>NZ_JBBOCE010000002.1:0-2833487 GCF_038002305.1 Paenibacillus sp. FSL R5-0887
TTATCCGCACGAGTTCTTAATGTCCCTACAAAACCCGTTCCAATCTCTTTAAAACTGTCTATCGATTTATAAAAGGCATTTTTAGAATCCTCGGGTTTTGCTTGTTCCTCCGTTTTATTCTTTCTAAACAGATTATAGGAATCCAGTTGGGCGACTGATGAAGTCAATTTTATAACATCTCCCCAAGCCTTTCCACCTTGGTTTGTCATCACATGTACACCCAAACTTACTCCAGTAGCAATCATCTGTTCCATGGTGGTTTGAACGCCTTCCAGCTGCCCTTTTGCCCAGGCTCCCTTCTCCCCTTTTTCCATTGCCGTCCGTAGTAGCAACTGATACGTTTCATTCTGCACTAGTGGTATGCTTCTACTGGTAATCGACGGATCATAATCACATGCTTTAACCGCTGGTTTCTTAAAATAAGTGCTTAGATCCTTACCCGCCTGGTACTGGACCTCGTCTATACCCAAGGATTTCAGCTTCTTGCGTGCGTCTTCCGCTAGCTTATGCATTGCGTCCATTTGAGTCTGATTTCCAAACGCCTGATATACCTCATAGGCTGTCTGCGCCTTCGCGATCTGATCCCGCGCCAGGTAGATATCCTTCAGTTTACTTTGCGCGGCTATAGAGTCGATCGTTCCCAATCCTGACTTTTTAACAGTTGCCTCGAGCTTCTGCACCATAGGATCACTATTCAACTCATCCCAACCCATCAGAGTAGCAATTGAGGTGATCAGATTCGTGACCGCTTTCTGAGCCGTCGTCGGAATAGAAGACTGCCCAATTGCACTTCCGCTCCCTAACCTTTCGAACATACCCCCAAGAACACCGAACTGCTGAAAAAGTTGATTTGCCTGCCGCTTATTCTCATCCTGTGCGCCTTGAACACCTTTTATCGCGCCTCGAATGATGTCTTCCAATTTTTCCGCTTCTACCGTCAGTTCGTTGATGATTATCTGCGCCTGCACCTGGTTTGATCCTAATGGGACGCCACTCCAGTTACTAGCTTGACCTTTGAACTGGAGGTACAGCCGGTTGGTGTCCTGGCTTACCTGTCTTATTTTCGTCTGCAGGCGCTCGACTTCATCTACGTTAAATGTAAGCTTCGTTGACGCCATGTGATTCCCCCTGCTTGCTTCTAATAAAATTAGCTATGCAGCACTCTGCATAGCTAATTACAATTCTTATGTAGTGGGGCTCATGAAGTTTGATTTACTTAAAACTATATTAGAATTTTTGCGAATTCTTAACCGCAGCGGAAAGATCTTTATACTTTATAGATACATTATTCATATGATCTCCAAGATCCTGAAGCGACTCTGCAAATTTATCAAATGTCGGCTTCAATTTTTCCACCTTATCTGTAAAATCTTTTGCTGCATCATCTTCCCAAACACTGTTAAGATTTTTCATCGTAGTCATAACTTTTCTAATTAAACCGTCTACTTCCGTACCGTAATTTTTAATTATTTTCGCCTGGCCAGCTAATCCATCATAACTCAATGTAACTTTGGTTGTTGCCATTATTAACCTCTCCTTTAAGTGGTTTTTTTATATAAAAATGAACTTAAAAAATACTTTTTAACACCCCAAAAGATCTTTCAAGTTCATTATTATAGCTCCGGTTTCCTTTATATAATTATCGGTCTTCAATGATATAAAGTTTATATTTAAATCCATTTAAAGATAAATAAAACATTTAAGTTATTTTTTTCTAAAGTTTATTTTGCCTGCCCCTGATAATCATTTCGTACAGAGTAATCTGATTCAAACAGAATGATATCCCCAGAGGAAAAAGAGAACGTTTGCCCCATTTCATCTGTGCTCCCAGTCATCTGACCTTCAATCGCCCACATGTTAGCAATAGGTGCCTTGTAGCCTAAAATACGAGTGTCGGCATCCCCATTTTTAACCGTATAAATTTCGAAATTTACCAGGATATAGCCGCCAGTGATAAACTCCTGCTCATGCCCATCTAGTGCCCCTCCATAATGATTCGCCAGGGTGACAATGTCTGTTCCTTTAGGCAGGATGTAAGGGGCTATCGGCAGGTTGTATTCTCCGTACCAGTGTTGAACGCTCCGAACCGCCGCTATCGGATTCACTCCATTAGGGATATCGGTCGGACCTACTAAGGTTCTCGATTTATAAGGTAGAAGCTCTAGGTTATAGCCTGTAGCGATTTTAGTTTTGCGCTTTGTATATTGCTGATAGAACTTCAGCCAAGAGGTCTTTTCCCGCTCCGCCTCGGACAGTATGTAATTGTACTCATAGCTTGCTGCCGTCGATAATTCACCACTCGATATATTTCGCAAGCCATCCGCCAAGCGGTAGGTCCGAGAATAACTCAGCTTATCCTTGGAAGAGCCGACTCCGATCATTTTATTATTCGAACCGGAGATATCATAGTACAGATCGACAGGTGTCGCTGTACCTCCGTTTTTCGGAATAAAATAGAAGCTTGGCTCGATCCGGATACCCTCGCCCGGCTGCCACAGGTTCCCGATGGTCCGGAAGTCAAACAAGAAGGAATAGCCGTTATGCGGTACCGTCCGTTGCTCCGTAGGATGAGAACCCTTGCGGATCGGCAGCTGCCACTGTGGTTGTCCGCTTAAAGCGGTCGGTATGCCATTCTCATCATTCCCTCCCGTATAGTACATCGTGTTGCTATGCTCAAGTGTCCCCACGCCAGTTCGAAACACCTTTTCAAACCGAAAATCACCGATGTCCCAAATCCGAAAATCGAACAGTCGACCGACGACCCCAATATTAAAACTCTCCGAAGCGCAGTAATTCGTCAAATTACCGTTCAAGTTCTCCTCACAAAGATCCAATCCATCTGACGGGGCGTTTATAGCCCAAGACTGCGTATAAATGGTATAGTCGCCTTCATTCACCCAGGTTGGCATAGTAAAGGTCATGGACGGTGTTCCAACAGGGATGTAGATCCAGGTATTCTCTGGGTAATACTGGCTGCCTTGAAACACACCAAACGGAAATTGAATCCGCTTGTTTTTCGTGTATTTGGCATAATCCCGGTTGCCGTACCCAGGGATATTGAGATGCTGGCCACTCTCCGTAAAATGTATGGTGAACGGCCGATCCAAGATCAGCACCGCCCTAGTCATATCCGGTGTCATACGTTGATCGAATGGGCGGTTATCGTCTGGAAGTAGCGAGTAGTTGACGACCGGTGTGTGCACGGTAACGGAGTTAATCGGAGAGATCAAAAATTCCTGATCTCCGTTTCCCTCTACGTTCTCCGACAGCATTGTATAATAAATGGTACCCGTGCTGGTTGTATTCTGCCGATTGAGTAAACCGCTATTGATCATTAACTGGCCCTCGTAAAGCACCTCGTCTCCGATGATTTGCGGATCAGGAATCCTCCCTGGGGTAGGCCCGGTCTTGTTAGCAACGGTATCATCCATAATCGTTTCCCCGTTAAATACTAGTCGGTCATTCTGCACCTCAGGATCTTTGGTCTGCATTTCCGCAAGGTCTGTGAGCACGTCTGTATCATCAACATCTTCAGGACCCGGTTCGTGGTCTCCACCATCTACCACTTCTGGCTTGAATTCTATCCCTCCCGTATCTTGGGGAACAACATGGTCTTCTACTTCTGTACTATTGGTAAGCTCAAGCGTCGGCGAACCATAATTATTAGGATATAGAGTGACTTCTCCTCCAGGCAGCGCATAGTTCTCCATCTGGGCACGATCGATTTGATAAACAGCTAACTGATCTACCTGCCAGTACGCATATTCTTTTGGAGTCAAGTCAAAGGTATAGGTCTTATCAAATTTCCCTGTTTTAGGAAGCGGAGCTTGAGGAATCGATGTTCCATTTGGTCCTGGAAGATTCGGCTGCGCTTCCTCCCACTTCGTCGGATATGTAACTTTAACACTGCAGGAATAACGAATCTGACCTGCCATATTGGCGAAGGTATGTTCAAACAAATAGTTCTTTCCCCACACATTGGAAAATAAATTCTCAGAGGTGGGGATTCCCACCGGTGCATCAAAATGGCGTCCATTTGCTGTATCATCACCTAGAATTGCCCCGTTCGCATCCGGTTCCATAAATGACGTTTGCGGAGCAGCGATCTTGTTTGGAGGATCAATAGTATACTTACATTCGCCTGAGCCTTCTCCCTCGGTGGGAGGGCTACCAACTTTTTTGTAACTGGCCACCATTTTGACTCCACCTACATAAACCTTAAAATTACGCTGAACTAAGCTGGGATCATTCGAAGCTTTGCTTTGAATATATAATTGATCGCTTGGCCTCAGAATCGGAGAAAGCCAAGATTGGTTAATTTGATATTCCTCTCCCTCGTATTGAACGGTCAGGGGAAAAGACTTTACAATGTTATAACCAGCCTTATAATTACCAATTAATTGATCGCTCACCACGATTCCGTTCGAAAGTTTAAGAATCATATTAACCGGATAATTTTCCCCCTGAAAGGGAACTGTGACATCGAAATATTGTCTCAAATCTTCTGGATGAGCCCAACTCTCTGCGTGTTTAATATCATACAACGTATGATAGGGTCCGGAAACTTGGATTGGGTTCGTTCTGGACCCCGTCACTACTCGCATTATGGCGCTAGCGTATAATGGAGTGCCTTCAGAGATGACTTGTTCCGCCTTAGCTTGTCCAATAGCAGCGAGCACTTCTGCTTTAGTCCATTCGAAGTTTGTAGTCACTATCCCATCTACAATAGTTTCTGATTTCACATGCCCTCCGCCATTATCTTGTAATTTAATACGTTGATTAGAAGGCAATGAGGTAGGGTCGCATTGCACTTCACCTCCATAGGCTCCAGAGGATGCACACGTTGGTTGGGTATGAATATACCAACCTACCGTCTGGAATCTTATACTCGAAGAGGCTTCATTGGAAGTTGTTGTATAAAGAAATGCCCCGTCTTTAAACTTGGCCATAAAGGCAGCCTCTACAAGACTTATAAAAGGAGAAAACAATAAAGAATTTATTAGAATTAACAATAGACAACCGAGGCATTTACGCCGCATCTTTCATCACTTCACTTCATGAAGGGTGGTGTTTTCAAACAAGCTTGAGAGTGCATCTATATTAAAATGCTCACCTACTATAGGATTATAGTAATTCGTAGAGATACTTAAATCAGCATAACCCTCATACCAGACCCCTTTTTTTAATTTCTCGTGAAGTCTGAATTCAGCAAGTTTGAAGTATACGTCATTAAATAAGTCCTTATACTCTGTAAAACTATTAATTCTGAATCGGAACATGGATCGAACGCGGTAATCCCCGGTTCCTGGGTAATACAACACGGACGATTCAGGGTCAATTGCCCCTTCAATTTGAATCTTATTTTTCTTCACCCATTCGGCATATTCTTCAATTTCCTTTTCCCGGATAGAAGACGATTGATTCTCGTACTTAAAGGATTCTTTCGCATAACTTGCCGGATTAATCGTTTTATAATCCACATTCAACCGTAGATCAAACCCAATTTTCATACGTTTAATGATTTTGGCCATATCTTCACTCGTTAACTCTTTTTTGCTAAACACCTGCGCTCCAGTCTCAGCATTCCCAGCAGAGTAGTTTATGGTATGCCTCATTTCGTACATTTCATTCGGGATGTCTTCCAGAATATATGGATAATCTTTATAGTTCTTAGGTAGGTTTGTCGTACGTATTTTCCTTCCAAAATAATCAAGTTCCCCTAAATCTTTACCCGGCGTGTGAATGTGCACACTTTGAGAAAATTCGTCCACCTCCACCTCCACTTCTGCGGATAACAGATCAGAGACAACGGTTAATGGAATCATCGTCATTCCATCTTTTTGTACAACCATAGCACCAAGCGCTACTGGTTGCCCGTTCACTTTCGCAAAAGAAGAACCTACTGTCAGTACAATTTTGTTTTCTTTTTGCTGCAGAGTTAACGTTTTGTTTGCTGCATTCCAGTTAGCTTGTGTGCCGAGTTTTCCTGAAATCATGCGGAATGGGATCATTGTCGTCCCATTTTCTGAATAAGGATGTCCCTTTGTCAGTGGATATTTAATGCCGTCCATGATGACGTTCACTGCTTTGGCAGCTGTTCCTGCCGCTCCCGCTGTAGTAATTAACAACACTAAGCTTGCGAACACACAAATGACTATAGTCATGCCTCTTCTTGCCTTCTTTGATCTAATAATTGCTGATAGACTATTAAACTTAAAATTCCTCATGTTCTCACTCCTCCACAATGAAACTTTTTTTTAATCCGATGACCCTATTTCTCCATACCAAATCTTTTACTCCCACATCTATCACCTAACCGCACAATCCTCAATAAAATACCCTTTTCGCGCAGCCTCCTCTGGATCGAACAGACTTTCTATAACAGTAACCCCCGGGGGTACACAGCTTTCTCCATAAGCAATATGTCTCCCTGCTGAATTCCGGGTACCTATCAGAACCTTTCGTCGCATTACTGCCCCACTACCTAAGGAATATGCATCCAGCAGTTCTCCCCCAGGAAGTGGATAACCTTGAATAAAAGCCATAATCCCTACATCCTGTATGGATTGCTCCTGCAAGCCGCGGGGAAGGGTGAACTGAATCGACAAGCCCATTCGTTTCACTAGCTCCAAATGTCTGTTAATGGCTGTTGCCAAGTCTTTTTCAACGAGTGATGTGATCGTACTCTGCCGGATTTCGTGAAATAGTTCTATAGAGGTCAGAGGATTAAGATTGGTCTCAGCCGCTAGGGTTGTATACTCCCCCTCATAGAATTCATTAGAGGTAGTATCATACACCCGCGCATTATCGTCCAAAGTGAAATAAAGCAAATTGCCGTTCTGAAGCTTGTAATAATATGGACGCTCAGGCCAACTCACAGGCTTAAGTTCATCCTTCCCGCTATTACTAGCCGTGTCGTCCAAAGTAACCAACGTATAGCCGCTATATCCAAACATCACCAGTGCGGGTATATGCATTTTTAAATTGTTCATTTCAGTCTGGTTGTTCTCCAGCCCAAATTTCAAAGCTAAATCACTGTAAAAAACACTTAGCACATCCTGATCCAGTTGCAGTTGGCGTTCCCGCCCATAGTGCACTGCTGTGGTAGTAGGCTGCTGTTCCAGTCGTGACAGATAATCACCAGCATCATCCACTGCGGCTTGAAAATCATCCGAATAGCGTTTATACATGTCCTGATTGAAGACCTGAAGATCTTCTCGAGTGTCGCCCATAAGAACAAGAGGAATGACCAGAATTAGAAAAACAAGCACAACACTAAGGGGCTTCACTTCGGACCATCCCCCCATACTTCAAATTGACCGGAATCATTTCACTATGAAACAAGAGCGATCGCATCCGTGAGGCAAGTGTCGTCCCTTCAGATTCTAACCGGACATTGAACAGATCGCCTACATGCATGGTAAACCTTCTACCTGGATCATCTGCAGCCAGTAAAGTTCCTGAATGCGGATATAAGATTTCCAAAATATCCTTGCTGAAATATCCGTCATATCGGACACTAAAGCTGTTCTGGAATGTAGAATAATCATCAGGATTCGTATATAAGGGCTGTAAATTCTTTTTGTAATACTCCATTTGCACTTTGAAAACACCATATGAAGCATCCAACGAATGAAGAAACAGCTCATAATCGGAAGTATCCAAGTATCCTTTAGCACGAACGGTATCCACGAATTCCACCACAGCCGCATTGGCGGCGAGCTTAGTATTCCTTTCTACAACTTCGGATTGACGGAATGCCGGATAGACTCCGAACACAAATGCCAGCAAAATAATAATAATTACACCTTTCAGCGCGTCTGCCATGCGGCTCCTCCTTTCTAGCGGGTGGCGGAGATTTGCGTAATCATCTCATCGGTTCGCGTGACTCTTAACTGATAAGCAGCATCAGGCACTCCACGCAAATCCACTGCTGTAAGGTCCGTTTCCTCATTAATTGCAATGCCATCGATATATAAAATATATTCCCCCTCCAGTGCTGGAGAGATCATACCAATGACCTGCTCACCGCTAATTTTGTTCAAATCACCTATCCCTTTGTAAGGTGCCGATGCAACTGTCGGCAGCTCATAGTGCCTGTTTGGAACAGAACTCTCCATCTCCAGCCGCAAAAACGTAAATCCGCCGACAGCAAACAAGATCCAAGCAAAGAGGGTTAGTAGAAATTGAGTGCTAGTTTTCATTTATGATCCGGATTCTGATTAAATTCAATAATTCGAACCTCATCATTTTTGTCCTTATGTAAGGTAGCTCTAAAAATAGAAAGCGTATTGACATTACAGTTTTTACTGTTATCTTGGTTAGAGCTCTGGTCGAGCATTGCTGATACACTAAAGTTATCAGCACCACTGTTCTTGTCTCCAAGATCAAGCTCTGATGCCGGGTTTCCGCCACTGGCCGCTTTCGCAGGCTCATAATAAGTTTCATATGTGTTTTTCGCATAAAAACCAGTTTTATTTACTCCAGTCTTTATCAGAATGGAAAATTGCGGACGTCCCTTATATCTCATTGCCGCGTTAATAACATCCTGACCAGATACATCCTTGTTATCATAAGAATTGAACTCCGCTTGATTGATCATCTGAGTCTGGGCCAAGGTCTGCTCCTGGGCACGGATGAAATAATTATTAATGACAAGATATATACTGACACCTGCGGCAATAATCAGAATGGTGACAATAATGCCAATCACCCATTTAAGTCCCGTAGAAATATTCTCCATCTATACCCACCCTTTTCTATATCGTTTTTATTTCTGGGTAAAAACTATTAAGCGAACCTCCTCATTGCTGTCCTTATAAACAACCGCTTTAAAGACGGAGAGTGTATTTACTAAATAATTATCACTGTTATATGAATCTGAATTTGTCTGATCAAGCATCGTCGAAACACTGACATCACCTTGAAGATTACTAGTAGTAGATAAATCAACTACCGGATTAGTAGTGTCTTTAGGTTCTTCGTAGCTAGCCCCATAAGTATTCTGCGCGTAGAACCCTTCTGTATTTTCCCCTGTTTTAATCTTAATCGCGAACTGCGGACGTCCCTTATACCGCATTGCCGCATTAATCACATCCTGGCCGGATACATCCTTGTTATCATAGCTGTTGAATTCCGCTTGATTAATCATCTGGGTCTGGGCCAGAGTCTGTTCCTGTGCGCGGATGAAGTAGTTGTTGATAACCAGATAAATACTTACACCTGCGGCAATAATCAGAATGGTAACAATAATGCCAATCACCCATTTAAGTCCGGTCGAGATATTCTCCATGATGTTTCCTCCTCACCTTATTTGGAGCTAATTTTTATTTTATTGCTCTTAACGCATCTACTCCGCTACGAAAAAAATAGCTGCAATGCGCTCATTATTATCTTTTATCAGCCTCGCCCTATATCTAGCTTGTGGACTGATATAATATTGTCCTGAAGCATTCGAGATTTCTTCTTCATCTACACCACTTTCGCTTCCCTCCTTGAACTTCGCTCCGGAATAATCAAACGCACGGCAATAACCTTCTCCACTTGGATTCATGCTAAATCTTCTTTCTGCCTCATTCTGACCATTAGCATATGGTTTCTCAACGTATAGGCAGAAGCCTTGCTGCGACTCGTACCTCCGATAAGCTGTGAGAATCTGGGAGCCGCTGACAATCTGATTGTCAAATGCGGAATATTGCTGCTCCGAAAGCTCCCTGGCCTGTGCCGCCGCCTGGCTATTCGCCAATTCGACAACTGGCTGTGTCTTCCCCCACAAGAACAGACCGGATGATATAATGGCCAGTGTGATCAGAATCGATATTGTTGTTTTCAAAAAGCTTGCTATATTCTCCATGCCTGTATCTCCTTCACATTTTGCCAGTTACAACAGTCAGGTCACCCAGCTGCTGGAAGGCCATATAGACGAAGGGAAGCAGTAAATATAAGGTGAACGTTGCCTGCATCGGCAAGAACCCAAACATTTTACCCAGTGTACTTTTCCTGCTGATGACCTTCTCATAGTGCTCCTTGCGTTGATCCATCGCGAATGCCCTCTCCGCATCCATATCATCAAACGCCTTCTTCACTGGGATCAGATCGGCTGCAACCTGCAAGCGGTCTGCGAGCCGTTCGAGGGGAACGAAACGTGCGTCCTCCTTCAGATTCTCAATGGCACTCCAGCCTCCAGCCTCATAATCCAGCATGCAGCGCAGCAGCTGCCGCTCAAAAATATAGCTGTAACGATGCAGCCACTCTATCATTTCGTACACGCTGATATTCGGAAATTGAGACAGCATCATGGAAAGTGTATTGAAGCCATCCACCTCATTCTGCATTTCCCACTTTCGCAGCTGAGTACGAATGATTAAGTAAGCATCCGGAAGATAAAACCCTGCCACCGCCAGCCCAAAAGCCAGCAAAAGTTCATACCATTTGTAGTACTCCTCATGATATTGCTCTACCCTGTTCATTAACTGTGCAGCATAGGCATTCTGGTTCAGATTGTTCTGAAGGAAAGACTTATTCTCCGCTTTCTCCTGAATGTAGGGCAACATCTGATCCGGTGTAATATCCTTCGCTACCAGTTCTCCAATTAAAGTCTGCTCAAAAGCGTACCGTTCCTCGCTCAGCAGCTTCTGAGATTCTGTCTGATTGCCCCCTGTTGTAATCTGCTTATTGGGGTGCAAAATGTTGTGCTTGATATTGGCATGGATGGAAAATTGAAGCGATACGATCAGCATAAAGATAACTACTGCCGCTAATGTTTTCTGCAAAAAGAAGGCCTGTTGCGACAATCCGGAGTTAGCATCCTTCAATTTGCCGGCTACCTTGAAATGAAGAGGCTCATGTTCTGCCGGCGTGATTCGATCCACCAATTTAAAGATCCATTTTTTCTTCAGAATCCGTTTTAACCACTTACCCTCATCTTTGATAGATTGTGTATCTTCATCCACACCCTTGAGAATCCGCAAGGCAATAAACGATATTATGAACGTGATATAAAGTAAGATTAAAGAATATAACCCCCAGGCCGAATTGTAGTAATTAGATACAATAGGAAACATTCCCTCCGCCCAATTGCGGATTGGATCCAGCATGAATACGGGTGAAATGGCTACAAAAACGATACCATATAACAAACGATCGATTCGTTCACGCCGATTAATATCCATATGAATCTCTTCTCTGATATTGCCAAGCATCGATAGATAAATCGAACGCTCCCCTTTATGGATATCCGCATCGCCATATTCACCTATTTTGTAACTCACCCCAGCTAGTTGCTTCATATAACGGTTAGGTGCAATCTCATAATATTTCTGTAGTTCATCTTCCGGGTCCACCGCTGCCAGAATCCCGGCAATCTGCCGGGCATGCACGGCTACCATTGGTTTCGAACGTTCCGCAGAATTCTCCAAGCTGACTTGCACCATATGTGTCTGATGATATTCATGGCGAATATCCAGAATCATGGACGATTGGTCATATAACATCTGCTTTACTAAACGCCCAATGAAGAGATCACTAAGGACACCTCCAAGATAAACTGAGACTAGCATAATAGTCGCACGGCTTACCCACGATGAAGTCCAGAGGAATGAACTCAACGAAATGATCAGAATACAAGCAACAATCATTAGCGTCAGCGCAGCCGCGCGACTTCTGATCATGATTTCATTGCCTGCATGAACCAAGGTCAGACGCGAGCGCATCCGGTGAAGAAGTTTCTTCACTAATGGCAGTTCATCAAGTACCGGATAAGTTTTATGGGCCTGCTCCAACCATCTTTTTTCCTTTGTTCTCGTTGGCAGGAGAGCCTTTAGCCGCCTTTGCTCTTGATATTGTGTTCCCTTCAATTTACGCTGCACTATGTTAAGCAGCACAAGCAGGACAACCAGTAGCACTCCCGAGGTTCCCAAAATAATCAATAATAGGTTTTGCAGATTCATGCGGATTGCCCCCAATACTTCTCAAGAAATGCAGCGAATTCTAGTGCATCCTCTTCATCCATATTTTTGCGCATTTCATCGATTTTACGGCTGCTGATCGGATGCTTGGTCACGTATTCTCCGGCTTCCCACACAATGACATCCTTATAATCATAGGAACGCCGATCTGTCATCCGGCCAAAGTATTCGGTCACGGTATCCATAAAAGCATCCAGCTTGTCCGTAATATTCTCAGGATCCTTGTAGTTCTGAGGATATTCGAACTGGGGATCTGCCGGAATAATCTCTGTAATCCGTTCGATATATCTTTTCCCAGCACGTAGTACCAGATGAACGTTGAAACCAAGCGCCTCAACAACCTGAACCTCAGCAATTTTCTCATTACTGAAAGCTCCCGATGCAATAAGACTGTTGCGCAAAGCGCTGACCAAATTGGGCAGTGTTTTGCCGTGGTGTGTAAACAATGTATATTCAGAAGCTACCTGGGCTGCCTGAATCACATAACTGACCACACTATGAGTAGCCGCCTCACCGACGATATTCACAGCGCCATCCGTTTTTTTCTGCACATCCAGCCCATCCTGCCCACTAACGGAGGGGGTTTCTCTAAAGGATAAAATATTTTTACCCGGATACATTTTTCTCGCCCAGATCTCGAAGGAAGTCTCCTGAATCCGGATATTCTTCGCATCAATATATTTGATCAGTGCCTTAAGCAGCGTTGTTTTCCCCGAGCCCTGTCTGCCAGTGATGGCGGTGACCTGATGGCCCAAGATGAGAAAAATAAGCATATCAATCGCAAGCTGTGCCCCTTGATCTTGGATCTGCTGATCCAATTCCACGAGCGAATCGTTAAATTTGCGGACAAAAAAAGCCCAGCTTTCAGCCATTTTGGGCCGCACAACCACGACCCGGCTGCCATCAGCCATATCGTTGATGATATAACCCTTGGATTCATTTAATTGCCCAGGATTACCAAACCCATAGATATTTTGGCAAACCCGCTTAAGCTCCTTCTCAGAACCAAAACTTAAGAATTCCAGGTGAAGCGATTTTCCGCGGTAGAATGTCCATACCGCATCATAGGATTGTGGAATAAAATGCTGCTGCTTCGTATATTCCAGAAAATCTGTAGTCTGCACGACATCAGGAGGCATGCCACTTGTTCCTCCATTAACTCCGTCGATGTTCTGATCTCGAAGCTCATCAATAACGCCGAGCCCCTTATAAATTTGATAAGCTCTCTGAACAATAATTTCAATCTTGTCCTGGATAGACAATCTCGGCTGCTCTGACTGATAGATATGGCGAATCTGTTCTTCGGTGATCTTATACCCCTTAGATCCATCAGGCAGCTTTTGCAATGTGTCCAGGCTATATTTGCTTACTATTACATTAAATGCATTCTGACCATGATCTTTTTTGAAAACATAAAGCAAGATATCGAAGCAATCCTGTGAAGTCAATCGATTCGTATGGCCGAAGCTGATAATCTTATCTACATTTCCTTCATCCAGACCGTAGGTCTGAACTAATAGATCCTTCATATAAAGCTTCACATATTTCTTAGCGGAAAGATCACCGTGCATGCAACTTCGGAGCGCTTTCTGCAATTCCCTTCTCCGCGCCTTCCGACGGTTGTATTCCTCCTCACTTGGGCTACCTTCATAAAGAGACGCCGCTATAATCTCCTCAAAAGCCCTTCTCAGAAACTGCACGATTTCATTCATATCATATTTCAGTTGGACGGAAGGTGGAGCAGCATCCTTACGTCTGCCCAGCCATAAGTACAGGAACACTCCAATAGCTATCAGGACTACAAAGATCAGAATCAGATTAATCATTCGCAGCATCCACTTCCGATACTGGAGAAATCTCCAGCATCCGGAGAATAAGCTGTCCCATATGTCGTACCGCCTCAGTGAAGTTTCCGTCCTCACTAAACTCCAGAAAACGGGATTTAGCTTCTCTTGCCTTCAATAGAAACTGAACAAAACGCCGTTCATTTTGAGCATCCATATAACCAATATGATGTGGGATAACACCTACTGCTTTTTTCTTCAATTCATACAGCTTAATAATTCTCTCTTTATTGAACCTGGAGCTGCGCTCATAAGCCCCAATACAATAGAGGACTGACTTATGACTCGGCACAGGAGCTTTGTTTTTGTTCAAAAAATAGGAATCCAGACTTACCTGATTCTGATTTAGGTTAACCACAATCAAATCTGCCTGTTCCATAACCAGAGATACGACCTCCGGATCATCTTCGGAGGAGAGGTCCACAAATAACAAATCATAAAACCTGCGATAATCCTTGAAGATATGCGGAAGCAAGAGCTTTGACTCATGTTTCTCAGCACTCATAGATCCACTAAGCAGTTCCAACCGATCTTTAAGAATGGACTCCGCATGATCTCTAATTCCTTCAGGTGTAAGCATTCCACACTGCACTAATCTCTCAATCGCATCCATTCCACCTGTGGTCTTCGCAGATTGAAGCGTTGTTCTTGTCTGTGAGAACAAATGCTCAAGCACACCTTGCTCCAAATGCGTATGTGTCATTAACACGCGGATATGATGATCTAGCGCTATGGTAGCCGCAATAGCTGCCATATTCGAAGTTGTTCTCCCCTGCCCTTGAGCAGGTCCCCAGAAAGCCACTAGCACAATTACCTACCCCCGTTTCCTTGCATACTGCCACAGCTTCTTGATGTCTTGCTTTGGAACATCGCAAATTCCAATCAAAAAGTCATTTACAGCTTCGGCAAAATCCTTATCTACCTTAAGATCCACCCTTCCATCATGGACCCAATTAATTCTTCGCTCCGGACTACTGATGTAACTGATTTTCGAAGTAATCACTGGATAATATTTATCCACATACTTCAGCCCAAGTCCGCATTCTTCTTCTATGACAAGCAGTACAGTAGGCATCCGTTTCTGATCCAGCAACTTATCTACGTTCTCCATAGACTGACGGTCATAGGTAGTCGCGAAGACAATAATCTCCTCCTTAAGACCCTCAGGATACCCATTATGCCAGTCATACAGAACGATATCCGGTTTGTCAGCTACGGTTGAATCTGCAATCTTTATACCAGACACTTCGCCTTCAAAATACTGATAATTCCTGCTGTTATCCGAAATAATCATGACATCGTTGTTGAAATAATTTCTCAACAGAATAGCCGCTGCCAGTATGAAATCATGCTTCTCGCAATCCCCTGCAACAACAATGTGCAAATCGGTCACTCTCCTTCCAGCAGACTGTCATCTGTGGCTGCTTCTTTATTCGTCACACCCGTTGAACTCTGGTCTGCACTTGAATCGATCGGCGCTTGATTGGTCCGATCTATCACTCCGTTCACGGATTGGCTGTCATCAACTTTTGCAGCCTCCTCTGCTGCCGCCGCTCCCTGCACAGCCTTTCTCTGGATCACACCACTGCCGCTTGGTGCCTGTGCTCCCACACGAATTCTATCTTCATCCTCCATAACTTCGAGACGTTTCTCCAGTTCCTTACGAAGATTGGCAGCAAGACTCCACTTGGCCTGATCTATAATGAAAGGATTATCCTTAATTACTCCAAGTACATCCAGATTAGGGACATAATTGACTACAGGTTCAGGCTGAAGCTCCGGTTCTACGTACTGTTTCATATACAGCTCTGCGTTATTTATGTATGCATCCACCAGGGCAGCTTGCAGGAGCTGTGCTTCTTCTTCATTGTCATTAAAAAATGTATATTGATTCGCTAAATCTACGTCCTTCAGCGACTTCTTTCCTACTACTATGTAATCCTCGCCATTTGGAAAAACTATCCGAATATCTACGACATCTTTTTTCGTTAACCGAAGCGGCAGTTTAATATATTCAGTCTCTTCTTTTCGTTCTGAAGGCTCCAATCTCGCTTCATCACGTATCATTTCAGTAGTTACCGCTGTGCCTGATAATGCATCAATCTTCAAGTACTTACCAACAATTGCTTTAGACTCGCTGATCAGATTATCCGGTGAGGAGAATTTGGGTAGCTTCTCTTCCATTACATCCTCAGCAGTAATCACCTCTCCAGCTAGCTTTGGAGATATCAATACATAGGCTGTCTGGGATTGGTCCATATAGCGCTGCAAGACTTCATCTTTATCATTCAGCTGTTCTTCGTAAGCTGCCCGCTCATCGATCAGCTTAACGTTATAATGGCGATAAGTTGCAAACCATACCCCGGATGTGGCAACGGCAACAAGACAACCTGATAGGATCGTATATCTCAGTATTTTTTTCCGCTTACGTATTGCCACTTCAAGACCTCATTTCCATCCCTATTTAATTTTCCCTGTAGATTTTGCGGCTGCGGCTGCGGCCGCCGCTGCCGCTGCTGCCCGTTCGGAGGCTTGTCTTTCAGCTTCCTTAATTCTGGCTGCCTCTGCTCTCTCTTCCTCCACCTGCAATTTATCTGCATAGTTCATCATATTTGCTTCAATTTGGGCTATGGCAGCTTTAAATTCGTTCATTTTCTTAATCCATTCCTCACAATGCTGCTTAAACTCTTCCCCACCCAAATCTACCCAATAACCAGACACTCCTGTGATTGCCGCTCTCATCTTATCGCTGCACTCCTGGGCAGGGGAGAGAAGTCGATGGCAATCAAAAGCAATGCCCCTAACCATACCTGAATTCATACCCAGCCTCCTGATTTATAATTATCGGCTCTCCGGAACGAATGAAAATCCTATGCCTATTAATAACAAGGTCACAAATAAGACCATCCCAACAATTCCCCAGAGCAACGTTTGCTTGCGAAAGAGCTTTTTCTGAACGGTCAGCAGCTTCATTACCCATTCAACAGCCGCTTTATCTGGATACAAAGGATCTTGATGTGCAGGCATCAGAGTCGTTTGAATTTCTGCAAAATCCTTTTTCAACATTTGTAATACTTCCTGATGTCCATTTTCCAGCAGTAACCTGCACCGCTTGCGCTCATAAGGATTAAGGGTGTTCAGCTTCTCTTTCAGCAGTTCATACTTCCACATAGCCCCGTTGCCTATCAAAATAGGAATTTGCGAGTTCCACCACAGCTCGAGTCCGCTGGTGCCCTTCCGCTCCCGATGGATATCTACCCATAGAATGATATGCGTGAACTCACTGGCCAAAAGCTCCGAAATATCCCACGAATACCCTCTGCGGTAGAAAGTGACTCCTTCATATTCGAACATGGTAGAAACCGAATCTTCTTTCTCCCCCTTAAAAACAATCTGTTCAAGCGAACTGATTTCGGGCCTGTCATCTCCGCATACCAGAGGCTTCCAGCCCAGTTCTGCCAGACCCGCAGCCAGCAGAAATGCCGCCGCACCTACATCTTCTTCCCCTCCGACACCACAAACTCCGATGACAAGTGGTACATTGCTGCCCAGAATTCTCGTACTTGCTGCTGGCATCGACTCTTCTTCTACCGGAATAGATTGTTCCAGACTCTCCAGCGTTTCCGCTTCGGCTAATGACGGGGTCTCCTTTCTGGCCGGAGGCCCCAGTCTAGGCGGGGTTGATCCTGCTGAAGAGCGAGGAGCAACGGAAGGTCTCCTGTTGGCGGCATCTGCTACAGTTCTGGAACCGGCCGCCACTGGCTGTGGACGGGTAAGCGACTCCACCGGTCTCGGAGGAGCAGACGGTGCCTCTTCCACTGCCGCGTCAGAAGCTGCTCTTGATGATGAGCCTTTAAACGATGCAAAAAGGCCTTTCTTTTTCCCCAGGATATGATAATAATCCCTTGTAGTTTTTTTCTCTTTGATCCAGTTTAGAAGATCATCGCCCTGGAATTCCGTAGTGAACTGAAGATCATGTATATTCATATTTACAAGGGTCCGTATAAATTCAATATCCGTTTGCAGCACCGGGTCTAACTGAACAATCAGCCGCGTATGTTTAAGATATTTGCGGATCAGTGTCATGAAACTGATAATATCCGCAGCCTTGACCGGTGTGCCCAGACCCGCGCCGCCCTCCATAATTACAATGGATGAAGGATCAACTTCCTTGCTACTGAAACCACTTATAAAACTATGTAATGTAGAATGTTTACCGGAAATTACATAACCCTCATGTTCCAGCGACCTGGATAGCAGCATTATAAGTTCAGGCGAGCAGACTAAGTGTACGCTTTTCATAGGAATCCTCCTTTACGATCTCCCAGCTCAATAGGGTAAAATACGAACTATGGCTCCGTCCCCTTGTATAATCTCTGCGAGAACAGCATGCGGCCCCAACTCCATCCATTCTTCGCCCGTACGGCTGGCTTCACATTTAAATTCCCAGTTATCCGGAAGCCAGTTGGCTTGCTTAAGTAGCTCGATACATTGCCCTGTAGAAATAGAAAGAGAGACTTCCAAATCCAAATACTTCTCTCTTTCACCTTTAAATACAAAAGTAGTCAGTGCAGTTGACATAGTCTGATCCCCCAGATTTGTTAAGCTTCTTGCAGCCAATTACATAACTCATTAACTACTGCAGGCAAGGATTGCGTGGTTTGACTGACGTCTTCTTCCACCCCACGCAGCAGCCACATTTGTTCTTCATGAATCAACAGGTTCAGTTCGCGAATCACCTGTGCCTCCTCAGTAATGCATTGGATTTCTGCCAAGGAAGTTATGAATGCACCTGCTTGAAGAGATTTCCCCATCCACGTTTCAAGATCTACTTCTTTATTTATCGCTTTTTGTAATTTTTCTTTATCGCTCAATTCCCACACTAAAGGGATTCTTTCAATGACCTGATACATCAGCTCATGTAGTGCATAAATCTCCTGAAGCTTATAGGTGTTACTTTCCGGCTGATGCTCAAGTTCAAACCAAACTTCATCCTGAACAAAATAGAAGACCTTGCAAGTCTGCTGATTTGTATGCATAAGCTGGCAATAATAAGATTTGCAACTGGATGCAACAGCGATACCTCTATGAAGCACTTCATTCACTTTGGCGAGCCCCACAAAATCAACCTCTAAATATCCCTTCACTTCCAGCGACCTCATCTGTGTATCCATTAGGGAGCGTAAATTGCGCTCCGATTCACCTTTAAGATCGATTTCCAGACCTGGAAAACTGGTTCCTCCTATTAAAGCAGTTAAATAGATAATTTCTAAAGGATGCAATTCAAATATTTCACGAGCCGGCTTCATCGCTTTCTTCACCTGCTTATCTATAGTTCTGTAATCATTTTGAGGCGTGAAATGGATCCCTCTGTTAACAGCATCGCTTCAGTATTGTCCAACACCTCGTTCAGCTCATGGTATTCCAAACCCTCGAGTAGTGGTGCATAAGACAAATGATCGTTGGGTCTTCCATCGGACAACAATGCATGTCCACTGTTAATCAGTTCACCGGCAAAATCAGTGACCAATTGCATTTGACTCAGTTCAAACGAATCGCTGCCGACCAGCAGCATTACACCAAGTCCACCGCCAAACCTCGCTATCCGCTCCAAATGATCCAGTGAATCATTCTCCATCAGATCAAAAGCAGACTTAAGATGAGGCATTACAATGACAAGAAGCGGGTACTTAGACAGAATATACTCAGCCTCGTCAAATTCTTCACGGTTTTGGACATCTGCAAAAGCTTGCCGGGCATCATTTTTCCTTAGTTGCAGCTGATTCACCAAGGATTGTGTGAGCTGTAAAAACTCCTCAGCTGTACTCATATAGCGGGTAATCGTTGAACTAGCTTTCAGGCTTGGTATACTGACAACACCACTGTCAAACAGATGGAATTCCATGTTTATTTCGCCTGCCGATTTATCAAGAACTTGTATTAAGGCGTTAAATCTAAAGTCCACATACTTTTGAGTGGTGTAAGACACTACAAAATTGCTAACCTGCTTTACATTAATCTCTACCGGAAGTGTAGTATCCCAATCCAGCCCGAGCGGTACCAGATAATTGCCCTGCGGTTGTTCCTTAGGCACACGTTCCAAAAGCTCTGCCAGTGAAAGCTTGTCCGGGATCACTGAAATCCCCATAGGGTTATTCACTCCTGCCACTGCTTTCATCTCCGAACTAATCCGGCGGAGAGAGGCAGCAATCTGATCATCCGAGCTTCCATCCACAGGAAGTGCGGTATGAAATTCCAGAATCTGGTTATCTTTGAGCAGTCCGCGGCCTACGGTATTCGTTGGCTCCATCCCTTCTGTTCTGCCCAGAATACTGGAATAATCCAATCTATCAGACATTTGATATACTAGAGCCTGCTTAATATTCTGGCTGATTCGGTAAGGATAAGAGTTTACAGCATTGGCAGCGAACACGAAGTATATCCCGTAATTACCGCCTTCACGCACCAACTTGGAAAGCTCTAAGATAAAGTCATCATATGCTTCTGAGAATCCTGTGTAATTATCGAGCAGAATAACAATGTAAGGAACCTTCTCTCCAGTGGCCGCACTGTAAGAGACCAAATTGCTGATTCCAAGCTGAGAAAACTTACGTTTGCGTTCATCCAGTTGGGACAACAACCAACTGATCAGTTTTCCAAGCTTCTGTTCATCCTCTGGAAAAATAATATCCCCTACATGTGGAAGCTCGTGGAATACTCCCAAGGTACGTGTACCAAAATCCAATATATAGAAATGAACGTAATCAGGTTCATATTTCAAGGCGAGGGACATGATAATTGTCTTTAACAGTGTTGTCTTACCACTGCTCGGTGCTCCATAAACCAGTAAATGTCCGTCCTGATTAAAATTAATATCCAGATTGTATTGCTCCTGATCTGACGGATTATCAATTCGTCCAACGGTGGCAATAAGATTCTGATCTGGCTGCTTCCATGATTGCCCATCCCAGATCTGATTCTGATCCATAACATCTGCTAAAGTCATGGTCTCCGGAAGTGGAGGCAGCCACAGCTGAAAGGCCTCTCCGATCGATTGCTCAGCAGAAATGGCAGCTATATGATTAACCACAGCCTGCAGCTCACTCAGTTTTGAGACATCATCACTGTTTTTCCCCTTCGGAATCAGGGCTCTGCGTTCACCACTTAGTGAAACGATATCCATCTTGGGACTTCCATCCTGATCTGTCTCCCCAGCTTGATAAGGCGCTCCGCTCCAGGAGGATTGGAACAAAGTGAATACTTCATTATTACCAACTTGCAAATACCCACGGCCTTTTTCTTTGATCTCTGCTGCCTCCGTGCGTTTTAGCATCTCCTGACTATCCGAAGGTGTCTGGACCTTCAGGCATAATTTGAATCTGGAGTTACTCCAGATCTGGTCATCAACTACGCCAGAAGGTTTTTGTGTTGCCAATATTAAGTGAATCCCCAAGCTTCTTCCGACCCGTGCCGCACTGACCAGCTCTTTCATAAATTCCGGTTGATCTGATTTAAGTTCTGCGAACTCATCCACCACTATGATCAAATGCGGCAAGGGAAGGTTAACTTCCTTATTGCGGTAAAGAACGATGTAATTATCAATGCTGGTCACTCCGGCTTCACTGAACAGTCGCTGTCTCCGCAAAAGCTCACTTTTGATGGAGGCAAGAGCCCGATTGATCTGATTACCACCAAGATTGGTGATTGTTCCCACCAGATGTGGAAGCCCAAGAAAAGCGTTAGCCATCCCTCCACCCTTATAGTCAATCAGTACAAAAGCAATCTCATGCGGATGATAATTTACCGCCAGACCCAAAAGTAGGGACTGAAGCAGCTCACTTTTCCCCGATCCGGTGGTGCCGGCTACTAGACCATGTGGGCCATAGCTTTTTTCGTGCATATCGAACAAAAGAAATTTACCACCTGTCCCGAGCCCCAGAGGAATGGACATGGTACGGTTAGCCTGGTTTTTTGACCAGCGCTCCATTACGTTTAGAGACTCTACCTGCTCAACCTCAAAGCTCTCTAGAAAAGTAACCATTGGCGGGATATAGCTGTTATTTTGACCTTCTTTAATTCTGAGCGGAGACAAAGAACGGGCAAAAAACTCCGAATTTTTTTTATCCAGAGAATCGGCAGAAAAATAATCAGCTAAATGACTTAACAGCTGATTAGTATCTTTGCGAACCATCCCCTTACCGCCCTTAATTTCCAGAATAGCCTGGCAATTCAGCGGCAGCGCAACATCAATCTTCTCTGATGTAAAAATGCTGGTCACTCCAAGTGAAGCATTGCCCGAGAGCAAATACTTCATCATATCCGTGCTGTCCCACAGTTCAGGAGCAAAAACCAGAAAAACATAATGTGGGGCCTGCATTGGCTGTAGTCCATAACCATTCTTGCTGTTTTCTTCTCTTTTTCTAAGCTCCGGAAGTAATTCATCCGCAATATTAGAGGCATCAAAGGATGTTGTAGCCAAACTTCTCTGGCTTCGATCTTTATTCCATGTATGGGGCAGCCATTTTAACCATTCCCAGTGTTCCAGATCATCAGGCTGCATCACGCAGATTACCCTTACATCATCGTAGCCTTGGTGTGTTGTTAAATGAACCAGGATAGCATTGAGGAAATCACGAACCTCCTGCTGTTTGCCGTATATTCCGAGCGTATTAATATTCCTTAACGGTATGTAGACTGGAATGTCTCGTACAAAATACATCTCTTCGCATATTTTACTGGCGATTTCTTCAAGTGGGTTGTCGTCATCAATTGCTTTCGCTTTTGAGCTATATGTTGGCACCAGAGCAATCGGCTGGATTCCAGCACCAACCCGGAGATTCAGAAAATCATCTTCAATTCCTGTTTTTTCCCACAGCTGCTTGCTTCTCCCCCGTACGATTTCAACACAAGATTGAATACTTGGATGGATATATGTATAGGCTTCTCGCTGCGTACTCGCGGCACTTTGTAAATCATTACGAACCTGAAATAAGTAGTTGAGATATTTCTTTTCAAGTTTTTTGTTCTGTTCATGATGTTTTTTCACACTAGATTTATAATTTAAAATTGAAACCATGACCGTCAGAAGAGTCATACCCATGGTTGATATCAGCATGGTAAATGACCTGGTCAATGTTGACATAAATATAGAGATGACTAACATCCCGATGGGGGGGACTATAATCGTCAACCATGAGAAGGTTGGTTTTCCCGATGGCCGGGCAGGATCCTCCAAAACCAATTCACCTTCCGGGTAATTTGGTTTAATTCGAGGGGTTCTTTGTACCTGATTGGTTAGCTTTTCTTGAGCACTCATCTTTTTCATCACCACTGGATAGGAATTTTGGATTAACAAGAAATAATAGTGTAAATTTTAAATAAAATATAAATTTTTTTCCATTTTAGGATATACATACTGCATTATCGGTTTGAAGACTGAATAGTTTATATTTCCCATAACATTTTTTGCTAAAATGGTTCAAATATCCCCAATAAATAACCATTATTTTCATAATAGTAAAATTACTAGTGTATATAGATCCAGTTCTAAGGTCACCTCATCGTACTTTTCTTTTAGTTAAATTTAAGACATTTGGCACATTTACTTTTACAAGGTTATTCATTACTCCTATCCGCTTCCATTGCTAAATAGAAGATTTCAAAGCTTTACTTTGAAATCAACATTCCATAATAGATCCTATGAATCAGAATATTTCTATCAAATTGAAGGAAACTTATGCTCTTAGAAGGAATTTAACTTGGGAGAGAACCAGGAAGTTGCTGCTGACTCTAACTATTTCTCAAAACAAATAAGCAACCTCATAAGAGGCTGCTTGGTTTCAATAGTTTGACTACGATTTGTTATGTATGCTCTAATATAAATGAAGGGTGGAGCTGCATGTTATCATTTTTACTAACTTTAAAACGTTTATTCTCGGGCTTATGGAAAGCGCTCAAACGTAAAAATTTCCAAGCATTATTCTTATTAGTTTTGATGACGCTGTTGTCTGGAACCATTTTTTATGTCAAACAGGAAGGTTTGTCTGTTCTGGATGCTATTTATTTCTGCGTTGCAACGCTTAGTACATTAGGTCATCCAACATTTGTTCCCCAGACAGCACTCGGAAAAATATTTACGATTGTTTACATTATTGCAGGCACAGGGTTGTTCTTGGGAATGATCGGGTATATCGCTTATGAACTGATCAAACAAACCGATAAAGATAACAATTAAATAATGAAATCCAAACTCATGACAGTATTAAGAGCCTTGTTAGCCGAAGCTAATGAGGCTCTTTTTTTTCAATTAATCGCTTATATACTAACTTTCACCTAACTAAATCACATTTTTCATCTCATGTCACCCTTTAATTTTCGAGCAATAATTCATCGGTAAAGAAAATCGAGACCATTAATATTCATCTCTGGCGATCCTCAAATAAATAAAAAAGACCGTCTCTATTAGAGCGGTCGAAAATTTTAGAGCAAATTTGTAATAGATAAATTCACTCAAAAGAATTGCCCCCTATTACTTCATGGTGTAAAATATACTTTCGTTTAATTTGATAAAGGGGGCTTTAAATTTTAATGACTTTATTTCTTACATACGTTTTGCTCGGCTTTTCCATCGCTCTACCTGTAGGTACCATTACCATTGAAATGACCAAACAAGGCTTAAAAAATGGCTTTATGCATGGTTGGATTGTTGGCCTCGGGGGAATGACTATCGACCTCTTCCTAATTCTAGGCTTATACCTGGGTCTAGCCTCTATTCTTTCCATGCCTATCATACAAGTAATCATGTGGTTAGTTGGAGCTCTCTTCCTATGCTACGTTGGATATGACAGCATCAAGAATGCAGATCATGATATTTCCCTTGGAGGAGAGAAGACGTCCAAATCGCTGTTCTCTTCTTACAAAAATGGTTTGCTAGTGGCGATCTCACCAGGAAACCTGGTATTTTGGGTTAGTGTCTTTGGTACCGTATTGTCCGACTCCTTTGACCGTACTAATACGGGCAGCTTTTTGCTAGTGGGATTAGGTATCCTGATTGGTATCCTGCTCCATGATATTGGCCTGATGACGATTGTATCCACCACACGAAAAGCAATGAACCGGACGGCTATTAAATGGGTGACTATCAGCGCAGGTGTTGTATTAATCGGCTTTGGCGGGTATTTCTTCTATCAATTCCTGCGGAGCCTCCATATTTTTTAACGTAAAAAAGCCGTTCTCTTTTAAAAGAGAACGGCTTTAAATGTCTTTTTCACAGAAATCCTTAGAACACCCGCTTCTGATTCCGATCATCAATAATAATCTGCACCGCTTCCTTAAACCGTAATGCATGCACAATCTCCCGCTCCCGCAGGAACTTAAGGCTATCCTGCAGATCCACGTCATCCGTCATGTCAATCAGCCACTGATATGTAGCCCGGGCTTTTTCCTCAGCCGCAATGTCTTCATAAAGGTCTGCCAGCGGATCTCCCTTAGCTTGAATATAGGCTGCGGTGAATGGAACTCCGCTAGCATCCGTGTAGAACAGGGCATGATCATGCGCTACAAAATGTGGCCCTAATCCCGCTTCCTCTAATTCACATACCGAAGCATCCTTCGTCAGCTTGTAGATCATCGTGGCAATCATCTCAAGGTGAGCGAATTCCTCAGTAGAAATATCGTTCAACACGCCAATAACTTTATCTGGAATCGTGTATCTTTGATTCATATAGCGTAGTGCAGCGGCGAGCTCGCCATCTGCGCCTCCGTATTGCTCACTCAAATAACGCGCCATCCGGACATCACATTTACCCACCCGTACCGGATATTGCAGTTTTTTTTCGTATATCCACATTCGGGAACTTCCCTCCTCTAGAAAAATAGTTCCTTACGGTTATACTCCTCTTACACCTGCCAAGGCCAAGGGGGTTGATTCCATTCCCATGGACATTTAGAATATGCGCGGCCAAAATTCTGCAGCGGGCCATATAACTCCTGAAAATGATTCGCTAGCTTAGTTCGTTCCAGCGTAAGCTGATTAAATTGTTCAATACTTCTCAGATCGTCAGGATGCGTATTTAGGTATAAGTTCAACTCCACTAAGGCAAAATCAAGGGTCTGCAACTGTTCAAGCAATTCATAATAACGTTGGTCGCAAGGATTTGCCTCCATAGTCTATTTCCCTCCTCCTTTGCACTTGGATTCATACGGACTAAATAGTGCTGGCCAGAGCGTTCCATACTTCAGAGCCTCCTGCAAACTAAACTGTGGCAAATCGGGCGGCTGAAAGGTGATAAATTGATTGGGTGGAACTACATACGTCTTGAACGGCACCGGTGGGCAAGGATCAAACGGGCCCCTAAAGGGGGTATACCTCCGCAGCTGTGATTCCATCTTTTTTGTACCTCCTTTGTTCCTGTTCCTTCTTTAAAGACTCTGAACATTACTCCCTTAGCTAACTTATGACAGCAGGACACAATATAAAACGTTATTCACAAAAAAAGCCCATTAGCAATTTTTTTTGTGCAATGTGTATGACAAATAAGCTGTCTCCGGAAAAGTACCGAAAACAGCTTATAACTTGGGTTTTTTAGTATTCAGCTTAGGGCTTCGCTCTTTTGAACGAATCTTCGTGGGTAATCTCAAGGATATCCAACATAAATACAAAGATAGGAATACCAAGAATAAGTCCCCAGACACCCATATAATGCTCAGAGAACAACAACACGCTAAAGGTGAAAAACATCGGCAAATTCATTTTTGTGGACATCAACTTAGGATTCAAGAAATAGCCTTCGATAAAATGCAACACCGCAATAATCGCCAGCACATAAGTAACTGTTATCAGACCGCCGATGTTGTAACCAATTATTAAAAGCGGAATGAGCGAAATCAAAAAACCAACCAGCGGAATGAGACTGAGCAGAAAAATCAAAATCGCTAGGGCAAATAAATACGGGAAGTTAAGCAGCCACAAGCCAATAACAGTAAGACAGGTATTGAACATGGCAATGAGAATTTGCGCTTCAATTACTTTTCCAAAGGAAACGATGAATTTTCGGCTGAAATACTCCAGATCTATATAAAACCAGGCAATCCTGCTCTCTCTCATCCTAGAAGTGAAACTGACGACCCGGTTCTTCTCCAGAATAAACACAAAGCTTAAAATGGTTGATAGAACGAAAGTTGCACCCCAGTTGCTAACCTGCAGCACATAATCGATGCCTCTTTTGATATAGGACTGATAGTTAAGGTCCCTGAGCATATCATACAAATAT
Organism: Paenibacillus sp. FSL R5-0887; assembly: GCF_038002305.1. Classification (NCBI taxonomy): domain Bacteria; kingdom Bacillati; phylum Bacillota; class Bacilli; order Caryophanales; family Paenibacillaceae; genus Paenibacillus; species Paenibacillus sp. FSL R5-0887. Next base: position 27,082 of record NZ_JBBOCE010000002.1, read on the forward strand.
AATGTAATCTTGTTCTGCGGAAGATCCTCTGATTTGAGATTGGTGAGGAAGATAGCTAATTGCTTAATCTGCTCCAATACTTTAGGAAGATATCTTGCAAGGGCCAGTACAATCAATGCGATTAAAGCAAGGTATAAAATGACAATAATCACCTTACTGTTGACCTTCATGAATTTACCAATTCGTTTACTGAGCACAATCTGAAAGCTGTTCATGACAAAAGCAATCAGAAACGTCAGCAGCACCAGATTAAGCATCCCTCGAACCATGTACAGCAGCAACCCGATAAGTGCGAGAATAAAAAAGCGTCTGGTAGTACTATTCGCGTAGAATCGCTTGAATACATTCATTGATCTTGCTCCATTCAATTGCGATTAATAATGTTAAGCTTCAATGGCTATAAAAAGGAAAACTTAGCCCCCACAAAAAAGCCGATGGAAACAAAAAGGAGTGACCAGGTTAGCGCTCCTGCAGTCGTTATGAGTATATACTTTTTGAAAGACATAGCACTGATTCCAGAGATATAGCTCGATACATGCCTCAGACCTGGAATAAAATAAGCAATGAAAATCGCCCAGTTTCCGAACCGCAAAAACCATCTTTTCATACTGGCAAAACGCTTGGGTGTAAGGCCAACCCACTTGCCGAATTTAGCTACCACAGGTTGTCCTAGCCTTAAACCAATGGTATAGCTGATAAGCATTCCTGTGATGGATCCCATAAAACAAACCAATACGGAAAGTGAAAAATCCAAAACCATAACGGAGGATAAATAGCCTACAAACAGCATTAACACCTCATCAGGCACAGGAAGTCCGATAATCCCAAGTGCCATAAGGCCAAATATGGCTAAATATCCGTATTGTGAAATGAACTCTATAATCCAAGGCATGGGTGTATCACTTCCTGTTGAAGGATTTTTTAAGGGACGGAAATGGGATACGGCTGATCATCATTACGGACAGCAATGCCATTAATCCGATGACCAGTCCTGGTTTCATCCGTTCATCTAGTAAAGAAATCATCGACAGAATGACTCCAGCAGCAGTAATGGGCATCCCCACGAACCCTTTGGAAGGCGCCGACAGATTAAATCTGGCCAAACGAAGTGCGCCACAGATCAAAAAGAAAACTGCAGCTGCAGGTCCAATCCAGTGGGCATCTTCTAACCTATACAACAAGATAAGGAAGGTAGGCGCTAAACCAAATGATATAATATCCGCCAATGAGTCCAATTGTTTACCGAATTCACTAGTACATTGCAATATTCTTGCCAGTAATCCATCCAGTACATCACATATTGCCGCGAGCAATATCATTAATAAAGCTAGGCTATATCGTTCTTGAATCGTAAAATACAAGGATAGTGATCCTAATCCCAAATTTCCGAGTGTGCACGTTGAAGGCAACCAGTTCAATTTCATACAATTTCACCCCTTTCATAGCAGTATTTCTGTTGATTCGGTTTAACCTTCAAAGGTCACTGTAAAGCTGACACCGTTCTCCGTATTTTTCACTGTATAAAGACAAGCGTGCATATCCAGTATTCGCTTCGCGATGGAAAGCCCAAGACCCGTACCGCCTGTCATTCGACTGCGGGATGGCTCCGACCGATAGAACCGTTCCCAGATCTGCTCCAGCTGATCTTCTGGGATTGATTCTCCTATATTTTGAATAGTGAATACAATAGTCTGGGCATGACTCTCAATATTGACGGTGATAGAACTTCTTTCTTCCGCATGCCTGATAGCATTGGTCATAAAATTTAGCATAACTTGTTCGATCCAGTTCACATCCGCATAGACCGGTAATTCATTCGCAGGAATAATGATGACCTCCAAATGTTTTTCACTCAGCAAGTGGACCAGCTTGTCTGTCACCTTTTCCGTCAGTTCACTTAACATAAAGGAAGATTTCCGTAGTTTAATCGTACCCGACTCCAACCGCGCTAGATCTAGCATATTTTTAACAAGAAACTCCATTTTATCGGCTTCCTCAATAATCACCTTAATGTAGTGATCCTGCTTGCCGGCACTAACGCCGTCTTCCAAGCCTTCAGCAAAACCTTTGATAATACTGAGGGGTGTCTTCAATTCATGGGAGGCGTTGGCAAAAAAGTCCTGCTGCATGATCTCCATTCTTTGCTTCTGTTCCATATCCTCAACTAGCTGCTGATTGGCCTCTCTTAACTCCCCTAAAGCAGAGTCCAGACTTAGTGATAAGGTGAACATGCTGTTAGAAAGGCTGCCTAGCTCATCCTTCTGCCGAATCGATGTGTCCCCTGTAAAGTCCAGAGAAACCATCCGTTTTGCTATCTTGTTTAACTTAATTAGCGGACGCGTTACCATTTTCGAGAAAAAGAGAGAAAGCACCAGAATCAGGACAAAGCCACCCATTCCCAGATATAAAAAGAACCAACGTAAGGCATCGTTCGAATCCTTAACTTCCTGTAATGAAGTGACTGTGAATAGTAATTCAATTTCTCCGTTACTTTGCTTCAGGGGCAGAATAACCACAGAATTGCGACTCCCACTCCAGGGAGCAACCCAGTCTTGCTTCTGTATTTTCAAATTTTTAAAGTCTTCTATCTGCGCTGGTGTCAAAGGAAACCATTCCTCAAGAGCCTCAAACAATATTCCCTGGCGGGGATTCCATATTTTTAAATCAGGCAGTACAACTTCTGCAACAGTACCAGATGCATGAATCGTCCCAGTCTCTCCCGTCTCCCCTATGGTTCCGCCCCCTTTTTTTGTAATGCTTATGGGGTAGAGTATAACGGGTGAAGCACTGTCTTCATCCAGAAGTTCGCCTTCCACGCTCAACTGATCATCTACTTTAATGTTTGCTGCTCTCAGTGAATCTCCGTACTGATTCATGAATAGGGATAAAGAAACAACCATACTCTTCCCGTCATCATCGATTAGCTTTATATGAAATGGATCTTCTGAATTCATCTTTCCATCCAGCTTCAAAATAACCATTTGTGTTTTATTCCGCAGCATAAACCGGACAAGCTCCTGAGAGGTTCGGGTGCTTCCCCATGGCTCGCTTATATATCTTGCCGCAAAGCTCTTAAGGTGTTTCTCCACGCGGTGCTCTTTTTGCTTCTGATAGAAATTGTCAAACAACAGCAATTGGCTTAGAATCACCATGCCATAGAAGCAAAGGAAAAAGATAACGGTCATCACAAACAGTTTAAAAGTAATTCCCCGTCTTCTCATGCCTCTTCCTCGAACATGTATCCTGTGCCAATTACCGTACGAATAAAACGTGATTCATAACCCAATTTACTTCGCAGCTTTTTGATATGACTGTCCACAACTCTGGAATCTCCTTCAAATTCAATTCCCCAGATCCGACTGAGGATCGTATCCCTTGAAATGACAATCCCTTTATTTCGTATTAAAAGCCATAAAAGATCATATTCCTTAGGGGTAAGCTCCACTTCCGCATCTTCTACCTCCAGCCGATGGGCCATGGTATTAAACATCGCGGAACCAAATTTTATTATGCTAGATTCAGGCTGATGAGTGCCTTCAACCCGTTTCATAAGTGCATTTGCCCGGGCTACTAGTACCTTTGGACTAAATGGTTTTGTAACATAATCATCGGCTCCTAATTCAAAACCGTAGATTTTGTCGTCATCTGTGGACTTGGCTGTTAACAAAATGATGGGTACCGCTGATTTTTCACGAACTTCACGGCACACTTCAAATCCATTCATAGCAGGCATCATGATATCCAAAATCAGCAGATCCGGCAGCAGTGAATCAAACCAAACCAATGCATCTCTTCCATTATCCGCCTCAAGTACCTCCCAATCATTCTGTAAGAAATAATCAGATACCAGTTCACGAATACGAATTTCATCCTCAACGAGAAGAAGTTTCTTTTTCAATCTAGACCCCGCTTTCAAACAATTAATAAACATTAGCATAGACGAGCGTTATGTCCTTTATGTGTCCACAAAAAACTCCCCCTTTCATGAGCCATACAGCTCTTGCAGGAGGAGTTCATTATATCCCTGATCAACCGGAACAATACGTTATAATTTTTAATAGGTTATTCTTTATCCTCATTGGGTTCTGATGAGGTTTCTTCGTCCTCGACACGTGGTTCCCGGTGGATATTAATTCTAGTGATACGCAATCTTGTCGATTCCTCGACTTCAAAAATAACATCTTCTACTTTGACACGTTTTCCTTTGGTTGGATTACCCTCCAGCTCCTTAAACAACCAGCCGCCGATGGAATCCACCTCATCGTCTTCAATCACAACACCCGTAAGATCGTTGACATCCTCAATCAGCATCCGGCCCTCAACAGAGATGTACTCCCCGTTATGTTCCACACTTGGACGCTCATCTTCGAACTCGTCATGCAGATCGCCTACGATTTCTTCCAGAATCTCTTCTGCTGTCAGCAAACCTGCCGTGCCGCCATATTCATCGACAACTAACGTCAGCTGAGCCTTATTCTTCTGCATAAAACGAAGAGTATGGCTGATTTCCATCGATTCCGGAACGTTAAGGATAGGCCGAACCAGAGTTGTAAGATCATTCTGTTGCTCCGGTGGAGCAAACAACAGGTCGGTAATATGAATAAAACCGATAATACGGTCCTTATCTTCCAGAGCAACCGGATAACGCGAATGTCTCGTTTCGGTAATAATCTTCATATTTTCTTCTAACGAAAGATTGCTGTAAAGCACATCCATATCTGTACGAGGCAGCATGACTTCACGTGCAAGCAGATCTGAGAATTCAAAGATATTATCCATTAGTTTCATTTCATCTTTGTCAATGACACCACTCTTGGCGCTCTGATTCATCAGAATACGTATTTCCTCTTCCGAGTGTGCTGCTTCACTTTCGTTTGCAGGCTCCACACCGACTAACCGAAGCAACGCGTTGGCTGAAGCGTTCAGCACCCAGATAAAAGGCATGAACACATTATAGAAGAACATCAGGGGTGCAGATAACAACAGTGCCGAACCTTCTGTTCTTTGAATCGCGAGCGATTTAGGAGCAAGCTCCCCAAGTACAATATGTAAAAATGTAATGATCGAAAATCCAATAATCACAGATACGGTAGAAATCAGGGTATGATCGGTGATCCCCATCTGGTACATTAAAGGTTCGACCAACAGCTCAGAAATCGCGGGCTCTCCAACCCAACCTAAGCCCAGCGACGCAAGTGTTATCCCAAACTGAGTGGCGGATAAATAGGAATCCAGTCTCTTATTTACTTTCAGAGCATATCCAGCCATTTTATTACCTTCACTGACAAGTTGGGTCAGGCGGGACTGCCTGACCTTAACTAATGAAAATTCCGCTGCTACAAAAATACCGTTCAATAATACGAGCACCAGAACCAGCAAAAGATTAAGCAATAATCTCCCTACTTCAAATTCCGTATGCACCACTTAACAACGCCTCATTTCTACAGATTGATCGCTTTTCTAGTTTTGAAGTCAACTTCCGGATAATACATATCAGCCACTAACAGATTAGGTCCGCAGCAGCCTGCTGCATCGCAGTGGCAGTTCACCTTTTGGTTCAGCGGGTGTTTAGTCTGCCAATCGATAAATATATCATCCAGCTTTTGGTTCTCGATGTTGCCAAAGGCTGCGATATCAGCGAAATCTGTAACAAAAACATCGCCAGTAAACATGTTTACGTTCACTCGGTTCCGGCCATCCGGATCATTGCGAAGGGTAACATTCTTCTCGCCGCGCATTCTGCTTATCAGCTTCTGATCTTCTTCCAGGAAGCTGCAAGCAAAAAACGGAAGGGTCCCAAACAGCATCCAAATCTCCGGATCACGGGTATCCAGTAGTTTATGGATTGCCGTCCGCATTTCATTCAAGGACAACACTGGCAAAGCCGAAGCAAAACTGGAGTTGTACATAGGATGTACCTCATGCCGTTTGGCGCCCATATCGAGAATCAACTTATGAATTTCAGGCAGCTTAGTATGTGTACGGTAATTAATCATAGTTTCCGCAGAAATTAGCATACCATCCTCACTTAGCCGTCGAGAATTCTCAATCATTGCATTATATAACCGATATGCACTTTCTTTTGAAACTGCATGCCCGCTGTTGGCAAAACCAACTTCATGAAAATCGTCTCCGTTCACATAATTAAAAGAAATATGCATAACGTCCAAATACGGAAGCAGCTTTTCATATCGAGCATACGGCATCGTCAGATTAGAATTAATTTGCGATCTAATCCCCCGCTCTTTGGCATACTTTAAGAGCGGCACTATGATATTATCCACCGTTCCAGCCAAGAACATAGGCTCTCCGCCGGTAATACTAATCGTCTCCAGATGCTCTACTTCATCTAAACGGTCCAACATATTTTTAAGCGGCAGCATATCCCCTTCTCTAGAGGTTAAACTATCACCTACCGCACAGTGTTCACACCGCATATTACATAAATTGGTTACTGTGAATTCCACACTCGTTAGCACATGGCGTCCATGCTTACGTAAAGAAGTAATGGGATCCCACGGATCGTAGCTTGGCGACAGCTCCTTCGGTGAAGATGTTAATGGTCTTAAAACATTCATTTGTACTAGCTCCTTTAAATCTTATTCCTATTATTAACCCATAATCATGAAGATTGAACGGTGTCTTATCCTATATCATACCACGTTAGTCAGAAAAACTGCACTTCGGATGTCTTTCAGACTGACCTTACAAGCTTTTTCACTGTAAAAAATAATAGCAGCGAGACGAAAAATAGGCTTCCGCGAGTTATGCGGACAAGCCTAATCTTCTCTCTTCGCTGCTATGATAAATATTTTGGCGTTCCCACAGAATCGCCTTGATCTGCGACGTCAACGATAACAACGGAGAGGGCTTTTCCTAGATCCCTTTCGAACGGTACGACTTTCTCTCCTTCAGGCCCTGTAAGCACACGTACAATCGGTCTGTGAGGCGTACTTGGGTCTATTTTGACAACAACTCCACTTTCACCCGTACTGAGCTTCACCGTAAGACCAAGAGGATAGATAGCCACACGATCTCTAAATAACTCTAGCTGCTTCTGCTCATACAATGTACCAGAACCTACATAAAGCGCCTCAACGGCTTGATGTGGCAGCATAGCCTTTTTGTAGACCCGGTTGGAGGTCATGGCATCGTAGGAATCAGCCACGCCCAACCATTTGGCATATTCATGAATTTGAGGCCCTTTTAATCCCCGCGGATATCCGGATCCGTCAATGCGTTCATGATGCTGAAGCGCACAATGAGCCGCGAGCAGCGGGATATTCGGTTCTTCCTTGAGAATCTGATACCCGATCTCGGTGTGTGCCTGCATATGGCGAAATTCATCTTCACTGAGCTTACCGGGTTTTTGAATGATTTTTATCGGGACTTGGGTCTTGCCAATATCATGCAGCAGCGCACCCAGACCAATCACTCGAAGCTCCTCTTTGCTGTACCCATGCGCAATGCCAAGCACCAAAGTGTACAAGCAGACATTCAGGGAATGGACGTACAAGTAGTTATCAGCGGTGTGCATATCAAGCAGCATGATCATCGGATCTTCTTGTAAAGACAAATCATCCAGGATGCTATCCATGATCTTTGAGAATTTTTTATCCAGATGGTAGAATCCCTTACTTATTCCTGAAGCGCCTGTCATTTGCTGAAACTGATTACGAATCACCTTCAGTGCCTGATTACGTGTCTCATCTTGAAGCATACCTATAATTTCAACATCGTCCGTGACAGAGTCCTCTATGTAAATATAACCGATGTCAATTCTTGAAAGCCTTTTGATCAATGCATCAGTAAGCTCCACCCCATCCGCGAGGAGAGTTAGACCTTCATCATTATATATTTTTTTACCTAATTTCATGCCTGCTTGAAGCTGATTCACGGATACTAAACGCACTTAGCTCACTCCTGCCTTTAACGGTAAAATGCTATTCTGTTTTGAAATCCTTGGGTCACACGCTTTGTCTATACCGTTTATGTAGAGATCAGACAGGTGCACCATGAAGAACATCGGGTGTGTCTAGGTCTTTGCCTATGGGCATTAACGCATAATAAACAACCAGAATATAGCAGCAAGAATAAATCTGTAGATCGCGAAATGCGTCAATCTAATCTTTTGAATCAATTTCATAAACAAAATAACCACTACATAAGCCACTACAAAAGAAATCAGAAATCCAATTACAAAATAGCCAATCGTCTCACTAGTGAAGTTCTTATAAGAATCCAACATTTCATATCCGGAAGCCGCACACATAATAGGAATGGCTATAAGGAAGGAGAAATCCGCAGACGCTTTATAACTAACCCCACTTAACATCCCTCCGGAGATCGTAGATCCCGAACGGGAAAATCCTGGCCACAGCACTGAAATAATCTGATACATCCCGATAGCCAGCGCCTGTCCGTAAGAAAGATCGTCCAGCTCATGCGCTGTAATTCTAATTTTGCGTCTGTTTACCCATTCTGCGATAATCATTAGAATCCCGCCGGCGACAAGCGCCCAAAGAACAGTCGTGGCTCCAAAGAGACTTTTTATAAAATCGCGGGCAAAAAATGCCACAGCTAGTGCTGGGGCAATCCCAAGTATTACATGGATTAAGTTCAAACGAGACGCCGGCATCACACCGCCTCTTCCTGAGTTCTTACGCCCAATGCCCAGCAAATTAAGCACACGCTCGCGGTAAACAAGCGCAATCGCCAATATTGCCCCTAGCTGAATAACGATTTCATAAGTCTTCATAATCGAATCCTGCTCATCAAAGCCCAGAAGCTTCGAGGTCAAGATCATGTGTCCTGTAGAAGAAACAGGAATAAATTCAGTGATCCCTTCGACAATTGCTAAAATAATAGCTGTAATCGTGTCCATAATCTCCTCCTATTTTTCGGGAATCTAGCACTGTTTAAATGGAATCAAAAAGTATATCTTGTGAGCTGCAGGTTTACTCAGACTTGATCTCCCACCGAGTGAGCATGCATTCATCAAGACTGTCCGGACGCTGCAATTCCATCCCAAGCAGGTCGCGTAAAAAATGAGGCAGCAAAAATACAGGATCCTTCCCATTGGCGATCGTCTCATAGCCTGCACGGAAAGTAAACATGTCCAGCGTACCAACATTATACTCTTTATCATCCTCCAGCGGGTTTCCTTCGACAAAAACTGCAATATTGTTATCATACGGTATCTTCTGCGGATCGTACAAGATTTTTATCCCATCTACTGCTAAGCTGCCCAGATAATCCCCGCGAAAGCCATACCCAAAAATCACCTTATTATAAAATTCTTCAGTAAGACTCTGCTCCAAAGCTATGCGAATATCTAGGCCTTTCAGCTTGATTACGCAGGTGTTAATGGGAGAAGGACATAGGGCGTGCAGCATTCCCGCTGTAACCTCCCCTTCAGGCAAAGGTCCTAGAAGCTGGCCTGTGTTAACTATCGACAAACTAGTGCCTGTAAATCTACGTACAGCTTGGGCTAAAAGATTGCCGAAAGGGGATTCTCCCTGCAAATTCAAAGGAAGCTCACGATCTGTGATCGCAACGGTCTGCTGAAGAGCCTCACGACCACGCTCCAAATGAATAGTAGCGGCAGGACCTACAATCTCTTCCTTCAGTCCTGGGTCAATCGGAATACATTCACCCGCCACCAGGCTAAATCCAGGTTGTCCCTCTCTCCGCTCAAATTGAAGCCGCCCGAGGTAACGCCCGAATTTCCCGGCTCCACATACAGCTGTTCCGTTAATCATGAGCGGTTCTTCCAGCATATGATGTGTATGTCCACCTAGAATAGCATGCACACCTTCCAGCCGCTCTGCCAGAATTCGATCTGCGGGAAGCCCCAAATGAGAAAGGATGATTAGAATGTCCACCTGAGGAGCTAGAAGAAGGCATTGTTCCCGAAGGGTTGTCTCGGGATCCAGAGCATCCCAGCCCAGCAAGGAATAAAACGAAGTAAATGCCGCTGTCGCTCCAGTCACTCCTATTCTGATTCCGTCCTTCTCCAAGATGGCATGACGCTTCATCCAGTGGGGAGGTTCCCCTGTTGCAGTCTCCACAAAATTACAGCATACCACTGGACACTGTAACCCGGAGAAAATAGAGGATAACATCTCCTGTGAGAATGTTAACCCCTCATTATTACCGATGGTTACAGCATCATATCCTGTTAAATTAAGTACATCAATGTTAGCCTGACCCATAGTTCCTTCTGTCTCGACGGCTGCACGATCCATATGATCGCCAATATCCAGCAGCAGCACAGGCGCTTCTCCCGCTGCAGCTCTTTGTCTCCCGATTTCTGCTGCCAATGGACTCACCATTTCGAAATGGCTATGTATATCATTGGTATGAAGTATGGTCAGTCTTTGCGGCACATGCCCCATTAGCAACATTCCTCCTACCTGTTGAGCCGCTCTTTAATGAAGCAGCCGATGCATGATCTTATAGAGCCTAGCATAACATTTTCAGGCTCATTATGGTATATTGTAGACATTACAACATATTTCAGAGGTGAATAAGTATGCATATCACAATCCGCCTGTTCGCGGGTTTGGCTGAGATTATCGGTTCATCTTCTCTGACCTTTCATGCGACGGAGAATCCCTTAACCGCTGGGAAGTTAAAAGAACTCCTTTCAACCTCTTATCCGGATGCAGCATCCCTAATTGGAACTTCTTTGGTCGCTATTGACCGGGAATATGCACCTGATGAAGCCCTCATCACCGAGTCTGCCGAAGTTGCATTAATCCCTCCCGTTTCCGGGGGAGAGAATGGTTCTTTATATGAGAGCACTCCTGACGGCCTCTATAGCATAACGGATCTGCCATTAAATGCTGAGAAGCTTCTGGATGCCGTCCTCGATGCCAATCATGGAGCATCCCTATTATTTGTAGGAACTACACGCGAAATGACCGGAGAACAACGCACAACAGCATTAGACTATGAAGCCTATATTCCTATGGCCTTAAATAAGCTGAAAGAAATTGGTGATGAGGTACAGAATCGCTGGAATGCACGCTGCGCGATTTCCCACCGCATTGGGCTTGTTGGTCTTAAGGAAGCAAGCGTTATCATTGCTGTCTCCACCCCTCATCGCGATACCTGTTACGAGGCTAGTCGTCTGGCCATTGAACTGCTGAAACAGACCGTCCCTATCTGGAAAAAAGACATCAATGAATCAGGCCAGCACTGGGTAGGCTCTGAACAAAAGGCTGCCGATTCCCTCCACAATTAATCTTCACTCCTTTTTCATTGAAAAATCTGCACTTTGTTGATATTCTGGATAAAATCGGATAAAAGGTGGCATAGGCATTGAGAGTACACGTCTCGGATCTAAAACCTGGTAATCACCTCAACTCAGACGCTTATAGTTCAAGAGGTCTGCATGTATTACCAAAGGGATCGCTGCTCCAGATAGATGATATCGCCAAGCTGATGCAGCATGGAGTTGATTATGTTGATATCCAGACGTTAGTGGAAGAACCTGCCCCATTAAGCAGACCTTCAATTATTCAGACGGTGACCACTAGTTTTGATACCATGATTGACGGCTTTGAGAATCTTTATATGGAAGCACTATTAAAAGGAAGCTTTAACCAATCCGTGGTTAACGACATTCTTCAGCCTTCGCTTCAATCGTTGGACAAGCAAAAGGATGTAGTCTCCCTGCTGCTTCTGCTCGATCGCGAAGATAATTATACCTACAACCACTCTTTGCAGGTAGGTATGCTCTCTTATTATATTGCAATCTGGCTTGGGTATTCCAAACAAGAATGCTATGAGATTGGACGAGCTGGATATTTAATTGATATTGGAAAATGTAGAATCTCACCTGCTCTATTAAATAAGCCTGGAAAATTAACCGCGGAAGAATTCGAAGAAGTTAAACTACATACTAAGTACGGCTACGAAATTATCCGCAATTCGATGGATGACTCACATACAGCTTTGGCAGCCCTACAGCATCATGAACGTGAGGACGGCTCTGGCTATCCTAATAATCTAACCAAATCCGAGATTCATCCTTATGCGCAAATTGCTGCTGTAGCTGACATCTATAGTGCGATGACTTCCAAACGCGTCTATCAGTCCAAGCAAGAGCTTATTTCTGTCCTACGTGAACTAAATGACCTCAGCTTTGGTAAGCTGAACGGCAGAACGGTTCAAGCCTTTATACAACATTTAATGCCCAACTTTATCGGCAAGCGAGTATTACTGAACACGGGGGATACAGGTGTGATTATCATGAACAATCCAGTTGATATTTTCCGTCCGCTGGTAAAGATCGATGGATTATTTGTCGATCTAGCCCGCGAACGTAACGTTACGATTGTGGAAATCTACATGGACTAGGGCGTTTCTTGAGGTCCTGCGTTGCTTAGCAGAAGGTTCAGAGCTGCTGTTTGTACACTAAATCCCCCGGTTTAACTACGGGGGATTTTTCAGTTGTATTTTGTGCAACAGAATCCACGTCTACCGAGCTGAATTGTGATTTAGTTGTACTTTGTGCAACTAAATCCACGTCTAGCGAGCCGATTTCTGATTTTGTTATATTTTGTGCAACAGAATCCACGTCTACCAGGCTGACTTCTGATTTAGTTGTACTTTGTGCAACTAAATCCACGTCTAGCAAGCCAAATTCTGATTTAGTTGTACTTTGTGCAACTAGAATTAAGGAAAATGCTCTTTATAAGCACATTTCTCGAAAATAGCTGCACAAAGTGCAATTAACAGTATTTTTATAACGAGAATGATGGTTTCTATTGTACAAACTGCAACTAAAGATTGGTTTCCAGATTACTCCTAAACATTCCTCGATTTTCACCTCTCTCACCTCTCTCACCTCTATTGTTTCCTTCTGACTTCGAAGATAGTTCCTCCTACCCTCAACATAGTAATGCCCCTCAATTTAATTATCTGACGTAACGTTTGAATTCCTCTTCTAATGGCGAGACTAATATGTGGTTTTAAATTGCTATAGGAGGAAAAAAGCATGCTTCCTGTCCATGAACGCCTTGCCGAGTTGTTCACCCTGAGCCGTAGACGGCAGCTTACTGCTGCTGAGGAAACGGAGCAACAGCAGTGCCTGCAAATTAACGCTACCTACTGCTATGAGATGGCCCGATTACAAAATGAAATCCTATTAGCGGAACAGACAGCTGATCTACAATGGCATCAAGATATTTGTGCACAAATGTTTGAGCTGCATGTGACGGGCAGGGTATCCAAACGCCCCAAGTAACTGAATCATAGAAATCTTACCCTGCTGCATTATGTTCTGCTGTTCTGCCATTCTGCCGTTCTGCTGTTCTTCCGTTCTTCCGTTCTTCCGTTCTTCCATTCTTTCATTCTTCCGTTCTGCTGTTCTTCCGTTCTTCGGTTGCCTTGTTCCGTAATACCTCTGCCATATTCCACTCTACTCTGATCCACCAAGCCCCGACCACCTTAATCACTATATCCCTATAAAAAACAGCCCACCCCGCAGTTGCCTAAGCAACGGGAATGAGCTGTTGTTCTGTACTGTTCTGTTCTGTTCTGTTCTGTTCTGTTCTGTTCTGTTCTGTTCTGTTCTGTTCTGTTCTGTTCTGTTCTGTTCTGTTCTGTTTTGTTGTGTTATGTTGTGTTATGTTCTGTTCCGCTATGTTCCGTTCTGTCGGTCTATAGGAAACGGAATTGCGCTTCGATCAGACCGTTGTATACCCCATCACGGGATGTCAACTCATGATGGTTTCCTTCTTCTTTAATCTCTCCGTGATCGAGGACGACTATTTTATCCGCATGACGGATGGTAGAGAGTCTGTGCGCTACGATAAAGGAGGTTCGGCCTTGAAGCAGGATTTTGAGTGCCTCCTGGATCTTCAGCTCCGTCTCCGTATCAATGCTGGCAGTTGCCTCATCCAGGATTAGTATCCGCGGATTTGCCAAAAGCGCCCGGGCGAAGGAGAGCAGCTGACGTTGTCCCATCGACAATGCGCTGCCGCGCTCTTCCACCTCAGTCTCATACCCTCCGGGCAGCTTCATGATAAAGTCATGGGCATCCACGGCTTTTGCGGCATTTTCCACTTCTTCATCTGTAGCCTCCAGACGGCCAAAACGGATATTATCCCGAATCGTTCCCGAGAAAATAAAGGTATCTTGCAGCACGATTCCGATCTGCCTTCGCAGGCTGTCTAATGTAACCCCGCGGATATCTTCACCGTCTATCGTGATTCGGCCGCTCTTAATATCATAGAACCGGCCAATCAGGTTAATGATCGTACTTTTACCAGAACCTGTATGACCTACGAGCGCGATCGACTGTCCTGCTTTTACATCCAGATCAATACCTTTTAGTGCAGCCCGGCCTTTTTCATATTCAAAAATGACCTTTTCAAAGTTAATATCCCCACGAATCGTTCCCATTGGCTTAGCACCAGGATTATCTTGCACCGCCGGTTGCTCATCCAAATATTCAAAGATCCGTTCCGAGGAAGCCATTGCCACAAGCAGCTGATTGTACATCTGCCCAAGGCGATTAATCGGATCCCAGAAGTTGCTGACATAAGAACTGAATGCTACCAGCATACCTACTGTGAGTTCTCCAGATTGGATCAGATAAGCCCCCAGCCAAAAGAGGATCATTGTTCCAAAACCACCTGTGACCTCAATAATCGGACCGAACGCCTGGTTCATCGCAGAGGCTTTGTTCCAGGATTTTTTGCTGTCGGTATTCATAACATCGAAATAATTCATATTTTCTTGTTCTTGGGTGTAGGCTTGTGTGACTCTGATTCCCTGAATCGATTCATTTAAATGAGAATTAATTCTGGAGTTCTTCATCCGCACATCCTGCCAAGCGATCCGAATCTTTTGGCGCAGCTTAGTTGAAACAAAGAACATAATCGGAACCGTAACCATTACTGCAAGACCTAGCTTCCAGTTAATCACTAGCAGAATAATGGTAATCCCCATAAGCTGCACGCAGTCAATCATCAGATTGACAACCCCGTTTGTGAACAGATCCTGCAGAGAGTTGATATCATTGGTTACCCGTACTAATACCGAGCCTGCCGGACGTTTATCAAAGAAGTTAAAGGAGAGCTTCTGAATATGCTTGAACAAATCTGAGCGCAAATCATAAATCACTCTTTGGCCTATGATGTTCGTGTATTTAATCCGGTACACTCCCGCAATCCATTGAATCAGATATAAGACGATTACCCCTGCTGTAAGCGAATAAAGCAGTGATAAGCTGGGATTCCCCACCTTTGGCGCAATTGCACGGTCAATGGCTAAACTTGTTAGGAACGGGACGGTCAACTTCGTGATGGTTCCCAGAATCATCATGATGGACACCAATGGAAGCATCTGCTTTGCATAAGGCTTCATGTACCCGAACAGTCTGGTGAATTGCTTCCAGTCAAAAGCCTTATCGATGACATCATCATCTTTATATACAAAACGTTCATCCAGTTCTTGCTGCTCGGCTGCTTTATTTTTTGCTCCCGTAGCGGTCATTGGTTTGGCTTCAAGTTTCATATGCCTCCCTCCTCCCCTCTTCCGGTCGCTCTGGCCAGATAATCAGCATACTGTATCCGGTATACATCCTGATAAGGACCCGGCACTTCAATTAGCTCTTTATGGGTACCACGCTGCTGTACATGACCTTCGTTCATGACGATAATTTGATCCGCATGGCGCAAGGAGGAGATCCGATGGGCAATAATAAGTGTAGTGCGCCCCTTCATGACCTCTTGGAATCCGGCTTGAATCTCGTGCTCCGTCTCCATATCGACAGCGCTGGTCGCATCATCGAGGATAAGAATCCGCGGATTCTTAAGCAGGGCTCTAGCGATGGCAATCCGTTGCTTTTGTCCACCGGAAAGACCCATTCCGCGCTCACCCACCACAGTGTCATAACCGTCTTCCATCTCCATGATGAAATCATGGGCTTTGGCAAGTTGTGCAGCTCGGATAATTTCTTCCATGCTTACATTCTTCAACCCATAGGAGATGTTGTTGCGAATTGAGGAGGAGAACAGGAAGGTCTCCTGAAAGACCGTCGCGATCTGTGAACGCAAGCTGCGAACATTGTATTCTCTGATGTCCATCCCATCCAGTGTGATGCTGCCTTCATTAACGTCATAAGCACGCATCATCAGCTGTGTAATGGTCGATTTACCAGAGCCCGTACCTCCAAGGAACCCTATAACCGCACCAGATTTGGCCTCAAAATCAATGTCTGTAACCGCAGGCATTTTGTTCCCATAAGCAAATGTGACGTGATTAAACGCTACATCTCCTTTAACCTCAGAAGGTACCAGTTCACGGGCGTTCTCTTTATCCTTCACATCAATATTCTGATTAAGTACTTCCAATACACGTTCTCCCGATGCTTTGGACTGTGTATAGTTATTAATATGGAATCCAAGACCCCAAATCGGTCCAATGATGTACCAAATTAAGCTGAAAAAAGCAACCAGTTCGCCTAGTGACATTTTCCCCTTAATAACTAACGTTCCGCCTACTCCAAGCAGAATAGCTGCACTGATCGATGCTAAAAACTCCATCGCCGGAAAAAACTTACTCCAGAGCTCAGCGGCAAAAATCTGGTTATTCTTATAACGTTCGTTGCGGTGTGAGAATTTTTCTACTTCATGAGCCTCTCTCGCAAATGATTTGACGGTGCGCACACCCGTGATATTCTCCTGTACAGCCGTTGTCAGAGAACTGAGTGCAAGACGCATCTCTTGAAAGGCCGGGTGAATCTTAGACTCGAATTTTAGCGCAATAAACGCCAGGATGGGCATCGTAATCAAAGTTACTAGAGTAAGCTGCCAATTGAGTGAGAACATCATAATCGAACCAAAAATGACCATAAAAAAGACATTCAGCAGCTGAGCAAAACCGAAACCGATAAAGTTACGAATCGCTTCCAAATCTCCGGTTAGCCGGGACATCAAATCTCCCGTTTTCGCGGTATCATAATAACGGAAAGATAGGAATTGCAGCTTCTCATAACAAGCATTACGCAGCCGGTATGCAAGAAAGTTACCTAGCCGTCCTCCAAAAAATCCATGTGCAAACTGCAGGCATGCTTTTACTATTACTACAGCTAACACGCTCAATGCGAGCACTGGCACCTCTGTAAACTTAAGTGGCACAATAACTTCATCGATCAGCTTTCTTAACAAATTGGGGGTAATCAGCCCCACTGCAGTTGCAGCGGCCAAACATATAATCGAAAGAATCAGAAAATGCAGCTTCTCCCGATAATAACCGCGCAGTTGCCTGAGAACATCCATATCTCTCCTCCTTAAGGCTTACTTAGTAAGCAATTTTTTGTATAAAGCAAATGTTACATCGTAAGCTAGCTTTTTTTAGCGCTTACAATTTAGTGACTTTAAGCAGTGTATCATCCATAATTTAATGCGGCAAAGGGGAGAATTGCGCGTTTTTGCGGTTATTTCGGAAAAAAGCAGCATCTACATGATATAAAGGACCCTCGTTATCTTAAAATGCTCGTGTTTCCTCCTTAATCCTGATGAATTAAGAATCTACATGATTATTGTAATCATCGTGTAATATTAGGAGGACCTTTATTCGGTTTTTTGCATAATTATTGGAATTTATTCCGGGATACGAAGAGTTCACTTTTTCGCCGTCTTAAATTTGCTTCAGATGTAAAACTTTTACCACAATTTACCGTAATATAGTAATACAACACTTTTTACTTATATTATGGAGGGGAACTTTATTGAAAAAGCAGCTTGTTTTATCTTGTATTATCGCCATTATCCTTCTTTCAGGGTGTAGCAATACAAATAACAATAACCCTACGGACGCAAACACAGCGATCAACGAATCTAAAAACTTGTTTAATTTCGGGGAAATCTCCTCAAAAACTGATACAGCACCCTCACCTGAAAAAATGCTAAGAGAAATAAGCAATTTTGTTATTGCTGACATTTGGAATGTGGGGTTTGTAGATGTTATCTCATACACTAGAAGTGGTACAAGCAGTACAGGAGCGAGCATGGACATTGACTTTACGATCGAACAGCTTGGCAAAGCCATGGAAGAGAAAAAAGAATACGATACATATATGAACGAGTTAGATATTAAGTATGATTCTATAAAAAAAATATGGGCCAAGCTTTCCCCAGAAATTGATCTTTTATATAAACAGATCCAGGAGACACCTCCAAAAGCAAACGATAACAGCTTAAAACTTGATGCAGGTAAATTTAATCAATATTCAGAGGCTTTTAGTAAAGAAGTGAATGATCTGGCAAAATAGTAACCTATACCATATAAGAACCCCCGCCAAGTGATTGGCGGGGGTTCTGTTTATAATTGGGTTTCAGCAGCGTTTCATATAATCAACCCGCTATCTGTTTGTATCTTACACACCATTCTATTTTTTCTCTCATAAAATATAAAATCTACAATGAGAGGTTAGGTGAATAGGATGAGTATACAGTTTCTTGATATGCGAATTTCACAGGGCAGCACTATGGATGCACAAAGTCTTAATTTAGTTCGTTCAAGTGCAATTTTCGGTGACATTGGACTTCAGACAGTAAATGTTACACCTGCAAATGCAGGCTTAGTGAGAGTCACATTGAATGCTTTTGCCAGACTTAGTGTTGATGTCAGCATTATAGTTCAGAATGATGTTACTTTTAGTATTTACCGCAATAATATATTAATTTTTAGTACAACCTACCCCGGAAACATTAATAATACAACGACCCAATATGAAATGGTTGGAATCACCGCTGTCGACTATCCGCCTTCAACCGATGTGCTTACCGGCCAGATCCAATACACCATTGTAGCATCAGCGATTAGAACGGCATCTCTGGGAGCCAGATCCTTCAGTGGAATTGCCGTTGCCGGAAATGGATAATAAAAAATATTAAAGGTGTGTCCCCGGAGCATTCGGGGATTTTTTCAATTGTGCCAATAAAAAAGCATCCGCAGAAAAATATCTACGGATGCTTTGAAGAAATATATAAGTGTTAGGAGGACGGGCCTCCATTCATAAGCGCTCTTATTAACCGATTGAACCTTCCATTTCGAACTTGATCAGACGGTTCATTTCGACCGCATATTCCATCGGCAGTTCTTTTGTGAACGGCTCGATGAAGCCCATGATGATCATTTGAGTCGCTTCTGCTTCTGTGAGGCCACGGCTCATCAGGTAGAACAGTTGCTCCTCAGAAACTTTAGACACGGTTGCTTCATGCTCAAGAACGATGTTATCGTTCATGATTTCATTGTAAGGAATAGTATCCGAAGTGGACTCATTATCCAAAATCAGCGTATCACATTTAATGTTCGATTTCGCACCTTCTGCTTGACGGCCGAAGGAAGCTAGACCACGGTAAGTTACTTTACCGCCATGTTTACTGATGGATTTCGATACAATGGTGGATGTTGTATCTGGAGCCAAATGGATCATCTTGGCACCCGCATCCTGATGCTGGTCTTTACCTGCTACCGCGATGGATAGTACTGAACCTTTAGCACCACGGCCTTTAAGAACAACCGCAGGGTATTTCATGGTCAGCTTGGAACCGATGTTACCATCGACCCATTCCATAGTAGCATTCTCTTCTGCAACCGCACGTTTCGTAACGAGGTTGTAGATGTTTGGAGCCCAGTTCTGGATTGTGGTATAACGAACGCGAGCGTTCTTCATACACAAGATTTCAACAACCGCACTGTGCAGAGAGTTCGTGCTATAGATTGGAGCAGTACATCCTTCTACGTAGTGCACGAAGCTGTCTTCATCAGCAAGGATCAAAGTACGTTCGAATTGTCCCATGTTCTCAGAGTTAATACGGAAGTAAGCCTGCAAAGGAACTTCACATTTCACACCTTTAGGAACATAGATGAAGCTGCCGCCTGACCAAACTGCACTGTTAAGTGCGGCAAACTTATTATCGGTTGGAGGGATGATCGTCCCGAAATATTTTTTCAGAAGCTCTGGGTGCTCACGCAATGCAGTGTCGGTATCTGTAAAAATAACCCCTTGATCTTCAAGGCTCTTCTGCATGCTGTGATAGACTACCTCAGATTCATATTGTGCCGATACGCCGGCGAGGAACTTCTGTTCCGCTTCCGGAATCCCCAGCTTATCAAAGGTTTCTTTGATTTCGGAAGGAACTTCTTCCCAAGTCTTCCCTTGCTTCTCTGAAGGTCTTACATAGTATTGAATATCCTCGAAGTCCAAATCATCCATATTGCCGCCCCATGTAGGCATTGGCATTTTACGGAACTGCTCCAAAGATTTCAAGCGGAAGTCAAGCATCCACTGTGGTTCATTTTTGATTGCTGAAATTTCTTTAACAATTTCGGCCGTCAAACCTTTACCAGACTGGAATATCGACTTATGCTCATCACGGAACCCGTACTGGTATTCTTCCATATCAGGCGCTTTCTTAGCCATGGTGTCAGCCTCCTTGTTCTACTGTTATTTATGTTGCTCTTCTTCGTCAATTCCTTTACGAAGTGCGTTCCAAGCCAGTGTTGCGCATTTGATCCGCGCAGGGAATTTATTCACACCCGAAAGGGCTTCAATGTCTTCGTAATCTCCAAAATCCACGTCTTCACCCTTCATCAGTAAGGAGAAGTTATCAGCTAGTTCAAGTGCACGTTCAACCGTTTGTCCTTTGATCGCCTCAGTCATCATCGAAGCCGACGACATACTGATCGAACAGCCTTCACCATTATAACGGGCATCCTTTACGATTCCATCCTCTACCTTAAGCTGAAGAGTAATACGGTCACCACAGGTTGGGTTATTCAGTTCAATTTTTAGAGCATCATCTTCAAATGAACCGCGATTTCGAGGACTTTTATAATGATCCATAATTACGCGTCTGTATAAGTCATCCAAGTTCATAGCCGAAGTACTCCTTTGTCTTGATTAAAGCGTCCACCAGTCGATCTACATCATGCTCGTTATTATACAGATAAAAGCTTGCACGTGCTGTAGAGCTGGCTTCCAGCCAGCGCATCAGCGGCTGACAGCAGTGATGCCCGGCGCGGATGGCAATCCCTTCCGCATCTAGCACTGTAGCGACATCATGCGGGTGAACGTCACCCAGATTAAAGGTGACAACGCCGACTTCACGATTTCGAGGACCATAAATGTTCAGACCCTCGATCTCCGAGAGACGTTGCTCTGCATACGCTGCAAGAGCTTTCTCATGGCGGTGTATCTCATCCAAACCGATTTCTTGTAAAAAATCAATGGCTGCACCTAGACCAACAGCACCAGCTATGATCGGCGTACCGCCTTCAAACTTCCAAGGCAGTTCTTTCCATGTGGATTCATAAAGACCCACATCATCGATCATCTCGCCACCGAATTCGACGGGCTCCATGGCTTCGAGAAGTGCTCTCTTGCCATACAAAGCGCCAATTCCGGTTGGTGCGAGCATTTTATGACCAGATAGTGCATAGAAATCACAATCCAGATCCTGCACATCGACCTTCATATGTGGTGTGCTTTGTGCACCATCTACGACAATTACTGCACCATGACGATGAGCAATAGCCGCAAGCTCTTTAATAGGATGAGTTACTCCCATAACGTTGGATACATAAGCGATAGCAACGATTTTGGTTTTATCCGTAATCGTCTGCTCGGCAGCTTCCAACGTAACCGTTCCATCAGGTTGCAACGGTATATATTTTAATGTAGCACCTGTCTTCTTAGCGAGCTGCTGCCATGGAATCAGATTACTATGATGCTCCATTAAGGTGATGACGATTTCGTCGCCTTCACCCACAGCAGAGGGTCCGTAAGAAGAGGCCACAAGATTTAAGGCTGTAGTTGTTCCGCGTGTAAAGATAATTTCTTTAGTGCTGCGGGCGTTAATAAACTTAGCTAGCTTCTCCCGGGCTCCCTCGTAGGCATCGGTTGCTCGGCTGCCTAAAGTATGGACGCCACGGTGTACGTTGGCGTTATCCCACTCATAATACGACTTGACCGCCTCAATTACTTTCCGAGGCTTCTGTGAAGTAGCAGCACTGTCCAGATAGACCAGTGGATGTCCGTTCACATTTTGGTTCAGTATGGGAAATTGCTCCCGGATGGCGTTGCTAATCATTGCACTAACTTCCTTTCCACAAGAGATTGGAGCTGATTGCGCAGTCCCTCCAGTGGAATTTGTGACACAACAGGAGCCAAGAAGCCGTAGATGATCAGAGTCTCTGCATCATGCCGTGTAATTCCGCGGGACATTAGGTAAAAGACTTGCTCGTGATTGACCTGACCTACGGAAGCGGCATGGCCGGCTGTAACATCATCTTCATCAATAAGCAGGATCGGATTGGCGTCACCACGGGCTTTTGGACTCAGCATCAATACTTTTTCCGTTTGCTGGCCGTCCGCTCTAGTAGCACCTTTCTCAATCTTGGTGATTCCGTTGATGATAGAAGTAGCAGAATCACGCATAACTGCACGAGTGATCATGTCACTTGGTGTGCTTTTGCCAAAATGCTGAGCTTGAGTGGTGTAATTCAGTTTCTGTGATCCCGTACCTACTGCAATTACTTTAGCATCGGAGCTAGAACCGTTGCCTTTAAGCACAGACTTGGTATCACTCGCAGTATCTCCGTAGTTCATCTCACCAACGATCCATTCGATGACTCCGTCATTCTCAACAACAGCCCGGCGATAAGTTACATCTGTAGTATCTACACCAAGCTGATGCACTGTGGCATAACGAACTTTAGCGCCAGCGCCCACGAATACCTCTACCGCACCATTGTGTAGTCCAGCTTCTTCTTTATCCGATACGTAGTTATCTACATAGGTTACGGAACTGTTAGTATCAGCTACGACCAGAATGTGTGGAACAAAAGTCGCTTCCGCATCATCCGTTAACAGCACTGCTTGAAGCGGAGTTTCAATAACAACATTCTTAGGAACATAGAGGAATACTCCACCATTCCACAATGCAGCATGAAGCGCTGCGATAGAATGTTCGTCTGGCTGAATGGCTTTATGCAAGTAACGTTGAACCAAATCTCCGTGTTCTTTAACAGCTGTCTGTAGATCTGTAAAAATAACACCCTGTTCTGCAAGCTCAGGAGCGATACGTGTATATACTGCACCAGAGTTGCGTTGAATAATCAGGCTGCCTTCCTCCTGATCCTTGATCAAGGAAGAAATAGATGCAGGTGCATCACTTAGCGAAGCAAAAGGTGCACTTGCTTTATAGCTACCATAATTATTGACATCCCAACGATCAATCCGTGTCTTCTCTAATTTAGGCAGTGTCAGAGTAGCTGCCAATTCTAGTGCCTTCAAGCGGCTTTCTTTCAGCCAACCCGGTTCGCCGCTGCTGTGCGATAATTCGCTCAAGCGTTCGGCATCCACCGGAAGAATGGTCTGTGTCGTCATAGTGGTCTCCTCCTTCCTGGCGTTTCTTACGCTTCTTGCCCTACAGTTTCATCTTCAATTCCGAGTTCTTCTTTAATCCATTCATAACCCTCTGCTTCCAGACGCTGTGCAAGCTCTGGACCACCGGATTTCACGATTCTACCTTGCATCATAACGTGAACATAATCAGGTTTGATGTAGTTCAAAAGACGTTGATAGTGGGTAATAACTAAGAAGCCGCGTTCTTCGCTCCGCA
Organism: Paenibacillus sp. FSL R5-0887; assembly: GCF_038002305.1. NCBI lineage: Bacteria > Bacillati > Bacillota > Bacilli > Caryophanales > Paenibacillaceae > Paenibacillus > Paenibacillus sp. FSL R5-0887. Next base: position 50,733 of record NZ_JBBOCE010000002.1, read on the forward strand.
TGGAGTTTACGCCTTCAGCTACAATTTTCAAAGCATCAATATCAAGACCGGAGTCAATTTCGTCCAAGATCACGATTTTTGGATCCAGCATCATCATTTGTAGAATTTCATTACGTTTCTTCTCACCACCGGAGAAGCCTTCGTTCAAGTAACGGTGTAAAAACTCAGGGTTCATATCTAGTTCTTTCATCTTTGCTTCCATTTGGCGAATAAAACGAATCAACGAGATTTCGCTTCCCTCTTCACGACGGGAATTAATGGCAGAACGCAAGAAGTCGGAGTTAGTTACTCCAGAGATTTCGCTTGGATATTGCATTGCAAGGAAAAGACCTGCACGTGCGCGTTCATCAACAGCCATCTCCAGAAGATCTTCACCATCAAGAGTTGCAGTTCCATCAGTTACTTCGTATTTAGGATGACCCATTAGCGCCGAAGCCAAAGTACTTTTACCTGTACCGTTTGGTCCCATGATGGCGTGAATTTCGCCACCTTTCATTTGAAGGTTAATCCCCTTCAAAATTTCTTTCCCCTCAATCGTCGCTTTAAGACCCTCAATGACAAATTCTGCTGCCATAATATTATTCCCTCCATTGATCGATTTGCGAAATCAAAAGTTGTATTGAAACAGGATAATCCTGATTCCCAGCACAATTAGATTTTCTATCACATTATAATTATTATAAATTGAATCACAATGATTATCAATGATTCTCACTAATTTTATATCAAACCTTGTTTTTTTACAAATTTCTCTTTAGCTAATCACTTGTGACTCAGAGAAGATTTTCATTAAACATAAGACTACGCAAAAATAAGACTTCCCGCAGGAAGCCTTATTCAAACTGCTTAATGATTAGCTAAGAAACGAACGTAGCATCCATTGGTGTTTCTCCAGATCACTACGGATTTTAATGAACATATCTGAGGTTGGCTGATCCTTGGTTTCTTCGGCAAGCTCGATGCCTTCTGTCAGCTCTTCAGAGATGGTGGCGAAGTCTTCAATCAGAGACTGAACCATTCCCCGTGTATCTTCCTTACCTGTAGCTTCTTGAATTGTAGCTAATTCCAAATATTCTTTCAATGTTGCTGCCGGACTGCCTTTGATGGTTAGCAAGCGTTCTGCTACTTCATCCATGTGAAGGGTTACTTCATTATATAATTCCTCAAATTTCACATGAAGGGAGAAAAACTGTTCTCCTTTGACATACCAATGAAAGTTATGAATTTTTACGTACAGGACATTTAAGTTAGCAACCTGACGATTCATGATCTGTTCCAGTGAAGTTGTATTTACTTTATTCGATGCTTTAGCCATGAGATGATCCCTACCTTATCCATTATATTTACCGGTTACTATTTCCTTCGTCCGGTAGTAACTTGTCTATTCTTAATTTACCCTTTTACCTGTAATACGAAACAAGGAGAAGCCTTCCATAACACCTTTATTTGTACTAGCATGAGCAAAGACACACCCGATTATGCTTAAATGTGAATACTTGCACACAAACAAAAAGGGCCTAAGCCCCGTTTGTTTGGAATTGTTGAATTTTCCGGTCAGACCATAAGAAGTAACGCTTCCGCACCCGTCATACCTGGTACGATGCCAAGACTCTCTGCTTCTATCGTTACAGACTCCAACGGGGCAGCTAAAAGCTGGGCAAGCGTCCGTACACCCACCGCACGAGCTGCGATGATATGCCGATCACTAAGTGTTTCATTGAGGAGACCGACATCCAGTGCACCGCACATAATATAACCTCGGTTCGTGCTGATGGAGAGCAGTGTAGTTTTGGGAAGCTTAACCTCTACCCCGATCAGCGTATGTTCACCTACTGTAATAGGCTCCATAGTAACCAATAGCAGCACCTCCTTTTTTTCACTATCCACGTTGTATATGTATGCTAATTTTCCTGTGGGTGTGCTGACGGTAGTCCTATGCCTAGTATAAAATGCAGTATAATAGTCCCTATTCCAGTAGTCCTGGGTATATGAATATTGCATGTTTAATGTTATAGTTAATTACATTCCTGTAACCATTCAGAGATGTTCTAAACGAAAAGCTGGGGGATTTATGGACGAGAAACTACAACGCACAGACGGCAATTATTTATTTAACGTCGACATCCTGATTAATGCCCGTACCAACCCGCTTGCACTGCAATTTCTGCTCGAAATGTTGAACAATAATGACCATATCACAGATTTCAACATTAACTCCGGTCTTGAATTAGGGAGAACCATTGACAGCTTGCTACGCTCCGCTAAACTAGCTTTGAATCAAAACTCTGCTCCTCCCATTTCATTAAAGCTGCCTCCAAAATCTACGAAGAAGCAGCTGGATACACCGATAAAAAAACAGGCAGAAACGCCTGCACAGCAAACGGCCATTGAGACGCCAGCTGATGCATACGGGAAGATTCGTCAGTATATTCAGAATAATCAATTGGTACGTTTACGAGCGAACCGGTACGGGAAACAAGTGTCCATGCCCTGTCGTATTTTAAACTTTGATGAAGCAGCCAACTCTATAAGTGTCTACCATGTGGATGAGAAGCAGGTGTACAGCTTTAATCTAAATGAAATCGACGAGTTTCTGTAAGCGCATGCGTTACAAGCCAATAAGCACCCTCCCTCTTTGGGGAACAGGTGCTTATTGGTCTTTCTTTTTTTTTAACAACTAAGACGACTTTTTACGTGAAAATCCCTCTATCGCAAGGCATAACCAGCCAATTATAAAGCATACCCCACCGATAGGTGTAATCGCTCCTAGCACCTTAATTCCGGAGATACTCAGAACATACAAACTGCCAGAGAACAAAATGGTACCTGCAATTAACAATCGGCCCGCCCAACGCAATCGGGCACTTTCGCCCCATTGGCCCACAGCCAGTGCGATGAGAATTACCCCCAGCGCATGTACCAAGTGATACTGCACACCAGTCTCATATACCTTCATATAGTCTTCACTGATCACTGGTTTTAGTAGATGGGCACCGAAAGCACCAATTCCTACTGCCAGCATTGCTAGCACAGCCCCCCAGGCCATAAATTTCCGTTGCAAATGATTACACCCCCTTAATTTTAGACTCATTCTATCATAACGTAATGCCAGTTCCTATTTCCAGCAGTCATTTTTTATTTTGCCTCATTCAGGGGTTGCTTTTTTAGCATCAATATGAAAAAGTGGATATTAACAACATTTTCATTCTAATCTCTCAAGGAGTGCAAACCATGGACTTAAATTCTCTGTCAAAATCAGACGTACCTGCGGCAGAGGTGGGAAATCCCAACCCTCATCCGGATTACCCAAGCGCTGATTTATCATCTACGCATCAAAAAGTAGAACATGATCTTCAACATTCTGGACCTGGTATTGCTTCGTTCATTATCTGTCTCGTGTCGATCATCGGCTATGCAGCCATCTTTATCTCTATTATAATGAAGTCTTCTTCATTGGTTAATGAGAATTCCGAACTATTAAGCCAGTCCTCGCAATTCATAATGCTTCTAGGATTAACGGTTATTATTCTGGCTGCTCTTAATGTAATCGGTGTAGTCATCGGCATCATTGGGCTTTCCATTCGGAAACGTCGCAAGGTGTTTGGCATTATTGGCACGATAGTCAATGGTGTTATTATCTTACTCTTTATGCTGCTTATTACAACCTTCCTAGTCAATGCTGGAACGCTTTAAGCTTCTTTTAAACATGCTAACTTCATTAAAAAGGGTATCCCAACAACTTTGAGCGGGTTGTGAGGATACCTTTATTTATGTATGAATCTAAAATCTGCATTGGGGAGTCCTCATCTTCATCCGCGGCTCACGGACTCAGATGACGTTATTTACGTTTTTTTCGCCTTTGGAGCACAGTTTCGGACCCCAGTGACGCTATTGCATGGAAAAAGGATCCTATTGGGCTCTTTTTATGGCAATAGCTGCGATGGGGTCCGATAGCGAACCAAATGTGAATAAAAGCTGCGTTTAAGGGCTGCTAGGTCCGATAATACTGATTCCGATGATGATAATTCCGATAATGCTGGATCCTATCCCTCATCCGCGGCTCACGGACTCAGATGACGTTATTTACGTTTTTTTCGCCTTTAGAGCATAGTTTCGGACCCCAGTGACGCTATTGCATCGAAAAAGGATCCTATTGGGCTCTTTTTATGGCAATAGCTGCGATGGGGTCCGATAGCGAATCAAAAGTGGGGAAAAGCTGCGTTTAAGGGCTGCTGGGTCCGATAATGCTGGATCCTATCCCTCATCCGCGGCTCACGGACTCAGATGACGTTATTTACGTTTTTTTCGCCTTTGGAGCACAGTTTCGGACCCCAGTGACGCTATTGCATGGAAAAAGGATCATATTGAGCGATTTTCATAGAAATAACTGCTATGGGGTCCGATAGCGAATTAAATGTAGGGAAAAGCTGCGTTTAATGGCTGCTGAGTCCAATATAGGTGCTACTAGTTCCGTTAGTGGTGCTGCTAGTTCCAATAGTGTGGCTCCTAATCCATAATGGTGTAGGTATGCGGACTGTGATCGATCAAACAAAGTTTAGTGTTTTGAGCAAGAACTATGCTTAAAAAATACGAGGGTGTCCCAGCAACCACTATATGATTGCTGAGACACCCTCTATTTACAAATCAATACCTTCAATTATTTTGCTAGAGCCAGCTTTGTCAGCACACGTTGCTTGACGGACGGATCGCCCTCCACTGCTTTTTCCACGTATTCAATAACTACGGAATCATCTGAATTCAAAGTATCAAGTATACTCTCCATTCCAGCTGAAATCTCAAAAGCGGTTGGACCTTCTTTTGTCGCAATCTCAACGGAATGACTATCTATTTGTCCGATATAAACGGCCGTCATTTTTATTGTTTTTCCTTCAGCTTTTGGAGTAGAACTAGGTTTAGCTGTGCTCGGATTTTCGGTTGGTGTGGCTGTACTTGGGTTCTCAGTAGGTACGGGAGTGCTTGGAGCTTCTGTAGGCTCAGCTGTGCTTGCGCTCTCGGTTGGAGTTGGAGAAGGTGTTGCAGTCGGTTCTCCTGAAGTCTGTGCCGAATTATTCCCACCGCAAGCGGTTAAGGCAAATGTTAAGGCAGCAATCGCTGCTATGGCGGGTAATGAACGTTGTTTTTTCATGTTGAGTGCCTCCTCTATGTGGCGATTATTTTCAAAGTCATCTTCATAAGTATACTCTTATAACGTTAACCACTCTATGAAAGTTTCATATGAAGTAATTTTAGATAACTTCCAGCCTCTATTAGGCATCCGTCGGATGCAGGCTACAGCGGTATTAATACAATAGTGTGAGCCTGATTTATCCCAAAGGAGTGAGCCCCTTGAAAATCGATATCGGCTGTGGATCTAATAAGGAAGCAGGTTATCTCGGGATCGATCGGATCGCGGGTCCTGTTGTAGATATTGTCTGTGATATTTGCCAAGAGATTCCTCTCCCTGACAATAGCGCTGAGTTTGTTATGGCTAGCCGTGTACTGCCTTATGTGGACAATTTATTCGCAGCCATGGCGGAAATTCACAGAATTAGCATCCATAAAGCAGTTGTTTGCATTCTAGCACCCTATGCCCACAGCTTTGCCCATATGTCCAATCCTTCCTTTAAGCAGAAGTTTGACGAATATACCCCCCGGCATTTTACAGGATCCTTCTTCCAACCCCCATCCGGTCCAGTATGCCCAGCTATTCCAGACTACCCTGTACCCGCACCACCCTTCGATTATCGGTTGCTGCGGATGGAGTTATTCTATCAACACCCTTATGAAGATCCGCTTTACGAAACTGAAGAACTAGAAATACTAAAGACCCTTCAAGCAAATGTAGTGCATGAAATCATGTACCATTTTGTCGTAGTCAAGCACAATATCACTGATCAGGAGCTGGAGCTGATGAGCAGAAGTCATTATCCTGAACCTCATGTTCTTGTCGAACGAAGACTTAAATCACAAAACAGACATTTTTTTCTATAATTTTAAGATGGGACATACACTAATACCCATTTTGTATCATAGGCTAACATACAGGTATTAACTGTGCCGTCCTAACTATAGGACGGTTCACTTTTGGCCAAAATCAACCTCGAAGGAGGTGAGAATCATTCCACTAGTCGTACGGGCAACGATCAATGCGACCGGTGCTATCACATTTACCGGCAACACGCTTGGACTTAGCCGCTCCGATACGATCGGAGTGCCAGGGACACTAGACAGCATCGGTGGCTTTACTACTGTTAATACTTCATCGACATTTGGTTCCTATCCTAGCGGAACTACTAGTCTTTATACAAGCAACAGTTCAGCAGCCATACTGGTCCTACCATCTGGCAGCACAGTGCTGTATGCAGAACTGATATGGGGCGGTACCTATATTAACGGAACCGTTAACCTCAGTTCGGCCATTAACAATCCTGTCTCCCTAATAACTCCTGCTGGCACTACATTCAGCGTTACTCCCGACTCAGCAACGAGCAACGTAGTCGATTTGGGAGGTGGTGCATCAGCATATGTTCGTTCCGCCAACGTGACCAGCATTATCCAACAAGGCGGCGCCGGCACCTACACCACTGGCGGTGTAGTGGGTACGATTGTTATCCCTAGTGATTCCACGGCCAACCATGCTGGCTGGACATTAGGCGTAATCTACCAAAATACAGCCTTACCTTTTCGCAATATGTCCCTACGGGCAGGTGCAATACTTGTACAGGCAACCTCAGCCCCAGTTTCAACTACGATCACAGGCTTCGCAACACCAATTACAGGTGCGCTTGGCGGCAGAGCGTTATTCAGCGCACAGGAGGGGGATGCCAACCGTTCGGGGGATCAAGCGTTATTTGGTCCAACCTCGGCTACACTTGTTGCTTTATCGGGACCAAACAACTTTGCCAACAACTTTTTTGCGTCACAGATTAACAATGATGCAGGTAATCTAAACACAACAGGTACCTTTGGAAACCGCAATCAAACCAATGGAAACCCAGGGACCAACATTATCGGCGGCCGTCAAGGCTGGGATATTACCAATGTTGACGTCTCCGCCCGGCTGATAAACAATCAATCTTCAGCCGTATTACAATTAACCACCTCAGGCGATGCTTATGTACTCAACGGTAATGCCATACAGGTTGATATCAATGCTCCTAAAATAAACCTCACTAAAAGCGCTAATGTAGCCGGCCCCATAGTCGGTGATACGGTAACTTATACGGTGACTGTCAGTAATACAGGAACAGCAGGAGCAGCAAGTGTCGTTTTATCAGATGCGCTGCCGGCAGGATCCACTTTTGTAACTGGAAGCGTAGTCGTTGCTGGCGTCGTAAGGCCTACTTTTGATATTACAGCAGGAATCCCATTAGGCTCATTAGCTTTAAGCAGTTCAATAACGGTTACATATCAAGCCAAAGTCACTTCATTGCCGCCAAGTCCACAAAATATCGCAAATACTGCCAACGCTGCCTTTACGTTTCAAAGTGTAGCCGGAGGCCCTATCATGACGGGGGTCATTCCATCTAATACAGTAACCTTACCTGTATATTCACCCGTCCTTAACATTGTGAAATCAGCCAGTACCGCCAATGCTACGGTTGGAGATCAGATCACCTATACTCTTCAAATCACGAACACAGGAAATATCGGCGCGTTAACAACACTTACGGATAACATTCCCTCAGGCAGCTCTTACGTCGCAGGCAGCTTCACCGTCAATGGAAATCCTGTCGCTGGTAACCCTGCCACGGGGATTGCTATCGGTACGGTTCCAGCCGGTGGCAGTTCTACTGTTCAATTTCGGGTCATCGTGAATAGTCTTCCCTCACCGCCGCAGTTGGTTGACCAAGCAAGCGCCGCTTATACGTTTCAAGTTCCAGATGGGCGAACGGTAGCTGGTTCTGCCTCGTCCAACACTTTGTCTATTCCCGTTACAACACCCAATGTTACCGTAGTCAAAAGCGCTGGATTCACCGACGTAACTGTCGGAGATATACTGCTCTACACCTCAGTAATCAGTAACAACGGAATTGCAGCAGTTACCAACGTTTCACTCTCAGATACCATACCTGCGGGTACATCGCTGGTTCCCGGAAGTGTCACCGTCGCCGGTGTATCACAACCCTCAGCTAATCCTGGAACAGGGATTGCTGTCGGTACCATCGCTCCAGGAAGCTCCGTCGCCGTCACTTTTCAAGTCAACGTTATCTCATTACCAAGTCCCGCTCAGCTATTGAATAAATCTAGTGCCTCTTTTAGCTCGGGTGCTTTTACTGGCATTTCAGTCTCAAACACGACTACAACTCCCGTGTATCAGCCTGTAATCCAAATTGCAAAAAGCTCGAACGTTTCCAGTGCAACTGTAGGTGGCAATATTCTTTATACGTTAAATGTTCAGAATTCAGGGAATATCGGGGCGGCTGTAACCCTGAGCGACAATATTCCTTCAGGAAGCACCTTTGTCTCGGGAAGTGTAACTGTTAACGGTGTTGCTAGACCTGCTGACTCTCCACTTACAGGAATTAACTTAGGCACTTTAGCTTCAGGGGCAGCTGTTCCTGTGACCTTTCTTGTCTCTGTACAATCTCTGCCTGCTCCACCTGTTCTGAATAATCAAGGCAATAGCAATTACACCTACCAACTGCCAAGTGGAAGATCATTCTCCGGGACCAGTCTATCCAATACCCTAACCATTCCGGTCTCCGCTCCAAACATTACACTAACCAAAACTGCAAATCTAACTAATGTAGCGGTTGGAGAAAATCTTACTTATTCAGTCATAGTGTCCAACCCAAGCAGCGTCACTGTTACTAACGTTGTTGTCTCTGACCCTATTCCTACGGGGGGAGCTTTTGTAGCAGGCAGTGTGACTGTCAACGGTTCGACGGTTGCAGCGGCTAACCCAAGTACAGGTATAGCTATCGGAAGTATCGCCGCGGGCAGCTCTGTCACGGTGTCTTTTAGAGTGAATGTTGCTTCCTTGCCAAGTCCAGCACAGTTTACAAACAGAGCCAGCGCCTCCTTCACCTCTGGGGCGTTCACCGGTTCTTCGCTCTCAAACACGATAGTAACACCTGTATTTCAGCCCATCCTTAGTATGGTCAAAAGCGCCAATGCAGCACAGGCATCTGTAGGGGGATCTCTCTCATACTCCATCCTGATCAGCAACACCGGGAATATTGCAGCTACTCTATTAGTAACTGATATCCTGCCACCCCAAGCCGTGTTTGACACGAATAGTGTCATTATTGGAGGAACACCTTTGCCCGGATATAATCCGGCAACTGGCATTCCAGTTGGACCGCTCGCTCCTGGTGATAGTGTCACCGTAAGTTTTCTGGTCACAATCACAGCCCTGCCTCCATCACAAGTATTACTGAACTCTGCTTCAGCGACATATAGCTTTACCCTTCCAGACGGGCGTCAGCTCGGAGGAAATGTAGTATCCAATACGCTCTCTGTCCCAGTGTCCGCCCCTAACGTCAGTGTTGTAAAAAGCGTAAACGCTGCTACTGCTGTTACTGGTGATATCCTTACCTTTACCTCTGTATTGACCAATAACAGTATTGCAACAGTAAGCAATATCATTCTCAGCGATCCTCTGCCTGAGAATGTCGCTTTTATTCCCGGAACCGTAATTGTAAGTGGCACTACCCTGCCGCTAGCAGTTCCGTCCGCCGGCATTCCAATCGGTAGTTTGAGCCCTGGCGCCACAGCTACCGTAACATTCGAGGTGAGGATAACGATGCCGATACCATCACAGATTAACAATCAGTCGTCTGTCAGTTTTACATCCGGTGTATTCTCCGGTTCTTCTTCATCTAATATCACAACTACACCAGTTATTCAGCCCCAAATCTCCTTAGTAAAAAGTGCCGCTGATGGAGACGGCGATTTCGATGCTTTAGTTGTCGGTGATTCTGTCATCTACACAGTGATTGTTAGCAACACAGGTAATCTGGCTGCAAATCTTACGCTAACTGATAACATTCCAGCAGGTACAGTTTTTGTTCCTAATAGTGTCATTGTAGGTGGTATGCCTCAACCCGGATCAGCCCCTGATACAGGGATAGCTGTAGGAAATGTCGCTCCTGGTGCCAGTATTGCAGTCAGCTTCACCGTTGATATCATCTCCCTGCCAACACCTCAGCAGATTAGTAATCAGGCTTCTGCAAGCTTTACCTTTACTCCGCCTGACGGTAGACCGCTATCTGGGACTGCTGTGTCTAACACTGTAACTTTACAAGTCTCTGCTCCTAACATTGTCGTTACCAAGAGCACTACTTCAACATCAGTTGCTGTTGGTGAAACGGTCACATACAACGTCAATATAACTAATAATGGTATAGAATCTGTTACTAGCGTCTTACTCAATGATCCTACACCGGTAGGGAGTACTTTTGTAACAGGCAGCGTGTCTGTCAACGGAGTTCCATTCCCGAACTTGAATCCTGCTTCGGGGATATCTATCGGCACTCTAGCAGCTGGTGCATCAGCGCTGGTTACCTACAGTGTTACTGTTACCTCCGTCCCTCCTACAGCTTCACTCATCAATCAGGCATCCGTTACCTTCACTTCAGGCGTTATTTCAAGCTCCACTTTTTCTAATACCGTTACAGTCCCTGTGTTCCAGCCGAACATTGCCGTAGTCAAGAGTGCTAGTACAGCCAATGCCACGGTTGGCGATTCCGTTAGCTACACACTGACAGTGAGTAACACAGGAAACTATGCTGCTAATTTAACATTGACGGATAATATTCCCGCAGGTACGGCTTTTGTTCCGAATAGCGTGCTCATCAATGGACTCCCTTTAGCGCAAGCGGATCCTTCCACCGGAATTGCAGCTGGAATAATACAGCCTGGAGGAACGACCGTAGTCATTTTCACGGTTGACATCACTTCATTGCCTAGTCCTCAGCAACTGGTCAATCAAGGAACCGCAGCATACAGCTTCACCTTACCCGACGGACGTACACTTAATGGGACTGCACTCTCTAACACCGTCACTATTCCGGTCTCCTCACCTAATATTGCTGTAATTAAAACTACAACCACAACATCAACTACAGTCGGTGACACAATCACTTATTCCATAGCTTTAACTAATAACGGGATTGCCACTGTAAATAATGTGGTCTTCACAGACGCCCTTCCTGCCGGCACCACCTTTGTGACAGGCAGCGTGCTTGTGGACGGTGTGCCTCGCACAGGAGTTAGCCCAGCTACTGGAGTGACCCTAGGCAGCATAGCACCCGGTGTAACCGTAACTGTTGCTTTTACCGTAAATGTAGTTTCACTACCGCCTACTGGATTGTTAAATAATCAGTCAACAGTCAGCTTCACCTCAGGTGTTGTCTCAAATGTAGCCTTCTCAAATATCGTCACGACGCCTGTCTATCTGCCTATCCTTGCAGCAGCAAAAAGCTCCAATTCAGTCAATGCTACCGTTGGGGATACGATTACTTATACTATAAATGTGACCAACACAGGTAACTACGGAGCTTTAGCAACCCTGAGTGACACCATTCCAGCGGGTACAACGTTTATTCCAAACAGTGTACTCATTCAAGGCGCTCCTGCTCCAGGAGCAGACCCAGCTGCCGGGATCCCACTGGGGGTAATCTCCGCGAATGGAAGCCTGTCTGTAATGTTCTCAGTGCTTATCACAACATTGCCGGCAAGCCAACAGCTGCTCAATCAAGCTTCCGTCGCGTTTGCATACACACTTCCAGATGGACGGACATTTAACAATTCGATCAATTCCAATACAACAACAATCTCAGTATCCTCACCGAACGTTATCGTCACTAAATCTTCGACAGCTACCGATGCCGTTGTTGGCGATACCATCACTTATAACTTCACTGTTACCAACAGCGGAATAGCAAATATCAGTAACGTTAACCTCAGTGATCCAATACCTGCAGGCTCTAGCTTTGTCGCTGGCAGTGTGACCGTAGATGGCACTCCACGCCCTAGCGCCAATCCAGCCAACGGGATCTCGCTCGGTACACTTGCACCGGGAGCATCTTTTCAAGTCTCGTTCAACACGATTGTCAATGTGCTGCCTAATCCTGCAACGCTTAGTAATCAAGCTTCCGTCAGTTTCACCTCCGGCGCATTCTCAGGATCTTCATTCTCAAATACACTTGTTATTCCGGTATATCAACCTATCATTGTAGTTGTCAAAGGGGCGGACAGAACCGCCGCAACTGTCGGAGATACGATTACTTACTCCTTAAATGTGACGAATACTGGTAACCTCATAGCAAATGTAGTTATTACCGATACCATTCCGAACGGAGCTGTCTTTGTTCCAAACAGCGTGCTCGTGAATGGGGTACCACAACCAGGATCAGATCCGGCTACTGGCTTAAGTATTGGGTCGGTAGCTCCGGGAAGTACAGTAACAGTAACCATTACGTTGCAGGTTACTATTGCTTCCCTCCCTTCGCCACAACAGTTAGTCAATCAAGCTACAGCAAATTTCACATTCACACCACCAGATGGACGTTTACTCACGGGATCCTCTGTCTCAAACGTCCTAATTATCCCTGTATCTTCACCAGACGTAAGTGTGGTTAAGAGCACTACTTCTATTGATGCGGTTGTGGGCGATATCATCACCTATACGATTGTTGTCACCAACTTAGGGATTTCACCAGTTAATAATGTCATCATGGTTGACCCTATTCCAGCTGGCAGCCAGTTCGTAACGGGAAGCATTACCGTAGATGGAGCCCCACGTCCTAGTGGCAGTCCGGCTTCGGGAATCGCAATTGGTACAATTGCTGCAGGTGCTTCTTCAACCATTACCTTCCAGGTTCAGGTAGTAGCGTTATGATTCCCGGCTCACGTACCCAACCTGTCGTAACCAATCAGTCCATGGTACTCTTCAACTCGGCAGCGGGTGTTGACGGAATTGTCTATTCCAATACCGTTAACACCCCGGTCGTGGGCCCCGTGCTTTCATTGCTGAAGAGTACAGATAAACTCCACGCCTCTTTAGGCGACACTTTGGTGTATACCATTACAGCCAGTAATAATGGAAATACAGATGCTTTTTTGACGGTGTTTGACATTCTTCCAGAAGGTGTATCCTTTATTTCCAACAGTGTGCTCAGAGACGGTGTGCCTCTTCCGGGGGCTACACCGTCTTCAGGCATCCCCCTTGGTTCTATTGCACCGCAGAATCAAGTGAGCATCGCCTTTCAAGTCGTCATCATTTCCCTGCCGTCTTCCCTAGTGCTGCAAAATAAAGCGCTAGGCCGTTTTTCTTTTTCCACACCGGAGGGAAGAATCGTTAAAGGAGATCTATTTTCAAATTCCGTACAGGTTTCTTTACGCTCCTACCAGCTCTCGACCTCCTTGTCTGCAAGTACTCCGACTTCTTTTATAGGGGATGTAGTCACTTACACCTTGCGGCTTACAAATGAAGGAAACAGCCTCTTAACTCAAATCAGTGCAACAATTTCTATTCCAGACGGGGCGGTGTTTATACCGGGGAGTGTCATCGCAGGTGGGATTTATTACCCAGAATCAGACCCGGCACAGGGGATATTACTCGGTTCCCTGGACACAGACCTAAGCGTTGATATTACTTATCGTGTCCGAGTAACAGAGTTTTCTCCCTCGTTGGCCTTAACCAACAGCGCGGTTGTCACCTATTCAGTCGATGAGCATACAATTACGACCGAAAGTAACACTGCGGTTGTCTCACTTGTCCAAGCGGGGGTCACCATTAGTAAAAAAGTGGATCATGTTACAGCAGCTCCGGGCGATAATTTGAGATATGAGCTTACGGTAACGAACAACGGGAATCTGGCTGTAAATGCAGTCCTAACAGATGCCATACCTTCAGGTACTCTTTTCGTATGGGATAGTGTTCTCTTAAATGGAGTGTTGCAAAAAGGTGCACGACCAGCGGAAGGCATCCAGTTAGGTACTTTAAGAGGCGGAACTACAGCAGTTGTAGTTTTTCAAGTGAGTATACCTGCAGCCATTAACATTCATGAAATCGCAGCCGTACAAAACCATGGTAGTGTTCAGTATACCTTTGTGCTTCCAGACGGACGGACCGTACGGCAAACCTCTCGTTCCAATACAGTTACCACCCTAGTAGTCACACCTGTCATTTCACTCGTAGTCCATGCAAAACCAACTATCGTAGAAGCAGGAGAGCGAGTCCAATGCTGGATCTCACTAACCAATAGCGGAAATTGGCCAGCGGAAATATCTCTGAATCGTCTAACCCCGGAAAAATGTTTTCTTGATCCCAACAGCATTGTGATTGATGGAGTTCCGAACCCACAATCTTCATTTACCGGCACCTTGCCGCTGGGGATAGTTAATGCTGCATCTATGGTTAACATTCATTATTTTGTCCAGGTGAGTGAACAGGTAATGGGTCGTTTCCTTAAGGGATCCGTAAATGCTCAATTCTCTTTCAATATGGATGGACGTAACTACTCTGGCGAAAGCCAATCTAACAGCTATGTGCTGACCGTAGATGAGATCAGTGAATAAGAAATCACATATCCCTCATCCCCATGAATATACTTTAGTTACAACCCCAAAACATCCCCACAAAGTGAGGCTTTGCTTTCTATGCGTACTCAGGTACTTTGCGGGGGATCCAACTATATACTTTGTAAAAAATTCCCTCAATCAACATTCATATTCCATGGGAGGTGGTCATCCTGTCGCAATCATCCGGTCCCTTTTCCTTCGTAGTCTCAAAAGAAGACTGGTCCCTTCATCGTAAAGGTCATCAGGATCAGGAACGCCATCAGCAAAAGGTCAGAGAAGCCATCAAGGATAATTTGCCTGACCTCGTTACCGAAGAAAATATTATTTTGTCAGGCGGTAAGCAGATTGTGAAGGTTCCGATTCGCAGTCTGGATGAATACCGGATTATTTATAACTTCCGTAAACAGAAGCATGTAGGACAGGGGGACGGGGAAAGTCAGGTTGGCGATGTGCTTGGGCGCGATTCACAATCGGCACAGCCCGGTAAAGGAGAAAAAGCAGGCGATCAGCCGGGCCAAGATACCGTGGAAGCAGAGGTCAATCTGGAAGATCTGGAGGACATTCTGTTTCAGGATATGGAATTGCCTCATCTGAAGCCTAAGAATAAGGAAGAGATCGAGGTCAAATCCATTATTTTTAACGATATTCGTAAAAAAGGGATGATGTCCAACATCGATAAAAAACGTACGCTGCTGGAGAATCTCCGACGCAATGCAAGCAGCGGAAATCCCGGCATTCACAGTATCAGCCCAGATGATCTGCGCTACAAAACATGGGATGATATTAGAACACCTCATTCCAATGCGGTCATTATTGCGATGATGGATACGTCAGGTTCGATGGGTTCATTTGAAAAATACTGCGCCCGCAGCTTCTTCTTCTGGATGACCCGTTTTCTGCGCCGCCAATATGAGAAGGTAGAGATTGTTTTTCTCGCCCACCATACGGAGGCTAAGGAAGTCAGTGAGCATGATTTCTTCACCCGTGGCGAAAGCGGGGGAACGATTTGTTCCTCGGCATATCAGCGAGCGATTGAAATTATCGATAGCCGCTACCCACCTGCGCAGTACAACATTTATCCATTTCACTTCTCCGATGGTGATAATCTCACCTCCGACAACGAACGTTGCGTGAAGCTGATCGGAGAACTGCTGAAACGAAGCAATATGTTCGGCTACGGTGAGGTGAACCAATACAATCGTAGCAGTACCTTGATGTCAGCTTATCGCCATCTGAAACATGAACAATTCATGCATTACGTCATTAAAGACAAAAAAGAAGTGTATCAGGCGCTGAAGACCTTCTTTAGTCCAAAAGGTACGGTTAATTCTTAATCCCCCACTCCAAAACGCGGATGTCCCAAAAGCCAAAAATGGCTGATGGAACATCCGCGTTTTTGGCGTCTCACCTTCTTGACCAAAACAACAAACTTCGTAAATTGCGTCATCTAAGTTCGCAAGTATCAGGGGATGGGCAAATAGCGTCATCTGGGTCCGTAAGTATCAGGGAATGCGCTGGAAATCCAATTAGGGCAACTGGGGATTCTGGGAGATCGGCGCTTTCGGACACAGATGACCTTATACGTAGCTTTATCGCATATTTGACTTGCTATCGGACCCCATAGCCGCTATAGGCATGAAAAACACCAAAAACGTGCCTCATTCTGAGCAATAGCTGCACTGGAGTCCGATAATACGCTCCAAAGGCGATAAATTTGCAAATAGGGTCATCTGGGTCCGTAAGTATCGGGGATGCGTCAGAATAGTATGTAGGGCAACTGTGGGATTTTGGGGGATCGGCGCTTTCGGACACAGATGACCTTATAAGTAGCTTTAGCGCACATTTGGATTGCTATCGGACCCCATAGCTGCTATTAGCACGAAAAACACCAAAAAAGAGCCTCTTTCTGAGCAATAGCTGCACTGGTGGACCTCTGTCAAGAAAGTGGACAGTCACGCAACAGACATTCTAGTCAATTGCTCAGCAAAACGAACTGGAGAAAGATACCCCAGCGCGCCATGCATTCGCTTGCGGTTATAGTAAAACTCAATATATTGAAAAAGTGTCTGGTAGGCTTGCTCCTTAGTTTTGAATCGCGGATTACAATAAATGAGCTCCTTTTTCAAAATGCTGTGCCACGACTCGATACAGGCGTTATCATAACAGTTACCTCTGCGGCTCATGCTGGACTCCATGCCATACGCTTTCAACTGCTTCGTGTATTCATGAGAAGTATATTGAGAACCTCTATCGGAGTGATGTAATAGACCTTTTTCCGGTTGTTTAGCTTCGTAAGCATCTTGTAAAGCGCCCGAAATCAAGCTAGTTTCCATATGGTTCTCCAAGCGCCACCCCACGATTTCGCGCGTGCAAAGGTCCATCACACTTGCCAGGTACAAGCGCCCTCCCCGGCAAGGAATGTACGTAATGTCGGTAACCCATACTGAATTGGGTTTGAGTATTTTAAATTGCTGGTTCAGCGTATTCGGGGCAATTGGATGGTCATGATTGGAGTCAGTGGTCTGTACGCGATACGTTTTGGAGACAATGGAGCGAAGCTTCATATGTCGCATATACACACTCACCGTGCGTTCGGTAACGGTATAACCTTCTTGATGTAACAGGCGGGTGATCTTCGGACTCCCATACCGCTTTTGATGGTCTGCAAAATGATACTGAATTCGCTTCATTATCGCAGCCTTACGAAGCATATGCGTACTGGTTTTTTCTGTCCGCCACTTGTAGTACCCGCTCCGTGACACATGTAGGGTCATGCACATCTTCTCCAAGAGAAACTCGGAGCGATGTTTTTCAATAAAC
Source organism: Paenibacillus sp. FSL R5-0887 (assembly GCF_038002305.1). NCBI lineage: Bacteria > Bacillati > Bacillota > Bacilli > Caryophanales > Paenibacillaceae > Paenibacillus > Paenibacillus sp. FSL R5-0887. The sequence continues at coordinate 68,085 of NZ_JBBOCE010000002.1, forward strand.
TGGAATCTCAGTTCCTTGGTTTGCTGAAGATGTGCACTGCTTTTTTTACGATCGCTAATTCCTCTTCCACATCGGCAATCTTGTTATCTTTTTCTTGAAGTTGACGGCTCATTTCTTTCAACTGTGCCTCGAGTTCTCGTACTCGATCCACGCTAGCTGCCGGTTCATTCTTTAATTCTCGATACTGGCTCATCCATTGATGCAGGGTACTTTTTGGGATGTTGAGCTCTTCCGCCAAGTCGCCCACTGTCTTTGTTTGCTCTTGAATGAACTGCACTGTCTGTTTTTTAAATTCTTCGTTATACCGTTGTCGATGTTCTCCCATGTGAACACACCTCCGTGGACTCATTATCGCCAGTCTGTTAACTACTGTCCACTTTTTATTCTAGCTTCATGGGGTCCGATAATACGCTCCAAAGGCGATAAATTGCTAAATAGAGTCATCTAGGTCCGTAGGTATCGGGGATGGACGAATAGCGTCATCTGGGTCCATAAGTATCGTGGAATGGACGAATAGCGTCATCTAGGTCCGCAAGTATCGGGGAATAAACGAATAGTGTCACCTAGGTCCGTAAGTATCAGGGAATGCGCTGGAAATCCAATTAGGGCAACTGAGGGATTACTGTGGGATCGGCGCTTTCGGACACAGATGACCTTATACGTAGCTTTATCGCATATTTGGCTTGCTATCGGACCCCATAGCCGCTATAGGCATGAAAAACACCAAAAAAGAGCCTCTTTCTGAGCAATAGCTGCACTGGAGTCCGATAATACGCTCCAAAGGCGATAAATTGCTAAATAGCGTCATCTAGGTCCGCAAGTATCGGGGGATGGGCGAATAGCGTCATCTAGGTCCGCAAGTATCGGGGGATGGGCAAATAGCGTCATCTAGGCCCGCAAGTATCGTGGAATGGACGAATAGCGTCATCCGGTTCCGCAAGTATCGGGGATGGGCAAATTGCTCATCTGAGTCCGTAAGTATCGAGGAATGCGTCAGTATAGTATGTAGGGCAACTGTGTGGGATTACTGTAGCCCTCGGCGCTACGATATAGATAAAAAAATAAGCCAGTGAAATTAAACTAACTTTCTTTTTTCAGTTACATAATAACTCCTACTATAAACCTAATTTCACAATTTGGATCGGTACCGATAAACTTGTACTCCCCACCCATGTCAGCTTATTTTCGTAAGCTATGACTGCTGTTTTGTTTTTCCCCCTCTTAGATTTCCATCCTAAAAAAACCTCCAATCCCAAACTATGGAATGTGGAGGTTATTTATAGTTAAAAAGCTTTCAATGCTACACCTTATTGAACCTTCTCTCTATCCTTGCCTTTATCAGACTCACCAGCATTTTTGTTCGCTGCTTCCCGGTCCTGCATCATCTCATCCACCGTCTTCACCTTCAGGCGAGCAGCGCCCTCGTTGTTAGCGTTCGTTGGGATAAGCTCTCCTGAAGCCAAACGTTCCTTGGCTTTAGCAATAGCTTCGCTGTATTGAGGCAGCCACTGTTCCCCTGCGACGAGCATCTCATCGACCATCTGCCAGATTTCTTTTGGATTACATACAGCACCAACGAGTGGATCCATCATAAATGCCTGACGTAACAGCTTATCATCGCCGTGTACAGCTGCTTCAACCGCCAGACGTTGCACTGAAATGCTCACGTTACATACGGCGGCAGGACCCAGCGGCAATTCACCTACCAATGGCATGGAGATCCCGTTCCGGTCTACATATCCCGGTGCTTCGATGATGGCATCATCTGGCAGATTAGAGATTACACCATTGTTCACTGTATTAAAGTGCCCCCGGTACACTCGTCCCGTTTCCAATCCTTCTATAATATAAGAGCCGTGCTCTTCCCCGCGATTCTCCTTCGTATACTCCAATGCCGGGTCTTTCATCCAGTTTGGAAAATCGGTCTCGAACCAATTCCGACCTTCCGTGCAGACACGCAGATAACCGCCTGTTTCTCCGTTAATCCAGCTCCCAAGATCGATCCAATCCATAATTTCATCACTGCGTTTACGGTACCATGGCACGTACTCACTTAAGTGTCCATTGGATTCTGTACTATAGTAGCCAAAGCGACGAAGCATATCGATGCGCACTTTTTCCGTACGGCTGAATTCCGGATGTTTCTCAAAAGCCTCTAAAAGACCTTCGGTCAGATCCTTCCCCTCATGACTTGCTGAAATATACCAGGTCTGGTGATTGATGCCCGCACAGATAATATCAACTTCGGATTTCTTAAGACCATACACATCCGCAATTTGTTGGTGCCCATGCTGTACACCATGACATAGACCGATGGTCCGAACACCACCATATTTATTGCAGGCCCAGGTCAGCATAGCCATCGGATTCGAATAGTTAAGCAAAAGCACATCCGGTGCTGCCATCTCCCTAATATCACGGCAAATATTCAGCATCTCCGCAATTCCGCGTTGCCCGTACATGATGCCACCCGCACACAGAGTATCTCCCACACACTGATCAACTCCGTATTTTAAGGGAATGTCCACATCCGTAGCAAAGGCTTCAAGCCCACCCATCCGAATAGTACAAAATACGTACTTGGCATCCTTCAGTGCTTCTCTGCGATCCGTTGTCGCCTGAATTTGTATATTTAAACCATTCTCCTTAATATCACGCTGGCATAGCTCCGTGACCATCTCCAGATTGTGGCTGTTAATATCCATAAATAAGACTTCGATATTTTTAAATTCCGGTACAGTTAGTAAGTCCCGCAACAATCCACGGGTAAATCCAATGCTGCCTGCCCCTATAAAAGACACTTTAAATGACATGGTTATCATCCTCCGGTAATGAATTGGTTGTTCCTGTCCATTGTAGCAAGGGACCTTAGGAAAGCGTAACCAATATCATGACCTCTTTTGAAAGAAGGTGTCAAAAATCCTAACCTATCTACTGAAAATCATACTCTTCATAACTCCAGGCGTGACGCTCAATGGAATTGCGGAATTCTACAGGCGTGCAATCGGCGTATTTTTTAAAAAGAAGGTGAAAATATTGCCTGCTGCTAATTCCTACGTAATCTGCAATTTCAGCAATCGGGATGTCGCTCTGCCCAAGCAGCATCTTCGCTTTCTCCATTCGCAGCATATTCAAGTAATCGCTGAGCGTCCGACCCGTATGGCTCTTAAAAATTCGATGCAAATATCCGGGATGCAGATTAACTGCGGCAGCGATGTCCTTAACCTGAATGTTCTGGTCATAGTTCTGATGCAGGAATTCAATGCTCCGGCGCACATAAAGCTGCGAGGGCTGTTGGCTGGTATGAAGCTGCTCTTGCCGAAGTCTGGATAACCGCAACAGAAGCTCACAAAATAATAAATCAACCATACTTCCACCCTTTCCGCCGCTCTGATCAAGCTCTAACACAAGTCCCTTTAGAACATGATAGATTTCCTCCGGATCAGGCATTACTAAACTGGAAAAAGGAAGCTGCAGCATTTCTGCGAGCGCCGTTTCTTTACGGGCTAGCTTGCCAACAGAGGGTGCAACCCCTCTATATTCCATGAAGCCAAATTCCACATTTAGCATCCGACAAGGTGCCCCCTCTTCAACAATCAGCCTATGCGGAACATTCGCGTCTAGGATGATCAATTCTCCCCGCTTCAGCCGAACTCTCTCTTCTCCTCCTGAGCTTGGACGGACATCCACGATACAACTTCCTGAGATCAAATACATGATTTCCGTTGAATTATGCTGATGGTAAGACATATTGTAGTTATTCCACTGTTTATAATAGTAAGCAAAAAAATGAGGACTATAATCTCCCTCGATTAAAACCTGCTGAAAAAGACTCCCGCTGGGGCTCAGATTTAAGTTCGTCAATGGATCACTACTTTCTTCATTTATTACTTAATACAAGTGTATCTCTTTAGCCACTTCGAAGACAAGATAACGTCCGATAGCAATCAAATCAACAAAAACGAGCAACTCTCCATTATATTGGAAAATTGCCCGTCTCTATTAGAATAATATTGTCATACTTGAAAAGAAACCAAAGAGTGCTTAAGATCGGCTGCCAAGCCCTCCAGCTTTTCCGATAGGGCAACCAATTCCTCACTAACCGTGAATTGCTGAGATGACATAGAAGCTACCTCCTCCGTCGAAGCAGTGGTTTGCTGGACGATGGAGCTTACGCTGGCCATGGATTCACCGAGTTGACGCTGGAACTCAATCAGTTCGAGGACAGAAGCAGAAGATTCACTAATATGTCTCATGAAATGTTCCATTTCCTCTTTGACACTCGCGAATATCGTTGACGACTCTCTTACAGAAGAGATTTGTTCACGGAACTTAGGAGCGGCTTCATTGATATCCTTAACGGTGTTCTCGATATGTAGACCAATCTCTTCCGTGATCTTGGAGACCGATTGAATCGATTCATTCGACTGGTTAGCGAGCTGCCTGATTTCATCAGCAATCACTATGAACCCTCTACCTGCCGCACCTGCTCTAACTGCTTCTATGGTAGCATTTAGTGCCAAAATATTGGTCTGCTTATTCACAGCAATCATAGGGCTGAGTATACTGCGAATTAAATGAGTGCTTTCTCTGAGCTTAGTAGAATTATCTTGAATTCGATTGATCATCTCTACCGTAGACTCACTCTGCTCTACCAGCAGTTTCATCAGCTCTGTACCTTGATTGCTAACCTCAATGACCCGTTCTGCTGAATGGTCCATCACTGTATTTATTTCCGTCACTTCACTCATTTTGTTGCCGATAATCTCAACATTGTGATAACTGCGTTCGGCTTCAACAGCGAGGCTGGCTGACCCCGCTGCAATCTCACCGGTAGCGGTCGCAACCTCTCTGGCATGGAGGGAGATTGTACTTGATGCTTGTACTAATTGTTCCGAAGTAAGGAGGACCTCATCTGCCGAATTCCCGCTCTGCCTTGCAAGTAAGGAGATCTGCTCCATCATTTTGTTGAAGCTTTGACCCAAGCGGCCAATCTCATCTTTGCCCTTGAAATTGGTTCGTACCTGTAGGTTCCCACGCTCTCCTTCCTCCATCAAGATTGCCAGCTTACCCAGCGGGCGCCCTACCAATCGAACAAGAATATAACCAATTAGTAGTGCTATTAAGGCTGCCGCCAGCACCACAGAAAATGTGATATATAAAAGCTTGTCCGCAGACTTAGTAAAATCACTGACAGGAGCATACCCCATAAGCATCCACTTGGCAGTCGCCAGGGGCTGGTATACAACAAGCTGAGAACTTCCGTTCTCATCCTCCGCTGTAAATGAATGATTTTGCTCTTTCCCTTGTTCTTCTGAAACTTTTATGTAAGAGGGTTGACCCAGCTTGGCATGATCCGCACCATACACAATGCTGCCATCCGCACTCAAGATACGAATTTCACCGGTCATCCCAATCTGAAGGTTAGACAGCATTTCAGTCATGGCCTTCCCTTTCACTTCGATTAGCATGTAATACTCCGCTTCGGGATGTAAAAGATTACGTAGCAATCTCCCCATAGTTAAGGAGGGCTCAGTATAAGCATCAAAAAAGCCTTTCTCACGAACGGGAAACCAGACTGGCTCTCCTTTAGCTGCGGCAATTTGCTCTAATCTTGCGGAAATGCCTTCATCACTACGAATCCCACTTATACCAGCAGACTTATAAGATTCTGAGTCTACCAAGCTCTTGGATACCAGCCTGACGCCATACATCCGCTCATCAGACCCTTTTACCAAGTCTAGCTTTCTGCGAATCCGATCTTCAGCACCGGCTTTGGCCACAGTTGTAAGCTCGCCACTATTTATTTTTTCTAAATCACCCTTTAACACAGAGTCGAGTGCAAACTGCCTTGATAGTGCCTCATACTCTGCCAGCACAAAATCCAGCTTGTCCGCTGCCTGAACTACAGATTGTGTGGAGGCTGCAGCAACCTCATTCGTAATGATATTTTTAGCGGCAAAATAGGAAGTCAATCCTAGCACGGAGGATAAGAGAACTATAGAACTAAATAAAATAACGAACAGTTTAACTCCAACAGATTTAAAATATAGAGTCCAGGACTTTTTCATTAAGTTCACTCCCCATGACGAAATAAGGGTACAGCCCTCCATTTCTGTATAAAGGCTGTACCCTGATCATTTATTAGCATGAAGCGAGCGAATGGGTTTACCCCTTACTAGCTCCTGCTGTCAAGCCATCTACTAGCAGACGTTGCAAGAATACAAACAAAATCATAATTGGAATGGAGATCAAAACCGCACCCGCAGAGAACAAGGTAAAGTTAGTGTTTTGATTGGTGTTAACCATATCCCACATCCCCACTGCAACTGTCCAGTTCTCCTTAGTCCGCAGAATGAGTCTCGCAAAAATGAAGTCCACCCATGGTCCAACAAACTGAGTCAGCGCCATATATGTGATCATAGGACGTGACAAAGGTAAGATGATTCGCATAAATATTCCGAAATTGCTCGCCCCGTCAATACGAGCGGCCTCATCCAAGGAACGAGGAATCGTATCGAGGAAACCTTTGGCGATAAAGGTCCCTCCCAGCGGCGCCCCGGCCGCATAAACGATAATTAACGCAATATGTGTATCCAGCAAATTAAACTCTTTAAGCAGCATATAAATAGCGATCATACTCATAAAACCAGGGAACATACCAAGAATCAATACGGTGGATAACGCTGTTTTACGCGCTTTAAACCGGAATCTGGATACGGCATAACTGGTTAACAAAGTAAGAACTACCCCGATAAGCATCGAGAAAACAGCTATTTTCAAGGTATTGGCATACCAAGTCCCAAACATATAGCTGGGTGATGTGAACAATTCTCTGTAATGTGATAAAGTGAATTGCTCGGGAATAAACGTTTTGCTGTACAATGATTTACCAGGTCGGAAAGAAGCTAAAAGAATCCAAAGGGCAGGATAGAGTGCAGCTATCGACAAAGCAATCAAGATAATATAACTACCTGCTAAGCGAATAAAGTTCGCGACTTTTCTGCTCATTGGATCATATCCTCCTCTTTAAATGACTTCGTCCGGCGGTAATTGTACAGGGAGAATGAAGCGACAATGATAAAGATAATAATCCCTATTGCCGAAGCCATGTTGTTTTTATTCTGATCAAGCGTTAATTTGTATAACCAGGTTACTAGCAAGTCCGTAGAACCGGCATATTGATAGTCACCATTTACCGGACTACCACCAGTTAATAGGAAGATCGCGTTAAAGTTGTTGATGTTACCTGCAAACTGTGTAATCAAGGTTGGTGCTGTAGAGAACAATACCATCGGCAACGTTACGATACGGAACTTCTGATAACCCGATGCTCCATCCACCTCAGCAGCTTCATACATATCCCGTGGGATAGTAGTCAGAACGCCCATGATAAGCAGCATAGAAACAGGAATACCTACCCACATATTAACGATAATTACGGTAACCTTAGCCCAGAATGGGTCAGTCAGCCACGGTAAACCATCCAATCCAAAATACCCCATGTATTGATTGATAGGCCCGAATTGACCGTTAAATAAGTTGCGCATGAGCAGAAGCGAGATTAACTGTGGCACCGCGTAAGGCACAATCAGAATTACTCTCCACATTCCTTTGAAGCGAATGCCCTTCTGACTCACCAGCAAAGCGACCAACAGTCCTCCGAAGTATGTAGTAATGGTTGAAAGAACTGCCCATATAATTGTCCATGTTAATACACCATAAAAAGTGTGGCTCCATGTCTTAAGGACCAATAAATTACGAAAGGTCTGAAATCCAACCCAGTCCACCAATTTGGCGGGTGGAAGATGATCAGGTGCGGAATAGTTCGTAAAGGCCAACAGGATCATGAAGATAATTGGCATAATCGTAAAGAATAGAACACCAATGCCCGGCAAGACTAGAAACGCTTGAGCAAACTTGTAATCCAGGATATAACGAACACTTTGTTTAAAAGTGTTTGCCTGAAGACCGTTATCACGTTTTTCTCCAATCTTGTAAGCATCTCTGATATTCAAATACCAGGCGATAATCAATAGAATAAGAATAAGGATGGTGATCAAGCTTTGGATCATGATATAAATCGAGTGATCACCGGTAACCATCTTGGCGATCCCCTTCACTTTAACCAGACGACTCGGATTCTCTCCTAGTGTTACGATGCCCCATAAAGAGTTGGCAAGGTTCTCAATAAAATAAAAAACGGCTACAGCTTCTACGGCTAAATATAATATTCCTTTAACGAATTGGCGGTTATATATTTGTCCCAATCCCATAAAAATCGTCGACAGTATTGCGGCCCTCGTGCGATGTCGTTGCATTTCGCTTCCGTTCTCCTCTCCGAGTGAAAATAAGAAGCTGCCAGCCGCTAAACATGCGGCGGGCAGCTTGATTCACTGTATGCTGTTAAGACAGTGAATTATGATCCTTATTGGGATGCACTGTTATTCAAATCTTTGATTTGTTGTACAGCTTTGTCCATTGCTGCTTTTGGATCCCCATTTTTATCCCAAATTTCTGGAAGGGCAGCATTTACTGGGCTCCATACGTTACCCATTTCAGGAATAGAAGGCATCGGTTGGGAGTTCTTAGCTTGTTCTGCAAAAACAGAGACATATGGATCGCTAGAGATCTGTGGATCAAGAAGCGCCTCATTGTTTGTAGGAACCGAACCAATCGTTTTGTTCAGTAACAGCTGAGCGTCTTTGCTTGAAGCAAAATTCGCATACAATTTAGCAGCATTCGGATATTGAGTAAACGAGTTAACTGCGAAAATTTTAATACCAGAGAATGTAATTGCTGTTTTGCCATTCACTGTAGGGATTGGAGCAATACCAAGGTTGTCACCAAGAGCTTCTTTGTATCCTCCAAGCTCCCATGGACCTGTGATATCCATAGCTACATCACCAGAGTTGAACAAGCTGCGTTTGATATCACTGTTGATATCACCACTCTTAATTGGCAATGCTTCCTTCAGTTTCACAAATTCTTTAAGTCCTGCAATTGCACCATCGTTAGCAAGACCGATATCATCTTTATCCGTACCATCCTTACCGAAGAGGTATCCGCCATCGGAAGCGATAAACATGTAGTTGAAGTACAAGTTTCCTACTTCCCACATAATCCCATATCTATTTTTCGATTTATCCGTGAATGTTTTGCTGAATGCAAGAACATCATCAAATGATTTAGGTGCTTCTTTAACAAGCGATTTATTGTAGAACAATGCATAAGTTTCTGCTGCTCTTGGGTAACCATACAATTCACCTTCGTACGAAGATCCGATAATCGAAGCTTCAGTATTGTTAGCTTTTGTTTCTTCACCGAAGACATCGTTAGGAAGAACCAAGCTCGCGCTTGCCGCTTTACCTAAGTTATCGTGAGGGATAAGAATAACGTCTGCCGCTAATCCTGAAGGACCATCTTGAGTAAGTTTAGTTACTTGATCTGGTGGTGCCAATTCTTCAACCTTGACTGGAACGTTATATTTTGCTGTGAACTGTTTAGCAATCTCATCTGCAAAAGGTCTTTCTTCTTTACTTTCCCATACCACTAGAGTTGCGCCATCTTCAGGTACAATTTCATCTGTTGCTGCTGCATCTGTGCTCTCTGGCGCTGCAGTCTCTGTAGTAGCATTATTAGTAGCTTTTGCTGCGTTGTTGCCCCCGTTATTCGTACTGTTGTTGTTGGAACCGCATGCTGTAACGGACAGAGCCATTGAGAAAGCTGCGGTGATAACCATCATTTTTTTCAATTTCATTACTTTAACCCCTCCCAATTTTTAAAAACGTAAGATGGAAAATAGTAGTGCTGCAATCTGCGCAAACGATTTCAGAAAGGCTAAAAAAAAAGTTCTTCTTTTAGCTTGCTCCTTCTGTATCTGCATTTCACAGGTAAGAAAGCGCTTCATTCATGAGTACATCATACAACAGTAACGATTGTTTTTAAAAACGTTTGCATATACTGTATTGGGTCATTTTCCATTATTTGATATACATTATAGGCATATATCTCCATTTTTCACATGATATCTTTTAATTAGTCGATAATTCATGTGTTTATTATTGGAATATCTATTTTATTTGCCCCTAATATGCCACATTTTCTCTATTTCAAGAGATTTCTCATAAATTGCCCTTCACAATGCTCGTTTACTTTAGTGAAATTTAGTGCAATGGTTTGAACAAGAGTATTGAAAGCCCTTTTATTCCATGCTATAATCCAAAACGTTAAGAGGCTGTCCAGCATGAAGCACAACATCCCTTGTCTGCCTCCTGTTCTATATAATTAAAAGGCAATGTTACTTATCAAAGGTACAACCTCGGGCAAGCTACTTCGCGGTGGTTGTGCCTCTTTGTTATGTGCTACTCGGCTACTGATTTAGTGCATGTTGCATAAAAAACTGTGCAACCAATAACAATAGCGACATTCTACATTCCACGCGCTCTGTGGAGTATCGTCCGGGAATAGTTTATGCTTTCGAGAAAGTAGCGCTAACAACACTTAGCGTATGCTTTCGATGCGGTTTTGCCGAAGTCTCCGAGGAAGTAACGCTAACAAAACTTAGCCTATGCTTTCGATGTGGTTTTGCCGAAGTATCCGAGGAAGTAACGCTAACAAAACTTTAGGAGGATTTATCATGTTACTGGAAGCAGTGTATCATCGTCCGCGGTTAAATTGGTCTTATGCCTATAATGAAAGTACGATTCACCTGCGTCTACGCGCTAAAAAAGGGGATTTAACCGAAGTGTTCGCCTTTGCTGGAGATAAATATGCTTGGGATACCACAAAAGAGCTAATTCCCATGACCCTCTTCACCTCCGATGCTATGTTTGACTATTGGGAATGTGCTTCAGTACCTCTCTACCGCCGCTTGAAATACGGCTTCTTACTTCAAAAAGATAACGAACGAATTTGGATGACCGAAAGTGACTTTCAAACGGTGCGGCCGGAAAACCCAAACAAGCTGTTCGAATTCCCCTTCATTAACCGCGTTGATGTATTCGCTCCGCCTGCCTGGGTAAAAGACGCTGTTTTTTATCAGATCTTCCCAGAACGCTTTGCAAATGGTGACCCGAGCCTTGATCCGGAAAATGTTCAGCCATGGGGCTCCGAACCAACACCAACCAATTTTTTTGGCGGCGACCTGCAAGGGGTTATTGATCATTTAGATCATCTTAACGAGCTTGGGATCACTGCTATTTATTTCACACCTATCTTTGATGCAACTACTAATCACAAATACGATACAGAAGACTATATGAAAGTCGATCCGCATTTTGGAGATATTGAGACTTTAAAAAAGCTCGTCGATAGCTGCCATAAACGTGGGATTCGTGTCCTGCTAGATGCCGTATTCAATCATTCTGGCAAAACCTTTGCTCCTTTTGTAGATGTTCAAGAAAAAGGAGAGGCTTCCGCCTTTAAAGATTGGTTCCATATTCGTAAGTTTCCGCTTCAGATTGAAAACGGTGTCCCTACTTATGACACCTTTGCTTTTGAACCGCTAATGCCAAAGCTAAACACAGAACACCCTGAAGTTAAACAATACTTACTGAAAGTCGCAGAATACTGGATCAAAGAAGTCGGGATCGATGGCTGGCGTCTGGACGTTGCCAATGAAGTGGATCATGATTTCTGGCGGGAATTCCGCAAGGTGGTTAAACGTGCTAATCCTGAGGCCTACATATTGGGGGAAATCTGGCATGAATCTGCACCTTGGCTGGAAGGCGATAAATTTGATGCCGTTATGAACTATCCTTTCACTGACGCCGTCCTTGACTTCTTTGTGCATGGCACTCTTGATGCTGAAGGATTCGCCAATTCCATTGGTAAACAGTTATCACGCTACCCGCTGCAGGCTAGTGAAGTTGCTTTTAATCTGCTGGATAGCCACGATACTCCACGACTGCTTACGCTGGCTGCTGGAGACAAAAACAAGATGCGATTAGCGGCACTGTTCCAATTCACCTTTATGGGCACTCCCTGCATCTATTACGGTGACGAGATCGGCATGGACGGTGAAGGTGACCCTGGTTGCCGCAAATGCATGGAGTGGAACCCTGAAAAGCAGGATCGAGAGCTCTTCGAGTTCTATCGTCAGCTTATTAAAATACGCAATGACCACCCTGCTCTCCGCACAGGTACATTTACCTTCCTTGAGGCAGGACAACAAGGCAGCAAGCTAGCCTATGAGCGCCGGCTGGATCTGCAGACGATTGTGGTACTAATCAACAGTGAAGAGACCGCTCAGACCTTCCGTATTGACGTAGACGAGCGGGATTGGGAGAACTTGTTTACAGGCGAAACAATGCGCACAGAACGCAGCAAGCTGATCGTGAAAATGCCAGCCTATGGATTCGCTATCCTAAAGGCAATCATCTAAAAGATTTCTTTTCTTCCCACTGCCCAGCCATACAGCATAACAAAACAGGGTATCTCGCAAGCGATAATCGCTTCGGGATACCCTGTTTTCTTTTGGAGCATACTAAAATGCTAACCGCTGCTCAAACTAAGGGGTGCCAGAATTCAGCACACCTTAGTTTAGCCTACTTGCTCAGCAGCGTATAAATAACCTGTGCGCTTTCTGCGCGGGTCATCCATGCTTTTGGAGCGAATCGATTGTTCTCTCGGCCTTGCAGGAGTCCTAAGTCTGCTGCAGTCTTCACATAGGCTTCCGCCCACTTGCTAATACTTGAAGCGTCAGTAAATGCCGTAGAGGCTGCTACAGGTTCAAGCTTCTTACCAGACTTCACTTCAAGTGCGCGGATCGCCATAACAGCCATTTCCTCACGGGTAATTGATGCATTCGGCGCAAAACTATTATTACTCCGTCCACTAACAATACCCAGCTTAGTAGCTGTGGCTACATATGAGGCATACCATGCATCTGACCTGATGTCAGTAAACAGGACCTGCCCTTCCGCTTTTAAGCCAAGTGCACGTACTAGTAGTGCTGTAAATTCCGCACGGCTAACATTACTTTTTGGATCAAACTCAGAGGTAGTGACCCCTGACACAATTTGTTTGGCGGCAAGTGATTGAATCGCCTTAAATGCCCAATAGGTTGCAGGAACATCTTTGAACGACTTATCGATTTCAAGCACAGCATACTTACTGAAATGTGTGACTTGTGCCGTGATCACCTCTCCATTCAGCTGTCCTCCCACGTACTCTAACCCGCCATTATCACTTAAATAATAGATTCCGATTAAGTCCTTGTTGAATTGCCCTTTAATCTTGAATGAGATCGTAATCGGCTCATCGAACTGCTTAATTACAATCCGAGTACCGTCTTTCATCAGCACGCTAAGTCTGAATTCAAATACATCGGAAAGAGAGCTAATATGAGCACTATCTTTGTTTATACCGTCTACTATGGCTTTCGCAGCAGACTGCGCCAGTGGGTTCAGTTCAAGCAAGATTTGGGCACCTACCCCATCAATACCTGAAGCTAAACTTGGCATTGTACTTAAAAGCTGGCTAGGGATAGTAACTAACAGATCTCCCATTTTAAACACAAGATCATTAGTTCCTAGTATTTGTGCAGCTTGTAAAGGTAAGCGTACCGCTGTCTTACCGGCAGCAACATCAATTTGCACCTTGCCGTCTTTACCATTCTTCAAGCTATCCTCATTCACAACCTGAGTATCCGCTGGCGGCGTAGGGCTAGGGTTAACAACAACTCCAGAGGTTGGTGCCGCTGTGGCTTCTGGCGTTGGTGTCACCTCAGGCGACGGTGTCACTTCTGGTGTCGGCGTTGGCGTCGATGTTGGTGTCGGCGTCGGCGTCGATGTTGATGTTGGTGTTGGTGTTGGTGTTGGCGTCGACGTTGGCGTCGACGATGGTGTCGGCGTCGGCGTCGGCGTTGGCGTTGGCGTCGGCGTTGGCGTTGGTGTCGGCGTCGGCGTTGGCGTCGGCGTTGGTGTCGGCGTCGGCGTTGGTGTCGGCGTCGGCGTTGGCGTCGGCGTTGGTGTCGGCGTCGGCGTTGGTGTCGGCGTCGGCGTTGGTGTCGGTATAACATCCGATACCTCCGCCAAAATAACCGTGCCTCCATCATCTCTGCCTGGCAGATCAATATTTACCTTTTGATCTTCGGAAACCATGTATGTTTTACCGCTGTATTCATCGGTTACCGATGAATTGGCAGCAAACGGTACTGGAATCGTTACAGAATTCCCACTAGTTTTAGTATTGATTACCGTCACTACGTTCTCATCTTCATAAGATTTGTTGAAAGCTAAATAACCTGAATCATCTGAACCTGCGAGCTTCGTGCGCGCACCTTTGGAATACACTTTGGAGTACTTCGCACGGATATTCAACAGCTTTTGATAATGGTCATGTAGTGGCTTCTCTGCCGTCAATTGATCCCAAGGCATATCCTTACGGTTCTCACTGAATTGACCTTCAGACATATTTCCAGCATTGCTTCCGGAATTCCCCAGTTCTTCTCCGTAGTATATTACCGGCTGTCCTTTGGCGGTAATTTGCAGAGCTGCAGCAATCTTCAGCTTGCCTTTATCGCCTCCCACATAATCAGACAAGAAACCATTCTCATCGTGACTGCTCAGGAATTGAGCCATCATCTTCGTATTATCGATCTTTAATTCACGTTCCTGCAGATAAGCATCCACACTGTTTACCTTACCATTTGCAAAATCTCTGGCTGCATCTTTAAATCCAAAATCAAGCAGACCATCCATCTGGCTAGTTTCGAGCATTCCACCATTGTTATCAATGGTTCCACCGAAGTATTCGCCGGTCATTTTGAAGTTTGGATCAATCGCTGTCAGTGCATTTTTAAAGGCTTTCCAAGTCGTATCGTCCACGTGCTTGACTGTATCCACACGGAAATAATCAATCGTGTCTCCACGTTCCGTACGTGCGTTGTCTAACCAGCCTGTTTGCCAAGCGATAATTTTTTCACGAACGGCTGGATCTTCCGTCTTGAAATCTGGCAGGAAAGCAAGCTCACCCTTAATTGGATCTGTATCTGCGGATACACCATCCGTGCGCAGCATCCCTTCGAAACGTGCTTTATCCTCAGCTGTAATTGTCGGATAGGTATCCTCAGCTTTCAGACCGTAACCCGTATGATTGAGTACAACGTCAACCATGATCTTGATCCCTTTGTCATGCGCCTTTTCGATCAGCTCCTTGAAGGTTGCCATATCGCCAAGATGCTCGTCGAGCTTGGTAAAATCTTTTGCCCAATACCCATGGTATCCATATTGTTCGCTGCCAAAGTCAACGCCTTTGTTAAAATCAATATTATCTACGATTGGCGTGATCCATAACGTGTTAATTCCTAGCTCTTGCAAATAATCGAGATTGTCGATCATCCCCCGGAAATCTCCACCATGATAAGCTTCCAGATGATCTTTATTTACATTCTCATTATTCGTTGGGTCACCGTCTTTAAACCGGTCTGTAAGCGCGAAATAAATCCGGGCCTCATCCCAATCAAAATCCAGCTTATCCCCTGTATAGGTTCTTGCTTTCACCTCAAGTGTAGCCTTTTCCTTATGTGCATTGCCGTATTGGTCTACGAGCGTAATCGGAATATCCTTGATGCCCGCTGACACCGTGTCTTTCACAGCAACCGTTTGTCTCAAGAGTTCCGTATCCAGCTTAACTTTGCTAGGTCCTCCAAGATTGGTTAAATCCATATATGCTTCAGAGTAAGTTACTTTTTCCGAAGAGGAAGCGTTGATGCTTACAACAGCATTCTGATTGGATGTGACTGCCTCTGGACTTACGGATGCCGTAATCGTAACGACAGGTTGATGATAATCAATAACAGATTCATCATTCACCGTATTCTTTGGATCTGTAATTTCGGTAGTGACGCCGTCTTTAGTAATCAAGAAAGTATATTTATACATACCTTCTTTTAAATCAGCCAGTGTATAAGTGAACCACTCGTTAGCCGGATCATAGATCATTGGATACGAAGTGCCGTTCACTTTTACTTTAGCAGCTGTTATTGCGTCCATATTTCCAGTACGGAACAAAGCGTCGTCGCGGTATCTGAAAGTAATCGTTCCATCTTTTAAAATGGGGCCGCTAATACTTGGTTTGATATCAAGCTCTTTAACCATACTGGTTACATACACTTTAGTGAACGGTTCACCAGGGGTCAACGGTATGACACGATCGTCCGGGTAGTCTTGTTTTCCCGTGTTCCAATCCGTACCTTTGCGCAGGACAAATCCAACGCTTGTTGCATTCTCCGCAACCTCAATCAGAACGCTCGCTGTGCCATTCTTAAAGGTTGTGAAATCAATCTGGTCATTTTTAGCTCCAGTGTTCCAAACCCAGATATTCCAATCCTTATAGTCCTTATCGCTACGGGTATAAGTGAATTGAACATATCGTTTGTCAGTAACTTTAACGGTGACGGTTGTGGAAACACCCTCATAAGAGATAGTAAGGGTTGCCGTTCCTAGCCCAACCGCTTTGACTAGACCTTTATCAGTTACTGTAGCCACTTCAGGTTTATTGGAAAGGTAAGTAGCCTTCTTAGTAACATTACTTCTGCTATTGTCATCATATTTCGCAAAAACAGCGGTTTGATGCGTATTTCCTGCTGCCAGCGTGTAGCTTGCACTATCTGTTTCCAAAGAGGTCAGCTTAACTGGTGCAGCTTCCTTTTGAATAATCACAGCCGTCAAAGGCTCTAATGTAATTGAATTTGCTGTCAAAATAAAACCTGTCTGCTGCGCAGCCGGTATCGCTGTAACACCAGCTTCATCGTTGTCCACAAGCACTTGACCACCCGTCAAATCCTCAGATAAGGTCAGTTTTCTAGTTGTGCTGTCACCATTCATGAAGACATAATAGATGCCAGTACCATCTGTTGCTTTGTTGGAATAACCGATGACAAGATCGTTATCCTTCATTTCTGGAGCAGGGATCAGGTTAATGTTAGAGTCAACCAAATCCTTATCGCCCAATCGGAAGGCATCCGTTGATTTTCTTAGCTCCATCAGACCCGACGTATATTTTCTTGTCGTGTTCTGTACTGGGAACTTAGATTCATCCGTTGCTTTGGTCCAATCAAACATGTTAACTGCATCCGATGAATCGTAAGAATCATGAATGAAATAGCCAAACGATTGGTTGTTATTGTCGAACATCTCTGTGAATTTATCCTCAGGATCCGTTGTGCCCTTCCACTGCTTAGTCCGCCCATATTCCTGACCGGCATGGATGAAGGCTGTACCTTGAGAAGTTAATACGAGCATATTTCCTAATCTGATCCGCTGCTGAATTTCAAGCTCATTCTCAGCAATATCCGGATCCTTCTTGATCGATTGTGCTATGACATCATGAAGTGTCAGATTATCATGAGCTTCGATGTATGGGACGATATCACCCGGATCATCTGCTGGTGTATTCGAAGGTTGAGCTTTAATATTGTCCAGGATTGTAGCGATCGGACGTGCTCCACCGGTAATAAATCTAGGCTGACCTTCGGAACCATAACCAGACTTCAATTCATTACGGAATTCATCGGAGAAAACACCGACACTATCCGTTTTGTCCATCCAATCCTGATCTGCACCTTGCCCAGCGAGAGAAGGATCAGCCGCAGCGCCGCCGAATGTTCTCCAGCCTTCACCAATAAAGAGTGCCTTCGGATTCACTGCTGCCGCGGCATCATAAGCATGCTGAACAGCATCAGCTGTCGCATCGCCCATCATATCCCAGCGCATTCCATCAATCTTATACTCTTCAAACCAGTATTTTACCGAATCAACCATCAGCTTCTCAGCCATTTTATGGTTGGTGGCTAAATTGTTGCCGAACCCCCCGATAAAGTTGCCGTTTGCATCTTGGAAGGCATAGTAATTAGGTACGATGTCGTTTAAAAATTCTTTTTTAGCCATGTGAGTATACACTACGTCCAGAACGACACCCATTCCAGCTTCATGCACGGCATCAATCAAACCTTTTAGTTCTTTAATCCGCTCTTCTGGATCGGCAGGATTCTGTGAATAAGCCCCGTCCGGAGAGAAATAGCTATGAGGATCATACCCCCAGTTGTATTCATTGTTTTTTGCGGAATAATCTGGCTCTCTAGTCCCCATCTTCGTCTCATCCCCGTAATACCAAGCCATCACAGGAAGCAACTGAACATGCGTTACACCAAGAGATTTAATATAATCAAGTTTCTTTTCAAAAGCGCTATAAGAACCCCATCTTTCCCCACTCAGACTATCCTCGATCGATACATCCGATGTAAAATCTCTCACGTGGACTTCGTAGATGATGGCGTCCTCACGTTTTTCGTAGCCTTTTATATCAGCATACCCAAAGGTATCAGGGTTCGTCTGGCTTAAATCAACGATAGCCGCTTTGCCCACTGTATCCCCGCCGGCACCAGCAGCACCTGTGGTATCCACAGTGAATACCGCCATTGATTTAGCATAAGGATCAAGGACCTTATGGGTTACACCGTCATTCGTTACTTCGTATTGATAAAAGAAGCCCCTTACATCTGTTGCCGTTGTGCCTGTCAAATCAGCTGGCTTCAGCTGGACTGACCAAACCCCTTGCTCGCCGAGTGTTAAAGCAACACTACCCACTTGCACGTTAGAGTCATTCTTATCGTAAAGATTTACAACGACTCCGCTTGCTTTAGGTGCCCATAATTTCAATGTGGCTGTTTTGTCAGCATTATACGTAGCTCCAAGATCGTCTCCTGTATAATTGTACATTTCATCAAGCATTCTCCAGCCACTTGCGGCGGAGACTGTTTTACCTGAATAGGTAACGCTAAGCGGAACTTTTTCCAAATCAAAAGCTTCTGTATCCACTTCGATTGAAGTTTTGCTTGTAAGGGTTACAGCAGTAATCGGGACTGCAGCACCCTCTTTATCCTTAACTGTAATTGCTGACTTTAAGGCTGCTGGATCCAAACCGTCAGTCAGTGTGAAGCCGAGAAGGATTTTGCTCGTCGACAACACCTCTGCGGATACTAAGCCAATTGGTGTCTCTCCAAACGGAGAAACATAAACATTGTTGTCTCCTTCTTTAACCCATAGCTGATTGTATCGATCCAGCAGGCTAAAGGTTTTATTGTCACCGTCCTTATCACCGTTCGAAGGTTTCATCACAATAAAGCCAATTTCCTTCGCGTTCTCAATAAGCGGAACATCAACATATGCACCATAACGATCTGTTTGATCTGCCACAAAAGGAGTGGCACCAGACGGCCAATTTTCGGATGGGGCTACGACGTCATCCCACAGCCACAGTCCGTATTGATCATGATTTGTATCAGCTCTGGTATAGTGAATTCGCACTGTATTAGGAGCAAGTGCAACTGGTTCATACGGTGTTACATCATTTGACCCTTGCTTGATCCAAATTTCATTCGTCTCAGGCGTGTTAATAGCAAAGAGTTTATCGCCTTCATCCTTAGCCTGAGTGACTCGGTTTACCACAAGGAACGAAATTTTCTTGGCTCCATCCTTCACTGGCACGTCAACATAAGCACCATAAGAATCGATTTGCCCTTCAGGAAATGAAGTTGCCCCTGTTGGCCAATTTGCGGAAGGGGATTGAACATCATCCCATGTCCATAATCCCTGATTTTCATAGTCACCAGCTGTCCGATTGTAGTGAATACGGATGTGTCCAGCCGGAACAGGGGTAACCTCAACAGGTTCAGAAGGAATTTTATATTCAGCTGTCACACTGCCATCCAGTGGATTAAATTTAAAGGTAACCGGCAGATCGGAAGGAAGACTCAGATTATTAGCAGTTTCGGGATACAATTGATCCCCGGCTTCACCGTCTCCTGGAACAGAAACTTGGTAGGTGTAATCTCCCTTAGGAAGGGTAGCCACCGTACTGTAAACATCATCAAAATCAGGATCAGATAATGTGGTAAGTGCTTCTGCCGGCAGGTTTCCTGTCAATCTTGGTAGTTTAGCGGAAGCAATCGGTGTGTAATACGTGGAATCGGCTATTTTATGAGTTAAGTCATTATAATAAAAGGTCACGGCAGTCTCTGTTTCTAGCTTGATATGAATATTCTCCCCATCATTGCTCCCCTGAGGATTGGTGTAACTTGTGAATCCATAGTTCTCATCCCATAAATCATTTAGAGTAACCTTGTAGTTATATTCTCCTGCCGGCAGTGTGCCTGTAAAAGAATATAGGCCATTATCTGAATAGGTCATTTGGGTAACTACCGATGTCTCATCCCAATCCTTACCCGGCGCTTCCGCATCTGTCGATGTAAATTTAGACTGCAGATCCCCAACCAATACAACCTTCGTCGTTGCTGCTGTAACATTAACAGGATGTAGTCCAAGACCAGAGAACACGAGAGCAATGATCATAAAGATCGCAAATGCCCTCTTCCCCCATAAAGTTATTTTCATTTTTGCAAAACCTCCCATAATTATGAATTCCCTTTTTGCAAGCGGATACATGATTTCACAAACCCCACCAATTTATGAGATTATAAATCATGCGAATTCCTTCTGAAGGTGAAGAAGGTCTATATGTAGGGCTCGTCAAGCCAATTCAACGCTGTCACCATCCTTCTATCAAAGTAAAAGCTTGATACATCATGTCAAAATTAGTGCAATCGTTTGCAAAAAGCTATGCACAAACACTAGTCCATAAAACCCGATCGTTAGCGCAACTGATTACAACCTAAAAATACCCAATGAAAACGCTTGCTGTATTTTGATTTACATACTAATGCCGAATTTACGGTATTGTCAACCAGTATTTTCTAAAATAAAATCTCAATTTAAAGCCGCAATAAAAACGAAACTTGTTCTTCCCTTCCTTTCAGCTAAGTTCTTGCATCCTTTAAGCCATACGTTTGCATTCAGCGAATGCTCTTTTCACAAAATTCAGACCGCATTTATACATATTAAGATCAAAATTCCCGAATCATTCATACTTTTTTGGTGAAAAGCAACAATATTGCATTGAAATTTCTTGTGTTCCTTCCAAAAGTAGCAATTTCCTCCTTTTGAATGACTTTATCTATTTACAATTTAGAACTCTTAGATTAATATTACTGTGTAAAGCAAACGGTTCCATAAGGAGGTTTCAATGACAGTTACCATTAAGGATGTGGCCAAGAAAGCGGGAGTATCTCCCTCCACGGTATCCCGGGTATTGTCCAACCATCCCAGAATCAGCCTGGAAACTTCCCGCAAAGTTAAAGCTATTATGGAGGATATGGGCTATACCCCTAACATGATGGCTAAGAGCTTGGTGTCGAAAACTACTAACAGCATCTGCTTCAGTCTTCCTAAACCTGCTGAAGAGCTGTTCTCTAATCTATTTTTTATGGAATTAATTCGCGGGATCGTTACACAAGCCAGCCGTTCCGGTTATGATGTGCTGATAAGCTCCGGAGCGAACGAGAAAGAAGAACTGGAAGCCGTTTCACGACTTCTGAAGGGTCGCCGTGTTGACGGCGTTATTCTGCTTTACTCTCGTACGGATGATGCCGTTATTGATTTTCTAGAGAGCAACGATTATCCATTCGTGCTTGTTGGCCGGAGTGATAAATATGAGAATATTTTATCAGTCGATAATGATAATGTGATGGCAGCATACGATGCTACGAACCACCTCATTTCCATGGGGCATAAACGTATTGGCTTCGTAAGTGGACCACCTAATCTAATCGTTTCTCGTGACCGTCTCGCCGGATATCGTAAAGCATTGCAGAATAGCGGTTTAGAAATGCGGGATGAATGGATTGTAGAGGGTGAATTTCTACAGGATAGCGGCTATAGAGCGATGTCCTTTTTCATGAATTTGCCGAATCGACCCACTGCGCTGGTAGCGGTGGATGACATGGTATCGTTCGGAATTTTGCGCGGGTTGAATGAACTGAAATACAAGGTTCCAGACGATCTCGCCATTGTAAGCTTTAACAATATTCCATTATCTGAATTATCTAGTCCTCCGATCAGCAGTATTGATATAGGAATTTATCATCTTGGCTACACCGCATCACAAGTACTTATCCAAAATATCAAGAGTCCGGATAACGGTTCAGGTCATACCAACCGATTTGTCATTCCCCATCGTCTGATCGTGAGAGAGTCATCCATGCACTCTCAGGCAAAGCATAAAACCGAATGAATAAGTGAAGCGTTTAATCGCTTCATTTATTTTTTGAAAATCTGTACAAACGTTTGCGCTAAATCATACAATACTTAATGATCCAGTTCTTTATGGGTGATTTCTAGGATCTTAGGTTAGGATAAACTTACACATCTTAATCAAAGTTTAAACGGTTTAATAAGATTCTAATACGGCATCCGCTGGATCACGACGCTGTCAAAACTTTTAGGAGGTACTACAATGTCGGAAATTAAAGCCTGCTTGTTCGACTTGGACGGAGTAATCGTCGATACAGCCAAATACCATTATATCGCTTGGAAAGAGCTTGCAGATGGACTGGGGTTTCTTTTCACAGAACAAGATAACGAACGCCTTAAGGGAGTCAGCAGAACGGCTTCACTAAATATTTTGCTGGAAATCGGTGGACTAACGATTGCTGAAGAAGAGAAAGCTAAGCTTGCGGAACAGAAAAATAATCGTTATGTCGAATATATTGCAAAAATGGACAGTTCTGAGATTCTGCCAGGTGCGCTTGATTTCCTAAAAGAGTGCCGTACGAATGGCATCAAAGTCGCTCTCGGTTCTGCCAGTAAAAACGCTATGACGATCTTGAATAATACCGGATTAACCCCTTACTTTGATGCAATCATCGATGGAACTCATACTAGTGCTGCTAAACCAGATCCGGAAGTGTTCCTGTTAGGAGCCAATGCACTGGATGCCGCACCTGAACATTGTGTAGTCTTCGAAGATGCAGAAGCGGGAATTGAGGCCGCTACCCGGGCCGGTATGTTCAGTGTTGGCATTGGTTCGCCGGAAACCCTCAGTGCCGCGAATATTGTGGTTCCATCGCTCGCTCATATGAGTGTGTCCATGCTCAAAGAATCTTTTGCATAAATATAGTGAACATAATGAACTCAAATAGTACTGATTTGAGTTGTTATGGACATTCCTACCAGAGATTAAATGAACTAATAATTAATCGTTAACTTTCTGGTGATGAAGTGACGGAGAGGAATTTTGGAACTGTAGAAGCATAGCGTTCGCCTTTATAATCAGATTTCATCCGCAAAATGTGGTTTAAATATAGAAATCTGATTATAACAGCGATCGAAAGTCCAAAGATTCATCGCAGTCACTTTTATATCACCGGAAGTTTAACAAAAGATTTGTTCATTTTATATATCCCCCTAACATATTTAAAGGAGCGGTTATCGTGAAACAATATTTAACAATTGATGAATGGTCCATTATTGAGGAATCCTTTGATCCACAGACGCAAGAAATTTCTGAAAGCGTATTTAGTCTTGGTAACGGATTTATGGGTGGCCGGGCCAATTTCGAAGAGCAATATAGCGGCAACAGCCTGCAAGGCAGCTACATGGCGGGCGTCTACTACCCTGACAAAACACGTGTTGGCTGGTGGAAAAACGGCTATCCTGAATATTTTGCCAAAGTACTTAACAGCACGAACTGGATCGGTATTAACATTGATATCGAGGGTACCCCCCTTGATCTGGCAAAGTGCACCGTTTCCGAATTCCGCCGTGTACTTAATATGAAAGAAGGAACGCTCTCCCGTAGCTTCACTGCCACTCTCGAAGATGGTAAGGAAGTTAAAGTAGAAAGTATCCGGTTCGTAAGCATGACTCGTCAAGAAATCGGCGCGATTCGCTATTCCATCATTCCTGTTAATTTCTCAGGCAAGATTACGATTACTCCTTATCTTGATGGTGATGTGAAGAACAAGGATTCCAACTATGACGAGAAATTCTGGAATGAAGTTGAGAAACAAGCGGGACCTGATCATGGACATCTCACTCTTAAGACTAAGAAACTCGACTTCCATGTCACCTCTGCTATGGCTTTTGATATCCTTGTCAATGGTGAGAAGGTAACTGCCGAAGCAGAAGCGATCGAACAAGAGAAATATGTAGCCAGCAAACTGGACGTAACCGCACAAGCGGGCAATCAAATCGTCATTTATAAATATGTAGCCAATGTTACTTCTCGGAATCACGGTCTGGGACAATTGGTCGACGCCGCCCAAACTGCTCTGCAAGCTGCTAAGGAAGCCGGATTTGTAACTCTTTTGACCGAACAAATTGAAGCTTGGAGAGAAAAATGGAAAGAAAGCGACATCATCATTGAAGGTGACGTTTCGGCTCAGCAAGCGATTCGCTTTAATATTTTCCAACTCAATCAAACCTATAATGGTGAAGATGACCGCCTGAACATTGGCCCGAAAGGCTTTACCGGTGAAAAATACGGCGGCAGCACTTACTGGGATACTGAGGCGTATTGCGTTCCCTTCTATCTCAGTACGGCGGACTCCTCCATTGCCCGCAATTTGTTGATCTACCGTTACAAGCACTTAGAGAAAGCTAAAGAAAATGCCCGTAAGCTTGGATTCAAAAAAGGTGCGCTATACCCAATGGTTACGATGAACGGTGAAGAATGCCACAACGAGTGGGAAATTACATTTGAAGAAA
Source organism: Paenibacillus sp. FSL R5-0887 (assembly GCF_038002305.1). Taxonomy (NCBI): domain Bacteria; kingdom Bacillati; phylum Bacillota; class Bacilli; order Caryophanales; family Paenibacillaceae; genus Paenibacillus; species Paenibacillus sp. FSL R5-0887. The sequence goes on from NZ_JBBOCE010000002.1 coordinate 92,693, forward strand.
TTCACCGGAATGGTGCCATTGCCTACGCTATTTACAACTATGTGAACTACACCGGAGACAAAGCTTATCTGGGACAATATGGCCTTGAGGTTCTCGTGGAAATCTCCCGCTTCTGGGAAGAACGTGTTCACTATGCATCACGCAAAGACAAATACGTAATGCTCGGCGTAACGGGCCCGAATGAATATGAGAATAACGTTAATAATAACTGGTATACGAACCGTATGGCTTCGTGGACTATGGAATATACCATGGAAGCACTGGCATACTTGCAAGAAAATGAGCCTACTCGTTATGCTGAGCTAGTTGACAAACTAGGGCTGCAAGAGAGCGAAACTACAAAATGGAAAGACATCATTGCTAAGATGTATTATCCTGCGGATGAAGAGCTGGGTATCTTCTTACAACAAGATGGCTTCCTGGACAAAGAGATCATTCAAGTCAAAGATCTGGAACGTGAGCATCTGCCACTCAACCAAAAATGGTCATGGGACCGTATCCTGCGTTCTTGCTTCATTAAACAAGCAGACGTTCTGCAGGGATTATATTTCCTGGGTGACCGTTACGATCTCGATACCAAAAAACGTAACTTCGACTTTTATGAACCGATCACTGTTCATGAGTCCTCCCTTTCCCCTTGTATCCACTCCATTCTAGCCAGTGAGCTGGGATATAAGGATAAGGCCTATGAAATGTACTTGCGTACTTCAAGACTGGATCTTGATAACTATAACAATGATACAGAAGACGGCTTGCACAGCACTAGCATGGCTGGTACTTGGATGTCAATCGTACATGGTTTCGGCGGACTCCGCGTGCATGACGGCAGACTGACACTGAGCCCATCTAACCCAGGTCACTGGACCGCTTACTCTTTTAAAATCATGTTCCGCGGCTCCCGTCTGAAAGTAAGTGTTACGGATGCACAAGTTACTGTTACGAATGAAACTGATATCCCTGCTTCTATTACTATCTACGACAAAGAATATACCGTAAACGGACTAAGCAGCATCACTGCTGATAGCAATTCCGTTACAGTATAAAACTTACACCCAAGAGACCCTTGAAGCTTAATGCTTTTGGGGTCTCTTTATTTTTTAGGAAGATAACTTATATAAGGAGTGATTTTGAATGAACAGAACCTTTTGGAAAGAAGCCGTTGTCTACCAAATCTATCCCCGCAGCTTTCAAGATAGCAATGGTGACGGGATTGGAGATCTGCAGGGAATCATTTCACGTCTGGATTATTTGCAAAAGCTAGGTGTCGACGTAGTTTGGCTGTCACCTGTATATAAATCACCAAATGACGATAACGGTTATGACATCAGCGATTATCAAGATATTATGGATGAGTTCGGCACATTGCAGGATTGGGAAGAATTACTGACTGGATTGCACGCCCGTGGCATAAAACTGATGATGGACCTTGTAATCAATCATTCCTCAGATGAGCATCCTTGGTTCGTAGAATCCCGTTCTTCAAAAGATAATCCATATCGCGATTACTACATTTGGCGTCCGGGTGGACCAGATGGTGAGCGCCCCAACAATTGGAGTTCTGTATTCAGCGGCCCGGCTTGGGAACTGGATGAAACCACTGGTGAATACTATCTGCATCTGTTTTCGCGCAAGCAACCGGATCTCAACTGGGAGAATCCGCAGCTGCGTGAGGAGTTATACAAGATGATCACCTTCTGGCTCGACAAGGGTGTGGATGGTCTACGAATGGATGTAATCAATATGATTTCCAAAGTGGAAGGTCTCCCTTCCTCTCATAGAGACGGCCTTGCTCCCGGGGAACTTGCTTGGGGTGGCGAATATTATATGAATGGACCACGTGTTCATGAGTTTTTACATGAAATGAATGACAAAGTGTTATCCAACTATAACATTATGACTGTCGGCGAAACTCCTGGTGCTACAGTTGAAGATGCCATCCTTTACACGGACGAGGAACGCAAAGAGCTGCAAATGGTATTCCAGTTCGAGCATATGGATGTGGACTCGGGTCCTGACGGCAAATGGGACGTAGCCCCGTGGACGTTGTCGAAGCTGCGCGATATTCTTCATAAATGGCAAGTGGGTCTGGCGGATAAGGGTTGGAATAGTCTTTATCTTAACAATCATGACCAGCCACGTATGGTCTCAAGATTCGGGGATGACGGTAAGTATCGTGTGATCTCTGCCAAAATGCTCGCTACCTTACTGCACACGCTGAAAGGAACGCCCTATATTTATCAAGGCGAAGAAATCGGGATGACTAATGTAAAGTTCACAGCCATTGAACATTATAAAGACATTGAAATCCTCAATATGTATCGCGAAAAGGTTACCGAAGACGGCGCTGATCCTAACAGCGTGCTAAACGCTATTCATATCAAAGGCCGTGATAATGCGCGCACTCCGATGCAATGGGATGATTCTGCGAATGCCGGCTTTACTGAAGGGGAGCCGTGGCTCAAAGTTAATCCGAACTACAAGGAAATTAACGTGGAGCAGGCCCTGGCGGATTCGGATTCCATCTTCTATTATTACCAAAGGCTGCTTGCTTTGCGCAAAAAAAATCCGATCATGGCTTATGGCGAATACAAGCTACTTTTGCCAGAGCATGAGGATATTTATGCCTATACGCGTACTCTGGATGACGAGAAGTGGCTGGTGCTGCTCAATTTCAATGAGGTTCCACAGACTGTTGATCTTTCCGCAGAGCTAAGTAAGGCTACGGAACTTATTATTGGAAATTACCCTGATGATGCACCCACACGGGAATTATTACGACCTTATGAAGCAAGAGTGTATCGATTGAAAGACTAACTTTGTCTATCTTCCTGAGTTATACTATTTAGGATGATTTTTTATGAGATTATCCTTCTGCCTGCTACCTGTCATTAGAGAGCACGGAATAACAGGATTTTGCAAATGCAGCCTGATAGTATGAACTTAAAGGGAGATGACGGACTTGGAATGGCTTATCCGCATGAAAGAAGCTTTAGATTATATGGAGAGCAAGATGGAGGAATCTGTGACCATTGAAGAAATCGCCAAGGTTGCTTACTCCTCCCCCTTTCATTTCCAGCGCATGTTCAATATGCTTACCGGAGTATCTATCAAAGACTATATCCGTAAGCGCAGATTAACTCTGGCTGCACAGGAGCTTGCTATTTCTAAAGTTAAAGTGCTGGATGTTGCACTGAAATACGGATATGACTCGCCCGAGTCGTTTGCCAAAGCATTCCGCAAGGCACATGGAATTACTCCTTCTGCTGCGCGGGAGTCAGGGGTACAGCTCAAGGCTTTCCCTAGACTCTCCTTCCATCTATCACTGAAGGGAGATAAAGAAATGGACTACAGAATTGAGAAAAGAGACGCTTTTAATGTTATCGGACTAGTAGAGGAAATGACAACGAAGGATGGGGAGAATCTGCGCCGCATCCCTCAGTTGTGGATAGAAGCTAATGAAAATGGTACGTCAGATAAGCTGATTGAGCTCGGTGAAGATAAGGATTTATTAGGCATCTGCTCTGACATGAACCATGATAAGGAAACCTTCTCCTATTGGATCGCTGTCGAAGCTACTCCAGAGACTGATGCACAGGGCTTTGCTTCTACAACAATCCCAGCTGCAAGTTGGGCTGTGTTCACCTCAGTAGGGCCGATGCCTGATGCGATCCAGCAGGTATGGGCACGCATTTTCCAGGAGTGGTTCCCTTCCACAGGCTACGAGCACACAGGCGGACCTGAGTTTGAGCTATATCTTCCAGGGAGACCAGACGCAGAGGACTATCGCTGTGAGATATGGATCCCTGTTACGAAAAAAGAATAGAACTAAAAAGACTATCGAAATCCCGATAGTCTTTTTTTCTTGTGATTGCCTACTATTTCATTTTGAGAATTGGCATAGTCTTGGTATAATAAATAGATTATGTAGTTCTATAATGATTATTGTCATCCGAATTATCGGTGAAGGAGAATTTCATGTCTACTGTAAAAATATTTTCAGACAGCACTTCCGATTTACCTCAAAACTGGAAGGATACTTATGACATCGGCATCGTTCCTCTTTATGTTGTATTTGAAGAAGGTACCTACAAAGATGGTGAAGATATTACACCCGAGGAAGTGTATCGCCGTGTAGCCGCTAGTGGAGTATTGCCGAAAACGGCAGCACCTTCGCCAGCAGATTTCATTGCTGCATTTCAACCCGTGATTAGCAGCGGACAAGATATTGTATATATCAGTCTCTCCTCCTCACTATCCTCTACATATCAGAATGCACTTTTGGCTGCCGGGGAATTTCCTGAGGGACGCGTACAGGTTATAGATTCACAAACCTTGTGCGGAGGCATTGCCCTCCTTGTTATGAAGGCTGTCAGAGCTGCTGAAAAGGGCCACTCTGCCGTAGAGATTGCAGCCATGCTGGAGCACAGCCGCAGCCTTGTGGAAACTGAATTCGTTGTGGATACGCTAGATTACTTATATATGGGTGGACGCTGTTCAGGCATGCAGAACTTCATCGGTAGTCTGCTCAAAATCCGTCCTGTTCTTAGACTGGTAGATGGAAGCATCATACCTACCAGCAAAATCCGTGGCAAAAAAGAAAAAGCTGTGGAACAAATGCTCCAGAACGCTTTGGTTCATGTCGATCGAATGGATAATGAGTTGCTCATCGTGGTCCATACCTTGGCGGAAGAAGATGCGCTCTATCTGGAGGCAGCACTACGAGAGAAAACTCAAGTTAATGAAATAGCAATCCTCCATGCGGGTTGTGTAATTGGCAGCCATTGTGGGCCGCATACTGTAGGTCTCATGTATATGCTTCAGGACTAATAACACACAAATCTCCGGCCATTGCCTCTTAAGCAAATGGACCGGAGATTTGTGTGTACCCCCCCTAGTTTGAAGTTACTTCCAGCTCTATATCTTCTGCTCTGCAAGGCAACATAAAACGAAACGTAGAACCGTGATTCTCTTCACTTTCTACAAAGATCGTCCCACCCATCAGCTCAACGAGCTGCTTGCAAATAGCCAGTCCCAATCCTGTACCTCCATATTTACGGTTTATGGACGGATGCAGCTGTGAGAAAGATTGAAACAATAGATTGAGTTTGTTACCGGCAATTCCTACACCTGTATCCCGCACTGAAAACTCCAACAAAAATTCTTGTTCATCAGATAGTGGAATGTTCTTCACCGATAGGGTCACGCTCCCACGTTCCGTGAATTTCAGCGCATTGCCTACCAGATTCACGACAATCTGCCGTAAGCGGATCGGATCAGCAATGATTATGGTTGGAACGCTAGTATCCATCCACCAACGTAATGCCAGCTTCTTCTCTTCCGCTTTCGGTGCAAATAAATCAATGACGTCTGAGATCATCTCGCGGAGATCAAACTTCTCGGATTGCAGTGACATTTTACCTGCTTCCATTTTGCTGAAATCAAGAATATCATTCAAGATCTGTAATAACGTATAACTACTGCTGCGTAAAATCTCGGCATAACCTCGCTGCTCTTCTCCAAGTTCAGTATCCAACAATAGATCAGCCATTCCGATCATCCCGTTCATCGGCGTCCGAATTTCATGGCTCATCATCATTAAGAAATCAGATTTGGCTTGCGCTGCCTGCTCTGCTGATTCTTTCGCACGAATGATTTCTCGCTCATTCGTAATATCACTGAAGGCAATAACCGCACCTGCGATCAGCCCTTCATCAATAAGAGGTGCTACCCGATAATTAACAAAAAAACTGGTGCCATCCTTACGCCAGAAGATCTCATCATCTTTCTTGCGGATGATTCCATCCTCTATCGTAAGACTAATCTGGCAATCAGGTGTCGAATAACGTGAACCATCACCTTGGATATGATGGATATAATCCATAAGCTTCAGACCCATCAATTCTGTTGGTTGGTAGCCTAACATATCCGCTGCCTCACGATTAATAAATAGAGCGCGCCCCGTTGTATCCAGCACAAAGATTCCCGCAGAGACGGAATTCAGAATGAGACTCGATTGTTGATCCTTCACAGCTACTATTGAGCTATCTTTGGAGCTTATCTCCACTTCGCCCGTGATAGGTAATTCAGTATCTAAGGTGTCCGCTAATTCATCTAGCCAGTCTTGTAACAATTCCGCATGTAAAAGAGCGCTTCCGTTAGCCACTTGGGTAATCGCGAATACCCCGGCGATCCCTTCTTCCGTTCTGATGGGTAAAAGTTTAACGCCTACGCAATCCGAGCCTTTTTTGGGATTCTCTAAATCTTGTAGCTCAAAGCTTGAGGAGTTCCCCTGCAGAGCAGCCTCAAAACTAGCAATATTGCCAAGATTTTTTCTCTTTGCTGATATCGGACTTGTATTTTGCAACTTCGCTTCTGCGCTCAAGCCTAGATGAAAAGTTCGGTTGGTTCCTACGCAGCGACCTTGTCTATCCAGAACGAATATCAAATCAGGATGTTGGTCATATAACGATTTATAAGCGCTCTCTTCCGAAAGCAACCGTCTCAGAATGGACGTCCAGTCTTTATCCACAGTTCACATCCCCTCAGGCTCTCTCATCCATTATCATTACCCCTAAACGAGCAATGTTCATCTAAAATTTAAAATATATTTCATATCTATTATATCAAAATTACGGAAATCAGTCGTAGATAAACGTCAAATCCCCCCTTTATAATCCCAATCACGATGCTTTTTCATCGTTACAAAAGGGTTATAAAAGGGGGTGAATTCCGAATCTATTAGGCTATATCTTTATGTTCAATGTTGCGAATAGCCATATAGGCAATACCTGCTCCTAGCAATCCAAGTGAGATCGACACCGCCGCTAAATTACCTAAGCGAGCTTGATCAAATCCCCCAGAAATTAAGGAGGTAACTAACACAGCTGAGACGATGGTGGCAGGGACCGATTTTTTCTTCATTCCAAAGTACAATGGGATTAGAGCAATACCCGCTGCGTAAAAAGCGTTTGCGCCTAACTTAATCAGCTCTGAAGTGATTACATGAAGGGTCAGTTCACCCGGAATAAGCCCTGCAAAGGAATTGAATCCTATTAGGATAGCGCCGACTACAATGTCTGCCACGATTATGGCAACAAATGTGAAGGCGAACACTATCAATATTTTCGCAGTCATCAGCTTTTTACGTGAGATAGGATACATGAAGAGAAGAGTAATGGTGTTGTTCTTATACTCATCAATCACCAGCTTGCTAATAATAACCGAAGCGAAAATAATATAAGCAGCCTTTACAAAAACGAACACGCCCTCAAACAACTCTGCATAAGAAGCAAATGACGGTTCGCTCTCATTTTGATCAACGAATAAAACCATAATCATAAACGCAAGAATCGCAAGATTGACGATTGCTGCACCTGTAAGAAGCGTTTTTAGCTTATTCTTCCGAATCTCCAAAGATATTAATTTAAGCAATGCCTTCACCCCCAATCAATTGCAGAAAATGATCTTCAAGCGTATGTTGTTTTTTGCTGATACTTTCAATTTCCACATCTGCTAGCACTAACGCCTTATTCAGATCACGTTGTGAGATTCCACCGTCATATATTCTAACTGTAATATGGTCCAGCACTTTGAAATTATTAAGCCCAAGCTTATGCTCCAACACATACACTGCTTTATTAATCTCATTCGTAACCACTTCGATATATTCAGTATTTTGGCCACGAATGGAATCCATCGCCACTTCTTCTACCAGAGCACCCTGCCGGATCACACCGATCGTATCAGCAATCTGCTCTATTTCCCCCAGAATATGACTAGATACAAGTAACGTCATTCCATATTCACGGCTAAGCATCCGGAACACTTCACGCATCTCCTTGATTCCCACAGGATCTAGCCCATTAATCGGCTCATCCAAAATGAGCAGCTCAGGTTTCGTCATGAAGGCTCTGGCAATACCCAGACGTTGCTTCATCCCAAGTGAAAATTGCTTCACCGGCTTTTTATCGACACCTGTGAGCTTTACCAGCTCCAGCGCTTCACCAATCGCTTGCGGATCATAATAGCCCATGTACTCTCCGTGCAAAATCAGATTTTCTTTGGCTGTCAATTTATCATAAAACACTGGATATTCAATGATGCAGCCCATCCGCTTCAGCATTTCGTAAGAATGCTCAGTCATTTTTTCATTAAAAAATTCAATTTCTCCACTCGTAGGTTTAACGAGGTTCGTGACCATTTTCATCACGGTAGTTTTGCCAGCACCATTGGGTCCAAGAAACCCGTAAATTTCACCTTGCTTAATATTCATATTCACATTGCTGACGACTTCTTTACCTTGATAGGTTTTCGTTAAATTTCTTGTCCGAAGTATTGTAGTCAATTCCGCGCTCCCCTTTGTTTTCGTCTCGTCTTCCTTAGTTCTTATTGTACACAGCAGAATTTTCTTTTTTATTACTCGTTTCTTACGAAAATCTTAAGCTGCGCACAATTCTATTCCTTAGAAGCGTAATCTGCGAAAAGTAAGGGTAAACACCGTTCTCACATACGGCTGACTAACCAGTGTAATCGTTCCATTCATTTGCTCCGTTAATCTTTTGGTGATCGTCAGACCTAGACCGCTGCCTTGATAAGCCCGATTTCTTGAGTCTTCCAGCGTATACAGACGCTCAAATACTTTATCCTGGTGTACTTCACTGATGCCTTTTCCCCGGTCCCACACCTCTATGTATACTTTGTTCTCATCACTATAGAGCTTTAATCCTAATACGCTCCCAGCGTCGCCATAAGAAATTGCGTTCGACAACAGATTGGACAATATTCGATCAAGAGCCTCTTCATTTCCCATGAAGTAAACAGCCTCATCCGGAATCTCAATCTCCACCTCACTGCCCTTAGCGCTGAGGATATCATAGAAAGAAAGGATGTTGCGTCTGCATACTTCACCTGCCTCAACTCGTGAAAGCGCAATTTCCCGATCCCCTGATTCCAGCTTGGACAAATCAAAAAACTTGTTCATCAGCTGGATCACTTCATTGGCTTTTTGATGAATCATCTTCATCATTCGTTCCCGTTCCCCGGCCGGCAAATGCTCATCCTGTTGAATGGTCTCAATATAACCAAGCACAACCGTTAGCGGAGTCTTAAGATCATGAGAAATATTAGACAGCATATTACGCATGGATTTCTCCAGCCTAACGCGCTCAATGCTTCCTTTATGATTGATATCCAGCAGCCGGTTCAGGTCAATCAGCACGCTTTGCAGCTCCAAATTACCGCTGAACAGCAGCAATCTTTCATGTGAGCCTTCCTCCATAATGCTGCTTAACTTGTCATGCATATATCGCAAATCATTAGAAGCTTTACGCGAATTCTGATATTGCCACACAATGACGGCGAGTAAGAGCACAATGACAACACCTAGCACCGCAATCATTATAGCTGTTCTCCCAGCTTATACCCGATGCCCCATAACGTCTTAATGTATTCGGGATGGGAGGGATCGTCTTCTATTTTTTCACGCAATCTTCTCATATGTACATTAATGACGTTCTCATCCCCGAAATAATCATCCTCCCATACGCTCGCATAAATCTGCGCTTTGGTAAATACTCGGCCCGGATGCGTCACAAACAGCTTAAGAATATGAAATTCCTTCGACGTTAGCTTTACTTCTTCCCCGTTCTTCAACGCAGAGAAGTTATCTAAATCTACAGTCAATCGGCCAATGGAGATCATTTGCTTCACCGGAGCTTGATCTTCCACTTGGATACTGGGAGATGCATAACCTGCACGACGGATCGCTGCCTTCACCCTAGCCGCTAGCTCAATCATAGAAAAGGGCTTCGTAATATAATCATCCGCCCCAAAGCCTAACCCAAGCGCTTTATCTACATCACTGTCTTTGGCGGACATGATCAACACTGGAACCAGACTCCCCGCACGAATAGTCTGAAGAATGTCAGTCCCGCTACGCTTCGGCAGCATAAGGTCTAACAGTACAAGATCAAATGGACCACCGGTCCGAAATGTTCTCTCCGCTACTTCACCGTCAAATACAGCTTCAATCTCATAACCTTCTTTTACCAAATAAGACCTGACCATTTCACTGATTGCTTCGTCGTCCTCAATCAGCAGCACACGCTGTGTCATGTCCAAACCTCCCCGTAGTCGAAAACCTCTTCGTTAAATTATACCAATTTCCCGGTGCTCTTACTATTTCGGTTTTTATTTCAGCTTTTATTTCAGTTTCATTAAAGGTAGCCCAGGTATTATGGCCATAACAACTTACAAAATGAGGTGATGCTTCAATGTTGAACAAGAGAAGTAAGCAAGCCTGGAGCTTCAAACGAAAGCTGCTGATCGTGATGATCATTGTCCTCCTGCTTCTCGGCACAGTGATATATAGTCTGGCAGATCGTTACTTAATCGAACATGTGGAAGTCGTAGTTGCGGATGATGCAGCTACAACTAGCAGCTCAGGAGCTACAGCCGTTACAACTGCCGAAGTTAACGCAACCTCTGACGACTGGAATTACTCCAGCGATGATATTCAGATCCAGATCGACCAAGTGCAGACCGGTTCCGGTTCAGACCAGATCACTTATTTTGTCGCTGATATCGTCCTCAAGGAAGCGAGCAGTCTGCGCACTGCTTTTGCCGACAACAGCTTTGGAACAAACATCACTGAGGATACCTCGGACATTGCTTCCGCGAACCATGCGATTTTTGCCATCAATGGTGATTACTATGGCTTCCGCAATGACGGAGTGATAATCCGTAACGGCACGGTGTATCGTGATGATCCTGTGCGGGATGCAATGGCGCTGTTCGATGATGGGACAATGCAAACCTATAACGAGGAAGAGATTTCTTCCTCTGAACTGCTGGCGCAAGGGGCCACCGATACCCTTTCCTTTGGTCCGATTCTGATTCAGGACGGGGAGATTGCCAGTGATTTCAGCAATGTCAAAATCGATACCAACTTCGGCAACCATTCCATCCAGAACGCGAATCCCCGCACCGCAGTTGGTATGATCGCACCAAACCATTATGTGTTTGTCGTAGTTGACGGGCGCAAGGAAGGGTACAGCCGTGGGATGACCCTTACTGAGCTAGCTGATGTAATGTCCGACCTTGGCGCCACAGAAGCCTACAATCTGGACGGCGGTGGTTCATCCACTATGTACTTCATGGGACGGGTCGTAAATAATCCGCAGGGCAAAAACAAGGAGCGGGGCGTCAGCGACATTCTTTATATCAAGGAGGATGCAACATCATGACTATACTGATCCCAGCCTATGAGCCCGATGAACGACTGCTCGATTTGATTTTACAGCTGCATAATTTCCAGCTTGAACCTATTGTTCTTGTGGATGACGGCAGCGGCCCGCACTACCGTGGAATCTTCGATATGGCCGAAGCATTCGGCTGCACTGTCCTAACCCATGAAGTCAACCTCGGAAAAGGACGTGCTCTGAAGACAGGGTTCCAGTATATTCAGGAGGCCGGTCTGCCGGATTATGTAGTCTGCGCGGATAGCGACGGCCAACATCTGCCTTATGATATTAACCGGATCGTTGAATCTCTGCGGAACCAGACTACTCCGGGAATCGTACTCGGCAGCCGCCGGTTCACCGGAACCATTCCTCTGCGCAGCCGCTTCGGCAACTCTGTAACCCGGACGGTCTTTTCCTTAACTACAGGTACTAAGATTTATGATACACAAACTGGGCTGCGCGGCTACCCCCTATCAATGCTTGATTGGCTATGCCAGATTCCCGGCGAACGGTTTGAATATGAAATGAACATGCTGCTGACTGCCCATAAAGAGGGATACACCATTACGGAAGAGTACATCGATACCGTCTATCTGGACGATAATAAATCATCCCATTTCCGGCCTCTGATGGACTCCTTCCGGATTTATCTGCCGATACTGATGTTCAGCACTTCTTCGCTGCTGTCAGCCCTGCTCGACTTCACACTCTTATTCCTGTTTCAGAGGCTCAGCCATAACCTATTCCTGTCCGTCGCGGCCGCGAGATTGTGCAGCTCTGTCTTTAACTATTCTATGAACCGAAAATACGTCTTCACAGGCGGCAAACGCTCCAAGATTCAGGCTTCGCTTCCCAAATATTTTGCGCTGGTGATCCTCGTGTTGCTATTCAACTATGGGCTACTCTATTTCTATAATGAAAAGCTGATTATTCCGCTTGTCGCCGCCAAGCTACTGACCGAGGCTTCAATCTTCCTTTTCAGCTATTGGGCGCAACGGCGGTTTGTGTATTGAGAGTTTGGGTACTGAGGGTTTGGGAACTATGGGGAAGGTTACGTTCTCTGAACTGCTTATGCTCGTGTGGTGAGCAATTGGGAATTTGTGAAGCACTAATTGGACACTTGTGGAGCACTTTTTGAACACTTATGGAGTACTAATCGGATACTTGTGGAGCTTCTATCGGGCACCTATGGAACTGCTCCTCGAACACATATGGAGCACCTATTGGGCACCTATCGGACACAGATGACACTAATCGCAGTATTATTCCACTTTTGGTATGCTAACGGACCCCATTGCCGCTATTGGCAAGAAAGACACCACATATGAGCCTCTTTCTGCGGGATAGCGTCTGTGGGGTCCGCAACCCTGCTCAAAAGGCTGGAAATTTGCAAATAACGTCAGCTGAGTCCGAATTCACCGAGAAGGATACCGTTGATAGAATTCGCATACAAAAAAAGCTAGTGCTTCCTTCCAATAATGTATACAAAATCACATTATCTTCACTCAGAAATTCAGAACGTCATACACTCATCTTCTCTCCCATATACTTAAATGGAACAGTCCCGGACGTTGTCGCGGAACCTTTGCAGCCTTGTCAGAATAGGTTGCAGCATAAGCCCAAGCTGGAGGGAGAGAAAGATTCATGCCAAGCGAAGAAATTAATGCGCTAGAGCGGGCCATTGCCGAGATTACGGAAATAGCCACTGGCTTCGGTTTAGATTTTTATCCCATGCGTTATGAAATTTGCCCCGCAGATATTATTTATACATTCGGCGCTTATGGAATGCCTACACGATTTGGACACTGGAGTTTTGGAAAAACCTTTCATAAAATGAAATCCCAATACGATTTCGGACTGAGCAAAATATACGAGCTCGTTATTAACTCCAACCCTTGTTATGCCTTCCTGCTGGATGGAAATTCACTGATTCAGAATAAGCTGATCGTTGCCCATGTGCTAGCGCACTGTGATTTTTTCAAAAATAATATGCGTTTCTCCATGTCCAACCGAGATATGGTCGAGAGCATGTCAGCTACAGCAGATCGGATTGCCGGTTATTCTGTAACTTACGGAACTGATGCTGTGGAGAGCTTCATCGATTCAGTGCTGGCTATCCAGGAGCATATAGACCCCAGTCTGATCCAGCCACGCAAGCTGGGCAAAACTCACCTACTGGAAGCTAAGATGAAGGAGCTCAAAGACGCCCCTCCAGGCGGCTCGAAATCAACCAATCCTTATGACGAATTATGGAATTTAGATAAAAGCAATACCGGGCCGCAGGAAGCATCCTCTGGAAACCGTGCTTTCCCCCCTGAGCCAGAAAAAGATATGGTCTGGTTTATCCAGCAATATTCCACTGTTTTGGAGGATTGGCAGCGTGACATTATGACGATGCTCCATGACGAAATGCTCTACTTCTGGCCACAGATGGAGACAAAAATCATGAACGAAGGCTGGGCTTCCTACTGGCATCAGCGCATCGTTCGCGAACTAGATCTGACCGAAGAGGAAACAGTGGAATACGCAAAACTAAATTCATCCGTCGTGCAGCCCTCACGGCAAAGCCTGAATCCTTACTATCTGGGGCTGAAAATCTTTGAAGACATCGAACGCCGCTGGGACCGTGAGAAAATCTTTGAAGTACGTGAGTTGGAATCCGATACCTCCTTTATCCGCAGCTATCTGTCGAAGGAATTGGTGAACGACCTCGATCTTTATGTTTTTGAGAAAAAAGGCCCCGAATGGAAAATCACCGATAAAGCATGGGAAAATGTACGAGATCAACTGGTGCTCGCCCGGGTCAATGGCGGGTCTCCTTACTTGGTCATTGAGGACGCAGACTTCGAGAAGAATGGTGAATTATTTATAACTCATCGCTATGAAAGCATCGAGCTGGATCTGAAGTATCTGGAGCGCACACTCCCTCACATCTACTCTTTATGGGGGCGGACGGTTCATCTACAGACGGTTGTGGAAGACAAAAAGGCGCGTTTTTCATACGATGGCAAAAAGGTGCAGCGGAAGTTTATTTAAACTAAAAAAAGCGGCAGACCTAAACGGGTATTAACACCCTGGTCTGCCGCTTTTTGCTATGACTAAAATGAGGATTCAGATTCTTTTAACGACTTCGAGAAATATTTTGGAGCCTCAACAAATCCTTGTCGAGCATAAAATCTATGCGCATCAGTTCTTCTGGAATGACAATGAACCTGAATTTTATCACAGTTTCTTTTTCTAGCTAAATCAGCGCAATACTCCTCAAGCTTTCGTCCAATACCTTTGCTCCTAATGGCATTGCTCACCACAAGATAACTTATAATTGCAGTCTCTCCTACCAGACCTAATTGGGGTATGTAATGCATGGAAATACAAGCTACCACTTGATCATCTTCCTCAAAAACCAATAATTCCTCGTCCGGATGTAGGATTAGCTTTTCTATTTTTTCTTGCATGAACACTTCTGTATCCGGATATCCCAACTGTTCTAATAATTCCGCTATGTCTTTCCAGTCATCAGCTCTCGCTTCTCTAATCATCTGCTTCACTCCCTGTTATTTTCGAATTACCTTACTTATTGACTCTATTACACTACGGAAGATCATACTCGTCAAACATAAACTGATTAGATAAAAAAACACCCCAAAATTATCAATGGTTTCCATATGGAAGTTCCAATGTTTTGGGATGCAAACTCACTCATATACCCTATAAGATTAAGATGATAGGATTGATCAATCGTCATATTTTGTTATGAGTCTTCCGGTAAATAAAGCCGAAGTTCATTATGGCACTAGAATATTTAATAGATTCGGGTCAGACTGACCCTCAGCAATGGTGAAGGTATAGTTAAATGGGATTTGATCTTCACCGTTAAATAAACTATTCACTTGATAAGTACCCTCTGGCAAAAACAACTTAAACTCCCCTGAGAATATAGGGGCTGTGTAAAAAGACTGAGAACCATCTTCATTATTTTTATAAACAGTTATCGATCCATATCTAAAGATTCTTCCATCTGCATTTTTTATCGTTCCGTTGTATCCTTTCGGTATTGTAATGGCTAATGGATTTGGTGTGGTCTTTCCATTATTCACTGTAAATCTATAGTCAATTGAAATCCGACTTGACATATTAACAGGATAGAAACCATCGGCTTGATAAGAACCGTCAGGTAAAAATAAGCTATAATTCCCCCCGTAAATTTGAGCATAATAAATACTTAATTCTGGAGTATCTGTTCTATGCACCATAAGTGTTCCAGAAGGAACTGCTACCCCTTCCGAATTAACTATAGTCCCCTTGATTTTTGAAGGAATGACTATATCAATTTGACTTGGCTCAGTCAGCCCATTAACAATTTTGAATGTGTAATATAGTGAAATTTGCTCTTCAGTAGCATAATTATTCTGGTTTTTTATTAGATAGTCTCCATCAGGTAAATACAAAGTGAATTTACCATCTTTGATCGGCGCACTGAACCCGACAGATAAATTAGGTTCTATTCTTAAAATTAATAACGAACCATTACTTATTGAGGTACCATCTTGATATTTTATAGTTCCTTCATGCCTCTCTGGAATTACAATATCAAGCGAGCTAGGAATAGGTTTCTCATTAGATACCTTAAAGGTATAGAAAAGCGAAATAAAATCTGAAGAATTCAAATCAGATACTTTTGTGATCTGGTAATCCCCATCGTACAAATTAATACTGAATTTCCCGTCAACCAATTTAGTCTCATAACCAATAGTCATATTATCTTGAACTTTACTTATATAAAGAATACCCTCTTTAAATATTTCCTTCCCATCTGCACGTATAATAGTTCCATTTACATTATACTGTTCTGGTTGCGGTGTTGGCCCTGGCGGTGTCGGTTCCGGAGTAAAAGTCGGCACCATTGTCGGAATTGGAGACAACGTTGGCAGTGGAGTCACGTCTGGCGTTGCTGATGGCGTGACTATCGGTGTTTCTGTTGGCGTTGCCGCTGGTGTCGCTGTTGGCGTTACTGTTGGCGTTGCCGCTGGTGTCGCTGTTGGCGTTGCCGTTGGTGTCGCTGTTGGCGTTGCCGCTGGTGTCGCTGTTGGCGTTGCCGCTGGTGTCGCTGTTGGCGTTGCTGTTGGCGTTGCCGCTGGTGTCGCTGTTGGCGTTACTGTTCCATCTGATGTTCCCGGGGACACTGGTGAAATTGGTGTTGTTACTGCTGGTGCCTGTGTAGGTGTTGCTGCCGGTCTATTTACACCACCAATATTCACATTCACATTTGATGGGACATCTTTTCCAGCTTCTAAATTGCGTGGAGCATGTTCCATAGTAATTCCAGATGCATTTATAACCGCTTGATCAATAGTCCCATTCCCTACAACATTCGTGCTAGCGTTCATAATCAAAGAAAGAATACTAGCCCCATTGTTTAGCTTATTTCCACTTGCATCTTTATTAAAACTAAAATTTTGAACGCCGCCTTGTGGCAATCCAATATTGATATTTTGCGCCAAAACAATTACATTCTTAAAGCTTCCAAGCAAACTCATCTGCGAATCTTTAGGAAGCGCTTTGGATAGAGTAACTGTATGAATAGTAGCCCCACTAGAAGATTGAATTGTTGCAGGGGATTGAACTTGAATATCACTAATAACTGTAGAGCCTTCAACAACAATTCTAATAATCCCTGTCTTCTTATCAATGATCACCGAGGTTAGTCTAGCATTCTCAAAATGAACACTATGCGCTCCCCCACCGCTAACCGTAGTAACACCGTTAACAGTAACATTTTTTAAGAACACTTCTCCCTCAGCAATTCCTTCTGCTAGTAATAAGTTCCCTAAGATCGTCATGTTTTGTAGAGTTACATCAGAAGAGTTAATGATTACGTTTTGGCTTACTTTCTTCCCCTGTTGCAGGACCATAAGTACCCGCTATATCGTAAGAGAGGGTTCCAAATGAGGATTCACCCTTGATTGTTAACGATCTGTCCAAAATTACAACAGCCTCAGCACGAGTAGTAAACGATTCGGGATGAAAGGTGTTATCTGAATACCCCGACATAATACCCTTATCGTATACAGAGCCGATAGCTACTTTACTCCATAAAGGACTTGTTGATGTGTCGCTAAATTTATTAGCAGAATCGGAAGAAGGCAGTGCAAGTAATTTACTAACAATCACTGCAAACTCTTGACGTGTTACCTTTTTATTAGGTCCAAAGGATCCATCTGAATAACCTTGTATGTAACCAGCAGCATTTGCCGCTAAAAGACTAGAATAATACCAGTCTGAAGCTTTTACATCTTTAAAAGAACGTTCCTCCAACTCAACAAATCCAAATGACTTATTGATTAATGCAACCAATTCAGCCCTAGTAATCGAATGGTCAGGTTTAAAGCCCCCATCTGGATAACCTGATATTAGCCCCTTCTCCATCCATTTAGAAATTTGCGCTTCCGCCCAACTCCCTTGAATATCTGAAACCTTACTTGCGAAAACAGTACCTAAAGGTAATGAAGTTAAACAAACAATAAGCATGAATACAATAGCCTTTTTAGATAAAATCTTTTTAATAACCACGTTTCTCCTCCTACTTATCTACGAAATGAACTACAAACCACTTCTAATCCCTTAACTTCTAGTACAATAGTGCTAGATAATTCATAGAGATCATATCATATTGTTTTTTACATGGGTGTCTCTTTTTGTCGAGAGTAAGCAGATTTCATGTCTAAAAAATCCACCTAGGGATAGTCCTTTTAAGCATTAAAAAAAAGTCCGCAACTTAACTGTTGCGGACCTCCATCGACACCCTCATATCAACTTAATAACTGCACATGGCAAATGCTCAGGTGAACGTAACGTAAGGAAGTTTGAAAATGTAGGCGCGTAGCGTTCGCCTTTGTCAGCGACCTAAAGTCCAAACATTTCTGAAATTACAATTATCACCGCGCGGTCTTTGCCCTTATCGACTATTCAGTCAACTTTTTCACAGGAACGTAAATCTCCATCACTGTATCTGGCCGCGAATGGCGCTGTTCATCGTAAAACTCAAAATCCAGCTTAGTCTCGTCATAAACGTAACCACTGTCCTTAAACCATTCTTCGAAGATGTACTTCCAGCGCTTTTTATGACTTGGGCAAACTCTATTTGCTCTGTATCCGTTGAAGTATCCACTGGAGGTGTTGTAAACACGGCATATTCGGCTTCTGGCACATCCATCGTCAACATATCAGCTTCTACCTTGGAGTAGTCCTCAACAATAACACCCAAAAGATAGGTGGCATTGCCGTTATCTGAAGACGGAATACATAAACCAACTTCTCCGTGTTTAGGCGGGTTTAGTATTTTATACATTTTGGACTCCAGGTTTTCACCCTCATAATGGCTCCAAAAAGAAGCAATATCCTTAGTGTACATACTACCCGCAACATTAGTTTGGATACCATAACCAGCCACCTTAAAAGCAGGCTTACGAACAAAAACAGGATTCATAATATAACCTCCGATATCAAATATTGAATTTCCTTTACTAAACCCATCCATCCGTGCCGCATATTGTGTCGGACTATAACCAAAGGTTTTGCGAAAAGCTTTAGTAAAGCCACTTTGTGTTTCAAAACCATAGTCCAGCGCAATATCAATGATCTTTTTTCCAGCAAATAATTCAATTGAGGCTAAGGATAATTTTCGGCTCCGCACATACTCCATCACAGACATTTCTTTGCACAAGCTAAACACTCGGCAAAAATGATACACCGAATATCCGACCTCCGTCGCTATTTCTTCAACCGTTATATTTTCTTTAATATGAGCTTCTATATATTCAACACATTTTTCTATATCTTTACTGTAATTCAAGTGCAGCACCAGCCTTTCCCCGTACGGTGATTTCATTATATCAACTGCGCTGGAAATGGACTGTTCCTGTTTTGCTGAGCTGCATTATTGCCTGTATAGAAAAACAGAGCAGTGATCCTCCATTTACAAAAAGATCACAACTCTGCGTATTCTTAGTCACCATCATTTTGGGTAAGCCTCGAAGTAGACAACGCTGGATCCACGTAACTACTTACTCTTCAGTTCTGTTGCTCCCAACGACTGACTAAAGGACCCAGATGACGTTAATTGCAAAAATATCGCCTTTTGAGCGGAGTTTCGGACTCCAGTGCAGCTATTAGTCAAAAACGGCTCATATTTAGGGTTTTTCCTGCTAATAGCGACCATGGGGTCCGATAGCCTGCGAAATATGCTCAAAATCTACGTTTAGTGTCACCTGTGTCCTTTAGCAACTTCTTACGCACAACAGCCAAATTAGTCAGACGGGTTGCGGCGTTTAGATTAACATTAGGAGGGTAAAAGGAAGAAAATACAACATGGGAGGGCAAAAAAAGAGTGCTCCACAGCCATTTTCATGGCTTTTGGAACACCCCGCATAAATGAACTCTTTTTTAACGGTTAAGCAGACTTCCCACGTATTTCAGCAGCTCGTTGGCGCAAATTGGGCAGTAGTGATGTCCATCAATAAGTCTGGCGCATACCTCGTTGATTCGTTTGAGCTGACTTTCATCAGGTGTTTTGGACGAGGTGGTGATTTTGACAATATCTTTGAGATCTGTGAACAGCTTTTTCTCAATCGCTTCCCGCAGGCGGTCGTGGTTGTTGTACTCGAATTTCTTCCCTTTGCGTGAATACGCAGAAATCCGGATCAGGATCTCTTCACGGAACGCTTTTTTTGCATTCTCAGAGATTCCAATTTGCTCTTCAATCGAACGCATTAACCGTTCATCCGGCTCCATTTCCTCATCCGTCAGCGGATCACGAATTTTCGACCAGTTGCAGAAAGCTTCGATATTATCTAGATAATTCTCGAAAAGTGTCTTCGCAGATTCCTCAAAGGAGTAGACAAATGCCTTTTGTACTTCGCTTTTCGCTAAAATATCATATTCCTTGCGGGCAATGGAGATGAAGTTCAGATAACGCTCCCGCTCCTCTTTTGTAATCGATGGATGCTGATCCAGGCCATCCTTTATCGCCCGCAGGACATCCAGTGCGTTCATGCACTGCAGATCTCCTTTGATCAGAGCGCTGGAAATGCGGTTGATAACATAACGCGGATCAATTCCGGACATGCCCTCATCTAAATACTCCGTTTGCATCTCTTTAAGATCGGCCTCTTTATAGCCTTCGACCTCTTCGCCATCGTACATCCGCAGCTTTTTGATCAGATCCATACCTTGTTTTTTGCTTTCTTTAAGACGGGTTAGGATAGAAAAAATAGCGGCGGCACGCAGCGCATGTGGTGCAATATGCACATGACTCATATCACTCTGGGCGATCAGCTTCGCGTAGATTTTTTCCTCTTCCGAAACCCTGAGGTTATACGGAACAGGCATAACAATCATACGGGATTGGAGCGCTTCATTCTTTTTATTAGAAATAAACGACTTATACTCGGTTTCATTTGTATGAGCAATTATCATTTCGTCCGCACTTATCAACGCGAAGCGGCCAGCCTTGAAATTGCCTTCTTGCGTCAGTGACAGCAGGTTCCATAAAAACTTTTCGTCGCATTTGAGCATTTCCTGAAATTCCATCAGCCCACGGTTAGCTTTGTTCAACTCCCCATCAAAACGGTAGGCACGCGGATCAGATTCCGAACCAAATTCAGTAATGGTCGAAAAATCAATACTTCCTGTCAAATCGGCGATATCCTGAGACTTCGGATCAGATGGACTAAAAGTACCAATCCCTACCCGCTCTTCTTCTGACAAAATAACACGCGTCACCTTAACTTGCTCAATGTCACCAGCATAATCATTTCTTAGACGCATCTGGCAGGATGGGCACAAGTTGCCCTCAATACGTACACCAAGTTCCTTCTCAATCTCCGGACGGAGCTCCAGCGGGATCAAATGCAGCGGGTCCTCATGCATCGGGCAGCCTTCTATTGCGTATACCGCACCCGCATCTGTCCGCGAGTACTGTTCCAAACCACGTTTAAGCGGCGTGACCAGGGTCGATTTCCCCCACTGACAGGTCCCATCAATAACAAAATCCGTTTGCGAACATCAAGCCGACGTGCTGCAGAGTGAAAATATTCCTCGACCAACTTTTCGACTGCACGATCAAGTCCAAAAATCTCCTGTTCAAAAAACTTATACCGTTTGCGTCCGTTTATGTCCTCTACGCCGTGCGACTTAATCATGTCATAAACGCGGGAGTGAGCGGTTTTTGCGGGAGAGGGGTCTTTTCTCAACAGTTCTATATACTGCTTGAAGGTGCCGCTCCACGCCAACCGGTCGTTCTCAGCCCGATACGAAGCTATACGCTCAAAAATGTCCATTGCTCGCTGCCTCCTCTTGCGCTCCTACTTGCTCTTCTACTTGCTCTCCTATAGCGTTAAAAAGTGTATTACATACCTATGCGGCAAGCGCGGAATAGTTGACCTCTTTTTTACTGTGCTATAATAGAGAATCAGAAAATGGCTGTAAAACCTTATTGGGAAACCCGAAAATAAAGGCCTACGGGAGTGACAAGATGGCGGTACGACATGAAACGGAGCTATATGCTCCTTTGAAGATTTTTTTTGAAAAGCAGGGTTACAGCATCAAAGGTGAGGTTCGGACCTGCGATTTGGTGGGGATTCGGGAGGACGTTGAACAGCCTCTGATCGTGGAGATGAAAAAATCATTCAATCTCGCCTTACTGCTGCAAGGGGTAGAACGGTTGAAGCTCAGTCCCACCGTCTATCTCGCAGTGGAACGTGTCCGTGATAAAAAAGGAGCGGTGAACCAGCGCTGGGGCGAGCTTAGCGGATTATGCCGCCGGCTCGGTCTTGGGCTGATCACTGTTATCTTTTATAAGACCAAAGCACCGCTGGTCGAGGTGCTCGTAGAGCCAGACGAGAAGCCGCCTGCGCAGCGCAGCAATAAGCGGCGGCGCGAACGCCTGCTCTATGAGTTCCGCGAGCGCAGCGGAGACTACAACACCGGCGGCAGCACGCGCGTCAAGCTCGTGACGGCCTACCGCGAGAAAGCGCGCGTGTCGCGCTTTCTCTGCAAGCGCGGAGGCGGACGCCGCCGCCGCTGCAGAGAAGGACTGCGAAGGCTTCACTTGCAGCAGCCAAACGTTCAGCGGCGGGCACCGCTGAACAGGTTCCGGCGCTGAGCTCAGCGCCGGAGAGCCGTGCTGCCGGGGACGCGGCAGCACGGGAGGCGCTGGCGGCAGGCACGCGAAGCGGTGCCCCTAGCGCTGCCTCAAGCACGCTTCCAGCGGCCGTATTGGCCGCAGGAAGCGCTCCCCGCTCGGCCGGTATCACTCCGGCCGAGCTGCGGAAGCGTAGCGGCGTACCCACCGCCGCCGCTATGCTTCAGAATAACTACTACGGCTGGTTTCACCGGGTAAGCCGTGGGCGTTACACCCTAACCCCAGCCGGTCATGCGGCGCTGGTGGAATATGCCGCGATAACAAGCGGCGTACCCAATAACAGCAAACATCCCATTAATTAGCTAACCTAGCCTGGACAGTACTTCTATCGACTATTTCTTTTTAGTCGGGTCTTATTCTTTTAGCTCGGTTCTAATCATTTACTCAGACTTTAAACTTATTATTCTGATGCACACATAACATGTGTAAATAACGCCAAAAAGCATCCCAACTACGGGATGCTTTTTCGTATGTCTAATCTTATTTAAATCCTATCTCTGTGCATTCCATGTTCTTAACTTACACTTAACATATTAGTATCTGGTGCGTACCACGCTCTTACTACACTCATATCACATTTAGATTACATTTTTAATACACTAGTATCTCATACGTGTCATGTCTTATTTCACTCATATCTCATGAGTATCTCATACATACCACATTCGAATTGCATTCTTACCGCGTGTTTAACTCGCTCTTCCCGCATTCGTAAATCATTCTCATCACATTAGTAACTCTTTCGTACCACGTTCATATCTCACTCTTACCACGTTCATGTCTCATGCGTACCTCATCCAGCTCTACTTGACTGTACTTAACTAACTTATTTACAATCTTCGAACACGAGCGCTATTTACTAAATCATTCAAAGCAAAATAAGCTTTAAAAACACCATTCCGAAAAGGGCACACTAAGTTATTAGGGAAATCCTCCCCAATATTCTTCGATTCACGCGCTAAAAACCGCATTTTAGGGAATTCCTCCCTGATTTTCGCCAGATTTCCCCCTAAAACGGGGAATCCCTTGATTTTTTAGGGAGAAATTCCCTAAACAGTCCATTTTAGAGTTCAAATCGACCATTTTTAGGGAGGATTTCCCTAATTAATCTCACATCACGAACTTCGTCTTGCCCGACTTGTAATTCTGTCCTTGTTTTAGCTCTAAAAGTGTCTTGTGTTGTGTTTTCATCATTTCAATCATTTCATTCACAACTTTCATTCCACTACCTAACTCCGTGCTGTGAACTCCTTAACCGCTTCGCTCATCAGATTCATGCCAAGCAGCAGCTCATCCCGCCCGGGATGGCTAAAGTTAAGGCGAAGGTGATTGCTGACTCCATCTACACTACATAACGGACCTGGCAAAAAAGCCACTCCCTTACCTAGCGCACATTTGAGCAACGCCATAACATCCATTCCCTCTGGTGGTGCGACCCACAGGAACATGCCTCCTGATGGAAGGTCATAGGAGCTGCCCTTCCAAGCAGGCCGCTTGAGCAGTTCCACCATAAGCTTCAGACGGGTGTTATACTCTCGATTCAGCTGCGCGATATGCTCACGCAGATCAAACGCAGACACATCCAATAAATGATGCAGCAGCCGCTGATTTAATGCGCTCGACTGCCAATCGGCCATCTGCTTAGCCGCAGACATCATTCTGATCAAGACTCGGCTGCCTGCCGCCCAGCCCGTCCGCAGCGCGGGCGCAACGGTCTTGCTGAACGAACCGATATAAAGCACGTGTCCGCCATCGCTGATATTTTCCAGTGCATACAAAGACGGATATCTTTTAGCCTTGTGTTCACCCTGCTTCTGGAAGTGCAAATCCCCATAAGAATCATCTTCCACAATCAAGATGTTATATGCGATACATAAATCCAATACTGCGCGGCGTCTCTCCAAACTCCATAAAATGCCGCTTGGATTGGTAAAGCTAGGGGTTGCGAACAGCATTTTCGGCTTATGCAGCTCGATCTGGCTCCGCAAATGCTCCGGATCAAGCCCGTCCAAATCACCCTGTACAGGAATAATAACGGCCCCCTGCATCCGAAGAGTCTGCAAAAATCCTGGAGAGGTCGGATTTTCTACTAATACACGATCTCCTGGATCAATATACACCCGCGACAACAAATCAATGGCTTGCTGGCTACCCGTTGTTAGCAGAACTCCACCTTCAACAACATTTACCCCTTTTTCTTTAAGCCAATCCCCTGCAAGCCACTCCCGAAGCGGTCCGTACCCTGCAGGATCACCATATTGCAGTGCTCCCGCATCTGCTGAAATCACCGTAGATGCTGCTTCAGCAAGCAGTGACAATGGGAATAGTTCTTCCGCTGGTAATTCTTCAGCTAGCGATATCATGGAGCTTCTCCGTGTTTGGGTGCGGATACTAAGAAGCGATGACGACAACAATGTGTGTGCGCGAGCAGAAAATTCGTAAATCATGCGAAATCCCCCTTCCCTGTTACCAAGTAGAAACGGCTTCGTCATCCTCATCCAAGGATGGGATGGTTACCCATTCAACATGATATTCTTACTTCTACTCCAAGAATATTCCACCCCATACGTCATTATGTCGTAAAGCGTGGGTTAGGCGTAGATTTGCCTGTTTTGTCTTGAGAAGAGCGCGAATTTCTCAATCGCTTGTGCCCGGGTCGAAACATCTAGCTTTACATAGATTTTGCGCAAATAATTATCAATGGACCGACGGCTTACCGCAATTTCAAGCGCAATTTTATCGTAGGTAATCCCTTGAACGATTCGCTCCATGATAAACATCTCTGTCTCCGTCAGTTGTAAAACATCATCTAATCCTTTAAATGTCGAAATCGGCCAAGCTCCTTTTTCAATCCATTCCAAGGGCATTGAAAGAAAACCCTCCCGTAAACCCAGGATCAGCTGTAAAAGCTGACGGGGAGAAGCTCCCTTCGAGAATATCCCGCTGGCTCCTAGTTCTACGAGGGGCTGAAGCAGTTCTCGCCCGTCTTCGTCTGTCATCACGACAAAATGTGAGTTTGGTGAGCTTTTTTTCATATTTAACAGCACACTCTCAATATTCCCCTCAGGCATATGATAATCTACTAGCACTAGCTCGGGATTTTTTTCCCTTACGATGGTAGCGCCTTCGTCCCAAGTGGAATACATTCCCAGAACCTTAAGCCCCTCTTCCTCTTCCAAAATCAATTTTGTCCCCAGCATACTTGTAGGATGACACCCCACAATGACCACCTGCCAAACCTTCATCATTAATGCCCTGACCCCCTGCTCTATATATAATCATCTAGAAAGGAAAGCGCCGCAGCGTTTCCGGTTAAAACGCAAGCAAGGCTGTATGATGACTTGTCTGTATAATCTCTAGCTGGTTACCTTGTGTACGTCTATCAGAATTCCAATCTATAGAAATTGTATCGCAGTAGTTTAATAGGATGCAATTACTTTTTCTAGTTTTCATACTCTCTTACATTTTTGCGAATCTTGTCAAAGTCTGATAGAATGGGGACTTGAAAAAAAGACCAACCCGAGGTGATAAAATGCAACCGCTAGCGGAAACGTCCCCGGTACGCTCGCGCTCTACTACTGCGAGAAACGGCCCTTCCGTAAAATGGTTTTTACTGTTCTGGATTATGATGATCGGACTCGGCGTATATGCTGTATACAGCTACACGAACCATCTGAAGCAACAGGTGCTTACCGAACTTAGTACTCAGAGCCAGCAGCAGCTTACCGTTTTGAAGACCGACTATGAAGCAAAAATTGCCGTTCTCTCTGAAGAAGTGAAGGAATTGCAGAATACAGTGCAAAGCTTTAACGAACTATTAACCTTCACTAAAGATAATGCTAGTGCCAAGACAGATAACAGCAACAAGCTATATACGCAATTGAGTGAGGTAAGCAAACAGTTAGAAGCTTTGAAGAAAGAAATGGATCTGATCAAATGATGACGCCAGTCAAAAGAGTAAACCGCTTCTTCATGCTTCTAACTGCACCGTTCATAGGCTTGGTTATTTGTATGTCGTGGTATCGACCACCGCTACAGCTAGACCTTGATGTAGGACAATTCACACCAAGCGCTGGGCCAGTGAATGAAACAGCTTCCTTAAAAAAAGAGCTGACGCTGGCAGAGGCCTCCGCAGCTTACACCATTGATGCTGTCAGCGCTAGTGCCAAGCTATATAAAGAGACTACCACTACGATGAATAAGCTGGTCGAAACAGCACAGACTCAGGCGACCCGGCCTGAACTGATCTATAACCGCAGGATTTCAGCCAAGCTTGGTATACCTTCAGAGATCGTTACTAGCGACCGTATAAGAGTTGAGTTATATCGATTGAATCCAGGAAACTACAAAGCTTATGCGTTGAAAATCAAATTGAAGGACCCGACCGCTATGAAGATGAGCTTGGCGGAGACAGCCTCCGGTGCGGAAACTACTATGCATGCCGTACAGCGTAATGGTGCCATTGCTGGTATTAATGCGGGCGGCTTTGCAGATCAATCCGGAAAACGTTATCCCTTAAGCACAACTGTAGTGGATGGAAAGTATTTATACGGTTTTGAGCCGACGTACAAGGACCTAAGTTTTGTTGGGCTGAACAAATCCGGGCAATTAATCGGCGGGAAATTCTACAGTCGCGCACAATTAGATCAGCTAGATCCGGTATTCGGCGCCACCTTTGTGCCTGTCCTCCTTAAAAACAACATCAAAACACCCATACCCGAAAAGTGGAAAACATCCCCTAATCGGGCACCACGTACCGTGATCGGCAAATATAAAGATGATCAGATCCTGCTTTTTGTAGCGGATGGATATAATGAGTATGGCAGCTCTGGTGCACAGCTGGAGGAGATTCAGAACAAATTATCGAATATGGGTCTCGTAGATGCTTATAATTTAGATGGTGGTGGCTCTTCCTCATTGATCTTTAACGGAAGAGTTATCAATAAACCATCCGATGGAAATCTAAGAGCTGTGCCAACGAATTTTCTGTTTTTTAAATAATATAGTAAATTGTCTATGTAACATATCACATTTGCGTTTATTTTTATTAAATTGCAGGTTATAATCTTGATAACGAATACATTCGCTATTGGAGGTGCCAGTATGTCGTTCTCATTAACCTTTTGGATCGTAATGTTCGTATTTGTGTTATTTACGGTCGGCATCCTTACCTCATCTTACAACGACGACAAAACAAAAGGCCTATAAAGCCGATATGTCCCTGCAGCCACTTGGTGCGGGGGCATTTTTTGTATACATAAAAAAACTGCCCCCCAAGTAGAAGAGTTCTACGAAGAGGACAGTTTTTTTATAAGCTCTTGGCTGTCAAAATTCAAAATATGTACTTCTTAGGCATGTCTTGGCAATTGAGTCATTTCCGAAAGGCATGCAGAACAAATATAACGATCTTTATATTCGCTTACACCATCCATCGATCCACAGAAAACACATTTTGGACGGTAACGCTCCAAGATGATATGGTCACCCTGTACCAAAATTTCAACCGGGTCGCCTTCATTCATCTGATACCTTTTACGCAGGGACTTAGGCAGAACAATTCTACCCAACTGATCCACTTTGCGAACTACACCAGCAGGTTTCATAACTAACGTACACCTCTCCTGTTCAAGAAAAATTATTTAGTAGCTACTACTTATTTCGGCTCTTTCAATATATTTCGTTACCTAATTGTCGAATCCTGCTGAAAAAAATAAAAAATTTGTCTTTTTTTAAATAAGATTAGGGAAATCCAATTGTCGAAGCGCCTCGTACACAATAATTGCTGCCGAATTGGATAAATTCAGAGATCTCACAGCATCACTCATTGGCATGCGCATTTTTGTTTCTTTACCTGCTTCTAGAATCTCTGCAGAAAGCCCCTTCGTTTCCTTGCCAAAAACAAAAAAATCGCCATCTTGGAACTTAAAGTCGCTGTATCTTTTCTCTGCTTTCGTCGTTGCGTAAAAGAAACGCCCCTCGCTATATTTCTCCAAAACCTCAGCAAAGGAGTCGTGATATTCAATAGTAACAGCATGCCAATAGTCTAATCCTGCTCTTTTTAATGTAGCATCGTCTGTACGGAATCCGAGTGGACGAACCAAGTGAAGATGAGTGCCGGTAGCGGCGCAAGTACGCGCAATGTTGCCAGTATTGGCCGGAATTTCCGGCTCGACTAATACGATATGGAGTGCCATTATATGGTTCCTTCCTCTCTAAAGGCTTAATAGCCAGATGTTTTACTCTAGTGCCTAACCATAGCTTCTCCAAACAAACTGAAAACCTTCCACCAAGAAGGCGGAAGGTTATAGATAGAATTCATTAACCTTGAGTTTGCCGGAAATGGTTCATGAAATCGGATAGTGCTTTTACACTTTCGTAAGGAACTGCATTATAGATGGAAGCACGCAAGCCCCCAACACTGCGGTGACCCTTTAAGCCGACAAAACCTTCCAGTTCAGCAGCTTTGACAAACTGCTTTTCGAGTTCTTCTGATTGCATCCGGAAAGTAACGTTCATAATAGAGCGGCTGCCTTGTTCTGCAACACCACGGTAGAAACCGTCACTTCCATCGATGTGATCATATAACAGACCCGATTTTTCAAGGTTCTTGGAATGGATGCCAGCTAAGCCGCCTTGCTCCTCAATCCATTTTAATACTTCGTTCACCATATATACAGAGAAAGATGGAGGTGTATTGTAAAGAGAGTTATTCTTATAATGAGTGCTGTAACGCATGATAGTAGGAATGTTAGAAGGTGATTCTGCAAGCAATTCTTCTTTCGCGATAACTACAGTCACGCCTGAAGGTCCAAGGTTCTTTTGTGCTCCGGCATAGATCATTCCGAATTGGTTCACATCGATTGGACGGCAAAGTATATCACTAGACATATCCGCGATTAACGGAATCGAGCCTGCATCCGGAAATTCTGCATATTGCGTTCCTTCAATGGTCTCGTTGGAAGTAACATGAAGGTAAGCAGCATTCTCCGCAGCTTTGATCGAACTTAATTCAGGTATAGCCAAGAATTTCTTATCTTCGGAAGAAGCAGCAACATGAGCGCCTCCTACCAATTTGGCTTCTTTATAAGCTTTATCTGCCCAGCTACCTGTCATTACATAGCTACCTACTTGGCCTTCGGAAATCAAGTTCATAGGGATCATTGCAAACTGTGTGCTTGCTCCGCCTTGTACGAACAATACCTTATAGCCCTTCGGATTGCCGAGGAGCGAAAGCAGACGTTCCTGCGCTTCATTATGCACGGATTCGTAAATTGCACCACGGTGCGACATCTCCATGATAGACATTCCACTTTCCCGGAAATCAACAAACTCCGCTTGTGCGCGTTCCAGTACCGTAAGCGGCAATGCTGCCGGTCCGGCATTAAAATTGTATGCTCTCTTATTCAAAACTGCTCCCCACCCTTTCTCTCCTATCAATATGGATATGGTTATGATAGCAATATTCTCCCGCACCAGCAAGTATAATTATTCACATAAAAGGTTAAGACGGTACTCATTTCGCAGTGAAAAACCGGTAAGATCGGCGCCAGCTCTTGCTTTGACGCGGTAAAAGACTAATGTTCACAAATACTTCAGGAGAGACTACATGACCTTCTCCCCACAGGGCCATACGTTCTACTGGAAAGTCCCCACTCTCTCGCACGCCTGTTCCACTAGGCTTATGAACCAACTCCCAGGTGAACTCATTTTCCTGACCTTCCCAACCGCTCAACTTGCAATAAAAGGGTTTATCCGGTTCCTTTGACCAAGTAAGGGTATTCCCGGATACCTCTAGCAATTCTTTCGTATAGGAGGATTCTGGTTCTACTACCTTGAGTTCCCTCGGAAGACGCAGTTCGAAATCCTGCCCAATATTCAACCCGTCGATTCCGATGAAGTTGTGAATATATTCCTCCGTATGGAAAGGCTTTTGCCCTTTGTTATGCAGTTCATATGCAATTATTAATTGATCCCCCTGTAAAGAAATCGTTTTGGTTAGCTGCACAGCATATCCGTTGCTTTCCATTGGGTGGATCGTATATGTGACCGCATCATTCCCTGCTTCGATATCCTTACTAAAAGAGGTTAAGGGGAACTCCTCATTGAAACTGTATAATGGGGAAGTTCCTTTTTGTAATAATCCGACTCCGATTTTTGGAAACCAGCCTCCGATTGGTGCTTCATCATATCCAATTGCCCGGGAAATGCCAAACTCATTACAAAGCCCCTTGCCTCCAGTTCCTTCGCCTGGCTTCAAGCTTTCCGGCACACAAAACGTATGTTTCCCCTCTTCTAATGTCACCTGTGTAATAAATCCTGTCCAGTCAAAACGTGTGCCCTTATACTCTCCGATATCAGCGATATCGACAGTTAATATGCCATTTGACAGTCTGCAGCCCATACCTAACGCGCCCTTTCGTTCATTGTTACAATGAATAAATATTCATTATTGAAAAAAACGTCTGCAGCCGCTATGAATAACGGTGCAGACGTCTTAAAATATCGTATAAAGCTACGCCAATGTCACTTCAATCAAGTGGCATTTCTCTGTCTGCAGAGAGAGCAACTCTTCACGCGGAATAATCGCACTTTCTGAGCCGCGCTGCAGCGTCACCTCGCTGCCATTTAGGGTAACAGAGTGTATTTGATACTCCCCGTAGTTTAAGCTTCCTGTGGCTTTATAGACCACTTCAAACTCGCGATCCGCGAAGATTGTCTTAATAGAGGCCTTTCCCTCAGAATCAAACTGCTCTTTAACAAGCTTCGGTTCCAACAAAAGATCGCCTAGCTTACCTTTTACACCAAATACTTCAGTAACCATAGTTAACAGCAGCCAGCTCGCTGATCCTGTTAAATACGTATACATCCCTCTGCCTTGCTCGTTAATATACTCAGGAATTCCTGGGTATATGCGGGCTTTTGCAAAGTCAGTACTTAAGCTATACAGAGATTCTAATACTTTATGTCCTTCTTTCACATATCCGCGTTTATACAACGCATTGCCATACATGATGGTCATGTGACTGAACATAGCACCGTTCTCTTTATGTCCAAAGGCAAAGCCAAAGGCGCGACCCAGATTCTGCTGGATGCCTCCGAAACGGGAATTAAGTCTGTACCCAATTTTGTCATCCAGTAGATTACGATCCACGGCGGCAATGATATGCGGAATTTGCTCTGGCGCAGCTGCATGACCCATCAGCGGGAATACTTGACCTGTAAGCGTCATCCGAACGCCTTCTGCGAATTCCCCTTCCACTTGTTCTCCATCATTATTATAATAACCGTTAAACCAGCCTCCACCTTGTTCACTTTCCACCCACTCATTGCGGCGCAAGTGATTAAAGATCCACTCTGCTTTTTGTTCCAGATCGTCCGCTACTGTCTCTATGTCGAGTGCTGCACGAATACCGCTAACTTTGTTCGGAGCGGCAGCATAATATTGATTAAGTCTTTCATGCTTGCCTGATACAGATTCATAATCCACTTGCTCACCAAGCGAATCTAGCAATAGTTTCATTTCTTCTGCCAATTCAACTGTCTCTTGCCCTTTAGAAGTCTTTAGCGTACGCAGCACACGAGAAATATCCAATAAGTTACTTGCGTAGAATGCTGTGAAAGCTACACTCTCACCCCGGTCTGCGCCCATATCAAGACCATCATTCCAGTCTGCACCCTCCAGCAGGATATTATTGTGCTCTCCAACATTAAAGAACGGAACCAGATTTTGCAGCAGGATATGTTCCAGAATCGTACCTTTATAAACCTCACCAGAAGTTGTTCTGAGATCACTTCCTAGCGAGGTATCCCATGAAGTATCACGTTCCTTACAGCGACTCATAAAGGTATCGCGGAAATACGTCTGTTCCTGCAATAAGAAATCAAGATCACCACTCTGATCCAGATATAACATAGTAGTTAAGAACGGCCAAGCCCCATGATCCATCCACACCCGCGGGATGTTGTTACGGTCGGCAATAAATTCACCAGGCTGTTGACCGATAATAGTGGCATTACTACCATCTATTCTTACCCCAGCGTAGTTGTTCAGCAGTAAGCTCCGTACTTCAGCCGGTTCCATAATAAGGAGTGCTAGACAATCCTGCCAAAGATCCCGCCAGCCACGTCCGCCTCTTCCATAATCATGATAAGGCAAGAAGGAGTTACCATAAAGTCTTCTCAGCACGGGTTGAATCGTAACCCATTTCATCCATTGGTCAGCATCTGAATCACCGGTATGAAATTCTACCATATTCACTTTATCTGCCCAGAAGGCTTTAGTCTCCTCAAGCAAATGATCAAAAGCTTCAGATGTACCATATTTGTTCATCAAAGCATCCACGTCAATTCTCTCATTATGGATCGCCATAACTACTATATAAGAATGGCTGTCACCAGGAGACAGAGTAAGCGTCTCGTAACGAAGACCCCCGATAGCCTCATATCCCTCTCTTTGTACGCCTCCACCCTTGCCAATCTCCGGCGTGTTGTTCAGGATAACAGCTTCCGGCCAATCCAGGCTTCCACCTTCTCCAATGAACTCCTCCTGCACCGGAAAGAACCCCGCAGGTTGACTGCCGTCACCCTCTGCACCAAATACTCCATAAGAAGTGTGATTGATGCGGTGTCCCCGCTCATCAAAGGAGAGCGCAGGCTGAACCTCAACACCATAGGGTGAAGTATAAATCCGGTTAAGCAAAGAGGTTACATGTCTATGATCGCGCAGATCATCCGCCGAACGCGCGTAAATCGGAACTACCGCTGTCGGTGTCAGCGTAATAGCCTCTGCTGCTGTATTGGTCAACGTAACCTTCATTAATTCGACTTTATCATTACCACTTGGTACAAAGCTGGTGATTTCAGCTTTAACACCCATCTCTGCGTTACAACGCGTTACGCGTTGCCACAAGAAACCAGCCTCTAGTACTGCTTCATCAGTAGAGGATGTATAAAAATCGGCATTTTGCTTAGCGGAGTTCCCCACTGCCGACCAAGCTCCCTTGCCGTCTACGTATACCCAGAAGTTGCGGGAAGCCCGCGAATTATGCAAATCTTCAACAGATAATGGCGGTGTTAAAAATGTATTATGACCTGTGGTAACCTGACCATGAAGTTTTGGAGTTACTGTCGACATCATTCCCCCTTCATTCACTAGAGGGAAATATAGAAAACTGCTGCGATCCGGTTGCTGAAGCCTGAATTCCCCATCATTTCCGGTGAATTCGAAGCCATGAATTTTATTACGATCCATTCTCTCCATCCTCTCATTTACACAACTACTTAAGCTTTAACCGCACCTGCCAATGCACCGTCAACGATATACTTTTGAATGAAGGTGTATAGGATGATAAGCGGTGCAGATACGATCATGATCCCGCACGCCAACATAGGCCAGTTGTTTCCGTATTGACCGCGGAATTCTTTAAGCCCGAAGGTGATTGGATAGTTTTCTGGACTCGGTAAATACATGACCGGCCCCACGAAGTCATTCCAGATACTAATTGCTGTTAGAATAACACCTGTAGCAATTACTGGTTTCATAAGTGGCATGATGATCTGGAACAAATAACGCATATATCCAGCGCCATCCATACCTGCTGCTTCATCCATCTCCCGGCTAATTCCTTTGATGTAACCTACAAACATCATGAACACGATACCCGTTCCGCCTGTTTTAAGGAGAATGTAACCCAGCTTCGTGTCATAACCTACAAATCCTAGCTCCTGTTTCATGGTAAGCATCAGCTTGAACTGTGCGACCATTGGATTCGGCAGGAACTGAGACATCAAGAAGAACAAATAAATAAATCCGCTCCACTTCACATAATTTCTCGCCACAGGGAAGGCCCCGAATAACGAAACAATTAGGGTCAGCACTGTTGCTACGGCTGTATACAGCAGACTGTTTAAGAAATAATTAGAGAAATTACCCTGTAGCCAAGCTTCTTTATAATTATCCCATTGAATACTTTTTACGAGACCGATAGGATCTAACAGATATTCTGTAAAGGACTTGAATGAAATATTGATTACAAATAACAACGGCATGATATACAAAACAAGCAACACTGCAATCAGAATATAAGAGAGAGTTTTGGCGGTTTTGGAATCCTTCATTAATATTCCACCTCTCTCTTACGCATTTGTTTCACTGCAAATACTACAAACACCAGAATCATAAGGAACTGAACCACGGAAAGCGCGGAAGGAAGTCCCATCTGTAGAGAACCACGGAACGTCTCTTTATAAACGTCATATGCCATCGTTCTTGTGTTAAAGCGACCGTCCGTAGTTGCGAGAATAATATCAAAGGTGGACATCGCACCGATAATAGACAAAATAATGTTAATCGTAAAGGATGGAGCGATAAGTGGGAATGTGATATTTTTAAAAGATTGCCACTTCGTAGTTCCGTCTATATATCCAGCCTCATACAAATCTTTCGGTACGGATTGTAGTCCCGCAAGGAAAATCAACATCGAATATCCCATATACATCCAAATTTGCGTAAATATAATATAACCGAACGCATGAGTGAAGCTTCCAAAGAACATATCTTTATAACCGAACAAAGAATCATACAGTTGGTTAACCGGACCACTCAGCGGATCGAACATCATGCCCCATACCAGTGCAACTACCGCCACACCAAGCACAACCGGTAAAAAGAATACCGCGCGATAGAAATAATCGCCTTTCAGCTTCTGATTGATAACTACGGCCATAAGCAGACCGACACCGTTCTGTACAATGGTTACAATGACCATGAAATAAATAGTACGTATAATGGAATCCCAACGCTCGCCTGAATTTCCTGAGTAAAATACATCATAATAATTGTCAAGGCCTACGAAACTCATCTTGCTTCCAGGAACGTTAGTGATATCTGTAAATGAATAGATGACCGTCATCATAGATGGGCCAAAATAGAAAATTACATACAATGATAATGGAATCATTAGCAGCAGAAGCGGTATATATCGTTTAAAACCTTTCCCGAACGGATACATTTCTCTCACCTACCCAATCCTAATTCAATAAAATGATCGGGGCCTGCACAAAACAGACCCCGAAGCTGTAAAACATGTTTGGTGTACAGTATGTTGTAGATTCTTTTTTATTTATTGGGATAGCTACTTATTTAGGTGCTGCTGCTTCCCATTCTTTTTGTTGTACGTCTGCAAGCTCTTTAGCGGTTTTAAACTCGCCGCCTGGTGCCAAATACTCAGTGTGAACGCCTTCAGCTGCAATGTGCTCACCAACGTTGTCACGGTTAATCATCATAATTTCATAAGCAAGTTCGAAATCTCCAGTCATGTATGGAGCAAGTTCTTTGTCAATAAAATCACTTTCAGTGGCAATATTGTCTTGTGTAGGCAAGAATCCTGCTGCTTTAACATATTCTGTGTAGTTTTCTGGTTCAGAGAAGAATTCCAGCCATTTCAAAGCACCTTCTTTGTTCGGGCCTTTTTCTGCTGCATACCAAGTTACATCGTATTTACCGACAAGAGAATTATTCTTAGCAGCATCTTCTGTAGCTGGGATTGGGAAGTAACCAAATTTCACATCTGGATTTGCTGCCGCGATCGTAGGAGCATCCCAAGTTCCGTCAGCAATCATAGCTGCTTTTCCTGTTGCGAAAAACGAAGGTGCTGTTGCATAGTCGATACCCAAGAAACCGTCGATGATGTAGTTATCTTGAAGCGTCTTCATTTTCTCCAATACTTCTACAGCCTCAGCATCGTTAAATGCCGAAGTTCCCTTCCAAACGCCCTCAATCCATTGTTGTTGGTTGCCGCCACCTAGAATCTTAGCTTGCAAACCGAACACTGGCAGTTTCAATGGCCATACGTCTTTACCAGCCACTACGATTGGAACAATACTCTTAGCTTTCAATGTATCTAGAACACTAATGAACTCTGTCCAAGTTGTAGGTACAGTCAGGCCGTTTTGTTCAAAAATTTCTTTATTATAGAAGAATCCTGACATTGCTACTTTACCGGTTGGGATTGCATACACTTTATCTTTATAAGTGCCGGCTTTAGCAATATCATTCGCATTGTAGTTTTTAACGAAAGCTTCGTTGCTCAGATCAGCAATCAGTCCGGAATCAATCCATTGTTGCCAGTCTGGCACTTTCGCACCTGGTGTCCAATCTTTCGGGGACAATCTCATACCGGATAGATCGGCAAGAACATCTACGTCACCAGCTGTAATTCTTGCTCTTTGTGCTTGTTTGAATTCATCATCCGGACCCGTGGTTGTGTACTCCACTTTGTATTCCGGATATTTTTCTTCAAACTTTTTATTAATTTCTGTAATGACCTTGTTAATATTCTCTTGTTTCCAGTGTAAGATCTTAATCACTTTCTTATCACCAGATGCAGGCTTGTTTGTTCCGCTGCCCGGAGTAGCCTCACCATTCGCGTTGTTATTGCTGTTTCCACATGCTGCTAATGAGAGCACTAGCGCTGAGCTCAACAATACCGCAGAAAGCTTCTTTACCATTTTGTTACCCCCCAGATAATTTGTTATGACCCTTTTAACGAAACCACATGTTAATTTCTGAAAATCACGAAACAGTAAGGACGATATCACAGAAAGCGGTTTCGGTGTTTTTATTATTACATCGTTATTTGTCTTTGTAAAGTCTTTTTTCTTTGTTCGTTTTTGAACGTTTTTTGAACCAAATATTCAAAAAAACCTTTAAAACCAAGCATAATCCTAGTTTAAGAGTAAACATTCCATTGACTATAATCTTATTGAACTATAAAATAAGTAACGAAACTATTTCGTAAATCATAAATTCAAGTCATAAAAAATAGCCTTGAGTAGATTTTAAACATATATTACGGAACATTTTTCACTATAAGGGGGACTTAATTTGGCCTACAGCATCAAAGATATAGCGAAAATTGCTGGAGTTTCTGTTTCGACAGTATCCAAAATCATTAATAACTACAGTGATATTTCGGAAGATACCAAGACAAGGGTTCAACAAATTATAAAAGAAACTGGATATACCCCCTCCAATTCAGCTAAAACATTGGCTACGAAATCATCCAATCTAATCGGAGTGATTTTTGCCGGAATGCTGAATGTCGACTTTACCCACCCTTTTTTCATCGAGGTGCTAAATTCATTTAAAAAACAAATGGGACTACTAGGTTACGACCTTATCTTTTTTTCCAATGAAAAATTCCAAAGTGGCGATACTAACGATTATCTTGCCCGTTGCCAGCATTTTAATGTAGATGGGTGTGTGCTTCTATCCGGACAGGAGCTAGAAACCTCCATCAGCGAATTAGACAACAGTGCAATTCCGTGTATCGGCGTAGATTTAAAGCTGACCGGTGACAACTCTGGTTTTATCATGTCGGATAATTTCAAAATGTCCTCCAAAGTGGTGGAACACTTTTACTTACTGGGCTATCGAGAGCTTGGCTACATCGGCAGCTCCTCAGATTCAGACATCTCCAATATGCGCGAAAGTGGTTATCGCAAAGCTCTTGAAGATTTAGGACTGCCTATTAACGAGAATTGGTTCTTAAACGGAAGTAACTTCTTTGAGGCCAGCGGGTATGAGACGATGCGTAGAATGATTGAGAATGGAAATTTACCTAGAGCGATCTTCGCGGCGTCCGATCAGCTTGCTATAGGGGCGATGCGTGCCCTTAAAGAGGCTTCTATCGCCGTTCCTGAAACTGTCGCAATTATTGGCTGTGATGATATCGAGGCCTGCAATTATACAACACCCCTATTGACTACCATCCGCCAAAATAAAGATAAGATCGGCCGCCTAGCAGCGCTAATGCTATATGATCTAATAAACAACCAATCCGGCACGAGTTCTTTCAGCGTGGAGCCAGAGCTTATCATTAGAGAGTCCTGCGGCGCTCCTGAACGGGGGCTAGTGTAGTCTTTCTTAGCATATAGTCATAGGGCACAGTAAAATCCATTACTTTTCCTGATTCATAAAAAAGAAGCTGCCCCAAGTAGAATTCACTACTTTTGAGACAGCTTCTTTTATTATAAAGATTATAATAGCAGGAATCTTATAGATCGAAGTACAGGGCATATTCATGTGGATGAACACGAATGGCAACCTCTTGTGCTTCAGAACGTTTCAGAGCAATATAGTTATCGATGAAGTCCTTAGTAAATACGTCGCCTTCTGTTAGGAACTCGTAATCAGCTTCCAAAGAATCAAGCGCTTCGCTCAGGCTGCCTGGAACGCTGCGGATTTTTTCTTTATCTGCATCAGACAATTCATAGATGTTCTTATCCAGAGGACCATAACCCAGTTCTTGCGGGTTAATCTTGTTCTTGATTCCGTCCAGGCCTGCCATCAGCATTGCGGAGAATGCCAAGTAAGGGTTAGCTGTGGAATCCGGTGTGCGGAATTCGATACGACAGCCTTTTGGTGTCACAGCTGCTACCGGGATACGAACTGCTGCAGAACGATTTCCTTTGGAGTAAACCAAGTTAACCGGTGCTTCGTAGCCAGGAACCAGACGTTTAAAGGAGTTGGTGCTTGGGTTAGTCAAAGCGATCAATGCTGGTGCATGGTACAAAATACCACCGATATAATGAAGAGCCATTTCGCTCAGGTTAGCATAAGCGCCTTTTTCGTAGAACAAAGGAGTGTCTCCGTCAAAGATGGATTGATGCACGTGCATTCCGCTACCGTTATCACCGAACAGCGGTTTTGGCATGAAGGTTGCTACCTTGCCATACTGACGCGCAGTGTTTTGTACAATATATTTATAAGTCATGAGATTATCAGCAGTTTTCTTCAAGGTATCAAAACGGAAGTTAATTTCCGCTTGACCTGCAGTGGCTACTTCATGGTGATGACGTTCAATGCGTAGTCCAACTTCAGCGAGCAGACGGCACATTTCACTGCGGATATCCTGTTGGGAGTCAACTGGTGCTACAGGAACATATCCACCTTTAACGCCAACTTTAAATGCCAAGTTGCCGCCCTCTTCTTTACGACCCGTATTCCAAGCCGCTTCTTCAGAATCTACGAAGAATGAGGATCTGTTCATGCCACTTTCGTAACGAACATCGTCAAAGATAAAGAATTCTGATTCAGGCGCGAAGAATGCAGATGTACCTACTCCGCTTTTTTGCAGGAATTCTTCTGCTTTCACAGCAATACCGCGAGGATCGCGCTCATAACGTTCGCCATCAGGAGTGAAAATGTCGCACATCACGTTCAGCGTTGGATGAGCTGTAAACGGATCTATGAATACACTATTCGGATCAGGCATCATAACCATGTCTGATTCTTCAATACCACGGAAACCTTTGATGGAAGAACCGTCGAATGCTACCCCATTTACAAAAGTTTCATCTTCCACTTCAGAAGCTGGCAGAGAGATGTGGTGGGCACGACCACCTAAATCTACGAATCGAAAATCTACCCACTCGATATTGTTCTCTTTAATTGTTTGCAACACTTTTTCAACCGACATGAATTTTTCCTCCCCCAAGTTCCGAACATTAGGCCGCTCACAGTATGCAAATGTTCTTGTTTTAATTTTTTTTGCTGTCGTAATTATAAATCTCATACCTAACATCGTCAATGCTTATGTCAGGTATTTCTTTCAGCAATGTAAGATATTCTAACGCTTTCGTGAAATCTGTTATTTTCGCATATTTCCATGTCACATTTATTTTATCCAACTCCAAAAAAACCCTCTTTTCCCACTAGGTCGCGGGTTAAGAGGGCTTCCGAGGAAGCTATTAGGTTAAATTTTATAGGACCGAAACCGTTTCTGGCGAAGTTGAAAACTTACGTCCAACAATTGGAGCCAGCTTTTCCAGATCCTTAAGCAGGTTATCAAACTGATCAGGGAATAACGATTGAACACCATCACCTGTCATGGAATTGTCCGGATCTGTGTGCATTTCAATAATTAGACCATTTGCGCCAGCAGCAACAGAAGCTTTGGCCATAGGCTCAACTAACTCACGACGACCGGTTCCGTGACTTGGGTCAGAGATTACTGGAAGATGGCTTAAGCTCTGTAGAACTGGAATAGCCGATAGATCCAGCGTATTACGAGTGTAGGTCTCAAATGTGCGAATCCCGCGCTCACAGAGCATTACATCCTTATTACCGCCTGCCAAAATGTACTCCGCTGCATTGAGCAACTCATCGTAGGTCGCACTGAAGCCACGTTTTAGAAGAACAGGTCTGCCACAGGTCCCCAGCTTGCGCAGCAAATCAAAGTTTTGCATATTCCGTGTACCCACCTGCAGAATATCCGCATGTTCCGCACAGATATCAACATACTCTGGTGTCATAACCTCTGTAATGGTCAACAGCCCATGACGCTTTCCTGCTTCAGCCATCATAGTCAAACCTTCCACACCTACGCCTTGGAAGCTGTACGGTCCTGTACGGGGCTTAAATGCGCCTCCACGAAGTACCTGAGCACCAGACGCTTTAACAAGCCGGGCGATCTCATCAATCTGCTCTGGAGACTCAACGGCGCAAGGTCCGCCCATGATCACCAGGTTTTCTCCACCAATCTTCACACCCTTGATATCAATAATCGTATCCTCAGGATGGAAATCCCTGCTGGCCAGCTTGTAGGATTTGGAGATCTTCACGACGTTCTCTACACCCTTCATTTGCCGCAAATGCTCGGCGAGCTTAGGAGTGACGACTCCCACTAAACCTATCACCGTGTGATCTGCTCCTCTGGAGAGATGCACCTGCAAACCTTCTTTTTCGATTACGGCAATTATATCTTTAACCTGCTCTTCCGGTGTTTGATTTGATGTAATGACGATCATATTTATAACTCCCTCTCTACATTTAAAATTTATAATAATTCCGCTAAATACTATCGCGCTACGACGCGTGTTCGCTTTTAAGCTTTTATGCTTTTAATCACTAAAGCAATTTTACCTCAAAAAACGATTATAGTCAATCTATATTCTAATTCCTATGCCGGAAGCGTTCTTTCGATAAAAAAGAGCACTTAACCTCGACTGACGAAGTTAAGCGCTCTTGTTGCAGCGTTCATAATATATAAGTTCGAGCCTAGCCCAATACATTAAGTAGTACTTGCACTCTTATTCTTAACCGGTGGCAGCAGCTTCGCCATATTCACTGTACGTTTGATCTCCCACGTCTCCGGATTAGCCGAATCATACTGATCTAAGTAGTTAATCACTTCTTTGGTGATAGGTGTAGGTGTGGACGCGCCAGAAGTGACCCCG
Organism: Paenibacillus sp. FSL R5-0887; assembly: GCF_038002305.1. NCBI lineage: Bacteria > Bacillati > Bacillota > Bacilli > Caryophanales > Paenibacillaceae > Paenibacillus > Paenibacillus sp. FSL R5-0887. Next base: position 134,372 of record NZ_JBBOCE010000002.1, read on the forward strand.
ACGATATTTACACCCTCTAGCCATTCTGTTTGGAGTTCAGACACATCAGAAATACGATGGGCAGGAACCCCAGCGATTTCTTCCGACACCTGTGCCAGACGATTGGAGTTGTTGCTTCGCGGATCACCGACAACAATCACCAGATCACATTGCCCCGCTTGTTCCGCCACAGCCTCTTGACGTACTTGGGTAGCCATACATATCTCATTATGCACTTCAGCACCTGGGAAGGTCTCTAGAAGCTTTTTCATGATGTGTTTAATATCCCACTGGCTCATAGTAGTCTGATTCGTAATGACAATACGTGAAGAAGAGATGGATAACGTAGCAATCTCATCTTCTTTTTCAATCAGATGCACATGCTCAGGGGCAATACCCACAGCACCCTCCGGTTCCGGATGGCCTTTTTTGCCGATATAAATGACCTCATAACCGTCATCTACTTTTTCCTGAATAAGATCATGGGTCTTCGTGACATCAGGACAGGTAGCGTCGACCGTAGTTAGACCCTTGTCTCTAGCCATCTTGCGTACCTCAGGAGAAACCCCGTGTGCAGTAAATATGACGGTCCCACTATCCACTTTATCCAGAATATCCAGACGATTATGTCCGTCCAAAGTAATAATGCCATCATCTTCGAACGAATTCGTGACATGACTGTTATGAACAATCATACCCAGTATATAAATCGGCCGGGGAAGATCGAGATTTTGCGCAGCCTGCCGTGCCATAACCATTGCATCGACAACTCCGTAACAATATCCCCGGGGAGAGATTTTAATGACTTCCATGAGTTCACCAGCTTTCTGCTTTCATTGACCTCTGTAATAGGACACTTCTAAATTATACCCTATTCCAGCGGCGGAGCAAAGAGAAGCGGCAACCAGATGACAAAAGTGGTACCCTCACCTTGGCGTGTAACAACCTCCACAGACCCACCATGCTCGTCAATAATCCACTTAGCAATGGATAAGCCAAGCCCAATCCCTTCCGTAATTCCACGCGATTCATCTGCACGATAGAAACGGTCAAAGATATATGGAACCTCATCTTTATCCATACCAATCCCTGTATCTGTGATCCGAATGCCAATCTGATTCTGATAGAAGAGGGTATCCAAACTCACGATGCCTGAAGGCGTGTACTTAAAAGCATTATCAATAAAAATAAAGAGCATTTGCTGTAGATAATCTTTATTCCCAACTATATATTTGCCATTTAAGACTGACATATCACCTGTAACCCACTCGGCTTGACGGGGCAGGAAAGAGGCGCGGCGCGCAATCTCATTCATCATCGGTTCCAGTGCAACGGGCTCTATATCAAAAGTACGTCCAGTATCCGCACGCGCGAGCGAGAGCATATCCGCTACCAAGCGGCTCATACGCTTAGACTCGTCTGCGATATCCTGCACCGATTCAAGCGATAGCTGGCGAATCTCTGCTTCACTCATCTTCCCTTCTCCGGGTTCCATCTCCCAAACCTTTTGCAGCAGATCAATATTTCCGCGGATCGTAGTGAGCGGTGTCCGAAGCTCATGTGAAGCATCTGAAACGAAACGGCGCTGAGCCGCATACGAATCCTCCAGCTCTGTGTAGAACCCTTCCATACGCCCAAGCATACTGTTAACGGTCTCAATAAGTCTTCCTATCTCGTCTGGCGGCCCATCGTATTCAATCCGCGAGCTTAAATCATTCCCCGTCTGAATCCCATTCGCAGCTTCAATTACTTTGCCGATTGGACTCATGGATTTGCGCGCAAGGAACAAACCGAAGGTAAATGCCGCGATCAGGGTAGCAAAAGAACCTACGAGTAGTATATTTTTTAAACGCTCCAAGAGCTTGTCTTCCGAATTTGACGGTGTTGCCACCTGCAGAAGGGCCACAGGACTCTTATTCAAGTCATATATCGGTATCTGATAAACCATCAAATGATATCCGCCAAGCGTAGTCTGTTTGAACCCGTGAGCTTTATCAATATCTTCCAGTTTCGGAACATCGAATTGGATATCTAGATAATGCAAGTTCTCTGACTTTTGCAGGTTCTCATTATTATAGATATAGGTTTGCACCAGAATATTAGCTTCTTCCAGTTTGTTGCCGAAGAAGGGGTTTATGCTCACACTTTGCAATGAACCGTCATACGCCCAGTTAGGATTGAGGTTGGTTACAAGCTGCTCACCCTGTTTTTGTATACGATCCTTCAAGTCCCCATAAGTATTAAAATAAACAAAACCGTAAATTGCGGCTGATAAGGCCAGCAGCATAACGGCCAAAATCCCTGAATACCAAGCAGTCAGCCGCAATCTTATAGACATGTTAGTTGTCACCTCTTAGAATGTAACCGGCACCCCGGATCGTTTGAATGAGGCGTTTACCGCCATGCTCCTCCGTCTTTTGACGTAGCATAGCTATGTATACCTCAAGCACATTAGATTCACCGCTATAATCATAACCCCATATTTTATCCATGATCAGATCCCGTGAAAGCACACGTTTCGGATTTTGCATAAAAAGATGAAGCAGCTCAAATTCCTTTGCTGTTAGCTCCAGTCTTTTACCGGCGCGGGTAACCTCACGTGAATCCACATCCAGCGTAATATCTTCATAAGAAACCGCTTGCTCTCCACCTTCGTTTTGCTCACTCTTACGCCGAAGCAGCGCACGTACACGTGCAAGCAGTTCTTCCAGCGCGAAAGGTTTAACCAGATAATCGTCCGCACCCAGATCAAGCCCTTTTACACGGTGCTCAATTTCATCCTTCGCGGTAAGCATGAGAACAGGAACATTACTGCCCCCTTCCCGCAAGCGGCGACATACTTCAAAGCCATCCACCTGAGGCATCATTACATCCAAAATTACCACATCCGGATCACTGCTCAAGATTGCCCGTAATCCATCCGCTCCATTCACCGCTGTTTTCACATCGTAACCTTCAAAAGCTAAACCTCTACGCAGCATAGAAATAATCTTTTCGTCATCATCAATAATTAGAATATTCGGTCGCATCAAGCAGCCCCCATTGTTCAGTTCTTTTTATATATTGTAGCAGTTTACATCACAATTAGACAAAAACGGAAGGGTCGCCCCTTCCGTGTGACTTACCGTCCGGTATTATTGCTGCTGACTTTGTTGTGTAGTCGTTGTATCAAAATCATTTTTGTTACCGATGGTAACTGAGAGATCCATGGTTTTACCGTCGCGCACAACATTTAATGTTACTTTGTCACCAACTTTTAACGTTTGAATGAAAGTAATCAGATCTTGGTTGGTTGCATACTTCGTTCCATTCGCACCGGTAATGATATCGTAAGGGCGCAGGTCAGCGGTATACGCTGGGGATTTATAGATGATATCTGCAACCACAGAACCTTCTTTAATATCCGTACCCATTTGCTTAGCAACCTCATCTGTAATCGTCATAAGAGTTGCACCAATGAAAGGTACTGGCTCTTTCGGAATGGCTTGGTTGGCTTCCAGTTTATCTACGACTTCTTTAATCGTATTCACAGCGATTGCGAAACCAATACCTTGAGAATCCGTGCTGACGGCTACGTTCATCCCAATTACCTGCCCATTCATGTTGAGCAACGGCCCACCTGAGTTACCCGGGTTGATAGAAGCGTCGGTTTGCAGCAGGTTTTTGTAATTACGTGTTCCACTGCCATCTTCTTCGTTAATATCAATACTGCGTCCTTTTGCACTAAGAACACCGGAAGTTACAGTATGGTCGAAGCCTTGCGGGTTACCGATAGCAACCACTTCTGAACCTACCTTTATGCTATCCGAATCTCCCAGTGCTACTGTAGGGAAATCACTATCTCCTTCAATTTTAAGCACAGCCAAATCCAGATCTTTGCTAGAACCTAGCAGCTTCGCTTCATAAGGCTTGGTTACGCCATCCACGGTGACTTGGATTACATCGGCATTGTCAATTACGTGCTGGTTGGTCAAAATATAGCCGGATTTCTCATAAATGAAGCCTGTTCCAATTCCATAAGGGATAAGCTGTGATGAAGAATCCGATCCTGATTTGGAATCCTGTTCATTTTGGGAAGAACCATTTCCACTGTATTGATCCCCGAAGAAAAATTGTGAGAAGGGATCACTCAGATTCGGGCTGGATGAGCTTCCATTACGCGAATTAGATTTAACTAGTGTCTCAATCTTAACAACTGCTGGTCCCACCGCATCAACAACACCTGTCACATCACGAGATCCAGTCACCAAGGATGTAGTAGAAGTAGAAGGCGCAACACCTGCACTCTCGCCCGTTGTCTTCGCCGTTCCATTCGTTCCGGAGCTAGCAACCGTTGTAGCTGTATCTCCCGTAAACCAGTTACCTCTGTCTGCCATATACATTGAGCCCGAGAGAACGACCATACCGGCTAGGAATGATACCAGCACTGTTTTTAACGAGCTTTTTGGTTTTTTATTATATTGCCAGCCGCCGCCACCTTCAGAACCGCCACCGCCATTTCCTCCGCGGCCACCACCATTGCCATCATAGCCAGTGGTGCGAAGCGATGTGTTATAAGGTAATGGCTTTACAGGCTGTGGAGGTGTAACCTCGACACGTTCTGGCTCCATCCGATTGTAGTGTTGTGCGCCGCCGTCAGCGTTATTCTCATCTTTGTTCAAAGATTTAAAAGGTCCGTAAGAATAGTAGTATGATGATGATCCTGCTTCAGATGAATTATTATTATTGCTGCTATTGTTATTATTGTCCCATTCCCGATCTGGTGCTGGTCCATTGTCGCGATTGAAGTTGTTTTTGTTATCGTCCATGTTTATCTTTCCTCCTGCTTCCTGTCGCCGTGACAAGGATTAATTTGTTTTCATGTTCTTATTTTGTACTTTAAACCTTAAGGTCACATTAAAAACAATTTAAGCGCAGATAAAAGATATAGGCAAATGGGAGGAGATTAGGCAGGAAAGTAAAAAAAGAAGCTCGGGCGCGAAAAACATCGCGGCCCGAGCTTCTAAAACCATTTCAAATAATAATGCACCTTAGTCTACAAGTCCTACCCCTGAGCCCAGCCCTTCCGATGAGCGTAAATAGCCAACTGGGTACGGTCATCAAGCTCGCATTTCATCAAAAGATTGCTGACATGCGTCTTCACTGTCTTGATGCTGATATGCAGCTCCTCACCGATATCCTTATTGGTCTTGCCCTCAGCTATAAGCAGCAGGACTTCCTTCTCACGCTCTGTTAAACCGGAGGAATCACCTTGCACGGTGCGCTGGCGAATACCACGGGTCAGCGCCTGTGACACATCACCCGTCATGACTGGCATGCCGCGGTAAGCCCCTTGCAATGCGTAGATTAACTCTTCTGCCGACACTGTTTTGAGCACGTAGCTGACTGCACCAGCCTCTATAGCATCTACAACAAGATCATCCTCCAGGAAGCTGGTGAGGATCACGATTTTGAGGCCAGGAAATTCAGCCAGCACTGCTCTTGTGGTCTCGGCACCATTCATCACTGGCATCATCAAATCCATCAGCACGAGGTCAGGCAGACCTTCATGTCCACCCGCACGCAGCATCTCCAGCGCCTCTTGTCCATTCGCCGCCTCACCGATGACCTCGAATGTAGGCTCCAGCATTAGATAAGTTTTGAGGCCCATCCGTACCATATCATGATCATCTACGAGCAACACTTTTATGACACTCATGCTCTACTCCTCCTCGTCCTGTGTATCTGTTCCTAACGATCTATTCTGCTCTAATTCTGGGTTCCCTTGAACAAACTTAGGAATATGTACACGGATCGTCGTTCCCGCACCCTTGCGGCTAATAATCTCCACTTGCCCACCCAGTTTCTCCGCCCGTTCGCGCATGGTGGTGAGACCGTAGGAGCCTTGTTTTTGCTGCACATGTTCAAAACCTTGACCGTCATCACTAATACTCAGCACAACTTGTCTTGATCCTTCACGCAGCGATAGACTCACCAGTCTAGCCCCGGCATGCTTCACGATATTCGCCATCGCCTCTTGAATAATTAGGAACAGCTGATGTTCGATTGCTTCCGATAACTCGCCCTGAAGTTCGAGCTCCTTCATTCCTTTTAAGCCATTCTGGCGGCAATAATCGGGAAACCATTTTTCCAGCGCCTCGAACAGATTTCGACCTTCCAGCTCCACCGGACGCAGTTGTGCAATTAATGCTCTCATTTGTTTTTGTGCCATCTGAGACATTGTAATCAACTGGTCCATGACCATTTGACCTTGAGCTTCATTGACCTTCAGCACTTTAGGCAGCGAAGAAGCCGACATATGGATGGCAAAAAGCTGTTGGCTCACCGTATCATGCAGATCCCGGGCCATACGCCTTCTTTCCTCCAACACCGCACTCTCCGCTGCCTGTTCCTTCTCAATAACCTCTTGTTCACCCAATCGCTGTAGAAGCTGCATCTTATTCTCGACCGTATCCATCATGACATTAAACTCGTGATACACTCGGGCAAAAGACTGATCGTCACTTTCTGGCATCCGTACGGACAGATTTCCTTTGGCGACCTGCAGCATATTCAGATCCAGATGATCAATCCGGCGCTGAATCCGCTGGCCTGCCATATAGCCGATAACTACAGTGAACAACACAATCCCGAGACATAAGTACAGCCACATCCGATAATCCTTCACTTCGATATAACCAAGGCAAGTGCCTGCATACATCAATCCTGCACTTACCGCTCCAGTGAGCAAAAAGTAAAACAACAGCAACCATTTGGTATTACTGAAGATTGTCCCCATCTAACCCACCGTTTTAACTTTAATGTCACCTATAAATGCACTTACATTTATACGGACTTTTTTGCCTGCTTCTTTATAATAAGGAGTCTTGCACTGTACACTGCTCATAAAACCACTGCGAGACTGATCCAGAACTTCCATATCCCCGATAAAAGAACTGCTGTTCACCGAGATGCCAAGATCCATATCATTCGGAATGTACACTTTAATGTCGCCTATAAAAGCGGAAATATTAATCCTCGTTTCGCCATAAGCAATCTGTGCATTCGTCAGATCCAGTACGGTATCGCCGATAAACTGCGAGATATTCGTGTTCTTCAGTTGGAAATGCTCGCGCCCCATGTGGACATCTCCGATAAAAGCAGAGCGATTGGTCGATTCCTTTTGATTATTTGATTCATGGAATTCCTCATGCCATTTACCATGTCTATGAGCATGACGCTCATGACGTTCCTGACGTCTGCGCTCGTGTCGTTCCTGCTTCTCTTGCCAACGTGCTTCAGCGCTGGACTTATAAGATCCTGTTTCGTCCTCATCGTCTTCTTCATCTTTTTGAAGATAGTCCTTCCAGTCGCGTTGACCAGAAGCCTTGCCGAATTTTTGCTCAAATTGTTCATCAAGTGTGGAATCCAGTGGTTTGGGCGGCTCCACATCTAGTGAGCTTTTTCCTGAAGGAAAGTGATCTGGTGGTGACGGTGGAGCTGGTGGCACAGGTGGTACTGAACCGCGTGGTTTAAAAATCACATAAAGTCCGCCGCCAATCAACATAACTGGAATGAACATTTTGAAAAAATCCCCGGCCGAAATATCGAACCAATCTAAATTCCGTCCAAGGAAAAACACTCCGATCGCCAGAAAGAAAAAGCCGCCGATAGGTGAAGAACCTTTGGATTGTCCATCCCCTGTACCTAAAAGCCGGTTCATTCCCATTAGGATCAAAATTACCGGCCAATAATTCGAAATCAGGTAACCTAAGCTGAAATCAGTGTAACCTAATTGTCTCAGTAGAAACATAGCTCCAATCCCTATCAGGATCAGGCCGCCTAAAACCTGGCTGGTGAACCTTCTTTTCATCATTCATTTCCCCTTTAAAGTAGTGGAACGCTCTCTTCTTCAATCTTATAGCCTTAGTCTACAGGAATGAAGTACTGAGAAACAGCGGCGAGAGAAGGAACTTCCCCTCAGTCTCTAGACTGAGATGAATGGGATAAAATTCTATTTACTTCATTATATATGAAAAAAGACTGTCCCTCAGTAATTAACTGAATTGGACAGTCTCTTTTTTTCAGCAGTCTTCTGCTTCAGTCAGCGCATTATTGTTGCGGTTTCTGAGCTGGTTTAGAAGTATTTCCACTTTGCTTAGTAGCGCCGTCATTCTCAACAGCAAACTCAGCATTGTATTTTTCATTTGGTGTTTTGTAATTTTCTTGTACTTTAGATTTCTTGTTATTGGCCACGGAATTCACCTCCTTTTCTCTTATGCAGCATAGAATATGCTTACTAAGAGAACATCTCGGAAGAGGCAATTGCTTTGCCCCAGTCCGTATTATGGCAAGGTGATGTCACTATTATGCATGACCAAGTGAAAATAAGTTCAATCCCTTTAAATGGATTCTTCGAGCATGGATTGCGGTACTGCTTTGTAAGTCTCAATCGCTTGGCTCAGCTTCTTCAGCATGACTTCCGTACAAGTCCCGTTACCACGCTTAATGAGTTGAACTACAACTGATTTTTTGCCCCATTCCTTATACACCTGTTTCGTAGTAGCAAAATACAGATCAATCTTCCGCCCTTTAATAGCCGAGCCTGTATCAGCAACTATGGCATATCCATAGCCTGGTATATAAAGAATACTCCCCAGCGGCAAAACCTTAGGGTCCGCAGCAATGGTTGAGACTGTATTTTTGTCTCTGCGCACTTTTACCCCTGAATAGGTAATTCCATATTCGGGATGCTTAGATGTTTTACCTGTAGATTCATAACCCGCAGTATATCCAGTCGCCATCACTTTCATTGAAGTAATAATCTGGTCTTCCGCAGGTGCGGCTACAGGAATAGAATTTGGTAACTGTTTGGAAGATCCGCTGCCACCGTTTGTTTTAGTGGTTGGAGCTTTGGTGCTCTGCGGTGCCTTTGTCGCTACTGGTTTATTTTTTGTTGTTGCAGGTAATACAGGTGCGACGGAATGCGCCTCGTTTGACATTAGTGTGGCGCGGCCAGTCGCAAGAACGACCTTATCATCTGTGGTTCTCATAAACACAGAATTAGCCTTGGTATATTGCAACTCGTTCGATAGCGTTTTGTTAATACCCGTGTGCTGTAAAGTGTCTCCTGTCCCAATGGCCCCTACTGCCTGTTGCTTAGATTCTGGAATGATTCCAGCAGCGGTCAATAGCAAAACGATGGTGACAAAAAGACACCAAAACCTCTGAAATATGCCCATTTTGTTCATGTGATAAACCTCCCCCTTATTAGCGAAGGTTTCCCGATTCACAAAATTTTATACATGAAGATCAGAAGTTGTTCCTCATTGGCATATAACAGAGGTCTTATTTAGACGTATTTTGGTGTTGTTAATTACAAGAAACTAGGAGATCACACGATCAGCAATTTCCTGAGACAAGAGCTCAATCACTTCTTGAAGCGGCTTAGCTCCAATGTCGCCTTCCCCGCGTTTACGGATGGAGACTGTCTGAGCATTCATCTCATTCTCGCCAACGACGAACATGTATGGCAGTTTCTCAAGCTGAGCTTCGCGAATCTTATAACCCAGCTTCTCATTGCGGAGATCTGCTTCAGCAGAGACACCACGGCGACGCAGCTTGTCTGTAACTTCCTTGGCATAATCGTCGAACGCTGTCGATACAGGAATTACTTTAACCTGCTGTGGAGATAACCAAAGCGGCAGCGAGCCCGCAAAGTTCTCTAACAGGAAGGCAACGAAACGTTCCATTGTACCCAAGATTCCGCGGTGCAGAACGACTGGACGGTGTTTTTGACCATCATCGCCGATATATTCCAGTTCAAAACGTTCAGGCAGCAAGAAGTCGATTTGTACAGTAGACAGAGTCTCTTCTTTACCTAATACAGTCTTAATTTGCACATCAAGTTTAGGACCATAGAATGCAGCTTCGCCTTCTGCTTCGTAGAACGGCAGTCCAGCTTCCTCTACAACCTCACGCAACATCCGCTGTGCAGTTTCCCACATTTCGTCATTCGCATAATATTTCTCAGTATCCTTAGGATCACGATAGGACAACCGGAAACGGTAGTCATTAATACCAAAGTCACTGTATACCTGTTTAATCAATTCGATTACACGAATGAACTCGCCTTTAATTTGGTCCAGACGGCAGAAAATATGGGAGTCATTAAGAGTCATCGAGCGCACACGGTGTAAACCAGTCAATGCGCCTGACATTTCATAACGGTGCTGGATACCTAGCTCAGCAATACGGATCGGCAGATCACGGTAGCTGTGCATCGAGCTCTTATAAATCATCATGTGATGCGGGCAGTTCATTGGACGAAGAACAAATTCTTCATTGTCTATAGTCATCTTAGGGAACATGTCCTCTTGATAGTGCTCCCAGTGTCCTGAAGTTTTGTACAGCTCAACATTACCCAGAACTGGTGTGTATACATGCTGATAGCCAAGACTTGCTTCCAGATCTACGATATAACGCTCCAAAATACTGCGCAATTTGGCACCCTTAGGCAACCAGATTGGCAAGCCTTGTCCTACCAATTGATTAAATGTAAAGATTTCAAGCTCTTTACCAAGCTTCCGGTGATCGCGTTTCTTCGCTTCTTCAAGCAGACGAAGATGCTCATCAAGCTGAGCTTTTTTAATCCAAGCTGTGCCGTATACGCGTTGAAGCATCTTATTCTTGCTGTCGCCGCGCCAGTAAGCACCGGCTACATTCATCAATTTAAAGACTTTGATCTTAGCAGTCGACGGCACATGGGGTCCACGGCATAGGTCGAAGAATTCTCCTTGTTCATAGATAGAAATTACGCTATCTTCAGGCAATGCCTCGATCAATTCCAGCTTGTAAGGATCACCTAGCTCACCGAAAATTTCAAGTGCTTCCTTGCGGCTAACTTCTTTGCGCACGATCGGCAGGTTCTCCGAAATTATGCGGTCCATTTCCTTTTCGATTTTGAGCAAATCTTCAGGATTTAGAGGATGTTCCAGATCCATATCGTAGTAGAAGCCATCTTCAATGACCGGACCTACACCAAGCTTAACTTCTTTTGTTCCGAACAAACGTCTAACCGCTTGAGCCATCAAGTGAGCTGTACTGTGGCGCATAACCTCCAGACCTTCAGGTGAATCCAAAGTTACGATCTCTACCAGTGCGCCCTCTTCAAGGGGAGTAGATAAATCTACAACGATACCGTTCAATTTCCCCGCTGCTGCATTTTTGCGCAGGCCACTGCTAATAGAAGCTGCTACATCATCAATACTGCTACCCTCTGCGTATTCACGGACAGAACCGTCCGGAAGCTTAATACTTACTGACATTGCTAATTCCTCCTTCATATAATTAAGCCTAAGGGCCCTTTAACCTTTGCGGAACAATAATATCCACGCACACAAAAAAACGCCCGTCCCGCAAAGGGACGAGCGATTACACCCGTGGTTCCACCCAAATTCGATTCTCTCTAGCCTCCCTTGAATCCTCAAGCGGAGTGAAGATAGAATCCTTCGTAAGCATGGAGTAACGACCATGAACCGGCAGCTCTTACTATCCCATTGCAGGGAATTCAAAACCGCAGCTACAAAGGGGTAAATCGAAAGCAGGATGCCGGAGAAAATTTCAGCCTAAGTTTCCTCTCTCTGAACGGTCCAGAACAATCAACTCATATCTTCGTCAATGCTGTTAACGTGAATTATGGAGTAATTATAAATCTGTCCTCTCTGACAGTCAAGTCAGAAAAGGGTCCAAAATGATAGAAACACAGTCAGAAGACACACATAAGGACTGTTCTTGCAGCCAATACATGGATGCTGAAACAGCCCTTCTATGGTTATTCCTCTCGCCGTTTTTTTTCAGGTAAGCGGCCTGTACGCTTCAAAGACTCACGCAACAAGTATTCGATATGTCCGTTTACGCTGCGAAATTCCTCTCCCGCCCATCGTTCCAGCGCCTCATGTAAATCCGGATCAATCCGCAGTGGAAAGCTTTTCTTGGCCGCCATGATGCACCGCCTTAGTACAACGAGCCGGCGTTAATGACCGGACTCGCTCCGCGCTCCGACACGATCGCAACCATCAGATTATTAATCATCGCCGCTTTGCGTTCCTCATCAAGCTCAACCACGCCACTCTCTTTTAGCTGTTTAATCGCCATATCGACCATGCCCACGGCGCCTTCAACAATGATTTGACGAGCGGACAGAATTGCAGATGCTTGCTGACGTTGCAACATTGTACTGGCAATCTCTGTGGAATAAGCCAAGTGTGTGAGCCGCGCTTCAATGACCTCTACACCAGATATCGACAAACGTTCTTGCAGCTCGGTTGCCAATTCTTTAGCAATCTCATCTGCATTGGCCCGCAGGGACATGCCCGATTCATTGAAGTTATCATACGGGTATTTACTGGCCACATGACGCAGCGCTGTTTCACTTTGAATTTCCACAAACGCCATATATTTATCTACATCAAAAAGCGCTTTTGCAGAGTTAATTACCTTAAATACGATAACTGCAGCAATTTCAATCGGATTCCCTTCCACATCATTAACCTTCAGCTTGACACTGTTAAAGTTACGTACGCGGAGGGAAACCGTCTTGCGCAAACTGAATGGAATGACTGCAAACAAGCCACTTGTCACGATAGTCCCTACATATTGCCCGAAAAAGGTAACTACAACCGACTTATTGGGCTGCACAACCGTAACACTTGTACATAATACCCCAGCTACAACGAACAGAATGACTGGCACTGCGACATACTCTTGAACCGCACCATAAATTCCCCCAGCTAAACAAACTGCAATTAAGGCGAGAACCCAAAATCCACTGACAGGACGAAGCGTTTTCTCTTTCATAAAAGCACCCCCACTAGATATTCTTTTGATATGATTATGATATCACTTTTGGATAATAATGTGAATGGATAAAAAGAAATAAAAAATGAATTCATGTTCACATTTATATAAAGCTTCGTTTAAAAGGCTTATTCCACGGCAACCTTAGTTTGTGTAGTAAACCTTAGTTCAAATTGTTCGTATACTTCAGCTCTATCGGACACTGATGCTCTTATACGCCACATTTTCCGATTTTCCCTATGCTATCGGACCCCACAGTCGCTATTGCACTAAAAACCAGCCTATATGGGGCTCTTTTCAAGGAATAGCGTCGCTGGGGTCCGAACCCCGACTCAAGAAGCGCTGAATTTGCAATTAAGGTCCACTGGGTCCGTACGCCTAGCGGATGATATAACAAGCGAAGATTCAGATGTGTTCTGCAATAAGGCTTGCTAATGATCGTAATCCTAACCTTACAAAAAAAACGCTTGATGCTCAGTAATCCACTTAAGGATTAACAAGCATCAAGCGTTGATTAATAATTAATATATATTAGTTCTGCATTACAAAATCATTATCAATCTTCGCATTAGGATCATCGAACACCCGCAGAATATCATAACGTGTATTCCGCTGTGCTGGAACTTTGCCTGCTTCGCGAATCAGCTGAGTAATCGACTCGATGTTTACCTTGTAAGTCGCACCCGCAGAAGATACTACGTTCTCTTCAATCATTGTGCTGCCGAAATCGTTGCAGCCATATTGCAAGGAGAGCTTGCCGACCTCTGGCCCCATAGTGACCCAAGAAGATTGGAAGTTCTTAATATTATCCAACACAAGGCGGCTGATCGCTACCGTCTTCAGATATTCCTCAGGCGTTTGTCTGTCCAGCTTCAGGTTGGTATTGTCCGGCTGGAATGTCCATGAGATAAAGGCCAAGAAACCTTCAGAATCATATTTGTTGGCAATACACTCATCCTGAGCCTCACGTACACGTAGTAAGTGCAAAGCTCGTTCTTCCATACTTTCTCCAAGCCCAATCACCATTGTTGCTGTTGTATTCATACCCACTTTATGTGCTGTCTGCATTACATCCATCCACTCGCGCCACGAGCCTTTTAGCCGGCTGATTTTGCGGCGTGTACGGTCATCAAGAATTTCTGCGCCTCCGCCTGGCAAGGAATCCAGACCCGCAGCATGAATTTCACGAACCACTTGTTCCAACGGTAATCCTGATACTTCTTTCATCTTCATAATCTCCGCAGGAGAGAAGGAGTGCATTGTAATCTCAGGGAAACGTTGCTTAATTCCGCGCAGTATATCTGTATAGTAGCTAAATGGAAGGTTAGGATTAGTTCCACCTTGCATAAGAATTTCTGTACCATTAACAGCAATCGTTTCAGCAATTTTTTGATAAATCGTTTCATCTGGCAGCACATAGCCTTCATCCGAGCCTGGTCTGCGGTAAAAAGCACAAAAACGGCAGTACACATCACATACATTCGTATAGTTAATATTACGGCCAATTACAAATGTGGCTAACGGGTCCGGATGCCAGCGTTCCATAATAGTGTTTGCAGCAGCACCCATTTTCTCAATTTCGTTGCTCTCGAATAGTCGGATGGTATCTTCCAATTGGAGACGGTCACCCCGCAGGGCTTTATCCAAAATAAGATCTATCGCACTCATCGTTCGCATCCTCCTTTTAAACCCTTAGGGATATGGTAGATTCACAAAATCACAAGAAAAATAACGTTGTCGTCCTTTAGAGATAACAACCGTTTCTCGTAGTAACATAAGGATAAAGTACAGTATGTAACTTATACCTTATATTTTAATAAATGAACAGTTCATTTCCTCATCGTATCACAATCTGAACAGCTTGAAAAACTTTTTACTTTCTCAACAAGATACCATCTAGCAGAAAGAGTCCTTACATTGCTGCCTGCACCCGGTGAATCAAAATTCCTGGAGGCTGCCGGACACAGATGACGTTATTAGTTAGTATTTAGCCTTTGGAGCATAGTTATGGACTCCAGCGACGCTATTCCTTGACAAGAGACTCATGAAGGCAGGTTTTTAGCGCAATAGCTGCTGTGGAGTCCGTTAACATTCCAAATGTGTAATAATGCTGTGTCTAAGGTCAGCTGTGTCCAATAGCAAAAAGTCCAAAAAGAAGAGCTATCCCAGCAGCCAATTCCCGGCTTATGAGACAGCTCTATTTCATCCTTCGTCCAACACCAGCTCTAAATCAACGTTGAGATAGATCCTCGATATTTTCCAGCAATTCGGTGCCGATCTGGGTTGCCGTTACTTTTACTTCGTTTCGATTTCCGCCCGCGCAGCCTCCAAAGCATGACCAAGATCAGCAATTAGATCCTCCGCATGTTCAATGCCAACCGAGAAGCGCAGCAATCGATCATCTACACCCACCGCATTCCGAATTTCCACAGGAATATCGGCATGCGTCTGTACTGCAGGATAGGTCATTAGCGATTCAACCCCGCCGAGGCTCTCCGCGAAGGCAATAAGCCGGATATGACGAAGCAGAGGTTCTACGTATCTGGCATCTTTTAATTTGAAAGAAAAAATTCCGGTATTGCCCGAGGACTGGCGATTCTGGATTTCATATCCCGGATGATCCGGCAGGCCTGGATGGAACACTTCCGCAATCGCCGGATGCTCTTGTAGATAGCGGGCAATTGCTAGCGCATTACTCTCGTGCCGTTCCATACGCAGGGCCAGTGTCTTCATGCCTCTCATCAGCTGATAACTGTCTGTTGGCCCAAGCACAGCGCCAATAGAGTTATGTAGAATCGCTATTTCAGCGGATAATTCAGCCCCTTTAGATACAATAAGACCAGCAAGAACATCATTGTGTCCGCCCAAATATTTGGTAGCACTATGGACTACAATGTCTGCACCTAATTCCAGAGGACGCTGTAAAAATGGAGTCAGCAGTGTATTGTCTACAATTGTGAGCAGCCCATGATGACGGGCCCAAGTAGCAACGGCTGCAATATCCGTAACCATCATCAAAGGATTCGTTGGCGTTTCAATAAATATCGCCTTCGTATTTGGAAGGCGTGAAGCCTCAAGCGCATCCAAATCATTCGTATCTACATAGGAAGCAGTGATTCCAAACTTGGACATAATTCGTTCCAACAAACGATAGGTCCCGCCGTAAAGATCCAGCGAAACGATCAAGTGATCGCCTTGCCCAAACAGGGTAAATATGGTTTGAATAGCTGCCATCCCAGAACTACAGGCAAAACCTGCATCACCAGACTCCAATTCCGCAGCCGCATTCTCTAGTACGGAACGGGTTGGACTTTTGGTACGGCTATAATCGAAACCTGTGCTCTGCCCAAGCTTCGGGTGACGGAATGCCGTAGCATTATAGATAGGAAAATTAATGGCTCCGGTAGCCGGATCTTCTTGTGAACCTATTTGTGCCAGTCTGCTTTCAATCCTAAGTTTGTCGTCCATGATAAATGCCTCCTAAATTGTAATGTAGCGCTGATCTTAATAAACAATCGGGTCGATATCGTAAGGTGTCTCTTGATATACATAGTAATTGAGCCAATTAGAGAATAATAAGTTGGCATGTGCACGCCACACTGCAGGAGGTGTTCGTTCTGGATCATCTTTAGGGAAATAGTGTTTCGGCAAGGCCATCTCCATGCCCCTCTCCAAATCACGATCATATTCCCATTTCAAGGATAATGGATCGTATTCGGAATGTCCGGTCACAAATATTTGTTTGCCGTCGGTCGTAGCTACTAGATACATACCAGCTTCTTCGGATTCCGCCAGAATCTGCAGATCTGGATTGCTCTCAATATCTTCGCGGGAGACATCGGTATGACGGGAATGCGGTACATGGAATACCTCGTCAAAGCCGCGCAGCAATTTAATGTTATTTTGATTAATCGTATGGGAGAATACTCCAAAACATTTTTCAGGCAAAGCCACTTTACGAACACCAAAATGATGATACAACCCTGCCTGTGCCGCCCAACAGATATGCATGGTCGAGGTCACGTTATCCTTGCTCCATTCAAAAATCTCTTTTAGCTCTTCCCAATAGGATACTTCCTCAAACTCCATTTGCTCTACGGGTGCTCCTGTAACAATAAGACCATCCAAACGGCGGTGGCTGATCTCGTCAAAAGTTTTGTAAAAGCTTCTCAAATGCTCAGCAGAAGTATTCTTAGAAGTATGTGAGCGTGGATGCAGCAAGGTAACGTCAACCTGTAGCGGTGAATTTCCTATTAAACGCAGCAATTGAGTCTCCGTCGTTTCTTTAGTCGGCATGAGATTCAGAATAGCAATCCTTAGTGGACGGATATCCTGATGGAAAGCCAAACTATCATCCATCACAAAAATATTTTCACCGGATAGTATTTCTTTTGCTGGTAAACTGTCGGGAATTTTAATTGGCATTGTCTTTCCACTCCTTAACTGTATTTAGGTTATGATGTCACATCGCGGCTTTCTGAACAATAAAAAGACCTTTCTCGGAAAACGAGAAAGGTCATATCTACAGTCATATGCGCCTCTCTCATCTGCCAGAAACTTTTGGACGAGGTTTAGTCGTCAGCAAAGTTCCGCAAGAATTAGCACCGTGCGTTCACACGCCGGTTGCCGGGTTTCATAGGGCTAGTCCCTCCACCTGCTCTTGATAAGATTTAGCTGTATTCAATTAAATTTCTTTAAAATTTACTTTAAATCATGAACCTCCTTTTCGTCAAGTCCATACAATGCTGAAGTAGCCTCAAAGTAACAATAAATTTGCTTGAAAGAGGCATACTCCGTTGTTATACTAGACAAGTATTTCATACCTGAACGAAAAGAAGAGGTGAGAAGAAGAATGGAAGGCGACCCGAGCTCGCAATTAAGTGTACAGAATGAGCAACCACACAGGATAATCATCAGCTTGCCGGCGGCGGGAGCAGTTCTTCTTCATGCCCTCGAATCGTCATTCGGCCTCTTGTATTGATTGTAACGCCGGCCAAGCTGATTTTTTCTCTGTGCTTAATTAGCAGTCCCTGGTGAAGACCCGGGGATAGAAGGAGTGGAATCAGATGAAAATCCGGCTGGTGAATGCAGGGGTTTTTACACCTATTGATGAAATTGATGAAACATTGACACCCCCAACAGAAGGGTTCTATTGGATTGATGCAGATGTGGAGGATTTGGAGCTGCTTCAGCCCCTGTTCAACCTGCATGATCTCGCTGTTGAGGATTGCCTTAGTGAAGAGGATCAACGTCCAAAGATCGAAATATACGAAAGTCATTACTTTATTGTTGTAAACAGCATCCGCTTTGATGATGAGGAAATCTTCCTGCGGGCGCTCAATATATTCTTGGGCAGACATTATATTATTACTGTAACGAAACAAAAGATTCACGAGCTACGCGTCCTGAAGCCCATGTTATGGGAACAAGAGGTTAGCGAACCCGACCAATTCCTTTACCTGCTTATCGACCTTGTCGTAGATAATTATTTCTCCGTAGGTGACCGAATTGAAGCCCGGATTGAGAAGCTTGAAGAGGATATCCTAATGCATACCAAGAAATCTCATTTGAGTGAGATTATCGGTCTGCGAAGTGAGATCTTATGGTTAAAGAAGATGCTGGGACCACAGAAAGAGGTTATCAATACCCTGAATAAAAAAGACCTCCGTCTGATTGATGATCAGCTGCAGAAATACTTTAGCGACATTTATGAAAATGCAGTTAAAATATCCGAAACCTTTGAGACGTACCGCGATCTCATGGGCAACTTACGTGAGGCCTACCAATCCAGTATCGCCAACCGCGCCAATGAAATTATGAGAGTATTTACCGCGATTACAACGATATTCATGCCTTTGACCGTAATTACCGGAATCTATGGGATGAACTTTGATCATATGCCGGAATTGCATACGAAATACGGTTATTTTGCCGTTATAGGTCTAATGTTGACGTTAGGCTGTGGGATGCTGTATGTATTCCGCAAGAAAGAATGGCTATGAAAATAAACGGACGAATAGGCAAGACGAAGGCCCTTTAACCCTATGGTGTAAGGAAGCCTTCGTCTTTTTGATATGATAAAAAGCTACTAGAAACTGGTCACCATGCCCACTTTAGGAGCTTGCTCCCGCCGGAAACGAATGCGGATCAGCCGCAGACGTTCATAATAGCTATCCAGCCCTTCTGCTGCTGAAAAATCCTCCCCATACACCTTATGCAGCACTGGCTTTAGAAAAAGATCTCCAACCTCTGCATAGGCATTCCATATCGACTCCTGCTCATTCTGCGGCACATTTTTCAGTTCTACCTCGATCAGTTTCTCCACGCAATAACCTTCTCTTTCCAGCTCCTCTACCGCTTCAATCAGTTCGCGACGGTTCACTCCACTGTTCACCTTAAGCTGTTCTAACCCTAACCCATTCTCGATCCCTTGCAGCAGAATTCGCCGTAATCGCAGTCTTTCTAGCTGTTTCTTATATTTGACCTCTTTCTGTTTATAGAGCCAGGATACAAAAGAATCCTCCTCAATTTCTTGGTGTACCCAATTCAAAGGAAAGGAATGTTCCCTTGCAGCCGTAGAGGTTATAGCCAACCAATCCGTGCCATATTGGGCTGCCTTTCCTTCCCCTACACCAGGGATCTGCAGCAGCTCCTCTGGTGTATGTGGCAAGAAAGTGCTTATCAAACGTAACAAACGATTGCTGGCAAGAATGTAAGGGGCTTTCCGTTCACTAGAAGCTCGGCTGCGGCGCCAAGCACATAACTCCTCATATATAGCTTCGTTCCCATTATATTCACTGTAATATTGCAGCCTTAGCTGCTCCTGATTACGCCCGGTAAGGCCGTCTTCTTCATGAAATACGCCATCAATCAACGGCCGATAGCCATCCCCCATCTTCACCGCCAGCTCATGCCTGTAAACACAAAGCATTTCATTCCATGAACCACCCGCGTACCACAAATGCTCCTGTGTTTCCTCACCGCCTGAAAAATCACGCCAGCCCAGGCTCCACACTCCTTCTTCCTCTCCAATCCATAGCTGAGCGAACACCTCTTGATCCACCCCAGATATTCTGGATAAGCGATTCATAAATACAATTTGCATATTCATCCCTGCCTTTCTAGTCTTCAGCAAGCACTATACCTACCGGTCTGAGCTACTTATTCGCTGATGTGAATCCCACACTGTCAGACTCGGAAAACGCAAAAAAGCACCACTCTCACGATAAACGTGAAAGAGGTGCTCCCTCATTAAATGCTATACTGTTAGATCCACAATACCATATATTTCCTAACAGTCAATATCTTTTTATACTAGTTCCTTGCCAAAGCTAAAGTTGCCAGTCCAATCGCACCTGCAAGTCCTGCATTATCTCCAAGCTGCGGTGGCACAACATAATTATCGATGTCGGTATTGAGCGCTGGATGCTGAACATAACCCTTCAGCAGCTCCTGCAGCTTGGTACGAATTAGCGGGAACAAGTGGCTTTGCTTCATGACACCACCGCCCATTACGATTTTTTCGGGAGACAGAATCAACACGTAATTCATAAGTGCATGTGCAAGATAATGAGCTTCCATATCCCAAGCTGGATGGTCAACAGGCAGCTCGCCTGCTGGTTGTCCCCAGCGTTTGCCAATCCCCGGACCTGCGGCTAACCCTTCAAGGCAATCGCCATGATAAGGGCAGTAGCCCTCAAACGTGTCCTCTGGATGTCTGCGAACAAGAATATGCCCCATCTCAGGATGAGACAATCCATGCACCATCTGACCTCCAACTACTGCTCCCGCTCCAATGCCTGTCCCAACCGTAATATAAAGGCAGCTGTCCAGACCTTTAGCCGCTCCCCATTTACTTTCCGCAAGCGCTGCACCATTCACATCCGTATCAAAACCGATCGGCACGTTAAATTGCTTAGCCATTGTACCTACCAAATTATATTGTCCCCAGTGAGGTTTTGGTGTCGTTGTTATGTAACCATAAGTAGGGCTGTCCAGCACGGGATCAATCGGTCCAAACGATCCAATACCAAAAGCTTCTACATTCTTCCCATTAAAATAGTCGATTACGAGTCCCATCGTTTCTTCCGGTGTTGTTGTCGGAAAGCTAACTCGGTCCAGAATGGTACCGTCCTCATAACCAATTCCGCATACAAACTTCGTTCCGCCTGCTTCAATCGCTCCCAATAACTTCATAGCAACTATCTCCCTTCTCCATTAAGCAATAATCCGCCATCCAGTTTGAAAATAAAAATTAATATAAAATAAAACAATCAACAGCCCTTATTATACGTTGGATGAAGCGCTATCACAATAATAAAACTCCCTTCATGCTTTTTTGCATGAAGGGAGACTCTCCTTAACCCAGATCACCTAACTCAATCTGTACAATTCCCCGTTCGTCCTGCACCTCAGCGATCAAATGCATCAGGCTGCCAAATTCCAGTTCTTGAAATTTACGCGCGGCTGTTTCCCGTTGTAATTGCCATAAAGCTTCCGCCAGCTCACAGACCACAGGCACATCACAACGGATTTCAGCCAGCTCTCTTGATAGATGCAGCATATCAAGGTCGGCTTCAATCTTGGACCGTACACCTTTAGGGAGCAAGTGAAGATTCTCAATTACACCTTCAACTGTACCGTATTCCGTTAACAGCTTCAGCGCGGTTTTCTCACCAATCCCTTTTACACCAGGGTAATTATCACTTGTATCGCCCATAAAGCCCTTCAGGTCAATAACCTGTCTAGGGGTTAGACCTTTATCCTCAAGCAATTCTGCAAGGTCATAAACTTTATAGTTGGAGCGTCCTTTTTTCATAATGACGACCTTAACATTCTCATCAATAAGCTGCAGCATATCATGGTCACCCGTCAGAATGTAAACCTCAGAATTATCGCTGTAACAGGATGCTAGCGTACCAATGCAATCATCTGCTTCATAGCCGGCAAGACCGATGTTTGGCACACCTAGCTCAGCCACTACTTCTTTTACTAGATCAAATTGCGGAATTAATTCCAGCGGGGCTTCGATCCGGTTGGATTTATATCCATCATATTTCTCGGTACGGAACGTTCCTTTACCCATATCCCAGCAGCATACGACATGAGAAGGCTCAAACGTACTTACTGCATCAAAAAAATACTGCAAAAATCCATATACCGCATTCGTCGGTAAACCTTCTTTTGTCTTGCGAATATATCCTCCATAAGAGGTCGCATAAAAGGCCCGGAACAGCAGAGCCATTCCATCTACAAGCATTACCCGGCCCGTTGTATCTGTTCTCACTTATAAACCTCTCCCTTGATCGTTGTATTGATATTAAACATTAGTCCAAGTATCGGCATATTGGTCTTCTTTGAATCCCACCGTAACTTTAACTCCATCCGTGACAATCGGACGTTTGATCAGCATCCCGTGGCTTGAGAGCAGCTCTAACTTCTCCTGTTCCGTAAGCTGGGGCAGCTTGTCCTTCAGACCTAATGATTTATATACTTCACCGCTTGTATTAAAAAACTTCTTCAGCTCAAGGCCGCTGTTCGCGAGCAGCTCACGCAGCTCGTCCACCGTAGGTGGCTGCTCTGCGATGTGCTGAAGCTCCAGCTCATGACCTTGTCCCTGCAACCATTTCACTGCGCTGCGGCAGGTGCTGCATTTGGGATATTGATATACTTTTAATTTGCTCATGCTGTGCTCCTTTAATAATCGGCTAATAATATCGTAACTATGGGGAATGTTTGGACTTTCGGCCGCTGTTGTCTACAGATTTCTTCAATTTTACCGTTAAACACGTTTGAAATCCGCAGACAAAGGCGGTCGCTATCGCTCCTACAGTTCCAATCTTCCCCTTCGCCACACCATCGCCTGAATCATAATTTTATCACAAATCCGCTGTCGGACCTTGCTCCAATATTTTCTCCAAGGCTGCCATGTCAGGTGGCAACGGGGCTTCGAAAATCATTTTTTGCAGAAGCACCGGGTGCTTGAACGTCAGACGGACTGCGTGCAGCGCCTGACGCGGTATGGAAGCATCGAGTGCTGCAACGGTCTCCAATTGCTCGCTTTGAGTTGAAGTCAATTCTGGTAGATTGTACAGCTCATGACGGTACATGCTGTCCCCAATCAGCGGACAGCCGATTGAGGTCATATGGACCCGAATCTGATGCGTACGCCCACTCTCCAGCTTTAGTTCAACTCTAGAGCCAGCTGAATACACCTGCTTAACCTCATATCGGGTTAGGGAAGGATATCCATCCGGTGTCACGATACGCCGATGTGGCTCCTCAGGATCACGATCGATAGGGCCGTCGATATCGCCGGATAACTCCGCAGGAACCCCGTGAACAAATGCAGCGTAACGCTTATCCACAGTACCGGCGATCATCTGCTCGGAAATATGCTGATGGCTGTAAGGATTTTTGGCGATCACTAACACACCGGAGGTCTCCTGATCCAGACGGTGAACAGGCCGGAAACGGAAGCGTTCATTCTTCTGTGCCCAATAATAAACCACACCATTGGCAAGCGTGTCGGTGTAATGTCCATGTGTGGGATGAACTATAATTCCCGCTGCCTTGTTAACCACTAGCAGATGTTCATCTTCAAATAAAATCTCAAATGGAATCGGCTGCGGCAAAATATCATCCGAAGTCTCCGTTTCCATGCGAATCTGCACGGTATCTCCTGCCTTTACATGCACACTAATGTATACACGTTCACCGTTTAATGTAATGCCTTGCTCCGTCTGCTTCAGGCGAGAGAGCAGCTTGCGTGAGACATCCATCCGTTTGTGCAGGATGGTCTTCAGCAGGAAGTCATCTTCTTCAGGCGGTATGATATAAGTAATGGGTGAATAATAGCTTGTCATATTAGTCTCGGAACACCTTTTTACTGCGGATGTATTCTACATCAGTAATCCCTGACCGTGTATTAGCCGTTCTAGCCAAAGCAAAAAAATAATCCGACAATCGATTGAGATAAATCACCGCTTCTGGGTTAATGTCCGCAGTTCGCCCTAAGGTAACCGCCCGGCGTTCTGCACGACGGCAAACCGTGCGGCATACATGTAGAACCGAAGCCAGCTGACTACCTCCTGGCAGGATAAATTTCTCAAGTGGCGGATTCTCCTCTTGTAGAGTATCTATCCAGCCTTCCAGCCGCTGAGCCATCTCACTTGTCACCATATATTGACCACCATCAGCAAGTCTAACAAATGCTAAATCCGTACCGCAATCAAACAGCTCATGCTGTATTTCGAGCAATTGCTCGCGGACATCGTCGAAATTATCACTTTCCATCAGGCTTCGTGCTTGCCCTACAAAACAATTCAGCTCATCGATCGTTCCGTAGGCCTCGACGCGGACATCATCCTTGCCGACCCGGCCGCCAATCACTGAGGTCTGACCTGCATCACCCGTACGTGTATAAATCGCCATGGTTTAAGCCTCCTATCCATTCTTAAAAAACATATACTGATAGTTTAAGCTTTCTGCTATAAGGAAGGCAATAAAGATAGCAAATTAAGAGTATACACAAAAACACCCTCATTAGTAAGAGTGCACAACAAAAAGAGGACCCTAGGGTCCTCTCAAGAGCATTCAGCAGCACTATTTTCCAGCTGGACGCCCCTTCATGTACTCATTTATTTTGAGGTCCAATAAACTGCTAATTTCAATCACATTATCCGAAGTGAATGATTTTTCCTGCAGGAAAAGCTGCTCCATCTTGCTGCGGAGTATTCTAATTTCATCTTCCAGAGAGAGTATGCGAGCAGAAGCATCACCCTTGGGGGGTATTTTCCCATTTCCAGAGAAACATTTCCCACCATAGGAAGGTAAGTAATAATCGGCGCTAAGCACAATCATCCCTCCCAAAAGTATTATTGAGCGCGTGCTGCAAAAGAGCATAAAAGTTAAATAAAGCAACTTCAAAGCAACGCTTAGTTCCAGAGTAAATGGATCCTTGTAAGTTCTATTATAGGGGCTAATTACTCTCAAAGTAAAATAATACCATAGGATTGTTTGATCGGCTATAGTTCAATTTTCACTAATCCGTTCTCTCACGTGTAAGCTTTGTGACAAAAGCACCAATGCGTTCTACTGCTTCGTTCAGTTGGGATACTGATGTGGCGTAAGAACAGCGTAAGTAACCTTCTCCACCTAATCCAAAGACACTTCCAGGCACAGCTGCAACCTTGTATTCAAGCAAAAGCCGCTGAGCAAACTGATCAGAAGTCAGCCCTGTCTTGCGCACGCTTGGAAAAGCGTAGAAGGCGCCCTGCGGCTCATGGCACTCCAGCCCTGCATCGCGTAGGCCCTTGACGATCAACCTCCGCCGTTGGTTATAGGAATCCACCATCCGGTCCTTCTCCTCCATCCCATTGGTCAGCGCTTCAAGTGCAGCCACCTGTCCCATAGAAGGAGCACACATCACAGTATACTGATGAATCTTAAGCATTGCAGCGATAAGATCCGGGTGACCACAAGCATACCCCATCCGCCATCCGGTCATTGCAAAAGCTTTGGAGAAGCCGCTAACCAGAATCGTACGGTCTATCATGCCTGGTAAAGAGGCAAAGCTGACGTGATTAATGCCATAAGACAATTCTGCATAAATCTCATCTGAAATCACTATAAGATCATGTTTCTCTACTACCTTAGCAATCGGCTCCCAATCTTCTCGGGTCATTACACTTCCCGTAGGGTTACTTGGGTAACACAAAATCAGAACCTTGGAGCGCGGAGTGATTTTGGCTTCCAAGCTTTCCGCAGTAAGTTTAAAGTTATTCTCACCAACCGTTTCAATACCTACAGGTATTCCTCCACCAATCGCGGTGATCGGCGAATAAGAGATATAACAAGGCTCCGGAATCAGAATTTCATCCCCCGGTGAAATCAGCGCACGTAGTGCCAAATCGATGGCCTCGCTTCCGCCAACGGTTGCTATAATTTGATTGGCAGGATCATATTCCACAGCAAAACGGCTGTGCAAGTAATTCGCGATCCCTTCTCGCAGTTCAGGCATTCCTGCATTGGATGTATACCCTGTAAATCCTCTTTCCAGCGAATAGACACAAGCCTCTCTGACATGCCAGGGGGTCTTGAAGTCAGGCTCTCCAACTCCCAAAGAGATGATATCCTTACTACCTGCAGCCAGATCAAAAAACTTGCGGATACCCGAAGGTTGAATTTGCTGTACCAACGGGGCCAAATAAGAATCCATTGATTTGCTGTCTTCTCCAGTTAGCTGCGATTTATTCGTGATCATATGATTACTTCCTTTATGGAGAGATCATCAGACGGTTGTCTTCCTCATGCTCTTCGAAGATGATCCCGTCCTGTTTGTATTTTTTAAGGGTAAAATTCGTTTTGGTTGAAAGTACTGAATCAATTGGAGACAGCTTCTCAGATACAAAATTGGCCACTTCACGTAAATTCCGGCCTTCCACTTCCACCAGAAGATCATAAGCACCAGACATCAGATAAACTGATTTGACCTGTGGATACAGGTAGATTCGCTCGGCAATCCCTTCAAAACCACGCCCTCGTTCAGGCGTAATCTGCACCTCAATCAGTGCGGTTACCTTCTCATCGTCCACTTTATCCCAGTTTACAACGGCGGCATATTTTACAATGACATGATCTTTCTCCAACTGCTCAATCGCAGTCTTCACATCTTCTTCTTCCGCGCCAAGCAGCGTTGCTAAGAGTGCAGTAGATCTTCTCGCGTCTTCCTTAAGCAGTTCCAGCACTTTCCTCTTAAGCTCGTTCATTTCCTTCATGCCTTCCCTCCGGATAGTTCGCCAATGACGGTACGCTATTAATGCGTCGCCCCGCGAAAAGAGTTTAATACTAATATGACATGAAATGTGCATCTCTGCAAACAAAATAACCCCATAAGAGCTTCCATGAAAGGCAGAGTTTACATAGAACATACACAAAAAAATAGAAAAAACGCCCGTTCTACCGGATTTAACCAGTAAAAACGGGCGTTATCTCCACACTCATGAAGCGATTTGCTTCATTCGCCAACCATCATGGTTACATTAAATGAGAAGGCTGATGTTGTCCGTTAGCCGGGATATGAGCATTCTGAGCGTATGCGCCAAATTGCCCGGTTTTTTGTTGAACAAATTGCCCTGTTTGCTGTTGCATTTGCTGTGCGGTTTGAAGCTGCTTGTCCACATCTTGGCGCAATGCTTTTGCAGGTGCAGGATACATATTCAGTTGAGACATATGCGTGTATAAATCACCTTGGAGTTGCAAAGTGTCCATGGTCATAGTGTTAAAAACCCTACGAACGGCTGGACATGCTGATTCTGTAGCAGCTGTAGCATATTCGCGTACGGTCCGCTTCAAATCACACAAAATGGTGTTTAGTAAATCCTCATCCGGCATAAATGCCCCAGTATTTTGCGCGTTCATTAAATAACCTCCCTAGAATTAATATTGCAATTATTGTGGGCTTGTTGGCGCGTATTGTTGATGTTGTTGGATTAACTGAGTGAGCTCAGTCATGTGTTTGGTGTGATTTTGCATATGCTGCATACAAATTTGGCGAACTTGTTGATTCTGTGTTGTCGCAGCCGTTGCTGCACATTGCTTGAGAAGCAAGTCCTCATTAGAGATGGAGTCAGCGATATATTCCAATTCCTTACCACTTAGCGCTTGCATTTGCGTTGATTGCATTTGTTGTAGTCCCTCCTTGTAGTTGATTCATACAGGCTTTAGTATGCCGCCTATGCCCGCGATTTATTTGCCGCAAGGCACTAGAGAGTTATGACAGAAATAAGAACATACCGCGAATGAGACGATAAAATGCCGCCAATACTAAATCACGGCACGAATGAAGGAGCGAACAATTCATGAATTTAAATAGTGGAAATACACCTTGGTCAAGCACTTTACAGAACCCTCCAACTTACCCCTCTCTAGAAGGTACTATTCATTGTGATTGCCTGGTTGTAGGCGCCGGAATGGGTGGGGCAATGGCCGCCTATCGCTTGTCCTTAAGTGGAGCGGATGCTGTTCTGATCGAAAAAAGACGGGTCGGCAGCGGCAGCTCGCATGCTAACACTGGACTCCTGCAGATTTCCAACGATAAATCGTTAACCTCATGCATGAACACCTTTGGGCAAAAGAACGGTTTGCTCTTTTATCAGTTATGCCAGGCTGGGGTAAGGAACATTCTGGACCTGCCGGACAAGCTCGATATCGATCCGCAGATCATTCCTCGCAGCAGTCTTTTGTATGCCAGCACTCCTGCGGATGTACCTGCATTGCGGGAAGAATATGAGAATCTCGTGGCTAATGGCTTCGATTCTGAATTTTGGGAAGAGGATAAGATTGCAGCTCTGTACTCTTTTTCAAAACCAGCAGGACTTTATTCACGCGGGGATGCCGAAGCGAATCCTTATCGAACGGTGCACAGCCTAATCGCCAAGGCAGCGTCGAATGGCGTCCGCGTCTTTGAACAGAGCGAAGCGAAACATTATGAGTTTACTGAGGATGGCGTGATTTGCCATACAGAAAGTGGCCGGATTATTGCCAAGGATGTTATTTTTGCAATGGGTTATGAAACACAGGAATTCAAAAAAGACCGGGGCGCTGAGCTGATCAACACGTATGCAGTGATGACCAAACCTCTAAAGGATTTTCCAAAGTGGCATGAGCGTAGCCTGCTGTGGGAGACAGCCCGCCCTTATTTATATTTTCGGACAACCCCTGAAGGCAGGATTATTGCGGGAGGTAAGGATGAGCAGTTGACAGACCCCGAACGTCGTGAGGTCCGAGTGATTTCTCAAGGTCAAAAATTGCTCGAAGAGCTTGAAGCCTTATTTCCAGAAATTAAAGGCATTGAGCTGGAGTACTCTTGGGGTGCTGTGTTCGGTTCTACTCGTGATGGGCTTCCATATATCGGCCCACATCCAAAGTTCCCTCACTGTTACTTCATCGAGGGCTACGGAGGCAATGGGACGGTGTACAGTATGATCGCTGCGGAGTTGTTAACGGATACGATTGCCGGCAAACATCGGCCTGAGTTAGATTTATTCTCACTCACCCGGTCAGCCAAACCCTCTCCTTCTAAGAGTTTGGACGTGATGAAACAGAACTGATTTTTGTAGAAAATAAAAACGGGGCTGGCCCTCGCAGCCGCTTCACGGCTTTTGGGACAGCCCTGCTTTTTATTTTTCTTGCTTCAATCATAAATCCATCAGCCCATGGAGCTTACGGACACAGTTGACGTTATTTACATGTTTTTAGCCTTTAAAGCAAGGTTTCGGACTCCAGTGATGCTATCCTTGGAAAGAGGCCCATATATAGGCGTTTTTCAGGCCAATAGCTGCACTAGAGTCCGATAGCATTCCAAATATCGGATAATGGTGCGATTAAGGTCGGTTGTGTCCGTTAGCGGGTTAATAAGAGCATCCGACAGTGATTTCATATACACACGCTTTCGACAACGGTCAACGGTCAAGTAAGGTCCAAAAAAAGAAGGGGCACGCCCCAGCAGCTATTAGCTTATGGGACCGCCCCTTTTTTTATATACTTATTCTTACGCCTGAGCGTTGCTCAAATTGCGTACGAGCTGAATCCGATCTTCCTGTGCCAGACTGTGCTGAACATGGAAGCAGGAAGGACATACGTAAACATTGAGTGAGAATGGAGCGGTTAATACCGACTTACCTAGTGTAGCTGGAGCAGACGGCTCAAAGCTGCTCACAGGCTGCTTACCCGCAAGGATAGTGAGCTCATGACATTGAGTACATTCCGGAGCTTCCTCCTGAATGGCTAGAATAGCTGAGACACTCTCTTCGTACTTGTTCAAGTCATAATCATCGCCGAATTGATTAAGCGTATTATAGATTGGAACTACGCTGTCTTTATCAGGCTCTCCCCAAAGATCATCGTCATTAACAACCTCTTGTTTGGGTTCCTCTACGACTTCCTCTACTTCTTCTTCTTCGATGCCGTCAATCCCAACAGTGACCGTACGGTATCCGCTAAGCTCATTGTTACAGTGAGGACAATTCTCCTCAGGTCCAAATTCCTCGTCCCATACAATTTCAGTATGACACCAAGGGCATACAGTTGTTTCCATCTTTATAATCTCCTTCATACTTTCACTTTTAAATTTAATTCATCATTAAATAAATAATACCGGCTGCTATAAAAGCAATCGCTGACAGAAACAGAACTCGGGTGAGAATCTTCATGATTTCCTCCTAAGATACCCCACAAAGAGTGGGACTGCTCAATTCAAAGCTTGTCCAGATCCATAATCCTTTGCAGGGTGTCCTTATAAGGACGGATTTAAAAAATAGCCGCACCTATTACATAAGACAACGATACCGAGATCAGCATGGCAATAAGTCCAACAGCACGGTTATCCGCAGCGATCTCCTCGTCAATAGAGAATACAGGGGTCAGAAATTCAAATAAAAAATAGGCAAGCAGCAGCAGCAAAAAACCGACGACGGACCACTTCATTGTCTCGTAAATTGAAACACCTGCTTCAATACTGAAACGCAGTACGTTGCAAATTCCGAAGATTTTGCCGCCTGTCGCCATTGCCACTGCCAGGTTTCCCTTACGAATTTCTTCCCAGCAATTATATTTCGTTACCATTTCAAAAAAAGACAGAAATACAACCAGCCCAAGAATCGCCACTGCAAAGTAGCCAAGCAAGGCACCTAGCGGATGACCCAGCAAAAGATCAATATCTTCTTGCACGCTTTCCCCTTCTTTCTGCCGGGAAATCCCGCTATTGCAGCTCAGCCACAGTTACGCCCGCGCCGCCTTCGTTATAATTCCCGAGCCGATAACTCTTCACATGCTTGTGCTTACGCAAATATTCCTGAATTCCTGTGCGCAGCACACCCGTTCCTTTACCATGAATGATGGCGATCTGGCCCAGATTACCTAAAAAGGCTTCATCGATAAAACGATCTGTCTCCATGATAGCTTCCTCCAGGTTAGTCCCGCGCAAATCCAGTTCACTGCGAATGTTCTCATCACGGGAACGTTTGACGGTTGTCGCATGGCGAAGGGCCGTTGGCGCAGCTGTTGCTTTCGAGGAGAGCAATTCCAAATCATCCAGCCTTACCTTCATCTTCATAATGCCAAACTGCACCAGTGCCTCTTTAGTACCGCTTAGCTCCACCACAAAGCCCTTTTGGTTCAAGCTGTCGACTTTCACTTCATCTCCAGGACCAATTGTACGTGGAGCCTTGGTAGTCTTGCGGGTAACAGCCTTCTTGCGCGGTGATGGCTCAGCTTCATCCAGACGTCGCCGCGCTTCAATCAGCTTATGCTCTTTAACTGAAGCTCCTTCTTCCATAGCCAAGCGGCGCAAATCACTGATAATTTCCTCAGCTTCCTTACGCGCTTTGTCCAGGATCGCGCTGGCGTCCTTCTCAGCCTTCTCGAGGCGTTTCTCACGCTGGCTTTCCAGCTTCTCAAGCTCTTGCTGTTGTCTGCTGCGCAGCTCCTCCACTTCGCGGCGGATGCCCTCTGCACGTTCATGCTCCTGTTCCGCTCCCAGCCGATTCTCTTCGAGAGAAGCAATCATATGCTCCACGCGCAGATCTTCTTCCTTCACTTCGCCGCGGGCATGCTCCAGAATCGCATGAGGCAGGCCTAGACGCTCGGCAATCGCAAAGGCGTTACTTCGTCCGGGTACGCCGATCAACAAGCGATAGGTTGGGCTAAGGGTCTGGACATCAAATTCCATACTGGCATTGATGACTCCCTTACGCTCATAAGCGTATGCTTTCAGTTCGCTATAATGTGTTGTTGCGACCATCCGGCATTCGATCCGGTGAATATGCTCCAGAATGGCAATTGCCAGCGCAGAGCCTTCTGCCGGGTCGGTTCCAGCCCCCACCTCATCAAGCAGAATAAGGCTCTTAGGAGTCATTCTACGCAGAATGGAGATAATATTAGTCATATGACTAGAGAAGGTACTCAGACTTTGCTCAATGCTCTGTTCATCGCCAATATCAGCATAAATGGCATCAAACACACACATCTGGCTGCCTTCCTCTGCTGGAATAAACAAGCCGGACATCGACATTAAGCTCAACAAGCCGATGGTTTTGAGGGTAACGGTCTTACCACCGGTATTCGGTCCGGTTACGATAATTGAGCTGTATTGATTGCCCAGCTCCACGTCCAAAGGAACCACATGCTCCGCTGGAATAAGCGGATGCCGCCCTTTGCGCAGCTTAAGATAACCGCGGTCATTCATACGCGGCTGAGTAGCCTTCATATCACGAGCAAGACGCGCCTTGGAGAAGATGAAGTCCAGTTCTCCCAGAATATCAATATCGTAGGTCATTTCTTCCGCAATGTCGGCTACAAGTGCCGTCAGCCTGTGTAAAATGATCTCGATTTCCCGTTCCTCACGCAGCCGTGTTTCACGGAGTTTATTATTCATCGCCACAATAGACTCTGGCTCGATAAATAAAGTCGCTCCTGATCCAGACTGATCATGTACGATACCACCGAAATGGGCACGGTACTCCGCTTTTACGGGAATAACAAACCGATCACCACGAATGGTCACCAGCTGATCCTGCAGCATTTTCGCTACAGAAGACGAACGAATCATCGAATCCAGCTTCTCACGAATTCTGGTCTCTCCTCCGCGCAATTCACGGCGAATGTTAGCCAGCTCAGAACTAGCTGTATCAAGTACATCAGCATTCTCGTCTATACATAAACGGATGGCATCTTCCACATGTTTTTGCTCCGATAAAACGTCGCTCAGTGAGAACAGGAGCTCAATCTTTTCTTCCTCATGCATAGCTGCCAGGAAACGTTTGACTCTGCGTGCGCCGCCAATGGTATTTCCAACGGCCAGCAGCTCAGTTGTTCCCAGCATTCCGCCGATAGAAGCACGTTTTAGTGCAGCTCGAATATCGCTTACCCCGCCGAACGAAGGAATGCCCTTCAGGCGATCCACATTAGCCGCTTCATCCGTGGCTTGAAGCAGCTTCTTCACACCTTCGAAATCGCCGGAGGGCCTTAGCTGCTCCGCAGCCAATCTTCCCATGGGGGTTTGCGTATATTGCATTAATTTATTTAAAATCTTGCGATATTCAAGCGTATGCAAAATTTTGTCGTCCAATTACAGTCACAGCTCCCTTCATAGATGTTTCCATTATACAGAATTCAGGTCAATTTCGCTATTTGGGTCTTATTTTTAAGCATAGAATCACGTAATAAGGTCACAATAAGAACTGCACATATCCTTAGCATGGGCCAAAGGAGGTTAGTACAGTGAATTTCTTAAGTCATGTTGGTCGTTTTGTGGTCGCAGCGCTTGTTCTGATGGTTGTTGGCTGGATTGTTCCACAGTTCACGGTTGGTGGGTTCTGGAGCGCTTTAATCCTTGCACTGGTGATTGCGCTACTCGGCTGGGTAGTCGAAGGAATCTTCGGCAAAAAAGCAACGCCTTTCGGTCGTGGTATCGTCGGCTTTATTGTCAGTGCGGTAGTAATCTGGGTCGCTCAATTCGTAGTCAGCGGAGTCAGCGTATCCATTCTGGGTGCCATCTTAGCAGCTCTTGTCATTGGGATTATCGACCTGTTTCTGCCGGTATCCACTCCATTTGAGGCCGCTAAGTAACAAAAGCTCTTCACAACACAGAACCCCCTATTCCGGTTCTTCTCCGGCAATAAGGGGTTCTGTGTTGTTTTTATGCAAAAGACACAATCTCCTCTTTATGACTCTCCGCACAGTTGACCACTCTGTTCTTGCCTTGCTTTTTAGCGGTATAGAGCGCTTTGTCTGTTTTACGAAAGAGAAGCTCTTTTCCATCCCCAAGCTGATAATCACAAATTCCAATGCTCACGGTGATCGGCTTGTTACCAGCCTGCAAATGTTCAATTTGAGCAATATTTTTCCGTAATTTCTCTACTGCTTCATAGGACTCCGAGAAACTTTTATCTGTAAAAATCACAGCGAACTCTTCCCCGCCATACCTAGCCGCAAAATCATTTAACTCAATCATGCCGCCTACCTTGTCCGCTATCACCTTAAGTACAAGATCTCCAACCCTGTGTCCGTAGGTATCATTCACTTGCTTGAAGTTATCAATATCGAAAAGAGCCAGCTGTAGCTGAAGGTTGTTGCTTTCACATTGCTCCAATAATGAATCCAAATATTCATGAAAGGTTTTATGATTATAGAGTCCAGTGAGTGCGTCTATCTTCAGCAGCTTATCCGAAATAGCCCTCTCCACCATTAGATCTTGGCCCGCCTTGGTTAATCTTTCTAAATTAATACGCGCTTCACGAGCACGAATAATTACTGCAATAGCCATCAGCACAAATACCAAAAATACACACTCTACCATCAAGAATTCAAGCAGCGGTTTATGTAGGAATGGCCGTTCCAACCCAAAATATACCCCGGCATAAAACACAATACTAAATAACCCCATTATGTACAGGAGCTTACGATCAAAATAAATAAGAGCAACCATAATCGGCATCATAAGTGTCATCTGAGCACCGTCAACAAAAGGCTCTAATACAAAATACATAAGATAGGACACTAAAAACCCGCAGCTAACCACCCCATATTTAGGGGACTGTTTACTATAACGCAGCCACAGCTCCGCAGTAATCATAAGGAACACAATTAGTAAATTACAGGCTATAAATAAATGCCATAGATTCGTATCCATGGTTGTTTTTATTTGGAGTCGGTCAATATTCGACAAAAACAGCAACTGTGAAATTAATAAAAGAATGACTACCATCCAATAGCCTTGTAAGATTCTACGGTGCCAAACCTCCGTACTTAGCGCATCATTAATACTTGTAATATGTATCCCCTACTTTTATACGTTAATGTAATAGCTTTCATTATAATAAATTTTAGTTATATTTTCATCATTTTTTTGCAATTTACGACAAAGTTTGAACAGTCTGCCTGTTCACATAGTTTTCACATTTCATCAAAGCGCTTACTTAAATTTTAAGTTATGATGTCTACATAATTGTCACATTTTCACTATGCTTGGACTTCTTGGGAGGGGATTTAGATTATTAAAAAATTTGCAATTCTACTTTCAATGGTGTTCGTTATAGCACTTACAGCCTGTGGGAACAACAATGATAGTGCTGCTGGCAATACTAACACAGCGGAGCCGGAAATCGAGGCAGAAACAGAACTCATAATTACAGCTACAAATTACAGCTTTGATCAGGAAGAATATCATCTAAAAAAGGGTGTTCCCGTCAAAATCATTTTTAAAAATGATGACGGCAATCACGGTATCCTTATTCCAGAGTTCGAGCTGCAGCTTAATGAAAAAAAATCCTCAAAGGTGATCGTACCCGAGAAAGCTGGAACTTTCGAAATGACCTGCTCCATTATGTGTGGCTCCGGACATAGCGGAATGAGAGCTACAATCATCGTGGAATAGATTACACATAAACAGCCGATTATTAGGGATTCCCCCTGAGATCGGCTGTTTTTTTAATTTGAGCTCATTAATAAAGAGAGCTGACCCGAAATAGATCTCTCTACTCATCAGGTCAGCTCTTTTACTTGCATCCGGCACTCAACTGTCTTGCTCGATCAGTTGAATCCATTCATTATATTCATTTTGTAGCTTGGCATATTCCTCTTTAAGGTTACGATGCTCATCTGTCAGCTTGTCAAGCTCTTCCTGACGCATTTCAAACTGGAGCTGCAACAAACGAAGCTGTCCTTGAACCATTTCATAGCTTTCACCAACTTCACCTAGCTGCTGAAGCACTTCGCTACGTTCACGATCAATAGCTTCCTGCTTCATTTCAGCCTCACCGGCTTCCTGCTGCCAAATGTCGATCTCCTCACGCAGCTTTGCTTCGAGATCCGTCCACTGCAGCTGCTGATCGGATAGTTCCTCGTACTTATGCTTCCAGGAAGCTCCGTACGCCTCTGCTTCCTTCAGCACTTCCTGTTGCTCAGCAACAGTAGCAGCAGCTTCACGACTAGCTTCAGATAACTCTTCTAAGCGTCGTGTTGCCTCTTCGCCTTCTTCCTGCAACAGTTGATATCTTTCCTGCAGGCGTTCTCCTTCTTGCAGTACATCGTCGTATTGAGCAATCAGTTCCTCATAACGAACACGAAGCGCAGACAATTCCTTCTGAGCCTGCACACCTTGCTCCCGAAGTACCGCTGTTTCGCGTTCTGCATCTGTACGAAGCTGAACCTCCTGATCCAGCTGCTGTACTAATCCATCGGCTTGCCCACGTAGCGTGTCGATCTCTTTCTGGAGCAACACGGATTTCTCCTCAGACTCCAGCAGATTCATTTCCAGTTCACCAATATCTTCCATGCGTTTATCCGAAAGCTCCTGCCAGTTAGCCGCCTCTGCTGCTGATCCCGCAAGCTCTTCCTGAACACGGTGCAGATTTTCACTCGTCTCCTGTAGTGACGCTCTTAGCTCTGTAGCTTCATTCTGTGACTGTTGATAACGCTGGCGTAACTCTTCCAGCTCCTCATTCAACAGTGTGCCCAGCTCAGTAGCCGTGTGAAGCTCTTCACTGAGCTGTTCTTCACGTTTAACAATCGCTTCATATTGTCCAAGAAGCGTCTGTCTTGCATCTCGCTCACTCTTAAGACTGGCTTCAGCCGCACGTAATCTGGACTGAAGTTGCCCTGTCCCACCACGAAGCTCAGCCAGCTGTTTTTCCAGCTCTTGAATATTTTGCTTATGTCTATGCTCTTGAGTGCCTTGTGACTGCCGCAGTTCCTTATTCTTGGTTTGTTCCCGCTGCAGTGCTTCACGTTCTTCCGCCAGCGCTTTGCCCAACTTCGCTTTGGTACTCTCAAGCTCCTTACCTAACGTCAACTTGGTATCCTCAAGCTCCTTACCCAGCGTCAATCTGGTATCTTCGAGTTCTTTACCTAATGTAGACTTGGTAACCTCAAGCTCTTCCTCCAGTGTTGACTTGGTCTCGGTCAGCTCAAGCTGCAGAGCAGACAGCGTGTCTGTCTTCTCCTTGGTCAGCGTCTCCCGGATGTTCTCCAGCTCTTGCAGATGAGCAGCCTTCTGCTCCTCCAGCTGCTGCAAGTGGATGGCTTCCGCCTTCGCCAGTTCCTGCCGCTGGTGTTCACGACTAGCTGCCTGCTCTTCTTCGTAGCTTGTCCGCAGTGCTTGCAGCTCTATCTCGCGCTCAAGCAATTCTTCTTCCAGCTTCTTGCGTGCAGCTTCCACAGCTTGCACTGCCTCCTGAAGCTGTTCCGCATGTACCTTGCGTTCATTCTCCTGAATCTCCAAATGCCGCTTACGTTCTTCCTCCGCAGCAGCAATCAGTCGCCCAGCCTCTTCTTTGGCCGCAGCTTCTAGTCGCTCGAATTCTTCTTGCCGCTCCCGCTGTACCTCCAGCAGGCGAGATACTTCCAATCGCAGTTCACTGCGTTCACCTGTCATCATGTTTAGTTCATTTTTGAAGTCCTGAACCTGAATAGCCTGCTCCGCCATATGTACAGCTGCAAGCACCGCTATACGCGGTGTGTCCAGTCTGGTGTGAGATTTAGAAATCGTGCGCATATGTTCATCAACATAACGGGCCACTTGTTTCATATATTCAGTACTGCTTCCGACGAGTTTATAGGAAGTTCCGTATATCTCCACGGCGACACGTGTCCGGTCCATAGCCACAGTTGTGCCCTCCTTTGTATGTGTGCGGATTCTAAGCTAGTTTCACTTCTTCTATTGTAGCTTTTTTGGTAAGCATTTGGCAAAATCCCTAATATTCAATAGATTATGGCTGATATTCTCCGCTTTGCACTCTACCTAGAAAAAGCCGCAGCGAATCTCAGTTTCTAAATGGATTCGCTGCGGCTTTACACAATTCCTGCTACTTTCTTAATTCTGCACCAAAAGTTTGTTGAAGAGATGCTAATACCTTCTCATGCACCTCTCCTACTTCCTCATCAGTCAGTGTATGTTCACTATGACGATACAGCAGTGAGATCGCGATGCTCTTCTTTCCATTCTCCAGCTTACCACCAGTATAAACGTCAAATACCTGGACGGACTGGAGCAAAGTACCTCCGTTATCGCGGATGGAAGCTAGCAGATCGCCCGCTGGTACAGCGGAATCCACGACCACAGCAATATCCCGCTCCATTCCTGGGAAACGCGGAAGCTCATTATATTGCAAACGGCTTTGCGCACTTTCATATAACGGCTGCAATAAAATTTCTGCCGCATAAGTATCCACCAGATCCAGCTGTCTTTGCAGATCCGGATGAATCTGTCCCATCGTTCCGATCTTCACACGACCCTCGTTTCCGAGTAAATATACCGACGCGGAACGCCCAGGATGATATCCTTCTGGACTATCTCCTACATAGACGATTTTATCGGTCAGCCCTAAATGAGCAAATACCGTTTCCAGCGCACCCTTCAAATCAAAGAAGTCCACAGGCTGTGCCGAAACATTCCATTGCTTCACTGTTAGGCTTCCGCTAAGCAGCAGCCCCAGCACCGGCAGTTCTCGTGGCTGACGAGTCAACTGTTCTTCATCCGTGAAGAAGACGTTGCCGATTTCAAACAATGCCAAGTCGCTTTGACGACGATTGGTATTGTAGCTGGCAATATCCAAGAGTTGTGGTAGAAGGCTGGTACGCAGTACGCTGCGTTCTTCACTCATCGGCATAGCCAGCTTCACCGCTACTGCTCCTTCTGATAACTCAGGGAACATTGTGCTTTGTTGCGGCTGGATGAAGGAGTAACCCATCACCTCTTGGTAACCGCCATGTGACAATAGGCGACGCAGTTCACGACGGAGCGCTTGCTTGTGAGTTAGTGCTCCTGGCGTTGTAATTCCTTCAATTAGAGTCGTTGGAATATTGTCATACCCGTACAGGCGGGCAATTTCTTCAATAAGATCAACATCATAGCTGATATCGCCACGTCTGGTTGGGACTTGAACTTCAATCAGCCCTTGTGCGGTATCTCCACATTTGAAATGTAGACGGCCAAACAATGTCTTCACTTCCAACAAGGACAAATCCGTTCCCAGATAACGATTCAGTTTCTCTAAGGACAAGGTGAGAACCTTCTCTTGAACAGCGTCAGTTCCTGCTTGCACGATGCCTTCATGGACCGATCCGCCAGCATAACGTGCAATCAGTACGGCTGCACGGTTCAATGCAGGAATAACTGCACTTGGATCCACTTCCTTCTCGAAACGAAGGGAGGCTTCCGAGCGAAGTCCCAATTGACGCGAGGTTTTACGAATCGTTCCTCCATCAAACTTAGCAGATTCCAGAACAAGGTTTACCGTCTCAGCAGTAACCTCTGTATCCCGTCCACCCATTACTCCGGCCAGACCTACAGCTTTTACTCCATCAGCGATAACGAGCATTTGCGGCTCTAGCTTACGCTCTTGACCGTCAAGTGTAACCAAAACTTCACCTTCATGGGCAAGACGAACGCCGAGTTCTCCACCTTGTACTTTATCTGCATCAAAAGCATGCAGCGGCTGTCCATATTCCAGCATCACATAATTGGTAATGTCCACAATATTATTAATTGGACGAACCCCAGCAGCCATCAGACGATTCTGAATCCACAGCGGTGATGGTGCAGGTTTAACACCTGCAATATAACGAACTGCATAATGGCTGCAGTATTCTTCATCTTCAATCTTGACGGAAATGGAATCCGCAGCAGGACCACTGATCTCAATCATTTCGCTTTTTGGATCAGGTAATTTAACTTCACGCCCAAGAATTGCACTTACTTCATAAGCAGCACCAATCATGCTGAGGCAATCTGAACGGTTCGGAGTCAGATCGAATTCCAGAATCTCGTCATCTAAGCCGAGGACCTTGGAAATATCCTGACCAATCTCTGTCCCTTCAGGCAGCACAAGAATACCTTCTTGTTGCTCTTTTGGAAGCAATTTATCATTCAGTCCCAATTCTTTGGCCGAGCAGATCATTCCTTGCGACAGGACACCGCGCAGCTTGGCTTTTTTGATATCCAGTCCTGGCAGCTTAGCGCCAACCATTGCTACAGGTACAGTTTGACCTGCAGCTACATTTTTTGCGCCGCAAACGATTTGTAGCTCCTCATCTTGGCCCACATCCACGATACATACGTTCAGCTTGTCTGCATCAGGATGTTTTTCCTTTGATTTCACATAGCCGGTTACGATGCCGGAAATGCCTTTATTGCGGCGCTCTACGCCGTCAATCTCAATGCCGGCAGCGGTAATCTTCTCCGCTAGCTGTTCGGCGGTTACTCCTTCAATCGATGTATAATCAGCCAACCATCCGGTTGATACTTTCATATCCGCTCACTTCCTTTATGTTTCAGATGTATTTATTTCACTGTCGTTCGCGCTGCTTCCTGTGGGAGAACACTCCAAAGCCATTCTCCGCCACTATCAGCCAACGCGCCCACAAAAACTAAACGCCCTTGAATTGCTTCACAAAACTCATGTCATTACTATAGAAATGTCGGATGTCATCGATGCCGTATTTAAGCATCGCAATCCGCTCTACACCCATTCCGAAAGCGAAGCCGCTGTACTCAGCAGGATCATAGCCACCCATTTTCAGTACATTTGGATGCACCATACCTGCGCCAAGGATTTCTAACCATCCGCTTTGCTTGCATAGTCTGCAGCCATCGCCGCCACATTTGAAGCAGCTTACATCTACTTCAACACTTGGCTCAGTGAATGGGAAAAAGCTCGGACGAAGACGAATGCCTGTATTCGGTCCAAACATCTCCTGCACAAATTGTTGCAGGGTGCCCTTCAGATCACTCATTCGAATGTTACTTCCAATGACCAAACCTTCGATTTGGTGGAACTGGAAGGAATGCGTTGCATCATCATCATCACGGCGGAATACTTTACCCGGGCAGATGATTTTTACCGGAGCTTCACCGTTCATAGCCTGCATAGTACGAATCTGTACCGGCGAGGTTTGTGTGCGCATTAACAGGTCATCCGTTAAATAGAAAGAATCCTGCATATCACGTGCCGGGTGATTCTTAGGCAAATTTAGAGCTTCAAAGTTATAATAATCGGTCTCTACTTCCGGACCTTCAGCTACACGGTAGCCCATGCCGATAAAAATATCCTCAATCTCCTGTACGACTCTGCTAAGCGGGTGAATGCCCCCTTGCTGCATACGGCGACCCGGTAAGGTTACGTCTACTTTTTCAGCCTGCAGACGTTGCTGGGTTTCCTGCTCTTGAAAAGCCTCCTGCTTCGCGCCGATAATCTCCTCAATAGCACTGCGAACCTGATTCGCTACTTGCCCGATTACCGGACGTTCCTCAGCACTAAGTCCTCCCATACCGCGCAGAACCTCTGTAAGCTCACCTTTTTTACCGAGATACTTCACTCTTAGATCATTTAGTACCTGCGGATCCATAACCTCCTGCAGCTTAGCCAGCGCTTCAACCTTCAATGCTTCCAACTTCTCTTTCATGGCCGTGTACAGCCCCCTTCAATCATTGTCTAGTTCAACAAAAAAAGGCCTTTCCTCCCGGTAAGGGACGAAAAGACCGTGGTACCACCCTTGTTAGACAAGCTGATCTGTTCCCCTTAAGAGCTTCATTCCCTCTTTTGGCTGGACAGATACCTATCTCACTTTATACAGAAATAACGGTCTGTGACCGGTATCCCCTACCCTTCCCTATTAGACAGCTTAAGGAATTCAGGGAACTGCTCCGGAGTGAACTTCGACAGCTCTGCTTCTTAGAAACGCTCTCAATCCGCGGCGTCTCCTCCCTGTAAGTCAGGCACTGTGTACTCTTCTCCATCACTGCATTTCACAATTCATGCTAATTGTCAGGTATCTCTTTACTACAAGAGATATGTCTCTTTATTATATGCAAAATCTGTCGTTTTGACAAGCTGGACAAAATTAGGCTAATTTTTATCTTCTTTTAAGCTGGCTTTAAGCTTCAGAGCCATTTTTCCAACTTTTTTTCAGCTAACATTCAGCGGGGCTTGATAATTTCCATTACTAGGAAGGCTTGCTTATCCACTCGGGTGCACCTTCGCAGACTATTAACTATCCTATTGGGAGGAAATCAAATGCATGTACGGAGAATAAAAGTAGCCGCGGTGCTGCTAAGCACAGCTGTACTTAGCCAGTTTGCAGCGTATGGAGCTCATACCGCTTGGGCCGGGACTACATCCACCAAAATAGCAACAACAGCTTCCGTATCCGCTCTGGATAAACTAGGCTCCATAGCCTTGAAGACTAACATCAGCGCAAAGCTGACGGATGTCAGCTTATTAACTCAGGATGGCGGAAATATTCTTACATACACACTCAGCTACTCTAATGGAAGCAACGCTAGCCTCAATCTGGTGGACTTTTTCTCCAAAGTAACTACTAGCGGCGGTACAGTTATTCAAGGAAGCCCTATTACCAGCAGTGCAACCATCAAATCCATTGCCGCGAAAAGCAGTCAATCTATCACCTACTATGTAAACATCGGCAAATCCACCTCTTTAAACGGGGTCAAAATTTCATTGTACGGATGGGACTTCAACACCACCGATTATCAAAAAAAGCTAGGGAACTTCACCGTACCCACAGGATATTCACAAGCTGTCGCCAGAGGGCAGAGTAAAAAGATCACCCTAAACAATCTCCCTGTAACCACCAAGGCAGAGAGCCTGCAAATTTATAAATATAACGGTAAGGTCTATGCCA
The DNA here is from genome assembly GCF_038002305.1 of Paenibacillus sp. FSL R5-0887. Taxonomy (NCBI): domain Bacteria; kingdom Bacillati; phylum Bacillota; class Bacilli; order Caryophanales; family Paenibacillaceae; genus Paenibacillus; species Paenibacillus sp. FSL R5-0887. The sequence continues at coordinate 176,888 of NZ_JBBOCE010000002.1, forward strand.
AGGTTGGCGTTAGCTTCACTAATCAAGGAACCAAGGTACTCAGTGATACTGGACTTAAAGGATACCTCGCTTCCGCTGGAGGATCTGTATTTGAACTCGCACTTGATGACACCAGCACCAGCTATAAAGTACAGCCTCAGGAAAAGAAGACGATCTACTATTTGACGGAAATCCCTTCTTATATGAAGACAGACAACATGGCGCTGCAATTTGCCGGAGAAGATGCCTCATTAAAAATAGCGTTGCCGGTTGTCGCCTACAATCTCCCCGCTGCAACAACACCGGATCTTGTCGTAGCCAGCAATGTCACGAAGAAGCTTACAATCAGCAATAATACAGTCGAAACACAGTTGAAAACGGCTAACGTCTATGCTGACAATGGCAACGCAAAGTGGACACTACAGTTCCGCATCAAAAATAGCGGCAACAAAGCAGTGAATGTGCCTGCCTATGAACTTGCTATTAAAGCCGCTGAAGGGTATAGCTTTCCGGTAGATACGAAGGGTTTTGCCAGCCTAACATTGAAACCGCTTGAAGAAAAGATTATTGAACTCAGCGCAGATGTACCACTCACACTCAATCAAGGAACATTGCAGCTGCAAATGACTGAGCCGGCTGCTGAGGGCAAGATCATTTTTCCTACCGCCTATTATCAGATCCCTTACACGCTGCAAACTAACAATTGGCAGGACACGGAATACCCCATTGAGAACAGTCACGGTACATTTGTTGTCAAAATTGCAAACATTCAAAGACTCCCTTGGTCTGACAAAGACCAGATCGTGGCTAAAATCAACATCCGCAACACTAAATCAACCTCTGTTCAGCTTCCTGCGCTTACAAGTGTCGTCAAAGCTGGAGAAAGTGACATCAGCAGCACTTCCCAGGTTGTCTCAGAAAGTACGCAAACCATCCTCGGTCCAAATGAATCGGCTGCTGTGTATGTCGTAGCCAATGTTCCTTATAGCTATACTTTCAATCAATTAAAAATCACCCTGCAAGAAACTTCAGGTGAAAGTAAGCTTAACTTCCTTTCTCTAAGTACTACCCAACTGGACAGCCGGGTACAGAGTGTTGCAGCTGAAAATTCTTTCCATCTTGAGCTTGAAGGTAAAAAAGCGGAATTACTTGTACGCCGGACCCTCGTGTACCCAGGTACAGATTCAAATCTCTTGTACACAGAACTAGAAATGAACAGTGAGGAATCGCGTAAATCCGAACAGGCTCAACTCGTAGCCTATTACAAAACACAAGACAATCAATATTATGAAGCCGAAGTCACCCAGTCCAAAACCTCCACCAGTCCTAACGGAAAAAGTCTGGTCACACTCTGGAGTAAGCTCCCTCTAGGTATAGATCCAGCGAACCTTGTCCTTTATATCGGGGAGGGTGTTTCAGAAGGCAAGCTTACCGCTCCTGACGGCCAATCGACGGGTTACATCAATACGGTATCACTTGGACTGAACCAGCTGGGAGTGGAGCCCAAAGGCAATCTTTTGAACGTGGAAATGTTTCCTTATACCCTATCCGTTACAAATGCAGTCGCCACCGTCACCGCTGGTAAAGATACGCTCAGCACTGTCCTAACCTACAACATGTCAGCCAGCACGCTTTATGAATCAGGCACCTACGAGCACAAACTGGTGTTGGAGCTGATTGACCCCTTAGGACAAAGCATGGAAAAAACATTAACACTTGGCACAGATCTACAATTAGGTAACTTCAAGTCGTACACCACAACCTTCACAAGCAGCCTGTACAAAACACTGGGTGGCGGCGCAATCCGGTTGAATCTATACGACGAATTCCAAGGCCATCGAAATCTGCTGGGAACACAAACCTATGTCGTCACTTATCAGGGGGCATCAACGACTTCGAACAGCAACTCTACTTCTGGCACAGATCCAGACACCAGCAATACATCCGGCAATTAATATGATGAGCTAGGGAGGATAGAAATGAAGAAGAAAAAAATAGTGTTCTGGACTCTTGGAGTAGTAGTTGTAGCCACAGCAGGAATGCTGGTGTATACATTGTTACCTGATAAGAACAGTCAAGCCGCTGAAGTGCCTATTAATACAGCTACCGTTACAAAGGGCGATATCGTAGTTAGTGTATCCGGAGCCGGCTCCGTGATTGCTACAGAAACTGGTAAAGTAAAAACGAAGGACAGCGGGACCGCAGCTGAGGTTCTTGTCAAAGAGGGCGATCTCGTGAAAAAAGGCCAGACTTTGATTACCTTTGAAGGCAATGATCTGAGTGACAATCTCAAGCAGGAGCAAACTTCACTTGCCTCGCTTGAGACCGATCTTGAGGACAAGCAGGAGCAATATAAGAAGCTGGCCGTGGCAGGTGCATCAGAAGATGAGCTAGGCAATGCCAAACGTTCGATTGAAAAGGCCAAAACCGACATTTCGGCGCAACAGGAAAAAATAGCTTCTGTCCAAGAAGATATGCTTCCTCCTGATCCGTTAACGGCTCCTATTGATGGAACTGTAACGACAGTTAATATTGCAAGCGGCGAAAAAGCCATGGACGGCTCTGAACTCATCGACATTACCGATTATGCTAATTTAAGTGTAGTTGTGCAGGTGGATGAGCTTGATATTCCTACTGTAAAGCTAGGGATGCCTGCCACTATTTCATTGGATGCTCTGCCTGATACGGAATTCAAGGGAACGGTTACGAAAATAGCTAATGAGGGCACCGCCTCAAACGGTGTTTCCCTCTTCGATGTTACCATAGGTCTAACAAGCTCCGAAGGTGCTCTTGTTGGAATGTCTGCGGAAGTTTCAGTAACCACTGCTGAGAAAAAGGATGTATTAACAGTACCTATTGAAGCTGTACAAGAAAGAAACGGAAAATACACAGTTTCTATTCCTCTAGCAGCGGGTTCAGCCGCAACTTCCAAAACTGCTGGCGAGGGCCAAGTACCAATGCCTAGCGGTGCCCCTGACGCTCGCGGCGGCGCTATGCCCAGCGGGGCTCCTGACGCCCGCGACGGCGCTATGCCCAGCGGGGCTCCTGACGCTCGCGGCGGCGCTATGCCCAGCGGGGCTCCTGACGCTCGCAGCGGCGCTGCCGGTGGAAGAAATCGCGGCAATAGCTCAGGACAGATGGTCACTGTCGAAGTGGGTCTCCATGATGAGAGCAGCATTGAAATTGTCAGCGGACTCCATGAAGGGGACCAGGTGATCATCCCTACCGTAATCTCTACGAAAACCGGAACAACCAGCACGGAAACGGAAACTAGAGGTGGTATGGGCGGTATGGGTGGCGCTGGCTTCGGCGGCAGTGGCTTTAGTGGGGGTGGCGGCTTCACCGGAGGTGGCGCTGGTGGTATGGGCAGCGCACCAGGTGGTGGCGGAGGTGGCGGCAGATGAGTGCTTCAGCACCTCTGATCGAAGTTCACGACATGTCCCACGGCTACACAATGGCCGGAGAAACCATGACGGTCTTAAATAGCCTTTCCTTTACAATTGATCTGGGGGAGTTCGTAGCTATTATTGGTCCCTCCGGTTCTGGTAAATCAACACTCATGAATATGCTTGGTTGCCTCGATATCTCCGATGAAGGAAGTTATCTTCTAGATGGACAAGAGGTTCGCAAGTTATCCGACAATAAGCTCGCAACGATCCGCAATGAGAAGATCGGCTTTATCTTTCAAAATTTCAACCTGCTCCCCAAGCTGTCAGCCATTGAAAATGTGGAGCTGCCATTGATTTATCGTGGCCTCTCCCATCGGGAAAGAAGACAACTAGCACAGGAAGCACTCATTAAAGTAGGGCTGGAGGATCGGATGCATCACCGCCCTTCTGAGCTTTCGGGAGGACAGCAACAGCGGGTAGCGATTGCCCGGGCTATGGCGGGATCCCCCCCTATTCTACTTGCCGATGAACCAACCGGGGCACTGGATACACGGACGGGACAGGAAGTCATGCAAATGATACGTGAGTTAAATAAGCAAGGACATACCATCATCCTTATCACACATGATCTGGAAATAGCTAAACAAGCGGAGCGGATTATTCGTATTCAGGATGGCAACCTCGTGGAAGATCGGAGGAATGCGGGGTGAAATTGTACCAAAGCATGCGAATGGCCCTGAAGAGCATCAACAGCAGTAAGGTTAGAGCTTTTTTAACGATGCTTGGGATTATTATTGGAGTCTCTTCGGTCATCATTCTTGTTTCTGTTGGGCAAGGAACTACTTCACAGATCACAGAGCAGCTAAACGGACTAGGCACAAACCAACTCACTGTAAACATTACTGGCCGTGGGGCGACTACCTCTCTCACCTATGAGGAAGCCCTTGCTCTAGGGGATATAGAGGGTATAGCAAATGTAGCTCCTGTGATCAGCGGCAATGCTACAGCCAAGAACAAAACGGACAACGTTAGTGTAACTGTAGAAGGAATCACCCCCTCTTATGAGGAGGTTAAAGATTTTCATGTACAGGCGGGCCGCTTCTTACTTGATATTGATAACGAATACCGGCAAAAGGTAGCGTTGATCGGTTCAGGTACGGCCGAAGATTTATTCGGTACAGACAATCCTGTAGGGCAGAAGGTCCAGTTAAACGGAATTAGCTATAAAATCGTTGGGCTTTTAGAAACAAAAGGCTCCAGTCTAAGTGGTTCCAACGACGATATCATACTCATTCCTATAAGCACTGCAGAACGCCAATTAAAAAGTAAAGGCGTCCGTTCCATCACCATTAAGACAACTTCAGCAGATACTGTAGCAGCTGCAAAAGAAAAACTGGAAAGTACGCTTGATGCTAAATTCAATTATGCGGATAATGCTTTTAGTGTGTTTGATTCTCAGGAAATGCTGGAAACTGTCAATTCCACAACAGATACACTTTCCATGGCGCTTGCAGGCATAGCAGGCATCTCACTTTTTGTCGGCGGCATCGGAATCATGAACATCATGATCGTATCTGTCAATGAAAGAACACGTGAGATTGGTATCCGTAAAGCAATTGGTGCCAAAAAATTCGATATCCTCGCTCAATTCATGATTGAATCCATCGTGCTCAGCGGTTTGGGTGGGGTGCTTGGGGTCGGCATTGGTATCGCGGGCAGTTGGCTGCTGGGTAAATACTCTGCACTTACAGTTTCCATTGCTTGGGATATGGTACTGATTTCTTTTATTTTCTCCTTACTCATCGGCGTGATTTTTGGAATGATGCCTGCGAACAAAGCCGCACGACTTCGCCCCATTCACGCACTGCGTAACGAATAATGAATGATTAGCTGTCCTATAGTCATTAAGATGACTAAGGGCAGTTTTTTTTCAGCAGCTGTAAAAGGTATCATTTATGATCGAGTTGGGTAATAGGAACCATCGGTTTGAATATAGATAATTCAATAGGCCCATACACTAAACTTTAAATTTTGTCTTTTTGATTATTATCTGAGTAAAGATTGCTCTATAAGCAGCACGTCCTATATACTTGATATACTAGAAACTACCATTTACTCACACGTACACTTTCCTATGTTTTCCCACTATGTATACAACACCTCTTTTATCCCAAAAGCACCTTCAAACATCAGTGAATGTATTAAATTACGCCTGACCATAGATTGCGTTCTGCAGGTTCTACTTAAGCAGCAATAGATTTTCTTAATCATCTTATACAGGGAGAAGATGACTGTGGCAGGATTCTTTGAGTTCAAGGTAACACGCAAACTATTCTATATCTTCGCTGCAATCTCCGTCCTTCTGGTTGGGATCAGCGTCGCCTCGCTACTCTATTTAAATTACACGATTAATAGATTGTCAGATTCTCTTTATGATGATATATATCAGAACTCTAAGCTTATACTGAGCGCGGATCGTGATCTGCATCAAGCCGCTGTAGCCTTGCAAATCGCAATGGGTCCAAACCTAACAGCCGCAGAAGGTGAACAGTTCACTAAGGAGTTTATAGATAATAATCTTCAAGCGGAGGAACGAATAAGTGTAGCAAGATCAAATATCAACGCTATAAAAAACCCTTACAGTGATATGAAACAAAGTGGAATTATCCTTTCCGAATTAAAAAACGAGCTCAGCTCCTTCGAAACTACCATTATCAAATGGAAAAATTCAGGGTATAAGCTAATAACAGAACGGACGAAGAGCAGCTGGAACCCAGATTCATATTCTGCGCTCACCCTAAACTCGCAATTCAATGAAGCTAGGGCACATCTCGATCAAGCAGAGGACTTGATTGGCAACTACGCCTTGCAAGTAACGGATGGATTTGGAGATAAAAAAAGCGCTTTGTTCTCTCTTTATTCACTCCTCTTATTTGTGTTTCTCCTAGTTATTATTTACCTTGGACGCAAAATCATCTGGCTCCAGAATGAAATGCTGGAAGAACAAACACTTTATCAGCTTATCGGTGAAACCATGTCTGATTTCATTATTTTGACGGATCCCAACGGGTTGATTCTATATGCTTCCCCCTCACACTCCAGTATTCTAGGCTATGTGCCTAAAAAAGGAGATCCGTTATCCAACTACATACGTGAACCGGAAATTGCCTGGGCTAAATTAAAAAGTGTTGTTCAGGGAACTCCGCGCATTTCTGAACTGCGCATGCGCGGAGCAGAAGGCCAATGGGTATGGCTTGAAACTAAGGTGTCACCTGTTCTCGGCAGCCGTAAATTCCCAGCACAATTCATGCTGTTATCTCGGGAAATTACCCAGCGAAAACAATACGAAGAACGACTACATAAGCTAGCCTTCTATGACCATTTAACAGCGATTCCCAACAGGGCTCATTTCAAAATGTATATGGAGAACCTTATCACCCAACCCGAAGGACGGAGGCAAAATATTGCGCTTGCCCTGCTGGACTGTGATAGATTCAAGCAGCTAAATGATACCTTAGGCCATCTGGCTGGAGACGAATTTCTTCAGCTGCTCTCCCGTGAACTTCAGCATACGGTTAAAGGAATAGGTCAGGCCTTCCGGATCGGCGGAGATGAGTTCGCAGTTGTACTGCATCGATTCACTTCTCCAGAGATGCTTGATGAAACACTACAGCGGTTACTTAAACTGTTCAACAAGTCTTGGTCTGTTGATAACGGGTCCAGCTTCCATACCTCCGCGAGTATCGGAGTCGCTTTATTTCCTGAACACGGAAGCAGTATTAATGAACTGCTGCGTGCCGCCGATTTGGCGATGTATCGCTCCAAAGACTATGGTGGCAATAAAGCCAATCTCTACTACGAGCTTGTGGACGAAGGGTTAGCTAACCAGACCATTGTAAAACCATAAGAGCAAATAAAAAGCTGTCTCAGGAAAAATCAACCCTGAAACAGCTTTTTTGTATGGCCTCTAACTGCTTAACCGAAGATGATCTTCTGAAATTTCGTCAATCTCCTGATCACGATCCCGAACTAAGACCTTGGTTAACTCTCCATTCGTAGAACAATCAATGAAACGGTCTCCGTCCCCATCTTTTTCTTCCCAATCATTAAGCCGCAAAATATATCCGATAGTTTGGGTATCTGGCAGCACTTCGATGCGGGCTACTGCACGCCCGTTCTCCATATAACGGAAATCGCATTGTCCATCCTGGATTCCTGTATCCCAAACCCAAAGATTCCAGCCTTGGTAATTCTGATCTGGGCGTTCATAGTGTATTTCGATAATTTTAGAGCGTGGGGCTGGCTCACCACATTCATCATAAAGGACCATCATCGACAACCCTTCCACCTCTACCTCATTGCCTTCGATTCTGCGGATGGCTTCTATCCCGGCACGGGTATGGTCTACTACTACGTTCCAACTATCAGCAACCTCAGGAAGTGATACCGACATCCGGTCATTATTAGCATTGAAGACAACGGTAATATTGTTCCAGAGATCACCTCCTGCATGGCTTCTAAGCAGATACGATACTATTCCGCCATCACAACGCAGAAATTCTAAGGAGCGTTCAATTTCCTGGCGGCCATGCAGACGAAATGCCGGATGTGTACGCCGCAGCTCGATCAGGCCTTTATAATATTGAAATACGGGCTTAAATGCACTTTTCATATTCCAGCGGATCGAGTTGACCGCATCACCGCTGCGGTAGCTGTTATGATCTCCAAATTTACTGCGCAGGAGCTCATCTCCAGCATGCAGGAAAGGAATCCCCTGCGAGGTCAGAATAATTCCGTTAGCAAGCAAGGATCGACGTATAGTTTCATTACCGAGAATATTCTCCTGATCTACATTCACGTATGGATTGGCAAGGGCCACTGCCTCTTCCAGATCTTCGTTATCCATGTTAGCGATTACCGGAAAATCAGCTTCCTGACTCCCTCCTTGAACGATAAGCATCTTATCCCATAAATTCAAATTATCATGGGCAGTTACATAGTTCACCGATTCCACAGGCGAGTCCGTAAACTCATGAATTGCTCCTTTAATTCCGGCTGCAATAGCACCTTCTTTGCCGTATTCGCCTGTCACGAACCCTCTTCCGAAGCCATCACTATCCCCTTTGATCGCTGAACGGAAGTTATCGTTGAAGACAGCATAGCCCTTGCCCCGCTGTACACCTTTTAGCGTTTTAGTGGCCAGCGGAGAATCTCCACCCGTCCAAGGTTCACCGTAAAGCAACAGATTCGGATTCACTTCTAGCCGAAGCTCTTCGGTAATCTCCCGCATGGTAACACTGTCCATCAGTCCCATTAGATCAAACCGGAAACCATCCATATGATATTCCGAAGCCCAATAGGATAAGGAGTCCTTAATAAATTTACGGACCATCGGACGTTCTGTAGCCAGCTCATTGCCAACCCCGGAGCCATTCGACAAACGTCCCGTAAAATCGCGGCGGTAGAAATAATCTGGGACAAGCGGCTCAAAGGGGCCATTCTCCACAGCATACGTATGGTTGTAAACGACATCCATAATTACCGCGATCCCGCGGCTGTGTAAGGCCTGCACCATCTCTTTAAATTCACGAATCCGCAAGCCAGGATTGGCAGGATCGGTGCTGTAAGATCCTTCAGGTACATTATAATGCTGGGGATCATACCCCCAATTGTAGTCCACATTAGTTATGGAGGAACCCCGATTGACCACCTTCAGCTCATCCACGGTCTGAAAATCAAATACCGGCATCAGATGTACATGGGTAATCCCTAATTCAGACAGATGATCAATCCCCACTGTATTTCCTGCCGAATCCTTTAATCCAAATTCGGTAAATGCTTTGAATTTACCCTTATAATGCATACCTGAGCTCTCATGTGAGGAGAAGTCACGAACATGCAGTTCATAAATCACTGCGTCGGCAGGATGCTGTAACGGAGGCGCTACATCCTGATCCCAATGTTCTGGATTCGTATCCTGCAAATTAACGATTGCTGATCTTAAACCATTTGCAGATACGGCTCTTGCATAAGGATCTACTGCTTCCGTCACATTGCCATCTGCAAAAACAGCACGGTACATATAATATTTCCCTTTTAGATCACCTGATAACTTGGTCTGCCAGACTCCACCATTACTACGCTGCATATATACAATACGACCATTGTCCATAGCACTCTTAGGTGACTCAGTATTCAGTTGATGCCCACCTGTTTCGTACAGTACAAGGGACACAGCAAGTGCCGTAGGTGCCCAGACTTTAAATACACTGTACTCCGTTGAATACGTCAAGCCTAAATCCTTGCCCTCGTAGACTTCCATCATCAATTCTGCATTTATATAATTTTTACTCATGAATTAACACCATCCTATGGCTCCCCACCTAACCTGTGGGGTTGCTTATAAGTCCATATATTACCAATTCATTTCATATTAATACTTGCACAGCGCTGCAAGTCGGCAAATGGAGTATAAACTTTCTATGGATCCTTACTATTATATGTACGACATATTTATAGGTTTGGGTTCCTTATCGACTTTATGCTCATTACTAATACTATCGGTATAGACATCTGCGCAATAAAGAAAATAAACAGTGAACAGTAAATGAGGTCGAATTACAGAAAATTATAGGTTAAAAAACATAAAAAAGCCGACCTCCAGCCATCGGAAGTCGGCAATAGTAGTTGGAAAAACAGTAGAACGCTAAAACGGATTAATGCATGCGTAAAAAGTTACTTAGCGATACTTTGAACAAGCGCAGCGACTTCTTCAGCCGTGCCAAGCTGCAACGCTTTTGCAGCCAAATCCTTCATGTCGGCAGCCGACAATTTAGAAATTTGACTACGCGCTGGCAAAATGGAAGTTGCACTCATGCTGAATTCGTCGAGACCAAGACCCAGTAGCAGCGGAATAGCTGTTGCGTCACCAGCCATTTCACCACACATCCCCGTCCATTTACCTTCTGCATGCGCTGCATCAATTACATTTTTGACCAAACGCAGGATGGCTGGATTGTAAGGCTGATACAGGTAAGATACCTGTTCATTCATACGGTCCGCAGCCATTGTATATTGAATAAGATCATTCGTACCGATACTGAAGAAATCAACTTCCTTAGCAAACTGGTCAGCCAGTACAGCAGTTGATGGAATCTCAACCATTATGCCAAGCTGAATGTTGTCTGATACTTCCTTACCTTCTTCCCGAAGCTTAGCTTTTTCTTCGAGCAAAAGATCACGCGCAGCACGGAATTCACCAAGCGTAGCTATCATAGGGAACATAATGCGAAGATCCCCGTGAACACTCGCTCTTAGTAATGCGCGTAATTGAGTACGGAAAATATCCTGACGATCCAGGCATAGGCGGATCGCACGGAAACCAAGGAAAGGATTCATTTCCTTCGGAAGGTCAAGATAAGGCAGCTCTTTATCGCCACCGATATCCAGGGTACGTACGACTACCGGCTTACCCTTCATGTTCTCAAGTACAGTACGGTAGGCGTTATATTGAATTTCCTCAGAAGGCAGCTTATCGCGACCCATGTAAAGGAACTCAGTGCGGTACAGACCTACACCTTCGCCACCATTCTCAATGACACCATTCACATCATTTGGTGTACCAATATTGGCAGCTAGTTCAACATGTTTACCGTCTGCTGATACTGTAGGTTCGTCGCGAAGTTTCTTCCATTCTGCGATTTGCAAGTCGTAAGCTTCCTGCTTGCGAGTGTACTCTGCCACTTCAGCTTCGCTAGGATTGATCAGAACGTCTCCGTTCAGACCATCGACAATCACCAAATCGCCAGAATTCACTTCTGACAGAACCGTTTTAGTTCCAACAACCGCTGGAATTTCCAAAGAACGGGCCATAATTGCAGAGTGAGAAGTCCGTCCACCAATGTTCGTTGTGAAGCCTTTAACGAACTTACGATTAAGCTGTGCTGTATCCGATGGTGTTAGATCTTGAGCAATCACGATTACTTCTTCACTGATTTCTGCAGGACTTACATAATGAATGCCCAGCAGGTGGTTCAGCAAGCGCTTGGTAACATCACGCATATCAGCTGCACGTTCCTGCAGATAGGCACTCTTCATATTTTCGAACATCTCAATGAATTGCGTAGCCACTTCGTTTAGCGCATAGTCCGCGTTAACCGATTCCTCACGGATTTTATCAATTACAGGATTGATCAGCTCTGGGTCTTCAAGAATAAGCAGATGTGATTCGAAAATCTCAGCCTTCTTCTCCCCCAGCTCTGCCAAAGTACGCTCTTTAATCGTTTGCAGCTCCACTCTTGATTTGGCGAGTGCATCATTCAACTTAGCGACTTCTGCTTCAGTATCACTGATACTTGTCTTCGTAATCGTATAATCCGGATGTTTCAGGATAAAAGCACGGGCTACTGCAATCCCTGCTGAAGCCGCGATTCCTGAAATCTTATTCATGGATTTCCCCTAGCCCTTCTTTAATCATTACTTCTTGAAGAGCATTCAAAGCTTCTGCTTCTTCGCTTCCTTCAGTAATCAAAGACAAAGTATCTCCAGCTTCAAGACCCAATGACAATACGCCAAGAATGGATTTCAAAGTTACTTTTTTACCTTTAGCTTCTGCAAATGCTTCTGTACCTTTGAATTTTGTTGCTGTATTAACCAAGGCAGTTGCTGGACGTGCGTGAATTCCATCTTCATCGACAATTCTGAATGTTTTTTGCATAATATTATCCAACTCGCTTTCTGTTATTAGAGTATTTTAAATTTATAGTGAAAGCTTCGCTTCCTTGTATGAACAAGGAAGCATCGGCCCTTGCACTTTTACTGAATCGTAATGATGTCTTGGTCTCCTATAGAAACCTTACCCGGCTTCTTCAATGTTACAGAAGAGCCTTCTGGTAAATTCGAGAAAATAACAGGTGAGATTACAGAAGGTGCATGTGCTTTTACATACTCTAAATCCACTTCCATAATCGGTTGCCCAGCCGCTACAAGATCGCCTTCTTCAACTAATACCGTGAAGCCTTGACCTTTAAGCTTAACCGTATTAACCCCAATATGAACGAGCACTTCCTTGCCTCCGTCAGACATAATACCGATGGCATGTTTGCTCGGGAACACGTTAAATACCTTACCGTAAACCGGTGAAGCAATCTTCCCATCTTCGGATAGGAACGCGAAGCCGTCGCCCGTCATTTTTTGGGAGAATACTGGATCTGGTACCTCTGTGATATCCAACAATTCACCGTTTACTGGAGATACGATATCTTCCTTGATAATCGCTTCACCAGCTTCACCTGCCTGTTGTTCTTCTTCTGGCTCTGGAGTAACCACTACTGGAGCTGCTGAAGCCGCAGGTGTCTTTCCGTTAATCACATCTTGAATCTGCGATTTAATCGTATCTGAACGTGTGCCAAAAATCGCTTGAACGTTATTACCCACTTCCAGCACACCTGATGCACCAAGTTTCTTAAGACGGTTCTTGTCTACGCCTGCCTTATCTTTAACTTCAACACGAAGGCGGGTAATACAAGCATCTAGATGAGTGATGTTTTCTTTACCACCTAGAGCGGACAAAATGTTCCGCGGTAGATCATCACCGGCTCTGGAGACAGACTCCGTATTCACTTCTTCTTCATTCGTATCTTCTTCACGACCCGGTGTCATAAGATTGAATTTCCGAATTACAAACCGGAAGCCGAAGTAATAAATTAAGGCAAGGGCTAGACCTACCGGAATGACCAGCCACCAAGCTGTACGGTTCGGGATAATACCGAAGAGCACAAAATCGATAAAACCACCCGAGAATGTCATGCCGATTTTAACATCAAGAATATGCATAGTCATAAAGGACAGACCTGCAAACACAGCATGTACAGCGAACAGCAATGGAGCCACGAATAGGAACGAGAATTCGAGCGGCTCAGTAATCCCTGTCAAGAACGATGTCAATGCCGCGGAAATCATCAAACTTCCGACGATCTTTTTATTCTGAGGTTTAGCTTCATGATAGATAGCCAAAGCCGCTGCTGGAAGACCAAACATCATGAATGGATATTTACCCGTAGTAAATGTCCCTGCTGTGAAGTCTACTCCATCGCGAAGCTGCTGCATGAAGATCCGTTGGTCACCACGTACCAATTCTCCAGCTTTATCAACGTAGGTACCAAATTCATACCAGAATGGAGAGTAGAAAATGTGATGCAGTCCAAAAGGAATGAGCGAACGTTCGATCGTTCCGAAGATAAACGCTGCAAGCGTTTTGTTCGTATCAATCATACTTTGTGACACATAGTTCAGACCATGTTGAATAGGTGGCCATACTATTGTCAGTAACAAGCCCAAGATTAGAGCTGTTACCGCCGTCATGATCGGTACGAAACGTTTACCTGCGAAGAAACCCAGGTAAGAAGGAAGCTCAATTTTGAAGAATCGCTTGTACATGGCCGAAGCCAATATACCGACGAGTATACCTCCAAACACCCCTGTTTGCAGTGTTGGAATCCCTAATACGCTGGCATACGAGAAGTCGCCTTGGCTCAGGACGTAATCATTAACGCCAATAACTGTACCCATCGTAATGTTCATTACGAGGAAACCGATAATGGCAGCTAGACCCGCAACACCTTCACCGCCGGCTAAACCTATCGCAACCCCCACCGCGAAGAGTAAGGCTAGATTATCAAATACAATTTGTCCTGAGTTCATCAATACGTTGGCAACAGCCTGAACAACATGGTTCTCCAGTGCTGGAACATATTGCAGGAAGTCTGGGTTTACCAGCATGTTTCCTATTCCAAGAAGCAAACCTGCCGCAGGCAGAATAGCTACTGGAAGCATCAGAGCTTTACCAACTCTTTGTAAAACACCAAACAACTTTTTAAACATTTAGGTTACTCCTTTCATTAATTTCACTAAAACAGATGCCAAAAAAGGCATGAGCAACACAGTATAGGAGTTGTAATCTAACGCTATCGTTAGATTGCCCCAAGAAGGGGGTTAACAACCAAAATACTGTAATTCACTCATGCCTGATCGAATCAGTTACACGCTCGATATTCTGTTTTGTTGATGACAGTGAACATTGTAGCATCGTTTTTTTTAAGTGGCAAGCGTTTTTTTTGAAACCATGATTTGTTACAACTTTTGCACTTTAAGGAGCTTCACCATTCTTGTCCATATCTTGTTCGTCCACTTTTTTCTGAGCAATACGCTGCAGGTGAATCGTCAAATAACTTACCTCAGCTTGATACACGGGAATTCGCACACGCTGTTCGATAATTTTTGTTAATTTCCAAGCCAACGAATACATCTCAGGATACTCCCGTTTCATGAGTCCATCCAGGGTTGAGGTCTCTTGTACCGCCTCTCCACGGCGTAATCTTTCTAGAACGAATCGCAGATGGGTTACCAGTCTTGAGTAATCAAGTGAATCACGTGGGATTCGATAGTCCAGATAATTCTCGACTAACCCAACCAGCTCTCCAATCAAGAGAGAATGTTGTCTAACCTCGGAAATTTGCCTATTACTAAGTGCGCTGACAATATGAAGAGCCACAAAACCTATCTCATCCACCGGCAATTCCACGCCCATAGCCTCATTAATCCTTCCAATCGCATATTCTGCCATCTTATATTCCTCAGGATAAATCTCCTTAGTTTCATACAAAAATGGATTATGAATTGGGATATCTTGTTCGAAACGACGGATAGCAAAAGAAATATGGTCGGTAAGTGCAATGTGAATATGCTCATTAAGCGGCTGACGGCTACAATGCATAATATGTAATACTATTTCTTGAACGACCTCAATCAACTTCTCATCCACTTGGGGAAGAAGCTGTTTATATTGTTCCTGTTCCTCCTGGCTGCGAAGAATAAACATCTTCTCCACGGAGGATAGATTAATCTGATCCCGCAGCTTGCGGTTAAACCCTATCCCTTTACCGATAACTACAACCTCGGAATATTGAGGATGCTGGGCAATGATAACGTTGTTATTCAACACCTTCGCCACTGTTATGCTACTCATTTTTGACACCTCTTTTATTTCTAAACACCTAACTTCCAGCAGCATACGCAATAAGAAATCGTACGATGAATACAAGCTTTGCTACCATCATAACACCAAGAATTGCATATTAGAAGAACACTCTGTGTCCTTACTAAGCTAGTAGATCGAGTGAACAGCCTTAAAGGCTTTTATTTTACCTGAAAAAATCTTTAAACACCAGTGAAAGCGTCGATGTCTATATATACAATAATTCCCACGGGATGCCGATAAGCTATAAGCTTCATCAAAAATCACCTGTAAACGCATGAGCTTTTTATCATGTTGTCTAATTTAGATCAAAACAGATCAAAACATAAAGATTAAGGTATGACCAGCAGCTTTGCCAGTCATACCTTAAGTAAATTAAATCAATATAAATTGCATTAAACTATTTTTCCTTTTGTTCAGGCACAGAAGTTAAAGTCTCGCTGGCTGTACTAGATGTTACTGATGGCTGAATATAAGTTGCAGGTGTAGCTGGTGCAACAGGTGCGACTTGTGCGACTGGTGTAACTGATGCTCCTTTGCTTCCGGAAGCTTTAGAGGTCAACCCCTTGATCAGTGCCTCTACATCAATCCCTGAGACGCTCTTCAACATCTCTGGAGCGGTGGACATTAGCTGAGTCACATAATTGCTGACCCGGGCTGCACCTTCCCCGTTACCGGTATCTACAACGGTAAGTTTATCAATAGATGCCAGCGGCTTCGCAATTTGGCCAGCCAAATCAGGCAGCATTTTGACGATGATATCGAGCACCGCTGCTTCGCCGAATTTCTGGAAAGCTTCCGCCAGTTTCTCTTTGGCTTCTGCTTCCGCTAGACCACGCAACCGGATAACCTCAGCATCCGCTGTACCTTTAGCCAGCTCTGCATCCGCCATCGCTTGACCTTCAAGACGCTTCTGCTCAGATGTCGCTTTAGCTTGCGTTTCAATACTATATTGCAAGGCATCTGCCTCACGCATTCTCTTCGCCTTATCGGCTTCCGCCGCTTGCTCTACTGCATAACGATCCGCTTCTGCTTTTTTCTTCACTTCAGCATCATACTGCTTCTCGCGAACTTGAATTTCTTTGGCTTGCAAATCGATTTCACGTTCCTTACGTACCAGCTCAACCTTCATCTGTTCTTCAACAACGGTCTGCTTTGCACGTGCCTCTTGAATATGATAAGCCTGATCGGCTTCCGCTTTCGCTGTATCCTGATCCCGTTTAAACGCAGCCACCTTAAGCTGGTTTTCCTTGGAGGCTTCGGCAATATTCGTATCCCGCAGCAGCTCAGCTTTTTGCCCTTGCTCTTCTGCGTTTGCCTTTTGAATTCTCGCATCCCGCACTGCTTCTGCTTCAGCGATCTCTGCATCCCGCTTCACAGCAGCTATCCGCGGTTTACCCAGTGCCTCTAGATATCCATGTTTGTCTCGCACATCCTTGATGGTAAAGGAAACAATTTGCAGACCCATTTTCTTAAGATCACGCGCCGCCACGCCTTGAACCTCTTGCGCAAAGCGGTCACGGTTACGATATACTTCCTCAACGGTCATCGAACCGAGAATGGCCCGCAGATGACCTTCAAGAACTTCTTGTGCTTCGCTCTTCAGTGCTTCAATCGGTTTGCCCATAAATTGCTCAGCAGCTGTCGCCACATCTTCCGTTGAGCTACCCACTTTAATGATCGCCACACCGTCGGCAATAACCGGAACCCCTTGTTCGGTGTATACCTCCGGGGTCGTCACATCGAGTTTATGAGAAAGAAGCGACATAAATTCAGCCTTCTGGAAGACTGGGAGTATAAAGGCCCCGCCCCCGCGTACAATCTTTATTTTACGACCAGAACCATCGTCTGAAATATGATTTTTCCCTAAGAACGACCCCGTTACGATCATCCCTTCATCGGGTCCAACCGTTTTGTAACGTGCCCAGAATGCGATACCTAGCACAAACAAAACAGCAACGACAACTGCAGGGACTAACAAATACTCAGGAATACCGAACATTAAAGATCCACTCCTCTTCTCTTTTCGAATTCTGACACCAATGCAACGCCTTCTCTAACCTCCACTACAACAACTTTAATCCCTGCCGGAAGCAGCTCATGATCAAAGCTTGCTGCCGTATGCAGGCTATTGCCGGCGCCAAACTTTACCATAATCTCACCATAACCAGTGGCGGGAACAGGAATTGTGATTTCCCCGATCTTGCCTGGCAGATCACTCATTGAGAAACCATTGGACATTTCGCTTTTTTCCATGGGCTTAACCACCCCTAGATACATAAGTACTCCCAAAAAAGCGGCGGCTAACAAAGACAAAGCAATGATCGCCCCAGCTTCCAGAGCGCTGTACCGGGTTAGAAGAATGCCCGCTCCGCCGAACACGGTTATTCCTCCTGCCAGTACGGTGGGATTCAGAAAATCTACGGATACGAAATCAAAGACCCCATGCAAGGCATCTCCGATCAGATCTCCCACCAGGACGCTGACTATGGCAAATATGACGCCTAGCGCCAAGCAGCCTAAATACAGCGTTTGCATTTTTATTTCCTCCTGTCTTCAATCAGGACTGTCATATTACATTAAACGTACAAAGTAGGTCCTTGGTTTCACAATCTTTGGATATTCACCCAAATAAGTTCCATTCAGAGGATAAGCATGCTCACATTGGCACTATTTTATTACATGTGCTGGGGCTGTCCTAAAGGCCGTTCAATAGTTGCTGAGGCGCTGATTTTTGTTGGTAACACTCTCGCGCGTATGAAGAGGCTATGTTGCTTTCGCGCCTCGGCACCTCGTCCTATCGGACTCAGCAGTCCCTATTCGCCGATTTTTCCGACATTTGGTATGCTATCGGACCGCATAGTCCCTATTCGCATGAAAATCAGCAAATATAAGACCATTTCGAAGCAATAGTGTCTCTGGTGTCCGAAAGTTTGCTCAAAAAGCTGAAAATCCGCAAATAACGTCAGCTGGGTCCGTAGGGTAGGCGTGTATTGGTAGAGGAATCGGTTGTGAGGGGGGATTACAAACACTAGTTGGTTAGGTAACACTCTCACGCGTATGAAGAGGCTATGCTGCTTTCGCCTCGGCCTATCGGACTCAGCAGACCCTATTTGACGATTTATCCGACATTTGGTATGCTATCGGACCGCATAGCCCCTATTGGCATAAAAACCAGCAAATATAAGACCATTTCGAAGCAATAGTGTCTCTGGTGTCCGAAAACTTGCTCAAAAGGCTGAAAATTCGCATATAGCATCAGCTGGGTCCGTAGGGTACGCGTGTATTGGTAGAGGAATCAGTCGTGAGGGGATCTTACAAACCCTAGTTGGTTAGGTAACACTCTCGCGCATAAGAGGCTATGCTGCTTTCGCACCTCGGCGCCTCAGCACCTCGGCCCATCGGACTCAGCAGACCCTATTCGCCGATTTATCCGACATTGGGTATGCTATCGGACCGCATAGTCCCTATTGGCATGAAAAACAACAAATATGAGGCTATTTCGAAGCAATAGTGTCTCTGGTGTCCGAAAACTTGCTCAAAAGGCTGAAAATTCGCATATAACGTCAGCTGGGTCCGTAGGGTAGGCGTATATTTGTAGAGGAATCAGTCGTGAGGGGATCTTACAAACCCTAGTTGGTTGGGTAACACTCTCGCGCGTATGAAGAGGCTATGCTGCTTACGCACCTCGGCCCATCGGACTCAGCAGACCCTATTCGCCGATTTTTCCCACATTTGGTATGCTATCGGACCGCATAGCCCCTATTGGCATGAAAAACAGCAAATATAAGACCATTTCGAAGCAATAGTGTCTCTGGTGTCCGAAAACTTGCTCAAAAGGCTGAAAATTCGCAAATAACGTCAGCTAGGTCCGTAAGACTCCCGAGGACGGTCGACGGATTAGATTACGGGTGCGAACAGTGATTGATGAGGTGCGATCAGCGGCAGTGAGGTACGGTCAGCGGCAGTGAGGTACGGTCAGCGGCAGTGATGTTCGGTCAGCGGCAGCGGAGGTTCGCCAGCGGCAGCGGAGGTTCGCCAGCGGCAGCGGAGGTTCGCCAGCGGCGCGGAGGTTCGCCAGCGGCGCGGAGGTTCGCCAGCGGCGGCTGGAGGTTCGCCAGCGGCAGCGGAGGTTCGCCAGCGGCAGCGGAGGTTCGCCAGCGGCAGCGGAGGTTCGCCAGCGGCAGCGGAGGTTCGCCAGCGGCGGGAGGTTCGCCAGCGGCAGCTGGAGGTTCGCCAGCGGCAGCGGAGGGGTTCGCCAGCGGCAGCGGAGGTTCGCCAGCGGCGGGAGGTTCGCCAGCGGCGCTGGAGGTTCGCCAGCGGCGGCGGAGGTTCGCCAGCGGCGCTGGAGGTTCGCCAGCGGCGCGGGAGGTTCGCCAGCAGCTGGAGGTTCGCCAGCGGCAGCGGAGGTTCGCCAGCGGCAGCGAAACCTTGGGATGAGAACGACCGAAAAGTATAGCAAGAGGAGCAAGTCACACTAGACCATAAACACAAAAAAGCGAATCCTCCATAACGGAGGATTCGCTTCTTTGACATTCTATTGCGACTTCTAGAATAAAGACAAATGGTCTCTTTCCGTAGAAGAATTTACTTACAAAGCCATTTTATAAATCTCAACTACATCTTCACGCTCAAGCTTGCGGAAATTACCAAATGCTCCGAAACGAACAGCCTTGTCAGCCATACTGCCGATCTCGCTGTCATCAATATCATAATCTCCGAGCGTCTTCGGCGCACCGATGGAATCCCAGAAATTACGCAGAGCCTCAATACCCTCCAGCCCGATTTCTTCATCAGTCTTGCCAGCAGGATCAACTCCGAACACATTTACTGCAAGCTGACGGAAACGCGCAGGGTTTGTGCTGAGGTTATATTTCATCCATTGCGGGAACAAAATCGCCAAACCTCCACCATGTGGAATATCGTAAACAGCCGACACTGCATGCTCGATATTATGAGTCGCCCAATCTCCGGCAAAACCCATGCTGACCATTCCGTTAAGCGCCATCGTACCGCAGTACATAATGGTCTCACGCAGCTCGTAGTTGTTCAGATCTTCGATAAGCTTCGGCGCGGTTTCAATTACAGTGCGCAGCAAAGTTTCACAGAACCCGTCTTGTACCGGTGTATTGCCGTCTGTATGGAAATAGTGCTCCAGTACATGTGACATGATGTCCACCATGCCATAAACGGTCTGATCACGTGGCAGAGAAAAAGTGTTCTCTGGATCAAGAATCGAGAATGCCGGGTAGGCATGCACGCTGCCCCAGCCCATTTTTTCCTTAGTAACCTCGTTTGTGATTACGGAGCCATTATTCATTTCGGAACCCGTAGCAGCCATTGTCAGCACTGTACCCAGTGGAAGCGCGTCTTGAGCCGCTGCTTTACGCTCTACAAAGTCCCACATATCACCATCATATTTCGCTCCAACAGCAACAGCTTTTGCGCAGTCCAATACGCTTCCGCCCCCTACTGCAAGAACCAGGTCAATATTATGCTCCCGGCACAGCTCTACGCCTTTATGTACTGTGGAAAGACGTGGATTGGGTTCTACTCCAGAGAGTTCAGTCACTGTAGCGCCTATTGAACTCAGCTCAGCAACTACTTTATCGTACAGACCACTGCGCTTGATACTGCCGCCACCGTACATCAAAAGCACATTTTTACCGTACTTAGGAACCTCCGTCTTCAAGGCTTCAAGGGTACCCTGTCCAAAAATCAGCTTGGTAGGATTATAAAATTCAAATTTACGCATATGTGTAAACCTCCAGTAGTTAATTCATAATGTCTTACTCCTTCGTATTATAAACCTCTGGTTACCCGCATTCAAATTAGGTGGCTGGGTTTCGTCATTCCGAATAAAAAAAGATGCCCCAAGCCCATAGGCTTGAGGTCATCCTTAAATCCAAATTCACTTACTACAAAGCGCCGAAGCTTGTTACGAAACGGCGGAAAGCCGCTTGACCTTCTGGAGTCCGTTTGTAAACGCCAGCGTGTTCAAGAATATGCGTAAACTTGATGCCAACTTCGTTCTGCACAATCTTGAGCGCTTCCTCGTGTTGCAGTGCAGTTCCGAATCGCTCCACCAGCTCCTGAATCCAAGCCGCATGCTGCGCAAGAGAATGACTAGGGTCATTCTTCACCGCTTCTAACAGCGCTTGATCTCCTGCAAGAATACCTGCGATGGAATCGAGTTCTTCCTTCAAACGGCCCGGCAGAATCGCCAGTCCCATAACTTCGATCAAGCCGATGTTTTCTTTCTTGATATGATGCATTTCCCGGTGCGGATGAAAAATCCCTTCAGGATATTGCTCATTAGTCCGGTTATTCCGCAGCACAAGATCCATCTCGAAGCTGCCGTCCTCGGCCCGGCGGACGATAGGAGTAACAGTATTATGAGGTTGTACTTCACCGTCAACCTCACTAAAGGCTAGCACTTCCGCCTCTGGATCGCTGTAGGCTTTCCAAGCTTCATAAAGCGCATTTCCGCATTCCAATAGAACCGCAGGATCTTCTCCATTTAAGCGCAATACGGACATCGGCCATTTTACGATATTAATGCTGACACCCGGATAAGAAGCATGTGTAAATGTATCTTCCTTAGGCGCTTTTTGAATCGGGAATGTGTGGCGTCCGCCCTGAAAATGGTCATGCGTCAGAATAGAGCCGCCAACAATCGGTAAGTCTGCATTGGAGCCAATAAAATAATGCGGGAATGATTCCACGAAGCTAAGCAGCCGCTTCAAGGTATCCTTGGTAAGCTTCATTGGCACATGATCATGATGGAATACAATACAGTGCTCATTGTAGTAAACATATGGCGAGTATTGGAAGAACCATTTTTCATTATTCAGGTTAAGCGGAATGATACGCAGGTTCTGGCGCGGCGGATGATTGATCCGTCCGGCATAACCTACATTCTCACGGCACAGCAGACATTTCGGATAGACTGGCGGCGGGAGCAGCCGAGCCATTGCGATTTCCTTCGGATTTTTCTCAGGCTTGGACAAATTGATCGTCATTTCAATGTCTCCGTACGGCGAATCCTGCAGCCAGTAGACATTCTTCGAGATCCGATCCATCCGAATATAGTTCGAATCAATGCTCAATTTATAAAAACGATCTGTAGCCGCGGAGATGCCTTTTTCAGCGGTCAGACTATAGAACTCAGCATTTACATCCGAAGGACGGGCCATGAGAAGTCCCATAATCTTGGCATCCAGCAAGTCACGGTAAGTGTCACTATTCTCTGGGATCAATCCGATTTCAAAACCATAATCAATCAGTGCATCGAGTGGAGCCTGCGGCCCTTCCAATGGACTTTGATCGATGTCACCTACATGCGGCTCACTGAAACCGAACTGTTCGAGCAGCACATTACGGCTATAATCTTCATCGGATGGAGCTATAAGCTGCTGGCGCAGTGCGAACAGAACAAGCTGCTCAATCGCATGTAATGCTTTCTGGCCAGCAGGTGTAATCTTATTCTCGTTGTGCATTTTAATTCTCCTTAAGTAGGGTCTCAAGTTCAAGATAAGCTAACCTAAAGTCCCTTATTCTCCGTATCCTTGCGGATTGGCAGAGTGCCAGTTCCATGCACTTTGAATGATATCTTCCAAATCTGCATGCTGCGGGTTCCATCCAAGGACGCTACGCGCTTTGTCAGAGGAAGCTACCAGCACAGCCGGATCGCCGGCACGGCGTTCTTGAATGACTACAGGAATTTCAAGTCCAGTAACCTTCTTCGCCGTTTCAATCACCTGTTTTACCGAGAATCCAAGTCCATTGCCCAGGTTGAAAATATTGCTGCTGCTTCCGCTGCGCAGGTAAGTTACCGCACGAACATGGGCGTCAGCCAGATCGCTGACATGGATGTAGTCGCGCACACAAGTACCGTCTTCTGTAGGATAGTCATCTCCGAAAACTGCGATACTGTCACGTTGCTTCAAGGCCGTTTGCAATACCAGCGGCACCAAATGACTTTCTGGACGATGGTCTTCACCGATTTTGCCACTGGCATGTGCGCCAGCTGCATTGAAGTAACGCAATGCTACGTATTTGATGCCCAGTACTTTATCAAACCAAGCCATCATCCGTTCCATGGTCAGCTTAGTTTCTCCATACACATTGGCTGGTTCAGTGCGGTCTGTTTCTTCAATCGGCACCTTTTCCGGTTCGCCGTAGGTTGCGGCTGTGGACGAGAATACGATCTTGTTCACGCCCGCTTTTTGCATAGCTTCTAGAAGACACTGTGTACCATATACGTTGTTGTCGTAATATTTTACAGGGTCCTTCATGCTTTCTCCGACCAAAGAGCTTGCAGCAAAATGGATAACCGCTTCAATCTCATTTTCAGCGAACAGCTTACCCAGCAGTTCTTTATCACGCAGATCACCTTCGTACAGCTTGCCACCCAGCAACGCCTCACGATGCCCTGTTAGCAGATTGTCGAGGACCACCACTTCTTCGCCACGATCCAGCAGCTCCGCTACAGTATGAGACCCAATATACCCTGCTCCACCTGTTACTAAAATCGCCATCTGATTACACTCCCTTCAATTCTTGGACACCATTACCGATGCCGCAAACGTAGAACTCGCCAACCAAACCAGATCTTGTGGTATAGGCTTCACCAACTTCACGAATAAAACGTTCTATATCATCTTCATGTACCAAAGATACTGTACAGCCTCCGAAACCCGCGCCAGTCATACGGGAACCGAGTGTACCTGGGATGCGCCCAGCTTCTTCAACCATAATATCAAGCTCTGCACAGCTAACTTCATACAAATCGCGCAAGGACGCATGCGAATCATTCATGAACTGTCCAAACTGCTTCAGATCATTGTTTTTTAATACCTCAACGGAATCTAGCACGCGTTGATTCTCTTCCACAACATGGCGAGCGCGGCGTCTTACAATTTCGTCTGTGATTTTATCTTGATGTGCTTCGAACTGTTCACGATTAAGCTGTGCCAGATAAGCTAGTGAAGGCACTTCTTTTTGCAAAATAGCCAATGCCTCATCACACTGCTGACGGCGTTCATTGTACTTGGAATCTACAAGCCCTCTGCGTTTGTTCGTGTTGCCGATAACCAATTTGTATGAACCTGTGATGAACGGTACCAAATTGTACTCAAGTGTGTCGCACATCAGCAGGATCGCATGATCGCGTTTGCCGTTAGCAACTGCGAACTGATCCATAATTCCGGAGTTTACACCTACGTACTGGTTCTCAGCACGCTGGGACAAAAGTGCAATCTCAACAGTGTCTGTATCGCCACCTTCGAGAGTCAGGAACGCATAAGCAGTAACGACTTCAAGAGAGGCCGAGGAGGACAAGCCTGCTCCATTCGGAATATCGCCATGGAACAGCAGATCGTACCCTTTGGATACTGGTGTGCTTTTCTTATCCAGCTCAACCATTACCCCAATCGGATAGTCAATCCATTCACCCGTTTTGGCCTTGCCAATTTCGCTATAATCAATAGAAGCTTCGTAAGGAAAATTAGTTGATGCAAAATTCACTTTGCTGTCACTACGTGGACGCACAATCAGCGTTGTACCGAATTCCAAAGCTGCGGGAAGTACATACCCGCCGTTATAATCCAAGTGCTCTCCGATGAGATTGACACGACCTGGTGCATAAAACACCTTAGCCTCTTCCCCGCTCACCCCATATTTTTCAATAAATTTGTTATTAAGTTCCTGTATGCTCATTAATGCCACTCCATCCTTTCGCTGCTTCAGCCAGTGGGAATTAGTAAAGCGTTCTTTATGTACTCATTATAATAGATTCATTCATCCTCTGATAATGCAATCATGTGTGTAATGTATGGATAAATGTGACTTCCCATAATATAATAATTACATATATTACTGTTACTCTCTAAACTATAAGCCATTAAATGACATTAACACAAGAAAGGCTGTCCCAAATGGAGCATACTTATTCCGTAGGATCCAATCCAGTGTATTACGATAAACAGAACCTTCATGTACTGTTTGCCGGCCAGAGTCAGACCCTGCCCATGCATCAAGCTGGACCCAAGATCTATGATTATTATCTGCTGCATTTCATAGAATCTGGCTCGGGCGTTTTCCGTACAGAACATCATAAATATGAGTTGGGTAAAGGGGACTGCTTCTTGATCCATCCGGGACAATTAGTCAGTTACGTCTCGGATAAAGACCAGCCCTGGTGCTATCGCTGGGCAGCTTTTACTGGCAGCGAAGCTGACGATCTGGTGCTGCAGACAGGGTTCACACCACAACAGCCTGTGGTGACTACAACAGGTGAAAGCCTCATTCCAGGTGCCCTATCCAGCATCATGCAAGCCTTCAACGCCAACAAAGAGAGTGCCCATCTGACTTCGCTTGGCTATCTCTATCTCGTTGTCGGCGAAGCAGCTGATTTGCTCTCTTCCTTCTCCCGTCTGCCCGGCGCAGAATCACAGGTTAAGCGTACTGTGAAGCAAATGATCCACTACATGGCTTCTCAATATGCGCACCCGGTCTCTATTGAACAAATGTGTGATACGCTGGGTTATAATCGAGCCTACCTGTCCCGTGTATTTAAGCAAGAGACCGGATTATCTCCGGTGACCTACTTGCTGAAGCTGCGGATTGAAAAGTCCAGACAACTGCTGCGTGAACGACCGGAGCTGTCCGTGGAACAGGTAGCAGCATCTGTGGGGCTCACCGATGCTTTATACTTCTCTCGCCAATTCAAACGGTTTTGTGCCCAGTCACCGACGGCTTACCGGATGACTACAACGAGACAAGCAGAGAAACCTGAACGTTAGTTTGCCCTTTAATCCATAAATCCATAAATCCACTATACAACAACAGCCCGCCTTCCTTAACGTAAGGAACCGGGCTGTTACTGTGTTCAATATGCTATAGTTCTGTCTTTAGAATCGTTTCAATCCGCTCTAACTCCTCCGGACTGAAATCAGGATTAGCTAAAGCAGCTATATTCTCTTCAATCTGATCCACTCTGCTTGCTCCAATCAGGGCAGAAGTAACCTTGCCACCCCGGAGTGTCCAAGCCAGTGCAAACTGAGCCAGACTCTGTCCTCGCGAAACCGCAAGCTGATTAAGTGCGCGAATCCTCCGCTGCACCTCCGGTGTAATCCGGCTCTCATTCAAGGCGGCAGACGGCTTGGCAGCTCTTGACCCTTCTGGAATACCATTCAAATATTTGTTGGTTAACAAGCCTTCAGCCAAGGGTGTAAAAGCGATGCTTCCTACACCACTATGTTCCAGTACATCCTGTAAGCCACCCTCAATCCAACGATCGAGCATAGAATAACTAGGCTGATGGATTAAGAGCGGTGTGCCCAGGCTTTTTAGAATACTGAGGGCTTCAGCCGTCTGCTCCGCATTATAGTTGGATAGTCCTATATATAAAGCTTTGCCAGAACGCACCGCATAATCCAGCGCCTGCATGGTTTCTTCAAGCGGTGTTTCCGGGTCTGGACGATGAGAGTAATAAATATCAACATAATCTAGGCCTAGCCGCTTCAGGCTCTGATCCAGACTAGCCAGCATATATTTACGTGAACCCCATTCCCCATAAGGGCCGGGCCACATGTTATACCCTGCTTTTGTAGAAATCACTATTTCATCACGATAAGGATACATATCATTGGCAAGAACTTTACCGAACAGCTCTTCTGCTGAACCAGCTGGTGGACCATAGTTGTTGGCCAGATCAAAATGGGTAATTCCAAGATCAAAGGCACGAGTGATCATTTCTCTGCCGTTTTCGTAATTATCGATCCCACCAAAATTCTGCCATAATCCTAATGAGATTGCTGGGAGCTTGAGACCTGAGTTCCCGCAACGATTATAACGCATGTTGTCATACCGTTTATCGTCTGCTACATATACCATTGCTTATCCCTGCCTCTCATTACACGCTGTTGTGAGCCTACCTTATCTTTAAACTTCTGAGCGTAATAATAATCTGGCAAGAGAAACCAAAGGACAGCTTTTTCCTTCTAGCTTAATAGATCCTTGACACTGCCCATTACTTTTCCAATTCGATCTGTAATCAGCAGATCCGCTTGATCATCATAAGGTGTGGGATCTCCGTTCAGCAGCACCGTACGTTTGCCCCGGAAATAAGTCACCAAACTGGCCGCAGGCTGAACCGTTAGCGAGGTCCCACCAATAATAAGCATATCTGCAGAGGCAATCGCTGCTACAGAGCCCATAAGCACGGAGTGATCCAATTCTTCTTCATATAAAACCACATCCGGCTTGATAATTCCGCCACATTCCGGGCAGCGAGGAACGATCTCAGTCATTTCCAGCAGTTGATCCAGCCCGTAATACCGTGAGCAGTCCATACAATAGTTGCGATGGATCGAACCATGCAGCTCAAGGACACTACGGCTGCCCGCCTGCTGGTGCAGGCCGTCAATATTTTGCGTAATCACCGCTTTCAGCTTCCCCTGCTGTTCCAACTCCGCTAGTAGCTGATGCGCACCATTCGGACGGGCCTCTGGATGAATCATTTTACTGCGGTAAAAATCAAAAAAAATGTCCGGTGAGGACATAAAAAAAGTGCGGCTCAGCATCACTTCAGGTGGATAAGGTGAATTGTGCTGAGTTTGATATAATCCAGCTGCGGAGCGGAAATCAGGAATTCCACTCTCTGTAGACGTACCCGCCCCTCCGAAAAAAACGATATTGTCACTTTCTTTGATCCAAGAAGCAAGTGTCTGCAATTGATCCATGCTAAGTAGCACATCCTTTCCTTTTATTAGCTGATCAGTAAGTGATCCGAAGCTCATTGAAACCGGAAATGATTACATCTGCATCTATAAGATGCTCCCCATCACCACTGGCGGAAATCCCAATTGCGAGGCGAAGCCCTGCACCTTTACCTAATTGCATATCGGCATTACTGTCCCCAATAATAATCGTCTCTTCAGGCGAAAGCCCTAACTCCCGGCAGGCCAATTCAGCCATTTCAGGAGCTGGTTTTCCGTTTTTTACTCTGTCCCTAGTAACTACCGAATCAAAATAGCCTGCCACATTAAGCCATTCCAAATGCTCTCCGGTGGTCTTTGCCCCGTCGGAGGTAACCACGCCAAGCTTAAGGGATGCCGCAGAGCATTGCTCCAAAAAAGAATGAAGTCCCGCTAAAGGCTGTGCCATACGGCGTCGGCGTAATTCATACATCGCGTTTTTAGTTATGCTTTTCACACGGGTCAGCGCTTCATTCCAAGGAACTCCTGCTGCATATAGCTGCCATGCGAGTACACCGTAACTTTCTTCTTCTGTAGCCATGGTAAGCGGCCCCGCCGGGTCGTACCCTATTAACTTCCCTTGCGGATCATGTTGCGTACCCAGCACCTTGCTGCGCTCTACAATAAATCCCGCTCCCATGATCGCGAGTTGATCTTCCAGTCCACGCAGCACAAGCTCCGCCCAATTCCCCCAGGTGGCTAATAGATCGAGTAACGTCCCGTCTTTATCAAACAATATTCCGGAGCAGGGAACGCATTCATCGTTAATGTGTAATATGGGCATGAATTGTTTCCTCCCTCTGTTGAATGACCCGTAACTACCTCAGATTTCCCAGCCAATCCAACAGGGCACTTACTGTGCGACTCTGCTGTTCTTCCTCGGATATTGTGGCTTCGCCGTCCCCCTTCTGAGGCCCGTAGCTGCCAAATTGCGCATGATTCCCACCTATAATTGAACTATAAACTGTATTATCTGGCAGATAGGAGCGCCCTTTGTTGTAGCTGTCTCTGTCAATCACTTGATCCTCAGTACCCACAACCGATAACACTGACAAAGTAGTCTCTCGCAGACTTCCCTTTTCATCTGGATAAGAGGCTAAGAAAAATACACCTTCCAGCTGGTCCGTATGCTCAATTGCGTAACGCGAGGCCATGACACCCCCAAGTGAATGTCCACCCAGCACAAAAGATTGCTTCGGATGCACACGAATAATCTCTTCTGCGGCATCCCCCTTCGTTACGGCTAAATTAAACGGCATTTTGGCGATGTAGAAGGGATGCCCTGCAGCAGCGACGCTCTTCGCAAGAGGGGAATAGGCTTCCGGTTTAACCAAAGCCCCGGGATAAAAAATAATCGAGGCGCCTTTAGTAATGGAAGGTTCGAACGAGATCCAATTATCATTCTGTTCGACGGTAACTCCGCCACTTGAAATCAGTGCAGTTTCGGCTTCTTGAGCCGGTGCATATGGCGTTAAATACTTCCATATCAGCAACCCGGCTACCACTAAAATAATCAATACAAAAATAGCGACGCGACGCTTAGTTATTCTTCTCTTCAACATGTTCCACTCCCAGATGTTAATGCATATAAAAATTATAGTGGAATCCCTCTATTCTAACAACCTTCAACACATCGCCACATTTCGCACACATGATAACGCTTTCTATTGTGACTTAATTCACAATTAAATCAAAGAAAATCTAGTATTTTAAAATTAAATTAATTTGCATACAGCATAATTTGGAGGCTAAATCATGGTAGGGGAAAACTCGCTGGAAACGCGCGGAGAAACCTTTTTTCTCAACCTGCGTTTTATGCTTATTATCACTGTTTTTGCCGGTAATGCAATTGAACCTCTGATTAACAAAATGAGCGGAATACACGGATTATATATGTGGATTTTCAGCTTTCACATGCCGCTGTTCGTACTGGTGACCGGCTATTTCGCCAGAAAAAGCCTTGCCGGAACTACCGGCCGCAAAATGCTGCTGCAAATTGGATTGCAATACCTCATATTTCAAAGCTTATATTCCGCACTCGACGTTTCCCTCTTTCATGTAAGCAACATCCAGCATTCCATTTTCGCACCCTATCTGCTCCTATGGTTTCTGGCCAGTCATGCCTGCTGGCGCCTCCTGATGCTCGGTATGAGCAGATGGTCCATAACCGCTAAGTTCCTCTTCGCTGTAACAGCGGGGGTGGCTGTCGGATATCTCCAGCTGGACGGTGTATGGTTTAGCATCAGCCGTACCTTTGTATATTTGCCTTTTTTCATTATCGGCTATCATTTCTCCTTCGAAACCTTCGTCAAGCTCTATCAGAAATATATCAAAATCTTTGCAGCAGCCGCCTCCATTCTACTCCTTGCCATCATGGCCGCATGGGGGGCAGGATTTCCCTTTGGCTGGTTATATGGCAGCATGACCTATATGCAGCTTGATGCCAATGTATGGTATGCAGGCGTATACCGTCTGGGACTGTACGGACTACAAATTGTCGCTTCACTCGCTTTCCTCGGCCTCGTACCTTACGGAGCGAGCCGCATGACCGACTGGGGGCGCCGCACGTTGTATGTTTTCCTGCTTCATGGTTTTATCATTCGTCTGGCTGCCGTTTCCGGGATTTACACCTATATTGGCAATGCTGCTGGGGCAGTAGTCCTGCTGCTCACCGCCGTATTATTCACCGTATTGCTGGCTCAGCCGTCCGTTAAACGGCTCTTTCACCCGCTGGTTGAGCCGTCCGTTGACTGGATGATCACCCTTCAGCGTGCCGCCCTACGGCGCACACTCTAGCTTTACACCCAGAACAAACAAAGCAAGGCGGTTCCTTGGATACGAAGATTCGTTTCCGAGGAACCGCCTTGCTTTGTTCATCTCCTAAGCTAAAGTTCTACTTCATCCTGATCCATGGTATATTTTACCTTCATCATAATATGTTGTTCATAATCGCCAAACTGGCGCCCGAACAGGTTAAGTCCGCCTTGATGAACTGCATCAGGGTTGATTCCAATGCGCAGCCGCAATTTAGGGCTCCGGTTAATCAGAAGATCATTTAAGGAAACATTCGACACTTTCTCCATATCAAGTGTCGTCTTTTCATGGTCAACACGCCAGGTCTTGAGAAACCCGTATTGTGTAGATCCATCCCACCACCAGTTCGGATTCAGCTTGCCCCGCCGGTCACCGAAATCACCGGGACTGGTCCACATGCCGATCTCCGATCCATTCACCCATACAGAGATGTTCGAAGGCCAGTTCTGGTCATAATTCGGAGCTTCCGAACAGATCTCCATGGATAATTCCAGCGATTCAATTTGTGCTCCGGAGGGGATATCCATAGGCAGCAAATATTCCAGAAATCCTTTGCGGAGCCAGATCAGCTGAGCGTTGACATGTTTAGGGTGATAAAAGCTCGACGGTTCATCTTCTTTGATAATAAGACCCTCGCTATTAGCCATTCCGCAAGTAGGAGATACCTCACAGTCGCTATAATGGCCGATCGGCATCTCTACTTCATAGACATGAGTTAATCCCTTTGACATCGGTTCTTTCAAATTCAAGGCAATATGAAGATCATCATAATTCCGGCTGCAAACTTTCATTGCCCCGCGTGAAGCCGGAAGCAATTCTGTATGAATTAACTCTGCTGCTTCTAATACTTTAATATTGCTTGCTACCGTCGACACTGGAAGCTTCAGCCTCTCAGCGATTTCAATAATATTTAAGTTTTTGGAGTTTAAGAGCCGAAGAATATCAACCCTAGAACGAGTTGATAAAGCATGCGTTACTGTGACTAATTTTTCCGGGTCGTTTAAGCTAAGTTCCAGCACAAATCAGCTCTCCTTGTATCCTAATAATTATCCTAATCTTACTTCTTAATGAGATGAAAAACAATTACACCTACAAGCCCTTTCACCTAGAAATGACCTCCGGAAAACCGGAAGCCATTTCATATGTCTCTTAGGTTTGTTCGATTCACAATGGCTTAATATCAATGAAATCAATTTCTCCGTAACCTTCGCCTTTGGTAAAACGAAGCTTGTTCATGCCTGCCTTCAGTTGAACCCGGGCTGTGGACAGCCCCCAATTCTCCCACCCTTTATTGGTGATATAGAATGGGCTGGCAGGTCCTGCATTGACACTAAGCTGAAAATTCGACCAATTCCCGCCAGACGTTCCATTCGCCGTTCGAGCCAAAAGAATATACTCGCCTGCGGCTGCCGCATCAACCGAAAATTCCACGTAACTGTCCGGCGTATCAATATGACCCGCCTTAAGTCCAGCCGAGCCCTTGGGACTCGAAGAGGCATAGGCATCGCCGCCAAATATCCCTTTTTCCGCTTCGTAGCGGGTATGCATGGTTTCACCTGAAGGCAAAGTTATCGGAAGATTAGGGTCAACGGGAATACCCAGATTAGGTGTATGATCAGCATTCCAGCTGAATTTCTGCATCCGCACCTCGCGGTTCCAGCCAGCGTTATTGTATTTGGCGACATGGTACATGATCCAATCCTCTTGGCCGTCAGGAGACTTTGTAAACGAATGGTGTCCAGGTCCATAAAGTCCATTGCCTGAGGAAAAGATAGGCTGATTGCGTTTATTCCATGATGCCGGATTCAACAGATCACTGGAGATGTCTGCGGTGATCAGTCCCAGACAATAATCATTAGTCCAGCTTCCGCTTGCCGAGTAGACCAAACTAATGACTTCTCCATTTATAATCACCTGTGGTCCTTCATTCACATTTGGGGAATGATTCGTTTCCCAGCTATACGTTGGTCTTGAAATCTCTACGCGTTCGGAATCAATGGTCCAGGGATTACTCATATGCGCGATATAGAGATTCTGCCGCACATTAACATTCCCCTCCCAGCCGGACCAGATAAAATACAGCTCGCCGTTCACTTGCAGCACAGTACCGTCTATAGCCCACTTATTGCTTGAATCTGTGATCTGGCCTTTGTACTGCCAAGTTCCCTGCATCGGGTCTGCCGCTGTGTTCTCCATTACATGCATGCGGTGGTTTACGTTATCTCCGTCGTCCATCGCATAGTAGATATACCAAGCTCCGTTTATATAATGTAGCTCAGGCGCCCAGATGCCGCTACCGCCCGTGTTGACAACTTTAGTAGGCGCTGCATCAATAGTGGTCAACTGGGCTGACTTCCAGAGGGTAACATTGCCACCTGTTGTTTTGGTGAAATAATAGAAGCCATCTGTATGTTTATACACCCATGGGTCCGCCCCGTCCTGCATAACCACGTTGTAAAAGTCATTATGATCAGAGACAGCTAGGGTCACCTTCCCCATTGGAAGAATAAGAAGAACACTTAAGGCGACCAGACATTTTTGCCGGAAATTCACTTTCATAATCTATCACATTCCTTTCGAATGAATAGTTACGTAGCGCCTCTAATCTTCAATTGCAGCCTTACGCGCATTGATGCCGCGGATTCGCTCGGGGTCGAACTTCGGCTGTCTGTCATAAGTGTACAGTCCATTGACTTCCTGCTCCACATCGTACAGCTGGGTATAGCAGAATCCAAACATCAGCGGATGATCCAATAGAACATTCGTCAACCCCTCGTAGCGTTCGATAAACATTTGCTCTGAGGTCGGTCTGTCCCCATACCCCCATGATTTTTCATCTTTCTGCTGCGGGTTCCACCAAATTCCGCCATACTCGCTGATGAAGTAAGGTTGACCTTCATACGTTTGGCGATCCGGGAAGGTATTGAATACTTCTCCGCCGCTTTTCATCGGTTCATATCTATCCCGGAACGTCTGCGGATTCTGGTCATAGTCATGAAGATCGAAGATATCTGTAGCCACATGGAAGTTGCCGCTTGTATCAATTACTGGACGTGTTGGATCCATACGTTTTGTTACGTCGTAAACAATCTGGAGCACGGGGTTATGCTGTTTCGCACCGTCCCGGTCCCAGGTCTCATTAAAAGGGCACCAGCCGATCAGCGCGGGATGATTGAAATCACGCTGCATACCTTCGAGCCATTCCGGCAGGAAGTGAGTCAGGCTATCCGCTCCAGTAATATTCAGCCCCCAATTGGCATGCTCTCCCCAGACAAGATAACCTAATTGGTCAGCCCAATAAAGATAACGCGGTTCAAAGATCTTCTCGTGAAGCCTCGCGCCATTGAAGCCAAGCCCTATTGAGATTTCGATGTCTCTGCGCAGATCTTCATCAGTAGGAGCGGTATAGATTCCCTCCGGATAAAAACCTTGATCCAGAACTAACCGCTGAAATACGGATTTCCCATTGATCCGGAATGCCATCCCATCCAGTCGTACCGTGCGGAGTCCAAAATAAGAATGGACCACGTCACTCTCCCGTCCCTGACTATGCAAGGACAACTTCAGGTCATACAATCTGGCGTTTCCAACTTCCCACAAGTGAATCTCTGATAGCGGAATTGTAAGTTTTATAGAGGGTCCGGAAACGATCACACTGCTGTCCCCAACGGGTTTGCCGCCATAAAGAGCAGTGGCCCTAAGCGTGTCCCCCGCTGCGTTCCCTTGTACCTTCATTTCTAGGTGCACACAGCCATTGTCGGGATCAGCGACAACTTTCAGATTAGACAGATAGGTTTCAGGGACTTGCTCAAGCCATACCGTCTGCCAGATTCCTGTAGTGCGTGTATAATCACAGCCGTGCGAATGGAACTGTTCACTCTGCTTGCCCCGTGGCTGTCGTCCCGATCGAACGTCGTCTTTAGCATAGACAGTAATCACATTACTGCCCGCTAAAAGATTAGAAGTAATATCAAAGCTAAACGGAGTATATCCTCCGCGATGCGTACCTACGGATACGCCGTTCACCCAGACCTCCGCCATATAATCAACGGCGCCAAAATGAAGGATAACTCTGCCATTTGTCCAGCTCTCCGGCACGGTAAACTCCCTTTTATACCATACAGCAGCCATAAAATCTTTATATTCTACACCGGACAGCTTGCTTTCCGGACAGAAGGGCACAGTAATTGTCCCTGAGAGATTATGTTCGTTAACAGGGTATCCGCGTTCCTTCCCACTTTTGCCATGATCAATTTCGAATTGCCACTGGCCGTTCAGATTGATCCACTCTGGTCGAACAAAGTCAGGGCGGGGATATTCAGGACGCGGAAGCGTTGCTTGTTGTGTCATGGTGTAACTCCTTTTAGTAAATGTTATTTATTGGATATGCATCATAATGTTGCGGATCGCTTCAAGCGGAGCTTTGGGCTGTCTATCATAGGTGAGCAGTCCGTTGATTTCCTGCTCGACATCCGTCAGCTGGGTATAGCAATACCCTTGGATCACCGGGGAAGTGAACATCGGGTCAACCACAGCCTTGAGCTTCATCAGGAAATCCTCTTCATTCTCTGCCCCAGAATAACCCCAGCCCTCCCACTCACTTTTCTTGAAGGCAATTCCACCAAACTCGGATACGAGAATCGGCTGGCCTTGATACGAAGCTCCACCGACAAATATTTTGCGGTTGGCCGGCATCGCATTTACAGAAGATTCTGCCGTGGCATATCGCTCCTCCAGCACTGCCTGATGGCTCTCATAGTCATGAATAGTCACCAAATCTGTAGTCATATGCTCCCACCCATCGTTATACACAACAGGTCTCATCTCATCCAAGGATTTCGTTAAATGATACATAGCCAATCCGTGCTGCTGCTGGCGTGTATCAATCTGGACATTGGGAACACCCCAGCTCTCATTAAGCGGAACCCAGGTCACGATACAAGGATGGTTATAGTCGCGCTCGATGATCTCCTGCCATTCCTTCGTGAAGCGGCGGACATACTCCTCGGAATATTCGTAAGCATTGGCTGCCTCACTCCATACCAGCAGGCCGAGCTTATCACACCAATACAGGAACCGGGGATCTTCTGTCTTCTGATGTTTTCTCACCCCGTTAAAGCCCATTTCTTTCGTCAGCTGGGCATCCCGTTTCAGCTCTTCGTCTGTAGGTGCGGTTAGTATCCCGTCAGGGAAGTACCCCTGATCCAGCACCAGTCTCTGGAAATATGGGCGGTTATTCAAGCATAGCTTGCCATTTTCAATCGACACCTTGCGCATGCCGAAATAACTCGCCACTTCGTCAATTACTTCCTCATTCCGAAGCAATTGAAATTGAAAATCATACAAATTCGGATGCTCAGGGCTCCATAAACGTCCAAGACCATGATCCGCAAAATCACCCAAGCCGATAGTGCGCAGCTGCTCAGCATTCATGACCATATATTGATCTTCCGCAATTACTTCACTGTCATACGATACCGTTATGCGCAGCTTGAGCGGATCAGCAGACTTAAATCCTTGCAGAAAGGTCCGAAGCCGGATTTCATTGCGGTCAATATCTGGTGTCATCATGGTTTTACTCAGATGCACTGCAGACAGCGGTTCAAGCCAGACACTCTGCCAGATTCCGGTTGTGCGGGTATAAAAGATGGCAGCAGACTGCTCCAGCCAATATTGCTTGCCCCGCGGCAAGGTGACATCGCGGCTGAAATCCTCTGCGCGCAGTATGATGGTATTCCTTCCTTTGAGCAGCGAAGGAGTGATATCGACCTGAAATGGTGTATGTCCGCCTTCATGCACGGCCACCAGTTGACCATTCACCCAGACTTTTGCCAAATAATCAACGGCGCCGAAATGGAGGACAATCCGCTTCCCATACCAATCCTCAGGAACTTCAAAAGTTCTTCTATACCACACAACATCATGAAATGAAGGATCTTCAATCCCGCTCAGCTTGCTCTGAAACGCAAAGGGCACTTGAATAACCCGTGAAAATAAACCCTTTGTGTCCGTCCGATACCATTGTTCTTCCTCACCGACATCTTCATCATCAAACGTAAAATCCCATTCTCCATTTAGGCTAAGCCAATCCTTACGGGCAAATTGGGGTCTTGGATATTCTGGACGTGGAACGGATGTGCTGCTTGCTTCTGTCAACATGGTGTACTTCACTCCTATTAAATAATTTCTATATAAGATGAACTTGTTTTTTTGCCCGCTATCCTTTAATCGAACCTACGTAAACACCTTTAACAAAATATTTTTGCAAGAAAGGATATACCATTAATATAGGAAGCGTAGAAACGACGATCGCACAATACTTAACCAGCTCGCGGAAAGCCGTCTGGCTCTGGGCACTATCGATGACTACCCCGCCTGCACTGCCGATCGAGGTTGCGGTTGCATCATTAGCTACTAATATTTCCTTCATTAATAGCTGCAGTGGGAACAGCTGTCTGTCCTTCAACAACACCATCGCATTAAACCATGAGTTCCAGTTCCCCACTAAATAGTATAAAAAGATTACGGCCAGCGTAGCTTTGGACAGCGGAAGAATCACATTCGTTAAAATATGGGCCTGACTTGCCCCGTCTATGGTAGCCGCTTCTTCCAATTCCTGCGGAATGGCTTGAAAGCTAGTTCGTAGGATAATAATGTTCCATGTGCTTAAAGCACTTGGCAAAATCATGGCCCACAAATTATTGTACAGACCTATATCCTTCATTAATAAGAACCAAGGAATCAACCCGCCGCCAAAAAACATGGTGATTGTAATCAGGATCATGATGAAGTTTTTGAAATACAATCCTCGTCTGGATAATACATAAGCTCCCAGAATGGTCATGATCATGTTGACTAATGTGCCTAATCCTACATATATAATCGTGTTTTTATAGCCGTTGATCAGACTGTTATCTTTAAATACCAGCTTATAGCCATCCAAAGTGAATCCCAGCGGTTTCAGCAAAATACCTTTATGAGCAATCAACATGCCGGGGTCGCTGACGGAGGCAAACAGGATGTGCAGGATCGGATAAAAACACACCAAGGTTAATGCGGTCAGCAGAGTATAAAGTGTGCCGTCAAATACTCTGTCACCGATGGATTTATGTTTTCGTCTTTTTTTCGCTTTATGCTGCAAATTATCTTTCATAGCTGTCCCTCTTTCTTACCATAAGCTGACCTCGGACCTGCGTTTGGCTATTGTATTGGTCATCCAGAGCAGTCCGAAGTTAACGATTGAGCTGACCAAGCCCACAGCCGTGGAATAACTAAGACTGGCTTCTCTTAAACCGCGACGATACACGTAAGAGGCAATAACATCCGCCGTATCATAGATCAGAGGATTGTACAGCAGGATAATCTTCTCGTACCCGGACGACATCAACCCGCCGATGGCAAAAATAAACAGAATGATGATAACTGGGCTGATCTGCGGCAGCGTAATATGCCACATTTTTTTAATCCGTCCCACTCCGTCAATTTCAGCAGCTTCATATAATGAAGTATCAATGGAACTCATCGCCGCAAGGTAGATGATGCTATCCCAGCCGATGCTCTGCCAAATGCCGGAGAAGGTATAAATAGGCCGGAAGAACGAAGAGTAGCCGAGCAGTGAAGAGTACTCTTTTCCGGTAATAAATTGCAGGATTTGCGTGATAATCCCTTCATCTGCGGCAAAGATATGAATGATCCCGCATACCACCACCAGGGATATAAAGTGCGGCATATAGGTGATCGTTTGGACCACTTTTTTAAACTTAACCCCACGGATTTCGTTCAGCATCAAGGACAGAATAATCGGGGCTGTAAATCCAAAGGCAATCCCCCAAACATTGAGGAGAAGGGTGTTTTTAACGACCCGCCAGAAATAAGGCCCTTGGAAAAAATCAATAAAGTGCTTAAACCCTACCCACTCGCTCTGGCCAAACCCCAGCAGGGGTTTAAAATCCTTGAAGGCGATCATAACCCCCCACATCGGCCCGTAGCAGAAAATCAGGAACCACGCTACAACAGGGACAGCCAACAGATAGACAAACCAGTTCTTTTTCAAATCCTTCTTAATCACTAACTTGGTATTTTTAGGTTTGGCGTCCTGAGGAATGGGCTTTATCGCTCTGTTTTTTCGTAATATTTCCATAAAACAACCACCTATCGTTTGTTATATCGATCTAAGGCTGCCTGATGGATATTCAAAAACTCTTCCAGTCCCATACTCTGAGCTTCTTTCAAAAATTTATCATAGGCATCTACCGGCAGGTCTCCCATTATGATTTTTGCAAAATACTCTCCGCGCAGTGTCGACAGCTGGTTTCCAAGCTCGGCTTCCCGCGAAGCTTCATCTTTGGTAAAGGAAATAGGTGGCATAGCCATACTGGTGTCCATATTTTCTGTCCAATTCTTGCGAATGTCTCCCGAGTAACTTCCTTTGGCAGCGATCAGCGGGTTGGAATGATGCTCATCCCGGATATCCGGCCAGTTGTGCATCCGGTATTTCCATAAGGTTGTCGATACGGGCTGACCTTCAGGGTCTTTAAAGATATAACTGTTCTCTGGATAATAAGGCATTCCCGTCTCATCAATCAGGTGGACCGTGCCATATTCACCAAAGTTAATCAATTCCCAGCCCTTTTTACTGTAATTAAAATCAAGCCAAGCCATTGCCGCTTCTACATTTTTGCTTTGCGTGGTGATCGCAGCTTCGATCCCCGCTCTTTTGAAATTTTTGTACGTGGTTGCGGACTTATCTCCTTTGTTCAGAACCGGGTTCAGTGCGCCCACAAAGTCGATACCGCTTTGCTCTTTCCAATAACTCCACATCGTATCCGGAGAGTCCATCATCATCGCGGTATCTCCCGAAATCGCGCTCGCCATTCTCTGGTTAAAGTCTGCCGTTGCCCAGTCCGGGTTCAATAATCCTTCTTTGTTCCATTGCTGCATGGTGGTCAAATATTCCTTAGCTTTCGGCTGTGCTGGCCCCCAGGCCACTTTGCCATTCTCATCAAGGAACGTCCAATCCCATACTCCATATGCGCCATTTATGATGCCGGTAAAAATCTGGCCGTAAGTAGAGCCGTAATTAAGTGGTGCTTTGTATCCGACTTCCTTTGCTTTTGTCAGGAAGGTATGCCATTCATCAATCGTATTTGGAACTTCAAGCCCTGTTTTGTCCAGCGCTTCCTGCTTAATCAATGTTCCAAACCAAGTCCACTCTGAATATGGGGCGATGCCATAGAAGCCGAGCAGCTTGCCGTCATCCGTGACCGTGGTTTTTCTTCTTGATTCATCCGAATTGCGCCACTTCGTATAGTTCGGAGCATTTTTCTCCATCAGATCTGTCAGATCGATATAAGCACCGTCATTTACGCCCGCTTCAAAACCTCCCGGATAACGTCCCGGCTCAATGATAATGTCAGGCAGTTCACCGGAGGAGATCATCAACGTGAAGGCATCCGCTTCCTGGCCGATTGGCGGCGTGATGAAGTTTACTTTGATTCCCGTTAATTGCTCCACCTGCTTCTGGACAGCATGATTGTTCATATCCGGAATATTGGAATTCGCAGGCATCCATACATCCAGAACCACATCACCTTTAACAGGATAAGCTGAGTAATCATTTGGAATGACTTCATCGAAGACGTCGCCGAGGTATGTATCATTCAAGGAATGATTAACTTCGTCGATTTGCTCTTGCGTTGGGGCTGTATTGCCGCGTATGTCTGCGCTGATATCTGTAAACTCAACCGGGTCTTTGGCTGTGCTCTCGTTCTCTTTGTTGTTGGAGACACCCTTATCAGCCCCATTGTTTGCACTGTTGCCACTACATGCTGTTACAGTCGAAATGATCAGTATTAACACAAATAAAAGACTAAAATAACGCTTTGCATTGTTCTTCATACTTAACCTCCCACTATAAAATATTTGCCACAACGCCTTAAGCAAATCCAAAGCTTGGAACCACGCTCCTTTTTGACCTGTAGATAACTCCCCTTGATTAATACAGTTTTTCTGTATCTCAGATCGAATTATAAGCATCCAAAATTCATATGTCAACGCTTTCATACAATAATTTTGTAATCTTATGAACTTTTCTCAAACAAATATGTGGCTATACCAACTACAAACCTATTAAAAAACCGTACTAACCATCCTGTATTTTGGCGAAAAACCCCTTATAAAACAGGCGTTTTTCGTCAATTATTATCGACAGCGAATAAAAATATCTGCATTACATGAAAAGGCCATTCATTACAGTTTTTCTGTAATGAATGGCCTTTTCAGTCTTGATTTCCTGTTTTATTCTTATTCTCCCGACGGTACGGTCTGAGCAAGCGTATCCCTACAAGGAACCCCAAAATCTGGTGTCCCATCCACCTTCCACCCAAATTTCTGGATACGGGTCGCGCGCAAAGACACATCCGCTCCAGCGGAAGGAAGCGCATGATAGACTATCCAATCTTCCTTGCCATCAGGAGAATGTGTGAAGCTATTGTGCCCCGTGGCAAAAATCCCATTCTCTACACTTTTGCAAAATACAGGCGACATTGATTTTTCCCATGACAGCGGTTGCAAAGGATCTGCCGCTTCGTTCATGGTTAGCATCCCTAGTGCATAATCCTCAGACCAAGTCGTACTTGCCGAATAAACCATGAAAATACGATTGTGTCGCTGCAAAATTACCGGACCTTCGTTAATCGCCATGCCACCTTGCTTCTCCCATGACAGAGTTGGAGCGGTAAGCAGGTGATGCCCCCCTTCCAAGGTCCAAGGATTACTCATTCGCATAATGTAAATAGCCGACCCATAATCAGGAAAATGACCATATCCCGCATACAGAAAATACAGCTGATCCCGCAAAGACATTACTGTTCCATCCAACCCTGGGACAGGTGTCTGCAAAGCCCCTCTCCATACCCACTGTCCTTCCAGCGGGTTCGCTGCTTCATTCTCCAGCACGCAAATCCGCCGTGAATCGTCGCCTCCTCCGTCATTCGCAGTGTAGTAAATGTACCATCTGTTGTCCAAATGATGAATTTCCGGCGCCCACAGATTGTAACTGTAGCTGCCCCCCGGTTCGGGAGACCAGATCACTTTCTTGTCGCCCTCCGCAAGGCCGGTCAAGGTTCTAGATCTCGTCAGCTCCAGACATTTAGCTTTTGTGGCCATAAAGTAATAATAGCCATCGGTATGTTTGAATACCCATGGGTCTCCTGAGCTTGCTACAATTGGATTTAAAAAAGTTGTACGCTGTGACATTCCCTTTCCCTCCTTAGCTTTTCATCCCCGTAAAAACGATCCACCGCGGCGATAATAATAGACAAATTTCGATTTTCCAGCACCTCCCATAAAATAATAACTCCCATCATACTCAGCTCTCCTAAAGTTGTCTAGAGTGGTAAATAGATACATCCGAACCCTGTTCCATTTTCCAAATAAAGCACTTTCCTTTCGAAAATGAGCTTTTCCTCCACTTCCCACGCTTTGCGTCAATCGACAAACTTCACATTGTCCGGTAGAAAAAACGTGCTCTTTGTGATAGACTCACTAATAACAATGACTTCTCCGTTCATTTTAGGCGGTAACTGTTTATACCAAAACAGCGGCTTTTTTTATAGAAACGGCATCGCTTTTCTTATTGAGGAAGCAGGTCCCCGTTCTTTCTATAAACCGTATATACGCAGGTCTTTGGAGTTCATTGCGTTAATGCGACACTATATTTGATTGAAATTCATTTAGGGGGGAATGTCATTATGGCAGCCAAGAAAATGCGTTCAGACATGATTAAAAAAGGCTTTGACCGTGCTCCACACCGTAGTCTCCTGAGAGCAGCCGGAGTAAAAGAAGAAGATTTCGGAAAGCCGTTTATTGCGGTCTGCAATTCCTATATTGATATTGTTCCAGGGCATGTGCATTTGCAAGAGTTCGGTAAAATCGTTAAGGAAGCGATTCGCGAAGCTGGTGGCGTTCCTTTTGAATTCAATACGATCGGCGTAGATGACGGGATTGCTATGGGACATATCGGCATGCGTTATTCACTGCCAAGCCGCGAGATCATCGCTGACGCCTTGGAAACTGTAGTTTCCGCGCATTGGTTCGATGGCATGGTCTGCATCCCTAACTGTGATAAAATTACACCGGGCATGATGATGGGCGCACTGCGTGTTAACATCCCAACCATGTTCGTAAGCGGCGGCCCAATGAAAGCCGGCGTAGATAGTAAAGGTAAAAAGCTCTCTCTGACCTCGGTATTTGAAGGCGTTGGTGCTCACCAAGTCGGCAAAATCAACGATGCAGAGCTGCTTGAATTAGAACAATTTGGTTGTCCTACCTGTGGATCTTGTTCCGGAATGTTCACTGCCAACTCCATGAACTGCCTTGCAGAAGCACTTGGACTGGCATTGCCAGGTAACGGTACGATTCTGGCTGTTGCTGATGAGCGTAGAGAATTTGTTCGCAAATCCGCAACACAACTGATGGAATTGATTAAGCTGGATCTTAAACCAAGAGATATCGTAACTAAAGAATCCCTTGATAACGCATTTGCACTGGATATGGCAATGGGTGGTTCTACTAACACAGTGCTGCACACCCTTGCATTAGCTCAAGAAGCAGGTATCGATTATCCGCTTGAACGCATTAACGAAGTTGCAAACCGTGTTCCCTATCTGGCTAAGCTGGCTCCAGCTTCTGATATCTTTATTGAAGATGTGGACCGTGCGGGCGGCGTTAGTGCTGTATTGAATGAACTGCTGAAGAAACCAGGTGCTCTGTTCGGGGAATGTATGACCGTTACCGGCAAAACATTAGCTGAGAACGTAATCGGACACGAGATCCAAGATACTTCCGTAATTCATACTATCGACAACCCTTACTCCGAAAGAGGCGGTCTTGCCGTACTTTATGGAAACTTGGCTCCAGAGGGTTCTATCATCAAGGTTGGTGCAGTTGATGCTTCAGTAGGTGGATATCATAAAGGTCCTGCGATCTGCTTTGATTCCCAAGAAGCTGCACTGGAAGGTATCGCGAACGGTAAAGTTAAAGAAGGCCATGTAGTCGTTATCCGCTATGAAGGTCCTAAGGGCGGACCAGGAATGCCGGAAATGCTGGCGCCTACTTCACAAATCGTGGGTATGGGGCTAGGTGCTAAGGTCGGTCTGATTACAGACGGTCGTTTCTCGGGGGCTTCCCGCGGAATCAGTATCGGTCATATCTCTCCAGAAGCAGCTGAAGGCGGTCCGATCGCTTTTGTTGAGGATGGAGACATCATTGAGCTGGATCTCAACAACCGGAAGATTGAATTGCTGGTTGAAGAAGAAGTATTAGCAGTTCGTCGTACGGGTTGGAAAGAATTCGAACCTAAAGTTAAAACTGGTTACCTGGCTCGTTACTCCAAAATGG
The DNA here is from genome assembly GCF_038002305.1 of Paenibacillus sp. FSL R5-0887. Classification (NCBI taxonomy): domain Bacteria; kingdom Bacillati; phylum Bacillota; class Bacilli; order Caryophanales; family Paenibacillaceae; genus Paenibacillus; species Paenibacillus sp. FSL R5-0887. The sequence continues at coordinate 221,263 of NZ_JBBOCE010000002.1, forward strand.
TAACCAATGCAAGTAACGGCGCAGTGCTGAAGATCTAATCCCTTTAGCAAAAAAGAATATTAAAACAAGCAAGAGCAGTCCCACCTTAGTATTTCTACTGGCGGGCTGCTCTTTTTTTAATTATCCCAATAAAAAAATGTTCCACAACCCATCGCTGGATTGTAGAACATCTCTTTACATGTCCACTGTAAAATATTTATCAATAAGATCATGAATCAATTGGTTACTGTCGCACCTGGCATTTCTACATCCGCAACCGAATCATTAAGTGACAACGATTCTTCCTGTTGCGATTTGCGTTTTTTTGCAGTTTTCGGATGATGAGGCAGCTGTTGATTCATCTTTTTGAGCAGCTCTGAGACAGGCATCAGGATAAGCTTCGGCACAAGGACCTCGCTCCGTTCTTTAAGCCTTGCCCCACCTGCTGGATGAATCACACTTAACAGGATTCTTAAGTAAAATTTGGAGGAACGTGCGAATAAGCCATCCGGCAAATCACGTACGGTAAAGCCGAATTTCTCCGGTCCCCGGTTAATCATGCTGACTCCATAAAGCGCTTTGGCTTCCGCAAGATCCACATCTTTGGCAATGATCTCAGCAAGAATGGGCAGATCCTTTTCCATTCTGCGGATCATTCGAATCGCAAGTTGAGCGGAAGAACGTGAATGAATCCCTAATTCGAACAACTGTTTATTATCGATGTGCAGCTCAATGACTTTGTCACCTTTACGCAGCAGTTCTCCGCCCTCGAGTTCAACCGGTTCACCCTGATATTTCCGCATCCGATAATGCAGGAAAGGATCTGACGGAGTAATCGTTTGGAGATGAAAAAGAGCTTGAAATACCTGTTCCCAAGCTAACCAAAGTCCTACAAGCACCCGTTTACCAAAAGATAAGCGCCGGATAGGTGACGTCTCAGCCATCTTAATCATCTCATCAATCCGAATGCTGCGTAGTCCCCGTTTACGGGCTTCCTCTAGAGTCTGCTCAAGAGCCACAAGCATATTCCCTGGAGCATCCGCATCTGCACCCAGCGTTGTGCCGCTATCATGCAACAACATCACTTCCCCGGGATTTAGACGGGCCAGCATCTTCTCAGTGAGTTTTTCGGCGCCGAGCTTCTCACGCCAATCGCCAAACATTGCCGACCAAAGCACAATTTCAACTTGGCGTCGTTTGGAAATATCAAATAAATTGACAATACCCCAAGGTGGACGGTAATACGTACTGCGTTCGCCAATAATATTATAGATAATATCATTCGTACGTTGAATCTGCCGGCGGACGGTTGCTGGCCGCATGAGCCAGTTCGTCTTGTGAACATAATTATGAATTCCGATGAGATGTCCCTCATCATGGATACGCTGAATAAGATCAGGATAACGTTCAGCATTAGAGCCGACTACAAAAAAGGTTGCTTTTGCATCATACCTCTTCAGTAATTCCAGCAGTAATGGTGTAAATCGAGGATCAGGTCCATCATCGAAGGTCAGTGCGAATTCATTTCGCCCAGTTCCTTTACGAAAGACACGGTAACCAAAAATCCGGCTGATCATACCAGGGATAAAAGCATAAAATGATGAGATGTAAAATAACCAGAGCAGCAAAGTCTGCATATTAATTCCCCGCTTTTCCAGAGTTGACTTTGGCTCGCCTAATGTCTGCAAGCAGAACCCGTGAAACGGCCAAGTGAAGTAGAATAAAAAAACGTTACCCCCTATTTTAACACATGTATCAAAGAAATAGACGCTTTTAAAGTAAAATCATGTACAATGTAATCAACCTGGCGTATCCACTTATAAAAAAAGGGAGTTGTTTATATCTATGCTGCCGTTATACAAAAAATATTGGCGCACATTTTTTGACATCGGATTAATTGTCCTCACGGTTTATCTAATTATGTTCTCCTTTAGTAAGCTGTATCAGTTAGCTGCACCTGTATTCCTGTCTTTTTTTGTATTTTTGCTTATCGAACCCTTGGCCCGCTTCTTGAACCGCCGTGGTCTTGGTAAACCTTTTGCCTCCGCCATTTCAGTGTTGCTCTTTCTGATTGTGCTGTTAGGTACATTATTTGGTGCCGGTCTACTGATTACGATCCAGGCCCTTCACTTCCAAGAGAACCTCCCTAAATATACATATGTGGTGCAGCAGCATTTTGTGGAGACCACGACCTACCTGCAGCAAAAAATAGATAACTTGCCACCCGATATTACGAACAAGGTCAACGGGTACTTTAAAGATGCCACGGATGTTCTAACAGGATGGCTGATTACTTTTCTAAAATACATGGCCGGTATTCTAGGCTCCTTCTCCACCTTCATGGCCAATTTCGGGATAGCCATTATTTTGGCATTTTTTCTTAGCATGGAAATCAAAGATTGGCGTAAAATCGCGCATGACAAAATGCCAAAAACCTTTAAGAACGCCTTCGCCTTTTTGCAAGGCAATGTATTCAAAGCCATCGGTTCCTATTTAAAAGCACAACTTATTCTGATCAGCATTACATTTGCCATAGTTCTAGTCGGCTTATTTATTCTGCGAACCGGCAACGAAATCACAATGGCATTAGTCTGCGCGGTATTTGATGTTTTGCCGCTTCTTGGCGTGACGACAATTTTAGTCCCTTGGATCATCTATTTGTTCATCGTGGGCAATACTTCACTGGCTATCGGATTAATTATCCTCCTTGCCATTGTACTAATTGTTAGGCAATTGCTTGAGCCGAAGATTACCGGGAATTCGATTGGCGTATCCTCAGCCTTCCTTATGCTGTCGTTCGTCATTCTGTCCACATCTGCTTTCGGTATGGCTGGTCTGATTCTGTCGCCGATTCTGCTTATTCTGATAAAAGAACTGATTCAACAAGGGTATCTTCAGAGCTGGATCTATCTCCCGCAAGAGGAATTTATCGTTTCACCCTTTGCAGCTAACGGTCCAGCTTCCAATCAGACCAGCTCTGCGCCACCACCTGAACCTCAAGCTCCAGAGGGAACCGATGATAATAAATCCAATATCTGACCGAACAGCTTAACGGCTAGATGTGAGCTGTCCGGAACGACGTTCTCCACCGCTACCGACACAGCATATCTGGGATGATCCACCGGCCCATAGCCGATAAACCATTGATTATTACGCGGCATACCCTTAACAAGGGTTTGTGCCGTACCTGATTTCCCGGCAACCGGCCATTTCGTGCTCTGCAGACTTGTGCCGGTTCCATCCGTAACTACTTTACGCATCCAGGACAGCAGCTGGCGGGCTGTAGATTCTGAGATCCTCCCGGCAGTTGAAGGGGAAAGATGACCCGGCAGATCCTCTAGCTTTTGCCCATTTGCAAAGGTTACACGCTGGAGAATTCTTGGCGCTCTCACTTCCCCGCCATGCAGTAACGTCACCACCAGGTTCGCTGCCTGAAGTGGGGTCACTTGCACATCTCGCTGCCCAATGGCCGTCTGCACTCTGGCGCCTGGATCATCCGGCAGCAAAGAAGTAAAGATCGTCCCCTTCTGCTCACCGGACAGTGGCTTAAGAACTGGAAAACCAAGCGTATTCTCCGCTTGCCAGCTAATATCTCTTCCGAGCCCCAGCGCGAGTGCTGTCGCTTGAAGCTGCGCCCCACTCAAACGTTCTGCCAGCGCAGCAAATACAGTATTACAGGACACGGCGAACCCTTGCGCCAGCGTGAGGGGACCGTGTCCTTTTCCTTTTAGACAAGACAATCCATATTTCTCATATTGCCCTGAACAATAGAAGAGCTCATCCGCTGAGGTGACCCCGGCTTCTAGTGCTGCTGCTGCTGTGACGATTTTGAAAATTGATCCAGGTACGGCAGCCTGCAACGCCCGGTTATTCCACTCGCCCCCTTCAGGGGATATCTTCTCTGGGTCGTAAAAAGGTAAAGATACCATGGCTTCAATATCTCCCGTTCCGGTGTCTAACACCACCACGGCTCCTTCCTTCATTCCAGCTTTGACAGCTAACTCCTCTATTTGTTCCTGAAGCTTTTTATCAATCGTTGTATATAAAGACAGTGGATAATACGGATTGCCCGGGGCTCGCACTTGAATGGGACTGCCCGGGACACGTTGCCCGCGCGCATCAACCTGAGCGTATGCCTCAGTATGCCCTACACCTCGAAGCAACGGCTCCAGGGTCTTTTCTAACCCGTCCGTTCCTGTCATCGGAATTCTCAGCCCCGATGGCGAAGCCTTCCCACCAGGGTTTGGGACCGCTTCCGATAAATATCCAAGCCACTGCCGACCAGTTGCGTTCCCATCATATCTGCGAGCAAAAGGAAGCACGCCTACGCCGTCGATCCCCAATGCACTCACTTCTTCTGCTTGTGCGGATGTAAGTGCGAGCGGTCCTTTTCCCACTGAGGAAGGCCAAAGCAATGGTTCTTTAAGGGAAGAGCGCTTGCTTAGCAATTGCTCATAACTCACTCCAAGGATAGCTGCCAACCGGTGCATGGACTCAGCTTCTTCGTATACGACCTGCGTCACGGTATTCCTAGTCTTCGCCTCTTGAGGAAAAAAAGCAGCCGTCCAAATGGTTTCCCCGGCAAGGGGTTCACTCTTTCGGTCATACAGACGCCCCCGCCCAGTGTCCAATACCGTCTCCCGTTCGCTTTGAATTTCTGCCATCTTTGCAAGGGTATATTTCGTTCCAGGGACCGTCTGTTCCTTCATAAACAGTTGAATCCACGCCAGCCTAAGGACCAACACGGCTACAACTGAACATAAAATAATCAGTCCGCTGAGTATACGTCTGTGGACATTATTGTGCAATCCCATTCCTCCTGACTGACGCGTTCATAGCCTTTATTATGTCCCACCCACTGGATTATTTACACTCATGCTTAGTTAGCTAATTTATAGCCTTTTGAATAGCACAAAGACCAGTCCCAAATAATTGGAGACTGGTCTTTGTAGTTAAAAATATTTACTTAGGTTATGCAAAGTTACAAATTAAACTTGGACAGTTTTTCTTGCAACTGCCGGGACGCATGCTCAAGCTGCTCAGACAGCTCCACTAAATGATCACTCACACTTTGTTGCTCCCCGCTAAGCGAAGCCACTTCTTGAGAAGCTGCTGATGATTCTTCTGCAATGGAGCTGATATTGCCCATCGAATTTGACAGCACCTTCTGGGATTGGCTCAAGCTATCCATCGATAAAGCAACAGATTCCAAGCGTGTAATAAAATGACGCATCTGATCCTGTACAGATACGAAGATATCGCTAGTGCTCTCCACTGAAGTCACCTGCTGATTAAAAAGAGGGGCTACTTCCGAGAGAACACCTACGGTCTCGTTCATATCCTTCATAATGGTGTCAGTTATATTAGCCACCACAGCAATGGATTCTTTGGACTGATCTGCAAGCTGGCGTATTTCATCGGCCACTACCATAAATCCACGGCCGGACTCCCCTGCCCTTGCCGCTTCTATCGTTGCATTTAGAGACAAAATATTCGTCTGCTGTGTAATATTCTGCATAACATCAAGCACCTTCATCACTGATGATGTGGTGTCTTGCAGCTCATTCACTTTCAGCACAAGCTTATTCGTCATATCGCCCGTCTTATTGGTCTTGCCAAGCAGCTCTTTTAACTCATTAAAACCTTCTTCACTAAGCACGCCGATACTATGTGCGGTATGATCCATCTCATGCGTAGCTGAGTTCACTTTGTTCATTTGCACCGAAATTTGCCCCGTAAGCTCGTTACCCTGGTCCGCCTCCAAAGCTAGGCTGCCTGAACCTCCGGCAATTTCTTCTGTTGCTGCGGCAATCTCTTTGGCTGCCATCGCTGTCTTACGCGATACTCTACTAAGTTCATCGGCAGTTTCCATTACCTTCCTCGCGGTTTCATTAGTATGGATTACCAGTTCTGTGATCCGTTCCATCATCCTATTAAAGGAACCCGATAACTGACCAATTTCATCTCGTGAGGTAATATCCGTACGTACTCCAAGATTTCCATCTGCCCCTTGAGACATTAGATCCTTAAGTCGGGTCAAGGGCTTAGATACCATTCTGTACATCCAGTAACCAATTAGAATGGCGACAATAGCAGCCACCGCAACAATAATATATGTAGTTTTTAGAATACGAAGTGCGTCTTTCGTAAGATTCTCAGCCGGAACAACACCAAGCAATCTCCAGCTGGAGCTTTCCATCGTCCCGTACACAGCCAGAATGGATTTTCCTTTCTCATCCTTCGTTGGCAATGATCCAGCCTCATGCTCCAAACCATGAAGAAGAGTCCCTCCCAGACTGAGATAAGTATCTGTTCCCACTTGCTGGGACGATGCGATCAATTCATCCTTATCCGTCAGCAATTGCATGTAAGAGCTGGGTCCGAGATCAACTTTACGAAGCTGATTTTCTAATTCACTAATTCTAATATCACAGATAATTATGTATCCCGGGCTTTGTGTATCCCCAGCTATCGATTGTGCCAAATGAAACATACCCGAAGTATTTCCGGCTTGCCCCTGTTCTGTTCGGGGAATCCACAATGTTTGTGGTTGCTCCTCAAGCTGCTTGAACCATGAGGACTCTCTGAATTCTTTGATAAAAGCGCTGTCTTTTGATCCCGCTGACGAAGTAGGGACTTCCTGATTCATCGGGATGAGGTATACAGCTTCTACCCCCTTTGATGCGGTCAGCCAGGCATTTAGCTCGGCGCTAATCTGGTTGGACTGCAAATTACGCTCCTCATTACTTGTAGTGGGATTATTCCCTTGTTTGAGTGCATCCTGAATCTCACTGTTGTAAAGAATTCTTCCTAGGCCATCCTCATAACGCAATAATTCAACATCAAACTTCTCTGCAGCTTGGACGACTGTCTGTTGATTGGCTGACAGCGCGTTATTCTCGATCGTTTGCTCAGCTACGGAATAGGAAATGTAGCCAAGTGAGAGAACGAGTACCATTGTTGAGATGAAGAAGATGAGAAAAAGCCGCACCCCAATCGATTTGGCAGGGTGCAGCTGGAAATGCGCCTTTTCTTTTTTTACTTGCGACTTCATCAATTGTTCACCACCGTTGTCTTCAGTTATGCCTGCTGGCTTATCTCTTACAAGGTCATGAACAATTCCAACGCCCGATCGGCAAGATATGGTAAATACTCATGACCGTACTCATAATAAACCATAAGCTCTTTGGACGCTAGTATTTTATTGTATGCGGCAAATTGAGTTGAAGGTGGACAAATCGTATCGGATAACCCGGTAACCCACAGTACTTTAGCCTGTATTCTTTCGGCAAGATTCTGAATATCGATATAACCGAGCCTATTAAAAATCTCATCCTCACGCAAATGATGGGGATCAAAAAAACGGAAATAATAGTTGATCTCCTCATAAGCTGAGGTGGTAATATCCAGCTCCCAAGCACGTTTATAATCTGAAAGGAAGGGATATACAGGCAGGGCTATTTTTATGCGAGGCTCTAATGCTGCACAAGCCACAGTCAGCGCTCCACCTTGAGATAGTCCAAAGGCACCTACACGTTCAGGATCAACTTCATCCATAGACATCAGAACTCGGGCAGTCTGTGCCGTATCCAAAAACACATTGCGATAATAAAGGTTATCAGGATTAGGATCATCCATCCCTCGAATGATATGTCCGCGTATCGTAGTCCCTTTTACGGTAAGGTTATCTTCGGAGAGGCCACCCTGGCCGCGACAATCCATCGCCAGGACGCTAATCCCGTGAGCAGCATATGCCACCTTCTCCATCCAATCCCCGCTGTCACAAGAGTATCCATGGAACATCACTACACCGGGACCTTTTTTATGTACGCTGTTCTTCGGTCTTACATATTTGCAATGGATTCTTGCACCGCCAACTCCGGTAAAATACAAATGAAAACATTCCGCAAGTTCACTGACAAACTCCGCTGGTTCCAGTTCATAATCCAGCGGCTGTGCATCCAGATCACGCAATGCCCTCTCCCAAAACTGCTCGAAATCATCCGGTTTTGGACTACTTCCGTTATATTCCTTTAACTGTGACAAATTCATGTCGCTTCCCAAAATATTATTCCTCCTTAAGTTATGTAACGAAATTGTTCGCTTGCTGTTCGTAACCGCGAAGTTCGTTACAGTTACTATGCTAGATAGAAACGGAAAACCCAATATGGGTTTTCCGTTGATGTATGGATATCTACGATGGGGTAGTTGCGATGGGATAGTGAGATGGGATAGTGAGATCGGATAGTTGGGTTTTCTGCGACTGAATAGTTTAATTGCAGCTCCGAGGCTGGATAGTTGCACTTTGTGCAGCTATTACAGTTGAATATGTGTGTTTTCCCTCCTAGTTGCACTTTGTACAACTAAAAAACGGTAAAAGGAGCTTTTGGTGGTTACTTCGCTGATATAGTTGCACGAAGTGCAATTATATCGCTTAGCACCTTAGGTATAGTTAGTTTAAGTGCACAGAGTGCAACTATTTACGTCTGAGCCATAGAGTAACTAAGCAACAGAGTAGCAGAAACGCCAACAGAGCCACATTCACCACTCACTCGCTGTTTGCCTATTACCTCCACAACTAATCATATTCCACGTACCTACTACCTTCTTATTACCTCTACAACCACTCACATTCCACTTATCCGCTACCTTCTTATTGCCTTCACAACTAATCACATTCCACGTACCTACTACCTTCTTATTACCTCCACAACCACTCACATTCCACTTGCACGCTACCTTCCTATTGCCGTCACAACACCCACATTTTCCATCTTGCCTATTAACTTCTTTATAATCGGCACAGTAACAGCTTCTGGCTGGATAGTTGTACTTTGTGCAGCTATTATAGCTGAATATGTGTTTTTTCCCTTTTAGTTGCACTTTGTACAACTAAAAAACGGTAAAAGGAGCTTTTGGTGGTTACTTCGCTGATATAGTTGCACGAAGTGCAATTATATCGCTTAGCACCTTAGGTATAGTTAGTTTAAGTGCACATAGTGCAACTATTTACGTCAGAGCCATAGAGTAACCAAGCCATAGAGTAACTAAGCAACAGAGTAGCAGAAGCGCCAACAGAGCCACATTCACCACTCACTCGCTGCTTGCCTATTACCTCCACAACTAATCATATTCCACGTACCTACTACCTTCTTATTACCTCTACAACCACTCACATTCCACTTATCCGCTATCTTCTTATTGCCTTCACAACTAATCACATTCCACGTACCTACTACCTTCTTATTACCTCCACAACTAATCACATTCCACGTACCTACTACCTTCTTATTGCCTTCACAACACCCACATTTCCATTTTGCCTATTAACTTCTTTATAATCGGCACAGTAACAGTTTGCGACTGGATAGTTGCACTTTGTGCAGCTATTACAGCTGAAATATATTTGTTTCTAATCTTAGTTGCACTTTGTACAACTAAAAAACGGTAAAAGGAGCTTTTGGTGGTTACTTCGCTGATATAGTTGCACGAAGTGCAATTATATCGCCTAGTAAACAAAGAAATGTTAGTTTAAGTGCACATAGTGCAACTATTTACGTCAGAGCCATAGAGTGACCAAGCCACAGAGTGACTAAACAACAGAGTGACTAAACAACAGAGTGATCAGAATCGCCAACAGAGCCGAATTTCCCCCTCGCCTGCTACTTATCTATTACAGGCGATAATGTGTCGTTCTGTTGTACATTCTGCAACAGAACACGGAGGTCGCACAAGGCAAACTCCGCACTGAGCACACCCAACAACATTCAACACACCAAACCCAACACACTTCTTGCGAACTCTACGCTACGCAATTCTCCGGAACTCTAGCAAGCTCACTGAAAATATAGGTTATTAAGTCCAATTAGATTTTGCCTAAACCTGCATCATCGCCAACCTCTTCATGGGTTTCGATGACATAGTTGACGATTTCATCAACCGTTGTATAAGCAACGCCTACATAAGTATCAGCCGCGCCATAATAGATGGCGATACGGCCGGTTTCTGCATCATGCAGAGTAGCACATGGGAACAGTACGTTATTCACAAAACCTCTTTCCTCGTACCATTCTTCTGGCGTTAATACAAAGTTCTTCGAGCGATATTTTACTTTCGAGGGCTCATTGATGTCCAAAATAACCGCTCCCATACTATACACAAGACCATTGCACGTTCCAGTTACGCCATGGTAGAACATCAACCAGCCTTCAGTAGTTTCAATCGGCGCTGGTCCGCCACCAATTTTGACACTTTGCCACCAGCCTTGACCACCCTTGGTCATTACATGGCGGTGTTTTCCCCAATATACGAAGTCAGGGCTTTCACTAAGGAATACATCACCAAATGGCGTATGGCCACTGTCACTTGGACGGGACAACATCACGAAGTTGTTGTTGATTTTTCTAGGGAACAGTACACCGTTCCGGTTGAATGGCAGGAATGGGTTTTCCAAGCTGATAAATGTTTTGAAATCTTGTGTTTTTGCTACCCCAATAGCTGCTCCGTAGAAATCTGTACACCAGATAATATAAAATGTATCTTCAACCTTCACCAGACGCGGATCGTAAGCATAACGCGGCTGATAAGCATTACCTTCTTCATCTATAAATCGGATCGGCTCATCATCGATTTTCCAATCCAAACCATCCACACTATGTCCCATACGCAGATGCGGACGAGTAGTGTTATCTTCTACACGAAATACACCAATAAAACTGCCTTCATACGCAGCAACCGCACTATTGAAAATACGGGCTACACCTTTTGCAGGATTTCTTTTGATAACCGGGTTATCATTATGTCTCCAAATCGGATTTTCGTAGCCAGCAGGCTTTTCTTGCCAAGGCATGTTCGGGATGTTAATTGCACTTGCTCCAACCAATTTTACTTCACTCATTAGTTTTCCCTCCAAATGTATGCAACTTTTCAGTATGCTATTTTATCTAGTACTGTTATTAAATTTACTGTCGAGCTCACTTTACAGAACCTTGTGAAAAACCATTGTAGATATATTTTTGCAAGGCGGTAAACACAACCAATGTCGGTATAATTGCGATCATAATCGCCGCACATATTACTTCCCACTGCGATCCATATGGACCTTTAAACTTAAAGAGTGCTGTGGAGATCGTTTGCAGATCTGTTTTCGGCATATAAAGGAAAGGGGTGTAAAAATCGTTATAAATATTAACACCCTTCACGATCACTACAGTTACAATCGCCGGCTTCAACAGTGGCAAAATAATTCTCCAATAAATTGTCCAATACGAAGCTCCGTCCAGCATCGCGGATTCATCCAGTGACTCGGAGATCGAGTCCAAAAACTGCATGAAGATATAAACAGCGATAATATCCGTGCCCAAGTACATAACGATTGGTGCCCATCTGGTATTAAATAATCCCAAGTGATTGATGATTTGGAAAGTAGCTACTTGTGTAGTTACACCTGGAATCAGGGTGGCAATCAGGAACATACTAATTAGGATCTTACTGCCTTTAAATTTGAAGCGCGATAAAATATAAGCCATCATCGAACCCGTCAACGTAGCACCCGCAATAGAAATCACAACGATAATGACAGTATTTTTAAAACCGAGCAGCATTTTTCCGTCTACAAAAGCCTTAGTGTAGTTGGAGAAATTCAACCAATTCTCTGGCAGCGTTAACGGTCCGGTAGAAGCATATTCGGCTCCGGTTTTTAATGAAGCGAAAAACACGACCACGATAGGTATCAAAGCTACAAGTGCTCCCAAAATCAAGGTGAGATATTTGAATATACTAGCAGTGGTATATTTTACAGAATGCATAGTTTATTTCTCCTCCTTGATCAGAACGCGCTGCAAAATAGTAACGATGATAACAATACCCAGCAATACCACGGCCATCGCCGATGCCAAACCAACCTTGCTGTATTTGAAAGCTACATCGACCGTCTGAATTACGAATGTACTACTTCCGTTAGATCCGCCTGTCATGACGTATGGAATTTCGAATACCCCAATGGCGCCACTAACCGCAAGAATCAAGTTCAATTGCAGAATACGTTTAATGCTTGGCAAAATAATATGCATAAACTGATGCCATCTGTTTGCACCGTCAATTTCAGCGGCCTCATAGATATCCTTACCAATAGAAGAAATAGCTCCGAGGAAAATCAGGAAGTTCATTCCCATGTATCTCCACAGTGACGCACCTGCGAGCGAGAAGTTAATCAAATTAGGATTTAGAAGCCACTTCTGCTGCAGACTGCCAAGCCCAATCAGATTGAGAATCGTATCTAACGTTCCATCTGGTTTGAAAAAGAACAGGAAGATAAAACCGATTGCTACACCGTTTAGCAAGGTCGGGAAGAACAAAATCCCTTTAAACAAGTTTTTCATGCGAACACTAAAGCTCAAGATGGTTGCAAAATACAAGGCAAGTGCCATCTGAATAAAGGTGGTAAAGAAATAATACAAACTGACCTTAAACACAGAAAAATACTCAGGTTTCGTAAAAATGGTCTTGTAGTTTTCTAAACCGACATATTCCATATTTTTGCTCAATCCATTCCAACTGGTGAAGCTGTACCGAAACATACTGATGACTGGATAATAAGCGAATGTGAGCAGCAACAATATCGGCACTAATGAGAATAAGATGATGATAGCGATTCTTTGATTTTTATAGCTCAAATTTGAAAACTTAAACACCCGATACACCTCCAGAAAAAGCATCCTCATTTATTTAAGACTCGTTTAAATGTGAAGGGGGAAATGCTTGTTAGCATATCCCCTCCCACATTCACTACCGCCTATAGCATCTAAGAAGCTTATAGTTGTTACTGTGCTGTGACTTTAGCGCGAGCGGCTTTCCACTTGTCGTTCAGGTCTTTCATGATGTCATCATAGGATTCTTTTCTGTTGCCAATCGCTGCTTCAATAATCCGTTTCTTGAAGTCTGGCTGCCAAGCACCGATCTCAGCTTGTTTGTCGATTTCATCAGACCAGCCTTCTTCGCCAGCTTTAGCAGGAGCAAGAGTATCAAAGGTTACATCTGTACCTTCATATTGTTTCAGGATTTCTGGAAGCTCTGCACCGATAGCCGGGCTCATACCGCCGCCTTCAGTTGTAGGATAGTTAGATTCGTTGATGAACCAATCCACCCAAGCTCTAGCAGCTTCTTTGTTTTTACTGTGCACGCTGACACCCAGATTGTAGTCCCCAGCAAGCGGCACAAGGATTTTATCCGCATTGGTTGGGAAAGGCATAAATCCAACATCGTCTGGATTTGTAGCCAGGCCTTTGATTTGCCCAATTGCCCAAGATCCAAGCACCATAGTCCCAATTTTTCCGTTGGCCAGATCAGCTTTGGAAGATTCCCAGTCTGTTGTAGTTGGATCTTCTTCAATCAAACCTTTTTGTGCTGCATCGTACAGAATTTTGTACAATTCATAGTGTGGTTGACCCGCTACATAGTTGTCGTCGCTAGCCACTTGAGCAATGTTCACATAATCACGGTCACCAGCTACTGTAGCCAGATCCGCTTCCCATTGTGTCAATGTCCAGCCTGCTGCGTAATTTGTGTAAAGAGGAACAGCTTGTGTTTTGTCTTTAATAGTCTGCAGAGCAGTCAAGAATTGTTCAGGGGTTTTGGGAACCTCTGTAATTCCGGCATCTTTGAAGACTTGTTTGTTATAGATAATCCCGTTAAAGTTGATGGTCATCGGAATACCATAGGCAACTCCGTCTACTGCACGTTCTTCCAACCCTGTGTATTGTTTGCTCATTTCTTCAAGCTTGCCAAGGGGTTCGAAGAAATCAGGAATATCTTTTACAGCTATGCTAGTAGGTAACAAAAGAACGTCGCCATAATCACTAGTGCTCATACGAATTTTAATTTGATCTTCGTAAGTAGCGAGCGCTTCAAAGTTTACCTTTACATCAGGATATTTCTCATTAAATTTAGCCGCATACTCTTTGAATACGGTATCAACAATATCTGTTCTTTGCGTTATGACTGTGATATCCCCTTTGATATCCTTGGCTGCTGTACCATCAGCTGGAGCAGTTGCCTCTGCTGAAGAACCATTGTTTCCTGTGTTTTTAGCAGCTTCATTGTTAGTGTTGTTGTTTGAGGAACAACCGCTAAACAATCCCGCCACAAGTGTTAGTGCCATCAAGCCCATCATTGTTTTGCCTTTTTTCATGCTGTTACGACCCCTCTCTTCAATTCAACTCTAGTTTTAGGTAAATAACAAAAATAATAACTTTTATCATCACTCATAACTTGAAAGAGTAGCCATTAATACCGGATTATCTGAATTACTCTTGAAAACAAGTGATGATATCGCTTACAAACCCATTATAAATCTATTTTCGACGCAAAACGATGGTTTCAATTGCTTTTTCTGGTCTTGTATTTGTTATTTTTGTTTTACTTATAACAATTTTGTTATCTAATTTATAAAAATATCCACAAAAAAAGAGAGCTTTTCGCCCTCCTAATAAATAACTTCCTATATATGCCTAAAACTCACGTTCAATTTTCGGGAATTTACAGCCGCTTTTATAATCCTTAGGTGTCATACCACACATTTTCTTGAACAATTTATTAAAATATACCGGATCGCTATAACCCACCTTCTCGGCAATTTCATAATTTTTCAGGTCAGGATGCTCCATTAACAGTTCCTTTGCTTTAGAAATTCTAATCCGAATCAGATAGTCTGTGATCGTCTGCCCCGTCTTTAATTTAAACAAACGGCTGAGATAACTCGCATTCATGCCCACCATCTCCGCTAGGCGTTCAAGCTCGAAGTTCTGATCATACTCTCTCTCCAGAATACTTTTTGTCTGCTCAACTACATAATGTTCTCCCCCATCCGCAGCTTGTGAGAAAATCTCCTCATGCTCCGTCACGGTCTTTTTCTTTACATCCTCTACTCTCTTAAGCAGTTCATATAGCTGAGTCTTATCAATCGGTTTAAGCAAATAATCCATCACCCCATGACGGATCGCTCGACGGGCATATTCAAATTCACTAAAACCGCTAAGGACAGCAATAGGGATATCCTCCATATGGTCTCTAGCCTGTTCAATCAGCTTAAAACCATCCATTCTAGGCATTTTGATATCTGTAATAAGCAGATCTATATCCTCCCGGGATAACTTTTCTAAATGTTCCCAGGCTTCCAACCCGTTGCCGTAAGATCCAATTACATGTACGTCTATTTCCATTCTGGATGTGATTTTTTCGAGCCCCCTGCGAATGACTTCCTCGTCGTCCGCAATCATAACATTTATCATTTGAGTAATTCCCTCCAGTTGTATCCGCCAGTTATTATGATTGCGCTATCATCACGAATAGTATCTCCCCATGTATTACGTCAATGTACGATTGCGCCCTTTTATAGTCTTATATTTACTATAACTAAAGTTATTCAAATTTCCCAGCTTCAACTACAAATTGTCCTTGAAATCATCTGCGAAAAAGTATATAACTAAATTAAGTTGTTATTATAAACTAACAAAACAATAATAACTATCTAACAAAATGAAGATTGCTAATTTTTCTATTTTTGTGTGTAAAGTGAGGATTCTCGATGATGTTAAACAACGAATACATTGCAGGCGTAACCTGGGGTTTCTCGGGTAGACGTGGTTCATGGACAACAGAAGAAGCTGAGTGTTCGCTGGAATTAATGTCCTCTGTCACCGGAGCGAACTGGACGGCCATTGCGCTCAGCGCGCTTCAAGCTACCGCTCATTCTACGGAAATTCCCTACTGGGAGGCTCCAACCGTTAGCGACGAAGAAGTGAAATGGGCTATCAGCAAAGCGAAGTCACTGCAGCTAAAAGTATGCCTGAAGCCGATTGTTAATTGTGCTGACGGAACTTGGCGTGCCCATATTAACTTTTTTGATAAGGATGTCCCTTGCGAGCCTAAATGGTCTGAGTGGTTCAGCTCTTATACTAAATTTATTCTGCACTATGCCGCTATCGCTGAGGAAACAGGCTGTGAAATGTTCTGTATTGGCTGTGAGCTTGTACAGACGGATAGACGCGAAACCGAATGGCGTTCGCTTATTGCCGAGGTGCGGAAGGTCTACTCAGGTATTCTTACTTATAATTGCGATAAGTATCAGGAGGATAACGTAACCTGGTGGGATGCGCTCGATGTGATTTCTTCAAGTGGGTATTATCCAGCTAGTGATTGGGAGGCTCAGCTGGACCGGATTGAGCAAGTGGTGCGCTCACAGAATAAGCCGTTCTTTTTCATGGAAGCAGGTTGCCCAAGCCGGAGCGGGAGCGCTGCGATTCCCAATGATTGGACTTTAAAGGGCGAACCAAGTCAAGAAGAACAAAGTAAATTCTATCAGGCAATGTTTCAAGGCTGTGAGCACAGAGATTGGGTTCAGGGCTTTATGCTCTGGGATTGGCCTACTCATCTTTATCCAATTGAAGAAGCAGCACAGAATGATGATTACTGTATGTACGGTAAGCAAGCCGCTGGGATCATCAACGAATATTTCACCTCAAAAATCACCAAATAATGTGAGGAGTGACTGATTACAATGATTAATTCACCAGAATTATGGTTGACCCAACTTGAGGATGAACTGCAGGATAATATTCTTAGTTTTTGGATGAAACAGACGAAGGACGAAGTGAACGGCGGTTTTATAGGTGAAATCGACAATCAGCTGAACATTACTCCTAACGCAGAGAAAAGCCTTGTGCTTAATGCCCGGATTCTTTGGTCCTTTGCGAGCGCTTACCGGATCTACGGTAAACCGGAATATCTGGCGATGGCAGAACGTGCTTATACCTACCTGATGGAACACTTCATTGATAAAGAGTATGGCGGATTATACTGGATGGTGGATGCTGAGGGCAGACCTTCTCAAGAGAAAAAGCAGATCTATGGCCAATCCTTTGCTATCTACGCACTGGCTGAATTCTACCATGCGACCGGACGTCCAGAAGTCTTAGAGGATGCGATTCAATTATTCCAGCTAGTTGAAAAATACGGCTATGATTCTATTTATAAAGGTTATGTCGAAGCTTTATCACGGGAATGGCAAATCACTGATAACCTCAGTCTCAGCAGCAAAGATATGAATGAAAAAAAATCTATGAATACCCATCTGCATGTTCTGGAAGCGTATACCGGTCTCTATCGAGTATGGAAGTCGGAGGAACTAAAGAGCACGCTAACTGAGCTAATCGAAACGATGCTGGATCATATCATTGATCAGGAAGGCCAGCATTTTCATCTTTTCTTAGATGAGGCATGGAATGTGAAATCAGATATTATCTCCTACGGACATGACATCGAAGGAAGCTGGCTGCTGGTGGAAGCTGCTGAAACCCTTGGAGAAGAGCAGCTGCTGCAGCGTGTGCGAACAGTCGCTGTCTCCATGGCAGAAGCCGTTCTTGCGGAAGGTATTGATAGCGATGGAGGGATATGGAATGAAGCTGACCCAAGCGGGCTGCTGAGCAAAGATAAAGATTGGTGGCCGCAAGCTGAGGCGGTTGTTGGATTCTATAATGCTTATCAGCTGACTGGTAACAGCAAATTTAATGAGGCTGCCCAAGCCTCCTGGACTTTTATCGATAAATACATGGTGGATCACAAGCTGGGTGAATGGTACTGGGGCGTGGACGAGAACCTTCAGCCCCTGCCTCACGGATCAAAGGTTAGCGCCTGGAAATGTCCTTATCATAACAGCAGAGCCTGCTTCGAAATGATCGCACGACTGAAATCAACTATAAAGGAGACTGTCTAATGTCATCATTATTCCAAGAACGCAAACAACAATTAACAGGACGTTATGAAGCCCTGATCGCTCGCAAGAACGAAAAGCTTCCTTATGGAAACGGTATTTATGACCGATATGCTCATCCACTGCTAACTGCTGAGCATGCGCCTTTAATCTGGCGTTATGATTTTAACCCAGATACCAACCCTTATTTTGCCGAAAGAATTGGCGTCAACGGCGTCTTCAACCCGGGTGCTATTGCACTGAATGGCAAATTCTATCTTGTTGCTCGCGTTGAAGGCAATGACCGAAAATCTTTTTTCGCTGTAGCAGAAAGCGACAATGGCGTAGACGGCTTCCGCTTCTGGGATCATCCAGTTGTGCTGCCGGAGACAGAAGTTCCTGATATCAACGTCTACGACATGCGCCTCGTAAGCCATGAAGATGGCTGGATCTACGGCCTCTTCTGTACAGAACGCAAAGATCCAGAAGCCCCACAGGGTGACCTTTCTAGCGCAGTAGCACAGTGTGGTATTGTTCGCACCAAAGATCTGAAGACCTGGGAACGTCTGGCGGATCTCAAAACAGGCTCTGCTCAGCAGCGTAATGTCGTGCTCCACCCTGAATTTGTAGATGGAAAATACGCTTTCTACACTCGCCCACAAGATGGCTTTATCGATGCAGGTTCCGGTGGCGGTATTGGCTGGGGACTCTCGGATACAATTGAAGATGCCGTAATTACCAGCGAGACTATCATGGACGAACGCTACTACCATACCATCAAAGAAGTTAAAAATGGCCAAGGTCCAGCTCCAATCAAAACTGCAAAAGGTTGGCTGCATATTGCTCATGGTGTACGCAACACAGCTGCTGGACTCCGATACGTGCTATATGCTTTCTTGTCTGACCTGGATGAGCCAAACAAAGTTACTCATTCACCTGGTGGTCATTTCATCGCACCAGACGGTGAAGAACGTGTCGGCGATGTCTCCAATGTCGTGTTCTGTAATGGCGTGATTGCACTTGATAACGGTGAAATCTATATTTACTACGCCTCCTCCGACACTCGTATCCATGTGGCTACAACTACCGTTGACCAAATGTTAGATTATGTGCTGAACACTCCAGAGGATCCCCTTCGCTCTTATGCTTGTGTACAGCAACGTATTGCTCTTATTGATCGTAATTTAGCATTGTAAAAAAAGTTCATAAACCCTAAAAATCAACAGAGCAGCGATTCTCCTATATTAGGAGGATCGCTGCTCTGCGTTTTGATCATTCACTGTTTGCTTCAAGCGAATATCAATCATCCAGAGTAACTTAAGGACTCAGATGACGCTATTCGCATGTATTTAGCCTTCAAAGTAAGTTTTCGGACTCCAGGGGCATTATTCGCTGAAAAGAGTCCCATTTGGGGCGTTTTCTAGGCCGATAGCTGCGCTGGAGTCCGTTAGCATTATAAATATCGGATAATACTGCATATAGGGTCTGCTGTGTCCGTTAGCGGGTTACTATGCGTATTTGATTGCGTATTTGATAGTATTTGCCGTTTGCCTTTTCGACACAAAAAGCCTTTTACATGACGCACATCCATACTTTTCAGCCCATTCATGAGTAATTCCTATAGATTAAGCTCAAAATAGGTCAGTAACCCCTAACTCCAAGGAGGCTGAGATATTAATGTTCAAACGTATGGATGAAATCATGATTGAGATTCCTGAAGTTGAGAAGCCCGATCCCAATGCTGCTGCCGCTGTTCAGGAATTACTTGGCGGAAAGTTCGGAGAAATGTCGACCCTTAACAATTACCTCTTTCAATCCTTTAATTTCCGTTCAAAAGACAAGCTGAAGCCTTTTTATGATTTGGTGATGAGCATAACAGCGGAAGAGCTTGGCCATGTCGAGCTGGTTTCGCATGCCATCAACAAATGTCTTCGAGGGTCAACAAGTTATAAAGAGCCCGATTCCACCCCTCTAGGGTCCGCAAAAGATGCGCGTCTATCCTATCACTTTCTGGCTGGTGCACAAGGGGCTATGCCTTTTGATTCAACGGGGAACCCGTGGACCGGAGCAAACGTCTTTAATAGCGGCAACCTAGTGGAAGATCTGCTACATAACTTCTTCCTCGAATGCGGAGCCAGAACACATAAAATGAAGGTCTACGAAATGACAGACCATCCAGCTGCACGCGCTGTAGTCGGATTCCTTTTAGTCCGTGGTGGTGTCCACGTGGTCGCTTATGCCAAAGCCATCGAAGTGGCAACAGGTGTTAATGTAACTAAGCTCGTGCCGATTCCTTCGTTAAATAATAAATCATTCAGCGAAGCAAAAAAATATGAAGAAAAAGGCGTGCATACCAAGCTATACACCTGGAGTGAAAGTGACTTCGGCGCCATCGATCAGATTTGGAAGGGAACCCACCCAGAGGATAATCTTCCGCTTGAAGTTATTCAAGGATCCCCTAAAGGCTTTCCGATCCCCGTTGCTCCGGCAGTCGAAGAGGAATTCGCTCCCGGAATCTCCCCCGAAGACTTTAAAGAAATTGCCAAACGCCTCAAAATGGCTGGAAACATTACAGACTAATATTCATAGTGAATCTGGTGAGGAAGTTACTTACAATCTTCCTTACCCTAGATTCACTTTTTTTAATTGTACAAACTGCGGAACTCATCCTCAAGCATGGACATCAGAATCATGTTATGAAACTCTCCGTTTACATAAAGAGCATCCCGCTCCACACCGTCGCGTTGAAAACCAAGCTTCTCATAGACATGAACGGCTCTGGGGTTAAAAGTATATACACCGAGATGGATGCGATGCAGCTTCATAGTTTCAAAGCCATATCGTAGCATTTGAGTCATAGCTTCAGTCCCGTAACCCTTACCCCGATGTTCATGCCCACAAATGCCGATCCGGATATTTGCACTACAATTGTCCGGATCTATTTCATTTAGTACCACTTCTCCAATGAGCTCACCCGTGTCCTTTACTATAATCATAAGATCTACACGATCCTCGGCTGGAACACTAATCTTACGAATCCAAGCTGCCGTTTGCTCACGAGAGAAATCTCCTTGCGATCCTGTTAATTGCCCCATCTCAACATCAAGCAAAAAATTATAATAAGCCTCCAGATCGGATGCTTGCACACCACGTAGTTGAATCTGTTCGCCATCAATCTTTGGGATGGCAACTGGTTCTGTCATAACTAAATTCCCCCTTACTCAAGCAAAACTAGATTCCATGGCTTTTATATACTTTTTAAATCAACAAGGTTCTAGTCTCGCGGCTTATCCACGGAATCACGATGAACAATGTCCGCTGCGATAAGGATTTTCTCAAGCGGTGCAGAAGGATTATGAATACGGCTCAGAAGTTTCTCCACTGCGGCTCGGCCCATCGCTTCTTTAGGAACATGAACAGTTGTAAGCGGTGGAACGCCTCTTAAGGCATCCTCAATATTATCAAAGCCAGTAACCGAGATATCCTCCGGAATATTAAACCCTTCTTCCTTGAGGATGTCACTGACCGAAAGGGCTGTGGAGTCGTTAGCGCAAACCAAGGCTGTCGGGAGTGTTTTGGCTTTTTTACGCTTATTCACCCAGTTTTTAAAATCCTCCTGAAATAAGTCTTCCTCCACCCCTTCCAGAAAAAGATTCGCATCATCTTCCAAAGGCAGTCTTATTCCGCTCTCCTCCAGCGCACTCCGGAAGCCAATCCACCGGTCGCGGAAACTGCGTGAGAATCCAATATTGCCGATAAAATGCATTTGGGTATGGCCTGTGCCCATCAAATGATTCGTAAGTCGAGCCATAGAATCCACATTATTCGCAAACACGGTATCACTTGGAATTAGCGGATCTTCATGGTCAATCAACACCATCGGCAAACCAATACGGTGTACCTCAAGCAGCAAGGAAGTAGAGATTTGGCCCACACCTATCAAACCAAGGATTCCATTGGGATTCAAAATATTAACGAAATTATCCGCACGGTTCTCGGAGATAATGACCATCCCAAGCCCTTCCTGATCCAGCGCAATCGCAATACCATCCACAATTTTTCCCCAATACAAGGAATCCTGCGTCTGAGAACGAATATTCGGCATTAACACCAGCACGGATTGCTTATTCCGATCCCCGCCACCTACCGGGGGGGTGCGTTTTATGCCTTGGACAAAAGCATTTTTCTGCGTAAAATAACCCAGCTGCGATGCCGCTTGAATCACTCGTTCTCTTGTCGTCTCATTAACGCCGCCCTTACCCGAAAGTGACTTGGAGACAACGAATTTGGATACGCCGAGATGATCAGCGATTTTTTGCATGGTGACCTTTTTAGCCATATATAACCCTCCAGAGAATGTCATCAAATTTATGTAGTACTAACTTTAAGGCTGAGAAGTTTGTGGCGCTCCTGCCCGCGCTTCCTTCCATTTTGCATTTAATTCGTCAAAAGCCTTTTGTAAATCAGGCGCAGCCAGTAACTCCTGAATATAATCCCCGGACCAAAAGGACATTTTGGCTCTATTCGCCAGCTCGATGAACGCATCACTTTGTACAGTAGCATCGAGTAGCTTAGGCTTATAAGATAAAAACTCACGGTACTGCGACATAGAGGGATTCAAGCTTCCATCTGCCGGAAGGAATCCCCAATCATCTCGATAGGAAGTCTCCTTCACAAAAAAATTCAACCACGCCATAGCAAGCTCTTTGTTCTTGGTATATTTACTAACCCCCATGAACCAATCTGGATTGATCGGCGCATAATGAGCACTGCTATTATCATACGGAAACGGGAAGAATCCAATATCATCCGGGGCAGCCCCCACATCAAGGACTTGTCCAATCGTCCAATTTCCCAGTAAATACATCCCTGCTTGACCTTTAGCTAGCTTAGTCTTCGATATCTCCCAATTGTTCGAGAATAGTTCATCTTCAACATAGCCTTTACCAATTAAGGTTCGAGCAATGGAAATTGATTTCCCCCACTCATTATCAAGCTGCCACGGGCTATCCTCATTTACCATATTATTTAGATACTCTGGATTACCTGTCATATAGTTAACCAGACTGTTTCCCCATTCACGTAAAGGCCAGACGGCTCCATAATTCATATATAGGGGGATAATACCCGCTTGTTTTAATTTCGCACAAGCTTCGTAGAATTCATCCAGCGTCTTAGGAACAGTAGCTATTCCTGCTTTTTCGAATGCCTTTTTATTATAGACAATCCCAACCGTAGTAGTCCCCGTGGACAGCCCATAACGTTTCCCGTTATACGTAGCAAAAGAGGTGAAACGCTCACTAGCGGCGGTTTCTTCATCCAGCGGTTCGAAAAAATAATCCAGCTCCTTTGACGGAAGATTCACCGGAAGCAACAGTACATCACCAGCATCTTTCGTGGATAGCCGTACCAGAATATCCGTTGCATAATTGGACAAGCCTTCAAATTCCACATTGGCTTCGGGGTATCTCTGTTTAAATTGGTCCGCGTATCCTTGAAAAGTTCCGTTCTCTATCAGATCTATTCGATTGGTCATCATGACTATGGTGCCGGACAAGTCAGACTTCACCTCGTCTCCAACTGGAGGCGGAGTGGATTCCGTCTGCTTATTGTTATTGGCACAGCTACTACTCAATAACACTAAGAGAAGTAACAGTATGGTCCGCATAGTCCATTCTAATTTCAACCCCTTCAACGGACAGCCCCCTCTTATTTCGTTACTCAGGTAAGCTAATTAATTCCTGCTCCAGTAATGGCAGCGACAAAATAACATCGGTCCCTCGTCCAAGCTCACTATATACCTGGATCCCAAATGCCGCTCCATAATGAAGACGCACTCGCTGCTGTACATTTTTCATGCCTATCCCCCCGTTAATGCTTTTCTTAGGAGGGCTTTCGTTCTGCAGCCCATCATTCAATTTCTCCAAAGTCTTCTCATCCATTCCGATCCCGTCGTCTTTAATATGAAACAACAGCATTTGCTCTGTAATCTCGCAGCGGATGCTTAAATGCATTTGCGGCTTATTATCATCTAAGCCATGGTAAGCTGCATTCTCAATGATAGGCTGGAAGACCAGCTTGATAATAGAGTAATTATCTAACGACTTCGGCACATCGATATCCAGTAAAAAACGGTTAGGATAACGATAGTTCAGCAGCTCGACGTAATTACGCACATACCCAAGCTCTTGCTTCAATGTCGTATTGCCACTCAGATCACTTGTACTGTACCGTAGCAGTTTGCCCAGAATAGAGATCATATCCGCAGCTTCGACATCATCATTCAGCTCGGCGGTCATTCGGATGGACTCCAGTGTGTTATAGATAAAATGAGGATTGATTTGACTCTGCAGCGCATGAAGCTCTGCTTCCTTTTTCTGTTCTTCTATGCGGTAAATATCCTGAATTAGCTGCCTGATTCGGGCTAACATACGATTAAATTGATGCCCCAGCAGACCAATTTCGTCACGCCGTTTAACTCTGAACATCACATCCAGATCGCCGCCCTGAACTTTTTTCATCAATTGAATCATTTGAGTCAGCGATTTAGTAAGGGCAACGGAAAGAATAATCGAAATAATTAACGCCAGTACTATGATACTTAATGTAGCAGCAAGTGTTGTATTACGGGTCAGCTTCACATCACGCATCAGTACATCAACAGGAATAGAGATAATTACCTTCCAATTGGTTTTGGTAGAGCCAGAGTAAATATTCAACCGCTCTTTTCCGTTGACTGTATCATAAAAGCTTCCAGAAATGCCTCCAACTCTTTTGAACAAGTCTGAATCAGAAATATCTGTGGCCAGCAGCTTCTTGTCGCTGTCGTAGATGACCATTCCCTTCTCATCCACAATCAACGACTTCCCATGGGTGACTTTATCCAGTTCCTTAACTTGATTCTCCAAATTGCTAATATTCGCTTCAACCGCAATCAGCCCGATTGGATTTAACAAGCCATCCACGATTTTGCGAACAACGGTAAAAGCATATCGGGTGCTCTGCAGATTACTTGTATACGCTTGAGTACCGAACAATAATGCTTCTCCGCTGGAATCCTTAGTCTGCTGGCTCCAGTATTTATAGCTTTGCTCGAGATCGAGTCGTACGCCACCATCCTTCGCAGAATAATAACCATTTCCGTAAGCGTCAAAAATATAAACCGAGTTCGCACCTCGCTTAATATTGTTAATAAACGAAATGTTGCCCTCTATCCCCCGTTGAATGGACAACAGAAGATCAAAATCACCGGGCGACAAAGCAGCACTCCCAGTTGCGCCTCCCATAATCTTTTTCTGCTCATGGTAGTTGTTCGAACGTATTAAATTCTGTTTGATATCATTCACATAGGCGGGCATAGATGAAATACGCTTCATATCTTCGATATAATCGTCTACTCCATCCATCATTTGATCGATTAATTTCTCAGAATAAGCAATGGTGTTCCCCTGAATAGATTCTGAGTAGCTCTTGAAGGTAAATACACTGATGAAGGATAGCGGGAGGGTAATGATAATTAAAAAGACGAGGAGCAGCTTGCGTTCCATGCTCATGTCCCCGATAACGGACCACCAGCCAGAGATGCGTCTACCTTTCATTTGGTCCTTCTCCTTAATACTTTTTACCTAACTTGTTATTAAATTATAACAAATACCTAACAAAGTTATTATACGGTGTAGTTCTTCATTACACAACAACAAACCGCCTCTTCATGTTGAAGAAGCGGTTTTGTTAGGTAAACAATTTAGAAATTAGTGATGAATCCACTCATTTTATAGTGAATAATGACAGCTTGTCCTTCAATTGACCTGAAGCACTTTCCAGCTTGCCAGATAATGAAACGAGTTGATCACTTACATTTTGCTGTTCATTACTGAGTGAAGCTACTTCTTGGGAAGTTGCTGAAGATTGCTCAGCTACGGCGCTAACGTTCCCCATAGCCTCTGACAACACACCTTGCGAATGATTCAGACTGCTGATCGCTGTCGTCACCGATTCCAGGCTTGTTATGAATTCATCCATCTGTCCTTTTACGGACAGGAAGATATCACTTGTACTCTTCACGGAGCTTACTTGTTCTTTAAACAGTGGTGCTACTTCGGATAATACAGCTTCCGTTTCGTTCATTTCCGCCATGATCTTATCCGTAATTCCAGCAACAAGGGCAATAGATTGTTTCGATTGGTCAGCAAGCTGCCGCACTTCACCCGCAACTACCATGAAGCCCTTACCAGCTTCTCCTGCACGAGCGGCTTCTATTGTTGCATTTAACGATAAGATATTCGTCTGTTGCGTGATACTCTTCATCACATCCAACACCTTAATTACGGAGAATACTGTCTCCTTCAGGTGGTTGACACGTTCGACAAGTGCACTTGTTTTTTCTCCAGTGCGGCTAGTCTGATCCAGCAGGTCAGTTAATTGCTTAGCGCCTTGAGCACTAGCTTCACCAACCCCACGTGCTGCTTCATCCATCTCAGTGTTGGCATATATTACAGTCTGCATTTGCGTAGCAATCACATCTGTTAGCTCATTACCTCGTTCAGCTTCAAGCGCCAGACTGCCTGCCCCACCGGCAATTTCTTCCGTAGCGGCTGCGATTTCCTTCGCAGAAATAGCTGTCTTCCGTGAGGCTTCACCAAGCTCACCAGCGGTCTCCAGCACATCCCGAGCGGTTTCTGTCGTTTGCGATACAAGCTCAGTAATACGCTCCATCATCACGTTAAAGGAAGCTGATAGCTGGCCAATTTCATCTTTAGAAACATATTCTGTACGTACACTTAGATCACCACCTGCACCTTGTACCATAAGATCCTTCAAGCGTGCTAGAGGGCGAGCAATCATACGCACCATCCAGATCCCGATTACTATGGCTAGCAGAGCCGCACCAGCAGCCGCAATAAAAGTAGTCAACAGAATCGGACGTGCTTCTTTTACTAGCTCATCTGTTGGGACTACCCCTGCCAACTTCCAATCCGCCCGGATCATTGGATTAAAGACAGCAAGGATTTCTTTCCCGTTTGTATCCTTCTCATCCAAGCTTTTGTTATCCTTTTTACTTGCCTGAATAAAAGCGAACTCTGAAGGTTTACCATCGTCTTTTGAATCCGAAGAAGCTACTACGGTTCCATCAGGAGTGACAAGTTGAATTCGAGAGCCATCTCCCAGCTGTACACTTGCGAATGATTCCTCCAGCAATGTATTCTTCAACACAAGGATGACTATGTATCCTGTACCTGAGCCCAGGGTTTTGAGAGATCTTGCCATAGCAATATTTTTGTCTCCATCACCTTGAACAGCTGTCGAGAACCATATGTTCTTGGCTGCATCACCATCACCTTTAGAATAGTAGGATTCATAAGATGCAGTGTTGTCGACAATCTTCTTATACCATTCTTGTTCTCTTATGTTATCTAACTTAATGCCGCCACTGCCACTTGTAACAATGTCTTGATCAGGCGACTCCGGGATCAAAGAAACACTAAGAATATTAGAATCCGTTGTAATCTGACTGGACAACTTTTTACTTACTGCGCTTGTAGCTTCAAATTTCTCATAGGAAGATTGTGCAGTCACTAAAGACTTCAAATCTTCTTGCATCTGCGCATCAAAATAAAGCTGTAAAGCCAAGTTCTCGTACTGTTTCAAAGTAATATCTAACTTCTCTGAGGTCTGAATAATAGTCTGACGGTAGGCTTCCGATACGTTGTTCTTAATTGTCTTCTTGGCTTTTGAATAAGATAGCAGTCCAAGTGCCATTACCACAATTACAATTGCACACAAAAATATCAGGAATATCTTCACGCCAACAGATTCCATAGGATTAACTCTTTTGATCTGTCCCCGCAAATCTATCCCATTCTTCAAATTAAACTTAGGCGTCTTAACTGCCCCTTCAATCTTGCTTGTTTCCTTGTTTCCTGTGATCGCCGATTTCTTATTCTTTTTATTCATGCTAAACCTTCTCTCATTATGCTTTTCACTAATACTATCTTGATCAGGATCCCCCATCTTGATCACCTACCCGCTAATATTAGAATACGCATGAAAGCGTTAACCAATATATATATCGGCGTATTAGGTCTTTTTCCTTAGCTTTACGAGACTTTTTTTACAACTTTTAACCTATGTATGTTTAAACATAATAAATAGCTTGCTGCACCTCCTCTCTTGGAGATATTTGTTAATCCCTAATATATATAACTTATTGTTTGCTTTGTCAAAAAGAAAAACAGGGAGGCTCTTGGATGACCAAAGGCTTCCCTGTTTTTTATTAGAACTTCTTCTTACGCATCATATCAAAGTATGCAACCGGTTGATCTACCTTCATACGAATAGGTTGCAGTGGATGACGGGCAGCATCAAGCGAATTGCCTTTCTCATCCCATATTTCGCCAACCGTTTGCTTGAAGAACGTATCGTTAGGTCCAAAGAATTCTACTTCCTGACCTGGCTTAAAGTGATTGCGCTGTTGAACTAGTGCCGTACCACTTTCAGCATCATATTCAATTACAAGTCCGGCAAAATCATACGGAGCTGCTTTTTCTTCAGGCTCATAGATATGATCTTCATGATCCGGAGTATCATAGAAGAATCCTGTGTTTAGCGGACGGTTAGCGGCTTTATTAAGCTCATCCAGCCATTCCTGCTTCAATTCATACCCTTCCGGATCTGCCATATAAGCATCAATGGCTTTACGATATGCATTAACGACAGTAGCCACATAGTGGATTGACTTCATTCGTCCTTCGATCTTGAAGCTGTCGATGCCCACTTCAATCAGTTCAGGTATACTTTCCAGCATACACAAATCCTTAGAGCCCATGGAGAAGGGATTATCTCCTTGCTGATGCAGTGGAATCTGAGTTACCCCTGGAAGCAAAGGAGCTGGAGATTTCACTTCAGCCTGCTCTTCCTCAGACACCCAAGTCCCTTCCGGACGTGCATCCTCAAACAAATCATATTTCCAGCGGCAAGACTGGCAACAGCCCCCGCGATTGGAATCACGGTCGGTGAAATGGTTGGACAATACACAACGACCCGAATACGAGGAACACATTGCACCATGGATGAAGCTTTCGATTTCAATGTCGACATGTTTTTTAATCTCAGCGATCTCTTCCAGGCTTGTCTCACGGCCCAAAACAACACGCGGAAGCCCCTCTTCCTTCCAGAAGGACACCGCTTGCCAGTTCAACGTAGACTGCTGTGTACTCAAATGCACTTCAAGACCAGGCACTAACCGGCGTGCTGTATCTACAATGATTGGATCAGCTACGATAATAGCAGCAATGCCAGCTTCATATAAGTTACGCAGGTATTCTTCAATTCCCGCGACATCTTCATTGTGAGCATAAATGTTTGTTGCAACAAATACCTTAGCGCCATATTTCTTGGCGAATTCAACACCTTCGCGCATTTCCTCGAAGCTGAAATTATCTGCGCCGGAACGCAAGCCGTATTGTTGTCCTCCGATATAAACAGCATCCGCACCATAGTGTACTGCGAACTTCAATTTTTCCAAATTACCAGCCGGAGCGAGGAGCTCCGGTTTGTCCAGACGGTAACGTTTGCCCTTATATTGCGGCTTTGTCATGGTTCCCATTCCTGTTCTCCCCTCCATCGCCCACAAAGCTAAGTCACATGCTATAAATGCTGTACCTAATCTTCGTGGGGACCTATAACCTCTTTATTTTTATCAAACTTAATATACTTGCTCTTTATAGAAAAATCCGAAGCTTAACTCCCGTTCAGGGTCCTGCACCGTTCTGATTACATCCATCCATTCCTCATCGAAGGCATAACCTTCCGGATCAGCCGCATAAAGATCTATAGCTTTACGATAAGTCTTCACAACCGTTACATTATACGCTATCGATTTCAAGAGTCCCTCAATCTTAAGGCTGTGTATACCTGCAGCCATCAGAATATGCAGATCCTCCAAAATACAAATATCATCCGAGCTCATAATATGAGTGCCGTTCTCGTCTTCATAAATCGGGAATTTCTGGTCATCTCGTTCTTCCTCAATCAGAAATAGTCCGCGTTCCTTCCCGAGACTTCCTCCATAACTAGGACGGCCTTGATGTGACATATAGCTTTCAACAAGCTTCCGCTTTGAATGGTATATATTGGTCATTCCATGAACCTGCACCTGTGCCTCAATCTCCAAAAGCGGAACCATTTCCGTCATTTCATCCATATTCAGCTCACGGGCCAGCACAACGCGAGAAGCCCCCTTGCGTCCCCAATAATTCGCGGTCGCATAGTTGGTGGAAGTCATTTCCGCATTCCAGTGCAGCTTCATTGCTGGCGCTTCTTTCTTCACTGTAGTTAACACTGCTGGATCCCCGAATTCAACACCATCAATGCCAAGCTCACCTAAAGCCTTCACATAGGCAGGAAGCTCATCCAGCAAACGGTTGGACATCAGCCCACCCAAGCTTGCATACACTTTGCAGCCTCGCGAATGTGCCATTTCTACGACAGTCGCTGTATCCTCCAGAGAGAAATGTCCAGCAAGCCGCATCCCGAAACGGTCATCCCCAATGAGCAACGCATCTGCTCCGGCATCCAGCAGAGCAGCAGCTTCCTCCAAGGACGCTGCCGTCACCAGCAATTCCGGTTTGTTAGTCATGTTGTACCTCCTACTTGTACAGTTATTTCAACCGCACCACTCTTCATTTTAATAGTTTATTTCGATTCTTGCTTACTTTTTTCGATATTGGCTAAATGTTCCTTGTAGGTCTTAGCAAATAAATGGCCCTGTGTACCATCTTTTTTGGTCACATAGAAGTAATATTCAGAAGCTTCTGGTTCGAGTGCCGCTTGAATGGACTCCAGCCCCGGATTACTAATAGGTCCCGGAGGAAGTCCAATATTCTTATACGTATTATATGGACTATCAACTTCCAGATCTTTATACAAAAGTCTTTCCTTCTGCTTATTGAGTAAATATTGAACGGTAGCGTCGATCTCCAGCTTCTGCTCTTTCTTTAGGCGGTTATAAATAACACCAGCCACAAGCGGACGTTCACTATCCACCACAACTTCCCGCTCAACCAGCGAAGCTACGGTCAACAGTTCATGCAGAGACAATCCACGCGTTTCTAGCTTTTGCTGCCAGTTAGGAATCGTATCGAGCTTCTTCTGGAACTGATCCAAAAGCGCTTCTACAACTTCCTGGGGCGTGCTATCTTTGGCCAGTTCATAGGTTTCGGGGAATAAATATCCTTCAAGACGGTGGCGTAGATTCTTATCCTGCGGGATACCCAGAATATCAATCCCCTTCAAACCTGCACCAGTATCCATAATTTCAAGAAAAGCAGCCGCATCCTGATTCCAGGCTTCAGCGAGCTTCTTAGCGATCTGCTCAGCAGTATATCCTTCGGGGATAGTAAAGACCACAGTTTCTTCCTTAACTACATCACCTGCATTTAATCTTGCAATGAGTTCATCATAGCTGTCACCGGGCTTAGCGATATAAGTACCTGCTTTGAAGCTAGAGCCTTCTTTAGTCCATTTCAAGTATCCCTTAAAAAAAAGACTCTTACGGATAATGCCATTTTGCTCAAGCAGATCAGCAATCTCCGCACTTCCCATGCCCTTCTCTATCGTAAATGTTACAGCAGGACCTGCAGGCTCTACCGGCTGCATCCCGTTCCAAATGTACCATGCGCCCCCACCTCCTGCTGCTACCAGCAAAAGAATAATGATTAACACAGTACGGATTGCGGATTTCAAGTCTGGTTCCTCACTTTCCGACTATAAAGTATAAAAGTGTATTGCCTAAAATTCAATATATATTTCCTTAGATTGATGTATATAGGATATTGCTCGCATTTCAAGCAAAAAGAGCGCGGAATTCTCCGCCCTCTTCCGTGCCCATCATAAATGTAACGTACATGTTTAAGTTTTATTCAGCGCCATCTGCTGGAAAAGTCATCTCATCGTATAGCTCAGAGATGTCTTCCCACTCTTCATCGTCCATAATGCTCTCTAATTCCGGAAGTCCGTCAGAAGAGACAACGATACGCAGGATTTCATACTCCACGTCTTTGCCAGAGCCTTTCAGCACTGCATATCCGCGATCACCGACTTCAAATTCGGCGATAATATCGTAAATGGAAGATTTGCCTTGCTCATCTTCCAGTTCTACAGTTTCTCCGTAGGCTTCTTTAAGCCGTGAAGTCCATACCGCTTGATCAGCGGATATCTCAGTCATTCTCCGATCCTCCGTCCAACTCGTCGACCAGTGTGTTGAAAGTCTCTTCGACAATCGCCCACTCCTCGTCATTATCGATCATGAACAATTGAAGATCGTCGCCTTCTTCCACATAACGGAACGCGTATACCTCATCGGTTTCCTCGTCCTCGGAGTCTAGCGGAACCACCATCATATACTTAGCGTCCGAGCCATCAACCTCAAACTTCATAATGACCTCGAATTCCTCTTCATTACCTTCCTCATCGGGAATATAGATAATTTCCGGTTCTTCCTCTTGGCCAATCTGTTCGTTTGTCATATCCTCGCACCCCTCACCTTTTACTGTTAGCATCCAAAAAATTTTGCAAAATCAGGGCTGCAGCCATTTTATCCACAATCCCCTTGCGTTTCTTCCGGCTGACGTCCCCTTCAATCAGCACCCGCTCTGCGGATACCGTCGTCAGACGCTCATCCCAAAGGTGTACGGGCATTTCTAACTCTTCCCGTAGCTTATCAGCGAACTCTATACAGATTTCGCCCCGGGGTCCTACTGAGCCGTTCATATTCTTCGGTAGACCAACTACAATCTCTCCAATTTCGTGCTCTGCAACAAGTTCACGAATGCGTTCGAACTCATTACCCGTACCTCGGCGCTCAATCGTTTCAAGAGCTTGTGCCGTCCAGCCAAAAACATCACTTGTGGCTACACCGATTCTACGGTCGCCGTAATCTAAACCTAACTTCTTCTTCATTTCGGATTGTCCACCCTGTGATTGACGAGATAGAATCTAACCAGCTCTTCAATCAGCTCATCACGTTCTTTTCTCCGGACCAAACTTCTCGCATTGTTATGGCGCGGAATGTAAGCCGGATCTCCGGAAAGAAGATACCCTACGATCTGATTGATCGGATGATACTCTTTCTCCACCAGTGCATCGTATACTGCTAGCAATATTTCCTGGGGAGAAGCTTCCTTTTCGTCGCCCTTCACATTGAATTTGACCGTTTTGTCCATGGAGTCCATTTGTGACACCTTCCTTCTGCAAAATCGCCTTTTGGGACGGCTTCGCAAAGTTGCTACTGTGCAGCTCGCTTGCTTCCTTTATCATAACATATTCATGCCCCAACGAGGAAATCCTGCCCGTTATTAACGCTTTTTTTGGCATTTTCTCTACAAAAATTATGATATTTTTGGCTTTTAAGCTATTGTCAAGCACAATTATTCATGAATATCTAACATCCTGCTAATAAAGAGTAGCGGTACTGATATCAAACTCTCAGTACCGCTATGTTTTCTCGTAATACGTTTAGTTAGAGAAATGGTTTCGTAATTTTAACTTAGGCTAAGGAAGCTACCAATTCTTCAGCCTTTGCCAATGCTTCGTTTAGCTTAGAAGCATCTTTACCACCGGCTTGCGCCATATCTGGACGCCCACCGCCACCACCGCCGCAAACCGCTGCAATTTCTTTAACGAGTTTACCAGCGTGGAAACCTTTCTTCACCAGGTCTTGCGGTACAGATACTACAAAGTTTACCTTATCATCCATCGCTGCACCTAATACAAGCACTGCATCCGGAAGCTTGGATTTCAATTCATCCGCTGTGGAACGCAAAGCATCCATATTGCCTGCTTGAACAGCAACAGCCAGGAGCTGCGTACCTGCGCCAACTGTCTTCACACTGCTTGTAAGTTCAGCAGCAAAAGTAGCACTCAGCTTGGATTGCAAAGACTCATTCTCACGCGAAAGCTCACGCACCTGGTTATGCAGCGCTTCGATCCGTTTCGGAACGTCATTCAGAGAAGACTTAAGAAGGCCTGCTGATTGTTTGAGCAAATCTAGCTGACTTTCAGTGAACTGGTAAGCGTAACGTCCGGTAACCGCTTCGATGCGGCGCACTCCGGAACCAATGCCACTTTCGCTAAGCAGCTTGAAAATTCCGATTTGCGACGTGTTGGATACATGACAACCACCGCAAAGCTCAAGGCTGTAATCACCCACTTGAACGACACGGACGATATTACCGTATTTTTCACCAAAGAGTGCCATTGCTCCCATTGCTTTAGCTTCATCAATCGGCTTGTTCTCAATCACTACATCTAGACCGCGCCAGATTTGTGCATTTACGCGATGTTCGATATCGCTCAATTCTTCTGGAGTAATCGCTCCAAAATGGGAGAAGTCAAACCGCAAACGAGCACCTTCCACTAAAGATCCCGCTTGATTAACATGCCCGCCAAGAACTTCTTTAAGCGCTTTGTGCAATAAATGGGTAGCTGTGTGGTTCTTCACGATATCTTCACGGTCCGCACGATCCACTTCCGCGCGAACGGATTCGCCCACTTTCAATTCTCCCGCTTCCACAGTTACCAAATGTACGTGTTGGCCGTGTGGAGCTTTAAAGAGTCCTTTTACCTTAGCTGTAACTGAACCCCCAGTAAGCACACCCGTGTCACTTACTTGTCCGCCGCTCTCAGCATAGAACGGTGTTGTATCAAGAATAACTTGGCATTCTGCGCCTTCACCGGCGACATCTACCAATTCATCACCCACAACAATAGCCAGGATTTTCGACTCTGTTACCGAGTCATTATATCCAACAAATTCACTTTTAACCGTCAGGTCTGCTAGTGCGCCTCCCTGGATCTTCATGCTGCCGCCATCATGACGTGCAGCTCTCGCGCGGTCACGTTGCTCCTGCATAGCCGCATCAAAACCTTCTCGGTCTACAGTTAAACCTTGCTCCGCTGCGAAATCTTCGGTCAGGTCAAATGGGAACCCATAAGTATCATATAACTTAAATGCATCGGCTCCAGCAATATTGCTGAGACCCTCTGCTTTTGCTTTAGCACTGATCTCACCCAAAATAGCCAATCCGTCAGACAATGTTTCGTGGAAACGTTCTTCTTCAGTACGAATAATCTTTGCGATATATTCGCGGTTGTCCACAACGGATGGATAGTAGACACCCATAATTTCGCCAACGGTTTCAGTCAGCTCATACAGGAATGGACGATCCAGACCCAAGGTCTTTCCGTACCGAACAGCACGGCGAAGCAAACGGCGGATAATATAACCGCGTCCTTCATTAGAAGGAAGTACTCCATCCCCTACTGCAAAAGTAACGGTACGCACATGGTCAGCGATTACTTTAAGCGCGATATCCTGCTCAACGTTATCTTTATAAGTTACACCCGCGAGCTGTGCTGTCTTTTGAATAATAGGTTGGAATAAATCAGTGTCGAAGTTGGAATCTACATCCTGTAGAATGGATGCAAAACGCTCCAAGCCAGCCCCTGTATCAATGTTTTTATTCGGAAGCGGCGTATAGCTGCCATCCTTGTTATGGTTGAATTGTGAGAACACCAGGTTCCATACTTCTAACCAGCGTTCATTTTCTCCACCTGGATACATTTCCGGATCGCTCATATCACTGCCGTAAGCTTCACCACGGTCATAAAAGATTTCCGAGCAAGGACCGCATGGGCCTTCGCCAATATCCCAGAAATTATCGTCGCCCAGCTTAATGATGCGTTCAGCAGGCAGGCCAACCTTTTCATTCCACAGCTTAAATGCCTCTTCATCCTCTGCGTACACCGTTACGGAAATACGTTCCGGGTCAAAGCCGATCCACTCTTTGCCGGTTAGGAACTCCCAAGCCCATGTGATAGCTTCTTCTTTGAAATAATCGCCGATGGAGAAGTTACCCAGCATCTCGAAAAATGTATGGTGACGGCGTGTCTTACCCACATTCTCGATATCATTGGTACGAATACATTTTTGTGAGTTAGTCAGGCGCGGATTTTCTGGAACCTCCCGGCCATCGAAGTACACTTTCAAAGGTGCCATACCCGCATTGATCCACAGAAGCGAAGGATCGTTGTGAGGAACGAGGGACGCACTTGGTTCAATCTTGTGACCTTTACTTTCAAAAAACTTAAGCCATTTGGAACGAATTTCACTTGCTTTCATCATTTACAGCTCCCGTCTCATCTTTTTACTTCGGCATTTACACCGGAAATTACAAAATACCTAAAAAATAAAAACAAAAAAACGCCCCTGAATAATTCAGGGACGATTAATATCGCGGTACCACCCTGGTTATCGCCTTGACCCCACTAATGGGACAATTGCAGACGATCGCCTTGTCGCGGCTGATAACGGGTGCCCCCGGTGAGCATTGATCTCACACTCCGAAATTAGCTTTCCACCGGCCTGTCTTCAAGGTTCTCACAGCCATTACGAAACGTTTCGTAAAGGAACCTTTTCTCTGTTCAAGCCATCCTCCGGTGTACTTCATTTTCATCAACGATTTGTCCGATTTGCATTTTAACATTTCAAGTATAGCCAGTGCCCTTGCTTCTGTCAATCTGGGGATGGGCGAATGTGAAGAATAACACATGATTTTTGTAACAGTAAACTTGGACTCAAAAAGGATATAGTGAAATCTAAGGTTAATTTGGAATATTTTGTATCAGGAGGACTGCCGTCGATGCTTCACTCCAAGGAGTTCAATCTATCATCGATTTTTGAAGCAAAGCCTACACACTACCTTTTTATAGCGAGCCTCATTTTTATTCATATTATCTTTACTCTTGCGGTTAATCTCATCCTTTTTGAGCATGGATATTTAAGTTTTATTGCCAAAAACACAAACCACTGGATCAATGAAACGTTAGCCGCCAATCTAGTTGGGCTTCTCTTAGAAGTAATTATTTTTTTGATTCTGATAGCTAAAGTTTCGCCCCGGGATTTTGGGTTAAAAATAGAAAAATTAAGAGCCGGACTGCTGGGTACCTTTCTGTTTTGGCTCGCTATAAATATAGTAGATTTGTGTATGGTACACCTGAATCACTCAGAGCTAACACTTAACAATGCTATCTTCAGCCATTCAAATTTAGTTTTCGGTGAAATTCTAGGTCAAGTCTTGGGAAATGCTTTATTGGAAGAAATCTTATTTCGCGGCTTCCTGCTCGTTCAAATCTATCTATACTTAAAAAAAATCAACAACAAAACTACACGGATGATCTCTGCAATGCTGATTTCACAATCGATCTTTGCCGCCATACATATCCCAAACCGGATTTACTCAGGATTAGTTGGAATGGAGTTTGTTTATGATTTTATCATGCTTCTAATTCTAGGAATTATATTCGCTCTACTCTATATCTTAACCCGAAATTTATTTTTCGTGATCGGCGTTCACTCATTAATGAATATTCAGATAGCGTTTTGGAACAGCAATTTCACATATACGGCAACTTTATTATGTGTCTTATTACTGACTTGTCTTTTGCTTTGTATAAAAAGGAAAACATTTCGTGCGCAGCAACGGGCGGATATGGGGCTCTGATAATTAGAACTTTAATTATTCACAAAAAGAAGTTCCCCCCTTTAAGCAGGAGGAACTTCTATCACTATTACTATAATGTCTCTATTAATTCGCACCCTCTGCAATAGCTTTATAAGCAGCTAAATCCGTATAAACTTCATCTTTAAGCGGATTGCGTTTATGCTTGATGATTTTATAGAAATGATAACCAAACACTGCAATATTAGCAGCTAAAGATAATGCACTTAC
This sequence comes from Paenibacillus sp. FSL R5-0887, assembly GCF_038002305.1. Lineage (NCBI taxonomy): Bacteria > Bacillati > Bacillota > Bacilli > Caryophanales > Paenibacillaceae > Paenibacillus > Paenibacillus sp. FSL R5-0887. Next base: position 258,775 of record NZ_JBBOCE010000002.1, read on the forward strand.
TATCCACAGAGCGGTTTCACTATGAGAGGATTGTACAGAGAACTTTGACTCGCCAACAAACGCCGGGAACGACATCGTAAACATCATCCAAATCGCCAAAGTCTGTGCACGATGCTGCAGCCATGCCCCTTTTTTAAAGAAGAACGCCGGGATGGTACAAGAGATCAACAATGCTGCACCTGCATAGAAGGAATGGTCAGAAACTGCATTATATACATAGGCAAAGTTCCAAATGTCATAAGCAATGATCCAGAACCAAAGCTGGTCAGGCCACAACATATCTTTACTCTTATCTTTACTGATCACAATACCCATCCAACCAGAAATCGTAATAATGTTCAGAATACCTGCGATCCCGTTCATAATGTTCCAAGGACCACCTACCATCATTACGCCATCCACCATACCTTGCAAGCTGTACACTTGGAAATCACGAATAACTGCTTCAAGAATGTTAACTGCAAGGATAATAGCCGGGAACATTAATATATATTTATTTTTGTCCCATCCTTTAACATAACGGATAGCCATAAACCCTATACATCCTGCCAAAGCAGAATATACTTTTACCCAGTGAAACCATGTTCCAGTACTGGAGCCTTCTCCTGCCGTATTTGGCCAAACCGCTATGGTAAGAACAATAGGGACAACTATAAACAGAATGATTGAGAACCACTTGCTCTTCCGTGCGATTTCATTTACAAACATTAATCCTGCTAGTACTACTAACCACATTAACGCAGAGTACCAGGGAATCGATTCGAATAAAAACATGTTTTACTCCTCCTTATAGGTTGGTGTATGTAATCTGTGTCTCAGGTCCAATATAGCCCATCCCTCTTTAAACGATCAAATCGCTTAAAACGTTGATTTATCAGTGTTTTTTTAGTTTCATTTCAAGTTGAGTTTACACAACCCTAGCACTAGAATTCGCCAAACTTTCTACCTTTCTTCTGAGAAATCTATTAGAATACATGTCTATAGAACTATATACTGCAAACCTAACTTGAATGTAAAAAACCTTGTCGACAAATTTCTTTGTGGACAAGGTTCCTCTTTAATGTTATTCAAAAGAATCGTTCAACCAAGTGTTTCGCGTATATAATACAATTCTCAAGTGTAGGGAAGTTCATGATTTCTCCAGCTAAATAGATATTGTTTTTCCCCTGCATCTGATCAACCCGTTCATAAAATCCCTCATGTAGCGCATTAGAATCCACATGTGGGAAATGCCTCCAACGCTTCATCATATATAGTCGAATGCTCTCTCCGCCCAGCTCGCGAAGTTTATTTTCTACCGTCTCTCGCATTTCCAGATCAGTCATAGCTTCATTCTCTGCTACATAAACCGTAACTAGATCCGTAGTTCCCATATCTGCCCACCGATAGTACCATGCCATCATATGCCCTTTACGTTCAGGGTACATATTCCGGGGGATATAGCCAGAAAGCTCCGGCAACCCCTTCACTCTATACGCATATACCCTAAACCATTCATAGGTTATATTCGCTAATAAAGTTTTGTCCTCACTTGACAGGCTAACTGTATCGCCCATTTGCTCTAAAGCTGCTGTATAAATGACCTTGTCAAAATAAAAGATGTCCTGACTCGTCTCTACTCGAACCTGCCCATCTTGTTCTTGCTCCATAAAAAGCACTTCACAAGTCAGGCGTAGATCGTTTACTTGGTCGGCCATTCGTCTAATCAGCTCAGTAACACCCTTAGGCCAGGTTATCATATGAGTAATTTCAATAAACGACAACAGATTATCATAGCTTAGAAATTTCAGCACATATGCAGCGGGCACATTATGGATACCACCGAATCCAAAAGTATTAAAATAATGCATGTAGACCTGCTCAAGGACAGACAGCTTATTCTCTACACACCACTGCGAAAATGGCTGACATAAATCTGGCGGTAAGTGGAGAAAACCCGGTTCTTGGAGAGACTCATAGCGTTTTAGAATATCCGGCAATCGTTTGAATTCTTGTGTAAACGCCTCTATCTGCTCCATGGGAATTTGTGAAGTTTTTCTCCCATTATTATCAAAAAATCCACGTTCTAACAATGGTCCCCTATCCATAAGATCAAAATCTCTCATAAAATCCATCGTATGTTTATAGGTAGGCAGGCCGATTAGCGTCCCCATTTCATAACTTTTTCCTTTGTACTCAATAGAATGACACTTTCCTCCTACTCTATCCGACTTCTCCATGAGGGTAATGTTGGTATATCCTTTTTTCGCTAATTCATAAGCAGCCGTAACCCCAGAAATCCCTGCACCGATGATTCCAATTCGGTCTTTATTCTTCGTGTTTGTCATCATCCGTTATCTCCTTGTAAATAACCATAATGGCAAAGTTTCTCGTTGTCCCGTATAGGCAAGTGCGACATCCGATGGTATTTTACCTTGATTAGGTCCGTCTGTAATTTGCCTGTTGAAGTTGTAGGTTCTCAAGTATTCATGTAAGCGCTTTTCTAAAATTTCAAAAGAATCTATCGTATCATCTACCCAAGCCTGCTGGTAGAATTCTTTGGTCAACACCGCCGCAAATTGCTGCAAGGGCTGAAATATCTCTGTTTGGTCTACCGTTATAGCGACTTGATTAATATTGTTCTTATGTAAAAATTCACTATATTTATGTTTTCCTCTGTCCCAGTTCGTAATGAATTCACGGCTTTTGTTCGTAACCAGATTATCGATATGAAAATCTAATGTCTTCATCAATGGGAGAACTTTCAGATGCATAAAATCTATAAAATGAATGGTAGATTTCCGATTGTATAGCTTAACTAGACCTAGTCTGGAGTAGGCATCATAAATTACATATTGATATACCTTTCCGACCCTCGGGAAAACTCCCAAATAGCTAATACTCTGCTGACACATATACCCGGGATGAGCATTTATCGGATTCTTCATCTTATAATCTAGTATTTTCCGTTTCTCTTTAAATCCTTTAGTGTGAGTGGATTGTGCGCCGTTCCTCTTCTTTGCTTTGATTTGATTGGCGTAAGCTTCACGTTCTATTCGTTTATTTAGTCCGTTTCGACGTAGTACATTATAAATACCCGATTCCCCGATTTGCATACCTTCATCTTGCAGTTCATAAAAGATGCGTTTAGGCCCATCCTCAGGAAATCTGGCGACGTACTCCAAGATCAATCTTTCCGTTCTCTTATCTACTTTATTAGGCATTACCGGCTTTCTTTTCTTCTCCCCAAGTCCATCCATTCCATGTTGTTGATAAGCTTTAGACCACTTATAATAGATCGTCCGGGAAATGCCAAACTCCTTACAGGTTTCGCTCACATTCTTGCTGATGGCCCCTTGCATGAGGATATGATATTTGTTGTTCGCATTCACCTATTTGCACCCCTCCTATCTTTATTTTATACATAGTTAACGTTTAATTCATTACTATTCTAAAAAAAATGGGAGAACGCTCAAAGCGTCTCACCATTCCGAACAAAATGCGTTATGTATTTCCCTGCGGAAATCTCCAAGCAATTTAGTCGTTGGCCATATGCACAGCCGCCATCTATGCCAATTTTATCTCCCAGTGGACTAAACCAGATTTCTTCTGAATCATGCAGATCCATCGTCGAAGTATGACCGAAAACAACCGTTTTGTTAGTGCTAACTACCGGATTCTTATAAAAGGGTTCTCTAATCCAGATAAAATCATAAGGGTCTTGCTGCTTCCAATCCTCTATTAATGGATTAATGCCTGCATGAACAAAAATATGTTCTTCCGTCTCATGATAAAGCGGCAATGTGCTCAGAAAGTCTATATGATGTCTATAGTCCCGCCTAATTTTTTCTTTTAGCTGCATATAATCCTTCCAGCCAAAATCCTTCTGCAAACCTTCGTAGCCCGCCTCGCAATAACTCATCAGTGTATGAAATCCGCCGTTAGTTAGCCAATGGGTATCCAATTTATCATCTTCGCTGGTGAGCGCATCGCAAGCCATTTTATCGTGATTTCCTTTGAGAACTATCGCTCCACATTCTTGCTGCAGAGTCATCACTTGCTCCACAATTCCTTTACTGTCCAGACCTCTATCCACATAATCTCCCATTAAAATAAGCTTATCCTCCGCCGGGCGATAATTCACTTTTGATAATAGGGCATTGAATTCTACATAACTTCCGTGAATGTCACTAATTGCTAATATTCTGATGATAATCACTCCTTGCTCTAAGATGCAAAAAAAGATGTTCCCGCAGGTCTGCAGGAATATCTTTTGATGTTGGGCTTTCTATACTGAATCTATAACTAATGGCTCCTCATCCGACTGTGGAAAAAAATGACGGCTTCTGACCTCATGCACCGCTTCTTGAAAACGATCGCACAAAAAGATCAGCTGGTCGATCTCTTCCTTACCGACCTTTTGTGTGATTTCACTCAAAATGCCGGAATAGGATGCCATCTGCCTGCTATAAATCTGCTCTCCAAGCTCACTCAGACAGATATATACGACCCGACGATCTGTATCGGATGTTGTACGCACTACGTAACCTTTTTCCTCCAACGTATTTGCCATTTGCGTGGCAGTAGGTCTACTTATCTGGAGCAGGTCACTTAATTTAGAAATCATAACTCCCCGGTGCTGTTTGTCACCTTCAGCCGCTTTCTTTTGCTTCATAACAGTGTGAATGACGTACATCATAACAAACTCTCTATACGATACTACATCAATCGAGTAGGGGCGAGCAGTCAGACGCTTTATATTTTCAAGGGCTATGATCAGCTTCTGCTCTTGATTGTCATGGGTATCCATAGGGCACCTCCAATATACCTCAATCTAATTAGATTACTTACCTATTCCCAAAAAATCAAGTCAAATTCAAATTCTCTTTAAATTAAAATTTAATAATTAACCTGTTGTGCTAATTGATGAATTTGTGTATTATACATAAATGATAGTTTGGCTACCTAATTATTACGACATGAATTCCCAAACTACAATATATAGAAGTTAAAGGAGAGGAACTGCTCTGGAGCATCTCACTCAGAAAAAGAAAGTTACAATTATGATTGCTTTAATGGCGGCTATGTTTTTCGCAGCAATCAACCAGACGATTGTGGGCACAGCAATGCCCCGAATTATTGCGATGCTTGGAGGTATTGAACATTATACCTGGGTAATTACCATCTATATGCTCACCTCAACCATTGCTACCGTACTTGTCGGTAAGTTATCCGATATTTACGGAAGAAAGCCCTTCCTGTTATCAGGGATTGTCATTTTTATTATAGGTGCTTTCCTATCCGGATTGTCGACCAACATTTTTCAAATGATCACTTATCGCGGGATTCAAGGTCTAGGCGGCGGGATTCTAATGTCGGCTACCGTAACCGCTGTAGGTGATTTGTTCGCTCCAAGAGAGAGAGCCAAGTGGACTGGAATTATGATGGCGATATTTGGTTTCTCCAGTGTAATTGGTCCTACCCTTGGTGGATTCATGGTAGATCACATGGCTTGGAAATGGATCTTCTGGATCTTCTTACCTTTCGGGATCGTGGCCTTCTTTATGATTTTGAAAATGTTCCCTAAAACCACGCGTTCTACATCTGAGTCCATCGACTACTTAGGCTCCATTTTCCTTTCCCTGACCATTGTTGCGCTCTTGCTCGGCTTTTCATGGGCAGGAACAAAATATGACTGGGGTTCTCCGGAGATTCTCGGCTTGTTTGGGGCTTCCATTCTGGGTCTGATTATCCTGATTCTGATTGAACGTAAAGCTAAAAGCCCAGTATTGCCATTATCCTTATTTAAAAATTCCATCGTATCCATCTCAATGATTGTCGGCTTCCTGATGAATGCCGGTATGATGGGCGCAATGATCTACCTGCCTTTCTTCGTGCAAGGGGTAGAGGGCGTCTCCCCAACTAAATCTGGTTTCATCAATATGCCAATGTCACTTACTATGATTGTACTAAGTACTTTAGTGGGAAGATGGATCTCCAAAACAGGAAAATATAAACGTTATGCTCTAATGGGAATGCCATTCATGGTTGTAGCCATGATATTAATGGCCTTTATGAGTAACATTGCTACGGCTGTAGTCAGCATGATTATCTTCGGGGTTGGGTTAGGACTATCAATGCCTGTATTTACTCTAACCGTACAAAATGCTGTAGCGCCTTCAATGCTAGGTGTTGCTACTGCTACAAATACTTTATTCCGTAATTTAGGTGGAACCATAGGTATTGCCATCATGGGTACCATTATGAACTCCTCATTAACGAAAAAATTAGAGGCAGCGGTGTCTTCTGGCAAAGGTCCGAATTTATCCAAACTTGATCCTGAATCCGCTAAACAGCTTTCTGCCTTTATGAATCCTCAAATGCTGCTAGATCAGCCTAAGCTTAAAGAATTGCATGCAACACTGCCAGAGCAAATCCAGCCGCTCTTCAATCAATTGATTGAGATGCTGCGGAACGCACTAAGCGATTCCCTGACAGTTGTGTTCTTAAGTGGTACGGCGCTGTTAGTTATCGCAGCACTGCTCGTTCTGTTCCTTAAAGAGATTCCATTACGTAGTGGAGAGAAAAAAATGGAGACACACGCAGAGGATAAAAACGGGAGTAAAAAACTCGAAAAATCTGTGCCTGCTGCACATTAATCACAAATAACCTTACATTAGAGATGTCCGTAAACAGCTTAGGCTGTGCGGCATCTCTTTTTTTATAAGAAGGGCTAGGATTCGTTTGGTTGATCGTTCAATTCTTCGAAGTAAACATAGACTCCGTTTAACAGCTCCATTAACGTATCCGTCTGTTCTTTGCCCATGTAATCAATCATACCTTTAAAGGTATTCCGGGATTTCGTTACAGCCATCTCAGCCAGATGCTCCCCTTTTTCCGTAAGCGTGATCTCGCTAACTCGGCGATCCTGTGCATCAGAAGTACGCACCACATATCCTTGTGCAATCAGACTATTGAGCATTTGGGTAACCGTAGGAGAGGTGACTTTCAGAAACTTGCTAATTTCCGAAACCGTCTGTCCCTTCTTCCCTTCCCGTTCTTTACCAAGCTTTAAAGAAACCAACATCCGGACCTCACTTGGCTTCAAGCCCCAAATCGTGGTTTTACGCCAATTCATTCTAGCGAATTGTTGGAAAGCCTCCATTAATCCATCCACATTCTGATATTTCTCTTCGTTCATCAGTACACCCCATAAAATCATTTAACACTAAGTATAGCCTAATATGACGTAAAAAAGAATTGATAGATGTCAGATTACCCATTTTCAAAAAATAACTAATGGGATGTATAATATAATAATCATCCTAAATTGAAAGTGGGTATCTAATTTGTCCTTTTCTTACTCTACCTATGACGCTCTAGGACTTGCTTCACTTGTCAAAGCACGTGAAATTTCACCTCGTGAGCTGGTCGAAGCCGCCTTTGCTCGGTTAGATGAGGTCAATCCGGTCATAAATGCGGTGGTGCGCACCCGTCGTGAAGCTGCTCTTAGAGAAGCCGACGAGATGCCTGTTCAGGATAACACTCGGCCGTTTGCTGGCGTTCCGTTTCTATTAAAAGATATTTCCCAATCTATCGCTGGCGAGCCCATCACTTGTGGGGCTATGCTGATGAAGAACAATGTCGCACGGTGGGATTCAAATTATGTTGCACGAATTAGGAAAGCCGGCTTTATTCCACTTGGCCATACGAATACACCCGAGTTCGGCTTAAAAAACATTACAGAGAATGTCCTCCACGGCCCTGCTCGTAATCCTTGGAATCTCGAATATTCTACTGGAGGTTCAAGTGGCGGAGCCGCGGCGGCTGTAGCTTCTGGTATCGTTCCAGTAGCGGGAGCCAGTGATGGTGGTGGCTCCATCCGTATTCCCGCCTCATTCACAGGCCTATTCGGACTTAAACCCACGCGCGGGCGCACACCAGTAGGACCCGGAGTCGGCCGTCAATGGCAAGGGGCTTCTATTGATTTTGCCTTAACCCGGTCCGTTCGCGATAGCGCTGCTATGTTAGATCTGCTGCAGGTTGTGCAGCCGGAAGCCGCCTTCCAGACTCCGTTATACCCGGGCGTATATCTGGATGATCTGTTTAAGCCTACGCAACGTAAACTACGAATTGGATTTACGACTGCTTCCCCAGTAGGTACGCCTGTCTCTGAAGAGGCCGTAAATGCTGTTCTCAAATCCGTGAAATGGCTCGAAGCTGAAGGACATGCGGTTGAAGAAACAGAAAGTCCTGTGAATGGCACAAGACTGATGGAGAACTACTATACGATGAATGCCGGAGAGGTAGCAGCGATGTTCGTCTCCCTGGAGAGAAATATGGGACGTTCCATAACTGCTTACGATGTCGATATCATTACGTGGGTCCTTGGTGAGACCGGAAAAAATGTTTCAGCGGCCGAATTCGTACATAGTCTGGATGAATGGGACGTTGCAGCCGCCCAAATGGCGGAACTGTTTAATCATTACGACTTATATATAACACCTACGAATGCAAACTCTGCTCCCAAAATTGGTGAATTAACGCATAAACCTGCAGAGATAGCAAAGCTGCTGCACGTAAACGAATTGCCAAAAGAAGAACAGAGCCGCTTAATTTACGAGATGTTTGAGCCAAGCCTAACCTATACACCGTTCACCCAGCTCGCAAATCTGACAGGCCAGCCTGCAATGAGTGTGCCCGTCCATAAGTCAGCAAATGGCCTGCCGCTAGGCGTTCAAGTCATAGCGAACAAAGGCCGTGAAGATTTATTGCTTCAGCTTGCTGCCCAGCTTGAACAATCCGCTCTTTGGGTCGGCATGACTGGAAATCCGCTGTTCACCTGATCAATTAAGGGTGATGCTCTCGCAGCTCAAGCTCCCCTTACTCTTTCCCGCAAATGCCATAGAAGAAAATATGGATGGCTTCCTCGATGAAGGCATCCATATCTTCCTGTTTGCTAGCTTCGTCTAGAAGTTCACCTGCATTACGCATATACATCCCCATTAGTGAAAGTATCCCTTTGGTGGATACTTTATTTGAGATTTCTCCCCGCGCTTTCCCATCCTCGACCATCTTCACCAGCACCGGCAAAATGTCATTCGCATATCGTTCCTCAATATAATGGAACATTTCTTGATCCTCAACCATAAGCTCCTTCACAGTTGCGGGAGATAAACCGCTGTAAGTTTCCCTCTCCATGGTTAGAATGTAACCAATAATCTCCTTTAGAGAATGCTCTTGATAAATGTAATCTTCAAATTCCTGAATTTCCTTCTGAACAAAGTCTTTAAAAGACTCACTAAGCAGCGCTTCCTTACTGCCAAAATAATTATAAATCGTCACCTGAGAGACCCCTGCTTCTTTCGCAATATCAGCGATCCGTAGACGTTTCGGTTCCCAGTTCTTGAGCATCTCCATGGTAGTTTTCATAATTTTGAGTTTAATCTGTGCTGCTCTCTTCTCAAATCCATTCATAGCTTCCACCCTAACTTCGTTATTAAGTATGCATATTCAAATTTAATGAAATATTCCATTTCAATTATTTCATAATTATATTGACTTCATTAACCACTAGGAATAATATAACATATGAAATATCTGATTCATAATAGTTCATTATTTTGCGGCGGGGGTGGCAGCATGCTGGTAGTAGAAGGCTTAACTAAACGATTTTCGAATGGCAAAGGAATCGAAGATGTAACATTTACCGTAAATAAAGGCGAGGTTTTTGGATTTCTGGGTCCTAACGGTGCGGGTAAATCGACGACCATACGGCATATCATGGGTTTTATGAAACCAGATCAAGGGCATGCGAGTATCCATGGGCTTGATGTATGGAAGGCACAAGGGACAGTCCAGAAGCATATCGGCTACTTACCCGGTGAAATCAACTTTTTTGATGGGATGACGGGTCTTTCTTTCCTTAAATTTATCTCAGCCATGCAGGGAATCAAAAATACTACCAAACGCGAGCAGCTGATTGAACGTTTGCAATTTGATGCCACCACTCCGATCCGAAAAATGTCAAAGGGAATGAAGCAAAAGGTCGGAATCGTCGCTGCTTTTATGCACAGTCCTGACGTTATTATTCTGGATGAACCTACCTCGGGTCTCGACCCGCTCATGCAAAAGGTATTTATTGATCTGGTACTGGAGGAAAAATCAGCCGGAACCACCTTTCTCATGTCCTCACACAGCTTTCAAGAAATTGAACGCACCTGTGACCGCGCCGCAATTATCAAAGACGGACGGATTATCACCGTAAAAAATATTCATGAACTGCAATCGATGCAACGGAAGCTGTTTGAGGTCATTTTTGCGAATAGTGAAGATGCAGTGGATTTTGCCGCCTCCGGCCTACAAGTGGAAGCTCATGAGGGAAATAAGGTCCGCATAGCTGTGCAGGGCAATTATGACCGATTCATCCGGGAAACTGGAAAATACAATATCCGCAGCATCGACGTATTCACGCAAAATCTGGAGGACATCTTCATGGACTATTATGACCGCGAGGGGGTAGTGTAATGAATCTTCCGCTCTATAAGGAAATGATGCGAGTGAACCTGAAAGGAATATTGAATTACGCCTTTGGTTCTGCCTTCTATATTCTGTTTATGATCTGGCTTTATCCTGGGATTGCGGGGAGCACACAAGCAATTGATGACCTTATTAAGGCGATGCCAGAGGGTGTGGGTAAAGCCTTTGGATTAAACAGCGGATTTACCAGTGCTGAAGCTTTTATCTCCGGAGAATATTATGGACTTATACTAGTTCTGATTCTTTCCATAGTTTGTGTGCAAATGTCAACGCAGCTTATGGCTCGACTCGTGGATCGCGGCGCCATGGCTTATCTGCTCATAGCCCCAACTACACGGAGAAAAGTCGCTACCACGCAGGCACTTGTTCTCACTACAGCATTACTCTTAATTATGGGTGTAACCACCCTCGCCGGATTATTAGGTAAAGCATGGTTCCTTGGCAGTGAATATGACTTTAACAGTGGTCGCTTCGCTCAGCTGAATACCGTGGCGTTTTTATTATTTTTTGCGGTAGGCGGCCTTACCTTTCTCGTGTCCTCTGTATGTAATGACGAGAAAAAAGCGCTCGGAATTTCCGGCGCCATCGCCTTCGGATTTTTCACTCTGGATCTACTCGGTAAAATAAGCGACAAACTGGAAGGACTGCGTTTCCTAACCTTATTCTCCTTCTATCAACCCGGGGAAATCGTTCAGGGCAACGTGGAGATTATTCAGGTCTCCAGTTGGCTGCTGTTGATCGGAGTGTTCACCTTTTCCTTGGGAGTAGAGCTGTTCAGAAGACGGGATCTTCCATTATAAGAGTACCTCATTTGATAAACTCGCTTTTACGCATTCCCAAAGCAACTATCGGACACCGTTGACCTTAAATGCAACTTTATCACAAATTTGTGTACCTAACGGACCCTAAAGTCGTTATTGGCTTGAAGAACAGCAAAAATGAACCTTTTCTAAAGGAATAGCTGCACTGGGGTCCGCAACCTTCCTCAAATGTCCAAAAATTTGCAAATAGCGTCAGCTGAGTCCTTAAGCCTCAGGAGGGTTATAACTATGACTCTTATAAAAAACAACAGAGCAGTGTTTCTCCACCTCTGGGAGAATCATTGCTCTGTTGTTTTATGCGACCAATCCCTTTTTATTTCGTATCCGGTCTAGGTACACCAAAGTTTGGCGTTCCGTCTTCATTCCACTGGATTACTTGCACACGTGCGTGACGATTCGGATCGTAAAGCGGATCACCGACAATTTCCTTATAGCTTCTAGCATGGAAAACAAGGATATCCTGTGTGCCATCCTCAGAGACAGTGAAGCTATTATGTCCCGGACCATATTGGCCGTTTTCCTCAGAAGTCGTAAACACAGGTTCAGGTGTCTTGACCCATGATTTTGGATCCATCAAATCACTATTCTCATCAGCAGTCAACAATCCCATACAATAGTTGTGATCTGTTGCACTAGCTGAGAAAGTCATGAAAATGCGTCCATTACGCTTAAGGATTGCCGCGCCTTCATTCACCAAAAATCCGATTTTTTCCCAATCGTATTCAGGAGTGGTGATGCACACCTGCTCGCCTTTTAGTGTCCAAGGGTTCTCCATTTCGGAAATATAAATATTTGAATTGCCAGGGATAGCAGGATCTTTTTGTGCCCAAACGTAATATCTAACTCCTTTATGCTCAAAAGTTGTTGCATCCAAGGCAAAAGATTCCCATTTTGTTTTTATTTGACCCTTTTCGACCCATTCACCCTCTAAAGGATTTGCGGATGAGTTTTCTAGTGCAAACATGCGATGATCAAATAAACCATCTTTCGTATCAGAGGTATGTGCAGCTGCATAATACACGTACCATTTCCCATCAATATAATGAATCTCTGGCGCCCAGATATTAGCACTCATCAAGCCCGTTTCATGCTTAACCCAAATGGTCTTCCCTTCAGCCTCAGCTAATCCTTGAATGGATTCAGAACGGCGAAGCTCAATTCTATCGAACTCTGGAACTGAAGCTATGAAATAGTAGTACCCGTCAGTATGTTTATAGATCCAAGGATCTGCTCGTTGCTCAACTAGTGGATTTTTCACATTAAATTCTCTCACAATGACAACTCCCATATTTATCTCTTTTTTTATATTTGCAGGTCACCAAAACACACCCTTCCTTATAAGAAGTCAAGGTGTATTTAAGTTTAAATTCATTCGATCTAACCTTTGATACCCGAATTCAGGTTGATGGATTGAACAAAGTATTTTTGTGCAAAAACGAATAGCAGCAATGTTGGAATAATCGCCATGATTGCCGAGCCCATTAATTGTCCGATCATACGATAGTTTCCGTAGATATCTTGCAATAAGAGCAAACCAGCGGTAATTGGCATTTTGTCTACATCTGTGTACACAATAACCGGCCAGAGGAAGTCATTCCAAGATCCAGTAAAGGAGAACAATCCGCAAACAATCAATATTGGTTTAACTAACGGCAATATAATTTGCGCGAAAATTCTAAAGTCACTAGCACCATCAACTTTAGCCGATTCATCTAATTCTTTTGGGATACCGTTCATAAACTGTCTGACCAAGAAGATATTACCCATACCCGCAAGACCAGGGATAATCATAGCCCAGGAAGTATTCACCCAACCAAAGGAGTCAATGATTTTATAAGAAGGAATCAAGTTAACAACACCCGGGAAGAAGGAGATCCCCAGCAAAGTAAAGAACAATGTGTCTCTTCCTTTAAACTTAATACGGGTGTATCCAAAACCTGTAATCGAAATAACAATAACAACCAGAATGGTGTGAGATGTAGCAATAAACAATGAGTTACCTAACCAACGTAGAATTGGAGCTGTAGAGGTATTGTTTAGGATTGTAACGTAGTTCTCAAAGACCCACTCTTTAGGAAATAGTCTAAAGCCCGAGGATACTACTTCCGTTTGTGATCTAAATGAGGTGGAAATCCCGAATATAACAGGAATGATCCAAATCACACATAGGATACCTAGAAATATATAGGAAATATATTTTGAAATACTTACACTGGAGGAGCCTTTTATTTTGCCTGTTGTATTTACAACTGGATTTACTGCCTGGTTTGACATTTTAGTACACCTACCTTTTCCATTTCCTTGTTAGTCAATTAGTTTCTGCGAACCTATGAAGCATTTCGGTTCATTACAAAATATTGCAGCGCTGAGATCACCAAAATAACTAATCCCAGTAAAACTGCCATAGCTGATGCCATCCCGGCGATGGACTCACCGTTACCGAAAGCTAATTGACGAATATACATCATTAGAACGTGTGTACTTTGTCGAGGTCCGCCATCGGTCATCATTAACGGTTGGCCGAATACATTAAAGGCACCCGCAGTTGTCATAACAAAGGTATAAATTAATGGAAAACGAATAGATGGCAAGGTAATACTAGTGAATTTTTTAATAGAACCCGCACCATCGAGCTCAGCCGATTCATATAACTCTTGAGAAACGCCACTTAAGGAAGCACGATAGATAATCATGTTGCCCCCAATACCACCCCATAAAGTAATTACAATGATAATAATCCACGCATAGGGTTGATTTGCAGGCCAAGCAATTTGTGATCCAAATAGATTACCAGTGATCCCAAGTTGCTTATTAAAGATCAACAGCCAAATCAGTGCTGCCGCAGAAATTGAAATCAAGCCAGGAATATAAAGAATAGATTGAATTAAGCTCTTCATTTTAACTTTTTTATGTTCCAACGCCACCGCGACCATTAATGGAATAATAATCAGCAACGGAACAGACATAGCAACGAAAATCAATGTATTTTTTAGGCCTCTGAAAAATTGAGTATGAAAGGTTGAACTGTTGTCAAAAAGAATAGCCTTATAGTTATCAAAGCCTACCCATACCGGATCACTCATCAAATTCCATTTTGTAAATGAAGCATAAATCCCATAAATCGTTGGCAATAAAATGAAGACAGCAAACAAAATGACATGCGGACCTACAAAGAAAGCAGGTGCCCAATTGATTTTCTTTTTCATAGGAATTCATTTCTCCTTTTGCACAAAGTAATGCACCATAACATGGCACATTACTTCGTACAATCTATTCTATTTTGCTTTATTTTGCTGCACTGCTGCTTTCCGCAATTTTATCTTCAACAAATTTTTGCATCGTTGCCAAAGTCTCATCAATATCAACGTTGCCACGCACGATATCCGCACAGTAAGTATCTACAGCTTCCGCAATGTATGGGTAGTATTCATAGGTGTAAATGTATAGGGATTCGATTTCTTTTTCATCAGATGTAAAGAAGGATTGCATATAGTCTTTGTACTCAGGGCTTTGGTTAACTACGTTACTTGCTACGTTTTGTCCAGCTTTTGCCCATTCCATCGAATTCGTACGAACATATTCCAAGAAGTTAGCAATACCCACTTCTTTTTCGTCTGTTCTCTTATCATTTTTCAACATAGCGAACAAGTGAGAAGAAGATCTGTTGGTGAATTTATCAGGAGTAGGAGAATAAACATTGGTCACGCCAAAGTTCAAGCCTTCAACCCCAGCATGTGCTGTAGAACTCCAAGTTCCGTCTGTCGAGAAAAGTACATTTTGAGATTGGAACATCAAGTAACCGTCTTCACCAAACGGAGTCATCAGGCCAGCATCAGCGATTTTCTTAACATTTTCAAACGCTTGTTTAAATACAGGGGTATTAACAGCCGGTTTTCCATCGACTTGGATATCCCCGCCCAAATCTTGAATTTGAGCCAAGATAACCCAGCCCAGCAAGGCATCATTAACTACGTAATCGCCTTCATCCAATTTACCTTGTAAGGAAAGCATTTCATCAATAGTAACAACGTTATCATCCAAGAAGGATTCAGCGTTATATTTTTTCAGCAAATCTTTATTGTAATACATTACGTTACTATGAATATCAAGAGGAACTGTGTATTGAGTTCCATCGATATTACCAGTGTTCCAAGCTTGTGGTAAGTAATTTTCAGCTTTCAGTTCAGGTTGTGCTGGCAATACGGTATCTTGCATGGATTCTAGTACACCTTGTTTAACAAACCCAGGAACACGGTCAGCGTGGATAATTGCTAAATCAGGAACACCTTTGCTAGATGCCAAAACTGTAGAAATTTTTGTGTACATATCAGCCGTAATAACATGTTTTACTTTGATTTCGGGATTCGTTGCATTGTAGTTTTTAACAATTTGATCCATATAAGCACCGTCATCACCGGTCAGCGGTGTCCAGAACGTAATCGTCTTACTATCATCTTTACCACCGCATCCTGCCAAAACTGTCGATAATGTTAGAACCGTTGCTAATAAAACTCCAAATTTCTTTTTCATTACTCTCTCCCCCTGCAGCTGTAATGTTAAGATAACCATTCATGTTCACTTTCTTTGAAAACGATTAACTTGAGATTAGTATACATTCATTGTGAAAGCGTAGTCAATAACATTTAAATAAACTTAACAGAATTTTTTTTCGTTTAATTAACCTTTTGATTCATCTCTCGGAGATGAAAGCGATATTATATTTACTTCGGTTACCTTTCATGTTACTTTATATATAGATTAATAAACTTTACAGTATATGAAATAACTTTGAAAGAAGTGGGTAAAATGCAGTTGGAAATCGACAAATCCTCTCTTGTTGTTTACGAAGCTTTAGCGAGTGAAGTACGCATCAAAATTATTCAGTTGCTCTCCAAAAATAAGATGAACATCAAAGATTTGGCAGAAGAACTTAAAATAAGCAGTCCTATCGTTACCAAACACATAAAAAAACTAGAAGATGCAGGGCTCATAAAAACTGAAAAGGTGCCTGGTAAATCAGGAATGCAAAAAATCTCAATCCTTAGGGTGGATCATATTGAGATTAACTTCCCGAAAAAAATCTTTCACTCTTTTGCCTCCTACGAGACATCAGTGCCGATTGGTCATTATACCGATTATGATCTGAAACCTACTTGCGGACTTGCTACGGATAAGGAGTTTATCGGCAGAGTAGACGAACCTAAGTATTTCATGGATTCTAAAAGAGTGGACGCAGAGATTCTCTGGTTCACGCAAGGTTATGTGCAATATAATATCGCTAATTTCCTAAAAAAAGAGGAAACCCTACAGCAATTTGAGATTAGCTTAGAGCTTTCTTCCGAATTCCCCTTTGCTAATGACGTATGGCCTTCAGACATCACCTTTTCTTTGAATGGCTTGGAATTAGGGACTTGGACGAGCCCCGGAGATTTCGCTGATGCTAGAGGTAAATTCACACCGGAATGGTGGCCACACAATATCAATCAATACGGATTGCTAAAAACGATTAGAATTACAAACCACAATGGAACTTACATTGACGGTGACCCGCTGTCTCAGGTTTCGATTGAGGATTTAGATACGAATTGTGATCGTTGGACCTTTCGGATCGAAGTGAAGGAAGATGCAAAACACGTAGGAGGAGCAACGATTTTCGGAAAAAAATTCGGAAACCATGATCAAGATATCATTTTCAAGTTGTACTATCTGTAAATTTTTCATTTATGATCTAAGCAAAACTGGTTTTTTTGCGGGGGTGAACAACTAATTAGCTATTCTTCTTTAGCTCCCCCCCACCTGTTATGCCCTATCCCCTCTCTTTATCTTGCTGATATATCCCGCCTAGTCATCCATTCACTGTATTTCACTCTTATCCACTTCAGCAGTAATCACCAGTAGTTAAATCATTTGCCTCTATTTTGAATTTATAATTTATAAAAATATAAAAAGATTCATAAATCATTAAATTTCTGTTTGACTATTTGCTGATATCATGCTTAAAATGAGAGCATTATAAAACGTTTTCCGTGTTATGGTTTAGTAATACATAAATTAAAACCATTTTCATATTCGAAAGCGTTTTTTTAGTAGCTAATTATGTAAGCGTTTTACATTTTTTTCAGTAAAGAAGGGAGGAATTGGAAAAATACGCGTGTACAAGCTCTACATCACTAGAATCGGAGGATCATACATTTGAGAAAAACTACTGGTAAACTAACCGCTTCCCTGCTTGCCCTCACTCTATTAGTGCCTGCTCCATTAATTTCTGCTGCTTCTGCAAGCGATTCCAAAGCAGTCGCATTATCCACTCAGCAACAAACTGCCGATTATTCCGGCCACTGGGCACAAAAAGATTTTCAAACCTGGGTAGATAAGGGCTTGATTCTGGGTTACGGAAACGGAATATATAAGCCAAATCAAGAAATCAACCGTGCAGAGTGGGTTACTCTGGTTAATCGGGTCTTTAATTTGCAGGAAAAAGCCGATATAGGCTTCACGGATGTTTCCACGACAGGTGCTTATTACGGAGATATCCAAAAAGCAACCGCTGCAGGATATGTAACAGGATACAGCGATGGCACCTTCCGACCCGCACAGCAAGTAAGTCGGCAAGAAGCTGCAGTAATGTTATACAGACTGTTCCAACTCAACTCATCTGTTGGCACTTCTGCACCAAAGGATGCTGCTGATTTGCCAGAATGGAGCCAAGAAGCAGTATTGTCTTTACTTGGTGAAGGTTATCTGCAAGGTTACACTGACGGCAGCTTTAAAGGAACTCAGGCTGTAACAAGAGCGGAAGCACTGCGCATGATTGAGAAGCTTGGCGGAGAAATCACGCCTAAGAGCGGAAGCTATTCGGGGATTAACACTCGGAATATGGTTATCAGCAGCCCAGGCGTAGAGTTGAAAAACTCCACAATCTCAGGGAATCTCTACCTTACCGAAGGTATTGCTGAGGGCGATGTCACACTGAATAATGTCACTGTTAAGGGAAAAGTATTCGTTTCTGGTGGCGGTGAAAACAGTGTCGTACTAAGCGACTCCAATGCTGCTGAAATGGTAGTAGATAAGCATAACGGCAAGCTGCGAGTCGTTACTAGAGGCACAAGTGCCGTACCAAACGTACGCGTACATTCCGGCGCAATACTAGAGGAAGATGCACTAACGGGGGCAGGTTTCAGCCGGGTTATTGTTGAGAATACGCTGCCTAAGGATTCCATCCTCAAGCTGAAAGGAAGCTTAGATTCCGTTGAGCTTCAAGCGTTGGGAGAGCCTACACTCCATCTGACAGCAGGCAGTATTGCTGAAGTTACACTGAAGCAAAAAGCCAAGCTGCGTGTAGAAGCAGGTACAGAAATCAAGAATCTAATCCTTGGTTTCAACGATATCCTAACCATCCAAGGCACGGGTAAGGTTATCTTTGATAGCAAGTACAGTCAGTTAATCCATTTTGAAACACCAACTCCAACGGCTACGGCAACCACTGGTACCGGTGGATCTAACGGCGGTTCTGTTGCTACTTCGGCTCCGGAAGTTACAGCTACTCCGGCCCCAACGGCTACACCAGATCCGACGGCTACACCTAGTCCGACGGCTACACCTAGTCCGGGAGCAACTGCACCAGCACTCACCAATGTCTCGGTACATGATCCATCGGTGGTAGTGGATAATGGAACTTATTATGTATTTGGCTCCCATATCGATGCGGCCAAATCAGATGATCTGATGAACTGGACACAGTTCACTAATGGTTATACAACACCGGGCAACGTGATTTTTGGTGATCTGTCCAAGAATCTGGCAGAATCCTTTAAATGGGCTGGCGAGAACGATTCGGACAGTAAAGGCGGATTCTCCATCTGGGCACCGGACGTATTCTGGAATAACGATTATAAGAACGCTGATGGAACAACTGGCGCTTATATGATGTATTACAGCGCTTCTTCTACTTATATCCGTTCGGCGATTGGCTACGCCACTTCGCAAAATATCGAAGGGCCTTATACTTATGGAAATACCGTAATTTATTCCGGTTTCACCAAGGAAGAGGCTTATGACAGTGACAGTAAAGTAAATAAGAAATGGGACAATACAAATATCAAGGACCTTATCGACAATGGAACGTTGGAAGGTGTCAATCCAGATTGGTTTAATGCAGGTGGTTTGTATCAAAACAAAACCTATACAAATGCAATTGACCCAACTATTTTCTACGACAAAGACAACAAGCTTTGGATGACTTATGGTTCATGGTCAGGTGGTATATTCATTCTGGAGATTGATCCAGCTACCGGAGAACCTAAATATCCAGGCAAAGATGGAAAGACCGCTGATGGACGTCTTATCGACCGCTATTTCGGAACCCATATTTCTGGCGGAATGACCAAATCGGGTGAAGGTCCGTATATCGTTTACGATAAGGAGACTGGTTACTACTTCTTGTATGTAACTTACGGTGGATTGGACTCCAAAGGCGGTTACAGCATGCGGCAGTTCCGTTCAACAAATCCGGACGGCCCTTATACGGATGCAGCAGGACAGAATGCTGTTCTAACTACCGATGGTGACAACACACCATATGGTAATAAGCTGTTAGGAAACTTCATGTTTACAAATCAAAATGCAGACCCGAATTTCCAAACGTATGGTTATGTGTCCTCAGGACATAACTCGGTACAATATGATGATGAAACGGGTAAAATATTTAACTTCTTCCACACTCGTTTCCCACTCCGTGGTGAAACCCATGAACTTCGTGTGCATCAAATGTTCACTAACGAAGATGGCTGGCCAGTAACTGCCGTACATCGTTACACGGGTGAAACTATTGGGGTTGTAGCACGGGATAATGTTGTCGGCTCTTATCAGTTCGTTAACCACGGCAAGGATGTTTCAGGCATTATCAAACCTACAGTAGATATCGAGCTAAAAAGTGACGGAACGATCGTTGGATCGTTAACCGGAACTTGGGAATTGAAGGATGAGTACTTCGCTCATTTGCTCATTAACGAAACGGAAAATGGAAGCACCGTACAACATCTCTACAAAGGTGTATTTGTGAAGCAATGGGATTCCTCACGCCAACAGCATGTTATGACGTTCACCGCAATGTCAGATCAAGGGATCACTATCTGGGGCAGCCAGATGGAATCGATGAGCGTTGAGCAGATTTTGAACAATATTGCTGCAGGCTTGAGTATTGGTGACACAAGAAAAATATACGATGACATCACCCTTCCTACGGAAGGCTTGCGCGGAGCAGAAATTTCATGGTCCTCTTCCAATGAGGCTGTAATTGCTAACAATGGTAAGGTTACTCGTCCTGAACTTGGACTTGGAAACGCTACAGTTGAACTGACTGCTACAATTAAGCTAGGTGAAGTCGCAGTAACTAAGACCTTCACCGCCGTTGTTATGGAAAAAAAGAGCACGCAATTGGAAGACGGCTTAGTAGCTGCCTTTGACTTTGATGGCGACCTTGCAGAAAATGGGGATCGCACAGCTGACGGCATAGTCACCGGAAATCTGATCAACAACACTGAGGATGGAGACATCACTTTTGAGGCTGGTAAAGACGGTCAGGCAGCCAAGTTTGATGGTAAATCCGGTGTTCGTCTACCTGACGGATTAATTCAAAGTAGCGCATATTCGGTAGGGATGTGGCTGAACCCATCCGAATTAAAAGCTTTTACTCCTGTATTCTTCGGTGCTAAAACCGAAACGAACTGGTTCAGTCTCCTGCCATATGGAAACGGTGGAGCAACCACCAGACTCTGGTTCGGTAGCGATACTTGGCTAGATGCTGATACAGGCTTACAAATTCCAGTTAACCAGTGGACGCATATTGCCTTCACTTACAATGCTGGAACAGTCAATATGTACGTAAATGGTATATTGAAATCCTCCGGAAAAGGATTCACAGATATTTTTGATACAGAAAACGGTGTATTTGCTCTTGGTGTGAACTACTGGGATGCACCATACAAAGGTTTGGTTGATAAATTCCGCGTGTATGATAGAGCATTGTCTGCGGAAGCTGTGGGCTGGCTTGTAAACGGTGAGCCTGATACGAACATTAAAGTAAGTAATATTTCATTCAGTGAAGCTGTTAAATCAGTAGCTGTAGGAAATACTTTCACCCCTCAAGTAAGTGTGCTTCCAACCAATGCCGGAAATAAGGCGCTAACTTGGAGCTCTAGCGATTCCAGCGTAGTGGCTGTTGACGCAGCGAGCGGAATAGTAACAGCACTAACTGTCGGTGGCCAAGCTGTAATTACTGCAACAGCGACTGATGGAAGCGAAGTTTCAGCCAGCTACACAGTAAATGTAACTGATGGAAAAGTAGCTCATTATGCTTTTGATGGCGACCTGGATGACTCCTTCCAATTGAACGGAAAAGGCGAAGTTACAGGAGCAAAAGTAGATAGCCCAACAGTAGGCAATATCACATACGGTAACGGTGTCCTCGGTCAAGCTGCAATATTCAACGGTACCTCCGGTATCCGTTTGCCTGATGGATTAATTGACAGCAATACCTACACCGTATCTATGTGGCTAAATCCTGAACAACTTACAGATGCAACAACTACTTTCTTCGGCGCTGCCACTAAAAATAGCTGGATTAGCTTCGTTCCTCAGAACGGTGGCGGTAAAACGTTGTTATGGTCCGGAGAAGCTTGGTATGATGCTATTTCTGCCATGAAGATTCCAGTAAATACATGGACACATGTTGCGTTTACGGTCAGCAATGATACCGTAAAAGTTTACCTCAACGGAGTAGAGCAGTTCTCTGGTGAGGGCTTCCCGAATGTCTTTAAGAACAAGAACGGCGTTTTCGCTCTAGGCGTCAACTATTGGGATGCACCATTTAAGGGTATGATTGATGAACTGAAGATTTACAGCAGAGCGCTCAAGTCAGATGAAGTACAGGCAGAGTATAGCTCGAACGTAGATTAAGCAAGATTTGATTTGAAAAGAGAGCGGAGCCACAGGCTCCGTTCTTTTTTTAAAGTCCCATATTGTAAAAAAAGTATTTAACTAATATAATCATTAACTATACATCCGAAATAAACGTCGATTTTTATATTGTTATTAATAAATTTCTTAATCATCGGCGATTAGCCCATAAATTTTAATTGGAGGCCATTTATGAAACTTGACCTGTCGGAAGAATCCCTTCCCGTCTATGAAGCTTTAGCCAGCTCAGTACGCCTGCATATGTTGCGTTTGCTTGCCGAAAATCCTATGAATGTTAAGGAATTGGCCGCAGCAGTAAATTTGAGCAGCGCCATTATGACTATGCATGTGCGTAAGCTGGAAGCTGCCGGACTGATCCAGACGCATATGGCACCTGGTCGAAGTGGTCTGCAAAAGATCTGTACTCTAGCTGCTGAAGGAGCAGAAATCACCTTCCCAGGCAGACAGATCAATGAGCGCAAAAGTTATCGCAAGGAAATTCCGGTTGGACATTACTCCGACTTCCTGATCGAGCCAACCTGTGGTCTTGCAACTACTGAGAAAGTGATCGGCAGTTTTGATGATCCCCGCTATTTCTGGGATCTTGAGCGTATGAATGCGGGGATTCTTTGGTTCGGCAAAGGATTTATCGAATATAAAATCCCTAATTTCCTCCTCTCCAGCCAGCATCCTGAGGAACTGATTATAACCATGGAAATTGCTTCCGAAGCACCTTCCATTAATAATAATTGGCCTTCGGATATCACATTCACTCTGAACGGAGTGAAGCTTGGATTCTGGACAAGTCCCGGTGACTACGGGGATAGCCGTGGTAAATATACACCGGCCTGGTGGCCAGCACTCACGAACCAATACGGCTTGCTCAAGCAGCTGCGCATTACAGCAAAAGGTACATTTATGGATGGTTTGAAGCTCTCAGAAGTTACCCTTGATCAAGTGAATATCCGTGACAAACAGTGGTCTTTCAAGCTTTCCGTAGATGAAGATGCCGAGCATATTGGCGGGATTACTCTTTTTGGCAAAGGTTTTGGAAATTATAATGAAGATCTAATCGTTGAGTTGTTCTATACGGATAACCAAGAATAAAGCCGCATTCACCTCCCATTGGAGAGTCGAATGCGGCTCTTATTTTAGCTTAATTCTTTTCGATAAAGGGACCCCACAAGCCACCCCCCGGCAATGGACAACTACGTTCCTTAAGCTTGGCTACTACGGGGATGATGCAGCCGCAAGCGACGCAAGTTACCCCTTCGTGCAGCTTAGGGCAAGTCCCACAAAGGGCAACCCGTTCAGCGTAAACTTCATCTGGAACACAAAACTCTGGCTTAAACATGGAAGAAGACAAGATACGATTAATCTGCGTTGGCGTAACTTTATAATCCTCTCTGCATCCCTTGCATGTTGATGTTGTTGACATGGTAACACCACCTTAAGCCTTCGGCGTAATCTCCAGCACAGTTACTGACATTGGAGGCAGTTCAACATTAAGAAGATCGCCCTCCAGAGTGAAGGCAGTGAAGGCTTGCGGCACTACCGCCTCCGGTTGGCTGAAGGTATTGTGAGCATCAATTTTATCACCGGCAAGTGTTGTGCCTGTCACTTCAACCTTCTTCCCGGAAAGACCACGAAGCTCAAGTGGAACAGCAGCAGAAGCAGCATGGTTCAAGTTGCAAAGACTGACATGGATGATTCCAGAAGCAGTTACGGAAGCCGAAGCAGATACTTCAGGAATCTCACGGCCTTCAAAGCTGTAAGTGCCACTTTCCAGTGCTAAATCCAGCAACTCCGCATCCTGATGGACTTTAAACATATTGAATACATGATACGTTGGGGTCAGCACCATCTTTTCCCCTTCGGTCAATATAACTGCCTGAAGTACGTTAATCGTCTGCGCAATATTTGCCATCCGTACCCGGTCACTATGTTTATGGAAAATATTCAAGGTCACGCCTGCTACAAGAGCATCCCGAATTGAATTTTGTTGATACAGGAATCCTGGATTCGTCCCCGGCTCTACATCATACCAAGTTCCCCACTCATCTACGATAAGACCTACTCTTTTATCCGGATCATATTTATCCATAATAACGCCATGTCTGGTGATCAGCTCATCCATGCGAAGGGCTTTCTCTAATGTACTAAACCATTCACTCGTTTCAAAGCCTGTAGCTGCACCTTTATTCTCCCATGCTGGACCAGGAATTGTATAATAATGCAGGGTAATCGAGTCCATAAAGCGTGTTGCCTCACGCATCAGAACCTCCATCCAGTGATAATCATCCACGTTAGGACCACAAGCAATCCGGTGAATACGATTGTCCCCGTAATTTCGTACATACGTCTGATATTGGCGATAAAGATCTGCATAATATTCTGGACGCATATTCCCGCCGCAGCCCCAGTTCTCATTCCCCACGCCAAAATAAGTCACAGCCCAAGGCTCTTGATGGCCATTCTGCTGGCGAAGCTCGGACATTGGAGATACGCCTCCAAAGGTTAAATACTCCACCCATTCGGACATCTCTTGAACGGTACCACTGCCCACATTACCGTTAATGTAAGGCTCACATTCCAGCATCTCACATAATTCCATGAATTCATGCGTACCAAAATGGTTGTTCTCAACCGTTCCGCCCCAGTGAGTGTTAATCATACGTTTACGACCTTCACGGGCTCCGATACCATCTTTCCAGTGATATTCATCCGCGAAACAGCCACCTGGCCAGCGTAGTACAGGAATTTTAATTTCCTTAAGCGCTTTCACGACATCATTACGAATACCGTTGGTGTTAGGAATAGTTGAATCTTCTCCAACCCAAATCCCTTCATAAATGCAACGGCCAAGATGCTCAGAAAAATGTCCGTAAATATTTCTGTTAATCGTCCCTTTGCGAATGTCAGTATTAAGGATCGCACGTTCTGCCATGGTTAAATACCGCCTCTCAACGTTTATATTTTTATTAACTAATTAATAATTATATAAACATTATAAGACGCTGCTTAGGTATCCGTCAATCTCCAATATGAACAAAAGCTATTCTTTATCAATAGGTTTCTTTATCCCGTCTTCATAATAGTCAAAAATCAGCTGCTGCTGCGTTCCTCTTACCCCGTAAAACACATCAGAAATTTGTTTCCCCTTACGTCTTAACTCGTTCTCCAGCCACTCTTGGGTCAGGCCATTATCCTTAAGATTATCTGCGAGCATTATTCCATCCATAATCAATTCAACGGGAAAGCTCTGAGGAACGGACAACAGCTTTAGATCTTTTCGGGTAACATATTGGTACTCTTGTTTCTTTAATACAGACACCATTCCGTTATCTTCCAGCACAGCGTATTCTACTACCTCTAGATTAAAAATTTCCTTTTCTCTCAAGGCCTGATCCAAAGAATCCAACGAATATCTTACCTTTTTCATATTTTGCTCAAGAATTTTCCCATCCTCAATAAGTACAGTGGGTGAACCTGAAATCCAGCTTCTCATTTTACGACTTTTTAAAGCGATGATAGATAGTAAAAAAGATGTAACGGTAACGACTATAAGCGCCAGGATCATGTAGGAAGAATGCAGCTGTTTATTAAACGCCAAGTTCGCGGCTATTGAGCCCAATATAATACCCGTCACGAAATCGTGGAAGGTCAAGTTAGATAACGTTTGTTTTCCCAATATTTTGGCGATCAGCAAAAGCATGATCATAGCAACAAAGGCCCTAAGCACAATGTCCATATATACCTGCATCTCTAATGCTCCCTTCCTATTCAATCCTCCATTATTCACAAACCGAGTAGAAATGAAACCTCAACGAAAGCTCTGCCCATCCAAATCTGCCGATTTCTCTAAACGCCAAAAGGGCTCTGGAATGGTTCTACTGAACCTACCCAAAGCCCTGGCTTCAAATTCTTACTTTTCAGTCTTAATTGCTAAAAGATTGTATAGAACCATTGCGCTCTCAGCTCGAGTTGCTGAGCCTCCCGGAGCGAATTGCTGGTCACTTCGACCCTGGATAAGTCCAAGGGCTTGGGCAGCAATGATCGATTCACGGGCCCATGAGGCAGCCGCACGCAAGTCGCCGAATTGGATTACAGGCTTCGGTTCCACCTTTTTCCCGCTGACATATTCGTAGGCTCGCATCACCATGACCGCCATCTCTTGGCGGGAAATAGGGGCTTCTGGAGCGAAGCGAGTCTCACTCACCCCATGGACTATCCCCGCCTCTACAGCCTGCGCCACTTCCTCCGCATACCACTCATCCGCAGATACATCCGCAAATGCTGTAGATGATTTCCCTTCAAGTCCTAGCAAGCGGATCAGCATAGCTGTAAATTCTGCACGGGTCACTGACCGGTTCGGCTCGAAATTCCGAAGTCCGACTCCTTGAATCAGATGTTTGGCCGTTAGCTCTTGTACAACCGCCGCCGCCCAATGTCCAGAAGGAACATCGTCATACGATTTGTTGTATTCCAGCACGGCATATGTGCCTAAGTGTTCGGTGCGCAGAGCCACCTTGCCCTTCAGCCAGGAACCGCCCGCATACTCTATATTTCCGGAATCTGGAAAATAATAGCCGCCGAGCAAATTCCTTTTGGCCTCAGGGTAGGCGTTAAGCTCTAATGTAACGGGCTCAACAAATTTGGAAAGTATGCTTCTTGTACCGTCACCAGCAACAATATACAAGTTAAAGAGAAGGAACTCTCCTGCCTGGTTTAGCACTGCACCAGATTTCTTCTCTGCGCTAGCTAGTATTCTCTGCGCCGCTTCCCCATTCACCTCAGAAGCCTCCAGAAAGATCTGGCTAACGGCCAATTGCTCCGCAGGAATCAAACCCCGCAATTGTTGAAGCACCGCTGCCGGAAGGGTCACATTAAAGTTAGAAGCCTCTACCCGAAGCGGCTTCTGTTTGAGCATGTCTGCTGCCATCCCCGGCAATACTAGCATTCTCAATTTACCCTCGTAGACAATGGCTGCCGAAAGATCGTTCAACGAAGCTGCGTTTAGTTGCAGCCGCCCCGCCGTTACCTCCGGTACGGAAGGCACTTGTGGTTGCGGACTCGGAACAGTTGAAGTAGTCTCTTCCGCTTGTAGAATCTGAAGCGTCAGACTGCTCTGCCGTCCTCCGTAACTTGCAGTAATCACAGTCATACCCGGATCAAGTGCTTGCAGCTGCCCCGTTGCCGTTACTGTGGCTACCTTCCTGTTACTGCTCTCGTAGATCACACCCTCGGTTACCGTAAGGTGACTATCATCACTATATACCGCCGTTGTGACCACCTTACCGCTCTGCCCTATTTCCAAGGATGTCGGACCGCTTAACGAAATAGAGACGAGCTCCGGCAGTTGTTCATACACCTTTAATAAATAGGAAGCGGTCATGTTGTCATATACGGATGAAATAACCGAAACGCCCGGTCCTTTAGCTTCAATATGGCCATCTTTGCCTATACTTGTCACGTTAGGATCGCTGCTCTCATAGACTATACCTTCGGTTACTATATAACGGCTGCCATCGCTGTACACTACCGAAGTAACCGCCGTTCCGGTCTCCCCGACACCCAGGCTTTCCGGGCCGCTAATTGCCGTTGAGACTCTTTCTGTAGGCTCCATGATTGTCACCTGAAGCTGTCGGAACGGCTCTACATTTCCAGCCTTATCCACCGAACGATAATCGATCCCGAAGGTTCCGGGGTTCTCGATATATACGCTCTGAGTAACCGTATTCCATGCACCACCGTTGAGCCGGTATTCTGTCCGCTTGACTCCCCAGCCGACAGCTCCCCCATTGGATTGGTCGGTGACATCAAAAGTGATATTGACTTTGCCCTTATATGCGCCCCCTTCTCCTGTTTCTCCAAGTATGGTAGCCTTCGTGACTGGAGGTGTTGTATCTTTCGGCAAAATTTCCAGATACGCGGCATATTTGCCATTCTCATTCTTACGGCTTCTTATGTCTGTGGCGAGATTATAGCCTACCTGCCTAAGAGCCAGACTTATCACCGGATCGGAAGGGAACTCCGTGCCAACCCATGAGGTAATATCGAACTGCCGCCACTGCTCCGGTCCGGAAAAAGTCTGCAGCGCAGCTTGAGTACCGATTTTTGGAGCATTATTGTAATTTAGCGTTGCCTCCGTCCAATCATCATCTTGGACTCCAAATACACCGATATCGGACAAAGTGCCTGCCCCGTCATTTGTCTTTCCGAACACATTCAGCTTCACAGAACCAACTTCACCGAGAAATGGACTCAGATCGAATTTTAGATAAACCCTTCTGTCTGTGTCCCCGCTGCCATTTCTGATCTGCAAGTAATTGACCGAACTATAATTGACTGCAGCTTTCGATCCTCCATTGACATACGCATCTTCAGAAACATACAGCTTCGTTATTGCCGCTTCGTCTGGTTCCGAATCGGAAGGCTCAGAAGGCTCGGCATTCGGATCAATTCTGAACTTGACAACATGGCTTTTTCCTTTGGACCCGCTGGTATGAATTGCGAGTTCAATCCTCGGTGAGGTCTGCAGTACCGTTACGGTTGGATCTTTCATCAGCTCTTCCAGCGCGGTTCTGCCGACATCCACATTCACCACAGATTGAGACTGTGTCGGATCCGAAATGGCTATCGTCAGTTCATCTCCAGACTCCTTGATAATAATGGAGGCTGGATGATTGGCGCGCACGGATTCGATCATTCCCGGTACCCAGAAGTTCATAGCCGTAAGTCCCAGCTTCTGTTCCTTGACGGCTTGCACACTATCCGTGTTGGCTATAATTTCGATGTCAGGACTACTGCTGTAGCGCGCTGTCGCCGTTTCATCCTGATTCGGCAGAAGCACATACGAATACGATTGATTCACCGGATTCGTTCCTTGAGCAATCGACAGGCTGGCATAATTTCTCGTAATCGGCTCCGTTGATCCCCCTTGATTAATATCCTTCCATGCGCCAGTCCGAGACTCACGCAGACCGTCTATCGTTGGGGCATCAGGGAAATAATAACCGATTCCCGAGCCGGGAACATTGCCTTCCAGATGTGCCCAATGCACCTGATTCATTGACTCAGACCAACCCAGCGCGGATGGCTTGGCCTCTCCGTTGACCGTAAGTACATTGTCTCCGCTCGCCTTGAGCTTACGGTTATCTACGATGGTCTCCACCTTGCGGTTATCCGTGCTTGTAATGCCTGCCCCAAGTGCTACGATTTCATCATCGAACATGAACCAGGACTTTTTACCGGACAATGTGCTGTTATCCGGATCCAGATCCATGCCGGCCGCTCCATAAAGGCCGTCTATGGATGATCCTCCCACCCATGTTTTAGATGTAGTCTTGGCTGCACCGCGACTTGCCCCATCCGATGTAACCCCAGGCAGACGATAAGCGTTCACGGTCGGCCAGAATGCATCTGCATATTGATCCAGATCCTGATTATACAGATAGGTCATGCCTTCGCCTGTATACCAGCCCTTCAGATTCTCTGTGCCCGCTTCATAGTTGGCAATTCGGGCCGAAGACATGCTGATCCCAAAGGCATATCCAGGCCGATGGTGGACAATCCGGTCCATAGCCGAAAACTGCTTATGCACAGTAAGGTCTCCTGATGGCTGCACCTCTGGATCGTCCATAAGCGTCTGGAGCAGAACAATATCGGCTACTCTTAGACCGTCGTAATAACTTTCTACTACCGTATCGGCTTCGAACCAATACTTCACCATCGATTTAAATCGGGCCGCTTGCTCCGGTGGCGCGGAAGAAGCCAGCCGCAAAATATGCGACCAAGGCACGAGCTGCCGGTTTCCCCGGGCTATCGATCTACCGAACACCATATCCATCATTAATTTTCTGTAGACGAGAGGTTCATAAGAATCCGTTACCCAGTTGTATACATTCTTCATATTGGTATCAGTCAGCGGCCAAGAGGACCCTGTCAGCAAAGTCATCATTTTCATCATATCGCCAAGCAATACAGCCCCATAACTGCCGGTATAAGCAATATTATTATGCTGGATAAAGGAGCCGTCCTCATAAAATCCGTCTCCGCGGGTCACATAGGGTAATACTTGGCTAACCGCATCCCTCCCTTGTTTGATCTTCGCACTGTCACGATTATGAATGCCCCTCAAGACCACTGCCAGTGCTTTATCCAGCCGATTCGCGCCGGTTTCCATCAACGAGGGTTGATTGGTCCGTTTGGTTGGGTCCGGGCAGAATTTATCAATGGCTTTGGTATATTTGGTAATCTGATCGGCTGACAAATACTCGAACATTAAGGCCATCGTATCTCCCAATGCAAGCGGAATGCCGATCTCCCATTCGAACCAATTGCCTTTCTCCAGTTTAGTTTCGTTATACCAATTCGCGTATAAGAAATCTAAACCATCCAGAATATCTGATTTCAACTGCATATTCTCGTACAATGGTGAGCCGGATGTCGAAAAGGCAATAGCCATATCCTTCAACCGGTTATAAGAGGCTGCCGTATCAAAAGCATCCGCTGTGCTGCCCGGCTTATCGCTCCATAAATAAGTACGGTTCATTTGCTTGTTCATCGTATCCCAGAATCCAGTTCGCTCCTGATTACTGATCTTATCGGATAAAGTCTTTATAGACTTGGCAATGTCCGGGTTATTCGGGTCGAAGGATTGCCCTCCGGTCAAATACTCCACCCATCTTCCACGAAGCTCGTCATATTCGTCTTTTGGAGTCTCTCCTTCAGTAATATTAAATTTCAATACATGCGTTGCCCCTATAGAATTCTTCACATCCACCGTTATAACTGTATTTCCCGAAGCTTGCACTACATCCGTCTTGCTATCTTTGCTGAGCAGTGTCAACCCCGGTATATCCAGTTCCAGGGACAATAGGTTTTGCGACTGAGTAGGATCAGACACCGAAACGACAAGCTCCTGATCGATCTGCCGAATCATCACGGAAGCTGGATTGAGTGCCTTGATGGAATCTACCGTTCCTGGATTCCAGAAATTAGCGGCGGTTATGCCCAGCTTCTTCTCTCTGACCGCATGCACATCCTCTGTATTGCGCAGCACTTCGATATCCGGGTTGCCACTGTAATCCTCAGTACCTGAAATGTCACGATTAGGCAACAGAACATAGGAGTATGAGCCATTCGTAGGCGTATCTCCATGCTCAACTGCCAGGCTTAAATAGTTGCGCGTAATGGGAACATCGGATTGAGTGGCATTAATCTCTTTCCAACTGCCGGTTCTGGCTTCACGTTGCGCCAGTATACTTGGAGCTTCAGGGAAATAGTAGCCCACGTCGGCACCTGACACATTACCCTCCAGATGGGCCCATTGAACGTTCTTTAACGTCGCTGACCATCCGGACTGTGACGGTTCTACAGCTCCGTTGATTAGAAGTTTGTTGTTTCCCACTTCGTTAAGCATCCGGTTATCGATAATCGTCTCAACAGACTGCGGGCCGGCAGTTGATTTGGAAATTCCCGAACCAAGCGCCACAATCTCATCATCGAACATAAACCAGGATTTCTTGCCTTGCAAATCGCTACCGGTCACTTGGGAGAGTGAGAAATCCATACCTGCTGCACCGTATAGGCCTTCCAGCGACGATCCACCCACCCAGGTTTTCGGATTCATGTAACTTTTCCATTCCACAGGCACCATTCCCTGCCCCGATCCATCCGTTGTCGTGCCAGACAAGCGGTAGGAATTGACGGTAGGCCAGAAGTCATTGCGGTATTGGGTCAGATCCTGATTGTATAAATAGGTCATCCCAATCCCCGTATACCATCCTTTCAGGTTCTCGTTGTTCCCTTTCTCAAACGCCGAGATGCGATTCGAGAACAGACTCAAGCTGAAGCCGTAACCTTCGCGTAGATGAACCACCCGGTCCATGCCGGCGAATACCTGATTCTTAATGAGAGCTCCTCTTGGATTGATCTTCCCGTCATTCATCAGCTTTTTCACAATCGTTATATCGGCAAGCGACAACCCTTCATAATAATTGCCGGATGTCATATTCGCTGAAATCCATTCTTTCGCCGCTTGCTTAATAGATACTGCAATATTCTCCGGAGCAGTTTCAGCCATCCGCAGCAAGGTGACAATTAACCCTCTTGCGCTGCCGCTTCCTTTTCTAGATATACCTCTGCCATTTACCGAATCCATAAAATGACCGTTGTAGATCACCGGCTCGTAAGTCTGAGCCACCCATTCGTAAATGTTCAGAACATTCGGGTCCGTTATTGGCCATGGAGAATCGGTCAGCAGATAAGACATGTCCGCCGTCCCTTTGAGCCAGACCGAACCATATCCACCCGTATAGGCAATATTATTATGCTGAACGAGGGAACCATCCTTATACACACCGTCACCATGAG
This sequence comes from Paenibacillus sp. FSL R5-0887, assembly GCF_038002305.1. Taxonomy (NCBI): domain Bacteria; kingdom Bacillati; phylum Bacillota; class Bacilli; order Caryophanales; family Paenibacillaceae; genus Paenibacillus; species Paenibacillus sp. FSL R5-0887. Next base: position 291,447 of record NZ_JBBOCE010000002.1, read on the forward strand.
TCGTGTACACATACTCGGAGCCAATGGAATCACGGCCCTGAATGATCTTTGCACTGTTGTTGCCAATCACGCCTCTTACCGTGACCACAAGCGCTTTATCTAGTAGATTTGCTCCCGTCATCTTCGTGCCCTTAACGCCAAGAACCGACCCTACTTTGGGGTCTGGACAGAAGGCATCAATAGCCGCAAGATACTGATTGATTTGCTGCGGTGTTAGATAGTCATACATGAGCACCATAAGATCATTCACAATCTGCGGCGTGCCAATCTCCCAGTCCCACCAGTTCCCATAAGCGCTTTTGCTCGGATTATAGCGGTTTGTATACATCCAATTGATTGCGCTTACAATATCGTTCGCCAAAGCGCTGTTGCCGTAAAGCTCCGATCCCTCCACAGAATAGGCCAATGCCATAGTCTTCAAGCGATTGTAAGCGCTTGTAATAAACTGCGAATCTGTAGTGCTCGCGGTATCACTCCACAAGGAAGTGCGGCCGGAGGATTTATCCATACTCTCCCAAAGTGCAGCAGCCGATGCAGCCTGAGCGCTAATACTAGCAGCTATATCAGGATCACTCCCATCGTATTGACCACCACTTAATCGGTCGTACCATTTCAGCCTCAGTTTATTGTAGGCCTGTATCGTGTCGGGAGCTTCGACAGTAACCAGACATTCAGCTGCAAGGCTACCATCCGGTGTGGCGATCTTGATGGTCGAAGAACCGATCCCCGTACCCATTACATTACCAAGTGCGTCCACAGTCGCAGCTTCTGGATTGCTCGAAGTCCACACTACCGTTTTATCCACCGCCGTTATAGGGGATAAAGTCGGCAGAAGTGCAACCGTGTCCCCTTTGACCATAGAAAAGGCCGTACGGTCTAGCGCAATTCCTGTAAGACCCGCATATTCCTCCAATGCGATATCATCTATCCATAGCTTTCCTTTTCCAGTCTCCAAAAAAGGCTCGATGACTAGCTTCGTCGCGTTAGCCGGCATAGTTAGAAGTACTTGCTGCATACTCCAGTCCTGTGTGCCTGTTATTTTGGGAGAGGAAGGTCCATCTCCCACTTTGGCAGTATTGTAATACTGTGTTCTAAAGTAGGCTCCCTGTCCAGTGACGTTGTCCGTCTTTAACCAGACTTTAAGTCTGTAGGATTTACCGGGGATAACCGAAGTTACCCCCTGATTGATGGAAATCCTGCTTGTGGCAAAGGCATCGAACAGCATGGACCGGGTTCCTTCATGCGCAGTGCCAGCGTCTATCTTGATATTCGCTGTTTTATTCGTGCCTTTCCCACTACCTGTAGGGACCCATAAGCTCCAGCCCACCGGAGCAGCGTCTGTAACCCCTGTCCAGGTTGAGTCAAGGGCTGTCGTTGTATTCTCAAAGCTTCCGTTAAGCATAAGATTTGATGCAGCCGCAGATGCCCTGCTATGCGAGGGATAAAGAACTCCCCCACAGGAAGAAAAAAGATCAACAATGAGAACTAATACTAAAAATAGACTTGGTTTACGCATTTGTTCACCCCAATCTTAGAATTGGTTAAAGCTAAAGGCATCTACAAGTTATCATCCTGCACAAAATTCAACACGGCGTCATCGACGGCCGAAGTTCTTCCCAGATCAGGAAGGTTCACAAGCTCAATCTCGCAAGTCTCCGCACGGCCATGCAGCTCCAAAAGAACCAGCTCATTGCACCCCTTGCGCAAGAGTGGACCAGGGATATATAGCGCCCGCTGCGGTCCAACGTTCCAGTAACGGCCCAGATTAAATCCGTTAATCCAGGCGACCCCTTTATTCCATCCATCGAATCGTAGAAAGGTATCGCCAATCTCCTCCGCCTCGAAGCTCCCCCGGTAGAATCCGGGCAGACCCGAAAGGGGCGCAGCTTGCTGCTTCTCCACCGGATGCTTCTTGTACGCTAGTGAAGCCAGCTGTTCCTGTTCCAACGGCAAAGTACGAATCGTCCAGTTATATTGCAGCTGGTTATCAATCCGAACCCCGTCCAGAATCCCTTTCGGATCGCGAATGAGCGGCCCGTAATTGATTCGTCCCATGTTCTCGACGAGGATATCCAGCTGCGCTCCCCCAGCGGGGATGGAAAGTTCCAGTGGCAGCGGATTCCAGCGCTCAATCACCCCAAGCACCTGTCCATCCAGGAAGACCTGCGCCCGATCGCGCACGCCCTCGATGTAAAGCTTCTGTCTGGACCGCGGTCCCTGCACAAAAGTGCTGTACAATATAAAACCATAGGATTGTCCGAGCTTCTCCATCGGCTGTATACACACGCTGTTCACCGTCTCTGATAACTTCTCCAGATTGGAAGCCGTGAATAGTTCCGCTCTTTCCGTCAAAGCGACTTTCCCGTAAGAAATCTTCGGAATCGGCTCAGGGAGTGGACAAGTCGGGGCAAATCCATGGTTGCTGAGTACCGACCGGACAGCTTCAAATTTCGCCGTCGTATCTCCCCATTCCGTGAGCGGGGCATCATAGTCATAGCTTGTAGTCGTTGGCTCGTAGGTGACGATATGATTCGCACCATTATAGAAACCAAAATTGGTTCCACCATGGAACATGTACATATTAAATGAGGAGCCCTGGGTCAGAATCTCATCCAGAACACCTGCTACATCCCCGGCATCGCGTACATGATGATCCTCCATCCAGTGATCAAACCAGCCGTTCCAGTATTCCATCACCATAAGCGGCTCTTCAGAGCGGTATTCCCGATATTTGCGGAAGGATTCCTCTGTACTGGAGCCGAAATTGACTGTCGCATGCACATCCTCCAGTGTTCCGCCGAGCAACATCTCATCAGTTGGCCCGTCGGAAGTAAAGAGCAGCACATCGATCCCTCTGCTGACCAGTCCATCACGCATATAGCCCAGGTAGCCACTGTCATTACCATAGCTGCCATATTCATTTTCTACCTGAACGGCCAGAATTGGTCCGCCATGTGTGGAGAGCAGCGGAACCAGCAGAGGAATTAGCTCATCGTAATAACGGTCTACCTTGCTTAAATAAAGAGGGTCACAGCAGCGAAGCTGGAGTTCCCCGTAAGCTAGCAACCAGCCCGGCAGGCCTCCGAACTCCCACTCCGCACAGATGAATGGACTCGGTCTGACAATAACATGAAGCCCAAGCTCCCCAGCCAGCTCGATAAAAGATACCACATCGGCCATGCCATCAAATACGAACTCCCCTTCTTTAGGTTCATGTATATTCCAGGCGATGTAGGTCTCCACGGTATTGAATCCGCAGGCTTTCAATTTCAGCAGCCGGTCTTTCCAATATTCAGGCACAACCCGAAAATAATGAATGGCTCCCGATACGATACGATAAGGCTGTCCGTCCAGCAAATAGTGTCCGTCGTTCCAGGTGAGCAGGCTCATTATCGACAACCTCCTTTATTAATATTTATTCTAACGATTCCCCGCAGTGGTAGACGGCAAGCCGTCTGATCTTGGGGCTTGCGGCAGCTTCTGACACCCGTAAGCGGATTTTCTCTGCGACAACCGGAGGGAAGGCGTCGATTTTCTTATGGCCAATCGAACTGCCACGCTTCAACTCCAGCCACGCTCCGTTGCTGTACGCTTCCAGCATATATCCTTCTACTCTTTCGCCGTAAGCGATATCCTCCATAATCTCGACATGATCAATTACAGTAGCTGCTGGCAATTCCAGTTCAACAATATCTCCAGTACCTGCGGTTACCGCCAGAGCCTTGTCAAATCTGCGTCTTATCTCCTTGCCGAATTCCAGCAGCCGCTGCACATCAGCCTCCGGAAACAGCCCGCGGTTGTCAGGGGCTACATTGAGCAGCAAAGTTGCCCCATGTCCAACCGAACGATAATAAATATCCATTAGCTGCTCCAGAGACAGCAGCAGATGCTCCTCCTCAGGATGCCAGAACCAGCGGTCTTTACGGATGGGCACATCGCATTCCGCAGGCACCCAGCTCGGCGTTCCGGGAAGCCAGTTCAATGAAGCTTCACTGAACATGCTACCCCGCGCAGAATTCGCAGTGTTCCAGCATGGATAAGGAGCAACGCCATCCTCATTGCCAACCCAGCGGATCGTTGGTGCCCCCATATTAAACACCATGGCGCCTGGCTGATGGCGCTTGATCAGATCCATAATCCGCTGCCAATCGTAATTGCGGCCCTCCGACCCTGCGCCGTCGAACCAAATTTCCGTAAGCGGACCATAGCCCGTAAGCAATTCCTGCAATTGCAGGGCATAGAAATCATCGTACGCTTGCGGATCTGCATAACAGGGCTCATGTCTGTCCCACGGAGACAAATAAATGCCGAAGCCAACTCCAAGTTCACGGCAAGCCTCCGCGCATTCCTTGACGACATCGCCGCGCCCTTCTTTCCATGGGCTAGAAGCCACAGAATAAGTACTTGTCGCAGTCGGCCACAAGCAGAAGCCATCATGATGTTTAGCTGTCAGTATAAAATAACGGAATCCAGCTTCTTTGGCTGTACTAACCCATTGGTGGGCATCCAAATGAAGCGGATTGAAGACCGCAGGTGAATCATTGCCTTCTCCCCACTCCTGATCGCAAAACGTATTGATGCCAAAATGGCAAAACATCCCCAGCTCCAGGTCCTGCCACTCCAGCTGTTCCCTAGAAGGCAGCGCCAGTTGCTCTTCCGGCTTGTTCTGTGAAAATCTGCTTTCCATCATTTCTACACTCTCCCATATGTTTGTGTAGGCCCAATATATAAATAAGGCTTTGGAAAGCCAGTTGATGACCTTCCAAAGCCCCGTCCACAACTTGTGATACTTGCTTATTCCCTATTTATTTGATAACACCTTTTTCGTTGATAATTTTTGTTGCTTCATCAACCATCCATTGCTGCACCTTATCAATCGATTCATTTCCAAGCATAAATCTGCTGAAGCCGTCATCGATTATTTTGGTCAATTCGGACGTTGCCGTCGTCATCACCTGTGCACCATCAAGGAACTGGATTGCACTGTCAAAGAGTGTATATTTGAGTGAATCCATATCATACATATCCTCTTTGCCAGCTACCAGCTTGGTCAGCAAGGCTTCATTATCCGCTTTTTTATAACCGGAGAATTCCAGTCTGTTATCACTAACAGCCGTTGACATAAATCTCATCAGTTGGAAAGACGCCTCTTTGTTCTTCGAAGTAGCGCCCATCGCCAGCATATTGCCGCTGGTGAAGTATTTGCCCTCGTATTCTTTTGGTTCCGATCCTGCCGGAGGCACCGGTACCGGAGCAAAAGCTGTCTTGAAATCATGCGGATACTGCTCAGTATTGCCCGGATCAGCAATCGTCCAGTTACCAGCCAGAATCATAGCGGCTTCTTCATTAAAGAATTCCGTGCGGTAATTGAGCTTAGCCGCTAAAGCATCTGCATAAGTTTTCGCAGATTTATCAGCAGACTCCATATCTTTGCGCAGCTGGAAGAAGTATTTATAGGTTGGATCCGCGAAAATGGTCGTCCCGTCATCATACACGAATGGATCTTTCATCATCGTTTGGGCCGGTGCGTTCATATACAACTCCCAGGTGTGGAAGTATGTGCCGTAACGTTTGTCTACGCCTTCACCTTTGGTCAGTTTTTTGGCATAGTCGCGGTAGTCATCCCATGTCCAGCCAAAAGTAGGTACAGGCAGACCCGCTTCATCCAGTGCATCTTTGTTCAGCATTACATAGTTGCTGCTCTTGGTATATTGCATCCCATAATAGTTGTTGTCTACCTTAGCATTCACATAATATTCATCCTCAGGAACGAGGTTATCCTTCTCATAGAATTCGTTCAGCGGGGCAAGCGCTCCCCGGGTCGCCCGTTCAAGTACGCCTCCAAGGCTTGGTACCTGAACAACGTCAATCGCTTCGCCGGATGAAATCAGGAAGTCGAGTTTCTTCAGCATCTCCACAGAATCACCGGGAACGAGTGTCACATGCTCTACCTTGATATTTGGGTTCTGATCCATAAATTCCTGCAGCATGGCATCCGTGCCTGCTGATTGGGCTTCATTGTCCCAGTTGTAATATTTGATGGCGACTTGCTTGTCCACCTTGGTGTTCCCGGCATTCGTACTGGCTTCAGCACCGCCATTCTTCTCTGAATTTCCGGAATTTCCACAGGCGCTTAACGTTAAGGAAACCGCCAGCATGGAGCCTAGTACAACGGATAATCTTTTTTTGCCCTTTGTTTTCATTTTACTTCCCCCCGCACTGAAATTTAAGTATAGTGCCTTGTTCATTTCTTATTATAGGCACCCGCTGTACAGGCCAAGTGCACAATTTTGCTGTAGTAGGATCACATTTTTGACTTTTACCCTCTTTTGCATACCCGCAAGTCAGCCCTTTACGCCTCCCAAGGAGATTCCGTTAATGACTTGCTTTTGCAGGGCAATGAACACGATGACCAATGGGATGATCGCCGAAACGGCTGCCGTCATCATAATCGCATAGTTGTTAGAATAATCGTCCCGGAACAGTGTCATACCGAGTGGGATAGTGTACAGATTCTTGTTTAGCAAGAAGATCAGCGGATTCTGGTAGTCATTCCAGGTCCAGATAAATTTGATGATCGCCACGGTAGCGAGCACCGGCTTGCAGAGCGGAACAATGATAGACCAGAATATCCGCAAATGGCCTGCACCATCAATTCGCGCCGCTTCAATATATTCGTCGCTGATACCAATCATAAATTGCCGCAGCAAGAACGTGAAGTAGATGGAGAACATACTCATTAATACGATAGCAGCATGAGTATCATAGAGGCCGAACCAACGAATCAGCAGAAAACGCGGAATCAGCGTGGCCTGGTCAGGAATAATCATGAACGACAGCAGCGCCAGAAAGACCATATTCCGTCCTTTAAACTTGATTTTGGTCAAGGCGTACGCCGACATAGATGAAATGATCAGTGTGATGCAGGTTGTAATAATCGCAACTTTAAAGGAGTTTAAATAGAAATGGGAGAAAGGTACCCGTCCCATCCAAACCATCTTGAAATTATACGCTACATTGATCTTCTCGGGAATCCATTGGATCGGGAAGCGCATTACATCTTTTTCATATTTGAAGGCTGCGGAAATCATCCAGATCAGCGGAATAAGAAATACAATGGACAAAGCCCCCATGATGCAGGTAGTGATCACTCTGGACATATTTTTTCTAATCAGTTGCATGTTAATCTCCCCCCTTTATTCTTCATTTCTCATTTTCCAAGTGGCTGCGGTAATCAAGCCGATAACAGCGAATAGCAGCCAGGAAATTGCAGAAGCGTAGCCCATGTTGTAGTATTTGAACCCTTCCTCATAGATCCTGAACACAAGCACGGTAGAAGAATTATTCGGACCGCCTTCGGTCAAAAAGGCGATGATGTCGAACACCTTAAACGAGCCAATCAGCATGGTAATAAGCAGGAAAAATGTGGTCGGACGCAGCATCGGAACTGTGATGGCAAAGAATTTTTTCAGCGCGCTGGCGCCATCTATTTCGGCGGCTTCGTAGATCTCATCGGAAATATTCGTCAAGCCAGCCATATAGATAATAATGGTGTAGCCAAGACTCGCCCAAGAACTGATAATAGCAATGGATAACAGTGAGGTCTTTGGATCAACTAGCCATTTCGGAGGGCTGGAAATTCCAAACTCCATCAGCAACTGATTGATCGGTCCAAGAGACGGATGGAACAATGCACTCCATACGGCAGCTATCGCAATAATCGAAGAAATATAAGGAATAAAGAAAGCCACTTTAAAATAATTTTTGAGGAACACACTGTTTTGAATCAATGCCGCGAGCACCAGCGCAATCGCAATCGGTATCGGCACGGTCATAATCATATAAAAAGCATTGTTCTTCAAAGCTTGAATGATACTCGGATCATGGAACATTTTGATATAGTTATCCAATCCGATGAACTCGATTCCTTTGACTCCCGACAATAGATCCCATTTCGAGAAGCTCAAATAAAGTGAGAATCCAAGCGCAAATACATTAAGAAAAAGCATCCCGACAATTTCCGGTGCCAAAAACAGCCACCCGGTTAAAGCCTCTTTCCGTTGCGGAGTCCAGAATTTCCGCTTCTCTTGCAGAATTTTTGGCACAGGTTGTTTTGCAGCCTCCACGTTGTATCACCTCGACAATTTGATTTGTCATTATAGTAATACATCCGCCTTCCGCAAGAAGGAGTGATTATGACCCGGAATGTGCAAGATTTTGACCTTTGTCCGCCGACAACAAAAAACCGCCCTAGAGGGGCGGCGAGTCTGTTCATATCATTAACAATTGTGCTTCTCAGCGTACCGAATGTTTGGATTTATATTCGCTTGGCGTTGTTCCTACATATTTTTTGAACACTTTTGAAAAATAGGTTCTGTCCGAATATCCCAGGCCGACGGCCAGCGACTCCAGGTTCTGGCTGGAGATTTTCAGCATTTTGGTAGCGACCTTCATCTTGTGCTGATGTACATAGTCCGTAAAGGTCAGGCCAGTCATGCGCTTGAAATAACGCGAAAAATAGCTTGGATCCAGAAACAGATAACGTGCCATATCAATTGAGGTGATATTATCGCCAAGATGCTGGTCGATATACTGCTGGATAAGCTGCAGCTTGGGCTCCTGCGGAGAAGCTCCTGTCACCTGCTGCTTGCTGCCTGTAATCTGTACAAGCTTTCTTTCCACCAGTTCCATCGTATCTTCAAGTGTGCGGGTCTGCACGAGATAGACGAACAGATCCTCATCGAACATCAGGCTCGTAAACATTAACTCGATGCCGCGGAGCATAAAGGATAAATCCCGGGCGAAATCGCCAGGATGAATAGACATTGCTTTTGCAGTCCTAGCGATTTCCTGTAGAGTGCTACGGATGGCTTCAAGGTCTTTTTTAATCACGGCCCGTTCCATCTGCGGGATATAGCTGTCCAGAAATCCTTGGGGAGCAGGCTGGAAACGTGGAGAAGCGATTTGCAAAGTATCCAGAACCGTGTAATCCGCACTTGCATAGAACTCGCATTTGTCCTGAACTATCTGCCGATGGATCTGACCAATCGCCTGTAGCTCCATTTTCTCTGTGACGGCAATAATGCCCGGTTGAATCTTAAGAAGATGGGAGCATTCAGAACACAGCCGCTGTAAATAATCATGAAAATGAAGACTGGCATTCTGCGCCAGATTCACACGGTAATTATATAAAATCACAATATTCTTTTGCTCCAAGAAAGGCGTAATCCCTTCACACGTTTCGGACAATTCCAAGGCTATATTGTAAATAGCATATAAAATAAGTGGATACTCACTCTGCTTGTATCGCTTGTCGAAGCTGGAAAAATGAATACTGACCGTGCCCAGCATAAACCACGGATACGTCCAGGATATGCCGATTTGCGCCGCATAGGCCAGTGTGGTTTCAGGCGGAGCACCGCCAATCACCCTTTGGAGCAGGTTCTGCCGGAAGAGCTGGCTGTTGTAGCCTGTCTCCCCATGGCTGATCAACCCGATCTTCGACTTAAGCAAGTGTATGGACTTGGCAAGGCTTTTCTCCAGTTGCTCTTCTGTAAGCTGGTCCTTGATTAAATAATCATCCACTTTCAGCTTTACCGCTTGCTGAGCATAATGGAAATCCTCATGACAGGTCAGGAAAATAATTCTGACCTCCGGCTTCATGCGGGTGAAGCAATCGGCTAGCTCAATCCCGTTCTTTTGCGGCAAACCAATATCCGTGATCACAATGTCAGGCTGCACTTCCTCAAACATTAATAACGCCTTGGCACTGGAATAGGTGCTGCCGACAATCTGCAAGCTATGTGCCTCCCAGTCAATCATCTGCTGAAGCACTTTGAGCATAGGAACATCATCGTCTATGAGCATCACTTTATACATCAATATCCCTCTCTCTCTGACAGATTAACCTGATGATTGCCTTGCGGCAAATACAGAGAAACGGAAACCCCACCCTGCGGCAGATTATGCAGCGACAAGCGGGTATCCTGACCATAGGTCAGCCTCAGCCTTTGAACCACGTTCATTAAACCGACCCTTTGATAAGCTTCATCCTGTTCATCGTCCTTATACAGTAACCTGCGGTTCAGGCCCGCCAGAACTTCAGCCCCTGCACCGCAGCCATTATCTTCAACTTCAATCATGATCCCATCAGGGACCGTTCGCGAGCGAACGACAATACGCGGTGCCGGGTGGTCAACCAATCCGTGGACGATTGCATTTTCTACAAGGGGCTGCAAAATTAGCTTAGGGACGATGAGCTTCTCTGTATCCTTTTCCAGATCGACCTCCAGTTCAAGAGGGATTTCGTTACGGATCTTCATAATATCGATATAATGGCCAAGCAGTTTGCATTCTTCCCGCAAGGTAGCCGGTTCATTGACCTTCAAATAAGCCCGGAGCAGACTCATTAATGAATCGATGATCCCGCTATGCAGCTTATCTTTGGCCAAAATAAGGCTACATTTAATCGAATTCAACGTGTTGATCAAAAAGTGGGGGCGAATCTGCATAAACAGCGCCTCCAGCTCCATCACCCGCTTCTGTTCCTGCTCCAGCTCGATGTCGTGAATCAGTCCTTGCAGCTGGTCCAGCATAGTATTCAACGTCTGCCCCAGCTCAGCGATTTCATCCTTGCCCTTGACCTCCAGCCTGACATCAAGATTCCCCATCCCGAACTGGCGCACAACGCGCTGCAGCTTCATGATCGGACTATGCAATCTTTTGGCAATCAGCATGGAGGTAGCCGAAAAGACAATAAATAAGAGGAGTACCAAGCCAATGCCACTATAAAACGTCCGCGAGATCTGGCCCGACCATTCTTTCTCCGAAGCTTCATAGATCAGCTGCCAATTGGATTTGTCGATAGCTCTGGCTGTACGAACGCTTCCTCTCGCTTCCTTGCCTTCTGAAGCCAATTCTGAGTTCCCAGCGATCAAGCCTCCTCCAGAATCAAATAACGCAACCTTGCCAAATTCGACGGGTCCGAGCAATTTATTGAAATAGGATTCAGGAATTGAGATAAGCAGCACGGACACCTGCTGTTTCTCCCGGCTGTCATAGATTACTCTGGCAATATAATAGCTGCTGCTTTTACCGGAACCGCTGTCAGCCATCCCAAGCCATTGCAAGGTCTCCGGTTCGTGGATATTGACACGGCTCATCAGCTTGTCCAGGTTAGCATTGATTACAGATAAATTCTCCGTCCCAGAGGAGATCACAAAGTGTTTCCGGTTGACCAAATACATGCGAATATTATTATTCAACGGCTTAGAGTTGATGAGCGAAAACACATCTTGAATTTGCGTAAAATGTACGTAATCCTGATAGCTATTTAGCCGCTCAGTATCCGCAAAAGACTTCAGATTAGCGCGGAAATTGGTATCGTTTACAATAAAATGGGAAGCGAACGTCACATCATCAATAGTTTTGTTTAGTTCGTCAATCATAACGTTCAGGAAGTTATCGTTGCTGAGCTGCAGCTTCTCTACCATCGTATCCCGGATGAGCACGAAGGAGATGATCGATACTGCAATCAGCGGGATAAAAATCAGCAAAAGAAATGAAACCTGGATACGTCTATAGTAAGTGAATTTGAACATGTTTTCTCCGCGCCTCTCTCATGCTCTTTTCTTTTATTCTATCAGCCCGTTGTCCAGTATTCATACATTATCTGATTACCGTGACTTTCTTTTGACCGTCTGCAGAAACCATAAGCACTACTTCTCCAAAAATTTGTACGCCTTCCACTACATAGGAATCTAAATGACTGGATGGAATCTCGTGGCTGATCACGATAATATGCTCCTCATTCCTTTCGGGGAGGATGATGCGGCAGGCCTCCGCCTGTGCAGCAGCCACCGGTTCACCCGTATGGCGGTAAATCGGCACCTGTTCGACCAGCGGACAGAACAACTCACCCGCAGGCTGCGGGTACAGCACCTGCATGATCGAGACCGTTCCTTTCCCCTTTCGGGAGTACACAGCATACTGATTGGGTTCCAGCAGATTATATTCGCGGGAGATTACCCCAGCATCCATCCTGCCCTGAAGACCATCAACATGAACAGGAAGGATACAAAGATTGGCTTCCCGCTCATTTTTTGTAAGGCATATTAGCGTTCCATCTTCCATCTGAACCGTTCCGGGTGCAAAATGAAAATGCTGGGAAAATGTATGCTCCTGCCGGGAACTGAAGCTGTCCACCAGAAGCCAGTAAAAAGGCTTAATAAATAGGATCCTCCTTAACGGGTAGACCGGATCATCCCAATGACGGTAGCCGTCGTGGCTGCCCTCTACATAATCAAAGTCCGGATGGCTGATCCATTGGCAGCCCGTTGGCTTCGCAATCTGAGAGAAGGACCATGTATCCGTGATTTCGGTAAATCCAATTCCGTCGACAGTGGTCGTATTATGGGCAGCGCTTTCTTTTAGCGCTTTTCTAAGTGGTGTATGATCACTATAGTTGTATCTGCCAAGATCGGTAAGCAGATCCCGCCCATAGGCATACAGATCGAAATGTAGCAGATCCGCGTGCCCATGTCCACCCCCAAGCGGTCCGCAGTGAAAATATAGGTACAAATCCTGCTCGTCCCAGCCCGTTCGCATCACATAATGGCCGGAATGTGCATAGGCGTGTGACAAGTTTGGCGGTAGCTCCGCAGTCAGCCGCTCGTAGCTCTCAACTCCATTTATCCCAAACAACCAGGCATTGTCATAATCCATTTGATCGTATCCGCCAAAGCGGAGTACAGCATCCTGAAATAACCAGCCCGCATAAGTCAAAAGCGAACGGATATCGCTGTCATCACTATCGCCAAGCATCGGCTGCCGGTGATTCGGCTTGGCCCAATACAATGAAGCGACAGCCATTTGCTGAACCTTTTGCTGAAATTCTTCCTGAAGCTCCAGTCCGTTCAATCGGGCTAAGCGGATGAAGTCGAGAAAACATACCAAAACCTCATGGTGATAGGTGGGCGATTGCTCCCAGTGGATGCCGTCCGCCATAATCTGAATTCGCGCCGTCTCTCCCAATCTCTCCTCACTGAGCTGTCGCCAGTTATTGGCACTAGTGAACTCAGGGAAGTAGAGCGCAGTTTGGAACAAACCACAAGTCTCCAGCACCCCCCAGTTGCTGATCTTCTTCCAGCCCGTAAACGATAAAGCTAAATATTGGCCGTGTTCATGGAGAGATATCATCACTTTGGCCAGCAGCGTCGGTGTGAGCAGCGGACTATCCTGTATATAAGACAGTGCTTTAATCCAGTTAGCACAACGAAGGCCCGCTTCAATTGTACGCCATGTCAGCGTATCATTCGTAGGCTTGTCTGGAACGGGGTTACGGTCTATCCAATCTTCAAGCTGGCAGCAAAATGCTCTCGCATAAACCTCTTTACCTGTTATCGCATACGCTTGTCCTAATGCCACCCAGTAGCGGTGGCGATTCAGCATATAAGCCCATTCTACATCCTTGTCCGGAACATGACGCCAGTCAATTTCTTCCTCAAAGGTAACCGGAATGCGGCTGCGCTCCATATCCCAGGGAAAACGAAAGAGAAACGTCTGCTCCACAACTTCATCCGCTGTCTTCATTACTGCTTCCAGTTCGTCTGCACAATAAAGCCGTACATAGTCAATAAGCTGCTGCTTCCGGTTATCCTCTATCCGCCAGCCCGGCGTGCTCCGGCGGGTCAAATACCGATGCAATTCAATCAGCGCATCGTCCTGACGCGCTTGGCTGAGTGCATTCTTCACTAGAGCTAAAGCAGGCAACTCAAGGTCGAGCAGCGCAAAGACGGCATAGGGGGAAATTTGTCTGACATCAGCGTTCATACCAGTACCCCTTGTTGCCTTTTTGCAGCCGCATCAATGCTTCGAGATAGAAATAATCTCCCCAGATCATGAAGTCATCTGGAGACAGATCGCCGCGCACATGGTAAGAACCATGCTTCAGCAGCCCCTCCGCCTCTTCACCGAGCGTGGAATAGTTCTGCACAAGCGAAGTCATCGACTGCACTAATCCCTGCTGAAAATAAGCCCGCTCAGAATCCTCCCCATCCATTAGCTCCAGCAGTTCCTGTAGTCCGGCTGCTACTATTGCTGAGGCCGAGCTATCCCGGTAAGTATCCGGAGATACCGGAGCATTAAAATCCCAGTAAGCGACATGATCCTGCGGCAAATGCTCCAGAAAATAGCGGGCCATCCGCTTGGACGTTTCCAAATACAACGGATTTTTGGTATAGCGGTAGGATAATGCAAAACCGTAAACACCCCAAGCCTGCCCGCGCGTCCAGGTCGATCCGTTAGTAAAGCCCTGATGAGTGGCGCCGCCAATCGGCTCTCCGGTCTTCGGGTCGAAGAAAAACGTATGGTAAGAGCTGTCATCTCCCCGTACCAGATACCGTCTCGTTTTCTCCGCCTGCATGACCGCCACCTCCCTGTATTCGGAATCACCGGTCTGTTCTTCTGCCCAATACAAAAGGGGAAGATTTAACAGACAATCAATAATGATCCGCCCGCCTTCCTGAGTATCCCCCTCCGGTCCCCAAGCCTGAATATAACCGCCAGCTGTACGCCAGCGCTTCAGCAGCAGGTCTGCCGCCTGCAATGTCAGTTGACGCGCTGATTCGTCTTTATCTATAATCCACTGGGCTTTAGAGGATAACGAATACAGGAAGCCAATGTCGTGATGATCAAGCACGGTCTTTGCCGCGAAACGGCGGCGGAAATCTTCTACGGTATGGGATGCCGCAATACGGAAGCTGTCATCCCGCGTATATTCATAACACAACCACAACATGCCGCTCCAAAATCCGTTAGTCCAGTCGTCGTTGTTATTGAGCTGATAAGTTCCATTCCTGCTGACATGAGGGAAACTGCCCCCGAACCGGTCTATGTTCTTACGTACCTTCTCTATCGCATCTTCAATCGCACTGCTCCACATAAGTTCCTTGCTCCCTTCAGGCTCTTCGTTTCTTACGTTTCATGATAAGGAGAGTGAACAGGATCTAATAGGGGCGATTTTTGCTTTGATGTGCATTATTTTGACTTTTGAATGACGTGAAGTACTGTAAGTTTACTTTCCAATCATAGGCATCAAATCAATATAGTAACAAAAGGTATAACTGTTTATGGGAAAATACGTTAAAATCAGAGAGTGACTTACATCTTTCATTCTTTTTTAGAAACGGAGTGTCCTATTAATGAAAAAGCTAGGTGCATTATTTTTATCCATTTTCATGGTTATGTCTGTCTTTACCACTGCGCATGCTGCTGAAAAGCCTGTCGGTGTATGGATTGATGGAACCGAAATAAAGTTAGGCAATTCTAACCCTGTTGTAGAAAAAGGAACGACCCTAGTTCCTATGCGTCCCCTGCTAGAAAAGCTTAATGTAAATATTAATTGGAATAAAAAAACCCAAACCGTAACAGGGACCAAAAATGGACTGGCCCTCTCACTGACCATCGGTAGCACAACCGCAACGGTAAACGGGGAGAAGAAAAAACTAGAGGTGGCTCCTAAAACCATCAACAATGTCACCTATGTTCCTGTCCGCTTTATAGGAGAAACGATCGGCTATAAGGTGGAGTGGAGTCCAGCGCTGCGCACCATCACTTTTGTGGCCGATACTCAAGCTGCCGGAAGCACCGGATTCTTATGGAAAGTGGAGAACAACGGCAACACCGTCTATCTGCTTGGTTCTATCCATGTGGCTAACGACAAAATGTACCCGCTGCGTCCGGAGATTGAAGCTGCTTTTGAAGCCTCGCAATATTTAGGTGTCGAAGTAGATATCTCTAAGATTGATCAAGCTGAGATCCAAAAGTTTATTTTGGAAAAAGGCTCCTATACAGATGGAACCAAGCTCAAGGATCATGTATCCGCAGATACATATAACAAAGTAACTCAGCTGCTAAAAGCAAATGGTCTGGCGGAAAATGCATTCGATTCCTTCAAACCGTGGGTCGTTACCCAAGGTGTCTCAAGTCTACAGATGCAAGTTACAAGTTATACGGCGGATACCGGCATTGATTTATATTTTTTACAAAAAGCAGGCAAGCTGAACAAACCTATTATTGAACTGGAAAACACACAATTGCAGCTGAATATGTTCGACCAGTTCTCAGATGGATTGCAAGAAAAGCTTCTTGTCGACACACTCGGCAGCCTCAATCAAACGGACAATACTTCCGCAGCAGCTTCGCTGGATGCACTATCCCAAATGTGGATGCAAGGTGATGAGCAGTCGCTCGTAGCGATGACAAAAGCGGTCGCGCAAGAGCCAGAGTATTATAAAGGCCTGGTTTCGGATCGTAACGTCAACATGGTGAAGCATGTAAAAGAATATTTGAAAAGTGATAAAAAAGCGACTTACCTTGTCGTCGTTGGCGCGCTGCATATGCTCGGTGACGATGGTATCGTGACCCAATTGCAAAAAGATGGCTTTAACGTCGTCAAACAATAATTGAGTTTTAGCTAAAATAAACAAGGCTGTCTCTTAGTCATCTACGATGATTTTGGAGACAGCCTTTTATTTTCACTTTTTTTAGCTCAATCTAAAAGTAGAAGTTGGCTTAACGTGCGGACAGAGCGGAGGGCCCTCCGGGATTCTGGAGAAACGCTCCCTACGAACCCAAAGCCGCTTGTTCATAAACGGGCTACTACAATTTTATTAACTGATCTACCTTAACTGGAAGTCCAGTAGCTATTGAACGATTTGCCGCAATCCCGGTCATAATAGACAACGCTCCGTCCACATGGGATGCCGCACGATTAAAGCGATCCTCCAGCGGACGTTCAAAAATATCACGCAGCATCACAGGATCTCCGCCTCCGTGCCCCCCAACTCCTTCTTCAATCTCCACTTCATAAGGTGCTGCGAAATGAGGGAAGACCGTGATCCGCTTGTCTTTTAACGCCCCTTCATCTTCCTTATTTCCTCCGGCATTTACATAAGACTGTTCGACGACCTTTACTTCCATCCGCCCCTTCGTTCCATTAAATACTACAATGAAACCCTCCCAAGGCAGATAAGCATTAAGTGAATAATTCATAATCGTCTTATTTTTGTATTTGACCATAACCGCCATCGTATCCTCAATGCTGATATTGTCACCGAACACACTTTGGTCACGCAGGTAGCCATCCTCATGCTCCGTATCCAGATACATCTGCTTTAACTGCTCATTATCTTTAAGATGCAGGGCAAACGGATCATTTTCCGCCGCACTGCTACCATGAGCACGCTGATAAAACTCAGTCACCCCGCGCTTCTCCGCGTTTTCTCTGCCATAAAATCTTAGATCACCCATCGCATAAATCGTATCTGGGCGCGAACCCAGCCAGAAATTCATCAAATCGAAATGATGTGTGGATTTATGAACCAACAGACCTCCGCTGTTCCGTTTATCACGATGCCATCTGCGGAAGTAATCCGCCCCATGCTGCGTATTTAGCAGCCACTCGAAGTTGACGGAAAGCACTTCTCCAATCGCGCCGTCCATAATGAGTTCACGGATTTTGGTGTTGTGTGGGGCATAGCGGTAATTGAAGGTCACACGCAGCTTTTTCCCAGTCCGCTCAATCGCTTCAAGAATTTCCTGACATTTCTCTTCATCCACTGTCATCGGTTTCTCCGAAATAACATCGCAGCCAAGCTCCATCGCCCGGATAATGTAACGATGATGCGTGCGGTCAATACTCGTGACAATAACCGTGTCAGGTTTGGTTTCCTCAATCATACGGTCAAACTCATGAGCTTTATAGGTAGGAACCGCTTGATATTTATATTTTTCCTCCAGCAAACGGTTCGCATAATCCATTCTTGCTCCATTCACATCACAAAAGCCTACAATCTCAGAGGTTTCACGATAATTCGTGGTGATCTCACCATAAAAAAACTCCGCTCGGCCGCCGGTTCCTACGAAAGCATATTTCTTGTTGGACATCAGGATCACTCCATCACTTATTGATTTAAAAGCGTTTTCTTCTTATAGTGTATAGTATAAAATATATCTTAATCTAAGCGATTCTTAGCAGAAATAACAAAAAATTTGCAAATATTATCCTCATTATCAGAAAGGAGCAGATTTAGTATGGAACAGGAGCCTCAGCCTCCTTTTATAATTGAGCAAATAAAAAGAGCCGGTCCATTCAGCATGGATTCCGACCATTATCACGATACTTATGAAATTTATTATTTACTCGCCGGGGAACGCAGTTATTACATTAACAATCTGATCTACACCTTGCGTAAAGGTGATCTGATTTTTATTAACAAGAACGAGCTCCATCGTACCACCTCTAAAGGCTCTGCAAGCCATGAACGGATCTTAATTAACTTTGAGGAAAGCTTTCTGCAAAAGACATTGGCGCACTTCGAGCTGCATTTTCCATTTATGGCTACACAAAGCTTGCTTTTGCGGCCCGGAGTACATGAGCAGGGGGTCATTGAATATCTTCTTTTCAGCATGCTAAAAGAACAAACAGAACCACGGACACAGCAATCCCCCTATCTGCAGACGCTGCTCATCCAACTATTTATTGAAATGAACAGAATACAGGAAATAAGCCGCGAGCCCATTGCCCCTGAGAACAGTGAGAAGCAGCTAAAAGTCTACGAAATTATCGATTTTTTACAAACACATTATGCTGAAAAGCTTACATTGGAGCGGCTATCTGAGACTTTTTTCATCAGCAGCACCTATCTCTGCCGAGTGTTCAAGCAGACAACTGGCTTCACCATCGTAGAATATCTAAACTACATTCGGATCAAGGAAGCCCAACGTCTCTTGCAGAGCACCAACGCTAAAGTTACGAACATCGCCGAGGATACCGGCTTTGACAGCATCGCCCACTTCGGGCGTGTGTTTAAACAAATCGTTAAACGTTCGCCTTTGCAATATCGCAAGCAAAACCGCTGATCCACAGCTAGAAATCACAACCGATTCTCTATGTAGCCGCTCCGTCGCTCAAAAGTACCTTATGTGAACTGCCATGGGCATGGGGGCATCTGGGACGGGAGCATCGGGAGCATCGGGGGCATCAGGGGCATCAGGAGCATCAGGAGCATCGGGAGCACCGGGAGTATCTGAGCAACAACAATATCTCGTCACTAGATTACCTTTTCGCGCGAACAAAGTTCATGAGGCTATCGGACCCAGTGGACCTTATTCGCAGCATAATCGCTATTTTGGGATTTTATCGGACCCCATGAAGCTAGAATAAAAAGTGGACAGTAGTTAACAGACTGGCGATAATGAGTCCACGGAGGTGTGTTCACATGGGAGAACATCGACAACGGTATAACGAAGAATTTAAAAAACAGACAGTGCAGTTCATTCAAGAGCAAACAAAGACAGTGGGCGACTTGGCGGAAGAGCTCAACATCCCAAAAAGTACCCTGCATCAATGGATGAGCCAGTATCGAGAACTAAAGAATGAACCGGCGACTAGCGTGGATCGAGTACGGGAACTCGAGGCACAGTTGAAGGAGATGCGTCGGCAACTTCAAGAAAAAGATAACAAGATTGCCGATGTGGAAGAGGAATTAGCGATCGTAAAAAAAGCAGTGCACATCTTCAGCAAACCAAGGAACTGAGATTCCAGTTTATTGAAAAACATCGCTCCGAGTTTCTCTTGGAGAAGATGTGCATGACCCTACATGTGTCACGGAGCGGGTACTACAAGTGGCGGACAGAAAAAACCAGTACGCATATGCTTCGTAAGGCTGCGATAATGAAGCGAATTCAGTATCATTTTGCAGACCATCAAAAGCGGTATGGGAGTCCGAAGATCACCCGCCTGTTACATCAAGAAGGTTATACCGTTAGCGAACGCACGGTGAGTGTGTACATGCGACATATGAAGCTTCGCTCCATTGTCTCCAAAACGTATCGCGTACAGACCACCGACTCCAATCATGACCATCCGATTGCCCCGAATACGCTGAACCAGCAATTTAAAATACTCAAACCCAATTCAGTATGGGTTACCGACATTACGTACATTCCTTGCCGGGGAGGGCGCTTGTACCTGGCAAGTGTGATGGACCTTTGCACGCGCGAAATCGTGGGGTGGCGCTTGGAGAACCATATGGAAACCAGCTTGATTTCGGGCGCTTTACAAGATGCTTACGAAGCTAAACAACCGGAAAAGGGTCTATTACATCACTCCGATAGAGGTTCTCAATATACTTCTCATGAATACACGAAGCAGTTGAAAGCGTATGGCATGGAGTCCAGCATGAGCCGCAGAGGTAACTGTTATGATAACGCCTGTATCGAGTCGTGGCACAGCATTTTGAAAAAGGAGCTCATTTATTGTAATCCGCGATTCAAAACTAAGGAGCAAGCCTACCAGACACTTTTTCAATATATTGAGTTTTACTATAACCGCAAGCGAATGCATGGCGCGCTGGGGTATCTTTCTCCAGTTCGTTTTGCTGAGCAATTGACTAGAATGTCTGTTGCGTGACTGTCCACTTTCTTGACAGAGGTCCACCATAGTCGCTATTGGCATAAAAAGCTACCTATATTAGCCGTTTTCGAAGCAATAACGTCACTGGAGTCCGAAAATGGCCCCAAAAGGCGATAAATCTGCAAATAACGTCATCTGAGTCCGCATAACTTTGTCTAGCAGGAGTAATCGGCGGTTTCGGGGGGCCGGGGGGGCCGGGGGGGCCGGGGGGGGTTCGGGGTTTTGGGGGTTTAAGCAGCACTGTAACGCATAACAAAGAGCAGCGATCCCCACTAATGGAGTATCGCTGCTCAGCTGGCATTTTGTGATTAATACGGTCGTCTCATTCCTCATCATGCCATTCATTTTGCTTCGTCATGTGATTTCATTTCCAAATCTCGTACGAGCCTGTGAACCTCAATTCCGGCCAGCAGCACGATGCCAATCCCATGTGTATCGTTTAATTGCCAGGTCAATTCATCTTTATAATACAGTTTGTTAAACGAATAACCCGAACCGCGGCAGACACCGTAAACATTGCCTTGTTTGTCAATACAATAACGGGTTAAGCCGCTCCAGCCGTTGATTGCAGAGGTTACGTATGACTCTGGTTCCAGCAGCCAGCCGCAGCGTACGCCTCTAGCAAAAGCGTAAATAAACATAGAGGTACAAGAAGCCTCCGCATAGGACTCAGGATCCGTCAACACTTGATGCCATAGGCCCCGCTCATCTTGCAGCTTAAGATAGCCTTTACTAAGCTCGCGGAAATAATCAAGCAAATCAGCTCGCAACGGATGTTGCTCAGGCATAACTTCAAGCAGCTCAGTCAGCGAAAAAATCACCCAACCATTACCTCTGCCCCAAGGCACGCCATTGGGTTTATTAAACTTATAATCATACACATGATGCATAATGCCAAGCTCCGGCTGGAACAGCCGCTCCTTGTAAAGTAAAAACTGCGCCGCCGCATCATCAAGATAAGCCGCATTTCCGGTCAATTCATAATATTTACTTAGAAATGGCGTGCTCATATACAGATCATCACACCACATCGTCTGCTGCATAAAATCAACTGTGCCACTGGTCCGATACAGAGCTCCGTCAGGCAGCCTGCTCTGCACTTTAGTAATGTAATTGGCAATTTCAGCAGCAGCTTCCGGTGCGCCCTGTAGTGGACGAAGCTTATGTGCTTCCAGCATCGTTGCCCCGAAGGATCCGCAGTCGTCCAGCGAATCCATCAGTGCCAGCTGATGATTGATGCCCGGAGCGCTATAACGTCCAAGGTCCCATAAGGCATATTTATGCAGCCCTGTACATTGCTCAATATGGTGTTGTGCATATTCGGCATAATGGGGGGCCTTAAGCTCTACTCCTGTTCTCAGCAATCCGTACAGGGTTACGCCTAGAGGGTAATTCCAGCGCCCAAACATAACACTCTCCAAATAAGGCCTAACCCAGCTATTCGGCTGGTCCACACGCCAAAAGGTTACTTCATCCGCTTCCCCAAATAAAGTATCCATAGAGGTCAGTTCTAAGACTTTCGGCGCTGTCCCCGAGGTGAATAGTCCAAGGTACAACCAAGGATCAGTTAATCCTTCGACTGAATAAGGTTGCACGAGACCACTCTGAACACCACCAGACCGTACGTCCAGTTCAAATCCCCAATTCCCCTCTCCACAGATGGACTCCACGACGAGATCATGTAGTCCATAACCAAGCTCCAGTTGGATATCAAGCATGCCTTTCAC
Organism: Paenibacillus sp. FSL R5-0887; assembly: GCF_038002305.1. Taxonomy (NCBI): domain Bacteria; kingdom Bacillati; phylum Bacillota; class Bacilli; order Caryophanales; family Paenibacillaceae; genus Paenibacillus; species Paenibacillus sp. FSL R5-0887. The sequence goes on from NZ_JBBOCE010000002.1 coordinate 313,650, forward strand.
GTTCTGGTGCTCAGCTACAAGTTTCCCATTCACATAGATAGAGATTTCAGCCATTCCACGATAGCTACCATGCAGACGAATGTCGTCTTTCTGTAGGCTGTTAACTTCCAGCTTACACCAAGCATACGCCTTGGCTCCCAGCATTTCCCCAAATATGCGTGAACAGTTGCCAGTTGCCTGTTCCTGTGGCGACCATTGCTGTGTCGGAAACCAAACGCAGCGAGCTGTCATTTGCTCTTCAGTGAATTCAGCTTCCAGCCAAGCTGCCCAAGATGTCTGCTGGGGTCCACTATAAATCCAACCTTCACAACCGCTTAACTGCGCCGTCGGAATAAGAAAGTGTACTGGTGCACCTTTGACACTGCCCGTTCCAAAAACCCCTCCGCAACCTGTACCTGTTGCAACATACTCCAGTACCAGATGGTTCCAGCCTTTATCCATGCTCGCCCGAAAAAACGTCTTTCTGTCCGGAAACACATCATCATTTAGATTGGAGCTAAACACCAGCCGTCCATTTATGTAAACCTTAACTGGACTATAGCAACTAACTGAGAAAGGGGCATCTACCTCATTGTCACTCCACAGCTTTCCCCATACATATACGAATTGTCCTGCCGCTAGCTCCGGCAGTCGTTCTTCCAGATTCATATCGTAACGGCAGTCGCGGAGCCGGTTGAAACCACTCTGCGAATGTACCCGGTACACCGGAGGCTGCGGGGGATAGGCACCGATAAAACGGCTGGCCACAGCGGCCAGTACATTTTCGATTTTGCCCCCATTATATTTGGCAATACAATCAGGATCAGGAAAGTATTCTGTAATATAAGTACTCACTAAGCGTATCCTCCTTCACACCGTTATTTCTCCACCGGGATACAGCGTCGAGTTGTACAATCTTTTAGGCTGAGGTAACGATTTCTCAGAGGCACAGGTACTAATATCTATCCACTCGCTTGAATATACCGTTGCGGACTCATCATTATAAATTACAACCTGTTCCCTGCCACATCCCAGAAGATCGCCGTGAACGGCATAACCTTCCTCCTTGAATTCAGCCACAACCCGCATATGTCCATCGTACAAAGCAGGATATACTCCGCCTCCCCGGCGGTACGCGAGAATATAATCCGGAGAACCCGCTTGCCAGTTGCTCACGGCTTCAACTATAGTCAGCCAACCGTCGCTTGTACGTTCTTCTTTCCAAAGTTCCTTGCCATTACAGTCTAGAAGAAACAACGCATCCTTGCCCTTCAGCCCTTTGCCGTCATCTTCGCGGATCATTCGGTCCAGCCCGGCAACCTGAAGGCCAGGCAGTTCAGGCCGGAATCGGCCTAACGCCAGATGCTGTGACTCGATGGAGCCGTCATAACGCCAAAGCTCTTGTCCGTCCCGGTCATACATCACCGTTACGCTTCCGCCGACAACCAGTTCAGGATAGCGATCTCCATTCACATCGCCAACCCAAATACAGTCCGCATGGTCGTCAAGATCATGGCAGCTCCATAATAAATCACCTTTAGAATCAAGCAGATCATAACCTGCCATCACTTGATCCTGTCCATTTCCATGAAGATCGTGAACCCACGGATAATGTCCTACATTGCCTTTATGCGTCCATAATAAATTGAAATCCTGATCCATGGCCCACAGTTGATGATAACGGTCCTTCAGAATGATGTCGGAAGCGTGTTCTTGCCCTGTTAGATTGGCGATGATAATACAATCATGTGCATGTTCAGCAGGTAAGTCGTATATCGACTTAACCGTTCCTGTTGAACCTTCAAGAATATGAAACCGTCCATCCATTACACATAATACTTCCAGCGCCCCATCACCATCTAAATCATAAATTTGCGCTGGATAGTCCGAGCCTTGGCTGCCAGCATCAGGATCGGGTGTGCCCACCTGCCACAGCAGCTTGCCATCCATATCAAAAGCAGTCAGGCATTGCACCTGATGGGGAATATAACGTACATCCTGGCGATTATCCGGCTGAACCAGCAGCATTTCCGCACGTCCATCCCCATTCAGATCGCCAATAAGCATTTTGCAGCGTGGACCGGCAGCGGAAATATCTACTTTTGCCAGCTGATAGACTAATTGTGTGTCCTTCGTTTTCATTAGAATCCTCCTGTCTTCTCTCTTCGATTAGATCTCTGGGAAACGGACGGTTTGTCCGCCTGCTACTTCTATAATCAAACCGTCGATTTCCAGCCAGACAGATAGCGCTCCCGGATTATATACAAAATCCCGAGCAGCGGAGAAAATAAGGGCTTCACAAGCCTTCATATAATGAACGAGTTCAATATTTGTCGCGTACCAGATTTCCTCTAGTCCTCCCACTGCTTCACAGAAGCTTTCCATCAGCTCCCAGTTATTATCGTTATCAAATTCATAACTATGGCCCCACACATACATCAGATATAAATACTGCCGTTTATGCAGCTTCACGAACTGCTCCGCATGCTCCAGCAAATGATCATTATGATGGCAAGTCCCCCGCCATTCCAGCCAATCCTCCGGCAGCTCAAAGCCGCCGCCAGTGGTCTGTACCACACGGGCATATTCCATGCCTAAATGAGGCAAAAGCTTCTTTATCTCCTTGTTAAAGGAACCGTTAGGATAAGACATTCCCCGTATCGGCACCTGGAGCAGCGTCTCAAAACACTTTCGATCCTCCATAATCTCATGGATGATTTGCTCCTGCGGACAACGGGCCATCGTCGGATGGTGTTGCGTATGAACAGATACCTCATGTCCCTGGTACAGCTCAGTTATTTCATCTGCTGCAATACGATCTCCTTCACCCAGCAGGCCAGAATTGAGATGAAATGTTCCTCTAATCCCATGGCGGTTAAATAGTCTTACCAATCTTTCGTCAGCCCGTCTGCCGTCATCATAGCTCATTGTAAGCGCCTTATGTCTGCCTTCAGGGTAACAATAATAAATAATAGACATCAATCTGAAGCCTCCTTCGCATTACTGTCCAAAAACCGTCAGATTTGAGTATTCAGCCATCAGGGGTGCCATCTGTCGAAACCCAATTTTCCCGCCTGTCAGTAGCGGCCCATAGGTTTCACCATCATCTATCCATGTAAAAACCGGCAGTTCATTGATTGCAAAAGACAGCATAGGACCACGCTTTACCACTAACATCCGGTAGGGCTCAGTCATGTCGCTTACGTCCGGAAGCGGATCGGCTGCCTGCATAACCAAATGAAAACCATAGCTTTTACGCAAATTACAGGTATGAAATTCACGTTCTTCCACCCAACGCCTGCGAAAATACGAGATATGATACGTGTCTATCTGCCCGTGATGGTATTGATCATATTCACCCGTACGACGAGCAAGCGTGGAATCAAATAAATCCTTCCCACCCTCTCCTTTGGCCGCTACAAACAAAATCGCCAACCCCGGCTCACGCAATGGGCGGAAATTCCAAGATACGGCGAGGTCTGCCGGGAACTCTTCTGGACACCAGAGAACGACATTTGCTTGTTGTCCGGCCCTTGCATGGATAGTACTCTCCAGTCTCATTCGCTGCAAAGGGAAGGAAACCGCTCCCGCTCCCTCCATCTGGAATCCAGCGATATCACTAGTTGAAGCGAGGGGATTATGGTAGATTGGTTTCCATGCTTCAGGGATCAAACCACCTATACCCGTGTCCTGCATCGGCCTAGCCATAAAACATTCCTCCCCACAATGAAGCCTTTAATTCGCGCGTTCCGGTAAAGCACTACCGATTAATTCCAAGGCAATGATCGTATTTAAAGACCACTGCGAGGCTTCATTTGTATTCATCCAATCGATCTCATTTAACTCAGTCATATAAGTGACCTGATCAGCTTCCTCCTGTAGATTCACACAACCAAACGGATTCTCCAGCAAAATCGACCAGCACCGCTCTGCCGTCGCTGGATCCTTGCGGTAATATGCTCCATATGCAGCAATGGCTACGCTGAGTACAGGATGCTCAAAACGGAGTTTTCCTGAAATCAACCCTCCTGTAAATGCGTCCTTCTCTTCTTGTGGCAAATTATAAAATACGCCGAACTCAGCCAGCATATCTTCCCAGTCCGGGTCCTCCAGCATTGCCGCCAGCTCGAACCACACCTGCGGACCTCCCATGCTAATGGCTAAATGACGCCCCCAGTTATCGTCGCCCATTCCCGACAATAGGCCAGTTGCCGGATCATAACCATATGTGGGACCAGATAATAGCCGTAAATTTGCCCTTTTGATGCAATCCATGCCTGTTATAATCTTGTCACGATAAGCGGTATCCTCGAACCGCTCCCAGCGGGTCATCCAATTAGAGCTAAAGGCCGCCCAGTCCGGACCGACCCTAACATGAGTCGGGAATTCATCCTTCGGAAAATACGCCCGCATCGGGTCCAGAGTAACTGTTGAATAATCAGCATCCTTTACACTGTCCATAATATCGCCGACCCGCTCGTCTCCGGTCAGATAATAATAGTAGCGATGCAGACCCGCCATGGCGATACGAGCCTCTTTGCAGCCGCAGCCCCAGTGGATGACATTATGCCGCGAGCCTAGTCCGGCGTATTCGCCAAAATGATATACATCTACCTCACTCGTATGCCTGGTCATAGCTTCGGCCATACGGAACACATCCGCTCTCCCGGACCGGAGAAACGTTACCCACAACCACATATTTGGCACCAGCTCGGAATTCTGCCAGGCGCAGCCGCCAAGATCATAGTTCCATACATGTCTGACCGGATCGTAGCTGTGCATGAAATCTCCATAGTCCCAGAATCCATACCATTTGCGCTGCTCGATCTCTTCCTGGTAAAAGGAGATGATCCCGTCCAGCCGCTCTTCCAGATATGCCTTGGCTGGCGTGCTCCGATCAGGCAAACTCCAGAAACCAAAAGCACCCGCATCATGATAATAAGTTGGTTCGCAAACCAGCAATGAAGGTTCTTCAGCTTCTGCCTGCATCCGCTGCAACAATTCATGCCCTGGAGTCTGCGCCGTACACCAGAATGTTAGCTCGCTAGTATTAGCGATACCAAATGGAGTGGCCCGTAATTCTTCTGCACCTTCATACGAGGATTCCACATGTGTTTTCGTATCATAATGCCGCAAGTCCATAGCTGCCGCATCAGGTGACCAGAACCAGACAGTAAGCGCTGCCGCGTCAGTGGCAGTGGAACCAATCTCCATTCCTGCCGGATGCTTACGCCAGAAATTCTTCATCCCGATTGCTAGCCCTCCGCCCTCTGCCCCAACATAACCAAGCCCACCTGCCCGGCGGCCTTCTGCTGCCTTGATCCAAGCGCAGCCATCCTCTGTCCGCTTCCAGATCCCATAATGCTCGGAAGAATCTTGAACCAGCCGAAAGCTGCCCCAAGTGGCGGAGTCATCCAATAAATTAAGGAAATAGGCATCCTCTTCTGGATTAAATTTCACAGCACATCCTGCTACCTGATCGAGGAATAAATCACGGTACTTACCTTTGGTTCGCCGTGTATGCAACGTCTTAGGAGACTCGCTAAACAAGCCGCTATCTCCGGCAAAACGAACATGGCGGTTGTAAAGAGGTCCACGCATCGGCACTGTGAATTCTATTCCCAATCCTTTAATAAAATCCTGCTGTGGATTACCGTCATAATGAAACGTATGAACTAATCGAATAGACTCCAGCCCAGCATAAAAATATAAACGTAACGTATAGGGAAGCCACTCACGAGCACTGTGCGAAGCTTGGTGAAGTCCATCTAGCTTCACCACTGCGCGAACAGGTCCGCCCTGTTCAAGGATGGCACTTAACGTTCGTCCTGCGAATCGCTCCTCACGTATGCTCAGGGTGCCAGCACCCTCATCTCTCTGTTCACGTATACATACAAGCTCGCCATTACTGCATACTTTGGTTCCTTCCGTGTCCGCCGGATTTCTGCGCACAATACTGCGGATAAGACCCTTCCCCTGCTTGTTAACCGTGCAAATAATAACACCTGTATCTATAATGAAAGCTTCCTCTGTTTCCTGCACAGTTAGTCGCTCTGTCACTTCCGTAGCTGGAGTCGCTTGATTTATTGTCATTGTCACTAAGGAATCCTGCTGAATATCCGAATTTTTGTTTACTACCGAGTGCGTGGACCATTTGATGCTCCCGTCTGGCCAAAAAGCTGCTGGCCAGCTTTGCAGCGGCACATGCTTTTCGTTCTTCGGCATACTTAAGCAGAGATTCTTTAACGATTCCCTGCCGAGCGCTCCTTTTTTCCAAGGAACCCCCCAGGTAACACCCACATCAATAGCGGGCTTTTTTAGCCAATGCAGGCCAATCGGCAGAGCCGTAGGCACAACAACCATCTCCTTCATACGTTCTTCGCCGCACGTCCTCTTTACTTTTAAAGAGCTTCATTATTATGGCTTAGTTCTCTATAGCGGCTTGGAGTTATTCCCTCTTGTTTCTTAAAAATCCGGTTAAAATAGCTATGCTGATAACCCACCTGTTCAGCTACATCGTTAATTCGCAGCGAGGTATCACGCAGCAGCTCCTTGGCTTTATCAAGCCGTAATTCGGTCAGATAATCGATGAAATTTTTCCCGGTGACCCGTTTGAATGATTTACTCAGTAAAAATGGGCTGATTCCTGTATAATCCGCACATCCATCCAGCGAAATATTATCCATATAATGCTCATTGATATACATCATGGCATGCTCAATCGTCCGTTTGATTCCGGCATCAGAACGTTCACTCAGCTCCGTCAGATACGGTGCGACTACCTTTTCCTGAAACCAGGCAAGGATAAGCTTCGGCTCATGAATTTGCGACAGTGCCGCGTACAGATTAGCCCCTTTGAACAGTTGGTTTGGATGAATGCCTGAGACCATAATGGCGTGCTGAATACTGCCTAACAAATGAAGCATACCCTGCTGTACATCAATCACTTTTGCCCCATTGGCACACAGTGCCTCCAGAAATTCCTCCAACAGCCGGTAAGCCTCTTCCGCTTCTCCTGTGCGCAGGGCCTGAATCATTCCGCGCTCCAAAGTGAACGAATATTGCGGTTCTGGCGTACTTTGCCCCTCACGATCCAGTAGCTCCATATTAATAATCTGGTTCTCACCACCAAACTGGCGATAACTAGCGGCTTGCTTCGCAGCCTCGAACGCTAGCGGAATACCGGATATCCTTCCAACCGGTGCACTAAACGCCACTGTTACCCTCATTTTTAACATGCGATTAATCGTTCCTGTCAGTTCTTCGCTAAAGGCTTGCACCGCTTCCAGCGATGGATTCGCAACGGGTTCGATAAGAAGTAATCCTGCCGTGAGATCATGGAAATTGATAATATCAGCCTGCTTAAAGTGCTCGGCAGACAATTCTCCGATAATATTGACGGCGGCGAATGATACAAGACTTTCATCACCGTTGCGGAACTTCCCCTCCTGGCTGGAGATGCCTGTAAGCTGAATATAAAGAATAATATAATGACAATCCTCTACTTCCCACTTAAAGCGCCGCATCCGGCTTTGCAGATCCTGCTCAGAATAAGAATATAAATACCCCTGAAACAGCTGATGCAGGAAGCTTTCCTTCACATGTGGAAGCTGCTCGGAAAGAGTGTACTTCAGGGCATGGCTCTCCCCGTGCAAGTTCTGCCAATGCCGTTCAATCAGAATGAACTCATCCTCCCTACTCGCAGCCGCCTCTTGGTCAGGCAACAAAGTCTGCAGCAAACGTCCTATCGGTGAATAGATTTTACGGGAAGCAAACCAAGACAGAATCGCCGCCAGCAGCAAAGCACTAAAGCTAACTAAAAATATCAGTCTTGAAATGAAGACGACAGGTGAAGTTATGCTGGTTATCGGTGATGCGGACACATAGAGCCAGTCTGCGGAGAGTCGGGAAAACTCACCATAAGTCACTGCATATGTAGCCTTACCCCAGTCGAAGAGAAAAGAGGACTCAAGATTTGACTCATGGTTCGCGCCCCGTTCCACAATCTCATTATGCAATGCGGTAAGTAAGGGAGAATCCTCGGCACTGTCTCCAGCAGATACGTACAAATCCCCCGTCGTCTGCAGCAAAAATGTCTCGCCGCTATTATAAGGTGTCATAGTTCGTAGCATCGCAGCTACTTTCTCCGTATCCATGCGGAGCAAAAGAGCCCCGAAGGGCTTCAAGCTTCCGCCCGGAATATGATGGATAAGCGTTAATTCTTTGACATTTGGTTTATTGGGATCGAATGCCCACTGCGTCCAATAGGTGCTTTGTTCAGTATCAATCAATTTGTCATATTGACCAGAAACCATGCTGGAGTCAATCGTGCCATATTCGGGATTAAATAGTAATGGATGATCTCCTGATAGATAGAGTTCAACGTTACTCGTCATCGTGTTCGAGCCCTGCATCACTACGAGTGTCTTCGTAATATCCCAAGCCCGCTCATGATCCTGAATAAAATCAAGGCCATTCAAGCTGTAATCAAACTTGGGATCAAAAGCCCAATGTGCCAGCATCAGCTCCAGATTGGACAGCTGATCATCAATATTAGCCGCCCGCTGTTCAATCTGCCTGTTATGCATCTGCAGCAGCTCGCTCTCCAGACGTCCCCCTGCCATCCAGTAGACAAGCGCACCAATAATAAACCCCGGAATGGATGACACCACCAGCATAATGATCAGGTTTTTCCGATAATACCGGCCTTTACAGCCTGACCAGCCTTTTGTATAACGCTTCCATTTCGCCACATTTCTCATCACTATGCTCTCACCAGCCGAATCAGATAAATTTGAAGTGCAATCGAACCACATTCGTTTTGCTCCTCAGATCCTTTCCAGCCGGATAAAAGCACTAGGAAGGATCTAGTGGTCAGCCTTAGCGTATAATTCGTTCATTTCCTTAACTAAATCATCTCCACCTGTTTTTCTCCATACGTCAAATGCTGATTTCAATTCAGCTTCATCAATTTGTCCTACAATATACTTTATGCGTGCATCGTTAATTACATTGTCGAGTTGAGCACCCTTTTGCGAATATACTGTGGAAATAAAGGCCTCTGCCGGATTAACCACGATCGAAGCTTCATTTGCCTTTTGAACTTCAGTTTGTTTAAGACGCAGCGGCGTTTGTGCTACAGTCTTGGACTTATCCTCAGGAATATAAGCCAATATTTGGTTTAGGCCTTCCACTTCTGACTCCACAAGTACAGTGTCTTTGGAGCGTTCAATAAAACCATCCACCATAGTGTAGTGAGTACCTTCCAAACCAAAACCTAACATCGTTTGTAATTCCGGATTATTGATTTGATCTAGAAAAGCCAGTACCCGTTTCAGTTCTTCTTCGCTCTTCACAGATGATTTTGGAATAGCCAGCATGCCCGAGAAACCAGAGGTCGGCAATGTGTGTAGCTTGCCATCCGTACCTGTTACGCCCCCGCTTACATCTACATAATGTTTATCCGGTTCGTCTTTGCCTTCTTTTTCTAGCGCAGCGTGAATTTTATCATCCACCCGGGCGCCTGTATCGACCACATCGACGATTACTCCTGCCTTATTGTTCACGATCGGATCTGTCCATTTGGCACTGTCCATTACAGCGAAGTCGGAGTTGATCAATTTCTCATCATACAGCTTCTTCATGAACTTAAGCGCTTCCAAATATTCTGGATATTCATGCTCAGGCACCAGCTTGCCATCTTGCACGCCCCATTTATTCGGTGTTCCAAACCATAACTTAATGGTATCAAAACCGCTGGCCCACTGGCCGCTCCATTTGACAAGCACCATGCCATACGTATCCTCTTTACCATTGCCGTCTGGATCTTTTTCCTTGAACGCTTTCAGCATATTGTAGAAATCATCCACCGTCTGCGGTGTTTGCAACCCCACCTTCTCCAGCCAATCCTTGCGGAAAACCATACCGTTACGGCCGAGTACACGCCCCCGATAGATCCCGTAATTCTTCCCATCAATGGCCGAGTTTTTCAGAATAACCGGGTTCGCTTGGCTTAAATTCGGATAATCCTTAAGGTAAGGCCCTACTTCCCAGAATGCACCCGATTTGGCAGCGTTCACAAAACTAGAAGCCTTAACATCCCCCACGTAGATAATGGTCGGCAGCTTCCCAGAAGCTAGCGTAATATTAAATTTATCTGCATAAGATGCATTCGGGACCCACTCAAAGTGGATTTTTGTATTGGTCTGTTTCTCCAGTTCAGCAGCAACCGGACTGCCATCCTTCGGATAATTTGTTTTGAATATCGGCAGCATGAGGGTCAGATCCAGCGGGGACTCGCTTTTCTCTTCTCCAGTATTACTACTTCCCTCACTTTTGCTGTTAGAACCTGCAGATTCATTACCTGAGCAACCTGCAACAACAGTTGTAACCATCATAGCCACAAGTAAAAGTAACAACCAGCGCTTCTTTTTTACCGAACGATTAGCTTCCATTATTATACCTCCAAATTGGAATAAGTTAAGTTTGCTATCCTTTAACAGAACCCAGCATCACCCCTTTAGCGAAATGTTTTTGCAGAAATGGGTACACACATAAAATTGGTAGAGTACCTACTACAATAACCGCCATTTTAATCGACTGCTCCGGTGGCTGCACAAAGCTTGGATCCATAGAACTCATATCGCCAGCCGCAGATTGGGATAACATTACGATCTGTCGCAGCATCACCTGCAAAGGCCATTTTGTCGGATCCGTAATATAGAGCAGTGCCGAGAAGAAATTGTTCCAATGTCCCACAGCATAGAACAACGTAAATGTAGCGAGAACCGGTTTGGATAAAGGAAGGACTATCTTCCACAACAAGCCCAGCTCAGAACAACCATCAATACGCGCCGCTTCTTCCATTTCTATAGGCAGCTCCTGAAAAAAGTTTTTGACAATAATCAGGTTAAAGGCGCTAATTGCTCCCGGTAAAATAAGAGAATTGAGCGTATCCAGCAGATGCAGCTCCCGAATGACGAGATAGGTTGGAATCATTCCTCCACCAAACAGCATCGTAAAAATAACAAGGTTGAGTACCAAATTACGGCCCATCAGATATCGTTTTGCCATCGGATAAGCCATAGTTACCGTGAAGAATAAATTAACGACAGTTCCGATTACCGTAACATAAATAGAAACCCCTATACTGCGCATAATCGTATCTGTTGAAAAGATAAACCGGTAGGCGTCAAAAGAAATCGTGGTCGGGATCAGGAATACGGCGCGTTTAGTAATTTCCGCATCTGTAGCGAAGGAGCCCGAAACCACAAAGAGGAAAGGGAGAATCGCTACGATCCCGATAATCCCTAAAAATATATAATTGAATATATCAAATGCAGTTCCACCCGTACTCTTGTATTGTTTGGCCACAGCAAGCTTCTCCCTTCTCAATAAAGTCCAGATTCACCAAATTTTTTGGCGATCCAATTCGTCCCGAGCACAAGCGTCACACCGATTATTGATTTAAATAATCCAACAGCCGTGCTGTAACTAAAAGCTCCCTGGGTAATCCCCAGTGCGTATACATAGGTATCGAACACCTCACCTACTTCACGATTAAGAGCATTCATCATTAAATAAATTTGTTCAAAACCGTTATCCAAAATCGTTCCCATCCGAAGAATAAGTAAAATAACGATTGTACTGCGGATAGCAGGCAACGTAATATGCCAAATCTGCCGCCACCGGTTCGCACCATCTACTACCGCAGCCTCGTATTGCTCCACATCTACACCGGCCAGCGCTGCCAGGAATATAATCGTCCCCCAGCCGCACTCCTTCCAGATCGTCTGGAGAATAATCAATGGACGGAACCAGTCAGGATTAGCTAGAAAGTCTATTTTCCTGCCTGTAAACGTATACAAAAACTCATTTACAGTCCCGCCTTCCGTAGTTAGAAATACATAGCTCATACTGGCCACAATGACCATGGATATAAAGTGCGGAACATAAATCATCGTTTGTATCGTCTTTTTATAGAAGGAAAGCCGTATTTCGTTTAGAAGCAGTGCCAGAATAATCGGCGCCGGAAAAAAGAAAATCAAATTATAAAACGATAACAATAACGTATTGCGCAGCAGCATAAAGAAATCAGGATTCTGGAAAAAAACACGAAAATGCTCAAAACCTACCCATTCACTTTTCTGAAAACCAAGGAACGGCTGGTAATTCTTAAAAGCCAGCAGCACGCCCCACATCGGAACATATTTGAAAACAAGAAAATAAAGGACTCCAGGGAGCAGCAGAATATATAACCATTTATCACGTTTAAAACGTTTCCATCTTCTTACCCGGATATTTCGATAGGTCTGCGGCTTTGGCTGTTGTTCTGCAGTTCCCGGAACTGTTACGTGCTTCATCCTGTTCACCTCCATTTGTCATGTACAGCTCGCGATTACTGTAGCCATGGATTACTGCAATCACCCTTACTGCGACTCCTATTATGCTGCTAGTGATTTTTTCCAGCAATCGGACTTTTTTGAACGCTTTATATAAGCTAAAAATCCCATTTTATCTAAAAAGTCCAAACCGCGCAAAAGTTTACTATTGTCCGTAAGACATTAAGCACCTATGATTCCAAGTGATGATTTCCAGCAAATGTTTACCTTAAAGGAGGAACTGAATTGAAGAACAAGCTATACTACGGTGCTGCTTGGTATCCCGAGCTATGGAGTGAAGAGGTGCTTAAGCAGGACATCCTTCTAATGAAAGAAACGGGGATTAATATCGTACGAATCGGAGAATTCATTTGGTCTGCTTTGGAGCCAGAAGAAGATAAGATTGATATCGGCCCCGTCGTGAAATATATCGAAAGGTTACATAGAAACGGAATTGACACAGTAATGTGTACGCCGACACCTACACCCCCCATCTGGCTTACTCATGGACATCCTGAGCGCTGTTATGTGGATGAAAGCGGAACGGTAATGGGACATGGAGCACGGCAGCATATCTGTACGAACAATCCTTATTTTCGTGAGCGGGCAGCCATTATTACGGAGCATATTGCCAAGGAGACCGGAGCACTGCCGGGGTTAACCGCCTGGCAGCTCGATAACGAATTCAAAGCGCATGTGGCGGAGTGTATGTGTGAGACCTGTAAAGACTTATGGCATATCTGGTTACAGCAGCGCTACAGCTCCATTGAAAGGTTGAATGAGGCATGGGGAACAGCCGTCTGGAGCCAAACTTATCAACGTTTTGATCAGGTGCCACAGCCAGGACCCGCACCTTTCCTCCACAATTCATCCCTGCGGACGATGTACCGCTTATTTTCAATGGAAAAGATCGCTGAATTCGCCGATGAGCAGGCTGATATTATCCGCCGCCACTCCACTGCGCCAATTACCCACAACAGCAGTGTCGCTTTTCATCTAGATAATGAGCGGCTATTTCAAAATCTCGACTTTGCTGCCTACGACACCTATGCCTCACAGGAAAATATGCATGCTTATCTGCTTAACTGTGATCTGTGGCGAAATTTCAAGGCGGGAAAAGATTTCTGGATAATGGAGACCGGACCCTCGTTTGCCGCATCTCTAGTGAGTTTTGGTGTGCCCCATCCGAACGGATATCTGAAGGCAGAAGCGGTTGCCGCCTATGCGCTGGGTGCAGGTGCATTTTGCTATTGGCTCTGGCGCCAGCATAATTCCGGAAGTGAACAAACACATAGCTCGATCCTTAGTGCCTGGGGAGAACCAGCTCTAGGGTACGTTAATGTGCTGGAGGCCAATCAAGCACGGCGGGAAATTGAACAAATTATGCTCTCCACCCGGCCCCTTCGGGCAGATGTTGCGATCACCTATTCGGACAGAACCAAAGCTTATCTCGCAACTGAACCTCATCGGAAGCTAAATTATCGTAGTCTGCTGGGCGATTTCTACAAAAGAATTCTTCATATGGGCATTCACAGGGATCTGCTGCCCGAAGGTGGAGACTTAACCGGATACAAGCTGTTATTCACTCCGTTCGTACATTATTTGTCCCCCGAGTATGTGCAAAGTGCCCTGGCCTTCACAGCAGCTGGCGGGATTTGGATTGTCGGTCCTCTTACCGGAGGACGAACGAAGGAGCATACCCTTCACACGAATGCCGGACTTGGGGAATTGGAGCGGTTAGCAGGCGTCAAAACTAAGTTTACCTATCCGCTGGAATCAACAGGCACGATTGGACACGCTTTTGGGGTATCTGCTCCCTTGTCCTTGTGGAGTTCTGTTTTTGAACCCGTTTCAGAGTCCGTTTCCAGTATCGGAATGATTACGGAGGGGGTTACGCCGGGGTTGTCCTTCCTGACGGAGCAGCCTTACGGACAAGGCACTATTGTTATGCTGGGTTCAATGCCTGCCGGTGAAGAAGGCAACCTAATGTTATGTAAACTCATTGATCATTATGCAGAACGTGCTGGTGTTACCCTACGCAGTGATGTCACTAAGGGAACCCTTGTCTGCCCTAGAAGCGATGACCAGGCTGCCGAAGTCTGGACCCTTGTAAATATGGATGGACACGGGGGAAGTCTCACACTCCCGCGGGACGGACATGATGTTCTCTCAGGCAAATCCGTGGCCTGCGGCCCCCTCTCCCTTGGTGCATATGAGTACCGAGTAATCCGGTTATAAATACTTATCCTTGCAGCATAAAAAGCCGCTAACTCCTTAGTCACCCAAGCGGTTAGCGGCTTCGTTTCCCTTATTTTAACTTTTAATAACGCCTTTTTTAAGAATAACGTTCCCATACAACGCTTCTTCACCAGTAACTATAACTGCATAACTTTGCTTAGAACGGTTATAGAAATCAAAACGTTCCTCCTGTTTAATCGTGGCTTCAGCATCATGTTTGGCGATGATTGTCTCGTATGTGGACCAAATGACCGGCACAGTTGGATCTCCTGCAACCACTGCCATAAAAGCCACCTGTTGCTCTGCGTAATGATCCAGAGGTAACAACTCTAAAATGGCATCCAGCAGTTCAGGAATACCGATGCCATCATATCTCAGTACCCTCGGATTCAACGAATGTCCGGGATAATTCGCATCAGCCAATACAAGCTCATCCCCATGACCCATCTCCATCAGAATGCGTACCAGCTCCGGAGACAGCAGCTTAGGAATTCCTTTTAACATAAGGCACCTCTTTACTTCCCATAAAATGATCGCAACGCTACCAGCTCATCAATCCGATGCTGCGGCAATTCTCTCTCCCCGCCAATCATCCGGGTAATGAAGGTGAGCTTGGCGGTATACTCAAGCCGCTCCATATTCAGATATGCTTCCATAACATCTTCTCCCCAAGTAAGGGCTCCGTGATTCTCGAGCAGAACCGCAGTTTTTTTGCCCAGGAAAGGCATCAGTGAATCTGGAATTTCTTCCGTCGATGGTGTTCCATATTCCGCCAACGGAATATCTCCGATCATAATCACCGACTCTGGCATCATCATCTTGTCGAGCGCCTCACCTTTTATGGCAAATGCAGTAGCATACGGGGGATGTGCATGGACCACACCCTTCATCTCTGGCAGCTCATTATAAATTCTTAGATGCATTTTTGCTTCCGTTGAGGGCCTGTAGCCTTCAGCTGCTTCAAGGACTTCACCTTGCAGATTCACTTTTACAAGCATATGAGGCTCTAAATATCCCTTACTCACCGCTCTGGGGGTAGTCAGAATTACATTCTCTGATAAGCGAGCAGAAATATTCCCATCATTAGCCGCGATAAAATCTTTATTAAACAGGTTTCTCCCGATATCACAAATCTGCAAACGTAATTTTTGTTCCAAGGTATCCATAGGGTTTCTCTCCTCGTATCCTATTTTTCACAAACCTTCACCAAAGAAGGCTGATATGTCTTAAAGGCAAAAGATCTTTCCACTACCTGCTTGCCCCCGGAGATTTCCAGTTCCCCAAGGGCAGCCAGTTGAATAATTATATTGCCAATTGCACTGGCTTCCACAGGCCCTGCTACAACTTTTCTCCCCGTAATATTAGCGGTAAGCTGACAGAGCAGTTCATTCTGAATCCCACCACCGACCATATGAATGATATTGATTTTTTTGCCGGTGATCTCTTCCATTTCGTCAATCGTATGGCGATAGGACTCTGCTAAGCTCTCAAGTATGACGCGTATAATCTCAGCTTTCGTATAAGGGGCTTGCTGGCCTGTTCGTTCGCAATATTCTCTAATCCGTTGGGTCATCACACCGGGTGTACTGAACAGCTCGTCATTCGGATCAATAATTGCTGGAGCATGATTTATGGTTTCGGCTAGCTCAACCATTTGGCCTTGGCTGACGTATTTTCCCGCTTCGGCCCAATTCCTTTGCAGCTCCTGCAAAATCCATAGTCCCGTTATATTTTTGAGCAAACGATTAGATTGGCCGTAACACTGCTCATTTGTGAATCCGTATTCATAGCTTTTCTCTGTAATGACAGCTTTAGGCGTCTCCATGCCCACTAACGACCATGTACCACAGCTAATAAATGCTGCATCTTCCTTTAGAGAATAAGGAATAGAAGCTACTGCTGAAGCCGTATCATGAGAAGCACCCGCAATTACCTCCATTAAACCTACGCTAAGCTCCTCTTGAATTACCGGAAGGATAGAACCAATAACCGTTCCCGCTTGAACCCGTTGTGGCACTATACCAACCGGGATATTAAGCCTGCTGAATACTTCAGTGGAGACTTCACCAGATACAGCGTCCATTAAGCCACTTGTACTCCAAATCGTGCTTTCTGCTGCCGCGATACCAGAGAATAAATAGTGGAACAGGTCTGGCATCATTAAAATAGTATCTGCAACCTCTAGCAGAGAATCGTTATCCTGAAAATCAGCAAACAGCTGATAAACCGTATTAATCAAGCTCGGTTGAATACCTGTAATGCTAAATTGCTCCCTTGGTGGAAGCAGCGCCTCCAACCCTAGACGATGACTTCCCATTCTCCTATCCCTATAATGATGGGGGGAATAGAGCAACATCCCTCTTTTATCAATAAAACCGTAATCGACTCCCCACGTATCCACGCTTAGAGACCTCAATTTTCCATGCGCCCTATAAGCTCTCTGGATTCCTTTTTTCATTTCGTGGAAGAGCTTCAAAACATCCCAATACAAATGCCCGCCAACATACACCGGCGTATTAGCAAACCGATGAATTTCTTCTATGCGAAGGGTGTTACCGTCATACAATCCCAACATCACTCTTCCGGAACTGGCGCCAAGATCCATAGCCAGAAGCTTAATCGTATCACCCATTTCAAGCACACCTGCTCCACAAGAAGATTTTAATATAGCGGTCCGAAATTCTGACAGGCTCTGTAATCTGCTCCTTCCAGATTCTCCGTCCCAAATAACGACCACACCCGTGGTCTGAAAATACGTGATTTCTCAACGTTATGCATACTTACTGGAATGCGTAAAATCGACGCCAGCGTAATCAGATCCGCCCCGATATGGCCATAACTGATCGCCCCATGATTCGCGCCCCAATTATTCATGACATCATATACCGATTGGAATGAACCACTGTTAGTTAGCTTAGGAGCGAACCAGGTCGTCGGCCATGTCGGATCTGTTCTTTGATCCAAAGTATGATGAACCTCTTCAGGCAGCTCTACGGTGTAACCTTCAACAAGCTGAAGAACAGGTCCAAGCCCCTTCACCAGGTTCAAACGAGCCATAGTAACCGGCATTCCGCCTTGGGTTAAATAATCGGTAGAGAAGCCGCCTCCCCGGAAATATTCTTGAGAAGCTGGCCGGAATTGTGTATTGCTTAGACAAGCCTCAGCCTCTTCGTCTGTAATCTCCCAAAAAGGTTTGATTGCAGGCTTACCCTCTATCCTTTGCTCACCTGTACCATCAAGCGCTGCCGAACCAGAGTTGATCAGATGCAGTATTCCGTGAGCCGCTTCTCCTTCCAATTGATGACCCGTCACTCGCTTCACAGCATCGGGACTCCAGAAGGTTCGGACATCCGCAAAGATTTGTGCTGTATTCGTAAGCAAATAATTGAACAGCATCGTTACCCCATTCAAGCTGTCATTCTCTGTCGCTACGAGATAAGGTGCACGTTTGCCGTTCCAGTCAAAAGAAGAATTCAACATCGTCTCCATGAAATCGCCGTTAGGGAAATGGTCCGTCCATTGTCTCTGGCCTTGGAAACCGCCAACAATTGCATTGTGGCCGTTAGCTTCCTCTTCAAAACCAAGCTCAGCGAGAACCGGATTGCCGATCATCAGGTCGCGGGCGATCAATGTCATTTTCACACAGGTCTCCCACTGCTTCTCTTTCTCTTCTGCACTGATTTGCAGATGCGGCGGATTATTATCGGCGCCAACTTGGCAGTTTTCTTTAGTCCACGCTAGCGCACGCTTAAATTCCTCTTTATCATAAATCTCTTCTTCAAAGCGCCGGACATATTCAGACATATCTATATATTCATTGCGCATGCCCAGATACTCTTGGAAAAACTGTTCATTCACAATGGAACCCGCAATCCCCATCGAAACAGAACCCATAGATAAATATGATTTCCCCTTCATTTGAGCAACTGCTAAGCCTGCTCTAGCAAACTGCAGCAATTTAGACTGCACATCCGCTGGAATCTCTTCACTGCTAGACTCTTGAACATCTTCACCATAGATACCAAACGCAGGAATTCCCTTTTGAGCATACGCCGAGAGAACAGCAGCTAGATACACAGCACCCGGCCGTTCCGTTCCGTTAAATCCCCACACGGCATGCGGAATGGATGTATCCATATCCATTGTCTCTGAGCCATAACACCAGCAAGGCGTCACGGTGATCGACACCCCTACGTTAGCCCCGGAGAATTTCTGAGCCGCAGCAGCAGCTTCTTTAACTCCACCGATCGTAGAATCGGCGATGATGCACTCTACAGGACTCCCATTCGGATACCTTAAATTCGCTTCAATAAACTTAGCCACCCGCTGAGCCATGCCCATCGTTTGCTCTTCCAGTGATTCACGAACGCCTCTTCTTCTGCCATCAATGGTTGGGCGGATACCAATTTTCGGATAGTTTTCTATCAATGCCGTTCCTCCTCAAGATCATCTTAGAGTCATCGTTAATAGATCTATTTCTCCTTCATCATAAAATCTGCAAGCGCTTTAGTCAACACAAAACAACATATTACCTAAACAAAAGTGTGGTTTTATGTGATATAATTATTATATATTGTGGTTTTATGTGAATATGTAATTATTTTTAGATTTAAACAACAATGTAGTACACTAGAAAGCAGACGATTTATATATAAAGGTGAGTGAACGAATGAAAGCATTTGAACGACGGGATCTAATTATTAAAGAGCTTTACAGACAGAAGAAGGTCCATGTCGCAGAGCTAGCGCAAAAATTCAACGTCTCGGAAGAGACCATTCGGCGGGATCTAGATAAACTGGACAAAGAAGGTCTTGCCAAAAAAAATTATGGTGGGGCCATTCTCAACGCCCATACCAATGAAGATCCTTCCTACATCAGCAGACATCAGGTCAATATTGAAGCGAAGCGAATCATAGCCGATAATGTACTGCAATTAATCAATGATGGAGACAGCTTGGTGACAGATACGAGCTCAACGGTGTTTGAAGCCTTGCGTAGAATTATTGAGGAGAAAAACAATCTGACAATTATTACGAACTCTCTGGTGGTATTATCCGAATTTCAACACTCCGGTCAAAAGCTGATTTCCACAGGTGGAATTTTAGGTCCCGAGACCAGCTCCTTTGTTGGAAATACCGCTTCACAGACGATTCGAAAATATAATGTGGATGTAGCTATATTCAGCTGTAAAGCATTGTCCATGACAGGCGGGCTAAGTGATTCAAATGAAGAAGAAAGTGAACTGAAGGTGCTTATGCAGCAGCAGGCAAATAAAGTGGTTCTGCTCGTAGATCACTCCAAATTTGACCGGACTGCGTTCATTAAGTTGTTCAGCTTTGATAGAGTGGATTATATTGTTACAGATCAGAAGCCTTCTGAGGAATGGACCGATTTCTTAAATAATTACCATGTATCTCTTATCTATGCGCCCGCTGAGTGATCAGTAGGTGCATAGATAAAGAGAGATAATAACTTTATAACTTAGTTGTTTAAAAGACCACTTTCCAAGACGACCTTCAGCCATTCCCCAGCAATCAGATCATGCCCGGCAGTCGTCGGATGAACGCCATCCCACAGCCAGTAGGCTGCTTCTGCTCTCTCCGCAGCTGCATTGAAAGCATCCTGTAAAGGTACATAGACCGTATCAAATTGCTCAGACAGCTGCTTAACCACTCCCTGATAATGTCTAATCTTCGCTTCCCATTCTGACCACTGTTCAGCTGGAGCTCCGGTATTTAAAATAAAAGGCTCACATAAAATCAGCTTCGTATGTGGCAGAACTTCACGTGTTTCTTCAAGTACATGACGGTAAGCGCGTTCAAAACGGTCCGTAACTCCACTTGGTTCCCCTTTCATCATTCTCCAAATATCGTTAACCCCAATCAATATACTAATGATGTCAGGCTGCAAGCTAATTGCATCTTCATTCCAGCGTGCATATAAATCGGAGATTCGATCTCCACTCACTCCGCGGTTATAGAATACCAGATTCTCTTCTGCCCGCTCATTCCCTAGCTTGCCACCGATGATATACGCATAGCTATGTCCAAGAATATGATTCGGGTCTTCATAACGACCCCGATTCCCATCCGTAATGGAGTCACCCTGAAATAAGATCACTTTTGATTTTTTAGTAGCTGGATTAGTCATTGAATCTTTCATCTCCTTGATTACTAGTATATTAATCATTCAACTTGAATGTCTCCTATAATACAAGTAAAGTTATCATATAGAATACAAGGAGGAAAGAGAAAAATGAAATATAGAAGACTAGGCAATTCAGGGCTCAAAATCAGTGAGATCGGACTAGGCAGTTGGCTTACATATGGAACAGCAGCAGAGCAAAAGGCAGCCGATGCTTGTATCAGCAAAGCTTTTGAATGCGGTATCAATTTCTTTGATACGGCTAATGCATATAACCGTGGTGAAGGCGAAAAAGCGATGGGTGCTGCTCTACGCTCCTATGAAAGATCATCTTATGTGCTAAGTACAAAGGTCTTTTTCCCCATGGGAGACGATGTTAATAACCGTGGTTTGTCCCGCAAGCATATTATGGAGCAATGTGAAGCCAGCCTCCGCCGCTTAGGCACCGATTATATTGATGTATATTTTTGTCATCGCTTTGATACAGAGACCCCTGTAGAGGAGACTCTACGCGCGCTGGATGATCTGACGGCTCAAGGTAAGATTCTCTACTCCGCTGTTAGCGAATGGAGCGCAGCCCAAATCTCCAATGCTGCTGGTATCAGCCGCAGACTGAATCTGCGTCCACTGATCTCGAATCAACCTATCTATAATATGTTCGAACGTTATATTGAAGACGAGGTCCTTGAAGTATCCCAGCGTGAGGGGCTGGGCCAAGTGGTCTTCTCTCCACTAGCGCAAGGAATTCTGACTGGCAAATATAAACCGGGGCAACAACCTCCAGCAGGAACCCGTGCAGCGGATAATTCAGTTAATGGTGTGATCTCCAGCTACCTCCGTGATGATGTGTTGTCTGTGGTTGGACAGCTGGATGAACTCGCTCACAGTTTAGACCTGAAGCTTTCGCAATTGGCATTGGCATGGATTCTACGCCAGCCTGGTGTAAGTTCAGCATTAATTGGTGCCAGTAAACCAGAGCAAGTTGCAGAAAATGCCAAAGCTGTAGATACGGTACTCTCCGCAGATACTTTACAGCAAATCGAGGAGATTCTTAAGCCGGTAGCTGATTTTGCTCCTGCAAGATAACCTATTGCACACTTGCCATATAGTACACAAAAGAGGTTGTGCCAAAAGCCATCACCATGGCTTAGGCACATCCTCTTTTTCTTTAAGAAATCAATTTAGACTCTTCGGCTTGTTCAGAAGCCTTATGGATAAAAGGCTCCAGTGGTTTCTTGAGGAGTAATGCCAGCAAGAGTGCCAGCACACCGAAGATAATCAAATAAATCACATCACGAATCGCCACTTCCGGCAGAATTCCCCCAACCGCCTCCCGCATCAGACTAATTGCATAGGTAAACGGCATATACGGATTTAATATTTGAAAAAAACGCCCAGTCGTACTAATCGGAAATGTACCGCCGGAGCTAGAGAATTGAAGCACCATGAACACGATTGCTATTCCTTTTCCCAGGTTGCCAAATACAGCGACAAGCGTAAATACAATGGTTACGAACACGATGCTGATTAACACTCCAAAAAGTACAAACCACACCTTATTCACCACATAACAGTGCAAAATAAAAATGTTGCCCAGGACAGCCACCAGCCCCTGAAGAATCCCCACCGTAAGGAAGGTCAGCAGGCGGCCAAAATACAATTGATATCTTTTGTACGTTAGCCCCCCCGTATCCACACCTGTGCGGAGAAGAGAGACAAGCAGTGTGCCTCCGACCCATAAGGAAAGTACGACATAAAAAGGAGTCATTGCTGAGCCGTAATTCGGAATGGGATATAACTTATTCTCTTTTAACACTACCGGATTGGCCAAAAAATCACTTTTGCTCTTAATATCTCCTCCGAGCAGTTGCGCAATTTCCCCCAGATCAATCTCTTCTTTAATTTGGCGGATCGTGGAGGCGGCTTTTCGAATCGAGTCTTCCAGTACTGGAAGATCATTTCTCACCAAATCTGCGGCAAGCGCCACTCCTTTGTCTGCACGGGGGAGTCCTGTACGAATCAGCTCCGAGACCTGATGAACCCGCTCTTCTACAGTAGGCAGATCCTGACGCACGAAATTCGCAGCTTGCTGTATCTTTTCCCCTGCAGTAGGTAAGCTGCTCTCCAATAGCGGAAGTGTATCTCGGATGAAAGCACCAAAGCCCTGGGTCTGATCGACAACCCCACTGGCTGCTGTGTGGACCGCTTCGCGTATAGCTGGCAAATCCTGCTGCAGACTAGCTAAGCTTGTCTGCCCGAACTCAATCGCCGACATTGTCTCTTCCAGCAGGGTACCCAGCGCAGGTAAACGATCTGGCACCTGCTGCAATGCGGTAGCTGTGACATCTGCCGCCGAAGTTATTTGCTCCAGTTTATTTTTTATGGCAGGGATAGTCGACGAATCATATCCTGAGATAAGCTTCGCAATCGCCAGCTTCCCAAGACCAGACTTTAGGAACAATTGGTTAATTCCACTGGAATCAGCGTTATCCTTATTCTGAAGGTCAGCCGTCATAGCATTTACCAAGGACTTCTGACTGTTCAAAACACTGTCTACACCTTTCAATGCCGCAAGCTCAGCAATAGACACTGTTTCAGGGGAAAATGTGTTCAATGCATTTAACATAGAAAGTGTGTGTTCAATTACGCTGCTTCCTGCAGCCAACTGTGCTGAGAGTAACTCCAACTGCTCACGTACAGCTTGTGGCTCGTTATCCTCTCCCTTTAACTGTTCAGCAAGCTTGACCACTGAGCTCTCCGTTTGCTGTAGGAGATTAAGATTCTGTTTGACAGCTGCTGGAACAGCTTCAAATGCAGCACTGCTCTTCTCCAAAAATTGTTGAAGCTCCAGAACAAAATCATTTCCGGCAGTGGCAATCTTTTCTGCCTCAGGCAGTGCTGTTAAGGCAGCATTAACGATTTTATGCGCTTCCGTAAGACCTTGCGAGGCCTGAGCCATGATCTGTTCAACTTCACCATAATGGTTATCAAGTTGAACGATTAGCTGTGCCGCTTCTTCAATCTTGGGCAACTTGTCCTGTAGCCCCCCTAAATGATCTAAGGTACTCGCGATTTGCGGCCAATGCTCAGCAATTTTCTCTAAAGCCTCACCCGCTTTTTCCACCTCTGGCAGCTTATTCTCCAATGTGGAAATACGCTCTGCTGAGGCATGAATCTGCGGCCAATTTTCCTGAATTTTTAATACACGTTTACCTGCGGTTTCAATTTCTGGCAGGCTCGCCTCTAATTTAAACAATCCTTTTTCTACCTTGCGTATAATGGGCAATTCAGATTGAAATTCCTTATCAATTTGACTTAAAACAGTAAATACCGTCTCACTAATCGTTTCCGTGAAATTCTCACTGATCTGTGTGGTGATTGAAGTGGCGCCTTTATCTGTGATTTTAGGAGCAATCGCATTTATTTTCTCATTGACGGTATATTCGATCTCTGGTTTCACAATCGTTCCTTCAAGAATTCCAGTCATTCGTTTGGAGAAATTAGCAGGGATAACAATACTGGCATAGTAATCTCCGCGTTTGACACCATTATGTGCACTCTCTGCATCTACAAAGGTCCAGCCCAAGTTTTTATTGCTCCGAAGACTTTCCATGACCTCATTGCCGATATTAAAATCCTTCTCCTGCACCTTAGTACCTTCATCTAAGCTGGTAACAGCAATTTTAATGCCAGAAGTATTGCTATAAGGATCCCATACTGACGCAACGTTCACCCAATCATACACGGAGGGCAATACCACCAAAGCGGCAACCAGCAATACGGCCACAGGAACTCTGAATAAATTACGCCAATCGTTCCTATAAATCCGTAGTATTCCGCCCATTCGCTGCTCCCCCTAATCTGCATGTTTTGATATTTTAATATGCCCGAGGAGACAAGCTTTTACTATTCATTTTAGGAAACTCATGACTTCTCATTGCTTTTTAAAAAAACTTTTAAAAAAATGCAACAAAAACTGCTCTTCTCACGTAAAGAGTAATATAAACCCGTTTAAGAAAAAACAGAGCGGGTAATAAGTTCTATACAACGTCTTACATATCTCAAGGGGGAGATTAATAATGTTTAAGAAAAAGTCAGCGTATGTGTTACCGGTTGTTGTTCTGTTGTTTCTTTCCCTCATTACTTCTGCAAGTACCATTGGAACACGGGTAGATGCGCAAGATAGTGACAAGACCCAGCATCAAACAGTTTACTTTCATACTATTGAATCCGACCATGGCAAGCTCTCCGGTACGACCGATGAAATAAACTGGTATCAGGG
This sequence comes from Paenibacillus sp. FSL R5-0887, assembly GCF_038002305.1. Taxonomy (NCBI): domain Bacteria; kingdom Bacillati; phylum Bacillota; class Bacilli; order Caryophanales; family Paenibacillaceae; genus Paenibacillus; species Paenibacillus sp. FSL R5-0887. Next base: position 338,673 of record NZ_JBBOCE010000002.1, read on the forward strand.
TGCTGATGCCGATCGAATCTTTGCTGAAAGAGATCCAGAAGCTGCAGCAGAAATAGGCGGAGCTCCAGACAGTTATTATATTGTAAATGATGTTGATACTCTGACAACTTATCCGATTGCGGATAACGCCACAGTGACGATGCAAATTTTTGATCACACTGGCAATATGGATGACTTGGATATCAACTGGAATGAGTCCATAACCTTACAGCAATTTATGGATCAATTTAATAAAACGGATGTCATCGACTTGAGCCAGTTCCCGTATCACATCACCGTTCAGGACGGCGTAATTACTTCTATCGTTCAACAATATATACCTTAAGGTGCAACATAAGAAAGAGGGTTACTCAGCAGCCATGCACATGGCTTATAAGTAACCCTCTTTTTTTATTTCCTTAACAAATTATTGTTTAGCTGCATCCTTAACGGGAACCCCAAAATTCGGCGTACCATCTTCATTCCAATGGAAGACTTGAGCACGAGTATGACGGTTCGGATCGTACAGCGGATCGCCGGTAATTTCTTTATAATTGCGGCAGTGGTAGATGAGTACATCTTCCCCATTTTCATTTACAGTAAAGCTGTTATGACCCGGTCCATATTGTCCATTCTCTTCATTGGTCTGGAATACCGGTTCCGGCAGTTTGGTCCATGAAGTGGCATCCAGCAGGTCGCTGTCCTCATCTGCAACCAAAAGTCCCATGCAGTAATTGAAGTCCGTAGCGCTAGCCGAGAAGCTGATAAAGATACGGCCGTTACGTTTAAGCACTGCAGCTCCTTCGTTTACCTTGTACCCAATAATCTCCCAGTCATATTCAGGAGTAGCAATCATGGTCTGAGGACCGGTTAGCGTCCATGGATTACTCATTTCCGAGATATACAGGTTAGAATTCCCCTCAATATTCAGATCCTTCTGTGCCCATACATAATACAATTTTCCTTTGTGTTGAAAGGTGGTTGCATCCAATGCAAAGGATTCCCAAGCGGTTTTTACCTGGCCTTTTTCTACCCATGTTCCTTCTAAAGGATTGGCAGATTCATTCTCAAGAGCAAACATACGGTGATCGAATAATCCATCCTTCGTCTCCGTAGTACGCGCCGCCGCGAAATAAATGTACCATTTACCGTCAATATAATGGAGCTCTGGTGCCCAAATGTTTGCACTAAGCGGACCCGTCTCATATTTACGCCAAGCTACAACCGGTTCTGCAGCAGCCAATCCCTCGATTGTTGTTGCTCTCCGAACTTCGATCCGGTCGTATTCTGGGACAGAAGCAATAAAGTAGTAATAACCATCTGTATGTTTATATACCCATGGATCAGCACGTTGCTCCACCAATGGATTTTTATATTCTACACTCGTATTCATAATCTCTCTCCTCTATTTAAACTTTAACAATACAGAACCATGCTGTGGAAGAGTTTGAGAAATACCTTCGTTAACCACTTCCAAATCGCGGCTCTGCCATAGATCACGTATAGTATTAGGAATTGAAACCTTAAGCTGCTCGAACGACACCTGAAGCGTTAAAGCTTCATCGCTAAGATTAAACAAAGCTACATAATGGTTACCTTGTTCATCCTCAGATGTCCAGATCGCATGCTCCTCATTTAGCGCCACTTGTCTGCCGCCTTTACCATAACGATGCAGATGAAGCACTTCCTTATTGGTCAATAAAGATAATGTCCAATCATCATTGTCCCGAAGTTCTCCTCCAAACATTAACGGGGAGCGGAAAATACTCCATAGTGTCATCATGGTGACCTGCTCGTCATGAGTAAACCGCGTGAACCGGTCTCCCCCGCCATCTACAGAACGAATGCCCAGATGACCTAACGGCAGCATGTCACAATCCGGCCAATGGCCCGGCTGCACATAAGGAGCCCATTTCTCACAGCGCTCAAACATCCCGCGCAGCAAATGCCAATGATCCCAGTAATCATCGGTCATTCTCCAAAGGTTAGCGTGTCCGGCTAAGTGTTCAGCCTCTTCCACTGGAGCAGGTCCAGGCGAAAGACTGAGCACCATCTCGCGACCACTGCGGTCAATAGCCTTACGGATCATAGCAACTTCTTCTTTGTGATATCCATAAATGCGTGAAGCGGCAATATCATCCACTTTCACATAATCCACACCCCAACTGGCATACAACTGGAACAGCGAGTCATAATACGCCTGACTGCCTTCTTTTGAAGCATCTACTCCATACATGTCCGTATTCCATGGACAAATAGAATTTGGGTGAGCCACATCGCGTGCGGTTTGCTCAGAGCCTAGAATGGCACTGGCCGCATGAGCAGCCTGACGCGGGATTCCGCGCATAATGTGTATGCCGAATTTCAAACCCAATCCATGTACATATTCAGCGAGTGGCGCAAACCCTTTGCCTCCCGCTGCGGAAGGAAACCGGTTCTCAGCAGGTTGAAGTCTGGAGTACTCATCCATAACCAGCGGTACAAAGTTGCGATACTGCGAAGAATTCGCTCCAGGCTCATACCACTGAATATCCACAACTACATATTCCCAACCAAAGTCCTTCAAATGGGTAGCCATATATTCTGCATTGCCTCTTACTTCTTCTTCATTTACACTGGCCCCGTAACAATCCCAACTATTCCAGCCCATCGGGGGCGTAGCAGCTAACAAATTTTGTGTGATGATTTTCACGTCCTTTTCAAAAACTTAGTATTCACTCCCAGCGAGGTGCCAAGGGATAAGGGCAAGTAGAGTCCTGCAATCTTGTTCTTACCTCTACAAGACAGCCACAATAACGGCAAGTGCTACCAAATTGCAGCCCAGAGCAATCTCGGCAATGTTCAATACGCTGCAAATATTGCTCCTCCGGTGCTAAAGGTCTTTCTCTAGTGGCTATTTCTATTAAACGCTCCAGTTTTTCTGGGCTTATTCTCATGTTCTCATCACAGCTTTTGCAGCGACGGTTTTTTTCTTGGTTCTCTGACATGATGTTATTCCAGAGTCAAGACTACCACGGAAGCAGGTGGAAGCTCACAGCTCAGCTTTTCACCTAATAAAGACGCACCCTCAAAAGCTACTGGAGTAACTGTATCCGGTGCCTCAAACGTATTGTGCGCTCCCAGCACGGAATGCGTTAAAATCTGACCTGTCACTTTGCTAAAGCTAACCTCTTCAATACCAATACTTAGCGATGCGCTGTCCTTATGGCTCAGGTTACAGAGTGAAACATATACTTTGCCATTCGTATCACGAGATGCAGAAACGCTAATCTGTGGAATTGTAAGCTCCCCAAACGTATAATCAGGGCTCTCAATAGTAACTTCAAGCAGTTCATTATCCTGATGCTCTTTGTACATTTCAAATACATGATAGGTAGGCGTTAGAATCATCTTGTCGCCCTCCGTCAGGATAAGGGCTTGCAGTACATTGACCACTTGAGCTAAATTCGCCATTTGCACACGACTGCTATGCTTTTGGAAAATATTCAGCGTTACCCCTGCTACCAATGCATCTCTGAGTGTATTCTGCTGATACAGGAACCCTGGATTCGTACCAGGTTCACTTAAGAACCAAGTTCCCCACTCATCTATAATCATTCCAACCCGCTTATCCGGATCATATTTATCCATTACCGCTGAATGTTTGGTTATCAGTTCATCCATATGCAAGGTTTTTTGCATAGTCTCAAACCATTCGGCTTCATCAAAACCTAAAGCGTAACGTTTCTCTTCCCAGCTTCCAGGAATCGTATACGAATGAAGACTGAGACCATCCATAAACCGTCCAGCTTCGCGCATTAGCACTTCCGTCCAATTATAATCATCAACGTTGGCGCCACCAGCGATTCTATAGATCTGATTTTCACCATAATTGCGCACATATGTCTGGTAACGTCTGTACAAATCTGCATAATATTCTGGACGCATATTGCCGCCGCAGCCCCAGTTCTCATTACCTACACCAAAATACTTCAACTTCCACGGCTCTTCACGCCCATTTTCACGACGCCAGTCCGCCATCGGTGATTCGCCTTCAAAGGTCATATATTCAACCCACTCCGACATCTCCTGAACAGTGCCACTGCCAACATTCCCGCAGATATACGGTTCACAATCCAGCAACTCACATAATTCAAAAAATTCATGCGTCCCAAAATGATTATTCTCGACGACACCGCCCCAGTGCGTATTCACCATCCGCTTACGGGTTTCTTTTGGACCGACGCCATCCTTCCAATGATACTCATCGGCAAAACAGCCCCCCGGCCAACGAAGGACAGGAATATTAACTTTTTTGAGTGCTGCTAGGATGTCATTGCGGAAGCCCTTGGTGTTCGGAATCGGTGAATCTTCCCCCACATAGATCCCGTCATAGATACATCTGCCCAAATGCTCGGCAAAATGACCATATAGATATTTGCTGATCTTATTAATTCCTTTACCTGCATGTAGCTTGATCGTAGTCATCTATTCTCTTCTCCATTCTTTTGCTTACCCCAGATGGAAATTCCATTTTCATTTAATCCAGTAAATACAAGGGTCTGAGTTTCTTTCTCCCAATCCCATGACGGAAGCAATTGCACCTTCTCTATCCGGCCTTCACCCTCGACAACATCATTCCAGACCAAGGTCAGGACTCTGCATCCATCAAAAGACCAGCTTCCCTTTCCATTCGCACCTTCCAGCTTAAAGTCAGAGGATAGACTTATGACGGCAGACTGAATCTGGCCATCCGCTGAGGGGTCCATTACAATCCATTCCCACTGTCCTGCGATTAGCTGTTCTGGAATATCCTGTTCCACTTCACCCGCATACCGTTCTGGAGATACAACAGGCCAACCATCCTCTGTCCACAGAATTCGACGAACCTGTAAATAGGACCAATGTTTATCGATTTCACCACGTGCATGATGAACTATATAATAGCTGCCATCCTCATGAAGAACTGAGTTATGGCCGGGAGCTATCCAACCTGGATCTTGTCCAAAGCGATAGCCACCCAGTATTTTATTGCCGACCTCATATCGGGGTTGATGCGCACTATCAGTCATATCTCGTCCGTTATAATCCACATATGGGCCGGTAATAGTATCTGCACGAGCGACACGAACGTTATAATCCTCAAACAGAGAGTCATAGGAGACGAACAAATAGTATTTTTTGAATTGCTCGTTATACACTATGTACGGTCCTTCAACTGCTCCATCTTTAATGGTGTTATCCCGTTTAGCGATCAGCGTACCAAAACCTTCTTGCTTCGGTTTGCCCGTTTCCGCATTCAGCTCAATGATATGAATTCCACCAAAAAAAGAACCATACACCATCCACATTCGCCCATCTGCATCCGTAAGCACATTGGCATCAATCGCATTCAGTGAATCTTCAGCACGCGTCTGAATCACTACACCTTCATCGGTCCAAGGTCCCTCAATAGAAGCTGAAGTTTGAAGTCCGATTAGCGATTGTCTACTTCCGAAAGATGAGGCCGAGTAATACATTCGATACTGTTCACCGTATTTCACCACATCGGGTGCCCATAAATTAGTAGCCCCTGCCCATTCCTTCGCAACTTGGGGAATTCCCGGCAGCGCATAATGAACCCATTCCCAATGGATAAGATCCTGTGATTTCCGAACCATTACGCCTGGACGTAATTCTCCTCCGACTCTTATGTCCGTAGAAAAAACATAGTAACCCTCATCTGTTTTAATAATGCCTGGATCATGTGTGTTGTGAATCGTCCATAAAGACTCGATATCAATCACTGATAGATCATACATTGGCATGTTCCCCGGGGAACTTGGAAAGACAAGATCTGATGTTTTTTTTACCATTAAATTATCACCTCAGAAATAGCAACAGATTGAACAGCAATAAATATTAAATTTAAAATGAAAAAATATGTATTCGCTTACAATATAAAATAACATATATAAAAAGCCTTGTAAATATATTTCTATAAACCTTTTTATATTTATATGAAATTAAACTCGAAATAAATGAATTAGGGCGAAATAACAGCCTTTTTCTTTAGATTAATTCTTTATATGTTTAAATTTTACTAAATCAAATAAAAATCATGCCAAAAATCCCTCTTATATTCGTACATTCTACAAAATAAGGAAGTATACTTTATTTATATGCCTTATTAGTTTATAATTTTATAAAATAGTATAATTTATGACGTAATCGGAAGAAGGTATTGATAAAATGATCTATATTAAAGATTTAATGAGTGGATTAGAAATTTTTAAGGCACTAAGCTCAGAAATCAGAATTCTCATTTTAGAGCTCCTTGCCACCAATCAAGCCTTGAACCTGAATGAAATTGCCAAGAAACTGAACCTCAGCAACGGCGCCATCACCATGCATATTAAAAAGTTAGAAGAAAGCGGTCTCATTGAGATAAACACATCAGTGGGTAAGCACGGTATTCAAAAGGTCTGCTATTTAAATAAGGACAAGCTTATTGTTGACCTTCGCAGCAAGGATGTTGATAATCTTTACGAAGTAGAAATTCAAGTAGGTCATTACAGCAACTATCAGGCTGTTCCAACTTGTGGACTGGCTACCAAAGACAGCATCATCGGGGATTTCGACGAGCCGCGTTATTTTGCAGATCCGCAGCGAATTGAATCCGAAATTATTTGGATGGCTGAAGGGTTCCTCGAATATAGAATTCCGAACTACCTTAAAGCCAACCAAACGTTCCGCGAAATTCAGTTCTCGATGGAGATCGGCTCTGAAGCTCCTGGGTCTAACGATAACTATCCGTCCGACCTTTATTTCTATTTAAATGGAATTGAAATCGGATTCTGGACTAGCCCTGGCGATTTCGGAGATACCCGGGGAACATTTAACCCCGATTGGTGGCCTCCGCACCTAAACCAATACGGTATGCTGAAGCTGATCCGTATCAATAATGAAGGCAGCTTTATTGATGGCTGTCGGATTTCTGACGTGACCCTTGATGATATCCAATTGGATTACAAAAGTGAACTCACATTTCGTATCGCAGTAACCGACAAGCCTACAAACAAACGCGGACTCACGATTTACGGAAAACATTTCGGCAATTATAGCCAGGACCTACTGGCACGTGTGTTGTATGATGTACATGAAGTTGGAGAGGGCCTCCCTCGTAACGCTGTTATAATAGCAGAGTAACCAACCCTGCTTAAATAAAAAGACCCTAGATTCAGCTAACGCTGAATTAGGGTCTTTTTGTGCTTCGTATATTTTTTCGATATTGAACCATAATAACTTTGTCTCCCAAACCACCGAGAAGGAGTGTTTCGAATGCGTGAAGGTCTAATTCCCGCTGTTCTTGGAACCGTCGTAACCGCTTCTAGCGCCGCTTTTCTTGGAAGCAAGTATAAGATGGCAGCAACAGGCGTACTTGGATTTGGTCTGGCTCATGTCGTATTGGGTGCCATTGATCTGTTTGAGCATCGGTAAGGATTGGAAGATGCCGGGTGGTATGAACACTGCCCGGTTTATTTTGTATTTCTTATGTTGGCGCAATTACAAGCTGCTCCAACAGATGATGTCATAAAAAACAGCGCTTCTCCTGATATCGGAGAAGCGCTGTTTTTGTTTGGGGCGCTGGCTGGTTGCTCCAACCTTGTCTCCATCATCTCATGTATCTCACGTGGCTTACGTGGCTTACTGGCTTACGTGGCTTACGGACCCAGATGACGTTATTTGCATATTTTTAGCTCTTGGAGCATGTTTTCGGACTCCAGTGACGCTATCCATTGGAAAATGACCAATATTGGACGTTTTTCAAGCCAATAGCTGCAATGGAGTCCGATAGCACCCAAAATATTGGAAAATGCTGCGTATAAGGTCCGCTGGGTCCGATCACTACTATTAATACGTATATCTGATGGTACTTGTGCATGCATGGATGGGTAGTGAAAACCCACACGCATGCGGCAGCGGTAATGCATGAGCATTCGAGAGCGGCAACCCACACGCTTCCGCAATGGGCAATATATGAGCATTCGAGAGCGAGAACCTACACGCTTCCGCAAAGCGGCAATATATGAGCATTCGAGAGCGAGAACCCACACGTTTACGCCAGCGGTAATGCATGAGTATTCAATAGCGAGAACCTACTTGTTTCCGGCAGCGTCAACCTATGTGCTTCTAACAGCAGCATTCCACTCGCTTCCGCCAGCAATAATCTAAAGTCAAAAAAAGGGGCTGTCCCAGCAGCTATTTTCATAGCTTATGGGACAGCCCCTCTTAACATTTTGAATAATTATTTTATAGCTACATAAAATAATCGTTCAGCATCATCTTCTGCCTCTACCCACTCGAAATCGGCGTAGATCTTCACATCACTAAACCCAGCCTTAAGCAGCTCTTCCTTCATCCAGTTAGGATCGTAGGCGCGCTGAATATGGGTCTCTTCGAATCGGCGATAGCGATCGCTATGTCCGTCTTCACGGGCAAAAATGGACAGATGATGTTCAATTTCGCGGCGTGGAACATCCATCTCACAAGTCCAAATATAAGAAACAGATGGCTCGTCCAGAATAAAGGGCTGTTCTTCTTCATAACGAATTAGTGTGTTTGGATGATGCACATCGAACAGGAAGGTTCCGCCTTGCTTTAACCCTGCATAGGTACTGGCAAAAACAGCGCTGATGTCATCCTCTTCCAACACATAATTCAGACAATCACAAAAGGAAATCACAGAATCCACCAGCTCCGGAAGCTCCCATTCCTTCATGTTTTGTCTAATCCAACGAACACTGCCTTCGCGCAAAAAGCGCCGTCCCTGGGGATGCTCCTCCATTTTGCGCTGTGCCACTGAGAGCATGTCAGAAGATAAATCGATTCCGGTCATATGATATCCTGAACCCGCCAAAGGAATTGTAATACTTCCTGTTCCGCAGCCAAGCTCGGCTACAGTTAACGGTTTGCCGTATTTACTCCATGCGGCTTCAGCAAAGGATATCCAATCTGGATACGGCATATCTGCCATAAGCTCATCGTATACATAAGCAAATTTCCCATAGGAAGACACAATTACACCGCTTTCTATAACAACATTTTATAAATTCCGTCTATTGAATCGTAAGCTTAATCCGTCGTTTCTTCTTGCCCTTCGGTTGTTCCTTCTTCATTATCCTTAGCAACAAGATACGTCCAGTTCTCTTTTTGAGTAATATGGCCTTCCTTCATCAGCTTCCCAAGTGCACGCTTGAAGGCGGATTTACTGATTCCGAACCGTTGTTTGATAATATCTGGCGGCGTAGCATCCGAATAAGGCATCGCTCCACCTGGACGAGCATGTAAGAACTCCAAAAGTGCGGCAGAATCTACATCCATCCCCACTTCTTTACGAAGACCCATAGAAAGGTTAACACGTCCATCTTCACGGATATGAGAGACACGTGCTTCAAACTGCTCACCAAGACGCAGCAGACGGCTCCGCTCCGAGGAATGGACCATACCGATAATCCCAAAGCCTAGCACACCCGCATCCACAAGTACAAAAGTACCCATTTGCAGCGGCTTATACACTCGGGCTGTTACAGTCTGTCCCATCCAAGATTCAGGTGCAGGCAGAGCTAGAGGAGCAAGCTCCTGTTCTCCGGCCAGCTTGGCACGCAGACGCCCCTGTTTATCATGCTCCATGATCGCAAACACATAGTCCCCAACCTGCGGACGCAGCTCTGGAAGCTCTGGAAGCTCACGGATAGGCAGCAGCAGCTGACGTCCAAGACCCATCTCCAAAAAGCAGCCCAGACGCGGATGAATATCAGCCACTTCCAATAACGCCATCTCGCCCAGCGTCAGAAATGGTTTTTTCATCGTTGCCGCAAGACGGTCCTCGGTATCAAAGAAAATGAAAACTTCAACTTTATCGCCGGCTTTTACCTTCTCTGTCAGCTCCGTATAATGCAGCATAACATCCTGGTCTCCAGCATTCAGAAAAAATCCGTATGGCGAAACTTCCCGCTCTACATGAAGTGTAACCGTAGTTCCTGCAATCAGGCTCATACAGTCTCCACAACCTTGGCATCGGACCACAGACGCTCGATATTGTAATATTCACGCTCATCGCGGTGGAATATATGAACGATAACATCGCCAAGATCCATCAGCACCCAGCGTGCTGAATCCATGCCTTCAATCCCTTTGATCACTCCGCCTGCTTCATGAACCACTTTACGGACTTCGGTAGCGATCGCCTGTACCTGAATATCCGAGTTACCGTGACATACGATAAAGTAATCACTGATTGGTGAAACATTACGTAGATCTAGTGCCACGACGTTCATTGCTTTTTTATCTTCAACAGCCTTAAGGGCCAGTTCTAACAGCTTGCTTGGTTGTACACTCATATTTTATCCTCCAATATTCTAACTAAATCATTACGCGCCAGTACCGTTAAGGGGAAAATCACCCGGCGTTTCTCCAGTAACAAACTAATCGTAGAATCGAACCCAGCGACTAATCCTTCTTCCAAACTTACTTGTGCCTTCTCGCGTATCTTATCAACCCCGGGAAAATCACGCCCAGGCTCGATGTAGTCAGCTAGGCAGACGATCTTTTCAAGTAAACTCATGTCTTCACGGCCTGAGGTATGGAAACGAATCGCATTGATAATATCAGGATCCGTAATCCCATAGTCTTTCTCAGCTACAAAGGCGCCTACTTCCGAATGCCACATCTGCTTGTCATACACCAGAAGATCCAAATTTAATTGATTTTGTTCAATGATCTCCTTCATACGCTCAACCGGCCAATACTTAGCCACATCATGCAGAATTGCTGCTGTCTCTGCACGCTCAGGGTCAGCACCATATTGCTTCGCCAGTTGAATAGATGTCTCCATCACGCCGAGTGTATGCTTCCAGCGCTTATCAGGCATCTGTGCGGAGACCGCTTCAATCAGTGCTTCGCGGCTGTATGCCATACAATCCACTCCTTTGAACATAATCGAACACTGCCTCTGGAACCATATAACGAATAGATTTACCTGCTGCCGCCCGTTCTCTTAACATCGTTGACGAAATATCAACCAGTGGCATATCTGCAAGCAATACCTTTTTTGCTATAAAGTCTGGCAATGCATCTAGATCAAGAGGTGTCCCCGGACGACCCACACCAATAAATGTAAGCCGCTGCACCAGTTCTTCAATCTCGTTCCATTTCGGCAAATACTGAACCATATCCGCTCCAATGATGAAATAAAGATCGAAATGCGGATACTCCTCTTGCAGACGTCTTATGGTCTCATAGGTATAGGAGACGCCACCTCTGACAACTTCCCAATCTAATGTGCAAAAAGCTTCGTGATTCTTCACCGCTTCCTGCACCATGGCTAGTCGGTCTTCTCCAGATACACCCGCCTCATGTTTATGAGGCGGGATATGTGAAGGCATAAACCATACCTCTTGCAGACCATAAGTATCTCTTGCGGCTTCCGCTGCCATCATATGACCGATATGAAGAGGATCAAAGGTACCTCCCATAATTCCAACTTTCAAGAGGACGACCTCCTCGGTAAGGTATACTTACAGCTATTAACGCGGCAGCTCAATGGTTTTGTTATCACGTGATTCTTTGTATAGAACGACAGTCTTACCGATCACTTGCACAAGCTCAGAACCCGATTGTTCAGCCAGAGCAGCGCCAATTTCCTTGGGATTCTCAATATTATTGCTCAGTATACTAATCTTCATAAGCTCGCGCTTCTCAATAGCTTCTTCAATATGGCGTACGAGGTGATCATTTACTCCACCTTTGCCCACTTGAAAAATAGGATCGAGATGGTGCGCCAATGAACGAAGATACCGTGTTTGTTTACCAGTTAACATAAATGAATAACTCCTTAATTAACATATATTATTACCTATTATTACCCTAAGTTGATGAATCCATTTCTTACTCATTTCCACCCAAGCAATCGAGAATGGTCTGCCGCATGATTTCCGTAGGTGCAGGCTGCCCTGTCCAATACTCCAGTGCATAAGCTCCCTGATAGACAAACATACCAAGGCCTCCATGAATCGTACAGCCCCGTTCGAGTCCTTCCAACAATAGCCGCGTACGCAGCGGATTATAAATCAGATCGCTTACGACCATTCCTTTACGAAGCAGTCCAGGATCTATCGGTGTCTCATCCATATGAGGATACATACCTACGGAGGTAGTATTGATCAGCACGTCTACACCACTTAGCATTTCTGCTACTTCGTTCATGCTAATCCCGATGACATTCCCTTTGCTCCGGCACTGTGACGCCAAGTCCTCTGCCTTATCAACACTGCGATTAGCAATAATGATTGAAGAAGGCTTCTCCTGAAGTAGTGCGGCAACAATTCCTCTTGCTGCTCCACCGGCCCCGATAACCATAATCTTCACACCAGACAAATCAGAAATAGCTTCCGCTTTGAGCGAACGCACATAACCGATCCCATCCGTATTATATCCGGTGAGCACTCCGTTATCATTAACAATCGTATTGACTGCACCAACGGCTACTGCACTCTCATCTAATACATCCAAATATTGCATCACCGCAACCTTATGCGGAATCGTCACATTCACTCCACGGAAACCAAGCGTACGGATCGCTTGCACCGCATCGCCCAGCTTCTCCGGGCGGATGTGAAGCGGTACATAAGCACCCGGAATTCCCAGCGCTTGCAGCGCTGCTTCATGCATAATTGGAGATTTGGATTGTATAATAGGATCTCCCATTACACCGAGTAGAATATTACCGCTATTGTAGCCTTCGACTGCAGTTGTAGACAATAGATTATCCTCCCTCGTTAAATCATCGAAGGGCGGGTAAGCACCTTCACACCACGCGGAACATGAATGGCCACAACTGCACCTTCAGTTCCATTAACCTTAATCCAGCCCAGACCCGAAATATACAGATCGGCTCTGCTGCCCCGGTTAATCCGGAACTCATGCCGCTGCCAAGGTGGCAGCTTGTCCATCCGGTCACTTCCCGGTGGAGACAGCATTTCACCGCGATGATCCTGATAGAGGGAATCTGCGCGTTCCAGCTTCGTGCGATGGATTTTTAAAGTACCACTAATAAAGCAAGTGAAGGATTGATGCGGGCCTTGTACGAAATCAAAACGTCCCAATCCACCGAAGAAAAGAGTCTGTCCTTCGTTCAACTGATAGACTGTCGGCTTCAAAGGATTGGCAGGCATAACTGCATCCAGATCCTGACGCTCAACTAATTCACTATAACGCCAAGGATACACAATCCCTGGAGTATCTATAATGTAGTGGCCGTCATCCAGTGGAATTTTGACCGTATCGAGTGTTGTGCCAGGGTAACGTGAAGTCGTTAACTCCTGCTCTAAATCGCTATAGTCCGAAATCAGACGATTAATAAGTGTGGATTTGCCCACATTGGTAGCACCTACTACATATACGTCGCGTTGACCGCGCAACTCCGTTACGGCTTCCAGCAAACGGTCAAAACCTTGATTGCGTTTCGCACTGCAAAGTACGATTTCAGCCGTCCGCAAGCCTTCCTCTTTACAGCGCTGCTGCATCCAGTTACGCAACTTGTTCCAGTTTGTAACCTTCGGCAGCAAGTCACATTTATTCACTGCAAGAATAACAGGGTTATTGCCAACAAACCGCTGCAGGCCGGAAATCAGACTGCCTTCGAAATCGAAGATATCGACAATATGAATAACAAGCGCATTCTTCTCTCCTACTCCACTCAGCAGGCGAAGAAATTCATCCTGATTCACCGAAACAGATGAAGCCTCATTATAATTTTTAATCCGGAAACAGCGTTGGCAAATCACCGGGTCCCGTTCAAGTGCAACCTCCGGAAGGTATCCTGGTTGATCCTTATGCTCCGTCTGAAGCTTGATGCCGCAACCGCTGCACTTCTCAGGACGCTGTGTTTCGCTTTGTTCGTTCATTACTATTTATCCTCCTCGTGCCACAATCCTTTTTTGCGAAGCCGTGTCAGAGCAACCCGCTCTACCCGGCGATTAAACCTTGTGCCGAACCCCTCGTCCTTGACGGAGATTGGCAGTACCAAAACAGTATACAGGCCAAGGCGATTGCCGCCGTATACATCAGTAAGCATTTGGTCTCCCACCACAATCGTTTGTTCAGGGGGCAGCTCCATCTGCTTCATCGCTTTGAGAAAAGGAGCATTACTCGGTTTACGAGCCTGGTGCACAAATTCAATATTAAGCGGTGTTGCAAAGCGGGACACCCGTTCCATGTTATTGTTAGATACGATGATGAGCTTAAAGCCCAGTTCCTTCACCTTTTCGAACCATAACAACAGCTCCGGAGTAGCCACAGGCGCTTTGGCACCGACCAGTGTGTTATCCAGATCCGTGATGATTCCGCGATATCCCTGTCTATACAGCTCGTCCAGAGCAATATCGAATACCGTATTCACCCGGAGTTTGGGAACTAACATTTCAAACAATACGTTCACCTCGATTTCATACAAAAAACTATAACATACTCCTTGCGCATCGCAAATAAATCTGTAGCTATACTTTCACGCAAAGTGTTATTTCTTGGATCTCATTTTTCTCCGCACCCACAAAGCTTCAGTATACACGCTCTGCCAGTCTTTGTCTTCAATAACCTCAGGGCTATATTTCGCCTTTTCGAACATTGTTAGTAGTGAGTATAGATGATCAGCCACTGCCGGCCGTTCTCCACTCCAGCGATCTACGGCTTCACGTAAAGTTTCGTGCTCTTCTTTTAACATTCCCTTGCGATGCAAATACCTTACCCAACGTTCAGTTTCCGCCACTACTTTCTGATCTGGCGTTAAAGGCCGGCCATTGCGCAGCTGCTGCATGAAGAAGCGAAGCTTAAAGCGTCTATGCCAAACTATAAAAATCGCCCAGGACAGCAACACCACTACAGCTGCCACAACAACCCATAGACCTACATGAAACCCTTGATCTTCTTGTGCGTTATTCACAGGCGCTGGTGTAGGTTCTGCCTGCTCTTCTTGATCTTCTGGCTCGACTTCAGGGGTTTGCTCACTCTGAGTTAGAAGCGGAATATTAAATCCAGGTGTAGCTTCAACTGGAATCCAACCATAATCACCAAAATAAACCTCAGCCCAAGAGTGGGAATCCGCATTGGTAATTGTATAGTTATTATTCACTGTGCCTGATTGCTGTTGTGCCGGATTCATTGGGATTTCTGGCTGTTCCCCAGGTGCGTACCCCTTAACCCATCGTGCAGGGATGTTCAGAGAGCGCGCCATAGTAACCAGTGCCGTAGAATAATAATCACAGTAACCTTCCTTTAACTCAAACAAAAACCCTTCTACAAAATCGTTGCTTGTGACACGTGATATTTCTGGATTATTGGTATATGGAAAGGTTTGTTGTAAGTATTGTTGCAAAAGCGCTGTTTTTTCATACGGCGTTTTTCCTTCAGCCGTGATTTCCTCAGCCAGCTCCCTGACTCTTTTAGGAAAATCGTTAGGCAGTTGAAGAAACATTTTCTCCAAATCGTTCCCTTTATATAGCTCCTCATACGTCTTTGTTGTCAATTCTTGAACAGGAATTACAGGAACCTCAGACGTCACCTCAAAAGTAGACGGATAAGCGAGTTTCTTCCCATCCACATCCCAGATCAGCTCGCTGTCTCGGCTTCTCCAGGAGAGTCCATCTCCAGCTTTTTCCCCATTTAAAGAATCCACCGAAGATACTGAATAAGTGCCAAATAGTACGGGAAATTCATTATTATTAAGCACGGTTACTGTTTGTTTCAGTGTTCGTGTATTTACTTTAGAACCCACACTGCTCTCTAAAGCTTCACCTACATCCACCGCTTCTAGAGGTCCCCGATTTAACCGATCTCTATCGACCCAACCTCTTCCGGAATATAATCTGCGCGTTTCTCCCCGCATATAAATACGCAAATCAGAAACCACTGTCATCACCGGTGTATAATCGAAGGTAAAGCCGCCACCTAGTTGATCATCATTCAGACTGTAGCCTGACGATGTATTGTTAGTAGGGGAGACAGAACCCATCTCAGATTTCGTGGTCCCAACTGTGCCCTTCCCAGAAGACTTCCCAATCCCATTCCATTCTTGCCAAGCGGTATAAGGATCGGTTAGGGTAGGCCTTACCCCAGGCATATTCACTCCAATTAGGATGACCAAAGAGAAGACGATGGCAATATTAATGACTATTTTCGTGGGATATTTCAGCAGATGCACCCAACCACGCGGATATTGAAGCTGGAAGCTTCTCAGATGCTGGCTGACCAGCCAGCCCATCCCCGCAAATACCGTCCAGGCTACTTCCTGCCACAAAACAATAGATGTAAAGGAATCCAAGGCAGCCAAGGCCACTATGTTCATTCCTATAAACCATAAAATACGTCTTTTTGAGGATGCCCACCAAGACGACAACAGCAGCAGGGCTGAGGCTCCGAGAGCAAACCAGATATAGGGCACCATATGAACTGCAATATCCTGCAGTCTGTCCGGGAGGGTTGTTGCCCAAGGATCAGCAACGTATATACCATAATTGATAAGTATCCGATAAACGATATAAATAATAGCTGCCGCTTCAATAAAGAGCCTTATCTGAACTTTTACAGGAATTATGATTTCAATAACAGTGATCGTTATTAATGCAGCCCACACAACAGCAGTTGTCTGTCTTAACCAGATAGGTTCCGTATAAGAGACCCACTGGTGGGCTATAATTAAAAGCCACAATAGACCTAAAGAACGGTGCCAGGAGAATTTCATCTGATTCCACCAGTTTCTCATATCAGACTTCCCCTCCTAATACTATGGGAAGCTCTTGCAGTGAGCTAATGCTGTAGCCTGTAATCCCCCGTGATCTTAGAACGTCTGTCCAATCTGTGCTGCTATTCGTTTCTGATAAATTCCCTATATGAATGTGCGACGGAGTCATCCCTCTGCTGTCAGCCCAACGTAGTGCATCCAGTACAGGCTGACCACGTTGAGGACTAATTAGCACGAAGTATGAGCCTTTAGGGAACATACGGTAACCTTTTTCCAAACGGGATATGAGTGGACCGTGCCCTTCGGCGTTAAGATCGATCAAATATTGAATCATTTTCTGACGCTCAGCAGCACCTTCAACAGGTGCAAATACCTTCGTGGTCTTATCCAAACAGCAAAGAC
The DNA here is from genome assembly GCF_038002305.1 of Paenibacillus sp. FSL R5-0887. Lineage (NCBI taxonomy): Bacteria > Bacillati > Bacillota > Bacilli > Caryophanales > Paenibacillaceae > Paenibacillus > Paenibacillus sp. FSL R5-0887. Next base: position 355,810 of record NZ_JBBOCE010000002.1, read on the forward strand.
CGATCCCAATTCGCTCTCGAATGCCGAATCCAAGTAGTGAGGCTGCGACGGAGACTGCGAGTTCAAATTGATTCGAATTCGTATAAGCAGAAGCAGAGCCGTCCAGAACTAGAATGGTCTTGGGAATCGACTCATGCTCGAACTCTTTGGACTTCCACGAGCCTGTCTTTGCCGTTGCATTCCAATGAATGCGTGTTAGGCGGTCGCCATATACGTAGTCGCGTACACCGTTAATTTGGGTAGTCTCACGTCGTGATTGAACAACAGAGGTCTGTGGCCCAGAAAGACGGGATTTTCTTTCATATAACTGCCACCGCGGAACATAGATTGCACGAGGCAACACCTGAAACTGGCCTTCAGCCAGAAAAGTACCTTTATGCTCAACAAGGCCAAAAATATCTTGGCTGATGATATCCGTATCTGAAAATGTATAAGTGCCCCGTTCGAGAACTGGTGTCTGAAACCGCAGTTCCCCAAGTCCTCTGAGGCTGGGAATCAGGCTTTCCTCAAATACCCAGGATTCGCCATTATGCCGTTTCAGAACTTCCCTAACAACTACATAAGGTAAAGGCAAAATCCCCGGGATTGTGACCTTCAGACCTACACGAAGATACCCACCGGCAGAGAGCAAATCTCCCTTATCCTGTTCGGCATAAAAACTGCGAACACCCTTAGCCCGCCGAACGCCTCCCAAACCTCCAGCAATCAGATATGCAATAAGTACAGAGACCATAATAAACAACATAAATGCAGTTTTACCGCCCTGAAATAGTACATATAAGAGAGTAATACTCCAAATTACAAGGATGCTGGCGAACTTAGTAGGCTGAATGCGAGCTGCCACCGTAGACAAATAACGTCTCATATTATTGCCTCATCGTAACAGGCACTTGAATGCTCTGCAGAAGCTTTTGAAGCAGTGAATCTACGCTAACATTATCTAGGCGCGACTCTGGACGCAGCAATATACGATGACCCAAGGCAAATGGAGTAAGCACCTTTACGTCATCTGGAAGCACATAATCTCTTCCCTGTAAGAAAGCATAAGCTTTACAAGCCAGCATAAACGATAACGAAGCTCGTGGACTTGCACCGAGCAATACAAGCGGATGCTCTCTTGTCTGGCGCACAATATCTAACAAGTAATTCAGTACAGGATCACTCATATAAATCTCACGAATTTCCTCCTGAATACTAGCGATCTGCTCCATACTAGTGACAGCCGTAAGCCTGTCCACTGGTTGACCTTCTTGATGGCTCAGCAATAGATTTTTTTCGGTTGCTGCATCAGGATAACCAAGACTAATTCTTAGCATAAACCGATCCAACTGAGCTTCCGGCAGCGTGTAGGTTCCCTCAAAATCTATCGGATTCTGGGTGGCGCACAACATAAATGGATGCGGCAGCGGATAGGTCTCCCCATCTACGGTTACATTTCGTTCCTCCATCACTTCCAGAAGGGCGGATTGTGTCTTTGTGGTGGCTCGGTTAATTTCATCGGCCAGCAGGATATTCGTCATCACTGGACCTGGGCGGAAATGAAACATCTCGTCTCTCGGATGATACACAGATACACCGGTAATATCACTCGGAAGAATATCCGGATTACATTGTATCCGGCGATACTCTCCGGACATTGATCTGGAAAGTGCGCGAATAAGCTGGGTCTTTCCTGTTCCCGGTACATCCTCGATCAGAACATGACCACCGGCAAGCAGCGCTGTTAGCAGCAATTGTATTTCAAATGATTTTCCAAGTATGCAGGATTCTAGATTATTACGGACAGCATTCATGATGTGCATTGATTCTTGACGAACGGGCATATATGATCCTCCTAGGTCAGAATAAGCAGTAATATTTATATTTTACATGATTAGGGGACCCAAAGTACATTGTTGAAGCTTACGAAGTGTAAACAAACCAAAAACCCGCAGGACAAAATGTCCCGCAGGTTCTAATCTAAATCGCTAAAATCCCATTATCCTTTAGGCCGAACAACCAATGCAGCCAGGAAAGAGAACACAATCGCTGACGAAATCCCTGCGCTCGTGATATCAAAAATCCCTGTAACTACACCGATCCAGCCATCCCTTTCCAGCTCTGTCAATGCTCCATGGACCAAAGAGTTACCGAAGCTTGTGATTGGAATGGTTGCGCCCGCACCCGCAAATTTCACAAGTGGATCATAGATGCCAAAAGCATCAGCAATCGCTCCGGCTACAACTAATGTACTCATCGTATGTGCAGGTGTCAGCTTCAATACATCAAACATCAGCTGGCCTATAACGCAAATGGCTCCTCCGATCAGAAAAGCCCATAAGTAAATCATCATTAAACTCCACCTCCACTTTCTATAGCAACAGCATGAGCCACACACGGAATGCTCTCTCCCTGCTGGTATGACAATGGGGATAATAAGGCTCCAGTTGCCACAATCAGCACCCGTTTTAGTTCACCTTTTTTAATACGCTTGAGTATATGACCATAAGTCACTACTGCGGAACACCCGCAACCACTTCCTCCGGCGATCACATACTTCTGTTTCTCCAAATCGTAGATAAGCAAACCGCAATCATCAAAGGTTGTTTGCTCCATTGGAATCCCTTCTTTAGCTAATAAGGTTTTCGCAATGGGCAAGCCTACAGATGCAAGATCACCTGTAACAATTAAGTCATAATGCCCGGGGGATAGTCCGGTATCCCGAAAATGCGCAGTGATCGTATCCGCCGCCGCCGGTGCCATCGCTGTTCCCATATTAAAAGGATCTGTCAAACCGAGATCCATTATTCGTCCAAGGGTAGCCGAGACCACTACCGGATTGTTGCCAGTCCCATCATTCTGACCTACTACAGCACAGCCCGAGCCTGTGACCGTATATTGCGCCGTTGGCGGCTTCTGTGAACCGTATTCGGTAGGATAACGAAATTGCTTCTCCACCGTACAGTTATGGCTGGATGTTCCCGCGAGCACGTATTTGCTGCCTCCGGAATCTACGATCATAGAGGCAATTGCAAGGCTCTCCATGGAAGTGGAGCAAGCACCGAAAACTCCAAGATAAGGCACACCTAATTTTCTTGCCGCGAAGGAGCTGCTGATAATCTGGTTCATCAAATCTCCGCCAACAAAAAACTCCAGCTTCTCCTTATCCAGGTTTGCATTAATCAGTGCCAGTAGGGAGGCTTTTTCGAAAAGAGCCCGCTCAGCCTTTTCCCATGTTTTTTCACCCATTTCCAAGGAATCAAATATAAAATCAAAATCTGACGTTAATGGACCCTCTCCCTCTTCAGGACCCACTACAGCGGAAGAGCCTAAAATAACGGGACGGCTCGTGAACTCCCAAGTCTGACTGCCAAGCTGTTTCATGTATGTGCACCTCCGCCAACGCCTAAAAAGAGATAGACGATACCAATTATGAAAGCAGCAACGGCACCAAATACGATGACTGAACCCGCCAGCTTGAACATATTGCCGCCCACACCGAGCACAAGTCCTTCCGCACGATGTTCAAGAGCTGCTGAGCACATACTGTTCGCAAAACCAGTAACCGGAACCGCAGTTCCTGCACCGGCCCATTGCGCCAGTTTGTCATACACGCCAAAGCTGGTCAGGATTACAGAAAGTAGAATCATCGTCGCTACAGTTGGACTTGCGGCTTCTTTGGAGGTCATATCGAATATTGCCATATAAGCCTCCTGAATCCCTTGTCCAATTACACAGATTAGGCCGCCAGCAAGAAATGCTCGCACACAGTTTTTGAATACGGGCCTAGCGGGTACAAAGGGCTTGGACAATTTCTCGTAATCTTGCGGGGTCAGGGTATCAAGCTTCAGCTTGACACCCGATTTTTTCGTTTTCGCCGGCATTGAGGGCACCTCCTGAAAGTTAGGCGAAGGGGGCTGACAAGCATCATAGTAGTACTCACTTTGAGCCCCTCAAGTTGTTTCTTCGCTTAGAAGTTTTCCTTATTGTTTGCCATACCCCGCTTCGTTATGTCCCTCCAATTCAGGAAAAATACAGTAACACAACTATCAGCAGCAAGAACAGCACAAGAATAAGCACTGCTTCCTTTTCCAGAGAGTTGTGGCGCCAGTAACGTCTGCGCGCTCCGCTAACCTTTAGGTTTCTTTTGGAGTATCCTTCCTGCACCCTTCTTTTGGGTACACTACCTGCTACCCTCATTTCCTTCGCATCCTTTCTAAAGCTCCTGCCACCAGAGCCCCTATTGCATTGTATTCGCGGAGCGTTCACCGGGTGTTCATTTGTCTCTTTAGCATGGACAAGTGAGCTCACAATGTTCATACTAAGTGGCAGGAAGAAATAACGTTGTCGTCCATTTTGGATGGCAACCGTTTCTCGTAGAACTATAAGGATGATGTATAACGCAAAGCTTATACGTCCTTATATTTTAATAAAGGAGTGATTTCAAATGAATCAAGAAACATTGGATCTATTCAAAACACTTACCGAATTCCCTGCAGCCCCGGGCTTTGAGCGCGAACTCCGCGCTTACGTCAAGGATGCTATGACACCTTATACCGAAGAGTTCGTGCAGGATCGTCTCGGAAGTCTGTTCGGCGTATTGCGCGGTGAGGAAAACGGGCCAAAAATTATGGTCGCTGGACATTTTGACGAAGTGGGCTTTATGGTCACCGGAATTACTAACACCGGGATGATTCGTTTTCAACCGCTAGGCGGATGGCTTGCTTCTGCTGTTGCTTCCCAGCGTCTCCAAATCATTACACCAAAAGGCACATTGACCGGTGTTGTTGGCAGCACGCCTATCCACCTACTAAGCGCAGAAGAACGCGGCAAGACGGGCGAAATTAGCAAAATGTATATTGATATCGGTGCAGACAGCCGTGAAGAAGCGGAAAGCTTTGGCGTCAGACCAGGTCAACAAATACTGCCGATCTGTCCGTTCACCCCGCTTGCCAACCCTAAAAAAATCATGGCTAAAGCGTGGGATAACCGTTACGGTGTAGGTCTCGCCATTGAGCTGGTTAAGTCATTACACGGCAAAAAGCTGCCTAATACTGTTTATGCTGGTGCTACTGTACAAGAGGAGGTCGGACTTCGTGGAGCACGTACAGCCGCTAATCTTCTGTCCCCAGACATTTTCTTCGGCTTGGATGCGAGCGCTGCTGCCGATATGACCGGGGATAGCCAAGCCTTTGGCCATTTGGGAAAAGGCGCTCTCCTGCGCATTTATGATCCTACGATGGTTACACATCGCGGCTTAATCGAATATGTACAAGACACAGCGGATACTCACAAGATCAAATACCAGTATTTTGTCTCCCAAGGTGGAACAGATGCAGGTCAGGTTCATGTAAGCGGCATCGGCGTTCCTTCCGCAGTCATCGGAATATGCTCCCGCTACATTCATACTGCTTCATCAGTTATTCATAGCGATGACTACGAAGCTGCTAAAGAGCTGTTAGTTAAACTGGTAGAAGGCCTCGACCGCACTACACTGCAAACGATTATTGAGAACAGCTAAGTTCTTATTTTTAAAAGAGCAGCGATCCTTTTTGAAGGATTGCTGCTCTTTTTTGGGTCGGGGCTTACGACCTGTGTCACTTGCGCCCCAGTGGTGTTTACAAACCCCGATATTACTTTTAAAAACCAATTGTGCTTATGCTCATGAACCCCGTTGCCCGCTGATCCCGCTATAGGTACTACGACGGACCCATGATGCTTACGAACCCACATTGTTTATTGCTTACGCTCCCAACGTTGCTTGCTTACGGCGACGACACATTGTTTATTGTTTACGCTCCCAAGTTGCTACTTACGGCGACACGTTGTTTATTGTTTACGCTCCCAAGTTGCTTGCTTACGGCGACACGTTGTTTATTATTTACGCTCCCAACGTTGCTTGCTTACGGCTCCACGTTGTTTATTGTTTACGCTCCCCATATTGCTTCGGACTCAGATGACGCTATTTGCTAATTTAGAGCCTTTTGAGTAAAGTTGCGGACCCCAGTGACACTATTCCATAGAGATGGGCTCATAATTGGTGTCATTTATGCTAATAGCGACTATGGTGTCCGATATTCCTCCAAAAGTGGCATAATTCTGCGTTTAAGATCATCTGTGTCCTATAGAGACTCCCCCTATCTCTTTTCATATAAAAAAGCCCGCCTCAACGGCGAGCTCTTTGACAGCTATATCAACTCATATCCAGCGGCACTTTCCACGAAGGTATCGGGAAAGCCTCATCCAGCTTCCATCTTTCTTCTTCACTCAGCGTAATTAAACCTGCAGCAGCATTCTCAATTACATGCTCACGTGAAGAAGCTTTTGGAATCGTAATGATGTCCTCCTCGCGGATCGTCCAAGCTAACATAATTTGTAGTGGTGTTGCGTTATGAACACGGGCGATTTCCTGAACCGCCTCACTTTCGATAACCCCTTTGCGGAGCGCGCCTGCTTGTGCAAGCGGAGAGTACGCCATTACGGGCATGCGGTGACTTTTCTGCCATGGCAGCAATTCAGCTTCGATGCCTCTCGACCCTAAATGATACAGCACCTGATTCATAGCACAGTGAGTTCCCCCAGCTATACTAAGCAGCTCTTTCATATCGTCAACATCGAGGTTCGATACACCCCATCTTGCTATTTTACCTTGAGAGACCAGTTTCTCCATGCCTTCCACAGTCACTTCAAGCGGAATATCTCCCCTCCAGTGCAGTAAATAGAGATCCAGATGATCCGTATTCAGTCGTTGCAAGCTTTCTTCACAGCTGCGAATAAGATTCTCGTTGCCGGCATTATGTGGGTATACTTTGGATACCAGAAAAACGTCATCCCGAATTCCTTTAATAGCGTCACCTACTAAAAGCTCTGAGTTTCCTTCCCCATACATCTCCGCCGTATCTATCAAATCCATGCCTAATTCCACGCCTAATCTAAGAGCAGCAATTTCTTCCTCTCTACGGGAAGCATCATCACCCATATTCCAAGTTCCCTGTCCTATTCTAGGCACAGAGGTACCGTCTGGAAGCAGCATGCGGTTAGCTCGGTTCACTTTCACAATTTCAGCCAAATGCTCGATTGAATCCTTAGTCATTGTAAAAATCTCCTTACCGATAAATTGTATACTTACTTTATACGACCTTTATGACCCTTTCGAAACATCTGAATCGTGTCTAATTTATAACTTATCTTTCCTTTAGGAGAAATCCTTTAGGAGAGAAAAAGTAACAAATTGATTGCTAACTACGCTATCAACTTCAGCCCCACTGCCGCTCCCAGTATCATAAAAATACAGATAACCCGCCGCCAGTCTTTGGCCTCCCCATATAAAAGCATCCCCAAAATTGCTCCACCGGATGCACCGATCCCCGTCCATACCGCATAAGCTGTGCCCATAGGCAAACTTTTCATTGCAAATGATAGAAAAAGAAAACTTCCTCCAAAACCAAGGAAGAGCAGCAAAAACGACTGCAGATTCCGGTATTTATTCAACCTGTTGATCATAGCCACTCCGAACATTTCAAACAATCCTGCAACAACCAAAAATGCCCATGCCATTTAAGACTCCCCCTTTATTTCAGTTTCTTTGATATCTTTGGTTTCGTTAGTTACCATTTTCAGACCTATAACTCCTGCCAGCAAAATAACCACCAGTACCAGCTTCATTAGCTTGAAGGGTTCACCGAATAAAACCATGTCCGCAATGACTGTTCCTGCCGTCCCCAGCCCAACAAATACAGAATATACGGTACCCACCGGTAATTTACTGCTTGCTGAAATAATGACATAGAAACTTATGATTATGGCTACAACTGTAATCAGCCACTCCCATACGCTTGAAGCATGCTTTAAACCTATGACCCACATGACTTCGAAAATCGCAGCGCCAACTACCTTCAGCCACTCTGAATTCTTTTTCATTTCAAGCCCTCCTTCAATTCTCCATAACTTATGATTGCCCACGGACAAACAAATAAGCCCGGAAGGTCATCGCCAAATGACGATACCTCCCGGGCTTTTATCCCTCCGTGTAGACACAAACTTAATGTTCGTGCGTTTTCCCTCGGACCAGACCAGCTGTGCACCCGCTGCGGAACCCTAGAAAACAAATAAATGATTAAGTTACATCGTATGGTAGCAAATCGGGCGTATAAAAGCAACCTTTTCTATTCCGAGCGTAATTAAATCATAGTATAAAATTCCATAAAATTATAAAATAGATATAAATTTCATTCGATTATCTAGGAAAAGAGGTTAATTCATGTTTCTTTCCAGACATTTTAACTGCGTCCCTCTAGTGGAAGGCATTTATTGCCTTGAAGCGAAGGAGCAAGGCGGAGCCATGAGTAATGCCGGTTTGATAGATATGGGTGATTACACATTAATCTTTGATACATTCAACACTCCACAAGCTGGCAAAGATCTTAGGGATGCCGCTCTGTATTATTTTAATAAACCTATCAGATACATCGTCAACAGCCATTGGCATGGAGACCACGTTAGAGGGAACCAATTCTTCTCGGATGAAGTAATCATATCCTCCAGTAGAACTAGAGAGCTCATGATAAAAACTCAACCAGACTGGCTTGCCCGAATGAAGAAACTGCTTCCTAATCTTGAAGAAGATCTTACGAAGCTTAATACATCTCTCGAGCTCAAACTGAACGATTCCAAACAACGAGAGCTCCTTTCGCAAATAGGTTATTTACAAGAAATCAAAGAGTCTATACTAACGCTTGAAGTAACCCTTCCCCAACTAACTTATGACCGCAAAATGACTATACATGGCTCGGCAAGGACCGTTGAACTCCTATCGGTGGGTACTGCCCATACGGAATGCGATTCTATTCTATTTTCTCCATCCGATTCTTTAGCTTTTGTTGGAGATATTGTCGCAGTTGATAATCATCCATTAGTAGTAGACGGTAATCCCTTATCCTGGTTGGAGGCACTTACTTATGTCGAGCGCTTAGATGTGAACATAATTGTTCCCGGTCATGGGCCCGTTACTCAAAAACATTATCTACAGCAAATAAAACGGTATATAAATGATATAATCCATATTAGCGAATCATTGATACGCGAAGACATGAATGTGGATGTGAACCATATAGAAATTCCCGAACCTTATCTGGGCTGGAATTATGGGAGTATTTTTTACAGAAATCTTGAGTTTTTGGCGAAAGCAGCTAGTAACTAATTTTTGGAGTTGAAAGGAGCGGTTCGTTATGGTTTTTGGGATACTATTTGTAGGTGTTGCTGTATTTATTATTATACAAGCCGTAATACGTAATGGCTCGAGCTCAAACAAAAGTACCTTTGATAGAAATAGGCAACATGATGCCGCCAACATGTCTTTTATGGCTGCCAGTCATCCGGATCTGCTGGATCCAAACCACTCTAACCACTCTAATCATTCTAACCACCACCATAATCACCACGGAGATCACTCGCATCACCATTCTGGACCTGACAGCGGGGGGCATAGCTGGGGTGGAGACGGCGGACATAGTGGCGGTGGAGACTTCGGTGGGGGTGGAGATGCTGGCGGGGGCGGTTGTGATTAATTGAAAAGAAACGAAAAGGACATCCCTGATCCTTCAGGAATGCCCTTTTTTTTAATGCTCATTTATGATACTGAGAATTTTAGCTTGAGTTTGGCTTAATAACTTTTCGGCACGGAGTGTTCTAGCTTATCTTATTGATTAAATTGAAAACGGCTAAGCAGTACCTCACCATTAAAGATGAGATAAATATCGGTAGTTTCAGATTCCACGGACACTTCACCGGTAAGTGTGTTCCACTGCTGCAATACGCCACCCGACGGTACAGTAACAGATCCAACCAGCTTCCCTGCTGGGCTGCCCGTTCTGATCTCAAGGGTGCCACCTTTTGCAGAGGATACCAAGGCTTCAAAAGCTCCTGCCCCTTGCTCGAACAATACATCTTTAAAAGCGATCCAAGCGCCATCTTTTACTGGATGTATGGAAGCACCGCCTGCTTTGCACTCGTCCAGATATACGCCTTCGTAGTCATCGTAATTCTCTGCTTTGGTATTGATATACAGATTACGCGACGGAATAACGTCCCCCTGGACCGATAGTTGAGCGGATAATTGGATGTCAGCAGATGAACGGCCGATCAGAACCATATACTCTCCATTTTCCACGCAATATTGCTCACGGGTAACATCCCAGAATGCCAGCTCGGCAACCGGTAACGTAAACTCTAGGGTTTGCGATTGACCTGCGGTTAGGTTTACTTTTTCAAAACCCTTCAACTGTTTAATCGGACGTTTGACCCGGGAATTCAGAGCTTGCACATAAAGCTGCACCACTTCGTCCCCATCAACAACGCCTGTATTCTCTACTTGAACAGAAATTTTCAGCGTCTCATTCGCTTGCAGCTCCTTAGCGCTTAGGCTTAGGTTGCTGTAGGAAATTTGGGCATAACTTAAGCCGTGTCCAAACGCATACAGTGGCTCTCCGTCAAAGTACATATATGTTCTTTTGCCTTTGATAATATCATAATCCATCAGCTCAGGCAGCTGTTCTACAGAACGGAACCAAGTCATGTTCAGCTTGCCGGAAGGACTGTAATCGCCGAAAAGAACTTCTGCCACCGCATTGCCCAGCTCTTGTCCACTGTGGGAGGTATACAATACAGCCGGGATGTTCTCGTCAATCCAAGTGGAAGTTATCGGGTAACTGCCGACAATGACTACAACTGTATTCGGGTTCGCTGCATAGACAGCCTTGACCAGTCGCTCTTGCTCCTCTGGAAGCACAATATCCGGTCTGTCGATTTCTTCTTTTCCGTTAAGGAGTGGATGGTTGCCCACAAAAACCACAGCGATTTCAGCCGCCTTGGCAGCTTCTACTGCAGCCTCTATGCCGTTAGTTACGATGTTCTTTTTGAAAAGACGTGCTTGCGCATTGGCATCCTGATCTGCCGCCTGCAGCGTTCCATCTTCCGGATTCACCGAGATCATTTTATCATTCCAGGTCCGCAAAGATACCGTATCTTCGCTTTCCGGAACGATGTTAATCGATTCTTTTACAAACCAGCCGTAAATTTCCTCAGCAGATGCTGTAAGAGTCTCTGCTTCGCTTAAAGTTACATACTGACCGCGACTTGTCGACTTCAGAGTATTGCTAGTCCAGCCCCAGGCTGTATGTTGGAACAATTCTCCGTGCGCTGCTATGTCATGCTGTACAGCCAGTCTTCCGTCCTCACCTGTGATTCCAATGGCTTGGCCGTTTGCAGCTGAAGTAAGAATGATCTGATCTGCGCCACTCTCAAAGGTAACGTGTTTACCAGGCAGCTTTTTGCTAACCCCCTGCAGCGGAGTCACTCCATAAGGTAATGTGCCAGAATACCAGTCTCTAAAAGCTTCATCACCAAGTGGACCAATAATCGCCAATTTGCTCAGACTGCTTTTGCTCAATGGCAATGTACCTTGGTCATTCTTCAACAATACTATCGATTGTTTCGCTGCTTCCAAGGAGAGTGCGGTATGTTTTTTGCTAAGTATAACGGAATCGTCGATCGCTGCGTATGGGTTCCCTTCAGCCGGATCAAACTCTCCCAGACGGAAACGAACTCTGAAAGTGTTGGCAAGCGCACGATCCAAATCTTCCTCTGCTAAGAGGCCTTGGTCTAGTGCTTCGTGAAGAACCTTGATTGTCTCTGCGGTTTCTTCTGTTACGCTGTCAATTCCATTTTTGATAGATTCAGCCATCGATTGTGCAAAAGATTCATAATACTTGTGATCCTTCACAATCCCAAAAAGATCGCCGGCATCGCTTACGATAAAGCCATCCATTTCCCATTCGCCTTTGACCACATCCATTACTGCCGGATGAAGAATAACAGGCACGCCATTCACCGAGTTATAAGCGGTCATCATGGACTGTGCGCCACCTTCTTGAAAAGCAGGCTTAAACGCTTCCAAATAATACTCCCGCATATTTCTCGGATCGATGCTCGCGGAGCAGTTCCCGCGTTCAATCTCATTATTGTTGCCGAGGAAATGCTTCAGCGTTGCTACCGCTTTCAAATAGACCGGGTGATCACCTTGGATTCCCTGCACAAGTGATGTGCTGAGGCGTCCGGTCAACTCTGGATCTTCGCCGTAAGCTTCCTCGGTTCTTCCCCAACGCGGGTCACGTTCCATATCCACCGTTGGCGCCCATAATGTCAGACCGTTCACCGTTGGATTCTTTTTGTAAAAGGCTCTAGCTTCATCTCCGATGGCCGAACCAATCTCCTTCAGCAGCTCTGGATTCCAAGTACAAGCCAGTCCGCTCGGCTGAGGAAAAGAAGTCGCTTTTCCAAGCCAAGAAATCCCGTGCGCCGCTTCCGTACCATGCTTGTAGGCCCCAACACCCAAACGCTCTATGGCAGCTTGATACTGAGGCATCAGGCTTACTTTTTCATCAAGTGTTAATCTGGAGATCAGATCCTGCACTCGCTCATTTAAAGGTAAATCAATCTGTTGAAATGGATATCTAGCTATATCTGTTCCCATCAAAATCGCTCCTTCGTCTCTTGTTGATAGCGGTTTCATTCATTCTCGAGGACAATCCTTCGAAAAAACACCCATACGTCCTATCCATCTAATCATAGAAGATTCCCCTCCTCCGCAACACCTTAACAATCTAAATAGAAATCAGGTCATAATTAGAGATTTAGGGGGAAGATGTGAGTGTGAGTGCATGGGTTTGCTCATTATTCGCCTCCAATCTGCGGGATTTATACCGTACATTTGCTCGATTCCCGCTCCCCACCCACATTCTGCGGGATTTCTACCGTACATTTGCCCTATTCCCGCTCCACAGCTACAATCTACGGGATTTATACCGTTTATTTGCCCTATTCTCGCGCCACGCCTCCAATCTGCGGGATTTCTACCGTACATTTGCCCTATTCTCGCTGCACGCACACAATCTACGGGATTTATACCGTTCATTTGCTCGATTTCCGCTGCACAGCTACAATCTACGGGATTTATACCGTTCATTTGCTCACTTCTCGCTCCACGCCCACAATCTACGGGATTTATACCGTTCATTTGCCCAATTCCCGCTCCATCTCCGCAATCTACGGGATTTATACCGTTCATTTGCTCACTTCTCGCTCCACGCCTCCAATCTACGGGATTTATACCGTTCATTTGCCCTATTCTCGCTCCACGCCCGCAATCTACGGGATTTATACCGTTTATTCACCACAGCTGAGTATCGTTAAGTGAATGTACATATTCATAGCGACAAACCCTCCCACTCACCTGGGAAACTATCGGCTTAAACTTACCTTTCTCACAAAGTGACCTCATACATTTCCTAACTGTACGCAGATCAATGCCAATCTCCCTCACCAAATCAACAGGCCGAATGTCCCCGCTCGAACGCACCGCAATTTGCAAAATATCACGCTCCAGTCGACTAAACGCCTCCTTCTCTTCTGTCCTTAAAGCGAGGTACGGCATCAGTAATGATCTCAACAAAAAAATAGTATTCTCAGGACTCGCCTCCAGATCATCATATGGTATCGCCACTACCCGATAACCCGCGATTTGTAGATAAGTCTCTCGATTCAATTCCTGCCGATAACGCGTCCGATCTGTGTTTTGCACATGTGGGCCGTAACCTTTTACCTCAAAAGCAAACTTAACCTGCCCAGGCTTCCACGCAAAATCAACAAAATAAGGCCATCCCCGCCAATCCAACACTTCATATTCAGGATGAAGATCATTAAAATGACCCATCATTGGCCACCAAACCTTCTCCGTAAACATTCGCTCACCATGCCCATGTCCCCGCTCCAATCTCCCCCGTCTTTCTCCCGTTCTTCGACTAATATGATCTCCCACCCACTTACGATGTTCTTCCGTAAACCCCATAACGTTCTCCTCCTCCTTGGCATAAAAAAATCCCGCACCCAAATATGGATGCGGGACGTGCTTCGTCCTATTACTCAGAAGTATAGTATTCGCCTTCTTATGCTGTCAATGACACTCTACATTCAACGTTAGCACTCGAGATAAATTTGCTTACCTATTAAAAAATCACATTGGTTAAAGTATATTGCATTAAAGTAAGTTCAGCTAGAGTCAGATCACTACAGTGAGTTCAGCTAGAGTCAGATCACTACAGTAAGTCCAGTTAGAGTTAGATCACTGCTGTAAGTTCAGCTAGAGTCAGATCACTACAGTGAGTTCAGTTACAGTTAGCTTATTACAGTAAGTTCATTTAGAGTCAGATCACTAAAGTTAGTTCAGCTAGAGTAGATCATTACAGTAAGTCCAGCTAGAGTTAGATCACTACAGTTCAGTTAGAATTAACTCAGCAAGAGCAATCTTGGTTAAGTAAACTACATTTGAGTTAGACGACTAGATTTAGCTCAATATAGGTAGGTTTTGTATAGTAGGTTCAGTTAAAGTAATCTCGGTTTGACTAAGTTCCGCTAGAATAATATTATTCGTCCTACCTTTTTGAAATTGTCCGAAATCGTCTCCCATTCTCCACTATTCACTGGCTATCGACCTGTGCTTTTTCTATTTAATTGTATTTCATGCAACTATTTAACTCTTATCCCCCTAAAAGTCCATTTAGTTGTACTTTCTACAACTAAAAAAGGAAACATTAGGTAGTTAAGCGTAAATGATCAAATTTAGATGTACAAAGTGCAGTTAACTGTTACTTTTCCTAAAACTACTGAAGTTTAACTGCACAAAATGCAATTAAAACTGAGTTCGAGATGAGGCTGACTGGATTGCGACTTAGTTGCATTGACTTAGCCGCCTAGCTATAACATTGCGACTTAGTTACATTGACTTAGCAGCCTAGCCACATCATCGCGACTTAGCAACATTAATTTAGCGATCTAGCCACAACATCACGACTTAGCTACATTGACTTAGCGGCCTAGCTACAACATCGTGACTTAGCTACATTGACTTAGCCGCCTAGCTATAACATTGCGACTTAGTTACATTGACTTAGCAGCCTAGCCACATCATCGCGACTTAGCAACATTAATTTAGCGACCTAGCCACCATCACGACTTAGCAACATTAATATAGCGGCTCAACTAGAGTGACATATTGCTCCCTCTTCACTGCCTTCCCTCACCTAGCAAACGTGCAGCCCGAGCGCCTTGCCCATAGGCATCAAAAGAGATCATTCCATCGTCACCCTGACTTCGACACCCCAGCTTCAATCCGAGACGGGAAATCAATGACCTTAAATCCATTATCCATTATCCTTCACAACAACCTTTCACAGAAATGTCGGAGAGCGTTCTTTTGTTCCCTAACAAATCACCATTTACCGCATATAGCTTACGAAATCCCTGCTTATAAAGAATTCTCGCGGCTTTATTTCTTTTGTAGTAACTTCCTGCAAGAATTAGAACCGAGTCGCCCGGAGATAGACAGTGCTGCCAGACATAGGGTAACCGCCCCAGCGAAATATTTATCGAACCACGGATACTGTCCTTCTGGTAATCAACGGCATCCCTGACATCGAGCATTTTCATAGCCAATGATTGATCCGCTAATTCGCGAACCTCACGGACTTCTATATAAGTAAGTGAACGAACAGGCCAAGCATAACGCAAAAACCTCACAATACTAAAGACAATTAAAATACTCAGTAGGATCCGAACCATCATGCTCATATCATTACTCCCGTACCAAAAAATCATCCGTCCAAGCGCCTAATCCACCCGTCATGTTCACAACGTTATACCCCTTTTCACTCAGCAGCTCACAAGCCAGTCCACTACGGCCACCACTTAAGCACATCACAATTATCTCTCCATGAGAATCCAGTTCATCTGTGCGCATCAATAGCTGTCCAAGCGGAATATGTTTAGCACCCATTACATGTCCCTCCACCCATTCGGCGGGTTCGCGTATATCCAACATGGTAAGAGTTTCGCCATTCTTCAAGCGCTCCGCCACTTGCTGTGGGGTAATTTCCTTTGAAATTTTAAAAGACATCGAGCATCTCTCCTTCACCTTTATAAAAATAACTTGATTTTCATATCACTATATCATAATATTACGATATAAGGATATTGTAAAGCGAGGTGTTCGTTACCATGGACAAAAATTTCAAAGCCTATAACCAAACCGCCGAAACCTTAAAGGCTATAGCTCATCCCGTGCGCTTGTGCATCATTAAAGGACTTCTGGAAAAGGGCAGCTGCAACGTGAGCTTCATGCAGGACTGTCTCGATCTTCCACAATCTACGGTGTCCCAGCATTTACAGAAGCTTAGATCACTAGGCATCGTTGAAACCGAACGTAATGGGCTGGAGATTAACTATTCTGTTAAAGACGAAAAAATCAAACATCTGATTCAGTTATTTTTAGGGGAGGAATAAGTCATCATGAGTAAAAAAGTATTGATTGTTGGTGGAGTTGCAGGAGGCGCGTCAGCAGCCGCCCGACTTCGGAGATTAGATGAAGATGCCCATATTGTAATGTTTGAGCGTGATCCGTACATTTCTTTTGCCAATTGTGGACTTCCTTATTATATCGGCGGGTCCATTCAGGACCGCTCCAAGCTGCTGGTGCAGACACCGGAGGCGATGCATAAACGTTTTAACATCGATGTCCGGATTCAAAGTGAAGTCGTGGCTATCGACCCCGTGAACAAAAAAGTGCGAGTAGAAAGCATAGAAAAAGGCTCCTATGAAGAGAGCTATGATGCGCTTATTTTATCGCCAGGTGCTAAACCGATTCGTCCGAATCTGCCCGGTATCGAGAGTTCCCAAATACACATGTTGCGTAACATTCCCGACACTGACAAAGTCAAAGCTAAAGTCGCTGCGGAAGGCACACGTTCGGCCGTGGTGATCGGTGGTGGATTTATCGGTGTGGAAATGGCTGAGAACCTTAGAGAAGCTGGTCTGGAAGTTTCCTTAATTGAAGCAGGACCACAAATATTAGCTCCATTCGATACTGAAATGTCTTCTATTTTGGCAAAAGAACTCGACGAGCATGGTGTTAATCTTATTTTTTCCGATATGGTCCAAGGGTTTGCTGAGGTGGGAGAACAAATACAGGTGCAATTAGCAAGTGGCACTGTACTGCAAAGTGATATGGTTCTGCTGGCTATCGGCGTTTCTCCGGATACCTCTTTTCTGAAGGACAGTGGCTTAGAATTCGGTCCCCGTGGCCATATTTTAGTCAATGAGCGGATGGAGACCAATCTGGATCAAGTGTTCGCTGTAGGTGACGCGGTTGAGGTGGTTGATTTCGTAAACGGAACAAAAACCGCCATTCCACTAGCTGGTCCTGCCAATAAGCAAGGGCGGATTGCTGCGGACAACGTCAGTGGTCTCGGCACAACTTACAAAGGATCACAAGGGACTTCTATTATAAAGGTTTTTGGAGTCACAGGTGCTTCTACAGGTAATAATGAAAAAACATTACAACGTTTGGGTCTGCCGTATCACGTGATTTATATACATCCAAGCTCACACGCAACCTATTATCCGGGGGCAACCCCGATATCTATGAAGCTGATTTTTGATCCAAAAGGTACGGTGCTAGGAGCACAAGCTGTAGGTTACAGTGGTGTAGACAAACGTATCGACGATATCGCTACAGTTATTCGTTTTAGAGGTACGGTCACTGATTTGACGGAGTTGGAGCTATCTTATGCCCCTCCTTATTCTTCCGCTAAAGATCCGGTGAATATGGCTGGATTTGCCGCTGAAAATATTTTGCATGGTTTGACTACGGTATTCGTCCCTAAGGATTTAGAAGGTCGTGACAAAAACAATACCATTTTAGTTGACGTACGTTCGGAAATCGAACATGCTAATGGTCATATTGAAGGGTCTATTAACATCCCCGTGGATGATCTGCGTAGTCGGCTAAGCGAGCTTGACTCTAGTAAAGAAATTTGGGTGTATTGCCAAGTTGGACTCAGAGGCTACACCGCTTCCCGGATTTTACAGCAAAAAGGTTACCGTGTGAAGAATCTGACCGGCGGTTATAAAACCTATCAGATTAGCCAATTTACGCCTAAAAAAAAAGATAACTTGACGCCAAACGTTGGTACACCAGCAGCCAGTAAAGAAATCGCAGCAACGGGAGCAATGACGGAGACTGAGACTGAA
Organism: Paenibacillus sp. FSL R5-0887; assembly: GCF_038002305.1. Classification (NCBI taxonomy): domain Bacteria; kingdom Bacillati; phylum Bacillota; class Bacilli; order Caryophanales; family Paenibacillaceae; genus Paenibacillus; species Paenibacillus sp. FSL R5-0887. The sequence goes on from NZ_JBBOCE010000002.1 coordinate 373,927, forward strand.
ACTGGGATTGGAACTGGAACTGGAACTGGAACTGGAACTGGAACTGGGACAGAGACTGGAACTGGCACAGTTACACCAACCGTTAACGCTACAGCTTTCACAACACCTGATTCCGTGCTTGATGCCTGCGGACTGTGCTGCCCAGGGCCGCTGATCCAAGTTAAAATGAGCATGGACCCGCTCTTGGACGGGCAAGTCCTGAAGGTCACTGCTTCCGATCCCGGATTTTATGAGGATATCAAGGCTTGGGCTCGTATGTCCAACAATACGCTTTTGCAGCTAACAAAGCTGCCTACTGGCATGATCGAAGCTTATCTGCGCAAAGGAGTTATCGAGACTTCAGCATCAGCACCAACCGGAGCAGGCGCACAAGTAATTCAAACTAGCAATGCAAGCACAATGGTTGTTTTTAGCGGGGATTTGGATAAAGCGATCGCTTCCTTCATCATTGCCAACGGAGCAGCATCCAGCGGCAAAAAAGTCACAATGTTCTTTACCTTCTGGGGCCTCAATATTATCCGCAAGGATGAGAAGGTGCCTGTGAACAAAAACTTTATCGGAAAAATGTTCGGTGCCATGATGCCACGCGGCAGCCGGAAGCTGACGCTTTCAAATATGAACATGATGGGCATGGGCTCGAAGATGATCCGCTCTCTAATGAAGAGCAAAAATATCTCTTCCTTGGAAGAATTGATTCAGATGGCTATCGACCAAGGTGTGGAAATCGTCGCCTGCCAAATGTCCATGGATCTTATGGGCATCACTCGTGAAGAACTGATTGACGGTGTCGGAATCGGCGGCGTTGGTTACTATCTCGGCCAAGCCGATCAGTCGGGTCATAATCTATTTATCTAAATACCTTAACGCCGCAAAGAGACTCCTCTATTTAAATAGAAGAGTCTCTTTTTTATATAAAAATGAACTCACGAGAATCGGTGATATAGATTTGAATAACCAAAATGCAGAAATTGGCTGGATCTGGATACAGAATCTAAAACCTGCTATCCTATTTAATAGGCATTCATCCGAACAACGACCTATTTCAGGTAAAAAAAGGAGATTAAATGAATAACCCGATACATATTCTTGTTGCTGAGGACGACAGCGACATCAACCGATTGCTGTGCAACATTATTAAGAAAAGCGGCTATATTCCCCAACCTGCTTACTCGGGAACGGAGGCACTTCTCTATCTGGAGCAACGTCAATGGAGCATGCTGCTACTGGATCTGATGCTGCCAGGCATGTCAGGTGAGGAACTACTTGAGAAGATTGCCGGGCGGGATGATATGCCGGTAATTATCATTTCTGCCAAGGGTGAGCCCCAGACCAAGGTGTCTGCCCTGCGGGCGGGGGCGGATGATTTCATTACGAAACCCTTCGACGTTGAGGAAGTCTCTGCACGGATCGATTCTCATCTGCGTTTGTATTCGCGGATTACGCAATCGGCTTTGCCTAACGTGCTCCAGCATCAGGGTCTTGTACTTCATCGAGAGGCGATGTCGATTACGGCAAATGGTGTGGAACTGACGCTCACAGCTCTAGAGTTTGAAATTCTCTCGTTACTTTTGTCAGCCCCCAAAAAGGTGTTTACGAAAGCGAATTTGTATGAAAGAGTCTGGCACGAGCCATATTACGGGGACGATAATACGGTCAATGTCCATATGAGCAACTTGCGCAGCAAGCTAACCAAGGCCGCACCAGGAAGCGAATTTATCGAGACGGTATGGGGCATAGGTTATCGGCTCAAGCCTTAAGACATTCTTAAGATTTGGCTTTAGCTCTTCTTATGTTTTCAATTCTATACTTGGTCTATCACGAAAAGGAGGCCAAGACGAGATGTACGAGTATGTATTAAAAACAAATCAGCTATCCAAAAAGTTCAAGGGCCATACAGCGCTGGACAAAGTCAATTTGTCAATCCGTAAAGGCTCTATTTATGGTTTTATTGGACAAAATGGAGCCGGAAAATCAACATTAATCCGGATTGTGACCGGACTTGCTTTTCCGACTCAGGGGACGATCGAGCTGTTCGGAGCCAGTGAAGAGCAAGCCCTGATCCAGGCTCGTAAGCGAATCGGCTCGATTATCGAGAGTCCCGCTTTATTCCCCCATATGACTGCGAGTGAAAATTTAGAAGCAAACCGGATTCTACGTGGTATTCCCGGCAAAGATTGTGTTCCTAGAATGCTAGAGCAAGTTGGACTGCAGGGCGCCGGAAAGAAGAAAGCCAAAAATTTCTCACTTGGAATGAAGCAGCGGTTAGGTCTTGCCATCGCCTTACTGGGAGATCCAGAATTTCTGATTCTGGACGAGCCAACTAATGGGTTGGATCCGATGGGTGTCGTCGAAATGCGCGAACTGCTCAAGCGACTAAACCGTGAGCTAGGCATTACGATAATGATCTCAAGTCATATTCTAAGTGAGCTGCATTTAATGGCAAGTCATTATGGCATTATTCACCACGGTCAGTTGCTTGAACAACTCACTGCGGAGGAATTAAACGAGAAATGTCAGCAGTATTTATTTATCAAAGTGGATGATCCGGGCAAGGCAACAGCCGTCATTCAGAACGAGCTGGGTACGGCCGATTTCGAAGTGATGCAGGATGGAACCATCAAGTTGTATAGCCGTATTGAGCAGCCAGGCAAAGTATCAACTGCTTTATTCTCTGCGGGCCTCGAGATCGAGAAGTTTATGCCTATGGGTGAAGACTTGGAAAGTTATTTTACAAAGCGGATTGGGGGGAACCCAAATGTATAATCTGATCAGAGTGGAGTTTTTCAAGCTCCGAAAGAATAGATCATTTTGGACTTTTCTATTGGCACTTTCCGTCCTCTCGCTTGCGTACCCTTTGCTATATTATTTTGATCATCGTTCCAATGGGGAACCTCAGATCACCGGCGCTGAATTTCTGACTACCTTTATTTCAAGCAATGCCTACATTATTAAATTCGGCGTAGCCATTCTGGCTGGATTCTTTATCTCTAACGAATATTCCACAGGGGTCATGAAGACGATCGCCTCTTCGGGCAACACCAGAGGCCGGCTGTTCGCAGCAAAACTAATCGTATTCGCAGTTGGAGCCATGGCGATTTCGCTCGTCTTTCCTATTGTCAGCACAGTCGAAGTCACGCTGCTTTCGGGCTTCGGTCATCTGCCGGAAGGAAGCACTACACTTTTCATACCGCGAGCCCTCGGGCTAACGTTATTGTACACGGCTGGTTACGCAGCCATTGGGGCGCTGTTCACCGTAATCCTAACCGACAGCGGCAAAACTATCGGCTTCTCAATGATTTTCTTCCTTATGATCGATACGGTTTTGGCTAGTATAGGTTCGAAGATCTCTTTCTTTAGTAATTTGTACGATTATTCCATCTTCAAACGGGTGAGCGATATCGGTAAGCTCAGTATCGACAGTGGAGATTGGCCAGCACTTCTACTCGTGCCGTTGTTGACAATAGCCGTTTCCGGGGTACTCGGTATTCTCGTATTCCACCGAAAAGAAATCAAATAGCAAATGGGGGGTGCAGGAGAGTGTTGCTTATTCTGACAATCATATTGTTTGCGGCAGGAGCTCTCCTGCTTTTCCATTTTTTAATGTTAAGGCGAGAACTAGGGCGGATAACAGAGCAATTGCATACCTACAACGAGCGAGCATCCGGTAAAAAAATTGATGTGGCTCTATTCGACCAGAAGCTTGAGGCGCTTGCGGGACAAATCAATCGTCAATCTGATTTAATCGTCGAAGCGGAAGCCCAGCGAAAACGTGTCGAACAAGAATTCCGTCAGGCTGTGGCGAATATTTCACATGATATCCGTACACCCCTCACCTCCATCTTCGGTTATATTCAACTGTTGGAGGATGAGTCTATTACCCCTGATGAAAAGCTTGAATATGTTGCCATCGTTAAAAATCGGACGAAACGGCTGCAGGCGCTGCTGAATGATTTTTTTGAGCTTTCCTTGATCGAATCGCTAGATTATCCTCTACATACGGAAAAGCTTGGGATGACGGCCCTGCTCTCGGAAATTCTGGTCGGATTTTACGATTCTTTCAACGAACGCAATATTACACCGGATATACGGCTACCTGAAGAAAATGTATCCGTATACGCCGATGAATCCGCTGTGCGGAGAGTTGTCGAGAATTTACTTGTCAATACGGTCAAACACGCGACCGGGTATGTAGAAATCCATTTCGAACGACGGCGGGAAACAGCTGACTTAACGATAGTAAACGATGCGAAGGAACTAGTCGGAAGCGATGTTAACCTCTTATTTGACCGATTCTATACCGCAGACCGTACCCGATCTTCTCAAGCTTCCGGGCTGGGTCTCTCCATCGCCAAAAGTCTAATGAATAAAATGGGTGGCACGCTGACAGCCGAACTGGAGGGTGAGAAGCTGATAATGACCTGCCGTTGGAAACTAGGCGATGCTGGCATTAGCTTGGCTACTTAATTCATTTTATAGTTGGTCTAGACTAACCATTGTTCTAACCCGTTTATGGAAGGTAGCTCATTCCCGATAGCCAATGGCCTTCAGGTTTTTCCGGACTTCTTCGAACTGATCTCCCACCCGTTCAGGTTCATGGTTCTGAACAAAACTTTATCGAGAAATTATTCAATAAAAGGGTCTCTGAATTTACGAAGCAACCTCCCGGCTATGAATTATATTTAAAAACACTTATGTTTAAGCTGCTTATTTATACTTATCGCCACCAGGAAGCTCGTGCCTTGTTAATCAATACTGCCTTTAAAGTAGCCAAGATAGCTGAAAATTTTGGATTTGATAATATGACTCACTTTGGTCGGGTATTTAAGGAAATCACCGGGCTTTCTCCACTAAAATACCGCCAGACTTATAAGATAGAAAGTCCATGATGTATCTACGAAAAAGGAGCAGCTGCAATCTTTTTTATTACAATATCTAAACCAAAAAGACTCCTCTATTTATATAGAAGAGTCTTTTTTTTTGTTACGACAGGCTAACGGATTATGTTTAAAATCTAACTCAGCAAGTTTAGGCTTGCTTCTTCAAGCGAGGGTATAAGAAATTTATAATCGATTGGTGATGACATCACGATCAGAATCGTGTAAGTACCGTATTTGTCACATTGATTTCCGAACTCCTCGAGGGCTCGTGTAGAGTTGGTTACTACCTTCAATAAGTAGTTGTGTTCCCCACTTATACGGTAACATTCGACGACATCAGGACTTGAGCGACAGAAATCAAGGAATGCATTACAATCCCTAGAATGAAATAACATGTAGGCAGCTGCTTGTTTCCCAATCTTTTCAGGAGAAATTATGGTGCGATATTCGCTGATGATGCCTTTTTCCTCCATACGCCTAACTCTCTCCGTAACCGCAGGTTGCGATAAACCGACACATTTCCCCAGCTCTGTCATAGAAATTCTTGCTTGATTTTGAAGATGGAAAAGAATTTGCTTATCAACATGGTCCATCAAAATCGCCTCCTTTAAATTTAAGGTTTTCTATATTAACTAGATTGTAATTAACCGTTATAAAGCTAATTTAGCTTAGTTGCCTTATGTAATCAAGATAACTTGTTATATATAATAACCCTACAATAGTAAAGTGTTCTTGACTTTAACTATTCCGAAGGGATGAAGACCGTTGAGTATATTGGATTCAAATAAAATAATTACAGAATGTTTATCAGGTCGCATCGATAGAGTAATCGATCGAACCCTCGCTGACAAGCGCTTGGTCGGTGCTGTCATTAAAGTGGCGATAGATGGGGAACTGGTTTATAGCCGTGCTGCCGGTTTTGCCGACCGCGAGCTAGGCCGACTTATGCGAGAAGATGCCTTATTCCGGCTCGCTTCAGTTACTAAACCTATCGTTTCAACGGCAGCCCTAGTATTAGTTGCGCAAGGTCGTCTACAACTGGACGACCGCGTTGATCGTTGGCTTCCAGAGTTTCAGCCGCGTTTGCAGAATGGCGAGTTCGCTTCCTTGACGATTCGTCATTTGATGACGCACACCGCGGGCCTGTCTTACCGATTTTTCCAAGAAGAGAAGGGTTCCTATCAGTCAGCAGGGGTATCAGATGGTATGGATCAGTCCGGCATCACATTGGAAGAGAACCTGCGCCGTCTTGCCTCTGTCCCCCTCCTTTATACGCCAGGTACCGAGTGGAAATATTCCATCGCGACAGATGTGCTGGGAGCAGTAATTGCAAAGGTCACAGAAACACCGCTCAGTGAGGCTGTACATTCACTCGTGACCAAGCCGCTTGGCATGAGCGACACGGGTTTTATTGCAGTCGATCGAGAACGGCTGGCCACTTCCTATGCCAATGATACTCCAGAGCCACGGCCCTTACTTGATCCTGACAGTATTGCCTTTGTGGAGGGAACGGCTGGGTTCCTGCTTGCCCCTAGCCGAGCACTTGACACTACTGCCTATCCTTCTGGAGGAGCTGGCATGGTCGGCAGCGCCGGAGATTTTTTGCAACTGCTGGAAACATTACGTAAGGGCGGAGCGCCGCTGCTACCGGAGTCACTGGTTCACGATATGACGACCAACCAGATCGATGATCTGCCAATGGCCTTCTGGCCAGGACGAGGCTTTGGCCTAGGCATCACGGTACTAAAGGATCCTGTCGCCACAGACACTCCAGAATCTCCGGGTACTTGGCGCATGGGGGGTACTTATGGTCATTCGTGGTTCGTAGATCCCAAGCAACGCCTCAGTGTCGTCGCTTTCACTAATACCGCATTGGAAGGCATGTCGGGTCAGTTTACTGTAGACCTTTGTGATGCCATTTATGATAGACGTAATAAATAGAGCATGAACACAAGAAGCCTGGGTCCGGAATGAACCAGCCTAGGCTCTCTGTCCAGTAGACCCTATTCGTCGTCTATATCATTGAGTTTGCTAAAATTATATAAGAGAGGGGCTTCTCTATGAGCCAAAACACATCTTCTGCCACACAAAGTGCCCCCAGCACTCCCTCTTCTGAACGTCTGCCATGGGCTGGATTACTCGCCTTAGCTATGACGGGGTTTATCTGTATTCTTACCGAAACGATTCCGGCAGGCTTGTTGCTCCAAATAGGTGAGGGGCTTGGTGTCTCCGAGGCCCTTGCCGGTCAACTTGTCACTTTGTATGCTCTTGGTTCCCTGTTGGCCGCGATTCCCTTAACTACCGTGACGCGTGGATGGCGGCGGCGACCACTGCTACTAATGTGCATCCTTGGTTTTCTCATATTCAACACCGTCACCACTTTTTCTTCCAATTATATACTTACGCTAACAGCTCGGTTCTTCGCCGGCGTATCCGCTGGAGTCTTATGGGGCATGATAGCAGGTTACGCCCGGCGCATGGTGCCGGAGTCACTCAAGGGACGAGCAATGGCGGTAGCGATGGTTGGCACACCTCTCGCTCTGGCACTCGGTGTCCCTGCTGGAACCCTTCTTGGCACCCTTGTAGGCTGGCGCTCTATCTTCGGGTTCATGTCGCTATTAGCTCTCATGCTGATCGCTTGGGTATTTTGGAAGCTACCGGACTATCCAGGAGAAGCCCCTGAAAAACGGCTCCCTCTCTACAAGGTTTTTGTTATTCCGGGGGTACGGCCGGTATTGTTTGTCGTTCTGGTATGGGTACTAGCACACAACATCTTGTATACCTATATTGCCCCCTATCTTACTCAGGCCGGGCTAACCCAGCGGGTTGACTTGGTGTTGCTTGTTTTCGGCATTACAGCGCTTGTTGGCATCTGGGTCATCGGTATTTTGATCGACCGCAAACTGCGTCCATTGGTTCTGATCAGCCTAGCTGCTTTTGCCTTGTCATCCATTGTACTAGGCATTAGTAGCAGCCAGCCCATAGTGATCTATTTAGTGGTTGGTGTATGGGGGTTGACGTTCGGAGGAGCAGCTACTTTGCTACAGACAGCCGTTGCCGAAACCGCTGGCGAAAGTGCAGATGTGGCCCAATCGATGCTGGTGACGGCATGGAACCTAGCTATTGGCGGTGGCGGAGTGATAGGCGGAATTCTTATTGAAACACTTGGTGTCCGCTCCTTCCCGTGGGTAATGTTTATACTATTGATTCTTGCGCTGCTAGTAGCGTGGCGCGCTAAAGATTACGGATTTCCTTCAAGGAAACGTTGAGGCACACCTATCGAGTTAATGGGTAAGTGTCCAGACAAGAAATTTACACAAATAAGGCCAGTGGTGCATATTAGATAGGACTAATATGTGCCACTGGCTTACTTCTACTTAGTAGCCAATGTATTAAATTCTTGCAGATCCTTGGCTAAATCTTCTTCCGTGTATTTCCCTTGGCCGAAACCGATCATTGCCCGCAGCGGCATATATTTCATCATCGCCATGTACATTTCCGGGTTATCGTCCATCGCACCTTCTAAGCCAAAAACACTGCTGAATTTCTTCACTTTTTCCGCTGTCCGTGGATTATCCAGCAAATCACCAATAGTACTATTCCGATGATAACGCATCGTAAGCGGATTGGTCGATTCCACTCCGATACAAGTTGTCAGACGAATATCCCGCGATGATGAGCCAATAGCAATTTCAAAATTTCCACTTTCCACATGCCAATCACCAATGTTAACGTTGTAATAAGCAAAGGAGCGTTTATCTAACTCAAAGGTTACCTCCTGCTCTTCTTCAGGCTGAAGCTCTAGCTTCTTGAAGCCTTTTAGTTCCTTCAGTGGACGGATCACGCTGCTCTCCACATCACTAACATAGAGCTGAACGATTTCTTTTCCTGCGCGAGTGCCCGTATTTTTAACAGTAGCCTTAACCTGAATAGTCTCGGTGTCCTTTATGCTGCTCTTGGAAATTGTTAAATGACTGTATTGAAACTCTGTGTAGCTGAGACCAAAGCCGAAAGGAAACAGCGGTTTTATCTCTTTTTTATCATAATAACGATAACCTACGAACAAACCTTCCTTATACTCTACCTTATCCCCTTCCCCCGGGAAATTAAGAAAGGATGGATTGTCGCTCAGCTTCATGGGGAATGTCTCTGCCAGTTTACCGCTTGGGCTGACCTCTCCAAACAATAAATCTGCTACGGCACCCCCAAACGCCTGCCCACCTAGATAACCCTCAAGGACTCCTTTTGTTTTATCAATCCAAGGCATCTCTACAGGTGAGCCATTACTGAGTACAACAACGATATTACTCTGCACCTCAGCTACCACATCGATCAGCGCTTTATGGCTCTCTGGAAGAGACAAGTGGCTGCGATCATAACCCTCTGACTCATAATTATCCGGCAGTCCAAGGAACAACACCGCTACATCACCTTTTGCCGCTGTTTCTCGTGCCTCTTGCAGCAAAACCTCATTAATCTCATCATGCTCCAGTTCATATCCTTGGGCATATAGCAGCTCAGCAGACCCCGCAAGACCTCTCATCTCTTCAAAAGCATCATCCAATTGAGTTGGATTCACATGCGAGCTTCCCCCACCTTGATAACGCGGATTTTTAGCAAATTCCCCAATGATCGCAATAGTACCTTGTTTAGATAAGGGTAGAACTTCCTCCTCATTTCTAAGAAGCACCATGCTTTCCCGCGCCACTTTCCGTGCCAGTTGGTGATGCTCTTCAGCATTAAATGAAGTATTATCTTTACGATTGTCTACCGCCTTAAAAATAAAAGTGAGCAGCCGCTCCACCGCAAGGTCTAACGTTTCTTCAGCTAGTTCCCCACCTTGCACCGCTGCGACAATCTTGGCATCGCCAAGTCCTCCCGTTGACGGCATTTCCAGCTCCAGCCCTGCTTGCAGCGCCTTCACTCGCTCATTGACCGCACCCCAATCCGAAACTACAAATCCTTCGAAACCCCATTCATCTCTAAGAATCCGCGTTAGAAGCGTTTCACTCTCAGAAGCGTATTCACCGTTAACCCGGTTGTAAGAACACATTACGCTCCAAGGTTGACTGTACTTAACTGCACCTTCAAAGCTAGCCAGATAAATCTCCCGCAGCGTCCGTTCATCAATAACCGCATCTACCGACATTCTCCGGTGTTCCTGATTATTGGCGGCAAAATGCTTAAGCGAGGTGCCGACTCCTTCGCTTTGCACACCTTTGATATGGTTCCCCCCCATCTCCGCAGAAAGATAAGGGTCTTCCGAGAAATATTCAAAGTTACGACCGTTCAGTGGAGAGCGTTTAATATTCGTCCCCGGTCCCAACAGAACAGCAACGTTTTCTGCCTGGCACTCCTTACCAAGCGCCTTCCCCACTCGCTCAATTAGTTCCCGATCCCACGAAGAAGCCAACCCTGCTGCTGAAGGAAAACAAGTTGCGGGAACACTGTTATGAAGCCCGAGGTGATCGGCACTCTCTTTTTGCTTGCGTAAACCATGGGGTCCGTCCGTTACCATCAAAGAAGGGATTCCGAGTCGTTCAATCCCCTTGGTATGCCAGAAATCAAGCCCTGAACAGAGTCCCGCTTTCTCCTCAAGGGTCAATTGTGATATGAGTTCATGAATTTTGGTTTTCATAAAAATGCCTCCTCTGAATGTATACTATCCCCATTTTAATATACTTCATGCTTGATTTATGGCATTATTATTGTGTTTTTGGTATTCTTGTTAGGTGAGGAGGTCATAACATGTTAGATCATTTGGAGGATAAGGAAAGAGTCCAATATATCTGTAAAGTGATGTATGAGTCACAGCAAATTCCCGTGTTCCTGCTCGACGCCACTCGGGAAATTGAATTTGCTATGCCTTCCTCCTTCGAGTGCGCCCCTTGGGTTCATAACCTTAATGAGCCACTTTCTGAAATTACTAAATCTTTTAATCGTGAGAACAACTCTAATGGCAATGGACCGACTTGTACTGTACCAATCGTTCGTACCACAAATTTTCTAGAGAATTACATCATTCTCCATTTACCCTCAGACAACAGTAACGAGGGAAGCATTGTGATTGGCCCTTCATTGTATGCTCAACCTACGGAGGATAATGTGGCAAGTCTGATGCGTGATCATGAAGTTCCGCTTAAGTTTCAGGAGCAATGGCTTAACTATTACCGCAGCCTGACCGTGTTAAATAAAATGAGACTATACCATACCGCTATGCTGCTATACTCGCTCGTTACTGGAAAAACCTTGACCCTTAGCGAACTACTGCTGGACTCCCGCATTCTTGCCTATAAACAACTGCCCTCAGGCAGTTTGGATTTGGATATTTCTTATCGCCGTGAGAATACGTGGCTGCACCACGAGCCCATGCTAGAAAAAAATCTCTTTCACTATGTCAAAAAAGGCAATAAAACTGAGCTGCTACGCGTTCAAGCTTCGTTCTCCGAAGAGAGTTACGGGCTTCTCTCTAAAAGGAGCCAATTACGTAACAAAAAGAATCTGGCAATCTCTTGTATTACACTCGCTACACGTGCAGCTATAGATGGAGGGCTGTACTGGGAAATTTCTTATACCCTAAGCGACTTTCATATCCAGCATATCGAAGAACTAAAAGATATTCCCGCTGTAGATCATGCCGTTCTTAATGCCCTTTGCGATTTCGCAGACCATGTCAAAGAGAGCCGGATGGCGAAACTGTCGCGCACCGTGGCTCTCTGTCAGAACTATATTTTCAATCACCTATATGAGGAACTTTCCTTAGATAGACTGGCTGAGGTTGCAGGATTAAATAGAAGTTATCTCTCCCTATTATTTAAGAAGGAGACCGGCATCACCATCAGCGATTTTATTCAATTGGAGCGGATTGAAGAGGCAAAACGACTAATAGAAGTACCAGAGATAAGCTTATCGGACATCGCCTCACGCCTACATTTTAATGATCAGAGCTACTTTACCAAAGTGTTTAAGAAATATACCGGAATCACCCCTAAACAATTTAGAACAAACAGGGAAAACACACTTTAAGAAAAGTAGACACAACAAAAATTCTAAATGGATATGAAAATAGCAGCTGACATCACAGCTCTGTGATTGCTGCAAGAACAGTATTGTTGAAGTAATCAACATACATATTTTTAAATGGCTTCTGGTGATCCAGTTCTACGGATAAATGAACCGTCACTGTCTGATAAATCGGATCCACGCAGAGGAAAGGACCTGCCGCCCCCCAGTGTGAATAGGCATCTGCAGAGAGCAGATCTCCGCCGTCACGCTTCGTGCCATTAATCGCCCATCCGTACCCCCAGTACGCTTCAGGGAAAACTTCGTCTCTATATTGTGAGGATACGCCCGGAATTTGATTGCGGGTCATTTCTTTTACTGTTACCGGACTAAGCAATCGTACTCCGTTATAAATTCCGCCGTTAAGGAACATCTGGCCAAAAACAGCCAAATCCATAGCCGTTGAGTAAGCCCCGCCCCCCGCAGATACAGAATTCAAATTGTATTCGCTGTCTACCCATTCCGCGCATGCTGCCTCAGGGGCACGTCTAACTACTCTGTTCCGCACTTCCATTGGCACACGATAATATGTATTTTCCATTCCAAGCGGTTTAAATATGGTTTCCTTTACGAATACATCATAAGCTTGTCCACTAACTCGCCGTATAATTTCACCCAACAGCTCATAACCATATCCACAGTAAGACATCACAGTACCTGGCTCGTGGCTTAGTGGTGCATCATAACCGCCATTAACCTCAATTCCAGAGGTATGTGTCAACAAATGATGTACGCATACTTTTGTTTTGTTCTCCCCTGTAAATTCGGGGATGTAATCAGAAACCGGCCTATTTAGGCCCACTTTCCCTTGTTCCACTAACATCATAATAGCGGTTGCAGTAAATAGTTTTGTGATGGAACAGAGTGGAAATATAGCATCCGCTGTTAAATCTGCTGCGTCTGCTTCAGGTCCGAATTTTCCATTCGCTTGATGGACCAGCAGCGTCCCCTTTCTCGCAGCAACAATAACTTGCGCAGGTGTGATATTGTCTTCAACCATTTGTGCGGCGGCTGTACGAATACGCTCCACACCAAAAGCCGAGACACCCGCCTGTTCTAAAGAATTAAATACTAACCCTCTCATCGGTAGCCCCCCAATATGATTCATTTAATACATATATAAACTATTATACAAATATATTAAATAATCCTGCTAGCTTACTATTATCCTGTGACTGAATTGTTGAGTTTCTATTAACTATTTGCTAAAAAAACTAAAGCTGAACCCGGTTTTTCCCGAAAATCAGCTTCAGCTTAGTTTTTGCTAAGTTACCGCTACCTTAAAAGCATCTACATTAATTGTTGTCCCGTTGATGGATAATGTGGCATTGTAATAACCCCGATCACCATTTGTTTTGCATTTATATTCCCCAGAACATCCGCATACGAAAAATTTAGTTTTGTTGTAACCGGGATATATATTACTAAGCTTTCGGTAAAACAGATGTCCATGATGCGTAAAAATAGCTAACACCTTATCTCTCACTTTTGTAGGAATGGATGAAAAAAACTTATTCGTCTCCGATGCGCTTAATACATGGGTTGGGTCCACCGTAATCCCACTTACTTTGAGGGGCCAATGAAAATCTATAATATAATAAAAACTATCATCTAAATTTCTCAACAAATTTATACTACCCGGAGTAAACCGTCCAAGCGCACAATTAAGCCATACATACTTGACCTTCCCCTGCGTACCCGGAAAATTCATTTGACCTTCAACAGCACCTAAATATTGTGTGAATAAGGACTGTGTGCTTGCCTCCCAATTTCCTATAGATGCTTTATAAGGAATACTCCCAAGCGTGCTTGTTACCGTATCCTTGAAGTCCTTGTAGTAAGCATTCGCATTATTTCCATGATTAGCTCCCGCTTGCGTATTATCTCCTCCAAAAATAACAAATCTCTTATTCCCGTTATTCACAGCTTTAGGCAAAAGATTACTAAAAATGCTTGAGCTGTTTCCATACCCCACATGACTATCACCAATAACCGCAAAGTTAATGATTTGCGCTTTTGCTTTAAGAATTAAACTACGTTTAGGCTGCAGTCTGGAGGCAGGTCTTCTTTTCCTACTAGGTTTCACCTGTCTTTTCATCTTAGATTCACCTCTTTTAAAATGGATGAAGGATCATAGTAGTATTTATATTCGCTTGACCTTAGGGACTCTTGGACCAATGGATTCATCTAGGAGATTAGTTTCTCTTCTACTTTGTGGTCATTTATGCGGCTTGTCCCAAACGAGAGATGTTATAATTAGTCCCATAGAAGTGAAGAATATAATACCATTCATAGAATTATAGGTAACGGAGGCTTAAGATTTGAATAACGTAGTCCCAGAATGGGCGGAGTCCCATTTCCCTTTATATACCGCTGATAGTATTCAGTCGATGTATGGAACCTCAAATCTGCCAAGACTTCAGATTCATGAGCATTCAACCGTCCTACTAGCTATTGCTGCTGGTAAGGGTATGCTTGAGGTCAATCATCAGACTTATGAGCTAATGGAAGGCATTGTCGTCCTTCTCCCCGAGAATACTTACGCCTCTCTAATTACAAATCGCCAGCAGCCGCTACATGCTTATAAGCTTTCAATCCGGATTCAAGAACAGACACGAGCACTGCCCTCCAGTGCTATGACGCGGACAAGCCAACTGACATCCAATTCAAATATGCTGTTGTTTCCTCATGAACCAGCCATTGTATCTAATATGAAGGAATTGTATCTTCACCGGTTGCCAGATCGTGAAATACGTCATGTGCAGAACCAGATCCTGTTCCATCAGATCCTTCTTCAATTGCTGGAGCAGCAGGAAACAAGATTTGAAGTGAGTGAGCAGCCCTCAATGGAACGCAGTATCACATACTTAGAGAATCACTTCAGTGAAAAAATATCACGTGAGCAATTAGCTGCAATTGCGGGTGTGAGCGGTTCACATTATTCAACGCTATTTAAACAATTTACGGGCTTTACCCCTAATGAATATCTGTCCAGGTTAAGAGTTCACAGAGCGAAGGAACTACTGCTTAATAGTTCAAGCACACTAAGAGAAATTGCTTTAAAGGTGGGCTACAAGGATGAGTTCTATCTTAGTCGGCGCTTTAAGCAGCAGACCGGCGCATCTCCTTCAGGCTATAATCTTATCCCTTTCCAACGTGTAGCGGTGATGCTCACTCCCTATGCCAGTCATTTGCTGCTGCTTGGCCTGGAACCTGCAGTTACCATTTCAGAGAGCAGCGAGTATTTAAATCTTTCTGACCAGGAACCACCACAGTCTATGAAATTCATCCATACGAACAGCTCGGCTGAGCAGATAAAAGCGTTATTACTGGAAGCAAACATTGAATTGCTTATTGCAGCCACACAACATCTGGAAGAATTCGGCTTGAACGCTGAGCA
Source organism: Paenibacillus sp. FSL R5-0887 (assembly GCF_038002305.1). Lineage (NCBI taxonomy): Bacteria > Bacillati > Bacillota > Bacilli > Caryophanales > Paenibacillaceae > Paenibacillus > Paenibacillus sp. FSL R5-0887. The sequence continues at coordinate 389,266 of NZ_JBBOCE010000002.1, forward strand.
GCTGCGGGCGGTCGCTCCTATTGTTGAAATCTCTTGGCAGGAACTAGGATGGAAAGACCACTTGCGCTTGATCGGCCGTGCCATTCACCGTAGCGAACGTGCTGAGCAGTGGCTGGACGATTTTGAACAAGAGGAGCTGGAAGCTCGGGCCGTGGTGCAGCAAAGCGCGGTGGCTAACGAGATTGTAACCCTTCTGGTCATTAAACCAGATGGACTACTCGTATACGGGGCAAGAAATGTTGGGTATGTGATCTATCAATCGCTAGGTCTCAAGGCTCCTGCCTTGATTGAGGATCAAATAAATAAACTCGGCGACCAGTTTCATTCCCTTGTGATTGACGTCTCTGAGCTGGAGGCTTATGCCGGTGACCGATTGTTAGTCACTGTATTTCCAGACGCAAAAGGCTCCACTGCACACAGTGAAGAAATCTTCCACTCCTCTTATTGGAACCAACTTTCTGCTGTGCAGAACAAGAAGATCCATCTGCTTAATCTGGATGAATGGGTGCCTTATAATCCAGTTTCCATTCGTTTGCAGCTTGGACGTGCGGTTGCATTATTCGAAGGCCAATAATAGTCCAAGTCTTTTTTCCAACAAAAAGGCATGGTTAGGCACATAAGTGATCCCTATAATGATTACAAATGCGAATGATTCTCATAATCAATCTATGGCGCAGCCTGGGATTCATTAAATAATGGAATTATTCACGGAAACATAGTCATTAAAAGGGGAGAATTATTTAAATGAGAAAGATATTTATTCCGTTTGTACTTATTTTAGGGCTTACCCTTAGTGCTTGTGGGGGAAATCAGGCGAAGAATGAGGTTAGTCCTACAAACAGCCCATCCTCGGCTCCTGCTGCGGAGTCAGAAAGTGCGACTTTTACTTATGAATCGGAAAATGGACCTGTTGAAGTTCCGACACATCCTCAGCGTGTCGTTGTCCTCACTCGATTTTTAACAGGTAATGTTATGGCTCTAGGTGTACCTGTTGTAGGCGTAGATGAAATGTCCAAAACCAATCCTCGCTTTGAAGAGCAATTGAAAGATGTAGAAGCTGTAAGTGATGAAAGTCTGGAGAAGATCATTGAGCTGCAGCCGGATCTGATTATCGGTCTCTCCGATATTAAGAACATCGATAAATTCAAGCAAATCGCACCAACGGTTACTTATACTTATAATAAAGTTGATTACTTAACCCAACAGCTGGAAGTCGGCAAATTGGTGAACAAAGAAAAAGAAGCCCAAGCTTGGGTAGATGACTTTAGTGCCCGCACCAAAAAAGCGGGTGAGGAAATCAGAGCGAAGATCGGCGAGGATGCAACTGTCTCTGTCATTGAAACCTTCAATAAGCAATTGTATGTATACGGGTATAACTTTGGCCGCGGAACTGAACTCCTCTATGGGGACTTCAAGCTCGGTATGCCGGAGACAGTAAAGGAAGGCACCAAAACAGATGGTTACGTGGCCCTCTCAACAGAAGTGCTGAAGGATTATCTAGGCGATTACGTTATTTTCAGTAAAAATGCGGATGAAGATAATTCCTTCCAGGATACAGAAATCTACAAGAGCATCCCAGCTGTCAAAAATAATCATGTTTACGAAGCTGATGCCAAAGCATTCTATTTTAATGATCCGCTTAGCTTAGAATATCAACTGGAATTCTTTGAAAAAAGCTTTCTAGGAAAATAATAAAGATGACTACGAAGCAAACTTCCATTCCATTCTTTTATAAGCTGCTTGGTAGCGTGCTGGTAATGGTTATTTGCCTCGTGATCGCGATGTTATTCGGGGCTAAAGAAACCACCCTCCATGATCTGTGGCTTGCCATCACTTCAAGTTCAACGGCAGACAATGTCCTCATTCTTCGTGAGATCAGGCTGCCGCGTGAACTGGCCGCCATGCTGATCGGCGCCGCCTTTGCCGTATCCGGTGCTATTATGCAAGGCGTTACGCGCAATCCGTTAGCCGATCCCGGCCTGCTGGGGTTAACTTCAGGAGCTAATATGGCACTGGCGCTTACCTTCGTATTTATGCCGGGGCTGAACTATTTTGGCACCATGATTGCTTGCTTCTTCGGCGCTGCTCTGGGAGCCGTTCTGGTTCTTATTCTCGGCTCCGTGCGCCAAGGTGGCTTGTCTCCGATCCGTATCGTACTCGCTGGTGCTGCGGTATCTGCATTCCTATATGCTATCGCAAGTGGTGTCAGCATTGCCTTCAAGATATCCAAAGATGTATCCATGTGGACTGCCGGTGGGCTTATCGGCACAACTTGGGGCCAGCTTCAGGCCATTGCACCTGTGATCCTCATCGGGATCGTGGTGGCATTAATATTTTCTAACCAGCTGACTATTCTTAGCTTGAGTGACGAGGTAGCGATCGGATTAGGACAAAACCTTGTTTTGGTTAAAGGGATTCTGTTCACGCTCATTATTCTGCTGACTGGCGCATCGGTCGCTCTAATTGGGGACATGGCTTTTGTAGGGCTAATGATTCCGCATATTGTCCGCAAAATAGTCGGCACCGACTACCGCTATATTCTGCCGATTTCAGTATTCACTGGGGCATCCTTCATGCTACTTGCAGATACCATTGGACGTACAATCCATGCCCCTTATGAAACGCCGATAGTTGCTGTCGTGGCTATGCTAGGACTGCCTTTCTTTTTGTTTGTTGTTCGTAAAGGAGGTCAAACACTCTCATGATTTCCTCTGCTCCAGTACGAAAACAACGTCTTATCCTGTGGGTATGCACCGGACTGATCCTGCTTACGGCTATTGCCAGTATGGGAATCGGCTACTCTTCCCTGTCTTTTGACAGGCTGCTTCCCGTTCTCTTCGGTCATGGAACCTTTAAAGAGGACTTTGTATTATTTTCTGTGAGACTGCCACGTATTCTAATTACGCTACTGGCAGGAATGGCCTTGGCCTTATCTGGGTCGATTCTGCAAAGTGTTACCCGAAACGATCTAGCAGACCCCGGTATTATTGGGATTAACTCCGGGGCAGGTGTGGCTGTCGCTGTATTTTTTCTCTATTTCCCGGTTAGCGTTGGAACCTTCATTTATGCGTTGCCGCTGGTTGCTTTTATAGGGGCTATAATTACGGCAGCATTAATTTATCTTTTTTCATATAGTCGGACTAGAGGGCTTGATCCTATTCGGCTAGTTTTGGTCGGGGTCGGATTTTCCCTAGCGCTGTCGGGAGTTATGATCGTAATCATTTCATCCGCAGATCGTGCCAAAGTTGATTTTATCGCAAAATGGATTGCCGGGAATATTTGGGGTACAGATTGGCCCTTCATCTGGGCTTTACTGCCTTGGTTATTGCTGCTAGTTCCCTTTACCCTGTACAAATCGCTGCGACTCAATCTGCTCAGTCTAAGTGAGGTATCAGCCATTGGTGTCGGTCTGAATCTGGAGCGCGAACGTATCGTCCTGATTCTTGTCGCCGTCGCAGCTGCCGCCTCCGCGGTATCCGTAACAGGTGGAATCGCTTTTATCGGATTGATGGCACCACATATTGCGAAATCGTTGGTCGGTCCGCGCAATCAGATGTTTATTCCCGTCGCAGTATTGCTGGGTGGCTGGTTGCTTCTGATCGCGGACACCGTTGGCCGCAATCTCGTCTCCCCTGATGGCATCCCGGCTGGGATCATGGTAGCGTTGATCGGCGTACCTTATTTCGCTTATTTATTGATTAAGAAATAAATAAGCATATAGAAAATCAAAAAGAGGTAACTCAGAAGCCATGAATGGCTATTGAGTTACCTCTTTTAGTTAGAACACTCATTATTAAATCTTCATATCCTTACCCGTATAGTCTACAAACATGAATTGACCTTCCGGTGTAGTCCGCTTCTCGATCAAGTCCATGATGCCCTCAGCACTTTGGGTCGGATTCGTTGGCGCCTCTGCCCCGCCCATATCCGTATGCATCCAGCCGGGATGTACGCCGAGTACTTGTACCCCGCGTTCTTTTAAATATACATGCAGCTGCTGTGAGAACATATTAAGTGCCGTTTTGGAGATGGAATAAGGATAGTCTCCGGAATAAGCATTAGTAATGCTGCCTGCTTCCGACGATATGTTGATGATCGAAAGCTCGGGTTCAATGAGTAGCGGCAAGAAATGCTTAACCACTCGCATCGGTCCATAAAGATTAATATCCATCGTGGTAAGCATATCTTGGAAATCCAGCTCTTCAATCTGTGTGTCCCTTGCAGTCAGTACTGCCGCATTATTGATAATGGCACCAAGCGTCCGGCCTTGTCCTTGCAGATTTGCAGCAAGTGCCGCGATTCCTTCTTCATCCGTCACGTCCAGCTGGGCCACAGTCAGCTTCTCCCCGTAGGTCGCAGCGAGCTGAGACAGTGCTGTTTGTTCCTGATCGGGACGGCGAACCCCGGCAATGACTCCATGCCCCCGCTTCAATGCCTCAGCCGCCAGCTCATAACCTAGTCCACGTCCGGCACCAGTAATTAGAATATTCACTATACATCCTCTCCTTTATCTTTATCGTTCTCCAGCAGCTCCACAATCACCTTTAACTCCTTGAACGTGTCCATATAAGCATAACGCCCCCCGGTATACTCGCCCTTTTGCTGGAGTGGGAACCCTTTGCCTTCGAGCAGCATAATCTTCTCCTTCATTCCTTCAACCACAAAAGCAATATGATGAGGTCCCTCACCATGTTCATTCAAATAATCACGCCATGTGCTGGGCTGCTGGTCTGGCTCAATCAGTTCAAGCTGCAGGGAGCCCATATCAAAAAAAGCCAACTTCCCCCGCGCCACCGTCGCCTCGCCATTATACCGAGTCTGCGCCTGATCTTCTGTATCTGTAACGATAATTTCCGGCTTTTCCAGTCCAAAAAACTCCGCATAAGCCGTGCTTACCTTTTCAACATCATTCACCAAAATTCCAATCTGCGTAACAAAATGATTCCCCAGCCATCCTGACATGTACCCTACCTCCCATTTCTCTGACAAGTCCACCATACCGATTCTTTGAAAAGGCTGTCAAGCCCGTAAAGAAATCGCTCCGGGCCAATGAAAATTATCCAGAGAAAGCTCAGCCGACTTCGGCGCTATCAAAGGCATTTTTACCTCTCTTTTCTCCAAATCGCACACTTTCGGCGCTATCAAAGGCATTTTTGCCTCTCTTTCCTCCAAATCGCACACTTTCGGCGCTATCAAAGGCATTTTTGCCTCTCTTTTCTCCAAACCGCACACTTTCGGCGCTATCATGGGCATTTTTGCCTCTCTTTTCTCCAAACCGCACACTTTCGGCGTTATCAAAGGCTTTGTGGCCTCTCTTTTCTCCAAATCGCACACTTTCGGCGTTATCAAAGGCTTTGTGGCCTCTCCCGATGCCGCAACTGGTTAAGAATACTCGGTTAGTAATATTACTTTTTGTTTCGGTTAATCACCAATTCGGTTATAGAATGAAAAGTTTAAATTAACAAAAGGGGTGAGGAACGATGGACCATAGAAAAAGATCACGCCTGATGCAGCAGTTTATTTTTGTCGGGCCAACTTCCTTGTTTTTCTTTATTATTGTGCTGATTCCTTTCTTTTTGGGACTCTATTATTCATTTACCAGCTGGAACGGAATCTCGCGGCATGTCGAGTGGACCGGACTACGGAACTATCTACATATTTTCACCAAGGATCCTTCCTTTCTTAATTCATTCTGGTTCACGGCGAAGTTCACTTTCTTCGGTCTAGTGCTGACCAATCTGCTTGGCTTCGCACTCGCTTATGTGTTGACGCGCAAACTGTTCACACGTAATGTCCTGAGAACTGTATTTTTTGTACCGCATGTGATTGGCGGACTTTTGCTCGGGTTTATTTGGCAGTTTATTTTTGTCAGAGGATTCTCCTCTATCGGGCAGGCCACCGGCTGGTCCTTCTTTAATCTTCCCTGGCTAGGCACCGGAGGAACAGCATTCTGGGCGATTGTTATCGTATTTGTCTGGCAAAATGCGGGATATCTGATGGTGATCTACATCTCTGCTATCAACAATGTTCCCCAAAGCCTAATTGAAGCGTCCAAAGTGGATGGAGCCGGACGTTTTCAGGCCTTGCGCCATGTCACTCTTCCACTGGTCATGCCCGCTGTAACTGTTTGTCTATTTCTATCTATCTCCTGGTCCTTTAAGCTGTTTGACCTCAACCTGTCGCTGACAAAGGGTGGACCCTTTAAAGCTACCGAATCTGTAGCCTTGAATATTTACAATGAAGCCTATACCATCAGCCGGTTCGGAATGGGCTCGGCTAAAGCGATGGTTTTCTTCGTCATCGTGGCCGTGATCTCCCTACTACAGGTTAGAGCAACCAAGAAAAGAGAGGTGGAGCTGTAATGGAGACTACCGCCAAGAAATTTAATGTCCCCCTGCTTCTCATCGAAGTGATTGTAATCCTGCTGGGACTTCTATTTTTAGTGCCCTTTTACTTTTTACTGGCTAACTCAGTGAAAAGCTATAGTGAAATACTTTCTGACTCTGCTGCGCTGCCTTCCGCACTCCAGTGGAGCAACTACGCGGAAGCTTGGAAAGCTACCAATTTCCCTCGCGCCTTCCTGAACTCTTTTATCATCACGGTGATTAGTAATATTCTGCTAGCGTTCCTCTGCTCTATGTGCGCTTACAAAATGGTCCGCAACAACAGCTTGTATAACCGTGTGCTCTATATTGCATTAGTAGCCGCCATGGTTATCCCATTTCAATCTATCATGATCCCGCTGGTGCAGGTCGTCAGCGGTTTGGGCGTCATGGATTCAACCGCCGGTTTGATTTTAGCATATCTTGGGTTTGGCGCCCCGATGACTGTTTTTCTATTCCACGGCTTCGTTAAATCGGTACCTCTCGATATCGAGGAGGCCTCAAGAGTAGATGGCAGCAGTCCTTATGGTACCTTTTTCCGGATTGTTCTTCCGCTTATGCAGCCGATTATCGTCACCGTCATCATACTGAACACCCTGTGGATCTGGAATGATTACTTGATGCCATCGCTTATTCTGCAGGATCCGGTGCTTCGCACCATTCCTATCGCCACTTATAGCTTTTTCGGACAATATACGAAGCAGTGGGATTTGGCGCTTCCAGGACTTGTACTCGGGATTACGCCCGTGGTCATCTTTTTCCTAGTGATGCAAAAATATATTATTGAAGGCATTGCCCAGGGCTCCGTGAAGGGCTAATGATACATGTTGCTTTCAGCCAGAGAGGATGAATGAATATGAGAACAAAACGTGGAATTCTCCTCGCATGCTCCCTGCTGCTGGCTGCCCTGACAGCCGGTTGCGGACGCAGCAGCGACAATGCAGATGGAGTCAAAACCGTACACATCTACCAGTTCAAGGTTGAAATATCTGAAGCGCTGGCTTCGCTCAAGACCGAATTCGAGAAAGAACATCCCGATATTAAGCTTGAGGTGCAAAGCGTGGGTGGCGGGACCGATTATGGCGCCTCGTTGCGTGCCAAATTCTCTTCCGGAGATGAACCGGATATCTTTACCATCGGCGGCAACAATGAACGTGATATGTGGCTGGAATATCTGGAGGATCTGAGCGGCGAAGCTTGGGCCAAGGATGTAAAGCCACTCGCAGCAGAACAAATGACTATAGATGGCAAGCTGTATGGGATGCCGATGAATCTGGAAGGATACGGCTTCATCTATAATAAGGATCTATTTAAAAAAGCCGGAATCACTGAGAAGCCATTGACGCTAACCGCTCTACGCGAAGCCTCCGAGAAGTTAAAAGCGGCAGGCACCACCCCTTTTGCGAATGGTTATCAAGAATGGTTCGTGCTTGGCAATCATAATGTAAACGTGCCTTTCGCCCAGCAGCCTGATCCAGAGGCATTCATCGCCGGACTTACAGACGGTTCCAAAACCTTCGCCGGAGACCCTATTTTCTCCAAGTGGATCGATCTACTTGACCTTACTGTTGAGTACGGCAATAAGAACCCGCTCTCAACCGACTATAATACACAAGTCACTATGCTAGCGAGCGGAGAAGCTGCGATGATGCAGCAGGGTAACTGGACACAAGGACAGATCGACGGCATCGATCCCAATCTAAACCTTGGCATCCTGCCCATGCCCATTGACGACACTCCCGAAGACAACGACAAGCTTTATGTAGGTGTACCCAGCAATTGGGTTATCAATAAAAACTCTCCCGTTAAGGAGGAGGCCAAGGTCTTCCTGAATTGGCTAGTCACCTCCGAGACCGGAAAAAAATATATCACTAAGGAATTCCAATTCATCCCTGCGTTCGACAACATTAAGGGAACCGAAGAAGATCTTGGAGCACTAGGTGCTGAGGTGCTGGCTTATACCGATAAAGATCAAGCGCTGACCTGGAACTGGACCCGCCTGCCGAACGGGATGCCACAGGAATTATCCAGCAGCATTCAAGGGTATCTCGGCGGCAAGCTGACCAAAGAAGGGATGTTGAAGGAATTCCAAATCAACTGGGATAATCTCAGTGTGCAGTGATTTACCTGCTCTAAACACGGGCAAACAGCCGCGCAACGATGCGTGGCTGTTTGCCCGTGTTCATTTAATTCCTCTCCGTTCATTAGTCGGAACCCGTTGCTAGTTGGCACGCAGCATGCTAATTTGTCTGGCAAGATACACAGGCGTATAGGGCATGTCATCTCGGAGCCAAGAAATAACCGTGCCAATTAGAGCTGCTGAACCGTACCAAACGGCAATGTCCTTTTGTATCGGTACCTTTGAATGATCAACGGCCCCCTCCTTTTTCTTCTGGTGTGCAGAAATGATTTCCGCCATCAAATTAAACAGGCGATCTGTAAAAATCGGGCTTCGTTTCGATGTGAGTATGACTTTGTAGAATTTTGCATTTTCCGCAATATGCTTAAGCAGACTCTCTAATATCCTCAGATTCTCTTCATCAACCGATTCATCATGGTTGCCATCGTTGTTCACCACTTGTAGAATGTCCTCCACCATCTCATCCGCCATCTTTTCTAACATATCCGGGAGATCCCGATAGTGCAGATAAAAAGTAACACGATTGATTTTAGCCCGCTCTGCAATACGGTTTACGGATATTTTCTCAATATCCATTTCCTCAAGCAATTCAATTACAGCATCTCTAAGCAATTGACGTGTCCGAAGTACCCGGGGATCTGTACGTTGCGTTGTGTTATTCATCTTCTACTCTCCAATCTTTTACTTTCATATTGTAAGCTACATATTTTAGATAATTGTTGTTTTTTAAAAAGAAAAAACTACATTTTCACAAAGAATGTAAACTACTTTACATTTTTTCGCAAATTGTTGCTTGATTACATGAAAATTTCATTTATAATCTAATTCATGCATTGTAAACTATACAACACACTGTAAATTTAGTCCATGATCGACGAGTTGAAAGGATGGAGTGGAGTGAGTACAAAGAGAGAAGTAACAAGCAGTTCCGTGAAAAAGGGCCCCATCTTATTCATTATGATTTTGGGCGCCTTTCTTGCAACACTGAATCAAACGGTAATGAGCGTTGCCGTTCCGGAGTTAATGCATGATTTTAATATCTCAGCGGCTACAGCTCAGTGGCTGACAACGGGGTATATGCTGGTTAATGGTGTTCTAATTCCGATTACAGCTTATCTAATGCAACGATTTACGACGCGAGAGCTTTTTCAAGCTTCTATGTTTATATTTTTGGCTGGAACGATCGTATCGGCCGTCGCGACAAACTTCCCTGTTCTGTTGACCGGGCGTATGATTCAGGCAGCTGGTGCCGGGATTATCATGCCACTGCTCACGAATGTCATCTTGACCCTGTTCCCTCCTGAAAAGAGAGGGGCTGCTATGGGGATGGTAGGGTTGGCCATTATTTTCGCACCTGCGATTGGACCTACTCTGGCTGGATATATTTTGGAACATTATTCTTGGGAGATTATGTTTTATGGCATGATTCCTTTGACCGTCATTGTAATCATATGCGGATTTATTTATTTAAAAAATGTATCGGAACGCATCTTTCCCAAGTTGGACATTGTTAGCGTTACTCTTTCTACCATCGGTTTTGGAACATTGCTGTATGGCTTCAGCCGCGCTGCCAGTGCGGGTTGGTCGAGCGCAGAAGTGTTATTGTCTTTAGCAGCAGGTGTGCTTTCCCTTGGCTTGTTTACTTGGAGACAGCTGGCTTCCCAAAATCCACTGCTTGATCTCCGGGCCTTTAAATACAATATGTTCTCCTTAACAACTGTCATCAGTATCGCAGTTACAATCGTAATGTATGCAGATATGATGCTGCTACCTTTGTACCTGCAGAATGCCCGCGGTTTTACAGCGATGGAGTCCGGCTTGTTGCTGCTTCCTGGTGCACTCGTAATGGGATTGTTGATGCCGGTAACCGGCAAGCTGTTCGACCGGTTCGGGGCAAAATGGCTCGCTATTATCGGTCTACTGATTACAATTGCAACGACTCTTAGCTTTGTAAATTTAACAGACTCAACCAGCTACATGTATCTGGTATACATGTCAACAGGCCGCCGGATCGGTATGGCTTTGCTCCTCATGCCTATACAAACTCTGGGTCTAAATCAACTCCCCGCCAAGCTTAGTGCGCATGGTACAGCGATTTCGAATACCATTCGACAAGTAGCTGGCGCCGTTGGGACTTCCCTGCTCGTCACCGTAATGACAAGCCGTACTACAACGCATATGAAGGATATGCTGGCCTCTGGCAGTACACAGAACGGAACACAGGAACATATGATTATGGAAGCATCCATTCAAGGGATCAATGATTCCTATCTAGTGATTGTGGGAATTGGTATCCTCGGTCTGCTGCTATCTTTCTTTATTAAACGTGTTGGGCAAGCGCCTGACCCTGAGCAAGAACCCAAGGTGAAGCTCAAAAAAATCATTGCCAAAGAAGCTTGATATAAAAGTTATCAGCACTGTGTAAGCCTCATAAAAAAAGAGATCAACGATGAATAACATCGTTGATCTCTTTTTCTGCTAACTTGCATAACTATTTCAGTTTGAAATAGATGGACGTTTTGTCGGACTCAAGCTTACTATCGTTTCTACGAAGAACAAGGCTGTTCTCCTTGCCTTTGATTATTGGCAGAATAACTTTACCCGAAGCTTCAAAAGAACCCGGTTTACTTGGGGTGACTTCAGGAAAATCAGCCAACAGCTTTTCGATATTTTCTCCGAGAGATCCCTCAAAATAATCACTAGAGCCACCAATATAGTATTGTCCACTGGAAGTTTCTGCTCCCCAAATGGTAGGTGTAAAACTTGAAAGGAACTTCCACCCTTGGCCCTGACTACCTTTTACAAGACTGGCGTTCTTCACCTTAAGCGTTACATCAAGCAGGACATAATCTACAGCTACATCGGGATCAGTGACATGTTCTTCAAACCCAAGAGCTTTTAATTGTCCGAGAGTAGTCGACGTAACCTTATTGATAGTGAAAGTATATTGAGCAGATGTTGAATCACCCTTAGGGCTATAATAGTTATCAAGGTCCGTATAAGTAAAAGAAGTACCCAACTTCACTGCATCTGCAAACGAAGCGCCGCTGTTACTGGAAGTTGAAGCGGAAGATGATGCAGCAGGCTTTGGTGTTGCTTGCGGAGTGGACTCAGTTGCAGGTGGAGTAGATACGGTTGCAGGCTTCGCAGTAGCTTGTGCAACAGTATTGTCCTTATCCGGGACAACGGATGTTGATGTTCCGCCGTTCGCCGATGTGATCACAACAGCTTGACGACTGTTATCCCATTTCACGGTTGCCCCCAGTGCTTCAGATACAGCCTTGGCGGATACATAGCTATGTCCCTCATAGATAATTGGGTACATTGTTCCTTCACTACTTGACAGGTTCACTTTCTGATTATCCACTTCAATGCTGATGGCCGCGTTCTGATATGCGGAAATCTTCTTCAATGTCGTGTCTGCGTAAGCGACTGCACCCACAGCCAACAGCATTGAACTAACTGTAATAATTGACATGACTTTTTTGCTTGTTACCTTTAGCATCTTACACTCTTCTTTCATGTTTATGTATATGAATCTCGAAAATTATATCACTTTATATCGAATTTTGTAAATATTGGTATGATAGGATATTCGTTCTTTATTTGTGAATACTTAAAAAAGACACATTTCCATTCTCCAACGCCAAATTCCCCCTCAAAATGGTCGATATTCTGGTAAGCCTTAATAACTATGACCTTGTTGCTAGAGTCTGATAATATTTGAAAAAAGATAGACTTTCTTTTCGTGACATTTTTTTTCCTTTTCAGCTCCAACTCAACGGAACATACACAAAAAAATCGCTGCCCCTCTCCGCAAGGAGGTGAGCAGCGATGCTTAATACAGAAGAATGCAAGGGATGGTTGCACACGTATTTCCACTCTTCAGACTAAATATGACCTTGAGACAATTCAGACTTTTTTTCTGTGATGCCGGGACTACAGCTTCCAGATACGGTACAGAATGACTGCCGCTTCAGCACGGGTAAGCGTATCGTTCGGCGCAATTCTATTATTCTTTCCGTTTACGACTCCGGATTGGATCAACAATGATGCGCTGTCTTTTGCGTAGCTGGAAATACTTGCTTCATCAAGATAAGCAGCAGCTACAACGCCGCTCGCCTTAACTTGCTTACCGGCTGCCGCCAGCGCGCGTGCTGTCAGCACCATCATATCTTGTCTGGAGATATCGCTATTGGGTCTAAACGTATCCTCTTTAAAACCTGTAGCAATTCCCAATTCCTTCGCGATGACCAGTTCATCATAATAATAGTCCGTCTTTTGGACATCGTTGAACATTATTGCACTTTTGCCCGTTCCCTTCAGTTCAAGCGCTCTTACGAGGAGAGTAATGAAATCCGCTCGTTTGATTGAATCTGCAGGTGAAAAGCTGTTCGTGGACGTTCCTTTAATGATATCGCGAGCCGCCATAACGTCTATAGCTTGTTTGGCCCAAGACAGATTCTGCAGATCTCCGAAGTTTTTCTTTACGAAGGTTACTGCATAAGTGCTGAAGTGGGTTGTTTGAAAGACAACCGTTTGGGTTGCAGCATCATATCGGCTGCTCGGAACCGGCAGTACGTTGCCTTTGCCATCGATGTACCAAACGACTATAAGCTCTGGATGACTTAGCTCCTCCGCTGTCGGCACGTAAGGAATGGCTACCGTTACAGGTGCTTTAGGGTTATTCCAAGGAATAACTTTGTCACCTGCTATTACGCTTAGACCGATAATTGGACGGTTGCCAATCATATTGCGGGTAGCTGCTTCCAAGCTGTCCGTGGTGACTTTACTTATTCGTATAGATACTTGCTCAGCATTATCTGTTATGTTGGACAGCATATTGCTTGGAATTTGAATTGTGGCATTTTCCGTCTTAAGCCATAGTTCAAAGTTTTCTTTCCCCGTTAGGCTTTGGGTCGGTAATTGTATATCATACCCTTTCCCGTCCGTTTGCTTTGGCACTTCAATGATAATTTGTTTCTTGCCGTTTGCCGCTACAGTAGCCTGCTCAAGCGCTTTTTTCATGTTGTCGCTGGAGATCGTACCTATAACCCGCCCGTTATCGGACTTTACCTCCAGTTTAATCGTAACAACACCATCTTTGTTTGTAATGGCTCCAGGCTGTGGAGTTGATACTACATTACCCGAGTTACTGCTACCCGTTGGCGCATTTGTTGGTGCTGGCGTCGCTGTTGGAACAGGTGTCGGGGTTGCCGATGGTTCCGTTGGGTTTGTTGGATCGGTTGGATCGGTTGGATCGGTTGGATCGGTTGGGTCAGTTGGATCGGTTGGGCTCGTTGGTGTCGGTGTCGGTGCTGTTGTCGGCGTTGGAGTGGGTTCCGGCCCCGTAGATTTACCCTTTAGAGTAAGCACACCATAAACGGATGTGTCCATATATCCAGTTCCGCTCGTATCGTTCCACGCCGCGACACTTTGACGTGAGCCCTCTTTAGCGTCGTTGATCTGTACATCGAAACCAAGCTTTTTATCGTTGTCCGGAGTGATCCCTTGAAGTGGAATCTTCACTTCAACCGTATAGTTGGTTCCGGAAATCTGGGTTGCCGATTCAAAGCCGGCTGCGATACTTAAAGGATTAAATGAAGTCTCGTTATCAAAATTGATTCTGTACTGGCCGTCATCATCTTGATAGAACGTCGTTTTCCCATTATTTTGGTCCACGAAGATTTCGACCGAATCCTGTTCATGTGCATTCACACTGCTCTTATCAAGCTGTGTATCACTCACCTGGATCAGGACATATAAATTTTGATCATCCCAGAGTGCTTTTGCCACTCCACTCGCTCCTTGCCAAGCGGTTTGATACCGATTGACCGGAATCTCAGCGGTCTGGCTCCAGATCTCGTCAACTGTTCCGTCTATAACAGGTGCAGCAAATTTAGCGGTAGATTGATTGGCTTCTACTGTTTCAGGCTCATGCTCTTCAATGAAGGTATCAGGATCGATAACGCCATAGTAAGCTGGCTTGGCTTGCAGATTTTTATCGAATAACAACGGATTGGATGAAGCTCTCCAGCTTGTGTTATCATCCATTCCCCAGAAGGTAACACGTTTGATAGAATCAGCGTGATCCCTGAAGATATTTAACAACTGCGCATATAGATAACCCTGCGCATTAGCAAGCTTTTCAGAGAGCTGATAGTTGGTTCCGGCCTGAATGTCCAGCTCAGTTATGCTTACTTCGACACCCAAGGAAATGAACTTTTCCAAGGAAAGCTTCACATTCTCTGGGTTCGTATTAATGCTGTAGTGCCCCTGCATACCAACACCGTCGATAAGCAATTTGCCAGGGTGAGTCAGCGCGTACCTATCATTGATTTCTTTGACCATACTGTAGATGGCTTGCGCTTTATTCTGATTATCTTCGTTATAATCGTTGTAATAGAGCTTAATATCCCAATCTGGATGCGCGTCCAATACTTCTCTTGCCGCCAGGAAGGCTTGCTCTACGTAATCTGCTCCAATGGCACTTTTCCATGGGGCGGATCGCAGCGCTGTTTTCCAATCTGTTGGGTTGGATGGATTATCGCTCATCGCCTCGTTTACAACATCCCAAGAGATCACCTTGTCACCAAAATGCTCCATAACGGTTTGGATATGGGTCTGCAAATTCACAAGAGCTTCATCCCGTCCCAAGGGGATTGTGTTGTTAGCTGCGTCTGTTGTTGTATTCAGCCATGCAGGCGATTGTTGATGCCATACCAACACATGTCCATGCATCTGCATGCCCTCAGCCAGTACTTTATCTACAATTGTATCTGCCGCGGTAAACGTGAAGTTGTCCTTAGTAGGCTGCAACGCGTCCGGCTTCATGGCATTACCTGCCGTAGCAACATTGTGATGCATTTTCAAAAGCTCAAGTCTGACACCTTCCAGATCCTCAGCGGTTATCGCATTTCCGATCAGAAAATCATTCTGATAAGCATCCTTAATCGGTATAAGATCTTTTTCGATATCTACCGGGCCAGAGCCTACCTTTTCAAAATTAATATCATCAATATAAAAAGAGGCCGTGCTATTACTGGAGCTTTCCACATAAATGGTCAAATACTCACTGCTTACATTGTTATAACGGTAGGATCCCTCAAACTGAATCCAGCCATCGCTTGCACTGATGGTTTTAGGTGCGAGCTGCACATAATTGGCGCTGCTGCCATTGCCAACCTGCGTGGACAGCTGGAGCTGCGAGCTTGCAGGCTGGATCAGCTTGACCCATAACGAAATTTTATATTCGTAGCCTTTGTCCACATACTTCTCCACACGTAATGTCGGCCCATGCCATGTACTGGTTCTTCCCTCAACCTTCAAAGCGTATGAACCATCATCCGTATGGTTCGCTTCATTAGTAACCGTAAGCGTTTCTGTACCTGCCCTGCCTTCAAAACCACCTGCCGTTTGATCCTCAAAAGTAACAGTGGTAAAAGGTAAAGCTGGGTCTCTAGGTGTTTCTGGTGTTGGAGTTGGCTCTACTGTAGCCACCTTTTCTGTGACCAATACATCCCCAATGTAGAACGGAACCGTTTTCCCGTCATCATTGGATTGAACGCGCAGTGTCGTATCTTTGTCCGTATCCACGGTAAATTCTTTCTTCAATATGACCGCTTGGCCTGCTTCATAATTCACATTTGCCAAAAGAGCATAGCTGCCTATCGCTTGAAGATAAGCTTGGGCTCCGCTAGGTACAATCACATCAGCGTCTACATACACGGATGCAGTTACCGTGTAGGTTTTGCCGTTCTCTAGGCCCATGTCGCTGAATTTAAAATCAGCCGCGTCCCAGTTATTCGCTCTGTTGCTTACATATAAAGCTGCCCCGTCAGCATTGCCCGCAAAAACCTTTCCGGTGACAGGGGTTAGGTTAGCGCTGCCTGATTGTGAGGCTAAACCTTTGCCACTCGCAAAAGTTTCGTGATAGATTTCTTTATCCGTTTCCGTCACTGCTTTTTTTGCTGTAATGAGAAGCTCCCCAATGTAGAACGGAACCGTTTTCCCGTCATCATTGGATTGAACGCGCAGTGTCGTATCTTTGTCCGTATCCACGGTAAATTCTTTCGTCAATATGACCGCTTGGCCTGCTTCATAATTCGCATTTGCCAAAAGAGCGTAGCTGCCTATCGCTTGAAGATAAGCTTGGGCACCGCTAGGTATAGTAGCATTAGCATCCACATAAACGGTTGCAGTCACCGTGTAGGTTTTGCCGTTCTCTAGGCCCATATCGCTGAATTTAAAATCAGCCGCGTCCCAGTTATTCGCTCTGTTGCTTACATATAAAGCTGCGCCGTCAGCATTGCCAGTAAAAACTTTATCATTCACAGGTGTAAGGCTAGCACTGCCTGCTTGAGCTGCAATCCCCTTGCCACTCGCAAAAGTTTCATGATATACCGTTACCCTATCTGATGATACTGTCGTATCCTGCGCCGCAGCTTCAGTAACCGGAGCGATCCAGCTTGTCGGAATAAGCAAGGCAGCTGCGAGTAAGATCGAGATTACTTGTTTAAGCATTCTACTCATTTAATGCATTCCTCCTCTAGTTATTTTCATAAAAATCAGTTAATGACCTACCTTATTAGCACCAGCCCTATATTCCCACGCTAATTTCCTTACCTGCTAAATCCTTAATTTCAACAGTGGTACAATCATCCCGAAGAGCAGTAGAACATCATCACAAATGAATCTTTTTACTTACAGATCCCCTCCTTATATGTAAACGCTTTCATATCTACTCACACTATTTTACAGCCTCGCTGCTACGCACTACTACGCTAATATTAAAGGTGTTACCCCCCATAATTATAGGAAAACATAGGTATGATTAAAGATTCTACAAATTTAACCCAAAAAGAAAACCCCACTTACGGACCGTTGAACGTAACGGAAGGTAACGGGGAATTGGTTTGTTAGTTGTTCTGCCGCATAATTAAATGGTCTGTTTGGATAACGCTCCAAAATATTCTACAACTACCTCCCGAAATTCCAAAGCGGCCTGAGAAATGTACCGACTCCTGTGCCACAATAAAGCTATCTCCCTTTCCAATTCGTGATTCTCTACTTGGAGGTATTGGATATCTTCCCGTGAATTCCGTGCCGTGCTTGGTATGAAAGCTAAGCCAATTTCAGCTTCCACAAGAGTGCTAAGCCTTGCGGGTTCATCTCCCTCATACACATATTTAGGCACAAATCCAACTGATTTGCATACAGAGTCTATTAAATCGCGAGTACCATAGCCACTCTTTACACCAACAAACCACTCATCCCTTAGCTCTATCAAAGTTACGCTGCTTCGATTGGCCAGCCGATGCCCCTTTGGAACAGCCACAAGAATTGGATCGATAAAGACGATTTGACATTCGATGTCATCCCCTTTTATTGGAGGTGAGGATAAGCAATAATCAACTTCTCCTCTATTAAGAAGTGTAACCATTTCCTGCGTGGTTAGCATTTGCACATGGTATTGAATATCAGGCCGCTTTTTCCGAAACTCTCGCAGGATATTGGGTAATGTGCTTGCGGTCGTCACCGCTAATTCGAGTGTGCCATGTTCAGGACTGGATAAATCGCTAAGCTCCTGTTTTCCCTGCTCCAATTCAAACAATGCCCTTTCAGCTCGGCGAAGGAACCGGCTTCCGGACTCATTCAGTCGCAGCTTTCTTCCTACCCGATCGAATAAAGGTACCCCCAGATCCTCCTCCAAACGCTGAATCGTTTTGCTTAGTGAAGATTGAGTAACGTGTAGATTTCGTGCAGCTTCAGTCATATGTTCCAACCGAGCTACCGCGAGAAAATATTGCAGTTGCAAAAGTTCCAATTCGCACCTCCGTTCATTCCCTCAAGTCAATGAGATCATAACATAAAATGCGTTGGAATGAATAATCGATTTCAAGTACGATGACATTAATAAGCTTTAGGGGGATTTAAAATGAGTGTTCGCAACAGGTGGTTAATGATTTCAGTAGGTCTGGGGATTTTATTGAACCCTTTAAATTCTTCGATGGTATCTGTGGCTATTCCAAGGCTGCAAAATGTATTCCAGCTTGACTATACAGGTGTTTCCTGGATTATTTTTTCTTTTTACATTGCAAGTAGCATCGCTCAACCTGTCATGGGAAAGGCCAGCGATTTATTCGGCCGGAGGAAAATATTTCTTACCGGGCTTGTCGTATCCTTCATTGCAGGTTTATTAGCTCCTTTCTCCCCAAACTTTGGCTGTCTCATCGTGTTCCGTATTGTGCAAGCCATTGGAACTAGCATGATGGTTGCCGTTGGAATGGCCATTGTGCGGATTCATATTACGGAGAAACAAGCGACCGCACTATCTGTTTTATCCATCTTCCTATCCGGCGCGGCAGCAATTGGTCCCTTTATTGGAGGGGTTATTATTCACTGGTGGGACTGGCCAGCTATCTTTTTCGTCAATATTCCATTCGTGGTCGCTAGCTTTTTATTATCTTGGAAGCATATCCCCAAGGACGAACCGTCAACAACCGTTACCCGGGGAATGTCCCTGCGCAAATGGTTTGATTTGATTGATGCGTCAGGAATCCTGCTCTTCACTGTGTGGCTGATTGCCGTGCTCCTTGGATTGCTTTCAGCAAAATCATCCGGACATATCTCATTAATACATGTCATTACCATGCTAACAGGACTCGTTCTGCTAGGAGTATTCGTCCGGCATGAGCTAACAGCGGCATCACCCTTTATTCCTTTACGTACATTTGCCAAATACCCGGCAATGACTTGGGTTAATGTTGAATTCATGCTCGTTAATGTACTTTTTTACTCACTCTTTTTCGGGATCCCATCCTACTTGCAAATGGTACGTCATGTCAGTGAATTCCAAACAGGAATTCTCATGCTAACGCTGGGATTATGCTCACTGATTACTGCTCCAATAGCAGGACGCTGGATCGATAGATCAGGACCCCGGCCAGCATTGCTAGTGTCCGGGGTCCTGATGACATTGGGATCAGTGTGGCTTGTGACCTTAAATCAGACTTCACCAGTTATCAGTGTATGTGTGGCTTTAGCTGCATTCGGTATTAGCAACGGATTGAACAATGTCGGCCTGCAAGCAGCCTTGTTCCAAAGTTCTCCAAAAGAAATAATCGGTGTAGCCTCCGGATTATTTAATACATCGAGATACCTGGGAACCATCCTCTCTTCATTGTTAATAGGTATCATAATGGGAGGTAAGTTTAGCTTCGAGGGATTTCAAGTCCTTGGGGTTATCCTCACGGTAATTGCATTGTCTTTGGTATTCATGAGTCGGAAGCACCGTGAGTCAGGGCAATTGCAGAAATCGGCTAATTCGGGCGCTAAAAAATAGGAAAGTGCAGACAAATAAGACCTGTCATCAGACGGGTCTTGTTTTGTTATTTTAATGCGTAGCCTCAGCTCTTTATAAGTTTTATTTAACTCTTCAAGGTGGGGATAAACTCGATTCATAAATAGGATAATAAATAAAGCGCCCATAGTAAACTTGTGCTCGGTGAGCCAAAAACATAATGAAGAAACCAGATTTACATATATTTTTCCGTCCAATTTCAAGCTCAAAAGACACATTTGTAATGTGAAAACAGTTTCGGCAGCTCGATATTTTGAAACTTGTCCCGGCTTGAACCGTAATTTTTAAGAACAAAGACACAGCACAGCAGAGAGGAGCTATCATTAGTGGAATATTACCGCAACAATGTAGCCGACAGTTTACAGGATGTTCAGAGTTCAGCTAACGGGCTTACTTCGGCAGAAGTCGACAAACGTCTGAAAGACTATGGTTTTAACGAATTAAAAGGAAAGAAAAAAGATCCTGTTTGGAAGCTTTTTCTTGAAAACTTCAAAGACCCTATGGTAGTCGTACTGCTTATAGCCGCCATTGTCCAGATTGTTATGGGACAAGTTATGGAGTCGCTTATTATTTTCCTCGTGTTGATTCTCAATGCAGTTATAAGTGTCATCCAGACCCGTAAAGCGGAGAGTTCACTTGATGCCTTGCAGCAGATGTCAGCACCCGAGGCCAAAGTGCTGCGTGATGGAGAATTAAAAACCGTCCCGGCAAGGGAACTTGTACGCGGTGATATCGTATGGCTGGAAGCCGGCGATTTTGTACCCGCCGATGGCCGGATTATAGAATCGGAAAGCTTAAAAATAAATGAGGGTATGCTAACCGGAGAATCCGAAGCTGTGGAAAAGCATACGAATATCATCGCGAAAGAATCTCCGCTTGGAGACCGGCGTAATATGGCGTTCAGCGGTTCACTAGTTGTATATGGCCGCGGAAGCCTGGTAGTAACGGGAACTGCACTCACTACCGAAATCGGAAAAATTGCTGAACTCATTGAAAGCGCCGAAGCTAAGCAAACGCCGCTGCAGCGCAAGCTCGAAACATTCAGCAAGCAGCTGGGGGTAGCAATTATACTACTGTCCATTGTAATCTTTGCCATCCAGGCCGGACGTGTTTGGTTGTCGAATGATACTGTGGATACAACAGAAGCTATCCTGAATGCGTTAATGTTTGCAGTCGCTGTGGCGGTTGCTGCGATTCCCGAAGCTCTTTCCTCAATAGTAACCATTGTCCTATCCGTAGGTACTAATAAGATGGCTAAGCAACATGCGATTATTCGTAAGCTGCCCGCTGTCGAAGCCCTTGGGTCAACCAGTGTCATCTGTACAGATAAAACCGGTACCCTCACCCAGAATAAAATGACTGTTGTAGATTACTTTTTGCCAGAAGGGGATCGTGATCAATTCAATCAAGCGCCTGAAGAATGGTCTGAAGAAGCCCGGCGGCTCCTGCATATTGCTGTGCTCTGCAACGACTCTAACATTAATGAGGATGGTAAAGAGCTGGGTGATCCTACAGAGGTAGCGCTTATTGCCTTCAGCAACAGCAAGAATAAAGATTATAAGGAAATACGCGATAATTTCCCGCGCGAAGCCGAGCTACCTTTTGACTCGGATCGCAAGCTGATGACGACCTTGCATACTTTTAACGGGCAAAAAGCAATGATTACTAAAGGCGGGCCCGATGTGCTCTTTGGTCTATGCTCGCATGTACTGTTAAGTGGAAAAGAAGTGCCGATGACACCAGAAGTTCTTGAACGCTTCTTCGAAGCCAATGAGGAGTTCTCCAGCAGAGCACTACGTGTACTTGCCTATGCCTACAAAACCGTACCAAATACGGTTACTGAAGTAGGATTAGAGGATGAACAAAATCTGGTGCTCGTAGGTTTGACAGCTATGATTGATCCACCTCGGGATGCTGTCTACGGCGCGATCGCAGAGTCTCAGAAGGCTGGCATCCGAACCATCATGATTACCGGTGATCATAAGACAACCGCACAAGCGATCGGCCGCGATATCGGTCTGATGACTGAAAATGAAATTGCCGTAACCGGCCAAGAACTCGATGCCATGTCTGACGAGGAACTTGATCAAAAACTCGAACAGATTGGTGTGTACGCCCGTGTCTCCCCGGAGAACAAGATCAGAATTGTCCGCGCGTGGCAGCGGAAAGGCAAAATAACAGCCATGACCGGTGATGGTGTAAATGACGCGCCTGCTTTGAAACAAGCAGATATCGGAGTTGCCATGGGCAGTGGAACCGATGTTGCCAAAGATGCGGCTGCCATGATTTTGACCGATGATAATTTTGTATCTATTGTCAATGCTGTATCTGTGGGCAGAACGGTATTTGACAATATCAAAAAAGCGATCGCCTATTTGTTCTCAGGTAACCTGGGTGCAATTATCGCCATCCTCTTTGCCCTTATTTTCAACTGGATTAATCCTTTCACAGCGATTCAGCTTCTATTCATCAATCTGGCGAATGATTCTCTGCCCGCCATTGCTCTCGGGATGGAAAAACCTGAACCTAATGTGATGAACAGAAAACCAAGAGAGCTCAAGGAAGGAATATTCGCAGGAGGAATGATGCAGGCGATTGTCACTCGTGGTCTACTCATAGGTATAGCTGTAATCATATCCCTGTATATCGGACTTCAGGATTCGCCTGATATGGGCGTGGCTATGGCATTCACAACCCTGATCTTGTCTCGTACGTTGCAGACCTTTGCCGCTCGTTCGAACAGTCAAACTGCTATTGAAGCTGGCCTTTTCAGCAACAAATACGTCATCGGAGCCGTTCTGGTCTGCTTTGCCTTTTACGGCATTGCAGTTCTGCCAGGGGTTAGAGAAATCTTCTCGATTCCGGCTTCATTTGGAATGTCAGAGTGGCTGATTGCAGCAGGCTTAGCCCTCGGCTCCCTCATCCTAATGGAATTAACGAAGGTTGTTCGAAGAGCTTTTACACCTAAATCTGTTGAACAGAACCCTGTAAATTCCTGAGTAAGCTATAATCGACCGAAAAGACAAAACAGCGATTCTCCAATGATGGAGTATCGCTGTTTTTCTGACATCTAGAGTTAAACCTAGAAAAGCTTCTGTTGATTTTAATCAAAATAAAATAATTCTTCGAATTTTTTATCCAACGCAATACATAAAATCAAAGCCAATTTTGCAGTAGGGTTAAACTGTCCGGTTTCAATCGAGCTTATAGTATTTCTTGAGACACCCACCATTTCTGCCAATTGTGCTTGCGATAATTTTTGTTCTGTTCTTGCTTCGCGCAGTTTATTTTTTAAAACCAAATGTTCACTCATACTAATCACTCATTCCATAAAAGTAAATATACAAAAAATAAACACTTATAATTAATCCTAAAATGAATTTGAGTAAATCCATCTTTTTCTTAGTTACAGAATACATTCCAAGACCTTCACAGCCCAAATATCCAAAAAACATAGCTATCATAGCTTTTAATGCAAAATTTGTTTCCTGACTATGATTATATAAATTGAAGACACTCAGAATGCAAAATACAATCAACATTCCAATGAATCCGCTTTTTCTGCCTTTAGCAAATACAAATTCTTTTCCTTCGTCTCCTTTTTCATTTCGGCTTTTTTCTAATATTTCTTCCTTTTTCATAAAAATTTCTCCTTTCAAATTGAAAAGATGATGACAAGTTTTCTTGTCATCATTATTATAATACGCCAAGTTTTCTTGTCAAATAAAAAAATAGCCCACTCCAATCCAAAGATTGGTAGTGAGCTATTTTCTATACCTTCATATATTCGTTATATAATTGCTCGAAAGTATTGTATCGTTCGACTTTCCTGCCTACCTTGTTGTATTCCTCCAGATATTCATCCATGACCTTCAGAAACTCATTTTTAAAGACTTGAAGATGGTCAGAATCAAAATACTACATGATATCAAACTTTTTGGTTCCCTTCCATTCTGTCATTTCATCAAGAAAACCTTGTATGCCCATTGCTGCTAGATACGCATACGATCTATCACCCGATTCCACACTTGCTATAATCTTATTGCGGTAATTGCACCATAACTCCTCATAAGTTCCGCCAAGATTATCATAGCTTGGGACTGGCTGCACTACAAAATCCTTATACATTTTATTATATAGATCGTTGATGTTTCTAAGGGACTTATATGCTGCACTTCTGATTTCATCGATAGTCTTCGCCTCTATCACAGCCATATATGTCTTTTCAAAATCATCAGGAACATAACGGTACGTAGCTATTTCCTCCAAATATCTTTTCATTCCCCGTTTGAAATAAGTATTGTTCAAATGAGTTAGCGCATTTAACAAATTGTATAAAACTTCGCTTGAAGCATACCTTACTGCTCCTATATCTTCAGAAAGTAATGTATTCGCATATTCCTGTTTTGCTATGTCTATACACTTTTTCGCTCTACTGATACATTCTCTCCCTATAGGCATTGCCAGAGCATCGAGTGCTCTCTGTTTATATAAATTTAGCTTTTCCAAATATTCGGGTTTTGCACAGTATAACACCTGTAAATCCACCAGACATGAAATCATTGGACTCTCGAGATTGGCTTGATCTTCTATCCTTGTTTCCCATGGCGTACAATATAGATCGTATCCAATATCATCCAAAATAAAACACGAAGATATTCCCCAGCCCTGCTCTGTGTTATTAATTATGATTAGATCAAGATCGCTTTTTTCATGAAAATCCCCAGTACTAAAAGAACCTGTAAGCCCAATAATTGCAATATCATCAGAAAAATCTCTCTTAGCCCGTTCAATGACCATGCTAATAAGCTTTTCATTTTTGATTAAGATCTTTTCTTTATGAACAGCATCCATATCCATGTCCCCTCTCCAACCTTATTAATTCTATTGTATAAGCATGTTGTTAGAGTAGGTATTCCAACTTTAATTATATTAAATCTGTACCAAGCCCTTCCTCTCCTTCAAAGAAAACAAAAAAACGCGCTGGCAAGAGCATAATTAGCTTCTCTCCAACACGTTTTATAGTCGTTAGTGAATATTTTTCTTTTTGAAACTGCCGCCCTTAACTTCTGCAACATCGTAGACTACTACAAAGGCATTCGGGTCAATTTCACGAATAATATCTTTTATTTTACTTTCTTCCAGACGGTTAATGACACAAGTGATTTCTTTGAATTGTTCATTGGAGTAGCCGCCATAAGCATCTGTATAAGTTGCTCCACGACCCAATCGGTCACGAATAGTCTCGACCATGATTTCCGGTTGAATGGTGATGATTTTAAACGTTTTAGAGCCACTCAAACCTTCTTCAATAATATGAATGACCTTAGAAGCAATAAAATAAGCAAGCGCTGATAGAATAGCCCCTTGTAGGCCAAATACTGTTGAAACAACAATAAAGACAAACATGTTTAGAAATAAGATTAAATCACTGGTCCCAAAAGGTAATTTTCGTGAAAGTAAGACAGCTAACATATCTATCCCATCTAATGCTCCACCATTACGTAAGGCTAAACCCATACCAAAACCGATAATAATCCCGCCAACAACGGTAATTAATAAGGTATCACCTTCTATTATCGTCGGTACATGATGCATAAGACTAGTGCCAATAGCCAGTGAAGCAATACCGATAACGGAATAAAGAGCAAAGCTTTTACCAATTTGCTTATATCCTAGCCATACAAAAGGGATATTAATTATGCCAATTAGCAGCCCTAGCGGTAAGCCAAACAGTTCAGAGCCAACGATGCTTAGACCTGTGACACCTCCATCTGAGACGTTGTTGGGTATCAATACGGATTCTAGACCATAGGCAGCTATTAGCGCCCCAATAATAATCATGAATACTTTTGAGAATATCTTGAGTTTATTTGATTTCTGTTTTCGCGTTTCAATCATTGAATTTCTCCGTTTCACATTGCTTAATTTAGTCCATAAAAATTTCCTCTAAAGGTCTTCCGTCACCTGGATTAAAATCAATCCCTAAAATCTTTGCCATCGTGGGGGCTATATCTACCATTTCGATGTCCCCTATATGATGCCCATTTCTAATCTTTTCCCCGGAGACAACCAAGTTGCATCTATAGCCGTCTTTATCAGGAGAATAGCCATGCGTGGCAAATTTAACGCCTTGTTTGTCCAAATCAACAATCGTTGGTTCATCCATACTTTCGTCGAAACAATAACCTCTCTTAGCCTCAAGCATATACTTTGTGGTTTGGCCCACATGAAAATAATCCAGTTCATCTCTAGCATACAATTTCTCTATACCTGAAAATTCATCTCTCATATTATCTCCAATAACAGCTAATGCTATTTGCTCAGCTTCTTCATCGCCCTGCCGGATATGCAAGTAAGCCGCTCCACCCCCACACTGAAAGTAAGCTCTCCACTTCATTTCGCCGTTCTCTTCATAGATCAGGCCCTTTTCCTGCAAAAGGTTGTTTAAATGCACCTTGTACCTAACATTAAACTGGCCATGGTCCCCCAAAATTAAAAAAATCGTATCATCCTTTATCCCCGCTTCATCCACTGCCTGCATAATATCGCCTACCCTTTTATCCATACGTGTGATTACCTGCTTCACTTCCTCACTGTCAGTTCCATAAGCATGTTTGGCATCATCCAGATCGATCAGATGCATCATTAGAAGATTAGGTTTTTTGCGCTTAATCGTGTCTATAGCACATTTGGTCGTGAAGTCATCCAGATAGGGCTGCTCAATCCCTTTGCGGATCCGGCCATATTTCAGCTCCATATCCACGCAGTATAAGGGGCTTCCGCTTTTTAATATCTTCAGTGCCTGATTTTCGTTTTTGATGGCTCTGATTTCAGGTATATTGTATTGGATGGAGGATTTACCCGATACTGGCCATAGGATTCCGGCGGTGCTCATCTTATGCTCGCGCGCAACATCATAAATCGTTGGCACCTTGATCGCATTTCTAAACCAGAACCAATTCTGCTCCTCTTCCTTAATAAAGGGCTGAAACGGATTGTTGTGATGGATGCCATGCTTATCCGGATATACACCGGTTGCTATGGTGGTGTGCACTACATATGTGAGCGTGGGATACACACTTTTCAATTTATGGCTGTGGGCTCCGTTTTTAATTAATTCCGCTAAGTTTGGAAGCCGGCTGGCCAATGCCCAGTGGTCTTCTGAAAAGGCATCGTAAGAGATGACGATCAAATGCTTGGCCATAGCCGTTTGTGCTTTAATTGACTTCATAGAATAAGCCCCTTAGGTTCGTCATGTTCAGGCTGCTCTTTAGGTAAAGTTATAAATACGAATAATCCAATAATAAAAAGTGGGATAATCGCTAAAATACTAAATTTAGCATTACCTGTTAAGGTTGTTGTTAAAGACATTACAGCAGGACCAACAATGGCCGCGAACTTGCCAAAAATATTGTAAAAACCAAAGAATTCATTGGAGTTCTCCTTTGGAATGATCTTCGCATAATAAGACCTGCTGAGCGCCTGAATGCCTCCCTGAGCGGAACCAATTAGCGCACCTAGAATAAATATATGCCACACTGAAGTGATAAAAAAAGCTGCGATGCAGGAAAGGATATATGTAACAATCCCCACGATGATTAAAGTCCTGGCGGAGTATTTTTTGGCGAGATTACCATACAGGATTGCACAAGGAAAAGCGATGATCTGGATAACTAATAATATCCCCAGTAAGGTAAAGGTGTCAAAAGCATCCGCACCCAGAACCGATGTGGCATAGGGCACCACCATTTTAATAATCGTATCTACCCCATCAATATAAAGAAAGTACGCAATTAAGAAAACAAATACACCTTTATGCTGTCTAACATTCCTAAAGGTGTCTCCAAGTCTTTTAAAACTGTTGATTACAGGTCTTGGTTCAGGCTCAATATAATATCTCTGCTTCACATCTCTGATCATGGGTATGGTCAACAGCCCCCACCAAAGAGCAGTAATGATAAACCCAATCTGATAACCGATCGACTTATCCATCCCCATAAACAGAATCAATAGCAGGCTGATGCCAAATGGAATGACGCTGGCGATATATCCATAAGCAAAACCTTTTGTGGATACCTTATCCATCCTTTCATCAGTGGTTATATCCACAAGAAAAGAGTCATAAAAAATATTGGCTCCGGCAAAACCTATGACGGACAGGATGTAAAACACAATCAATAACTGCCACTGCCCGCTCGCAGGTGCAACGAATGCCAAGGAAGCCGTAGCCAGCACACCGATCAAAGAGAAAAATAAGAAAAAGCGCTTTTTCTTATCCTTGTAATCTGCGATCGTGCCTAAAATCGGACTAAGGATAGCCACAAGAATACTAGCAATGGAGTTAAAGTACCCTAAATCCATGCTGCTGTTAACATTTGAAAACATGCCAAATACAATAGGCAATAATGCAGTTGTAACCGCCATCGAATAGGCTGAATTCCCGCAGTCATATAAAATCCATGATTTTTCCTCTTTGCTAAGTTTCATCTAACAGCCACCTTTTCACCTATTTGTAACTGTTATATCATTTCAGCATAAGAGCCATGTTAAATGAATGTTAATTCCATCACAACTTCTTCATAAAAAAACGACCTTTTAAAATCGAAAGGTCGCTTACTCGCTTTTATATATGAATTTAATATTTGACGATATATTCGCAATATTCATCCCCATTAACATTACATTTTATTTCCCGGACGGAAACCCGCTTTCCACGAATTTTAGTAAGTGCTCCTTCGATAATGGCTCCCTCCAGGTCACAAACCATTTTCCCTTCCATAATAGGTAACCCTTCGCAGAAACAATCGTGTACTGCAATCGTCATCCCCTTGTCATCTTCATGGGTTATTATAGGAATCCCTATCTTCAATTGTTCGAATAACTCGAATAGTTCATTAACCGAGGTAACACCAAATTCTTCCCCAATTTTTCTTCCTATAGTCAACGTTGTACCCTTACCATTCATGGGTAACGCTTGATATAAACCAATAAGTCTTATCGTTCTGAAAAGCTCTAAAGGTACGACATTACCTAAATTTTTTCTCTTTATTTTTTTCATATCTGTAAAAGTAAATTGATCCATGCCAGTAGCCTCCAATTGCTTATGTAATTTATATTTCAAATTTAATTGATATATTGAGTATAAACGTATCCAATAATTGCTTTGTGATCTTACGCACATCCTGATTTTTTGTAGAACCATAACAAAAAAAGCAACTTCCCTGTTGGCAAGTCGCTCCTTCATTCATTAGATGCAGCAGCATCTCAAATATGATAATCATAAACCCAAGGCAAAATAACCATCACGCTAGTTCCAACCTGAACCTCTGAATCTACCTTAATATGCCCCCCATACATTTCAATTAATTGTTTACAAATCGATAATCCAATCCCTGTCCCTTTTTGCTTGGTAGTAAAGAAAGGGTCAAATATCCGTTTTAATTTATCCTGTGGAATTCCTTCTCCGTTGTCTTTAAAGAGTAGAATAATTTCGTTTGTCTCAGCAGCTGTGGTAACAGAAATATCTATTCTGCCTCTAAAAGCTGTGAAGGAATCGATACTATTTTTCAAAATATTAAGAATTACCTGCTCTAGCTGAGAGGCGCTTCCAAACGTTAGTACTTTTTCTAAAGAGCATTCTACTGAAAGTATAATATCATCACTAAGTATGAGTTGATTCACAATGTTATTAACTCTATGTATAACCTCCATAACGTTAAATACTACGCCGTTATTTTTCGTACTGTCACCTTTTCGAGCCAGTATTAGAAAGTCCGTTACTAATCCATTCAGAGCATCAATCTCTTTGATGGTGATATCCAGATATGCACGCAATTCATCCGCTTTGATCTCCGGCTCATTTAGCCTGATATTTACAAGCTGAGCAAAACCTTTAATCGAAGCTAGCGGATTTCTTATTTCATGCGCCATTCCTGCTGCCATTTGTCCCATAACAGCAATTTTTTGTTCATGTAAATTGTCAATCTGTTGATTTTTATTAGACAAATAACCTTGTGCAAAGCCAGTAAAACGGGTCCAGTTGCATTCCATTAAACGATTATAAAAAAACAATCGGATCGCGGAATCATCTACAAACTCTTCAATGATCTTAAACATAATATTCTGAGCGGTTAAATTTAAATCCTTGCTCATATCAAGTAAAATATCAAAATGATCACCGAATATTTCTGCAGTATAAACCCCTTGCTCAGCCCCCTCTTTTTCTAGCAGGTTTAAGTATTGATCGTAACCAAAAGAATCAAAAAACAAGGCTTCTACCATACTCATTAATATCGTACTGAATGATGAATCTAACAATTCCTTATGCGTCTCTACAAACCAGGAGAATTCGATGTTTTTCATAGTCATGGAATGATAATGCCTGTTTAAAATGATTGGAACTGCTAAGATTAATGACGAACGCAATTCATTTTCTTTGTATGACATTGTCATCCTCCTTCTTTGTAGTTTGTATTCAAGATATGTGTATATTTTCCTGCTTCAAAAACACAGTAATTCACTTTGTTTTAATCATCATATTATATTCTGGACTTGACTGTTAGAGTGGCATCGAAGATAATTACAACCTCACCAAAAAACCAAAAAAACTATAATTAGGAAGATCATTGATTTTGAAAAGGGGCGGTCGTCATTAGCTGGTTAAGTGATCTCTACAAATTACAGAAGCAGGAGCTAAAGAAGGACATCGAGCCCTCTTTAGTCAATGCTATCTTTCGCATGTATGATAAATTTCCCAGGATTGGACTTAAAGAGCGGATCGGCCAGCAGGATATGTCTCTAGATATCGCTGATGCCTATATTAATGGTCGTAACGCGATGATTGAAGCTGGAGTCGGCATCGGCAAGTCCTTTGCCTACCTCATTCCCAGCCTGCTTATTAACCAAATCTCAAGGCAACCGGTTATTATTGCGACATCCTCCATACAACTTTCAGAACAAATACATAAAGATCTGAGATTCATCGGAAGTCGGCTCGGATTTACAAGGGTACGTTCGGTAGTTGGAAAAGGCATGGGGCAGTATGCTTGCCGGTATAGGGCAGCAGATCTGTTCCAAGCGGATGATTCAAACGCCCCTCTGTCTGCGCTTGCTCAACAGATTGTCAATTATGAAATTGATGAGCGGGCAGATATTAAGGGCGGGGTTAGTGATGCAGTATGGTCTAACGTTTGTGTGAATGATTGCAAATTTGAACGTTGCCATTATAAAAGTACATGTACGTTTTATGAGATGAGAGCTAAAATTAATGCCAACGCGAGCGATATGGATTTTATTATCGTAAACCAGGATCTGCTCATCCGTGATTTAATCAAGAAAAAGGAAGGAACGAAGGGGTTAATCACTGAACGGCCGGCTCTGATCGTAATTGATGAAGCTCATAATCTGGAAGCAAAGGTTAGAGATGCAAGAACGGTCGAATTTACATACCGGGGAACCTGCCGTATTCTGGATGACGCCTTACAGATTCTCTTCAAGCAATCTGCCGATACGGAGCTTATGCCGCAATTTAAATTTATAAAAAGATGCGTTGGCCATATTTTCAAACAAGTTGAGGCAGACTTACTGCAAACAGCCAAGCAGGACAATGACCGTATAAAAATATCGCAGATCACAGGAATCCCCTTAAGACGAGCAGCTCAGGTTTTAAAAGATTTTAATCTCAGCCTTTCCGTCTTAACTTCACGGCATGAGCGGGAGATTGACAATATTTTCGAAGCCATGAACGGACTTATCGACCTCTTTGATGTACTCGCCGGAGTAGAGGATAACTATCTGATCTGGGCAAGCAATACCCAGCGGGAGAGTACCCTTAGTATCTGCCCTAAAGGGATAAGCCAGTTTCTGAAATATACCTTATTTAACGGGAAAACCTCTGTTATTTTAACGTCAGCAACGATGTGTCAAAACGGAGAAACGCTGGAGGAACAATACGCTTATCTCACTGAGTCCCTCGGTTACAGGGGAGATTATATGGAGCGCCAAGCTTCACCGTTTGATTATGATAACCACACCATGCTGTATATTGCCAAGGACATCCCCTACTATAACCATCAGCGGCGGGAAGATTATCTTGAAGCGGCATACAAGGAAATGATGAGGCTCTGTAATTTAACAGACGGGCGGACATTGGTTCTTTTTTCAGCTAAAGAGGATATGAAGTATATTCATAAGAAATTAAACTCTGAGAAGCTTGCATGGGCATTGCATGTTCAAAGGGAAGGTTCGTCCCAGGACGGGGTGATCGCTGACTTTCGGGGCAGTAAAGGCGTTCTACTTAGTACCGGTGTATTCTGGGAAGGTGTGAATATCGAAGGTTCCGATTTGTCGCAGTTAATCATTTTCCGTCTGCCTTTCCCTGTTCCTGCCGATCCTGTCTATGAATATAAGACTTCGATGGCAAAGAATCCCTTGAAAGAGGTTTTTGTACCGGACATGCTGCTTCGGTTAAGACAAGGAACCGGGCGCCTGATCCGCAGTGAAACTGACCTTGGTGTGCTCAGCATACTTGATTCCCGCCTGTCCATTGCCGCCAAAAAGGATTACCGGGATCAGGTACTGGAAGCCTTACCTTTTAAAAAGGTTACTGAGGATTTCAAGGTTCTGGAGAAGTTTGTGAAAGAAAAAGGGATACAGCTTAGTGATACGTAGAGAGATGAAAAAAAGCAACCCATCCGCAGACAAGTCGCTTCTAAACCCTATAACGTTATCTGGCAATTAAACTACTTTATGTTTGTATACCCGCATCGCTATTAAATAAGCAACTACTAGAATGGCTATGCACCATATGATGGCTCCCCAAATATCATTGCCGACAGGCTGCCCCATCAGGAGGGAGCGAACCGCCTCTACTATAGATGTAACGGGTTGGTTTTCAGCAAAGGCGCGAACGACTCGCGGCATCGATTCGGTAGGCACAAAGGCCGAGCTGATGAAAGGAAGGAAAATAATCGGGTAGGAAAAAGCAGTCGCGCCGTCCACCGATTTTGCGGATAGTCCAGCAATTGCTGCGACCCAAGTTAGAGCCAGCGTAAACAATATCAGGATGCCGGCAACCGCCAGCCATGAGAGCACTCCTGCCGATGAACGAAACCCCATAATCAATGCAACAAGAATGATGACGCTAACTGAAATCGCATTGGATATCAGGGAGGTCAGCACATGTCCCCACAGCATGGTAGAACGTGCAATCGGCATAGAATGGAATCTCTGAAAAATCCCTTTTTGCACATCATTAAACAGGCGGTAAGCCGTATAAGTTACACCACTTGCAATAGCGATCAGTATGATCCCGGGCAATAAATAATTCACATAGTTATCCGTACCCGCCTGGATGGCCCCACCGAACACGTAAACAAACAACAGCATAAATGCAATTGGCATGATAGTTACCGTGATGATGGTATCCATACTGCGGAGAATATGGCGCATAGAGCGTCCGAGCATTACACTCATGTCACTGAAAAAGTGCTTCTTAATCATTTCCATTTACTTTCCCTCCTTTTTGCCGATGATTGCGAGGAATATTTCCTCCAGCGTCGGCTGCTTTTCAATGTACTCAACTTTTGCGGGCGGAAAACGCTTTTTTAGTTCTTCGAGTGTACCGCTCGCAATAATTTTACCTTCATGTAGAATGGCGATTTGATCAGCAAGCTGCTCTGCCTCTTCCAAATACTGCGTCGTCAAAAAGACAGTCGTACCGCCGTCGGCAAGCTCCTTAACCATCTTCCATACATCCATCCTTGCCTCAGGATCAAGTCCAGTGGTTGGTTCGTCGAGGAAAATAATCTGCGGTTTTCCAACAAGACTCATCGCGAGATCTAATCTCCGGCGCATCCCGCCTGAATAAGTGGATACCTTGCGATCCGCGGCAGCGGTCAAAGTGAAGCGTTCCAGCAGATCGTCCGCAACTTGACGCGGACGCTTCTCATGGCGGAGCCTCGCAATCATGATCAGATTTTCCCGGCCGCTCAGAATCTCATCCACGGCAGCAAATTGACCCGTCAGGCTGATGGACTGGCGTACATAATCAGGCTTTGTGGCGACATCAAATCCGTTCACTGCAGCAGTCCCGCCATCTTGATTCAGCAAAGTGGTGAGGATTTTGACAATGGTGGTCTTGCCTGCACCATTGGAGCCCAGCAGAGCAAAAACGCTGCCCTGCTCCACTTCAAAATCCACCCCCTTTAAAACTTGAAGCTGTCTGTAGGACTTTTCCAACCCAACCACTTTAATGGACTTGTTCATTGCATTCCCTCCTCAAGGTTTTGTTAGCATATCTTCATGGAATTCTCCCCGCAAAACTCACTTCGGAAGCTCAGGCTTATAGGACTGTAACCTTTGTCAAATCAGCTTCCATGCCTTTGAGCGCAGCGAAGGTCAACTTATCCATCATTGCACCGTCAAAGTTGATCGTTTTGATTGCACGATAAAACTTCTTGGATAACGAAAACCCGGAGAGGAATGACACATTTTTTAACGTCGCACCTCTAAACGAAATATCGTTCAGCGCCGACTTTTCAAACTTGACCCCGATAAAGGTCTGGCCGTCAAAACATAATCCCCGCAGATCAGAGGTTTTAAATTCCACACCGTCAAAGATACAGTTCTCAAAGATTGTTTTCGTGAGATCAGTCGTACACAGCTTGACGTCGGTCAGTCTTGCACTGATAAATTTCGCCCCTGTAAGTCCTGATGAGCTAAAGTTGGTGCGAACAAGAATAGATTTGTGAAAGCTCGCATTTGCGAGTTCAATGCCGGACAGATTGCAGTCGGTCAGATTAGCGCTGTCGAACTTGGCCTCGCCTACGTCACTGCCCGCGAAAGAACTGCCGGTCAAGTCAGCGCCTGTAAAATCGGAACCCCGCAACGCGCTCACTTTAAAATCCCCTTTATGGGCGGTAACGCCTGCAAAATCACTCTTCGATAAGTTGCTCGCCCTAAAGCTCGTCACCACCTGCCGCTCAAGTGAACGGGAGAGATTGGCAACCTCCTGCACCGTCTGTTCAATGTCGCCGATGCTGTCTATCGTCATCTTAAACGCCGTTTCATCATCCTTGCCTTCAGCCTTGAGTTCACTGAACCGCTCCTGCAAATCGGAAAGGAGGTCACTCTTTAATTCAGCAACGCTTTTTATCCCGTCATAGGGTGCGAATACGCCATTTAAATACATGTTTAATTTCTCATTCATATTATCAAGTCTCCTTATAATAAGTTTTCAAGCACACGCTTTGCGTACTCCCAATTAGTCTTGTTATTGGCGTAAACAGCTTTCCCCTTCTCGGTAATCCGAAAATACTTCCGTCGTCCCCCCTGAGACTCATCCCCCCAATACCATTCAATGTCACCGTCTGCCTCAAGCCGCCGGACGCTGGAGTACATCGTAGCTTCTTTTAATTCATACTCGCCTCCGGAACGCTCAGCAATCAATTTGACGATTTCATATCCATAACGATCGGCTTCGGACAAGAGCCGTAATACCATCGTATCGGTATGCCCTCGCAGCAGATCGGATGTGATTTTGTTCTCACTCATTTCATCACCTCATAATCGCATTGTATATCATACTACTGTGACAGTCAAGGTACTTTGATCATCATGTTTATACAAAATAAAAAAATGCCGTCCTTAGTTGTCTAAGACAGCATTTTTCTCTTTTAAGTCTGAAGTTCCAATTTACGCTAACCAGAAATAAGTTAATTTATGTCTGCTGGTAATTCACAGCTACCTGCCGGCAACCCTCACACAAAAATGCATAATAAATCCCCTCGCTGTCCTCGGCCTGTTCCATGTCCATTTGGGCAATAAACTTCATCGTCGTCGAACAGCAAGGGCACACAGGATATTCCGCATCCTGAATCCAAGCCGGATGTCCTCCAATCTGCGACGCAGGCGCCTCAAGCATCCAATACGAATTTTCATAGGTTCCCATCTGCCGTTCCGATAGCTGCATGGCATGCCATGCTATTTCTTCCCTGTCTTCATTTGCAGGCAAAAAATCAGGAACGGTATTATATTCACTCCACGAATATTGGCCATCCAGCTCCGCTTTCATAAACACGGTGCCATAACAATTACAATGCATGCAAGCTGCAACCCTTAACCGCTGGCCGGAAAGCTTCATAAATTGAACCAGTGGATTCTGCAAATCGTAATCAAACAGCACTGTCAATTTACCGCCACACCAAGGGCAGGAATGCTCACCCTCCTGCAGCGCCGCTACCGCCGTATGATCCCGATCCAGCTCATTTTTTCCGTCCCTGTTTACTTCAAAATGATAACTCTCGGGGTAAAAGAGCAGCCTTTTCCCACCGTCGGGATCTAATTCCCATCCTGCTTCGTGAGCATAGGTTTCCGGAGCCACATTTAACTCCGATGTCCATCGAGGCGGATGCTGCCGCCATGTCTCGAACTGCCGTACAACCTCTTTATCGCCAATCCAGGCCAATGCAAGCAGCAAATGATTACGGTTTTCCGAGTCATGCTCTAACTGATGAATGATCATATCGCGGATCTCCTGACCCGCTTCTTTATAGAGAATACCGGGATAATACTTCCCTTTGTGAAAAAAAACCTCCAGCCCCCGTTCAATGAACGCACTTGAAAAACATATAAGCGACAGTAAAATAGCCTCAGCCTGGTCAAAATCATCTTCTTCCATCAATTCAATGGCGTAGGATTCCAATCGCTCCCTTTCGCTTTCAGTCAGTTGACGATACAACTCTTGCGCGGTTTTGTGATATGAGATTTCGTGTTCAAGCGGGCTCCATCTCCGCGGTTTGTGCATGATTTTAAGAATTTCAACCGGATCATTCACACCTGCGTACAAATCAATGTCTTTTCGATTTTGTTCAATATAAGCCTTTTGCTCCAGCGCAAGCTTCCTTTGATGACAGGGCATGCAGATTCCCCCCGTCTTTAAAGCAGTTGCAGGAAGTATGCTTCCCTTGCAGCCTGAGGTTTGGCAGGGTATACGCTCGCTCATCGTATCTCTCCTATTCTGTATAAGTTATTCTCAAAGACTATTATTAATAAGCTAAACTGCATTATAGAATTAGCTATATTATAGAATTAGCTGCATTAAATATATCACCGGATTTAGCAGCTTTAAATTCATTTCAGATTTCAATTGGATATATCCCCCACCATCACCTTAAACGGAAACAAAAAAAGGTCAACCAAATATTTCTGGTTAACCTGATAAACGAAAACTCCCCCGGATAAAGAAGAACCGGTGCCCTTGTATTAGGCTTAATCCGTAATCTTCACATTTCCAAACACAGCCTTATTCCTCGAGTCATCCCCGGGATTGCTAAGTGCTATGCCAATATACACCTTGCGGTTCATCGGAATCTGAACAGTTCCGACCGTTTGCCAGTTATTCCCGTTCGTCGAAATAGCCCCTTTGAAGGTATTTCCACTTCGGGTCAGCTTTAGCCATCTTGGAGCCGAGGCAGCCGCAGTCTGATCAACCATATTGCCCGCAGTCTCTGCACGATACTGGAAGGTGGCCCCATTCTCGGGGGTAAGCATCATATCTGCGTGCTTCGAATTATGACCCAGCGACTCCCGAATCATAATGCCGGCCTTGGCCCAGCCGTCCAATCGGCTAGTGGACTGCACTTTAACAATAATCTCCGCATCGCCCCGCACGGATTGGTATATATAATTCAGTTGATCTCCATTTCCCCAGATATCCGTAGAGCTGCTGCTGAGTGTAAATTGCTTATTGGAAGAATTGTAGGTAACGTTCCCCGGCATGGAACCAATATTTCGCGCCTTCCACCCTGCTGGTAATTGAGCCGGATAGTCTTGTTCTACCGGAGGCGTCCAGCCTGGCGTAGGCCAGGTTTCACGTTCTTTGATATTGGCTAGCTCATCTTCTGGCCAGGCCCCGTAAGCAAAGAACGACAGACGCTTCACACCTGGATAATTCTCGCGGATTCCCTTGTAAATCTCCTGATATTGATCATCTGTCCAGTCATTATCCAGCGTCGCAACAATTTCCACGTCACTGCCGCTAATCCGGTCGCTCGTATCCTTCAGGATTCCGTAGGAAGTGCTGTATACCCAATCACTGTTGAACTCCCAGTCATCAAAGTACGCCATTGGTGCAACAAAGTCGATATCATCCTTGAATTTGGCTACATTCTGCCCAACTTCAATGAATTCTGGCGGCAAAATATACACGCCGAGCTGCACATCCGGCTTCGAGGACTGTGTGATATCCTGACGGATATCGCCCACATACTGTCCGATTTGTTCGGTTCTCCATTCATTCCACTGCTCACGCTGAGGCGAATCTGTCTCGAAGTCAATGCTGAGCGGTGAATACCCGAACTGCGCCTGATACTTCAGGGCCGTGTAATCACTGACGTCCATGTTGTAATTGTCGAAGCGGATCCAATCCAGCACAACGCCATCCACATCATAATTCTCGATTACTTCCTGAATAATGGAACGCTCATACTCCTGCACTTCATGGTGAATCGGATTGACGAAGTATTCGTTGCCGTTAGAACCTGTAAACGGTGTCTGAACCCCGTCAACCAGCACCTGCATCTGCCATTCATCGTGCTCCAGGAAAGCCTGCTGATCATGGAACTGCGGAATCCAGGCATGAACCTTGATTCCTACAGCATGGGCTGCCGTAATGACAGCCTGCAGGGCATCGAAATTCTGGTAGCCTTGGGCAATTGGTGCGATATCACTCTGATAAAATACACTTCCAGACGGAACCTCATCATCTTCATCCTGCTTCACGTTCATGCTAATAACATCGACGCCATAGCTTGTAGAGAGCGCGATGAAATTCTGGACATCCGCCATGTTCTTAAACTGGTTTACGGTCCGTACAATAACTTCCGTTTCGAAAGGGGGGTTACTCTCCTCTTCGGCCATAACAGGAACGGAACCACCGGCTATCGAAGAAACCAACACGATGCTTAACAGTGCTATGAACCTCGATCTCAACGCAAATGCCATAATCTCGCCTCCACAATTATAAGATTTTATAAATAGTCTTATTTCGTCGCGTTGATTTTCTTAACATTTTCCTGCCATTTTTCGGTTCTGAATTCAAGCAGCTTAGCAAGCCCCGCTTTTTCGGTGTTCTTTTTAGCTGTCTTTAGCGCCGACAGCACCGCTTCATCCGACTTCGCCTGAACCATCTGGGCGTAAGCAAGGGTATAAATATCCCCGATATTTTGTGCGATGATGCCGATCTCCGTATCCGGAATCGGATCGGTATTTACAAACTCTGTGATATCCAACGCGGTTTTCCAGGTCACCGTGGACTGCGCCACGGTCTCCCAGGATTTCTGGTTCGCGGAAAGCAGCGCCTCGAGGCTCATTTTCGCCGTATCAATAAAGGTCGTATTTCCCGCCCAGTTAAAGTCCTCGAATTTCCGCATCGTTTCCGTACGCTCGTTAGCAGGAGTCGTCTTGTATTTCTCGTTCGGGATTGGAGCTCCGTCCGCATCTTCTTCATCCCAGTACAAGCCTTTAGGACCGAAGAAAAGCACCTTCTGCCCCTCCGGACCCGTAATCCAGTCAAAATAAGCGAAGATGGCCTCTGGATCCTTGGCCTTTTTCGTAATGACATTAACGTTCCAACCCAGCGTCTCAAAGCCGCTTACAAACACTCGTGTTTTGTCTAGTCCGGATTTATGAATCGGCCATATAATCTCATAACCGCTGTCCGGATTATTCGCTGTCAGTGCCCGGTGTCCCTCGGCTCCATACGTAGTGATATTGGATTCGACCATGACTGCTACCCGGTTGGTATTGACCTTTTCTTTGACCGCATCCTGGGTTTGCTGCAGTGCATCCTGCGTAATCAGCCGTTCACGATACAGCTTATTAATATACAGCACCATCTCTTCGTAAGCAGGATCATCCAAGATAGATGACAGCTTGTCGCCATCCGGATATCCCATGAGTGAAATAAACTTACTGGTGGAGTTCTCCTTAAAACCACCATACATAATTTCCAGACCTGCCCCCTTCTCCCCAACCTCCAGAGGTACTACATCCGGATACTTTTCTTGCACCTTAAGCAAATATTGATACAAATCATCAAAGGTCTCCAGCGCCGGTCTGCCGAGTTCGTTATAAATATCTTTATTCACCATCCATCCGCCGTTGCCGAATTGCCCGGATGTATACCAGTTCGGGATTTGATAGATTTTCCCGTCTTCTGAACGGAGCAAATTCAGGGTGGATTCCTTCACATATTTCTTGAAGTTCGGATACTTCTCATAGTAATCATCCAGCGCAACGAGTTGTCCTGCCTGCACCAGCCGCTCCACTGAGGATCCCCGGTCAGTAAAAATGACATCCGGTAAATCACCGCCGACGATCATCGTGTTGAGCTTTTCTCCGGCCGCTCCTCCGGATTGTATGGGTTCAACAGTAACCTTACGGTTCTCCTGAATCCATTTTGTCGCCTCATTATCCCCCCAGGGTGATGTCGTAAGCCAGTCATAGTTTCCATAGAAGCTGAAGGTGACGGGCTTGATCCCGCTGCCGTCATCTGTGGCGGCCTCAGTATTCAGATTTTTCTCGCTTGTGTTTGGTGAAGTGTTAGAATTTCCTCCTCCGCTACAGGCAGCGAGAAGAAGCACCAGTGAAGTCAGCAAAAGAGATACCCATTTCATACGATTGCGCATCTTTTCCCTTCTTTCTACATAATATGGAGACTGCTATTCTTTCATCGAACCAATCATTACGCCCTTAACAAAGTACTTTTGGAGAAAAGGATACGTAAGGATAATTGGAATGGTAGCGATCATCATCGTAGCCATAGTCAGTGACTTCGTGGTAATCGTCCGATTCCGGTTCATATGATCCAGCGCGATAGCATTCGATGAGCCAATTTGGGTCATGATGTTGGAGTTCATAATCTGGCGCAGCAGGGTCTGTATAGGGAGCAAGTGATCCTTTGTAATATAGATCGCTCCCGTAAACCAGTCATTCCAGTAACCTACTGCGGTGAATAAAGCAATCGTGGCCAGCACCGGGCCGGAGACGGGAATGACGATTCGGAAAAAAATGCCGTAGTTGCTGCTGCCGTCGATTTTGGCAGATTCCTCCAACCCCTCCGGCAGAGCATGGAAGAAGGTGCGGATGACAATCATGTTCCAGACACTGATGATGCCGGGGATAATCAGCACCCAAAAGGTGTCCAGCATACCCAAAGAGCGAACTAGTAAATAACTAGGGATGAGCCCTCCACTGAAGAACATCGTAATCATGAAGAACACCATATATTGTTTTCGAAAAAGCAATGTCTTCTTGGACATTCCGTAGGCTAACAGTGCCGTGAAAAAGACAGACAATGCCGTGCCGCTTAACGTTCTAAGAATGGTGATCAGAAAAGAATTCAGCAGGCGTTGATCCTGAAACACAATATAATAATTTTCCAGGGTAAAAGCTCTCGGTAACAAGGTTACACCGCCGAGCGCCGTATCGCTCCCTAGATTAAAGGAAATGACCAACGCGTTCCAAAACGGGTATAGCATGAGTAACGCCAGCAGCGTCAAAAGGATATAAATACTCCGCTGCATGATTTTGTCGCCTAGGCTTAGTCTCATTGTTCACCCCTCCTAAAAGGTTTATGGAGCATCGGAAGCATTCGCTATGAGTAGTAGTACTACCAGAGACTAACATCTGCCCGGCGAGCGATTTTGTTGGCCGTCACTAGCAGAATGACACTGATCACCGCCTTGAATAGCCCTACCGCTGTCGCATAAGAGAATCTGGCATTTAAAATCCCAACACGGTACACATAGGTGTCGATAACATCGGAGTAGGGTCGCAGAATTGGATTGGTTGCCAGCAGCAAAATGTCCTCGAAGCCCGCACTGAGCAGACTGCCGATGGCAAGAATCATAAAGATAATGATAATGGGGGTAATGCTGGGGAGTGTAATCAAGTGAATTTGCTTAAACCGGCTTGCTCCATCTATAGAAGCGGCCTCATATAGGGTTGGATCAATACCTGCAATCGCGGCCAGGTAGACAATGCTCCCGAATCCGACCTCTTTCCATACATTTACGCTTACTAGAATCGACCAAAAGTATTTGGGTAACGCCAGGAAGTTAACTGGCTCCCCTACCAAATTGAATCGCTCCAGCAAATAGTTCACCGTTCCGTTATCAACGGATAACAGCGAAAATACAAAACCGGATACAATAACCCAGGACAGGAAATAAGGTAAATAGCTGACGGTCTGGATAATCCGTTTAAAGCCCATATTCCCGATTTCATTCAGCATCAGTGCAAGAAGAATCGGGGCAGGAAAAGAGATAATCAATTTAAGCATGCTAATCACAAGGGTATTTCGCATCACATTCCAGAACTCCGGCGCCTCGAAGAACATTCTGAAATGCATAAATCCAACCCAGGGGCTCTTCATAATGCCGCCAAAAATATCGTATTGCTGGAATGCCATAACCACGCCATACATCGGAATGTAGCTAAAAATGAATACAAAGATAATTCCCGGCCAAACCATGGACTGCAAATCCAATTGACTGATAAATTTCTTCCATCTACGCGGTTTCTCGGCCGTGTTCATCCGCTTTTCCTCCTCTGGACGATTCTAGTGAAACAACGGCAACAACGATTTGTTCTTCTCCAGCATTTCATCCAGCAGTTGTTCAGCTACGGTGACCGAAGGCACGAGCGGATGATGAACCATAGCCTGTAGGGCTATATCCCGGTCTCCGTGCACAGCCGCCTCGATGGTGAGGCTCTCGTATTGCTTGACCGCGGCCAGCAAGCCTTTGATGGGCTGAGGAATTATACGCAGCGGAATCGGCAGCGGGCCTTGCTTGGTTACCATACAGTTCACCTCAATAGAGGCATCGTCCGGCAAGAAGTCAATCATTCCGTTATTCCTTACATTCAACGTCTGGATATCGCGGGAATCATTATAAATGGAGCGCATCAGCAGCACTGCCGCCTCCGAGTAGTAGGCTCCGCCGCGCTGTTCCAACTGCTTGGGCTTTTCCTTCAGCTCTACGTTCCGGTACAGTTCAAACAGCTCTTCCTCCACCTTCTTCACTACCTCAGCGCGCGATCCAGTCGTTGCTGCTGCTTCCTTCTGTTCCGCAAGCATCGCGTCCGTCATATAGTAATAGCTCAGGTAATAAGAGGGAATCGCTTTCAAAGCATTCAGAAACCGGTAGTCCCAGGAATCAAACGGCACATTGCTCGCCTTGTAGCTCTGCGGGTAATCAATGAGCTCCTGCAGCTTGCTTTTACCATCAATCACGATATCGGATACCCAGTGCAGATGGTTGATGCCGACAAACTCCGCGTAGATTTTCTCCATAGGAAGTCTGAAGAATTCGGAGAGCCACTTTTGAAAACCAATCGGCGAGTTGCACAAGCCTACGCTTTTTACCGATGAGTATTTGTGAACAGCTTCAGTCACCATACCGGCCGGATTCGTAAAATTCAGCAACCAGGCATCCGGAGCCAGCTCCTCAATGTCTTTGCAAATATCCAGAATGACCGGGATAGTCCGTAGGCCTTTCATCATCCCTCCGGGACCTGTAGTCTCCTGGCCGATGACATTGTATTGAAGCGGAATTAATTCATCCCATTTGCGCGCTTCCAGCATGCCTACCCGGATTTGCGTACATACAAAGTCCGCTCCGGCAATGGCTTCCCTGCGCTCAAGCGTCTGGACCACGGTAATCGGCAGTCCGGACTCAGCAATCATGCGTTTGCTCAGTTCTGCAATCGTATGCAGCTTCTCCCTTCCCTCCTCAATATCCACCAGCCATACTTCGCGAATGGGAAGCTCTTGGTGATGCAGGATGATGCCTTCAATAAGCTCAGGCGTATACGATGATCCCGCTCCGATGACAACCAGCTTCAATGTTTCCTCCATGATAGACCCTTCCTTCATCTTTTTCATTTTGGTCTTATAAAAACTAGCCTATTGTGTTCAGTACTTTCCCCTGTGATAGATTATCTAGAACCTTCTGATCTACACGCATACCGCTGCTTTCCATAGCCAGAACGACCGATCCTACAACCGGCTCCCGGGTCAAAATCCTTAAAGTGCCATTCGGAGCCGACAACTTCACTCTTCTCTCAATGGCCCGCCGGATGATGCCTGAGCGGTCTCCCTTTGTCAGCAGGCTGCCTGCAAGTACGATGTCGAAGAAGTCCTCCTCCATGCCCAAGCGATGGATGGCCGATGCCGCGGCCAAACCCAGCTCATCCCCTTGCTTGACCAGCAGCTCGGTGGCAACCTGGTCCCCTTCCTCTGCCGCTTGAAACAATAGTTCAGCAATATGGGGAGGCAGGTCTCTGAAATGATCCAGGTAATCCTCTCTTAGCTCCGAAACATTGGAATAGCCCAACAATTCCGTTAAGCGTTCGGTTAGGACCGTCTCCTTCTCTCTTCCCTCATCCGCCCGAAGGACGCTACGGAATACCTCAATACTTAAATCATAGCCACCGCCATAATCCCCGAACCGGTAGCCGAATCCACCACATTGGTATGTAGCACCCAACGGATTTTTACCACTACAGTTCACGCCTGATCCGCAAATCAGCACGATCCCGTAGTTCTTCTCTGTACCTGACCGCAAGGCAATCCAGGTGTCGCAGGAAATCTCAGTTTGGGGAAGAT
This sequence comes from Paenibacillus sp. FSL R5-0887, assembly GCF_038002305.1. NCBI lineage: Bacteria > Bacillati > Bacillota > Bacilli > Caryophanales > Paenibacillaceae > Paenibacillus > Paenibacillus sp. FSL R5-0887. The sequence goes on from NZ_JBBOCE010000002.1 coordinate 433,824, forward strand.
CAAAGCTGCTGATGATCGGTCGCAAAATCCGGAAATCAGCCTCTCTGTCCGCTCCCGCTAAGCCGAACCAGGAGTAATCCAGCTGATCCTTGGTCAGCCCTGACGCCATAATTGCTTCCGATATGGCCTGCTGCAAACTGTTCACCGCCTGCTCACGGTTTATTTGATGATTTCCGATCCCACCCTTGCCAACTCCGATGACCTTCCCTTGTTCATCTGCAATCATTGCGTGGGTTTTACTGCCTCCTGCATCAACTCCCAAAAAATACTTCACGGATGATTTCACTCCTAAAATTCAAGGTAATCTAACAGATGCGGTGGATTCACGAATGAGTAGCTGCGGAGCAAGCTTCGTTACAGCGGGCGGCATCACCTCCCCGTTGATCATTTTTAGTAGTAAATCAACGCCTATATTGCCCATTTGTGCCTCAGGTTGTCTGACCGTCGTTAACCGCGGGTAAAATTCACCTACGAACTGCTGATCATCAAATCCAACAATTGAGATATCGTGGGGTACTCGAATTCCCTCTTCCCGGAGAGCCTGAACCATTCCAAGAGCAATAAAATCGTCCCCGGAAAAAAAAGCTGTCGGCAGCTTATCTTCGCGGATCCATCTCTTGGCCACCTCATAGCCGCCGCTTACTGTAAAACTGCAGTATTCCGTTCCGAATGGCGTTAACCCGGCATCCTCGAGCGCTTGGACATAACCGCGCTTACGCTCCGCTACACTTAGAAATACCGAAGGGCCGCCAATATAGGCGATTTGAGTGTGCCCAAGATCGAGCAAGTGCTTTGTAGCCTCATACCCGCCTTGATAGTTATCGACCACGACGCTAGGCACATCCTCATGCTGAAACTGGTTATCCAGCAATACAAACGGAATATTTTTTCTTTTCAGTTCCTCTACATATGCCTTTTCTTCAAGTGGGGACAACAGGATAATTCCATCAACGCGATCCTTCTGAAACAGGAAATTATCGCCCTCATCCTCATTCTCGGCGATCGATAGGGCTAAAAAATACCCTTGCGCCGCCAGCTTCCGGTTCACCACGCGAATAACCCGGTCATAGAAAGAGTCGTTAAAGTTGGTAATCGACATCCCGATGACTCCCGTTTTGCCTCTCACAAGACTCCGCGCTGCTGAATTGGGCTGATAATTTAATTCCTCCATAGCTTTCAGTACTTTCTGTCTATTAGCTTCCCGTACAGATGGTAAATTGTTAAGCACCCTGGATACGGTCACTACAGAGAGTCCCGACTTTTTGGCTACATCATGTATATTCATCTTAGCTTCCATACCTCCGTCACCCGAAAGTTTAAACGATTAAACTTTTTAGGTAAATAAAAAACCTTACCTTTCGTGATATTTCTATGTCCTGATTGAAAATTGCACACTGAATGTCAGCTTTGCCTTTATCAAGAACACCAAAATTCTTTACAAAAGTTTTAAGGTTTTAACTAATTTACATTCTACTTACATTTCCAATATCCGTCAATACATAAAATGCAGCCAAAACAAAAAGCAACTCATCCGCAGACAAGTTGCTTTTTAGACACGCTATTCCCCCTTCCATTGCTTCTATCATCCTCAGGTTAATTGGTAATTACCCATTTTTGTCGATCAAGAGTAGGATCAAGCTCGCTAAGGGACAGTGTCGACCCATCCGCTGATACTTCCAACGCTTTCTTATGATGAGCAGAAATAATACTTACGGTACCATCATCATTTTTGTGAAAAATCCAACGCTGATTGTTATATCCGAGATAAGGGTATAACTGGATTTTATTTTGCCCTGTGTCTAGATCAAGCGCCTGACCGGCTGTTGTACGAATAGAATAGGAGCCTGCATCGTCCCCCGTCGGCACGAATACCCACTTCTGATCCGTAAAATCATTCGCAGCCTTCAGTGTAACAGCTTCACCATTTGCGAGATTTGCTGTATAAAGGGATTTCTGTAGTTCTGCATTTACTAGACTGGAAGTGTATAGATCGGCAGGTGTTTCTCCGCTCACGTTAACGTTTTGATATGAAGCATATCCGCCAAATACATGTAGTCCAAAGCGGCCTTCTGCAAATGTGCCGTCCTGCAGGTCGATCACTTTCTGCCCATCCACATAAACCACGATATGCGGGCCCTTCGCTTCGATTTTCACTTTGTAGGTTTGACCCGGCTGAATGAACGTCGGAACTTTTGCTAGAATCTGACGTTCTTCAAAACGGCCGTCGATTTTATAAAACAGACGGATGGACTTCATATTCGGATCCAGATTTAAGTAGTATCCGCTGCGTCCATCTTCGCTGGCACGGAACAACATAGAGCCTGCTCCTCCGGATTTCCCTAACATCATCTCTGCTTCATAAGTAAAATCTCCTGCCTGCTTCTCTGCGATATAATTCGCGTCACTCCAGTAATTTCCACGAATCCCATTTTCACCAATGACCCAGGAGGCTGCAGATAGATCTTTAGTCCACCCACTTAAGTTCGTATGAAATTCGCCCCCAGATACCTTAACTAATAAGCTAGCGGATGTCTTCCCATTTGGAGTAGAGACGGTAATGATAGACTCGCCTTCTTTTTTAGCTACAAGGGTTGCCTGGGATTTATCCACCACGTTTAGTTCAACAACATCCTTGTTACTGGAATTCCATTTAAGCGGCTGTGCCCCATTACCGGTACCATTCTCTACCATCGCCAAAAGTATGTCGCTTTGCCCCTTGCTCAGTTCGCGATCACTTGTATCCATCATTATCTTGGTAGCTGAGCCCGTCTCCTGATTCCATACAGAGCCTAACTGATTCACCTTCAGAGATACGACTTTTACGTTGCCTCCTTTGGTGTAAAAACTCAAAGCTCTGCTGGCTGGATCCGGAAAAATGACGTCAGAGAAAACAACTTTACCGTTGTTGCCAAAAACCTCAATAGAAGACTCATCTACAAGGATACGCAGCTTAACTCGCTTGTTCTCCGTTTGCATTGCCGCTTCATGTCTTGTATTAAATAGACTCGAAAAATCCGTCAAACCAGATGCAGACCGATCCACGAAAATCCGACCCTCACCAGGTTTATATCCAACAACCGTTTTTTGACTTCCCCCTACACGAACGTTAAAGCCAAATTCACTAACCTGACTACCTGCTGGAATTTCTACTTCAGCTTCAATTTCGTATGCACCAGAGGTAACCCCTTTCAATAGATTCTGAGAAGAAGGACTCACCTCTTTGTTAGCAGTAGAATACAGCTGACTACGTAGCGTTTCCAACTCCTTGATCGGGCTTTGAGCGAGCTGAATCCCATCTTTTGTCGTTACTAATGAGACTTCTCTTGGGATTGACAGTACGCCTTTCCAATGGGTTGTTGGAAAAGCAAACGGATAGTCCCAGTTTGTCATCCACGCCATCATTACACTGCGATGATCTGGCATGTTCGAAAAAGACATTGAAGCGTAGAATTCTTTTCCAAAATCTGTTCGCAAAACTTTCCCTGCCGGATTATCATTAACGAATTTACCTTCCGCTGTTAAATGACCCACAAAATATTCAGCATCTGATCCGCGTGTTTTTGAATTCGCTCCTGTACTAATCATCAGAACCCATTTCTTCTGTGATGTTCCGTCTACCGAAAGCTGAAGCAAATCCGGACATTCCCATACACCGCCGCGAACATATTCCCCGTATCCCCAACTATCTGTTAGGGTCCAATCAAGTAGATTCATTGAAGTAAAGAAACGAATATGGTCTCCACCGGATACAACCATTACCCACCTGTTATTGTCATTATCACGAATCACTTTCGGATCACGGAAATCCCAGCCTCCCGGCTCCCCTCCATTATCGCCTGGATTTCCGATAACCATTGGACGCGTCTTGGAATATTCCCAAGTACGACCTTGGTCCTTGCTGTATGCAAGACCGATACGCTGATTCCCATTCGGGCCATCGGGATTATAGGAAGTGTAGTAGGCAATCAGCCCCTTACCTCCTGAATCCCCGAACAAACCTGATGCATTCGTCAGATCTGCCACAGCTGATCCAGACCAGACATGCCCATGATCATTCCACGGCAGCGCAATCGGAAGCCGCTTCCAGTTCAGCATATCCTTACTGACAGAATGTGCCCAAGTGCCTCCGTCCTGATGGAATAGATGATATTCACCTTCGAAGTAGACAAGTCCGTTCGGATCACTGGCAGAACCACGAATTGGCGTATAGTGGTATTGAGGACGATATTTTTCACTATAATAATTGCTGGCATCCGTCACATAGGTATCCTGGAAGTAAGCTGTTCCCTGTTTAACAACGATTCCTGCATATCCATCGGTATAGGTTTTATCTGTTAGATCGATTGCGGCCGGGGTGTATCCGTCTAGAAAGACCTGAATTCTGTTTCCCTTCGCCTTTATCTCTACATGATGTTTTGCTCCGGCCTGACTTGGATAGGTATGCTGTGAACTTGCAATCGTTGTTCCGTTAGCTTTCGTCAGACTTACACGAACCTGATTTCCTTCCTTTGTCAGGGCTGTTTCATATCCCTTTGTTCCATCAGCCGATGAACGAAAGGCGAGCGCTGCAACAGAATCAGGACGAAGAGATAGATTTCCTTCATATACAAAATCAGCAGCTTGTTTATTATAAATTTGCTGTGACTTCATCTGGTTTACTGCCATTCCTTTTTTGCCGTTGATATTAGGCTGCCATTGTCCTTTATTTGTAACCACAGCACCCAAATTCCCTTTCAGGTCGCTTACGATAATATTTTGGAACAAAACAGAACCATTCCATACATTGAGTCCCAGCTTACCAGTACGATACGCATCATCCTGAACCTCAATCACAGGTTTATATTCATTGTCCCAATATACTTTCAGTGATGAACCCTCTGCTTTCACCTTGAGATGATAGATCTCTCCTGCCTTAACAGTAACCTTCCGCTCCTCTTTTAATTTCCCTTCACCATCACTTGCGTCTCGTAAGCGGATCATACCTGCATTCGGAACAATTTGGAGCATGTAGGAACCCCAGCCATCTTCATTAGAACGGAACAATAAGGTCGCGTCCGCTTGCATATCCTTGATCATGACATCAGCTTCATAGATAAAATCCTCTGACACCGTTTCGGAGATTGCCATTACATTTTCTTGTGGATCGGAAGTCAGTAAAATCCCTTCCACAGTATCCGCCAACTTACCTTTTCCTTTTATTTGCCAACCTGTCAAGTTTGTGTTTGTTTTGGTTACGCTTTCAAAAATAGAAAGCCCCTCCTTAGCTTGTTTACTTACCTCCTGATCAGCGGGCGCAGCCCAACCCATACCGGGATTGGCTACATATATGCCTGCGGAAGTCATAACAAATCCTGTTGCCATGAGAAAGGATAAAACTACTTTTCCCTTATTAACCATCCTCTTCACCCTCTTTTTCTATCATCAATCATTTCTTTTATTGTAAAATAAGAAGGAGGCCAATTCATTGCACTGACCTCCTCTCTATATTCTTTTACAATTGAGCAGAACTCTGACTTTCCAGTGCTGTGAGTCCAAGAGCGAGAGCACCACATAATCCCGCCTGTTGGCCTAGTCCTGGTGGAACGATATACTCATCTATGTGTTCCAAAATAGTACTTGAGCTGACATAACCGTTCAGGTTCTGTAGCACGGCCTGCCGAATAAGTGGAAACAATTGTGACTGCTGCATAACACCACCACCCAGAATGATTTTCTGAGGAGAGTTAAGCAATATAGCACCCGTAATCGACTGCGCAATATAAAATGCTTCCATTTCCCATGCAAGGTGATCTATAGGAAGTTCATGTCCCTTCTTCCCCCACCTTGCTTCAATAGCAGGACCTGCCGCCATCCCTTCTAGGCAGTCCCCATGATAGGGACATCCCCCTGGGAATTCATCTTCAGGATGGCGTCTTGTAAGAACATGACCCCCTTCAGGATGCACAAGACCATGAATAAGTTTGCCTTCTGAATACACTCCCACACCAACACCTGTGCCAACTGTATAGTACAAACAGCTGGATAACCCTTGGGCTGCGCCCCATTTGGCTTCACCAAATGCCGCTGCATTGACGTCCGTGTCCCAGCCAAAGGGAACCAAAAAGTTTCTTTTCAAAGTGCCCAGCATATCGTAATTTCCCCAACCTGGTTTTGGTGTTGTTGTAACGTAACCATACGTCGGGCTATCTGGGCGTATATCGATTGGACCAAACGATCCAATTCCGATAGCTTCTACTGGTTTGTCTTGAAAATATTGAATAACTTTGGGCAACGTCAACTCAGGATGTTCTGTCGGGAAACTGATCTGATCTTCAATGATCCCATTTTCATTCCCGATGCCACATATAAACTTCGTTCCGCCAGCTTCAATCGCTCCTATACGCATATACAAGACTCCTCTCGGTGACTAATTCTTGTCTTGCTCAGCAGAGAGAGTAAGCTCATAGATATCCAGGGAAATCAGCAAGTCATTCTCATTTTCTGCAAACACAGCAATACCTTTAGATTCTAGTCCAGGGAATATAAGATCCGTAATCACTGCCTGGCCTCCATTACTAAACGCCTCAACGGAAGAGCGATCCACATAAATACGGAGATCATTTGACTCATCAAGCGCTGCGAGTTTGGCTGAATGATGTCCTACGAAATGTTCATGGAAATCATGCTGGCCCGAAGCCTTCCTGTCTACATAAAGTTCCTCTGTCTCACCGTTGATACCGATCACTGTTTGTTCATCCGCACCAACTCTTACCTTGAAACCTACAGATTTACCCCGAGCGAACTCAGCTATAATCTCATAAGATTCCAAGTGAATCTCTTTAAGAAGAGTATTGATTTCTTGCACCGTTGCATTTTTTATGGAAAGGACTTGTACACGAGCTGATTCCAACTCTTGGACCGGTTTCTGCACAAGAAAGGTTCCCCCTTGTCTTGATTCGAGCTGAAGTTCTCTTGCAATTGTCATCGCGCCACGGAATTCTTCTGCTGGTGTCTTGTTAGCATACATCCAGTTGCTCATCCAGCCGATAAATAGCCTTCTTCCATCTTCCGCCGGTATATCGGACCAGCTTACACCTGCATAGTTATCTCTTCCATAATCAAGCCAGCGGACTTTTATCGAATCTTCATCTGGCGTGAACACTTCTCCATCAAAACCCCCTGTAAAATACTGTGTTCTTGATCCTTCCACAAAAGCGGGATCCGCACCGATGCTCACTAGCATCACCCATTTCGTGTTCGAAGGATCGCCATCAATGGCCAGCGGGAACAAGTCCGGGCATTCCCATACCCCGTCATGAGAACCGATTCCTTCTCCGAATTCACTGGCAAATGTCCAGTTCATCAGATCAGGAGAATGATATAGACACACCGTTTGACCACAAGCTACAATCATCACCCATTGATTAGTATCTTTATTCCAAAATACTTTCGGGTCACGGAAATCAATGAATGTATCATGTTCAAGCACCGGGTTTCCATCATATTTCGTCCAGGTTCTTCCGTTATCCTTACTATAAGCCAAGCTTTGACGCTGAATGGCTGGCTTGCCTTCCGGCATATCCAAATGGTGTGTAAAAATCGCTACTAGACCTGGTTTATCTTCAAAAAATCCAGTCGTATTATTCCAGTCAACTACGGCACTGCCGGAAAAAATCATACCTAACTCATCTGGAGCAAGAGCGATAGGCAGCTCCTCCCATGTAACCAGATCCTTGCTGACCGCATGGCCCCAGTGCATAGCGCCCATAGTCATTCCACCTGGATGGTGCTGGAAGAACAAATGATATTCACCCTCAAAATAAACCATTCCGTTTGGATCATTCATCCACTTTTCCTTAGGGGAAAAATGATACACTCCGCGGTAATTTTGTTTCGCAATCGTAGACATTATTGTTTTCTCCTTTACTCCCGAACACGGCATTTACCGCATATTATTTATAGTTTATTATTTGCTTGCTCTGTCATAGCCGCCTTGTTTAATTTCAAGCCATTCTTGCAGGCCCAGACGGTCCAATTCTTTCAAATATTCATCCCACTGCGCTTCGACTTTACCATTTTGGTACCATTCAGTACGCATTCTAAGCACGTAGGCAAACAGATCCGTCTCAATTGTCGTAAGGCGATCAAGCTCTTGAATAGAATGGAATACACTCGGCATTACGTTTTCTGCTTTCATTTTAGGCGCCATGATGTTCTTGATAATATCCATTCTGCCTTTGGCATCATCCGGCATGGTTGTGTATTTGCCATAATAGGAATCAAGGATAGCTAAGGGCCCACCGACACTTGTTTTCTCACGTAGTTCTACAGGAGCTGCACCCTCCAGCGGCAAATGCTTCAGCATTTCTTTTTCTTTATCAAATTCGAAGATATTTTGCTGTTTATCGTCTCCATACGTTCCCCAGTTGTTCTGTACAGATTGAATCGGATCGTAGAGTTGATCAACCCATTTCGCTGTCGTTTCTAAGTTCTTATTGGCGCTAGTAACAACCATCTTACCTCTGCCCAAACCAAGCGCGTTCGTTCTTGTTACGTTAACTTCACCATCTGGTCCAGCAAGTGGAGGCATAACCTCGTAAATGTCATTTGCTCCAGTGATGTTGGCTTTATCCCATGAGAAGTAAAGTCCGTATCTCTGATCCTTCCCTTTTGCAAGGTAAGTACTCCAGTCCTGTGTATAGGCTTCAATATCAATGAGTCCTTCTTTATACAGCTCGTTAATAAAAGAAACGGCTTCTTTGTAATCATCTTGTGCCGCCGTAAATATTACCTTCCCATCATTGCTTACAACCGCGTGGTCGGGGTTCTCCCCCAATCCGAATGAAGCAAATAGGAAAACCAGATCTTCTGCTCCAGGCTTGTTAATAAAGGACAAAGGAATTTCGTCAGCCTTACCATTGCCATTTGGATCTTTTGTCTTGAAGGCAATTAATACTTCTTTTAATTCTTCTGTTGTTGTAGGCATATCAAGGCCCAGCTTCTCAAGCCATTCCACATTGATCCAAGGCATACTGTCTACCGCCTGGATTCTTTCTTTGCCATTGCCCAGCTCTTCGATCCACGGAAAGGCATAAATATTACCGTCTGGTGCCGTAATCATACTCTTGTATTCCGGTGCTTCTTCCAGCACCTTTTTGAAGTTGGGCATATTGTTCTCGATAAGCTCATTCAGCGGAATAATGGCACCATCTTTAGCAAGCTTGAGCAGCTCATAGTCGCTATAGTCCGCATTAAAAATTGCATCAGGAAGATCGCCGCTTGCCACAGCCAGGTTTCTTTTTTCAACAAATACGTCTTTCGTGAAATTCTTCCAATTAATATGAACATTCGTCTTTTCTTCAAGACGCTTATTAATCAGTTTTTCATTTGGATCAACGGGTGCAAGTGGAGAGCTTTGCGTAATAAAGTTCAAAGTTACTTTACCGCTGGCGTCCTGTTCTTTACTAGCTGCACTTCCCCCTCCTCCTCCGCCACCGCATGCAGTAAGGAACATAAACGAAGCAAGTACAGATGCAGAAGCTACTTTCGTTGATACTCTTGATTTCTTAATTCTTTTCATAGGGTATGACCTCCAAATTAGATATGAATGAATTAATCTTTATCTATGTGCAGCCTGTTTCCTACTTAAGGGAACCGACCATAACACCTTTTTCAAAGTACTTCTGGAAGAACGGATACATAACAATAAGTGGCAAACTGGAAACAACAATGGCAGCGTACTTGATGATTTCAGACAATCGTTTCATTTCCGCCATGGCGAGCTGATCGCTGATCATGCCCGGATCTACCTGATTCTGGATCAAGATGGACCGCAACACGAGCTGCAGTGGATGAAGATTCGGATTATCTAAATAGATCATGGCGTCAAAGTAGGAATTCCACTGGCCCACAAAAGCATAAAGAGCGAGCACGAAAACAATCGGTTTGGAGAGCGGTAATACGACACTGAAGAAAATCCGCATCTCCGAAGCTCCGTCGACATTAGCGGCTTCCTTCATTTCATTCGGTACTCCTTTGAAGAAAGTTCTAGAGAGAATGATGTTCCATACATTGACTGCCCCTGGAATAATCACCGCCCAGACTGTATCAAGCAGACCAAGGTTCTTAACGAGCAGGTATGTAGGTATAAGCCCACCTCCAAAGAACATGGTGATAATAAACAAGGTCATGAAGAATCCTTTTCCTTTGAGCCTGTCATCAGACAGTGCGTACCCTGCACAGATTGAGACGAGAACGGTAAGCATAGCAAATGAAACAGAGTATAAAACAGAGTTTCCAAAACCTCGGATCATGGCCGGATTAGAAAGAATTTTTATATACCCTTCTAATGACCAGTCCGAAAGGTTGAATGATAATCCTTTACTGAGCAGAACTGATGGATCCATAAACGATGCAATCACTACATAAATCAAAGGAAGTACAATGATAAGTACAGCCAGTGTCAGGAAGATCGCGTTCAGCACGACGATAAAGCGATCTAATCCGGAATGTTTAATGGGCATAGCTTGTTGCTCCTTTCTTAGTAAAGACCTTCGCCCTCATTCAGTTTCTTCACGGTGAAGTTAACGGTGACGAGCAAGACGATGTTGATGATAGAGTTAAACAACCCTACTGCGGCTGAATAGGCATAATCGCCCGACTGCAAACCAATTTTATAAACGTAAGTCGGAATGATTTCTGAGGTTGGCAAGTTCATCGCCGTTTGCATGAGATAGGCTTTTTCGAAACCAATGGACATAATCCCACCAGCTGCAAGGATAAATACAATAGCCATAATTGGACGAATGGTTGGCAAATCGATATGGCGTATTCTTTGTAGAAGATTAGCGCCGTCAAGATTGGCTGCATTATGTAACTCAGGATCGACATTAGCAAGTGCTGCTACATAAATAATGGATGCCCAACCGGCTCCGGTCCAAATATCAGAAAGAATGTAGATCGAACGGAAGTACTCCGGACGAGACATGAACATGATTGGTTCACCTTTAGGCCAGGTAAAAAACTGGTTAATCGGTCCCGTTGGGGACAAGAAGATAAACAACATCCCGACCACAACGACAACAGAAATAAAGTTAGGTGCATACAAGAACAACTGAATGTTCTTTTTGACGCCTGCACGGCGAATTTGATTTAACATCAACGCAAGCAGGATTGGGATTGGAAAACTCAGAATTAATCCGAAGAAACTTAATTTAAGCGTATTCATAAAGATAACTTCGAAGTTGGGGGATGAAAGGAATTTCTCGAAGTTGTACAAGCCTACCCATTCACTCCCCATAATCCCTTTGATTGGGCTGAAATCTTTAAAGGCGATAATCGCACCATACATAGGACCGTATTTAAAAATCAGGGTCAGGATCACAGCTGGTGCGAGCAAAATATAAAGAAAGTAGTATTTCTTTAGATAGTCTAGTAAGGAGCTCTTATGTTTGGTCACCATTGTTCTGTGTTCAGCTTCTATTAGGTTTTGCAATGCCTTTACCTCCGTTCTTATCAATGTTTATATCTTGATGCAGTAAGGGCTTTCAATTGGCTTATGTCCTGCTGCTTTTACAATTTACCAAACACTTAATCGTTCGTCAATACATTTTGTAAAAATATTTATGTGCATATGACAAAATATTTTGTTCATAAATGACGCTTTAAATTTTACAAAATTACAAATACAGCCAATTTAAATAGGATTGCATACTTTAAGTCAACATATTCTCATTAAAACGAAAACAAAACTACCTTTTTCGCACACTTACCCACTGGTAAAATGTAAACTGAATTGTGCATTTGTAAATATTATATTGCTATTTTGAGTAAACTAATATACATTAAAGAGAGTTGGAATCATGACAAATAGTACACTATTTGTGGCGAAGGTTAAGAACAAGAATATAGAGGTGAATTACATAGATGGCCAGGGAAAAAGTAACCATACAAGACATCGCGGATGCTTTAGGAATCTCTAGAAATACAGCTTCCAAAGCCTTAAATGGAACGAATGGTATACCTGATGAAACCAGAAACAAGGTTATAAAGAAAGCGATAGAGTTAAAATATAAACAATTTGCTTTTATGGACACCGAGAGTGTTCAACCAAGAAACTCTGGAAACATCGCTTTATTAACAGAAAACTTACCTAACACTTCCCACTTTGGATCGAAACTGATCAGTGGCATGGAGAAACGAATCAGTGCAGAAGGATATAATTTATCCATGCACATTATAAGAGACATTGATCAGGAGTCCTTGTCTCTTCCAAATAATTTTGATGTCGCCAATGTAGACGGAATTATTTGTATTGAGTTGTTCAATTCCGAATATAGTAAGCTGATTACAAGTCTAGGCATTCCAACTATTTTCATCGACTGCTCTGCCGATATCTGCTACCCTGAATTCCAAGCAGATGTACTTCTCATGGAAAACGAACACAGCACATATCAACTTACAAAAAAGTTAATTGATGGCGGTTACACATCACTGGGGTTCATCGGGGACTATAATCACTGTAGGAGTTTTAATGAAAGATGGGTGGGCTTTAATCGCGCATTGATAGAATCTGGGATTCATCTCGATCTCTCACAATGTATTCTCGATGACGATCGACTATTTTTTTCGAGTCCGGAGTGGGCAGATGCTAAGCTAAGCCAAATCAATCAGCTTCCTTCTGCTTTCGTGTGTGCTAACGATTATATTGCGGTTACCTTTATGAAGTCACTCAAAAATATGCTTTCCATTCCTAATGACCTCGTCATTTGTGGTTTTGATAATGGTCCTGAATCAAGCATTGTAGAACCCCATCTCACCACTGTTCATATTTATAGTAATCAGATGGGTGTCAAAGCAGCTGAAATGCTACTTTCCCGAATTCATGATCCGAAGCAACCCTATCAGGTTTCTCATATTTATACCAAACTCATCCTAAGAGAATCTACACCTAATATCAGTTGATGAATTTAAAAAGAACCCAAGCGATTAAAAATTCCGTCGCTGGGGTTCTTTTTTTTCGTTGAATTGTTCCAATTACAATTTCCTGTATTTATAATCCCACATTTAGTTCAAGGAAGGATTGTATTCTTCATAAGAAAGAACAATATGCTCACTTTTTAGCAGACAATGCTCTATGATCGCCTTACGTTTCGCTTTCAGGACAATTTGTTCAATATCAGCAAAACTGCAACCGGAAAGACGTTCGCATGTTTCCTCCAGCAGCCCAGCTTCACTTTCAAAGTCATTAATTAACAGTTCGACATATTGACGCCTACTTGATTCATCCGGGTTAGCATAAATCATTTTTGTATCAAACCTTCTCCAAATAGCTCTATCCAGTTCATTTTCTAGGTTCGTCGCTGCTACAAAAATGCTATTGTCACCAAAATCATCGAGACATTGCAGCAGTGTATTCACCGCACGAGCCATTTCTTTAACCTCGTCATTACTCTCCCGTGTTCTTGCAATGGCATCAAACTCATCCAGGAAAAGAACACAAGGAGATGCTTTGGCATACTCAAATATTTTCCGGATATTACTTCCAGTCTCGCCCAAATGGCTGTGAATAATTGCATCAAGTCGAACCAGGATAAGTGGAAGCTCCAGCATTTGAGCCATATAAAATGCCGTCAGTGTTTTCCCTGTGCCCGGTGGACCATACATAACCACTTTATTGGGAATGGGAACTCGATGCTCTTCAAATCTTTCCCTCATACCTAAGATTGTGATGAATTCTTCGACAATCTTTCGATTCATATCGGGTAGGACGAGATGTCTAACCTTTTTGGCACATTCTTTGGGTGTATAATAGGTACCCATATCAATCCCTTTTGCTCTGGGTAGACGTTGATTGGTGCTGCTTTTATTCATTATTTATTGAAGCTCCTTTAAAATGGTTATTTTCAAGAAATCCAAAAGATCCTTTCTGAATCCAGTTCAACCTGCTCTAATTGCCGCTCGAAGTTCTCGAGAGGAACGATAGAGTCCGCTTGTGACCATTCATTATCCACAAATCAATTCAAATACACATTGTTTTTATTCGTAATTATTACGATTTAAAATATCATACTTTCTTTTTGTTTATAATGTCAACCAGTAGCACAAAAAAGAGCCTTTATAATTCCAAGGCTCTTTTAGGGTATATCTATTAAATCGGCCATCCAGGCAAAGCAGAAGTTCCAGCATCTTGCCTTCACATATTGTAAGTCCTGGCTAGCTTGGACTTAGCTCTGAGCCGGGTGAATTCCTTAGTTACCAGGATTACCGTCCACACTACAACCACAGAATCAATTACAAGCGAACCCCAATATACTCCGGAGACGCCTAACCATCTTGGCAAAACAAGCATCACTGGCACATAAAAAACAAGTTGTCTGGTGATGCCGATAACGGCTGCCGGCTTCCCTTTATTAATCGCAGGGAAAAAGGTCATGGCCATAAAAATGAGCGACAATAACGGCAGAACCGCCATGTTCAACCGGAAATATAACATTTCGCTGGTCTTAAAGATTTGATCCGGCAGCATTAGCCCCAGAATGGAAGCCGGCGAGATCATGGAAATTATCCAGAAAGGCAAAGTCAGCAGCATGGAAACGAGTGTGAATATTTTATAGGCTTTGATGGCGCGCTCATACTGTTCTGCTCCAAAATTTATGCCGATGACTGGCTGCAAGGCGCGCATTAATCCGAATATCGGCGTCAACAGGAAGGTGAATACACGAAAAACCACTCCATAAAATGCAATATCTGCTGTAGTCCCGTATCTCGACAGTGCATTAAATACTACAACAGCCTGTACCAGATTCATAAAGTTCATAATGAAAGAGGACATTCCCAGACCAATTATGGATTTGATTGTGGCAGCATCCCGATAGATTGCAAAGACATTCGTTCGGAATGAGGCAAATCCTTTGCCAAAATAAATCCATCCCAGCAAGGTGTAGACCAGCATCCCGATATTTGTAGCCCAGGCAGCACCCTCTACTCCAAAATCCAGCCAGGCTACCAGAATATAATTGGACAATACATCAACTGCCAGTCCAATGCCCATTACCACGGCTGCCGATTTCATTTTCCCTTCGGCACGTACAATCATGTTGGCAGCCAGTCCATAAATCCAGAAAAATGAACCAATCACCGTAATTCTAAAATAGCTGTCTCCAAGAGCCAGAGTTTCCCCTTCTCCTCCCATGATTCGCACCAGCTGTGTAGAGAAAAGCAAACCCAATACCATATAGACAAGCGTTACAAGGATGGACAGATAATTAACATTCCCCATCAAACGCTTCTGCATATCTTTGTCCTGCCTGCCGAGGGCTAAACTTAAAGCAGAACCGGCACCCACCCCAATCAAGGAGCCCAGTCCCAAGCTGATCTGGGTTAATGGATAAGCTACCGAAACCCCAGCCAGTGCTTCCTCTCCGACAAACCTTCCCACAAATACAGCGGCAATAACCGCATTTAAGCCATAGAGGACCATTGCGATGATAGCGGGCCATGATAACTGGACCATAATATTCCAAAGATTACCGTTGAGAATAAAATGCGTCTGCTTGTCTTTGCTGTTGTTTATCTGTGTTACTGTGTTCATAATATGAATTTTCTCTCCTTCTTTTGACTGAATATGCAAAGTCCTCGTTCAAAAATTATACGGGACTCCTTGCATTAACTAGTCTATAAGACATGTTGGCTAGCAACTACCGCAAAAAGGATTGTTTCTATCTCATATAGGATTTTATCTTTGAATTTATATAAATCTCCCCGGAATAGCCCCCTCTCATTTCCATTCCTATTAAAAAACTGCAGCAGGAGTGGTCGCGGCTCCGCAAGTTTCCGGTACATGGTCAATTTTGAATGCTAGGCAATCATTTAGTCTTCCCTACTTAACTCAACAAAAAAAGCAACTTCCCAGTTGGCAAGTTGCTTTTAAAAAAACTCTTTTGTGATAAAGTAACGATGAAAAAAAACGATTGAAGTCAAAAACCGACCTAATAAGCAGCGAACGGATCCGCATTATTCGAAAGGAACTGAGCCCATGTGAATTTGAATTCAGGACTGCCTACAACACTTTCTGCTATATCACCTGGAACAAAAAACACAGTGAATCCTGCATTAGTCAAGTAGAAGTTATCCAGGTATGCATTAGAATCTTTAGTTAACTTATTGAACAGGTCAATAGAGTAGATAGAAGACTCAGTACCTTTTTGGACTTGTTCTTGAAGTGATTTCTTAATAACCTGACTGTAATTGCTATTGGATTTCAGCAAATCTCCCAGCTTCATTGTCGTACCATCCTGCAGAGAGTAAGTAAGACCTGTTTGTGAGCCGCCTCCATGAGCTCCGCCGAGGTATTGATAATTGGTAAGCAGGAAGCTAATCACTCCATTTTGATTGTAAGTCACCTTGTAGGCCAGTTCGAAATCGTATGTCGCTCCTTCCGCTGGAGCACCAGACTTAGCCAGTTGTTTTTCCGAGGCATCTAGAAACTTCTGTGCCTGAGCTTTCACCGCTTTATTAATTGCCGCTTCGGCATTTTGATTCGCAAGCTGCGATACAACTGGATATACGATATTGATGGTTACATCCTTATGGGAATTAGAAGACTGGAGTTTACCGGCAGTTATAGTCAGTTCATTCATTCCTGCATTCGTGATATTGACAGTACGGGTTTGTCCGTTCCATTGGGCCAAATATCCGAAAGGTTCAACCAAGGCTTGCACTGCAACAAAAGAAGTTCCTCCGATTACCTGAGCTTCATATCTTTGTCCCAGACCGCTTCCATTTAACTTTACAAGTGCACTGTCGATATCCAATGAATAATTTACAGTATTCTCTCCCAGGGTAAGCTCTACACTATGATTTTTGTTATCGTATTTAACAACTGCGCCTAATGCTTGCGCTGCGTCTTTAAGCGGAATGAGTGTATTACCTAATGGGCTTAGGAAAGCCTGAGTCCCGATTGCTTTACCTTTAACCTGGACATTCACCCTGGAGGTTATTGTTGCAGTAGTGGCTGCAGCATGAACTGATCCGACAGACACGGGTAAAGCCGCCGCTGTGCCAACTGCAGCCAGTGCTGCTGACAATAGAAGTACGGACATCCGCTTTTTAGTTGTGAATTTTTTAACTTGAGTTTCCATTTTGAAGATCCCCTTTTAGTCATTTTCTTACTATCACACTATAATCCCATCATTTCCCGGATGGTTTACAGTATTTTCAGAAAAAGATTACAATTTTTACATGGAATTCGCTAATCAATGATGCATTGAAACCATAAAGGCAAATCCAAAAAGTGTCCAGTCATTTAGCACATGCACTATAAACGATGTCCAAATGTTTTTAGTCTTAATGTATGGATAGAGCAGAACAATCCGTACAATGCCGATACCGAGAATGGCTTGTGCAATATTCCAATTATAAGTTGGTAAATGGTATGCGCCAAAAATAATGGATACTACAATCCACGCTAAGATAATCGCAGACTTTCTGTTCAGTTTAAGTTTTTTTACTCCTAAGTACAAAATGACTAAGAATGGAAGGATCGTTATTAATTCTTCTCCAAAAAGCATCGGGAGCATTGTCAGGAACGTCGTAATTGTATCGGAAAAATTACCATTGAATCCTTCACTCACTGGATTTGCACTAAAATTAAATAATTTCGTAATAATAAAACCAACACCATAGGTCACAATAAGATTTACAATGTACGTCCCAAGAATTAATATAATATCTTTAGCAACTAATTTTCTGAAAAGTAATGTCCACTGACTCCGTGCAACAAAGATAACTGCTGCTAATGGGAAAATCACATTTATAAAAGGATGTCCATAAGTACCTCCAAACCCAATAAGAAACAATGCAAAACCTGCAGCAACAGCTATCAGAAATATTAGGCTGGTTTTCAAATTTAGAGTAGGGGATTGCAGTTCACTGTAGAACGGAAAATCATCATTTTTACGCTCAAATCTAAAAAAATTACTTTTACTCATCATTAATCAAATCCTTCCTGAAAATAATGAAAAGCTATACTCTCTGAATACTAAAACCAATGATGCGGAGAATAGAAATACAGTCAGCTGTTTTTTGTACTATCACACTATACTCCCATTTTTTTCTGAAACATTTACAATTTTTTCAGAAAAGAATTACAATATTTACACAAGTTTTGAATAAACTGAAATTAATTCATCACTTAATTTTGCAAATTCATGAAAATGTATAAAAAAATGAATCTATTTCAGAAATAATTATGTTGTTTTGATAAAATAGACAGGTAATAATAGAATAAACAGTTCTCTTGTTAAAAAACTAAAAAGCGAGGTTTACCAATGTTATGGACCTGAAGCTGTTTAAAAAAATTAAAACGATAAATTTCTTCACATTCTTCTTTTTTTGGACTGTCATCTTTTTTGCTCTTGCGGATAAGCCACCACCTGCTGGTTTCTATGGGCTTATTGCCCTATTATTAGTTTATGGTATTTTACTTATTATCTATTTAAATGATTTTATTGAAAGCTTGATTAAGAAGCGAAGAGGAGTTTTTCTACTCAATTTGTTATATTTCTCCTTGGGAGGTTTTGCTTTCAGTCTCATTCTTTCAATTATTGTCATTAATCTTGTTTCAAATGTAGAAAATGAAGGATATCTAATCTCGGCATTCAGTTCAACCGTAATAGGATTCCTTAACGGGTTATGTTTTTATTTTTTCAACAAGCTGCTTGTGAAGAGGTACAACCTAATGATTGAGCAGAACCGCTCTGAATAATAAAAGAGCCGAACTAGCTAAAGAATGACGTATCGCCAAAAAGCAACTTATCCGCAGATAAGTTGCTTCTTTATCATGATTTTTAACTTCTACACTATATAAATAAAGTAACGTAAACCGACGAATCCACTGTCCTTACAGGTATTAATCTATTCCCAGACTTTGTTTCTTAAATTCACTCTCGAAACATTACTCCGTGAGATCCCCAGCTCCTTCGCTATCTCCCACTGTATCCGCTCTTCTCGATCTTCAGATATACTCCCTTGAGCAAATCATCCACTTCCGAATCAAAATATCGATAAGTGTAATGTTTAAAAAACTATATTTACAATTCAGAATGCTCGTGTTTCGCTTTGAGACGACTCCAGCGGCGCTGAACTTCGCTCTCAAAGCTGCGCAGAGCCGGTTCGTTCTCAGGCTTGAGCAGATGGCGGGTCTTACCCATCGTCTTCAGCCAGGCAGAGACTTCAATACGTTTGTCCTTGTTTTCCGGATTGTACGTAATGGTCGTTGTGCCTTGTTCCACTTCATACAGCGGGAAGAAGCAGGATTCCACCGCCAAGGATACAATATCCGTCCCATCCTTGTCTTCGGTCATCCAATTCAACGGGCAGGCAATCAGAATCTTGCCGTAGACCAGACCTTCATTCTGCGCGTACCATTGGGCCTTAGCTGCTTTTTTGAGCAGATCCTGCGGATAGGCTTCACAGCCGGTGAATACATAAGGAATATTAGTGGCTGCCATGATCTGGGCAGTATCTTTATGCTGGGTGACTTTACCCTGCTGGGTCTTGCCGATGCTTGAAGTAGAAGTCCGGTGACCGAGCGGTGTTGAATAAGACTGCTGTGCACCAGTGTTCATATAACCTTCATTATCATACTCGATGATAATCATTTTATGTCCACGCAGTGCAGCACCAATGGCTGGTCCCATCCCGATATCCATACCTCCGTCGCCTGTTACCATAACGAAAGTAAAGTCATTCCTCAGGCCCAGTCCATCCAGCTCTCCGCGGCGTTTGCGTTCCCAGAACATTTCTACCACCCCGGACAACGTAGCCGCACCGTTCTGGAAAAGGTTATGGATGAACGTTGACTTGTGCGACGAATAAGGATAGCCGGTTGTTGTAACCATTGCGCATCCTGTATGGTACAGCGCAACGATATCTCCTTCAATTCCCCTGAAGAACAGCTCAAGACCCGAGAAAATTCCGCAGCCCGGGCATGTGCCGTGACCCGGAGCCAGGCGTCTTGGTTTCTTCATCAAACTGCGGATCGGGGGAATCTTCACGGCCAGCTTTCCGGTTTCTTCATTTTTAGTAACAGTAATGAGGCCCGTCTTCAACAAATCGAAATTCATCGGCTTAAGCAGGCGCTGCGGTGCCTTTTCCGGTTCACCAGGATTGTGGCCGTAGTAATCAAACGGTACTTCAACACGGTCAGCAACAACAGCATCCAACGCCAGCTGGAAGAAATGATGGCCATCTTCAGCATAGAAGTCCTTGCCGCCTAATCCGTAAATCCGGCTGATGACTTTAGTCGTTGTATTCCCGTAAGTGAACAGCGCTGCCTTGATTTCGTTAACCATGTTGCCGCCGTGTCCGCCGAAGGAATCCGCACGGTCACCAACAGTAATGGCTTTGACATTCTTCAGTGCTTCCGCGATCTGCTTCTGCGGGAACGGACGGATCATGTTCGGTGAAATCGCTCCGGCTTTGACTCCCTGCAGTCGCAACTGATCCACAACATCCTTAATGATCTCGGACGCGGAATTCATCAGGAAGACAGCCACATCGGCATCCCCCATCCGGTACTGCTCAATCACCTCATAATGGCGTCCGGTCAGATCAGCAAATTCCTGAGCGATCTCTTCGAACACTTCACCGGCATTGTACATGGCCACAGACTGCTGATAGCGATTATTGATATAATCCGGTTCATTCATGTAAGGACCAACAGTAACCGGATTGTTGCGGTCAAGGGTATCGGTTGAGCCGGCTGGCGGCTGTTCGCCTACGAATTTATGCACATCTGCGCGGTGCGCAAAAGCCTGTACGCGGCGCTTCTGGTGAGAAGTGAAATATCCGTCCGAAGCTACCATAACCGGCAGGCGGACTTTGACATGCTCAGCCAGCTTCAGTGCCATCAGATTCATGTCGTAGACCGACTGCGGGTCACGGCACATCAGAATCGGCCAGCCGGTATTGAGTGCAAAATACAAATCGGAGTGGTCCCCGTGAATGTTCAGCGGTCCGGAGATGGAGCGGCAAATCAGGTTCATAACCATGGGCATCCGCGTACCGGCTTGTACAGGCAGCTGCTCAAGCATGTACATGTAGCCTTGCGCACTGGTGGCGTTAAATACGCGTCCGCCGGCTGTAGAAGCGCCATAACAGATACCTGCCGAGCTGTGCTCACCATCTGAGGGCACGAGCATAATGTCATGCTGGCCGCTGGCTTTCATCGAATCGAGGAATTGGGCAACCTCTGTCGATGGCGAGATCGGGAAATACCCCATGACATGATAGTTGATCTGATGCGCAGCATAGGCCGCCATCTCATTGCCTGATTCATATAGGAATTTCTGTTCTACTTTGGCAGAACCTATTTCTTTTTCATAATCAATAGCCATTGTTCATTCCGCCTTTCTAACCAGATTTACGCTTGCGTGATGAGATCGAATGGATGATGCACCGTATGGCTGTCGGCATAGCCTTCCTTCTCGCGCATGCTTGAGAGTGCCGAGGTCGGGCAGGCGCCTACGCATTTCAGGCAACCCTTGCAATATTGATAATCGATGCCCCGCAGGAACATCTGTGAGCGCCCCTTGCGGTCAAGCCGTTCTTCCCACACAAAACACTGGTCAGGGCAGACGGTGTCACACTGTGCACAGTTAATGCAGGACTCATTTTCATAAGCCGGAATCATTCCGGAACGGGAAATGCTCAGGTTCTTGAGAAAGCTGCTTCCCGGATTGATGATCGTACCGCCTATAGGCTGAGTTTCATAGCCAAACGGCGAAATGTCGGAACGCACATATTCAGGCATGCTGTCCCCTGCCTCCAGCTCGAAGTGCATAAACTTCACTTCATTGTAGCCGCGCTCAAAAGTCGTAATAGCCGATTGTACAGCCTGCGGATATTTTTTGCCGAGCGATTTCTCAATAACGCCCTTCATCGTTTCAGTATCCAGGAATGGGCAGAGCCGGAACAGGGCACCCAGCATCGCCATGTTTACACGGTTTTTCTCTTTCAGTGCGATGCTTGTCGCGTCGATCACAGCAATGGTTCCGGCTTTCATCTTCAGCAGCTCTTTGAGTTCTTCCGGCGTCTTGGCCGAGTTCACAAGAACAGTGCTGTCTTCATTAATCCCGCTGGTGACATTAACGGTCTTGACAAGCGCTTCGTGGAACACCCCAACCACATGGGGACGCTCTACCGGCGAAGTATCACGGATATGCGTGTTTAAATCACAGAACCGGATGTGGGCCTTTACAGCAGAGCCCTTTTTCTCTGATCCATAAGACGAGAAGCTTACGCCGTTCAGCCCCGCTCCGACGACTCCCGCTTCTGCGAGCATTTTACCCGCCAGGTTAGCTCCCAAGCCTCCAATAGACTCCAGTCGAATTTCAAAAAATCCGAGACCGTTAATTCGTGGCAATTCAATCATAAATGAACTCCTTTCACTAGAAGACTAGTACTACTCTTGAGAGCATTAATCCCGTTCAGGTCTGGAATAAGCTAAATAATTTTTGTACTTCTTCAACCGTTCAGGCAATTCGTCAGCCTTTGGATTACGTTTTAAAGAAACTTGATATAATTCATCTGCGTGGCCAAGCTTTCCGGAGATTAGAACATGGGAATGTGCTCTATCTTCCTCGGCGATATCAAATCTTACTTTGCCGTCTTCCACCTCCAGAGTCCCCCTGACCCCGCAAATTCCACATATTGCTGGATAATTATCATCATGATTTCTGATTTCTATGAGTTTGGAATGACAGATTGGACATAAACCAGGTTCGCCAATATACTTCGCTTCCGTTTCTGGATTCATGAGTGTTTCAGCCACATGACGACCGGATTGTCTTGCTCTCTTAAGTTCTTCCTCCCTGAACACAACTGCTCCAGGTAAGCCAACCCAATTGACCAGCATTTTATCTATTACATTAATTTGCATCGGCAACGTAAAAAGGTGGAGCATCGGCAATGCGAGTGTGTCCCACTCACTTCCTCCTACAGCAATAAGAGAAGCTACTCTTGTTTTAAAGCTTCTTTCATCCGGGCCTTTGCCGGTAGTAATCCCTCTTTCCTCGCGTTGCTTCTTGGCAATCATCCGGAAAGCAATGTCATGAGAAGGCCCCATCCGGTCATTCAGAATCTTCAATAATCCGTTAGGACTCTTTTCATAAATGGCTGAGCTCAAGATTAATCCGTCGCATTCCATTAATTTTTCATCAATAAATCCATAGTCATCATTCTTTATCACACAGTCTCCTGAGCCACACTTTTCAAGCAGACTCACTACACAAGCATTACAACCGGTGCAAGGTTTAATATGTAAATCATTAAGACGCACAAGTTCTACTTCGGCACCAAGCTCCTCAGCACCCATTAAAGCTTCTTTAACAAGGATTTCTGAATTGCTCATTCTTCTTCCGCAACTGATCCCTAAAATTTTCATTAGTAGCCTCCTACAATTCGAATTTGTTAAGCATATTTTCAGAAACTGATCCACGAGATCGTTTCAGCTTTTTCACAAGAACTGGAGTGACAATTGCGCTGGCAACAACTGCGAATGCAATTTGTGCGCGGGCACTCTCAACATAAGGCAGATATGCCTGATCGACCTCTGCCATAAGTTGAGGTACCGTTATGGATAACCCGGCTACACAACAAATCGCCGCAGAAGCATGCCCGTCTTGTTTCAGACAGAATCGGTCAACTAACAACATGGGGATGTTATTAATCAAGGTAAAGATCAAGAACAAAATTAGCCCCAGCCCACATGAGCTGAGTGCGCTCTTGAGATCGATATTCGCCCCAAGGCAAAACCCCAGAAAAGGCACCATAAGTGAGGTCCCTGATTTGGAAAAATTACGAACAGCAGGATCAAACATACCCAGAAGAAATCCGACTACAAATGGAATTAAAGTAGCCATGATGCTTCGAGCGTCAATCCCATTTCCGGAAGAGAAACCAAGAATACAGACGGGTATGAACGGTAGCCCGATAAGGTTCAGCAGAGCAAACGCAGAAATGTCAGTGTCATCACCATAATTCTCCATCAGCGCGAGGTACATGCCGGGATTGCAACTAGTGATGCAAGCCACAAGTGCCAGGGTAGAGATTCCTCCAAACCCCGCCAAACCGAAAAGCTTCATAACAACGATCCCAAAAACAACACTGAGAACAAGTTTTACCGCAACTAGTATGCCGCCCCGCCGCAGAGTTGTCACAAGCTGTTGAGGTTTGAACTGAATACCACAGAATACTAGCAGAATTCCCACGATCGTCATCGTTCCCGCATTCGAAAATACAGCAGTGGACGGATTGCCAACCATCAAGGTTCTCGGATAAAAAGTATGCATTATTGCAGCGATTCCCATAGGAAGCAGCATCATTCCGCCTGATATTCCCTGTATTCTCTCTAATATTTTCATGTACGGCGATTCCCTTCTTCCAAGTAATCGTGTCCTTCCTCTATCTGACTGTTACTCTTGCGCATGCTTTATTCCCGGCAGCTTTGGCTAGAGGTGTCATGATCATGGTCATTAGATAGGAAACCAAATAAAGCACCGGATAATTCCCAGTAAATGAGGTGAGAAAGCCTGACAGGTCTGATGTGCCAAGCAGAGCCATCACTCCGCTGATTACAGTTACAGGAATGAAGTTTATTAGCAGACAGCCGACACATTGACCCGCCAGTAAATCCTTCTTTAGAGCAAAAAGCCCCGTAAACCAGTCGCTAATCCTCATCAAGGGAATAAAATCGTTAATAAGACAAGCCAGCGAGAAACCAACCAGGGTGAACACCCATGTTCGTCCATTAATCCCCTCATTCATCAGGGAAGCTGCAAGCGACATCGCCGCCGCAGAGGGAAGATTCAACACAAGCTTAAAATACAAAGAATATGTCTTACTCATTTTCCTGCACCCGCAGCCGATATGGCATGCTCTTTCCATTTTTCTGTTACTTACTTGAATCTGCCCACCCTGGTCAGCTGTTTGGGGACACGGATGCGACCAGATGCAGTGACAATCGCATTCTTTTCACAGACTTCCGTACACCTTCCGCATTTTTCACAAATCGCCGGATCGATCATATGGATATAGCCTGATTTCCCTTGGATTGCATTTTCCGGGCAGACATCAAGACATTCCCCGCAGCCGCTGCATAATTTCGGATCAATGACATAGGCAAGAAAATGGGTACACACCGAAGCCGGACAGGTCTTGCGTACAATATGGGCTTCAAGATCAAGACGGGAGCAGGCAACAGCAGATAACGCCGGCCCCACCATATTTCTTCCAAATGCGCAAAAAGATCCTGCTCCGATTAATTCGCCAATATCTGTTACTAAATCAAGATCCTCTTTTTTTGCTCGCCCTTCGGTAACATCAGTGAAGACTGCTTTGAGTTGCCAGCTCCCCTCACGGCAAATCACACATTTTCCACAGGATGTCTCCGCTGCAGCGCTAAGTAACCCTTTGGCGATAGTTGCCATACAGTGCTTGTCGGTAAAGATTCGGATACTGTCATAAACAGAATCATAGCTTATGAATTCCGAAGTTAAGGCCGGAGCCGATGCGAAGTGCCCGAGCATGCCACCCAGCAGCAGGGGCTTGGCTGGCGCAAGTTCAAGCTCCTCTAACAGAGCAGACACAGGGGTGCCAAGTGCAACTGCCACAACCCTGGTTCTCTCATCTGTTGTAATCATTATTAATTTCTCCTGACGGCGGGAACTGCTTACACCTTCGTAAATCCAGTACGCAGTCTCCACATCCAGCAGGAAGGTAGGTCTCCCTTGCCAGCCTTCGGCACTGAAGCTTTTCACCCATAAGTCACAACGTATTACACCATTGTCTATGGCATTGTATAATGCTGTTTCTTCCCGCAGGACAGGAGAAGCCGGTCCGTACTTTACTGATATAAGCGAGGCCGGAGCTATCTCACGCAGCGGTGCCGCCAACATCTCAGCTTGCGCCTCTGTCTCGGCATAGATCAGAATCTCACAATCCATGCAAATCTTCGCAGCCATTGCCAGCCCTGCTGCTATTCGACTCGCGACATGCGCAAGAATAAAGTCCGTGAATCCATCTAACTCCTGTGCGAGAGAGCAGATTAATACGGGTCTCCCGTCATCTGGATTGATTGCGGATAAACGTTCATCGAGAAGCACTCCTTGTTTATCCGTCAATGCAAGTGCTCTAATTCTTACTGCCGCGTCCGAAGCTGAAATTGCTAGCCTATTCTCCAAAAGCTCCTGAATAGCAGGCTCTTCAGTATTCGGGAAAGGCGACAGAAAATGGGGAGTTCGGCTGACTTCATGTGGCATCTTTATTCACCTCTGGCAACACTCGAATAATCATTCCAAAATTTTTGCGCAGCTATTTCTAGTCGCAGATCACACTGCAGACAACGTTGCGCCTCATCCGGTACTTGCGCTTCAGAATAACCCAGATCCATCGGATCAAAGCATTGGCAACGCTCCTCTGGTGTAACAATCTGTGTTTTCTTTCGCTTTCTATCACTCATGCCTTTAATTGCACCAATTCTCGGGCAAACCGCCTGCTCCGGTGAAAGATTTTCCTCAATATTGCCGTCCCCGCCGAGAAACCGGTCCATCTCTGAAGCAGCCAGGCGCGCACCTGCTATGGCACGAATAACTGAATCTGTGCCTGTTACACAGTCTCCGGCTGCGAAAATACCGGGAATGCTTGAAGCACAGCTATTCGCTTCGACAACAATGCGGCTGCCACGACTAAGGGCTAACCCACAGCCCTCTGCCAAATCAGGTCCTTGACCTACTGCAAAAATCACTGTATCAACCGGGAGTATCGTTTCGCTGCCAGGTATAAGATCAATGACACTCCTGCCACTCTCATCAAACTGGAAGCCTTTCACTTCTGCCATCCGCAGCCCGTTCACTTTACCGTCGCCGCTGCCGTTAATGGCGAGAAACGTTCGGCTGTTATGCACCAGCACTCCCTCTTCTTCAGCCCAGCGAAGCTCTTCAGGAGATGCGGTCATCTTATTTCGGCTTTCAAGGCAAGCCAGATGAACGGTTTCCGCGCCAAACCGTTTTGCGATTCCTGCACAGTCCAAGGCAACGTTTCCCCCACCCAGAATAATTACGTTCTTACCGACAGTCGGAGCCTCCCCCTCTGCCGTCTGGCGCAGAAATTCAATATTCGTATATACGCCTTCCAGCCCGGCGCCCTTCAGTGGCAGACGCGCTCCCTTATGAGCCCCTACGGCTACCAAAACAGCGTCAAATCCTTCTGAGATCAGGGAGGCCGGAAATTCAATCCGAACACCGGTCTGTAATTTCACACCCAACTCCAGGATCATGCCGATTTCTCGGTCAACGATCTCCCGGGGAAGACGATACTGTGGAATCCCGTATTGCATCATACCGCCAGCCTTTTGGCGTTCTTCATAAATAGTTACCTCATGACCTAGCTTTGCAAGGTACATGGCAGCCGTCAGACCAGCAGGACCTGCACCAATAATAGCGACCTTTTTGCCAGTGGCCGATTTTTGGAAAGAACGAGTTTTCCAACTACCGTCATCATGCTCGCAGGCATGGCGTTTCAGGTCACGTATGGCCACCGGTTCATTGAGAAAATTACGTTTACACTCCAATTCGCAGCGATGGGTGCATATGTACCCGAGCGCGTGGGGAAACGGTACTTTTTCGCGCATGACGGCAGCCGCAGCCGGATAATTTTTTTCCCGTATGAACCGCAGATATTTGGGTATATCAATATGGGCAGGACAAGCCGCCCGGCATGGAACCAGGGCATCTGTACGGGACTTTCCAGTCATCTTCTGCGTAATGGCCTCGTGTTCACGAATAGCTCCTGTGGGGCATACCTCTACACAAGCACTGCAAAAGCGGCAATCTGCATCCTGCAGGGAATTACCATCTACTACAACCTGCAACCGGCCCTGAACCTTCTCAAAGCGGATAGCTCCCACACCCCGCATCTCTTCACATGCACGCACACATCTTCCACATAGAATACAGCGGGTCATTTCATGAAGAATAATCGGGTTCTTGACATCCTCAGCAATACGGATCGGGTTGGCCCGGAGGCGGCGCCCCGTATCTCCGATAAATTGGGAAATGGATTGGAACTGGCAGTGTCCGAATTTTGGACAGCCTGTACACTCACTTGGATGTGTTTTGAACATTAAATCAACAGAAAGCTTTCGTACGTTTTCAGCGAGAGCATCCTTACTGTCAATGACCATTCCTTCTTCCGCCTTTACAGCACAGGCAGCCACGACACCCTTTTTCCCTTCCTGACGCACCATGCAGAGACGGCAGGAGGCAGTGTGACGAAGATTCTCATGGTAACAGAGGTTCGGGATATAGATACCGTTTGATAGTGCAGCTTCTAGAATCGTTCCACCTGTACGCACAGATACGGTCTTTCCGTCAATCACCAGTGTCACTTGTTCGTCCTTCATCGTTTATTCCTCTGCTCTCACATATTCAGCGGCACTTTCACCGGCAAAACGTCCCGTATTCAAGCAATAACCCATCGTGTTTCCGGGTAAAAGAAACATATAGCTGTCCCCGTAAATGGTACAGGTATCTGTACCGGCAGCGTACAGACCGGGTACAGGCAACCATTCCTTATCCAGCACTTCTGCTCTATCGTTTATTTTTATACCGCCAAGTGTGCCATACGCGCTGGGACGAAAGCATCCGGCATAGAAGGGTGCCTTCACAACAGGCTTCATATAAGTCTTGTTTTTGAAGAAGAGCTCATCACTTCTATCACACATATCGTTGTATTCATCAACTGTATCGAGCAAAGCCTCTGGAACGATCCCAAGTTTTTCAGCTAGCTCCTCAATGCTGTCTGCTTTGATAATGTCCGGATTGCCCTGAAGGATGTAATCCTCTACGACCTCATCAAAATCACTGACATCATCCGGGTCATGCACAAAGTTTATGACATCAAGACCATTGCGCTTATACCCCTTTAGAATAGTGGAATCAATAATGGAATAACCTACACGCCCTTTTTGAATAGCGATGGCGTTGCCGGTGAAGGTATTGTTCTGCATTTCTTCCTCATTAATAAAACGTTTGCCGAGTTGATTCACCATCAGGTTAGGTTGCATCAGTACGGCAGGCACACTATCCGGACCGGTATCCGAATGTGGCAGAATGTAGATCATTTCAACAGTCATATCGGTTGTCGCAGCCCCTGCCTCGCAGGCCATACGAATTCCGTCACCCTTGAGTCCGGGTATTGCAAAATTGAACATATCCTCCTTGTAGCTATAGCCGGTGCGCTCCTTAATCATCTCTGGATTATCACCTGCACCTCCCGTAGCTACAACAACAGCCTTGCATCTGAACTCAGTTTCTTCACCCTCAGGCCCTCTGCCAATAACTGCGCAGACCTTGCCCTGTCCATCTGTAAGAATACGCTGAGCAGGGGTTTCAAGATAAAACTCAACCCCATGCTCACGTGCGTATTCCATGATTGCTTTATTCATGATGGCACCGCCATTGCGGCCAATGCCACCGTTCACTGCTACGATATGCCAGGTCTGCTCAGATTTCGGAAAATATTTGTATGCGCCAGCAAACTGGACGCCCATCTCTTCTAGCCAGGTAATGGTATTGGCGGAATTTTCAAAATACCTTTTCACAAGAGTGGCATCTACGCGCCAATGCGTATATTCCATAAACATTTTGAAGGCCCGTTCTACACTGATATCTACCATCATGGATTTTTGCTGCCGCGTACCTATCCCCAGAGGTCCCATCCCCATATTTGCTGCGCCACCTACCGTACTGTTTTTCTCCAGCACTACTACCCTCGCTCCGTTCTCAGCAGCTTGCGCAGCGGCTGCCAATCCGGAAGGTCCTGCGGCAATTACAACTATTTCTGTCTCGATCTGTCTCATATAAAGTTCCTTTCCTAGAAACATTAATTTAAATACATCCTTAACCATTGCGCACTCCATTCCACCGCCTCATTTGCCAGCTCACGGAAGTTGATTGCATGGATTTCTTTTGTATCTATGGGAAGTTCGTTATAACAGGCACTATTAAAAGCATCTTCTATATAGCCATGGTGCGCAGCTTGCATCTGCCGTATAAAGACTGGAACGCCTGCCCTGGACAAACGAATTGCATATTGTTCGCCTTCATAGCACAACGCATCACACTCGGCAAGTACTATAATGACCGGCGGCATATTAGTAATGAACCGTTCAGGCGCATGGAGCGGTGATACATAGGGTTCCTTCCGTTGCTCCTCACTTGAATATAGAAAAGTAAACGCTTTCATCAACTCTGGGGCCATATCGGACAAACAGCGCTCCTTCGCTGCCGGATCAGTTACGGCATCAAGATAGGGGTAATGCAAAATCTGGCAGCAAATAGAGTAGCGATCCTGTTCCCTTGCCTTCATTGATGCGGCTGTAGCAAGAGTCGCCCCTCCACTGAATCCCATAACTGCAAACCGTGAAGGGTCCATACTGAAGCTTTCAGCATTTTCGGCAAACCACTTCATTACTCCACAGACGTCATCTAGCGCTGCAGGGTAAGGATTCTCAGGAGCTTTGCGGTAATTTATCCCTACTACGTGACAGCCAATAAGAGTTCTGACTTCCTCGCACAGGTTATCATCCTTGGCAGCATCGCCAAGCACTAGCCCCCCGCCATGCAGCTCAAAAAGTACTGGCGAGTTTTGCCGCTGGGCACGATGCAACCAAACTTCAACACTGTGGCTTTCACCGCAAGGTATTTCCAGCCGCTCTCCATGAATATGCTGTGACAACAGGACCATTCTTTCAGATGCACGAATGGAGGGTATGATTTTAATGAAGCTTTGCAAGAAATCATCCATTTGATTTTCCTGTTTCTGTTCTGTTGAAACCTTCCCATACGGGATAACCCGTATACACTTTGGTTTCTTCTTCACCGTTCAGAGCACGCACAGTACCTGCCGCAAGTGCCTCCATTTCAAAATCACCCCCGTACACCTTAACAGGTGCGATCCAGCCACAGTATAGCTCCACAAAACCTGTAAAATAGAGGTCATTGCTGACGCCGCCTGTGAGAATGATCCCGTCCACTTGGCCTTGAAGAACTGCTGCGCAAGCACCGACAGCTTTGCATAACTGATAAGCCATAGCATCATAAACAAGCTTCGCATAAGTATTTCCGCTAGCAATTATTTTTTTGATCTCCATGGTGTTATCTGTACCGAGATGACTGACTAGTCCTCCTGTCTTGCTGATCTTCTGGATCATTTCCTGATGGGTGTATTCACCGGAGAAGCACATATCAATAATGGGGACGGCAGGGACTGAGCCAGAACGATTCGGCGCCATAGGACCTTCTCCATTTAGTACATCATTGCCGTCTACCATTCTTCCCTTCTTATGGGCAGTAACAGATAGCCCCCCGCCCACATGCGCCACAATAAAGTTGCATTCCTCATACGGTCTGCGTAGTTCTTTGGCATACCGCATGGCGACTTCTTTCTGATTGAGCACATGTACTCTACTCTCTCGATAAATGCCCCTTATCCCTGTAAAACGGGCCAGCTCCTCATATTCGTCAACATCAGGCGGGTTGACCAAATATGCAGGTGCTCCGCCAAATTCATCCGAGAATGCTTGAATAAGCTGTGCGCCGAGAATTGCCGGATGCTTGACCGTTCTTCCCTCCCGGGAATGCTTAAGAATGGCTTCATTAATCGGATAAATGCCACCAACCATGCTTTCCAAACCTCCACTGTACGCAGCGTAAGCATCCATAGCAGTAAGGCTGATTTTAGCCTTATATAACTCCGATAGAATCGTCTCGCGCCGGTAAGGAAGTTGGTCGCCAATAGTTGCAAAGGTCTTTAGAACTGCCGGGTCATGGGCAACATTCGCTTTGAATACTTGTGTGTTGTTCTCAAAAACCGCCAATTTTGTTGAAGTAGAGCCTGGGCTGAGCGTAAAAATTTTATATATCCTTTCCATGTCTTCACAGTTCCTTTCCATGCTGTGCGCGTACAATTAGCATAATAATATTGCCCATCATTTCGGAAAGCGGAGCACTGCGGGAAAAATCGCAGATCGGCTGTGCAAAGCCTTGAAGTACAGGCCCATATGCATCGGCTTTACCAAAAAGCTGTATCAGCTTGACACCTATATTCCCGGCATGCAGATTTGGAAATATAAGCACATTTGCCTTGCCAGCGACATCACTTTCACGCTTCACTTTGTTTGCAGCCACCCCTGGGGATATAGCTGCATCAAGTTGAAATTCACCATCGATCTTCAAGTCCGGCACTCTGCCATGTACAATATCGATTGCCTTGCGGATAACATCAATACTCTCATGCTCCGTGCTGCCACATGTAGAAAAGGAAAGCATAGCAATACGAGGCTCCCAGCCGAGCAGCGTTTTGACAGTATGTCCAGAGGATATGGCGATGTCAGCAAGTTCGTCAGCATCGGGAGCGGCATTCACCGCACAATCAGCTATAGCAAGCAGCTGACCTTCAGGACCCTCAAAGCCCGGCACATTCACAATACCAAGACTTGAAATGCTGCTAAAGCTTTCCTGCATCCCGATAATGCTTTGAGCCGCCACTATAACCTCAGCCGTAGTATACTCGCGTCCAGCAGCTGCACAATCAGCCCTGCCGGTCTTAACCAGCAGCATCGCACAGTTTACTGGATCTTTTGCCTTGCGCAGGACCGCTTTTCTGCTCAACTCATCAAAACGTGCTGTATATTCGTCAGCGAGTTCTTCTAACTGCTGCTCATTCGAATTATTGAAGAAACTGAATGCCTCAGTCGAAATTCCAAGTTCCACCGCACGCGCACTGATACTCTCTGAATTGCCAATTAGCACAGGTTGGCCTATCTTGCGTGCGACCACCTCCGCGGCGGCTTTCAAAATCATTTCATTATCACATTCCGGGAAAACCACCCTTTTGGGATGAAGACGTGCTTTTTGCTCGAGCGTTTCCAGCAGGCTCATTTATATACTCCTTCCATCTGCAGCTATGGCAAAGGCCACCGCGTAGTCTGTATCATAAGAAAGGGAAATTTTCACTTGCGCACATGAGCTTTGCAGCGCCCGTTTGGCGATTTCCCCATGCAGTATCACATTAGGCCGCCCTTCGGCATCATTAAGGATTTCAATCTCTTTGAGACTAACTCCCTCGCCACTGATAGCTAGAGACTTGAACACCGCTTCCTTGCCGGCAAACCGCGTTACATAGTAATAAAAAGGCTCCGGACGGCTTATAGCTTGCGCGATCTCATTCGGAGTATATGTTTTTTGTATAAATGGATCTTCCTGCACCAGCGTAATGGCTCGCAGATGAGAAAAATTCACGATATCTGTCCCCACACCGATCATCGGACTTTCCTCCATATCTAACGGTAGATATATTCACCAGATTGATAACGTGGCGGAATTACCGGTACCTGAAGGAAGGATTGATATTCCCCGCCAGTGCGAATGATGTGTCTGCCCTTATTGTCTGTGTCCCACGCTAGAGGCTCGAACCAACCCTCCCGGATATAGCGGCCTGCCACCTGCACCCGCAGTTTCTCACCTTTATGCCAGATCCGGCTGGAAGGTACAATTTCGATATCCACCGGAACTACCTCTCCCCCAGTGAGCTTCAGCTCACGTTCGTGAGAAAGCACAGGCTGATAGTGGGTACTAAGCTTTGAATCAAGCTCTCTGTGCGAAACACGAATCTTACCCCATGCTCCGGGATGCGGCTCATCCAGTACATGCCAGGGAATCCAATTGCCCTCTCCATCAGCCTTCTGAATATTAATGAAAAGATCCATGTCGTCATGCCCGGCTGCTTCAACATAAAGCCGTAAAAACATATAACCGGTCAGCTCAGTATCCTCTTTAATTTCCATATCAAAGATTGCTTCTCCACTGTCCGAGTCGTAAGTTACTTCGGATGCGGCAGAAACAGGACCTTCTTGCATGCTCATGCTGGCCGCATCCAGGTAGTAACGTGTATATTGAGTTCGCTCCAGAGGAAATCCTTTTTCCTTGCGCTGTACCTGGTAATCACAATCGAAAGCATCCATAACATCAAGCCGGACACGGGGGGTTAATTCCCAGCCATTATGAATGTCTTTCAGGTAGCGGTCATAGAAGCGCTTCAGGTCCTCAAGATTGTAAGGATCATAAGCATCTGCCCATTCAAAATCGCGATGTACGCGCAGCCATTTCTGCTTCGTCTTAATTTTACGATAGCCCTGAATTGAACCACGCAGATGAAAATGACTCCAGCCGGCGGTACAGTAACACGGAATCGTAATCTTGCTGAAATCAGGAATTTTGTCACGCCAGTAACCGTTCATTAAAGGATATTTCCGTGCCATAGCCACTTGATCATCGACACCGCCATTCCCCGTAACCGAAGCTGCGATGAATTCATTGAAGCTAAGTGCTGGGATGCCCCCTTCATAAATTGCTTCCCGGTACACATCAGTCGTGCCTTCCCACGGGGCTATACAGGCGAGATGGGGAGGTTGATAAGCTGCTACACGATACTGGGTCATGGCTACACCAGAGTTTCCTCCCATACCCACTCGACCGTTACACCAGTATTGAACACCCAGCCATTCGATAAAATCATAGCCATCCTCACAATCCTGACGACTGAACATGCTTACATCACCTTCGGAATGACCTGCACCGCGAGTATCAACGTTGGCAACGGCGTAACCCATTCGGCACCAATACATAGGGTCCGGAGACTCGAACTTTGCGAGTTTGGATACGGTCTGCGGAGGAACGCCCATAATCTGCCACTCACTCATTCCTTCTCCTGGCCTTTTCCCGAAAAAACTCCAGGAAACTAGTGCAGGAATCTTGTCTATTCGGTTTTCCGGCATATATATATCACAGTAGATAGTCACCCCGTCACGCATTTTAACGGGTACGTCTTGCTGACAGATCACGCCTTCACCCGCAATGTATGTTCGTTGGTTGAAGGGAGGACAGAAACCTTGTCCCATTGCATCCATTGGATTTTCACTTGCAGAAAGATCAATATCCTGCTCTTTATTAACAGGCCGACGGGCCACACGGTAAATACTCTCAAGCTCTTCGCCCTGAAACATTTCTTTCTTTGTAAAAAATTTGTTCATTGTCCTTCTCCTTATCCGTTCTCGCAAATTTCCAGCACATAATCAACAGCCTCAGCGATGGTTTGTTTCCGGCGAAATTTCATATATGGAATTTCAACATTAAAAGCGTCCTCCAAGAAAGTAGTGATCTGCGAAAAATGCACAGATTTTGCCTGTAAATCACTCGTAAATGAAAGACTTTCCGACAAATCCTCCGGCTTCTTCCCGAATAAAGGCGAAGCTCTTTCCACCAGCTTCGCATAAATTTCTTCACGTAATTCCAATACAATCCCTCCTTGTTGAATACAGCTCATCACACATTTTCAAGCTAAAGTGTCATTTATTGCTGCATGTGATAATTTCAGTATATATAATGAGAGCGTTATCTCCCATGTACTGCAACTTAATCGTGATCGGTTATTTCAACAAAGTTTTGTAAAATTGCACAAAGGTTCCTAGTGCTATTGGAGGCTGTTCTCGTGAATCTTCAAAAGATCATCAGAAAACTTAGCGACTGTTGTCTTGCCTGGCCGGAAGAGGCATTACAAACCAAAGAGATTAACGAATTTGCTATCCTGCGACCCTGCTCCGTATTCAAGACTGACACTGCCTATTTAGGCAAGCTTTCAGATATACCAAGGGACTTTCCAACAGACACCCCACTTTTCTGTATTCAGGATTGTGACGCATCTGTTGATTCTTATACTTGCCTTACCCTTCTGCCAAATGAACTGGATTTGCTTGATCTTTCAGAGAAAATCTCTACTATCCTTGCTCATGAGAATCGGCTTATTGAGCATATGCACACGCTTATCTCCGCACTTAACTCCAACAAAGGATTGCAGCACATGACGAATGAAGCCACCCGCATCTTTGGTAATCCGGTTATCATTGTTGATGCTGGCTATAAATTACTCGCTATGTGTCAAGCACCTATTCCCAGCCGACCTGATATTGAACAACAGAGACACTTAGGTTATGTCCTTGACCGAAATATTCAAAGCATGAAGAAATCCAATTTATACGAGCGGACCCGGATGGCTCTTTTTCCTTATTACTCTCGTGATCCCGAGACCAAGAACGGTTGGATTACAGCTTTTGTGTACGTCCACGGTATAGAATTTGCACAGGTTAGTGTTATGGAGCTTGATCGTGAATTTACTGATATTGATTTTGAACTAGTAAAATTTCTTTGCGAGCTGGTTTCGGTAGAATTGCAGAAGAGTGATTTCTATAAATCCAATCAAGGAATGGTTCATAGCTTTCTGCTTACCGAACTCCTTACTGGTGATCTCTATGATGCTAATGTCATTGCAATGCGCTTGGCTCATATGGAGTGGCCGCTGTCCTCTAACTTGCGTGTGTTGACCTTAATTGACCAAAACAACGGTTTTTTTGAGGGAAAAGTTCAACTGGTCGCGCAGCATCTAAGTCAATTCCTGCCAAACAACCGTTGGATCGTTTTTCAAGGGCGCATTGTATTTCTAATCTCTCTCACCGATTCATCCCACGAAATAATTACTAAAGAAGAACGGATTCTGGAGTTTCTGCAAGTAAATAGTCTGACTGCTTCAATGAGTGACTCCTTCAGTCAATTAAATTTTTTGCGAAAATATTACAAACAATGTCTGGCTGCCATCGACTTAGGACTCCAACTTGACTTTAACAAGTCAATCTATGTGTATGAGGAATATCTCTGTGAGCATATTGGAAAAATCATATCTGAACATCATGATCTTGCTGATTTCTGTCATCCGGTTATTCAGAAGCTTATTGCTTATGACCATACCCACAAAACAAGTTTGCTGCCTACCCTTGAAGCCTATCTTCAGTATGTGGATACTCCAGCTCTTGCGGCAAAAGCTCTTTTTATCCATAGAAACACTTTGTTCTATCGTATCAACAGGATCCGGGAGCTTTTCCAATTAGACTTAAGCAACGGTGATATTCGTCTCAAACTGCAATTGACATTTCATTTTCTGAACTTAAAATACGAAGTACATAAATAAAACTAATCTTCGAGGAGCTTGTATGGACGTTCCATTTCAAAGAGAGGACTCACCCCAGCAAACCTATATAACTTTATTCATAATCTGTAGAAGCTTTTACAGCACAAATAAAGGGCACCTTATACCGCTGGGCTCGGAACTTAAGCCTTAGCAGAAAGGTGCCCCCATTAATACTTCAGAGCAGATTACAGTGCGCTATCTTTAGCCATTGGAGCTAATTTTTCAGTCCTGTCAACGTGATTCCTTCTACGAAATATTTTTGACCAATCAGATAAAAAATGACACCCGGCGCAAAGGACATACACGTAGCCGCCATCGTCAGCGACCAGTCCTGCTTTAGTTGGCCTCTAAAGGCGGTTAGTCCCAAGGCTATCGTATACTTATCGCTTGAGTTTATGTAAATCATCTGTTGAAGTAGATCATTCCATAAACCGATAAAGATAAATAATGCGACGACGATCATCGCAGATTTAATGGCCGGCATAATAATGCTGAACAAAATGCGGTAATATCCAGCGCCATCGATCGTTGCTGCTTGATCAAGCTCTCTCGGAATAGACATGATAAACTGCCTAATCAAAAAGATATTAAAAGCCCCGCCACCACAGAAATAAGGCAAAATCAACGGCAGATAGCTGTCATGAATTCCTAAACCTCTCGTCCACCCAATATATAGCGGAATAAGTGTAACCATGGCAGGTAGAAGCATCGAACCGACACAAAGAGCCCAAATCAATTTTTTGCCCCGAAAACGCAGTCTTGCAAAGGCATAACCGCATAAAGTCGCTGTAAAGGTTCCTGCCAAACAGGCGGGTACAATAATAATCATAGTGTTCCATAAATATTTCCAAAACTTAAAGATCTCTAGCGTTTCTGCATAGTTTGAAAACAACCAATTTCCTGGCAGCAGTGAAGGCGGATACTGGTATATCTCGGCATTCGACATGAGCGACGTGCGAAATATCCACCAGATTGGAAAGAGCACGAGTATAGTAAAAAAAATAACAATGACAAACGAGATCAGGTTCATCCATTGATTATTACGTTTTTTGCTCTTTAATCTTCCGTATGAGGCTACACTCATTTGTCATCGCCTCCTTCATTAAAGATCCATAGGTTGGAGGTTTTGAATAATACACCAGTAAAGCCTGCAAGAATAACAAAAATAACGGCTGTTGTCGCACAAGCATACCCCAATTTATAATTTACAAAAGCTTGATCATACATCAGATAAGTTAAAAAGCGTGAAGAATTACCCGGGCCCCCATTCGTTAATGAAAGAGCCGGCGTAACAATTTGGAGATTGGCAATCAAGCTCATTAGCAAATTGTAAAAGATAATGGGCGACATGCACGGTAAAGTGATATGCAAGAATCGTTTCCATCCATTCGCACCATCCATTTCAGCCGCTTCATGGTAGACGACCGGAACATTTTGCAGCCCAGCTAAGAAAATAACAATTAAGTTACCTGACAGCCAAACCGAAATCAAGGATAGGGATGGAATGACATAGCTGGAATCTGCGATAAAAGAAACTTTGTTCAAACCCATCTCAGAGAGAATAAAGTTAAAAAATCCAAAATTAGCTTCGTATAACCAGGACCATCCTACATATATTGCGGCTGCCGGCAAAACGTACGGTACATAGAACACAGCCCGGAAAAACCCTCTTGCCGGAATTTTACGATTCAGTAGCATCGCAATAAAAAGTGAATAAATCATGCCTCCAACTACCGATAAGACGGCAAAGTAGACCGTAGCGATAATCGAATCTTTAATATAAGGATCAGTGGTAAATAGATTAATATAATTCTCGAAGCCAACAAATTTGGGGTCTGAAAGTCCCGTCCAATTCGTTAAGCTGATCCCAAGCACCCCAATAAGAGGTAGATACGTTAGAAAGATCAGCCCAATGAAGGCAGGGATCAATAATATATACGCGGCTCGTGCCTCACCTGCATGAATACGTGAACGACGTTTCGGAGATTTATTAATCATTTCCATCTCTATCTCCCACCTGAAGATCATAATATGGCCGCCGCGTGTGTGAGCTTGGCAGCGGCCAGTCTTTTACGAACTTTACTAATTGCCTGAATGGGCTGCTTTCAACGCATCGAGATTTTTAGAAATAGCATCCTTAGCGGTCGTCTTTCCAGTCCATACATCCCCTAGAACCGACCCGAGCAAGGTGTTAAACTCTGTCGTATGATTCGTATAGAACCACGCTGCAGGCTTCACAGCAGGTGATTGCGCATAGTCGACTACTGCAGATTTATATTCGTCATAAACAGGGAAGTTAGGATTTTCGACCCATTTACGGGTAAGGGTCTCATCCGTGTACCACTTCTCCAGCGTCGGCATCCAGATCCCCGAGCTAATGAGGCCCCAGTTATTTTCTTCTGAGTTGTACCATTTCAGCCATTCCATCGCTTCTTTTGGATGCTTAGTCTGGGAGAAGACGACATTGGCGCCACCCGTGTTGAGGGTAACCTTTTCCTTCATGTAAGGCAATACTGCAACGCCATAGTTCAAGCCTTCATTCTTGGCCGTATTCAGACTAGTTCCCACGTTCCACGCACCGTTAGTAGCCATGGCAACAGTTCCCGCGATGATGGTTCGTTGAATGCCATCATCAGTCTGTCCGACAGACAACGGAGCAACATGATCCTTCAAGTAAAGATCTGCAACCTTCTGAATTCCCTCTATACTGGCGTCTTCTCCAATTCTCACCTCAGTCCCATCACCCGAATAGAACCCTCCACCATTACCAAGCGCCCAGGTCTCAAGCTGCCATGGTAAGTTTTCAACGGATGCGCCAAACTGTACGATACTCTGCTCATTAAAGCCACTCTCATCAGGATGTTTACCATTTTTATCAAGGGTCAGCTTCTTTGCTGTTGTTACAAATTCGTCCCATGTCCACGCTTGGTCTAAAGCGGCTGGGGGATAGGGTACATTGGCTTTGTCAAACATATCTTTGTTGTAATAGAGGAGTAAGATTTCATTAGCAGCCGCGTAGGCTACGGTTTTCCCTTGATATTTGTAGGCTAAGCTATCCAGTGGTTTGCTGTCGCTTCCTTCGTACATTGTATTTACATCATTCAGCATGCCTTGGGTAGACCACTGAACGACCCCATCTTCTCTGAGCATCCCTGTATCAGGCAATTGCTCTGCCGTAGCCATTGTATTCAGCTTAGTCATGTAGTTTTCCCAAGGAATTGCTTGTACTTCTACTTCAATTCTGTCTTGAGAAGCATTAAACTTATCCGCCACTCCCTGGGTTACATTTCCCTCTTCCGCACTTCCCCACATCGAATAGATAATTTTGACCTTCCCCTCAGGCTTGGAGGTTGCGTTCTCAGATGCTTTGGGTGCATCAGATGCCTTGGTTACTGTGTTTGTCTCGTCTTTCGCGCAGCCAATGACACTTAACGCTAGTGCAGTTGAAAGAATACCTACCCCGAATGCTTTACCTACTTTCATTTCCCTCTCCCCCTTCATAATTACATAGATATGTCTAACCGTTTGACCCCTTAAGTTATTGAGTTAAACGTTTAGTACCAACTTTTTTAATAATTTCAACCTTTGCTTGGAATCCGAAATTTCGGCCAGCAGATACGACTTTTAATATCGTAAATATTTTCAAAAAGTGGTATAGAGTCTTCATGAACTTGGGATGTTTTAATGAAGTAAGCGCTTTATTGTTATTGTGTCATGATTTTCTATTAGGGAAAATAGCATTTTTCAACCTGATTTTTAAAAATTCCAACCTTTAAAGAATCATCTTTTTCATAAAAACGGCAGAATCAGCTGAACCAAAATATTCAATTGCAGCAACGACAATAAGCAGAGCCGTCCTCCTACCCCAATGGTAGAAGCACTGCTCTGCCTATTTAGCATTTATACACATATGCTGCTGTATGCAACAACGCCTTTTTTCTCTTCTCGAAACATAACTGCGTGAGATTTCCAGCTCCTTAGCAAATTCCCGCTATGTTATCGAATTTCTTGAGGTTGTGGCCACGAACCGAGGTCAAGAATGAAGGCGTCTCTTATTCGTTCCCCATCGTGCTGATGTCGATGACAAACCGGTAACGGACATCTGAAGCAAGCACACGCTCCCAAGCTTCATCAATCCGGTCAGCAGAAATGACCTCGATTTCAGAAGCAATATTATGTTCAGCGCAGAAATTAAGCATTTCCTGCGTTTCACGGATTCCGCCAATCATCGATCCGGCAAACGAACGGCGGTGGCCGATCAGCGAGAATACGTTAACTGCCAATGGATCAGCGGGCGCACCAACATTGACTAATGTACCATCCAATGCCAGAAGTGAAAGATAAGCATCAATATTAATTTGTGCGCTTACTGTATTCACAATAAGATCGAATGAACCGGCAAGCTGCTTAAATGTCTCCGGATCGCTGGTCGCATAATAATGATCCGCTCCTAATTGCAATCCGTCTTCCTTCTTCTTCAGTGACTGTGATAACACAGTAACCTCAGCTCCCATGGCATGAGCAATCTTCACAGCCATGTGTCCAAGCCCGCCAAGACCCACTACCGCTACTTTTTTGCCGGGAGCGGCTCCCCAATGGCGCAGCGGTGAATAGGTGGTGATTCCTGCACACAAAAGCGGTGCAGCCGCGTCAAGCGGAATAGCATCAGGAATCCGGACTACGAAGTCTTCTGTTACAACGATGTGCGTGGAATATCCGCCCTGAGTATAGTGACCATGCCGGTCGATAGCTCCATAGGTGCCCGTATTTCCACTCAGGCAATACTGCTCCTCACCTTTCTGGCAATTACTGCACTCTCCACAGGAATCAACCATACAACCTACCCCTACACGATCGCCAACTGTGTACTTTGTAACTTCGGAACCGACCTGGCTGACAATACCGGCGATCTCATGCCCTGGAACAAGTGGATACTTAACCGGTCCCCACTCCCCGCGGGCTGTATGAATATCCGAGTGGCAAATGCCCGCATATTTAATCTCTATAAGAACATCGTGCGGCTGCAGATTCCGGCGTTCAATTGTAGTTAGCTTGAACGGGCCTTCCTGACTGAATGTAGCGCGTGCATTAACCTTTATCATAGTGAAACCTCTCTTCTAGTTAATATAAAAAGCTGTAACGCCGACTTTACAAAACCTATGTTATTACTTAAAGTTAACTCTAAGTCAAGCATAAAATATAATTAAGACTGGAGATAGATGATGAAAACATACTCCATAAGTGAAGTTGCAGAATATTTTAATATGACATCACATACCCTGCGTTACTATGACAAGGAGGGACTTTTGCCTTTTATAGAAAGAACCCCCAGCGGGAAACGCGTTTTCAAAGAAACGGATATGGATGCTTTAAAAGTAATTGAATGCCTGAAGTCATCCGGGATGCCAATTAAGGAAATAAAACATTTCATTGAGTGGTGCTCTGAGGGGGACTCCACCTTGCAGCAGAGATATGATATGTTCCTGGAGCGGAAAGCTTCTGTAGAAGCACAGATGGAAGAATTGAGAAAAACGATGGAAGTCATAGACCATAAATGCTTCTACTACAAGACCGCCTTGGATAGCGGCACGGAAGATGTTCATAAAAAAAATAACATTAAGAGTGCATTTACTCATTAAAAATGGACCTTCAAATTACAGTAAAGGCGGGGCAGATTGGTCTGCCCCGCCTTTCTTAATTTGGACGCTTTTTTGCCAGCAGCTTCTCCGTAAAATTCACATCAAAAAAATGAATAATGGGTCCCAAACCAAGTGCGGACACTAGAGTACCTAAGCCTATAACGCCTCCTGCCAGGAAGCAAATCAAAGCACAAAGAGCATCCGTAAACATCCGGTGCCAAAAATAAGATATTTTCGGGACGTTATCCCTCATAATCAGGGACAGGCTGTCGTAAGGAGCGACTCCCACAGCCGATGTCTGATACAGGGATACCCCAAAACTGCATACCACCACGCCAATCGCTACGACGACCACCCGCTGCCATAACAGCTGAGGTTCGCCTAACAGAGATAGCCAAGTACTATGAAAGAACGTAGCGATATACCCCAAAAAGATTGCGTTTACAAAAGTCCCTGCTCCAATATACCTTCGTCCGGTGATGAATTCGATTACAAACAATACCAGGTTCAGCAAGATCAGAAAATTTGCATATGTTATACCCACGCACTCTGCAAGAGCCATCACCATGCCGCTAAAGGGATCATTCCCCATGCCGGACAGCTTAAAAATACTAATTCCCATGCCCAGAAATACATTGCCGATAACCATAATAATCAATCTTTTTTTATCCACGTTATAAAGATAACCCTTCATATTGCCCATCCTATTTTTCATATTAA
Organism: Paenibacillus sp. FSL R5-0887; assembly: GCF_038002305.1. NCBI lineage: Bacteria > Bacillati > Bacillota > Bacilli > Caryophanales > Paenibacillaceae > Paenibacillus > Paenibacillus sp. FSL R5-0887. The sequence continues at coordinate 477,302 of NZ_JBBOCE010000002.1, forward strand.
AATTGCACCTTACAACAACCACGTCATTATATCATATATTCTATTGTTTGACGGTTATCTTTATTGATAGTATTCAATGATTTGGATAAGCCGGTCGGTCAGGACTATATTGTTTTGATGGGAACTGAAAAAAACAAAAGCAACCCGTCCGCAGATAAGTCGCCTTTGTAAAACTTTAGTGTTAACAGAATCTAACTTATGGCTTTAAGCTCAGCGCTTAGCCTTTTAAAAATGATGATAAAGCTTCATAAGAGTATATTTCATTCCACCGGGTTCTATAAGTTAATTTCAGACTTCTCTACTTCATGCCATTGAAAAAGCATTAACACAGGAGGAATATAAATTGGCTGGCCCCAGCAATAAATCAAATCAGGTGTAAAATTCGCAAGCCATAGCTCCCCATTCTCATCTAGTTGCATTCTCCACTTTCCGCTGGCAACAACTTTTTCCTGCTCCATAAGGAAACGAGCCTCATCATATGAACTTCAATTCCTTTATTGCGCTCTATGAAATCAAGGGCAGCTTGGTAATTACGTTCTTGCTCTTCTTCTTTTTCTGCAGTAAAAGCTGAATCGTATACCTCTGAGAAATCTAAGCCCTTAAGGTCATGGAGTTCCACTAGTTGTTTAAATGCGTCCGTTACAAAAAATTGAACGATAGCTGTTTCCTTTATTTTGAACAGTCTATAATCAACACTATCAATTACATTTGTGGTGTTAAGCAAAAACAACATCAAATCAGGATGAGCCAAGGGAAGTGTTTCGTCTTCTTCCGCAACAATTGGCTATCCGTAAATATCTCGAAAAATCATTGTACTTCCCCTTATTCTTGGTGTGCATGATTCTGGGTTCTCCTCCTTTTTTTCTCTGTATGATTGTACTGACAATAAGGTACCAAAAAATCTCCATTCAAAGAGAAAATCACGCCATTGATTCCATCGGCTGGTTCGCCAATTATTGATATTATCCCAACACTACCCAAGCAATCTGTCACTTCTCATTATTTTATTTGTGTTCAAAACTCCCCGTTCTTTGCCAATGATAAGAGTAGAAGAGTCTCCATTGCCAGCCATCTAGAGGCCGACTCTATCCACCCCTTCAGCAAATGGTTCAAACAAATGTCTGGCTATCCGCCAGGCAAGTTTCGCAGCCGCAGCAGGATGATTTAATATAGAAAACGGCGCTGCATCAGTGCAGCGCCGCTGTACCATTTTCAAGTTTGATCACAGCATCCAACCAACCTCCCTGTAGGCCCTCCAAAGCGCCTGAAAAGATTGCGACTGTGCCAGGTGTCATTTCGTACAACGTGTCTAGCAGCAGGAAACGAATCTCGATATCCATGCCATAGAGAGGCTCATCCAGCAGCAGAAACCATGGATCAGCAAGCATCGCCTGAGCAATCATAAGCCGTTGCTTGTTGCCGCCTGACAACCGCTGAATGGGCGTTTTCCACTCGGCAGTAAGCCCGAGCCGTTCACTTAGCTCACGAGATCGTTCCTCAATGGTTGCCCGTGGCATCAGCTTCATCTCACCCACATAACGCAAGTATGCCTCGACATTCATATTGTCATAGTACGCTGCCTGCTGTGGCTTGTAGCCCAGATAAGGCTTGAAAGCATTGCCTGACAACGTCACGCCATGAAGCTGATAGGTAATCAGGCCGCGTACAGGCTGGTATAGACCAGCTATCGCTTTGAGCAATGCTGTTTTTCCACTGCCATTGGCGCCCTCCAGACCATACCAGCCTGGCGGCAAAGCCAGATTCACATCCCCTAGCAGCAGGTGACCATTATCTGCAAGAAGTTCAACCGCGGTAAGTTTTAGCTCAGCTCCTCGCACCACTCTTCCCTCCTATCCATATTGCTTGTAATAATGCCGATGGCGCAGCAAAATACTTGTTATAACACCCAGCGCTATTGCCAGACTAACAGCAACAAGCTTGCTTGCAAGCCAGTGTTCGGACCCGTATTCGCTGAACAATTGAAATACGCCAAGCCTCTCGCCAGTGGAAAACTGGATGACGCCCACTGCGAGCACAACCGCGGTACCAGGCCATGTCCCGAAACGAAGCATTGCAGCCAGCGCTGCAAAAGCGCTCAGGCAGATCGGCAGTAATAGATCTGTGATCAGTAAAGTAGTGTTAGATCCGAATTCACCGCTGGTACCCGTCATAACGAGTATTCCATAAAACAACAGCGCTAGAAGGAGGTCATATAGCAGTATGGTTCCTATTCTGGCTACCATAAGCTGTACGGGTGTAACAGGAAAGGTCGCCTCAAGCTCACTCATTGGCTTATGCATGGATCGGAGTGAATAGGCCACACTGGCTACAGGAAGCAACAGAATCGTAAATAAAAATACATCCGGCTTGGCAGAGCTACTGAACCATTCACTTGCTACCAGCCCCTCAACGACTGCTCCTATGCCAATCATAAGCGCTGATGTAAGCCAAAACAGCCAATGCATCGTCCTTACCTGAGCTGCCATGCGTTGCATAAGCCTTACTGGTAAAGATATAGCGACAGTTGCTTGCCGCCCAGGCCTGTCATGTCTTGCCACTCGCTTGGAAGAGGGTATAGCAACCGCCCACTCAGGCTGTGTGGCATATGTGGCGGCAAGCGCCAGCAGAGATTCCGTCTGCTGGCCGCTGGGACCATCGACGGTATAGCGATCCAGTTGGCTGAATACGGCTCCGATCTGGTCATGCTCCCATCGATCCGCTGCTGCTTCACCCTTTTCCTCTAGTTGCCGCTGCTCTTGCAATTCCCTGTGCAGTTGACTGTCGCGACTAGCCTTATCGGCGCTACCGGCTCCGGATATGTAACTCATCCTGATCCTCCCCTTTCTGCAATGTATGGGCCAGTCGCCTGAACGCCCGATACAGCTTGGACTTGACCGTTCCAAGCGGCAGTTCCAGCAACTCGGCTATTTCATCCAGCTTGAGCTCCTCATAAAAACGCAAAATAACAATTTGCCGCTCCTCCTCAGGCAAAGCGCCAAGGGCAGCAATGACTGCTTCACGCTCATATTGCTTGTCTAAAAAAGACGCTACCGTATCCTTACCGCCATCTGCCGCATCATACACTCCGGTATCCTTAGCCGCTACTTCATAACGATAAGCTCCGGACTTCCATACATCACGGCACAGGTTCGTCGCAATTCGATAAATCCATGGTCGAAACCGTTCAGGCAACCGACCAGCTTGCAAAGCCGTGAATACTCTGACAAAACACTCTTGCACCAAATCTTCTGCGAGCTGACGCTTGCTGGTCAGTCGGTATAAATACGCATAGATGGTCTGATGATACCGATAGACGAACAACTCCAGCACGGCTGTATTCCCTTGCTTGTATTGCTCGAGCAGTTGCTCATCCGTAACAACAGCCCTGCTGTTCACTTGACTCTCTCCTTTCTCGCTCAGCACTATTGCCTGCACACGAGCCAACCTCTGCCTTTCCCCAATAGAAGCATACAGCAGAAAAGCAGTATTCCAGCTGCTGCAAATAATGCGATAGCGTTATGCGATTTATCTGTGAACCGGCTCACCGGCCAGACGGCTTGAAATAAATAGTACCGATTGAGCGGCATACTGGACATAAAATACTCCAGCAGCCACACCGTTGCCCCCACTCCTAGCCCGACAGCCATATTGCGCCCTAGCAGAGTGCCCAATGCCGCCAGACCGCCAAGGAACATATTCACACTGAGGCTATGTTTAATTATGTAAGCTAGTTGTGCCGTACTTAAAACGATCGCCCAGCGGTCAATTGCCCAGAGCAACGCTGCTTCATAGATAACTAGCAATAGCGCAGCGACCGCTCCTCGCTCGGCGAACACGAGTAATTGTGAATATGGATAGCTGAAATGATGGGCAAAAGTACCCTCACTGAAATCATCGGCGAACAAGGCAGCACTCAAGGCAATCGCAAGTAAAGGCAGCACAAATATAAAAGCCACTTTGACATGATAAAAACCAGGAGAGGGCATCATCATTGGCAGCATGAGGCAACCAGCTGCTATCAGCGCCGCAATAATAGCTATAGCTAGCAAGTAGCCGCCCCATAGGATGCGCCAAGCATATTTTGCACGGGACAAAAGAATGAGGGCAACCTTCATTGTCCTCCCTCCATTTTCCTTTGCAAATAGCCTCGCAGAAGCGCTTCCATTTGTTCATCAATGTCCTCGATTAGCTGCTCTGTGCCAATACTGTCATAGACAAGCTTGATGACATCGTAGACACTTTCAATACCGTACTGGCTGTATATGGTATTCATAAGGTCATAAACCTGATTCGGTGTACCGTTCAAAAAATAGCTGCTAACAGGTTCGAACAGTCGATCTGGCAGTTTCCCTCCGACCAGCTTGAGCTCGTTATAAGCCTGAAAAAAGTTATTCAGTGTATATTGGGCGTTTAAATTTAACATTCTCGCATTTCTAATCTCTCTACGTTTGGCACTGTAATCAAGCCAGTACTGCCCCGTTCTCAGTTGGATATTCCCATTTTTCCCTCGATCAATTTCCGCCCCAAAATAACTTGACACAGACACCTTAGACAAAAAGTGGACATCGCGAGCTTCCGGACCTCCAACTGATGCATCTACCATGCCAAGGGTGCTCATACTCACCATATTCAAACTATAATACGGATAATCGGCAAGTGCCATAGTAACCGTCTGGGGAAAACTCGTTGCAGCTTCTCCATCCAACTTTTTCAAAGTACGCGCCGCTTGGGCGTAATGCCTGGCTGCGAACTGTGCTGCTTCTTCGACAGAACGGGCAGGCAATTGACCAGATGCCAACAGACGCAACGTCTTGCCGTCTGCCGTCGCTTCTGCAAGTTGCAGATCGCCCCCAAATAATGTAAGTCCGCTTGCTTCATCCAGCTCCAGGCGCGTGATGGTCGCTCCCTTCTCTCCAGCCATCTTACTAGTAATGACAGAGGCGTTGGAGAACAGTTTCAAGCCACTTGGCCCTGTGATAGCAACTTCAAAGCCCGCCATAGGGCGCGGCAGTTGTGTGTCCAGAATATCTGTAGCGTGACGCCCCCATTCGTAGTGATCGGTAAGCAATTCCGATAGCCGGCTATTGCCGATAACAGGGTACCAGCCATAGAAAGCTGGCAGGAAAATCCTGTTATCGTCGACAACAGCGATCTGCTCCCATCTATCCCTGCTAGGAGCGACGGAATAATAATGCCGCCAATCATTTAGGGTACCTCTATATGTCATCTCGATCTCCAGATGCTCCCCTGGCATAACATCCGTTGCAGGCTTGATCCAAAGTACATCTGTAGCCTCTTCCCACTCATAGGCAGCAGCAGCACCGTTCACCTTCAGTTCCTGTACATCAAAGATATGTCGCAGCATGATTGGGAATCGCTCTAGTGTTGCCGCTTGTCCATTGCTTGCTTGCATCGTCGCCTGTATTTCTAACCCATGCCGCGGCAGTAATTCCAACTTCAGCTTGTAGCTGTTAATGTGTAGATCCTGGAACTTCATTCCGACAAGCAGATCTTTAATATGCGATACCGAGAGCGGATTGCTGGTATTCCCGTTTGTGTTAAGGGTGATCCGAGACATTTCCTCAATATCCGCCTCCGAATATTTACCCGCTGCAATTCCAGCAACGAGCAGTTGCTCCAATTCACGCTGTTGCGTGATATCATTGGCTGAAGTAAGACGTTCGCGATAGAAACGTTCATTGGCATCCGCAATATCTGCCCGTTCCTGCAGGTATCCGTACATCGCACTACCTGCCCATAACAATGCTGCACCTAGAATCAGCATCGTGGGATAGACAAGCCATGCCTTGACCCGTTCCCGCCTGCGTCTACATACTACAAGTAGAACAGTCATGACCATTCCTGCTGCTAAAGCTGCAACGATGCCGCGATGCAGCCAAAATGCCGGATCATATATAAATCCCCACATACGTGAGTAAGACTTACCAATATATTTAACTAGTGAATAATCGAACCAAATCTGCGTATGAGGGGGTAATGAAAAAGAAGGGCGATCGGTCTTAAAAAATTCCGGTAAAATAATTGCCAAGCTAAGCAACAGGACGAAGCTGATCAAGTAACTGTATCGCTTGCGGATAAGGATACCTACTAAGTAGGCAATTACAGTTGCAAATAACATCGGGATGGCAAAGGAAGCCAATACAGCAGAGGTATACCATTCACGCATTCCCCATGAGATGCCATCATTTACGACCAACCATACATAAGCCCCCATCGGCACGAGCGCAGCTGCTAACGGAAGGGTTACAGCACAGAGCAAGCGTGCAGCCTCCATTTCCCATGTTCGATACGGAAAGGTAGCCATCATGGTTGCTGTCTTCCATTCTTCATCCCGCCGTGCTATCGCTGTTGCCAGCAAAGGCAAAATAATGAGGGCTACAAGGCAATACACCTCAGAAATATCCATCACGTATACTGCACGATCCAATTTGGCATCGGCGTTCTGAAACATCAAATACAGGATGCCGACCACAGTTGCCAGCATTAGATACAAGCCTGGGCCACGCAGCAGTAGCTTGCACTCTGTTTTGTAATAGCGAATCAGGCTCATTGGCTATTCCCCGCTCTCATGACCCCGATATATCCGTCCTCAAGTCCTGCCTTTGCCTGGACTGCTCCAGGTAATGGGACAGAACTGGCAAGAACACGCGCCTCATAGCCGGCTCCTGAACGCTTTGCAGTCACGATGGCTGCAGTTTCTTTGAGCTCTGCAAGCTTCTCATCACCCACTTGGACCGTCCACACTTGTCCCTGCACACGCTGGAGCAATTGTTCTTGCGTACCGTGAAATACGATGCGCCCTCCGCTCATAATCGCCATACTCTTACAGTTATTATCAATATCGGCGACGACATGTGTAGACAGTAGCACAGTACGATCTTTACCCAGCTCAGTCAGCATATCACGAAATCGCATGCGTTCTTCGGGATCAAGCCCTGCCGTAGGCTCGTCCACAATAATGAACTGCGGATCACCTAGCAGCGCCTGGGCAATACCGATGCGCTGCCGCATCCCGCCAGAATATTTGCCTATACGCACATGGCGCTTCTCCTCCAGATTGACTCGGCGCAACATTTCGGCTACTGCTTTCCTCCGGACTTTTCCATTTGTAATGCCCTTCATGGACGCGACATAATCGAGATATTCTGCGCCTGTCAACTTGCGATATACGCCAAACTCTTGTGGCAGGTAGCCAAGCAAGCCACGAATTTCACGTTCATCCCGCCCAAGCTTGCAATGTCCAATTTGTACATCCCCTGATGTTTTCGGTATTACTGTTGCCAATATTTGCATCAATGTTGATTTTCCCGCCCCATTGGGACCGAGTAAGCCGAACATACCCGTACCCAATGTCAGGTTAATTCCGTTCAGTACTTGTTTACTGCCATATTTTTTGCACAATTGCTGGATAACTACATGCATCATTACCTGCCTCCATTCGTACTTGGCCAACTACCGTGCGCACGAGTAGATTGTCGAACAGTATAACGACACTCCCTTCTAAAAGTTTAAAAAACAGGTGATTTTTTAAAATAATAGTATCCTTGCGCTGCCAATATGACATTTGTTCGATGTGTCTACTACGACAAAAAAACCTCCAACCCCGTATATGCGGCTTCGGAAGTTATTCATTAACCTGCATTTCGCAGTTACTCTAAGTACAGAATCCCAAAATCACAGCTTCTATGAAATTCTGGTTTGTTCGAATGAACTTTGCTCCATGTTCCAAAGTGCGGATAAACCGTTTCATCGCCGCACTTGTAAAAGTTTCCTCTTATCCTTTTTCCCGGCACTGCCCGAAAATCCGAAAAATAAGATTGTACCCATGCCCATGAGATCGAAAAGCTTAATTCCCAATACGCTTCCCCTTTATCATTAATCTGATCCGTGGTGGATAGGACTTGGAAAAGTGCTGGATTGATAGTGATTGGGAAGCGATCATACCGATCCGCCCCTATCTGCAAGAGAATTGCGCCATTCGCATTAAATTCGAAATTCATATAGCGCTGGTCCGAATCCGGAGAAGGCTGAAAAAAGAACTCGATGCAGCTATCCTTATACACAGGATCATTCATGTTTCTATATGTTCGTATTGGATTCTGTTCGTAAACCTTAAACTGAAGCTTCAGATCCTCCTGACTGTAATTTAATCTTGCTGTAACGACCGGGTTATATCCTTTAAGCCATTGATACTGTTTAATGATCTGGAAATCTTCTGTAACTGAAACATCCGTCTGATTTATCAGGCGGGAAATCACTAAGGTTTCTAATTTTCTTTCCATGGTTCATTCCCTTCGGTTGGAAATCCCACTAGGCTAACACAGCAAAACAACCCTATTAATTAACTTGATTATTTAGACCCGCGACTTACCGGTTTTCCAATACGCAGTCTCGATCCCCGAAATTTCGCACGGCCGTCTGCCGTTACCTGTATTGGCGGATGATGGAACTGCACACTCTATATCCCCTCGGGCGCTTCCCCCACTTCCCGATCGATGGTCAGATCCCCCCGTATCCGTTCTCCTGCAATGCGGCGAAATAGGCGTCGAAATCTACCTTCACCTCGCCGAATGGAACCTCCCGGAATATGGCTCCGGAGCTTACTAGCCCTGCAATCCGTTGATGATCCAGCGGGTGGTACCCGACGGCACCGTATACATCCTTCAGTTCGACTGACTGATGTCGGCTGCCGTACTTTGCATGGGTGTGGACAAGTTATTCCTCAGCAGGTGTACACCACGCACCGGTTCATCCCCTGTTACCATCACCATGTTGGTCAACCCTTATTTCGCGCAAGGTAACGTAATTCCTTCATGGATCGCCCGGTCGGCTAAGAGAGCGATCTCCATCGCCCGGCAGGCTTCCTCCATTGCCGGTATAGGGGGCAAGTTGTTCTCCAGCATGGACAGGAAATAGTCCAGCTGGGCACCCGTAGGCTTTACGGAGAAGTCCATATTGATCTGCCGGACCGCTCCTTTCTCGTAGTCTTCGACCTCGATCAGATTCCCCAGATGCTGATCCTCTCGCGGTCGTTCGTTCTTGTATATGATGCGAATCCGGCCTGCCGGTCCGATAAATTCCTTCCGGTTATCAGTCGGAAGCCCCTTGCCCCACCCTGTCTCAAAGTAGCCGATGGAGCCGTCCGACAGACGGAGGGTCATGAGTCCGTAATTGTAAGTATACGGCGGGACATCTTCGTAGAGACGCTGCCCGATCCCATTGACGCTTACTACGTCCGCCCCTGTAGCCCAACGCATCACATCGATATAATGGACGCCGCAATCCACGATCGGCGAGACGTCCCGGAGCAGGGATAAGTGGGAAGCCCAATTTTTGGAGGGCTTCAATTGGGATAGCCGGATGACCAAAGGGAAGCCGATGGCGCCCTCCCGGATCATCTTCATAACCGCCTGGTACGTAGTGTTATGGCGAAGGATGTGACCGATCAGCACCTTGGTTTTAGCTCCACGGGCCAGCTTCATGAATTCCTGTGTTTCCCGTGCATTGCCCGCCATCGGCTTCTCGCATAGGATATGTTTCCCTGCAGCGAGACAATCTTTTGCGATCCCCAGATGGGAGGACGGGTACGTGGCGATAATGACCAGATCCACATCATCACGCTCTATCAAGACCCGGTAATCCGTGCTCCAACACTCAGCTCCGTATTGGCTTGCCACTAAGGAGGCCCTGTCCCGGTTCCAATCCGCCACGCCGATCAACCGGACCCGCACCTGTCGTGATATCGCGTCCAAGTGGAGAGAGCCCATATAACCGCAGCCTATCACGACCGCCCCGTACCTTTTCATGATGCATCCATCCTATCCTTCTCACTCGCAGAGGTTATTTTATGTTGATCCAAGCTCCTTGTTGGGAGAAACCGAAGTCTCCTTACAACGTCTAGTCTTCTTGGGCATTGATGATTTACCATTCTTCATGCATATACTTCTCTTACATTTGTACAATACCGGACTACTACAGAATAACCTGCATCTTGTTATGATACCTTGTCACCTTTATTATATAAGAATGATGGATAATTTTATTTAGCAAAGAAAGTTACTTTTTGCACGATTCCGTTATTCCTTCTAATTCTATGTAGGGGAGGGGCTCGGTTCATAGGTTCTTTCTTCTATCGCTTGCCGCAAGGTCTGCCATTTTTGTACGATGTATGCGGAACTTCAACCCTATAGATCGCCAATGCTGGGCGCACATAAAAAAGCAACTCCCTTTTTGCAAGTCGCTTTTAAAACACTCTATAGTGAATCTTAAGTTATTATCTACTATCCTCACCGCTTCGCCTTATAAAACTCATGATACAGCTTCAGAGCCAAGGATATCGATAAGTGTAATTTCATACCTTCTTTGTCCGTCCCAATCGGATCGTGCAGAGATACGTCTTTACGTGTTTTCTTGAGCGAACGCAGGTGCAACAGGATTTCGTTTTCAATACAACGAGCAGCAAATGTGGCTAGTTTGGTTCCTTTGTTTGGACGATAGCTCTCAATAGCTTTTATCAGGCCGATGGTGCCGATGGAGATCAGATCCTCCATGTCTTCCCCAGTGTTATCGAATTTCTTGAGGTTGTGGACACGATACGATGTCAAAATCCACTTTCTTGATAGAAAAGCGTTGATAGAAGTATGAAGGTTTTACCGGATGGATGGCTCTTTTTTTGTTATTCATTGTCCTTTTTTTAATAGTCACTTCGTTTTCTTAAATTTTCACTTGATATCAACAACTTAACAGTTGAAAGACATGATATTTAACATAGTTTGAGCATGTTTACAGTCACATCCGGGAAAGAATTAGCTGTGTTACGATATATCTTATTACTCTAGAGGAGTATTAATAATGTCAACAACTTGCAAAAGAGGTGTGTAATTGAAACTTCCAACAATCCAATTCGGACATATTAAATCGAGAGTTCCTGTTATTCAAGGTGGAATGGGTGTAGGCATATCCTTAAGTGGACTAGCCGCTGCTGTAGCCAATGCAGGCGGGATCGGCACCATCTCTGGTACAGGGATTACTCCTGATGAGCTGAGAATGCATATTCGCAAAACAAGAGAACTCTCTAAAGGGAATGGCTACATCGGTGTGAATGTACTATTCGCAGTGAAGGACTTTGCCGAAAAAATGAAGATTGCTTTGGAGGAAAAGGTTGACTTTATTATTTCCGGAGCCGGAATTTCTAGAGATATTTATGCTTGGGGTAAAGAATATGGTACTCCTGTCGTAACTATTGTTTCATCCGCCAAATTAGCCCGAATTTCCGAAAGACTTGGTGCCTCCGCAGTCGTTGTGGAAGGGTTCGAAGCTGGAGGCCATTTAGGTACAGACAGATCCATGTTTGATATCCTTCCTGAAGTCTTAGAGGCCGTTTCGATTCCTGTTATTGCTGCGGGTGGAATTCTAACAGGGGATGATATCGCAAAAGCCCTTCGGATCGGCGCATCTGGTGTTCAAATGGGTACCCGTTTTGTGGCTAGCCTTGAGTGTGATGCTCCCTTAGCCTTCAAGCAAAAGTATGTAGATGCTCAGCAAGGAGATACTGTCCTAATCAAGTCTACTGTGGGTCTAGAAGGTAGAGCGATTCGGAATGATTTTACGGACCGGATCAGTGATGATGCCAAATTAAAGATAGTCAAATGCTATAATTGTCTAAAGGTTTGTTCACATCGCTTCTGTACAATGGAATCCCTGCTCACTTCCCTTAGAGGAGATGTTAAGAACGGATTGGTTTTTGCTGGGTCCAGAGTTCATGAGATTAAAGAGATTTTGTCCGTACAGCAGATTATCGACAATTTAATGGATGAGTATCAAGGGGCATTGAACCCGACAACTTAAGGTTGTTATAAGATTCAAAAGCACGATTAACCACTTAAGCAAGCTTGGGATTTCCGAGCATAAGTGGTTTTTTTATTTCGCTTGATACTCAAATCTAGTTATATTTAATAAGCTTTTGTGTTGTATTTAACTAAAGATTTCCGTACCTTTCTTTTTAATTGCAACAACAGCTAAATATCTTCACAGCCAAAATGCAATATGCCCAATCCCCAGGATAATCGCAAAAGATGACTGGATATATGTACTCTTCAGAGCACCACTTAACAATTTTCCCTCTCCCTTTCTCATGTATTTTTATGAGTTGGTTTAATACAAAAATTCGCTGAACTATATCTTCTCTAAAAAATTCTAATATGGTCCTTGAAGCTTTCTATGTATGCCGGTTAACGGATACTACCTTGTGATTATGAGTTTACCGCTCAGCCTTATAAAACTCATGATAAAGCTTCATGAGCGCCCTCTTCTCTATCCTCGAAACATAACTCCGCGAGATCCCCAACTCCTTAGCAATCTCCCGCTGTGTCCTCTCTTCTCCACCTGTATCCAGCCCAAACCTACCCACCACAACTTCTTTCTCCCGGTCATCCAGAATATCTAGGTTGCGATATATTTTACTCTTCTCGATCTTCAGATCGACTTCTTTAATGACATCATCAGCTTCGGAGCCAAGAATATGGATAAGTGTAATTTCATTACCTTCTTTGTCCGTCCCAATTGGATCGTGCAGGGATACGTCTTTACGTGTTTTCTTGAGCGAACACAGGTGCATCAGGATTTCGTTTTCAATACAACGTGCTGCAAATGTGGCTAGCTTTGTTCCTTTGTTTGGACGATAGCTCTCAATAGCTTTAATCATTCCGATGGTGCCAATGGAGATCAGATCCTCCTTGAGGTTATGGGCACGATGTGATGTCAAAAAATAAACCAATTACGATCGATTCTGATTCGAATTGGTTTCCTTTTGCATATTATATTTAAATTGTAGTTTCCGATTGATTTCTTGTGTACATCCTGGTAATCCATTTAAATAACACTTTACTTGATCAATCAACTCTAAGTAAGATATCAGATTATTCATACTTGTTAAATTGCGTCTAATAATATCCTCGGTTTCAATATGATAGCCACCGTTTTTCACACGTAGAGCAATACATTCAATATTTAGCCGAACATCTGCTAGTTCCACATAAAACACAATAATTTCAAAGCCTTGTTCCTTTGCATCCTCATCTACCTTATAACGTTACCACCCGCTAAAGTGGTTTCCACAATGAAATCCCACTTATTCCAGATACACTACCTGGCTATTCTTATGGCTTCTTTCCCAGCAGATACTTTACTCTTTTCAGGATGCCCATTAGTGATCTTGCGGCTATGCATCTGGAATCATCAGTGATTCTGCTTTATGCCATGCTCCGATATAGAATCTTCCACTTTCATGAAATGAAAAACATAATATTCTCCGTTAATTTTTAGCTGTTCCTCTTCTTTTTGATTTCGTCAAATTCACATAAAGATAAGTGAAATTCAAGGTTTTTGGTGATTCAGCCAGATGATGATACTCAATATCCAATGGATTCCCCAAAAACTATCATAAATTGTAATCTATTTAACACAATAGTTTACATATACGTTACACATAATAATTAAAAGAGCCGTTTTTTCCTTTTCACAAACTCAAAATATATTAAATTTATAATATTCATTGACTGAAACAAATACTAGTGTTATATTTCCTAACATTAAATAATAAAATACATACAGGAAAAGGAGATTACGCACATGAATAAGTTCAAACGTCTACGTGAAACTAAAAGAGAGCATTCTGGTTCCACCCGATCTGAATATTCACCAGCAAAAAAAAATTGGAGTAAAAAGCAATTTATAGCTACTTCAATTGTGTTATCTGTTATTGCTACGAGTGTAATTCCGTTCCAAACAGCTGACGCTTTAACTAGAGTTACTTCAGAAAGTGGCACAGTATGGGAGATTCACGATGTTTTTGCTCCTAGCTTAGACACAGGAAGTTTACGTACAGTTGGTTCTACACAAGTACAAGGTTTCGGCAATATCTTTGTTAAAGTGTCCTCGCCTTCAGCTCCACTGATGAATGGTCAAATGATGCGTGGGTTTGACTTGAAATATGACGGCGTTAATAAGTTTACTTCGGCTCAATCTGTAAATCTAGGAAATGTAACTGTAACACGTGAGGTGTATGTGGATACTATTCATAATCGAACGAGATTCTTTGATACTTTCACTAATAAAAATGATGTGGCAATAAAAGTTGATGTATCATTCGGTGGCTCTTTAGGATATGGTACAACAACAAATGCTTCAGTAGTTAAGGCAACCTATTCAGGCGATCTAAAGGTAACTACAGATGATTCATGGATTGTTGTAGATAGTAGCGCCAAAAACAATAAGCCGCTAGGCGTTGCAGTGGGATCTCCAAAGCCGTTTGATAATGGATTAACCGGTCTAGGTAATCAGCAACAGGATCCATTCACAATACCCTTAGCTGAGTATGGAAATGAAGCGAATTTCTATGGGTTCATTAATTCACTAAATATTGGGCCGGGCGAATCGAAATCCCTAGTAAATTATGTACAAGTTGGAGAAGCTGGTGAAGAAGGGTTGAAAAATCTGGTTGCTATGCTAGATGGACTTAATAGTCTGCTGGATGTAACAGGATTAACAAACGCACAAATTCGGTCAATTAGCAACTGGGATATATCTGCTATAGAGGGACTTGATACTGGAGATCATCTGGTTATACCAAATGCTCCTGCGCCTAAAGAATTAGTAACTTCATCGCCGTATGATGTTAAGAATAAATCAATTGCAGAAATGCAACAGGATATGATTACTGGCAAAACTACCTCTGTACAAATTACTCAAGCCTATTTAGATAGAATCAAGGTATACGATGAGGGACAATTGGGATTCCATGCATTCCTGCATGTATCTGAAACTGCGCTTAACCAAGCAAAAGCTGCTGACGATGCCCGTGCACAAGGTGTAAAAGGTGATTTATTGGGTATTCCAATTGCGATAAAAGATATTTATGATACAAAGGATATGCCTACTACCGGTGGCAGTAAAGCTCTTGAAGGCTGGCAGCCTGATTCTGATGCATTCCAAGTGAAAAAACTGCGGGAAGCTGGAGCTGTAATTATTGGTAAAGTAAATACTTCTGAGTTTGCTAACAGCGGAAGCTTTAGTGAAAGCGGCTGGCAGCAAACATGGAATGCACTCTATCCATCGAAAACATCTTTTGGCTCAAGCGGCGGGTCTGCAGTATCTGTTGCAGCTGATTTTGCAGCAGCAGCAATGGGATCGCAAACAGGGGTATCTCTATATGCACCAACTACAGGCGCTAGCTTAAAAAGCTTCCGGGGTACAGACGGTATGGCAAGTACTACAGGTGTACTGCCACTCACTTGGGGACAAGATTATGCAGGTCCCATTGCTAAAACAGTAACTGACCTAGCCATTATATTGAATGCTACAACGGGTACGGACCCACAGGATATTTTCACAGTCACTGCTGATGCAGATCATAAGCGTCCAGTGGATTGGAAGGAATCTCTGGATGTTAATGCATTGAAAGGAAAGAAAATTGGATACATTCCTGCATCCTTTGTATCTGCATATGCTGATGATGATACTGGACAGGCAGTGATGGATAAGTTCTCAGAGCTTCAAGCAGCGGGTGCGACTATGGTTGAAATGTCAGCTGTACCATCAGGCCCTAGTCGTCCTTCAGGTATTAATGGATCTACTGAAGGTTGGGCACGTTATATTGAGCTTCATAAGGACTTCCCTTATATTGATGGAGCAAGTGTACTAGCTTCAGATAAAGTGCTTATCTATAATCAAAGAGGATATAGTACCCCAACTCGTATGACTGAACAGGCTGTACAAGATTACATTAAGTATAGAACTGACTATAAGGATGTTATTAAAAGCTGGATGGACGCGAATGGCGTTGATGCTGTTGTTTATGCAGGTTTTATTAGTGACGTATATAACAATGACGCAGCAGCTTCTCAATTAAGTTCAGACCGTAACACAGGCGTATTAACCTCTACTATGGGTCTACCTACGGTAGTTGTTCCTGTAGGAACGAATGACAGCGGATATTCTATCTCTATGCAACTGGTTGGTAGAGCATGGGACGATGCAAAAGTTTTAGGCATGAGCTACGCTCTTGAGCAACAAAGTCAAGCTAGACTACTTACAACATTTGCTCCAGCACTTCAATACGTTTCAAACTCTACTAATCCTGATCCAAACACAGATAATGGACCAACCCATCCAAATACTGGAGGAGGTACAGTGACACCTCCAGCAATAACAACGCCTATAGAAACACCGGCACCTGCAGAAACAATAACACCAGCAGATAAGCCGAAAGTTGTTAGTTTTGTAGATACAATGAATCATTGGGCAAAAACAAGCATTGACGCACTAATTGCTAAGGGATTATTGACGGGGTATTCCGATGGAACATTCCGCCCAAATTCAGGTTTGACTCGTGCCGAAGCAATTAAAGTAATTGCAACTTATATGGGACTTGAAGGACAAGAAAGTAACTTTATAGATGTATCTCCAACTCATTGGGCGAATAAGTTTATTGGTGCAGCTGCCGGATCAGGCTTGATGAACGGATATAGTGACGGAAGCTTCCGTCCAGATGAGAAGATTAGCCGTGGTGAATTAGCGGCACTAATCACTCGAGCTTTTAAGCTAACAGGTACTGGAAACACATCATTCAAAGATGTTACAAGAAATGCATGGTATTATGATTCCATTGATGCACTCGCATCCAATAATATTATTACAGGATACGCAGACAGTACATTTAAGCCTGAAAAAGATATTACTAGAGCAGAGTTTGCAACAATTGTTTCCAGATTACTTGAGACTACTAATTAAAAGAAATTCAATTAAAAATGACAGAGTACTCGAGTAACCACGTTTACAGGAAAGGCCATCCCGAAAGGGATGGCCTTATAACTTGCCGTTACAGATAGTGCGATGAACCGTATCATAAGTAGGGCTAACCCTATCCACACAAAAAACGACTCATCCGTAGACAAGTCGCTTTTCAAGTTTTATTATTAATAGATTATTACTGTGTAATTGTCATCAGTCTCACCGCTTCGCCTTATAAAACTCATGATACAGCTTCATCAGCGCCCTTTTCTCTATCCTCGAAACATAACTCCGCGAGATCCCCAGCTCCTTAGCAATCTCTCTCTGCGTCCTCTCTTCCCCACCTGTATCCAATCCAAACCGTCCCACGACAACTTCCTTTTCTCGGTCATCCAATATATCGAGATTTCGATAAATCTTGCTCTTCTCGATCTTCAGATCGACTTCTTTAATGACATCATCAGCTTCTGAGCCAAGGACATCGATGAGAGTAATTTCATTACCTTCCTTGTCTGTCCCAATTGGATCGTGCAGAGATACATCTTTACGAGTCTTCTTCAAGGATCTTAGGTGCATCAGAATTTCGTTTTCAATACAACGTGCTGCAAATGTGGCTAGTTTGGTTCCTTTGTTTGGACGATAACTCTCAATAGCTTTAATCAGGCCGATGGTGCCGATGGAGATCAGATCCTCCATGTCTTCTCCGGTGTTATCGAATTTCTTGAGGTTGTGGACACGATACGATGTCATTTCCAAATGACGCTTACATCCAAAATACATGGTACGCTGCATTGACGATTATTAATTCCCTCTAGATTAATTAATAAATTTCTTAGTGAAATAAATTTCCTATCCCTCTAAATTGTGATACCAAATAATCAATATCACTTTGAAAATCACCTTTTTGTAGAATTTGATTTATGTAATCATTTTTTATTTTCGTACCATCAACAGCTCGGTGTAATAATTCATTCTGAATGATTGCTTCTTTATAAGAATTTTCAGTACACTCTCTAATGTCTACATCAGTAATATTAGAGCTTAAAAAATCGTCATAATATTCCACAATCACCTCCACGCCTAATGCTGAAACAATTAAATTATTAGCCATCTCAGTAGATAACAATATATCCGAGATTTCATCATAAAAAGGCCTAGTAAGTTCATCAAGCGTATCACAATCTAAGTAAGTAAAATCTTTTGTGTCTAGAGAAATACTTGTCTCGTAAATATTTCCTATCTTGCTTAAATCACAACAAATTTATTGGAGCTAATCTTTCCATTTATCGATATAATTCTCCCTTCCTTAAGAAGCACTATAATTTCATTTGTACTACTTTCACACGCATGAATTTGCAAATCGCCAAAGTCCCAATTTTCCACAGACTCAATCTCATTGATAGCTTTAAGCCCTTTTACTTGCACGACTCTGAGAAGCCAATTTAATTCAATTACGTTTTTTGTAAATATTATTGCATTAAAATTAGCACTCATCTTTTCATCTTCCACCGTTTGTTTCATTGATTGCCCTTGTCACTCTTGTGGAATCTGCACCAGGATAAAGGCTGATAAAATCACCATTTTCCTTGACTCTCAACAAACCTTCCCTTTTGTACTATTCCGTTGGCTATTGACTTCCGCCCTCAACTTATTATAGGAGTTAGAGCTATCCATCGATGCCTTTACATTTTTAGATCTAACCGTCGTTATAGATCACTTCGGTTTTCTGTGTCTGCGATACGTTATTGATCATCCCGCTGACCGTACTGGATTTGAGCGCGCCAATTTCGTCATAGCTGTATCCAAACACACTGCCGTTACGATCGGTTTTGCTGGTTAATTGCCCTAATGTATTATAGAATAAGCTTTTACTTTGAGAAGCCCCTTCCAGCTTGCTCGTCAAAAACCCAACTTTGTTATAGCTCTTGGTATTCAGCGTTTGCTCCGTTCCACCTTTAGCTTGCACCGTGACTTTCGCAAGTTGACCATCCCCATCGTACGTAAAGCGTGTGTGCTTTAATGCATCGTTGACGGAGGTTAGACGATTTAGAGCATCATAACTATATTCTCAACCACCGCCATACTCAGAATGTCAAATGCTAAATTACAAAAAATAAGCCACATAGAGTTATTACACTCGTATGTGGCTAAAGCACTACTATTCTTCTAAATAAGGTGATTCAAAACTCTCAACAAATAAACCTGAATTAATGATCTTTATTAAAGAATCATTACATTCCTTCACACTCCCTAAATACATGTAATAATCAAAACCAAAGTGAACAAACATCTCTCTAATTTGAAATTTACACCAAATCTTTTCTCTTAAAATTAATTGAGAAAGTAATTTCAACTCGTACACAGAGATATAGTCGCCATTTTTCACACTGTTATAAATACTTTTCATCTCGTCAGTGTAGATGGAATGGAATTCAGCTTTCTCCACGTCAAAGTTATATTTTTCTAGATCTACTACTTGAATTGTGTTTAAATTATTCTCATTCATTATTAAATTTATAGCCGTTATATATAATGATTCAGTTTCTAAATAATTTTCAATTAAAAAATCTCCAGATGGATACAAATTCCCGACATCACTTATTGAAGTCCATTCATTTTTTGTGTATACATCATTAATACGGTTAGCTGGGTTATATTTAGTAATCCTCCAAAAGAATTTGTACATTTCAATCTCCAATCCTATTTAATAACGCATCATAAGTACCCAAATGAGTATCTTTACTCAACCAAATATCCCTTTTTTTGAATCAATTTACATATACCTCCGATATGCAAATCAAGATCTTGGGCAATATAGAGTTTACCATTTTTATACACTAGTTTATCCTTAATTTTTACTTTCGTCTTTGTAAAACCCAAATATTCCGCTAACATATCTGTTTCTTTATTTATTAATCTTAAGGTTTTACCGCTTACTTGAGTTTTTAAAACTTTATCTTTACTTCCACCGGAAAATAGACTTAGAGCAGCGCCAAGCATAGCATCGCCCATAACTTGAAATCTTCCATAATCTCTCATTAATTGATCAATCTGCACTTCATACGTATCCTCATTTATACTTGGATCATAATATCGTGCCATTAGATAGTAAAGACCTGTCTCTTCATCGTATACTTCACCTGTATATAAAAGGAGTTAGAGATTCTTTCTATCTAGTGATGTTCCAACATTTTATTCATCTTGCACATCTATCTGATATAATAAAAAAGCAACTTCCCTGTTGGCAAGTCGCTTTTAAAATACTCTATTGTAAATATTTAACTTTTTCTAACATCCTAGCGCTTCGCCTTATAAAACTCATGATACAGCTTCATAAGTGCCCGCTTCTCAATCCGCGACACATAACTCCGCGAGATCCCAAGCTCCTTCGCAATCTCCCTCTGTGTCCTCTCTTCCCCACCCGTATCCAATCCAAACCGCCCAACGACAACTTCTTTTTCCCGGTCATCCAGAATATCTAGGTTACGATATATCTTACTCTTCACGATCTTAAGATCGACTTCTTTAATGACATCATCCGCTTCGGAGCCAAGGATATCGATAAGTGTAATTTCATTACCTTCTTTGTCCGTCCCAATTGGATCATGCAGGGATACGTCTTTACGAGTCTTCTTCAAGGATCTTAGATGCATCAGGATTTCGTTTTCAATACAACGTGCTGCAAATGTGGCTAGTTTGGTTCCTTTGTTTGGACGATAACTCTCAATAGCTTTAATCAGGCCGATGGTGCCGATGGAGATCAGATCCTCCATGTCCTCTCCGGTGTTATCGAATTTCTTGACGTTATGGACATGATACGATGTAAAATCACCTTGTAATAAAATAATATCTTAGAACCCTTATTTAAAGATGCTTATAGATGATGCATGGGATATATTGTATAGTTAAAATATGCCATATGGATTTTGCGGTATAGGCCAATAGGGAGAGTGAACAGAACAGATTATGAATACACCACTAACACACTACGTACTTACAGAATGGGAATCAGACACGAATACAAATGTTCTAAATATTCATTTATATACGCTACCTGTGCGTAATGTATTTGAACAACATACAGAAAACGGAAATGCTTCTTTTGATTTAAGAAAATTAAACAGGTCGCTTGTTATCGATTTTTTCAATCACTATATTGCAAGCTGGCAACCTATTGAAAATTGGGGTGAGTACACATTCACTCAATATGAAATTCGCTCAATTAATCCCACTATCCTAGCAGAGAGAACTATCTTGGAAAGATTACTTTTAAGAACTATTGAAAGTGTTCAGCCAAAAAAAGAAATTGCTGCTGGAAGTCGGAAATTCACGTGGTTAAAAGCTGAAAAAGTCGTAGAAAATATTTCAATACATAGGGTTATACAATGTGATATTACTGTAGGCTATACGGGCAAAATTACCATTGGTTTTGATTTAAATCATAGTTATCGTACAAATGCATCGGTATATGATTTAATAAAATCAAACGCAATTTTTAAAGGCGATCGAGTAATTGATATATATAACAATCTTCATTATGAGTTTGTGGAAATCTCCAATTCTACAATCAATGATGCAATTCCAGAACTTAATCAATCAGTTGTTAGTTATTTTACTAAAGAACGAAAGCAAGCTTGGAAAGTTGATAAACTTGAACAGAGTATGCCTGTTGTCTATCTAAAAGCATTTAATGGAACTCGCATTGCTTATGCACCAGCTATGCTACAAAAAGAGCTTACTTTTGAGTCACTTCCTTCTAGTGTAGTGCGTCAAACATCAGAAATTTATAAACAAAACGCAAATCAAAAAATTAAAACATTGCTGGATGAAATACAAAAAATATTAGCACGCACTGATAAAATTAAATTTAATAGACAAAAGCTCCTAGTCCAGCAAGCTGGGTATGAAATATTGGAGTTGTCAAATCCTACTCTTCAATTCGGAAAAAATGTTACTCAAACACAGCTTAAATATGGACTTGATAAGGGCGGTGTAGTAGCCTCAAAACCTTTATCCGTTAATTTACTTGTATACCCAGAACTGATAGACACAAAACTCGATGTCATAACTGACTTTAATGATAAATTGAATGCGCTATCCCATAAATGGGGTGTACCATTATCAATCTTAAAAAAATCAGGAGCCTATCGGAACAAATCTATTGATTTCACAAATCCACACCAACTTGCCATCCTGCTTAAAGAGCTTACGAAAAATTCATTTCAAGAGTTGACGCTCGTGATAATCCCAGAAAAAATTTCAGGCATGTGGTATGACACGGTAAAGAAGGAGTTCGGAGGGAATTCTTCAGTACCGACTCAGTTCATAACTATGGAAACTCTTCAAAAAGCTAATGACTACATTCTAGGCAATATATTATTGGGGCTTTATTCTAAATCAGGCATTCAACCGTGGATCTTAAATTCATCCCTATCATCCGATTGTTTTATTGGACTAGATGTATCTCATGAAGCTGGCAGACACTCTACTGGTATTGTACAGATCGTAGGAAAAGACGGCAGAGTATTGTCCAGTAGGGCAAATACCTCTAATGAAGCCGGCGAAAAAATCCGCCATGAGACTATGTGCCAAATTGTGTACTCAGCGGTAGATCAATATCATCAACATTACAATGAAAGACCAAAGCATATTACGTTTCATCGTGATGGTTTTTGTAGAGAAGATTTAGATAGTCTAGACGAAGTGATGAATAGTTTAGGTGTAGAATATGACATGGTAGAAATTATCAAGAAAACGAATCGTCGTATGGCTCTAAACGTTGATAAGCAAGGTTGGGAAACAAAACCAGGGCTTTGCTATGTTAGAGACGATCTAGCGTATCTCATCGCTACTAATCCTCATCCTCGTGTCGGTACAGCTCAACCAATTAAAATCATCAAGAAAAAGGGATCACTACCAATCGAAACAATAATTCAAGATATTTATCATCTTTCGTTCATGCATATTGGTTCCTTATTAAAATGTCGCCTTCCCGTTACTACATATTATGCCGATTTAAGCTCTACTTTCTTTAACCGGCAATGGCTTCCGCTCGATTCTGGCAAATCGCTACATTTTGTATAACAAATAAACCTCCCACATACTGGGAGGTTTATTTGTTATTATGATAATCCAGAATCTAATACATTTAGAACAACATATTTTTTCGTTTTTACATGTTGTTATTTTATTTCTCACCAGGAAATAATACAGCAACGATCAATACATCATTATCAAACTGTTCAAAATAAATAAAAGAAATCCTTGAAACACAAGGAATTAGTCAACGAGAACTTGCACGAAGAATGAACATTCGACCGAGTACAATTAGCCATCTCTGCTCCGATAAAGTGAATGCAGCTTACTTCGACACCTTGGAACAGATTTGCCGAACACTCAACATCAGCCTAAACGAACTTCTTGTACTGGAAGATGACTAACCTTGCCGCAAACTAAAGCACAGATTATCGTTATTAAATCTGCCTAATGCCCAGCGGCAAGCCATCGAAATCAACTAATTGCTGTGAGGACATCATTTCTTTTATTGATGCCCGATGATGCTTGCTTAGTTCATCGGGTAGCATTAAGCCATTTTGTAATGCTAGTATCATGGCTCTTTTTTCCACCCTAACAGCTTCCAAATCCATAATGATGCTACAAGTATAGTAATCATTGAACTTAGGTGGATACTGAATGATACTTTCTAAAGGTATTTTCTCAACGGGTCTGTATACTAATTCCACTCTTGTTCGTTCCACCACTTCTTCAATTCCTTTCCATTTCCTCTCTAACTTTTTATCATAGTTATGGCAATAAGCATGTTGCTTTCTTTGGTCTTTTCGCCCAAAATATCGAGTTCCTTCACCCGTATTGGAAGTAATGAACAGATTGCTCATTGCTCATTGGATATGGAATATCGAAAGCCAATTCAATTCGGTTAAGGTATACTTTCTGCGAAAGTTTATATAAGGTAACAAGCAAGCGTTGAAACTTAACTAAGTGGTCTGGATGAGTTTCAATTTGTAACGTGTACTTCCTTGATTTTTTCTGACACCATGGTTGATACCGCAAATAAAGATAAGCATCATCCATTGCTAGATGCCATTGGTATACATAACCTTTGTGACGTATAGTTGGTTTAATATCAAACCAATCTCGAAATGACAGTGCGAGTTGATTGTAAAAGCTCACTGTCACTCCATGATATTCAAGTGAAACTTTATCAATAGAAATTTGTATGTTGTTCATGCATTCCCCCACGGCCAAAACTTTTGACGTATTTGCCGTTTGTATTATAGTAATGAGGGAGTCGGTGGCTAGCCTTTAACACATGACCTTCCCTATGCAAGATGTTCAATTACGTCCTGTCAGTGTAATGATCGAGCCATCCATTCATTAAGTTGTGAAAAACTTTATGATTAAGTATCTTCTCGCTATGGCTATCACAGTAGCTAATTTACAGGTGCAATTGATTTGAAAAAAAAGAGGATAACGTAGATAACAAAAACAGGTCAATCATGGTGGTATCTGACCATAATCGACCCTTTTTTGTTACGAACTAGCGTTATTTAGGTTATACTTGTCAAGCAATAATGTGCGTACAACATAAATCATGAAATTCTTATAACGGTATTTCTTGGGTGAAGTGTGTTATTGGTTGAATGATGGGTTCATTCGGCACTGGGTAGCCCCACGAAAAAACAACCTTGAAAGGCACGTAGCCAATCAAGGTGTTCATTTTTTCACTTCATTCCATGATAAGGGTCATCGACATGACCGTCTAACTCATCAATTAACTCGTGAATAACTGTCCTAATCTCATTTCTCACATTACCAGTTAGTAAATTTTTCAGGTGTATATAAACCTTTACTAAACCTAGCCGTCCGATAATCAATGAGATTAGCTCAATATCATGTAACGACTCTTTATTACAAATACCAATTATCCATTCTTCAACCCTATTTCTTAATTCAGAGTCGATTAACTCATACGTATGCCACTGTCTGTCTGCTAATTCAACTAATGACTCTAATGCAACTCCAATATCATTTTTGTTTGAACTATTCGACGAAATGAATTCCTCAAACAACTCTCTTAATTGGGTTGTGGAAATGTAATCAGGCAACGATTTATAATAATCCAACAAAATTATTACCTCCCAAAATCAACAGGTATGTGCGTGATATTACTTGGATTTCTATAGAATTTACCATCTTGACCAAGCAACTTGTTTCCAACTTTAATTTGTGCAGTCCAATTGCTTCCTGAATTGCTACTAGGAAATTTAGCAGCAGCATTCGCATCAGGAGCATGCCATTTTATTTCAATTTTTGTACCGTTAATCTCATAATTATACTTGTACCCATCTGCTATTGTTGCGGAAGGTTTAAACCCGTTGGCAGCACCGTTAGGAACCATGCTTTCCAAATTCTCTATTGGAACTTTACCATTCTTTAGCATTTGCTGAGCAGCAAATTGAGGGTTATAAGTTGTTAATGCTTTTTCAACTTCAACGGTCCCCTTAGTATTATTCCTTTGGGTATTGACTTCTGCTCTCAACTTACTAGAAGAATTAGCGCTATCCGTTGGTATTTTTAAATTTTTAGGTAAGGTCCTTGGACTTTGTGTTTTAACAAACTTAAATTCACTAACTAACCATTTTGGAACTGTATAAGCTCCTCCTCCACCAGAACCCCCAGACGATTTCCCGCCCATTTCATGCATATTTCCTGTTGGGTCAATATATTTAAGCGGGTTATTAATAACATAAGTATACAAATTCAAGCTCAGCGGATTATCAATCTGCCCCTCATACGTATCCTCATTTAAAAACTGCCCTATATTCGGGTCATAATACCGTGCACGCAGATAATAAAGTCCTGTTTCGGCATCATACACTTCGCCCGCATATTTGAAGGAGTTGGAGACTCCTTCTATCTGGCTAGTGATGTTGCCCCATACGTCATATTCATAGCTGTTCACCGGCTTACCTTTCGTATCCACAATCTGTACCACGTCACCATGGCCATTGTAAAGGTAATAGTAATCTTTTGCCGCCGTGATGTCATTCTTCACTAGCACCCGGTCTCCGCGAACAAAGTTCGCCTTATGCAC
This sequence comes from Paenibacillus sp. FSL R5-0887, assembly GCF_038002305.1. NCBI lineage: Bacteria > Bacillati > Bacillota > Bacilli > Caryophanales > Paenibacillaceae > Paenibacillus > Paenibacillus sp. FSL R5-0887. The sequence continues at coordinate 503,226 of NZ_JBBOCE010000002.1, forward strand.
AACACTACTGCCGCTTAGCTTTTCTTCCGTTATCACTTATAATATTAGAGTCTTTCATGTGCGTACACTTAAATCGGAGAAATAGTTATCGTGGGATTACGACAGTTAAATATATTTGAATGAACCGATTCAGTTCATTCGGTACTGGGTGGTCGACAAACTATAAAAAGACCTTTGCTTAGTAGGACTAAGAAAGGTCTTTGCGTGCTTGTTATAGCTTTACATTTAGAAACTAATTCATATCAACAGAACTAGTGAAGCTAAATTAGAAAATATATGATACAAGATCATTATACATCTATTTAATGAAAAATAATTAGTCTTTGAAGCCAAGCATTACTTGTCCCTCATGAAAATACTCAATTACATAACCGGATGATGGACAAAAAATCCATGTATCTGAACCTACAGCAGTAACGTCATCGATGTTATTTAATACTTGACTTAACTCTGTATAAACGCTAGGAGCATCAGTATAATTCCAGAGTAGAAATACTTTCGAATTAAAATCCCCACTAAATTCATTCTCTATAATCGATAAAACCTCTTGAGGCTTTGAGATTTCATAGCACCTCGATATGTTATCCCAATTTATTCTTCCCCAAGATGTGACTGGAAAAAAGCTCACAAGTTGACTAAATAGTTCTTCTGTTTTTTGAATAGTTACTATCTCCGTTCCATCTCCAAGTGCTTGAATACATTCCTCAAATAAAGTCATATAGCCTCCTAAGGTTGAAGGTGCTTTAATAGCGACCTAAATGTACTTTCATTTCCTTCAAAGGGAATTACCAGTTTAGTTGCATTATTGCCTTTGCCACCACGATAGTCTTCAATATTAATGTGAGTCCCCTTATTTGGATCATAGTCTAGTCTCCATAACAACTTCCCATCAGCCGATTGTCTTCCAACAACTTGACCGTATCCTGCACTACTAGGTAATCGACCAATTACTGACTTAGAACCGGGTCCTAGATCACCAACAATATCAAGTGCTAAGTTTCTAGCCTGTTCGTAAGATTTAAGAGTGGATTCAAGAATTTTTTCTACTCCGGTACCGGTAAAATTAATAGCCCTCTCAATTTGCCTACCTTCTTTGCTCGCCAACTTAACAATAAGTCGACCACCTTTAACAAATTTTGCAATAGGTATAAAATTAGCAGCGGCGAGGGTTTTGTCAAATGAAGATGCGTTAGGGTTTAATATTGTATTAATGTCATCCACAACTAAAAAGTCTGCAACTGCGATGGAGGCTTCGATTGTCCCCGCCTTAAATTCGCTCCAACATGTTCCAGCACCAACATTCATACAATGCTGAAGCATTTTCTTGTTACTATAGCCTGTTCCAGTAGGTAACAACTGGTGACCACTGGGGTCAGAATAAATCAAAGGATTATTCTCCACATACGTATAAAGATTCAAACTCAGCGGATTATCAATCTGCCCCTCATACGTATCCTCATTTAAAAAACGCCTCATACTCGGATCATAATACCGTGCCCGTAGATAGTATAGTCCTGTCTCTTCATCATACACTTCCCCTGTGTACTTGAATGGGTTTAGTGTTTCTTCTTTTTGTGGTAATGTTGCCACACACATCGTAGGCGTAGCTATTCACTACTGCGCCACTCGTATCTACCTTCTGTACAATATCGCCGTGACCATTGTACAGATAATAGTAATCTTTACTAGTGGTCTTGTCTTTCTTCACCAAAACTCGGTCGCCTCGGACATACGTGGATTTCTACACGATATTATTCCCATTTAACCTTTCTTCCGTAATAAACTGTCCATTTAAATCATAGTTTACTTGCGTATGTGTGTTACCTTTTCTCATTATCGCACGAAGTCCGCCAGCAACAATTGAATATAAAGATCATATATTTCTTTGTATGTCATAAAACAACCCTCAGCAGTTACAAAGTTAATTTTCTGAATATGCTTTTTTATGTTCATTTAGCCCAACTACTTGAATTAACAAAAAAGCAACTCCCTTGTTGGCAAGTCACTTTTAAAACACTCTATAGTGAATCTTTAGTTATTATCTAAGATCCTACCGCTTAGCCTTATAAAACTCATGATAAAGCTTCATGAGCGTCCTCTCTTCTCCACCTGTATCCAGCCCAAACCTACCCACCACAACTTCTTTCTCTCGGTCATCCAGAATATCTAGGTTGCGATAAATCTTACTCTTCTCGATCTTCAAATCCACTTCTTTAATAACATCATCCGCTTCCGAACCAAGGATATCGATAAGTGTAATTTCATTACCTTCCTTGTCTGTCCCAATCGGATCGTGCATAGATACGTCTTTCCGTGTTTTCTTCAAGGATCTTAGGTGCATCAGAATTTCATTTTCAATACAGCGTGCCGCAAAAGTGGCCAGCTTTGTCCCTTTGTTCGGGCGGTAGCTCTCGATAGCTTTAATCAAGCCGATCGTGCCGATGGAGATTAAATCCTCCATGTCTTCTCCGGTATTATCGAATTTTTTGAGGTTATGGACACGATATGATGTAAAAAAAAACCAACGTGATCGGTTACGATGCTAGTTGGTTTATTTGTCTCCTTTTTTTCAATTATTGCTCAATAATATGCGTCCATTCTGAAATTCATTGACATATTAACTTATTCCGCTTTTATCTGCTTCGCAAATAATCTCATCATCTGTTTTACTATTATCAATAATAACTAAATGATCTAAGAGACTTAAATGAGAAAGCAAATTCTCTATGCTTGTTACATCACGTACCTTCGAATAGGAGACAAAGTAATTATTGACGATTCAAGAAGTACTTGATTGTTAAAACTGACAAGTTAGTAAAAAAACTAAAAAATACTTTCATTACCTTCTCAATAAGTAGAAGATATTGCAACAAAATCATTCAGATGGGAGTTAGGAGCTGTAACAATTTGCTGCAGAATATCATTATACTGGACGAGCCATCTTTTAATTGTAGCGGAATCAAAAAGATATGAATCATATTCCACATTAAATACTATGCCCTCCTCACCTTCATCGACTGCGCTCATATAAAAATCAAATAATGATCTTCTAGCCCACAATCTGCGTTCCGTAACTAGGCCAGGCCAAGGAGGACTACTACCTTTTTCATACTGTGTAAAGGCAACTCCTCGGACATAGTTTCTCTCACTACGGTATAACTCAGGATATAATTCTTCCATAATTTTCACAAAAGGAAGTTCACTATGAGCAATTGCACCGTTTACTGTTTCCCTTGTTCTCAAAATTAGTTCTGATAACGCAGAATTCTGAGAAAAGTTCACTCGTAATAATACAAAGTTAACTAAACTACCAATTATACCCTCAATATCAGTGACATTTCGATTTGAAAAGGAAGTCTCTGTCACCAGGTCCTCCATACCCGTTATTGTATGCATTGCGATATTAAATCCTGTTAATAGAACAGTGTAAAGTGAGCAACTGTATGTATGACTGGTTTTTCTCAGTAATTCTGATACATTTGGATTAAGAGTAAACGATTCAACTGCACTTTTTGCACCCTCAGGTTTCCTTGGTCTGTCAGTGGGTAATTTTGTAATTCGGATATCTTTAAGCTTTTCTTTCCAATATGACAGGTAATTAGTATAACGATCACCCGACCAAATTTCTTGTTCCCACTTGGCATAATCAGCAAACTGAACTGGAAGTGGTGGTAAAGTATCTGCACTACCCTGCCCTCTAAGATGGAGCAATCCCCCCAGTTCCCTTAAAAATATATTTGCAGAGGGGCCATCCATAATGCTGTTATGAGCATTAATAAATAACGCATAACGATGATTTGAACGTAAGTAAAGCGTGAGACGCCAGAGCAGAGGCCGACTAAGATCAAATGGAGTACTCTCATCAATAAATGCCAATGCATGCATCTCTCGTTCCTGCTCATCTTCAGTTAAATGTGTTAAATTAATTATTGGCAGATGATAATCTATATCCACAGAATCTTGAATGACTTGTAATAGTTCTTCGCACTTTTCATCTTTATGTAACGATGTGCGCAGTACTTCATGTCGTTCAATTAGCTCATTTATACATCTTTCAAGTAATGAAATGTCCAAGTTGCCCTTATATTCCCATCCCACTGCTGTAGTACAGCACTCTCCTCCTTGAATCATCTCCCGCTCCCACATTCTGTTTTGAATCCACGAAGCTGGGATATGCTGACTTCGTTCAACACAGTGAATTTTAGGCAACCTCCGTTGTTTAAGAGTAGCATCTTGTACAGCTCCAGCTAACCCTTCAATTGTCGGAAATTCATATAATGTACTCTCAGGAAGTTCTATTTGAAAAAGCTCCCTCATACGTTTCATTAAACGAATGCCAAGTAGAGAATGACCTCCCAGTTCAAAAAAGTCTTGCGTTATCTCAACTCGGTCTTCGCCCAAGAGTTCACTCCAAAGCGCAGTAATGCCCAATAACACATCTGCAGGAGAAGTACTTATCGTATTTGATGTAGTCACTTTTTGTTCTGGCTTATATAGAAAGTCATCTTTTGATGTTGATTGGATGTCATTATTAGTAGTTGTTCCTACTTCATAATTAATGCACCCTTCTTCTAGCCAATAACGTTTTCTTTCAAATGGATAAGTCGGGAGTACAACCCTATGCCTATTTTGACCTTCATACAAACCTCGGACATCAATATCAATACCTTTTAGCCACAATTCCCCCAGTGCCTCAAGCAGAATTTTATAATCTTCTCTCTGGTTTAAGGGATGACGTATGGTATGGATTGCTTGCTTCTGTAATAATGGTTGTTGAGACACAAAGACAGATAAAGTACGCCCCGGTCCTACTTCAATCGGTACTCCGTTCATATCCTTTATAAGTGTTTCTACCCCCTTAGCAAAATATACTGTTTCGTATAACTGTCTAGCCCAATACGTTGGGTCAGTAGCCTCTTCATCCGTAATCCAAGTCCCTGTAAATCCAGATACATAAGGAATCTTAGGGGGGGATAGCTTTACTTCTCTAACAATGTTCTCAAATGTTTCCGCTGCAGGTTTCATCATAGCAGAATGAAAGGCATGAGAAGTATGTAGACGCCGATGTTCAATCCCATCCGTAGTCAATTGAACCTCCAATTGAGAGATAGCCTCCCCAGTGCCCGAAAAAACACAAAGTGAAGGTGCATTCACTGCAGCAACTGAGATTCTATCATTTGAATATTGCAATGCAAGAGTTTCGCTAACAGATGCAGATATCATTTCTCCGAAGGGCATTGATTGCATCAACCTGCCTCTTTGTGACACCAGATAGATAGCATCTTCTAATGTAAGAACCTCAGCCAGCACAGCAGCAGTAAATTCACCTAAGCTATGACCAATCATTGCTTGTGGATGGATACCAAATGATATAAGAAGTTGGGCCATTGCATATTCAGTAGTAAAAATTACTGCTTGGGCCATTTGCGTCTGCTGTAATTTTTCTTCAAGAATTTTGTTTGTACCTTCTGCAGGGTACATTAGTTGGCGAAGATCCTCTCCTAGTTGTATCTGAAACAGATTGGTGCACACATCTATCCACTTGCGATAATAATGCTGCGTTTCATAGAGCTGTTTACCCATATTTATATACTGGGCACCTTGTCCCGGGAATAAAAATAAGGGCACTGCAGAATTTTGACCTGAACTAATATCTTCCGGTGAGGTTGTCTTCTTCTGCGATAAATTATGAATAAGTTCCTTATTTGTCTCAGCCACCATCACTCTTCGGTAAGGAAACACCCTTCTTCCAACATGCAAGGTATATGCAATATCAGCTAAGGGCAAATCAGCTTGACCAGTAAGTGTATTTACTAGATTTTCGCTAATTCTGTCTAAGGCAGTCGGTGTTTTGGCAGATAAAAAGATTAACTGGTAAGGTCTAGAAGCTCCCGATTCTTCTCTAGAAGGCGCCTCTTCCAAAACAACGTGTACATTTGTTCCTCCAAGCCCAAACGAGCTAACTCCAGCTCTACGTGGAACTTGTTTCTCAGGCCAGGAGATTAAATTACTGTTTACATAAAAAGGGCTCTTTTCAAAATCAATCTCTGGATTTGACTTTTGAAAATGTAATGTTGGAGGAATCATTTTATTCTGCAAAACCATTGTTGCTTTTATAAGACCTGCAACCCCAGAAGCAATGTCAAGATGACCTATATTCGTTTTTACGGACCCTAATGCGCAAAAACCTTCTTTATCTGTAGACATTCGGTACGCTTTTGTAAGAGCTGTTACCTCAATCGGATCACCTAGTTTTGTACCAGTACCATGTGCTTCAACAAAGCCTATTGTTTCAGCTCCTACATTCGCTTGGGCAATCGCTTCTGCAATAACCTCAACTTGTCCCTCAATACTCGGAGCAGTGAAGCCCATTTTTTGTTCACCATCGTTATTCATTGCAGATCCCTTAATTACTGCATATATATGGTCACCATCCGCTTGGGCATCTTCTAGTCTTTTTAATAGAACCACGCCCACCCCATTTCCTGGTACTGTTCCCAGTGCCTTCTCATCGAATGCCCTACAGTGCCCATCCGGGGATGCAATCCCGCCTTGTTCATATAAGTATCCTGATTTTTCCATCGCAGGCAGCGAAACTCCTCCAGCAATTACCATGTCGTTTTGATAACACAAAAGGCTTTGACTAGCCATAGCTACAGCTACGAGTGATGTAGAGCAAGCTGTTTGTAGTGTTAGCGAAGCTCCCTTGCAACCCAATTTATAAGCTGCTCGGGTGGATAAATAATCCTTTTCATTATGTAACATAGTCTGAAAACTGCCCACAGATATTATTGCTGCTTCATTGGGATAGACATGCTTTAGAAAATACTGATTCATTCCTGCTCCTGCAAATACTCCGATACGATTCTCATATTGCTTTGAATCATAACCTGCTTTTTCTAAAACCGTCCATGCCTCTTCTAAAAAAATACGCTGTTGTGGATCCATAACCTGTGCTTCGCGGGCCGTATAACCAAAGAACGAGGCATCAAACTCATCCACCCCATTTATAAACCCACCTGCCGGTACATAATCAGTGTGATCACGGAGTTTGGGATTTTTTCTCATTATAGCATCTTCTTTTTCACTTAGAACCTGTATTCCCTCTATTCCATTACAGAGCATTTCCCAATATTCTTCAATATTTTCTGCCCCAGGAAAGCGCCCAGACATTCCAATAATTGCGATTCCTCCGGAGAAATCCTCTTCATTATCCTCAATATTAGAACCCATAATAGCTATCTCCTTCCTCTTAGCTTATTAATTGCTTCTCGTTGTTTCTGCGCCCTGCTTTTAACATTTGAAATTGTTGTATCATCCGTATTAGTGGATTCGTTCATAAATTGAGCTAAAGATTGAATTGTACTGAAACGGAATAAGTCCATCATTGATATGTTTTTATGTAATTTTTCTAATACTTTAGATCTAACTTTAATAACTAAAAGAGAATGTCCTCCAATTTCAAAGAAGTTATCCTCTATCCCAACTTCGCTTATCCGTAATATATCCTTCCATATTTGTCCAAGTTCAATTTCAAGAACTGAAGAAGGTAGTTTAATGGGATCCTTTTTTTCCTCCAAAATATTGTGTGCATTAGACAAAGACCTTTTATCAATTTTCCCATTGGGCAAGAGAGGCATCTGTGTAAGTTGGATGAAAAAACTCGGCACCATATATTCAGGTAGCACAGCACCTAAAAAACTTCTAATCTCTCTAGCTTCAAGTTGAAAGTAAGCCTCTGTTGTAAAGTATGCTACAAGCTGTTTGTCATCAGGAGAACTTCCCTTTAAGTCAAGAACAACTTCCCGTATTTTTGGGTGCAAACGAATTGCTGCTTCGATCTCTCCTAGTTCTATTCTGAAGCCACGCAACTTTACTTGATGATCTAGCCGTCCCAAATATTCAATTACCCCTTCTGTGGTAAATCTCGCTAGATCCCCAGATTTGTACAATAATTCCTCTTGTTTAAATGGATTTAAGATGAATTTTTCATTAGTTAATTCACTACGGTTATAATAACCTTTTCCTACCTGAACGCCACCAATATGCAGTTCCCCCGCAACCCCAATAGGCGTAGGGGAAAGGTAACGATCAAGAATGTAGACTTGCGTATTAGCAGCAGGTCGACCAATAGGGATGTCTGCTTTCTCCATTTCTTTATTACATTTCCAACTAGTTGCATGCACTGCAGTTTCTGTTGGACCATAAAGGTTGTACAGTTCTGTGCTAGGAAAGCATCCAAAAAAATTATTCTGCAAATCCGATGTAAGCGCCTCTCCAGCCACTAAAACGCGCTGCAAGCTTGTACAACGACTAGCCTCCGGGTCCTCCAGAAATATTGTTAACATGGACGGTACAAAGCCAATAATAGTAATCTGATTTTTCTGAATAGCTTCAATTAAATAAGATGGATCCTTATGCCCCTCGGGTACTGCTAGGTATAAGGAAGCACCAATACTAAGGGGCCAAAATATTTCAGGTATAGATACGTCAAAGCTAAACGGCGTTTTTTGTAGTAATCGGTCTTCTGCAGAGATTTTAAATTCTTCCTGCATCCACAACAACTGGTTATTAATTGCTTTATGTGTATTCATAGCTCCTTTGGGTTTACCCGTTGAACCCGAGGTATAAATCATATAAGCCAAAGAATCGATTGTTACTTCACTTTTCGGATTGAATTTAGGTTGTGTTTCAATAGCTGACCAGTCTTCATTCAGATTCAGACATTTGATAGCACCTGTAAATATTGAATGGAGTTGTTCTTTTTCTAAGAAATTCTGTGTTATTAGGAAAGCCACACCGGAGTCTTCCAACATATACGTTAAACGGTCAACAGGATAGGTTGGGTCAATAGGTACGTAAGCTGCACCAGCTTTTAGAACTCCAAGTAGTGCTACAACCATTTCAATAGATCTTTCCATACAGACCCCTACAAATTGCCCGCAATTAATCCCTTCCTTCTGGAGAAAATGTGCCAATTGATTAGCACGTTCGTTCAACTCTTGATAACTTAGCGAAGTCTCTTCAAAACAAATGGCCTGAGCATCCGGTGAACGCTGTGCTTGCTGCTCTATAAGCTCATGAAGAAGATTCTCCGGGTATGCTTTGCTTGTTTCATTCCAATGATTGAGAATTTTTTCCTTCTCATCGAGGGAAAGCATCTCAATTTCAGCAATACTTTGATTGGGATAAACCAGAATGTTTTGTAAAAGAGTAATAAAATGCTTTGCCAATCTCTGTATACTCTCCAACTTGAAGAGGTCAGTGCGATATACAAAAGAAAACTTGGGAGCTTCTAGTTCTGTAATTTCGAGAGTTAAATCAAAGTTTGCTGTACTTCTCTCATATGGATGAGTAGACCATGTTTTAAATCCCTCCCCCATAAGCTTGGCTTGAGATGATCCGGCTCCTACACTTAGCATAGCTTGAATAATAGGATTATGGGTTGTTGAACGCTCTGGTTGTAACATCTCTACCAATTTTTCAAAGGGAAGTTCCTGATGCTCATAAGCCGACAATGCCGAATCACGAATATTATGAAGCCATTCTTTGAAAGTCATTTTCTCATCAGGTATGCGCGTACGGATAACCAGCGTGTTAGCAAAAAAACCAGTAATTCCTTCCATTTCCTTCTTTGGTCGATTAAAGACTGGAAGTCCAACTAGCAAATCTTCTTGCCCAGAATATCGATAAAGCAGCAGCTTAAATAGAGCTAGAAATGCCATAACTAGGGTGACTTGTTCTTTTAGGCAAAAATCACGAAAACTTCGCAACGTACTCTCTGGTACGTTGAATTCGTAAACAGCCCCCCTACTAGTCTGGACTGTTGGTCTAGGATAATCCAGAGGGAGCTCTATTAACGCAGGAGCTCCTTCCAAATACTCTTTCCAAAACTTCATATGCTCTTTCCATTGATCTTTTTCATATTGATTTGTCTGCCAACGTGCGTAATCATAATATTGAAGAGGCATTTCCTTTGTTAATGGAATTCCATTTAAACGCGCCTCGTAGCCGGCAATTAACTCTTTCATCAAAATCCCATTCGACCAGCCATCCGTTATAATATGATGAATAGAAAGAGAAAATATCCATTCCTCAATACCCAATTGGATCACCTCGGCACGAAATAGAGGACCATTTTTTAAATCGAATAGTTGATTTACACTTTCTTTTAAAATTGAATTAAGCTTCTTTTCCCTCTCAATAATCTGCAACATAGAGATATCTGTGGAGGGAAGTACGAATTCTAGAGACTCCAGAATAACTTGAATAGGTTCTCCTTCTAATTCGATAAAAACAGTTCGTAAAATAGAATGACGGTTTATCAATTCTCTAAAGCTATCTTCCAACTTATTGACATCCAGTTGTTCTTTTATATGGTATATAATAGGAAGATGGTATCCTGATGAGTCTGGCATCCATTGTTGTAAAAACCACAGTCTTTTCTGAGCAAAAGATAGAGGAATTACTCCTGTAGGAGCGGTCGCTATAATCCCCTTTGCATCATGACTTATAGAATTCTGTAGCCATTGTTTTAGTAAACTGTTATCAGCCTTACTCTTTTGTTTGTTATCTAGCATTATATAACTCTCCTTTTAAACTACTCCTGCATTTCGCTGATTTTAGCAACTACACGTTCCTCAATTTGGTGAGCAAAATCACGTAGTTGAGAAAACGTGAATAAAGTCCCTAAGGGAAGTTCAATTGGAAATATCTCTTTAATCCGGCTAATTACCCTCGATGCCATCAATGAATCTCCGCCAATTTCAAAGAAATCATCTTCTGTCTGAATTGTTGTACTTCCAACAACTTCCTTCCAAACTTTTATAACTATTTCCTGAATTTTAAGCTGTAAATTAACTTCTCCCTCTGGTTCCGGAGAACTATATTTGGCAGCTGCTACTTCTTCAAGGATATCTTTTTCAATTGGTTTATGCTCCTTCACAATATCGATCCAAAACCGTTGATGTTCAAAGGGATAAGAAGGCAAAGCAATTCGTCGACGTTCTCCCTCTAGGTTCAGTTGAGACCAAAGAACTGTTACGCCCGATAACCACAATTCTCCTAGAACACTTAGAATTCTGCTTATAATGGTCTCTCTCTCCCCAGCGTTACTAGAATGAATTCCAATAATTTGAGGATTATATCCTTGCAAATGCACTTTAGGTAATGTTGTTAGCAAAGATTGATTGCTACCTATTTCTAGGAATAGATGATTTGGAGAATTAAATAATCCCTCAATTTCCTTGAGGCTTAATACAGAATCTTGCGTTTCATTAGAAAATCTATCCCAATAATCAGGAGCAGAAGTATTTTTCCCTATCCATCTTCCTAAATCCACAGAAAAAATCGGGGTTTTCAATTCTGTCTTCATTAAATTCTGATAAGTTTTATAATAGGGAGAATGTTCCTCAGTGTGCATATCACTTCTTTTAGCTACCATTTCTAAAGCATCTCGCAAGTCCAACACTCCTACTAGACAGGCAGCAACATACTCCCCTATACCTTGAGCAATCATAAATTCCGGATGAATGCCTAAGTCCAACCAAAACTTTCCTAGAGCATAGTTCTCTATAAAAATTGCGAGATCTAGTACTTTATTATGAATCTTTGAAGTACTTCTGTTTTCTATATCTGAAGCAAACCATAGCTTTTTGATATCGTACTCCAGCCAGGACTCTGTAAGCTTACAGCATTTATCCACTTCTTTAGTAAATAGGGGCTCCGACTTATAGAGTTCATTTACATAATGCTGATTTTGTGCATACTGTCCAGATAAAGTGAATATCACTGAAGGGGAAGTTGTCACCTCTTTGGGCTGTTCCCCACCATTAGAGTAGTTTCTTAATTGTTCTACTGCATTATTAATATCACTAGTCAACAGGACTCTACGGCATGGAAACTCAGATCTGCCAACCTGAAGTGTGTAAGCAGCATTTGCTAACTCTTCGTTTGTTTTCCCTTCTAACCATTGAGCTAAACGAAACGACATATTCTCCAGTGCTTTGAACGTTCTTGCAGATAATATAATTAAGTGCTGTGCCATAATAGATGTTGATCCTTTAGTAAATGGTGCCTGCTCTAAAATAACATGTGCATTCGTTCCCCCTACGCCTAAAGCACTTACCCCTGCTCGAAGCGGAACCGGACCATTCCAATTCTGCAAATTGCTGTTAACATAAAAGGGGCTATGGGTAAAATCAATTTTATGATTTGGTGTTTTAAAATGTAAAGTTGGTGGGAGTTGACGATTCTTAAGGGATAACACCGTTTTAATAAAACCAATGACCCCTGCCGCTGCATCCAAATGTCCTATATTGGATTTGACTGATCCCAAGGCGCAGTATTCATTTTTTTGTGCTCCATTATTTCGGAAAGCTTTTGATAGAGCACTAACTTCAATAGGATCTCCTAGCGGCGTTCCAGTTCCATGAGCTTCAATATAAGATATGCTCTCCGGTGACACTTGTGCCCTATGCAAAGCTTCACTAATTACATTAGCCTGACCCTCAACACTCGGGGCAGTAAATCCAATTTTCTTCGAACCATCGTTATTAATAGCTGAGCCTTTAATGACTGAATAAATCGTATCACCGTCTTTCAAAGCTTGAGACAACCGCTTTAGAACTACGACTCCACTCCCCATTCCCCCAATAGTTCCGAGCGCTTCATCATCGAAAGTTCGACATTGCCCAACTGGAGAGCTAATTTCGCCTTCCCTATAGAGATACCCATCCATTAGAGGAGAGCGAACTGTAACTCCACCAGCTAACGCAATCTCACAATCGTTCATAAACAAACCCTGACAAGCCATGTGAATTGCCACAAGTGAGGTGGAACAAGCTGTTTGAATGGTGACAGCAGGCCCTCTCAGGTTCAATTTATAGGCTGTACGGGTAGCTAAGGAGTCCTTATCATTGTTCATAAAAATGCTGTACATCCCCACCATATCTACGTACTGACGATTTGGCAAAAGATTATTGAGTAGATACGTGTTGAATGCAGTCCCTGCGTATATGCCAATTTTCCCTTCAAATCTAACAGGATCATACCCAGCATGTTCTAATGCCTCCCATGTATTCTCCAGAAAAATCCTATGCTGAGGATCCATTACTTCCGCTTCACGAGGTGAAACATGGAAAAATCCAGCATCAAATTGATCTGCCCCCTCTAAATATCCTCTAGCTGCAACATAGTTGGTACGGCTTACATTGGATACATCAGCACCGGCTTCAATCAGTTCCGCCTCACTAAACCAACGAATAGAATCAATTCCATCCTTTAGATTATTCCAAAATTGCTCTGCTTCTTGCGCTCCAGGAACACGGCAAGCTAAACCGATAACAGCAATATCTTCCTTTATCAACTTCTGATCATCATTTCCTGGCGAAGCATTTGAATCATTAATCCCCTTCTGTTCTTGTCCACTATGGATGCTTATAGAGGATTCGAGAGCATGCTCACTCGTTAAACGTTGAGCAATTTGCTGAACTGTGGTGTACTGAAAAAGTTCAATTAATTGAATATTTGTATTCATGCCTTTTTGTAATAATTCATGAACACGGGCCAACAATAGAGAATGTCCACCAATATCAAAAAAGTTGTCCGTACTACTTATTTTTTCTTTTCCTAATACTTGCATCCAAACGTCCGCTATGTATTTCTCTAGCTTGTTTTGAGGAGCCATAAACTCATGGGAGCTTGCGTAATCCAGAACCTCAGGTAAAGCTAAGCGATCTACTTTTCCATTTCGAGTAACTGGAAATTTTGTCATACAGATAATTCGTACTGGAACCATGTAATCAGGCAATTTTTTTTTGAGTGCTCTAATAAGCTCAGGTTCCTTTATCTCTAATTGTTGATCTACTGTTACATATGCGATAATTTTGGATTCTCCTGGTAAAGTTCCCCTTGTTACTACCACCGCTTCTTTTACTCCTGAATGCGCCGCTAGTAGCGTCTCGATCTCCCCTAACTCGATGCGCAATCCTCTAATTTTCACTTGATTATCTTTTCTAGATAGATACTCTATATTGCCATCAGCTAAAATCCTTGCAATATCCCCAGTACGATACAGTCTTTCCCACTGTCCTGAATGAACCTCAACTTCCACAAAATTATTTTCCATTAAATCAGAACGAAAAATATAGCCCTGAGATACACCTAAACCACCTATATAGAGCTCTCCTGGCACACCAATTGGCATTTTTTGTTGATTCGCATCAAGAATATATACATGAGTATTTGCAATTGGCCGACCAATAACCGGAGAACCATCATGAATTCCTTTTGGAACTACACCATAAGTAGCTACAACTGTTGTTTCAGTGGGGCCATAATGATTAACTAATTGAAAAGGTAAACTGATGTCCGGAAACCGATGAAGCTTGTCTCCTCCCGTAAGCATTGCCCTTAAATGTGTCGACTTAGGCCATGTAAAAGTAAGCAATACTTCCGCCAATGGTGTTGGTACAAAGCTGATATTAATATGGTTTTCTATCAACCATTGCTGAAGTCTCTGAGGAGACAAACGAGTTTCTTCATCAGCCAGATAAATTGTCCCACCTACCAAAAGCGTTGGCCATATTTCCCATACAGCAGCATCAAAACTGACTCCTGCCAGCTGTGAGGTTCGATCTTCTTGGGACAAATTGTATGTTTTAATATGCCAATCAATTAAATTCATTAAATTGGAGTGGGTAACCCCAACCCCCTTAGGAGTTCCCGTTGATCCTGAAGTATAAATAACATACCCAAGCTCATTAACGGGATTTTCAAGAGATACCATTTCAGAGGTCACATTTTCACTTTTCAATAACTCACCGAGGCATAGAACTTTTGAGCTAACAGGTAACCTCTCTTTTAACTCATCCTCCGTAATAACTACTGCCACCCTTGCATCTTTCAACATATATTCAAGTCTATCTGGTGGGTGGCCAGGATCTAAAGGAAGGTATGCAGCACCCGCCTTCCAGACCCCCAGCATAGCTACAAGTATTGAGATACTTCTGTTCATGCAAATTGCTATTACTCCGCCTGCACTCTCCTGCAATAGTCGTAATCGATGTGCCAATAAGTCCGCAGCTTTATTCAATTCTCTATAAGTTATAGATGAATATTGATCTACAGCTGCAATTTGAAATGGAATTTCTTGTGCTATCTGTTCAAAACAATGAAGAACACTGTGTGTTTTTGAAATTGGGACCTCTGTTTTGTTCCATAAAAGTAATTTTTCCCGTTCCTCATCAGGAAGGATGTTAAAACGAGAGAACGAAATGTTTGGACGTTTTGCCGCTTCACGCAGTAGTTCCACATAATGTGTGGCCATCCGCTTAATTGTTTCTTTATTAAACAAGTCCGTACTGTATTCAATAACTATGCTAGCCCCCTTGAGACTTTCCCGAACAACAAAGGTCATATCATATTTAGATGTTCCCTGATGTTCCATCATGAGTTTCCCTTTTACACCCGCCATAACCCAATCTTTGTCTGAACTATGTTCTGTAGTGAACATAACTTGAAACAAAGGAGATCGTCCATGGCTACGATCAGGCTTAACAGCTCGCACAACCTCTGAGAATGAAACTTCTTGATTAGAGAACGCATCAAGAGCCACATTCTTTACACGCTGAAGAACTTCTGTAAATGTGGGATCCCCCGACAAATCTGCTCGGAGTACAACAGAGTTAATTAGCAAACCAATTAAAGGCATGAGTTCAGAGCTATCTCTACAAGAAACCGGAGTACCTACTAAAATATCTTCTTGCTGGGTATAACGATGTAACAGGATATAAAAGGTGCTAAGAAGTGACATAAATAGAGTGGCCCCTTGTAACTGGCCAAACCTTCTTATGCTGTGCATTACATCATCGGGAATAGGGAATTCTAATGTAGCTCCTTTGCCTGAAACGATAAGTGGACGTTTATTATCTATCGGTAAATCAAGAATTGGAAGGTCCCCGGAGAGTCTGCTTTTCCAAAATTCTAATTGTTTATCAATTTCTGTTTTTTTTGAAAATGAGTGGCTGTCTCGGGCAAATGCTGTATACGTATAAGAAAGTTCCGGCAGAAGAGAATCCTCAGAATTCACAAACATCTCATAGTGTTGTCTCATCTCTTCCAAAAACTTGTCCATTGATACTCCGTCAAATACAATATGATGTACCAAAAATATTAGCACATACTCTTCCTCAGCGAATTTCACTAGATTGAATCGTGCTAATGGACCCTTGCTAAGATCAAACTTCCTTGAATACTCAGATTCAACAATTCTCGGAATTATTTCCTCACGAGTGTTTTCTTCCAAGCTACAGTTTAAAAAAGGAAGTTTCATCGGTGTAAAAGGCAGTATCTGCTGCTCTTCGACCCCAAACTGATTAGTTACAAACACAGTTCGGAGCGTTGCATGCCTCCGAATAATTTCATTAATACTTTTCTCCAATGCATCCAGATCTAGCGTTCCTAACAATTGAAGAACATAAGGCATGTGGTATTGAGTATGATCTGGGTATAGTTTTGAAATAAATAACAATCCTTGCTGCTGGCTAGAGAGAGGGGCGCACGAGTCATCCGAAAGCTCATGTTCTTTTTTTTGCAGTTTTTTTCTGAGTAGTTCACGTTTCTCTTCGCTAGACAAATGTATCAAATTAGTATTCATTATTCCCAACCTTCTTCTATTAAAGATAATAACAATGTATCCATTTCGTTTTCAGAGAGATGATCAACGTCGATAGTCAGGTTGTTCGAATTCAACTTAGATGAAATCTTGGTGTCAATTTGATAGGCCAATTGCTTGACTGTCGGCTTATCAAACAAAAGCCTAGTAGGGAATTCTATATCAAATGTTTCCCGTATAAGAATAGCCATACGTGCCAAGCTTAATGAGTTTGCTCCCAGCTCAAACAGATTATCCTCTATACCGATATCTTCGAAGCCCATTATTTCTTCGACGAGTCTTGCCACTGTTCGTTCGGATTCTGTTCTTGGCTCTACACGTACTGACTGTCGTTCTAGAAATTTCACATCCATTTGTTCCAATGCCTTGCGGTCAACCTTTCCGCTTGACATAAGTGGAATTTTATCAATCTGAACTATTACAGGCAGCATATACTCTGGTAGCCTGCGTTCTAAATATTGCATGAGCCTGGAAGGAACTATGTCTTCTTGACTATGTGCCGTGACAAAGGCAATTAGTCTATTGTTATGAGGGTGATGCTCTTTCACAATAACTACCGCATCCCGAACACTTGAATGAAGTCCTAGCGTCTTCTCAATTTCACCTAATTCTATTCTGAATCCTCTGATTTTCACTTGCTGATCCATTCGCCCCAGAAATTCGAGGTTTCCATCTGATAGACACCGAACCCAGTCTCCGGTTCGATATAACTTAGCTTTGCGATCCTTAGAAAAGGTATGGAATATGAACTTTTCATCAGTTAAATCTTGTCGGTGCAAATATCCTTCTGCCAACGAGGTACCCCCAACAAATAATTCTCCCGGAACTCCTATAGGGACCATTTCTCGGTTTGCATCCAGCACATAAACTTGCGTATTTGCCAACGGCTTACCTATTTTAACTATCTTATTTTTGTTGCGCTCAGAAGGCCAGTAAGTTGCATTAATAGAAATTTCAGTTGGACCATATCGATTATGAATCTCAGCAGGTAGTTTCTCTAGTAATCTTTCTAGCAGTTCATAAGGCAAAGTCTCGCCTCCACTGAACACAAATTTTAATGAAGTGCAATTAGAAAAATCAGCCTCATCTAACATAAGTTGAAGCATAGAAGGAATAAAATGAATCATGGTTACACGATGCAAAAGAATCATTCGAACCATATATTGGGTGTCTTTATGTCCCCCAGGTGTTGAGATAATAAGTTTAGCCCCTGTCATCAAAGGAAGAAAAACCTCCCATACAGACACATCAAAACTAATTGGCGTTTTGTGAAATATAGTATCTGTTTCACTGACACTATATTCTTCTTTCATCCAGTGCAACCTGTTACATATAGCTCGGTGACTTATCATTACTCCTTTAGGCTGACCAGTTGTTCCTGATGTGTACATTACATAAGCCAGACGATCAGATCCGGATTCTCTCATAGGATTTGCCTCTTGCCCCTCATGAGGTATCATTCTCTCCTCATCTAAATATAAGATAAGATTTATATTATATTTCATATCTCCTATAACTTTTCTATCTGTTAGAAGAATTTTTATCGCTGCATCTTTCAGAATATTCTCGACTCTTTCTGATGGATATGTAGGGTCAATTGGTACATAAGCTGCTCCTGATTTGACGATCGCTAACATTGCAATTACCATTTCTAACGAGCGTTCCATGTATAAGCCAATAAGAGTGTTTGATGATGCACCCATTTGTTGCAAACGGTGAGCCAATTTATTAGCTTCTACATTAAGTTCATGAAATGTCAAGTTGTTGTTATGGTTAATCACTGCAATTTGATCAGGCGTTTTGGCAACTTGTCGCTCTATCAAGTCTGCTAGGCAGAGATCAAGCGGATAATTTCGTTCTGTAGAGTTTAACAAAAGCAATTTTTTTTGTTCCCACTCTGTCAATAAGGGAAGAGTCGAAACACAAATGTCCGGTGACATAACTGCTCCTGATAAAAGCATTTGAAAATGTTCTGTCATTCTGGACACAGTCTTAAAATCATACAAATTCGTATTATAGACAAGTCTGCCTTCTAATCCCGTACTAGTCGATATTATTTCTAAGTTAAGATCAAATTTTGCAGTTTGATTGTCTATATCTTCTTGGACCCAATCTGTATTTCCGACCGTCCAAGATCTCACTTCTTCTGATTGAAGAACAAACATAACTTGAAACAAAGGATTATAGCTCATGTTACGTTCTATTCCTATTGCCTCAATAATGTGTTCAAAAGGAATATCCTGATTTGCATAAGCTTCTAGAGTTATTTCCCGTACTTGAAGAAGCAAGCTACGGAATGTTCCTTCTCTAGTAACATTTAACCTTAGAGGTAATGTATTAACAAAGAATCCAAGAACCTCTTCTAAGTCACTTCGGTTTCGATTAGCAATTGGGGCACCAATGACTATGTCTTCTTGACCTGAGTACCGATACATTACTGCGTACCAAGCTGTTAATAGCGCCATAAATAGAGTAGTATCTGTTTCCTTGCACAATCCTTGCAGTAAATTAACCAAAGGCTTCGGTATTGAGAACTTACATTGTGAGCCTGAAAAATTTTGAATAGCAGGCCTTTTATAATCTAAAGGAAGTTCTAGTTTGTCTGCTACATTTCTCAGTTTATTTTCCCAATACATTTTTTGCCCAGCAAACCGTTTTTCATGAAAGCAACGATTTTGCCACTCACTAAAATCAGAATATTGAATAACGGGTTCAGTAAACTTAATTCCTTGCTTTTGTATAAGCTGTTCATAAAATATTTTTAATTGCTTTGTGAAAATTTGCATGGACCAGCCATCTGTTATAATGTGGTGCTTCACTAATATAAACCAATTCAAGTTATCCTCTAGTTTAATGAGAGCCGCTCTAAGAAGAGGGGGATTCTCCAGATTAAAGGGTATACGCGCTTGCTCCTGTGCCCAAGACAGTGCGGAACCCTCTCTTTCGTTTTTAGAAACTTCAGTAAAATCAATTTTTTGAATCAGAAGGGGCATTGAAGGAAGTACTCGTTGAGCAGGTTCCTGACCAACTATAGGATAATATGTCCGTAAAGATTCATGTCGGTGAATCATCTCATTTAATGCTAGTTCTAATAGCTCATATTGCAAATCACCCTTAATCTTGTAAATAAAAGGGCAATTATAAGCAGGACTCTCCGGCTCCAACTGCTGTAAAAACCATAAACGTTGTTGTGCATAAGATAACGGCACATCCCCCTTCACTTGACGTGGTACAATTGGAGGCAAGATATTATCACCGGTTGCCTGATCAATCTCCACTGCAAGGTCCTTCAGTATGGACGTTTTAAATATTTGAGCCACACTCACCTCTACTGAGAATGACTCCCTAATATGCGATACTAACTGAGTAGCTAGAAGCGAATGTCCTCCTCTATGGAAAAAATGATCATTACGCCCGATACACTCTGAACGTAGAAGCAGTTCCCAAATTCCAGCTAACTTTCCTTCAGTGTCCGTGTTTGGGGCAATATATTCTTCAACCTCAGAAACATAATCCGGTTCCGGCAGAGCTCTTCGATCCACTTTTCCATTAGGTGTCAATGGGATGCTGTCCACTTTCACAATTACACCAGGAACCATGTATTCCGGCAGAGCGGCAGAAATATCCCTACGCAATTCCAACATCGTTATTTCTGTATTTCCCTCCAAGACTACATACCCTACAAGCTGCTTATCTCCAGGCGTAACTTCGAATGCTACCACTGTAGCTTGTTGTACTGTCGGGTGAGAAACCAGCGCAGCTTCTACCTCTCCTGGTTCAATACGATAGCCACGTATCTTTATTTGCTGGTCTATTCGTCCTAAAAATTCAAGTAATCCATCTTCTCTCCACCTAACTTTGTCCCCGGTACGGTACAGCCGCTCATCAGGTACAAATGGATTACTTACAAATTTCTCCTCCGTAAGCTCTTGTCTCCCCACATACTCTCTGGCTAATCCGTCGCCACCTGTATACAACTCTCCTGGCACCCCTATTGGAACCGGTTGGCCTGCTTCATCTAAAACATAAACCTGTGTATTGGAAATAGGCCGCCCAATTGGTACATTTTCTCCTAACTCAGTACCATGTTGCATTGGATAGCATGTTGTAAACGTAGTATTTTCTGTCGGACCATAGCCATTAATCAAGGTGATTTGAGAATGTGTTTCCAAGACCTGTTGCACATGAGCTACCGAAAGAATATCTCCCCCAGTAAGAAGCTGCCTCACCTTGCTTAAAGCCGGTAGCTGATAGTCCACCATTTGATGAAACAATCCTGCCGTCAACCATAAGCTGGTAATCCCCTCTTGTTCGACAAACCTTCCAATCTCCTCTAATGAAGGTCGATGCGCTGGAAAAACTGCCAGCTTTCCTCCATTTAACAAGGCTCCCCAAATCTCCAAAGTAGAAGCATCAAACGCTACCGGAGCCAACAGCATCATCACTTCATCCGGTCCAAATGTTACATAATTCGTTTCTTTTACTAACCGCACCACCCCTCTTTGAGGCACGGCCACACCTTTGGGTTTACCTGTCGAACCAGATGTAAACACTACATAGGCTAAACTATCCGATGAACTCATAGGAGCTAAATTTTCTTTGTTTTCAGCTGCGAATTCTTCCGTTGATGAATTAAATATGATTAATTGCAAATGATCTTCGTGAAGCCAAAGTTCTTCGCGCAAGTACTCTTGAGTTAATATAATAGATAACTCAGTATCTTCTATCATTAAATTAAGACGTTCCTTAGGATAACTTGGATCTAGTGGCACATAAGCTCCACCGGCCTTAAGAACAGCCAATAGTCCAACTATAAGTTCTGCTGACCGTTCCATGCTAATGCCTACAAGGTCCCCTTCACTAACTCCTTGCTTCCGCAGATAGGCAGCTGCTTGGTTCGCTCGTTCGTTTAGCTCCACATACGACAGTACATTTCCTTCGAAAACTACAGCCGTTGCTTCTGGATCTCTCTTAACTTGCTCCTCAAATAATTCTGCAATAGTACACTCTGCTGGATAGCTGGTTTTTGTTTCGTTCCATTGCACCAATATCTGGTCTAGTTCTTCGTTATTTATGTACTTTAATTCTGATACCGGCACGTCTGGTTTCCTCAGGCAATTTTCAATTAAACTTTCAAAGTGTCCCAGCATTCGTTCTATGCTTGATTGTTTGTATAAATCCGTACAATATTCCAGTGTCCCAGTGATACCTTGCTCTGTTGATATCATTTCCATAGTCAAGGAGAATTTGGAGGTTCCTGTTCCAGTCGCAATTGGACGGAGGTGTAACTCCTTACTCTCCATCTTTTCTGCATAATCAGTTTGAAGCACAAACATCACTTGGAAAAGTGGTGCATAAGCTGGATTGCGATCCATCTCTACAATCTCTACTACCTTGTCAAAAGGAATGTCTTGATACAAATATGCCTCTAAAGTAGTTTCCTTTACTTGGCCTAATAATTTTCTGAAACTTAGTTCTTTCATTCCGTTTATTCGTAAAGCCAATGTGTTAACAAAGAAACCAATTATATTATCAGTCTCTTTTTGTGTCCGATTCGCAATAGGAGAACCAACTACCAGATCATCTTGTCCTGAATACCGATATAGTAAGACCGACCAAATTGAGAGTAGGGCCATATATAGCGTGACCCCTTCTTGTTTGGAAAACCTCTTTAAATCTTCACTTAGTTGAGAAGAAAGAGAAAATGATTTATTTTCACCTCGTATGCTTCGAGTTAGAGGCGTAGGAAAGTCTGTAGGAAATTCCAAATACGATGGTATCCCTTCAAGCTTCAACTTCCAATAATCAGCTTGCTTTTTCATTTCATCCGGTTGCAGCCAATTCCGTTGCCATTCACTATAATCTGTATATTGAAGACGTTTACCTAATATTTCAGACATCTCATTATTACAAAGAGAATCATACAAACCGAGCCATTCTTCAAGAAAAACCCCCATAGACCATCCATCAATAATCATATGATGAATGTTTAAAAAAATATAAGATCGCTCTTCCTCCAGCCGGTAATGTGTTACACGAAGTAGGGGGGCAACAGAAAGATCAAAAGGAGTCTTAGCTTGTTCATTTATCCTTTGTAACACCTCTGTTTCATATAACTCGCTATTACCAGTGTGGGTTTGATCAATCCAGTTTATCTTTTCAATTATTACTTCTACTTCAGGCAAAATCCGCTGTAGAGGTTCATGTCCTCCCATCGGAAAGATGGTCCGTAAAGATTCATGCCTCCGGATCATTTCATTCAAAGCTTGTTCCAGTAAAGATTCCTTTATTTTACCTGTAACTTCATAGGTTAAAGGAACATTATAAAGTGGACTCTCCGGCTCCAACTGCTGTAAAAACCATAAACGTTGCTGTGCATAAGATAACGGCACATCCCCTTTCACTTGACGTGGTACAATTGGAGGCAAGATATTATCACCGGTTGCCTGATCAATCTCCACTGCAAGGTCCTTCAGTATGGGCGTTTTAAATATTTGAGCCACACTCACCTCTACTGAGAATGACTCCCTAATATGAGATACTAACTGAGTAGCTAGAAGCGAATGTCCTCCTCTATGGAAAAAATGATCATTACGCCCGATACACTCTGAACGTAGAAGCAGTTCCCAAATTCCAGCTAACTTTCCTTCAGTGTCCGTGTTTGGGGCAATATATTCTTCAACCTCAGAAACATAATCCGGTTCCGGCAGAGCTCTTCGATCCACTTTTCCATTAGGTGTCAATGGGATGCTGTCCACTTTCACAATTACACCAGGAACCATGTATTCCGGCAGAGCGGCAGAAATATCCCTACGCAATTCCAACATCGTTATTTCTGTATTTCCCTCCAAGACTACATACCCTACAAGCTGCTTATCTCCAGGCGTAACTTCGAATGCTACCACTGTAGCTTGTTGTACTGTCGGGTGAGAAACCAGCGCAGCTTCTACCTCTCCTGGTTCAATACGATAGCCACGTATCTTTATTTGCTGGTCTATTCGTCCTAAAAATTCAAGTAATCCATCTTCTCTCCACCTAACTTTGTCCCCGGTACGGTACAGCCGCTCATCAGGTACAAATGGATTACTTACAAATTTCTCCTCCGTAAGCTCTTGTCTCCCCACATACTCTCTGGCTAATCCGTCGCCACCTGTATACAACTCTCCTGGCACCCCTATTGGAACCGGTTGGCCTGCTTCATCTAAAACATAAACCTGTGTATTGGAAATAGGCCGCCCAATTGGTACATTTTCTCCTAACTCAGTACCATGTTGCATTGGATAGCATGTTGTAAACGTAGTATTTTCTGTCGGACCATAGCCATTAATCAAGGTGATTTGAGAATGTGTTTCCAAGACCTGTTGCACATGAGCTACCGAAAGAATATCTCCCCCAGTAAGAAGCTGCCTCACCTTGCTTAAAGCCGGTAGCTGATAGTCCACCATTTGATGAAACAATCCTGCCGTCAACCATAAGCTGGTAATCCCCTCTTGTTCGACAAACCTTCCAATCTCCTCTAATGAAGGTCGATGCGCTGGAAAAACTGCCAGCTTTCCTCCATTTAACAAGGCTCCCCAAATCTCCAAAGTAGAAGCATCAAACGCTACCGGAGCCAACAGCATCATCACTTCATCCGGTCCAAATGTTACATAATTCGTTTCTTTTACTAACCGCACCACCCCTCTTTGAGGCACGGCCACACCTTTGGGTTTACCTGTCGAACCAGATGTAAACACTACATAGGCTAAACTATCCGATGAACTCATAGGAGCTAAATTTTCTTTGTTTTCAGCTGCGAATTCTTCCGTTGATGAATTAAATATGATTAATTGCAAATGATCTTCGTGAAGCCAAAGTTCTTCGCGCAAGTACTCTTGAGTTAATATAATAGATAACTCAGTATCTTCTATCATTAAATTAAGACGTTCCTTAGGATAACTTGGATCTAGTGGCACATAAGCTCCACCGGCCTTAAGAACAGCCAATAGTCCAACTATAAGTTCTGCTGACCGTTCCATGCTAATGCCTACAAGGTCCCCTTCACTAACTCCTTGCTTCCGCAGATAGGCAGCTGCTTGGTTCGCTCGTTCATTTAGCTCCGCATACGACAGTACATTTCCTTCGAAAACTACAGCAGTTGCTTCTGGATCTCTCTTAACTTGCTCCTCAAATAATTCTGCAATAGTACACTCTGCTGGATAGCTGGTTTTTGTTTCGTTCCATTGCACCAATATCTGGTCTAGTTCTTCGCGGTTTATGTATTTCAGTTCTGATACAGGCGTGACAGGATTGCGTACTAACTGTTCTAATAAATCTAAATAATTTTTGACCATACGCTGAAAAATAATTTCCTCGAATTGACTACACTTATAATTTATACATCCCTCAAATTGTTCTGTATTTGAGAAAAATATATTTAGTTCAATGGGCATTTCAATCTGATACAATATTTCTTCAATAGAAGCGATTCGCTTTTCAAGCGTATTGTTAGGTTTCCCCCAGAAGAAACCAGCCTGAAATTTTATTTTTTCAAATTGTTCCTGATTTTTGTATAATTGAGAAGAGATATTTGGCTTTTTATTAAAATGCTCATACAACATCTCTACCATTTGATTCCCGGTCATAACTTTCTCTACTTCTATTAATAACGGTAGAGAAACGTGATCATCATTCTTTTCTTCCATACCACATCCCACTATAAATTTTCTTTCTCCTGAATATCTATAAAGCAATATCATCCAAGCGCTTAAAAAAATGAACTTAGCTTCAATATTTAATTCTTGAGAATATTTTTCTATATTCTTTATTGTATTTTTGGGGATTTCAAAGTTTACTTTACCGTTGTCTTCTAGTAATTGATGATTAATAATGGGAGCTCTTCTGGTAGGCGCTATTAAACGAAGGTCTTGTACATCTCTTAATTTTTCTAACCCTTTTACTTCATCATGCTCTAAATCAAGAATCTCTTTAATTTTCACCATCGTTCTCCTTCTCACAGAAGTGGTTTTTTATATTTATATTACTTTGATTTTTGTAGTCATCCCTTCAAAACAGTTTTTGCTAAATTGACAGAGGAGTCTTCTGACTTATCAGCATTGCGGAGTGAAGGAAAGACGAACATGATTAATGGACTAATCACACCAAACAGTAAACCACTCACGATGAGTACGAATGACATACCTGCTCCTGGACCATTACCAACATATTCACCAAAGAGGTTAGATAAAATCCCCCCTTCTTTAAAACCTGGGATAGCAACTTTATCCGATATAAATGTCATTACAAATACTGCAACAGGAATAGTTACTTGTGCCACCAACTTCATAATACCGAATACACGTCCTTGAAATGCTGGTTCAACCTTTGATTGCCATATTCCTACAGTAAGAACCACAGCAATATTATTAAACACACCTTGTAAAAAACCGGAGATAATCCAAACTGGTAGAGAACGCCCCCATCCGCCTACAACAAACCCAAATAATCCAGAAATAGCCCATGCTAGTAGAGTAAGTGGCACACGATTTTTTGGTCCTTTCCAAATGGTCATAAATACTCCAGACACTACGTTACCGATTCCATAACCCATGAGTGCCCAACCAGCAATTTTTACACTGTTATCTGAAAAAGCAAGTAGCATTGGACGGTACAATCCTTCATATGCACCAAATGCAATATTATAGAATGTCAAAACGAGTACAAAACCAAGCAAACTCATTCTTGCAAACAAATAACGAAATCCATCTATAGTATCTGACAATATTGTTCTTTCATTTTGTTCTGTTGTTTTTTGAGACTCAGGAATCTTAATAAAAATAATCGTGCAGATAATAAACAAAAACGTAAAAATATCTATAAGGAAAATCTGCTCAATTCCGATAAATCCAAGTAACATACCTGCCAGAGCAGGCGAAAGTGTTGTAGACAAACTTGAAGCAGTTTGGTACATTCCATTTGCTCTAGATCTTTGTCCGGCAGGAACCATTAAGGTAATAATAGACATGTAAGCTGGGAATTGAACTGAGCCAACTACTCCTCTTACAATTCCATATAAAATTAATACGAAACTAGACATTACATCCAATGAATGGATTGTTAGTAGTAGCACAGTGGCTAATGAGGCTATAATATCTGTCAAAATAATCATTTTTTTTCGGTTGAATTTGTCTACGAATGCACCTGCAAATATACTTGCAACAATTACAGAGCCATATGAAGCAGTCGCAAGTATACCTGCACTGAGTGCGGATCCTGTTTTTTCATACACCCAAGCAATCAAGGCAAATTGTGTCATTTGAGTTCCAATACCAGACAACAAGCTACCTATCATTAAGATAGCGAAAGACCATAGTCCCTTTTTTGTGGTAAAACTATTTTCGTTCACACAGTCAGCTCCTTATATTCCTTATATCCCAAGGTTTTAATCGGAATATTTATTAATATATAACAATTGACAACCACATTATTTACCGAATCAAAAATCTCCCTAGAGACAGATAAGTTTTTAAAATAAACCATCAAGCAGATTCTAGGGTTTTAGCGGTAGTTCATTAGTGCTAATAACACCTACTCCGGTAGTTATTGTGGGTATCATTACTCCAAACATAAAGACCATAGTCATTATAAGTAAAGCTGCTCTCCATTTTGTTCTCATTTTCTATCCTCCTGATCATATTTGTATATTTATTACTATATAGGAATTTTTAAACTAACGACCCGCCCATAATTTACTTTAATACATATAATATTCTAAATTCCCCCTGATTTTCTTTTGTGGATAATATAAAATATACTAATAAGAATATTTTTGGATGGAGGCCTTTTTACGTGTCAACAAGCTATAAAATGGATTTAAAAACCATAGGGGAGAATATTCGAATCATTCGAAAATCAAAAAAAATCTCTCAAAAAAGGTTATGCCAAGGAATTTGTTCTCAAGCACAATTAAGCAGAATTGAAAACGGGGAGTTAGAACCACAAGCAACTATGTTATATTTTATTGCTGATAGACTTGGTGTAGATATTAATCATCTATTTAGTTTGGGACAGACAGATCGTTTCGATTATGTTACCGACCTTTATGATTTAATTGAGGGGTATACAAATAAACACGAGTACCAAAATCTATATGATCTTATCCGATCAGAGAAAAACAACCCTTTATTTCAAAATAGTAGATATCAAAGATATCTTTCTTGGCATGAGGGAATATGTATATATTATCTTGATCATAATTTTGAGCACGCCTTAAGTTGTATTAAGAACTCAATAAATTCAGAGTTCATGACCGAACAAGATATTCAGATGTTAAATAGCATTGGAGTATTGTATTGCGAAGAGTACCGACTGGAAGAAGCCCTTGCATATTTTGAAAGTGGTCTTCACTATTATTATAAACTTCCTGTTCAATCTAATTACAAAATCTTGGTAAGGAT
Source organism: Paenibacillus sp. FSL R5-0887 (assembly GCF_038002305.1). Classification (NCBI taxonomy): domain Bacteria; kingdom Bacillati; phylum Bacillota; class Bacilli; order Caryophanales; family Paenibacillaceae; genus Paenibacillus; species Paenibacillus sp. FSL R5-0887. The sequence continues at coordinate 531,336 of NZ_JBBOCE010000002.1, forward strand.
TTTATACAATTACGCAGTGACGCTAACACGTTTTCAACTGTTTGAAAAATCTATTAAAGAATGCCATACAGCTGTAAATATATGCCTTAAGCATTATTCAACATTCTCATTAGGCGAATTATACTATCATATTGGCTATAACTACTCCCTTATTAAGGAAATAACCAATGCAAGATCTTATTATGAAAAATCACTTTATCTTTTTGAAATAACAGATAATACGATATTTGTTCAACATGTATTAAATAAAATAGGTGAGTTGAGTTAAATTCGATTATCTATAATATTACATATAAAGCAATTTAACTTTGTATCGCACATAAAAAGTTACCCTGAAGTATGTCAAGTCAATTACAAGTTATAAGAAACACCTAACAGCGCTTCTTATAACTTAAACAGTTTAAATGCTCTATCCTCAATTTATTTTTCAATCGATATTAATTCAGAACACGTTAACGTTTTGTTAATAATATCAATTATAGAACTCTCAAATTGGTTAATAAAAAAGTGCCCGCCTTCAAAGAAACACATCTTAGGAGCAATATTAAAATACTCATTCCAAGCGTAAACATCCTCGACATTATATTCTTCATGCAGCCCATGTAAAATAGTAGCCGAAACTGATATTTTTATCTTCGAGAAAGAATGAGTTGCGATATTTGTAAAATCAGAGCGTACAACCGGTATTAGTATTTTCAGAAAATCTTGGTCGTTTAATATTTCTTCCGGAGTCCCCCCCATAATTCTTAAGGTGTTTATTAGTTCTTGATCTGACTTAAATTTGTAATTCATTATTCTTAGGTGCGGTGCCCTAGTACCGGATAAGAAAATATGTTTCAAGTTAAATGATTTAAGCTTTTCAAACAATTCATACGCTATGTAACCGCCCATACTATGTCCAAATACCGCAAAAGGAGTATGATCATGAATACTGCTTATAATTGATTCAAATATATCATCTACCATTTGATTGAAATCGATGTAGTGACCTTCAGAAATCCGTTTCCCTCGACCTGCTAATTCTAAGGGTATAAGCTGAATATCTTCGTTTAGTGAATTTTTCCACTTCACATATGATGCCGAAGAACCCCCTGCATAGGGAATACAAAATAATTTTATCATTAGAACTTCACTGGTCCTTTATATAATTTTATTAGACATTCATAAACATTTTTAACTTTGCGTTATCATCGAACAATTAATTTTTTTATTTATTTTCCTCTCATTTAATACTATTATTTTTTTTGGAAACCTTGTTCTTACAGAGCAACAAGCAATTTTATAACCAGTATCAAATTCATATTGCTTACAATAGTAGATAGTTGAATCATAGTGAATATATGGATATTCATCATTGAATATAACAGTGAACGAATTAAAAGGTATGGATAATCCCTTACCTACTAACTTCACAAAACTTTCCTTACATGTCCACAAATCGTAAAACGAGATATTTTCATTTAGTAATTGATAATTCTCATCTTTTGTAAATAGTTGTTTGCAATCACTTTCAGTGACTCCCAAAATTTCCTCTACATCAATACCAATAGGATAATTATCTATTGCACATATTACCCATTTTCCTGAATGAGAAATGTTAAAATGAATATTTTCTCCTCCTACTAAAAATGGTTTACCAAAAAGATTTCTAGAAATTGCTTGTTCAATTAACGCCCCCCCCTTTAATTCAGATAATAATATTCGAATTATTACTTCTCCTAACAAAGATCTGGTAATGTCATCATTATTTTTATATTTTTTTATACTCAGCACCCTACTTTCTGGAATATAACCCCAAAGACTGTTAATAAAATATTTAGAAACACTCTCGATATTAATTGCGTAAATTATTATTTTGTTTCCTCCTTTAGTTAATTGATGTACGCAAGTCAAAAACTTAATTCCATAACGAATGTTAAACTTCAGCATGACTCATCGCACTTGTTTAGCATAAAATCTATAAATTCAGGTTACATCACTTCTTTCCATAAAAAAATCCATTAACTGTAAAACCACTACACAATTACTTCCCATAGCATGGATCTAGATAGACAGATTTTATGATGATAATATTAAGAATACAAGGAATAATATTTCATTAAAAGAATTAATTCCCTTTAGATTCATTTCATCATAATCAACATTTTTACATTTTATATAAATTTTCGCTATAAGACTTTTCCAAACCACAAAAATTCACTTAATAATGGGAATATTGAACTATGATTCCACTCAAATAAACAATACGGTAGTCGAATTATATTAAATACGAGGTAACTATATCTTCAGCTATAGAAAAATTGTCTTTTGAAATAATTAAATTGTGTCTGATATGGATCTTGATACTTTTCGTTACTTTCATATACGTATAGCAATTGAATATGGAACTCATAAACTTCTTTGTATTTCACAGTAAAACTCTCCTGAGCAACTAAAAGATAATTTTCAATAATGCTTTAATCAGCTATTCTCCCCTACTTGAATATACAAAAAAGCAACTCCCTGGTTGGCAAGTCGCTTTTAAAACACTCTATAGTAAATCTTTAGTTATTATCTAAGATCTCACCGCTTCGCCTTATAAAACTCATGATACAGCTTCATCAGCGCCCGCTTCTCAATCCGCGACACATAACTCCGTGAGATCCCCAGCTCCTTGGCAATCTCCCTCTACGTCCTCTCTTCTCTACCAGTATCCAGTCCAAACCGCCCAACCACAACTTCTTTCTCCCGATCATCCAAAATATCAAGGTTACGATAAATCTTACTCTTCTCAATCTTCAGATCCACTTCTTTAATAACATCATCGGCTTCCGAGCCGAGGATATCGATAAGCGTAATTTCATTACCTTCCTTGTCTGTCCCAATCGGATCGTGGAGAGATACGTCTTTACGGGTTTTCTTCAACGAGCGAAGACGCATTAAGATTTCGTTTTCAATACAACGAGCGGCAAAAGTGGCTAGCTTTGTGCCTTTGTTCGGGCGATAGCTCTCGATGGCTTTGATCAAGCCGATGATGCCGATAGAGATGAGATCCTCTATGTCTTCACCAGTATTGTCGATTTTTTTGAGGTTGTGATATGTACCAATGTAAAAAATAAACTAAGAGCAATTGGTAATGAAGCTCGTTGTTTCACTATTTACGATTGTACTTCATATATATATGTTTCTAATAACCTGTATCCATTCTTGTGATACGGGCAAATTGTAAAGGATATTGCACCAGTGAAATTGAGAAAATGAATGATCGAGAATTTAACTATGGATGACTAATTATCGGAAGTATAAGGAGTTACTAGTCTTTTTCTAATACAGTCAAAAGCAACTTTTCCATACATATTCCATCTTCCATCATTCAAATCAAGGCGTATCCTTCTGATTTGATTTCATTCGATTTTTCAAATGACCTATAAAGATCTGACCACTTTCAGAAGGATCAACTCTCTTATTAACAGCTTTATGAATTGAATCGACTTCTTTTGCAAAATAGTAGGCATTGGGCCCAAAACCCCAACTCCTTTTTAAGGGTCTATAGTACTTGATAAGAATTATCTTAGCTTCATCTTCCTCATATCCTAGAAGCTTAAGTTCACGAATAACTTCTTTAATATAGGGTCTATCCATCATATGTCTTTTTTTCGAATGTACCATACAAATTATACTCCATTCCTTTTTCTACATTTACTCATTGATCTGTTGTGTCATTTAAAGTATTCTTCTGAACACCATTTAATTTTAAATGCTCTACTTTTCTCATGGATTTTTAAGAGCTGATTTAGAACAAAAATACGTTGAACAATATCTTCAGCTATGAAAAATTGTCTCTTGTAATAATTTATTTGTGTCTGAAATGGACCTTGACACTTCTCATTATTTTCATATACGTGTAGTAGCTGAACGTGGAGATCATAAATTTCTTTGTATCTCATTGTAGCACTCCTCTAATAGCTAGAAAGTTATCAAACTCTTGTACTTATGAACTATATATTTAATTAACTTTTCCAACGCAATAATGATAATAAAAAGCAACTTTCCCGAAGAAAAGTCGCTTTTAAAACATATGGCTTCTACCGATTTTAATTAATTCACACTATCTCGAATTTAGCGCTTCGCCTTATAAAACTCATGATACAGCTTCATAAGCGCCCTTTTCTCTATCCTCGAAACATAACTCCGCGAGATCCCCAACTCCTTAGCAATTTCCCGCTGTGTCCGCTCTTCTCCACCTGTATCCAATCCAAACCGCCCCACGACAACTTCTTTTTCCCGGTCATCCAGAATATCAAGGTTACGATAAATCTTACTCTTTTCGATCTTCAGATCTACTTCTTTAATGACATCATCCGCTTCCGAACCGAGGATATCAATGAGTGTAATTTCATTACCTTCCTTGTCTGTCCCAATTGGATCGTGCAGAGATACATCTTTACGAGTTTTCTTCAAGGATCTTAGGTGCATCAGAATTTCGTTTTCGATACATCTGGCAGCAAAAGTGGCTAGCTTTGTGCCTTTGTTCGGGCGATAGCTCTCGATAGCTTTAATCAGGCCGATGGTGCCGATGGAGATCAGATCCTCCATGTCTTCCCCAGTATTATCGAATTTTTTCACTATATGGGCAACGAGCCGCAAATTATGCTCAATCAACAAATTGCGGGCCTTGGCATCTCCCTCAGCCATCATCCCTAAGTATCGGCTTTCCTCCTGCTCCGAGAGCGGTTGTGGAAATGCATTATTCCTTACGTATGATACCAGCAGCGTCAGTTCTTTGATCAGCAACGCAATCGTGCTTAAGAATCCAGGCAACTTGGCGACACCTCCCGCACTTGTACAATGAAACCGATCTGTTTGCCTTACGGGTTCATGGTCATCCTTATTGTATGTGGGCGTGCGCCTAGAAGTGCCTGTACGGGGGAAATTGTACAACCACAGAAATTTATTTTTTATACGAGAAATCAGTCATACTCTACTCATTCACTTGTCTTTTAACACAACGTTGTTAGCGGTAATTCTCACTCTCTTTTGATAATAAATTCCGCTTCACTAGACGTAAGAACCTTTATGATGTCCTTATCAAAAGTAACCTTCAAAATAGACTCAGGTAATTGTTCTATAATACCGCCGCAAGAATCTCCCGACGGATCACCGTATACAGCCGAAGCCAGCCAGTGGATTCCAGGCTCTAGGAAAGTCGTCAGTGTAGGCAAAACAGTCCGGGGATGAAGCAGGTTTGTGTTGGCATTAGGCCAAATTAGCTCAGCCTTTTCGTAGCCGATCAAACCCTTGACTCCGCTTGTTCCCCATGCTGTAGATACTGCCGCGGTTGTAAGGCCGATCTGCTGTTCCACCCCCGCTTCCTGACCAAGCGCGAAGCCGCCCTCTGCGGCGTCCAACGGTCGTCCGGTCTCGATCCGGTGTATCCGAATATGCCAAGGCAGCCCAGCAACGATCCAGGTCCGAACCTCCACATTAGTCCATGGCTTCCAGACAGAGTGCAGCACATTGTCCACAATTCTTGACTCCATATTCCGCCGTCTGACCCGATACAAGTTGTCCCCGCTCTCACTTAGAGCGAGCATGGAATCAAATGCCCCTTGAGACAATCCCCATTCGGAGCGGGGTACACTGAACCCGAAGCCTGTTGAGTATACGAATTTCTCATACTTGGCAGACGTGTGGGTATGCTCATTCGTATATAGATGACCACTGTTGAAGGCAGCCACATGGCCGGAAGCAGGTTCGCGGACAATGACAAGATGCGTAGGCTTCTGGACTATAACTGCAGGAATATCCGGCAGCGGCAGTTCCTCTTCCTTCCAGAATGGATGCTCCGCGCTGAGAGCCAATGGCAGGAATGTCTTTAACGCCCAGTAGGGGGAACCGGGAGCGTTATAATTCTCCGCCATGACCAAGTTGGGGTAGGTATAACCAATCGTCAGAATGCCTCCGGCATCAAAGATCGGCTGGCTGAACCACCAGCGCAAATTGCGCAGTACTAATCCTTTGACCACACCTACAGGGAATCCTTCAACGCCTGCATAGACGAGGGCACCCCAGAAAGCAGACTGGGCAAAGCGGTAGGTTAAGCTCCTTCCATAAGGAAGGGCAGATCCGTCCGGAGCGAACCAGCCCAAGAATTCGGTGGCAAAAAGCCGGGCCCGTTCTTTGAACACCTGTGAACGTTCCGGGTCCTCCTGTTCCATCAGCTTCGCGTACAGTAACGCATAGTAATGGATGGCAAAAGGAACATAATAATCGCTATGCCCGTTAATTCCATCACTGTACCAGCCATCACCCAGATAAAAATCATCCATTCGCTTCAGATTGTTCTCCAGCTGCTCCGCGTCGTAGGGGCGGCCGATTCTGCGGAATCCAACATTAACCAGCACGTTGAAGAACAGCCAGTTGCAGTCATAGCAAGGATGGGAATTAATCTGATTCAGCCAGCTGTACAATTGCTCCTGTTCCTTCTGGGTAAGTGGTGACCAGATCTGTCCAGGAATGGCGGCTAAGGCGAAACCGAAGACCGCCATCTCTACCAGACGCTGGTCATAATCTTGAACTTCACCCCAGTATTCTTCATGGGCAGGATCCGTGCCGTGGCGTATGCCATCCAGCACAGTATCCCAAAGCCCGCTTTCTCCACCTCCCATGAGCAGGGGCACTAAGCCCCACAATACCCGGGAGAAACCTTCCATTTCTGCAGTTACTGCTGGATAGCTCGCTCCTGTCCCGCCGATTGCCAGCCGTGCACCGCCTCTGCTGTAGAGCGGCCGAAGCGGATCTGTAAGCTGTTCAAGAGCAGAGACCAGATCCTCCCGGGTCTTTAGCGGATTTTTAGCAATAGTCGTAAAAGTCTTTTCAGTCTGCATTATATGCCCCCTATTCCCAGTAGAACGGTCCGGCATCTTTTAGCCGGGCTAGCGCTTCGACATAGAAGAAATCACCATAGATAAGCGGAACATCTATATTCCGATTCTCAGGATAGTTACTCGTACCATGAAGCAGCAATCCTTCTTCTTCTGCATTGTCCCAAGTTCCATAATTCCGATAAAGGGATTCAGTAATTCTTATAGCCCCGTTCCGATACACATGAGCCTCCGAGTCGTCCACCTGGCTAGCCAGCAGGAGCAAGCCACTCGCTGCACAGGAACCTGCAGAGCTATCCCGAATCTCCCCAACTTCACCGGGAGCACGGAAATCCCAATGTGGAACGTAATCTTCGGGCAGACGGGTCAAGAAGAAATGCGCGACCTGCTTGGCTGCATTGAGGTAACTCTGTTTGCCCGTATGATGATAGGCCAATGACAGTCCGTAGAGCGCCCAGGCTGCCCCGCGCGACCAAGCCGACTCGGGCGCATAACCTTGCCCGCCAAGCTTTTCAACCACTTCGCCCGATTCCGGGTTGAATTTGACGATGTGATAAACCGAACCATCCGGCCGGATGAAGTGCTCCAGCACCGTATCCATATGCGCCTCAGCGATATGCCGATAACGTGGATCCCCTGTTACTTCGGAGGCCCAAAAAAGCAGGCTGGTATTCATACAGCAATCGATAATGGCTACCCCGCTGTTATCCTCGCCTTCACTCCATGGATTCCAGGCCCGGATGTAGCGTCCTTTCAGATTGAAGCGGGCCGCCAGATAGTTGGCTGCCTTCAACGCCCGGACTCGTGATGCTTCTCTGCCCGTGAGCTTGTAGTTCGCAACACTCGTCAACAGCCACATAAAACCTAGGTCATGGTCCAGCTTCACATAACCATCCAGCACCTCGTCAAGACGTTCCTCACACTGCTCTGCAATCGCTTTCAAATCCTCATCACCACTCTCAGCATAGAGCTGCCAGAGCATTCCCGGCCAAAAGCCGGCCGTCCACCAGTTTGGTGCTTCAAGCACGTATTTGCCGCCTTGACTCGCATGGGGGAATTCTGCACCGATTCTCCGGCTGTTCGTTCTAGTCTTCTCCAAGGCTTTGCCCCAAGCCTCGTCTACCCAAGCTTGCTTTACTAATCTACTCATCTAAATCCCGCCTTTATTCGAATTAGCCTCTACCCTCTGATAGAGGACTTTTTATAAGCTCAGGCCCATCTTTTATAGAAATTGAAAAGTGAATACCAGTTTGCCCACCGCGCCAAGCTGAAGCACATGGAAGTCCAGACTATACCAGAGCTTCTCCATACCAAAATGATCCCGGTACACATGCACAGTAATCTCCGGCTCAACTTTCAGTGAATCGTAAGTCACTTCAACGCCGCGAGCCGTAGTCCCCGGCAGCAGCAAGGTACCCGGATGAAGGAGCTTCGGCTCACGCCAGGTGACAAACCGCTCCGTCCAGCTCGCCGGAATTCCCGCATACCGGTAAGTGTCTGTAAGCTCCAGCCGAGGACATTCCTCTTTATGCCAGACGAACGAACGGATTAAGGACTGTAGTCCTGTTACCTGATACGCCTGTGTCAGATCCAGTGTCAGCTCATCATTCTCCTCCGCCGATGCATGCAGCACTGTGGAGCTGAACGCCCGACCGGCCAGCTGATACTGGCCATCAATGATCGGCAGCGAATGACCCTGCGATCCATTGCAGTCATACTGGTAACGGCCAGCCCCAAAATAATCAGCAGTATACTCTCCGCTTCCAAGATCGGATGCGTAGATCTCTCCCCGGCCGCTCAGAATGAAATGTCCCAGATCATTATGGTTATGCGGTTCAGCATTGTGCCCGCCCTTGGCGGCGAATCCGAATGAACCCGCCTCCGACACATAACGCGAGACAAGCCAAGCGGCATCAGGGAGATAATAGCTGGCGGCTCGCCAAGCTTCGTCCTCCTTGCCAGCCCTGGTCCAGATCAGATTGCGGAAAGCCGGTGCAAAGCGGCTGCAATGATCTTCAGTGTAAGGAGCGCGCAAAGCGGATGGGGGGCGTTCGACATCCGTACAGACTTCCGCCAGATAATGGGACAATCCCATATGTACTAGCACCTGAGGCACTGAATCAGAGAAATTGGCTACATGACTTCCGTCAATGAAACATTTTTGTTGGAAGCGCGCGATTTGCGCTACCTTCTCTTGGTTGAACCAGTCCAGTCTGCCTGCGCTTCTGGAACAGAGGAGATCGCTATAATAAGTGAAATAACCAAACCCATAATTCCAGTACCCAAGGCCTTCCAGACAAGCACCGTCCTCACCGAACCCTTCCAGGTAATACAACATGGCGCGCTCTGTCCTCAGCAGAATATCCGCAAGCATGGCTGGGTCCTCCACAGACAGCAAGGCAGCAGCCCCGATTGATCCCGCACAGACCGCTGCCCAATTATGCCGCGCTGTCTCCCAATCATAAGGACCATTTTCAAGAAATGGACGAAACAGTCTCCGCTCTACTTCATGGTGGATTCGGGATCTCAGAAGCTGCGAAAGTCGTTCCCCGAGCAAAAGTAAAACTTCACTTAAAGTAAATCCGGTCTCGGAAGAAAACAGATCAATATTCCGGTTGATATCAGCTGCATTATGATCCGCTGGGAGGTGGGCCGGAAGACACCAGGTGTACTCATCGCAAATAGCCCAGAGGATGTCCTCCAGCTTCTCCAGTACTTCCGGATGATCCGGCTCCAGCAAAGCCAGAAATACATAAGTATTCAGCCTTCTTCTCCGTTCAAAATAGACCCGTTCATATTCCAGCCTTGAACCCGTACGCGAATAAATGGAAAATAACGTATACGACAGTTCAGGTATAGACTGCCCGTCCAGCCTTACCGCCTCCGCGCGGATCTCGCTGATATCTGCCTGTAGTACTCCCGATGATAACGCCCGTTTCCAAAAAGCAGCCGCATCCCCCTTTGGATAATACAAGCTCAGATCGACTGGCTTCATTTCATGCACTATTTCCAAAAGCATCTGTTTATTCATGCCTTTTTTCCTCCTTAAAGGTCAGTCAGATCCGCGAAGCATCTTATTCTTCACTAATATGGCTGAATACTTTTTATTCCAAGGCATGATCTCTCATAACATCCTCACCGGCTGCAATTTTTAGTGAAGTCCATTTCATCTCTTCCCCTGACCAGAATGGATCAGAAGGGAGCAGCCCCAGCGGGAGGAATACGGAGGCGCATAAATAAAGACTGCCTGTATTGATATAGCTCTCCGCAAGCTCCGGCTGATAACCGTATACCCCCGGACGTAGCCATCCGGACTCATCAAGCGTACCCGGATATTCCATAATTCGCGTAATCACAGCTGTCAAAGCGCAGCGTACCTGTGCAGGGGGCAATGCTTCCTCCAAAAAATGCTGCAGCGCCGCCTGCGACAGCAGTTGAAACGCCCCAAAACGGTAAACGATCGAACGCCCGATAAAGGGATAGGTTCCATCCGGTGCAATGATCCGTTCGAGAACAGTAGCGTATCGCTGTGCCCGTTCCTGAATCAGCGGTTTCAATGCGGAATATTGCTCCGACTCCTGTTCAAAAAGTGCTACCACATCCACCAGCATCGGCTGAATAACAAAGCTGTTGTAATAATCCCAGTGAAAGTCCTTGCCATCCCCGTAAACTCCGTCGCCCTTATACCAATCCATGAACATATGGACCGCATAGCCAACGCGCATCCGGTCATATTCAGGATCGCCAAGTATATACAAAGCGGCTTCCACCATTGCGCTGAACAGCAGCCAGTTGCTGCCGCTTGGCGCTGTCCGGCGTGTCTGCTTCAGCGCTGTTATTACATTGCCTTTGACCCGTGCACTCAGCTTGCCGGCAAGCTGCTTTGGTGCACGCACCAGCGCATGTGCCAGGAATGCCGCATCTACCAGCGGTTGGCCTTCAGCCTTGAATTCCATATAGTCAGGTGAATTCGGATCAACAGCGGCATCAATGGCTTCCAGCATTAGCCCGGCATAACGCGCTCTAAGCTGTTCTTCCTCACCCTCAAGTCCCTCTAGCTCAAGCCAAGGGGCCATTCCACATGCCAATCTAGCAAAAGCCTCCAAATGGGCAAACTGGCTCCGGTCACTATGAAACTTTGTAGGCAACTGTTCCTTTAATTTCCGCTCAGCCAAAGCATTCAGCACAGGCCCCCCGATCAGCAGCATTGTATCCAGCCAGTATTTACGCTGTTCCTTCCCATTCATGCACAATTCCACCCTTTCAATTGCATCTAATCAGCTACAGCTACTTCTCTTGCCTAACGCCTGAATCTTGTTATATTGCGTAATCTTCTACTATAGTTTAGTGTTGTATTATTGCAATGTCTTTGCGAATAATGATGTTTTATTGCGTATATTGTGATCAATCTGAAAGGGGCAGTTCCAATGAAGCATGCCCAGTATTATGAGCCGTTCGATGGAGATATTTTGGCAGGTATCGGAAATTCGCCGATCTCACCTACCAGGGATTTCCACATCCATGACCACTATGAAATTTTCCTGTTCTTGGGCGGCAAGGTGAACGGTTTTGTAGATCAGTTCAGCTATCCCCTGCAGCGGGGCAATGTCCTGTTGTTCAACAATCACGAGATTCATAAAATCATCAATTTATCTCCGGAGCCCTATGAACGGTTGACAATCCATTTCAAAGCTCCACTTGTCTATCCCTTCTGTACCGCAACTACAAATCTGCTCGCTTGTTTCCAGAACCGCCAGCCCGGAGAGCATAATCTCGCGCAAATGGATGAACCGCTGATTGAAGAGTATACAGTCCTTGCTTCCCGCCTGATTGAGACATTAGAGAATCAGCAGTACGGGAGTGAAGTTCTGGCTCTGACCTACCTGGTTCAGATCCTCGTCCTCATCAATGAGCTGTACAGCCGCACCCGATCTACCGTGCCCAGCATCATTTCCTCACATATTCAATCAGCCATGAGCTATATCGACAACCACTTGCATCTAAATCTGTCACTGGAGCAAATCGCTGGAGAACTGAACGTCGATAAATATTATCTCAGCCATCTGTTCAAACAGCAGACAGGCGGAACCATCTACCGTTACGTCTTGCTCAAAAAAATTGCGTTATCCAAGCAGCTCTTGTCCGCCGGGAACTCCGTATCCGATACCTGCTATCTGTCCGGCTTTAACGATTATGCCAATTTCATCCGTACCTTCAAGAACATCACGGGCATTCCACCCGGAAAATATAGTAAAAGAAGCTGAGCTTTAAAACTCAAATTCAAGGATTTTTCAAAAAAAGATGCAATCGCTACTGCGGTGAATAGTTGGACTTCCGGCCGCTGTTTTCCTAAGCACTCCCCCGCCTCTCCAAATCTATAAAGAACCTGGCAGCCCGCTTAATGCAGCCTGCCAGGTTCTTTGAAATGCTACTTACAAATATCCCAGCAGATTGGAGATAACTTGCGCACCTTCGGCACGGGTCATCGTCTCTTGTGGCGCGAATTGCTTATTGCCGCGTCCCTTGATCAGTCCCGCCTGTTCGGCGATGTTTGCTGCGTTCTTCGCCCAGTCATGAACCCGGGAATAATCACTGAACGATCCTACAGCAGGTTCATTGGTCTCGCTTCCCTGCAAATATTCATAAGCACGAACGATCATCACAGCCATTTCCTCGCGGGTAATGCTCTGATCCGGGGCGAACGAATCCGCACTGCGTCCGAGCACGATACCCGTTCCGCTAACAGCTGCCACGGCTTCGGCATACCAGGCTTTGGAATCCACATCACCAAATGTTGCATGGCTTCCTGCCTTAAGCCCAAGCGCGCGTGCAATCATAGCAGCGAATTGTGCCCTAGTTACATCCCCTTGCGGATTAAACTCCGTACTGGAAATGCCTTCAATAATATGCTTCGCAGCCATGGTCTTAATCACATTGCTGGCCCAGCTGTCACTGCTGACATCTGTGAACAGCTTATCGTATTCCAGGACTGCATACTGGCTGAAATGCCGTATTTCAGCAGTCCATTTACCATTAGTCAACGTTCCGCCCATGAATTCAAGCGCACCATTTGCAGAAATATAGTAGCTGCCGAGCAAGCTTGTATTGGCATCCGGATCTACGTTGAACGTAAGTGTCAACGGTTTATCAAAAGCAGTTACCGTTACAGCAGTGCCGTTCGCAGCAACAACCTCCAAGCTGAAGTTAATCACATCACTCGCCGCAGATAAATGTACGGAACCATTAACAGCCGGATTATTGATTAACTGTTCCACAGCATCTCTGGATACCTTCACTGCTGAGAGCTTAATTTGCGCCCCCTCCGTTTGACCTCCAGTAGCTTTTTCTTGAATGCTCTTCAGCACTTCTGGGGTCAGATCGATAGCAACCTTACTCCAAGCCAGACGTAGAGTGTTCTCTCCGATGATTCCTGATAGTCCTGCTGGAAGGAGCACGGATTCTGTAGCTTCAGTAAGCTGAACCGTTATTACTCCTTCAACCGGTGCCGTGAAATCCTTTGGATCAAGAACCTTTTCGGTCTGCGGCAGCGGTGTTGGCGTTGGGGACGGGGTGACTGCTGGTGTCGGTGCTACCGTCCACACTGGTGCTTCCGTTGGCGCCGGCGTAGATGTTGCTGCTGTTGTTGGCTCCGGTTCCGGCGTCGATGTCGGTGTTGGTGTTGGTGTTGGTGTCGGTGTTGGTGTTGGCGTCACTACCGGAGGTTGCTCTGCTTCGCCCACTGTCACGGTTCTAGTCACTTCGATAGCCGCGTTGCCCGCCGCATCACTCACATTATAATGATAGGTGTAGATGCCTGCCGCCTTAGTGTCCAGTGCCAGCACATTCTCCTCATTCTTCGTAATCGTTGCTACAATGTGCTCCGTAATGTCGCCGTCACGGTCATCTACCGCTGTCGCTCCGGCATCCATATAGCTTGCGCCATTTTCCAGTTGAATGGACGGTTCACCAAGCAGTGTAATCACCGGCTTCATTACATCCGGATCAAGTGCAACGACTACTTTTCTTGTCACTTCTTCAGCCTTATTGCCCGCAGTATCGCTGACATTATAATGGAAGGTATAAATATCAGCTTTCGCTGTATCGAGAGCAGTCAAACCGTATACTTCACTGCTAACTGTTGTAGTTATACGGTCTGTAATATCACCATCCTTGTCATCATAAGCAGTCGCTCCTGCATCTGTATATTCAGAACCGATGTGCAAATTCACTATTGCATCACCTAACAGAGTAATCAAAGGCTGAACAGTATCCGGCTCCGGCAGCTTGATTGTTCCGCTCGCTGAACTGTCCGCTGTAGCCTCTCCCTTACTAAGTGATACCGTAAAGCTGAAGCTGCCGTTAGTCTCATCGGTTGCTTCTTGGAAGGAAGACAAGGTAATCTCACCGATCGTAACTCCGGTATCATTGAGACCGGGCAGAGCGCCTATCGTCTGCAGCAGCCAAGTCTGGACAGCTTCTTCGCTGTTTGCCACTTCCTTCTGCACGCTGTATACCGCACCTTCTATGATACTCTTAGCCTCATTTACAGCCTGCTCATTAACAACACTGGCTTTATCTCTAGCTACAGCCACATAGCTGATCAATGCAGCCTGATTGCCTGAATACGTATTGTTTATTGAGTATTTCACAGTACCGCTCACCGGAAGCGTGAAGTCATAGTTAATCATAGCGCCATTAGGACCTGCGACGAGTCCGGTTCGGACCGGTTTGGTCACTTCTTTCCCTTCAGCGTCGATATAGCTAAGCGTAATATCCATCGTGCGGTTGGTGTTGTTCCACCAGTCCCGATGGAATGACGTAATCGTATATTTGCCTGCGTTCAAAGGGAGCAGGTATACAAGTGGATTATTTTTTGTATCCGAACCATAAACACCTGTCTGACTTTTATCAGAAGGAACTACAGCACCACCAAGCCCCTTGAGGAGGTACTTAGTACTGGTATGCCCCCATACGCCATTGCCTGTCGAAGGCTGATCCGCCTTGTTATTAAGCAAGCTGTCACCTACAAAATCCTTGATTAATGTATACGGCGGCGTGATACCGTCCACCGATACACCAGCATCGAGGAAGTATAAGAGCCCCTCCGGTACCACTTCCACATAACAAGTTGTTTTCAGATTTCCATAAGTGCCGGTTACAGCTACCCGTTCATACGGATTGTTGAAGCTGGCTGCATTTACATTCCACTTTACTGATACCAGCAATTTGGATCCGTCTGCCCGAGTGGCTTCCACCTTGTCTGGAAGATTCGGCAGTTTTCCAGCATAAGTAGCCAAATCCTGAGGAGCGACAAGCTCCCGTATATCTCCCGTAGTCAACTGGTTCTGGGCGGAGATCAGGCGTGCTTCAAGCTGAGTAACTCCTTCCTGATCCAATTTGTATAAAATAGGATTATCCAGTGCTCCTTGTGCATCGCTCTGTGCATCTACGAAGAGCTGCCAGTCTCTGTCCGAATATTCATCCTGTTTGTTCATTTCTTTCGCGGCTGTTACCGCCGCCTGAAGAGCAGCAGTATCTACAGTACCAGTTACTTCCCCGGAAACAACCGCCACCGCGTCGACAACCAAGGTGCCGCTTACCACCTTTATCTGCACATGGTGCTGGCCATATTTAAGCCCGCGGAGTGCGTACGTCTGGTACAGCTCCTTGGAAGCTACTGTATCAGCCAATAGAGCAATAACTTTTCCGTCCACTGTTACCTCAAGCTTCGCCGATCCGTTATTCGCTCCTAGAATATCCAGTCCGGTGCCTTCAAACGTATATTCCATTGCAGCGTCTACAGCCTGGCTGGTAGAAAGAGAACGCTGGTAAATGTACATGCCCGCTCCATTTATATGGCTCCACGACCCGGTATATATCAGTTTAGGATTCGGAGCCGCAGCCAGGTCATACATTTCAAGATTGTCTAGAAGCTCTGAATAATACGGCGTGTAGCCCTCAACCTTCTCCACCTTCAAATTATCGAAGCGGACGTGATAGTAGCCGCTGGCCAGATCTACCCGGCCGGACAATTCAGGAGTAGGGTCGGTATAGGAAGCCAGCTTCACCCCATCCAGATAGGCAGTCACTTTATCGCCTGCAACCTGAACGGCAATATTATGCCATGCGTCATATGCGGTGTCGAATCCGTCGATCTTCACGCCGCCGGAACCGTTCGCGGCATTTCCGCTCGCAACTGCGCTATTGTTGACCAGCAGCTGCCAGCCGCCGTCGAACCAGAATTTCAGCACATACGGTGTACCGGTTATGGAGTGGGAACTGCCACCTCCCTGATAACGGGCGCCTATCGCAGCATAATTGGCTCCGCCCTGAGTATTGTTTGTTTCGAACGAAACATCAACACTGGCCTTGTAGTTCATCCACCGGTTGTCGCCGATGGCCGTTACGGGATCTCCGCTGTTCCATGTGCCGCCAAGCCCCATGGTTCCCGTGTCCAGCTGCTGCCGCAGGACATAATTGTCTGAACCGTCCGGAAGATAGGCCTCAAATGCCCCGTTGCGGTCATGGGTATAACGCGGGATAACGCTTTGGGAACCGCCGCGGGATTTGATATAGCTCTGGGTACCCTCAGATTGACCGCCTGCACCAATCTTCACAACAGTCTGCTTGGAATAGTCAAAATCATCAGCGTACAGAATGTTGTCCCCAGTACTGTGTCCTGCTCCTGTAGTATCGGTATCCAGTACGGTACGCTCGCCTTCTACAGGCAGCGGTGTATTATATTCTTCTTTGTCCTTGTTCTTCAAAGTAGACACAGTCACGGTCGAATACGGTTTAACCTTAACGGTATACACCCCGCTGCCATCAGCAGTGACATCACCGAGATACTGCATATAATTGCTGTTGAACGCTTCTCCTGCATCAGCGGCACGGGTTTCCCATACTTCCATGGATGGATTACCCGTATAAGCCATATTGACTGTCTGCAGCTTGTAGATTTTGGAATACTCGCTATCGTTCACGATAACCGTCGAGAAATCTTTTTTATCAGGTGCTGCAAGGGTTATATAGCTAGGGGAACCGTTGCGTCCGCTGACCGGATTGGTGCCTGTCGCACCTGTAGAGCTGGCTTGAGGAACCGCTCGCCAGATCCCAGCAGTATTATCCTCGTTCTCCCAGCCAACATTCGCAAACCAGCTGTAATGCTGCAGAGTGACAAGACCCGCATCATAATGAATCCATCCCGACCACGGATCGCGCATGCTGACCAATTCCTTGAAGGAATATTGTCCGCCTTCATAAAAGGAACCAATGGCGGGCTGGTAAATAAAGTGTGTCCGGCGGGAGTTAACGAATCCTTTAATAATCGTGTTACTCATCTCCAGCGGACTGCCGACACCACCAATTCCTGTTCCTGCCACTGTAGGATCTTTCATATTGTTGTTGGGACGGAAAGAGGAATTACTGAAGGTAGACTGCGCCTCGCTGTTCCAAACCTCAATATCATATTGTTCTGCAAGTTTTTTGAAATTGCCTGCGCTGTCGTCGTCCGTGTTGTAGTGGTATCCAGCGATCGGCACGGCTTCCCGCAGAGAAGGATCACTCACCATACTGGCACCGAAGCTGCCAATCCCGACTTCATCGGATATCACAGACTTGATCCGGTTGTACAGTTCCCGCTCTTCGGTGCTGTTGAAGCCTTCGCTGTCAGTCTTGACTCTCTCAGCGTACTGTTTGGTCCACGCCAAATCTGGAGCGTGCTCGTTGATATAAGGATTAACGTAATCGGCCATATAACCGTATTCACGATAAGCAGCCAGAATGGTTTTTTTGTACCAGGTATAGATTTTGTCGTTGTTATTCGCCCAGGCCGGAGCACTCCATCGCAGGATACTCACTTTAAGATCAGGGTTCACTGCCTTGGCATCTGCGGCAAGCTGGAAGCCGGGATGCCGGGTAACATTTGCCTCTTCATCGGCCGTACGCATAGTCGCCGGGTCAGGTCCCGTGGAGTTATTGCGGTCATTGCCCATCTCGATTTTCACATGCGTCATGAGCGGATGTTCTCCACCGAACAAGATCTGTAGCATTTCTGCATAAGCCTCTGGATGCTCTGACTTATAGTCCATCAAAAGCGCACTGGTGCTGTTAGCGCTTAGTACGCCAAATCCCTTGAATGTGAGGCCGTTGACATTGTCAGCTTGGATATCGTTGCCGTCAAGCAGAACCTTGACCATAGAAGCTGCGCTCTGTGTAGCCTCTTCGATCTGTTTCTTGATTCCGCCCTTGGCAACGGCGAACCAGCTCAAAATAGGTTTTTCGTCAGCAACATAGGCGTAAGTCAACGTCATCGGACTACTAACGTCAATGTCTCCAGGAATGGTGAATTCGCCGGAAATTAGTTTAGTCACATTAGTGTTGAACTGGTCAAACAAGATGTTCTTGGTTGCCCCGCTAGCATCCTTATACTCGATCTGAGGACGTATTACACGGGAGCGGCTGCCGTACCAATCATGGAAACCGCTGCTGAGCGTATAGGTTCCAGCTTCAAGCGCTTTTAATTTATACACGATATGATTGCTGGCAGGGTCGGCACGAAGTCCGACAGTCCATAGGGACGGATCGGTGGCTGGATCGGTAAGTCCCCCGTCTTTGGAATTCTTGACCTTGTTTACGGAATCATCAAATCCCCAGTCCGCCGTACCGCTGATATACTTCTGGTCGGGTGACTGGTTGAGCAAATCGCTGCCGCTCAGCGTGCGGACCGCTTCGTACAGCGGCGAGGAAGTAGGCCCGTTGCCTACGGAATCGCCCCCTCTGCCGCTATCCACAAAGTAAACCAACGGATTACTTGCGGGCGGAATAACTTCCACACTGGCAACGACCGGCCCCCCGTTTGCTGTACCGCTGACGGTCACGGCATCGTATGGCACGGCAAAGGTATCTGCTCCAATATTCCAGTTCACTGCTGTGCTCTGGCCTCCGATATCAATGCTAGCTGGCAGCGTAGTATCTGCAATTGTTGTAGCCCCCATATGGGCGGCAGCGTAGATAGAATTTACGGTAGCAGCAGAGGCTGCAGGCAGAGTGAATGCCGGAAACATCCCAACTACGAGCGCAGTAGTCATCGTTATTGAGAAAAGCCTTTTTCGAAAGTGCTTTCTGTTCATTCTCTTCTCCTCCTTTGATGGCCAATAATAAAAGAAAGCGTATTCATTTTATTGTTAAACGAATAATTACTAGAGTTATACAGATCCCTTTGACTTATAAAAAACCTGGCAGCCTATGAAAAATGCAACTGCCAGGTGAAATACGGTTCTAGCCCTTAATGCCCGATGCTGCAACACCTTGTACAAAGTACTTTTGCAGAGCCAGGAAAACAATTACAACTGGAATAATGGACACCACACTCGCGGCCATAATCAGCCCATATTCGGCGGAATATTGCGAGATGAACATTCTTAGTCCGATTTGGATAGTCTTGAGTTTCGTATCTGTCAGATAAATCATTGGCCCCAGGAAGTCATTCCAGGTAGCGACAAAGGTGAAGATCGTCAATGTAGACAAGGCTGGCTTGGACAACGGCAGCATGATTCGCGCCCAAATTCCATATTCGCTCAAGCCGTCAATACGGGCAGCCTCGCATAATTCATCCGGAACACCTTGATAGAACTGGCGCATCAGAAATACTCCAAATGCCGAGAATGCCTGCAGCAGTATGATTGCCAAATGCGTATTGTTAAGCCCCATGTAACGCATCAGGATAAATTGCGGCACCATGTAAGCCTGCCAAGGGATCGCAATCGTTGCAATATATCCAAGGAATAGAATGTTTTTTCCCCGGAAATGCAGTTTGGAGAACGCGTACGCAGCAAAACTGGAAGTCAGTAGTTGTAGAATCGTTACGATAATCGATAGTTTCGCCGTATTGTAAATAAAACGGCCCAGCGGAATCCGTGTCCAGATATCCGCGAAATTCTCCCAGCGCGGATTCTGTGGAATCCACTGCATTGGGAAGGAAAAGACATCTTTGTTCATCTTGAGTGAAGAAGACAACATCCATATATACGGAACCAGCATCGCCAGTACTGTCGCAAACAACAAAATATACACAAGAACCATAATGCTGATTCTAAGTCCTTTACTTTTACCAACCATATCTTTTGAATCCTCCTATTGTCCGTATTTCTTCTCGCCGCGGAACTGGACGATGGTGATGCCAAGTACCAGCAGAAACAATACAATGGCCATGGCGCTGGCATATCCGTAATCAAGCGAGCGGAACGCCGTATTATAGATTTGATACACCATAACCCTTGTAGAATCATTCAACTGGTTATCGGCACCGGCAAATAGGTTGATAAAGATATCGTAGACTTTGAACGAATTGATGACTAGAATCATCAGAACAAAGAAAGAGGTAGGCGCCAGTTGAGGGACCGTCACATTGCGGAATCTTCTCCACGCGCCCGCACCATCAAGTTCAGCAGCCTCATACAATTCAGGGTTGATGCCCTGAAGACCTGCCAAGTAAATAACCATGTAATAACCCATGTTTTTCCACACTGTAAACAGTATTACTGTGAACATCGCCCAGTGTTTATCCGCTGCCCAGCGGGGAAGATCCTCCAGCGGGATACCGGTAAGGGTATGCAGGATATTGTTGATCGGACCCATCGTAGGACTGAAGATAAAGTTCCATACCGCAGCAACGGCTACCAGGGATGCTACATAAGGGAAAAAGAATACGGTTCTCATGAAATTGCGGGCCATTATCTTCTGATTAAGCAGAATCGCCAGCGCCAGCGCGACAATCATGGTGAACGGTACTACGCCAATAGTGTAAACAATGGTATTCCATAATGCTTTGTGAAATGTTGTATCTCTGATCAACCGGGTGAAATTGTCCAGCCCGATAAACTTCATTGGATTGGCCCCGTCCCATTTCACAAAAGCAAGGATAAAGGCAAAAAACATAGGTACCAGTGTAAACAGGGCAAATCCGATAAAGTTCGGCGCAATGAAGCTGTAAGCTACCAGGTTTTCCCGGACACCTTTTGACAAATGACGTTTAGGGATCTTTTTTGTACCCAATATGGTTTCGTTCTGCATTCTTTCTCCTCCAAACCTTCTAAAACTTTCCCCACAAATCTATACTTTTTAATATAAAAGGCGGGCTTACACCCGCCCTTAGAACCGGCTCTCTTAAGGTTAATTATTCAAGAGCTGCTGTACGCGAGCATTCATATCATCCAAACCTTCGTCAATCGAAGCATTTTTAGTCATAATATTGTCATGCGCTTCATTCAAAATAACTTCGATGTCTGCGCTCTTTTCATGCATAGGCATTTCCAGATAAGTCTTAACAGTAGTCAGTGCCGCTTTGCTGTTCTCATCCGTAGGGAAGCCCTCGATGGAAGTAATGGAATTGATAACTTCATCATTCTTAATCGCTGGAATGGTTCCGGTGGAAGCAATGACTTTAGCGCCTTCTTCACCAGTCACGAATTTCATGAAATCAAGTGCGGCTTCTTTATGTTTGGATTTCTGATTTACAGCTAGGGATGTAATTGTACCCAAGGTTGTACCGGCTTCCACACCATCCGGATGAGGGTATTTCGCAATGCCCCAGTTAGCCGATTGGGACTCGCCGCTCTTCACTTTCTCAATCTGTGTAGCGATAAACCAGCTGCCCATGTTCATAGTAGCAACGGAATTATTGTAGAATACGCCAGAATAGTGCGTGCTTGAAGTCTTCAGTGTGGCGTAATCCATTACGATGCCGTCTTCCTGTTCTTTCAGGATCCGCTCATAGGTTGGCTTCAAGAAATCGTAGTTTCCGTCAACAACAGTGTTCTTGCCGTCCAGAATACCGAACAGTTGAACCGCACTACGCCAAGTATGGTAGTGAGCTCCGTACACTTTTTCAGAACCGCTGCCAGATGTCATTTTTCTGGCCAACTCATCATATTGCTCGAATGTCATATCATTGCTTGGATATTCCACGCCTGCTTTGTCGAACAAATCTTTATTGTAGTAGAGAATCCAGAAATCGCTGCGGAAAGGAAGCGCATACACCTCATCGTTCACTTCGATTTGTTCTACAGTACCTCCATATACCGAAGGATCAATAGCGTTGCCACTCATAAAGCTTTTAAGCGGCTCTAGGTGATTCTGTTTCACAAGGTTCGAGTAGCCCGGAATATCTTTAATTGTAAGTACGTCCAGATCTGCGCCACCGGACAGTTGTGTGCTTAACATGGTCATATAGTCCGTCGACCCCAGATCGACATATTCGATTGTTACATTCGGATGCTCAGCTTTATAGGCATCGATTAGCGGCTTGTAGTAAGCGGTAGCTTCCCAATCCCACAAGGCCCATTTCAAAGTCACAGGCTCCTGGCTCGGTTCAGCGGAAGCGTTTGCAGAATTCCCCGTTGCTGGAGCTGTCGTTGCAGCAGCACCTTCGTTGTTGTTATTACCAGAACATCCAGCCAACAGACTCATGGAGAATACTGTGGCGAGGGTTATGCCATAGAATCTTTTCAGTTTCATTTAAATATCCCCTTTTCTTCTGATTGTGTAACTACGATCGGCTCTTCTGAGCTTAGTTCAAAGTTTATAGCTTTTTTCGCAAGAATGGCATGCATTATCAAACAAAGTTCATTCACTTTTCTGTGTTCTTCTTCCCTGCTCCGGTTCAAACCTGTAATTTTCTATCTAAAACATGTAAAATATTCAGCTTATGTACCTCCCCCTGTATCGGAACGCAGGAATATGCTATGGTATATGAAAACGCTTTATATGTTTTCACATTTTGTAGAGGGGTGTTAAATACGGTAAGAAAATCCACCATTAAAAGTCGCATTATTCTGCTCATGGCCGTATTCGCACTGCTGATAGCGTCGCTGTTGTCTTTTTTTAGCTATGAATTAATTACTTATTATCAGCGTAAAACAACCATCCAGGCGACCGAATTCAATCTGCAGCTGGTATCCCATATTATTGAACAGGATTTAATTGATCTGTCATCGCTGGCGATGACCTGCAGCACTAACTCTTCTACTAATACCCTGATCACAGACTACTTCAGCTCACCTAAGGCTAGCTCTAAGGAAGCAGTTAATGTATTCAACTCGATGCAGCAGGACTTCCTGAACAACCGCTCCAACAGCTATGCCCGCCGTCTGATTGTTACGGATAGCAACGGAAAGTTTCTGCAGGTGGATAAAACCGGCACCTCTGTTCCGCTTACCATACACAATATCGGTCAAATTACCGGCCTTAGCAACGATGCCGAGGAGAAATGGGACCGGGTGATCAAGGACCCGCTCTCCAACACGAACGGAATTCCTTTTGTTTTTCCTATTTACGGCAAAGGGGCTTCCCGGGTTGGAACGGTGTACCTGTTAGCAAATACTACTGTTATTACCGACAAGCTGAAAGGGTACTCCCTGCCGAAGAATTCCCGGCTGCTGCTGACGCTCGGCAATCATCATTATCAGCTCATCGGCGATCAGGTCATCGCCATTGCAGAGCCGTATGAACCGGTGGCCTATACCAATGATAAACCTGTCGGTCCGCAAACCGAGCTGTCCATGGTCAAGCTCGAGGACGAGAAAGAGAGCCATATCGTGGTATCTTATCCCGTACGCAGCGGAGTCATTCTGTCACAGACTTTATCCAATGACCTGTTCGCTCCCAAGACAAATATATGGATTCTGGTTATGCTCGGCGTCTGTCTCCTGGTTATTGTCTTAAGCGCTATCATTACGCTGTATCTGACCCGTACCATCAGTCTTCCGGTGGAAAAACTGAAGAAGCGGATTGATAAGATCGCCCAGGGCAATTTCCTGCTGGACCGCAATATCGAATGGAACAGCGAGCTTGGCGATGTCGGCCGGGGCATTAACCGCCTGTCCCAAGATATCGTAGCGCTTATGGACAGCCGGCTCGCTGACGAGAAACAGAAGCAGGAGCTGGAATACCGGATGCTGCAGAGTCAGATCAATCCCCATTTCCTGTACAACACACTGAATTCGATCAAATGGATGGCTACAATTCAGAATGCTACCGGCATCGCGGAAATGACCACTTCACTATCCAGACTGCTGCGCAGCATCGCCAAAGACAACCGTAGACTAATGCCGTTGAAAGATGAGCTGAGCCTGCTGGATGATTATTTTCTAATTCAGAAATATCGCTATGGCAGTACGGTCTCTATGGTAAAGGAGATTGACAACGAGGAACTGCTAACCGGCCTAATTCCACGATTCACGCTCCAGCCCCTGGTCGAGAACGCCATCTTCCATGGCATTGAGCCCAAAGGCAGAGGAGAAATTCTCATTAAGGTGGCCAAAAGTGGATTCGCCGATATTCTAGTTACGATTGAAGACAACGGTATAGGGATGAAGGAAGAAGAAATCTCCACGATTCTGTCGAATCCAGGTAATGGAAGCAAAGAAATGCCCGAGAATATTGGACTCCGCAGCGTAAATGAACGTTTGCGCCTGGCATTTGGGGATAATTACGGTCTTTCGATTGAGAGTGAGTCGGGCCAATATACCCGGATGAAGATTCTTCTGCCGTTCCTGCAAAAGGAATAGAGTAGCATATCAAGCAAGGATGTGATGGAATTGATCAAGTTGTTAATTGCTGATGACGAGGCGCTGGTCTGTATCGGCTTGCAGTCCATGCTGAAGTGGGAGCAATATAATATAGAAATTGTCGGCATTGCACACAACGGGGCTCAAGAGGAAGAAATGATTGACACCCTTCGTCCTGACATCGTAATCAGCGATATAAAAATGCCAATTAAAAGCGGCTTAGAAGTTGCCAATGCGGTACGCAAAAAACACGGCCGGCTTCCGCTGTTCATCATTTTAACAAGCTACGAGGAATTCGAATACGCGCGTGGAGCGATTGAAGTGCAAGCCACAGATTATCTAGTGAAGCTAGAACTGACACCAGAGGCACTTGATGCCTCCATTCGGAAAGCAATTTCCCAGTTGGAGGCTTTTCAAACCCTAGACAGCTATCCCATGCTTGCTCATAGAGGCAATCTACAAGCTCAACGCGATAAATTTTTCATCCGCCTGTTCAATAACTTATTCGCAAATAAAAACCAGTACCTTTTGCAGAGAGATGATTTAAACCTTGAGCTCAAGGAACCTGCTTATCTAGTCTGCACTTGCCGTATTTTGGGACCAGACAGTGTCCCGCCCCGCGGCGATAAAATGGTTGCTCTGTGCTCAAGTACCGTCCAAATGGCTAAAGATACGCTTACTTCCATAAGACCTTGTTATGTGAGCAGTCTGGACTTGCGCAATTTTGCTGTAACCCTGCCCGTCAACGGGACGGATTCACGGCAATGGATGCCTGAGATTGAAATGCTATTGACCCATATGGCCTCCATACTTCATAACTACTTCAATGTAAGGATCATCGGCGCGATCGGCTTTGCGGTCGAGGATCCTTATTTGCTGCGGGAAAGCTACCTCGCTGCCCGAAAAGCGCTTCCTGCTGCGGTTAAAGCACAGTCGTTTGTGTTTTTTGCCGAAGGAGAGTCGCTGGAGCAGGATCATCTGTTGTTTGATTTCTCCGAATTGCGTACAGAGATCCGCCGTGCTTTTGAAGAAATGGATACCCAAGCTTTATACGCCATTATCTCCAAAATGATCGAAATCTTCGACGGCCGGGCCGACCTGCTGGTTCCCGCCACTGATGCCGCCTGCAACATTCTGTACATGGCCACTTCACTGCTCGCAGACGGTGAGAACATTGTGGAACAAATTTTCGAAAATGAACCGGAGGGCTACCGGGCTATCTACCAGATGCATACGATTGAAGAGATCGCTGGCTGGCTGATCCAGTTCCGGGACGGTTGCTCAGACATCCTCTCTACCCGCAGACAAAGCTACAAGGAGCAGCTCGTCAAAAATGTCCAAGAGTATATTAAACGAAATCTCGGAACTAAGCTCTCGCTCAATCAAGTGGCTGATGTCTTCAATTTCAGTCCCAACTATCTGAGCCACCTTTTCTCCAAGGTTGCCAAGGTCAACTATGTGGAATATATCACGGAGATCAAAATCACGACAGCCAAAGAAATGATGGCACGTGGGGAAGGTCGCATCTACGAAATCTCACAGAAGCTGGGATATGAGAGTGCCTTCTATTTCAGTAAAGTTTTCAAAAAGGTCACCGGAATTTCCCCCAGGGAATACATGCAGCAACTTAAAGCAGATTCACCATCTGACCGAAGCCTCGGAGTGAACAACCGTTCTTGAGATCAAGAGATTATTAAGAATAATCCCACTTCGCAAAAATAAAGCCAATAAATCTGCAAGGAGCAGGCTCTGTTCCTTACAGATTTATTGGCTTGCCATCACCCTCAGCAGCATCCCTAAGTATCACCCTTATTCCTGCAATTTTTTTATTTTTATTTTTAAACTAGCAAAATGCTAATACTCCGGTCTTTCTGCCCTAAAAGTCTACCAAAAAACCGCTTACGAGACACTTTCTCAGCTATTAAGACTGCTGTTCCCATATTGACTTTTCAACATATAGTAATTAAAATAAACAACGCACACTAAATATAGTATAGATACGATTTTTCAGAATTTATAGCTTATCCATTCAGTTTTCATACTATTTTCAATAGTTTTTAATATTTACAGGGGGACAGACACCATGCTAGTCGCGTATGATTCAAAAACAGGAAATGTCAGACGCTTCATCAGCAAACTTAAGTTGCCGGCTGTGCAGATTGAGGAGCATATGACGATTGATGAGCCCTATGTGCTTATTACATATACCACCGGCTTTGGACAGATTCCAGAAAAGGTGTCTACTTTCTTGAAGAACAATAATGCCAATCTGAAGGGCATCGCCGCCAGCGGCAATAAGAACTGGGGCGAGCTGTTCGCGCACAGTGCGGACTTGATTGCAGATCGGTATAACGTGCCCGTTATCGGTAAATTTGAGTTATCGGGTACATTTGGCGATGTAGAACGGATTAAACAGGAGGTGAGCCGGGTTGCGGCATATTGAATTAAACAACATGTTGATGAAGAGAGACGAAAGTGGCTTCTTTCAGCTAGACAAAGATCTTGAGGCAGTAGCCGAATTTATGCGGGATGTAGAGCGGCGGAGTCTGGTTTTTGCGAATACAAAAGCCAAGGTTGATTATATGATTGAACAGGATTTCTACGAGAATTTTTATGAACAGTACAGCACGGCGGAAATTGAAGAAGTCTACCAGATTACCCACGCCTACAACTTCAGTTTTCCATCTTATATGGCAGCTTCGAAATTCTACACGGATTACGCTGTAAAAACCAATGACCGCAAACAATATCTGGAGCATTACCCGGACCGTGTGGCGGCAGTCGCCCTTCACCTGGGACGCGGCAATGCCGATACTGCGGGGGTACTTGCCCGTTCGATGATGGAACAGCGCCTGCAACCTGCGACACCAACCTTCTTAAATGCCGGTAAGAGCCGGCGTGGTGAGCTCGTCTCCTGCTTCCTAATCGAAATGGACGACTCGCTCAATTCCATCAACTATGTGCTGAATACCTGCATGCAGTTGTCGAAGATCGGTGGCGGTGTGGCCGTTAACCTATCCAAGCTACGCTCCCGTGGTGAAACTATCAAGGGTGTTGAGGATGCTGCGAAGGGAATTATACCTGTACTTAAGCTGATGGAAGACGGCTTCTCCTATGCAGATCAGATGGGTCAACGTAAAGGATCAGGAGCAGCCTATTACAATATTTTTGGCTGGGACGTTCTGGAATTCCTCGACAGCAAGAAAATCAACGCCGACGAAAAAACAAGACTCAAAACCCTGTCCATCGGCCTGATTATTCCAAACCGCTTCTATAAGCTGGCGAAGGACAATGAAGCGCTGCATGTATTTGCTCCTTACAGTGTGTACAAAGCCTACGGCACGCATCTCGACGATATGGATCTGGATGACATGTATGATAAGCTGCTGGCCGATCCACGTGTCAAAAAGAAGAAAGCTATGAGCGCACGGGATATGCTGACCAAAATCGCCATGATCCAGCTGGAATCTGGCTATCCATATATCATGAACAAGAGCAATGCCAATGCGGCCCATGCCCTGAAAAACGTCGGACAGATCAAAATGTCCAACCTTTGTACTGAAATCTTTCAGCTGCAGGAGACCTCAGAGATTGCCGACTACGGACAGGAGAGTACAATCCGCCGCGATGTAAGCTGCAATCTGGCTTCCTTGAACATTGTTAACGTGATGGAACATGGCAAAATCCGTGAATCCGTACATGAGGGCATGATCGCCCTGACCGCTGTTAGCGATATGACCAGTATTTCCAATGCCCCAGGCGTAGCCAAAGCAAACAAGGAAATGCACTCTGTCGGTCTTGGCGTCATGAATCTGCACGGCTATCTGGCTAAGAACAACATTGCTTATGAAAGCGAGCAGGCCCGCGATTTTGCCCGGACCTTCTTTATGACTATGAATTTCCACTCGCTGGAGAAAAGCATGGAAATCGCTGCCGCCACGGGCCG
Source organism: Paenibacillus sp. FSL R5-0887 (assembly GCF_038002305.1). NCBI lineage: Bacteria > Bacillati > Bacillota > Bacilli > Caryophanales > Paenibacillaceae > Paenibacillus > Paenibacillus sp. FSL R5-0887. Next base: position 559,712 of record NZ_JBBOCE010000002.1, read on the forward strand.
ATCTTTCCATGGATTTGAGGCTTCTGATTATGCTACGGGAGCTTATTTCGAGCGTTACCTGACTACCGATTACCGCCCGGTTACCCCAAGGGTACAAGAATTATTCGGAGATATTTATATCCCATCCCCAGCAGACTGGGAACAATTGCGGGATGCGGTAAAAACAAATGGCCTATACCATGCTTACCGTTTGGCGATTGCGCCAACGGCCAGCATTTCCTATATCCAAAACGCCACTTCAAGCGTTATGCCGATTGTTGAGCAGATTGAGACTCGGACTTACGCTAATTCAACTACTTATTATCCGATGCCGTACCTGCGGCCGGACAATGTATTTTTCTATAAATCGGCTTATCAGATGGACCAGTTCAAGGTAATCGATCTGATCGCGGAAATTCAGCCCCATATCGACCAGGGTATCTCGACCGTTCTGCATGTTAACAGTGATGTTTCCACCAGAGAACTGGCCCGCTCCTACCTGTATGCGGCGCATAAAGGCTTGAAGTCGCTGTATTACACCCGGACCAAAAAGCTGTCCGTCGAGGAATGCCTCACCTGCTCGATCTAAAAGGAAGGCTATAGCCGCAGAAAAGGAGATTGCAATATTATGACCGCTATCCAAGCCGTTAACTGGAACCGTCCCGACGACGATTTCTCATTGATGTTCTGGAATCAGAACATTATGCAATTCTGGACGGACGATGAAATTCCATTATCCGATGATAAAATGTCCTGGCTCACGCTCAGTGAGCAAGAAAAGGACTCCTATATGAAGGTGCTGGGCGGCCTGACACTGCTGGATACGATTCAAGGCGGAGTCGGAATGCCGCAGATTATGGAGCATGTCGAAGGTCTTCAACGCAAAGCCGTACTGGGCTTCATGGGTATGATGGAACAAATTCACGCCAAATCGTACAGCAGTATTTTCACCACTTTATCCTCTACAGAGGAGATCGACAGTGTATTCCGCTGGGTAGAAGAGAACCCCTTCCTCCAGTTCAAAGCGGAGACCATCTCACAATATTACAAAAACATAGACTCACCAAAAGACCTGTACCTCGCCATGGCAGCCTCCGTGCTGCTCGAGAGCTACTTGTTCTACAGTGGTTTCTTCTATCCCCTATATCTGGCTGGGCAGGGCAAAATGACTTGCAGCGGTGAGATCATCGACCTTATTCTACGGGATGAGAGCATCCATGGGGTATATGTCGGTGTGCTGGCACAGGAGATCTTTGACGGGCTCCCAGAAGACGAGCAACGCGAACTTCACCATACGCTGGTAGAATTGCTTCGACTGCTGCATGAGAATGAAGAGCGTTATACCGAGCAGATCTATGCCCCTATCGGATTGGTGGAAGAGGTTAAGACTTTCCTAAGATACAATGCCAATAAAGCGATGATGAATCTGGGCCATGATCCGCTATTTGACGAGGAAGAGATCAACCCGATTGTACAGAACGGGATCAGCACCCACACCAAGCAGCATGACTTCTTCTCGAAGAAAGGCAACGGATATGTCCGGGCGCTTAATGTGGAGCCACTGAAGGATGAAGATTTTCAATTTTAAATATAGATAAAACAAAAAGTGCGGAGAAAGCTCTCCGCACTTTTTGCTAACTCTATTTATTAGATTATTGCAATTTTTTCAGTACTGTTCTAGCTTCTTCATAGGTATCGTAAGCATCAGCAAAATCTCTGCCAAAAATACGTTTCAATTGCATTTTCCAAATTGGGTTTTTAGTTACATAAGCCCATCCTGCTTGGCCAGCTGCTTTCGCCATCTCACCTGTTGGAGCCAACATTGCTGCAACTTCAGGGGAAAGTACACTTGCAGATTCAGTTACATCAGTTGTACCCGTAAATTTAGGACTAACAAGCTTCATGATATTCTCAAAATCTTTCAAGTATCCTGGAACATCCTCAGCAGAAAAATCGATAGATACTACATCGATGTGGTTTTCACTTTTGTTGTACTTAATTGTGTATGACATAATTGTATTCCTCCAAGTTTTAATAGTTATTTTTTAATAATAGAAAGTAATGTATGTAACTCCAACAGACAAAAAATTTCTGCCCAGGCTTTTCAGTAACTTCTACTTTTGGCAACTGGGTTTGGAACAAACTGCCTTGTTTAAATGATGCCATATCGTTACAATCAATAGTTAATGACATCTATTTCCTGTATCGTTTTATTGCAACATCCTTTCTAATATATTTTAACTCATACCTATTACCTATATTATTATCGACAAATTTCTTTTTTTATTTATATTAAAATACAAATTTCTACAAATTCCAACATATTCATGGTTATATTTCCCTTAATTTCATACACAATTGTGTAATTCCGTTATCGTTTAGAAACAACTAAAAAAGGCTCTGCGTGCGCCTTCCAACTCCAGTCCATTCATCCTACAGGATATTCGAACAGGAATACGCCGCAAAGCCTTCAATACTAGATGCTTATATAAGTAAATTAATCCGTCTAATTACTTAGTTGCGGAGTAGCCCCCGTCAATCACATGTGCTGTACCTGTAATAAATGAAGCCTCATCACTTAGAAGGAAACAGGCAAAAGCAGCTACTTCCTCAGGCGTACCATATCTGCCCAAAGCCGTTCCAGAAGCGATAAGAGATTGAAGCATCTCTACATCATCAGACAACAGCTTTTCGTATCTGTTCATGGTTGGTGTAGGAATAGGACCAGGGCAAATAGCATTTACTCTGATATTACGGTGACCCACTTCTTTAGCAACCGATTTAGTCATGCCCACAATGGCGTGTTTACTTGCTGAATAAGCTGCATCATTTGCCATCCCAATAAAAATACCATGCAAGGAGGAACAGTTTAGAACGGAAGCACCGGATTTCATATGTGGTAATGCATAATGCAACATGTAGAATTGGCCATTAAGATTTGTCTGAATCACCTTTTGAAACAATATCGGATCATATTCTGTAACATCCGCATTATCTCCTGTAATTGCTGAGTTATTATAAAGGCAATCAATCTTTCCATAAGCTGCTAAGGTTTGATCTACGATATTTTTGCAGTCTGCTTCAACTGAAACGTCTGACCGCACAAACAGCGCTTCTCCACCTAAAGCTTTGATTTCTTCGACTGTGTTAGCGCCAGCATCTGATCGATTGGCAACTACTACAGTACCACCCTCTCTTGCTACTCTCAATGCTGTAGCTTTTCCGATTCCGGTACCAGCACCCGTAATAATAACTACTTTGTTTTCAAATCTGTTGCTACTCATTATGCGCACCACTTTCTTATGTCTTTTTCAGGAAGAGGATTTGAACCTCATAGACCCTAATGTCACCTGATACAATGTGGATTGGAACATTTTTGCAGAAAAATCGACAAAATTATCCTCTATATGACAACTTTATTGTATTTAATTGTATATAGCAATCAATATTTTAATCTACTTTTCCAACAATTGAGAATTTGGTTTTGATCGTCATAAAAAATACACCCCTTAGAATTTCATCAGATAAACCAGAAGTTTTATCCAATGTTATTCTAAGAGGTGTAATAAACCTCTACCTAACTCCACGAACTGGGATGTCGATTCGAACTTGACCTCCACCCGTCAGGGGAGAATTGCTAATATGCAGACTACCCTGATGCTGCCTGACAATGGTGTCAGCAATGTAAAGTCCCAATCCATAGTGACTTTTGGAGGTACGGCTACTGTCCCCTCGATAAAACTGCTTAAGTGCTGATTGGAGTCCTTCACTCGTAAATCCTGATCCACTGTCTGCTACCGTTATACTCCACCGATCTTGTTTTGCCTCAACCTGCAAATAAATCACACTCTCATACGGGGAATACTCTACCGCATTAGCGAGTACATTCATCACAGCCCGATGAAGTAGCTCATCGTCAATCAACACCTCAGGGGGCAGATTATTGTCCTGGTGAAATTCTATCTGAAGACGCTTAGGGACAACCAACGCATCTAACTGCATACGAATTTGCTGGATAAAGGCATCCGTTGCAACCCATTTAGAGCGGGGAGAAATTTGTTTTCTTGTATTAGAAATCTCAATGAGTGTTGCCATGTATTGTTCGATTTGATCTGCATTTTTGGAAATATACCCTATATATTCTTGCTGATTCTCTGCTAAATCTGAGTCTATCAGCAAATCTGCATTTCCTTGAATAATCGTAAGAGGAGTCTTAATGTCGTGGGCAAGCGCAGAAATCTGCTCTTTTTTCATTTGTTCCAGATTCCATTGCTGTTCTAGTGACTTTTTCAATTCCTCTCTCAGCTGTTCCAGGGATGATAGCACCTCATCAATTTCACTGACCCCAGAATACACGACAGTAAAATCCAAATTTTTAGCTTCAATGTGATGTGCAGCTTCCTGCAAGGAAGCCATTTTTTGGCTCAGTCTTCGAGCGAAAAATCCAGAAATCAGAATAACTTCCAGTAACATCAGAACTACAAAAAACAGCAATAGCGTTAATTGCGGATTAGGCAGCGTGTTATGCAGAAAATTCGAGGTGAACTGCGGTACGATCGCATATTGCAGTACGATAACCTCATGCTCCCGCTCAATCACATCGCTGCAGTTTGTACCCATGAGATTGCAACTGCTTTGATTCTTCTGCAATATATCTAGAGCGCGTTCTTTAGGAATATTTCCTGAAATATAATTCTTTTGCTGATCCAATACCGCATATTCCGCTCCCCAAGGGATCATTTCTTCCGTAATTTGTGGCGCACGCTGCAAAACATCCCAAGACTTTGCAATGGATTGCTCGGTATGGTTTGCTGGAACAATCATTCCATACTGCATTAAGAGAGTAAATACCCCTAAACACAGAAATGCCAATAATAGAGTACACGCACCTAATGATAATAAATATTGAATGAAGACTGTACGAAGCCGTATTCGTTTCACACCCATTTGTAACCTATCCCCCAAACGGTTTCAATCGGTGAAACCTCCCTCGCACTCAGCTTACTGCGGATATTTTTCACATGTTCTGTAATAGTTGAGCTATCGCTTTCTCTGTCATAGCCATAAACCGATTCATAAATTTGTTCTTTGGAAAAAACCTGACCTTTATTTCTAGCAAGAAATTCACATATCTGATATTCACTTTTAGTGAGATTTATTTTCTCTTTATCAACAAAAATCTCCTTTGCCGAGAGATTGAATTTCACTCCAGATGCGCTTAACATATGATTTTTCTCTCGATTTTCACGCCGCAGATGAGCGTTCACCCGAGCCTTCAACTCGCCTGCACGAAAAGGCTTCACGATATAGTCGTCTGCACCTACACTAAGTCCAAACATAATATCCGTTTCCATTGATTTAGCTGTAAGAAACAGAATCGGACAGTCTACGATATCCCTGATTTGAGTACAGAGCTCAAAACCATCGATATCTGGCATCATCACGTCCAACAGGATTAAATCAAATGTCGAGTACTCATTCAAAGGCATATGTCGTGCACTTGTTTTTATCGTAACCCTATGGTGATCTTTGCTAAGAATATTATTTACTAGCGCCAAAATATCAGGTTCATCATCTATTATTAAAATATTAGCCAGTGACCTCACTCCTATTTATTCATATGATTTCCTACCCTGAAAGTAATGAAACCATATCAAGCCTAACACTGCCATTACCATTGTACTAATAAGTATAGCAGGTACGGAATGAATAAGTTGCAGCTTCAATACTTCCGTTTCAATGAGCCCGTTGGGTTGAGCATAAAATAAGGGAAGTTGAATCATCCGCATCGACCAGGCCCACGGTATGTATAACCACACTTTATCGCCTACAATTGTTCCACCTACGATAGCTGCAATTAGCGTACCTGCACTACCCACCGTTAGAGAAAGTCCCATGCCTCCAGCATAACTTAAGATGAGATGAAAGATCATTAAGATTAGAGCAGTGCCTACTACCCAACAAGCTCCTTGCCAGAATATTAGATATTGTATCCGCTCTATATGCAAAATTTTTTTCATGCCCAGTATTAGAATTGATGTTGAACCGAATACGATCCATATCATCGCCAAGATTATGAACCCTAGTTTTCTTATATAACACTTCGGACGTGAAAGAGCACTTAATAGATTATAGAATCCCCCTGCCCCCTCCTCTAAACCACTCATTAAAGCAGAGAATAATCCTATCCCAACAGGCAACCCAAAGGCTATTAATGAAAAATAAGCATCATAGATGTGAAGCTGATCCGCACGCTGTGAAAAATACCAAAGTATCATCATCGGATATAGAACAGGAACAAGGAATATCAACCAACGAATTGCAGTGTGCTTAGTCATCAACCATTCAGCTTGTAATAGTCGGAGTATCACCATCTCTATCGCACCTCTCTTCTACTAAACCAGTAGCTAGTTAAGGTGAGGGTCACCAAAAAGAATACAAGCGACACCACAATTCCAGGTAAAATAACCGAAGAGTCTCTTAGAGCATCCTGTGCTGAAAGAGCCACACCATTGGGACGCACACCAACAATCGGACACATTAACCTTAAAGCCCAACTCCACGGAACATAAATCCATGAAGGTTGATCCGCTGCTAGTACACTCACAATCATCCCAAACAGACCTGCAAGAATAGATACTACCGCCCCAAATTGTTCGGCTAAGAATAGATAGATTGGAATCATCCCCAAAGAGGTCAACCAAACAACAATAGCGGCTGTTGTAATTTCAGATAAGGGTGCTGCACCCAAAGGAAACAAAAGACCAGATAGGTACATTACTGCAATAAGGAGCAGCGAAGACAGCAGCAAATAATATGACACCACAATTATTTTACTGAGCCAAAGTTTAGCGATACTAATTCCGTGACTGCTTAAGCTACGGTACCCTCCAGCCTTACGATCCTTGTTATTCGATAGTGTAGACAACAAAGCAGATCCTATGGTCATGAATAACAGCGGCCACCAATTAAATACCATTTCCATAAAATAGTGGTCTTCCGTTTGCAGGTTCTGTTGTGTGAAAAATGAAAATAGAAGAAAAAACAGTGGCACCACGACAATCAATTTTCTCGAAAATGTTCGTTTGAATTTAAGATTTTCGGATAAAAGATAGTGGATCATCTTGTTACCTCCTGTCTGTTCCGAGTCACGACTTCCATGAACAATTCCTCCAAATCATCACCAGGATATATTGCATTCTGATACCCTAGAACACCATTACTAATGATCCCAATATGATCGGCAATTTGCTCCACCTCATGAAGAATATGACTCGATAAGATGACGGTAATCCCTTGTGCAGGAAATGAGCGTATAAGCTCACGTAATTCCTGAATCCCAATCGGATCAAGCCCATTTGTCGGTTCATCCAGAATCAAGAGTCTAGGTTGATTTAACAAGGCGATCGCAATCCCGAGACGTTGCTTCATGCCCATAGAGAATTGTCCCGCTCTTTTTTTGCCTGTTGTTGTTAAATCAACAATTTCAAGAACTTCCCGAATCCGAGAATCCGGTAAGTTTAATATTGTCGTATGTACCTTCAAATTTTGGGCAGCAGTCAAATTCCCGTAAAGTGGCGGGGACTCAATCAGCGCTCCAATGTGTAGTAAATCCTTACGTGTCCATGGATGACCGTCAAATAAAATTTGTCCTGACGTCGCTCGAAGAATCCCTGTTATCATTTTTAGAGTCGTCGATTTACCTGCGCCGTTTGGGCCTAGCAGTCCATAAATCGAATTAGTTTTTACGGTTATGCTGATATCGCTAACCGCACGCTGCCCCCTGAAACTCTTGGATAAATTATTAGTTTGTAAAATATACTCTCCCATCCTACATCATCCTCTCATTTGCTATACGTTGATCATATATAGCAAATCTAAGGACTTTATAAGGTTTTACTGAGCTCAAATTATAAGGAATTATAACGAGCATAAAAAAAGCTCGGTTCAAATTTAACATTGAACCGAGCCTGTTGAATTTTTATCATCATGCTCTGCGAATTGTAAATTCAAAATCCATATCTAAGGATGGATTGATTTGATATTCATCAAGAACTGGAGCTCCCCAGCTGTCATCCCCGCCTACACCCATTTGACGTCCAGCAATGGTAACAACGGTATAGTGGACGTTCGGCAGCTCATAATGATGTGTCGCATTCTCCAGCTCCATTGCCGAGTAAGGCGAGATATTGGCTTCAACAGGGGCTGTAGCTGGTGCCGATATTATAATGCCTTGGCCATAATCGTTCTTAATCGATACTTCGCGCACACCTGTGCGGTTGCCCGATTCCTGCGGCACCAAATAGGACGACACATTGTCCACCGCATGATTCTGGAAGCGACACAATCTCGCCCCACACGCACGGTCGATATAATTTTCTTCCGGCCCATTTGCATACCAATTCAGCTGGTGATAATCCGCTGGCACCTTAAAGCTTAAAGCGAAGATCGGAAGCTTTGGTAAACCCGCTGCTCCATGGTAGCTTGATTTCACCTGTATGCTTCCATCGGAGAACACTGTGTAAGTTACACTTACACGTACCTCCTCTGATACACTAAGCTTATACACGTAAGTCACCGTCGCACGGTCTTTCTCCTCCACGAGTTCGAAGCTTAACGTTCTACGGGTCAAGCTTGCTGCATACCAAGGAGAAGAGTCGAAATGCATTCCTGCCCCCTTGTCATTGTCTGTCATTGCTCTCCAGAAGAGCGGTGCGGGCGGTGAAGAGATCATTTCCTGCCCTGAATATTTAACAGAAATTAATGTACCCGCCTGCTTTGAGAACATTACGGAGAAGTCACGACCATGTACACCAATATTCACATCTCCTTCAACCACGCGAAAATCATTCACGACAGATGTTATTTTAGCAACTGTTAAAGACTCCTCGGCTGACGTATTGGCCACTTGAAAAACATGCTGGCCAAAAGCGATTTCATAACCGCTATTCGCCCATAATGAATCTTCCTTCAGGACAAGTGAAACATCCAAGCTATACTCGCCAGACTGATTCTTGATATCGGGTAGATCAACTTCTACATATTTTTCCTCGCCTGGATTAACCTGAGCGAATAGAGTTCCACGCTGGATGACCCTACCCTCATAGTTCAGAGCGTATTGTAATTCATAAGCATCCAAGCCCACAAATAAGTTTTCATTTCTGATTGTAAAACCCTGACTGTCCGGGAGCAGCTTGACGTTCTGATACAGAAATTTCACTTCCTGCATTTTTGGCGACCATCTCCGATCCGCATACACAATTCCGTTACCGGAGAAGTTGTAATCGGTTGAACGGTCATCAAAGTCTCCTCCATAAGCCATGAAGGGCTTACCGTATCGATCATTTTTTATAATCACCTGATCCATATAATCCCAGATAAATCCACCCTGATACATTGGATACTTCTGTTCTAGCTCTGTGTATTTATGCAGTCCCCCGACGGAATTACCCATCGCATGCATGTATTCACAGCTAATATATGGCTTTAACGGATCTTCTGTTAAATATCTTTCAATATCTGCCGCTTTCGCATACATGCGGCTTTCCATATCGCTCGAATCATCATATTCACGGTTATGGAACACCCCTTCATAATGAACCAAACGAGTAGGATCCTTCTCTCGAAAATAATTGGCTACGTTCAAAATTACTTCTCCTGCAAAAGATTCGTTCCCACAGGACCAAATTAGAATGGAGGGATGGTTTTTGTCTCTCTCTACCATGGAAATCGCACGATCCATCACGATATCCTGCCATTCAGGCTTATTGCCGGGGATGTTCCAAGACGGCTCAACTGCCCCCATTTTCTGCCATGATCCATGCGACTCTAAATTCATCTCGTCAATGACATAGACTCCGTATTCATCACACAACTCATACCAGAGCGTCATATTCGGATAGTGCGAGGTCCGCACAGCGTTGATGTTCGCCTGCTTTAAGGTTTTTATGTCCCATAGCATATCTTCTTTTGTAATGCTGCGTCCAAAGCGCGGATTAAACTCATGTCGGTTGACGCCTTTAAATACAATACGTTTGCCGTTTAAGTGCATAATCTTATCTATCATTTCGAATTTCCGAAAACCAATTTTTTGCGGCACAACTTCTACAAGATCCCCGGATGCGTTGTAAACAGAGACGTAAAGGGTATACAGATTAGGAGCTTCTGCGCTCCACAGCTGCACCTTTGTTGCCGCAAGCGTAAGCGAAAGGGAATCTCCTGAAACTTCACTTTCCCCACTAGCTACAAGATTACCTGCTCTATCCTTTAGCTCAAGGAGCACTTTTGAGGCAGAATTACCTATCAATTGCATGACAGCCGTCAGCGTTCCTTGCTCAAACTTTTCATCCAAATCGGTTTGAACGTGGAGATCCCGCACATGAACATCCGGCACGGTGTATAGATACACCTCACGAAAGATTCCCGAAAAGCGCCAGAAGTCCTGATCCTCCAACCAACTCCCCGTGCTGCGCTGATAGACTTCGACCGCCAGCTTATTTTCACCTTCCGTCAAGTACGATGTTAAATCAAATTCACTCGGTGTAAAGCTATCTTCGCTATAGCCAACAAATTCCCCGTTTAGCCATATATAAAAAGCCGATTCAACTCCTTGAAAAGATATATACACCGGACGTTGCTCCCAGCCCGCAGGAACTTCAAAATATTTGACATAGCTGCCTACAGGATTGTGGTCCTCAGAGATCATTGGAGGTCTAAGATGCTCATGACCGTCCCATGGATACATCGTATTCACGTACTGTGGCTGTCCATAACCCTGAAGTTGGATATGACCGGGAACTTTAATATCCTTCCAGCCTCTGCAAGACACGTTCTCCTTATAAAAATGAACCTGTCGTTCCATGGCATTTTGGGCATAGCTAAATTTCCAGCTGCCGTTCAGGCTGTGGCGCCAGGGCATTTCTCCAAGCGCTTCGGCTTCATTTTTCGTTTGGTAATATCGATGGTCAGAATGCGCGTGCACTCTGCCTATTGCATAAATGGAAGGGTCTGATAACCATTCCAGACTTGGAGTGAGGTTTCGTTCAACCTGCTGCTTCATCTATATTTCCTCCTCTATTCATAACATGATCGCTAACTTATTTAACCGAACCTGTCATCCCAGCTACAAATTGCTTTTGCATCATGAAAAACACTAGTGCTGTCGGCAAGGTTGTAATGACAATCGCAGACATGATCAGACCATAGTCAGGGGCATAACCTGAGCCTAGATTCGAGATAAGAAGAGGCACAGTCATATTTTCTGGTGATTGCAATACGATCAAAGGCCACAGATAATTGTTCCAGCTGTTTAAAAATGTGATAATCGCTGCGGCGGCGTAAGTTGATTTCATCGTTGGCATATAAATGCGGAAGAACAAACCAAATTCCGAAAGACCATCGATGCGCCCAGCCTCCATCATATCCTTAGGAAACATTTTTGTACTTTGACGAAAGAAGAAAATTAGAAATGCTGTTGTAAATGTCGGAAGAATGACCGCCGATGCTGTATCGATGCCCAGAAAAGGCACTACACTAGATACTTTTGCGAACATTTGAAATAGAGGTACCATGATCGCCGCAAATGGAATCATCATTGAAGCAAGTAAAATATTGAATACGATATCTTTACTCCGGCTGCGGTACATTTCAAAACCATATCCAGCCGCCGATGCGACTAGCAGTGAAAGCACAGTAGTCACCACAGAGATTTTTGCAGAGTTCCAGAGAGCCTGCCACATATCCACTGAACTAAATAGATTGTTTATATTTTTCACTAAATGTGCACCCGGCAACAATGTTCCTTTGGTTACATCAACCGACTGGTTCGTGGCGCTTATAACCATCCAGATAAATGGAAAGATAGAGATCAGCGCAGCGATGATTAGAAAAACGTAAGTAAACATGCGTTTGGTTTTCATTATCTCTTATCCCCTCCTACTTTGTTCTGAATAAGCGTCAGAATGAGCACCATTACAACAATCGAATAGGAGACGGTTGCAGCGTATCCAAAGTTAGGTGTGTATTCAAAGGAAAGGTTATAAATATATTGGGAAATCGACATGGTTGCATTGCCGGGTCCACCTTTCGTGATGTTAACCACCTCGTCAAACAACTGAAGGGTACCAATGGTCGATGTGATCGTCGTGAACAAGATAATCGGCTTCAATAGGGGAATTGTAATTTTGAAAAATTGTGTAAATGCACTCGCACCATCTATATGAGCAGCCTCATATATTGATTTGTCGACATTTTGCAGTGAGGACAAATAGAAAATCATATTATAGCCAGTAAAGCGCCAAGTGATAGCGATAATGATAGTGACTTTGGCCCAGAAGGGGTCAGTAATCCATTGAATCGGTTCGCTGATTAGATGCAGATTCACCAGAAATTTATTGACGATACCTTCGGCTCCAAACATGTACTTGAAAACAACGGAGTAGGCTACAAGTGAAGTTACCGTTGGCAGAAATATGGCCGTTCTGAAAAACCCTTTAAATTTCAGTCTTTCGTCATTTAGCAGCACAGCGATAAAGAGCGCCAGCACCAGCATAACTGGGACCTGAATAATCAAGTAAATAAAAGTGTTTTTGACGGCTGTAAGGAAAGTGGTGTCGCTAAACAGCCGAATATAGTTATCAAGGCCGGTAAAATGAAGATTGTTGCCTCTACCTGTCTTGAAGGATAGAATTAAGGCTTGAATCATTGGATAGAAATAGAAAATACTGATCATAATTACCGGCACAATAACGAATAACCAACCTGTCAGATGGATCTGCCGTTGACCCTTAGAGCTTTTATGTCTTTGAGAGCTTAGCCCTGGCTTTACATTTTCCACTCCACTTCACACCCTTCTGTCTGATTTATTAGAGATGAAAGCCCCTGCTACCCATCCTTCTGTAGAAATCCAATTTACAGGAGAAGTAGAAGCAAGGGCTTAGATTGTACAGCCTAAGTGTGATTAGCGAACTTGGGTATCTGCTTGCTTCTGGGCATCTTTCAGAACAGTATCTACATCTTTTCCACCAAGATAAGATTGCACTGCTACAACCATAATGTCCTCTATTGCGTAAGTGTTCATGCCGTAGTTGACGTTAGGAATTTGCTCGGTCCATGCCGCAAAATCTGATACAACCTTTTGACCTTTGAAAAATTCATCCGCTGCTGAATAAGCTTCTCCGCTTGCCGCAGCTTTTAAAGTGCCGATAACACCAACTTTTGTATTCAACGTCTGATACAAATCAGCATCAGAAGCAAATGTTTTTGCAAGGAACTCCGCAGCGGCTTCTTTACCATCTACATTCATTACATACCAGGAGCTGCCCCCAAGGTTAGATGCATGGACGGAGCCTGCTGTTGCTGCCAGCTTAGGAAGTGGAGCTACTGCCCACTTACCGGATTGGGAAGCTTCGGCTTTAATTGAAGGGGTAATCCAGTTACCCGTCGGCACGGTTGCCACTTCACCACTATTAAATGCGCCTACAAATTGGCTCCAGTCTGAGTTAACTTTCACGATGCCGGAATCCATCATTTCTTTGTACAATACAAGTGCCTCTTTCAAAGCAGCGTTGTCTGCAATGGTCGGAGTCTGACCGTCTTCACCTGTATACCATGCACCCGCCGATTGAATCATGACCCGGATAAGTCCAAGATCATTGGGATCCAGTGTGATCATGCTTTTGCCGGTTTTTTCTTTTACAGCTTTACCGATCTCGATATATTGCTTCCAGTCGATATCCTGTAGTGCATCCAGGCTGTAGCCTGCTTGCTCAAGATAGTCTGTCCGTACATACATTCCAGTCACACCAGAATCAAACGGAACACCGTATTGCTTGCCGTCAACACTGGTCGGGCCAATCTTATAATCCGCAAAATCAGCGGCTTTTACAACATCAGTCAATTCATAAAAGGAATCCGGATACGCTTGTAAAAAGCTTTGCGCACGGTAATCCTCGATCAATACAATGTTAGGAAGACCCTTCGTAGATCCAGAGTTCAGCCCTGTGTTCAGCTTTTGCACGATATCAGCCTGCGCGTTCTCTACGACGTTTACCGTTATGTCTGGATTGACTTTCGCATAAGCTTCTTTGGCAACATTCATGGCTGCAATGTTAAACGCTGGGTCCCAAGCCCAAACTGTGATTTCTTGTGGCTTACTGCTACCTTCGCTTCCGGAGTTGCCCGTTTCGTTTTTCGTTCCACCTGAGGAACATGCCGAAAGTAGAACCACACTAGCCAGCATCACGGATAATAATTTTTTCACTTCGTAACCCCCTTGTTAATCTGTAAAATAATAAAGATGGAAGCGTTTTCTCTGCTACAATTCCATATTATCATTTTGTATTCGCTTTCTTTGGCAGTATCTTTGTTAGCTTTGGTGTTATTATTGGATTCTATTTTCCCTCTGAGATCGACACTGGTACTAATTTTAGATTTTTGTAAATTTTTTAGCCTTTTAACAATGGAAGCGTAATTATGATCTTCGTACCTTCATTTCGTTTGCTTGTAATGTTAATACCGTAACTCTCTCCGTACAGCAATTTGATTCTGTCATCCACATTCCGTATACCGATCCCGGAGAACAATTGGCGTTTGTGCTTCGAGGCTGGCAACTGTTCTTCTTTCAGAAAATTAGGATCAAGGTCCATCCCGTCACCATTATCTACAACTTCACATACAAGCTGATCTTCCTGAACAGCGATCATGATTAGAATTCTTCCCTCATCTTTAAGATTGAATGCATGAAAGAACGCATTTTCGATAAAAGGCTGCAGAATTAGCTTTGGCATATGATAATCCAAGCTTTCAGGCTCCACAAAATAATTCACGCGGATCTTCTCGCCGTACCTTACATGATTGATATATACATAATGCTTCAGCGATTCTAATTCCTGACTAACAGGTATAGTGGATTGAACATCACTGACAGTATTTTGCAGGAGTGAGATTAGCGAATTTATCGTGCCAGCTGCTTTTTCCTTGTTGCCCTGTTGCACCAGAAATTTGATAGAAGCCAGTGTATTGTATAAAAAATGGGGATTGATCTGCATTTGAAGGGCGGCCAGCTCCGCATTACGCTGCTGCTTCTGGGTCTCCATCAACCGATCAACATAATCATGTAGGGAATCAAGCATAAAATTAAAGGCATTGCCTAGCTCCTTAACTTCATAACTACTAGTGGCGACATCCACGTGGTTATCGAATCCTCCCTTAGGAATACTCGACATCTGTTCAACGAGTACACGCAGGGACTTCGTCATTTTCCTTGTAATTAAAAATACAATAATAAGCGAAATGGCTACGATAGCCATGATCGTCAACGACACTGCTTTGGCATTAACCATCTGCCCGGTCACAGCTTTTTTATCGATCAGATTCACCAAATAAACATCAAATTCAGGCAAGTATTCCGAGAATACTACCCGTTCATTCCCCATCACATAGACAGATTCTCCATTGTCTCCTGTGCTCTGTTCATCAACTACTTCTTGAAGCAGCTGTTGATCGTTCAGTCCAATCAGCTCTGTCCTGTTGCTGGATACAATTTGCCCTTTTGCATTCAGCAATACAACATCATTACCTTCACTCGTAAAATTGGCATAGAAGGCCTTGAAATCGCTATCACGAATTGCAATGTACATAGTGCCATAGATACTGCCGGTCGAATGATCAAATAGAGCTTTAGAAGCCACTAACATGATCTCTTTCTTATGGGTTTGACCATCCTCTTTTTGATAAAGCTGGTACAGAATTTGCTGCGGATGAGCCACTGTCGCTTTCGTAATCGGGTGGTTCTTCAATTCTTCAGCAGTAGCAGACCAATACCAAGGGTCAGTTGAGTAACTTCTGCCATTCGCACCTACAATCATAATCCCCACATCAAAAGCACTTAGGTTGGAGCGGACTGCCCGCATGCTTTCTGTCATCTGGTAGGTTTTGATAGCGAGTGTCAATGAATCCGTCTCTCCCCCAGACAAATAGCTGCGGATGGCACCTTTCTGAGCTGTCATTGTAGCACCCGTAGCTACAACGTTGTTGTAGGACTCCAAGTTTGTCTTCATCTGATTTAGTAGTTTGCCATTCGTTATGCTGAAGGTCTTTAAGAATAAATTTTCTGACATACGGATGGTAATAGACAAAGTCAGCAGGGATACAGCAACAATGCTTATGAGGGTCACAAGAAAAAGCTTAAGAAATAGGCCCTGCTTTCTAATCTTGTTAATGATAGTTCCAATCATGGTCGCTCTACGTCCCGTCTTCGGTACTGGCTCGGAGAAATACCAGCCTGTTTCTTAAACACTTTAGTAAAATAACTCTGATCCGAATACCCCACACTAGCGCTGATATCAGAAATTGTTTTTTCCGTCGTCACGAGTAACTCCATGGCTTTCTCCAACCGGACCTTGTTCAAATATTCATTAAATCCTTCACCATTCTGAGCAGTGAAATGGCTCGATAAATAAGAAGCGTTGAAATGAAACTGCCGCGCAACCCCAGTCAACGTGATGGGATCAGCGTAATGAGTCTGAATGTATTCAAGCAATCGGGTCATATTGGGATTGATCGTTAGGTTCGTCTCACCAATCGCACGTTCAGCTTCGCGAATAAAGGCTTCAGCAACAGCGATTGCGTCCCCGGCATACATCGCTTCATCTATTTTTCGAAAGAAGTCGTATTTGGATGCCTCCAAGCCTCCAGTCTCGTACTTCATTTTTCCAAGTGTGGTCGCTACGTTAAATATGAAATTCCCCAATAACGATTTGAATTCGAAAATATCGGTCCTATAATCCATCGAACGGAGATGAACATATTCCAGAAATCCAGTAAATGCCTTCTGGTATTGCTTACGTTTCAGTTGTTCCATTAATTCGCCCATATCATATTCCTGATAGGTTCTCGGAAGGCTGGGCAAATGATCGTTTTCAATTAAGCTTCGATCCGGCAAGTAGAAACTGTATCGTGTAAGCTTTAAATAATTGTCTCGATAAATCTCTCCCAGCTTATTAAAATCCGTAAAGCTTTGGCTGATAACGAAATGTGTTTCTCTCGCCCAATGATCCATTTCCGAGACCAGATATCGAAGCTCTATAACAAGCTCGTCCCACTGTTCCGGGTTTGCATTAAGCAAATAAATAACTGAATCATTGACAAACTTCAACCGAATAAACACTGTATCACCCAAAGGGAGCGTACTAAGCCCTTTTTCTATTTTCTGTGTGAAAGTTAACCTGTCCCCAGAATCTTTAATATGTCTCATATCCGCTCCGAAGAAAGCGAATAGTGGGTGTGGAAACTTCGCATGAAGCAAAGCAGGTTCAAGCCCAGACTCATATCCGGTCATAAGCTTCTCGATAACTAGCAAAATTTGCTTTTCGCCAGGATCCGTTCCTTGATCGGACATCTCCATCCCTACCAATTTAGCAGTGGTTTTATTTAAGATGGATAACAAATAGTCAGCTTCCAGCTTTGGCTTCAGAATGTAGTCCGCTACCCCACTTTGAAATGTGGATCGGACATAATCGTATTCACTGAAACTACTTAAGACGATTACTTCAATATGAGGGTATTTCTCCTTAACAATCTTAACCAGTTTCTCTCCGCCCATGATTGGCATAACAATATCTGTAATGATGATATGTGGGCTGACCTCATCCATCATATTTAGTGCTTCAAGCCCGTTAGCAGCCTCACCAACAATTCGATACCCTTCATTCTCCCAATCCAAAAGATGTTTGATTCCTTGTCTTACTAGCATCTCGTCATCAACAATCATAATTTTGAATATTGGTTTCATTTCTTCCCCCTTGTAACCGTTTTCTTTCCATTTGTTAGTATACAATACATCCAACAAGGAGCAAGCTTCTAGACAAGTAAAGCCGTAAGCTTACTTAAAAATTGTTCATTCCAAATCATATGCCCCACCGACAAATATGGTCAACCTCTCATTTTTCATCCCATGAAATATTCTTAAATTTAAGTAAATAACTTCTAGATGATACAACAAAAAAAGCTGCGATAATTGCAGCTTTTTTGTTAATGAAACAATAATCCAAATAAATTATTTATTGGCTTATAGATAAAAATAATAAGAAACAGCGGACTGGGGATGTTCAATTTTAACAACGAGCAGAAGGTCGCACCTAGACCCAAAATCCAAAAAATAAAATATATGCTAAGATCAGGCACTCGGCGCTTTCGCATTAATTTAGGCAAATCAAGTGCCATACAACCTACAGCAATCACCAAGAATAACAGTACTAGCATTTTACTTCACTCCTTGATTTTTTCAAGAAAAGAATTATCTGTGAGACCCACGCGGTTAATAACTGCTGAGGCTTTGTAATGGATGGGCAATGATTTAAGATAATCGTCACCCTTTTGTTGCTGCAGCTTTGCCCAAGCTTTAGGGCTGGCATGGTAGATCGATTGTCCGAATCCCATAATATCAACATTGAAACGATCATTTACATGCTCCACAGTTTTTTGCATCCGCTCTATAATCCGCTCCTCTGTTTCCTTTTCCAAACGTTTTATAGTACTTTCCGATTCCAAATTTTCTACACTTTGCACTTCTTCAATATTGCAAAGCGTCTTAACACTAAGGTAAATATGCGGCTCCCCATTAATGATTTTCACTTTGCGTTTAGTTGTAGCCTGGATCGCTTCGATTACAATGGGCTTTCCGTCTTCCCCTGCGATCGGGCCAGAATGTGCGGTTACCTTATCGTTGATATAATTGTAACCAATCGTTTCTCCCTCGGTTAGCCAACCGATCAACTTGTCTTTTTTGAACACAGCTACAGTATGGTATTCCAATCTTGCCTTAGGCATTGTTCGCTCTACATTGCTTTTGTCCTCTCCATCTTTGGGATCGCCTATAATTTTCACTCCGGTTAGCACAGGATTCTCGCCTTCAGACAATAAATTCTCAATAAAATCATCCAGCGTGACAGCGACTGTTTTTGCTGAATCTTTATAAGAATTATCCAAGGAACTAAATAATTTGTTCGCTGGTAATTTATCCATAGGTGTAAGGACATTCAAGACATTGCTAGCGGTTGTATCTCTGGCAACCATAACGTAGAAATCCATCCGGGGTTCCCGACTTCTTTTAAATACATCGAGTATCTCACCCACTCCGGTGCGGGCAAGCTCCTCCCCAATCACCAACACCCGGATATGACCGAGATAACTTGACCTAGAGCTATCCAGATTCAGCTTACGCAGCGCATCATAAAACGTAGGTACAGTAAATTTATATACAACCACTGGGACTCCACTGCCTCCCCCTCCTCCATTCGTTTGGGAGGAAATCGCAGATGGAATAACGACCTGCATCGAAACGGTATAACCTTTTTCTGCCTTGTCAATCCCTATCCCCAAGACAAAAGCTATCTCATTCAGCTCATTTCTTTCCCAACAGCCGCTTAGCACTAACGTAAATTGGAGGGCTATCATTAATCGAAGAACGCCTCTAACTAATTTTTTATTCATTTTGTTGGTTCCTTATCACTGGATGTGCTTTGACGAAACAGGTTCTGCGTCTTATTCTCAGCAGGCCTTGTCTTTAAAAACGGCCACGGAAAGCGAAAAATAGAGTCTTTTAAATCTTTGGAATTATACGGTCCGAGCGGACTCATATAAGGCATTCCGAAAGAACGCAGACTCGACAAATGCAATACGATGATGAAAATACCGAAGAGAATTCCATATAATCCGATAAATCCGGCCAAAGCTATAAGCACAAAACGGATCATCCGCGCAGCAATAGACATTCCTGTCTCCGGAATAACAAAACTAGAAATGGCTGTTAGCGATACAATAATGACCATTGCGGATGAAATAAAACCCGCTGCTACCGCGGCTTGTCCTATCACCAGCGTTCCGACAATGGAAATCGCCTGACCAATATTTTTGGGTATCCGCACCCCGGCCTCCCGCAAAATTTCATAAGTCATTTCCATGATCAGTGCCTCAATAAAAGCAGGAAAAGGAACACTCTCCCGCTGGGCAGCTAAACTGATTACAAGATTGGTCGGTATCATCTCCTGGTGATAGGTAGTAATCGCAACATACAATGAAGGGGCAAGCAAAGTAATAAAAAATGAAATAAAACGAACTAATCTCAGCAATGTTCCAATATCGGCCCTTTGGTAATAATCCTCAGCTGACTGGAAAAATGCCACAAAAAATGTGGGCACCAACAGTACAAAAGGAGTTCCATCAACAAGAATGGCCACTTTTCCTTCCAAAATACCCGCTGCAATCGTATCTGGACGATCACTGTTGTATACGGTAGGAAAAGGTGTAACTGCCGTCTCTTGAATAAACTCTTCAATATATCCACTCTCGAGAATACTGTCCGTATCTATTTTATTCAGACGGCGCTTTACCTCTTGCACCAGTTCCTTATTCGCGATGTTACTTAGATACATAATGGATACGCTGGTTTGAGTCACCCTTCCGATCTGAACGGTTTCCAGCCATAAATGGCTATCTTTGATTTTTCGCCGAACCAGTGCCGTATTCGTCCGTAAATTCTCAGTGAATCCTTCCATTGGACCCCGAACAACCGACTGTGAGCTAGGCTCCCCTACATTACGATCTTCCCAGCCTGGTAAGCCGATCCGCAGAGCGCTGGATAACCCGTCAAGCAGCAGCATTATATTACCGGACAATAAATGATGAATAAATTGGCTGTAATCGTCAATGACGGCTATATCGCCGGCTATTAATATCTGTTTCTTAATCATCTCAAACTTCTGCTCGGGAGAAAGCCCCCTCAGCTGTTCATAAGGAATGTGTTCCTGCAAGGAATACAAAATTGAATTATGCAGCACCTGAGTATCCACAAGACCATCTATGTAAACCAAAGAAATATGAGTGTTTTCTTCTATCTGCAACTCTTTTATCACTACATCAGAGCTTTCCCCCATCAATTGGTACAAATTAGCAATATTAACTTCCAACCGGCTTGATAATGTACCAATCTCCGTATCTTTCATGATGCAGCCTCCACTTCTCCATAGATAGATGAGTATAGTTTGATGTTAATTATGATAATTATTCCTTCGGATTAAAAAATCGGGATGGCATAATTCTGGTAACTACAACCATACTAAAACTAGTCCAATAAATTTGAGGGGGTATATGAGTTTGGAGAAAGATCGAATTAGTACCAATCAAATGATTATACTCGGGCTCTTCACATTTATTGGGGATATGGCGCTTGTGTATCCGGCGTTAATGATATCAGGAGCGAAACAAGATGCATGGATTGCTGCTTTGATTAGTATTCCCTTGGGTCTAGTGACCATAAAACTGCTACTCTGCTTAGCAGACCTTGAGCCGAACAAGAATATTATCGAGCTTAGCCTACAAATTTTAGGGAAATGGATCGGATCTGCTGTAGCCTTGTTCTATTTAGTGTTCTTCCTGATTGCCGCCGCCACTTACATAAGAGAAATTGAAGATTTCATGTGTACACAGATTTACGAGAAAACACCCGGTGGGGTTATTCGTTTCATGGCCATTTTCCTGCTGGTATATGGGGTACGACTTGGCCTAGAAACCTTGGGCCGGGCAGCTCAGCTTTTTTTCCCTTTATTTGCAGTTTTTTTAATCGGTCTGCTGCTCCTGCTGACCCCCGATGTCAAAATGGAACGTTTATACCCCATCTTGAACACACCAGTACCGGACATGCTTCATACCTTGATGTATGGTGTTTTTTATCCTTTTGGCGAATTGTGCGTGTTTCTAATGATATATCCTTATGCTCAGAAAAATGGCAAAACAAGCCGGGATATTTTCATAGCCTTGATCATCGGAGCTCTGGGCCTTAACCTCATCTTATTGTTTTCCCTTACCGTTCTAGGTGTTTACGCTTCTGAACATCAATTTTATGCCGCTTATATTCTTGCTCAAAAAATTAATATTGCTAATTCTCTGCAACGTATTGAAGCGCTTATGGCTACAGCATGGATTATCAGCACATACTTCAAAACTGCAGTTTATTACTATGCTTTAACCTTAGGTACAGCCCAATTATTTAAACTCAAAAGCCACCGTCCTCTGATCATCCCCACTGGATTTTTGTTATTCGGGATGTCACAGCTGATTGCCAAAGACATCATTTTCTATGTGAAGGAGATCCCCGCCTACTGGGTAGATTGGGATTTCACCTGTGCATTTGTTCTGCCGCTTATGTTGCTAGTTGTGTATAAATTTAAGAAACGCCACGCTTCTAAGGTTTAAACGACACTAGATTGTGAATAAGTGAAATTAAGATTGTAGATACGAATCCCGCTTAATGATCTAATTACGCTCCACTAAAATAATTGGGGAATTTCTCCCTGAAATTCACAAAGTGAATATTCCGCCGCCCAACCTAATGGCATAGAATACTTTGTGTGCGTAGCCCATAGTCTATTGGCTAAAGCAAGAATCCGCTTATAGCCTTTTTACTAAAAAAGAAGCTGCCTCATAAGTAGTATTCACTACTTTTAAGACAGCCTCTTTGTTCATAAGTTTCTTGTATGAAGTAACTCTATTCCTTCTTATCCAAAGAAATCGACGATGGAGTTACATCACTGACAGGTTCTTTTGCCACTTCAAAAGTGGATCCGCAGGCCGGACAAAAGCGTGCCTCGATCGCCACATTCCCACCACATGCTTTGCAATGCTTTACATCGGACAACTCAGCAATTTGCTGAAGGTTCGTCTCAATCTCCGCCTTCAATTCGAGAATACGATTAATATTAGTCTCGATTTGCTCACTTGGCAGTGGTCCTGCACCTTGAGTTACGGCTTCAAATAACAGTTTGCCCATGACCTGATACTGCTGGTCAATATCATTTTGCTTACCGTTATTTTGCAGCTTCAACCGGTTAATCTCCACCACTGTTTTTGCTTTATTCCCAGCCTCGCTTACCCCTGCTTTTACTTTGTTAAAAAAACTCATATTCAGCCCCCAATTCCGTAGTAGTCATATATAAGCATATTTCGACACCGCCAGAAGTATTCCTTTCTTTATTGTACCTAACTTCGTCCATGGTTTGTAGCCTATAACCGATTTACTAACCCTTTCCCCGCCTTCCTGCGGGAACGAACCTCGACTCAGGTCTGGTATACAAAACCGCCTCCAGGCCGTTTTTTCGCATGCAAAAAGACATTAGAATGAGTACATAAGCAAACGGGTTGCAGGATTCAATAACAATCACACCCATACGAGAGGAAGAAAACAATAAATGAAAAAATTATATCGTTCCCAAAGTGATCAGAAGATAAGTGGTTTGTGCGGAGGTCTTGCTCGTTGGTCTGGTATTGATGCTACAGTAATCCGTCTTGTTGCTGTTGCCGCAGCATTGTTCAGCTTCGGAACTGTACTTATCTTCTACGTCATCGCTAGTATCATCGTTCCTAAAGAACCTTTTAACAGCTTTTCAGATGGACATGATTTCTATTAATTAATCGTCGTTCAATACAAGCCAGCCCTAATATAGCCATAAAAAAGGAGAGATAGAACATGAGTCTATTAAAAAGAATTTCCACAATTACTAAAGCAGCCCTACACGAAGGTCTAAACAAATTAGAAAACCCGGTATTGCTGACAGGTCAGTATTTACGTGATCTTGAAAATGATATTGCTAAGGCGGAACGTAATGAGCGTGATCTGCAAGTTACAGCAAGTGTGTTGGAACGCCGCAAGCAAGAATATACTCAGTTAGTAGAGCAAAGTGAAGCCGAAGCCGTTCAAGCAGTTGAGCAAGGAAATGAAGAAAGAGCTCGCCTGGCACTCATAGCCAAGTTACGGTACGTGGAACAGCTGGAAGAGTCCATAAATAGCCAAGTACAAACTAAGCAATCCCTGGCAGAGCTTGAGATCAATATCGCTAGAGCTAAAGAAGAGCGTGAACATCTCAAAGCGAAAAGAACTGAGCTTATCGCTCGCGCTCAACAAGCCACAGAAACACTCCACTCAGCTCCACGTAGTTCTACGAAAGGTCTACATGTAGGATCAGCTTCGCAAGGCTTCGAACGTATGGAAGAGAAGATTTTCGAGTGGGAAGCATTGGCGGAAAACTCCAAAAATAAATTCAATACAGGTACAGGAATAAGTCCTTCCCTCGATCCTAACCTGCGTAGCGCTGTTGACATCGAAATCGAGCGAATCCGCAACCGTAAAACTAACACTGAAGTAAACACTGAGAAAAAATAAATAGGACAATAAACCCCTTATTACTCAGCTATTGTGCTGAATAAGGGGTTTGTTTTTTACTTCTTTTCATCCCGCGAATCCATTTTTTCGTTTCCGGATCCACGCGATAAGACTCCGTGATTTTCTGCAAAGCCTTGTTGTAAGTGAAATCATCTAAGCTGTTGTTTCTCAAATAACTCATCGTAGGCTCTGGCAATTTCACATAACAAATCGAAAGCGCCCAAGAAACCGCCATTTTTACATAATAGCCTTCATGACTGACCTTATCGAGCAATGGTAAAATCCGGCTGATATACGTTTCTTCAATAAAGAAATTAAGCAGCATTACCACAGCAAATCGGATCTCATATTCTTTATCTGATGATAAGTACGGCATTATAAACTCCCATACCCGTTCTTTATTCTTTACGGTAAACTTCAGGCCTGTGCAAAAGCTATCGCATACCGACCAGTTATCGATTCTGGGAATAAAGTCAGCGATATAACGTAGGATTTCTTCAAGATCTGTCTTCACGTAGCCAAGCACCATACCTTGCAGCATCACTTCTTCAAAATAATCTGTCTCGGCATGCTCCAAATAGGCTCTCCAATCACCCTTTGCAATGATTTTGGCAAGCTTGCGCAGTTCCGGTAGCCTGACGCCTATAACATTATCTATCGTCGGAATTAAGGCCGCAGAAAACTTTTGGTAGTCCACATCTGCCAAATTCAATAGCTGTTCTCTTATTGTTTTTTCCATAGTAGTACTCCTTACCCGTCCATTATTCAAATGAAATTTCCCATAAATATATAGAAGCCACAGAACCCAAAGGAGAATAGTTTAGCCGGTATTGTTCAAATTGATCTTTGGTAAGCTTATCAAGTCCATACAGCTTCTTCATCCCCCGACGAATCGCAATATCTCCCCAGCTGACCACATCCCGTCGTTCCATAGAATGGATTAACATCATTTCTGCCGTCCACTTGCCAATGCCCTTTAACGTCATAAGTTTTTGTATAACCTCTTGATCTGATAACCCAGGCAATTCCTCCAGCTTAAAATCACCCTGAGCGACCAAATTGGAAATCTCATGGATACATAGTGCCTTTTTCATCGTCATCCCACAGCTTTGAATCTCATCCGCCGTATGTAAGGCTAACTGCTGCGGAGTGATGTCTCCGAACTGAGCCAACATTCTGTTCCAAATGGTCCGAACCGCTTTTACTGAAATAAGCTGTCCTACTATAGCATAGATAAGCGCAGTAAAAAGATCTGGTATAATTACACGTTCCACTCTGCCCATCCGTGCCATAGCTGCGCCAAGTACTGGATCCACACTTCGGAGATAATCTATGTCTTCTTGCCCATAATCAAAAAACTTAGTAATTACGCTGCTCAAAGTGTTTCCTCCCGTATCTGATAGGGATGACCCTAATCCTAATATACAATACCTATTTGGCAGTGTACGGATTGTTGAATAGAATAGCAAGATAGCGAAACTAAAAAAGCCATAATACCTCCTAAGATAGGTGGTTATGGCCTATAGTAACGCACAGGCTTATTCATTTTCAGTAATGTATTTTTATGTTCGCAGGATTCTTTTTTCTTTCGCTGCGCTTAGCCACAAGGGGAATTCATTCAGCAGCTGATCATATAGATCTTCATCAGTCACCTTTTCAATGTTGTCCAGATGAATAAAATTGGCGTTATCCACCAAACGGCCCTTCATCGTATCAAGTTGCTTCAATACTTCAAAATCCGAGTTACCGATTCCGACAAACTGCCAGAAAATCGGTTGGACCGAAGCAGCCATAATCACATTTTTAGTGGATTTCACTACACCACCATCGTTAATAAATATGATAAATACTGGTGTAGAATCGGGTTCTTCCTCCGTATATTTTTTAATGATATCCTCCATTACTGGCGGTTCATTATTGCGGCCAAACTTATGAATGGTACGATTATTTAAAATATGTGTAAACACATATCTTCCTAATTCCTGCTCTGTCACTGGTGGCAGCCGGCTAAACTCCGTATCGTACACCCAAACATCTAACGATTGGTTATCATCAAATTTGCAGGCAACGGCTAATATACGCTCAACTACTTCTTGAACGGTTCCATTATTATAGAGATTTCTCATAGATCCTGTAATATCCAGAACAACGCCTACCCTTGCGATGACTCCTGTCAGATTCTTTTTTTCTAAGGTAATCTGAACAATTTTTTTACGTAAATCAATAGAGGACAGTACATTCTTCTCTTCATAACGGATCGTCTCTAAAGGCAGGGATAACTCAGCTGTGGCCGCTACCTCAGGGTTCCCTTCGTCTTCTTCAATAACGAGCCCATAGTTTGTACATAACGCAGCCAATCCTCCCTCAAAGCCACTACCAATCGCACTGAATTTCCACTCTGGGCCATAGCGATATAGCTCTCCAACCACAATAGCTGTCTCCGTCGACAGGTCAGAGCCATACTCGAAAACGAATAATTCCTCACCGCTAGCAGCATCCACTAAGCGTAGATAAGGAGAGGTTACTTGCTTCATAGAGTGTCCTAATTTTTCTCCTTCATAGATCGTTAAAGTTAAAGCTATTCTAGTAATATCCTTAGGAAGTCGAGAAAGTGTAATGGCGATAGCTTCTTTATCCCCTAGTTGTAAGACAGAATGAGTTACAGCTTCGTCTATAGACAACGGATTACCATAAAAGATAAAGTTCTCATCGCGTTCGCAACGGTTCTGCTCTGACAGTAAAAAAGCAGCAGAGTCTATGCCAATTCTAGTATCAGCAGTCATCCACCCAAATTTCAGCAAAAGCTTGTTCACATTTCTCCCTTTCGTAATATCCACCTTTTGCCCCTTTATAAGCCGCACTCTATCATCTCCTTATTTTTACTGAACAGCTCATTGTGATTCACTAGATTGTATTTATCATTTTACTACTTTAATATGAAACGTATATATGATAGATAAGGAGCTTTACGAATGGACTTTATAGCAATTGACTTTGAGACCGCGAACTCCAGTCGATCCAGTGCATGTGCCTTGGGACTTGTGGAAGTTAAAGCTGGAAATATAACCGCAGAACATTCTTGGCTAATTGACCCGCAGCAGCGGTTTGATGGCATGAACATTTCGATACACGGCATCACGCCATCAATGGTAATCGGGCAACCTACTTTTCAAGAGCTGTGGCCCACCGTTGAACCGTTACTACACGGACAAATCGTCGTGGCGCATAATGCTGCTTTTGATATGAGTGTCCTGCGTTATTGTCTCGATGGAATGTCCCTGAGCTACCCAAGCTTTCAATACTTATGTACCTATTTATTAGGCAAAAAAATGCTGCCCGACCTGCCCTCCCATAAACTTAATGTAGTCTCCGAGTTTTTCGGCATTACGCTAAAGCACCATGATGCCTTAGATGACGCACGCGCAGCCGCTGCAATTCTAGTAAAACTTATGGAGCAGGAGGAGCACTATGATCCTCTATTGCTCTCTGCCAGTCAAGGATATACTAGCGGAACGATGTTTGCCGGCGGGTATACCCCATTTTCCACTCGCGCGAAAAAGCCTGCTAAGAAACAAGGCACTAAACATAAACCCTCCATTTATAGCAGCCGCGCCACTTTGTCCAAATAACCAAAGAACATCAAAAACCCCCAACCAGCTCCTTTCTGCTGATTGGGGGTTTGGTTTTACAGGGTATCTCTTAAATCTTCAAACGATACACAGCCTTATTCTCTAGACCTCTGATGAACGGTGTCCATTCCTCGGTCTCCGGTGTGGTATCCAAAGCATCCTCCACCATTTGCAGCTTCGCATCCATCGCATCGATATGATGCAGAGCGACTGCCTCAGCTGTCTGTGGCTGAACAGGACTACCCCATTCGCCCAAATTATGATGTGACAATACGAGATGCTGTAACGCCATAACCTTTTCCGAATTCAAATCAATATCTAAACGGATAGCCGCTTCCGTGATCCAGTTAGACGCCATCGAGATATGGCCAATCAACTTGCCCTGAACGCTGTATTCCGAGACAATCCCAAGCTGGGAGACCATCTCCTCCGGCTTCGCGATATCATGCAGAATGATTCCTGCCTTCATTAGATCTGGATTCAAGAACGGACGCTGCTTGCACAGAAAATCACCAATCTCCAGCATACGCACCATATGATAAGCAAGTCCGGCAAAATAAGCATGATGATGTGTTTTGGCTGCCGGATAATGCATCAATTTCTCTTCCACTTTACCCACACAAAAAGAGACAATCGAAGCAATTTCCGGATCTGAAATACTTGCCATAACCCCTTTAATCGTATGAATAAGGTCTACTGGACGAATTGGGGCAGAACGGATGAAATCCGTAAGTGCAACACCATCCTCATCGTTAACCAACCTGATTTTAGTAATTTTTATTTGTAATTTCTCACGATAAGTATGAGCAATCCCGCGTACCTTCACAAGCGCCATAGGAAAAAAAGTTTCTTTATCGGTTGTGCTGGCATCCCAATATTTCGCAGATAATTGTCCAGTGGAATCCCCCAGAACGATGTCAAAATAATCTTTTGGAGGAGTGCCGTTCGTTTGTTTAATTGCCAGCTCTCTTAAAAGATAAAAGCCAACAAATTCATCTTGTGGAGCGAGCTGTTTAATTTGTGTCATGTTGGAGCCTCCTATTAATAACAGGCT
This sequence comes from Paenibacillus sp. FSL R5-0887, assembly GCF_038002305.1. NCBI lineage: Bacteria > Bacillati > Bacillota > Bacilli > Caryophanales > Paenibacillaceae > Paenibacillus > Paenibacillus sp. FSL R5-0887. The sequence goes on from NZ_JBBOCE010000002.1 coordinate 588,588, forward strand.
TTTGGCCTGCTCTCTATATTAAACTTTAGACACTCACCTCCAAAATCCCTTTAAATCACTATACGATCTATTTTCATATTTATGTACAAGCCAAGAATATTTGAAAAAGGAGGCTACTCCCCGGCCATATTCTGGCACTGGAATATCCTCCTTTTATTATAAAACGATAATTATTTACCAGCCGATTCAAGCGCTGATTTAATAGCTTCTACCGCTTTAGCGGATATTTCTTTCTCTGCATCATTTTTTCCGAAGGCTGCTGGACGGTAACCATATTTGTGCAGGCTGTATCCGGTCGATGTCGACTCGATTTCACCTTTCACTGCCAGCTCCGCGTCCGTTAACTGATTGATTGTTCTTACACTTCCGTTTTTATCCAAATAATAAACAAGCATTTTGACAGGAACACCGTACTCTACATTCACCATAACATTTACAAGCTTATCGGCACTTACACCAATGAAGATTCCATCGAAATAAGCCGCTTTATTAGCTTCTACAACCTCAGCTTTTCCGTATGCTCTATCCACCGCAGTCTTCAAAGCCACGCTGCTGCTGGTTGCACCAGACACAGCATCTACTTCCTGCACACCTTCTCTAGTCCCTGCTGCGAGGAAGCTAGCCGTCAACTGAGGAATTGCTTTTACCACCTCAGGATAAGCAGCGTTCCCTCTATCTACAAGGTTCATTCCTACACGGTACAAGGCTACATTTACGATTTTGCCGTTACGCAGGGTAACGTCCGCTCTGTTCGTTCCTTTATCATAAGCATCACCAAATGCAGTAAAGGTTCCGTCTTTATAGGTTCCTTGGACTTTGGATGCATTGTTCAAAGCATCTGTCAGTGCTGCTTTAGCTGCTGCCGACAATGCTTCTTGGCCTGTAATATCGGCCATTTGCACACCTTTTTCTAACAGCCCGGATGTGAGTGTAGCTACCCATCCTTTTTGTTCTGCACTCAGTTTATCGTCAGCAATCAGCTTGCCGTCAGCTCCAAACAGACTTACTTTAATGCCTGTTACCGCATCTGCATCAACATCAACTAGCAGCAGTACTTTTGATTGGTTATCTACTCCGGCAAATTTGCCGTCAAAATATTGACCTTCAGCAGGAACCTTCAGCGCTTTCTCAAATGCTCTTTCTACAGCTTGGTTCCAGCTGTGACTGCTTTCCGTAGCTCCGGAAATTCCGTCAACCTTTTCATCATAGTTAGCGATATATGAACCATTCGCTAGCAGCTTAGCTGTCATAGGAGCATTTGCTTTTACTACTTCCGCATAAGCTGTTGCCCCTCTGTCAATCAGGTTGTTGCCAAGTCTAAACAGCTTCACATCAACCAACTTACCGTTGCGAATCACGATGTCGGCTCTTTCAACGCCAACACTTCTTGCCGTACCATAAGAGGAATAGAATCCGTCTACATAAGCAGATGTATTGTTGATTATTGCATTCTGCTCAGCATCCCAGAAAGCGTTAATCGCTGCTATAAAGTCGGCTTCAAGACCTGCAACAGGCTGTGCCTCTGTTCCTTTGGCCAGCAAGGCTGGAGCTATAGCTGCAACCGCTGCCGCTTGCTCAGCTGTGTAAGCTTTCTCCTCAATGAAATCACCAGCGCTGTTCATAGGATACACTTTAACATCTGTAAGCTTGTTGGATTCGTAGGTCGCGAATACAGAATATTTACCTGTAGGATCTACGCCCATATGAACTCCATCAAAGTAAACGGCATTTGTATCTTTCACTGTCAGAGCTCTTTCAAACGCTCTATCTACAGACAATTTCCAGCCATTACTGGAGCGGGTAGCTCCCGAAACAGCATCAACTGCCGCTGCTCCATCTCTTGTTTTGCCAAGCAATCTATCCTTCATCAATCCATAAGCTTGCCATAAAGCACTATAATTGTTACGAGCATCTCTATCAATCAGCTTAGGACTGGTTCTCAAAAGCTCAATGCTAGTAATTTTACCATCTTTAATTTCGATCTTGGCACCTTCCGTGCCTTTGGAGTATGCATCGCCATAAGCTACGTAAACTCCATCTTGGTATACGTTTTCATTAACTGTAACAGGCTTTGCTGTAGCCACAGGCTTAACAGTTTCCGCCGGTACTACTGTCGCTGCTGGTGCAGCGGTTGCTTTTGGGGTTGCTACTGGTGCTGCTGTAGCTTTTGGGGTTGCTGCTGGTTTGGCTGTTGCCTTTGGTGTTGCTGTTGGTTTTGCCGTTGGCTTTGGCGTTGCTGTTGGTTTTGCCGTTGGCTTTGGTGTTGCTACTGGTTTTGCCGTTGCTTTTGGTGTTGCTGCTGGTTTTGCCGTGGGTTTTGCTGTTGGTTTTGCTGCCGGTGCATCCGCTTCTTCGGAGGCTGCCGATACTGCATCCACCTTCAAGTTTACAGCAGGCACATTAAGTGTGTAAGCAAACGGCGCTAACAATATAGCCGCGCTAACCGTTAAAGAAATTAGTTTTTTCAATGAAAATTCTCCTTTACCAAACCCCAGTGATATGTAGCTTTTTGTTAACCAAACCTTTTTCCTACGATGCCCCTTCTCTTCTTATGAAGCATAACTTCTCTCTTCATAAGAACTCATCCCCCCTCTCATGCCTTTACACGCTCGATTTTCAATAAAAAATAGCTTGAATCTATTTCATTTCTTCCTTTTAACACAAAGCGTATAAAAGGTGAAATAATTCACATGAGTTACTATAAAAACACTTACACCCGTTTTCCATCAATTTCTGGTTTGATACTACCAGACCTTTCTGCGGTTCTTCTGTATCGAAAATCACACACCCTATAAGAAACATCACTATTTGCGATTAAATTTAATTTATACGCGCAAAGTGATCTCAATAACTGTGCATTCAAGGCTAGCTATGCTATTTTAGAACGATCTCTTATATGGGAAAGGAGTTCTGTGCTTTGAGCAAACAGCCACCTATTGGAGTTATACTCGCCCAAATCGGCACCCCTACTGCACCAACTGCAAAAGCTGTACGGCCTTATCTGAAACGTTTTTTATCAGATCGCCGAATCATAGATTATTCTCCTCTGCTGTGGCAGCCTTTGCTGCGAGGTGTCATTCTGCGTTCACGTCCACGCCGGTCCGCTGAGCTGTACAGTCAAATATGGACAACCGAAGGATCACCATTGCTCTTTCACTCTTTAGCTCAGCAATCTGGATTACAAGAACTGCTGGGTCCACGGTATCAGGTAGAGCTTGGATTGGCTTATAGCGAACCCAGCATGGAGCAAGCGATGGCGAAATTCGACACCGCCGGAGTTACCCGAATTATCATTGTGCCGCTGTTTCCGCAATATTCGTCCACGACTACCGCGTCCGTATTCGATCAGGCCAGCTTTGCAGCCTTAGGTCGCCAAAGCTCCACTGGACCTGTAACTAAACGTCTGATTCCGGCTCTAAGATTTATTGATGCCTACTATAATGAGCCCGGTTATATTTCAGCCTTGAAGTCACACCTACTGCGTCAAATGGAGATTCTGAGCAAAGAACCTGATTATTTTGTACTGACCTTCCATGGGATTCCCAAACGGTATGCGGATACCGGCGATCCCTACCCGCAGCAATGTATGGAAACCGCGCATCTTCTTGCTTCTGCTATGAATTGGGAGCCCGAACGCTGGCAGCTTAGTTTTCAATCACGTTTCGGACGAGAAGAATGGGTAGGACCCTCTACTGCGGATGTTCTGGGAGAGCTTGCCGGACGAGGAATACGTAAGCCTCTGATTTTTTCACCGGGTCTTGTGACCGATTGTCTGGAAACGCTGCATGAGCTAGCCATAGAAGGACGAGAACAATTCGAGGCTGGTGGAGGACAAGCAGAGGAATTTATGGCAATCCCCTGTTTGAATGACCATGAGGATTGGCTTGATTTTTTGGCTGAACATGTAGAAAAAAACGCCCAAGGATGGTAAATCAAAAAAAACCGTCTTGTCCACAGATCATTTCTGTTGCAGACAAGACGGTTATCTATATCAATTGTTAAGCATGAAGAATCGAAAGGATACTTATGCTGTAAGCTGCTTATATTTCGTAGTCAGTTCATGGAACCACTGCTTGTCCTGCAAGGTCAACGCAAAATCAATCAGCTCGGCAATCTCACTCGGCTGTAAATCTGCTGAGTCATTAAAGGATACTTCAGCCGTAGCTGTAGCTGCGCCATTCCCATCCTCTGCGTAATCATAAGAAAAACATAACTTAATGTCACTTTCCAGAAATTCATTACGAAGGAAATATAATACCTCACACATTAACACAGGTCTAACATGATCATCAAAGACACATTCCATAACCTTTGCCCAATATTGCTGGTTGTTGAGGTGTAACTTATCATTAGTTAAGAGATATTTCTCACCCTGAAAATCGGTGACAAATCTCAGTTCAAGCGGCTTCATCTTAAAAATAGTAGCAATTTGCTTCATGCTAATATTCAAAATATCTTGCGTTTCTAGTCTGATCATCTCTCCATGCACCTCGTCCCTCTTAGTTGGGTTATTCGAAACCTGCCATTATCTATAATTCTTTATATGCCATTAATGTAAAATTAACTCCATTAATTCACTTTAATTTTATCTAATTTAACATTATTATCGTCACCTGACTATGCTTTATTTATATTTTTTTAGGATTTTGCTCAGAAAAATGTTTCATTCTCTAAAAATCTGTTTAATATTATTGTTCATTACAATAAGATGTATAAAGATTACGCATCATGTGAAGCTTTTGCTTTCTTATATTTAAACAAAAAAAACTGTTCTGAAGGGTCATTACGACCTCAGAACAGTTTTTTGCATTAGGATTATACTTCAGTTAATTTACTTAAACAAACAATGGCACTAACTGTATTCCCTCGGGTGAAATCCGCACGAGTCCTTTATCTGTGATACGTAACGTTGGGATAACCGCCAAAGCAAGCAGCGATAAAGTCATAAACGCGTAATTCAAAGTACAGCCGGCATCATACAACGCTTTGCTGATCGCAGCTGATTTCTCAGCAGCAATTTCAAATGGCTCTGTAGACATTAGGCCTGCAATGGCCAACGGGAATAACGTTTCTCCACTAGATGTAATTACGGCGACCCCACCCTGAGCGTCTGCCACCGCGTTCGCAGCTTTGGCCATTAGCTCATTATCATTGCCGATGACGAGTACATTATGACTATCATGAGCAACAGTCATTGCGATAGCAGCCGGTTCTTTAAAACCGATGCCTTCCACAACAGCCACTGATTTATTTCCTGTTCCTTTATGCCGTTCGAGCACAGCGATTTTACATAGACCCTCTACAGCATTTACATCCAGCTGCCCTGCTACTACAGGTACCGAAACCATACGTTCAATGGTCTCCACATGATTTTCTCTTACTTTAATAACTCTTGTAGTAAGTTCACCTGTTTCAATTGGAGCCGCGATAATAAAATCTTCGGCGGTAGGACGCTGCGGCAAATGAACCGAAGCCAAAACTTCCTCTGGATATGAGAATTTAGCAAGCTCTGCCGTCATCACACCGTTTTCGGCAACGACTACACCAGCAGCAATCGTAAGTACCACACGAACATCGGCCAAATTCCCGTCCAGCAGAATAATATCCGCAAAAGAACCTGGAGTAATAGATCCGATATCCTGAGACAACCCAAAACGCTCTGCCGTATTAATAGTTGCCATTTGGAAGGCTGTTACTGGCTTCACGCCTTGAGCAATCGCATGGCGAACAACGAAATCCATATGACCTTCGTCCCGTAACGATTCCGAGCTGCGGTCGTCAGTTACCAGCATCATGCGACGCGGATCAAGTCCACGCTCTGTATGAGCGGTGATGGTCTTGGCAACATCATGCCAAGCCGAGCCCCGGCGCATTTTGGCATACATCCCCAGTCGAATGCGCTCAATCACATCGTCTGCTGTCACACACTCATGATCACCAGTCACCCCTGCCGCAGCATACACTGGCAGTCTCCAGTCGCTGGAAGGCCATGTGAAATGACCGTCAACAAATCTGCCTGCCCGCAGCGTAGCTTGAATCTCTCCAAGCATTTTCTCATCGCCGTAAACAACGCCAGGGAAATTCATCACTTCGCCCAGAGCAATCACATCTTTGCCCCACGTAAAAGCTTCGGCAACTTCTTCAGGACCAATTGAGGCACCCGTTGTCTCGAATTCCGCACCTGCCGCAGGCACACAAGAAGCCACCTGCATGTAAGCAGCTAACGGCGTCCCCCGCATCTCATCCAGCATCAATTGAATACCCTTCAGCCCGAATACATTAGCAATCTCATGTGCATCAAAGAAACCACCTGTTGTGCCAAGCGGCAGAACAGCGCGGGAAAATTCAGTAACGGTTAGCTGGGTGCTCTCAATATGGCAGTGGCCATCGAGCAATCCCGGAGCTATATACTTGCCGTTCGCATCAATAACTTGCGTTCCTTCGCCAATCATATGTGTCACATCTTTACCAACATAAGCAATTCGTCCACCTTGAACACCAACAGACATTCCTTCTAGAATTTCACCAGAGCATACGTTGACCAGCTTTCCACCTGTAATTACCAGTGTTGCCGGTTTATCGCCTCTTGCCGTAGCCACAAGCTCAGGTACACAATCCGCTAAAGGCTTTCTTGTAAAAGTTGTCATCTTCATCTCTCCCCCGTTAGTATCCAAGTGTTGTCTTGATGTAGTGAATAGATCCGTAATCATAGAGGATTGCCTAACTATTAAGCCTAGGATAATATAGTTGCGCAGGTCTGTATTTGTAAGAAAAAACGGCTCAATCATCCCTGTAGATGATAGCCGTTTACTTATTCCCAAAGATTGTCCGAACCATCCGGACATGCCCCTGTTTTTACTCTCCCGCCATCCGCTCTATTCCAACGATTATCTTACTTTTGCCTCATATACGTCAAGTGCTGCCTGAACCCCAAACCCGCAAGGCCCCTTAAATCCATGACGCTGTAATGCGGCTTCCAGCGCTCCAAGCAGCCGCAACACGTTATTCTCACGACAGCTAAAACCCATCGTACCGATGCGCCAGATCCTTCCCTTTAACGGTCCAAAAGAACTGGCAATTTCAATTCCGAACCGCCCCAGCAGCAGCGAACGGACAGCTTCCCCATCTATCCCCTCAGGGATGAGCACACAGGTAACAACAGTAAGCTTGCAGGAAGGATCCCCGTATAGTTCTAAACCCATAGCTGTTAATCCAGCTACAAGTGCTTTTTCATGGAGGATATGTCTGGCGAATCGGGCATCCAGCCCTTCTTCAAGGGTAAGCCGCAAGCCCTCCCGCAGTGCATAAAGCATTGAGGTCATCTCTGTATGATGATTGAGACGTTGGGGACTCCAGTAATCCTGAAGCATGCTGAGATCGAAATAATTGCTGCGGACAAAAGATAAGTCACCTGGCTGTACATCACTTGTTCTAATCCCGCGTTCTACTCGTTTTCGGGTCATGAGCTTAGCTTCAGCACGATCATTATACGTTATCGGTGCCATTCCGGAAGGGACGGACAGGCATTTCTGTGTACCACCAACGACGGCATCCAACATCCAAGCATCTGTCTCGACAGGAATGCCCCCAATGGTTGCAACTGCATCGACTATGAATAAAGCATCCATCCGGCGGCAAGCTCCACCAATTTCCGAGAGTGGCTGCACACGTCCTGTAGAGGTCTCCCCATGAACCATTGCCACCACATGTGGCTTAAAAGTCTCCATAGCTGCTATCACTTCATCCGGCTCAAACACACTCCCCCATGGCTTTTCCAACACGAACACCTCAGCGCCACATCTTTCAGCAATCTCATGCAATAGATGTCCGAAGCGGCCAAAGATCGGAATCAGCACACGCTCACCCGGCAGGATCAAACTAACCATCACGGCTTCAATTCCAGCACGGGAGGTACCATCGATAGGGTAAGCCCATGAATTACGAGTAGCAAACAGCTCCCGCAGCATTTCCATCGTTTCATTCATAATAGAGGTGAACTCTGGATCAAACTGACCCAGCACCGGAAAAGACATCGCCCGCAGTACACGCGGATCTACCTCGACCGGACCTGGAGTCATAATACAGCGTTGGGACGGCGACAAATCTTCGTAACGCTTCATGATGATCCTCCCTTAAAAGTTCGGCGAACTCTTTTTAATAAGCTAACTCATATAACATCGCAGTCAGAACCTCAAGCCCAGCAACGAGCTGCTCAGGGGAAGTATACTCTTCCGGAGAATGGCTGATGCCAGCTCGGCTTGGCACAAATATCATCGCAGTAGGGCAACGCGGCGCAAACAGCTGGGCGTCATGTCCCGCTCCACTTACCATCATGCGGTACGTCTTCCCCTGTTGGCGGCAGATATTTTCCAGCATTGCAGATAGCTTCGTATCCATAGGTGCAGGGACTGTGTGGAGCACGGATGTAACCTCAAGAATCACCCCACGTTTAACAGCAATTTCATTACATTCCGCAAGAAGCTTCTCACAGAAACGTTCCAGTTCGTCCTCTTCACTATGGCGGATATCTAGTGTAAAAAGAACCTCACCCGGGATCACATTTGGCGTATTCGGATACACCTCAAGCTTACCCGAGGTTGCTACAAGAGGTTCACCAGCCGTTTTAGCAGAACTTTCAAGCACGTACAGCATTTCAACCGCACTAGCCAGTGCATCCTGCCGCATAAACATCGGTGTCGTGCCCGCATGATTAGCAGTACCACTGACCTTGACCACATATCGTCTCTGGCCAACAATCCCCTGAACTACGCCTATCTGAGTGTCCGTCTTCTCCAGAATAATCCCCTGCTCGATGTGCAGTTCTACAAAAGCACCAATATCATTTCTGACTCCAGTCCGCTTAGAAGCTTTCTCCTCCGTTATGTCCTGTAAGAAGCTGGATTGTGCCATTGCTGCTTTTAACGTCACGCCCTCTGCATCCATACAGGTCTCGGCCTCGCTTCCGTCATACCTTTCCGTGACATGGCCCGAACCCCAATAAGCAAGCGGAAATCGGCTCCCCTCTTCTTCACAAAAAGATACGACTTCAAGCGTCCGCTGCGGCTGGCCAAAGTTCCTCTGCAAATCTTGAAGCGCAATCATAGCCGCAGCGATCCCATAGGCACCATCATATTTTCCGCCATTGACTACAGTATCGATATGCGATCCGGTTAAAATAACCTTTTGCTGCGGATTGCATCCACTCAATCGTCCATATACATTGCCAACCTTGTCTATGGAAACTTCTAAGCCGAGCCCAGCCATTTTTTCCTGCAAAAAAATCTGCGCCCGGCTCCATTCCTCCGTATATAGCAGTCTAGTAACTCCTGGCCCAGGTGTGCTGAATGCCGCCAGCTCCTCCAGCAGCTCCAGCAGTTTCTGAGTCGACGCTTGAACTCTGGAATCATTCATAGGCTGTACTGCTCCTTCCTAATTCGCAGCCACTGTCCACCTCCCTCACTGATCACTCCTTCTTCAGAGGTATAGATCACATTCCCGCGACAGATCGTAGCAACTACTTTGCAGGATAAAGTTCTTCCGATGTAGGGGCTGTGCTTGTGGCGATACAATAAATCCTCCGCAGTCAGCGTATAGGTTGTATTTGGATTCAGCAGAACTAAATCGGCATCTAGACCTAGAGCTATAGCGCCTTTGCGATGCTCTATTCCAAAACGTTTTGCGGGTTGCCCTGCAAGCAGACTGGAAATTAATGTAACATCCAAACCCCGCACATTCACGCCTTCATGGAACATAAGCTCCAGACTGCTCTGCGCACCCGAGATCCCACCCCAAGCTGCAAAAAAAGACAAGTCCGGCTTCACCTTCAATTCCGTTGGACAGGGGGAATGATCCGAAGCAATCAGATCGATTTTGCCTTGGGCCAGCATCTCCCATAACTTCTCCTGCTCCACCGCACTTCGCAGCGGAGGCGCACACTTCGCCACAGGGCCTAAAGCCTTCATATCATTTTCAGTGAGGACCAGATAATGTGGACAGGTTTCGGCCGAAACGTCCAGACCTCGAAGCTTAGCTTCATAGATTTTCTCAATGGCGGCGGCCGTGCTGATATGAACAAAATGCAACCGGCAGCCCGTACGTTCACTGTACAGCAGCGCCCTGGACACTGCCTCCAGCTCTGCTTCAGCAGGGCGGCAAGCCGCAAAATCACTTGCGCTGGTTCTGCCATTTCGCACTGCATCTGCGGTCAACACCGCCGTGATAGCCTCACTTTCTGCATGCAGCGCCAGAATCCCGCCCAGAGAAGCGATTCGCTGCATCCCTTGATAGAGTGTATCCTCATCCACTTCACGGAATCTGCCTTCGCCCTCCCCTCCAGGATTGGAGAGAAAGGCTTTAAACCCAGTGACGCCAGCGGCTGCCAAAACTTCTAAATCATCCAGATTGCCGGGAACGAGCCCACCCCACAGCACATAATCAACGGCAGAGTTTCCAGCCGCAGCATCTACCTTTTGACGAAGCCCAGCCTCGTTCACAGTAGGTGGATTACCGTTAAGCGGCATATCTGCATAGGTTGTGCAGCCGCCAGCTGCCAACGCCGCAGAACCGCTGCGAAAGCCTTCCCAATGTCCAAATGTTGGTTCATTAAAGTGGACATGCATATCAATCATACCGGGGAGCACATAGAACCCCTCTGCGTCGATGACTTTGGTTAGCGGCGCAAGCGAAAGTTCCTCTCCAAGTGCGACAATCTTACCCTCTGATACTGCAATATCCAGCTTGAGTACCTGATCAGGCAGCACTACATTCCCGTTCTTAATCACAAGTTCATAGGATTCCTTCATGAGCTGCCACCTCCTCCGGTCGTCAACTTTCTCTTAACTTCCCCGATACGTACTATATCCACCAGGTGCTACTAGCAAAGGTACATGGTAGTGTTGCATGGAGCTCTCTATATGAAAGCGAATAGGTATCTGTTCTAGAAAAAAAGGCATCTCACGTTGAGTGTCTGCTGACGCTTTGGCATCCGCTCTACGGTAGTAATCGCCAACCATAAACAGCAGCTCGTAACATCCAGACTCCATTTCGTTTCCCTCCAGCAGCGGAGCATCCAGCCTCCCGTCACTGTTCGTGACTTCTTCACACAGAAGCTTGCTCATCCCATCCGTAAGCTTCCAGAGCTGAAGCGTCAGACCTGTAGCAGGAATCCCCCGCGACAGATCCAGCACATGGGTGGTAAGACGCCCGCTCATTACGCTGTCTCTCCGGCCAGATCTGCACGGCTGACAGAAAAGCCCTGAAAGCCATAGGGTGGACGAGGTTCGGTGAAGACTCCACCTTTAGTTTCTTCAGGCTCAACAATGGTTTCCCAAGTCCGGTTATTGGACTCAAATGAAACGGTAGCCAGCTGTGGAAAACGGGACAATACGCGCAGCCCAATTTGATAAATCAACGATTGAATTGATGGACTGTTCAGCTCATGGAAAGCGCTATGGGCGATATCGCGAACCTGCTCCGATGCCACATATTGGCCTAGATCTCCATCCAGAGCATGCTGAACATCACTGTAGGTCCAGTTAATATTCAGAAAAATATAAAGCGGACGGTCAAAGCTCTCCGGCAATGTTGTATACTCATCACGGACGAATCCATAAAACGAGCTTCCACTCACTTTTATCAGCTGTAAATCCTTCAATCGGCATTCATGAGCGATAACCTCAGTCCCATTCTCTCCACGTTTTATAGTTAACGAAGCCGAATAAGATTCATTATTGGAGTGACGCAGTACTAAATGACTCTGTTTAAGCCCCTCAACCCCGGGCACCATCACCTGTTCAAAAGGTAACCGGTCTGCGGAAACTGAAACTGCGGTGACATGATCGTATTTATCGAGAAAACGGCTGCTTAGAAGCTGCAGTAGCCCCTCCGTTGTGCTTCCAGTGTAGTCCGCGGTATTGCGCAGGATGAAATTTTTCATAGAATCGGTAGCAACAACCATGGAATTATCCCCCTCTGAAAAAGAAGGAAGAAACGCTTCGCCCGTGACTGCGAATGTAATATTATGTGCGAATATAATGTTGTCGCAGCCCGTGAAGGAAGATTCGGGAACGGGGGTAACGGCCAGCGGTTTAGCATAGGTACGATAAGTTAGCACATCACTTTTTCCATAAAACATTGTACGTCCGTTAATTGGTTCCAGCATGGCTGACACCCTCCCCGTTTATGATGAATGAATGAATATTAAATAATTAAATAATTAAATCACTTAGGCGAAATCTCGTAATTGTACCGACTTCAGAAAAGGCTTGAACCCATTCCTCCTGAGGGGAACGCTCAACTCGCACTCCAATGGCGCTGATAATGTCATCTTTGTTTTTGCCACGAACAGCTAGAATAAAAGGGAAATGAAATTTGTCCGTATACTTTCGATTCAGATCATTTAATAGATTGAACTCCTCCGTTGTTAACCGATCCAGTCCAGCTCCTTGCTGCTCAGAGGCAGATAAAGCCGTAACTTGAAGCCTAGTCGCCAAATCCGGGTGAGCTTTTAATAGTCCCTCCATTCGGCTCCGGTCAGCACTCAGTACGGTCTGCATCATGGTGCTATGCAAATGCTCTAAAGAATGGAACGGAATCTGCTTATAAGCCTCCTCTGCTACCCACGGTGAATGTTCAAAAATGCCGCCTAGATGCTTCACAAAATCCGTTATACTCATGGCATTTATCTCTTCCAACGTAAACATGCCTTCAGAAACGACCATCCACTCAACCTCCAATAGCTTTGTTAACAGCTCGTAAAATACCACCGTACCCCGTACAGCGACAAATGTTACCCGATAAAGCTTCTTCCACTTCAGCCTGAGTAGGATGCGGGTTCTCTTCCAGCAGAGCAACCACCGAGATGACCATCCCTGGTGTGCAATAACCGCATTGGAACCCCCCCTCTTCTAAAAAAGCCCGCTGAACGGGATGCAGGCCTACTTCACTAAGACCCTCAATCGTTGTAATTTCCGCACCTGAGCATTGATAGGCCATGACCAGACATGAATTCACTGGACGTCCATCCACCAGCACCATACATGCCCCGCAGCGGCCAATCTCACAAGAACGTTTTGTGCCGGTCAGCTCCAAATCTTCACGTATGACCTTTAAAAGCCGGCGGGAGGGTGGAATCTCCGTGGATATCGCTTTACCATTAAGATTGCAATTAAAGGTGAACCTCTCTTCTGCAAAAGCTTCCTCAGACGATAAGGGGGCAAGGTTATCTTCATCTAGATTCGCATCTGAATTATGGCTCGACATGGATGTTCACCACCTTTTGTGGAATAAACGGTGTAGACTGCAGCCATTCGGGATCAATGGGCAGCTTGGTTACCCGTTTCCCTACAGCCTGAAATATGGCTGACGCGACTGCCGGAGCTAAATTGACGGAACCCACCTCTCCAATGCCGCGAGGACCGTACGTGTCATGATCCGGCAAATCCTCTATCGGCTGCACCTGAATGCTGCCATTCATGTCGGCAATGGTCGGCACCAAATAGGTGTCTAAATTTTTGGTGACATAGCTGCCGCCAGACATCACAGCATCCTCTGACAAGGTGAAACCGACCGCCATACTGCTGCCACCTTCGATCTGTCCAAGATAACCTTGCGGATTAGCCACCGGTCCCGCCGCTACCGCATGATATTGATCCAGTACACGAACACGTCCAGTAAGCAGATTAACTTCCACGCGGACTGCGATTGCAGAATAGGTGTATAGGAAATGTGCCCCCACTCTTTTAAAGGGTGTGGTTGGATAAGTAAACTTTGTATTACAGACAATGGGTTCTGAAATACGCTGTGCCAAGTCCTTGTAAGTCAGAAGCAGACCGCCGTCTTTTAGCCAAATACCGCCAGGGCCGAGCTTCATTTCATAGTTATCCAGCTCTGGCTTTATCATCGCAGCTGCCTGCAGCACTCGAGCGGTGAAGTCTGGACGCAGCCGTTTTAAGGCCATCCACATCATGCTGGTTGATCGGGAAGCCGTACTAGATCCGCTATCGGGCACAACATCCGTATCGCCAATAACGATGCTTAGATCCTCTGCCGCCAAGCCAAACTGTTCAATCAGCATTTGTTCCATTGTTGCGATTAACCCCTGACCAAACTCCTCGTAACCAAACACCGCCTCAATTTTGCCCTCTAGCGTCAAAGAGAGCCTGCCACCCGCCGGATCGGGAATACCATAGCCAAGTCCTGCACCATGCATAGCTATAGCAGCACCCGTTCCAGTTACGATCCAAGGTTCCACCACACCTGAATCACTGTCTGTAGATGCGGCCTCAGTCATAAGAGGCGAACCCGCCAGCGCTTCCCACACCTGAAAGGCACCATCGGTCTGAGCAATTTCCTGACCCAGCGGCCCCAGATCTCCATATTTACGCAAATTGCGGCGGCGCATTTCCCACGGATCGATCTGCAATCGCTCAGCCAACCGATCGATTTGTCCCTCCAAAGCGAAAATCGCCTGATTGCCGCCAAAACCGCGAAATTCACCAGATACACCGTTATTGGTATATACAGCAAAACCCTTCACATCCACATGATCGATGATATAGGGGCCCATCACATGTTCTGTCGCAAAGTTGAGCACCTCCGCCCCCAGTGTTGCGTAAGCTCCCGTATCCGAAATAATTCTGACCTGATGTGCCCTGATGATTCCTTCGGGGTCGCAGCCAGTTTTCATGGTGATTTTCATGGGATGGCGTTTTAGTCCTGCACGTACCGATTCAGCTCTCGAATTATGCAGTCTTACCGGACGGAGTGTCCGCAAGGCGAGCAGCGCTCCATACGGTTGTACATTCAGCTCGTCTTTTCCTCCAAAGGACCCGCCGATAGGACTCGAGATGACGCGAATATCTTCTTGAGGAATAGCCAGAATTCTGGATAGCTGCAGGCGATCCATCAACCCATGTTGTGTAGCTGAATATACGGTAAGCCGTCCGTTATCCTCTGGGATAAACAGTCCACCTTCAGTCTCCATATAAGTGTGCATTTGGCGTGGTGTATAATAAGTCTCCTCTACCACATGACAGCAATCCGTAAATACCGCTTCCGGCTCCCCTTTTCGATATTCCGTATGATGAAGCACGTTTCCCTCGGCATGCAGCAGAATTGCGTCCTTTTTCATCGCCTCTTCCGGGTTCTCGAGTAAGGGTAGAAGCTCATAATCCACTTCGATAAGAGATAAGGCGTATTCCGCAATTTCGTCCGTCTCTGCCGCGACTGCCGCAATCGCATCGCCAGTGTAACGCACACGGTCACTGCAAAATACCGGTTGATGCGGCAAAGCTATGCCAAAGCCGTTAAGTCCGGGCACATCCTCATAAGTAATTACAGCGTGTACACCAGGGACTTCAACGGCCTTCTCAATGCGTATGGACAAAATACGAGCATGTGCCTGCTCACTGCGGAGCACGCGGCCGATCAACATTCCTTCTGCCCTCATGTCGGTCAAATACTGCAGCTTACCGGATACCTTGCCCTCTCCATCGGGTCGTGTACGCCAGCGGCTACCGCTGGATTCCTTATTCAGCAGCATTTTCCCTCTCTCCTTTCGTCGGGTTATTCACCTCTTAACTCCGTATATTCATAGCCTTCCACAGCTCAGATACAACCAAATTCCCAGCAGTCTTTTTCTTGTAAAGTTCTGTTGCAAAGGGATCACTATACGTCTCAAAGCTGTTCTCAACCTCTTCATATAAAGAAGCCAACAGCTCCTCTGTATACCTCACACCTTCAAGCATAACTTCAGCTCTACTTAGTCGCTGCGGCCGCCCAGAGCCCCCACCTGCGGCGATACGCACCTCACGGAAACGGAGTTCCTCATCGATTGATGCTGAGATTGCTACTGTTACAAGTGAAGGGGTGAACACTTCCCTGCGGCCAACCTTACGAAAAATTTCTAGCCTATCCGTTAACGGACTCTCTAAGCGAGTAGGTGAGATGCGAATCTCAGCCACAAGATCTGCCGCAGGTTTTATCCCGCTCCAGTGATTGTTTAGCCACTCTATCAAAGGTAGTGCCGTCATAAATTTGCCGTCAAAGGAGATTAACTCCGCGTCATAGACCAGTAACGCAGGTAGAATATCTCCGAAGCCAGAAGCGATATTGCCCCCGAGCGTGGCAAGATTACGCACCGACGGAGCCGCTATGCAACGTGCAGCCTCTTGCAGCGCAGGAGCCACGGCCTGCAAATGCTCATTACTGCGGCACTGGGAGAGTGGAACAAGAGCGCCCAGAGATAAGTGAAATTCCGTTAAGGTAATGTCGCCGAGATTTGTGATTTGCCGAAGATCAATCAGCTGTTTGGGCATATGATCCGTTCCATTTTCCCACCCTGTTCTCAGCAATGTTCCTCCTGCGACATATCGGGAACTGTCTCCAAACGCCGTTTTTCTCTCCCAAGCTTCGTGCAGGCTGTGGGGTTGAATTACTTCAGGTAGCCTTCCATCCTCTTCCCGTATAACTCCCATACACTCCGCCTCCCTTTTTGAGTACCAGATTGCCGCTTCCCTTCTCGTATAGCCTGCCTTAAAACCTTTGTTCCCGAATATAAGGAACTCCGAGCGCCTCAGGTGTACCGGATGGTTTGTTGCGATTGCGGTACCCAAGGTACATTAGGACCAGAATGGTCACAAGGTACGGAATCATTTTGAGAAAATAGGGCGGAACTGCACTGCCCAGCAATTGAATGCGGAAGCCAAGTGAATCCAATGCCCCAAAAAAGTAAGCGCAGAACAAAGCGCGCAGCGGATTCCATCTGGCAAAAATCACTAGCCCTACCGCAATCCAGCCTCGACCGGCTGTCAGCCCTTCATTCCAGGTTGGCGCATAGGCCAATACCATATCCGCTCCGGCCAGGCCGATGAGAGCAGCACCGGTGATCACATAGCTGTAGCGGATAAGCTGCACACGGATCCCCATCACATCTGCGGTAGCCGGACTGTCTCCGACTGCCCGCAAATGCAGGCCCCATGAAGTGCGGTGAATTAGCAGATGCAGAGCAAGCACTAGCAGCAGGCTGAACCAGGTTAGGTAATCCATGTTGCCGAATATTTTTCCGATGAACGGTACATTTTCCAGCCAAGCCAGATGCAGCTTAGGGGAGGTTCCCGGCAAAGGAATGCCGCTGATTGGTTTACCAAGATAAGCGCTCAACCCACTGCCGAACAAGGTCATCGCAAGACCGGACATCGTTTGATTCGCCCGCAAGGTCACACAGAGAAAAGAATGCAGCAAACCAAGCACAGCCGTTACAGCTACGGTAGCCAGCAGAGCCAGCAACAGGTTTCCGGAGCGAATATACACGATACAAGTGGTGACCGCTCCCATCAGCATCAGACCTTCAGCCCCAAGCTGTATAATGCCGGCTCGTTCATTTAGAATGCCTCCCAGCGTAGCCAGCAGCAGCGGGGTCCCTGCGGAAATAGCGGCAATAAGTAGCTGTGTTGTAAAATCCATCGCCTATCTCCCCCCTTTCAGCTGAACCCGGCTACGACGAATGCGGAAACGATAGATCATATCGCCAGCAATCAAGAAAAACAGGATGGAGCCCTGCAGCATTTCTGATATCGATGAGGGCAGCCCGATGGTTTGAACACTATATCCGCCAACAATTAAGCCACCGAATAAAATAGAAGTAACGATTAGACCGAGTGGATTCAATTTGGCCAACCAAGCCACAATAATGGCGGTGTATCCATAACCCGGTGAAATGCCCTGCATCAGCTTGTGTGTAACACCGGAGACCTCCGCCATGCCAGCGATCCCGGCGAGCCCCCCACTGATCAGCATGACGATAATAATATGGCGCTTGATAGGAATCCCCGCGTATCTGGCTGCAACAGGATTGGCCCCGATCAGACGGAGCTCGTAACCCCACTTGGTAAAACGAATCATTAAGTAATAAATCACAACGGCGATAAGTCCAAATAACAATCCAATATGCAATCTTGTACTTCCGAGAACAGGCAGCGACTGAGCCGCAGTAAACATAGGGGATCCCGGGAAATTAAAACCTTTAGGATCTTTCCAAGGTCCGAATACCACGTAATCGAGCGCCAATAGGGCAACATAATTCAGCATTAATGAAGTGATTAGCTCATTCACTCCAAAATGCGTCCGCGGAATAGCAGTCAGCAGTCCCCAAAGCGCACCCGCGGCAATCCCGAACAGCAGCATTAAGCTCAGGGACCAGAATGAAGGTAAGTCAGGAAAATAAATCGTGACCGCTGTGGCCGCCATAGCCCCAACGGTTAACTGGCCTTCTGCTCCAATATTCCATACCGAAATGCGGTAAGCCACAGCAATCCCAAGCCCACATAGGAGTAGCGGGATCGCTTTAACCATCGTTTCCGTGAGCCCATACGCAGTGCCAAATGCGCCACGGAACATTTTTTCATAGACCAGCACCGGATTCATGCCATTCGCCGCAATAAATAGGGCACACAACAATAGCGCTAAAATTATAGATACAATAGGTGTCCACCAAGGAGAACGGATGCGGCTGGCATCGTATTCGAAACGTAGAGAGAATCGTTTTCCGGAGTGAGAGGGGAGGGGTTCCAGTACAGCTGCTGCGGTATTTCTTCCATTCTCCGGGCTCATACGGCGCTCTCCTCTCTATTATGAATACCAGCCATTAGTAGTCCGATGCTCTCTCGATTCGCTTCCTCATGTGTACTCTCACCAATAATTGAGCCGTTATAGATCACTAGAATCCGGTCGGACAACTGAAGCAATTCATCTAAATCCTCCGAAATTAACAACACGCCACTACCTGAACCGCGCAACTCCATAAGAAGGTCGTGAACACCAGCCGTGGCACCTACATCCAGCCCTTGTGTCGGATGAACGGCGACCATCAGCTTAGGCCGATGACTGATTTCACGTGCAAAGAGCAGCTTCTGCTGATTACCACCTGACAACTGTTGTACTGGCGTCTCCAGCTCAGGTGTTTTGACGTTAAAGCGCTGGACCAGCTCCTGTGACCACAAACGGTTCTTCGCGGACTTCAAGAAACCAAATTTGGAGTGCTCCTCTGAGCGGTAAGACTTAAACAAAAGATTATCCACCGATCCGAGGCGTCCAGCTAAACCGCTCTTCATCCGGTTCTCCGGCACGTGGGAGATTCCTGAATCAATTGCCCCTCTAACCGAAGCCGATTTCACCGTTTTTCCATCAAACGTGATTTCACCACTTTTCCAGCCTCTAAGACCTGTTAACACTTCAGCCAGTTCCTTTTGCCCGTTACCAGCTACCCCAGCTACGCCTACAATCTCCCCTTTACATACGTTCAGTGAGAAGTGATCCAGTGCTTTTCGCCCGTGATCGGCATATACGTCCACATCTTTCACTACTAATAAAGAATCCCCTTCAGTGGCTTCCCGTTCTTGACGAGTGATGGTTACTTCCTTGCCCACCATCAGACGAGCCAGCTCCAGTTCATCTGTATCTGCCGTGGTCAGTGTGGCGATCATTTTCCCTTTGCGCATGACGGAAATCCGATCGGAGGACGCCATAACCTCTTTCATTTTATGAGTAGTCATAATGACCGTTTTTCCTGCCTGCTTCATGACCCTCAGCGTTTCAAATAGCTGTTCCACCTCTCCCGGGGTCAATACAGAGGTTGGTTCATCCAGAATAATAATGTCAGCCCCGCGATACAGCGTCTTAACGATTTCAACACGCTGCTGCTCACCCACGGACAACTGCCAGATCGGGCGATCCACCGGGAAATTCAGTCCAAACCGTTCCGCTAATGCCTCTATCTCCTCGCGTTTGTTCTTCATCCACTTACGGCCGCGCCAGAAAGACGACTTTTCGCCAAGCACGATATTTTCTGCTGCTGTGAGGCTTTGCACCAGCCTAAAGTTCTGAAACACCATACCTACACCCAGCTGCGCAGCATCTTTAGGAGAACGGATCTGAGCACCTTTCCCATGAATGAAGATTTCTCCTTCATCTGCTCTGTACACCCCTGACAGCATGCTCATCACCGTGCTCTTCCCGGCCCCATTCTCCCCAAGCAACGCATGAATCTCACCCGCATTTGCCGAAAAGTCGACTTGATCACTGGCGGTTACCGAGCCGAATTTTTTCACAATCCCCCGCATTTCAACTGAAGTTCCCCGCATGGCCTGAACCCCTCCTTCCTTCAAGTTGTAGTACGGGTGGGGAAGTTTCCGCTTAACGGAACCCGCCCCACCCATAGATTGTGCACATCTTATTCCCTATTTTTAAACATTATTGCGGGATAGTTCCTTCCACACCTTTTACGAGCCAGTTCATGCCCAGCACTTCCTCCAAGGTCAGCTTCTGACCCTCCTGAACCTTCACATTCCCTTGATTATCTGAGATCGGACCTGTGAAAACCTCAAGCTCACCACTGATAATTTTGGCTTTGGCGTCTTCGACAAGCTTTTTCACATCATCTGGGATCTTGTTCCCGAAAGGAGCCAGCTCCACCATACCGTCAGCCATATCACCCGAATATTGCTCGCTCTTCCAGGTTCCATCCATAACTGCCTGCACAGCTTTTACGTAATACGGCCCCCAATTCCATACCGGATTCGTCAAATAATTGTCCGGAGCGTATTTACTCATATCCGAGTCATTTCCCCCGGCAAAAGCCCCTCGTTCAGCAGCAGCCTGCAGGGTTGCAGGTGAATCCTGATAGGCCAAAAGCACATCCGCCCCCTTATCCAGCAAGCTGATTGCCGCTTGACGTTCAGTCGTCGGGTCATACCATGTATTCGTCCATACCACATTCACCTGTACATCAGGATTGACACTTTGTGCTCCAAGGGTAAAAGCATTCAAGTTATAGATCACTTCGCTGATCGGAAAAGCACCCACATAACCCAGCTGATTGTTTTTGGTCATTTTTCCTGCCGCTATGCCGCTCAGATAGCTGGCCTGATAGTTCTTCCCGAAGTAGGTCCCCATGTTCTCTGCGGTTTTGTAACCCGAAGCATGCAGGAACTTCACGTTGGGAAATTTGCCCGCTACATTTAATGTAAAATCCATATATCCGAAGCTCGTTGTAAACACGATGTCGTGTGATTGCGCAAGCTCTGTGATGATTCGTTCGGCGTCAGCACTTTCAGGGACATTTTCTACAAAGTCAGCTTTAATCCCAAGCTCCTTCTCCATATACAACCGTCCTTGATCATGTTGGTACGTGTAGCCGCCATCCCCTGGAGGTCCGATATAAACAAAAGCAACCGTCGGTTTCTTTGCAGCCGGTTCTGTTGTTGCAGTTGCCTCTGTTGCCGCTGTAGTTGTCGCTGGTGCCTCCGTTGCATTTGTAGAAGTATTATTATTGCTGCCACACCCCACCAAAGCCACCGTCATTAGAACCATTAATGCAAGACAAGATGTTATGAACTGACCCCTTTTTTTCATAATTCTCCTCCTCCAAATCATCTCTCATCATGGCTGCAACCATTAATGTACTTCTACTATACTTAGAGGTGGCCTTGGCGTAAATTTATATAACATACGTTTGTATAGGAATATAAGAATCAGAACTTTTTTTGTGTGTAATGCACTAATTGGTTTTCGTAAGGTGAGTTGTGTGTCATATTATATGACCAAAGGTGGAAAAGGAACACTGTTTCAGATTACTTTTCAGATTACTTTCCAGACTATTCTTTACTTCACTTTCCATTTCTCAGAATCCATTGCTCCTGAATCTCACCAAAATCTTCTTTTGTATCTGCGTCCATGAAATAATGGGCAGACTCAGATTCCAGAACAATCCCCTTATAATCAGGTGAACGCAATATCCCCGCCGCTCCTCGATCTCCATCTAATCCCTGTAGTGCTGGAAACAACGTCTTCGAGAACAAAGCCGGGGGCATAGCCGACCCATTACTGACGCTAGCGACATAATCCATCTCCGGAGATTGTTCAAACGTTTGTATTAGACGGTTCACTAATGCTGTAGTAATAAATGGCTGATCCGCAAGCGCCACAACTACTGCATCGGGCTGTAAAGGCAATACCGCATTAAGGCCGCAGCGCAGTGAAAAAGACAATCCTAGATGTGCGGTTAAGCAAGTTTCGGTACGTCTGGAGCCTTGCGGCTCAATCGCGGGTGGCAGCCATTCCAAGTTGTCATCCGCACGCACTACCACGATTAGCGGTTCTAGATTGCAACGATCCAATTCACTAAGCGCGACGCTCCCGAGGGAGACCTCCTGCGACAATTTCAGCGAAACCTTGGACACGCCCATCCGCCTGCTCTGCCCCGCTGCCAAATATATTCCTGCTACCTTCAATACTATCCGCTCCTTTGGGCAGCTCTCGTGAGCCCACCCTTCTAATTTGAATAATTTCTGCTATAATACTGACCGCAATCTCCTCCGGACCTTCTCCTCCAATCGGCAACCCTACAGGTGCATGCAAAGATGCAGGAGCCTCAAACCCTTCCAGTAAAAGAGATATTCGCGCCTTCGAACCGATAATCCCTATATATAGAGGAGCAAGCGGAATCACACTCTCCAGGAACTGTCTATCCCGCCCAAGTTGATGACTGCAAATCAATACATAATCCTCCCGAGCTACGCCCAATCGCTGAACAACCTCCATGGGGGAACAAATTACTTGTTCAGCTCGAGGAAACTTATTGTGCAAGCTTCCTTCACGCCAATCCGCAACCGCTACCCGAAAGCCAACTCTGTCAGCAAGTTCCGCAATAGGAACCACATCACGTCCCCCGCCAAAAATCACAAGCCGCGGTTTAGATACGAAAGACGTATGGAATGCTGTCAATTCTGCTGGAGCGGCCATAAAGCGACCTGTCGCCAGGCTTTCTTTTTCCGAGTGGGATAATTTCGGATGTTTCTTGCTCTGCGGCAGTACAAGGTCTGGATCCAGCTCCAGCTTATAGGCAAAACCGTTCTCCACTGCTTCGCGGAACAGAATTAGCTTCTCTCCCCTAGCCAATCTGTCACTCGCCTGCACTAAAAGCTTGTAGAGCTGACCCTGCACGGGTTCAAGCACTACTTTGATTTTGCCTCCACAGCCGACAACCTCACCCCAGGACAGATCATCCGGAGACAGCATGTTGTATTCCACAATTTCGGGCAGCCCTCGTTCCCAGATTTCAGAAGTCCGCAGTTGCAGATCGTTTTCCAGACAACCTGGACTCAGGCTCCCAATCGTACCTCCTTCAAAAAACAACATCACCGCTCCGGCTTTACGATACGAGTGTCCCTCCACCTCTATCAGCGTTGCCAGCACCGCAGGCCCCTGATGGGTTTGAATATGCATGGCGATCTCATGTGTATTCACGAGGTTCCCCTCCTCCGTGTTTGCATTTCAATCCAGAACTTAGACCTTAGAACTTAGACCTTAGACTTTAAACCTTAGACCTTAGAACTCAGACCTTAGTCCCGTCCGAGCATCCTCCGAAACATGAATACTAACTTCAACCTCATGAGATCATTTATTTTTTTAAAATCGACGTCCAGCAGCTCACTAAGCTTCTCGATCCGGTAGGTAGCCGTGTTTCGATGAATAAACAGTTTCTTAGCCGTTTCATTAACATGACCATCGTTCTCTAGATAAACTTCCAGCGTCCGCAGCATTTCCCTGACATACTCCGGTTCTCGGCTAAGCAACCCCCTAAGACTTCCATTACAATATTTCTCCATAACCTCTGCCGGGATTTGCCCGAGCAGCAGGTTAAGCTCAAGCTGCCGGTAATGCACAACACTCCCTTTTACTCCCCCGCCCTGAAGCATTCCCATACAATCCTTTACCTCGGCAAAAGCCTCCTTCAGCCCCTCCGGCTTCGCTTTACAACTGCTTATCGCAGCTCGCGGATAATATCCCTTATCAAACTTCATGTTGTCAAAACAAACCTGGATTAGATCCCGAAATTGTTCAGGACGCTGACGATCTCCCGGATATATAGACAAAAGTCCTTGATCTATGATCACATGAATTCCCTTTACTTCCCGGAGCCCGGGATGTTCAAGATATTCTTCTTTTAGCCTGAGCAGCTCCCCTTGGCGTTCTTCCCCAGTCGCAGCTGTTTCGGTCAATAAGAGACAAAATGGTGATTGAAGCAGCTCAATCTCCAAGTCGAGAGCAGCCTGCGCCAAATCTGTGTAAGATAAATTACCGCTCAAACAACGTCTCAGCAATCCGCTAAACTCCCTGTGTTCTGCCTGTTCAAAATAATCTTCGTATCCTGAATGAATATGATATGAAATAAGTTCAGCTCCCTGAACAAACAAACTTTCTTCCATTGGGAGCAATAAAGGGTCGATGGCACAAAACAATAGATATCCGGAACACTTCTCTCCTTGCAAAAGTGGCGTACGGTAGCTCACATGATCTCCCACACGAAAGCGCTGATTCCGTTTCTGCCATGGCCACCCCTCCAGCAGCTGTGAAGGATGGTATTCAGAGTTGTTGTAGATCACATCCCCCCGTGCGCTAACCACCACAAGTGAATGACCAATCACTTCAGACACCGAGTCAAACAACGGACGGCTGCGGACAGATCTTAAGGCGAATTGCATCAGCTTTTTCTGCTTCTCCATAATGCTCTGCAGAACGTGAGTGCTGCGGCTAAGCTCGGCGCGAAACAGACCATTCATCTGATCCGAAAAAGTAAACTCGAACGGCAGCTGGATTAGAGGGAAGTTAAGACTCTCCGCTTCTGCGACCAGTTGCTCTGGTACTTCATCCCAAAACCGCCCCAGCTTAATGCCCAAGGCCGAAGATCCCCGGCGATTTAAAGTCTGCAGCAAGGCAGAGGCTTCCTCCATATTGTCCTTTATCAAGTAGGCTGTCGTTAGCAGCATCTCGCCTTCTTTGATCCAATCCGAAATATCGGGGGCATCCATCACATTAATTGACTTCACAATTCGATGTTTCCCTTTAGACCCAGCGATAAGCTTCGCCTCGGACAAAGGATAAATGGACAACGCTTCTTCAACCGTAAGATGCATGCCACCCCTCCTTATTAGGATCAATAGAACCATTTCTGATTTATAATGTTATTTTATGTAACATTATAATTAAAATGAACCGTGTTGAATAGAGGGAAGTTAAATTTTCATGATTAAATGTAAATAAACCTAACACAAAATGAACATGGATGATGAATTATGAATTACGAATTATGAATGATGAATTATGAATTATGAATTATGAATTATGAATGATGAATTATTGAACTTTAGCTCATATCGTTCATGTGAACTGTATAAGGGGATTGGAAAATAGTAGGTGGAGTTGAGGGAGGGCTTTCGAGTAAAAACAAGTTTTTACGGGTTCAACATGGGAGTTGATGGGAGGGTATTCTCGGGCCATTCGCATTGGCCATCGGATCGAAGTCGCAGGCACACCAGCGCTGCAAGACGGGGAATTGATCGGTGGAGGAGATCCATACGAGTAGAGATAATACCACCCCACTGTAGCTGTGGCGGAGGTACAAGCGCTTATAGATCTACTGCTGCTGGTAGAAGTGGAGGGCTTTTTTGCCCTTCTTTTTGGCTGTTTGGCCGAAATCGCCGAGATGAAGGGCACTGTTGCCCTTCTTTTTGGCTATTCGGCCGGAATTGCCGAGGTGTGAGGCATTTTTGCCCTTCTTTTCAGCTATTCGGCCGGAACTGTCGAGATGAAGGGCACTTTTGCCCTTTTTTTCAGCTATTCGGCCGGAATTGCCGAGGTGGAGGGCACTTTTGCCCTTTTTTTCAGCTTTCCAGCCGGAATTGCCGAGGTGAAGGGCACTTTTGCCCTTCTTTTTGCCTATTCAGCCGGAATTGCCGAGATGAAGGGCACTTTTGCCCTTTTTTTCAGCTATTCGGCCGGAATTGCCGAGGTGGAGGGCACTTTTGCCCTTCTTTTTGGCTATTCGGCCGGAATTGCCGAGATGAAGGGCACTTTTGCCCTTTTTTTCAGCTATTCGGCCGGAATTGCCGAGGTGGAGGGCACTTTTGCTCTTCTTTTTGGCTACATAGGCGTCTTTGCCACATTCTACGGGATTTATACCGTTCTTTTCATTTACTCGAGCCAATTCCCCGACTTCTACGGGATTTATACCGTTCTTTTCATTTACTTGAGCCAATTCCCCGACTTCTGCGGGATTTATACCGTTCTTTTCATTTACTTGAGCCATTTCCCCGACTTCTACGGGATTTATACCGTTCTTTTTAGCTTCTTTAGCCATTTCTCCGATTTCTGCGGGATTTATACCGTTCTTTTCTCTCCAGCGACGTATTCACTTAATTCCACTGGTCTTACACCACACAATCGAGCGCTGAATTTATCTTTTCACACTACTGCCCCACTATTGAGCTAACTCCAACTGCCTTAGTATTAAAAGCAACTCCACTAGGCTCCCAGGTGTCAATAAAACTAAAAGCAGGAGGGAATGACATGTGCATTTCGTTAATTTGTGAATGAATAAGTGAGTGTGGCGTTAGAGTGTATTGCTAGAATGTAATCCAAGAGTGTATTCCAAAAGTGTATTCCAAGAGTGTACTCCAAGAGTATATTCTTAGAGTGTATTCCAAGAGTGTACTCCTAGAGTGTATTTCTAGAGTGTATTCCTAGAGGGTAATGGAGGAGTACCGGTTAACAGTAACTAGAAAAGTATCATCAAGATATGTTGTTCAGTACCTTCAGTCTGTTTAGTATCACTTTTTCAAGACCACTGCACCCAGCCTCTCAGGATAGCTGCCACACTTCATTCACCCAAGAGAGTAACCGGAGATCCTGACCATGTCCGGCAATAACGGATAATCCCAGTGGCAATCCACTTGTGGAGAGCATAGGTATTGTTACCTGAGGCAAACCCGCCAACCCTGCTATGCAACTCAACATCATCGCACCGCTACGATTCTCCTCCAATTGGCGCAAATCCCCTCCGCGCAGCGGCGCTGGTCCCGGAACTGTCGGAATCACAAGACAATTGTCCTCACCTAGCAGCAAGCGCATCTGATTAGAAATCTCTTTTTGCTTACATTTCGCAACACTATGATCCACTTCCGCCAAACTAGCAGCCCACGAGAATCGCGCTGCAATATCAGGTCCAAAGACTGGTTTCTCGTTCTCAATCCAAGCGCCATGAGTTTCCCAAATTTCATTCCCCTGCAATTCTCTAAAAACATCCATCCAGTCCTTTAAACCCTCCAAAGCAATCTCTATCTCCATGAGATGATCTGCCCCGGATCGCAAACACCTTAATCCCTCCGATAAAATAGCTGCATTCTCCAGATTAACCAAAGCCCAGCAGTCAGTAGCAACAAATAAAGTACCCATTTTATTTTTGTCTTCCATATTCTTTTTTACCTTGTTTTCCGGGCCAATCTCTAAAATTTTCTCCGTACTCTTCTCAGCACTCTTCTCAATACGCTTCTCCAAAATCGTTTCTAAACTTTCTTTCTGGCTCATTTCTAAATTATTTTCATCAGTCTTCACCATGTCTCCCTCTAGGTTGTTCTCTAAATTTTTAATTACATTCTTCTCTATGCTCTTCCCTACAGTTTCCTCTATACTACTTTCTATTTTCTTCGCCATCTTCACAGATGTACTCCCAGCCACAAGCAACACTTCCCCTACCTTCTGGAGCACATCCAAACGATCTGACATCCAGCCAACGGTATCAAAAGCCGGAGATAATGGAATAACACCTTGAAAATCTACAGCTCCATGCGTTGGTCGAAAGCCATATACTCCGCAATAGGAGGAAGGTACTCGAATTGAGCCACCGGTGTCCGTACCGAGCGCAAAATCAACACTACCAGAAGCTACCGCTACTGCCGAACCACTTGAAGATCCGCCCGGGATACGACCTACAGCACGCGGATTAATCGGCGTTCCAAAATGAAGGTTCTCGCCGCCCAGACTATACATCAACTCATCCGTATGGGCAGCACCACGAAGTGTAGCACCCGACAAAAGTAAACGATGTATAGCCACCGCATGCTCCGTGGACGGATGGTGGCTATGCAGCCAATCAGGATTACCTGCAGAAGAGCTGTGTCCAGCTACAGCGAATACATCTTTTACTGCAAAGGTCAGTCCATCCAATATCCCGCTACCTAAACTCTCAACCGTAAGCTCAGGATCTATAAACGCACCATACCGATTATCCAAAACCATAATTACTCCTCCTCCCCTCACCATTACTATTACAATCCCTCTAACAGCCTTTCGAATCCGTCACCTTTTCTCCTACGATTCCTTCAGAGTCCTTCCGGCCGCTCCATCATTCCTATACCTACCACCCAATCGCCGCACCATCGCAGCGCGGGTCCGTTCCCCCACTCCGGTATCCATTGTCATCTATCGAAATCACGTGAGCGTGACCCATAACCCCATCATAGTCATCTACTTTCCGGACAATATGACCGGCTGCGGCCAAATCTGCCAGCACCTCATCAGCTACCCTACTCTCCACCTTCAGTTCTTGCGTAGGCTCTCCCCACGTTCTCCCCCACACAAAACGCGGCTCATTCACAGCCGTTTGTGGATTCATGCCATAATGCAGCATCCGTGTAAGCAGCAGAGTTTGAGTCTGTGGTTGACCTTCGCCACCTTGCGTCCCATACAGAATTGCAGGTTTTCCCTCGCGGCAGGCCATCGCTGGCATCAGTGTGTGGAAGCTGCGCTTATGCGGCTCAAGCGTATTGATGTGCCCGGGATCCAGCGAAAAAAACGAACCTCGATTCTGCAGCAAAATCCCCGTATCCCCAGCGATCACGCCCGAACCAAATTCAAAATACAGACTCTGAATAAAAGAGACCGCATTCCCGTCTTCATCCACAACTGCAGCATAAGCTGTATCACTGCCGATAGGCTGACTTGTCAGTTGTGCAGCTTTTTGCATCGAAATCGCAGACGCTAATTGTCCTGCATAACGTTTATCCAGCAGCTGCTCCAAAGGTATAGCACTAAAATCCGGATCCGTAAGCACCCTATCCCGATCGCGGAAGCTTAACTTCAACGCTTCAACAAGCAGGTGATAATATTCATACGATCCATGCTCGATTGCTTCAAAATTGAAATATTCCAACATATTAAGACTCATTAGTCCTGTGAAACCTTGAGAGTTAGGCGGCACTTGGTACACCGTATGCCCGTGATAATCCGTATGAAGCGGCTCGCCCCACTCGCCCTGATGATCCGCAAAGTCATCCCGAGTCAGATACCCGCCAGATGCCAGCATAAAGTCACAGATGTCCTCCGCAATCTTTCCCTTATAAAAAGCATCCCGCCCACCCGCCGCCAATGTCCGCAGGGTGGCCGCCAGCTGTTTTTGCTGGAATCGCGATCCAGCACAAGGAATCACGCCGCCTGGCGTGTAAATCGCTGCCGCCTCCGGTGACAGCGCAGAGCCCGCAACAGCCGTGTTATTCCGCTGATCCGGCGACAGCGGAAACCCTTCCAAAGCGTAACCAACGGCAGGCTCCAGTACTTCCGCCAGCGTAAAGCGGCCATACTTACTCAGTATGGCATCCCAACTGTCCGCCATCCCCGGCACCGTAATGGCGCTGCGAATCCCCCGCCGCGGGATGAAAGCTTCCCCGGCGTAGCTGCTTCTGCGGACTCCGTACCCGGAGCGCCCGCTTCCGTTATAGGCCCGAACACGCGCCTCTTGCGTGTTATAGGTCAACCAAAAGGAATCTCCGCCTAGCCCCGTCATATGTGGATATACTACAGCTAATGTCGCACTGATCGCCACCGCTGCATCAAAGGCATTCCCCCCTTTTTCCAGCATACGTGCACCAGCAGCCGAGGCTAAATAATGGGGGCTAACTACCATAGTTTTTGTGCCTATTACGGGTTTCTCCACCATGCCCATCCCCCTATGTTTTACGGGTTTTTCCGCCATGTCCCAACTCCTTATTTTTTTGCGGCGGGTTTCTCCATCATATTCAATCTCCTATATTCTGCGGCAGGTTCCTCTGCGAGCCCCCTATAACTTCTGGTTTAATTAGTGTCATTTAACATTACACGAAAATCCTTTGTCAATCGGTTACGCTGAAACGCAAAATAAACCTCTTCTTTTTGTGAGCTATGCACAAATAAGAGGTCCTCTTTGTTTAACCTTGTAGAATCACGCCTACGAATATTATAAAATCATTTTAATTACAGGGAGCCGCATACACCCATGGAGTACTTCCGTCACCTTTTGCCGCCAAATGGCTGCCTATCTCGAATATATATAGTCACCTTTTGCCGCCATATAGCTACCTATCTCGGTTATGTCTCTAACCTATTTCCTCCACTGGCTGCCTATCTCGGTTATGTATTGTGGCTCTGCCTATCTCAGATATGTCTAACTGCATCTAACCTTAGTAATCTTAGCCACTTTTACTTAGGGGGGCTTGTGCTTTGGAACACCGAATAAACAATTTATTTTAAAATATATTGCGATAACACGGCCTGCACCTCGTAAATATTTACGGATTTATTGAAGGTCTTCTTCACCGGAAGCGTGCTGCTGGAAATGTAGATACATAGCTCCGCATCCAGATCAAAATGCCCTGCCGTCTCCACGGAATAATGCGAGATGCTTTTGTAAGGGATCGAATGATATTCTGTTTTTTTGCCCGTCAGACCTTGTTTATCCACCAAAATAAGCCGCTTGTCCGTAAAAATGAACATATCTCTAATCAGCTTATAGGCGCGTTCAATTTTCTCCTGAGGGGCAAGAATTTGTGCGTATTCCCGCTGGACCTCCGTAAGATTCACTTGCGATGCATTGCCCATTAATCCGTCAAAAAGTGCCATATCTCTTCCTCTTTTCATCCGTTAAATTTAGCCACTTGCCCCCCACTACAGAACCATATTATTCTATTTTTCATATTCTATGCTGTGTAAAAATACTCTCTGACATCTTTTTACTTGCTTATTTTTTGATTTTTGATTACACTGTCATTAAATTTACTAAGAGAGGGGTGTGGAAGGAATGGATCACAATTGGACCAACAGTGTTATGAGTCGGCTACCTAAAGCGATAGCTGGCATTGCTCATGTAAATGGCGATAACGGGAGAAGTCTGTCCATTTGTATGAATTTAATAACACTACACAATTGTGAAATGCCTTTCCTGCCATCACCCGGACGGATCAGTTAACCGGAGAATGATAAGGCCGTGGGGAAATTTCCCTACGGTTTTTTTTATGGTTTTTTACAGGATTTCGGAGCCATTTAGGGTACTGGCGGTGCGAAGGGCATTCTTAAAGGAGAATATATATGATCATCCAATGCCAAAATGTTCAAAAATACCACGGGGCACAACTCGTGCTGAATAGCATTACCTTCGATATCCGCCAAGGGGAAAAAATTGGCCTGATCGGCCGCAACGGTTGTGGCAAAACGACACTATTCCACCTGCTGAACGGGGAAGAACGTCCCGATGAAGGGCAAATCTCAATACGCAAAGGTAGCGTAGTAGGCCTGCTGGCTCAAATACAAGAAGTTAGCGAAAAAGAAACCGTATATGATGTTCTACAGCGCAGCTTTGCTGAACCTTTGCAATGGCAGCACCGCCTGCGGGAGCTTGAGCTGGAAATGTCCAGCTTTAACAGCGGAACGGATGAAACCCTCTGGAATCGGCTGTTAAAAGAATATGGCAGCTTGCAGGATAAGTTCGAGGCCGCCGGAGGTTACGAGATCGAATCCTCTATTCAGCGCGTAGCCTCCGGTCTCGGGATCGGAACCGGACAATACAGCCGACTGTTCGCCTCTCTTTCAGGAGGAGAAAAAACAAAAGTCGGACTTGCGGAGCTGCTGCTGCGCCGTCCAGACATCCTTCTACTGGATGAACCAACCAATCATCTCGATATGAATGCCATCGAATGGTTGGAGCAATTTTTACAGAGTTATGATGGAACAGTGCTGGCGATCTCCCATGACCGCTACTTTCTGGACGCTGTAGTCAAGAAAGTCATCGAGATTGAAGATGGCGAGGCTTTTACCTTCCACACCAACTACAGCGGCTATCAAGTGGAGAAGGAAACACGACTTCTTCAACAATTTGCTGATTATCAAGAGCAGCAGAAAAAAATAAAACAAATGCAGGAAAGCATCAAACGTCTCATTGAATTTGGCAATCGCGGGACTCCTCCTAACCCTTCCTTTTACCGGAGAGCAGCATCCATGCAAAAAGCACTGGATCGTATGGTGAAGGTTAAACGTCCCATTCTGGAGCGCAAATCAATGGATTTGCAGCTACAGCAAAATGACCGTTCCGGTAATCAGGTTGTCATTTTGGAGGATATCGGAAAAGCATATGGTCAGCGAAGCCTTTTCACAGAGGCAAACGAAGTGCTTCGCTACGGAGAGACTACGGCACTCATCGGCGGTAACGGGGCAGGTAAAAGTACACTTTTAAGAATTATTTTAGGGCAGGAAACCCCGGACAGCGGAAGCTGTACACTCGGTTCAAGAACTGTGGTCGGCTACCTCGCACAAGAGGCTGTTCCGGAAAATAACAAACAGTCTGTACTCCGCTACTTCCGCGAAGAAGCTGGACTTGAAGAAGGTGAAGCTCGCGGGCAGCTTGCACGTTTCCTATTCTATGGTCCCGATGTATTCAAAGACATTACGAATCTGTCCGGTGGTGAATGGACCCGCCTGCGTTTCGCTGTACTAATGCATCGCAAGCCAAACCTGCTGATTCTCGATGAGCCGACCAATCATCTGGACATAGATTCTCGTGAAGCACTCGAAGAAGCATTAGAGGAGTTTCCAGGCACAGTTCTGGCGGTATCTCATGACCGTTATTTCATCAATCGTCTATTTCACAAACTATGGTCCATTGAAGACGGGCGGTTTGGAGTGTTCAACGGAAACTATGAATATTACAAGGAAAAACAAGCTGAAAAAGCATTATTAGCTCCCTCTTTTGCGGATCAAGCTAAACCTTTCTCTGCAGAACGAACAAGTTCAGGCTCTGATAAGCCTCAATCTAACAATTCAGGGAAAGAAACCAACGCTAAATTCTCCAGTTCCCGTAGGAAAAACACCACCTTCGACTGGGAAACGGCCATTGCAGAGGTAGAGAAACGCCTTGGCGTGATCGATGCCAAGATGTTAGAGCCCCTGATCAGCAGCGATGCAGTTGAACTTGCTGAACTGCAACAAGAACGTGATGCGATACAGGAACAGTTGGATGAGCTCTATACAGGATGGATGGAGACAACTGATCTATAAATTGATCTATAAGGAGATGAGCATATGAGCAACAAAGAGAAAATTAAGTTGTTATGGAAAGAATATACCCAGCTTCATCCACAAAAAGCGGATAAATATGACGCCTGGGCCTTTGGTGACAGTCCCCAGATGGCCGATAAACTGCTCGATCTGGTGATTCGTGGGATCAAGACAGGAACTGCTTCAAATTATGATATATTTGAAACTTGTGACGAGACGTTTCCGCAAGTTGGCGGGCACAGTATCGTGCTGGATGGTTCTGGTGATCCGCAGGCAATAATTATTACTACAGAGGTACAAATTATACCTTTTGATGAGGTTAGCGCTGAGTTTGCCTATACTGAAGGAGAGGGTGACCGGACGCTTAAGTCATGGCGTCATGATCATGAGCAGTTCTTCACCCGAGAATCCTTAAAATTCTTAAACAAACCCTTTGATCCAAAGATGAAAGTTGTTTGTGAGAATTTTAAAGTGGTATATACAAAAGGCTAAGATCTTCAGAAAACGCAAAAGGCTGTCTCTTCCACAAGGAAGGGACAGCCTTTTGTGTATACTATAAATTCAACAGAATTAGATCCTCATTAATTTATGGTTTAGTGCCAAAATCCCAAAATCCAGCCAATAACAGAGATCCATAACGGAATGCTGATTAAGATACCCCAAACCAGCCCAGTGGCAATATTGCCTTCTGCAGGACGCACCACATTTTCCTGTTTCAATGGAATGCTCAATTCTTCTTGTTCCATGCGATCCCCTCCTAAAATATCTTATCGTCACAGTAGAGGAAAAAATGTAGACCGCTCGACCCAAAAAATTAAAATTTTGAATTTTGGTAGATATAAAGGCTCAGCGGCCAAACCGTTGTAAGTGCTTACATATTAGATATTAACCAAATTTTGAATAATTAAAAACTTAAATTTGCGGAAGTCATACAGTATATGCAGATTCTTAGTCCAATATTACTACTTTTTCCGGATTTCGTAAATATTCAAACATCGTCCGAATCTGTGCCTCTGTATTCCGCTCTGCTGAGAGCTCAGGCAGCTTATCTTCTGCAAAAAAAGAAACTTCGCTTGTCTCTACCCCTTCCATTGCCTCTCCGCCCACAATGCGGCATAAAATAAAGAACTTATACACGTGATAAGGCTCCGGTGGATGGTTATGAAATTTCTTATCTAATACAGCCAGTAAGCGAACTGCTTCTGCCTCAAAACCCGATTCCTCTTTGATTTCTTTCACAACAACCTCACTCGGGGACAGTCCAATGTCTCCCCAACCACCAGGAAGCGCCCAATTCCCGTCCAACTTCTCGCGAACAAGTAGAATTTCATCCTCCCGGAATACAACACCACGGACATCAACTTTTGGAGTAGCATAACCCCCTTCACCCGCAAAGGAGAGTCTAATTCTCTCCTTGCTTTCGAAGGTATAATTAGCGAGGATATCTACACTGAGCTCCCGCAAAGCTTGATACCGTTCTATATCATAAACATCCTTAGCATAAGTTAATCCAGTCTGTGCGATGGCCTGAATTTCTTTGGCCCACGTTAACCATTTCTGCTCCATTGCTGCACCCCTTTTTCGGTACCTTGATTAGGATTACTGGCAAAGCATTAAATGACGCGAGAAGGCTCCTTTTTTAGCTTCACAACGGTCTATGATTGTAAATCCAGCTTCAGTGATCATCTCGTCCATCGGTTCAATCGCAACGATAACCACCCGATCTGCAATCCGTCGCGCATTCACTAGAATCGCGAACTGCTCCTCAGGTGTAATACTAGAATATAGATTATATGGCATATCTACAATGGCTACATCGTAATGATCAGTGATATCCGCAATATCCCCAAGCGTTACCTCACTGGTGAATCCAAAATGGGCAATATTTGTTCTCGCACCGGTAGCAATCATAGGGTTAATATCACGTCCAACCATGTCGATTCCCATTGACAAGGCTTCTACCATTACAGTTCCAATACCACAGCAAGGATCTATAGCACGTATACCTTCAGGATTCGGAATAGCCATATTAACCGCGGCACGGGCAACACGTGTACTAAGCGCGATAGAATAGCTGCGTGGCTTCTTCATTTGGCGGAACCAAGTTGCCTTGTTTTTATGATAAGATCCGAAGTACCAGCGTCCACCCAGCGTAACAATGCCGTATACCAGCTCCGGATGGTTAACATCCGCTTCTCCTTCAATCCGCAACCCAATTTCCCGCTCGATCACTCTGCGCTCATCATACTCTATTTTGTCTGCAGGGCCCAGATCGTTGGTCTTCACAAAAATAACCTTAAACGTCTTGCCGCCAAGCTCCACCTGCTCCGTTTGATCATAAATCTCAGGCAGACTATCCCCTTCATACATTACATCTATCCGCTCTTTAATGAAGGGACTGCGGCTGACATCCACTTCAACCTCACTCTTAAAAAGAGCAGTCGGCACCTGCTCGCCAAAAAGACATCGCAGCTCCATCTGACACAGCGATAATTCGTCCTCTGAACAGGTGTAAGTATAAATAAATGTGTTTGTTCCACTTTCCGTATGCAATATAATCCATCCTCTATCCCAGTGAATTGTTCTGCTGTCTTGTTACTCCTGTGTATCGTGCTGGTGGTCATAATCTATACGCGCTTTGGCGATCTTCCCATTGTTTTTGTTGACCCAGTCCACAAGCGAGGTTAAAGGTCCCAACAATGATTCTCCTATGCTCGTCAGACCGTATTCCACAGTCAGTGGGACTGTAGGCGTCGCTTTACGCCAAACTAATCCATCCCGTTCCAAATGGCGCAGGGTCTGGGTCAGCATCCGTTGTGATATCCCTCCAGAGCGCCTTTGCAACTCTTTGAACCGCAAAGCTTCAGCACCTAAATTGACTATGATCAGTACACTCCATTTGTCTCCGACCCTGTCCAGAATCTGGCGGGTAATGGAGCAATCCTCCAGCATCGGCATGAACCGGGTGGGTTCTTCCTTTGAATGTTCCAACTGTGGTTACCTCCATGTAACTTAAGCATGTAATAGTGCCTTCTTGTCCCTCAAGCCTATTCAGCTTATCATGGTTACTGTTAGTAATCAACAACCGGAAAGGAACTAATAAATCATGAAAAAGACCATTGCCATCATGGGTGCTGGACCCGGCCTAGGACTCTCAATCGCCAAAAAATTCGGAGCCAACGGATTTCAAGTGGCATTAATCTCTCGAAATGAAGAGAAGCTGAACACCCTTGTTCAGGAACTGCAAGCACTAAATATCGAGGCTGCTGCTTTTCCTGCCGACGTATACAATAAAGAACAAGTAGCCACAGCCTTCGATAATATCAAGAAAAAATACGGCTTTATCGATGTGCTCGAATTCAGCCCGACAAGTGGAAATTACCCTCCTACTCCTGCTTCACAAGTAACCGAAGAAAATGCACAGGATGCCTTTCAGGCACTGGTTGTAGCCGCTATCCGCAGCGTAGCACAGGTATTGCCTGAGATGCTGGAGAAACGCAGCGGCGCACTGCTGTTCACAACCGGATTGTCCTCCGTCTATCCCATGCAGATGATGGGTAATGTTGGCATTGCGCTTAGCGGATTAAGAAACTACGCACTTAACCTGCATGCAGATTTGGCTCCACAAGGAATCTATGTAGGTCATTTAGCACTTGGTGTATTCATTAAACCCGGCACTGCTACAGATCCAGGACTCATCGCTGATGTTTGGTATGAGATGTATATGGACAAAAGCAAAGCTGAGGATACTTTTCCCCAAGGTGTGACACCGGCTACAATCATCTGGTGAGAGGTTTGCCCCATCGCTTTTGATCCATAGTGAGTTCTCCAGTATAATGGTTCCTATAGAATGCTAAACAAGACGGTCACGCATGGCCAATAAGCTTATGCCCAGGCGCTTACAAAGCCGGTTTTGCGCAGCAAAACTTAAGGAGGTACATACTCACTATGTCATACGAAACTTATTTTTCAACCCACCGGGATGAACATCTCGAAGAACTAAAACAATGGCTCAGAATTCCAAGTATTTCTGCCTTATCTGAACATAAGGACGATGTACTGAAGGCAGCCCATTGGCTGACAGACACCCTGAAAAAAGCCGGACTTGAGAACATTGAGTTGCATCCGACAGCGGGACATCCCGTTATATATGCCGATTATCTTCATGCTCCAGGCAAACCAACCATTCTCGTGTATGGTCACTACGATGTACAACCAGTAGACCCATTAAACCTATGGACCACACCTCCATTTGAACCAGAGATTCGTGATGGCAAGCTTTATGCACGCGGAGCAACAGATGACAAAGGACAAGTATTCGTTCACCTCAAAGCCATTGAGGCGATCCTGAAACAAGAAGGTACTCTTCCTGTGAATCTCAAGCTTTGCATCGAAGGTGAAGAAGAAATCGGCAGTGTGAATCTGCCTCCGTTCCTTGAAGCCAATAAAGAAAAGCTCGCTGCGGATGCGGTGTTAGTCTCCGATACATCCCTATTGGAACGCGGTCGTCCTGCCATCTGCACTGGGCTACGTGGACTAGCTTCCCTTGAAGTTGATGTAACTACCGCTTTGACAGACCTGCACTCCGGTTCTTACGGCGGCGGTGTTCCGAATGCACTGCATGCCCTAGTATCTTTACTAAGCTCGCTTCATGACGACAAAGGACGTGTATCTGTAGACGGATTCTATGATGGTGTTCCTGAACTTTCCCCAATGCTGCGGGAAGAATTCGTGAAGCAAGGTGTGAATGAAGATAAAATCCGCGAAGGTCTTGGATTGGAATCGTTATACGGGGAAGAAGGTTATTCCTTTGTAGAACGGATTGGCGCTCGTCCTACGCTTGAGCTTAACGGCGTATACGGCGGTTTCCAAGGGGAAGGCAGTAAGACGGTTATCCCTAAAGAAGCCCATGCGAAGATTACCTGCCGCCTAGTAGGCGATCAGGATCCACAGCATATCCTCGATGCCGTTGAAGCACATC
The DNA here is from genome assembly GCF_038002305.1 of Paenibacillus sp. FSL R5-0887. Lineage (NCBI taxonomy): Bacteria > Bacillati > Bacillota > Bacilli > Caryophanales > Paenibacillaceae > Paenibacillus > Paenibacillus sp. FSL R5-0887. The sequence continues at coordinate 626,761 of NZ_JBBOCE010000002.1, forward strand.
TGAAGGCTAATATTCAGACCGGAGCGAAAGTGCATGTTAAGCAAATGGAGAAGGCACGTGCCTTTAACATCGATCCGTCGAATCCTATTCTGCAAACTGCAGCAGACGCATATGGCAAAGTATATGGAACCCGCGCCCTCTTCACCAAAGACGGCGGCTCCATTCCAATCATGGAGAGCTTCTCCCGTGTACTGGAAGCACCTGTCGTTCTGATGGGCTTTGGTCTCGATGATGAGAACCTGCATGCACCGGATGAGCATTTCAACCTGGAGAACTTCGACAAGGGATTACTCACCATTGTTGAGTTCCTAAAGACTGTATAAGCTCCCTACAAACAATTAAAGCCAGGTTCCCTAAATTGGGAGCCTGGCTTTTTAGTATGCGGCCAAACAAAAGAGCATCATTGCTTAGTCCATTTATAAAACCACCATACCATTGCTATCACCATTATTATTAAAAGAAAAATCAGGCTTTTAACTGAACTACTTATTATTAAAGGTCTTAAATAAGCGATCATTATCCGTCCCCCATATAGAATGAATATAAAAGAGATATAATCACCATATCACTTAATACAAAATATTGAAATAGCAGAGAAACTCTGTGCTTAATCACCATTATTAGCCTTCATGTAATATCTCCAGCAACAAAAATAAGCAACGTTTCAATCGTCCCTGAGATATTCTCCACTTTGCCATGACCATAAGGATGAGCTTTATTCGCAGAGCGACTCGACCATCGGACCGAGAAAAAAGCAATCAACGAAGCAACTACATCTAAGGAGGAGTGGATCGCTTCCGAGATAATTGCTACTGAACCTGTAAGTACTCCGACCATAAGCTTTAAAGAAACGATAAATGTATTGCTAAGTACAGATAGGAACGCAATTTTTGCACCATTCAAAAGTTTCACAACCTTTTCTTAAAAGTACGCTATATTAAAGTTTTTCCATTAGGCAAATAGCATAAACAAAAAAATCCCACCAACCATTAATAGGCTGATGGGATATAAAAAAACCCTTGCATCGCAAGGATTTGGAAGTTTGAATTATGGAGCGGGTGATGGGAATCGAACCCACGCTATCAGCTTGGAAGGCTGAAGTTCTACCATTGAACTACACCCGCACTAGAAATTGAATACAAGAGATATTGTATCATCCCTACAAGTAAAAATCAACATTTTTTTAGTTTACAGGGAAGCGCCGAGGGGTGCCTTTTTTAAAAATATCGCCTCAAACTCTGCTGGTTGAATAGGTTTGCTGAACAGAAATCCTTGAGCTTCATGACAATGCTGTTCACGCAAAAACTGCAGCTGCTCCTTGTTCTCAACACCCTCAGCCGTAACCTTTAGCTTCAAATGATGCGCCATAGAAGTGATTGTAGAGACTATAGCAGCATTGTTGCTGTCCTCCATAACCTCTGATACGAACGACCTGTCTATTTTCAATCTGTCGATCGGCATGTTCTTTAGATAATGCAGGGAGCTGTAGCCTGTACCAAAATCATCAATACTGATGAAGACACCAAGCTCTTTCAGACGTTTCAGCTGATCAAAGGCTGTTTCTTTATCCAAGGTCATACTCTCAGTAATCTCAAGGTCGACATAACACGGATCTAATCCAATGTCGGTTAAGATGGTATGAATCCTCCCTGCTAGATTAGGCTGAAGGAATTGCCGCATAGATAGGTTGATGGAGACGCAAATCGGCACATAGCCGGCCAGCTGCCATTTTTTATTCTGCAGACAAGCTGTTTTGAGTACCCATTCCCCAATCGGAACAATAAGTCCACTCTCCTCAGCTAACGGGATAAATTCCGCCGGAGAGACCAGACCACGTTTCGGATGATTCCAGCGGAGCAGAGCTTCCATTCCTACGATCTCTTCCGTCTCCAATAAAACCTTTGGCTGATACACCAGAAAGAATTCATTGCGTTCAAGCGCTCTGCGGAGGTCATTTTCCAGCTTTAGACGTTCCTTTGCTTTCATCTGCATAGCTGGGATATACCGGCGAATTTCCACTCCCTGTTCCTTGGCATTATGTACAGCCGTATCAGCATTCTGAATTAGATGTTCCGCAGTTTCACCGTCACCGGGATAAATACTTAACCCCATACTAAGCGAAATATGGTACTCCCCCGACTCTAAGGCAATAGGTACCTCAAACAATCGATGCAGCTCCGTAGCTCGTACCAAACATTCTCCAAGACTTGCTCTCTCCATCATAAGAAAAGCGAACTCATCCGCCCCCATACTATAAAGCTCTTCAGTAGATTTGGCCTCATTCACAAGGCGCTCAGACACCAGCTTCAGTAAATGGTCTCCGGCAAAATGGCCCAGGGAGTCATTTATATTCTTGAAATGATTAATATTCATAATAGCTAACGCTGAGAATTTATCGCTCGTTTTCTTCTCTCCAGCAATAATCATCTCTTCTACACGCTGCGTCAGACGACGTCTATTGGGAAGTCCCGTTAAATCATCATGATAGGCTAAATAATTGATCCGCTCCTCAGCCAACTGCTTTTCGTAAAAAGGTTCTTCAATCGTCAGACGATATACTCCGGTAAGCAGCAAGTAGTAAGCAACTCCGCTACACACCATTCCAAAAAGATCATCTATATTGCCACTACTGAATGGACTCATAAAAAAGGCTTGGCCCAAAGAGAAAAAGATAAGTGCTCGAATAATAATAAGCAGTGAGGCTGACTTTTCACTTTTTTCAGGAAATACAATAACCGCAACACCTGCCAAGTAAACAAAAAGAACTGCTAAATCAGCAATCTGCTTCAATGGATTCATCCAAGGCTTAGTTAATAACTGAGGCAATGCCGAGTGGCTGAAAATAAACAAAACAATGGAAAGCACAATCAACATGAAGGCTATTCTAAACAATTTTCTTTTTTCAGAGACAGACACGGGCTTATCTTCCCTGCTAAAAATAAACAACATTCCTAAACCGCTGATTAGTCGTGAGAGGGTTCGCAGCCACAACGATTCTTCAAAAGTTATGAATGATGAAATCAACGGGACGCCGACAAAACCCAGTGTATGCAAGAAATCAATAATACATATTCCACCAAAAAGAGCAGCGGCATATAATCTTCCTTTAGATAATCTGCTAGAGAAGAATAACCAGCCCTGTGCAAATATTGCAAATCCAAAAGCAACATTACAGCAGCCGACAATGAGATAGAGAGAAGAAATAATATCCCAATCGTCCAATCGGTTAAGCGATGTATGGAAAATTTGAATTAAAAGGAACAGCAAGGCGCCTACAGCAGCTGCTTGAATTGTCTTTTTCTCTTCTTGTCTCATAAGTCCCTCGCGTCTGAAAATAATATCTATTAATTAACATTCAAGTATAGTTATGTCCTATGTATAAATATCGGCGGGATAGGACTTTTAAGTTACATTTCTTTTATGGGCATTCAAATGGAAGGCGCGTTTATAAGTTATATATTCATAAATCTTGCATAAATATAAACCATTTTCTGCTAGCAGGCAACCAAAAAAGCACTTCCCCCTACGAAAGGGTTCAGTGCTTCTAAGAAACTCAAGTTTATTTGTCACCGAAGGTTACTTCTGGTGTTGTAAGCTTATCAAAAAAATCAACGGATTTATCCTTGTCTGCAGATGCACGAAGTGCCATTGCTGAACGTGGATGCTCATCAAGTGTACCTGTGATCATATAAGGAATGATATAGCCCCACTCCTCTTTCTCACGCAAAGGAATCATCAGGCGTTCAATAATATCAAGCACAGGGCGCAAGGAGTAACGTGTATTCTTCAAATGAGTTACTAACAGCTCTGTAGGGCAATTTCCTGCAGCTCGTCCCATTCCATAACAAGAAGCATCCAGTAACTCTACACCATTCTCAGCAGCAATCAACGTGTTGGAGAACGCCAACTGAAGATTATTGTGAGTATGTACGCCTAGACGTTTGTTTGGCAGATGTGTCTTGAACTTCTCAACCAGATAATTCATGTCATTGTGATCCAAGCTGCCGTATGAATCTACAATATATACCACATCAACAACGCTCTCACGGATCATTTCAAAAGCTTCCAACAATTCATTCTCCATAACATTAGACAAAGCCATAATGTTGATCGTTGTCTCATAGCCTAGATCATGGAAAGTTTGTACCAATTGCAGGGCTTTCTCTACATCTTTGCTGTAGCATGCCACACGAATCAAATCCAGCATACTTTCGCTGCGAGGCAAAATATCATTCTCATCCACGCGGCCGATATCAACCAAAGCAGATAGCTTGGTGTGACCTTTTTGCGGAATCACTTTACGCAGGAAATCATCGTCCAGAAAACGCCATGGTCCGGCACCCTCTGCTCCTTTGAGCAATTTTGGTGAATTTTTATAACCGATTTCCATATAATCAACACCAGCTTCATTCAAGCCGGCATATAAGTTTTGTACAAATTCCACACTAAAATCCCAGTTGTTCACTAGGCCCCCATCTCGGATGGTGCAGTCAACAATCTTACATTGATTAGTCTTCATAATTATCTCCCTTCAACTATTGCAATCATTATAACCGCGAATATAGCTTTACTATGCAATTTATATCGTATAATCATACTTTAATGAAGAATAAAATGTAAAGGAATTTCATCTTCTTCTCTTTAATGCTATTACCACATCGTGTCAGCGACAATGATCACAGTAAATAAGCCCTAAAAATGCTACATTACAAGAAAATCATTGAGATTGATTATCAGTCTCTTTTGGAGGGATAAAAATGGCTTCTACCTCTTGCTCATTACTGCGACTACAACCGGGTTCGACCGGATATATTCATAAAATAGAAGGAATCAACCCCATCCTGCGTCGTCGTCTGGCTGATCTTGGAGTGTCCGAGGGTGTGAGCATTCGCCTGAAAGGAAAAGGACCTTTTTTAGGACCTATTACCTTGGAATGCAATGGACAACTGTTCGCCATCCGCCGGAAGGAAGCTTCATTGATTGAGGTGAACGTGTCTTGAGTTCAATAGCACTTGTAGGTAACCCCAATACAGGTAAAACCTCTCTCTTCAATACATTGACCTCCTCATACGAATATGTTGGTAACTGGTCAGGGGTAACGGTAGAAAAGAAGATCGGCAGCCTGAAGAACGGCGCTGGCAAGCTCATTGATTTGCCGGGCATCTATTCCTTGCACCCACTCTCACGTGATGAGGGAGTTGCTGCCCAGTATTTAATAGAAGAATCTCCTGAAGCCTTAATTAATATCGTGGATGCTTCACAGCTGGAACGAAATCTGCTGCTCACGCTTCAATTACTTGAGTATGGCAAACCTACCTTACTCGGACTGAATATGATTGACGTCGCCAATGCACGTGGAATTCGCATCAATCATGAAGTCTTACAATCACGACTGGGTATAACTGTCCTCCCGCTTGTTGCAAGAACGGGAAAAGGCTGCGCACAAGTCCTCAGTATTTTAGAGAAATCCTCTGCGATTCCCGCTGTAAAGTTCAAGTTGAACTATGGTGAGATTGTAGAGCATGCGATATCTTCTATAGAAAAGGAATTACTTCCTATCAAGGACTTACCCAATCACCGCTGGATTGCTCTACAGCTTATGGAGCAGAATCCGGTTATTCTTCATTTTCTAAAGACACGTATGGACACCACCCGCCTGCTAAATATCTGTGAATCCTGTCAGAGTGAACTACAGATCAAAAAGCTGGCCCTGACGCTCCCCCAATGGATTCGCTCACAGCGGATGGATTATATCCACTCCATTTGTGAGGTTGTACTTGATACAACAACGCAGAAGCCTCATAACTTAACAGAAAAATTAGATTCCATATTGACGCATCGTTTTCTAGGACTGCCCTTATTTATCTTCTTTATGTATGCTCTCTTTAAGACCACATTTGACTGGGTCGGCGGACCTCTATCAGATCTCCTCGATGGCCTGATCTCCGGACCGATTAGTGATGGAGCCAATTCCCTGCTACAGACGCTTGGAGCATCCAGCTTCACCCATGCCCTGATCGTCGATGGATTAATTAGCGGTGTAGGGGGCGTCCTCGTCTTTGTCCCGCAAATCTTCATTCTCTTCCTGATCATTTCCTTCTTGGAGGATTCAGGATACATGGCTCGGGTTTGCTTATTAATGGACAGCACGATGGAACGTATGGGACTAAACGGAAAAGCATTTATTCCATTCATCATTGGCTTTGGCTGCAATGTACCTGCCATAATGGCGGCGCGCAGCATCGAACAGCCCAAAGACCGAATGCTGACCACCTTGCTAATGCCACTTATGTCCTGCTCTGCGAGACTGCCTGTTTACGCTTTATTCGCAGCTGTGTTTTTTCCGGCGCAAGAGGCCGTAGCAGTTCTGTCCATGTATGTGATGGGTATTGTGTTTGCGCTGATTCTTTGTAAGGTATTCTCTAAATATTTATTCAAAAATGAATCCTCAGTTTTCATGATCGAGCTTCCACCTTATCGTATGCCGCAGATCAAGACCTTATCGCGCAGCACTTGGGAAAAGGGCAAAGGTTTCCTGCGAAAAGCTGGAACTATTATTCTTGCAGGCTCAGCAATTATTTGGTTTATGTCTTATGCCGGTCCTGGCGGGTTTGATGTGGACATGGATCACAGCTTCCTGGCTAAGTTTGGAGGTATGATCGCACCGCTACTGGCACCGCTTGGTTTCGGAACATGGCAGGCTGGCTCTACATTGGTTCCGGGTTTTTTGGCAAAAGAGGTCGTAGTCTCTACCATGAATATCATCTATCACGCACCAGATGCTGCTGGTTTAGAAAATCAAATTTCTCAAGTCTTCACACCATTGAGTTCGATCAGCTTTATGGCCTTTATCCTGCTATATATTCCTTGTTTGGCTACTGTAGGGGTAATCAAAAAAGAAACAGCGTCTTGGAAATGGACCTTCTTCTCCATGGGCTATTCTCTCGTTCTGGCGTATATCGTATCTTTAATTATTTTTCAAGGCGGACGGTTATTAGGATGGTCGTAGACTTGTAAATTATAAGATTCTCATGATGAAAGTGGGGTACCATTATGATAAATGTTGTGATTGTCGCCTTAATTTTCGGTTATTCTGGCTGGACCATCTATCGACATGTGCAAAAGGGGAAGCAGGGCGCTTGTGCAGGCTGTGATAAAGGAAAAAGCTGCTCGGCAGCATCGGTGGATTCCCCTCTTTCTTGTTGTTCAACACCGGTTAACAACAAGAAGTAAGCTTGTAAAACGAGCAATAAATAGAGATTTATCGTTTAGCCTCCTTAACTAACGGGTATGTTTGTTATAAGCAACTACAGACAATACCAAGGAGGTAATTCCTATGAATACCAAAAAGACATTATTTACAACGGTCGCATTGGGAGCAGTATATTTACTGAAGAATAAGGGAACTCGCGATAAAATTATGAACGGCATTCAATCCTACACTTCCCAATCGAAGGTCAAAAAATCCAATGGCACTGTTTAAGCTTCTGCTCTTGGATTTCAATAAAGGGGTGTTCCCTGAACCAGACTCTGGTTTAGGGAACACCCCTTGTTGTTTAGAACGGACAGCTCCCCGGATGTTTAGATCTCGCTTTCGCTCAGCAGCCACTGAATGATAGAACGAACCATGACACCTGTTGCTCCCTTAGGATTAACTCCACGTTCTTTAGATACATATGCAGTGCCAGCAATATCTAGATGAATCCATGGCAAGCCCTCAGCAAACTCACCTACAAATAATCCGCCTGTAGTAGCTCCACCATATCTTCCAGCAGTGTTACGGATATCGGCAACCTCGCTCTTTAGCATTTCACGAAATTCCGGGTATGCCGGAAGCTGCCAGACCTTTTCCCCTGAATAGCTTGAAGCGGCCAGAAATCGCTCCAGAAACGCTTCATCATTAGTCACAGCACCTGTTGCTATATCTCCCAAAGTGGACAACACAGCGCCTGTCAGCGTAGCTACATCGATAATACGTTTCGCTCCCCATTCCCGAGCATAAGTCAGCGCATCTCCCAGGACAATTCTGCCTTCAGCATCGGTATTCAACACTTCTATCGTTCGTCCGCTCATGGAGGTAATAACATCTCCAGGCTTAAAAGCATTGGCCGATGGCATATTCTCCGCAGAAGGAATAACCATAACGACATTAATTCGTGGACGTAAGCGGCCAAGCGCCTCCATTACTCCAAGTACAGCCGCTGCCCCTCCCATATCACTAATCAGCTCTTCCATACCTGGTGCTCTTTTTAAGGAGATCCCGCCGGTGTCAAAGGTAACTCCCTTCCCTACAAGCCCCACTACATTATCCCAATTCCCTGTCCCCTGATAACGGATGACGATCATTCGTGGAGGGTTTACACTTCCTTTTCCGACGGCGAGTAATCCGCCCATTCCTTTTTGCTCAATTTCCCGTTCGTCCAGCACCTCAGAAGGAAAGCCATATCGCTCAGCAATCTCTACAGCGGCCACAGCAAGGTCTGAGGGGGTCAATAGATTACCAGGCATGTTGGTCAAGCTCCGCGCCAAATTCGTGGCCTCACCGAAAGCTAGCCCCTTCTGAATGCCTTGAGTCCAATCCCGCCCGGCAGTACCCTCTAATTTCTCTTTTATAGTGAAAACAACTGCTGTTGGGCCTGTATAAAAAGACTGCACCTGCTTATAGGTAGACCGACGATAGGAACCAAGCATTAGCCCCTCCGTCAGCGCATAAGCAATAGAAGTCACATCCTTCTCTACGGTAAGCTCCTGTAATTTGTCCGGCACTTCAAATATCAGCTTGAGCGCCTTCAAACGAAGTGCTGCACGAACTGTCTGAGCCCCCATTTGCCTTAGATCCTCAGTCGTGAGAAGTTGGTCCCCCCTGCCAACCAAAATAACAACAGGACAACCAGATGAATTCTCAGCAGGTAGTACATAAGTCTGATTAAGCTTGCCTTTAAATAAACCTGCCTTTCCCAATAGGCGAATTCTGTCATCCCAGCCCTCGGAAAAGCCTCCATTTTCGACCTCAGACTCAGAAATAATAAGGATAAGGGCATCACCCTGCACATTGTTGGCAACACCACTGTTGTAATCTATATTCATTGTGATTCCCTCCATTTGTTTCCCAAAACCAACACCCATTGTAACATAAGCAAAGGCTGATCTCCGCATCTGTATTTTCCGCAGGGATCAGCCTCTTATTACTTATTCTAATGGATTAGTGGTAAAGAGATCACAAAATGAGTACCCTCGTTGACTCTGCTGCTAACAGAAATGCATCCGCCATGATTTTTGATGATGCGGTCACTTACGGAAAGACCCAATCCTGTACCATTCTCCTTGGTAGTAAAGAAAGGATTAAATAACCTGTCCAGTGTACGAATATCCATTCCTTTACCGTTGTCAGATATGAAAATACGGACCTCAGAGCCTTCTCTGCGGGCACCAACTTCGATTTTCCCCATCGAATCATCTTCTCGATCCGCTACAGCCTCCATTGCATTTCTAATCATATTAAGCACGACTTGCTTCATCTGTTTGACATCGCCAGAAATCACCATGTCCTCTTGAAGAGGATGAAGATTGATCTGGCAGCCTTTCATTAAAGCTTCGCTCTCTGTAAGGAGAACAACCTCCTTAAGCAATGCGGACACGGGTATCATCCCCACCTGCGGAACTGACGGCTTAGAGGAGGATAGAAATTCATGAATAATATCGTTCGCACGATCGATCTCGGCCAATATAATCTTGGCATATTCCTCTTTCCCCAGTTGATGCAAGTATGGATGAAGCAGTTGAATAAATCCCCGGATCGCGGTCAACGGATTCCGGATTTCATGGGCAATAGATGCGGATAATTTGCCTAGCATAGCCAAGCTATCGTTCTGGTAAGCCGTTTGTTCGATTAACTTATAATCCGAGATTTCCTTGACAGTGAACAAATAACAGCCTTTCATTTGCTCTCCGCAGCATAAAGTAACCTTCCAGTAACGGCCATACTCGTCTAGAAACTCATAATTTGATTTTCCTTTGTATACCATCTCTCTGTAGCTCTGCAGTACTTGTTTTTTCTTGGAACGGCTCAGTCGAATATTAGACAGCAGATGGGAAAATGTGCAGCCCACAAGAGAGTGACGGGTAAGCTCGAGCATCCCGTACATTTGCTTATTTACAAAACTTATAACTCCCTCTTCATCAAAAAGCATGATTCCGCTGTCAATATTCTCTAGAACATCCTCGTATGTAGTATCCACAGGTCCAGTTTGATAGGTTCTTCCCGGTAATAGAAGACTTTCTTGATATTGGCTAATCACGATACGAAGTTCCCCCTTTTACTGCATTTGACGAAGACGCTTAAGCGACATCAAATTACTATGTATTTGAGTGTATGACGAAGCCGCCAGAACATTCGGTAATCGTTGCACTTTTTCCAACCGGTTCAATTATATTCCAATCATATCCAAGAGAACTAGACAACGCAATCGGAGAAACTGTCGAATGGTAAAAAAATTCATAAAATGATTCCAAAGACATATGAAACATCACATCAAATTATATTTATCGCTATTTATTCGTCTAAATGATTTAAAACAATCTAAAAAGGATCACGAAAAGCTAAAAAGGATTATAAAAAGCTAAAAAGCCCCCGCGATTGCGGAGGCTTACATGGAAAAATGGGGCATGCCCAAAAAATTAGTAATAAACTTATGCCTTTTGTTGCAGGCGTAGACGGCGCTGACTCATCACAGCTAACCTTTTTTTCAATTCCCGTTCCCACTTGGTATCCTCAATCTGTTTAGCTACAGCTAGCAGGTCAAGCGCCATATCGATTTGATTGCGTACAACGGCTAGAGGATCTTCACTCTCGACGTTAATGACATTCTCGAATATTGCAGTTTCGTCTTCCATGACATAGTCCTGAAAGTCCACGTCGGTAACACCATCTCCATGTGCATATTCCGCTAAGATCTCATATTCATTCTCGACCTTGTAGTGAACCTCCACACGATGACATACCGGACAAAAAAGCAGGGGAACATTATGGACTTGCGTGCGATAATGTTTTAGGGTCCCCTTTGTTCCTACCATACTCGCTCCACAGCAAAAGCTCATATTTGTTCGCCCTCCTTAGAAATAACCCTTTGATTGTTTATTATTGTATTACATTACCCCAATGGAGATTCCTCCACTCGAGGACATAATATAACTTTTCGCGCCTATTTTCAAATCTATTTAGATATACAAGATCTTTTGGAGCAAAAAACCCCCTTACAGAAAATTTTCTGCAAGGAGGTAGAAATCAGAATATCAAGGATCACTATGATAACGGTCTAAAATTTACAGATTCTTATCTCCCGGCTTCCAGTTCATTGGGCATAAACCACCAGATTGCAAGGCTTGCAGAACACGAAGTGTTTCTTCCACGCTGCGGCCTACATCATTGTGGTTAACGACTTGATATTTCAATTCGCCTTCAGGATCGATTATGAACAAACCACGCAATGCGATACCTTCTTCTTCAATCAGAATGCCATAGTCTTTAGAGACTTGTTTCGTAATATCAGCTGCAAGCGGGAAATTCAAACGACCCAGGCCATTAGAATCCTTAGGGGTATTGATCCAAGCTTTGTGGCTGTGGATCGAATCGATGCTTGCGCCGAGAATCGCTGTATCAAGTGCTTCAAACTGTGCTGCTGCGTCACTGAGAGCTGTGATTTCAGTTGGACATACAAATGTGAAATCAAGCGGATAGAAGAAGAATACAAGCCATTTGCCACGATAATCAGACAAGCTTACTTTACCAAAATCCTTACCATCACCTGATACGGTTTCCATAGTAAAATCGGGAGCCGGTCTACCTACTAAACGTTCCGCCATTGCTAGAATCCTCCCTCTGATTATGTAAGAAAAAGTACCATTTGTATCTCTCAATATACTGAAATATACTGAAATATATTGAAATTTGCAGAAATCGATAATATCTTGTCTACTAAACAAATGGTATCATCGCACAAAATCAAAGTCAAGATTAGATCAATTATTTATTTATAATCATTATAAACTAATAATTAAGCTTTGCGGATTGCTGCAACAATCAGGTCGCCCATTTCAGTTGTACTGATCGCTTTGCTCTTATCCACGGCGATATCACTTGTACGGTGCCCTGCATCCAATACTGCAGCAACTGCAGCTTCGATTGCAGCAGCAGCATCCTCATAACCAAAGGTTAAGCGGAACATAAGGGCCAGCGACAAGATTGTTGCGATCGGGTTCGCAAGCCCTTGTCCGGCAATATCAGGAGCAGAGCCGTGAACGGGCTCGTAGAGACCATAGTTGCCGTCACCCATCGAAGCCGAAGCAAGCATACCGATAGAACCTGTCAGCATAGCAGCCTCGTCGCTCAGGATATCACCAAACATGTTCTCAGTAACGATAACGTCAAAGCTAGATGGACGGCGCAGCAGCTGCATTGCGCAGTTATCAACCAGTACATGCTCTACCTCTACCTCCGGATATTCTGGAGCGATCTTATTCACAACCTCACGCCACAAACGTGAAGTTTCAAGTACATTCGCTTTATCAACACTCGCCAGTTTATTGCGGCGCTTGCCGGCAATTTCAAAAGCTTGGCGGACAATTCGTTCTACTTCCATTACGTTATATACACAGGTGTCCACAGCTTCTTCACCATGTTCTCCTTGACGGCGCAATTTATCTCCGAAATAAATCCCGCCAGTCAGTTCGCGAACTACCATAAGATCTGTGCCTTCCAGGACTTCAGGCTTCAAAGTCGAAGCATCCTTAAGACAGTCAAATACGACAGCTGGACGCAGGTTGGAGAACAACCCCAGTGCTTTGCGAATTCCGAGCAGTCCGGTTTCAGGACGAAGTTCCTTTGGATTATTATCCCATTTTGGTCCACCAACAGCACCCAATAACACAGCATCTGCGCTACGACAGATTTCAAGTGTATCTTCCGGCAGCGGAGTGCCCTTCTCGTCTATAGCGATACCGCCAAATAATGCATGCTCTGTTTCAAAGGCATAACCGAATACTTCTTCTGTTACTTTCAATACTTTTTCCGCTTCTGCTACAACTTCTGGTCCAATACCGTCCCCTGCGATAACGGCGATTTTTTTAACTTCACTCATCTCAGTCACTCCTCAAGTTTTCTGCTCTAACAGACATAGTTCTTCTTTATATTGTTGTATCATACCCAGTCGTAAAGGACAAAGATATAGATTCTATTGATCTGATAGGTATAGCCTATAAACAGTGAGAATCAGAACACCACCGTGAATGCTGAGCATATTTGCTCTTAGTTCTGAAGATGTTTACAATTACTATGAAGTCATCTATCAAAGGAGTGAATGCGAAGTGCATTATACAAAGCTTGGCAAATCCGGCATGAAGGTCAGTCGCCTATGTCTAGGAACGATGAATTTTGGCCCACAGACGGATGAAAAAGAAGCCTTCCGCATCATGGACGCTGCACTGGATGCAGGTGTTAATTTTTTTGATACCGCTAACATTTACGGCTGGGGCGAAAATTCTGGCCTGACTGAAACCATTATCGGACGCTGGTTTAAACAAGGCGGCGGGCGGCGGGAAAAGGTTGTACTAGCCACCAAAGTTTATGGAGCCATGAATGATAAGCTTGATGGTCCTAATGATGAAGAAGGATTATCCTCATATATCATTCGTCGCCATCTTGAAGGGTCCCTGCAGCGTCTTCAGACCGATCATATTGAATTGTACCAGATGCATCATATAGACCGCAGTACGTCCTGGGAAGAGCTCTGGGGGGCTTTCGAGCTGGCTGTGAGTCAAGGCAAGATTGGTTATGTCGGTTCCAGTAACTTTGCAGGCTGGGATATCGCCATAGCACAACAAGAAGCAAAGGCTCGTGGTTTTCTTGGACTAGTCTCAGAGCAGCATAAATACAGTCTGACCTGTCGGCTTCCTGAACTTGAAGTTTTGCCAGCCGCTCGCCATCTGGGGCTAGGTATTATTCCTTGGAGTCCACTCGATGGAGGTCTTCTCGGAAGAAATGCACTCAAAAAAATAGAGGGCAGCCGAAGTGGCGGAAATGCAGATCGTGTAGAGCAGCACAAGAGCCAGCTTGAGGCTTTTTCCAGCTTATGTATGGAGCTGGGAGAACCACAGGATAATGTCGCTCTTGCTTGGCTACTGGCTAATCCTGCTGTAACAGCTCCTATTATCGGCCCCCGCACACTGGAGCAATTCGAGAGTGCGCTGCGCAGTCTTGAGATTGTACTAGATGAAGCTGTGCTTAAACGACTAGATGAAATATTCCCTGGACCCGGCGGTGAAGCCCCTAAAGCCTATGCTTGGTAGGTAAGTTCTATCATAAAAGGAGCTGAGGCCTCAGCAGAATCCATTCGCTGAAGCCTCAGCTCCCTTTTACTCATACTTATTCAGCTGTGTCCACGGTCACACTTCCATTACTCGTGCTTAAATCCACAGTATACGTAGCTTTACCAAGCACAGCGGTACCATAGCTATCGCCGTCCCGATCCCAGGGTACATTCCCCTTCAGCGAGCCATTACTTGTATCTGCAATAATCTTCGCATCCGACACGGCCGGTAAGCCCACTATAATCTTTCCGTTACTGGATGTACATTTCCAGTTTCCGGTCACTGCTGAGTTTATAGTAATTTTGCCATTGCTGCTCTTGGCTGACAACGCCCCATCAATGTTATCCAATACTATGGCTCCATTAGAGCTCACAAGTTCAACTTCACCTTGGATATTCTGTACGGATAGTGACCCATTGCTGGTATGCGCATCCACTTCGCCGACAATATCATGAATATTTAATGCACCATTACTTGTCTCAACCTCTATACCTGACTTAAGATTCCAGGCTTCTATAGAGCCATCACTTGTCTCAACCTCAACAGCAAGGTTATTGGGTGCACTTATATTTAAATAAGGACTTTTGGTATTGAATCCAAACTGAATGTTAGAGAACCAATTATGATCGGTATCGAGCTCCATAATCAGTGTATCTCCTTCAGTACTAACCTTCCATTTCTTTTCTAATGCACTTTCAGCATCACTTTGCGATTTTCCAGGCAGCAGTAAACTTCCCTCATAATCCAAAGAGCTTCCAGCTACACCCTCAACCTTTACTTTTCCACTTGGAAGTACGATTTTGAGCGTCGTAATATTCTCTTTCACTTCCACATTCCCACTAAGCGGAGTTAGATGTGTATTACCGATCAGATTGCTGAGTGAACCTCCGGCCATTACTGTCTGAGCACCACTTGCTCCGATCAGCACAATAATTAACAGGATGGCCCAGCCGCTTACACGGCTTTTGACATCGGATTTGATAAAAAGTCTAATCAACATCTCAAGTCCGAATAAGACCAACAACGCCGGCCATAAAAAACCAAGCACCTCATAGCTGATCATATCATACTGAGCCATCACGATAATGACACCAAGGGCAATGCAGCCCAAGGCTGCTGTGAAACTTCCTATTTTCCATCTCCCCATAGTTAAATCCCCGTTTCTTATGCTCTCGTATTGTTCCTTAACATCTTCAGTCCGTACGCAATCAGACCCACTGATAATAAGATCGTGCCGATGTTGATCTCAGTCAGCATATCCCAAAGGGTAGGGAAAGCTGTGATTACCAACATAAGGAACCCAGCAACAACACAGCCGATTCCCACCCAAGCTGGATTGATCTCTTCATGTGGATATCCAGGCATAGAGGACATACCCATGGTCCAAGGGGCTCCGAAGCTGTCTGGATGAAACATCATTCGTTCGTGTTCAGCAGCCGTTATTTTCATCCAAGCCGCCTTCTGCAGGGCATCAAACAACTGATAAAACCACAGCGCCGCCAGGGCAAACGGGAAGATCAAGGGCTCGGACGGAATAAACATTATACATAAGGAGGCCCCGATCATAAACTGTAAACCCTGCTTTTTAAAGCCTAAGTACAAATGACCTACTCCAGGTATCATAGCCAGCATAAAAGTGAGCCAACGTCTCTTCTTAATCATAATACATCCTCCTAAAATTTGGGTAGCAAAACTTTAGCCAATTTAAACATCTATTGATGATCAATTATTTTATTACTATCTCCCAAAGCCACCAAACCACTGGGTTACTGAATTCGACATATGGCCGTTTATTTCGGTAATGCCATAGGCCAAATTCTCAAATACCCCAAACTGCAACAATAACAAACTGAGGCAAGCAGCCACTCCATAATGAATCCATGAGGTTTTTGGGGCAGAACGACGTCTTACATTGGTTGCCTTAGTCGCTCGTGATCTGCGCCCTGTTTCGAGCTGCTCAATATGTGTCATAACATCTGCTGCGAGATCCGGGAAGTCCATCTGCGCCTGCAACTGTTCTCTGTCAGCATCCATTTCCGACCACAGCTCCGACATTGCTTTGGCTTCCTCCAGCCACTCTGCGCAATCAGGACATGACTCTATGTGCAATCGGATACTCAGCTCCATCTCTGGAGACAGTAGGCCGTCTATATAATGTGGCATCCATTCCTTCACTATTGCACAATTCATCGCCATTCCTCCCTTTGTTTACGCATCATCTGTCTGGCTCGATAAAGCTGCGATTCGATTGTTTTCACGGAAACTCCCTTTTGCTCTGCAATCTCTTGATAGGAATTTCGCTGAAAATAGTACAGCTGGACGACCGACCGGTACGGTTCCGCCAGACTATTCACATTCTCACCTAATTCAGCTGATGTTTCCTGCTCAAGTACCTCATGCTCCGGAGTTTGAGACGTTACCCAATCATTTTCTGTGTAATCAGCTGCACTTCGGTACTTCCACTCCCTATCGTTGGCCCGTTTCCAGTCCAGACAGGTTCGGTAGGCAATCCGATACAGCCATGTCGAGAAGGAGGATTGTCCTCTGAAAGAGGGGAGCGCTTTATATGCTTTTATAAAAACCTCCTGGGCCATATCTTTGGCCGATTCGGCTTCTCCTGTGATTTTGACGCATACTCTGTATACCATGCCTTGGTAACGTGTCACCAAATGCCCAAAGGCTTGATGTTGACCGTTCAGCACAGCAGCAATCCATTCTGCCTCTTCCAGCTTTCTCCCCTCCTTCACCTTCATAACGTTAGACGCCAACCAATCGTTCTCCCCTGCAACCTATACATAAATTTTTTTGGTTTTTTTGAAATAGGCTGAAGAGAGGAATATATAGTTTGTTGTCGAATAATGTTTAACTACTATGACTAAAAGAAAACTCTTCTTAATTATCGCATTGTTTCTTATTGTACTCACTGGATTCCGTATCCTATGGGTAAAGATTTCTCCGCACACCACACAACCACCACTGATCAATGGTGTGTTGGATTTACGGGATAAACAATGGAATCAGGACAAACTCCTTATTTTAAATGGGCAGTGGGAGTTCTATCCGGGTATGCTGCTTCCTTCATTCAACGAACAATCTGTAACTGCTGCTCCTGCAAAATATATACAAGTCCCGGGGAACTGGAAAGATGCCCTTAGCGATAGCGATAAATCTGCTTATGGCTACGGCTCCTATCGGCTACGTGTCCTAACAGATAATCATAAGAAGCAATCCTATAGTCTTCTAATTTCCGGAGCTCGGTCCTCTTCAGAAGTGTATATCAACGGTGAACGGCTGGACAGCTCTGGCACTCCTGCTGAGAGTAAAGAACACTATATTCCGTACATACTGCCTTATTCAGTATCCTTTACAACCGATAAAAGTGAACTTGAAATTGTGATCCATGTAGCCAACTATTCCTTTTCCCAAACGGGAGGAATTTCTAAAACGATTGTTTTTGGCAGCGAAAAAGCTTTAACACAGGAAAGACTGCTCTCTATTAGCCTACAGTTGCTATTATGTGTTGTTCTAATACTGCACGCTGTATATGCTGTTATTTTATATATAATTGGGCTGCGGCAAAAGATGTTGATCTATTTTTTTCTACTGGTAATATCCGCTATAACTACCGTACTCATAGATGATGACAGGCTTTTATTGCACGTATTTCCCTTGAACTATCAATGGAATTTCAAGCTATTTTTTATCTCTTATATTGCTGTATTTATTTTTATCCTGCAGACAAGCAAACATCTTTTGTTCGCGGATTTAAAAATAAAAAGTATTCGTATCCTAACCATCCTGTCCGTAGTAGACATCCTGTTCATATTATTTGGACCCGTTGTTCACTATTATGAATTTCACACACTGATTTTCGGCATAAATTTATTAGTTTTAGCATTAGGTGTCGTAATTCTTTTTCTGAGATCTATTGTTAAAAATTACGAAGGCTCTATTTTCCTGTTGTTATCTATGTTTGCCATCGTTAACAGCACACTTTGGGGAATGTTCAAGAATTATAACTGGGTTAACGTTACCTATTATCCTTTTGATCTAATTATCGCCTTTTTGTGCTTTGCGACTTTTGGATTTAAGCGATATCACTGGAATACCAAGGAGACAGAAAAACTGGCGCACAGCCTGCAGAGAAGTGTTACACAAAAGGATGCTTTTTTGGCTAACACCTCACATGAATTAAAAAATCCGCTGTACAGTATCATTAACATTGCCGAAACTGTCCTGGACAGCGAGCGTGATACTGTAACGCATCAAAATGCTGAGAATTTAAAACTGCTCATTACCGTTGGAAGACGTATGTCCCTTCTGGTAGACGATCTGCGGGATCAATCCCAGCTCCGTGAAAGCAATATACAATTGCAGCTCAGAGAACTTAAGATCCAATCCTTCGCAGTGGGTGTGCTTGATATGTTCAAATTCTTAACGGAAGGGAAATCTTTAACCTTAATCTCAGAAATACCAGATTCATTCCCTTCTATTGTGGCTGATGAAAAAAGACTCATTCAGATCTTGTTCAATCTGCTTCAAAATGCTGTTAAATATACGACTGTAGGCACGATAAGAATCCATGCAGATATTCATAAAAAATCGGCGCAGATTCATATTACGGATACGGGTCTTGGCATGAACGAGGAGACGTTGCTCAGAGCTTTCCAGCCCTATGAACAGGGCGATTCCAGCATGAACGAAGTTAGCGGTGGCATCGGGCTTGGATTAAGCACCAGCAAGCAGTTAGTTGAACTTCACGGCGGGAAAATAAGTGTAGTCTCTACACTTGGAGAAGGTACTACCTTTACATTCACAATGCCATTATACGATTCAACCAGCCGGGTATTGAGTTCAGAACTGCCCTCTATGACTGAATTCTCAGACACGCCATCTATGATCACTTTATCCAAATTAACCGCACCGGGTATCGTTTCATCAGCCCATGGAAGGAGACCCAAGCTTCTGGCTGTAGATGATGATCCGGTTAATCTAAAAATACTTACCAACGTACTTTCCATCAAGGACTATGAAATCGTTACGGTGACCAGCGGAAACGATGCTTTACTATTGCTGGATACCGTTCAGTGGGATTTAATTATTACAGATGTAATGATGCCACAAATGTCCGGGTATGAGCTGGCGCATAGAATTCGTGAACGTTACACCATTGCTGAGCTTCCCATTCTGCTTCTGACGGCACGAGGCCAAGCGGAAGATATTTATACCGGTTTTATTTCAGGTGCAAATGACTATGTAATGAAGCCTATGAATGCAATAGAGCTGAAGGCCCGTGTACGCTCCTTAACAGATCTAAAACAGTCCGTAAACGAACGGCTTCGTGTGGAAGCTGCCTATCTTCAAGCGCAAATACAACCACATTTCTTGTTCAACACATTAAATTCAATATCTGCGCTGGCTTCTTTTGATATTAATAGAATGAGTCACCTTGTGGATGCCTTCAGCTCTTATTTGCGTTTAAGCTTCAATTTCCTGAATGCTGAGCCTATGATACCGATTGAACGAGAGCTTGAGCTTGTTCATGCCTACCTCTACATAGAAAAGGAGCGCTTTGAAGATAGGATGACCATTCTTTGGGATTATGAGGAAAGCTTGCATTTTCAGCTGCCGCCCCTGACTATACAGCCACTGGTTGAAAATGCTGTCCGGCACGGTATTTTGAGTCGCTCCCAAGGAGGAACGGTGTCCATAACCATCAAGGAACAAGCTGGCGATATTGAAATCACGATATCAGACAATGGCCAAGGCATGAAAAACGAACAACTCCAGCAGTTGCTCAGCAATCCGTCTAATGATGCAAGAGGAATCGGATTTTTAAATACACATAAACGGCTGTTGCGGGTCTACGGAAAAGGGCTGCAGATTAAAAGCTCCGAAGGGAAAGGAACTTCTGTGAGTTTTATTATTCCTTCTGACAAAAAAAATCCGCTTCGAAAACCTTCTGATTAACAGACAAACTATTGTGAACCGAAATATCAAGTAAGGATTCGACGTATTTTGGCTAAAATACTATATCTGAGTGGTGATTAATAATGATTCAGGCAATATTAGTTGACGATGAACGGCTTGCCCTTGTGAAATTAGAGTTTATGTTAAAAAAAATACCATCTTTACATATAGCCGCTTCCTATACGGACCCCTCACAGGCCATTCAAGAGGCTCCGTCTTATCATCCTGACGTTATTTTTATTGATATTGAAATGCCTGAAATTAATGGTCTTCAAGCTGCGGAGATGCTCCAAGAGGCCTGTCCAAATGCAAATATTATCTTCGTAACCGCGTATAACCATTATGCTGTGGAGGCTTTTGAGATTAATGCGCTCGATTATATTTTGAAGCCTGTGCGAAATGACCGACTATTGAAAGCTGTCCAGCGGTTAGAAGAAAGATTGTCACTTGCACCAAAACTCATAATTGCAAAAGAAGAGGTAACCATTCGTTGTCTTCAATCGCTTCGTTTTGAACGAGGCGGACAATCTCTGAATAATCTGCGTTGGAGAACCTCTAAGGCCCAAGAGTTATTTGCCTTTTTGCTCCATAATCGCAACCGCTTCGTAAGTAAAGACATGCTGATTGAACTGCTGTGGCCAGACTTCAATCTGAAAAAGGCCTCTACCCATCTCTATACAACAATTTATCAAGTCCGGCAATGCTTAAAGCAGAATGAAGTCGACCTGCATATCAGCAACCTTAGCGGGGGGGAAGGCTATACCCTTGAAACCGGATCAATGTTGATTGATGTAGATAAGTGGGAACAGGGTATCCTGGCTCTGGAAACCATCAGTGAAGTTAATTGTGCGGAGCATCAAGTTTTATTCGAGCTTTATTCTGGAGATTACTATGACGATTATGATTATTTATGGGCTGAAAGTGAGCGGCAACGTCTTCGTACCATTTGGTTGCACCATGCAATGGGCATAGCCCAATTTTATATAGAAAGCAACAGAATTGCCGAGGCCGTTACTGTCTATCAACGAGTAGTGCAGTTACAGCCTTATTTTGAACAAGGGCATTTAGGATTAATGAAGGTCTACGACAGCATTGGAGAACGTTCCGCTGTGGAAGAGCAGTACAAGCTGCTCAAGGATTTGTTCCAAAAGGAACTTAACCTTGGCCTTCCAGCCAGCGTTGAGCAATGGTACGAGCAATGGGAGCAGCTTAACCATAGAGTGCGATGAGCTAAATAACCTATCAAGACATAATAAAGACACCCGGATAAAACCGGGTGTCTTTATTATTACCTTCCTAGTTATTACGTTTGAATCGTCTTGTTAAGACAAACCCTAAAAGCACCAGACTACCACCAGCCAAGTAGATCGGAAACGCGCTGTCTTCTCCTGTTTTCGGAAGCTGAGTCGGTTTATTGCTGTTATTTCCCGGCTCAGTAACTGTACCCTTTGGTACTTCCTCCACATCAATCTCTATGAGGATTTCTTCTTCATTTCCATTCTCATCTGTAACAATAATGGTGAACTTATCTTTACCAATATAGCCCGGATCAGGTGTGTAGACCCATTTGCCATCCTTAGTAATAGTCACTTTACCATGTCCCGGCTCATCTCCCAAGCTTGGCACTCCCCCAAGTGGAATTTCACCTTCAATAGGAACATCTTCATTGGTAATCTCTTTCTGCACAGGTGGGGTTACCTGCGGAACAACAGGCGTACTAGTTGCCACAGGCTGGCTTGGAGTAGCTGTTGGCGTAACCGTTGGCGTTGCCGTCGACACTGGCGTTACCATCGGTGTTGGCGAAGGTGTTGCCACCACAACTGGTGTTGCTGTTGGTGTAGAAGTAACGACTACTTCCGGTGTCGGTGTCGGTGTCGGTGATGGTGTCCAGATAGGACCTGTCGGTTCCTCTGGCGTAGACGTTGGTGTTGCTGTCGGCGTCGACGTTGGTGTTGCTGTCGGCGTCGACGTTGGTGTTGCTGTCGGTGTCGACGTTGGTGTTGCTGTCGGCGTCGACGTTGGTGTTGCTGTCGGTGTCGACGTTGGTGTTGCTGTTGGCGCTGGCGTTGGTGTTACCGTTGGTGCGGGCGTTACGGTCGGTATAGGCGTTGCTGTTGGTGTCGGAACTTTGTTTTTTACCTCAAGGCTTATCCCTGTCGTCGAAGAAATAGTCACTTCATGTGGTGTTTGATCAAGAACATAACCAGCAGGCGCTGTTTTCTCAATTAATATATATTTCCCACCTGTTAGTTTGGTAAATTCAAGTATCCCGTTTGTATCCGTAGTGCCTTCCTTAATCCAGATCTTATCGGCATCAACTACCCGATACAGATCAAAAACGGCCCCACTTAACACCTTACTCGTATTCCCGTCTTCTACTTTGGTAATCGTCAACGGTCCTCTTACGCCGCTTCCTGTGCCGGAGCCGCTAGAGAGCTTAACGATAATTTCCTCGGTGCTTACACCTGGAACTACTTTGATGTTTTTACCATCGAAACTAACCTTATTGGTTACCTTATCATTGTTTTGTGCTGTGATCAGGGAGTCATATTTCAAAATATAAGCTTCGGAAATATCCTTCAGGAAACTAAGCTTAAAGCTTTCTTTTCCGTCATTATCCGTAGTGATTTCCAGCTTATAATCTGTACCACTCACCAATTCTTGGTTGGTCGATGTTACATCCCCATTGCTTGCAACTTTCGTTTTGTAGACATGGAATGTATTGGACAGCAGGATTTGATTGTCGCTTGGAATATCCGTAATTACCGCTTCTTTTACAAAAGATTGGTTACGGTTGATGTAAACCGTCCAATGTATTTTATTTCCATCCTGTGCACCTTCTTTGTTAACGTATTCCCCGCCCTGAGGGATATTAACAGAAGCTTGCAGTTTAGCGGACTCTACTTTCGCACCGTCATATAACGTAGCTGTATTTTTAATTTCATTTGAATCAATCGCTTGATCCGCGAACGTTGTTTTGAAAGTGACGTAGAACGCATAATTAATCGTTTTATTAAATGTCACCTTAAGCTCACTGCCATCCAGCTCCACTTTATAGTCCGCGGAATTCACACTAGCTTGAGGAGAAGGATTTCCATCCTTTCCATACTCCCATTTATTCACTTTGACAGAATCCATATTTACAACTTGGCCAGCTGAAATGGTATCAACCAGTTGAGCTTGGTTTAACGTTTTCTGATTATAATTAGCCCCAATGTTCCAAGTGATTTCCTTAGTTACAGCATTGTAGGAACCACTCTTCTTCCCATTGTTTTTAACCTCATCTCTTGGATTAAAGGTTACGGTCGCTTCTTTATGCTTAGACTCCTGCACCCCATTAACCATTTCTTTCCAATCGAGTGCACCTGTATTAGTGAATTGAGTTTTGCCCGGAGCCAGCCAATCATAGTTAAAGCTTGTTGTATAAGTAATTGTGTAAGGCTCATTTATCGGCGCATTAAAAGTAATCACAAATCCATCGTTTACTGCAACCGGATCATGTGCATTGTAAACAACACTATGGACGGTAGCAGTTCCACCTTTAGTTGGTTGAACCTTTAATGTACCCGGGACAAGCTTTAATCCAGCATTGCCAAAAGTATCTGTCACCACTAGATTTTCCATAGTCTTGCTGTCATCGTTAATTTGGATAGTCCAATCGAGGGTCTTAGTCGCATAATTAACGTTGCTATAATTTTTATGGAGAATTTGCTGCTTGATATCACTGTAACCCGTTTCTGTTTTTCCATCATAAGTAATCTTGTTCGTAATCTTGCCATCATCAAATACTCTGCCATTTGCCTTTGTCTGATATTCAATACGGTAGGCAGAATTTATATCATTGTTAAATTTCAGATCAAAACCATTTAATCCCGGTGCAGTTGTTGGAGTTATTGTATATTCGCTTGAAGCGATTTCCGCGCCTTTAACCCCGTTGCCATTACTGTCGATCGTTACAGGATAAACTTTAACCGAGTTGAGAATTAGATCTTGGGTGTTATTGAATGTATCCTTCAAAATAGCATTTGCCGCTAAAATTGTTTTTTCATTGTAATTGAAATTAACAGCCCAGGAAATCACCTGATTCGCTGCATCGTAATTGGTGGACTCTTTCGATAGTGGTTTGCCACGTCCTACTGTAACTGTAGTGCTAGCCTTTTTAGAAAATCCGTTTTCTCCTGTTAAGACTGCCTCATTCAAAAAGGTTTTCGCATCTACACCAGTACCAGTAATATCCGTAGTGAAGCCAATCCGGTAAGCCTTAGTAAGCGGGTTATCCGCAAATTTCAGCTTTAACTCTCCCAAAGTGGATCCTGATACATCATACTTGCTGCTGTCCACTAGATTGCCAAGACTCACAGTCCCATCGACCTTCACATCAAGCTCATAAACTGCAATAGATACCGTATTCAGTGATAATCCCGCAGGGAGTGTGTCGGTGACAACTGCATTTTTTACGCTTTCCAGTGCCTTATTCACATCAACCGTCCAAGCGATGCTTGTTGGATTATAATACTGCGGCTTAGGCGAACCGTCTTTTTCTATAGTAGAGCTAACCTTCGGCTTAAAATTAAGCTCAATAGTCTGAGTACCGCCTTGTATCGGGAAAATCAGGGTTTGCTTCGTGGAGCCTGTAATTTTCTTGGAGCTCAAAAGCGACCTTACGGAGAAAGTCCCTCCCACTTTATCGTGAGTTTCGATATAAGCATTAAATGTAAATACAACGCGGTTAGTATTTTTGTCGACGGTATAAGTCCCTACAGGCTCATCGTCAAAAATAAGATCACCATTCAGATCGTTATAAAGTTCAAACTGTGTTGGAAGATCAAAGGTATAGGTGGACCCATCCTTATATCCATGCCCATCTGGAAGTGACCATGTATAGTTCAATTCCGAATAGGAATCAAGTTCATATACGCTTTCTGTAACCGTATTTGTGTATTTATCATCGGTGTATACAGCAAGCGTAACACTAGTAATGAGGTCATCTCCAATTACAGTACCGTTGCCACTCGCATATGCCTGCGAATTGACTCCAAAGCCAAAGCTGTAAGCCCATTGCGTCACAAGCAAGAATACTACGAGCAATGCGCTAATTTTCTTTTTTGATAACATTATTAAAAATGCCTCCTTTGTCACTCCGTTTATCGTGCTTTTCCTAAGCTTTATCCTTTGAATCCCGTACTCTACTCCCCCGCATTAACCTCCTTGACTCTTTCTCATGATATAAATTTGCAACCTAACAACTATTGTAAATAGTCCATCTATACATAATCTGAACAGCGTCCTATTGCAGTCTTGGAGATCTTTTTATTGCAAAAAAAACAGGGATATGCGCAATAACTCGCATATCCCTGTCGTATTTACTACTTAGTGGAAAATAAAAATAACATTGTACATCTTATAGACTAGCGTGATCACGTTTGGTGTAAGTCTTACGCTTCTCCAGAAGCTTGTTCAGCGCATCAATATAAGCGCGGGCACTTGCTTCTAGAATATCGGTGCTAAGTCCACGGCCTTGTGCAGCTACTTCTCCCTGCGAAAGCACCACATGAACCTCACCCTGCGCATCTTTACCACGGGAGACCGATTTAATCGAATAATCTCCAAGGGTAACTTCCTCATTCGTGGCTTTATCAATAGCATTGTAGATGGCATCTACTGAACCATTACCTTCGGCCTCAGCTACAATCGGCTGGTCTTCCGGACCCGCAATAATAACCTTGGCGGTTGGAACAGCTTCATTACCATAAGTAACGAACATCGTTTGCAGCTTAAAGACTTCTGGCGTATCAATTAATTTCTCTTCAATCAAAGCCAAAATATCTTCATCTGATACTTCTTTTTTCTTATCTGCCAAATCCTTAAATCTAGAAAAAGCGGTGTTCAGCTCTTCTTCGGACAAATCATACCCAAGATCACTCAACTTATCGCGGAAAGCGTGCCGTCCAGAGTGTTTGCCGAGTACCAGCTTGCTCTCTTTAAGTCCAATAGTCTCCGGTGTCATGATCTCGTAGGTAGTTTTCTCTTTTAGCATCCCGTCCTGGTGAATACCCGATTCATGAGCAAATGCGTTAGCTCCTACAATCGCTTTATTCCCTGGAACCACCATACCTGTAAGCTTGCTGACCAGACGGCTTGTGCGAGAGATCTCAGATAACGTAAGCGATGTTTTTGCACCAAAAAATTCAGCCCGTGTCTCAAGCGCTAGCGCAACTTCTTCAATCGCTGTGTTCCCGGCACGTTCACCGATACCGTTGATCGTTCCTTCGATCTGATCTGCACCATTCTGAATCGCAGCCAGCGTATTTGCTGTAGCCATACCAAGATCGTTATGACAATGGGCACTAAGCTGTACGCGTTCAATATCAGGCACATTCTCTTTTAGATATTTAAAGATAGCTCCGTACTCCGAAGGATTCAAATAACCTACAGTATCCGGGATATTAACAACATTAGCGCCTTCCCGGATAGCCATGCCGACCATTTCAGCCATGAAATCATACTCCGTACGGCCCGCGTCTTCTAATGAAAACTCGAGCTTAGGGAAATATTTTTTAGCGTATCGGATAGCAGACTGTGCAGTTTCCAGCACCTGAGCCTTATCCATCCGTAGCTTATGCTGGCGGTGAATAGGAGATGTAGCCAGAAAAATATGAATACAAGGGTCCTGCGCTCCCTGTAGTGCTTCTTTTACAGCATCAATATCTGTCTCTCTAGAACGAGAAAGGCCGATTACCGTGACGTTCTTCACAGCTCTTGCCACCGCATTAACAGAAGCTAGATCACCTGGAGAAGCTGCAGGAAAACCCGCTTCCATGCGATCAATTCCCAGCTTCTCTAACTGGTAAGCGATCTCCACTTTCTCACGCGTGTTGAGGTTCACACCTGGTGACTGCTCTCCATCTCGCAGTGTCGTATCGAACACATAAATTTTCCGCATGCTAAGCACCTCCCAAAAATTGTGCTGAAACTCTCAAATGCGGCTCGCAAAGTCACGGCCGCATTTGAAGGTAATACTATTTAATCATAAGTATGATTATGATTATTTCTTAATCCAGTGCATCATTTCACGCAATTGGCTACCTACAACTTCTACTGGGTGAGCAGCTTCGTTGCGGCGAGTAGCGGTAAGGAAAGCACGTCCGGATTGGTTCTCAAGGATAAAGTCACGAGCGAATTTACCTTCTTGAATATCTGTCAGAACAGCTTTCATAGCTTTTTTAGTATCTTCAGTTACAATACGTGGTCCAGTTACATAGTCACCGTACTCAGCAGTGTTACTGATAGAATCGCGCATGCTGGACAATCCGCCTTCGTATACCATGTCAACGATCAGCTTCAATTCGTGCAGACATTCGAAGTAAGCCATCTCAGGAGCATATCCTGCTTCTGTCAATGTTTCGAAGCCAGCTTTGATCAGTGCGGATACACCACCGCAAAGTACAGCTTGTTCACCGAACAAGTCAGTTTCGGTTTCTTCACGGAAGGAAGTTTCGATAACCCCTGCGCGTGTACAGCCGATACCTTTTGCATAAGCAAGACCGATTTCTTTAGCTTTTCCAGTTGCATCTTGTTCGATAGCAATCAAGCCAGGAACGCCAAAGCCTTCAACATAAGTACGACGAACCATGTGACCTGGAGATTTTGGTGCTACAAGCAACACGTCTGCATCTTTAGGAGCAACGATTTGTCCAAAGTGTACGTTAAAGCCGTGGGAGAACATCAAAGCTGCGCCTTTTTTGAGGTTTGGTTCTACTTCATTTTTATATACCGAAGCCTGTGTTTCATCTGGCATTAGGATTTGCACAACATCTGCACGGGATACTGCTTCAGCTACTGGCAATACTTCAAAACCGTCATTTTTCGCAGTTTCAAAAGATTTACCTTCACGAAGACCGATGACAACTTGAAGACCACTGTCACGCAGGTTTTGTGCTTGGGCATGTCCTTGGCTACCGTACCCGATTACCGCAATTGTCTTTCCTTTTAATACACTAAGTTCTGCATCCTGTTCATAGTACGTTGTAACTGCCATTGTCAATATCCTCCTTTAATTTGAGACCCATCATAAAGAGCGGGTGCTTCAAGAGAACTGGAATCATAGAAGATCTAGCTGCTCCTCAAGCTCCCGCTCTTTAGCGGGAAGTTCATTCATATCATATCAGATTAATGCAATCAAGCAGTAATCCGTTAAAGTCGCAAAATAAACTATTTAAGAGTTACCGCGTACCATAGCCGTAATACCCGTGCGAGACAGCTCTCTGATTCCATAAGGTTTCAAAAGCTCGATCATCGCATCAATCTTCACTGTATCTCCAACTACCTGTACTAACAATGTAGTGCTGCCAATATCAACAACTGAAGCCCGGAAGGTTTCTACAACGCCCATAATTTCCGGACGCTCACTTGGATCGGCATTCACTTTAATCAGAGCCAGCTCACGAGCAACCATGGGCTTAGATCCAAGATCAACGACTTTAATTACAT
The DNA here is from genome assembly GCF_038002305.1 of Paenibacillus sp. FSL R5-0887. Classification (NCBI taxonomy): domain Bacteria; kingdom Bacillati; phylum Bacillota; class Bacilli; order Caryophanales; family Paenibacillaceae; genus Paenibacillus; species Paenibacillus sp. FSL R5-0887. The sequence continues at coordinate 655,585 of NZ_JBBOCE010000002.1, forward strand.
CAATTAACTTGTAGAGCTGCTTCTCGATTTGTTCAAGCGTATGCTGGTCTCCAAGAGTAACGATAACCATCCGGGACAATCCAACCTCTTCAGACTGGCCAACCGTTATACTCTCAATATTAAATCCGCGGCGACCGAACAAACCCGACACCCGTTGAAGCACACCCGGCTGGTCATTTACGAGTACAGAAATCGTATGTCTTGTCACTGTTATTCATCCCCCATCAGCATATGATCGATGGTTGAACCTTGAGTTACCATCGGGTAGACATTCTCGTCTTTTGGAACAACGAATTCTACCAATACTGGACCCGGTGTTTCCAGTGCTTTCTGCCATGCATCACGTGCTTCTTCCTTATTCGTCGCCCGTAGACCTTTTACACCATAGGCCTCAGCCAGCTTAACGAAGTCCGGACTGCCTGCGAGGTCTGTAAAGCTGTAACGTTTATCATAGATAAGATTCTGCCATTGGCGAACCATGCCAAGCACCTGATTGTTAATTACTACAATTTTGACTGGTATATTGTTAATCGCACATATCGCTAGCTCTTGGGAACACATTTGCATGCCGCCATCACCATTAATCGATACTACCAACCGTTCAGGATGTGCCATCTGTGCACCGATAGCTGACGGGAATCCGAAGCCCATCGTTCCAAGACCGCCTGAAGTAATCCATGAACGCGGATGATTGAACTTATAGTATTGTGCAGCCCACATTTGATGCTGACCAACATCCGTTGTAACAATCGCTTCACCTTTAGTGGTGTCATTGATCATTTCAATCACCCATTGTGGTTTAAGCTCTGTTTCTGAATCCTTATACCGAAGCGGCTGATCTAGCTTCCACTGAGCAATCTGTGTTCTCCAAGCATCAGCATTAGATGCGCGGCCAACCTCAGGATTCAGCATTTCCAATACCGTTTTCACATCGCCTACAATCGGAATATCAGGTGATACATTTTTCCCGATTTCTGCAGGGTCTATGTCGATATGCACGATTTTGGCTTTTGGCGCGAAGCCGTCCAGTCTGCCAGTAACACGGTCATCAAAACGTGCACCGATATTAATGAGCAAATCGCACTGTTGGATCGCATTATTCGCGGTATACGTACCATGCATACCCGGCATTCCCATCCAAAGTTCTTCTGCACTAGGGAAAGCTCCGAGACCCAGCAAGGTTGTAGTAATTGGAATCTCTGTCCGTTTCACGAATTCGAACATAGCTTCATGTGCTCCGGAGTAAATGACTCCACCACCTGCAATGATGATCGGACGTTCAGCAACCGCAATCGCACGAACCAATTTATCAAGCTGCAGTTTGTTTGGAACTGTACAAGGATTGTAGCCCCGAAGATTCACTGTTTTCACTGGTGTGAACAACGTCTTCGCTGCTGACACGTCTTTCGGAATATCGATCAACACTGGACCTTTACGACCGGTATTCGCCACATGAAAAGCTTCATGTATAACACGCGGGAGATCCTCAACATCTCTTACAAAGTAGCTATGCTTAGTAATTGGCATCGTTATCCCGGTAATGTCTGCTTCCTGGAAAGCATCTGTACCGATCAGGCTGGAGAATACGTTACCTGTGATTACAACCAATGGAGTGGAGTCCATATATGCTGTAGCAATACCTGTTACAAGATTCGTTGCTCCGGGACCTGAGGTAGCTATACATACCCCTGGTTTGCCACTTGCTCTAGCGTAACCGTCAGCTGCATGAATAGCACCTTGCTCATGACGTGTTAACACGTGATTGAAATCCGTAAAACCGTACAATGCATCATAGATGTACAGTACAGCTCCACCCGGATATCCGAATACAGTGTCTACACCTTCTAATACAAGGCTGCGGAGTAATATCTCGGAACCGGAAATGACCTCCGGCTCCATCCATTTTTCTTTTAACTGCTCAGTAGACCGTAATTCCGGTATTTGCGCGCTCATCAGTATTCCTCCTCCGATATTTAACATTCATTATGCAAATGACGGACCGTCCTTTATACATCAGCAAATGGTTCCTTATAAAACAAAAAAACCTTTCGCCTCCCACGCACAGTATTAGCGCGTGAGGGACGAAAGGTTGATCTTCCGTGGTACCACCCATGTTTGCATTACATCTCGCGATGCAACGCCTTATCAGGTATACAAAAATCCATCGATGTAGGCAAGGGCCCTAATCTCTGTAACCTGAAGTCCCTAACGCGGACTAAACGATTTCCCCTAATAATTCCACCACTCTAGCCAGTAGACCTTTCAGGAAAACAGCTCCGAGGTGAGCTCGTATATAAGGGATTTCGGTGGAGGTTGCAGCAGATCCTCACACTCTCTGAGCAAAAGAGCCCTTAAAACTTCGTCCTCATCATTGCCGATACATGTATGTTCGATAAAATGTTTAGACACATTATATGATTCCTAACATGGATAAGTCAATACCCTTATTTTTAATATTGTCACAACTCCTACTTCTACGTGCTGGGAACCCCCACCACGCTCCCGACATATGATGTACGACAATGCGTAGAAAGGGGGCGCTCTATGATCCGTTATCGTCGACCCAAGCAGGATGACGTCATTATCCTTGATTTAATCGAGCGACAGCTTGTACCATTATCTCATTTACCAAAGACTGAAATTGCCAAAATCAAAAAAGATATCCCCCGTCGTCTGGGACACGGTATCACCTTAGTCGCCTGTCCCGACTATGAGAGTGATCCAATGGGGTTTGTCCATTTCCTGCTGCATGGTGATTTACTTTATATCGATATGTTAGCCATAGCACCCGCAGCACGGCGCAAACACTTGGGGAATATGCTCATGGATCGAGCAGAACGATTTGCACTATCACGCGGATGTCATCGGGCTAAGGTATCCGTCGATTTAGGAAACACAGCAGCTCTTGCCTTTTATCAAAAATTGGGCTACAGCGTAGCCCGTTATCAATCCCTAAGCTTCTGTTACGAATTGGAGAAAAGGTTCATCTAGTTAAATCGAATTTCAACTGAACTTAAAAGAATCCGAAAGGTGGATAGGGTGTGCCTCCGTACCCGTAACCTCCATAAGGATTACCATAGCCAGGACCTCCGCCATAAGGCGCTCCACCGCCATAGCCACCACCAAAAGCATAAGGTGCTGTACCAATAGCTAGCAAATCAAACAACACTAAAGGAATGATTGCTTTGGTTTGTACTTTTTTACCACTTACGCGTTGTAATATCAGACGATTTCCGGATACACGAAGCAGTTTCCCTGTCACCTGAGTACCGTCCTTTTTTACTGCAATGATCTGCTTACCTACGAGTCTCATAACCTGCTTCTTCGTAACTGGCTTAGTCATATGATCCCCTCCTAAATGTTTTGTACGCCTCTCATTTGCATCATCTACAAAACAGTCTATTCGATGGAAAGGACCTTCGCCTGTACACTTGCCCTCCTGCCTCAATGTTTATCCTTGCTGATCCTAATAAAAAAGCCGTATTTCCGGGAAAAGACCGGAAATACGGCTTTGAAAAGTTACATTTCTATCGCTTACCAGGATCGTATGGCTGTCCTAATGCCTTAGGAGCAGAGGATCGGCCTACAGCCCCTACCAGCACGATGATAGTCAGTACATAAGGGATCATAAAGATAAACTCTTGAGGAATATTTTGTGACCACTCATACAATTGAACATAGTTGCGGATCGCTTGGGAAAATCCGAAGAATACCGCTGCACCAAAGGCACCAAGTGGATTCCATTTCCCAAAGATCATCGCTGCAATGGCGATAAAACCTTGACCAGAGATTGTATTATGTCCAAAGGTTCCGGTTGTTGTTAAAGTGATTGTAGCTCCACCAATACCCGCCATCAATCCACTCAACATTACACCGATATATCTCATCCGATTAACTTTTACACCCAGTGTATCTGCAGCACTTGGATGCTCACCTACTGCACGCAAACGCAATCCAAATGGCGTCTTAAACAGAACCAAATAAATAACGATGACCAGTATTATGGCCAGATAAGTTGTAGGATAGGAATTAAAAATCCCTTCACCAATCACTGGGATTTTGGAGAGCCCAGGAATTGCAACCTTGCTAAATCCGTCAATGATCGGAGTTTCAGCAGATCCATCAAACAGGAGCTTTACCATATAGAGCGTGCTTCCTGCAGCTAAAAAGTTAATAACCGTACCACTAATCGTCTGATCAGATTTAAAGGTTATAGATGCAACCGCATGAATTAGTGAGCCTAGCACACCAACAGCTATAGCACAGAGTACACCAACCCAAGGAGCCCATTCGCCCATACCAGCGTCCTGAGCATAATAACCGCCTACTGCTGCCGCAAAGGCACCAAACATCATCAAACCTTCAAGTCCAATGTTTACGACACCGGAACGTTCAGAGAAGATGCCGCCAAGTGAGGCAAAAATGAGCGCTGTGGAAAAAACAAGCGTTGTATTAAGCAGTTGACCTAACGTCTGCAGATCCATCTATAACACCTTCTCTTTCTTGCGCTTGAAGTAAAAGGGCTTAAGCACCCAGCGCACAATCCCTTGTGCCGCAATAAAGAATATGATTGAACCAATAACGATACGAATAAGCTCTGGTGGAACATCTGCAGCAAAACTCATACCCGCAGAACCATAAGTCAGCGTACCGTAGAGAATCGCAGCCAGAATAACACCAAGTGGATGTGTTAAACCAAGAAGAGCAACAGCGATACCATCAAATCCATATCCTGGCGATGCCGCGAAAATAGCTTGATAATGGAATACACCAAGCACCTCTCCTGCTCCGGCCAGACCGGCGAATACACCACTTATGAACATTGCCTTCATAACGTTACGTCCAACATTCATCCCTGCATATTCGGCAGCATGTGGATTGTAACCAACTGCACGCATTTCGTAGCCCTGCTTGGTCTTCCATAAGTACACATAGAAGAATACCGCTGCAGCAAGAGCAATAGCTGTACCCCAGTGTAGACGTGCATTATCAAATATCGAATTCAAAAAGGTCATGGAAAGCGAGGCCGGAATATCCTCGGAACGATTTTGTCCTGGAAGCAACAAAAAGTTTCTAACGATATAATTCGACAGGTAAAGAGCAATCCAGTTTAACATGATTGTGGTAATAACTTCGTTAATCCCACGTTTTGCTTTCAAATAACCGGCAATCCCTGCCCATAAACCACCGCAGACACCCGCAATAATTACAGCAAGCGGGACAAGCAGGAAGGATGGCAGACCTGCCATCTTAATACCCACCACTGTTGCCGCTGTCATACCAATCATTACTTGGCCATCTGCCCCGATATTAAACATCCCTGAACGGAATGCGAAAGCTACGGCTAGCCCTGTAAGCATTAATGGTGTCATTTCGCGCACAGCTTCACCAAAGTTATACAAATTACCAAACACACGTTTGAACAGTGCGGAGTAAGCAGTTATCGGATCATAACCGCCCAGAAGCATAACTATTGCTCCCACAAGAAAACCAAGCACGATGGCAACCAGAGGAACGATGTAGCTGTCAGTTGTGAAGATTTTTTTGAACTTATTCAACTGCCTTACCTCCCCGCTGCAAGCTGCCTGCCATCATAAGACCCAGTTCCTGATCATTCGTATCTTGCGGGAACACTTCACCGACAATTTTCCCTTCATAGATAACAGCGATTCTGTCAGAGACGTTCATAATCTCGTCCAATTCAAAGGAAATAAGTAGAACAGCCTTTCCTTGATCACGCTGAGCTATGAGTTGCTTCTGAACAAATTCAATAGCCCCAACATCTAGACCGCGTGTAGGTTGTGCGGCAATTAACAATGTCGGATTTTTATCTATTTCCCGCGCAATAATCGCTTTCTGTTGATTTCCGCCGGATAAAGAACGTGCTTTGGTCTCTATTGAAGGTGTACGTACATCAAATTGCTCTATAAGCTTCGCTGCGTACTTATCAATGACATCATTTTGCAAAAAGCCATTTTTGTTGTAAGGACTCTTATAATAGGTTTCCAAAACCATATTCTCACTCATGGTGAAATCAAGCACTAACCCATGCTTGTGGCGGTCCTCAGGAATATGAGAGACATTCATCTCTGAAACCTTTCGCGGTGATAAATTAGCAATTTCATTGCCAGACACGGTTATCGAACCCGAATCAATTTTGCGCAGACCTGTAATGGCCTGGATCAACTCACTTTGTCCATTACCATCTACGCCAGCAATCCCGAGAATTTCCCCTGCTTTAACTTCAAAGCTAAGACCATCCAGTACGGAGACCCCATCTTTACTCTTACTGCTGACATCCTTCAGTTTGAGTACAGATTGGCCAACCTCAGGAGCCTTCTTGTCCACTTTGAAAGTTACGCCACGCCCAACCATTTTTTCAGCTAGCTCATTAGGATTGGTCTCTGCGGTATTCACAGTATCAATTACTTTCCCACGTCTAATAATGGTGACCCGATCAGATATTTGCATGATTTCTTTAAGCTTATGCGTGATCAAAATAATGGATTTTCCCTCTGCAACAAGCCGCTTCATAATCGCCATGAGTTCCGTAATTTCTTGAGGCGTAAGTACTGCGGTCGGCTCATCAAATATGAGAATATCCGCTCCACGGTACAGGGTCTTCATAATTTCTACCCTTTGCTGCATACCTACCGAAATGTCATGAATAACGGCATTTGGATTCACTTGCAGGCCATATTGCTCCGATAGCTTCCGAACCTGTTCCGCAGCGGATTTATAGTCAATTTTAAGACCTTTTTTCGGCTCCATCCCAAGAACAATATTCTCGGTCACCGTAAAAGGCTCCACAAGCTTGAAATGCTGATGAACCATACCAATACCAAGCTCAATAGCTTTATTGGGGTTATCAATAATAACCGGTTTCCCGTCGATTTCAATACTGCCTTCATCCGGTTGATACAATCCAAATACAATGTTCATCAAAGTGGACTTGCCTGCACCATTCTCACCAAGCAATGCAAGGATTTCACCCTTTTTAAGCGTCAAGCTAATGGAATCGTTAGCAACAATACCGGGAAAGCGTTTTGTGATTTGCTTCAACTCTACGACAGGAGCCGCAGCACTCATGGAATCACCCTCATCACAGAATATATAACTACCTTATAGACACGGATGTACCGCCCTTTGTAAGGCGGTATATCTATGTTCCTCTTATCATAACCAGTGCTTTAACAAGGAATAAGGCCAGCACAACACCGGCCTTATTCTTTGATCCTTATTGTATTGCAATAAATGGAGACTAACTATTACTCGGAAGGAACAGTGATTGTTCCATCAATGATTTGTTTTTTGTATTCTTCAACTTTAGCCAGGATCTCTTCAGAAACGTTGTCCTTAGTATCAGAAATACCTACACCATTATCTTTCAGACCAAGAACGGTTGTAGTACCACCCTTGAACGTACCGTCAATTACTTCTTTAGAAACTTTAAGAACAGCTTCGTCTACACGTTTGATCATGGAAGTCAAAGTAACGTCAGTACCAAACTCGATGGATTGGTCTTTATCTACACCAATAACCCATACTTTAGTACCGCCTGCTTTGTTACGAGCTTTAGCTTCGTTGAATACGCCATTTCCTGTTTGTCCAGCAGCAGGGAAGATAATGTCGTTTCCGTCGTTATACAATGTAGCCGCAAGAGATTTACCAACGTCTGGTTTGTCATAACCACCAGCATAAGTAGGTGTTACTTTAGCTGAAGGGTTAACTGCTGCTACACCAGCTTTAAAGCCAGCTTCAAAACGTTTGATTACAGGGCTTTCCAGACCGCCGATGAATGCAACTTTGTTAGTTTTTGTAGTCAGACCAGCAACCACACCAACCAAGAAGGAACCTTCATTTTCGGAGAAAGTAACGGAAGCAACGTTAGGAGCTTCAACTACGCTATCAATGATAGCCAAGTTAGCATTTGGGTTCTCAGTAGCTACTTTTTTAATTGCGTCGCCAAGATCAAAACCAATACCCCAAGTCAAGTTGTATCCATCTTTAACGAAGGAGTTAAGGTTTGGCTCATAGTCAGCATTTGATTTACTTTGCAAGTACTTAACGCCACTACCTGTTTCTTTTTCAAGAGCTTGCAATGCTTCCCATGCGGATTGGTTAAACGATTTATCGTTTACGCCACCAATGTCAGTAACCATACCAAATTTGAAATCGGATTTAGGTGCGTTTGTTCCTGCATTGGTTCCTGCATTAGTTTCACCTTTAGCGGCGTTGTTATTGTTGTTTCCACAGCCTGTCAAAACGACTGTAAGAGACAGCAACATTGCAAGAGATAGCTTTAAACCTTTTTTCATTGAATGTAATCCCCCTTAAAATATTGGATGTCTTCTGTGTTCTGCTTGGACATTCCATTAGTTCAAATTATAACTGCAATAAAATCTAAAATCCAGTGCATAAATGACCTCAGGTCAATAATAATTTGCACTTTTTAGCAAGTAACCGCTTTCCATGACATAGCATGTTACAGTTATGTCTGGTTAATGTCAGAAACCCTGATTTTACTCTGTATAGTATTCCAACACATTACAAATATTATTGCACACTTAAGTGTTTTCTATTATTATGATTCCTTAGTAATTGCACTGAAAGGAAGTTATCAGATCATGACCGAAGAAATAAATCCACAAACAACACCGGCCTTCAAATATTGCCGTGAATCCCGTGTCTTCAAAACCGGACGCGTTTTCCCTAATGATGTCAATAATCACAAAACATTATTCGGTGGCAAGCTTATGAGCGGCATTGATGAAGTAGCCTCCATTTCAGCTATGCGCCATTGTCGAACTAACGTCGTCACAGCCTCTACAGACTCTGTAGACTTCTTGAGACCCATTCGCCCTACTGACTCCGTATGCTTTGAATCCTTCGTCTCCTGGACCGGACGGACAAGCATAGAGGTGTTTGTGAAGATCATTTCAGAAAATCTATATACTGGAGAGCGCGCTGTCGCTGCTACTTCATTCCTAACCTTTGTCGCAGTCGAAGAGGATGGCACGCCTACTCCGGTCCCAGCTATCATCCCAGAGACAGACGAAGAGAAGCTGATCAACGAATCTGCTAATGAACGTTCCGAGCTACGAAAAGTTCGCCGCAATATCAGCAAAAAACTCGCCGCTCAATTAAACACCATAAAGTACTGGGAATAGCTCTGCAGATGCAGAGCTTTTTCTTTTATGTAGGGAATGTCAACGCTGCTCCATCCCTATCTTACCGCACAAAAAAAGCACCGCTGCATGGGCAACCCGCAGGCGGTGCTTTTCGGTTATATTACAACACTTACGCGTTGATTTTCTCTTTAGCAATACCAGCCAAGGAGTTGAATGCGTTAAGATCATTCACAGCCAGATCAGCCAGCATTTTACGGTTAACTTCTACACCAGCCAATTTCAGGCCGTATACAAGCTTGCTGTAAGAAAGACCGTTCAAACGAGCTGCTGCATTAATACGAACGATCCACAGTCTGCGGAAGTTACGTTTGGTTTGACGACGGTCGCGGTAAGCGTAAACCATCGATTTCATTACTTGTTCTTTAGCTGTTTTAAAAATACGGTGTTTAGAACCGAAATAACCTTTTGCCAATTTCAACACTTTTTTATGTTTACGACGAACTACAAATCCGCCCTTAACTCTTGCCATATTAATAAACCTCCCAAAAATGTGTAATAAACTATTTCAAGTTAGCCAATCCTTGTTTCAAACGTCTTACATCCCCAGGGGCCATTACTGGATTTCCGTTCAGAACGCGCTTAGCGCGTTTAGATTTGTGGGACAGCAAGTGGTTTTTGTGAGCTTTGTAACGTGTTACTTTACCAGTTCCGGTAATTTTGAAGCGGCCTTTCAGGCTGCTGTGTGTTTTCATCTTAGGCATGGTGTTTCCTCCTTGAATATTATGCGGCGCCAAATTGCAGATAAGCAAGTGACTCCAGATTTATTGAGCTTTAGGAGCCAAAATCATAATCATGCTGCGGCCTTCCAGCTTTGGCTGGCGCTCAACAACAGATATATCAGCCACTTCGTTCTTCACTCGTTCGAGGATTTTTTGGCCGATATTCGCGTGTGTAATCTCACGTCCGCGGAAACGTACGGAGCACTTCACTTTATCGCCCTCACCCAAGAACTTGATCACATTGCGGAACTTAGTTTGATAATCATGTTCCTCAATGTTAGCACGGAACCAGACTTCCTTGATATCAACGACCTTCTGGTTTTTACGCGCTTCCTTCTCTTTCTTCTGCGTTTCATAACGGAACTTGCCGTAATCCATGATGCGGCATACCGGCGGCTTAGCCTGTGGTGCTACATTGACTAGATCCAGATTAAGATCGATCGCCATTTGCAGCGCTTCGCGGATCGGTTTAATTCCGATTTGCTCACCTTCCGCACCAACCAACCGTACCTCTTTGGCCCGAATTTCATCATTGATCATATGTTCCTTACTGATAACTCTCCACCTCCGGATCTTTTTAACAACTATTCTCACGTAACTCCATAAAAAAGGGGTGCCGGTAACACCCGACACCCCGTGTTTGATCAACGTTCATGAACATTAACATTCATAAAGCATTGAGATCAAAACCAGCCGGCGAATATGCCAGTCAGGTGAGAAGCAGGTGCTTCTTCTTGCAATCCCTATGATTTGCGTACTTGAATACTATACACCACACTATTTGGGGTGTCAATCCTTTTATGCAGAAATTTCGTGAATTTTATACCTGCTTACTTTGTACTTCTTCAAGTCGTACTACGCGAGTATGCTTGGTATGGCTCCATTGCTTATTGTTCTGCGTGAAGAACGCATAGAACGTAATCGGATACCACGAGATCAAGTAGATCGGGAAGAATACAAGATAAGCATATACTTTCTTGAACGTAACCTTCTCCAATGCCATCGCAATACCAAAAGTCACCAGATTGGCGCCAATAGCTAGGAAGCTGAGCCAGATCGGCAAGCTGCCGTAAATGTTAGCGATATTCGGTCCGTTAAAGAACGCCATATCCACCCACATTACCGCCGTCATTAAAAAAGTGAGCAATACAATATATACATTCGCTCCATAAAGCGCGAGGTCAAACTTCGTTAAGCTGCGTTCTTTAATACTTTGCCAAAGCAATGGGAAAAAATAACGGCGAGCAACAGTGAAGTGCCCCTGCATCCAACGCAGACGCTGTCTTGAGGAAGCCTTGAAGGTTAACGGCTTCTCATCAAATACCTTTGCATCATAATTGAACTTAGGATATACACCATGTGCTGCACTACGCATCGTAAACTCCAAGTCCTCGACCAAACTTGTAGCTCCCCAGCCCATTTCTTTAAGAAGTGTGGTCTCAAAACACATTCCCGTTCCGCCAAGGAAGTTAGCCATATTTAAATTATGGCGTGAAAGTTGCCACAAACGGTTAATATACCAGTACGAAATACCATAAGCAGCTGTAATCCAGGAATCCTCTGGATTCTTGGTGTCGATATAACCTTGGATTACCCGTGCACCTGAACAAAGATCATTATTCATCTCCATCAGGAACTCAGTATGCGCCAAGTTATCAGCATCGAACATGACAACAGCATCATATTGCCGCGGCATAGCCCACAGCTCTTTAAGCATCCATTCTATTGCGTAGCCTTTACCTCTCAGATTTGCATTGGTGCGGACACAAGCGTTCATGCCGTGTTCTCTAACGATGCGAGCTGTACCGTCTGTACAATTGTCACAAATTACAAATACATCGTACAGTTCTGATGGATAATTAAGCTGCTTCAGATTCTCCATTAATGCGCCGACAACTTCTTCCTCGTTATGTGCGGCAACAAGTACGGCAAAAGATTTTTCCGGCTTATACTGCGTTTTTTTCTTTTTCCTGTGCAGTCCGAATAATGAAAACGTAAACTGATAGACTGCGATTGCTGCCAAGATCACTTGGAGCGTAACAAACAGTGCGTCTGTCATGACCTTTTGATGCCCCCTTTTTTCACTCTTGGTGTTCTTTTTTTCTCTCTAGCTTGCTTGACGTTCTTTCTGACCCTTTTGTTGCATCCCTTAACAATAGACCAAGAGTATTCTTATTCTCGGCAGACTTCACAATTTTTATATATGCTGTTTAAAAGAATTCTATGGATTCCTTTTTTTGAATCCTTATTTATCTCTTACCCTTTTAAACAGGTTTAGTCTGCTTGAATCATTGTAAAGCGTAATAGTGCTCTAAGTCAAAACTGGCAAATTTCGTGTAAACCTGAGCTTTTCCTTGAAATGAACTACCTTTAAAAAGTATGATTAAGACAGATCTAAGCTATAGAACGGATTACTGCATTAACATCTGTTAACGGTAGCCGGACTAGCGGAGGGAATTAGATATGAGACATTTATTCATGAAACTACATCTCTGGGAGCGGCATCTTTTTAAGTGGATCAACGGACGAATGCATAATCGTTTTTTGAACTTTTGGCTCTTTTACCTTACTCATTTGGGTGGAGCTACAAGCACGATTGTTATCAATATACTGGTATGGGTATTAGCTCCTGAGCCTTGGAGAACTACAGGTTTACAAGCCTTAACAGCACTAGCTGTCAGCCATATACCCGTAGCTATCGCCAAAAAACTGTACCCGCGTATGCGTCCTTATCTGGCGTTACCGGAAACCAATACTTTTCGTAATCCATTAAAGGATCATTCTTTTCCATCTGGTCATACTACAGCTATCTTTGCTTCTACGGTCCCTTATATGCTGGCGTTTCCTGCTTTGACCGTTATTCTGCTGCCGCTAGCTTGTATTGTCGGATTTTCTCGTATTTATCTTGGATTGCATTATCCATCAGATGTTATAGCTGGCGCAGTGATCGGTTCCTGCGTAGCAGCTGGTACTATAGCCTTATGGATGTAAAGCATTTATTGTTAATAACCGGGAAAACCCTTGAGAATAGGTGAATCAACATTGCGTAAAAAAAGAATCTTAATACTCTCGGAAGGTTTTGGCGCCGGACATACACAAGCAGCTTATGCGTTGTCGAGCAGTCTGCGCCAATTATCGCCTAATTTACAAACGAAGGTGCTAGAACTTGGAAATTTTTTAAACCCCAAGATGGCACCTATTATTCTGTCTGCTTACCGAAAGACGGTAACGACACAGCCAAAATTGATGGGTTATGTCTACCGTCACCAGAAATCATTCAATCGTCTTACCACGCTTGCCTTGCATCGTATATTTTATACGCATTCCAAAAATATTGTGAGACAACTGAAACCCGACGTAATTGTCTGCACACATTTTATTCCAGGTGCTGTAGTGTCCCGCCTAAAGAGATTGGATCCTACCCTAAATGTGCCGCTCGTCACCGTCATAACCGATTATGATGCGCATGCAACCTGGATTAGCCCAGAGGTAGACCTTTACCTGGTTTCAACACCTGAGGTTAAATCCAAATTGCGCAGCCGAAATATTCCTGCCACGAAAATTCAGGTAACAGGTATACCGATACACCCTAATTTTTGGAAGCATCCCGGAAAGCAGGAGATTCGAGAGCAATTCAATCTGCGGGAGATGCCAACCGTTCTTGTCATGGGCGGAGGCTGGGGAATCATGAACGACCAAGTCGTAAATGCTTGTCTGGCGGAATGGCGTGACAAGATTCAGATTGTTTTCTGTCTCGGCAATAACGAACAGCTGCTAAAGGAAATGAAAGAAGACCCGCATTATAATCATCCTAATATCTCCTTACTCGGCTTTACGCGTGAAATCCACAAGCTGATGGAGGTATCCGATCTGCTGGTTACAAAACCGGGAGGAATGACCTGCAGTGAAGGGCTTGCAAAAGGTATTCCGATGCTCTTCCATCACCCTCTTCCCGGGCAGGAGGAGGAGAATTGCCGCTACTTTACTGCAGCCGGGTTCGGAGAACCCATCGAATCTTTAGAGGTTGTCGAAATGTGGATGGAGCGCCTCTTAAACAACTATGAGGATGTGCAAAACAAGCGCAAACTTCATCTTGAAGAAATTGCGCGCTACCATCCTTTACAATGTGCTCAGAGTATCATTGAATTATTGGAATAGTTAATTTAAAAAAGCGGCAGCCTCCAAACTACTTTACTTGGAGAGTTGCCGCTTTATTATTGAAGCATGCCATTTGAAGCAGTGCTTTGTAACTACAGCCGATATTTATCCAATCGGGTAGCCTGATACTGTTTGAGTGCTTCTGCACCAACAATTGCCTCGCAACGATGGATATTCACGCCACGTCCGACAAATTTCGTCTCATATTCTGTCATGATATGATCCTCGTTGATGATGCCATCTGCATGTAGGTCCAAAGAAATATTTTTCATCTGCAAGCCAAAGTCCGCAAAGGCATTTAATGAGAACTCAAAAAGACTGCGAGAATCTGTTTTTAGATGAATTTCACCTAGATCGCTAAGCAAACCGCGATATTTGTCAAGAAAACGCGGGTGTGTCAAACGACGCCGGGCATGCTTGCTTTTAGGCCACGGATCGCTGAAATTAAGATAAATCCGTTCAAGCTCTCCCGGAGCAAATACTTCCTCAGCATAATCGATATTTGCAAGTGCCAATTTCAGGTTAGGCGGTGTTTCATGTCCTGCCGGCTCCCATACTGCTCTAGCCTTATCTCCAGCACGGCGGATCAGCTCATCATACATATCCACTCCGATAAAGTTAATATCAGGATATTTAAAGCTCATTTGGCTGATAAACTGTCCTTTGCCCATTCCGAACTCCACATGGATCGGATGATCGTTACCGAACAGCTTGGACCACTCACCTTTATAACTCCGAGGATCTAGAATGACTAAATCCGTCTGTTCTTCCAAACTTTCACGTATTCCTTTTCTTCCGCGTAAACGCATAGGTATTCCTCCGATTATCTCTTATACGATAACTGTCACTTGCAATATTGTGCCGAAATTGTCCCAAAAAGTAAAGGGATTGCGGTAAAAAAGAAAAAGGAATTCTCTGGTTCAGCTCTTAAATGAGCTGTTCAGAGGAATTCCTTCGTTGTTGTATATTGGAATAGATTTCGTTCTTGTCTGGCAAATCAGGATTTACTTTGTGTTTGTGGCAAATGTCTTTTTTTCGAATGCGCTACGAATTTTGCGCTGCGCATCTGTCTTGATCTTAGGGTTGCCGTTAAATTCCACGCCCGTTAGTGCAAGGGCTTCATCTGGTGTTAAGTGGACTTCAATCGAATCTTTACCCTCAGCATATACCGTTTGAGAATTCATTGCTATCACCTCACGGTTATTATTATGGATCGGACGACACGAAATTATGAACTCTTGGATGAATTTCTTTATGCCACAGCAGCTTTTCACACTCTGAATATAACATACTATGTAAGCATTTTCAAGCTGAAAGCGCCTTATTTCCTGCCTATTTTTCATGCCGTTATGAGGAGTCAATGTTACGCCGAGCTCGGTTTTTTGATACAATGTATTGGATTATAAGAAACGGCTGTGCGTTCTCTGGGATAAGGACGCCATCTGTCTCAGAAAAATATAAGGATAAGGAATCTTATCCATAATTATATTTTCAGAAAGGGGCTTCTCGTGTCTAATCTTCAATACACTTCTCCTCCGCAACTTTGGGGAGATAAACGTTTTCATACTTGGAATTACGAAATGCGTGAACACATGAACACCAAGGTATTCAAAGTTATGCTTGATGCAGGCTTTACCTGTCCCAATCGTGACGGCTCCATTGCTAAGGGAGGCTGCACATTTTGCAGTGCCAGAGGTTCTGGTGATTTTGCCGGAAGCCGCCGAGATGACCTAGTCACACAATTCAATAACGTCCGTGACAGACAGCATCTGAAATGGCCAAATGCTAAATATATCGGTTACTTCCAAGCCTATACTAATACGTACGCTCCGGTCGAAGAGCTGAGAGAATATTTCGAAGTTATTTTGCAGCAGCCTGGTGTCGTTGGATTGTCTATTGCTACTCGCCCTGACTGTCTGCCGGATGATGTGGTCGAATATTTAGCAGAGCTGAACAAGCGTACGTATCTTTGGGTAGAGATGGGTCTTCAGACTATACATGACTCCACTTCTGAGCTTATTAACCGGGCGCATGATACGCAGTGTTATGTGGAGGCTGTGGAGAAGCTGCGCCGTCACGATATTCGAATCTGTACCCATATCATTCACGGTCTCCCACAGGAGACGCACGAAATGATGCTCGAAACGGTATCTGCTGTAGCTCGCATGGATGTGCAGGGAATTAAGATTCACCTTCTGCATCTCATGCGCAAAACACCAATGGTGAAGCAGTATGAAGCAGGATTGCTCCGATTCATGGAACAGGACGAGTATGTGAAGCTGATTGCTGATTCACTTGAAATTCTGCCCCCTGAGATGATTGTTCATCGCTTGACTGGAGATGCCCCACGGGATCTCTTAGTTGGACCGATGTGGAGTCTCAAGAAATGGGAAGTGCTAAATGCCATTGACGATGAGCTTGTTGCTCGTGATACTTGGCAGGGTAAGTATTGGAGGAAGGGCTAATGGGCTTTATGTCCGTTCTAAGCTTTGCTCATAAATTAATCTCTGAGCGGCTAACTTTAGGTGACCGTGCGATTGATGCAACTGTAGGTACTGGTGCTGACACGCTTTTTCTAGCCAAAACAACCGGAGCTCGTGGCGAAGTCTACGGCTTTGACATTCAAGCTGCGGCGCTGAAGCTGGCAGAAGAACGTCTCCGGCTTACGCGGGAGGACACTTCCTCACTCTCTGCCGTTACCTTACTGGAACGCAGCCATGCCGAAATGGCAGAAGCCGTCCCGGCTAACTGGCCAGGCACCGTTGGTGCTGTAATGTTCAATCTTGGCTATCTGCCTTCAGGCGATGCCGACAAGAATATCATTACTGAGCCGGATAGCTCTATTGCAGCCCTGGAAGCTTCACTCCAGCTGCTGCGTCCGGGGGGAATTATTACGGCTGTACTGTATCCTGGCCATGCAGGCGGAGATCTCGAAGCCGCCGCTGTTGAAGCTTGGGCTGCGACTGTTTCCCCTAAGGTAGCGCAGAGCATTGTATACCGCCAGTTGCAGCGCACGGACACACCTTATGTAATTGCCCTCGAGAAGAAAAAAGGTTCCCCATCTTAAGCTTTGTAAACAATCAAACAATCTTGTAATTGGGAAGGAAGATTACGAATGACACAACCATATCCTTTAAAATTTCAACCGGAGTTTAAAGAACGTGTCTGGGGTGGCCGCGCGCTGGAGAAATTCGGCCTGAATCTACCAGAAGGTCATATTGGTGAAGGCTGGATGATTGCCGATCATGCGAATGGAACATCTTCGGTGGTTAATGGAGAATTAGCTGGACAAGGTCTGGATCAAATTCGTGAGCAATTTGGTCACGAGTGGTTCGGAAGCAAGGGAATATCAGAAACTGGTGGAAGATTTCCACTCTTGATCAAATTGTTGGATTGCAACGACAACCTTTCCGTTCAAGTCCATCCTACGGATGATTATGTAGGATTGCCTAAAGGTGAACTGGGTAAAACAGAGATGTGGTACGTATTAGACGCTAAGCCAGATGCAAAAATCATCTACGGCCTTAAAGAAGGTGTAGACCGTGAAACATTACGCGAAGCACTGGAAAAAGGCACGGTTATGGATAGCCTTCAAGAGGTATCTGTCTCCGCTGGCGATTCCTTCTACATCCCTGCCGGAACGGTACATGCTCTATGCGCTGGTGTCGTTGTAGCGGAAATTCAACAGAATTCCGACACTACATACCGTATTTATGACTACGACCGTCCAGGTCTAGATGGAAAACCACGCGAGCTTCATATCGAGGATTCTCTGAATGTTACAGCTTATGAAGGCGCTGGCGCTACTTCGATGAAGACCGATCATGCAGTGCCTGGAGAGTGGCTGCAGCTCGCCGCTTCACCTTATTTTATTGTCGAAAAAGGGATCGTAAATGGTTCATGGGATCTCACCACTTCAGAAGACAGCTTCACTATTCTGGTTATCTGCGAAGGCAGCGGACATCTGACTTGGGAAGGCGGCTCCCAGCCTTATGCCGCAGGGGAATGTTATCTAATTCCTTCCAACCTAGGCCGTTATACTATCGAGGGTCATTCTACTGTGCTTCGCTCTTATTTACCATAAGTCGAGAACCTTTAGGAGGAATGGACCATGAAGGAAAACAGCTTTACTCTAACGGATCCCATAGGTGTAACCATCCATGTCTATGAATGGTTACCTGAGTCCGATGTGCCAGTTAGAGGAATCGTGCAAATTTCACACGGGATGTGTGAAACTGCTGCCCGCTACGCTCGTTTTGCGGAAGCTTTAACCGGGGTTGGTTATGCAGTATATGCCAATGACCACCGGGGACATGGTAGAACCGCTGGTCAAGTCAACCTGCTTGGTGATGTTGGGGAGGACGGATTTTATTGGATGCGGCGCAATCTTCTGCAGGTAGGTGCCGCAGCACTCTCCAAGCATGAAGGAAAGCCCATCATTTTATTCGCACACAGTATGGGTTCCTTTCTGGGTCAAAAACTCATGTGCGAAGAAGGCAACGAAATCTATTCAGGGTTTATCCTAAGCGGGACAAATGGTCCACGCAGTATGCTGCGTATTGGAGAATCTCTGGCTAGCGCGCAGCTTAAGCTAAAGGGTGAGCATCATCGCAGTGTACTGCTGAACAGTCTGGTATTTGGCAGCTATAACCGCGCCTTTTCCCCGGTCAGAACAACATTTGACTGGCTGAGCAGCGATACTGCGGAAGTAGATAAGTACATTTCCGATCCATTCTGCGGAGCTATTTGTACAACACGCTTTTTCCGTGGTTTCTTCCACCTCCTAAGAGAGATCCATACTGAGGAATCACTTAGCACATTATGTACAGGTAAGCCCATTTATATATTCGGTGGGGATAAGGACCCTGTCGGGATGAACGGTCAAGGCATTCCCCGTCTTGCGGAGTTGTATAAGAAACGAGGAGTGTCAGACGTTGAGTTCCGACTCTATCCAGAAGGCAGACACGAAATGCTAAATGAAGTGAATCGAGATCAAGTCACAGCCGATGTGCTCAACTGGTTAGAGCGCCACCTTCCTTCAGAGGTTGCTAAGATAAGTTAAGAAAAAAGCGCAGTTGTTAGTGAATTTATGAGACGAGAAATGAGACAACATAGAAGCGATGCTCCCGGTATTTGGGAGATCGCTTCTTTGCGGTTTGCGTAACTTATCTCAGCAGACTTCTCAATCTAACAATCTCCAGTTCCTCCGCGCATCTGAACTTTAGTAAATAAACTTCCGCCACCACTTTCGGACTCAGTTGACGCTGTCTTCAGCTCATCGCTCTCCCCCTCCACGTACAAACTCGGTTGTCGCTAGCTACACATCATTACTCTCCCCGCTACTTCCGGACTCAGTTGACGCTATTTGCTAATTTATAGCCTTTCGAGCTAAATATCGGACTCCAGTGCAGCTATTCATGCGAAACAGGTTCATATTTGGTGTGTTTCGTGCCAATAGCGACTATGCGGTCCGTTAGCATCCAAAAAACAGGATATTTCCACGTATAAGGTCCGCTGGGTCCGCCTACGTCAGGTTACTCACCGCTTTCGGACTCAGTTGTCACTAGCTACATATCATCACCTTCTTCCTCCGCTTTCTTTCGGACTCAGTCTCCAGCTGATCACCTTCCTACACCACTTGCAGACTCAATCGTCACTAGATTCACATCATCACCTTCCCCCGCCGCTTTTGGACTCAGATGACGCTATTTGCTAATTTATAGCCTTTCGAGCTAGATATCGGACTCCAGTGCAGCTATTCATGTGAAACAGGTTCATATTTGGTGTTTTTCGTGCCAATAGCGACTATGCGGTCCGTTAGCATCCAAAAAACAGGATAATTCCACGTATAAGGTCCGCTGGGTCCGCCTGCGTCGGGTTACTCACCGCTTTCGGACTCAGATGACGCTATTTGCTATTTTCAGACATTCGAGCTAGGTTTCGGACTCAGTTGTCACTAGCTACACATCATCATCATCTTCCTCCTCCGCTTCGGACTCAGTTGTCACTAACTACACATCATTACTTTCCCCGCTACTTCCGGACTCAGATGACGCTATTTGCTAATTTATAGCCTTTCGAGCTAGGTTTCGGACTCCAGTGCAGCTATTCATGCGAAACAGGTTCATATTGGGTGTGTTTCGTGCCAATAGCGACTATGCGGTCCGTTAGCATCAAAAAAACAAGATAATTCCACGTATAAGGTCCGCTGGATCCGCCTGCGTCGAGTTACTCACCGCTTTCGGACCCAGTTGTCACTATCCCCACCATCTCTCTCCTCCACCACATGCGGACTCAATCGCCACTAGCTCCACCTCATCCCCTTCCCAGCCACTTGTGAATCCAGATGACTCTATCGCCCAAGGCAAAAAATAGACCGTCCCATAAAGGAACGGTCTATCCTTCCACCCGCCTATTACAAAGGCAGTGTGTAGTACTGAGCGCGTTGGCTCTCGTTCTGCTGATACATTACGATTAGTAGCGTGCGTCCTTCCCTAATGGAAGCGGGCTCCGCTACAGCTAAAGCCGAGCTTGCTGCTTGCATAGTCTCTTCTAAACTACTATTTGCTGCTCCCTGTAATGGCGAGTCTGCCGAAGGCAACACCTCCAGATTAGCCATATCAGCTTCACCATCCTCAAGGCCCTCATCGGCACGCATGCCGCTGATGGAATCCAGCACCGCTTCCAGCGAGAATGGCAATACTTCCAGCACAGTATACTTTTGCAGTTCTCTTTCGTTAAGTCCTGCTTCTGCTAACTGGGCAGAAATTTGACCCGGATTAGCCGCGATATCTTTCAAATAGCTCGACCAATCCGACTTATCCAGCAAGAAATCCCACCAGATTTTGCGCGGCTTGTACTTGTGTCCAAGAAAATAGTCCAGCTTCATCAAGCCAGTTATAACATCCATAGACGGCGTCCCGCGATCTATCAGGAAGGACTGCAAGCGGGTGAAGAGATCTTCCAGCTGATGGCCAATCTTTTGCCAGCCTCTCTCCTCCCAATAGTCACCGAACTCCTGAAAGAAATCGAATGGCGAATCAAATACATGACGGATCAAGTACTTGGCCGTATGGTCCATCCGGTGGCTGTTCCAGTATTTCTCCAGCACATCCTCAAGCCGCTTCAAACGGATAATGTCTGAGAAAGGCATCATATGACTGCTAAGGATTTCATAAGGTGCGTGTTCCATATACGTGTACTCATATTTAGACGCCTGCGCCCGCAGCCCCGTTCCCCGCAGCATTTTGAGGAATCCTAGCTGTAGCTCTTCCGGCTCCATAACGAATACATCATTAAAAGTTTTACGGAAGGTACTGTAATCCTCCATAGGTAGTCCTGCAATCAAATCTAGATGCTGATCGATATTGCCGCTTGCCTTAATCTTCATTACGGTACGGGACAGCTTTTTGAAATTCTGGCGGCGTTTAACAAGCTCATTCGTCTCATCGTTGGTTGATTGCACCCCAATTTCAAATCTAAAAATACCCGGAGGCGCATTCTTAGATAGGAAATCCAGAACTTCAGGCCGCATGATATCTGCGGTAATTTCGAACTGAAACACGCAGCCTTGATGATTATCGATCAGGAATTGAAACATTTCCATCGCATAGTTGCGGTTGATATTAAAAGTACGATCCAGAAATTTAATGATTTTGGCGCCATTCTGTATTAAATAAAGCAGATCGGATTTCACTCGTTCAATATCATAATAACGTACGCCTACCTCAATACTGGATAAACAGAACTGGCAGTTAAATGGGCACCCGCGGCTTGTCTCAAAATAAACAATACGTTTACTCAAATCTGGAATATCCTCAGGAAAACGATGCGGCGTAGGCAGGGTATTCAGATCGCTTTTGGGACGTGGTGGATTGACAATGATCTCTTCTCCCTTGCGATAAGCGGCTCCATACACAAAGTGAAACTTACGATCATCCCTTAGCTCCTGCAGCAAATGGTGGAACGTCTCTTCCCCATCTCCATTAACTATAAAATCAATGCCAGCTTCTCTTTTCATCCAATGAAGCGGCTCATACGAAACTTCCGGTCCTCCGAGAACAATCGTAACTTCAGGCATCACTTGCTTAAGAATACCAATCAGCTTCAGCGTCTCTTCGATGTTCCAGATATAACAGGAGAAACCAATCACATCTGGCCGTTTCTGAAACAAGTCGGACACAATATTCATCACGGGATCTTTGATGGTGTACTCTGCCAAATGAATATCCTTAAATTCATGCTCACTGTACGCTTTTAGCAAGCGGATTGCGAGCGAGGTATGAATATATTTAGCGTTTAACGTGGTCAGGACGATTTTCATGCTACACGACCTTTTCTACATTTCATTTTGAAAAAACTCTAAGAATGCCTTACCGTACTTCCGGTATTTCACTTCCCCAACACCCTTTACCCTCAGCATTTCCGCTTCGGTCTGCGGGCAAACCACACTCATCTCACGCAGCGTGGCATCATTAAAAATAATGTACGACGGCACATGCTCGCGTCCTGCCAATTCACGCCGGATAAGACGCAGCTGCTCAAAGACAGTCTCATTGACGGCTGATGGCGACAGGTCATGCCCCCGACTACGAACTCTCGTACCGGATGTTGTACCTGTCCGCGAAGGCCGTGCCACACGCTGCATCACCTCACGCTGTCCGCGCAGGACCTCGGCAGCCAAAGGCTGAAGCCGTACTACAGGGTACTGGCCTTCCGACAAGGCAAGATACCCTTCTGAGATAAGCACATTGATACTCTCTGAGATTTCCTTCTCCGTCCGGCTCGACATCGCCCCATGTGTGGGCAGCTTATCGAAGCCGTACTGCATCACCTTTTGATTGCGAGAGCCTTTCAGCACAGATGCCACCAACGCTACACCATAACGCTCCCGCATGCGGTGGATGCAGGAGAAAATCTTTTGCGCATCGACGGTCATATCCACTAGCTCTCGTTCATCCGTACATGAGCTGCAGATACCACATGGCTTGTCCCCATGCTCTTCCCCGAAATAATCCAGCTGGGCACTGCGCAAGCAGCGAGTAGTATAGCAATAATCAATCATTTGCTGAAGCTTGCGATATTCGTTAGCTTTACGGTCAGTATCCTGTGGATTCTGCTCGATCAGGAACTTTTGCGTCATAATATCCTGCGCACTAAACAGCAAAATACATTCACTCGGCTCCCCGTCACGTCCAGCACGACCTGCTTCCTGAACATAAGCTTCCATATTTTTGGGCATATTGTAGTGAATTACGTACCGGACATTGGATTTATCAATCCCCATCCCAAAGGCATTCGTAGCCACCATGACCCGGATATCGTCATAGAGGAACCCTTCCTGGCTATCTGCCCGCTCCTGGTCGTTCATACCCGCATGATAGCGACCTGCCGCTATGCCAGAAGCTTGCAGCCTCTGATACAGATCATCTACTTCTTTGCGGGTTGCCGCATATACAATCCCCGGCTGGTGAGAATGCGTAGCCGCATAATCCATAACGAACTCCCGCTTGTTCTCTCCACGCAGCACGGACATTGCCAGATTATCTCTGCCTAGCCCCGTCATGAAAATACCCGGCTCGCGCAAGCGCAGCAGCCGGACCATATCCTCCATAACCTCCGGCGTCGCCGTGGCGGTAAATGCTGCCAGGATCGGACGTTTAGGCAGCTCATCTACAAATGGAGATACCGACAGATAACTTGTCCGGAAATCATGTCCCCACTGGGATACACAGTGCGCTTCATCAACAGCCACGCAGGAAATAGACAGCTCAGCCATTTCCAGACGGAACCAGTCCAGCTCAAGTCTTTCGGGCGCAACATAGAGCAGCTTCAAATCGCCCCGCCGGGCAGCCCGAATCCGCTCATTCACTTCTTTTCCGCTTAACGTGCTATTAATAAAGGCTGCCGGAATACCCGCAGTAGTTAACGCATCTACCTGGTCTTTCATCAGCGAGATCAGTGGTGATATTACCAGTGTCAGCCCTGGCAGGAGCAGTGCAGGAACCTGATAACAGATCGATTTCCCGCCACCCGTAGGGAGGATTCCCAGTGTGTCGCGTCCTTCCAGCAAGTTCTGAACAATCTTTTTCTGGCCATCCCGAAAGTCTGGATAACCGTAATATTTTTGCAGCTCAGCCTGCGCCTGTTCAATAGTAGGTGCTTGCATCTTCATATCTCTCATAACTCCTTAGGCGTTTCTATCTTTAGTTTAGCGGTCAATGGTGTAATGAGCAACACTTCTTAACTATCATCACCCTGTTCTTCTTTTGAAATATTTACATAAAAGGTCTTCTTTTAAGCCAAGCTTTAATAAGCGTGATTTCATAGAAAGGTGGAGCGACCGTGCAAAATTGGAAACAAAAATATACCTCCTTTAAACAAAAGCCTGCACGTAACGAGTCCTCTGCCCAGGACAATCGTCCAGTAAAGCCATTGGATTCCAGCCTGAAGAGCAATATAAGCTTCATTCGACAAGTCTTTGGAGAAGACAGCGACCTTATTGTCCGTAACTTCAAGGTATACGGTAGATATGATGCGGCTATTATCTTTTTTTCTTCTGTGGTGGACCAGAATCAAATTCAGAACTATGTTTTAAAGCCATTAATGAATGTTTCCTCCGACCACTCAGAAATTCCAAAAGATCTAAAGGATTTACCTGATTACATCTGGAGTATGACGGTACAAGTCACACAAGGTAACCGCACTAAGGACCTAAATACTCTAGTCTCCGTCTTGTTGGATGGAAATGTAGTTCTAATCATAGATGGAATGGATCAGGCACTTTACTTCAATCTGCGTAAAATTGAGCATCGTAGCATTGAGCAACCTCAAACTGAACAAGTTATACGCGGTTCGCGTGATGGGTTTATAGAGAATTTAGAATCCAATATCTCTTTGCTTCGCTATCGACTACAAACGCCGGATTTTCGTGTAGTAACTGCCCCTCTTGGCGTACGGACGCGCTCAAAAGTAGCTGTTTGTTATATCGAAGGAATAGCCGATCCAGGGCTAGTTCAAAAGGTGATGAAGAGATTATCAGCAATAAATGTAGACGGCATCCTTGATGCGGGGTATATCGAGCAATTTATAGAGGATCATCCCCTTTCCCCGTTTCCACAGGTTCAGCCAACCGAACGTCCGGATAAATCTATAGCCTCTTTATTAGAAGGACGAGTCATCATCCTTGTAGATGGCTCACCTTTCTGCCTCATCGTCCCGGCACTTTTCAACCAATTCTTTCAGACGATGGATGACTATACGGAACGTTTTATCGTAGGAAGCCTCCTAAGAATGATCCGCCTGATCGCATTATTATTTTCCCTTTTCTTCCCTGCCTTATATGTATCCATTATCTCTTTCAATCCTGAGCTACTGCCGACAGAGTTCGCCGTAGCAATAACAGGTGCAAGAGCTGGCGTACCCTTTCCAGCCGTATTGGAAGTTCTGATTATGGAAGTCTTCATGGAGGTGCTGCGCGAAGCAACCATTCGCCTACCGCAAATGATTGGCGGGGCTCTTTCTATTGTAGGTGTGCTTGTCATTGGTCAGGCAGCCGTAGCAGCAGGTCTGGCGAGTCCAACTACCGTAGTTGTTGTGGCTATAACGACCATAGGGTCTTTTGCCACACCCGCTTACAATGCCGCAATCTCTTCAAGAATGCTTAGATTTCCATTGATCATATTGGCAGGCTGCTTTGGCCTGTACGGAGTAATGCTGGGCACTATTGTTATTATCAACCACTTATTATTCCTGGAATCTTTTGGCGTTCCCTACATGACCCCCTTTGTCCCTACGATATGGAAGGACCTTAAGGATAGTATCGTTCGGGTACCTTTATGGTGGATGCGAAGCCGCCCAAGCTTTCTTAATACACCTGATCCTGATCTTCTTGCTAAGGATATTCCGAAAATGCATACCGATCTGATTTTTAAGGAGAAAAGTGAAGCTGATGAATAGTAACCGCCCCATAACAACGATCCAAGTCATGGCTGTAATCGTCAGTACGATTATAGGAATAGGAATCTTAAGTATTCCTCGTTATATGGCTGAAGCCGGAGACAGTGGTGCACCGCTCGTGACTGCTTCTGGTGTACCTGTTGCTTTTTTGGGTTGCTGGTTTACAGCAGCTGTCTGCCGAAAATTCCCGAACGAAACGTTGTTCGTATTCAGCCGCCGCCTTCTCGGAACTGGGCTCGCGGATATTTTCTCCATTTTTATTTCTTTGTTTTTTGCTTTCTCTGCCGGGATCACCATGCGCCAATTCGGAGAAGTATGTATTGCGGTTGTCTTTAAAAAGACACCCATCGAAGCAGTAATTCTCTTAATGCTCCTACTGGTTGCCTTATCAATCCGAAGAAATATTGTGAAATTCACTTATGTCCATGTTTTCTATTTACCTTTTATTCTATTATCTGTTATAGCAATTGCCTTGGTAGCTATGAAAAATGTTGATGTTCTAAACTTGCTACCCCTCACCGGAAATCACACCACCTTTTCAAGCTTTTCCAAAGGAACGATTACGTCCGCTGGCCTTTATCAGGGCACATTTGTCATCATCCTGCTGGTCCCTTTAATGAAAAAACCTCAACAGATCCTTAAAGCAGGTACTGTTGCGCTTTGTATCATTGGATTCATTTATGTAATGATCGTTTGGGTCACT
This sequence comes from Paenibacillus sp. FSL R5-0887, assembly GCF_038002305.1. NCBI lineage: Bacteria > Bacillati > Bacillota > Bacilli > Caryophanales > Paenibacillaceae > Paenibacillus > Paenibacillus sp. FSL R5-0887. The sequence continues at coordinate 682,314 of NZ_JBBOCE010000002.1, forward strand.
TTAGGCATGTTTGGAGCTCAAGAAACCAAATTACTTTCCTATCCAACCTTAGAAGCAGCTCGCTCCATATCCATCGGCGCAGGACTTTTAGAACGGTTTGATGCTCTTTTTATAATAATTTGGGTGGTTTCTATATTCACTTCCATCTTTACGAACTACTACTTAGCTGCATACTCTCTGCAACAAGTGCTGCGGCACAAGGATCACCGCCTAATATCCAGCTTCTTACTTCCACTTATCATCACTTTTTCACTTTTGCCGAGAAATATATTTCAGGTCTATTCATTTGCTAGCATTACAGCGATAATCGGTTTGATTTTTTTGACCTTCTATCCTCTTTTATTATGGTTAGTCTCTCTAATCCGAAATAAAGGAGCCATTTCTCATGAATAAAAAAATTTACAAGCGTGTAGTTCTTATATTTATTCTCTCACTCATGTCTGGCTTACTCTCAGGGTGCTGGGACCAGCTTGAAATAGAAGACCGTGCATTGGTACTAGGGTTATCCATTGATTCCGTCCCTCCAGACAGCAAAATAAATGATGATCAAACCACTCATCTTAAAAGCGCAAATATTAACCTTCCAAAAATCCGTGTGACCGCCCAAATTGCGGTTCCGGGAAGAGTTCCACTCGGACCAGGCAGTGGGGGTGAAGGCGGAGGCGTGAATCAAAATCCAGTATGGGTCGTAGAAGTGTACGGGTACACCTTAGATGACGCCATGAACAATTTACAGCAGCAAATTTCTGATCCACGTTATCTAATTCATTTACGAGTGATTATTATTAGTGAGGACATAGCAAAAAAAAGCATGAATGACTTAAATGATTATTTGCGGCGAAATCCAGAAGTTCGTCGCCGGACCTGGCTGCTAGTATCCGAAGGGGAGGCTGCTAAATTTATGAATATTAATCCTCCGCTGCAGCGAGTGCCGACCCTTTACATCCTCTCCACTATGGAAAAAGCAGTAACATCAGGAAAATTCCCCGCTGATTATATAGGTGTATTCTGGTCAGCAGAATCCAAATGGGGCGAAAGTGGTTATCTGCCTTACGTCTCATTACATCAGGAAGACAATATCATGATTAAAGGCCTAGCTTACTTTAGTGGTGGAGTGATGGTCGGATCGACGATTCCGATTGAGATTGGCGCATATATGTCCATGAAGGGCATTAATCCCGGGGGATACTCCGATCTTTTTTATGCTGATGAATTCGGTCCGGTGATGCTCAAGGTCAACGACCGGTTCACGAGGGTGAAGGTCCATTTCAAAGAGGGCAAACCTCACATCACTTATAACCTCACTTTAGAGGCGGCTCTAGATGAGCATTTACGTAGTGATATCCCTATCGATTCCAGCCGTTCTTTAGAAAAGATTGAAGATATTTTTCAAAAGAGAGTGATCGGTATTTTCAACCACCTTATCGAAGAAACTCAAAAAGCGCATTCCGATGTCTTTGGCATGGGTGAATATATTCGTGCATATGCTCCCTCCTACTGGAAAGCCAATATTCGTGACAAACATGACTGGGAGCAGCAGTATTCCAATCTCAGTATTGAAGTTAAGTTGAAAACTCACATCGACAGAGTAGGTCTTAAACAAAATTAAATGACGTTTATGGGAGGCTCTACTATGCTCTATCACCAGCTAACCTACGTAATTGTTGCGCTGCTGATCTCCAGTGTTCTGTTGCTTACTGTGGATACTAAAATATATGCAGTCAATGCCATGCACCGGGAAAAGAAATATGCCCGCATATTAGGCTGGGTATATCTCGGTTTATTCCTGCTTCTTGGATTAGCCCAGCTGTTCTATTTATGAGCATTTACAAACCAAACCAGCAAGCCTGCCCTCTCCATAGTATTTCTTCACAGCCCATGGTATATTGAGGAGTACAATATTAAAGGACGGAGAATGCATCCATGAACTCAAGAAGAAATCCTAAAGAAACAGCCAAAAGAGGTACTCGTTCTCACAGCAAGCCTACTGGCAAGCTTAACCATAAAACTAAAACAACCGCAGCACCCAAGTCTTTTACTGTAAACGAACCTTCTGAACTGTTGCCCTTCTTACTCACCCACGTCACGGGTCGCGGACGAAATGCGATTAAATCCATCCTATCGCGTGGACAAGTGTCGGTGAATGATAAGGTAGTTACACAGCATAATTTCCAACTGCATCCGGGTCAAAACGTTACTATTGATCAAGAGAAGCCTGTACAAACAGCAGAGATGATCGGACTTAAAATCGTTCATGAGGATGAAGATCTGATCATTGTTCAAAAGGATGCTGGACTGCTATCTATCGCCACTGCGGAAGAAAATGAATTGACGGCTTACCGCCAGCTTATGGAGCATGTCCGTGTTAGCAATCCAAAAAATCGGATTTTTGTCGTACACCGTTTGGACAGAGATACTTCAGGCGTAATGATGTTTGCCAAAAGCGAACGGATTCAGCAGGCATTACAAACTACGTGGAAAGATACTGTGAAGGAACGTTCTTACGTAGCGCTCGTCGAAGGCGCGGTTAAAAGACCTGAAGGCAAGATAAGCTCTTGGCTCAAAGAAACCTCAACCCTTAAAATGTATTCCAGTCCTCATGAAGGCGATGGACTACATGCAATTACACATTATAAGCTTATTCAGGCTAACCGCCATTTTTCCTTGCTAGAGGTTAAGCTCGAAACCGGACGAAAAAATCAGATTCGGGTGCACATGGCAGATATCGGCCACCCTATCGCAGGTGACAAGAAATATGGGGCAGAGACCAAAACGGTAGGAAGACTTGGTCTACATGCTCGAGTGCTCTCTTTTATTCATCCAACCACTGGAGAACTGATGACCTTTGAGAGCCCGATTCCGAAGACGTTCCTGAAATATACTGCGCCTGCGCCTACAAACTAAGAATTGAACGTATACCCACGACTGACGAGCCTTCCCGCTTATGGGAAGCCGTAACTTCTACACAAGATGCCCGGTCCATTTGGTCCTGGGCGTCTTTTTTTAACTTCCTATCACATCATGTTACAATATAAATAAACAAAGAAGGTGCCCTTATTGTTCCATCCTACTGTTTTCGATAATATTAAGATCGCCTTTGAGAACCAGATTTATGACTACGATAATTTAGACGGAATACTGGTGGTTACGGATCGCTCCGACCTTCTGAATATGGCGCTGATGTCCAGAGAGTTCAGTCTCTCCTTCCAATTAACTGCAGGCAGGAAAGTAACCGCCGAAATCCTGCTCACTTCGACCACGAAAGATCTCAGCGATGAAATCATGGAGGTTCCTAATACGGATCCCGGCTGTAATCTTTCACTTCGCTTTTATATGGAAGTCGAAGATATTCCTAACGAATGTCAGGCGATAGACAGTATTCTAAAAGCGATCTGGGGACCTGATTTCCAGCCTGTGCAATCTTTAAGCTTCATATATGGCCAGGAAAGTGAAACTTACAATAACTGCATCGAGCTGCAATTCAAAAGACAACTTACAGAAGAACAAATGGAGGACATTCCAAACCTGCTAAGCCACCTGCTGCAAAGTGCGGAAGAACTGGAATCCTTCACGGTATAATTCCTACTTTTTAACGTTCGAACTATGGGAAAAGAGGTGTGCATGAAATGAAATTCCTGCCTGCTACCAAAAGTAAAAGTTGGTTTCTCTGGATGACCGTTTATGCCATTCTGCTATGGCTTCTTTTCCCTCTGCACCGATTTGTGATGCTGGCCCAAGAAATGGATACCACACTCTTACTGCGCTTTGCTCTTTTTTCCGTAGTAGTGGCAGGCATCGTCAACACTTTAGGCTGGCTCGGAGCACGTCTGCTCTGGGTATTTAGTACGGCGGGAATAATCATAGGCGCGGCATTTATGCTGGGCTACACCTACAAAGAGATGTCCGGTTGGGAGGATCTCGCAGGCTTCCTCGCATTTTCCTTATTTTCATGTGCCGGATTTGCACTGGGTTTATTAGCGGAAGGTATTCGTCTGCTGTATACGCGAGCATCGAAGTCTTGAATGGAAGAGGTGAAACGCTGTTGTCCAATTCTTTTCTAACCAAAAATGCATTGTCCCATTCTTTAAAAGAACTAATGGAGCATACACCGCTCAATAAAATTACTGTTAAACAACTAGTGGACCATTGCGGACTAAACAGACAAACCTTTTATTATCATTTTCAGGATATATTTGATTTGCTAGGTTGGATCTATAAGACTGAGGCTGTCGAAAGCCTCGCCCAGTATCGCAGCTACAGCACTTGGACGGACGGTTTTTATAGAATCTTCTGCTATATTGAGCGGAATAAATCCTTTTGCTGTAACACGCTAAATTCACTAGGCAGAAATCACCTGGATGCATATCTGTACGAGGTGACAAACGATCTCATCATGGGGGTTATAAACGAGCTGTCCTCCGGGATGGAGGTTTGCGAAGAAGACAAGCATTTTATAGCCAATTTCTATACGCTCGCCTTCACAGGCCTAATCATTCAGTGGATGAGAGAAGGCATGAAGGAACAACCGCACCATATGATTGAGAAGCTAAGTGATCTAATTGAAGGAAATTTTCTGAAAGCTTTACACAAATATGAGAACCATCCGTTGTAACCTTTGGTTGCAGCGGTTTTTTTTGTCTAAAAACTAGACAGATCACCCATAATGACAAAAATCCAGACACTCTAAAGAGTTTGATTATACCTTCAAAATAGGAGTTGGTTTACATTAAGAGTGTGATTATTTAAACAACTACTTGGAGGCGACCATTGTGAAAAAAGAGTACGGTAATAGACAGGTTTATTTTGTCGGTGGCGGAATTGCATCCCTAGCGGGCGCTGCTTACCTGGTCAGAGACTGTGATTTTCCGGGACAAAACATTCACATTATTGAAGAGATGAAGATTCTTGGTGGTAGCAATGACGGCGCAGGTGACGCTGAACATGGTTACGTTGTCCGCGGCGGCCGTATGCTCAACGATGAAGCTTATGAAAATCTCTGGGAACTATTAACAACGATTCCTTCTGTCGACCGTCCGGGGTTGTCTGTGCGGGATGAAATTATTGCTTTTGATACCGCTAATCCAACACACTCAAACGCCAGACTAGTAAATAAAGACGGCAAAGTAGAAGATGTATTGTCCATGGGTTTTGATATGGCTGATCGTCTCGCTATGGGCAAGCTGATTATTACACCAGAAGATAAAATGGGGAAAGCGCGTATCAACGACTGGTTCGCCCCTCACTTTTTCACAACTAACTTCTGGTATATGTGGGCTACTACTTTTGCATTTCAACCTTGGCACAGCGCTGTAGAGTTTAAAAGATATATGCTCCGTTTCTTCCATGAATTCCCAAGAATTCAAACACTGGAAGGTGTAACCCGCACTCCTTATAACCAATATGATTCCATCATTCTGCCTTTGCACAAATATCTTGAACCATTTGGTGTCGATTTCACACTGAAATGTACAGTGACTGATCTGCAGTTCAAAAAAGGTGACGGAATTACCGTAACCCAAATGAATGTAGTGCGCGAAGGTGTCAAAGATGTGATTGATGTAAAAGAAGATGATCTTGTGATTATCACAAACGGTTCTATGACCGAAGGCTCCAGCCTTGGTTCTATGACTTCTGCTCCACGCCTTAACGGCAAGGGAAGCTCGTGGAAATTATGGGAAAACATCGCTTCCAAGAAACCAAGTCTTGGCAATCCTTCTTCGTTCGATGATCATGTAGACGGTTCGAAATGGGAGTCCTTTACTGTAACTTTCCATGACTCCAAATTCTTCGATCTGATGGAAAATTTCACACGTAACCGTGCCGGCACAGGCGCTTTGGTCACATTCAAGGATTCGAGCTGGTTTATGTCCGTTGTACTGGCCTACCAACCGCATTTCCGCAATCAACCTGAGCATGTTAAAGTGTTCTGGGGTTACGGACTGTATCCAGACAAAGTTGGGGATTTCGTGAAAAAGAGAATGTGTGATTGTACCGGCGAAGAAATCATGCAAGAATTGATCGGTCATCTTCACTTTGAAGAACATAAGGACGAGATCATGGCTACCGCCAACTGTATTCCTTGCATGATGCCTTATATCACTTCACAGTTCATGCCTAGACTCAATAGTGACAGACCAAAAGTTGTCCCTGAGGGTTCCACGAACCTGGCCTTTATTGGACAATTCTGTGAAATTCCAGATGACGTTGTATTCACTGAAGAATACTCCGTGAGAGCAGCGAGAATTGCGGTATATACTCTACTTGGTATCGAACGGCCTATCGAGCCAATCAACCAATATCAATACGATGTACGTACACTATTCTCAAGCTTTGTTACATCTTTCAGATAAAACAACAATCAGCGGTGAGCGCTTCCGGATATCGGGAGCGCTTGTTTTTGAGTGTGGGAAGCAACAAAAGAACAGTTTTATCGAAACAAAAAAGAGCTGAGGGCTCCCTCAGCTCTTTTGTTTTACTCGAATTTAAACTTTAAATATTGCAAGATCCATCTGCGCAGCCATCATCGGTGGATACTTCAGAATTCCCCTTACCAACCACTTGTAATGTTGGCCCTGCTTGTTCCTCCGCCCACACAGTATCCAGTACCTCTGTAAATACAGGACCTGGTTGTGCACCAGATAAAGCATATTTATTGTTGAATACAAAGAAAGGTACACCGGTAATATTAAGACGGCTTCCTTCTTCAATATCGCCATTAACCTCATTCGCAAAAGCATCCGTTTCCAGCATTGCCGCAGCTTCCGCTTGATCCAGACCTACTTCAGCAGCGAGTGAAGCCAGTACACTGCGATCTCCAAGATTTAATGAATCCGTAAAGTAGGCGCGCAGCAGACGTTCGGACATTTCTGCGCCTTTTCCCTTTGTGCTTGCAAAATGACTCAGTCGGTGACTGTCAAAAGTGTTGGTATGCTTCACTGTATCAAAATTAAATTCCAAACCCACATCTTTAGCTTGCTCCGCTAGTTGTGCGTTCATTGCTTTTGCTTTTTCGACGGTCATCCCGTATTTGGTAGCCAACAGCTCATGAATACTCTTGTCTGTACTTACCTCTGCATGTGGATCCAATTGAAAGCTACGGAATACTACCTCCACTTGATCACGGTTCGGGAATTGGCTTAGTGCATTCTCCAAACGTCTTTTGCCAATATAACAAAAAGGACATGCATAATCGGACCAGATATCTATTCTCACGAAAAAACCTCCTAATATTATTGATAATTTGTAGCTGTTATATAAGAGTAATAACTAAATATACGTCGCTTACTATTATATAGTTAAAAACTCAAAATTACAAACTTAACTTTTATTAAAATAACATTTATAGACGTGAATGCTAAAGCAAAAAGTAAACGAAAGTGGTATATACGCTCCCCTTCAGGGCAGATAGAATGAAGTTAACATCAGAAATTCCGAAGGGAGATCCCCATATGCATGATGTATCTATAGTGATACCTACCCGTAACCGTATAAACGACCTTACAGTGTGCATAGAATCTATAAGCAAGCAGACACAGCTAGAGAATGTCTCCATCGAGCTCTGGATTGTAGATGACGGTGAGATTCCTGTAGAAAGATTAACCTATTATCGTAACATACTGAACAAATTGCCACAGGCTGAGTTTCGATATCATCGTAAGACTAATCCGGGTCTCTGGCTCTCCCGTTATGAGTCACTTGGACTAGTAAATGCTGAAATTGTGCTTCATTTAGACGATGATGCAGAATTAGATGATTCCTTATATATTCGACGATTACTTGATACTTATGCAGCGGACGATTCAATTGTCGGTGTAGGCGGGGTTGCTAAAGGCATGCGCAGCAGCAAACCGGGCCGGCTGTTTGGCATGCTGACCGGACAAATGTCCGGATCCCCGGGCAGATTATCCCCAAGCATGTTTGCAGGCTCCCTATACCTCTGGGGAGAGAAAGAGCAGGTTTTTGAGACGGATTTTTTTCACGGCTGCAATATGTCATTCCGGCGCTCAGCATTACAAGATATGAAACCCTATCCCTGGATGACAAGTTACTCCATTGCCGAGGATATTTACTTGTCCCATTTGGCTAGCCGTTATGGCAAGCTTGTCATTAACCCAGCTATGAAAATCATTCATCATGAGTCGCCGGGTTCTCGGGATAAGGCGGGCGTTGTTGCAAGAGCTACTGCCATCAATCATTATTATCTGCTCAACTTACGTAAAGCACCCCCTATGAATTATGCCGCTTTGATCTGGACGTTAACCTGTCTGACAGGCAAAGAAACTCTCAAACGAAATTTCAAAGCCGTTAGCGGTTATGCCAAGGGAATCCTTTTCGTAATGAATCCTCGTAAAAACAAATACCGTGAATACATGCTAGATTAGCTTAATAGCTACCTCTATATCCACAGCGTTGCTCCGAATCAGATTGCGGGGCTTTTTTTTCGTGCAGACGGAGTTGTACCTAAATATGCCATGAAATTAATTTCCATCAACTTCTGATCTAGGGTATGATAGTAATAATGTGTTTTAGAAACTAACTTTATGGATGGTGGAATATGTTCAAGAACAAAAAAACGACGTTGATCCTCGTTGTTATCCTCATCGTCGTCATAGCTGTCGGCGCTTGGCTAATTACTAAAAATAAGGATGACAAAGCGACGGAAACACCGGGTGGCGCAACAGCTTCAGGAAAAGGCGAAGCCAAGTCACTCTCGCAGACCTTTTATATCTATGACACGGTCGTGAATATCAAAGTGTTCGGAGAAAATGTAGCCCAAAAAAATATGGATGATATCCAGCAAATGCTGGAGCGAATGGATATGGAGCTTAGCCGTACAAAAGAAGGCGGCGAGGTTTACGCAGTCAATCAAGCAGCAGGAAAAGAAGCGGTTGTCGTTTCGGAAGAGACCTTAGATGTTGTAAAACAATCGGTGCAATATGCAAAAGAAATGGACGGGCTATTCGATCCCACGATTGGTCCGCTGATCGACCTCTGGAACATCGGTAGTGGCGGGGATAAAGTCCCTGATCCAGCAGCTATCGATGCAGCCAAGAGCCTAACCAATTACAGGGACGTTGAAATTGACGAAGCTGCTAAGACCGTGAAGCTACTGAAGGAAAATATGGTACTGGATCTTGGAGGTATCGGCAAAGGGTATGCTGCTGACCGTATCGCTGATTATTTAAAAGAGCAAGGCCTTAACAGTGCAATGATCAACCTCGGCGGCAGCAGTATTATTGCGTTAGGTACGAAACCAAACGGAACGGATTGGAATATTGGTCTGCAAGACCCTGACCAAAGCCGCGGCACACAGCTAGGAACGATTAAAATCGCAGATGAGGTCATCGATGCTTCTGGTGTTTACGAACGTTATTTTATGCAAGACAATGTTCGTTACCACCATATTCTTGATCCACGCACAGGTTACCCTTCTCAGAACGGTCTCAAAAGCTTGACCATTATGAGCCCTAATGCAACAGATGCGGACGCTTTGTCCACTGGGGTATTCTTGATGGGGATCGAAGAAGGCATGAAATATCTGGAGTCGTTACCTGAAGATGTAGAAGCTTTCTTTATTACCGATGACAACAAAATCTACGCCACACCAGGCATTAAAGAAAGAATGAATCTGACTGACCCTACGTACAGCTTCGCTGATTAAATGAAATAGAGCTTGCCCCCATAAAGCCATTATTGGCTTTGGGAGGCAAGCTCTTTTGTTGTGGATAAAGGTTCTTTGGCGTGGCTGAGGGAATACTATCGCCCAGCAGCCTGATAATTAGGGAATTCCTCCCTAAAAATCACCCGAATATGGCTATAACCGTGCTTATTTAGGTTTTATTAGGGAGGAATTCCCCAATAACCTCAATTTCGCGCTTTAATCGATTAATTTCAGGGAGGTTTTCCCTAATTAATTCCCGATCAAGATTTTTGCAGCACCAAAGGCAACTCGCTAAATTCCTTATAATTCGTGAAAATATAACTAGGCTTATGATCCGTAGCCGGCTGTCTGCCTCTCGGATTATACCAGCAGACCTTCCAGCCAGCCGCAAGCGCTCCTACTACATCGTTAGCCCAGGTATCACCTATATAAAGTGAATGGTCTGGTGAAGTGCCAGACTTCTGATTCACATGCAAAAAGAGTTGCGGATCTGGTTTGGCCAGACCTACAGCGTCAGAAATAAAAATCATCTCCTCGGGGATCATCTGATCCAGACCTAATCCGCGAATCTTTTTCATTTGATGATCTTTGGGTCCATTCGTAATGATGCCTACTTTATGACCAGCAGTAATGAACCTTTCCAATTGCTCCCGGACTCCATCTATCATTTGAATGGTGTACTGACGGCCAATGTAAGCCGCTTGTACCGCCGTGGCTTGATCACGATCGAGCTGTAAACCATACTCTGCAAAAGCAAGCTCCAATCGGCGTACCCTTGTCTCCTCCAGCGGAATTTCTCCACGTAAATACATAGGCCATAATACATCACTATGATGTCTTACTTTATAAAATAATTCCGCAAAGTCCAGACTGCTCTCATCCGGTTTAAGTACTTGACGCACCGCTTCTTTAAATGGAACCAAATGATCATATAAGGTATCATCAAGGTCAAAAAAGATTGCCAGCTTATTACTTGTATCCACTTTAACGCCCCTTACTCGTCTTTCTCTCTAGCTTTAGAAAAAAAGGTTATAGGTATAAAAATCATCATCCCGAATGTAGCCATGCGCTTCATATAAACGCTGTGCCCCCACATTCGCCATCATTGTTGTCAGGGACAAGCCCTTCGTATTCGTAGCGAGCGCATGAGCTCTGGCACTTTCCAGCAGCTTGGAGCCGAGCCCATGACCTCGCAGTTCCGTAGTTACATATAGATCATTCAATATCCAGAGACGCTCCATAGAGACCGATGAAAAAGAGGGATAGAGCTGGGTGAAGCCCCACGCTCGTTTCTCCTCGCCTTCTCCCTCCACCGCAATAAAGATTACCGAATCGTTCAGCTTCAATCGGTCTGATAAAAAAGCACGTGCACCATCCAGATCAGAGACTGCCCCATAAAATACCCGATACTCATCAAACAATGGGATAAGCCGTTCCAAATCATCATAGATCACACGTTCAATACGATAGTTGTTCATCCTCAACGCTCACTTTCCGGCTTGGGCCGTTTTAACGTTATTGTATATTTCAGCCGTACCGTGCACCATGGAGCGAACGCCAGATCATTTGGACAATTATTCTTATTCTTTGGAATCGTAGAACACATGCCGGGCACTGACTTTACCCTCTTCGATATCCAAAATTCCGATGGAATACAGTTTCTCACGTCGTTTATCCGTTGGCGATCCTGGATTAAAGAGCAGAATCCCATTCTCTTCCCGCAATAAAGGCTGATGCGAATGACCGAATAAAATACAATCCACCTTATCGTTCGCAAAAGCAAGCAGCGCATTCCCGTCCGTTCCTTTGCGGGAGTGTGGCGTATGACCATGGACCATTCCGATCCGGACTCCCTCAAGCGTTAGCAGCTTACGCTCCCCGAAACGCTCGATGATCTCTATTCCATCGTTATTCCCAGCAATCCCTTCCACTGGAGCCAATTCAGCCAACAAATCGTAGATTCCCATACTCACCCAATCTCCAAGATGCAGAATCAAGTCTACATTCCGGAATTCAGCAACAAGTGCTTTGGGCAGAGACTTAGCCATTCTTGTCATATGTGTATCTGATACCACGCCTACTTTCATATAACTCAGCTCCTAATCTATCATACTCATCTCATATTCAAATAATTGTACGATTTGCTTAAACGAGAAGCAAGTTCTGTGACTTCTCCCACACAGAAAAGCCGGGTACACCCCACTAACACAGGGAATATCAGGCTGCCATTAAGTAATTCCAAAGAAATCATTTATGCTTACTACCTTCTACAGTATTTAGCATCCCAACTCAGTTCTCTCTATCCCGCCAATTCCATAATCTTACTTCTTCAACATGAATATTGCTGACCCATTTTTCTTCCTTTAACTTGAGCAGTTCTTTAACCGGACCGGTTACGACAGCTCCATACAGCCTAACTCCGTTCTTCTCCAGATAACTAATGGAGTCATCCAGATCAATAAACGGAATTACCTTGTTGGCGATCGATTTATGCTCCTGCATTAAGTGCAGTGTCTTAAGGAAGTTCGCATTACGAAGTTCACCATCCCCATATGAGTCAACAGATGGAGAAACACTCGTGCGGCTAGTCACCCCTCCAAACCAACCCCACTTTTTCTTTGACTCTTGTGTCACCTTCATATCATCGGCATGCCAGATGGGCGTACTTGGAAATCCTAAGGGATCATTTATTACTGGCTCTTGTGTCCTTGGACCTGTATCTGCTGCGAACCATAAAAGCTCAAGATTTTTATGCTGAAACTTCTTCAATAGCTCATCTGTCGTAAAAAATTGTTCAAAAGACAAATAGGCTTCTCCTACCGTACCTTCAGGGAGCTTTTCTAGTTTTTCCCACTCACTGCTGTCATCCATCCTATTTTCTGCAGACTGGTTCTCAGTGGGATAGATAAAGTAATTACCTGTCCCACTGCGTTCATATGTCCATGAATAACTATATATTCTGGGCCAGCCTAATAGAAACTTCATCGAATAATCTCCAACATTAATCCGCGCATCACCAATTTGTTTTATTATTTCACCCTGCAGATTCATACTAAAAAACGGTCCGGAATCGCTACTCAAATGGACGATTGTATTCGGCTGTGAAACAGCAATTGCGGAAGAAACGACATCACGGTAAGTCTCTCCTCTTTCTCCAGTGCCATAAAATACCGCTGTGATGATACTGCTGACGATCAAAAAAATCAAAAATGCAGAAATCACCGTCAAAGTATTTGATATACGTGCTTTCCACTTGCCACGGCGGATGATCTTTTTTTCTTTGCCGGGTCTGTTTCTTTTACCCTTTCCGAATTTTATGCTCTTCTCCTCTTCTGAAGCCGGCTTTTCTTCGCCCATCAGTTCATCCAGATAGGCCTGGTAAGCTTCCATCTTCTCTAGCTCACGTTCAACCTCATCCCTATCCTCATCAGCAAGAGTGCCTTCGCCATACCTTCTTAACTTCTCCTTAAACTCTTCACTCATGTTCATTTCTCCTCCGCTCTGCCTCACGCAGCTTCTGTCTGGCCCGAAAGATCAATATCTTATATTGGGACAAGCCCACATCCATAATGTCCGATGCTTCCCGATAACTCAGCCCATGAAAATCATGCAGCAGCAGTGCATTTCTCTGATTGTCCGGTAGCTCACCTACTGCTATCCTCATCTCTTCCCAACGTTCCTGATGAAGCAGTGTGCTTTCTGTGGTATCTGGATGAGCAAGCTTTTTGAAATAATCCTCACTCTGAACTGTACTGCGGCCTTCCTTTCGCTTGTAATCTACGAAGGCGTTATAAGCGACACGGAACAACCATGGCTTAATCTTCTCTTCTTTACAATCCTCCAAATGTAGATAAGCGCGATAAAAGGTTTCTTGCATCAAATCTTCAGCCGCATAATGATCACCACAAAGGGAGCGCAAATAGCGGTAAATATCCATCACATACATCTGATATATTTCATCCAATGACTTTCGCTTCATGCACTCCCCCCTTAACCTAACCACGTATCCCAGCCTGAAAAGTTACAGATAAATTTAGCAACTAGTATGAATATACCAGTAATTCCATGGAAAAAAGCGAAAAAAAGCCTGCTGGCAAGGAGTATTACTCCTGCCAACAGGCTTTTTAATTCACCAAGCTACTCTGCTTACAGAACAACTTCAACTTCTTTGAGCATTTCGCTAACGGATATTAAACCGCCACCGGACAAATACCAGTAGTTAGGATCCAAGTAAATGATTTTACCGTTTTTAAAGGCATTTGTGTTCTTCACTAGATCGTTTTCAACTGCTTTTTTAGCTGAGCCGGCTTCGCCGCCATCACTCTTCACAGCCGCATCTCTGTCCACTACAAACAGATAATCCGGATTCTTATCCGCTACATATTCGTAGGATACGCTTTGTCCGTGAGTGGATACTTCAATTTTATCATCAGCCTGTGCAAATCCGAACACATCATGGATAATCCCAAAACGGGAACCTGCACCGTAAGCACTGATTTTTCCTTCATTCGCAAGAATAACAAGTGCTTTTTTGCCATCAGCTGTTGCCTTCGTATTCAAAGCTTTGATGGAATCATTGATAGTCGCAAGCTCAGTTTCTACTTCTGCTTCTTTTCCAAAAATTTGACCCAGCATTTTCACGTTATTCGTAAAAGATTCCATGTAGTTTGCATTATCTACAGCCACATACAGAGTAGGTGCAATTTTGCTGAATTCTTCGTAAGAATCCTGTTGTCTGCCGGAAATGATGATCAGGTCCGGAGAAAGACTGTTTATTTTTTCGAAGTCAGGCTCTTTCAAACCCCCAACATTCTCATATTTAGCATCGTTATATTTAGAGAGATAAGCCGGTACATTACTTTGAGGCACTCCAGTCACCTCTACACCCAGTTTATCCAGCGTATCCAGTGTACCGAAGTCAAAAACAACCACTTTTTGCGGATTGCTTTTGATAGTTGTTTCGCCAAGCGCATGCTTGAAAGTAAGCTCTGTCGGTGCTGTAGTAGCTTCCGTTGTTGGTGCAGTAGTAGCTTCCGAATTGCCTGCCGCTGCTGTGTTGTTATTTGAAGTTGCTGCATTATTGGAGCCACAAGCCGCCAAGATTACCGCAAGAAATACTGTCATAATCAGTAAAGATAAGTTCTTCTTCAATGTATTCACCCCTAATTTTTATAGTGAAGCTATTTGAATTATTCGCGTATGCGTTAAGAAGCTGGCGCCTTTCACTTCTTACGTTACGTCATAATAATATCCACATAGTAATAGTTACCTTTTTAGAAATAGACACCGATTTTTCGGCCTCCTATAGTTTCAATAGGAATGTCCATGTCATATACCTCTTTAAGAACTGCAGAATCTATAATTTCATCCGCTGTACCCGAGGAAGCTACTCTTCCATTTTTAAGCGCAACAATGTAGTCAGAGTAACAAGATGCAAAGTTAATATCGTGGATAACGAGCACAATCGTCTTCCCCTTCTCGTCCACCAAGCGGCGAAGCACCTTCATAATTTGGACGGAATGCTTCATATCAAGGTTGTTGAGCGGTTCATCGAGCAGAATGTACTCTGTATCCTGAGCCATAACCATGGCAATATATGCCCGCTGGCGTTGTCCTCCACTGAGCTGATCAATATATTTATCCTGCATCTCTTGGAGATCCATGTAAGCAATCGCTTCGTCAACGAACGCCCGATCCTCCGGACTCAGCTTCCCCTGTGAATACGGGAATCTCCCAAAAGAAACGAGCTCCTTCACAGTGAGGCGTACGCTAATATGATTGGACTGCTTTAACACCGATATTTTACGAGCAAGCTCATTACTTTTGCAGGTACCGATTTCCTTACCTTCGATCAGCACCTCTCCTGCGTCTTTGGAGATAAGTCTGCTGATCATGGAGAGCAGTGTACTTTTACCCGCACCATTTGGTCCGATAAACGAGGTGATTGCGCCCTTTTTAATGGACAAAGACACATCATCAACGACGGTTACTCCGCCATAACGTTTGGTTAAATTTTTAACTTCTACCACGACTTATTCTCCTTTAACAGCAGATAGACGAAGTAGACGCCGCCTGCAAAATTGATAATCACACTAACCGTAGTATTGAATCCAAAAACACGTTCGACCAGGAACTGCCCGCCGACAAGCGCAACAATGCTCAGCAGAATCGTTCCAGGAATCAGATAGGCATGCTTATAGGTACGGAACAGCTGGTGTCCCACATTAGCTACCAACAAACCTAAGAAAGTGATTGGCCCCACTAGAGCCGTCGAGATCGAAACGTAGATAGATACAATAACTAGCAGCCTTTTGACCACATAGTCATAATTGATCCCCAGATTAATGGCTTCATCTTTTCCAAGCGAAATAACATCCAAATACTTAACAAATCGCAAGAAATACAACGTAGTTAGCGTCAGAACAATGGTGGAAAGAATCAATAGGTCACTGCTGACATTGTTGAAGCTGGCAAACATTTTCCCCTGTAGAATCAGGAATTCGTTCGGATCAATAAGCACTTCCATAAAAGAAGACGCGCTCTGGAACATCGTCCCCATGATTAGCCCTACCAGCAGCAGGAAATAAATATTTTGTCCTTCCCTACGGAACATTAGCTTATACAATACGCCTGAAAACAGGACCATGAGACACGCAGAGAACAAGAAGTTGATGTTTTTATTCATAAAGGTCATATTCGATGAACCTAAGGCATATACACCGAACGTCTGGATTAACATGTACAGGGAATCGAGCCCGAGAATACTTGGTGTCAAAATACGATTGTTCGTGATGCTCTGAAAAACTACGGTAGAGACAGCTATCACAGCTCCGGTAATCAGAATGGCCGCCAGCTTTCTTCCCCGGCTGGGCAGAACGTAGTCCCAATTTCCCAAAGCATGATACGTCATAAACAAGACGATGAGGGCGACAGCACTTATAGATAATATAGTTAGTTTTGTCTTCATCTCTAGTTCGCCTTTCTTCTCATCAGCAAGTAGATAAACAGACCACTACCGATGACGCCTACCGTGAGACTGATTGATATTTCATATGGATAGATAATGAGCCTGCCCAGAATATCGCAGAACAGGAGGAACACCGCTCCGAGAATGGCTGTATGCGCCAGACTTTTTTTGAGGTTATCTCCTATGTACAACGTTACAATGTTAGGTACTACCAGACCCAGAAATGGAATCGTACCTACGGTTAAAATGACAACAGAAGAGATTAACGCTACAATTACCAATCCCACGTTGACAACCGCTTTGTAATTCATGCCAAGATTAACGGAGAAATCCTCGCCCATACCGGCTACCGTAAATTTATTAGCGAAGAGATACGCCAGAATGACAAGTGGAATGCTGATATAAATTAATTCGTATTGGCCTTTGATAATCGTTGAGAAATCTCCAAGCATCCAAGACGAGATATTCTGAATCAAATCATTTTTATACGCAAAAAATGTTGTAATCGAGCCTACAATGTTGCCGAACATGAGTCCGACCAGCGGGATAAAAATACTATCCTTGAACTTGATCCGATCCAAGATTCTCATAAAAATAAAGGTGCCCAATAGTGCAAAAACAAAAGCAACCAGCAATTTCTGCATTGGCGTTGCGCCTGTGAATAACATGAGGGATACGAGAATACCAAATTTCGCGGAATCCATCGTCCCTGCCGTAGTCGGGGAGACGAATTTATTGCGTGACAGCTGTTGCATAATTAATCCGGCAATACTCATGCTGACTCCAGCGATAATCAATGCGGCTAACCGGGGAATCCGGCTTACCAGCAAGGTCTGTGCTTGAGATTCCGTAAGATGAAAGAGATCTAATGGGGATATATCTTTAACGCCTATAAACAAAGATATAAATGAAAATACTATTAGAAGTAGGGACAAATATTTTAGTTTCATGAGTTGTTCCTTATCTGTTTAATAGTTTACACATGCGATTTTATGATAATGATTTTCATTCGCAATGTTTTAAATTATACCTAAGCCCACTTTGAGGGTCAACCCTTTCATATACTTAAATTTAAAATAATTAAGACTTAGGCTTATCTGCTTAAGTTACCTAAAAAAAGACACCCTAACGGGTGCCTCTTTAATCTTTGCCATATTTTTAGCGCTAAGCTATAGGATTTATTTATATTTCTTCCAATCCTGATTACTGTTCTCCAGCAGATGTGCAAAATCATTATCCAACCGCTTCTGCTCAGCCTTGCGCTGATCTTCCACTGCCTTACGGGCAGCTTCTTTACGGTCATTTTCCTCCGCTTTCAACGCATCAGATTGCGCCTTCAGCTTTCCTAGAACATCACTGCTTAGCAGATCTTTTAACGTAGCAGGGCCATCATTCGTAGCGGCTCTTGGTGTGGTAGGCATTTTCTTTTTTTTAGCCACTGTCCATCATCCTTTCTAGTACTGAATTAAATTGGAATTTGTTTAAGTTATTGGTCTTTTCGTTTATAATGTTTACTAAGAGGTGAGACCTATGAAGTCCAATGATTTATGTCCCCGGCTACAAAAAAGTATGGATATTATCGGCAGGCGTTGGACTGGTTTAATTATCTACCAGCTCCTTCAAGGACCCCAACGTTTCAATGTAATTGAAGCGGCATTACCCATCAGTGGAAGACTGCTCTCCGAACGGCTCAAAGAGCTGGAACAGGAAGGGATCGTTCTTCGAGAAGTGTTCCCAGAGACCCCCGTGCGGATCCAATATTCTTTGACGGATAAAGGTCTTGCCCTGGAATCAGTCATCCGAGACTTACAGAGTTGGTCCAAAGAATGGGTCGATTGTGACACCGATAATCTAAATTCAACTCTCAAAATGTAAGCGTTTTATCTGAGGCATTAGATTTTAAGGCCGACAATGACTAAATCACGCTCTATACCGTCAAGTTCAGCCACACCAGGCAGCATTCCCCATTCTTCAAAACCAAACTTTTTCAGTAAACCAAGGCTTGGATCATTATGTCCAAACACAAAGCCGACTAGATTCTTAATTCCGAGACTAGGGGCTTTCTCAATGGCCTCTGTCAGAAGAATTCTGCCCGCACCACCACCACGGAACTTTTCATTCACGTATACACTGATTTCTGCTGTTGCATTATACGCTGGACGACCATAGAGGGATTGAAAACTGAACCATGCAGCAATTTCATCTCCTTGCTTCAGTACCCATAAGGGACGGTGATGGCTATTATGCTCAAGAAACCATTTCTCCCGGTCTGCAACAGTAACGGGTTCCAGATCTGCAGTTACCATCCTCCCAGCAATCGTTGAGTTATAAATATCTACAATAGCTACTAAGTCTGCAGATGTTGCATCTTCAATTCTGCTGTTCTCCCAATTCATCCCTTAATTCCTCCAAATGTATTAATTAACTCAGGCCGACCTGCTCCTGGCTCCATAGCCACAGCCGTTCGGCTTCTATTGTATTCTGCGCTCTGGGAGACAGTTGTTTAATCTTTCTTCGATAATAATATTGACCGGTTACCTCTCCAAGATCGGGATCTGTAGCCAAATAAATCGCTGTATCGGCACCTTGTTCAGGTGTTAAGAAAAAGTATGAGAGTAACTTAAGTACCGACTTGCCGAAACCAGTCTCCCGGTTTACACCTATATTCGTCCCCACTGCTCCTGGATGCAGGCAATTCACCGTCACCCTTGTTCCGTGAAGACGCGAAGCCAGCTCCCGCGTGAACAGAATATTGGCTAGCTTGGATCGGGCATAGGCTTTTGCAGGATTAAAACGGCGAGCGAGGGTTGGATCTTCATAATGGAGCGCACCTATCTTGTAAGCACCAGAGGCAACCACAATGATACGGCCTTGCTCTGCTGCCTGCAACGACTCAAGTAACAGATTGGTAAGTAGAAAATGCCCCAAATGATTTACGCCAAGATCCATCTCAAAGCCGTCCTTCGTAAGCTGACGCTTAATCGTGACTACCCCGGCGTTATTGATAAGTATGTCTAGCATCGGATATTTCATAGTGAATTCCTCAGCAAAGCTGCGAATGCTCTCAAGTGAAGCCAGATCACACAACATGAGCTCGATATCCTCGGAGTGGCTCTTTTGTTTGGCGGCAGCAAGTGCTTCTTCTCCCCGCTGGCGATTACGGCAAACCATAATAACTTTAGCTCCCTTGCGAGCCAGTTCAACTGTTGTGGCTAGCCCCATACCGGAATTCGCTCCGGTAACAAGTGCGATTGTTCCTCTCATTGCAAGAATCACTCCTCTCTCAACAACCGTACCCGAATAAGCTTCAGCCTAACCTTAGGAGAAGTATATTTAAAGATATGTTACACCAACTAGTAGGGTTAAGAAAAGCTTCATGTCATGATTAGCCAACGATAGTTATAGTTCGTCAGGTGCGTCTGGTCTATTTTTGATCTATAATAGGAATATTGCAGTTCTAATCGTGAAGTTGAAAGGGGAACACCAACTATGAATAATGCTCTGACAAGCCTAGAGCAGCAAATGGCGGGCGAAGGTCTGGATGCCCTGCTCGTAACAGATCCCAAGCATGTCTACTACTTAACCGGCTTCGCCAGCGATCCGCATGAACGTTTTCTGGGTCTGCTGCTGATACGCGGAGAAGAGCCTATGCTCATTCTGCCTGCATTGGATGCAGAAGCGGCTCAAGCGGCTTCTTCGGTCACCAAAATTCTAACTCACACTGACACTGATAATCCCTATAACCTGCTAAAAGATTGTTTCGGCAGCAGTAAGCTAGGTACTCTTGGCATAGAAAAGGAACATTTCTCAGTAGCCCGTTTTGAGCACCTAACCGCTGCTGTTCCAGCTGAACGGTTTAGTGATATTGGTCCATTGCTGCGCAGCATGCGCTCTAAAAAGACCCCGGATGAAGTTAAGCGCATGAAACATGCCGCTGAGCTAGTTGAGGAAGCCTTGCGCCGCGTTCTTACCCACGTAAAAACAGGCGTTACAGAAAACGATCTAGTAGCGGAGCTAGAATATCTAATGAAAAAGGTTGGCGCTTCCGGCCCTTCCTTCGACACTATGGTGCTTTCTGGTCCGAAAACTGCCCTGCCTCACGGTGTTCCGGGCAACCGGGTCATTCAACCCGGCGACTTCCTGATGTTTGATATCGGGGTGTATGCCGATGGTTATGCTTCTGATATTACACGTACCTTTGCTATTGAATCCGTAGACGACAAGCTAGTCACTATCTATAACACTGTGCTGGCTGCCAACGAAGCTGGGATCGCTGCCTCCAATCCTGGAGCACCTTTCGGCTCAGTCGACAAAGCTGCACGTGATGTAATTGAAGAAGCTGGATTCGGAGAATATTTCTTACACCGTGTCGGACACGGACTGGGCATGGATGTTCATGAATATCCATCACTTCACGGACAGAACGACGACATTATCGAGATCGGCAATGTGTTCACCGTTGAGCCAGGAATTTATGTGCCTGGACTAGCGGGTGTACGTATCGAAGATGATCTGATTATTACAGCTGAAGGTGCAGAGACCTTAACAAGCTTCCCTAAGGAACTGACTATTCTTCATTTGTAGAAAAGAATTACAAGCCATAGCCAAAAACACAGAGCAGCGATTTCTCCAATAATGAGAGAATCGCCGCTCTGTGTTTTTTTAAATTCAAACCTGTGTTCCCCACATCCCGCGAACCAACTTAGCCTCTTTCACCATCCTGCCGATCAGCTCCGCGACTGTAGGAATATCTTGGATCATTCCTGTCACTTGACCGGCCCAGCCGATGCCCTCTTCTTTGATATCATCATAGATCCAGCGCTTGTTGGCTGCACCACTGATATACTCTTTTAATGCTTCATAGGTCGGTGTCACGCGCTCGATTTCAAGAATTTGATCAATGTAGTCACTACGTAACACTCGTGCGGGTGCTCCAATAGAACGTTTGATTACAACCGTATCCGACTCTGAGCTTTCTACTAAAGCTTTTTTATAAGAAGCGGCCGCATGAACACATTCCACTGTAGCAACGAAACGAGTGCCCATTTCGATTCCTTCAGCCCCAAGTGCATGAGCAGCCATCCATCCACGGCCATCTCCGATCCCTCCGGAAGCAATCACAGGAATATTAACCGCATCAACCACTTGGGGAACGAGCACCATGGTTCCAACATCGTCACGCCCTAAGTGGCCCCCTCCCTCATGCCCAACAACAATAACCGCAGAAGCCCCTAATTGTTCAGCTTTTTGGGCTTGTCTGCGTGAGGAGACGAGCACGAGTGTTTTAATATCGGTGGGCTGTAACATTTCCAGTATAGGGGCTGGATTCCCTCCAGTGAGGCTCACCACGGGAACCTGCTCTTCGATGGCGACCTGCACCCGATCTTCATAACCAATCCCATGCATGCCGATAGCAAAATTAACACCAAATGGTTTGTTCGTTAGTGTTCGTACCCGACGTATTTCTGCACGTAAGGCCTCCGCATCCGGAAGACTCATTGCTGTGACCTGACCCAGTCCACCGATATTTGAAACCGCAGCCGCAAGGTCTGCATAACCTAAATAAGCAAGTCCTCCTTGAATAATAGGATATTCTATGTGCAATAACTCCGTAATACGGGTGTTCCATTTCATCTTCATCTACACCTTTCCTATCTTTAAGCAAAGCAGAATCACGGCAATTAAAAGGGTAGCTCCCCCTGCCAGATAATCTATTTGCTGAAATTGCAGTCTTTTAAAAGAAGTCCTTCCTTTACCATTCCCATAAGCACGCGCATCAATTGCATAGCTCAGCTGTTCAGCACGTTGAATCGTTGTGAAGAGCAGAGGAATAATGATCGGAATGTACGCATATATCCGTTTAGGCAGTGATAATACTGTAAGATCATAACCTCTAGCCTTTTGTGCGAGAAGGATACGATCAAGCTCCTCCTTGATGGTAGGGATAAAACGGATCGCAATCACTATCATTAAAGAGAACTGTTCTACGGGTACCCCCAATTTGGATAGAGGGGCAAGCAGCTTCTCCAGACCATAAGCTAAGTCTAGCGGTTTAGTAGTTAATGTCAGAATTGAGGCCAACAAGATGAGCAATATAATCCGCCATACAAAACGTAATCCTATCCGCAATCCCTCTTCAGTCACCTCGATAAAAAACCATGACCAGAGAATCGTCCCCTTGGTGAACACGGCATTGTAAACAAAAGTAAATAATAAAATAAATAATACCGGCCGTAGCCCTCGCCAAAAAAAATGCACAGGAACTTTAGACAGTAGTAACAATCCCAATACAAAAAAGGTTGCAACAACATAACTAAGCCCCGTACCAAGCATCATAAAGCTAAGCATGAGCATCACGATACTTACAAGCTTTGTACGAGGATCTAAACGATGAAAAATCGAATGCGTCTCCACATATTGACCGACTAATACGGAATCAGCCATGCCCTTGCCCCCTCGAATGCCAAATCGGCAAAATCGCTTCGAAGATATCCTGCTCTTTACAGCTGGCAACTTCAATCTTCTGACCAGATAATTCCTCCACTAGCTTCAAAAGCTGTACGGGTTCAGGCAAGGATAGTCCAAGTTCCAGCAGTAATTCTTCCTTTTCCAGAAACAATGTTCTGGTATCATGATGCCCTTTTAACTGACCTTCATGAAAAACCATGACCTCATCTGAGAATTCGGCAACATCACCCATCTGATGCGAAACGAAGAGGATGGTGCGATTGTCTTGTTGCTGCCATTCCTTTAGTAGCCTCAGCAAAGACACTTGGCTAGCTGGATCGAGACCCGCTGTCGGTTCATCCAATATCAGCAGCTTCGGATTTGTCATCAGTACAGAGGCAATAGCTACACGGCGCTTTTCACCACCACTTAGCTGGAATGGATTTAAGGGGAGAATCCCCTCTGGCAAACCCACTTGCGGCAAGATCATTTCAATCGCCTCTGTAATTTGCTGACGTGAAGCACCCTGCTGATTCAGAGCAAAAGCAAGCTCCTTATGCACCGTTGTTTCGAATAGCTGATGCTCCGGATATTGAAAAACGAAACCCAACTCGGGGACAATCTTTAAGCGTCCTTTAGCATCTCTGCTGGCAGGCTGCTGGTTAATCCAATAGTCTCCTTTTACGGTGGGAATCAAGCCCTTCAGCACTTTGACAAAGGTAGACTTTCCTGCGCCTGTTGGACCGATAATAGAAATCCATTTGCCTTCAGGAATAGTGCAGTTTATATTGCGCAAAGCCACATGATCGGCATAGTTCACACTTAGATTTTTTAATTGGTAGACCATTGTGATCGAATTATCCCCTTCCAATCGGCTGTTAGCGGTGCTGCTGAATGGAGCAATGTATGTACACGCACTGCGAAGGGCAGTTGTAATTGATAGTCCGCAACAGGCATGGATTCAAAAAAAGTCAGTGGATCGCCGTCAAACTCAAGTCGTCCTTGGTGCAGGAGCAATACGCGTTCTGCTGCAAGCACTTCCTCCATATGGTGGGTGATATGAATAAGCGTCAGGCCTTGAAGATGCAGCTCTTGCATGATAGAAAGAACCTGCTGTCTTCCCTGGGGATCAAGCATTGAGGTAGCCTCGTCAAAAATAATGACTTGCGGGTGCATCGCCAATATAGCTGCGATAGCGACACGTTGCTTTTGACCTCCAGATAGCTGATGTGGCATAGCCTCCAGATAATCCTCCATATGAACGGCCTGTAAGGCATGATCCAATCGGCTGCGCATTTCCTCCCTCGGCACACGGATATTCTCCAAACCAAAAAGCACCTCATCCATAACGGTTGTGGTGATAAATTGATCCTCTGGATTCTGAAAAACAAAACCGATTTGCTGATGAATCTCCGCAAGATCTGTTGGTTTTGCTGTGTCCAAGCTCTTAAATTGTACAGTCCCTTTTCGCGGCAGCAGCAGTCCGTCCATGAGCTTTGCAATAGTGGATTTGCCAGAACCATTCGCCCCGACTATCGCCACAAACTCCCCTGCGTCTATCGTAAAGCTAATATCCTCCAGGAGAGGTTGTCCCTTTTTATAATAAAAACAAACTTGATCGAAGGTAAGCATTTATTCAGTCCCCTTTTGACGGTGCCAAGCAGCAAAAAATGCCTCAATGCTATTCTCGGAAAATGCAGGTGCAGGCTTCTCCCATTTTGTCACTTTTGATCCATTCACAGCAAAGATTTCACCGGTTAAATC
Source organism: Paenibacillus sp. FSL R5-0887 (assembly GCF_038002305.1). NCBI lineage: Bacteria > Bacillati > Bacillota > Bacilli > Caryophanales > Paenibacillaceae > Paenibacillus > Paenibacillus sp. FSL R5-0887. The sequence continues at coordinate 707,153 of NZ_JBBOCE010000002.1, forward strand.
CGCGTCGGACTCATTCAATAATGCAGTCACGAAGGAAGCAATAGCCTCCGCGTCACCTATTCTCCAAAAGTCAGGAAAAGGTTCATTACGACTGAAATATTTTTCCTTCAAATGGTCAATTATAGGTCTGGTCATATCCGTTAATGCCGCTGGAGAAATCGCATTGACCCTAATCTGGTCACGTTTCAGCTCTGCTGCGAGCGTCCACATCATGCCCAGTATTCCAGCCTTGGCTGCACTGTAATTCACCTGACCCACGGAACCTGCTAGTCCAGCAGCAGAGGTCATCAACAGGATATCCCCACCTGTTTCACGCATATGTGGTAATACTCGTTGAATGCAATAATAAGTGCCATTTAAATGCACATCCAGAACATTCTTCCACTGTTCATCCGTCATACGTTGACATTTCTGATCCTGCACAATTCCCGCGTTAGCTATCAATACCTCGATACGACCGTATCGGGCAATGACCTCACCTACCATGGCAGTGACTGCGACGGAATCGGCTACATTAGCAGCGTACCCTAGTGCCTCTCCGCCTGCCTGGCGGATCTCGCGCACAACCTCATCAATTAAGACTTGTTTCGTACCATTTACAACCACTATATAACCTGACTTGCCAAGCTGCATGGCGATACTACGTCCGATCCCTCTTGTTGCTCCAGTAATTAAGGCCACTTTATTCATCACTACACCTCTTTCACTGCAAAAGCTCCCGCAGCAATAACATCGCCAGCTTCTGTTGTAAGGATCACTTTCACAAAGCAATCGTCCTCTGCAAAATCAAAAATCACGACACTATCGACCTCTATTGGCTTATGAAATTTCATATCATATTGAGTGATCCACTGTGTAGGGTGCTCAGCAATATACAAAGATTGGGCTAATCCCATAAGATACATCCCATGTGCGATGGGTCGCTCCAAACCAGCCTTGGCTGCGGCCTCTGCATCTAGATGTATAGGCGCCAAATCTTGGGAAGCAGTTGCATATTGCCGGATAGCCTCAGCTGTTATGCACTTTTTTATCATGATCATCACCTACCCGAATTAACACCGTTTCTGCGGTGACTATAAGCTCACCCTCACACCTACAAACCAGCGTATGTGTGTAAAAAGTCAGTTTACCCTGTCTGCCTTCTTTTTGCACCTCGCCCGTTAACGCTAATTCACAATCCAAAATCATCCCCGCCGTAATCGGAGCCTGATATGAAAATTTCTGAGTGCCGTGAAGCAAGGGTTCACCGATGATTAACCAAGGAATATCGAAGTCTTGCCAGAAAATAATAGGCATCGTCGCAGGAGCGATCAGCTTTCCATTTATCGTCTGCACGGGTGCTTCAATACTCTGTGCATAGTCCGAAATCCATTCAGCAGTCATATGGATCTGATGTCGGACACTGTTCATTCTATAACCTCCACGAGTGTTGCCAGACCTATCCCACCGCCGATTCCCAGAGTAGCAAGCCCTCGTTGGTAAGGGGCATGTTGCATTTCAGCACATAAGCGAGTCATTAAAATAGCCCCGGAAGCTCCGTATGGATGGCCTATTGCTAATGCCCCCCCGCCAAGATTGACCTTTTCCTGTGGAATTTGAAGCTCGTTCAGTGATGCCAATACTTGTGAAGCAAAAGCTTCGTTAAACTCTACGATATCTAAATCGGCAACGGTAAGCTTTTGGCGTTTTAACACCTTTTGCACAGCTGGTACAGGTCCCATACCCAAATAGTTCGGATCTACACCCGCAGCTTGCGCATCCACGACCCGCAAAATAGGCGTAAGCTTAAGCTGCTGGCATTTCTCACTAGACATCATTAATAGAAGCGCTGCGCCATCATTAATAGGACAGGCATTTCCAGCAGTGACGGTACCCTTTTCTTCAAAAATTGGCGGCAGCTTTTGCAGCTTGTCCAGACTCGTATTTGCCCGAGGACATTCGTCGGTGTTCACCCACTGCCCCTCTACCTGAAGAGGTACTATCTCCTGCTGAAACCGGTCACTTTGCTGAGCACGAACCGCCTTTTGATGGCTTTTTAAGGCATATTGATCCTGCTCTTCTCGAGAAATCCCGTATTTCCTAGCTACATTTTCTGCAGCAATTCCCATATCCGGATCACCGTAAGAGCTAGGCGTAAAATGTGCACGGGTATACAGCTGTGGAACCCCCATTAACGTCTGTGGTTTAGCCATTTTCCATGGAGCACGGCTCGTACTTTCGACACCACCTGCTAAATAAATCTCACCAGCGCCGCTTTGAATCAGTCTTGCTGCTATATTAATTGCCTCTAGCCCAGATCCGCACTGACGATCCACGGTGACGCCCGGAACCGAAACAGGCAGCCCCGCTTCAAGCGCAGCTACCCGGGCAATATTACCTCCTGGGCCCACAACATTCCCAATAATGACATCATCGATCAGTTCTTTAGGCAAGTTCGTTTCGGCTACAATATGCTGAATAAGCGGCGCCAGTAATGCCTCCGGCTCAAGTGTACTTAATAAGCCACCCATTCTGCCAACCGGTGTACGTTTTGCCATGACAATTACTGCTTCTATCATATCATCGCTCTTTTCACATAGTCTTTCATCGCTTGCCGGGCAATTTTGCCACTGCTTGTATAGATAAATTCATCCAGGGTTAGCAGCTGCTTCGGCGCTTTGTAGCTCGCTAAATACTGGCGGCAATAATTCTTAATTTCTTCGACAGATAAATGCTGTTCTCCGCTCCACTTCACGAGGGCTATCAGCTGTTCTCCCCAGTAATCGTCAGGCACGCCAAGCACCATCACTTCATCTATTTCCGGAAGAAACTCCAGCACCCTCTCTATTTCTTCCGGATAAACGTTCAGCCCTCCGGATATGATTTTATTCTTCAAACGTCCCGCCATATATAAATAACCAGCTTCATCCTGATAAACATAGTCTTCTAAAACAAGCCATCCCTCTCTAAAAGCTGCTGCTGTCTCATTCGGCAATTGATGGTAGCCTAAAAATATCATATCACTACGCACATATAGCTGCCCAATCTCCCCAGGAGGGACTTCCCGGAGCTGGTCATCACGAATGGAAATTTGCACCCCGGGATAAGGTCTGCCTACAGAGGTCGGATTATGCTCGGTCAGAACATTCAAATAACTAATATAGCTCGCTTCTGAAGAACCGTAGGATTCATAAAGCCGCGCTCCACCAAACACTTCCATGCCCCTTTTCTTGGACAACTCCGACCACTTTGCACCTGAGCTAATAATCGCATCAATCTGTATCTGCCCAGGTACAGCCTGCTGCATCATGGATTCGATCATTGTTGGTACGACGAACAGCACCACGCCCGGAATTTGCTGGCACAGCTCTAACACCTGCGTGGCACTAAATTTTTGTGTGATATGAAAGGTTGCTCCACTATATAGACTCTGCATTACGGCGAATAAGGATAGGGAATGCACAAATGGACCTGGTGCCAAAACATCCTTCATAGCGTCCAATTCAAAAGCAATATTCGAGACCTCAAAGCTTTTTAACCATGATAAATGGGTACGCATATAACCTTTGGGCAATCCGGTTGTGCCTGAAGTAAAGCCAATAAATAATAATTCATTCGTCTCATCCAACTCAGCCTCCGGCTTCAGGGCAGCCAGCCACTGATCATAGGAACCTGTTCGTTCATTTGAGAAGGTCAATGTTTGGATCATTTGATCCTTGAAGGTCAGATTCTTTGCGGCTTCCGGCTCGGCAAAAATCATTGTCGGCTGGCACTGCTCTATAATAACCTGCAGTTCATTAGCACTCCACTTGGGATCTAAGGGAATGGGAACACAGCCCGCATAAATCGCCCCCAAAAAAACCTCAACAAATTCAATACGATTCGTAGATAAAATCGCGATTTTGTCATGCCTCAGACCCTTTTGCTGTAAGCCATTCGCGATTCTCCGCATCGTTTTTACTAATGTGGCATAGGTATGACTTGCTTGGTCATGGGTTAAGGCAATGCTGTCGGGCTGCTGTGCTGCATGACGCAGTATAGGAACTACTAGATTCATCCTAGATCACACCTGTTCGTATTTTCTGTGACTACCGATTATATACATTCTCTTCAATCGGACTGCCCCGCAAGTCCAGCCCAAACTAAAGGATATGTGATAAGCGCCATCGCCGGCGCTCCTGTTAAACTAACCCGCTAGAATTGCTACGATAGCTTATTTTAGCTTTATATTATTTTTATGTACACATCTTTCATGTAACTATTAAGTCCATCTTACAACGAAAAAACAGCCAGCACGCATCGATTATGATCGGTACGCGCTGGCTGTATTGTTGTTTAGTCCTTCTTTTGAACGGATGATGGTGAACCCTCTTCAGCAAAAGTAAAGGTTCGGGCGATATATAAGATAGGTGTGCTTACTGCGGTTAGTAAGAACTTCGCTAGATAAGTCGTAAGCAAAATTTCAAGCCATACATTCCAGTCATACAAGCCCGCAAACGCAATGGTACAGAAAATAAGTGTATCCACAAAGGAGCTAATCATCGTACTACCGTTGGAACGAATCCACAGCTGACTTGAGGTGCTGTAATATTTCCGAATCCAAGAGTACAACCGAACATCTAGGAACTGACTAATGAAGTAAGCAGTAAGACTACCCAAAGCTAGTCGAGGCATCAGCCCAAAAATCGTCTCCAAAGAAGACTGAGCGATATCGGTCTCCTGCGGCTTAAATACTAGTACCATCTGCATAATGACTGTAGTCATAAGCAAGGTGAAGAAACCAAACCAGACCGCTTTACGTGCTTCCGCTCTTCCGTACTTCTCATTAAGTAAATCGCTGGTCATATATAAAGTGACATACATCGTATTTCCGAGTGTCATCACAATATCAAATGGCATAGCAATCGTCTTAGCTACCTGAATGTTAGCAATTACAGTAGCAATACCTACCCAGGCGTACATTCCACTTTTCCCGAACAAGCGGTAACAGAGTAGAAAAAAAGCAAAATTGACAATAACAAATAAAACTCCCCACAGCAAATTAAACATATTACTGAAATTCCTCCTAGTTTTGTTTACGCGGGATGGTTACGAACCGCGGCTTACAATATTAAATTTTCGGAACAAAACATTAATACTCTATCACAATAGCGCTTAACAATCCATAAAAATAATATTTTTATATGAAATTGGTAGTTCCATTTCTTTTTTTTCGCCAATTATCTAAAATAGTCAGCAATAATTCATTTTTTTCAGAAAAAAATGCTCTATAGGACAAAACTTTCACTATTCATCCAGAGGTTAATTCTATAGAATAGTATCAAACACCTTATTCCCGATCCATTTAGTAGAAATATGACATAACTATGGAATATATCTCGGGTCGCCAATTTCCAGCAGTTGGCATGGAGTATCTAGTGAAGACTAAAAAAGAAATGACCTCACCGTCCATAAAAAAAGGAGAGAACGATATGTTTCGTATCAAGCATTCGATCAGTCGCAAATTTACGCGTTTATTATTTGTTGTTCTGTTGCTCACGTCTCTTTTGTTAAGCACCAGCTTCTATTTTATCTCTATCAGTATCTTCAACAGCTATGTTATGCCGCAGATTAACAAAATCCTTACTGCCGCTGCTCAGGACGTATATAAGAATCTCAACGTAATGCACGCCCAGCAAACCCTAAATAAGAACGATCAGTCTGCCACCAATCTCGAGTTCTATTTTCAGGAAAAGAGGAAACAACATGGAGTGGAAACCATTTTTCTGGTCAATCTGAAGGGGAAAGAAGCTGAGATTCTATCCGCAGATCACGATGCAAAATTGCAACGGGCAGAAAGTGTCACCGTATCCTCTGCAATGCAACAAGCCTCTAAAGGAAAAACTGGACTAAGCGATACATATAGCGACGCACATGGTATACATAAAACAGCTTATATCGGTATTCCCGGAAGTACGATGGTTATCGGTGTAAGCAGTGACGTAAGCTTCATTCAAGAAAAAACAGACAGTATTCTATGGACAAGTGCCGGAATCACACTTCTGACGTTGATCATCGGCCTAACTGGTGCATGGTTCATGAGTGTGCGTATAACACGTCCAATCTCAAAACTGGCAGCTTATAGTGCCCGGCTCGCAGAGGGAGATTTCACCGAAGAATTATCAGTTAAAGGAAATGACGAAGTTGCACAGTTGTCCGTAAGCTTCCAAGCGATGACCCAACGCCTGAAAGAAATGATTGGACATGTACTGGTAACCTCTAATACTGTCGTTGCGGATTCCAACTCTTTAAAAGAACGTGTTGAGGTTCTCAATGATATGGCGGAACACTCCAGCTCATCGGTAATAGAAATCGGCAAAGGTAGTACGACTATTGCTAGCAGTGCATCAGATAACTCGAGAGCAATGGAAGAAATCAATTTAGGCATTCAAAGTATTGCCTCAGCAGCGAATGAAGTCACGGAGCAAATCAGTGAGGCTTCCGCTGAAGCAAGTGGCGGTAATGAAATTGCTCAAAGCGCTGTGCTGCAAATGCGCCAGGTTGAACGTGCTTCCCTACAGTCGCTGGATCAATTACAAATCATGAATGAGCGTTCAGTAATGATCGGAGAAGTCGTTCACAGTATTACTGAAATTACGAAACAGATCCAAATGCTGTCGCTGAATGCTTCAATTGAAGCTGCACGCGCAGGAGAGCATGGACGCGGCTTTGCTGTTGTTGCGGGAGAAGTACGCAAGCTGTCTGAACAATCCCGTAACGCAAACGAACAGATCCGTGACTTCCTACTTGGGCTTCAAGAAGATATGAGTCGCTCCGTTACCGAGATGAACCACGTGAATTCTGAGGTTGCCTCTGGAGTCGGCAAAGTAGCAGAAGCAGGTGATGCCTTTAATCACCTCCTGATTCTTATCCAAAGCATCAATCACAGCATCCAATCCGTATCTGCGGCTACACAGCAAATCTCAGCAAGTACAGAAGAAGTCAGTGCTTCCGTCGAAGAAACTGCACAAATTACATCAAGATCGCAAGAAAGTGCGGACACACTCGCTGCTAACTCAGAGCGGCAGCGCGTCGAACTGGAAGGCCATGCAGAAACCGTTAAACATCTGTATGAGCAAGCCAAGAAACTCCAAGAAGCTGTGCAGCAATTTAAGATTTAACGCTTGTAAATTAAAACCCCCGTTCACACGAAAGTGTTGAACGGGGGTTTTTAGTTTGCGATGGCTCGCTTAGACTTGGGGGCATACTACGCTAGGCTTGCGCGAAGCTCTCGCTTAGAATCGGTGCGTCATGTGCTGCTGGCTTGCGCGATACTCTCGTTTAGACTCGGCACGCCATTTGCCGCTGGCTTGCGCGATACTCTCGTTTAGACTCGGCGCGTCATTTGCTACTGGCTTGCGCGATAATCTCGCTTAGAATCGGCGCGTCATGTGCTGCTGGCTTGCGCGATACTCTCGTTTAGACTCGGCACGCCATTTGCCGCTGGCTTGCGCGATAATCTCGCTTAGACTCGGCGCGTCATTTGCTGCTGGCTTGCGCGATACTCTCGCTTAGACTCGGCGCGTCATTTGCTGCTGGCTTGCGGACTCAGATGCCGCTATTACTCGAAAAACTGCCATTTGGAGACTTTTTCGGACTCGAGAGACGCTATTGCCTCATAATCAACCCAGACTCAGCCTATTTCGCTCAAATAGCGCCTCTGGTGTCCGAAAACGCTCCAAATTAACCCTTTTATCGCAAATAAGATCTCCTGAGTCCGGAGCCAAGTTACCTACAGCAAATTACTCAAAGTTCCTCCGTCGATGTTACCTACAGCAAATTACTCAAAGTTCATCCGTCGATGCTACCTACAGCAAATTACTCAAAGTTCATCCGTCGATGCTACCTACAGCAAATTACTCAAAGTTCATCCGTCGATGCTACCTACAGCAAATTACTCAAAGTTCATCCGTGGCGCTACCTACTGCAAATTACTCAAAGTTCCTCCGTGGCGCTACCTACTGCAAATTACTCAAAGTTCCTCCGTGGCGCTACCTACAGCAAATTACTCAAAGTTCATCCGTGGATGCTACTTACTGCAAATTACTCAAAGTTCCTCCGTCGATGCTACCTACTGCAAATTACTCAAAGTTCATCCGTGGATGCTACCTACTGCAAATTACTCAAAGTTCATCCGTCGATGCTACCTACAGCAATAGACTCGGCTACATGCGCTAGCTTGCGCGAAGCTCTCACTTAGACTCAGCACGCCATTTGCTGCTGGCTTGCGGACTCAGATGCCGCTATTACTCGAAAAACTGCCATTTGGAGACTTTTTCGGACTCGAGAGACGCTATTGCCTCATAATCAACCCAGACTCAGCCTATTTTGTTCAAATAGCGTCTCTGGTGTCCGAAAACGCTCCAAATTAACCCTTTTATCACAAATAAGGTCTCCTGAGTCCGGAGCCAAGTTACTCACTTAGTAAAAACTAGGTTACTCAGCTTTCATTCCGCTTTTATGGCTAAGCAAACCTCACTCAACCTAGTGCCGCGGTGCCCAGAGGATGACCGATACACCGATCACACAAATAACAGCTCCGACCCAGTCGTATACGTCTGGTGTCTTCTTGTCTACAAGCCATCCCCATAAGACCGCAAGTACGATAAACACCCCGCCGTAAGCCGCATACACTCTTCCGAAGGAAGGGAATTTCTGCAACGTAGGGATAATCCCATACGCTATCAGAATCAAGGACCCCACTAAACCGTACCAAAGTGGCCGTGATTCTCTCAACCATAACCATACTAAATATCCGCCACCGATCTCAGCAAGCCCAGCAATTATAAACAGCAGAATGGCAAATAACATGTCATCCCTCTTCCCTATCTATCTCATAAAAACGCAAAGGTTGCTCACAACAAATTGTACTCAAGGTTCCCCCATGGAGCTACCTACAGCAAATTACTTAATTACTCAAGATCCACCCTTAGAGCTACCTACAGCAAATTACTCAAGGTTCATCCGTAGTACCACCTACACCAAATTACTCAATATTCCCCGTGGAGCTCACATTAAATTGTGCTGGAGCAGCAATAACACTAGCAGCAGCACAACCTCCAGCAGCTCGTTCAGCGCGCCGTACACATCGCCGGTAAGCCCGCCGAGCCGGCTGCTGATCCGCCGTGCAGCCGCGGTGCCGCAGGCCAAGGCCGCGACCGGCAGCAGCAGAGCTGCCGCCAGATGCAGCGGCCACGCGGCTAAGCCAGCGCCGAGCGCCAGTGGCGCAGCGGCGGCGGCCAGCGAGAGCAGCGCGGCGACTGCCAGCGCGCGCCGCTCATGCGAGGAAGCTAGGCCGGCGAAGTTCGCGGCCAGCCCCTCGTCTCCACGGGCAATGGGATAACGCACCATTGCCCGTACCATATACCAGCGGCTCCAGACCGCTGGTACCAAGAGCAGCGGCAGCTCGTAGTAGGCGAAGCCTTCGATTAGAGCTGCCAACAAAGATGCTTTAAACAGCAGGAGCAGCACGCAGGCGAGTACGCCCATCGCACCCACACGGCTGTCCTTCATAATCTCCAGGGCTCGCTCCCGTGGCCGATAGCTGAGCAGACCATCCGCGCTGTCCATCCAGCCATCAAGATGCAACCCGCCAGTGAGGCCTACCCACAGAATCAGAGTGAGCACAGCTGCTGGCCAAGCAGGTAAAAGCAATCCCGTCAGGGCTGCTCCAGCAGCTACACACAGCCCAATTGCTGCGCCTACCATGGGATAGAAGATTACACTCCGGCGCAGCAGTTCAGGAGAGAATCCCGGATCACCTTTTACAGGAAATCGGGATAAGAACTGAAAGGCAGCTACGGCCGCATCCCTACGCTCCCTCATAAACGATACTCCCTGCTCTTCAGCTCAATCGGAATTCCAACAGTTACTAGAAAGACCTGTTCGCAATGCCGAGCGATCAGGGCGTTCATTCGTCCCGCCAGATCACGATACAATCGGCCAAGCGCATACTCCGGAACAATCCCGTCGCCAACCTCATTAGAGACCAGAATAAGCGTGCCTTGAAAAGAACGCACACTGTCTTCAAGCCTTGTTATTTCACTCTCAACAAGCTCTTGTCTATTTTCAAAACCTTCCACAGCCAATAATGCATTGGATAACCATAAGGTTAAACAATCTACGAGCACCGCTTTTTCCCCCGATAATCGCTTTAGCAGATCTGGTAAATCATACGGTTCCTCAAGCGTCTCCCAAGCGTAACCACTTTCCATTCGTTGATGCTGATGCAGAGCAATCCGTTCCTTCATTTCGTCGTCAAAAGCCTGTCCGGTTGCTACATAGAAGGCCTGATCTGCCAGTGACTGTATCAGTTTTTCTGCAAAACCACTTTTCCCGCTACGTGCACCTCCCGTTACAAGAATGCTCATCGTTGACCAGCTCCAGAGATGCCTGCACTTTCAAAGGTTGCCATTTCGCTCAAAATGCGGCAGATCGCCTCGATTAAATGAAGGCATAATACTCCCCCTGTTCCCTCACCCAATCGCAGACCGAGGTTAAGCAGCGGTTCAAGCCCAAGCTGCTCCAGCATTAACTTGTGTCCCCGTTCTCCTGATACATGAGACGCTATCATATAAGCGATGGATTCAGGTGCAAGGGCTTTTGCCACAAGCGCTGCCGCCCCCGAAATAAAACCATCCAAAATGATAGGTGTCCGATTAGCAGCGGCACCAAGAATCAGTCCCGCCAAGCCAGCGATTTCCAGTCCGCCAACTTTAGATAACACATCCAACGGATCTGCTGAATTCGGCTGATTTACCTTTAAGGCGCGTTCCACCACTGCAATTTTATGTAGTAAACGTTCATCATCAATTCCCGTTCCTCGTCCCACAGCTACTTCAGGGGCTATTCCTTTGAGAGCACATAGAATGGCAGCACTAGCCGTAGTATTCCCAATGCCCATTTCGCCTGTTATAAAAATCTCCGTGCCGTTCTTAACCGCTTCCTGCGCAACTCTTATCCCAACAAGAAGAGCATTCATGGCATCCTCACGACTCATCGCAGGTCCCACAGCCATATTATCCGTTCCCCGGCGCACTTTACGATCAATCAGATCGACATGACTAAGATCGCCGTTTATGCCGACATCAACAAACTGTACCTCTGCCCCAGCTTGACGTGCCAATACATTCACAGCCGCTCCACCGCTGAGAAAGTTATGGGCCATCTGTAGCGTGACTTCCTGTGGAAATGCGCTAACCCCTTCGCAGCACACCCCATGATCAGCAGCCATCACAACAACTGTTCGTTTGGTGAAACTAGGCTGCTCCGTACCCGAAATTCCAGCGAGCTTAACGGCCAAAGGTTCCAATTGTCCCAAACTGCCCGGAGGTTTGGTCAGAATGTTCAGCCGATGCTCCGCCTTGAGGATGGACTGATCATCAGCCGGAATGATTTGTTTAATTACGTCTTGAATATCTGAAAGCATATAATTACGACCTCCTATTAAATGTATCCGTATAACCTATTCTATCTCATATTCGCAGAAAAGCCCCCATCTATGATAGAGGGGGACTTCTAGAATTACAACTTCACTTTCATAAAATCTTCGATTCTCTCCAGCGCCTCCGTCAATTTTTGTAAGGAAGCGGCATAGGAGCAGCGAATATAACCCTCTCCGCCTGCTCCAAACACATGACCGGGAACCGCAGCGACACCGACCTCCCTGAGCAGCTGCAAAGCGAAGTCTTCTGATTTCATTCCGGTGTGAGCGATGGAAGGAAAGGCATAAAATGCACCCGCAGGTTCATGGCAAGGTAGTCCTATGGATCGAAATCCACTAACCAGCAGCTTTCTCCGCTCATCGAAGCATTGCTTCATGTGTTCCTTATGCTGCATTCCGTTGCGCAATGATTCAATCGCAGCAATTTGACCGAGCACTGGGGCACACATCGCAGTGTATTGATGGATTTTTAGCATCGCAGCAATTAATTCTCGATCGCCACAAGCATAACCCACTCTCCAGCCAGTCATTGCAAAAGCTTTGGAGAAGCCGCTAATCACAATCGTCCTTTCCAGCATCCCGGGAAGAGAGGCGATGCTGACATGCTGACTGTCATACGTAAGCTCGGCATAAATTTCATCTGAAATGACCAGTAGGTTATTCTCTTTTACAATCTGTGCAATAGGCAGCCAATCTTCATAAGTCATTACTGCACCTGTAGGATTAGTCGGAAAATTCACCATAAGAAGCTTGGAACGCGGAGTAATCACCTTCCGTAACGCTTCAGCAGTAAGCTTAAACCCCTGCTCGGCCGATGATTCTACCTCCACCGTAACCCCCCCGTTCAAATGGGTAATCGGCGAATATGCGATATAGCTCGGAGAAGGGACGATAATCTCATCCCCAGGTGTAATGAAAGCTCGTAATGCCAAATCCACAGCCTCGCTGCTTCCCACCGTAACCATAATCTCATCGTTTGGCTCATAGCGAAGCTTGAAACTTGTGTGCAGATAAGAAGCGATCTCCTCTCTAAGCTCCAGTAAACCGGAATTTGGCGTATACATCGTTTCCCCATTATTCAAGGCACGAATACAGGCAGCTCTTACATGCTCCGGTGTAACGAAATCTGGTTCCCCTACACCCAGCGATATAATATCCTGATTCCCCGCACTTAGGTCAAAAAAAGCCCGAATCCCCGAGGGTGCAATCTCCCGCACACGTGGAGCAATCCATTCATTATGCATGGCTGTACACCTCTTCTTTTGCACTCTTTTCCGTTAGGGAAAGGGAGATGATTTCGTCCAGCAGTCCGCTGAAGGTGTAGCCTGCCGCTTGCGCGCTTTTGGGTAAAAGACTGGCCTTCGTCATGCCTGGTAACGTATTCACCTCCAGCACATAAGGAATCCCCTCTTTAAGCAGCATATCAACCCGTGCATACACGCTACATTTTAGTGCTTTGTAACAGCTCAAGGCAGCCTCGCGTACCCGCTCATGCACCTCAGCAGGCAATTCAATGACCCGTTCATCTGCTCCGCCTTCTTCATACTTAGCACTGTAATCGAACCACTCGGCATTTGCTGAGGTTATTCCCAGAATAGGCAGCAGCTCTCCGTTTAGAATAGAACAGGTGATTTCTTGGCCTTGAATGTAGCTTTCAATCAAAATCGACTGATCACAGGCAAAAGCCTTCTGCACTGCGCACAACAGCTCCTCGCTGCTGCTCACTTTTTCCATTCCGATACTCGAGCCGCCTGAACATGGCTTCACCATAACAGGATATCCGAGCCGTTCCACCGCTTCAGCCGAATAATCCTTCATGCTGTCCCAGCATAGCCAATCTGCTGTATTGACGCCTGCGCAGCGCATAAGCTTTTTGGAGAGATCTTTATCCATGCAAATGCTGCTAGACAAAACCCCGCTGCCCGTATACGGAATCCCCATCGTCTCCAGCGTTCCCTGAACCGTACCATCCTCGCCGTAAGCTCCATGAAGTGCAAGCAGTGCGACATCGATCCCTTTTGCCTGCTCAATAAGCTCCTCACGCTTGGTGATCACAATTGGAATAATTTCATATTTATTGGGGTCTAGATTCTTCAATATTTCTCTACCGCTATTCATGGATACCTCATACTCTGAGGATACCCCGCCCATAATTACGCCTACCTTCATCTCAAGCACCTCTTTATCCCATTAGTTGTCGAGCTGTTCTGCCAATAATCTCGATCCCCTTGCGGATATCCTCATCCGTCACTCTGGAGAAACCGATCCGTATCGTATTTTGACCCTTACCGTCTGTGAAGAATATATCTCCTGCTGTAAAAATAACCCCTTGCTCATGACAGGCCGCCAACAGCGTCCTTGTATTAAAGCCCTCCGCGAAGGTTACAAAAAGATGCAGGCCACCGTCCCCTGACAGCGCCGTATAAGGAATACAATCCTTGCAGCATTGCAGGGTTAATTCATACTTTCGTTTGTATTCCGCTCTGGCTTTTTTCAAATACTTTTCTAAATGACCACCCAATAAATACTGATACAAAATGGATTGATCCAGCGTCGAGGTATGAATGGTACGGGCGCGCTTGACGCTTTCGAGGGAATTGATCAACTCCTGATCCGCCAGCACCCAACCTACACGTAGTCCCGGAAATAATACCTTGGAGAAGCTGCCGAGATAAATCACGCTGTTGCCGCTGCCTGCTGCTGCGATAAGTGGAGCCACATGTGAGCCCGAATATCGTAATTCCTCGTTAAAACCATCCTCAATCACCGGGACTTGGTAGCGATTCATCAGCTTCATTAGCCGCTGTCTTTTCTCTGGAGACATTACAATTCCGGTCGGATTATGATAAGAAGGGACGAAGTATGCACAGTCAAAAGCTTGCTGTTGCAATGCTTTCTCCAGCTCCGCCAAATCAATCCCATCACGCTCCATCGAAATCCCGGTGATCTCAAAACCGTTCAGCTTCAAATTTTTGATCGCTGTATGATGCGTCGGATTCTCACAAATGACCGAACCATTTTTTTTACTCAGAGCAGACAATACAATATCGAACCCTTCAGTAAAGCCATTGGTGATCAATATATCCTTGCCTTTCATTTCAACGCCCTTGTGCTCCATATACTGCTTCAAATAGTCTATTAAAGGCTTATACCCTTTGGCATAGCCGTAATTTAGCAGAACGTTGCCTTCCACCGACATCCGATCCATAAAGGACCGCTTCACATTATCCAGATCAAAAAGACTCTCATCAGGCGCTATGCTGGTGAAGGAGATCGTCCCCTTCTCCGCTCGAATCCCGCGCTTCATGATATCCAGTTCCTCTGCCAGCACCGCGTGATCATTGAGACGTGACTTCCAGTCCATCGTCCAGGAAGAGATCGTTTCACTGCCGGGCGGCGTAGCAGCAACATAACTTCCTTGCCCTTGCACGGCATAAGCAAAGCCATCATCCTCAAGCCCTGCATAAGCAGAGATTACGGAGTTGCGGCTAACCTTAAGCAATGTGCTGAGCTCTCGTGTGGAGGGCAGCTTTTGATTGCCTTGCAGACCGCCTTTTATGATTAAGTGCTTCATATAGTCTTTAATTTGTATATACACCGGCCGTCCGGCTATGAGCTTAAAATCCTTAAACATCTCTCAATCGCCCCCATGACTATCATGGCACAATCACTCGCTTAAAAAAAGAACCACAGCCATGGGATTTTAATCCGGCTGTGGTTCTATAAGAGGAAAAATGCCCAAAAAATCAAGTTACAGATCTATGCTCAATCACAAGCTCCCCTTCTCCAGAAGGGATCTCAAAACCATTTAAAAACCGGGTTAATATGTCCTCCGTAATCGGAAATGCGGCATTGGCGTCAAAACGTTCACTCCGGATAAGCAGTCTCTGACGCAATTCATCCGGCTGGACCTTTAAGTGAATCAGTTCCCACACGCCACCATAACTCTCAATGAGCTGCTTGTAATCGTTCCGTCTCTGACGTTGCCAGAAGCTGAAATCGATAACAACATGATGTTTTGCCTGAAGCAGATTCACCAGCTCCCCCCGCAGCTTTATCTCCGACTCTTCCTTATAGGACTCATAATTGTCCTCTGGATAATCCACCCCGAAACGGCCGTGCGTGGCCCAAATATCTTCATCTATCGAAAGTCTGGCGAATCCCTCTTTCTCCAGCTTTTTAGCAAAGGTTGTTTTACCCGACCCCGCTACACCGCACATCATCACTACGCTGGAAGCAACACTCGTACGCTTTTGCTGAAGCAATTTTTCAATAACCAACTTTTCGGTCAGCATTATAAATGCATCTCCCTTCCAATTGATGGTATACTCATCGTTACAAAATACTTTCTCAAGGGATTGTGATAAGGATATGGTGAAATCAGTCCAGCAGACCTCCTAAAATGAAAAATGAAATAATTTTAGGAGGTCATAATAAATGATTTTTAACCCGATTGTCATTGATAACTGGAGTAGAAAACCCTATTTTGAACATTATTTAAACAATGTCAGATGCACCTACAGCATGACCGTAAATATTGATATCACCCTTCTACTGTCAGAGCTTAAGCATAAGGGAATTAAGCTGTACCCAGCACTAATCCACATGATAACTACGGTGGTGAACTGTCATAGTGAATTCCGCACATGTTTTGATTCTGAAGGTAGATTAGGTTATTGGGATAGCTTGTCCCCTAGTTTTACAATTTTCCATGATGATGATAAGACTTTCTCAAGCATCTGGACTTCGTACGGTGAACAGTTTAATGATTTCTATAACCGTTATCTCGATGATATGAAAATGTACGGAAGCGTGAAACAATTTATCGCTAAAGCAAACGAACCGCCGAACACCTTCCCTATTTCCAGCATTCCGTGGGTCAGCTTCACAAGCTTTAACCTGAACGTGTATAACGAAGGAACCTACCTACTTCCCATCTTTACGATAGGGAAATATTTTCAGCAAGACAAAAAAATACTATTACCCATCTCGGGGCAATTCCACCATGCCGTGTGCGACGGTTACCATGCCAGCATGCTGTATAATGAATTACAATCACGTGCAGATACCTATAAGGAATGGTTACCTATTACCTAATATCTAATTAACCATGTTATTCTGCTGAAAGCAAACGATAGTTCAAACATAAAGGGTTCCACCTATTAGGTTTTCCTAATGACGTGGAACCCTTTTTTCATATAATCATCCTTTTTCCAAAATATGAGCTTTATCAGCTGACCATTGTCCATGCTGCCAGAGTATTTTTAGTACCATTACATTCCCTGGAGAAGGAGCCACTGCACTGTAGAATGTGAGACCAGGAACTAACTGTGCAAGTAAATTCCTGATTACACCCCCATGCGTCACTACCAATACTCTATTCGATGTAACCTCACTTTTTTTCTCCTTGATAGCACAGCATCCAAATGCAGCCACAGCAGCTTGACCTAGGTCCAACAGGAAACTACGCAACCGAGCATCGAATGCTGTCCACGATTCTCCTTCTGGCGGTGTAACCTTTGAAGGATCATCAATCCAACGTCTATATAGAGAGTTATCTTTCAACTGCTCATAAGTGCAGCCTTCCCAAGCTCCGAAGTTCATTTCACGAAGCCGCTGATCGTAAACAGCGTCCTGCTCTAGTGAAGGTGCTCCGAAAGCCAAGGTCTCCCGACATCTTAGCAAATCGCTACAGAACACACGCCAAAAACCACCTGATAACTCAGCCTGCAGGCAGATCTGCTGCTGAGGTTGGGATAACCGCTCACTTGCGTCAGGAAGCAATGGAAGATCCGTATGTCCCAGGTAACGATGCTCAACATTCCATTTCGTCTGCCCGTGTCGGATAAGCACCAGCTCAAGCTCTATAGAGGGAATTGCCATACCGACGCTCAGCCTCCAATCCATATCCATGCCACAACCGCGCATAGACCTACAAATATTGAAGAGCAGAGCATCATCATCCGTGAGGTCTGGATGATGTCATCCGGTTCCATCGTACGTACCGGATCACCCATATAAGCCCGAAAAGAAGCGACGCCATGATACACATTTTCGCCTCCGAGTCGGATGCCGAGTGCGCCAGCCACAGCTGATTCTGGATAACCGCTGTTAGGGCTTGGATGTAGATGTGCATCCCGCTTCACCATTTGCAGGCATCTGCGCCAATCCAGACGAAGCATCCCTGCACATAGAGCCAAAAGCAATGCCGTAATCCGTGCCGGGATAAAGTTAGCAACATCATCGAGCCGGGCAGATGCCCAGCCGAGATCACGGTATTTATCGTTCTTATAACCGACCATTGAATCGAGTGTATTGACCGCCCGATAAGCCATAGCAAGCGGCGCACCGCCAATCAGCGCGTAGAAAAGCGGAGAAATAATCGCATCTACAATGTTCTCTGCTACGGTCTCCACCGTTCCACGGACAATTTCCGGGGCGTCTAGCGAAGTCGTATCACGTCCCACGATCATCCCCAACGCCTTGCGGGCAGCAGGGATATCGCCCTTCTGCAATTCCACGTACACCGCCATTCCTGCATCCTTTAGTCCCTTGGAGGCAATCGTGGTTGAAATCAACCAAACCTCGGCTATCCAGACGAGCCACGGTGAGATAGATGACAGCAGCCATAGCAGGATGGCTGTCAGTGCCCAAGCACCGCCCGCCACACATAGCGGAAGTAACACCCCTGCTCTGCGCAGGCTTTGCGGGCGGGACCATAAACGACGGATCGCCCGCTCCAGAGCCGTGATTGCTTTGCCCATACCAATTACGGGATGAGGCAGGTTACGCGGATCACCTACGATCCGGTCAATTACGTAAGCCGCAAGCAACACCAAAGCGATTGTCACAAGCAATCACCTCTGAACAAGCTTCTACTTCTCCAGCTATCCATTCTCATTAGCTGTCCTTCCTTGCCTGCACCGACAGTAGGCTGCCCGTCACAGCGCTATATACAAGCCGGCCGATAGCGCCTCCAAGATCGGTTGCTGTTCCGGCATATACATGCTCGGCGCTGTATCGCCCGCTTTGGCTCACAGCGAGTACAATAGCATCCGTAGTCGTGCCGGTTGCGATCAGGCCATTCTCGGGATCGGTAATCCCGAGATCTGCCAGCGCAGCAGCTTTGGCTTCGACAGCTGTCTGCACAGCATTGACCATGGCCGCCGGTGTCAGGCGGCCATCAATGCAGAGCATGATGTTAATCGTACCCGGCCGATACACAGCCAGCACATTGCGTTCCACACCTGCGCGCGCAGCATTTCCTGCGGCGGCTGTAACGCAAACAAAAATCCCCGCTGAACCCGTGTCCTCTTCAGCTACCGCTGCATGCTCTAGCGGCACAGCCGTCATCAGACCAGCACAGCCGGATAAAGGATAACCCCAATCGCGCAGCTTATTCTCCATATCCTGGACAGGATCACTACATTCGTAATTGCGATCAACATATAAATTGACGGCCCGCTGCAGCCGGTTCATTCCTCCGCCGTAGAACGCGCTCGATAAACCATCGGCTTCTGCTGGCAGCTCCAGCAGCAGATGCTTATCCTTCCATTGCAGAGCAAGCCCTGGCCAGACGGCCGGACGATACTCCCTGATTCCCCCTGTAAGATTAAATGGAATCTTCACTTCCACCATAGCCGATCCCGCTCCTTTCACCGCTCATTTCTTTCATTAAATACTTACAACCATCCGCGAAAGGATGCCCCGCCAATCGCACTATCAGCTCGCTCCGCACATAGAGTCATTAAAGACTACATCCACCTGTCACTTAGTCGCTAGAATCTCCGCCATCTGCAGCAAAAGGCGGGCATTATCCTCATGTCCCTTAACGGCAACTCGAATATGCTCAGCACCTAACCCTGCATACATAGCGCAGCTGCGCACTAGTATACCTACGCGGCCAAGCCTAGTCTGAAACTCAGCCGCGCTCCACGGTGATGGCAAGCCACAGAGCAGAAAGTTGACTTCTCCCGGTGGGACATCGCAGCCCAGCTGCATAAGACCCTGCCGCAGTTTTTCGCGTTCTGCTGCAATAAGCTCACGCGTACGCTGTTCATAGTCACGTCCACTTGTAAGGCAGGCTTCCCCTGCGAGCAGCGCCAAGCCGTTCACACTCCAGGTGACCTGCTTTCCGCTCATCGCCTTCGCCAGCTCCGGATGTGAAATCGCAAACCCGAGACGCAAGCCGGGAATCGCATAAAACTTCGTCATCGACCGCACCAGAACCGTATGCGGAAACCGCTCCAGCTCCGGCAGGAGTGTATTTCGCTCTGACTCCGGGATAAAGTCAATAAAAGCTTCATCCACAGCTAAATAAGTCCCGCAGCTTTCAGCCTTCTGCGCTAACAAGCGCAGTTCCTCCACAGCATACTGAACGCCATTGGGATTATTCGGCTGTCCGAGAAATAACAGTTCCACCTGTTCCAGCAGCCCGGCAATCTCCTCCACTCCAGCGCGGAAATGCTGTTCCCTTGTCCCCTGAACCGATAATACTTCAGCGCCAAATTGTATGGAAAGTTGCCGATACTCAGAGAAACAAGGCTCCACGATGCCAACCTTTTGCGGAGCTATCGCCAGCAGCAGCAAAGCCATAGATTCCGCTGCTCCGTTGCCCACGGTTAACCAGCTATTATCTACGCCAAGATTTTCCGCCAGTAGGCGTTTAAAGCATCGGTGTCCAGGGTCCGGATATGCCACCACCGTTGACAGTGCTGTTCTGAGCAGCTCCAAAACTTGCGGTGGGGGACCGAGCGGATTGATGTTGGCACTATAGTCGAGAAATGTGCCCCCAGCTTCTCCATAGAGCTCCGCTGCCGTCAACAAATCACCGCCATGCCCATATTTTTCAAGCATAATTACACTCCCTCTATCTACTTTCTCTAGCACGATATGTATGTCATTGCCACCATTATTGCCTCTTTGCCGGAAGAACGTCAATGCTTTCGCAGAAGGAATCTGCTAAATCCCCTGCTTCCCTCAAACCGACATGAATCTCAACAATGTGATCTCTTTTGTTAAAAAACCGCTTTTGGTTTAAAATGAAGGTTGTAATCAATTTTGCTGCGACGGAGGAATTCACTATGCTTTTTATTGATAACACAGGGATTACTGACGCATCCATCAATTTGGCGATTGAGGAATATGCGCTGAAGCACTTGCCGATGGACGAGAGTTACCTGCTTTTTTATATCAACAGCCCATCCATCATCATAGGGAAACACCAGAATACTATCGAAGAAATTAACCAAGAGTATGTAAAAGATAATAATATTCAGGTCGTACGTCGTCTATCCGGCGGTGGAGCTGTTTATCACGATCTTGGAAATTTGAACTTCAGCTTTATTACCAAGGATGACGGCCAATCCTTTCATAACTTTTTGAAATTCACCCAACCGGTCATCGATTACCTGCAAAGCATGGGTGTTAACGCCGAGCTAAGCGGACGGAATGACCTGCAAGTTGGTGAGCAAAAGATTTCCGGTAACGCTCAGTTCTCCACACGCGGACGTATGTTCAGCCATGGTACCTTGATGTTCAATCTTAATTTAGATGATGTACAAGCCTCTCTAAAGGTGAATCCAGAGAAGTTTAAATCAAAGAGCACCAAATCCGTACGCAGTCGTGTAGCGAATATCAAAGAGCTGCTGGGTACAGATATGACGATCGAGGAGTTCCGCGCCGGCCTGCTGCGTTCGATCTTTGGTATGGATCCTTCTGAGGTTCCTCAGTACAAGCTGCAACAAGCCGACTGGGACAAAATTAATGAGATCTCCAAGGAGCACTACCAGAACTGGGACTGGAACTACGGTCTGTCACCAAAAAGCAACGTTAAACACACGCGCAAATTCCCTGCCGGAATTATTGATATTCGGATGGATATTGAAGATTCCCTCATTAAAGACATCAAAATCTATGGTGACTTCTTCGGAGTCGGTGACGTAGTAGATGTTGAAAATGCACTTCGTGGCAAACGTTATGACGAGGCTGAGGTTAGAGAAGCATTAGCTGATCTCGATTTGAAGCATTATTTCGGTCGTATTGAGCCGGAGGATTTTATCGGATTGGTCTTCCTAGAGGAATAGGATGAATTCACTGGTCATGATTTGAATCAAAAAGAGGACTCCTGCGCATTCGCCAGAAGTCCTCTTTTGCATGAATTAATACTCTTCGCTTTATCCTTTTACAGCAGATCCAACTGTCATTGCTCTTTCTACCTGCTCACTAAAGAACAAATAGACAATAACCATTGGCAGACTCGCCATCGTCATAACCGCCCCCATGCCACCCCAGTCAGTGCTGTATTGGCCTTGGAAGAACAATAGACCCAGCGGCAGTGTTTTCATCCCCTCATCAGAGATCAGAATATAAGCCAGCAAAAATTCATTCCAGTTGTTCAGGAATTGAAAAATGGCTACTGTTGCGACAGCTGGCGTTACAACCGGCACAATAATCTGCAGAAACATCCGGTATACATTCGCGCCGTCCATACAAGCGGATTCCTCCAGCTCCCCAGGGATACCCTTCATAAAGCCGTAGAATACCAGACAAGAGAACGGCAATCCAATGGCGACATAAGGAACAATCAGCCCACCGTAGGTATTAGTCAGATGTAAATCCCGCACGAGTATAGCAAGTGGAATCATAATTACCTGCAGCGGCATGAACATTCCGATCGTCATATACAATCTGACCCCTTCACGGAATCTCCACCGCAGCCGGGAAATTGCGAATGAGAACATCAGCGATAATATGATAATAAGTAGCGTTGAAATCGTAGAGACTACCAAGCTATTCGTAAAATATCGCGGTATATTGAACTGTGACCAAGCGGCCACATAGTTTTCAATCCGGAAATTAGTCGGAAATCCGAAAGGGTTGGTGACAAAAATCTCATCGTTATTTTTCAGAGAATAAGAAATCATCCATAATAGCGGATAGATGGAAATGATAAAATAAATCCATAAGGGAAGCTGTATGAGCAATGCTCTCACTTTTTTCATAACGTTCCTTTTCCTTTCCGGCGTACTGCCTTATGCTTCATTTCGGTCAAATGTCTTGTTGATAATAATGGTGGCCAGAAGCGACAGAAGGACAAGCACAACCGATACCGCACAGGCATAGCCGTAGTTGCTTTCCAAGAAAGCATAACGATAAATCATAAAGGTAAGCGTATAATTGCTCGTTCCCGGTCCGCCGTTAGTCATAATCAACATTTGTACAAAAGCACCGATTCCTGAAGTAATGGCAATGATCAGACAGAATTTGAACGTCTCCTTCATCATTGGAATCGTCACCTTACGATGCGCCATCCATTTGGAGCAACCGTCAATCGTGGCAGCTTCCATGTACTGCTCAGGGACAGATTTAACCCCCGCATATAAAAGACTGAACTGGTAACCCATGAACTGCCAGGCATTAACAAAGGCAATCGCAATTATGGATGTGGTTGGAGAAGTGAGCCAGTTTTGTTGATAAGGAATATGCAAAATTTCAAAAAGCCTATTGATCAATCCGTTATTCGGATCGTAGATGGCAATCCATAGCTGACAAACAACCGTAACCGACAGAACTACGGGGATAAAATAAGCTGTTTTCAATAACTTACGCCCTTTGATTCGCGGATCGGCACAGGCAAGCGCAAGAATGGTTCCCAATCCGATCTGAAATACAGCGAGCACCAGTGCAAAAATAAGGCCGTTACGAAGGGATGTCAAAAGCAATGGATCATCAAACATCTCTACATAGTTGGACAATCCGTTAAAAGTAGCCGTACTGAGCCCGTCCCACTCGAAAAAGCTACGATAAAAGGATTGAAGCACCGGATAGATAATCACTACGCTATAAATCAACAGAGCGGGAAGCAGAAACAGCATTATGGCTTTCTTATTACCTAAGTATTTATGCATGCGGTAAGATTCCACTCCTTCCTTGCCAAGCTGCTCACCCGATATAAGGGCTCGATCCGGGTGAGCTGCAGGGCATGGACCAATTTTTATTTATTTTATTTCTCTAATTATTTATTTTCTTTGTTCAGCACTCGGTTCATGTTATCCGTGAACTGCTTAGCCGAGAATCCTTCGATCAACATATTTTGTGTATTGTCGTCCAGTGCATTTTTAATTTGAACACTGCTTACCGCATTGGCGTAACCCTTCACGTTTGGCAGCACTTCTTCAGCGATTCTTTTCATCATGGCAGGCACTTCACCGGTCATTTCTTTATCCACTTTAGTCGCTACGATCGGGCTACCCAGCTGTGTATATTTGTATTCGCTATATTTTTGTGCGATAAAACTAGCTACTTTCACTGCGGTCTCAACATTCTTGCTGCTAGGAGAAACGGCAAAGCCACCAGGACCTCCTGCACCGTTAATGTACATTTTGTTGTTCTCATAAGTCGCTTCGTCCTTAGCTGGCCAGTACATCCAATCCACTTTATCCCCAAGCTTCTCAGCACTGCTGTAGATTTCCCACTGACCGTTGACGAACATGCCAGCTTTTCCTTGGTAGAACAAAGATGAAGCTTGATCATAATTGGTATTCGTAGCATTGACGTCGAACAAGCCTGCTTCTTCCAGCTTCTTCATTTGTTCTGCTGCTGTTACATAAGGCGAAGGCAATGTTGTCGTTCCCTTCGTTTCGAGTGGGCCAAACCCTTTCGTCTCCTCACGAGTCACAAGTCCGCTATAAAAAGAAGTAGTGATCCATTTCTCCTTCGCGAAAATTGAGAGCGGTGTATACCCTGCTGTAGAAAGCTTCTTAGCCGCTTCAGCCAGCTGATCGATCGTCTTGATCGGCATCTCGATGCCTACCTCTTTAAAGATATCCTTGTTGTAAAACAACATTTGGAATTCGATTCCCGTATATGGGAATGCGTATACATGACCGTCTGGGGCAATCAGACGGGACTCATTCCCTGTGTTTAGATTCGCTTTGAAATCTTTGGTGGCTTGGTATTCATCAAGCAGCTCGACATTTTTAGATTTGGCGAAGGTTTGCAGTGTAGGCCAGTCTGTTTCATAAATATCCGGCATGTTCCCAGTCGCGGCATATGTTTTCAGCTTCTGGTAGCCATCTTGAACAGCCTCATCCAGTACAATCTCCACCTCCGGCATTTCCTTTTTCAATTCCTCTACGGCATAATCAAATGGCTTTGAAGTATCTTCGTCAAAATGCTGTGCATAAATTTTTATTTGAATTTTCTTATCGGTGTTCCCAGCGGTCGTATTGGAATCTTCAGAGGTTGAACCACCGTTTCCGGCATTGTTACCACCACAGGCTGTAAGTGAGAAAGCTAAGGATAAAACGGTTGCAACCCCCAGTGTTCTGAATAGCTTGTTGCTCATAATGAATCCCCTTTCTGATGCTCTATTTAGTGGAGCTAGTTGAATCCGCTATTTGTTAGCGTTTTCATCGTCCTGTTTCTATTATATTTGAGCCTTGAAGACCCAAAAAGAGCCATATCGGGCACAATCGGTAATAAACAGGACAAAATGAAAGCGGCCTCACCAGAGAGCCGCCACCAAATTTGTTTATTAAATTTCATTATTAACGCCAATATGGCGGGAACGGGCAGCCAGCTGCTCAAATTCAGACGGCGGCATGCCATAGTGTTTTTTAAAGCATTTACTGAAATAATTCGGATCATTATAGCCCACTTTACCGGCGATTTCAGACAGTCTCACATTTCCTCCAGCAAGCAGTTCCTTGGCCTGCTTCATACGAGTATAGGTAATGAAATCAAGTACAGAGATTCCACCTTCTTTTCGAAAAACCTTCCGTAAATAGCTGGTATCTACATACACGCCATTCGCCACCTGGTCAACTGTCAGCTCACAATCGGAATAATGCTCCCGGATGTACTCTTTGGCGGCAATGAATAAATTGTACGACTTAGAGGGGCGGTGCTCACGACCTTGATCAATGACTTTACTGTACAAGCCTTTTATCCAGCTTTCAGTCTCATCCCAGTTATCCATCTCCCGTAGCCGCTGCTCTGATGAACCTGCTGGTTTCCAGAAACTTTCCGGATTGATCCCTCTTTCTCCAGCATAGGCAAGGCAAAGGGATACTATACTCATTAAAAGAGTAAAGGAATAGCTGCCTCCCCCTCTCTGGCGTCGTAGAATCTCAATTAATTTGCTTATGTCCTTCGCCGCTGCATCGCCATCCCCCATCTTTAACGCCATCAGCATGGCATCCTGAATTCCAAGATGAGTGATTTCTTTGGATGGAAAGGAGAACTCCTCTATCCCTTCAGAGGAATTCTGCTCGTCCATTTGGAGTGGAAAGAGCTTACTAGAAGCCGTCCCTTCTGCAATTATTTCCGGCTTACCAGCTTTGCGTGCACCTATTTTATGTGACTGAAGGCGCTGCTTCACCTTGATCATCATCTCGTTAAACTCTTGCTGGTTAAACGGTTTCAATAAATAATCTTGTACACCTAAGCGAATCGCTTTTTGCGCATAATCAAATTCATTGTGCCCTGTTACAAAAACAATCAGCATATCAGGAGCATTGGCCTGTAACCGGGTAACCAGCTCCATACCGTCCATATAGGGCATGCTAATGTCCACTAAAGCCAAATCAGGTTTCGTCCGTTCCGCTTCTTCCAGCGCTTCTCTGCCATTTGACGCTTCACCACAGACACTGAAATCATATTTACTCCAATCCAGCTTGGTCCGCATATAATAACGAAACAGCGGCTCGTCATCTACAACCATCACTTTATACATCTATGCTGCCCCCCTGCACTTCCGTTCCGGGAATCGTCATTTTCATAACAGTACCCTTTCCCAGTCTACTCTCCACCGATAGGCCATATGGTTCTCCAAAATACAGCTTAATCCGTTCATGAACGCTGTAAATGCCAATGGATGCCGGTTTTCCTTCTCGTGAGCGGTATTCTACAATCCGGGACACCTGCTCCTCGGACATGCCAACACCGTTATCCTCCACGGTAATGATAACTTCTCTTCCGTGTGTATAAGCCTCTATTGAGATAAGCCCCTGACTACCCTTTGTTTTTAATCCATGGTAGATTGCATTCTCTATGAGTGGCTGTAGGGACAATTTGGGTACCTTAACTCCTTCGAGAGATTTCGGGATATTAATCTCGTAACGTAATACGTCGGGGTTGCGAACCTGCATAATAGCCAAATAATCAGCTGCATTTGATACTTCCTCGGACAGTGGAATAACCTCGTTTCCTTTGCTAAGAACAACCCGATAGAAGTCTGCCAGTGCCTTGGTCGTATCCCGAGCTGCTTCATTAAGCTCCAAATCGTTGAGTACATAAATCGTATCCAGTGTGTTGTACAGAAAATGTGGTTTAATCTGGGCATGAATCAGAGCTAGTTCATATTCACGTTTCCGGCCTTGTTCGTTCGTAATCGTCCGCATCAGCTCCTGGATACGACCAACCATGGAATTGAATACGGTGGAGATCAACCCCGTCTCATCCTCTGTAGTCACTGGTGAGGTGACATTCAGATCGCCTTCCCTTACTTTACGCATCGCCTTCGTCACCTGAAGAAGCGGATTTACGATAATCTGTGACAGCTTTCCTGCAAGCAGCAGAGACAGTAACAGGCATCCAATTCCCACGAATATAGTTAACGTTATATTGCGATGAATATCAGCGGTTAACTTTTGCAGCGAAATGGTATTCACAAGCTTCCAATTCAGCTTATCATAATACGTCACTGTGACCAGCTCTCGCCCGCTCCCCCTGCCGATAATTTCCGAGACAGAGCTTCCCGTCTTCCTAAGACTGCCGTTCAGTCTGTCCTCAGGCTTCAGTAGAAGCTTTGATTTATCAGGTGTAGACACGGTCCTTTGCGTTCCGTCTACTATAAAATATTTCTTATCCGAAGAGGTTTCTCTAGCGGTTTCCAGAAAAGCAGAGAGAGCATCTTCTTTTACGTTCACAAATAATGTACCTATTAGGTTGCCCGTTTTAAGATTGTACACGACTTTACTTAGTGTGAGCACCGGAACTGCCGGATCACTAACCAGATAATCTCTCTGCTCCATGGGAAGCCAACGGTTAACTCCGTAGCTGCCTTTTTCTTTAGCCTTCTCCAGCATATCGCTGGTGAATACCTTCTGCTCGTTAGGATTACCGTAGGCGTAAGAGGAATAAATCTGGCCTTCCGTATCCACAAACACAGCAGAATCAACATCCGGAAAAATAATCAGATCGATAGAAAGCTGGCTCTGCATTAAATTGCGAAACCGCGTCTGCTCCACTGTCGAGGATAACAACGGACGTTCAGCATACATCCGATGGATGTCGGTAGTTATAATGTTGGCACTACTCTCCGTATTTTTTACAATCGTATCTATTTGCTGCATGATGAGCTTGGATTCATCTTTAAAATTGTACTTAGCCTTTTCGATCATCGAACGGCTGAACATCTGTCCTGAGAGCAAGCCTAAAGCAAGCAATGGAAAAATGATCAAAGGTATAAAAATAAGGATAATTTTATTACGAATCTGCAATCTTCCAAACCACTTCACTAAGGAATCCCCCCGCATAACAGCCGCCTCCTGTGTGTTCTAGCGGTAATTCATTATGTGCTTCATATCCGTAAATCTCAAGGAGAAAGTATAAATACATATACAACTAGGGCGAGTGTCAGCAGGATAAAAACATTCTCTACAGCTCCACCTTTTTTCGTGCCTGTACTCATTAGCTTTAGACGCAGCTTAAATGGAATGGGCGGCAGGGGCGTAATTCCCCTCTGGGTGAGAGAGTCGGCTAATAGATGAAGCGCATAAGACATGCCGCCTGCTATCCATAGACTGCCACCATCCTGTATCCCCGATGAAGCAAAATACAATAAAGTGCTCCAGCCTGCAACAGCATATAAGGTATGAGTCAATCCACGATGCGGGACAAGTGATGTAACTACGAGTATACAAGCTACTATGTAGTTCCAAGGGTCATATGCCCCTCCGTATGCAAATACCGCAGTAGCGATTAGTACCATCACCAGATGCCGCAGCTTTCTTCCCGGCAGGAAAGTCACACTCCCCACAAGTAGGGCCAGTACAATATTCCAAGGGCTTTCAACGATTCCTGCAAAATAAAGATAAATCGCTGCTCCTATCAAAGCAACCTGTAGTACCCTGAGCAGAAAGTCAGGAATCGCCTTGCGTACCAGTAACGAATTCGGTTCATCAATGTCTGGCAGGAGCGAGCTTAATGCGGCGACGGCAATAACCGGGATTGTAATCTCATGGGCCATCAAACTCATAACAGATAGGGTAACCCCGGTGCTGATAATTAAATGGGATCTGCCCATCATAGTGAAACCGCTCCTTTCTAAGATGCAAAAACAAGAACAAATGTGCGGTTATCGAAGTATATCAAGACCCGGTTTTTTTGTCTACATAAAACGCTGAAATCGCTTAGTATATAAGCCTTTACGCGATTTCTATCTTGTCCTCCCCATGAATATACGATACAATTTGGACAACTTGACCTTGTCGTCTACATAGAGACGGCAGCTGCTGAAGAAAGGATGACCTAAGTAGTGAAGCGTTCCCGTATAGCCGATTTTAGCCTGCTATTGGTGGCGATGATGTGGGGATGTACCTTTCTGATTGTACAAAATGCTGTCAAGGTGTTGCCACCGCTCGCGTTTAATAGTATCCGCTTTATGGGCGCTGCCCTGTTGCTGGCTCTAATCACAGTTATTTTTTACCGCAAGGATTGGAAACAGCTTAGTTTCCGCATGGTACGCGATTCTCTGCTGCTTGGCCTTTTTTTGTTTATGGGCTATGGCTTTCAGACGATGGGACTTCTATATACAACAACCTCTAATACCGGCTTTATTACCGGGCTATCGGTTGTCCTAGTTCCCTTTCTGTCTCTTGCCCTATTGAAGCATGCGATTTCACGATACACTTGGTTCAGTGCGGCACTCGCCGCAATCGGGCTTTATCTGTTGACCTTCACGGGCTCTGCATTATCCTTGAATAAAGGCGATGCCTTGATTCTTCTGTGTGCCATAGCTTTTGCGTTACAGGTAGCCTATACTGGCGTTTATGCACCTCATTATCCGGCGTTGCCGCTAGCTACTCTGCAGCTTGCTTTCGTTGGGCTGTTCAGTATTGCTGCCTCGCTTATTTTTGAAGGGGCAACACCGCTCGCCCACAGCGGGGAGCTGATTAAGGACCCAGATGTGCTTTGGGCTCTGCTGATCTCCATCGGGCCAACCAGCGCTTTTGCCTTCTGGATTCAAACCGCCTGTCAGAAATATACTACCCCATCACGGGTAGCCATTATTTATGCCACAGAACCGGTATTTGCCGTTCTGACGGGCTTAGCCTTTGGCGGGGAAACACTCGGGTTGTCCGCTCTGCTCGGTTGTGGTTGTATTCTGGGGGCTATGCTTATGGCAGAGCTGAGCCCGGAACCGGGTCAGAATCAACATAAGAAGAGTTATTTTTCCAAATTACATCTATTTAGAAAGAGATAAGGAGAGAGACAAATGTACAAATTGATCGCGATTGATATTGATGATACTCTGATTAATGACGACAAGGAAGTAACACCTGCTACCCAAACTGCGCTTGAAGAGGCTGTTGCCGCAGGTGTTGTTGTAACCCTTGCTACAGGCCGTGCTTACGCTTCCGCTCAAGCCATTGCCCGTCAAACTGGACTAAACGTACCTATCATTACTTACCAGGGTGCACTCGTTAAGAACTTGCTCGATGAAAAAGTACTGTATGAGCGTTACGTCCCGCAAGATGCAGTCCGCAAGCTGTTCACTTACTGCGTGGAGCATAATCTGCATCTGCAAACTTACATTGACGACAAGCTATATGCCCGTGAAGACAACCAAAAGATCAAAGACTATACGGACTTGAATAAAACGCAATATTTTATTGAGCCTGACTGGGAAAAGCTTGTTCCGCAAAAAACACCAAAAATGCTAATTATCGATGATCCTGATTTCTTGGATGAGCTGGCTCCAATCCTGCATGAATTGCTTGGCGATTCCGTGCATATTACCAAATCCAAACCACACTTCCTGGAAATCATGCATCATGAAGGAACCAAGGGCATTGCACTTGAATTCCTAGCCAAACATTACGGCTGTGAGCTTTCCGAGACCATCGCTGTAGGTGATTCTTGGAACGACCATGAGATGCTGGAAGCTGCCGGACTTGGCGTCGCTATGGAGAATGCTATTCCTGCTCTGAAAGAAATTGCTGATTTCGTGACCTTAAGCAACAATGACGATGGCGTGAAATATGCGATTGATAAATTCATTCTTAATAAAGTGAACTAAACTTCCTTAAGCAAAAGGGTGCAGCAACGCCATATTTCATGACGTTGCTGCACCCTTTTTTATTCCAAAACTCAAACTCCTGTAGAAGCTAATTCCACTTTCTCGGGTCCCATTTCACTCTCTTCTTCCTGCTCTAGCTGAGAATAGTACAAATCATTATATCTTCCTTCAGCAGCAAGCAGTACATCATGCGTTCCACTCTCCACAATTTCACCATTCTCCATCACGAGAATGATATCAGCGTTCTGAATCGTAGATAAACGGTGCGCGATAACGAGTGTAGTTTTGTCCCCCATTAGTTTACGAATGGCCTGCTGTACCAGTTTTTCTGATTCATTGTCAAGTGCAGCAGTAGCTTCATCCAACAGTAGAATAGGAGCGTTTCTCAGAATTGCTCTTGCAATGGAAAGCCGCTGACGTTGTCCCCCGGACAGTCGTGAGCCTTCCTCACCAATATCAGTATCCAGTCCCTCAGGCAATTCCATTACAAAATCATAGGCATTCGCTTTTCGCAAAGCTTCCAGAATTTCTTGCTCATCCGCCTCTGGATTTCCATTCCGGATATTATCACGAATGCTTCCTGTATAAAGACCTGCCTCTTGCGGCACATAGGAAAAATAACTTCTAAGCTTAGCCAGACTCATCTCGTTGATCCGCTGCCCATTGATTATTACTTCGCCCTCATCGGGTTCATACAATCCCAGCAATAGTTTGAAAAGCGTAGATTTACCTCCACCACTCGGTCCCACAACCGCCATCTGTGTTCCTTTTTGAAGCTCTAAGCTGATCTTGTTTATACTTTGTCTCTCTGCTCCCGGATACGAGAATGAGATCGACGACATAACCATACTCTCAAATTCTGGTTGCTTAGTCTTCACTTCTGGAAGGGTCTCAACCTCCACCGGGCTATCCAACACCTCAAAGATCCGTCCCGCCGCCCCAAGTGATTGCTGCATCGAATTGATCAGTCCCGGCAATGACGAGAACGGCATCACTAAATAATTCATGAGCTGGATGAAAGCAATCATCGCACCGACCTCAAGTGATCCTTTTGCCACAAAATAACCAGCCACGACCAGCGCCAGAAGAAACGTAAAGTTTCCCAAAAAAGAGGAGAATGAGCCAGTAGCTCCCTCAATTCTTCCCCGCTTCAATTCTTCAGAAGTAATATTCTCACTATGCTCCTGATACTGCTTCATTAGTCTGCGTTCAATGCTAAAGGATTTAAACACCATACTACTGCCTAGAATGTCATGTAAAAAGGAAGTAATCTTGCTCATATTAGTCTGAATCTTCACACTGTTCTCACGAATCGCTGAACCAAAGATTTTTCCCGTAAGGAACATCAAAGGCCCCATTGCAAAACAGATCAATGCCAGTAGCCAGTTAATATAGAGCAAATAACCAAATGCCGCGAGGGCTAGTAAAGGGTTACGGATTAGATCAATCATTACCTCGCCTGTAGCATTACCAACAGATTGATTATCATTAGTAAAGCGGGACAATAAATCCCCGGAATGATTACGGTCAAAATAAGACTGAGGAAGAGCTAAGGCATGCCGCATCATATCCAACCGCAGCTCATTTCTGATCTTAGCTGCGATTTTATTTTTGAGATATCGATCGATGAAACCATTAATTGCACTCACTAATAAGTAGATTAATCCGAAAATAACCAGCCCTTTAAAAGCTTTCACATCGAGTCTAACCGCAGCATCCGTAATTACTGAGAGCAGCCAAGCAATCGTTAAATCCAGAACAATCCCAAATAAAGTCGTAAATAATAAAATCGTATATAAGAGCTTGTGCCTTAACATATATGTACTTAATCTTGAAAATACGCCTTTCTGCTTCAAAGAACCAGCCCTCTCACTTAAAATTCTATACCTCTAACCTTAGCGAACACCTTACTGTCATGCCGTTCCCCGTCATACCCAAGACTCGCACTGCGCAGGATCCCTTCCAGGGTAAAACCCGCACGTTCGGCTACCGCGGCACTTTTGGTATTTCGTGCACTACAAAAGATTTCGAGACGATTCGCCCCTAATTCCCGTATGGCAAAATTGGTGATTCCATTTACGGCTTCTGTCATATATCCTTTGCCTTCACAGGCGCTCCGGATCCAATAACCAATCTCAAAATTGCGGAGTTCCCAGTTTAGATGATGCAGGCTAATGCAGCCGATAAAACCCTCCGTATCCCTTCTAAAAATACGCATATGTAGCTTATCCCTTTTTAGAAACTCCAGTCTGCCTTCTCTAGTAACTTTCTCTGATTCTTCTAATGTGGGTATTACTTGAGCAAAAGCCATCCAAGGTCTCAAATCATCTATACTTTCACGGATAGCCTTATTCATGCTAACTCCATCTCCCCATAAAGGGGCACGAATGAGCAGCCTCTCTGTTTCAAAACTCTCGGGAAAATCAAGCAGGATTGGATCCTTGGAGTCAGCCACTTCATACTCCTCCTTTGGCGATGATAATAATTCTAAATATGTAAAAATAATACGATATGCTTTTTGATTATATAGTATAAATGGGGATCTGAATACTGAATGCAATAGAAATCACAAAAGGAACATCAACAGGCTGAAGTTGCCCGAATGATGTCCCTTTTTGATTTAGTGAATATCTCAACTAAAGCGGACCACTCCATTTATTGGCTTGAAGAGTTCATTAAACATATTCAACAAGGCGGAATATAACAGGTTAAATAGGATCAAGAAAACTCCCTTCCAGCAAAAGGGAGTTTTCTTTTTATCTAAATTTCAGCTGATCTCCGAAGATCCTAAGGGTATTCTCATCCCCGTCTCGGCCAGCGTAACATTTTCCGGTAAAATATATGATTTTCTCATATCCACATCATGCGACATATGGGTATAGATTGCCTTTTGAGGCTTCACAGTTTGCAGCAGCTCCGCTGCTTCCGTCATATCGTATACAGAACGAGTCGATAACTCCGCTGCTTCGTAATAGAAGCTTGTACCTAATACCAGCAAGTCAGCTCCATGCATCAGGCGTGTCTCTTCAGCTCCAAGAGAAATGGAATCTGGACAATACACCCATACATAGCCCTCCTTCTCCAGACGAAAAGCATACGAGTATCCATTCTTGCCATGGTTCACTTTCCAGGTATCAATTGTCCAGCCGTCTAGCTCTATGCCTTCATCACAAGGAATCATCTCGATCTGATTGCGCAGCCATGGATATTGCCGCTCTATTATCGGGATCACTTCTGCTGGGGCATAGAGCTGGCCCTTATATCCCATCCAGCGACAAGAATCCGCCCATTCCGGCAGCCCACCAATATGATCAAAATGAGCGTGTGTCACCAGCAGTCTGCGCATATTCCGTACTCCCTGCGCCTCCATCTGACGCCGCCAGTCAGGCCCACAATCGATCACTAAAAAGTCACTGCCATTATCTATAAGTACAGAAGAGCGCAGGCGAATATTTTTACCCTGTTCCCTTGCCTCTGTACAGGTCTCACAACTGCAATATACCCGAGGAACCCCCATGGCATCCCCTGTACCCAAAAACACCAACGTATCCATCTGCTATCTCTCCTTCAGGTTCTCTTCAACGAAGTAATAAATCTAAATTACCCTCTCTCTATCTTAAAGAGACCCACCAAAAAAAGCCATCCCCACCACAGATGAACTGCTGGGATGACTCTTTTGTTATACCTCTACCTTATATTCCGGCAAGTACCTGATACCAAATTCCACGCTTGGAATAAAGTGAGCTTCGCACCTCATCCCAGCCTCCTAAATAGTTAATATCAAAGAGGCCCGCCGGATCAGGGTAATCGCTTTTGTGCTCAGCATAGACTTGTTTATCCACGGGACGAAAGCCATATTTTGCAAAGATCTCTTGTGCCTGTGGAGTTATCAAAAAATCAACCAGTGCTTCTGATGCTATGCGTGTCCCATGCTCATCCGCATATTTCTCTACAACAGCCGCCGGATTCTCAATCAGAATTGTATTTTTAGGAATAATGACTTCGTATTTGACTCCCTGAGCAATCCGAGCCAGCAGTTCATTCTCATAGGTGACAATTACATCCCCCACTCCATACTCGAAGGCTGCCATAGAAGCGCGGCCACTCTTATCCAGAGACTCTACATTGGCATGGATGCTTTCCAAAAAAGCTTTGGCTGCTGCTGGATCCTTTGCCCCCTTCTGCTCCTCTGACAGCTTCAGACCAGCCCCATAGATCGCGTTGATATCCCATTGCGCACCACCAGAGGTCTTCGGGTTTGGATATAACACTTTAATCCCTTGCTTGGCTAAGTCCGCAAAATCGCGAATGCCTTTGGGATTTCCTTCGCGGGTACCAAGAGCTACTACTGAACGTGTTACCATGCCTTGTTCACCCTGCTCTTTCCATGTTGGCGCTACGAGTCCAGCCTTAACTAGCTTCTCGACATCACCTTCCATGGCTAGCAGCGTCACATCCGCTTCAAATCCACCTACAATCGCTCTCGCCTGTGTCCCTGAAGCCTCATAAGACTCCTGAAAATTAATATCCTGACCCGTATCTGCCTTCCACTTGGCAGCAAATAACGGCAAAATATCCTGCATCGCATCCTTAGCCACACTGTATGCGCCAATTACCAGCGTAACATCCCCTTGCTTCGAAGGCTCTGCCATCGTCGTAGCTGCCTTCTCATTCCCGCAACCGACTACTGTCAGCGTGAGTATGGTCAGCATTAGGGCAGCAAAACATCCGTGCAGTTGTCTGCTCCTTTTGATATTCATTGCGGCCCACATCCTTCGAGGTAATGATTTTTAATATTTCCTTGAAAGTAGCTCTATGGCTGAAACTTAAAATTCAAGTATCCAACGTTCGGTATTTGCCGTAATTACGCGGAATGTTTGGACTTTCGGCCGCTGTTGTTCCCAGATTTATTAATTTTATATCCTCAGCGGATTAAATCCGGAAACAAAGGCGGTCGCTCCGCTCCTACAGTTCCAAACTTCCACTTCATTACTTCTGGCCTTCACATCAGTTCCTCTAATCCTAGCGAATCACATTCGCTACTATCAAAAAAAATTGAAAATCATTTTATTTATTTTTAAATAAAAATCGGCATTGGATCTTCTTTCAGGTTGTTCTCCTGGATCCAGCTGCGCTCATCATTAAACAGATAAGCCCGATGTACCAGTACTGAGATTTCCTGACCCGGCTGCAAGGTTTCTTTCTCCAACGAACGGTAGGTGACCAGCTTGTGGCCATTTACTTCAACCTCAACGAGCCATTCGCTGCCGCGGAAATGCAGATGTTTCACAACACCTTTTTCCGTGGCAGAAGCCATCTTGAACTCATGCAGGTTACCCACTTCAATATATTCAGGACGAATCAGCGCTTTGGTAGGTTTTCCGTCCCCCGCACCTGTAAAGCCTTTAACCTCAGAAGCGTTCTCAATCAGCGTAGATTCGCCGATAAATGTTGCCACGAACGGTGTTTTGGGTTCCTTGTAAATATCCCACGGGGTACCCTTTTGTTCCAAACGTCCTTGATTAATGATCATAATTTCATCCGCTACTTCAATCGCTTCATCTTGGTCATGGGTTACAAAAATAGAGGTGATACCTACACGCTCAATCAGTTCACGCAGCCAAGCGCGCAGCTCCTGGCGGATCTTCGCATCAATAGCGGCAAAAGGTTCATCTAAAAGCAGCAGCTGTGGTTCAGGCGCAAGCGCACGTGCAAAAGCCACACGCTGACGTTGTCCCCCTGATAGCTGATGCGGATAACGTTTCTCGAACCCTTTTAACCCTGTAAGCTCCACAAGTTCCATAACACGATCGCGGATAGCTGTTTTGTTTGCCTTTTTAACCTTTAAGCCAAAAGCGATATTATCAAATACAGTCATATGTTTGAAGAGTGCATAGTTCTGGAAAACGAAGCCGATCCCACGTTCTTGAGGAGGAAGATTGTTCACCGTCTGACCATGAAAAATAATCTCTCCGGTATCCGGTGACTCCAGTCCCGCCAGCATACGTAGAATTGAGGTTTTCCCGCCTCCACTTGGGCCGAGCAATCCAATCAGGTGACCTTTTGTAATGGTGAAATTGACGTCCTTGACCGCATGAAAATCTCCAAAATGCTTGTTTAACCCCCGCACTTCTACATGCATATTACTGCACTTCCTTTCTTCTCTTGGTCCATTCCATCAACAGCAGCAGACCTGCGGAAAATGCAGCCAGAACTAGCGCTATTCCTCCAGCAGCCGTCACATTAAAATTCTCAACATCCTGATAGACTAAAGTTGTCGCCGTCTGGGTTTTGTTCATAATATTCCCCGAAACCACAAGCACCGCGCCGAACTCTCCAAGTGAACGTGCCACCGTAAGAATGACACCATACACAACCGCCCAACGAATCGAAGGCCAAGTTACCTTCCAAAAAATAGTCCAGCTACGAGCGCCCAATGTCGAAGCCGCTTCCTCCTGCTGTGAACCAATCTCCTGAAGCACCGGCATCACCTCGCGCACCATTAAAGGAAAGGTAACAAATAAAGTGGCAATGATCATCCCGGGAATCGCATAAACGATCTTTAGTCCAATCCCCTCAAAAATCGCTCCCAAGGTACTATCGGGACCCAGCAACAGGACAATCATCAATCCTCCGATTACAGGGGATACCGCGTAAGGCAAATCCACAATACTGTTCAATAATCCTTTTAGACGCTTGCCGATCCAGTTCGCCCGAACAAGATACAGAGCCATCATAATACCGAACAATGTATTTAATAACGTAACTACTATCACAACAAGCCCAGTCATCATGAGCGCATGCAGCGCTTCGGGCCTAGTCAGAGCATTCCAGAAACCACCAAATCCTTCACTAAAAGCACCGATAGCCATTTTTCCTAATGGAGCAGCAATGAGCAGAAAAAACACTAAATAAGTAAGAGCAATCCATAATTTCCTCATGAGCGTCTCCCCCGCATCTGCAGCATATTAATCAGCCAAAGAATGAGAAAGGATAAGGTCAAGAGAATAACAGAAACCGCAGCGGCGGAGACCGGATTATCACTTTCAACTTCACCAAAAATAAAAACAGAAGATACAAGTGTACGGCCCGGAATATTACCTGCGACGAGTACCACTGCACCAAATTCCGCAAGTGCTCTTGAAAATGAGAGCATCCCACCACTGATCATCCCAGGCGCCATTGATGGAAGAATAACTTGCCAGAATACCCTTGCCCCCTTGGCACCCATTGTATATGCTGCTTCCTCTTCGGATGGATCCAACTCCTCCAGCAAGGGCTGAACCGCTCGAATCACGAATGGAAACGTCACGAACACCATAGCAATTACGATAGCCGGTTGATGAAAAACAATTTCAAATCCAAGTGCCTCAGCTGCTTTGCCGATAAGGCTCCCTGGTCCAAGCAGCAGTAGAATCATCAAACCTCCGACAGCTGTTGGCAGTGCAAAAGGTAAATCGACCAGACTGTTTAGCAGCGCTTTACCAGCAAATTGATAACGAATAAGGACCCAAGCAATCATAGTTCCTAACAAAACATTAATTAAAGTGGCGAAAATCGCCAGCTTTAAGGTTAGCAGCACCGACTTCCAAGCAATTGGATCGCTGACGCTTTCCACAAAATTGCCAAAACCAAGAGAAAAAGAGTTGTAATAGACCCCGAGTATGGGCAACACGATCAATACTACAAAATAGAGCAAAATTGTAGTTCGGAAACCCCAAGTCCAGCCTTTGTGTCTAAGCAGCGAATTCAATGATTTTTGCCCTCCCACCTCCGGATAACCGGTCGGTATACTAACCAAAATCCTCATTAATTATTCCTATTTATATACTTGGTTTTATATTATTACTACTTTACCAAATCCTTCTCACCGCCGTCAATTACTTTCAAGTGAATTTGGGTTAAAATATATGTATCAAAGGTACACTAAAAAATGGCACCTCACAGGAAGGGGATTGATTATGTTGCATACTCTGGAGATCACTACTACAAAGCGGGATGAATTACGTGATATTACTCGGGAAGTCATTTCTTATGTGAAAAAAAGTGGAGTTCAAGACGGATTGATTGTAGTTTATTGTCCTCATACCACTGCTGGTATTGCTATTAATGAAAATGCAGATCCTGATGTGAAGCATGATGTTCTGATGCGTTTGGATGAGGTCTACCCTTGGGAGCATCCGAAGTATCGGCATGAGGAAGGCAATACTGCCTCTCATCTTAAATCTATTACTACCGGGCCTTCCCAGACCCTGATCATCCACGAAGGTGAATTAATTCTCGGTCGTTGGCAAGGTATTTATTTCTGTGAGTTCGATGGACCTAGACGCCGGCAATGTTTCTTAAAAATAGTAGAGGGATAATAAACATACAAATGGCCGCTTCCGTTATCGCTGCGGAGCGGCCATTTAGACTATAACTAGAGTCTAGTAATACTTTCATCAAGCAGAGAAGCAGTGTTATACCAATGCACAGCTTTAAAGTGAAGATCTATAAAAAAAACAGCATTTTAAAGGCTGCGACATAAAACCTTTATATGAGCTAACGCTGCCTCTTTCACATCGTCAAACGATACTTTATCCTGGATATAATAAGAAATAAATCCGTGTGCAGACAAGAACATTGTCAACGGCACATTCTGCCAGTCCTCAGACACATATCCCTCTTCCTTCATATGACGGCGCACAATACTTGAGAATAAATCAAAACATCGTCCCTGTTCTGCTCTACAATAAGCTAGCAATTCCTCATCGCGAATCATGAACATAATTTCATATTGATAGGGATGATCTATTCCAAATCTAATAAATTCCATAATCAGCTGTTCTACCCTTGTCATTCCTTCTTCAGGCGGTTTATTCATCACTTGACTGAGTAAAGCAGCCACATGATTAAAATCCTCTACAACAATAGCGTAGAACAACTCCGCCTTTTCCTTGAAATGATAATAGAGAGAGCCGTGGCTATATCCCAAATGCTGACCAATACTTCGCATTGAAATTGCCCGATACCCTTTGGTTATAAACAGATGCCTAGCGGCCTCTAGAATCCTTTCCCTCGACAACTCCTGCTCCACTGCTCTCCTTGCCATATACTAATCCCCTTCGCTGTAGTAAATCCGCCGCCCTTCTGTTATCAGGGCTTGCCCTTGGGTTAGATCTGTTATCCATGCCATAAAAGTCTCACCCTCATCATTTCGCGGCAAACATAACAACGTTACTTTGTCGGTGAACAAAGTCTCGCCAGTCTGAATCCCTCTTCCTCGAAGTTCGTTCTCAACCTTGCCCAGCCAAGTGTACTCGATCTCTACGAATACCTCTCGTCTCAGTACACGGGTGATTACTTCTCCTGCTTCAAGCGCAAGCACTGCTCCATCCGTATAAGCTCTAATCAGCCCACCGGCACCCAGCATAATGCCTCCGAAATAACGGGTAACTACGATTGCGACATTTTTAACTCCCTGATTGCGGATTACTTCCAAAATCGGTTTGCCGGCTGTCCCACTCGGCTCCCCGTCGTCCGATTGCCTCTGGATTTCGTCTCTCTCCCCAATCACATAAGCAGAACAGTTATGCGTTGCGTTCCAATGTTTCTTCTTGATGTCCTCGATAAACAACAAAGCTTCTTCTTCATTCTCCACTGGCATAACATGACCAATGAAGCGAGATTTACGGATCACAACTTCCTTTGAGCCGGAAGAGCGGACCGTTTGATATTGTTCTAACATAATTATTCCAGTCCTTATTTACATATGATGTCTTCATATAATGTCAGGAGCAGTCCCGGTATTGGATTACCTATGGACTGCTCCTGGTGACTTACATTAGTATGAATGTTCTGTGATTAATAGCTATTGTAAAACCTACTACAATACTATTCAGTAAGTCTTGCTTCCAGCTCTGCTTTTTCTTTTTCGTAACCTGGTTTGCCAAGCAATGCGAACATGTTTTTCTTGTATGCTTCTACGCCTGGTTGGTCAAATGG
This sequence comes from Paenibacillus sp. FSL R5-0887, assembly GCF_038002305.1. Lineage (NCBI taxonomy): Bacteria > Bacillati > Bacillota > Bacilli > Caryophanales > Paenibacillaceae > Paenibacillus > Paenibacillus sp. FSL R5-0887. The sequence goes on from NZ_JBBOCE010000002.1 coordinate 747,904, forward strand.
GTTAACACCGAGCAAGTATCCGCTGATACCGCAGGCTTTTTCAAAGAAGTACACCAAATATCCAAAGGTGTATGGTGTTTGATCAGGAATAGTAACGATAAGGTTAGGTACTTGACCATCTGTATGTGCAAGCATTGTACCTTGGAAAGCTTTCTTATTCACGAAATCCATAGTCTTTCCTGTTAAGAAGTTCAAGCCGTCCAGATCATCCGGATCATTCTCAATCGTAACATGATGAGCTACTTGATCTACTTGGATAACCGTTTCAAAAATGTTGCGGTTACCTTCTTGGATAAATTGACCCATGGAGTGTAGATCTGTGGAGAAATCAACGGAAGAAGGATAAATTCCTTTGAAGTCCTTACCTTCACTTTCGCCAAACAATTGTTTCCACCACTCAGATACAAAGTGTAAGGAAGGCTCATAGTTGACGAGGATTTCAGTTGTTTTACCTTTACGGTATAGAGCGTTACGAACTGCAGCATATTGATAAGCTTGGTTAGTAGCTACATCTGGATTGTTGAACTCATCCGCAGCGGCAGCAGCACCTTGCATCATTTCTTCAATGTTAATGCCAGCTACAGCAATCGGCAGCAAGCCTACAGGTGTCAATACGGAGTAACGTCCGCCTACATCATCTGGAATGATGAAGGATTCATAACCTTCTTCAGTTGCCAATTTCTTAAGGGCACCTTTTTCCTTGTCTGTAGTAGCGTAAATGCGTTTACGAGCTTCTTCCTTGCCGTATTTCTTCTCCAGAGCAGCGCGGAAAATGCGGAAAGCAATCGCTGGCTCAGTAGTAGTTCCAGATTTGGAGATTACGTTCACGGAGAAGTCTTTACCTTCTACTAGATCAAGCAAATGCGTGATGTATGTAGAGCTAATGTTATTACCAGCGAAATAAACTTCTGGAGTTTTGCGTTTATCTTTAGAAAGGTTATTGTAGAAAGAATGCGATAGCGCCTCAATAGCTGCGCGTGCTCCCAGATAAGAACCTCCGATACCAATTACAATCAGTACCTCGGAATCGCTTTGGATCTTCTTAGCAGCTTGTTGAATGCGAGCGAATTCTTCCTTATCATAAGCTGTCGGCAGATCGATCCATCCAAGGTAGTCAGAGCCTACACCAGTTTTGTTATGCAACTGTTCGTGTGCTAGCTTAACTGGGGCGGCAAGGTTGTCGATTTCTTGTTGGTTAAAAAACGAAAGAGCTTTTGTGTAGTCAAAATTAATCTTCTTAGACATCGGTAATGGTAACCTCCTGTTTTATCTCTTTAAATTTAAAACCGCTTGTTACAACTTTATAATTAGGATACTTTAATTTGCCTTGACTGGCAAGGTCTTAGGGCACATAGAGGGCATTAGAACCAAGTTTTCCAAAGTTCCTTGGAAGCGTTTCCTGTATCAAAAGACATAGGTGTGCTGTGGTGCTGGACAAAGTGCCGTGATAGAATAAAGAAAACGGAAGGTGGCTATATAAATGAAACAAATCGGTTTTATCGGACTCGGAACAATGGGTGCGCCTATGGCCTCCAATTTGCTACGTGGCGGCTTTCAGGTTACGGTATACAACCGAACGGCAGCCAAGTGTAAACCTCTTGAAGCAGAAGGTGCCCAGACTGCTCTCACGCCCCGCGAAGCGGCTGAGGGTAAGGATGTTATTATTACCATGATCAGCAATGATGATTCGGTTCGTGAAGTGTTTTATGGTCAAGATGGTATTCTTGATGCTGTGAAGCCTGGTGGACTAATTATTGATTCCAGCACAATTTCACCCGGACTAGTTCGTGAGATTGCCGCTGCTGTAGAAGCGCGCGGTGGACATTTCCTAGACGCGCCAGTAACTGGAAGCAAACCAGCAGCGATTGAAGGAACCTTAGTGTTCATGGTCGGCGGTAGTGCTGAGGTCATAGAACAACATCGTGATATCTTTGAAACTTTGGGTAAGAAGCTGCTACATATGGGTGAGAACGGCAGCGGCGCTGTGGCCAAGCTGGCTCACAATGCTATGGTAGGTATTCATAATGTTGCCCTAGCCGAAGGATTCGCCATTGCTGTTAAATCAGGCGTACCAGCAGACAAGTTCCTGGAACTGGTACAACTTGGTTCTGCGGGCAGCAAACAAGCTGAGCTTAAAGGCCGTAAAATCATAGAAGATGATTTCAGCAATCAATTCTCCCTGGCTCTAATGCTTAAGGATTTGAAGCTCGCCTCTGCCCACAGCGATGCAACAGGCGTTCCTTCTCCTATGCTGGGCTTGGCTAAAAGCATGTTCCAAGCTGGATTCACCCAAGGTTATGGTGAAGAAGATCTTTCTGCCGTAGTGAAATGTTACGAAGAGTGGATCGGCCAAAAGATGGGTGCAAATGTATCCAATAAATAAATCCAAGAGCTCAAAACCTACTTCATAAGAACATTTACGACCGCCTCGCACATGATATTGCGATGCGGTCTTTTCTTTATGGACAATCCCATTGTCAAACCAAATATACGAACGTTTGTTTGTGTATTTATAATACTAAATTAACAGTTGTAGTGCAAGAAAATATTGGTTGCTGTGGAGTTACTCAGAACGTTGTGGTGGTGTTGGTGGGATAGTTACTAAGAAGGTCGCGAAGTACTGGTTTGTCGCAAAAGTTACTGTATTAGTGATGAAACGGTGGATTGGTGCTGGTGGAGTTACTGATGAGTTGCTAAATAGTCGCTTAAAAGTTACTGAGGGAGTGCTGAAATGTTGGGTAAGTGCTGGAGAAGTTACTGGATGAGTTGTTAGATAATTTCAGAAAAGTTACTGAAGGAGCGCTGAATTGTTGGATAGATACTGGAGAAATTGTTGGATAGTCACTGGGTGAGCTGCTGTTTAGTAGCAAATTGGTACCAAGTTGATTGCTTGATGACTACGGTATATCCCGTATTTTCTAGAACCTCTCCCTCGCTCGCTCCAAACCTCAAGCTCCTTTAACTAAGTAACCTCTGCGGTACACAGCTATCTCTATCGGACTCAGCTGACCTTATTCGCAGTATAATCTCACATTTGGCATGCTATCGGACTCCATAGTCGCTATTGGCATGAAAAGCGCCAATTATGAGGCTATTTCCATGGAATAGTTGCACTGGTGTCCGAAAACCTGCTCAAAAGACTATAATTTTGCTAATAGCATCAGCTGGGTCCTTAAGCGGTAGAATTGGTGGTGACCGGGTCCTTAGCGGTAGGATTGGTGTTGACCCGGTACTACATTGGTGTTGATCTAGTGTTAACGCCATCTGGGTCCGTACGCAGTGGGTTGGCGCTAACCAGGTGCCCAAGTTGGTGATGACACAGCGCCATCGGACTCAGCTGACCTTATTTGCAGCATAATCTCATATTTCCGCATGCTATCGGACTCCATAGTCGCTATTGGCATAAAAAGCGCCAATTATGAGCCTGTTTCTATGAAATAGCTGCACTGGTGAAGCTAGAATAAAAAGTGGACAGTAGTTAACAGACTGGCGATAATGAGTCCACGGAGGTGTGTTCACATGGGAGAACATCGACAACGGTATAACGAAGAATTTAAAAAACAGACAGTGCAGTTCATTCAAGAGCAAACAAAGACAGTGGGCGACTTGGCGGAAGAGCTCAACATCCCAAAAAGTACCCTGCATCAATGGATGAGCCAGTATCGAGAATTAAAGAATGAACCGGCAGCTAGCGTGGATCGAGTACGAGAACTCGAGGCACAGTTGAAAGAAATGAGCCGTCAACTTCAAGAAAAAGATAACAAGATTGCCGATGTGGAAGAGGAATTAGCGATCGTAAAAAAAGCAGTGCACATCTTCAGCAAACCAAGGAACTGAGATTCCAGTTTATTGAAAAACATCGCTCCGAGTTTCTCTTGGAGAAGATGTGCATGACCCTACATGTGTCACGGAGCGGGTACTACAAGTGGCGGACAGAAAAAACCAGTACGCATATGCTTCGTAAGGCTGCGATAATGAAGCGAATTCAGTATCATTTTGCAGACCATCAAAAGCGGTATGGGAGTCCGAAGATCACCCGCCTGTTACATCAAGAAGGTTATACCGTTACCGAACGCACGGTGAGTGTGTATATGCGACATATGAAGCTTCGCTCCATTGTCTCCAAAACGTATCGCGTACAGACCACTGACTCCAATCATGACCATCCAATTGCCCCGAATACGCTGAACCAGCAATTTAAAATACTCAAACCCAATTCAGTATGGGTTACCGACATTACGTACATTCCTTGCCGGGGAGGGCGCTTGTACCTGGCAAGTGTGATGGACCTTTGCACGCGCGAAATCGTGGGGTGGCGCTTGGAGAACCATATGGAAACTAGCTTGATTTCGGGCGCTTTACAAGATGCTTACGAAGCTAAACAACCGGAAAAAGGTCTATTACATCACTCCGATAGAGGTTCTCAATATACTTCTCATGAATACACGAAGCAGTTGAAAGCGTATGGCATGGAGTCCAGCATGAGCCGCAGAGGTAACTGTTATGATAACGCCTGTATCGAGTCGTGGCACAGCATTTTGAAAAAGGAGCTCATTTATTGTAATCCGCGATTCAAAACTAAGGAGCAAGCCTACCAGACACTTTTTCAATATATTGAGTTTTACTATAACCGCAAGCGAATGCATGGCGCGCTGGGGTATCTTTCTCCAGTTCGTTTTGCTGAGCAATTGACTAGAATGTCTGTTGCGTGACTGTCCACTTTCTTGACAGAGGTCCATGGTGTCCGAAAACCTGCTTAAAAGGCTATAAATTTGCTAATAGCGTCATCTGGGTCCGTACGCGGTAGGATTAGTGGTGACCGGGTGCTACAGCAGTAGGATTGGTGGTGACCAGGTGCTACAGCGGTAGGATTGGTGGTGATCCGGTACTAAATTGGTGTTGCTCCAGCGCTAACGCCATCTGGGTCCGTACGCGGTGGGTTGGCGCTAACCAGGTGCCAAGTTGGTGATGACACAGCACCTTCGGACTCAGCTGACCTTATTCGCAGTATAATCCCACATTTGGCATGCTATCGGACTCCATAGTCGCTATTGGCATAAAAAGCGCCAATTATGAGCCTATTTCTATGAAATAGTTGCACTGGAGTCCGAAAACTTGCTCAAAAGGCTATAAATTTGCTAATAGCGTCCTCTGGGTCCGTACGCGGTGGGGATGGTTATGACTCAGTGCTAATTTGGTGATGATCCGATTCAGCCCTAACGTCATTTGAGTCCTTAAGCCTCAAAATAGAATGATGAATACATAATTGAACATCAAGCAATATCACCAACCAACAACACAAAAAGCAGCGATCCTCCAATAACAGGAGAACCGCTGCCTTGCTGACTTTTACGATTTTTAAATTGAATCCGGGTCGTCTCACTCATAGAAAAAAGCTACTTATAGGACAGCCCTTAGAAAAGTCTGTTTTTTATAGAACCGGGTAAGAACAGCAATAATCAGTTACTTCAAATACTTCCAACGCAAATTTAGAGTTGCCAGGAACATTGAACGTTGACGCTCCCTTAATCTCCTGCCATACCTCAGTGCCGGGAAGCAGCACTTTAAGATCGCCGGACAGAATCTCCATAATTTCAGGACCATCTGTACCAAATTCATACACACCCGGCAACATGATGCCCAGTGTCACCTTAGATCCATCTTGCAAAATTACCGTACGGCTGGTTACTTGTCCGCCATAATATACATTGGCTGCTTTTTCGATCGTTGCGTTGTTAAACTGACTCATTACTTGTTCTCCCCCTAATGATTATTCAGTTAATTACAGAAGTGCTTTCACACGGCTAACTACGTTCTCTACAGTAAAGCCGTATTCTTTCATAACTCTATCGCCAGGGGCGGAAGCTCCGAAAGTAGTGATGCCTAGGATATCGCCTTGGTCACCAGTGTAACGTTCCCAGCCGAAGGTTTGTGCCATTTCGATAGCAAGACGAGCTTTGACTCCTGGAAGAATTACGGAATCGCGATATTCTTTGTCTTGTTTTTCGAACAGATCCCAGCTTGGCAAGCTGATTACACGAACATCGATGCCTTCTTCTGCCAAAGCAGCTTGCGCTTTAACTGCCAACTGTACTTCAGAACCAGTTGCGATAAGTTGTGCTTGTGGAGTGCCATTTTTGGAATCAGAGACAACATAACCACCACGTTTGATGTTTTCACGAACGCCATCTACGGTTCCAGCAAGAATTGGCAAGTTTTGACGAGTCAGAACCAAAGCAACCGGATTCTCTTTGTTTTCCATAGCATAAGCCCATGCTGCAGAGGTTTCGTTAGCATCAGCCGGACGAATAACAGTCAGACCTGGGATGATACGCAAGGAAGCCAATTGTTCGATTGGTTCATGCGTAGGACCATCTTCACCAACTGCAATACTGTCATGTGTCAGTACATAGGTTACTGGCAATTTCATGATCGAAGCCAAACGAATTGCTGGACGCAGGTAGTCTGTGAATACGAAGAATGTTCCTCCGAATACTTTAAGACCAGTGTGCAGAGCAATACCGTTCATTGCAGCAGCCATACCAAACTCACGTACGCCGAAATAAATGTTGCGGCCATCATAAGATTCTGGTGTGAAAGATGTCAAACCATTCAAATGCGTCATAGTGGAGCTTTCCAAGTCAGCGGAACCACCCACTAGCTGAGGAACGCCAGCAGTCAGACCGTTAAGCGCACTACCGGAAGCGACACGAGTCGATACTGCTTTATCTTCAGTAGTGTAAGTTGGAAGGTTAGCATCCCAGCCTTCTGGAAGATCGCCATTGATTACTGTTTCGAATTGTGCAGCTAGCTCTGGATATGCTTTTTTGTAAGCCGCAAATTTGTCGTCCCAAGCTTTGTTAGCTGCGATTCCGTTTTTCTTCACTTCTGCAAAATGTGCACGAACTTCATCAGGCACATAGAAATCTTCTTCGTATACCCATTTGTAGAAATCTTTGGTCAGCTTAGCTTCTTCTGCTCCAAGTGGGGAACCGTGAGTACCGCCATGGCCGCCTTTACCTTGTTTGTTAGGGCTACCATAACCAATAACTGTTTTTACTTCGATCAAAGTCGGTTTGCTAGTCTCAGCTTGCGCCTCAGCAATAGCTTTTTCAATAGCCGGAAGGTCATTTCCGTCTTCTACGCGCAGAACTTGCCAACCATAAGCATCAAAACGTTGAGCTACATTTTCGGAGAAAGAAAGATTCAATTTACCATCAAGGGAAATATCATTTGAATCATACAATACAACCAATTTTCCGAGTTTCAAATGACCAGCAAGAGAAGCGGACTCAGAAGAGATCCCTTCCATAAGGTCACCATCACCACAAATAGCATAAGTATAGTGGTCAACTATGTTATGTCCTTCTTTGTTGTAGGTTGCGCCCAATTGAGCTTCGGCCATAGCCATACCAACGGCCATACCAATACCTTGTCCAAGCGGACCTGTAGTTGCATCAACACCAGCTGTGTGACCAACTTCCGGGTGACCAGGAGTCAAGCTACCCCATTGACGGAATTGTTTCAATTCTTCCATAGGAAGATCATAGCCGCTAAGGTGCAGCAAGCTGTACAGAAGCATGGAACCATGTCCAGCGGACAATACAAAACGATCGCGGTTTACCCATGTTGGATGATCAGGGTTATGATTCATTGTTTTTGCAAACAGTTGGTAGCCCATTGGTGCAGAACCCATTGGCATACCTGGATGGCCGGAATTCGCTTTTTCGATAGCATCAATAGCCAAAGTACGAATTGTTGTGATAGACAGGTTATCTACTGTTGAGTTTTCTTCCTTCTGGATCGCTTGTTCTTGTTCACTCATTTAATAGTTCCTCCTCTGAAATCTCAAGAATGTCATTTTGACTCTTATTGTATCACTAGTGTGGAAGCAATTCCAATTGTTTTTAAAAACTCTTTGTTTGACAGCTTATGTTTTGCAATATCTACGCATTTATATACGCAAAAGTAACTATGTCATGAGACGGGTTTTTACTTAGCCTATGGTCTAGTTTTCTATTGCGACTAAAGTTTGTTTTACAATGCTCGAATATAAAGTAAGATGGAGTTACTCAAGTAAAATTTTCATTCATTATCCAATATCTCCAAGTGGAAAGGAATTCTGAACATGACTTCGAAAAAGGATGTTTATATTGTGCTTACCGGTACAGGTACAGCCTTCAGTGGTTTCATTAAGTGGTTTACAAAAGCTGATCTGAACCATGCTTCGATCGCCTTTGATAGTGAACTACGTGAGGTGTACAGCTTCGGAAGAAAAAAAATGCACAATCCATTCGTCGCGGGTCTGATTCAAGAAAATTTCATTCACCCTTTCTATAGCAGCGCAAATTGCTCTATTTATCAGTTACGTGTCAGTGCCACGGAATACGATGCCATGTACAATCATGTCCAAGGGATGATGAAAAATCAGGAACGTTATAAATACCATCTTTTAGGCCTGATCGGCGTACTTCTAAATGTTAAAATAGATCGAGAGAACGCTTATTTCTGCTCTCATTTTGTTGCTTCCTTATTTGAAAATACCGCAGTTCAGCCTGTGAATAAGCCTTCCTGCTTTGTTACCCCGGAGGATTTCGCTCTTTCACTCTGTTCCCATAAAATATTCAGCGGTAAGTTATCCTATTATGTGCGTAGAGCTCAAAGAGCCTCTGCACGTTCGACGAATATACCTTTACATACCCCTTCCGTTGCGACAAGAATGATGAGAATGAATGAAGAACGGACTGAAGGAGTTATATAAGTTGTTGCTCGTAAAAAAGGGCTATGCGGATCGTATTTCCGCGTAGCCCTTTTTAGATGGAAAAAGGATAAATTCGTAGATGTATCATTACTTCACACGATGGTTCCGAAAATATTCAGACCAATCGCCAGCAATCACAACAGTAACTGTATCAATTTTGGTATTGTACTCATTCTTAGCTGTGAAGGTAAAGGTCACTGGACCATCGGGAAGTTTCACAAATGCTGGATCATATAATTCGCCTGTCCACAAGGTTTTGTCACTGTTCGTTGGATTTAGTTGCGTAGAATAACCTCCCGTCATCGTTACCTCAACAGTATCAGGTAGACCGGTTGCTATCCCTTGCAAAATAAATCGCTCACCTGCCCAAAACACATTGTAGCCTCTTGGACTCTCCTCATTACCGCTCTTGTTCAAATTGTAGCCTTTACGGTTGTTATTCCATTCCTCTGTGTGCTGGACCCCACCTTTAATACTCAGTAGATTAACCATGAAATATTTACGCGCTGAGATATTACTCCAGTTATAACCATCAAAAGCTTCCACTTCCACGGCATATTTTTCGTTCTCAACCAATATTCCCGCGGGCACTTGCCACTGTTTGGCACTTGAATTTTGTTCGCCAGATTGAACCTTAACCATCCCTGTCGCCAAGTTGATAATTTGTACCTTATACCGCTGTTGTTCATCTCCATCCTCATCTTGATAATCCCACTTGATGATTGGTGTAAGCGTACTTGCGATCATGGGCTTACTTGAGTCAGTACTTGTTGGGTACGTTATCGTTACGGTCGGTTTACGGTTGGCTACAGTGATACTCAGAGATAGCTCTCGATACAGTCCTAGAGAATCCGTAACGGTTTGTTTCAAGGTAAAGACGCCATTTGAGGTGAATTTCTTCGTAAATTCAGCTTGAGTACTAGCCAATCCTTCCGTCCCGTTAGATGATTTCAAATCATACTTATGGCTGATCGTATCTCCTTTTGGAAGGTCTGGATCCGTCGCTTTGCTCTTGATATTTAGAAGATCCGTGCGATAAATCGGCTCTTTGGCAGCATCTCTGCCTGTATCCGTGATAAGTGTGAATCCGGGCTGCGGCGGATTGTCGATGATAAACGTTTTTTCGTTAGATATTTCTGACCAGCTTAATTTGGAATAAGCCCGCCCATATACGGTGAAGTATTCAAATCGATTAAATGTATGGTTAGGGAGTTGATACTGCCGCAGCTGACCTGTGGTGTCAAGGTTTTCAACTGTCTTAACTAAGAGTCCGTCTTTCGAAAAAAATTCTAAACGGTACTTCTCCTGCGGATCACTCTCTGGGTCTGTATAATTCCATTTAATTAATGGATCTCCTTGTATTTCGGCATCTATAACGGATGGATTGGTTACGGTTCCCGCCGGGGTTATCAATGTCATTGAGGGCGCTAGATTTTTAGTAACACTCACCTTCAACGTAGCTATATTAGACTTATCACCGATCTGATCGATAACCCAGTGTTCCAATGTATAGATACCGGACTCAGGAAAATTAACATCAATACTAGGAGTTCGAAGCCATTGCGTAATGCCATCACTATCCGTTACTTTCCAGAAGTATTGCAGACTAGCGATGTCGGAGGGATCTCCATCCTCATCAAAAGATGTATATTGTCGGGTATCATATTGGAATACTGCCGATGGACCATTAATAGCAGCTGTTGGAACATGATTTTTAACAGTAAATACGCGTGTTGCATTGGAACTTAAAGCTCCAATACTTGAGGGATTAGGTACATCTGTTGCCTTAAGGCGCATTTCCCATCCTTCTGATATAGCCTGCTGCGGTGAAATTCCGTTTCCAGCAATAAGATCTCGTATCGTCAAAGATTGGTTGCGGTTACTGCCAGCATAATAATAAGGACTATTGCTGAGTTTGGCGTACCATAAATAAGCAAGCGAATCTCCATCTTCATCAGGCTCTGGTGTTAGATTATCCATTGTAATTACAGTGTCTCGATATACTTCAGCTGGCATGTTAAATGCTGCTGCGGGTGGGTGATTAATCACTTGGACATTTTGGCGATACCAATCTGACCATAAACCTCGGTTGTCATGCACTTGTAAACTAATTTGATAATTACCGATCCCAAAAGCTGCGATATTAGGTGGCGTTGTAGCTCCACCCCAATGCTCCCAAACTTTGTTCCAACCGTCTTTGATAACCGTCCAGTAATACACATCTAATGGATCATTATCCGGATCAAACGATTTGTCTGTTATGGTAGTAGCTTTACGATAGGAAACAATATTAGGATCAACACTAAATAACGCTACGGGAGGTAGATTACCTGCAGCCCCCACCGTCCTTACACACCAGTCGCTCCAGACCCCCAACCCATTTTCGCCATCGACATCACGTACTCTAAGGCGTATGTCATATTGTACAGAACTCGGTAATTGAGCTGGCGGTTGACCATCTGTCCATATTTCAGAATCAGTTTTTTTATACTGCCATTGCCAAGCTATAAGTCCCTTATTAACAGCCGTGATGTGGTCCAAATCGTAGGAACTATCTGTTAGCAGAAGAGATCCCCACGCCAGTTTGGCAGCAAACAATGCAATTGGCTTTCGATGAACATGATAGGTCATTGAAGATAAATTATCTCGGCTCCATAAACGATAGACATCGAATCTGTCATCGTTTTTAGGATTATCTCGTGCTTGAAAGGTTGCGTTATAGAGTCCGCTATATGGAAAGGAGGTATACCTTTCTGAACGCCATAACCCACTATCCGAAATGATACCCATCGAATTATCGAAGAAATACGGGTTATGGTCGTATCTATAGCGTTCTTGATATTTAGAATCTCCTTCATAGTCCTTGTATGTGGTTGATAAGTCTATAGGAGTGTTAATCAATATAAAGGATTTATTCCTAAGCCTATAGGATACATTAACGACCAACGATTTCTCATCCTTATAATTATAGGGATCCACAACCTTGATAATGATATTGTGTCGTCCGGGAGGAATTCCGTCTGCCAAAACATCTATTGGGATGGAAAACCATTTATTATTCAGTGCCTGTTGGACATTGACTTGTTTATAGAACACATTAGGAATTTCAGCACTAACGACTAGATCATTATTGTCCACATCTCGAACATATCCTTCGATATTCATACCACTGAATCCTGGCTCATTCAGTAGCTGCTGCTCGCTTGGTGTAGTCACTGTGAGCGTAGGTGCTGAATTTATTACTAGAGGTATGTTATCCCAATCATAATATACGTTGTTATGCCAACCATTCATCCATTCGTTAGGTTGGTGTTGCGCATCACTTGCTCTTAGTGCGACTTTAAGGGCTTTTGGAATGCCATACTTCGCTGGATAAGCATAACTTTCATAAAAAGCGGTTGTATTTCTATCAAGGTTAAACTGAAGACTATCCGAACTTTTCACAGGTGGCATTTCTTCAATTCTCCATGAGGCATCAGTAGCATAATCAGTATTACCACTTCCATCTGTCCTGTACATATAACTGTAAATATTAAGAAATCTAGTACGCTGCGTATCATAGTACCAATTAATATCCCCTGATGTTAAAACTACAGGCGCATCAGGTACATAATCGTAGCGCAGTATTCTTGTTGTTAGATCAAAAGTAATATTGGTTAGGGTCATAGCAGGCATATTCAAACTTAAAGATCCTATATTCCCCATAGCCGGCTCCCAAGGAGTTGTTTTATTAAATCCTTCAAGACGGATATCCATAAAATTGATGATATTTGGGTCACCTGTCGCCTCTACCTTTGCACTCCCCGAATAAAATTCAGGGAATGAAAGAAGTAGTAATACAAGGGCCATAAACGTTGAAATTGTTTTTTTTAATTTCTGCATCTCTAATCCTCTCTACCATGACCAATCGACATCAGGTGCCTGATTTTTAACCGTGAAGATCCGTTCGATCACATTTTGTGTAGCTTCTGAATCTATGGATTGCCGATCATCTTGCGTTACAAACTCAGCAATAGTCGGCTGGCCAAACTCTTCAAATACAGTCAGTCGCACTTCGTATTTTCCAACTTCCCTTACCTTAAGATTCAAACGATCTAAATTCTCATTATTAAAAATAACCCATGGTTGCCCTGAAAAATTTCCGTTGTTATCAGAATCGTAGCGGTATTCCCAAAGCCTTCGAGCCACCATATCTTGGTCTGGTGAGTACGACATATCATCTATTGATAGGGTCGCTTGATTACCATCTGAAGGATTGCGATACGCTGTTCCAGCCATCGTAAAGTATGCAAAAGGCTTCTGGTCTAGTGCTATATCAAAAGTTGTTTCGTTTCTCGCAGTTAGCCCTAATGTATTCTCCACATAAATGGTTGCTTTATATTTCCCTGGCTTCTTGAATAGCACATCTTTGCTATATACTCCGTTCAGCGATCCGCTATATTTAATATCAGAATTCGTTCCACCTGATACGGCTGTGATGGTGAATTTAGTCTTAGCATCTACTAATGGGTAGTGGGTCGGGCTACTAACGTAACTTTGTATGATAACCTTTCGATTTTGCTTTAATGTACCATCTACCCTGATAGATGCATCTGGTTTTGGCTCAATGACATTAACCTCAGTACTAGTACTTCCAGTCATTTTGTCGTCGTCCATTACAGTCAAAGCAAGTGTTTGTTCCCCCAAATGGTCTCTATCATACCAAAGCGTTCCCCTTGGCAAAGTGCTCAATTCTCCCTTAGCATTAGGCGTATCCCAAAAGTAATCCGTAATATAACCATCGGGGTCATACGACCCTGCTGCACTGGTTACAAACTCTTGTCCTGCTTTTACAGTTTTCGGTGCATTTATAAGAGCTACTGGAGGTTTTAACTCTCTCGGTAGTTCTGACGGTGATGTAGGACCTGGAAACCCTCCTCCCGGAGGATCTGAGGTTGTATACACTCCTGCTTTGACTGTAAAAGATTCTTTTAACGAGTCGAACTTACTTCTTTTGGTCACGACTTCATTCTTAAATCTCACTACTATACTTAGTACGTACTCTTGACTGTAGTTACTTTTACCTGCCACTTTCTCCTTCGGAATTTCGAACTTGAAAGTTTCGTTTGCCGTTAGAGTTTTGGTATACACCTTTTTTGTCTGGAGTGAGCCTTCATTACCTTTCTCTTTGGCATAAAAAATCCATTCTGAAATATTCGAAATATCTTTATAGGATAGCAGTTCACCCTTCAAAGCGATTTTAACTGGCACATTCTTATTATCAAACTTAATTGGGTTTGGATTAGGTTGTTCTAGAATTGCAGAACCTGTGAGTGTAGCTTCATCTGGGAGACCATATTCAAAGCTGACTGTTCCCCCGTAGCTGTAGGTGGTGACTTTAGCATCTGCAGTGTAATAATAGGATGCGAATGCTTTATACTTTCGTCCCTCTGCTTTTCCAGTTAAACCCGTATTATCTTCAGGATCCCAAGGTACTCCTGTAGGAATCGTATAGTTCAAAATAATTCTTCCATTTTTAAACTTTGGATCTTGAGCATAAGAAGATTTCTTAACTACTTGAGGTTTTATAGTAGACTCAATGATATTTTGAGAATCGATAACCTCAGTTTTAGATCCGTTATACCATTTTAGGTAATCTTTATCTTGATAAGGTCCTGCAGTTACTACCGTTATTGGTGGATTCTTAGAAGGATAACTATCAGTTGCACCTTTATCATCTGTCACCAAACTATCTTTTTTTTCATCATACTGATTTATTTGCCATCTTCTTCCGTCAGAGTATAACCATATTGAATTATAAATATCGGTCCTATATAGCAACTCAAAGGATGCTCTATATCCCTGAACCTCTTTTATATATTTCTGATTTGCAACCCCTTGTAATGTCACTTTAATTTTCCCGTTCTCAAGAGAGAGACTAGTTTTTTCGTTAGATCCACTATATTTTAAAGTACCTGTCTTAACTGAAGAACTAGATACTCCACTAGGAAGTTCCAAATAGAAGTCTTTAGCAGTATTGTTTGATCCTTGTAAACCTGTAGTAATTGGGACAGCAACCGAGGTCAATTTCGTCTCGGCTGCTTTTACTGAAATAGCTGTCATAAACTGAATGAGCAATAAAAAACATAGACATGAGATGATTATTTTTTTCATTTATACTTACTCCGGAGAATTAACTATAAATTTTTCGTCGAATCCGCCATCATGGAACAAGCGGATGGCAAAATAGTTGAAATCCTGATCATATAAATATGCTTGATAAGTAGTTAATTGCTCACTTGGCTTAAGAGTGTAATAATAAAACGCTTCTTTATTATTTAGTTTCCCCACATTTACTTTTGGCCAAATTTGGTCTAATTGTCCCTTACCTTGTAAACTTAAAATCCATTTTTCTTTTTGATCATTTAAGGATCTTTTAACAATTTTATTGCTGTTATTCTTAATCGTAATCTTAGTCCATATGAAATGTTTAGGTTTGCTAACCATTACTCCAAATGAGTCATATTTAAATTGTTTCACTAAATTTTGTGCATCTTTTGACTTGAAATCATAAATCATAAACTTCTCCAGCGTATAACTAAGCCCACCCGCCGTAACCGTAACTGGCAACTCTAAATCCTTTTTCAAACCATATTTACTTAAGTTATCCCTCATAATGGGTGCTGGTGTAGCAGCAGGTTTTGCTGTAGCTATAGCTGATGGTGTAACCGCAGCTGCGTTAGTAATCACGTTTTGCCCCGATACCATGCTAAGTAACATTGTTGTAGTCAAAGCTGCTCTTAAAATGTTCTTCTTCATCACTGAATCTCTCCCTTTTCTTTAATTGGCTTTTCTTACTTATTGAACTTATACTCCTGAACTGCTGGCACCCTGATGGGCTGTTGTGTTTTGGATCTGGAGATCAGAACCGGGTGTTCCGTCTCTATGACGGCAATAACCGAAGGACCTGCGATGTATTTGGTTATGCCATATTCGCTATCCTCGTATAAAAGTGGAAACGTCACACCATCGGAATCATCAATAATATCGAATTTCACAATCTTTACTTGTGTCTTAAAACGACTGCTCCCTTGGGGGAAAAGGCCGCTATCAAGGCCTAGATTGTTCTGCAGGGTTTGCTGAAAAGTATCGTACGCTTCTGTAGGATCTATAATCAGACGACCACGAGTCAATTCGGTCTCATCTAATTCCTGTGCGGCATCGTGAACAGCGATATTATTTGCGTCTTTTAACATGCTGCGCAGCTGGTCCCACTCCTGATTCTGGATCTGAAAGAACCAGGAGTAGATAAAGATCAGTAGGACAAATGCCAGCTTAATAATGTAATCCATAAATTACGCTCATCCCTTAGTCAATCGAGATACTCACTCATAATTGATCCATGCCCATAATATCGAGTCGGCTGCGAAACCGTAGAAAAATTATAAGGAAACAGATTTATCCGCGGCGCGGTTACATACACATCAATTCGTTGCTTTCGCTCTTGAACGGTGTCTGTACTGCTAGTAATTTCTATCGAAGCTTCAGAAAATCCAATCGCCTTCAGATTTGAAATTACTTCATTCCGCATAGAAGCTGTAACCATCCCCTCTGTTGCTGCTTTTTGTGTGATATAGGACGTATTAGCTTTGACCTGTAAATCTAGCAGATAATCTATGTAGGTGAAGATAGGCTGCAGGATAATAAACAGGACTAGCCACATGAACAATGCCCGGAGGACGGTCTCCTTCATTAGACACGCCTCCTTCTAATACTGTTCCACTTGCTTAGTATGTGAGATGATATCGTCCTGACTGCTGCCGATCATATGCGTAGCTACCGTGACAAACATCCCCGCAATTACAAAGCCAATGGCCAAAAACATAGCGACGGAAATAGAGTCTTTTTTCATCTGACTTATACCAAAACGTGAGTCATGGACATAGTTAATGCAGTCTGGCTGGAATCCAGCGGTTGAGTTAGAGATACCCCCGGGATCGTCGGTCTATTATCATCGGCAGCATTAATCACGTCACGCACCAGAGGAATCAAAATGGCAATTACGATGGCCACACACAAAAAACCGATAGCGATAAACAAACCTGTAGAAATAGCGTCTTTTTTCATTGTTAATTTCTCCCTTTTTATTTTAGGTTTTAAAAATAAGGTTGAATATACAATTTTTCACTGGAACATGCCGACTCCATTAAAATTTCCTTTGATTAGCAAAATGTACTGCATCGCCATGGCAACGATCATCAAAAAAGTAGCAATCGATGGAATAACATTAATAATCGTCGATAGATCACCGATGAAAGACCATTTTTTCAAATACTGATCGCTGGAGATTTTGGAGATAATCTTGCCTTGTTCACGCAAATAGTTTGCAGCTTCCGTGTCATCATCCATGCCTTCTGTCGCCAGTAAAATGGACCGGATGTCATTAATAAAGTGATGGTTATCCGGAAATTTGGCACAAAACCATTCAATCGCCCCCTCCACACCCTCATCTACTGCCCGTTCTGACAGCTCATACAAGTCCTGACGTATATATTGAAAATGTCCCGCTGTACTCCCACAAAAAGCACCAAACTGCACATATCCGCGCTTACGTAGGCGATTATTCTCATAGAGACGGATAAAGGAGATCAACTCGCCATCTTTTTGAATATTCGTCTTTTGGTGAAGCCACGCCAACACCCAACCAAGCGGAAGATAACGCATCGGACTGCTGATTATGAGAATAAGTAGAGCAATTAGAGGGTCATAGATTGAAAAAGGAACAGATCTGATGAAATCGCTGACGACTTGGCTAAATAAATAGATGATTGCCGCTGAATAACGAAATAGTGTAACTTTTCGAGCCGAAATTGATAAACCGCATTCATTCAACAATTGCTGAAATCTATCACTCTGCACGTGTTCAACCAGCGAATTCCACCGGATGCCCAGTCGGACAAGATATCGTTCCTGCTTACTGCTGCTGCTCACAAACACAAGTAATGCGACATACACGATTCCGATCACTGTAATTAGTAGTAATAATCTATCCATAGTTCATCACCTTAGTGGTAGTCCAGTTTGGGCCTGGCAAGAATAGTACTGATCACAAAAGAGATAAAAAGGCCGGAGACGATCACCATCAAAAAGGAAAGGCCTACCGTAGTTTCGAACTGCAGTTGAAAATAGACATCGGGCTTCAGCATATACATAAAGGTTCCAACCGTAGATACCAGCACCAGAAGATTCCCATATAAGCCAAGGCTGATCGCATCTCTGCTTCCTGCTTTTACAGTTAAAATCGTCTCTCTCTGCTGCTCCATAGAACGATTCAACAGCATTAGCGAGCTTTTTAAATAACGGGTTCCCTCCTTCTCGGCATAGAGCAAATCTGATATAAACTCTAAAGCGAAGGTGGTGCCAATCGCACTGGAGAATCTCCCTGCCTCCTCAACAAGCTCCTTCTCATTACTGTAATTAGAAAATGCGGCACCAAGCAGCTTCAGAGGACTCTTTAGTACATTTTTATCTGTTAGAAAATCCGCTGTACGATCAAGAATCGAATCTACCGACAAATGTGTGAATTTGGTGGAGATTTTGACTACATCGAGGAGATCGTAGCTTCCATGTACCTTCCGCTGTGCATAGATGTATCTCATACGAAAATAAGGAATCGTCGCAGATATTACAGCTATAAAAAGCGGAAATCTCCACGCCCCCTGAATCGGCTGTCCTTCATTAAAAGTAATCCCCTCCAAAAAAGGATTGTTAAAACTCAACCTTCCAGGGAGCTCACTAAGTGTCAGTAGTCCTGATAAGAAAACCGCAATAAACAAAATGGCTGTACGCATAACAAAACGCATAACGCTAATACCCGGTTCATACTTCCGGTGTACGAAATACAGAAGCTTGTCCAGATGGCGGTAGAGCCACAGCCTTTTTTTAACCGAGCTAACTCTTTTTCCAAAAATGCTCATCTTATGTTTAATTCGAAAATCGAATTTCTGGACTACCTGCCGTAAATGCCTTTCGATGAGCAGTTTGGTGAGTAACCACAGTCCCCACACAATCCATAAATGAAGAACAAAACGAAAAATATAAAATAGTAAATCCATATCTGCACCTCCTCACTCATTAAGTACTATCTTAGATTTCAAGCTTTCTTTAAGCGGCTGATCCATTGGTTTTGTTGAAGCAAGTCGTCCCAGCTCTTTTTGGAGAATCCGCGTAGCCTGCGCATTTTTCTTAGTCATTTTCAGCATCAGATTTTTCGTCAGCTTGTCATTATAAGACCAACACATTTCCTCCGGCTCCCAGCGCATAAGATCATTAGCAAACACTGAATTTCTATCCTCTTCGTAAAAGATTTCTGATATTCGCGCCAGCCGCTTCTTCCCGTTCGGGACACTCTCCAAAATAAACACCAGCTCGCATGATTTCAGCGCAGAAATCAAATGCCCCTTTAGACTCCCGCCAATTCTTGTCGACACAGCAAACGCACCTTGATAAGGAATGTCCTCCGAATCCACGGTGTGGAAGGTTCCGGTGATCCCGTCGTATCCTTTTTCCCCACTCCACAAATAA
This sequence comes from Paenibacillus sp. FSL R5-0887, assembly GCF_038002305.1. Lineage (NCBI taxonomy): Bacteria > Bacillati > Bacillota > Bacilli > Caryophanales > Paenibacillaceae > Paenibacillus > Paenibacillus sp. FSL R5-0887. The sequence goes on from NZ_JBBOCE010000002.1 coordinate 767,228, forward strand.
AATTCCCACTCGTTATAACGCATCTCTGTCGTGCAATAATTTGCCCGTTTTTATCTCATGATTAGTTTTCATCGTATTTTCAGCATATTTTTATCGTATATATGTTCGATTTCTCGGATTTGAATAGAAATAAAAAATATCGTTGTGGGGGAAATGTGGGGAAATAAATAAAGCCTTGCCTATCTTGCTAATGACAAGATTTCAAAGCTCTATCCGCTCTAGTTCACTTTGCTCAATTATTTTTAAGAGTTATGAAAAATATGCCCGGAGGCTGATAATTGTGAAAGCAGAAGATTTAACGTTTGGACTTCGCGTCCGTATCATAGACGGTTTCCATATCGGTAAAATCGGTATTGTTATAGCTAAAGGAACACAAACTGTCTTGCTCGATATTGGCGAGCCTTTACTTATAAATGTGCTCCCAGAACATCTACAACCTGTACCTGAGGATCCATTACCACCAGGATGGGAAGAAGTCGAGATATAAAGAGGCTTTACTCACAGAATAATATAGTAAGTTTTTCCTCGTTTTGATAGACTAATCTTTATAAAGCCTTAGGGGGATTAGTTTATGTCTAATAGCGAAGAATTAGTTTTATGGGAAGGCAAACCTGCTGGTATCTCGGATCGATTAAAGGAAAAAGCAAAACTCGGTATTCTTAACAATACGACCTATAAAATCACGACTCAACGGATAATCATAGAGTCTGGTCTCATTGGAAAAAATATTGAGGAAGTTGAGCTTCTTCGAGTACGGGATTTATCCGTAAAACAGTCTCTCAAAGACAAATTGATTGGTGTAGGGTCAGTTACAGTGTTCTCCGATGACATTTCTAATTCTTCAGTTATATTTGAAGACATTCAAGATGCTCATAAAGTTAAAGATATAATTCGTAAGGCAGTTCGTGAAGAGAAGTCTGCTCATAATATTAGTTATCGCGAAAACCTGTAAAAGCTTATAAAACAAAAAAAGCCCTACCGACCATATAGGTTAGTAGGGCTATGTCATAATCTCAAGGGCTTGGGAATCTGCTATGTAGTAGCTCCTAAAACATCTTTCATATTGCTCCATTCCCATTCATCATCACTTGTTCTCAACTTGATCTGCATCAATTGCTGATCTACACGCATCACAATACCACGTATCTCCTTATCCTCAACGGGATCGAATAGTCTGAGCGTAATTGGACTACAATCCTCTAACGATTGAGCTAATACCTGTGAGATTTCAGCTAATGCTTGGGGATCTAAATCAGGCTTTTTACGAGTCTCTTCATTTAATGCATCGTCCAGCATCCTATTTTTATGCTCAGGCATAATCATCCTGCTGCTTTCCCACAATCCGTTACCTTCAAGTTTCTTTCTCTGCATAGATATCCTCCCTAATAATACAACCAGTAGTCCGCACTACTCGGTATGTTTTTAACTTCCCGAGCTTCTTCAGGATCTCGGTGGGAAGGATTATCTCTTTCCCAGCCAGATATAATGCAGGCCATTTCAGGTGGCGTATTTGGGTTCCATTCGATGTAGTTTTCCTCTGTCAACTCTTTCAATCCATTTCGTATATCAACTGGCATTCGTCCACTTAATCGTTCTAGCTCAGGCAATGAAGGGAGACGACCAAAATGTCGTGAGTAATGAGTAATGATCAGTAAAAGCTTCCGCGGTGTATCACTTAACATAAATAACGCCTCCAAAATAAGAACACTTGTTTGTATTATATGCGCTTATTGGATTTTTAATCAATGGTTTTTTATGACAAAAAAGAGCCATTCAGGACTACTCCTGTAGCGGCTCTCTACATTCTCTTGCTATCTTTTCTTCTATTGCTTCCAAAATGAAGGCGTTGCGACTCTTATCAAGTTGTTTAGCAACAGCGTCAATCCTTTCCCTGTCGCCTTTTTTAACCCACAGCTTTACTTGATCATAATTTGCGGCGTTGTACTTATCTTTTGCGCGTGTTGATGCCTTACCTTGCTGTTCCATGGTTATCCCCCCTTTGCTATAGGATACCACAAAAAATATACTGTTACCAGTATATAAAACTCTTGACTATATACTGGTACCAGTATATAATAGAAATATAAAGGAGGTGAACAAGATGAAGAAAAAAAGAAAGAAACAGCCAAAAGACAATCGAGTTGTGCAAATCACACTGATGACTGCAATCATCAGCTTGATTAACTCGATAGTCACCCTCATCATCAACCTGAGACGCTAACTCAAGGGTCCGCTTCGGCGGACCTCCCTCAAGGGGTGCTGTTTCTTTCTTATTTAATATAGTATATCACAAAGGAGTTGGGATTATGAAGACCTCTAAAACTCTAACGGTATCAATGATCATAAGTGTTCTTGCGCTAGCAATAAGCACAATTTCCTTGGTGCTTGCGCTGCGCTAAACGTTAGGAACACAAAAAAATTCCCCGCTGACCATTTAAGGTTGGCGGGGCGGTCTTATCTCTGCTCTAAATTCAAATCGAAGTCGAACGAACCGAGAACCAGCAATCTTAATTGAATCCGGAGTGTAACCCTCTACAAGACCACCATAATCCATTAGGTGGCCTATAGGATCTGGAGTTTCTCGGTACCAGACGGATACTTTGGACTGTGTCAGTGCTGCTGTCAGAAATTCCGCATCACTCTCAAGAACTTTGTATGTAGCACTCACTAAACGTTTCCTCTGTCATTCATTAAAACTTCAAATAAATGTCTATCATCATTTATATTGATGCCTCTATACTCACAGATATCCTTAAATATTTCAGTCCATTTATATTTTATAAGTGCATACTCAGACTCAGTCAAGTTGAGTATATTATCACACTTATTAAGAGTGTAAAAAAAATGATATGTAGTGATTGTTCTCATAACATATTCATCATCCATCTGCTTCATCATTTCGTATTTTATAGAATTGTACTCTTCGAACTTCATCTTTCCTTTTGTATTTAAGAGATAGTCAACTCTGCCTTCGGATTCAAGAATCTTCATAAGCGAAGTAAATGATAAGTGGCTAAAATTCTGCTCAATTTCAAAACTAAGGAGATGAAATATTGACCTCACCATATTTTTTTGTCTCTCTTCTCTTTCTTCTTTTTCTTTTTGCTGGGATTGCTGGATCTGAAGAATAGAACCTTTAATAGCTCCTCTGTAACCAAAAAGTGCTCCAACTAAAGCAGATACAACTGAAGTCATAGAATTGATAAATAAATCGCTCATAATCCTCACCTTTTTAACTCAAGATTTTTCCGTTGTAATTCACTTCCATTAATTATCATTGTAGGGCAATCAATATATTTCTGTAAACGAAAAAAGCCCACCAGCCAAAGCCAACGGGCATATCGCTTTACTCTTTTGTAGTCCCACTCCGTTTACTAAAAGCCAACTCAAACAAACCCGTTGCCGATAGCCCTGCAAGCCCACCTGCCCATAATCTAAGAACAAGCTCCAACTCAGTAAACGGTTGAGCAGCTGCACCAATCAACAAGCCGATTACTAAACCAATCATGGGCAGTATGTTTTTAGGTACGTTAACAGTAGTCTTCACAAATTGTACTCCAGCAAACACAAATGCTGCTAAAACAGATGCAAAAGCTAGAACATTATTCAGTGCTTCATTATTCATAACTAATTCCCCCTTATTCTGTTGGCATCCCCGCAGCGCGTCTCAGATGATCGGCCGTACTTTTAAAATAATCCATTCCAGACTTGTCTCCCTTACGATGAGAAATGAACCATCCTGGAGAGAGCCATCTAAAAATAAGCTCCTGAGCATTACTTTTATACAACTGTTTAAAAGGTGCTGCTGACCCAGGTTGCAACGGGTTACATGATGCCAATCTTAGGTTATCAGCTAGGTTGTGCAAATGAGTTGTTTCTACTTGATTACCTGCTTGTCGAGCTACAAACCAAGCAGGAGATACATAATCATCAATTAGACGTTGAGCTACACTAGCCGGTAACTGTACAACAGCAGGTGTATTGATTACAACTGGCTGCTCTTTCACCTCAGCTACCACATCATACAGGAGATTCTTAAGTGTTTTACCAATTGTAGCTAATGCCTGATCAATATCACTTTTACGTGCAGGGTCTAGTTGCTTATGACTTGGGATGTGCGTCAGTGGGTTAAGTCCCCACTTGTCACAGCAATAGGCCATATACCACACTAAGCGCTTGTACGACTCAAGGGTGTTTATCTTACCTCCATAGCATAGCTCCACACCTAATGCGATATCATTAGCATCATCTCCATAAAGCTTATTGTCAGTTGTAACACTATATAGGACATGCCAAGCCTTTTCTGCTGGATCTGGCCCCGTACCTGTTGGGATGATCTCTAATATCTTTTTATCGTCAATGAATGTCTGAGCCGAGGCTGAGCGGTCTTTAAGATTTTGAAAATAAGTAAAGTGGTTATCCGCCGTTGCCCCTGGATTGCCTGTATCATGAGCAACTAAAAAACCCGGCGTTCCCGATGTTAAACGGGTGCCGGGTCGTACATTTTGACGCTTATTGATATAACGCCGTTCAATCGGGTATTTATCTTTAATCACTTAGTTCCCTCCCATTCTGATAGCCACCACAATGGCTCCTATAATCACTGTAATGATTGCCCCACCAACAGTCCTCCAAAGCCAACGCTGTGCGTCCTCAATCCTGTCTAGCCTATGATGTGCTGATTTAGTAGATTGCATAGCCTCTCGTGCTAAGTCACGTGTAGCTTCAATTGTCGATGCCAATGTCGGTACTACCTCAAGCGTTTTTTCAATTCTGGCCAACTGAATTTGGATTTCTACTAATTTATCCTCGGTCCCCATAACTCCGCCACCTCCCGACATCATCGTTCCCCCCTCAATATAAATAGCCCCCGGGGATCCGAGGGCAAAATAAAAACGATTACTATGTGGCGTGTTGTCACAAAATTGCTGCGTAGTATGGTTCTGTTCCCAATCAATATATTTGCGATAACAATTCTTTGTGAAGTAACTCATATGTTAAAAACACTTATTATAGTTCTTCGGTGTCAGCGCAGTAACACAGTTTCCCGACCGCTAATGCTCCCTTTGCCATTAGTTGTGCTTTGATACACCGCATGAGCTTTATCTTATTTTCCATAGTGCTACTCCTTTAAAATGTACCGCCGTAAATAATAGCTGTCTGAGCTTCAATAACTTGAGCTGTTCACTGTGGAGTCATATACTTAACCGCACTGATTCCGTACATTAAAGAGTTATAGGACGCTTTTAACCGCCTTAGTTATAATTAGTTGTAAGCTAACTTACCTTGTATCCAGCAATCATTGTAACCGCCGCCCATTGTGTAGTATGTTCTGTACGCCAGAATAACACGGTTGTCGAGATTGAAGGGTTTTGAGAAGGTTCCGTTCACTCCGATATCTGTCGTTCCCCACCATCCACCGTATTCATTATTACCTCCACCGTACACGGAAGTTATCTGACGGTTCACTCTATCAATAAACATACCGTGGTGAGTCATTGTATAGGTAGTTCCAGAATCTAATTCTTTATACCCTGTTAAGAATAGCTCATTACCGTGGATGTCTATTAGAACTAGTCCGGCTCCTTGTGATACCCCGTTACGCGCGGAGATAATTACCTGCAATATACCCGCAAAAGAAATATTGGTGAATCCTGCATTTACTCTGAGCAGCTCTGTAGTCTGATACGACTCTAGTCCAAAACGCGCACTGATTGCAAAAGATCCTCCGAAGTATTCTCGCATACTACCAACCAAACCGCCTATGTCAACTCCTGATCTTACGTTATTAGAGGTTAGTCCAGGAACTGGATAAGTTACCCATGATTCCCCGTTGTACCAGCCTGCGGGCGGACGAATAAAGAACCTGTCTCCTGACCAGACGGTTACAGCTGTACCAGGCATGTGTTGGTTGCGTACTGAGTTATTCGGTATACTGCCAGCCACCCCATAAATGTTATTACCTTCAAGGATTCTGTCCGGTCTAAATTCAGGGTCGGCAGCTTGAAGCTGAGCCGTTGTTACTTTTAACTCTCCGGCACCGGCACCGCCTTTGCGATACCCTTCGCGCGGATAGACGGCCAGGTCACCGTTACTCCATTGACCCACGCCTATGGCGGGATCTGCTGCGCTGGTTATGTGTGGCATTATCCCCGTAAACTCCCCATTATCGTTTGTAAAACTGTAGGGTGCTAGAACATGCGCGGGCAGCGCAGTACCATTGCCCCCCGCGCTATCTGCTAAAAAATCCGATCCTACCTTGCGGAAGGAATAAGGCTTGCCTGCCAGTAGTCTCCCCACAGCGTAAGCATTACCGCGCTGATCTTTTAGTGCTACCGCACCCAAACCGTTCACATTCAGAGAGGTGGTATTGGTGGTATTCGTTACATGGGGAATAATCGTGATGCCGAAGCCTTCATAATAGCCGGTGGGGCCGGGGATCAAGGATGCACTGTAAGCCGCACCAGTTCCTCCGGTTGGCGCATAACCCGGCTGCCGAATATAATTAGCGTTGACCTCAGATAAGGCTGCTTCAAGGGCAAGTATGCCCTCCTCAACGTTATTTAATGGGTCCGCCGATATTGGCGTCCCTGCCTCAATAACAGTTCCCTCTGCAGGGACCAGGGTAACTGTTCCGTCTGAATTAGTTTCAATTACATAAGTCCGCGGATTTTCTACTTCGCGATTTTCCCAAACAGTCCGGTTATAAGCCATACCTTCCCTCCTTTACATTGAGCTGTAATATTTCCATAAAGCGTTTAAATTGGATTCCCATCTGTTCAACTCCAGATAGCTGAAGGCTTGATCTGCTGTCCAGGGCAGTTCTCTTGAACGCCATCCCGTAGGCGTGAAGGGTTGTCTTAATGCTTCCAAGTTGGATTCCACCCTCACAAATTCTTCCTTGAAGGGTACCCACCATATATTCCGGGAATAGATGCCTCCCTCGATGGCGACCAGAACCCCCTTAGACTCCATCAAATCATGTACGGCCTTTACATTGGATTCTATTTTGCTCAGATCGGCGTGATTAAAGTAGTCTTGCGCCGTCCAATTAAGCTTTGGTGTCGTCCACGCCAATATGCAGCCCCCTTACTTGTATTTAGAAATCAAGATTTCTGCCGAAGCAAACTCACCTCCGAGATACCCATAAACCCCGTAAGGTGTGAATGTCGCATTTATTGCACCCATCTGCTTAGTATTGCCGTCCGATAATACGCCCCTGACGGCTACAATAAAGGTGTTTTCTTTCGTCCATGTGCTATCTGGATAATTCATATTGAAATCAGTCACGTTTACAATATCTGCCTGGACTATTTTGATAGCAGGAATACGGTATTGCCCCTGTTCCCAAGCTGAACCATCCTTCCCTCGTATGCGGAACATGGTTTTCCATTTTTGCCACGTGTGAGCTAAACCCTGGGGTCGCTTTTTCAACTCCCAATCGGTTGTGTCTTCTTCAAGCCCTGCTGTTCCAGAACCCGGATTAAACGAACCGTTATCATAATAATCTATGGCGGATACCATCCCCCAATAAAAGCTATTTCTAGCTCTGGCATCACTATCAAACAAACCATGATAAGCGTTCCATAACGTTCCGTTGTAAGCATAAACATACTCAGTTGGAGCTTGTCCGGGAACATCACTGCCCCCTTGAAACTTTCCAAGAGATAGGCGTTTGTATGGGAACACGCCGTTCCCATCAATCTCAAAGCCCGCTCCCCCGATAGTCATACCACCGTAACTGTCGATCATGAAGGCGTTGGTCCAGCCAAGGAAGATGCCGAACTCCGTCCATTTGCCATCAATCATCTGACCGATCTCTTCGGTTACCAGATCCCGCATGGGGTCACCTTGGCCAAAAGCGTTCTTACCGTTTGCCTTCCAAACGTTAATCCCTTGGTTAATATAATCGCCAAAGCTTTCCTCGCCCGGGTATGTCCCACCGCCCTGCATCTGGATGCCAAAGGAGAAGTTATTTAAATCCTTCCGCTTAAATCTTTTCGCATCATGGTCATAACGAGCATTGATGAACATCCAAACCTCCGTATAAGGAAGATCCCCGCGCATCCCCTCGATCACAGTGATATTGTAAGGCGTATGCTTTTCATTGGAGTTCCGGGGAAACAGGGAAACTGTGCCCTCGGCTTGGACAGTAGCTTTTTGATTGCCTTTATTCGTGGATTGTTTGATGTCCCAGGCCAGATTAAACCCCTCCTCTCGTCTCCGACTTGCCTCCTAGGTACCCCTGGAAACTGTACTCTTGCTTGGTGATGCGTGACTGCTTTTTGTTACCGAAGCTATCCTCAATCAGTACAATATCTCCACACTCCAGCGCGGGGTTTTGCCGCCAGTTGACAGCATAAACAGCCCGCGCCGAAAGTTCGGCCGCAAGCCAGTTCCCTACTTCAAGCGCCTGCTCCGGCGAATTGATTAACGGATTTTCCACCAGAAGAGTCTTCCCCTCTTTGACAGCCGTATTAGATAGTCTGTACACCGTGGTAGCAGTTGCAAGGGTTTTCCCGGAGATCGCTATGGTAACAGTGCCATCAGCGACAATAACCATCTCTACGCCCACATCATACGTTTTGGAGACGGTATATGAGATGGCCCCGGTAATGTTGATTTGTGCGGAAGCTGAAATGATCGGCGTCTGATACTCGAAGAATACCGTGGTGCTACCTGATATCATCACCGAAGTGTTCAGCACCTGGTCGAACGTGTCTTCCAGATAATTGAACACTGTCATGTCTATGTTCTTCACTGCGTCTTCCAACTTAATTTGTGGCTCCTTATATGCGTTATCAAAATCGATCATTTTCATCTGATACCCTCCGTCAGCATACATATGCGTGCCGGTGCCCGTTATCATGTCCGGCTCGCCTGTGTAGTTGAGGAAGGTTGTCCGGGCGTCAACCTCTGCAAATCTACGGATCATGGGCACCCCGGTAGCCCTGTCTTGGTATATAGCCGCTTTAGCCGCGATGCCGATACACTGCAAAGCCTTTCTGGAACTGATTTTCGACTTGAACCCCTGGGTCGGTATGGACTGCAGCCCTGCGTCGATAACACACGAGGTAATCCCAGCCTTCTGAAAGATATCCTCCGCGAGAGCATACAGGTTAGTGTCTGCTATACTCACGTAGTCAATCGTTTCAAGTGCATCAAGAAAATCCCGGGCCGTAAAGGTAGTAGTCAGGGTACCTTCATCACTCTTCCAATCCGTCAGATAATACTTGGTGATGTGGACAAACTCAAACGATCCCTGCACGATCTCCAGGCCGATTGATAGGCTCACTTCCTGATTTTTCTCAAGGAATTTGTAATACCCCTGAGGATTCAAAATATTGAACGCCTTATCGGAATTGTCTACTACAAAACGGATCTCGTTGGAAGGAAGGGTATCTCCGACAACATTCATCTCCTCCAGCAAGTTTACGCTTATAAGCTTGTTGCCGTCATAGGTTTGTATGACGCCAAAATCCACTTCGGTTACGCGCACCCTGCGGCTCCCCCTCGACCACTTCGATATGGTCAACTCCAGATGTTGGTACCCACTCACAGGCGTAGCAGAGACGTAATACGCCGTGGTATTGCCGACCACCTCCAAAGTGTTAATCACCTCAGCAGTAGCAGACAAAAAAGTGATCTTAAAGTTTGACGGGTGCTCTCCTGTAAGGGTATCGAATGTAATGGCGACTCCCAATGTTTCAATTGGGCTGGCGAAATCAATCGTCAGCGTCTGCTCCGTTGGAAACGTGCCATCATCATTACAAATCGCATCACTCCACCATCCCAGCTCACTCGACAAGTTTTCATTAGTCCTGGGGAGAATATGAAAGCTACCATCTAGCAGCCAATATTCAGGCTCAAAGGTTCCGTACTTTTTTGACATCTTCCTCACCTTATTAACGACCTGTGTTTGTCTGCTTTGTGGTGCGCTAGAAGATACCGATATTTTGGATACTTCCTCGTAAGCCTCGTTGTTTAAAATTTGGAATTCAATCTGGGCAGAGGTCTTTCGGGAAGCAGCGTATACCGCTTTCTTATATTGCCTGGATACATCAATCACGTACCTCCCTACCTTTCTATGATACTGAAGGAAACCTCGCTGTACTGAACCACCCCGTTTGTATAAAACAAAGCCGGCGCTGTTCGATCACCCGCATAAAAGGTTCCCGTCTTCCTACCGGCTTGCGGATCTTGGTATTCGACCTCAAAAAATACAGCAGAGACCAAAGTCAAAATAGTTGCGAACTGCGCTTGCGTCAGCATCTTCCAGCCAAGATCAATCTTCCTTTTAGTAGCGATACGCTCCAAGAGCAACAATCCGTTCACGTTACGTTCTCCTTTGGAAAGATCCTGAATTGAAACTTTGTAGGTAGTTGTACTTGGCAGGGTGGTTCCGTTTATGGATATCATGTTACTCCTCTCCCTTAGGTAGTTGTGATGTTACGGATAATCGACGTACCGGTACGCTGTTGTTCCTTGGTCAGTAATGGAGCCAGCAGCCGGGCAAGCACAGTGCCGTCCATCTGCATTACAATTTCTTGATTCTCCTGCACTCGATCCCCCTGACCACCTGTGTTATTAAGGGCCATCGCTGCCATGACCGCACTACCTAAGGCGCTCGCTAAAGTATCTACAAATGCTGTGTTTTTTAACGGTACAACAGCTTCTGGCCCTGCCTCCCCAATTTGAGCAAGGGTCGGAGTAGATACGATACCTCCCTTAGCTAAACGAGGAATACGGTCCAGGTTAATGCCAAAGCTGCCCCCACCAACTTTCTTACCGAAGACATCAATTTCTGGGATATCTATACTGATACTATTTAGGGCATCTATCACGACATTAATGGCATCAATAATCATGTTCAGAGGTGTTTTGACAATACCGTACAAGCTTTCGAATACACCCTTGAAGATAGTTTTGACGCCCGTCCAAGCCTTACCCCAATTACCTGTGAACACGCCAGTAATGAAGTCAATCAGCCCATCCAGAATAGTCATGAAACCACTAAGAACATCACCCAGCCAGCCAATAATAGTCTTTACTGATTTGTACATGCTGGTAAAGGTATCAACCACAATCGGACCTAAGTACTTGACCACCGCGTCAATGATAGGTTGGATGAACCCGTTATAGATCTCTATCGCGGCTTCTGTGAGCTTAAATACTAAGTCAATTGCTTTGTCAATCAAACCCTTTAAAGTATCGTTCCAGATGTCTTTCAAGGTCTGTAAGAAAGGTTGGATGATAGGCTTCAACACTTCATCCCATAGCTTCTGGAAGGTTTTCTTTGTGTTATCCAAGAACTTACTCAACCCGTCCAGGATTTTTTTACCGTGATCATCCCACGCTGCTTTCAAGGAATCAAGTACGTCCATAACTATATCACGGATGAGGTTAAAGGTTGGCTCGAAGATAGTTTCATAGATGTCAACGATTAAGTCAACGAACCATGTAAACGCGTCAGAGGCTTCCTTAAATGCCCACACTAGTACGTCAGTAAAGATAGGAACCAGTGTTTCCATGAAAGCTTTATAGATAGGCATTATGAACTTATTAGCCATGAAATCTACAAAAGGTAGAAGTATAGAGTTAATGATTTTGTTGAACGCATTCGCAATCGGTGGAATGATTTCAAGAATGACATCCCGTAACCGTGTAAAGTTAGGAAGCAATGTATTCTGCCATAGGTCATTTGCCATATTGACAAAGTTGCTCAAGGTATCAGAGAAGATACCAATTGCATGAACTGCTGTGTCAGTGAATACAGGCGTAAACTCTTCACTCATGGTCTTAACAACAGGTAAGATAAACCCGTTTAGAAAGAAATCTGCCGCTGGAAGAATACTGCCTTGGATCAAGCTGTCCAGTGACGATGCAATACTTGGCATTGCTTCAAGCATAGCGTTCTTGACTATCTCAACGTTAGGCAGCCACGTATTAACAAACAGATCATTCATAGTCACTGCTAGGTTTGCTAGGGTTCTGTCCACAAGATCGAAAGCACCCACAAGAGCGTTAGCTATAACAGGTGCAAAGTTTTGAGTAAACCCAACTACTAAACTAGGAATGAAATCACCCAGAAGGTACGCACCCATTGGGGCAAGAGTGTTTTGCCAAATATCCACTAAGCTATCTTTCATGCCGCTTAAGGAATCTTTGATGGGGGGTATCATGTCAATGAACGGCTGTACTGCTGGAGCCATACCTGCCCATCCAGAACTTACGTCAGACCATAAGCCGCTAAACCATGATTTGGTTGTATCAATTAATGATTTTAGTTTAGCAGTATATGGGTCTGTATCGACGTCTAAAGAGCCTAAGTCTATAGCTCCCCCGAATCCTACCCCTGCTGCCATACCACTCAAATCAGCTCCACCAACGCCGCTTGCTGCGTCCCCAGCATCGCCTAGTGAGCTTGCAGTCTTATCAGCTAGGGTATTTAGTTGGTCAAAACCTGCTAAACTACCTTTGATATCATTAGCTGCTTTCTTAGCTTTCTTACCTGTATCTTTCGCAGCAGAACCAACGTCACCCACTGCTCCAGCGGTATCTTCGATGCCAGAGGATACCCCTGCCATACCTGCACCGCCGTTTTGTGAAGCATCTCCAAATAGTAACGCTGTGAAAGCTTTAAAATAAGCTGCCGCTACCTGAAGCTTGGCAATCAGCCAGTTGATCCCCTTAATAATCGGTGTCAGAATGTTAATAAATCCGGCACCCATAGAACCCTTGAAAATATTCCACTGTTCTCCCATAATCCGGATCTGATTTGCCCAGCTCTGACCGTTACGAGCAAAGTCTCCTTGAGCATCTCCAGTAACCTTCAGTAAGTATCCATACCTAAGCATTTGCTGCTCAGCTTGCGTCATGGACATCCAAGACTTAGTAATCCCCTGAGACATAGCGTAGGCTTCCATGTTAACTACAGACATGTTAACCCCTAATTGCTTCAGAGGTTCCGTCTCGCCTGCCATTCCTGAAAACACCTTGTAATAGGCATCATCTGTGGCCAGATTGTAGAAGGATGCCATATCAGCAGCCAGTTCCGTCAAATTAACGGACATTTCGGTCATGGCCTTTCCCGATATTCCGGATGATTTGAGCATGGCGCCCATGGTAGAGGCATATTTCTTGGCAGACAATTCGGAGAGCCCGAAACTATCAATGAGGTTGGATGACCAACTATTGATTTGATTTGTCATGGATCCGAAGGTCACATTAACAACGTTCTGTACTTCTTGCAGATCAGATGCCAGGTTAATGGCTTCTCGGCCAAACTTGACCAGCCCACCTACAGCAAAGGCCCCGGCGATTATCCCGCCGAGACCTTTAAAGGCACTACCTACTAAACCGTTAGCTGTCCCCGCTATGCCTCCGAGCTGGCGCTGAAAGGCACCATAATTAAGCTCTAGATCTAAATCTATGCGACCAGCACTGCTACCTGCCATTTATGCGCCACCTCCGAACATATGAGCAAGCATGGCTTCTAATCCCTTCGTTGACTGATCCAAATCTTCTGGATCAGCCATCTTCGCAGCAGCACATCGTTGACGCCACTCATTGTGGATGCGCCGCTGATCCGCGTTGAAGCCTTTAATGACTTTACGGTCTTTTTCGCTCCGAATCGTGACGATACTCCCTAGCGGCGTATCTGGCATCAGCCCTGCCACAAGGGTACAGAACTCTGACCAAGGCATATTTCCGTGTTGCCGAATTCGAATACCATATTGTTTAGCCAGACTGGCCTCGATCAGTCCCCAATCTTCCCGTAAGTCGTACCAGCTTTCGCCAGATGGACTACAATTGAAATCGGGCGGTAGCCTCTTCGTAGGACAAATCTTGCATGACGGCCATAAGACCAGATACAAGAACCTTAATATTGGCAATGCCCATCTTCTTCACACCGATTTCCTCAAATGCTTCAGCACCCAGGGTTCCCTCGATAGCTGTAAGGAGTGCTTTAACGCTTCCATTCTCAGCGATTTCTTCAAATCGCATAACGGCTTCTACGGATTTATCAACCTCGTAGACCTTACCCCCTATCTTGATAGAGCCTTTTCCCTCAACAGCAAATTTATCTGAAATATTGATTACTTTTGTCATGGTTTACGCTCCTCCGCCTGGCGCCGTTGTAAAGGTCGGCTTGCCGTCTGATAATAGTTCAAATTCCAAAGCATCGATATTGGTAGAATCTCCGCCTGCTGGAGCTGTGAGGTTGATTACACAGTCCATAGTCAATTTCGCTCCACTAGGAAGCGTCCACTCGAATTTCGTTTCTACATCTTGGCCAGTACCTAGCATCAACCCAGCAATATAATCATTACCTGGGTCACCGTAATGCCGTTTACCCGTGAAACTGATCGTCATGCCTTTACCTGTCACGGCTCGGCGTGTCCAGCCTTCCTGGTCCATTGGGGACCATTCTTCCGTATTACCATCAATAGAAATGGAGAAGTTCTCCAAGTCCTTGATTTCGATCATCTGTACGACTGTAGAAGCCCTCCCCTTAGAACCAACTTTAAAAACGTTGTTATGAACCGGAAAGACACCTGTCGTACCAGCAAACAGCTGTAAATTAGGTTTTAGCAAAACAATCCCTACCTCTCGTAATAGATCGTGACCTCGATCACGTATTCATAAATGTTGTTCTCGTCTGTCCCCACGCTGACAGGCTCCGCGGTGCGCATTTGGAAGCTAATTACCCGCTTGCCTGCAATCACCGCAGACTGTCCAAATAGCGCAGCGTAGACCTCCATGGCCTTGCGCTCCGCTGTATCTGCATTCTTTGTCCAATGAATCAAGATGGACACGGCCTTGACCGCATAGCTGGTATTAGCCAATCCGCCGATAGCCAGCACCGGAGTACCGGAATTTAAATTGTATAAAGTAATAGACTCCGCTTTGCTGCCGTCCGCTTTGCCAATGTACCAATTTGGGCAGATCACCTGCGCCTTCAACCAGTCGCGCACTTCTGCAAGAGTCATCATTTAATAAATCCTCCTGCCAATTTCTTAAGCAATGTCTTAAAGGCTTGAGTCACACCTCTAGTCTTCTTGCCTTCTGCCCACGCCCGAAGCCACTCACCTTGAGCATGCCGATTCTTGTCCTTCCGGAAACTATACTCAGGGTGCCAGTAGAGACGTCGAGCGTAAGGTGTATCATAGGTGATAGTCACCTTGCCCCGCTTTGACTTGCTCGCATCGATTGTAGCACTTCTCTCAAGTTCACCTGTCTGCTTAGGAACCACCTCAGAAGTCATGATATCGGATAGGATGCTATCCTTGGCACCTTCAATAACCTGAATCAATGCCTTCTCCGGTGCGGTCCGTAGTCGGTTCATGGCTTGATTATTCATCTTGGTTTTCACCTTAACCATTTACATCAACTCCAGTTCCGTAGAAAACACACTGCCATCTGGATTTTGCGGTCGAGAAGCGCTGAAGATGGGCCGCTCGATCTCTCCGAACCGTACCACCCCCTCTATCAACTTCCCTGGGCAAATGTCACCTTTGATGATCACTTTGCCTGACAGCGTCACCAGACGTCTCTCCTTATCCAGCTTCTGACGTATCTTCTCGTCATGACAACAAAGCCCATCGAAGATTAATTCCTCGATAGGCTCTCCATTCTCGCTAGTGTAGGTCAGATAGACCTTAACAGGCGTTTTGAGTATCCAATGCGGAAATGGAAGCTTGCCACGCATCAACATAACCTCCTACTCGTCAGCCCTGTGGCGGCTAAAAGGCTTGTCACAGCTTCCGTGGTTTGTATGCCTCCTGCTCCCTCGACCGCCTTAAATGACAGCGACACGCTGCCAGCCGAGTAGCCAGAGAGCGGAAAGTTAAGATACTCCCCATACTGAAATGTGAAGTCTGCCTGCTGACACGTTGCCTTTATAACATTGACCTGTTGAAATGGTGTAAGGCCTGTTAGACCTCGTCCCACAATGCGGTTATAGGTCAGGGCATCCACTTGATCCGATGCCCTCTCCAGTGCCTTATCCAGCTCATCAGGTGTTATCTGCCCATCACCGTAGTGTTTATAATCTTCTACCGTTGCATAGGCCATGTGATCACCTACTTGTCCGCTTTGGCGGCTTTCTTTGCCTCAGCCAGTTCCGCTTTTAACTTGGCGTTTTCAGCTTCCAATGTTTGAATGGTAGCCAAAGCCTGCTCGTGATCTTTATAAGAGATCGTCTTAGCTGGAGAAGTTTCTATCGTCTCTAACTTACCAGCAGCTTCTTCAGCAATATCGTAGCCTAGCTTCAGATAGTCATCACGCTCTGCCTCGTCGATCTTGAGTTGGGTGTTACCCTTAACTGCATACAACATTCTTACTCGCCTCCTTCTGCGTTGATTTGGATACCGTCTGCCTTACGATTGATCAAAAACAGATCAGTGTAGCGGCGGTTTTGGTACAGGTATCCGTCACCCCCTGTGTGGCTTCCTGGCTCCCACAGGTAAATAGCAGTGTGCTTGATTGGCGCCAGAACACATTGAGGATGAATCATGATCATATTGATCTGCTTCGCCCCCACACCTGGTACAGCACCGTTTGTAAAATCATAGATGGTCTTCATGCGGCTAGACGGCACCTTAATCAGTGTGACATCATCCAATTGCCGTACAGCCCGATCAATGACACCGTTATTGTTCTGCACCTGAATAACTCGTTTCATTTCCTCTGCTTGCTTGAGTAGCGTGTGGGTGGTAGGTGTTACGTAGAGGATACGACCCTCTTGAGGTACCTCTGCCTCATCCATATTTTGCATGAGCTTATCAAACACCAACAAAGCATTGGACACCGTGAGCGCCGTTGTATCTGGTGTCTTACCTAGCGCAACATAGTCCGCATAGATTTTGCTGTAGCGGTACTTATCCAGCTCTGGGATTGCCTGCTCCGCCTCAAATACTGTAGTCAGGTTAGCCGCAGAAACGATCTGATTCGTTTCGTCAACATCCATCGCATCCACGTAAAACTCCACGTCCCGGTCAAAGGTCAGTACCTTCAACTCGAAATCGTTGCTGATTCCTTGTCGGTTCCAACCTCCATTACGACTGTGGTTCTTGTATCCGGCCACATCCAAGCGCGGCACCTTAATGGTCTTGGCATTCAAAAAGGTTGCATTCTGAGTGGTTAGACCACTAGAAGTCAATTCCTTCGTATACTTCTGCTGCAACACCGTCTGAAAGCTATCTACATAGTTATAAGGCATTTGTACATCTCTCCTCGTTTAATAAAATATTTACTTGGACTCAGCCACTCCGAATATGTTGGCCAGTTGTTCATTTGATGCTGCACCGGCTCCACCTTGACCGCCTCCGCCTCCAACACGGAAACCGCCTGTACCGCCACCGGCTCCTGGCTCATCAGGTTTAAACAGGTAGGCATCAGACGTCTTGAGTCCAGTTAGCTGCTCATCCAAGCCGACCACTTTGCCGTCATCTCCGATCACCAGCTTGTCTTTATTGATCAATCCAGTAACGACTGCCTCATTGTGGACTTTACCATTTAGTGCAGCTGTAATGGCGTTCGTTAACGTCATGTCTTTTAAGTCAGCAGCGTACTTTTCAGCGGCAGTCTTGTTCTCACCCTGTAACTTTGCAATCTCAGCTTTCAGACCCTCAGAAGCATTAGCGTCCTTGCTGAGCGTTTCGAGCTGCGTATCACGGTCTGTGATGTCCTTCTCCAGCTTCTTCTTAGTGTCGGACAGCTCGTTATACTGCGACTTCGGAACAAAATGCTTCGGTAGCTCCTTGTTCACGTCACCTAGCAATGCATCAATCTTCGACTCATCAAATCCGGCTTTCTTCAACAGTTCTTTTAACCAATCCATTTATCATCAACCTCCATAGATTTATATAGCTGCTCTCCAGCTAGGGGAGTGGTCCGTGATGCTCCGGACAACGAGCAAATAGGCCACAACAGTCTCAATCGTGGCCATGATTATCTCTTCTTGCTATTTCCAATTCCAAAGATAATGATTAATGTCAGGCAAATAATAAAAGTAATCATAACACTATCAGACAAGGGTAATCACCGCCTTTCAGGCATGAAAAAAGCACCCTCGCAAATGCGTGAGTGCCAGTCAATCGAGAGCGTCAATCGCCCATTGTATGTCCATTTCCATGTCTATATCAGGATACTTATATTGTAGTTCGCGCAACAGATCAATAAATTTCTGGCTCTGTAGCCGTTCAGAAACATCCTCGAAGTAGCCGCCCATCCTATTAACTTCAGCGGGCGTACACTTCAACAACAATTCTTTCGTTGTATCAAAGTCCTGACTTAGCACCTCAACAATCTCACCCCAATATTCATCCAGAGGTGGAGATGCTCCATTTTGAGTCATCATATCAATGATCTGCAAATTTGTTGTAATTATTTCGTTGCCAGTCACTTTTCTTCATCTCCTAACAGCCTCTGCGTTTCATCAGGGAATATTGTTGTAATGCCCTTTCTTTGGGTATCGTACACGACCCCGACGGTCACGCTTCGATAATTTGCATATTTGAATATTGAAATGAGCTCACCATTAACCTTTTTCGGCTCCAATTGAAACTGATCTGGATCTTGAAGGTTTGCCACATACATACCAGCTTTCTCAATGTCCTCTGCGGTCCAACTCTTCGGAAACCAGGATTGTTTTGTGCCCGATTTCTTCAACTTGTCCTTATGGGAAGGCACATTACCAATGCGCACGCCGTTTTTATACTCTTTAACGACATTATACTCGATTCCATGCCCTATCAACAGCTGAATGTTCTCTTCCCCATGTCCGCCCTTGCTAAAATTACCTATTGCCTGTTTTTTCGGGTTCTTAGGATTAGTAAATTCACCTTTAGATGCATGTTTGATCACTTCAGTCTGAATATTAAAAGGCTTGTTCTTATTATTCAGACCGTTATCAGGTGTTTTTTGCACAGGAATCTTAAATTTCTCCCGGCTAAAGTCCCGCCGTAAGTGTTCATTTTCCTTTACATGTTCTCGGAGCTTTCCTTGCCACTCCTTCACCTTAGCAGCCGCCGCAGCCTGGTTAATTGGATCAACACTGCCAGCCTCACGACGCTTGTACTTGCGCACTTGACGCTCCATGTAACGCTGCCGCTGTTCGGCCTTGTAATTGCCTAACGCCTCCGCATCGTCCACTGGCTCCGGCATGCGGCTTTTACCAGGTATAAACGTTGTCATGTTGTGCCGGCAGTTGGGGTGAAACAAACCTGCTGTCATTGCCTTACTCAGTAGCGGATACGGAGCATCAGACGCCTTCCCGCCACTGTACACATCATCAATGTACACTTTACCCTGCCACGGCAGACACAGCTCCGAACAGTTATTATGAGCTGACACCACGACGAACGAACTACCTGCTGCACGGCGTTTAGCGCCTTCTCCCTCGAATACTGCCCGCTGGGAGGATGCACGCAAGGCCATTTCAGCATATGAGGCAATGTTCATTCGCCGTCCATTGGCAAACTGTATACAGTCAAAGCCCTTATCTACAAAATCACCTGTTGCCATGTCGATCGCTTGATTAAGAGAAGCAGCGCCGGAGTTAAGATATACCTGAGATTTGAATATGGTCTGCCGGAATACATCCTCACCTTGACGCAGAATGGCAAAGCGTGCAGCTTTTAACTCGCCTTGAGCGGCTGCTGTAAGTGCTTTGACGCGTTTCTCATTCAATTTGAAGAAATTTTCATCTGATACACCTTCAACATCCAGCTTATCTAGGGTAATCTTGCCTAGCAGCTTCTTCGCTGCACGCTTTATTCCAGCTAGAAAGCCGCCTTTAACCTCTCGTTCAATTGCAATATTGATCGTGGGTTCAGACTTTTTGACGATCTGTGTAGCCTCTTTCTTATATTGCTTAAGATCCTGCAGTTTCTTCTCTTGCCATTGATCCCATTCGAAGCCCTCTTTCATCTCCTCATTCTCATGACGGGTCAGATTTCGCTTCATGCTAGCGATCAGGTCAATCTCCATCTGTGCGAAAATGCCGCGAATGTCATATTTCTTCTTCATTCACTATCATCTTCATCATCTGGATCAGCGTCCCTGCGGATCTCTGGTTCTTCGGTGATGCCCTGTTCATCTTTCAGCCTTTGCACCTCTTCGGCCTTTTCTTCCTTAGTCCATGTGTCTCCATATAACTCCTCCACGGACCGTTCCAGACTCATGATCTGATAGGTACGAGCCTTACCGACGATTTCCACCACACTACCGAAGTCAGGAGAAGCGTACTCTCCGAAAGTTACGCTGGCTTTATACTCACCTGCTGTACGATTCTGCATCGTGTCATACACCTTCAACACCGTTTCAACCAACTCAGGGATAACTTCATTCAGTCGATCCACGATCTTGCCACGAGTGTACAGTGTGGCCTTCTCCTTCTCACGCTGAGCCTCGGCATTATCCGTCTTCTTCAGGTCAATGCCCAGGGTGCTGGGAGATATGATGCCCTGCAAGCACATATCCAAAGCGCTGCTATAACTGGCAACAAAAGCCTCATAGAGTATCTGAGGCTGCACCATGTCCATCTGCCCTTTGGAGTCCTCTGCAAGACCTGTGTTCAGCTTAATAAATTGATTATCAAATGGATTAGATCGCATAAGTTCGCCCGTTTCGGGGTTTATGGGAACCAGATCCTTCGGAATGTATTTCTGCACGCGACCAGCACGAATGGCGTCTACCCACTGACTGATCACCTCATCAAGAGCGTCGAAAGAATCAGCCTTGCTGTCAAAAATACTCTTTCCACGTCCTGGCCATTTCGTAGACTTAAACACCATAAATGGAACGGCCATGATAAAGTCACCGTCATACTCAATGTCCTTCAAATCAGCTAACTCAGGGACTAGGGATATCGGTACCTGCTTGCCATAAGCATCCAGCAACTGATAACGAATGTACTTGCGGCCAAATGTTTCTATGAGCCGATAATCCTTACTGTTAACCGTGTAATCAGAATAGAAAAGAACTTCCTGTAATCGTCCTCGGGTACGCTTATACTCCACCTGATCCCCAGAGTAAAACTCTATCAACGGATAAGCGCTGACTGTCGAGTCTACCGTGACCTTAAACGCCCCATCACCTGTTGTCAGTGCCTCCGTTACGGATCCAGCCAGAAGCCCAGGGAAGTCATTATCCTCACTTATGGCACCCCATGTGTCCGTCTCAGCTTCTGCCTTGAGGGTGATGGCATCCATATCTGCGACCACAATATCAGACAACCTATCCGCCACCATAGCAGGCAGCCCACTGTGGATCTTCCGGATACCAAGGCCATTGCTTGGAACAGCCGCCCAGAAGCGTGATTTCCCCACGCTATCCGTCATCGACTGCTTATAGAATTGATCCAGCTCGGATGGATCTCCACGATACCAAAGTCGATTCCTCAGCACATTGGTACGGTAGCTAAATGGCTCCGTGATCGTAATGACCTGGCTTTCCGGTGCCGGGTTGATCCTCAGTATTTTCATAACCATGCTCTTAAACCACCCCACTTTCTACACCCCCAGTCTCTTCTTAAATGGCTGCACGCTGTACTCGCTACTATCCAAACAGTCAACCGGATAGCTGCCGTCATCGGTTCGCACCCATTCACCCTCTATGCGCTTCTTCTCGTCCCAGGTGGCGTTTTCCAGCGCTTCTTGCCACTCTTTCAGATGGCTCATGACCTTGTAGCGGCCCTGATTGATAAGGATACTGGTAAGTCGGATCCGGTCCACGATGCCCTCTTTCTTGTATGACGGTGTCACCGTGATGAAGATCTTCCGCCGCTGTAGCTCATTGAGAAGTGCCTGACGGAACAGCTTATCCGCGGATTCCGCGAAGATATGAGCACACGCAAAAAAAGCAGGGTACATATTACCCCACTCCTCAATCCTATCGACTATTTCCTTGGCGTACCGATCATGTGTGTAGCCTGTTGACTTACCTTGCTTGTGATAATAGCCATCCAGCAGCATTACTTTGCTGTATCGAGCTGTGAAGCCCGTCAGCGTGGCCACCGTAGCATCTGTACCACCGATATCTATACCGATTGAGAACTCAATGAAACGCTCATCCTGGATAGCAGCTCGGGTAATGATTACGTCCTTGACCGTGTAACCAGTATATATCCGCCCTGTGGCTGCTGTGCGCATCCCTTTGATATCAGCCTTATACCACAAGCTGTCCTTATCGTAAGTAGCAAGAACCATACGCAGCTGCTCATCTGTGATTGACAGATTATCAAAAACGGTGAAGTGTGCGTAATTGTACCCTGGGTTACGACCTGCCTTCTTCTCCTTATCCTGAAAGTCCAGGAAATCCCGATAGAACCAATGCGCTGGCGGCTTCGGGTTAAGATCAAAGAAGAGCTGCCGTTTACTACTAGCGACTGTACGGTCGATTGCCTCCTGTACAAAGCTCTGATGGCACTCGTTTACCTCAGTGATATATACGGTACCGTAGGAGTTGCCCTTGATCCGCGCTGCGTCATTGGCCTTACCACCGCCTGCGATGATGATAACCTTCTCGCCGGTCTTGGTTTGAATGTACAGCGCATCCCGATTCTTATATTCCCCTTCACGACAGCGGCCTGCAAACAGCCATTGAAGCCCGAATCCGTTGGAGTCTATGGCGTTCATCTTAGCTGCTGCTAAGCTTACCCCTGCCACCAGATGCAGCTTATCGGGGTGCACCTCCAGGCACATGGCATATGCGATCAAGTTAATGATGTTCTTGCCTGCACGCTTGCCACCTTCTGCCACGTTCAGCCAGCTGTTACGACAAGTGGAGATATAATCCGTCTGCTTGGCTGTCAGTGGAGCATATGGAATTAACGTAGCTTCACTCATCGTCGATCACCCGCTCAGCAACAGGGTTATTAATCAGATCCGCCAATGCAGTAATCTGCGCATTTGGATTCAGGCCGTCTTTATTTGGCACCTTAGACTTCAATACGTCGATACGGGCTTTCTGTTCCTCTGTGGCCAGATCTGTCTTCAGGAGCTCATCATACTGCTTGATCATGCCTTGGAGTGTTGTCATGGCTCGGCTCTGAGCCGTCAGGAAGCTTGCTTGCTTATCCCAGGCCTGCTGTACTTCCCATTTTTTGCCTGACACATTGCCGTCCTTTTCCTCGATCAGCGTGGTCGTGCTGTCATCCCTATCTTTGACATACATGATCTGCTGGGCCCTGATGATGGCGGTGTACTGGATCATGATATTGTCCCATAAAATATCTAGCGGAGCCTGGGTCTGTAGCTGCTCCATGATGGTCAGCGACTCTGCTGGCAGATACTTACTGAACAGCCCGTGCTTCTCGGCATTCTTGTTTCTCTTCGGTGCTGATCCGCCTCTGTTGCCGGCAGCGTTCTGATTGCCAGGCGGGGCGCCTCCACGGTTAGGGTGCACCTGCTTCGGAGAGGGTGCACCCTTATCCCGATTCCAGCCATGACGCTTTTTCCACGATTTTACCGTGTTGAGAGAGACACCGTATTTTTCAGCGATTGCTTTATATTTCATACCGGTCATATAATCCTGCTCAGCTAGTTTTGATGTTTCAGCCATCCTGCATTTTCACCACCTCCGGCGTTGTGTTTGTTTTGCAAAAGAAAAAGCATCCCCAAGAGGATGCTAGCTCAGGTACATCCTAAGCTTCTTGTATTGCTTTGTAAATTGCCTTGAAGGTTTCGCTCAATGCCTCATCGCCGATATAATCTTCAGCCGCGCTTTTCTTACCATCCCAGCTCAAAGTAGTGGAGGTTATAATAGCAGTTTTTGCCTTAATAACTTCTTGCAAAATTTCTCCGGCCACTTCATAAACTTCCTTTTCCATGTTCTCTCTCAGCCTCCTTTCATAAGGATTATTATATTATACTTTCAATTTTTATCCAATGATAGATACTATACGAGAAGCAAAAAAGAGCCCTCCGCAATGGAGAGCCCGTTAATAGACATAATTATAGTGGGTAGGTTGTACGACACGTTGTACGACAGTACGTACGACAAGGATTACAAAAAGTCCTTAGAAATCTTTTCCTTGGCCCTAGAAACATACTCTTGAACAGACCGTTTTGATAGATTTAGCTTACCCGAAATCTCTAACAGCGTCAAGCCCTGCGCCATGTGAAGCAAGAAACATGTACGCTCCCGATCACTCAGCGACAAAAGTGCATCCACCAGCTTTAACCGCTCAGCCTCTCCCATTTGTTGTCCTGTTAGTTTGATATATATCTCACGTTGCCTGTACACATCCGTGATCTCAGCACCTCTGCGGCTCCCTGGGCGGCGTCCTCTACGCATCCATGTTAAGGCATACCTCATGTCTGCCAGCATCCCTGATACGGTCTCAGCCTCTTCTGCCGCTTTCGGATCCTTGAGATCCAAGGTGTCTCGGTAACGTTCCAGGCTATGGACATCTGTGGCATACTGACAGATTAGGGTTTCGATCCAAGTTGCCTTTGTGGTTGTCTTCATGATGGCTGACCCCATTTCTGTGTTATTCTCCGGATGCAGATAATAGATTGATAATCTTGCGTGCTCGAGTCAGCTCGGCTATGCTCCGGTCAAGCAGTTGTTCTGTCGTCGGCTTTTCTGCCAACTGCGGTTCAATCACTCGACGCTGCAAGCGATCGTTCTCAGCCATTAACTCATCGCGCTCTGTGATCATCCGGTTCAACTCTGCTTGAAGCCCCTCACGCTCCTCGTGTATAGCTGTAACACCAGAACGAATTACATCACGTGATTTTGTCACCTCTTCTAGCTCTACCTTCAGTTCCTGAATAGCTTGCAGGTGTTCACCGATCTTGGCATTCCCATTCACATTCCGCTGATAGGCATCGTCAAACATTTGCTTTACTTCAGCCAGTTCAGTTGTAAGTCGCTCGTTCTCCAGCACGGATTCATCCAAGGCGCACTTTACTTGATCCAATTGTGATTTATATTCTTTAATCATGTCATGTGACACGGCTTGCTGCGGCAACGTCTCCTTTTCACGAAGCAGTTGGGTTTTGTCAGGTTCAGAAGCATAGCCGGAAGCTTCGCCAAGCTGCGCAAGTATCTCTCTGGCTTTATCAGGTGTAACTCCTCGACAATCCCAGTTCTTGACCCAATTGTACAGCGTGTTGTACTTCATCCCCCAAGCCTTCTCGATGCTTGAAACCGTCTCTCCAGCTGCAATCTGCTCTAAGAATAATTTCTTAGTTAGCCCACAGCTAGGCCCCTCTTTGCTCGTCCGTTGTCCTCCCATATCCTTGTCCTCCTCATGATTTAGGTGTCTTTGATCTGTTCGTGGGTTATGTGCTACCGGCTTTTTAAAATTCACATCTCGTTTTGTTGCTGGGTACTTCTGCCGGATCTCCTCAAGCTCTTCCGGAGTTAACATGTATTCTCTCGGCTTACTGGTTCCTCTCGTACTGTATTCAACCGCTCGACTTGGTACAGGTGTATTCGCCATCCCTAAACCTCCTTTTCATTGCAGAAGTCGTACCCCACTTACGCTGCCGTTTCCTTAGTGGTGCTTCTGGGAGGATCGTGTAAACCTCACCAACCACCGTACCGTTATCGTCTGTGATAATGTCCCAGGGGATCTCTTGAAAGTAGGGATCAAATCCCATTAACATCAGCCCTCTCTATTAATCTTGCAATTGACAAAAGACGAGGCGACATTGTATGTTTATACCAATCTTTTAAGCTAGAACAGGGTAAGTAAATTAGTTTTTACTGGATCTAGTCTGGGCAGTCGAAAGGCTTAATCCGCCCGGCTTAAGGGAGGGTTGACTCATGACGATTAAAACCTCTTGGTTTGAAATCAGAGTGAGTGACCAAGTGGCGTTGGGCTTACTCACACTAATCACCACCGTCGCGAGCCTCCATTAGGAGGCTTTTTTTATAGCTCCAATTGTTGTCTGTAGCAATTCCGGTAGTGGTCCACCAGTCCTTGCGCTTTAAGCTTTGCAAACTTCACACGGCATACATGCTCCGTCTTACCCAATGCAAAGGATAAGGCACGAGCATCATCAACACCGTAAAATGTACATAGGTATTCCAAATCCTCCTGAGTGAACGGCTTGCCATGATTCGGATGAAAATCCGGATGAAACTCCATTCTACCGCTGCCATCATAAGTAATGCCGTCTAGGGCGTCATCCCTATGCGGTTGAAGATCTCCGTATACACGAGCCATAAATTACATCCCCTTCTGCTGCTTCTCGTAGACTTCTTCCAGCCACTCCGTCAGCATAATCATTTGCTTTATCACCAGTAGGTTGTCCTGATATTTCTGACACATCGCCCCGGATGAATCTGCGACCCATTGCCAAAAATCAGGGCTCTGCATACCATACTGAGTAGCTGCGGCGTTGACTTGCTGCGTCCACTGATAGACATCCCAGAATAACGCCTTGTAGTCCATCATCTACAACTCCTCGATTTTGATATAGATGCCTGGAAGCGCAGCCCAGAACTTTTCAACGATTTCTGAAGCAACCAGCGCGTCGTCCTTCCAGTAGCGACAGTCGGTCATACAATCCTTGAGTAACTTCTGCAGGTTGTCCGTATCGGGTCTCGTGTACTTGTACTCCCCGTCTTGATGTTTGCCGGTAATCGGGAAGCACCACTTCACCGTCAACCGAATAGCTACTGTATATTTTCTTGCCGGCACATGCTGCCCAAGATGAGCCATTAATTTCGCCCGTGCTGCCTTCAGCTCATCGGGTTCATAGAATACTGGCTTACCATTCACAACTGCGACCTGTTTCTGCTGATGTGTGATCGTTGGAACTTTTTTCATCGGCATGAAGAATTCAGTCATCGTTGTCGCCTCCTGTTGTGATACCATTTTTCAACTTTTCATTTCGCGGCGGGTTTCAAATAAATTTAGGGGAAGGGGGAGGGGGATTTTTATACCCCCTCCCTTATTCCTTATATATTTATATAGTGGTCGCCGCCACAACTTGCGGCGACCATACACGTATCAAAATCCCCGCAACTTATTGCAGAATTGCGGCAATCATGTTTCGCAACTTGCGGCGATCATAAAATAATGATCATTGCAAGTTTTTGCGGTGACCATAAAACAGTGATTGCCGCCGCAATTACTCATCATCTTTTTTGACTATACGGAAGCCGTTTGAACGATCGATTTCATAACCAAACTTCTTAATCCAGTCTCTCACGGTACGTTCAGCAACCTCTTTTCCTGTAGATGAATACCACGCGATAATATCCAATACAGTAGGCGGTTCACCAAAATTACAATTACTTACGGCATCTGCGAATTCATCAGCCTTGCTTCGACGCTCCGCTTTTGCCTTATCCTGACGCTTACCTGTTGCCTTCTGCCAAGGTGGCTTTGAAGATTCACCATCTGGATCGATATCCTTCAGGCTGCCTACATCGTCCACCTTATGGATCGGATACTGGAACCACATGTTGACTGGTTCGAATTTCGGATACTCCCGAAGCGTCCCTTCTACCCTCCAAGCTGAGCGTATACGAACACTCTTGACCGCCTGTTTGACACCCTCTTGAGCGATAGCCTGTTGACCTGGAATGGCACGTTTGGCGTGATCCTCCATCTGTTTTGAACTGAGCAGATCATCCTGGGACACATGTTCCTGTAAGTAGCCTGGATTGTACTTCTCAAAGAGCTGCTGATACATCACACAGACAGCCTTATTCTCCTCTTGCATCAATAACGCTTCTGTCAGATCTAACTCTACTAAATCGATAAGCGCGTCCGGATCCCGAGCGAATACCCCACTGCCTGAAGCTCTGTCCATCGACTTCTTACCGCCCTGCGAACCTTTAGAGTGATGATGGCAGTAAATAACGCCAGCACCCAGTTCTGTTGCTATCTTGTCAAACTGATTTGTAAAGTGAGCCATCTGATCAGCACTATTCTCGTCACCGGTTAACACCTTGTAAATAGGGTCAATGATAACAGCAATATAGTTCTTCTTAGCTGCACGCCGGATCAGTTTCGGGGCCAATTTATCCATAGGTACTGTCTTTCCACGCAAGTTCCAAATATCGATATTGCCGATATTTTTAGGCGACAACCCTAGCGCGTTATATACATTTTTGAAACGATCCAAGGCGCTGGCTCGATCAAGCTCCAGATTGACATACAGAACCTTGCCCTTCGTACATTGCCACGCCAGCCATTTAATACCTTCAGCTATGGCTATGCTGAGTTCAATCAAGGCAAATGACTTACCTGCCTTTGACGGTCCTGCCATGAGCATCTTATGTCCCTGTCGCAGCATTCCTTCTATTAAAGGCGGTGCCAGCGGCGGCATATTGTCCCAATAGTCTGCTAGGCTTTCCGGATCCGGAAGATCGTCATTAATGCCTTCAATCCATTCATGCCATTCAGCCCAGTTCGCTTTACCTATACTCGTGTCTACAATAAACTGCTTCTTCCCGTTACGTTCAATCCCAGGCATACGTGATAGCCGGGAAGGATTGCGGTTCTGATTGTCAACGGACAAGCCGTTCTTTTTGCAGACGGTGTAGAGGTAATCCACGCGTTTCCGATACTCGTCGTAGTTGGCTGCCTCTACCTTGACGATGGCATGTAGGCTTTTACCTCCGCTGTATACTAGCACGGCGATCGGCAGCTCTAGCTCACGCATAACAGCGTTTTGTTTTTCAATGTCCATCGTGTCGGATTCCACCAATGCATACCGAAATTCAGTCACATTCTCATTCTTGACGCCCTTACCATCCAGTGGGTTGAACCGAATCCAAGCACCAGCTGCTGGATCGTAGTCACCAATAACAGAGCCGATATCACCACCACATTGATTAAGCAGTTGGATTAATTCGCCGGCTGTGCGATCCGATGCCCCTTTCGTTGGCAAATACTTGCCTTCATCGTTCTGCCAGGTATCTGTGACGTAGCCAACATTCTCGGAGGCTTCAAATAGAGCGCTCAAATACGTTGTTAGCTGCTGTACAGGATTCCAGTCAGACGGCTCGTGGATCTCTTTACCCTCTATCCAATTCTTATCGATAACAACATAATCGCCGCCGGCAATTTCATCGTCCCAATCCAGTTCCCGATCATTTGCAGACCGTGGCAGCCATCCGTTATCCTTGGCCAACTGCGTAATGGTCGCGCCGGTGACTGGGTTACCGGTTCCTTCGAATGTCGTCCACTTCTTGAAGCACTCACCTGGATGGTAGCGTCCACCATCCCGCCGACTCCACTCGTCCCAGTCGCTGGCCGTGTAACCTTCATATTTTAGTGCCATGCCGACATTGACCCATTCCTGGTAATTCAAAAAGGATGGATCGATGTAGGCCAACAATGCTATGAGGTCAAGTTTGTGTTCCATGTTCCTCATCTCCCTCAAATCCAAAAAATTATATTTTGTAATAATTTTCACCTTTAGAGTATATATATCGATTAAACGATTGAATTGGAGGTTATTTGATGGCAAGTCTTTCGCAAGTTGTGGACTGGGCTCGTTGGTATAATACAGACCCCAGACGAATTGATGAACTTCTTCAGAATCCGCACAGAGTTCCAATAGAGTTCCCACCAGGAACTAGGCCAATATCATTTATCGTTGCAACGCCGTCTGAAGTTCTTGCTTGTAAAAACCAATGGTCACTTGCAATCATTACTGTCCCACCAGCTGGAGGAAATAAAGCAGTTGCTATGATGACAGGAAGTCTTAATAATCCTGGAAAAACCCTTACGTATGCATCAATTGTCTTGCCCGAATCTCCTACAGATGAGGCTGTAGGTTGGTTTCCACTCTCTAACATTATTTTCTTAAATCCTTGTCCTTGAATTATTATTTGATAAAACGAGTAATGCAGCTTACCAAATTGATTGGATTATTTCTAAAAGTCTTCCTTAGACGTTCGAGCCTTGAGTATCTAAGCTTGCACAAGAGACAACGAATTACGCTTCACGATATGTTTTAGGGTCAACTCCTTCCGGAACACGCCAACCGTTTCCTGCGATGCGGTCAATGAGACGCTTAGCATTGTCAAAGGACCATGTACCCACGTGCTCGAAGCCGCGTTGCTCCAGGAATCGGATTTGCTTCGGAGTCGTCAGCCCTTCTGTACGTCGTTTATCCAGACGTTCTAGCAGCTTTGTTGCCTTGCCGGCATTCTCAATTTGATCGGGAAGTATGCCCAGCTTCTCCAGCGTCTGGATTTGTGCTTCACTTGGTGGCGACATTTCCCATCCAAAGGACGGTACATAGCTTGATAAGTCTTCAGCCTGGATACTCATTTCAAATTGTAGCGGATCGACCAGTTTAGCCTTCCGGCGTTTCATTTCATTCAGCATTTTGGCCAAAGCTTCCTCACGCTGAGCAATTACATCTTCAGTCGCCTGCTTCTCGACCGTCTCCAGATCAAGCGCAATGCCTGCCTCCTCAATCTGTTTTGTCATAGCCTGAGCCACTTCTTCATTTTCAGCGATCAAATGTGCAGGATGACAAAGCTCATGCCGTTCTGTATGCCACAGGAAATCAAGCAAGAGCAGATCCTCTTTCCCTGGAAACAATCGGGTACCTCGCCCGACCATTTGGCTATATAAGCTGCGGACCTTTGTCGGCCGTAGAACTACGATACAATCCACACTAGGGCAATCCCACCCCTCCGTCAGGAGCATCGAATTGCATAGGACGTTGTATTTTCCAACATCATAATCAGCCAGTATCTCTGCCCGATCTTTCGATTCACCATTAACCTCGGCAGCCTTAAAGCCGATTGCATTTAATATAGAAGTGAATTTTTGACTGGTCTTAACCAATGGAAGAAATACGACAATCTTCCTATCCTGAGCTACTCGCCACATTTCAGCAGCAATTGATTCCAAGTAAGGATCGAGCGCCGTTCCCAGGTCGCTACTCTTGAAATCCCCAGCCTGTTGACCTACTGTAGACAAGTCTAGCTTGAGTGGAATGGTCATAGCCTTGATCGGACTTAAGAATCCTTCTTTGATAGCCTTCGGCAACGTATACTCATAAGCCAGAGACTCGAAGTAGCTGCCTAGATTCCGCATGTCTCCCCTATCCGGCGTAGCCGTGACACCCAGCACATTCGCTTCTTTGAAATAGGCCAGCACCCGCTGATAACTGTCTGATAGGCAGTGGTGAGCCTCGTCAATGATAATGGTGTCAAAATGATCTGCTGCAAATTGCCGTAACCTCTTATCCCGCATAAGCGTCTGAACGCTACCTACAACAACCCTGAACCAGCTGCCTATGGAAGTCTGCTCTGCTTTTTCTGTAGCACAGCCTAATCCAGTAGACTTTGACAGCTTATCGGCGGCCTGATCTAGCAGCTCCCCGCGGTGTGCCAGGACGAGCACACGCTCGCCCAGCCTTACTCGATCCTCGATTACCTTACTAAATACAATAGTCTTGCCGCATCCAGTAGGGAGAACCAGGAGCGTCCGTTGGACGCCTTTCTCCCACTCCGCCTGAATCGATTTGCGGGATTCTTGTTGATATTGTCTGAGCTCCATAGCCATAGCAGCCAACCCCTAAAACTGCCCAGTTTGCCAGCCCCCACCTTGTGGAGGAGGAGAGCCTGGAAACGGCGACTGTTGATGTTGTGGATGCTGGTACTGTTGCGGTTGTTGATATTGCTGAGTCGGCTGTCCTGGAGGCAGCTCGTCAGCGGCATAAAAGGTCTTAACTTGATTGTTAGTCTTATCTACACCGTCACGTCCCTTGAAATTATTGATCTCAAGTTTCAGGCGACCTCTAGATCCAATAACTGTCTGCCAGTTCATTTTCAGCTTTTCGCCCTTTCTTTTCTGTCCGATCCCCGCGAAGAAGTTAGACAATAAGCCCTCCGTCTTGGTGTGCAAGAAGAGATTATGGAATATGACAACATCACCATGCTCTGGAGAATGTACCGTCAGTTCAATTTTTGCCTGGTTGCAAGCAGGCATCTTGTCGGAGCCGTTGAAACGTCCGCGCTCAAACTTCGTCACCGTGAAGTTATAGTCACCTGGAGGGAGGAGAGTAAACTCTCCGCCGTCTTTCTCAATTGTGTCGTCCCATCCAAGTTCGCGTTCCGTATTTTGATTCATATAAGTTAATCCTCCTGTTGTTTGTTAAAATGGTAGGCCATTTCTTCTGTCTTGGATCAAGCTAAACACCTGTTGCCAAGCCCCCACCAGCACGCCATCGATAAAGCCAGGATCATAATTGGCTATCGGTGTATCGTATGGGTAGTAGCCCTTATTACTCACTACGATTTGAATTTCTGGCTCAGTTACCTGGTGCTGATTCATCAGATCGTACAGCGCTCTTGGAATATTAGAATTCAGCGCCTGCTGTTGTGGATCTGGCTGTGATGTATTAGCTGGTGGAACTGGTGCTGCTGTCACTGTAGATGGCACTGGTGGAGCAGTCGTTACTGGAGCTACAATATTGGCAGTTTGCTGATTCGGAATAATATTTGGAATAATTTCTGTTGAATTTACGGTTGGTGCAACTTGTTGTGGAGCCGCTGTAGATTGTGCAGGTGATGATCCGTTAAAGATATGAGCAATATAGTTATAATCCATTGGGAAGTCATCAGGTAGACCGTGGCGGTTCTTCGCATCCCATGCTGGATGATGGTTGGCATAAACGGTGCGGACGCCTCCCTGAGCCTTGTTCTTTTTACCTTCTTTGTCTGTTGCTACACTATAGGTCTTGTAATTAATGAAGAGCACCAAATCTGCCCATTCCTTGACAAGCGGTGCAGTACGGCTCCCAGTCTTTGCCCCTAGTTTGAGCTGATAACGATCGTAAGCTCCCATTTCGTCTGGCTGCTCAAATTTAATAATCTGTGCGTGGGCACTCAGCACAACATGAATGCCAGCCTCGACCACATCACCAAGCAAATTGAGAAAACGGCCGATTTCTTCAGCGACATAAATATAGCCCTTGCCGTATCCGAAATCCTCAACGCCGTTCTTATTATGAGTAGCACATACGCTCTCGACGCAAAGCATTTCAGCCCAATCAATAGTATCGATAACAAGTGAACCGAACCGTGAAGGTCCCTCATGCTTCACCCATAGAGCTTGCTGCTTGAGCATTTCCCAGCTTGAAGGTTTGGGCAAACGTTGAACATTCAGCTGCTTGGTTGAACCTTCCGTGTCAATGAATACAGGATTAGGAAATTGAGCTGCCAAAGAGGATTTTCCAATGCCTTCTGGTCCGTAAATCACGACTTTCTGCGCTGTCTGAACAGTTCCGGTTGTGATTTCAAACATCAGAATTCACCTGCTTTCCATGTTGGACCCCGATCAATCTCTCCCGGAGGTTGTTGTAATTGAATTCCTTCCTGTCCAGCGACATACCCATCCTCGATGATGATTGAGCACTCTTCGCCAGTGCTGACGCGGGTCGCTATGGCCTGTAGTCCCTCAGATTCGAGCCACTGCCCAAACTCCTGAAGGCTCTCCATATCCATCTGCTCCAACTTATCGAGCAGAATAAACCCACAATCTGGTTTTAACTTACGAACAATGGCCGTAGACACCTTTAACTGATCGGATCCGCTCATGTTATCCCAGCGTTGACCGTTATAGATCAACTCCCCATCATCGACGGACAATCCTGGCAGCGGTAAATTCGCATTCGTCAGGAGCTCAGCTTTCTGTGAGCGGATGTCATTAATCTCAGTAGACAATTGATCATATTGCACCCGATAATCGCTAGCATCCGTTTCAGCCTTGTCTTTATCGAGATTTGCCCGCACCTTCCGGTTGATCTCGTCGATCTGCCGGATGTTGGCTTGTAACTCCTCTGTCGATTCGTCGAGTAGGTCTAAGGCATCCTTCTTAGCAATATCCAAATCTTCCGCGAATTGGGCGCGTTTAATGTGCGCCTCGTTGAGCAACGCTTCTAAACGTTCTAGTTCACGTTGCTGTTGATCATAGGCAGCTTGAATCTGCGTCAGACGTTGCCGTTTCCTTTGGTTCTCACCGTTCTTCGCCAGAATCCCTTGTTGCTGTTGAATGAGATCAGAAGCTGAAATAGGTTCCTTTGGGGCATCTGGAAAGTAGATTTGTTCCTTGGCAAACTTGGCCTTCTGATCCGCGATCTGTCCGATAGTGTGACGTCGGTTGTAGACCTCTTGCTCCTTGACTTCAAATTCATGAAGTTGTTGGCCAACTCCGATAATGCGAAGCAGGATGTTTGCTTTCTCCTTATTGGAAGCGTTCATGAACTTGGGCAGATCGATGGCCAACTCTTCGACAAAACTGTCAAGCAACTGTTGGCCACCTTTCTGACCATTGGGATCAAGGACTTTCAAATCTGAGTTTTTACCTTTGCGCTCCACGATCAGACCATTGGACAAAGTGATATGCAGATATGGTGGAATTACTGAGCCATCACGTGAAGCCTGCGAAGGACGATACTTATTACCACCTAGCGCCCAAGCGATAGCGTCCAGCACACTTGTTTTACCTTGATTATTCTTGCCACCCACCAGGGTAAGCCCGTTCGGTGTCGGCTCGATCTTAACCGCCTTAACCCGTTTTACATTTTCGATTTCAAGCTTATTTATTTTGATCATGCAACAGTTCTCCTTCGTCGCTAACTTTTAATATAGATGCTATACAATGAGTGCAAACTTGCCGATCGTTCCAGTTCCGAATAAGTCGGATATTTACAACGTGGCCACAAACTTCACAACGAACATGGCTGGACAATTTAATCATCATAGCTAAATCATCCGCGCTTCAAGCTCTTCGATTTTGGCGCATAGATCCATCTGCCATTCCATGTCGCCTATTTCGTGAGCCATAAAGGCGAGTTCTTTCAATCCGTCCAATTTGTACACCAGATTGTGATTTTCCCGGAGAAGCTTTAGGATCAGTTGCAGCTCAAGGTTACCAACGATCAAGTTTCCGTTCTGGTCAAGATTCATATGAACGATTTGCGCCAGTTTACGATGTACCTGATGGATGGCCAACATTATGAGAGACCATGGAGTTTAGTGATTTTAGAGATACAAGGACGGCAGATAGGTTTACCCGAGATATATTCAATACCTTCCAAACTTCCACAGAGCGTGCAACCTGGTGCATACTTACGGAGAACAATCTTTTCACCTTCGACGAAAATCTCCAAACCGTCTCCATCTTTGATATTCATAGTGCGACGAAGTTCCATAGGAATGACAATGCGACCCAATCCATCCAATTGACGAACAATTCCAGTAGCTTTCATACTTGCATCTCCTTTTGGTCAGTGTTACACTGACCTCATAATGTGTTAGTTTTAAATCGATGACCTGACGGGCCCTAATCCGTCGGGTCATTTTTCATGCTTTGTCTGGTCTGGAGCAGTAACTTCCTCAGCTCCAATCCAATCACACAGACAATTAGTATCACAGAGCAATTCTCGTCCAAACCGAATGACTATCCGACCCAGTGTGATTTCAGCTCCACATTGGCTGCAGTAATCAATGACCTCACCTGGTGCATCTGTTACAGGTTCACTCATTCCCTTATCTCACCTCCTTTCAAGTCCACAAGCGACCTCAGCCATAATTGATAATTTCTTTCGTCTGATCGCCCCACAGATCGCTCTACCTATTGCAGTAGCCATATCGTCTACTAAAGCAAGCCTAGTATTCTGGAGAACGAAATACTCCATAAATCCACCAACGTTGACGATTCCTTTAAAATGAATGTCTCCCACTGGTGGAAGGTCTTTGCCTACTCCGGCTCCTGGCTTTAACGGTCCATTCTTTAGTCTGATGTCGCCTATGCTCGTTGATTTCCCCAAACAGGCATCAATCGCAACTACAAACATTCCATTAAATAAATCTGTACACTCTTGAAGGTTCTGCGCATGACATGGATCGTGAAGAGTGCCAATTACATTAGGAATACCGCGGCGCTTTAAATAGCGACCAACTAGTGGACCAAGTGAATCTCCAGTGCTACGGTCTGTTCCAATACAAAGAAATGCGACTTTCGATACATCTGAAGGAAGCAAAGCTTCTAGTTGATGGCTCATAGCGTCAATTTCTTTCCTTGATTTCAACGTTGCCCCTCCATTTCCGCGATCTCTTTATCTAGCCACCAGACCACAGCCTCAGGCTCATCCACCAGCAAACGTCCATTCTGGATCTGCCACCGTCTTCGGCGAAGTTCCATACGTCTCCACATCTGGTCAGCTGACACAACTTGTTGGCGCATTGCTTTCAGCCTCCTTATACATCCGAATCATTGTTTCAACGATTTCATATCGTGCTGAACCAAGCTTACTAAGATGACGGATGTCCCTTGCTTGGATAGAGGCTTCTATAGCACGGTCCAGGTGAAGCTTAGCAGCAAGCAATTCAGCTTGAATGTTAAAGGTCATTGTGTAACTCCTTTCAGGTATAAATCTAACGCAGACGGTTATGATGACTTTAGTGGAGGCTCATACATTAGAGGGGCAACTTGCTCTCTCCTGCTCAGCTACCCACTCTAGTAATGTTGATTTCCGAATACGCCAGTTTCCACAAAGTTTTATCCCATGTAATTTCTTAGCTCTGCACCAACTGTAGACTGCGCTTCGTGAGACTCCCAAATACTCCCCGACTTGTTCAGCAGTTAATAGATCAGGCATATTGTTGAGATCCATCTTGATTCACCTCCAAGTCTTTATCCCCTAATTGCTCTGAAGCTTCAAATAAGTAATCGATACTACTACCCGGGAAAAAAGCGTCTCTAATAGCGAATGCTTCGTCTACATAAATCCTGTACTTTCCATTGATTTTATCCCCGACAGTGGACCGCCTTTTATTTAGAGTTTTAGCAATATCAGTCACGGTGACGTTTTTCTCAATCATTTCAACTCGAAGATTGCTATACACCCTGTCTCCTCCTCTCTTGTTGAACGCAATTTCGTTTGCGATGACTTGACTATAAACGATATAGCGGTCACAGTCAACCAATTTTTCGTTCATTTGATCAATATTTCGTTCAAACACTGCTTTACAACTAAATACGTATCATGTATCATAGGTATATGAACGATAAATCGTTCACATCTGAATTGAAAGGTGAGTCTAAATTGGAGAGAGCTAAAATATTAGTCCGACTAATTAAAGAAAAAGGCTATCCCAGCAATAGAGCTTTTGCTGAAGAAATTGGAATTCCGCCTACTACCTTGCAATCAATGCTAACTAGAGGAATAGGAAAAGCATCTGTCGATAATGTGATAAAAATCTGTCGTGCATTGGGAATTACTGTGGACGAGCTTCAAGAAATGTCCAAAAAGAAAGAGACTGAAGCTGAAATAGATATTCAAACCATCGCTGCTCATCATGACGGATACGATTGGACTGACGAAGAACTGATGGAAATAGAAAAATTCAAAGAGTTTGTTCGCTCCAAGAAAAACCAACAGTCCTCAGACAAGTAACTGCTATCAGGAGTGGTGTTATGGTATATGATCTATTACTTCAAAAAGCTCACCTTCTGTTAATAGAAGTCATAGAGCGCCCCTTGACGGGTAAATTAAGGGGCATATATGCTGACGGAGTTATCTGTATCGATAGTAGACTTGAATCGAAGACAGAGAAAGCTTGCACGCTCGTAGAGGAAATTGGCCATCATGAAACCAGTGCAGGAGATATTCTGATGCAAGATTGTATTAATAAAAGGAAGCAAGAAAAGAAGGCGAAAAACTGGGGTTATGAGGAATTAGTACCACTTTCCTCTTTTCTTATGGGACATGAAGCTGGAGTCAGAAATATTTATGAATTTGCTGAGTTACTTGGTGTGACAGATGATTTTCTAATTAATGCAATTGATCACTATTGGGAAGTGTACGGACCTTGCACGGTGTACAAGCCTGGAAATGATGAATACATAATTTACTTCGATCCCGTCGCGGTAATAAAAATTTTCAAATAACCTATGGATATTAGCCGTATAGGGCGGATTCACATACGAATTAAACAGAACATACATTCGTGAAGGGAGGTGAATTTAGATATGGGCAGAAAACCAAAGGAACCTAGGGAAGAAATAAAGTATCCAGGTGTACGTTCGGAAAATGGTAGACATACGTACCGCTACAGTGTTCCAGTGCCTGGAAAAAAAGGAAGGAAACAAAAGGAAACTCCTAGCTATCCAACAGCGAAGGAAGCTTTTGAAGCTGGAATTAAAATTAAAGCCCAGTTATTAAACGGAACTTACTTTGAAGAAAGGGATATCGTATTTGATGATTTTGTTGTGGAATGGCTTAAAATGTATGAAGCAACTGGTAAGGTAAAAAACACGACTGTTGATATTCGTATGCGTGAATTACAAAAATGCAAAAAGTACTTTAGTCATAAAAAAATTGGAGAAGTATCAAAAAGAGATTACCAAATGATGCTTGATGATCAGAAGAAGCAAAACTATTCATTAAACTCAATTAAACTTCTCCATTCGTCTTGCTCGCTTATTTTCAAAAAAGCTGTTGAATTAGAAATGATTAAATCAGACCCAACTTCTGGTGCTGAAATACCAACTTATCAAACTACTGTTGAAGATTTAGAAAATAAAACTGAAATTCCAAAGTATATGGAAAAGGAGGAATTGTTAAGATTTCTGAAAGCAGTGAAGGAACATGGAGATAGGCAGGATTTTAATCTCTTTTATCTCATGGCCTATACAGGAATACGGATCGGGGAAATGAGCGCACTAAATAAAAACAAAGATATTAACCGTGCTGAGAAATTCATATCTATAACAAAAACGCTCTATTGTAAAAAGAAAATTAAAGAGTATGTCATTAACACACCTAAAACAAAAGCATCACGACGAGAAATTGATATTACTGATAGTGTCATTGATGTTGTCGATGATCAAATCGCATGGCTAAATGAATTTAAAATGGCAAATCGAAAAAACTACTACGATGCTGGATTCCTATTCGTAAACACCAGAAGAAATCCAGGATACCCTGAAGCCCATCCAAACATTACCTTGAGAATGAAGACTTATCTAGAAATTGCAGGTCTTCCATCAGCCCTGACTCCTCATAGTTTAAGGCACACTCATGTGTCCTTGTTAGCAGAGGTAGGAGTGGCGCTTGAAACAATACAAAAACGTATGGGCCATAGTAGTGACGAAGTAACCCGTCTGATTTACCTACACGTAACTAAAAAGAGAAGAAAAGAAGCTCCTGAAAAATTTGAAAAGCTCATGAATGGTTTATAGTGTGGGGATCTTGTGGGGAAAACCCCAAAGAATCATTGATCTGTTGCGAATTATAACGCATCTCTGTCATATACAAAATATTTGGGTCATGCCGCAGCGACTCTACTCCCACCTCCATCAGTTCCTCATTCGCAGCTTGAATTGGAATAATTCGATGCCCTTTAATTTGATACGGTAAAATGGATTCCGGATGTTTCTCTATCATCACTACTCCCATGCAGGATGAAGAGCCAAGCAGTTGCTCACCAACGATCGTATTGGCAAAGGTTGTTTTTCCTGACCCTACAGCACCCGCAATAATGGTATTGCGAAACGTGGACGATAACGCCCGAATGAACTCAACCGCCTCGGCAGGAATACATTCCGTACCCGCTTGATCCTCCAAATCCAGAAATTCCACAACCTGTCGCCGCAGTGATATCGTAGTAAAACCCTCCCAGACCCTAGGTGATACCCAAATCGCAAGCCGAATAAATCTACCTGGCCAAAGCGGATCATCCATTTTGAACTCCACCGAAGGATTATCCTTGTTCAGCTTTTTATTGGGATCACTTTTTAGCAAGGAACGCTTCAGCTGCTCCACCCGATCCAGTGAAGGCATCTCATACGGGTAAGCTATAAACTCACCTTTATGGTTATAAAAAATTTGCTTCCCAATCATTTGTAATCCGGTTGACTCGCTGTATGCACGATCAGTAAACCAACGATACGCTGGTCCAAAACCCTTCCACTCGTGATACAGGGCCTCTGCCGCCGTTCGGTACGCTTCTGGAACCTTTCCAGTAAAAGGTGTTTTTCGTAAGTACTTCTCAATCTCATTCATAAAAAAGCTAACTGCCTGCGGATCGCCAATTAATGCCTTTGCATTTAGCTCGAAGTAAGCGTCATCCTCACGTTCTAACCCTTCGTTCATCTCGGTTTTCATTTTTTGTAAAAAAGCATAAAAATCTTCCTTGCCCGGTTTGCTAGTGCGCAGCACGCTTTGTTTTAGAGAAAAGAGTGGACGACTCGCGAGAGTTTCAATCATAGAAATATCCCTTTCTTTTTGGCCTCTGGCGCTAATCCCATCGACACCAATAGAGAATGTACCTTATCATCCACATGCTGTAGCTCTTTTTTGCCTAGAGGCAAGCTTTCCTGCAAGGGCTGGTAATACGGTAGCTCCAGCAAGATTTCAGTGCCAAATCTAAGGGCCATATTTTTGGACGAAGATATTTCCTCCACATTACTGCGGTTAATGATCAGCT
The DNA here is from genome assembly GCF_038002305.1 of Paenibacillus sp. FSL R5-0887. NCBI lineage: Bacteria > Bacillati > Bacillota > Bacilli > Caryophanales > Paenibacillaceae > Paenibacillus > Paenibacillus sp. FSL R5-0887. Next base: position 807,665 of record NZ_JBBOCE010000002.1, read on the forward strand.
GGAAATCATGCGGACGCAGATCTATATGCCCCGCAAGCTCGAATAGAGGTTCTAATCTGTGTTCATGTTTAGGATGAGTGACAATCATGCGTAACGACGACTTTTGCATACCGACATACCACGCAGCACTCTCGGGAATTGAACCGAAATCAGCAATAACCACATCCGCATTTGCTCCAGCTCTAGCCAAGAAATATTCGATCTCCTCCTCCAGATAATCCTGGACACTTAAGTAGTCGTAATTCCCCGGTAGATACAAATAGCCATCCTGCCTAATCAATTGCTCGAAATCTTCATCATGAATCATCTTCCCTGTAAGCTTGGGGCGCAGTTTGTCTAGACTTATCGTCGCTTTGCGGTCATACCCGGGGTCATATAAATCCAAACCAAGTACAAGAACACGTAGACCTGCCGCAGCAATTCGTCTTGCGAACAGCTTCGCCACACTCGTGCAGCCAATGCCTGGACCTGAGCCAAAAAAGCCAACCAAATTGCTCCGTTCCTCGACATCCTCTTCCAGGATAAAACGAATCTTCTCTATCACTGCTGACGAGGTAGAACGAGGAGGAATAAAATATAAACCTAAGCTTTCACATAACATATGCACAGCTTGATAGCCGCGAATTCCCTTTTGCAGATATAAATACAGGATCATAGAGCTTGGATATTTGTATCGCAGCTCGCTAAGCGCTTGAACAGGTACCTGGTCACTAGTAACCATTAACATATGACCTTCGGTATGCGCCGGATCGGGATACACGTTTTGTGTAACTACATTAAATCCCGCGTTTTTGATATCATTAATCGTTAACTGATCTATGCCCAGACTAAATATTTTCAAGGCAATCTCCCCCTACTCTACCCGTACGATCCACAGCTTTTTGCCCTGCTCCAAAAATTGCCCTAGCCGTTGACCCTCACTTTTCTTCAGCTTCAATTCTGGTGTCGCTACCTTGCCAGTAGAAGTGAATCGGTTATTGTTGTTGCCTTTCTCAGAATCCTGCACATCATTATTGTCTTCTGTTCGCACATAGTTCACGGTAACTCCAGATAAAAAGATCTCTTTAGCAGGATCGCTAAGCAAGCTTTGTTCTTTCACCTGTTCCTCGTTTTCTTTTTTAACTGTATTTGAACCAAGCGCCTCTCGCTGCTTCTCTCGCTCACCTTCTACAAGATAAATGTCTACCTTATCCCGGCTTCGCAACGAACCATTGATGGCATAAATAGCCTCCTTCGGAATAGGAAATATACCTTCATCCTGCAAAGGCTCTAAATCACTAACATCCACCAGTGATGCTGTCAAAATACTACCGTTAGTCAGATTCACATTCGTAATTTTGTACTCCACTTGTGCGATTTCCGTAATTACACCAGAAGGTATATCCTTGGTCTGAACAGAATCCAGATACAAATCACTTGCTTTCAGCTCATAATTTTTAGGTAGAGATTCCCCAGCTCGCACCTTAACTTTGACCACGGTTTGGGAAAGCACGTAGGGCTTGAAATAGAGATCATAACCTAGCAATCCCCCGAATCCAGTAATCAAAATGAGACTTGCGAAAAAATAATTACGTTTTAACAAACGTCCCCGCTGTAACGCCAAACCTTCCACCTCCTTAACTACATGATTTTTGAGAACGACAAAAAGCACCTTGGCATAAATAGCCAAGCTGCTGGTAAAATGCTTTTTTACCTGATAGAGATTTAGTGAACTATTAAATTAAAGGATTCCGGTGAAAGCCCTCGGGCATAACCGTTGCTTTCACCGGAGAATACCTTTATTTAAATACTACAGTTTTATTCTGATGGACGAGAATCCGGTCCTCGATATGCCATTTCACCGCACGAGCCAGAACAACACGTTCAATGGTACGTCCAATCCGTTTCAGCTCAATAACATCATCACCGTGGCTTACCCGCTGCACATCCTGTTCAATAATCGGTCCACCATCTAGTTCTTCAGTAACATAGTGAGCGGTTGCCCCGATTATTTTCACCCCACGTTGATACGCTTGGGCGTATGGATTGCCGCCAATAAAGGCAGGCAGGAAAGAGTGGTGAATATTAATAATCTGATGGCGATAATGCTCAATAAAGGACGGCGAGATAATCTGCATATACCGTGCCAATATAATCACATCGATATCGTCTCCGATGACCTCTAACTGGCGTTTTTCTGCTTCAGCCTTAGTATCCGCTGTGACTGGAATATGATGAAATGGAATGCCAAACGACTCGACATAAGATTTCATATCCAAATGGTTACTAACGACGAGGGCAATATCGGCATCGAGATCGCCCGCTTGCCACTGCCAGAGCAGTTCAACAAGACAATGGTCTTCTTTAGAGACGAATATGGCAAGTTTCTTCTTATGACGAACATTAAAGATCTTCCAGTCCATCTTAAAACGCTCCGCCACTCCGCCAAATTGAGAGCGAATCTCTTCCAGACGATCGCCTAATTCAGGTAGGTCAAACTCGACTCTCATAAAGAACATTCCACCATCTGGATCCATCGTATACTGATCCGACTGCACAATATTTGCGCCATGCTGATACAGAAAGTGTGATACAGCCGCCACAATTCCCGGTCCGTCAGGGCAGGAAATAAGCATACGTGCCCGGTTGGAATAATGCTCGACACCCGACGAATTGTTTCTTTTTACGTGTAATTCCATGACCCTCTTCCCATCCTCTCATCTACATACGCAATCTGAAGTATAGCTTAAGCGTTCACGAGCTTAATTGCCTGCTAACCAAGCAATTAAACGATGATTAATAGCTTCCTCGCTTAGTTGCGGGAACAGCTGGGCAGCGACAACTTCATCGTATAAACGCTCCAGTGGTTCACGTGGATCAGCTTTTTTAGCTTTGGCATCGTTCTTCAGCAGCTCCCAGACATTAAGTACATATTGACGGGAATCAATCTCCTGCTTGGCAAAAAATTCACGTAATGTTTCAACATCCTGCACGAATTCCGGTCCAAAGCGTTCAGCTACGTTACCACGCAGCAAAGCGATCTCCACCTCATACATCGGACGTTGTGTCTTAGCATCTTTACCAATCCACGGGGTCTCCAGAATGAAAGGCAGACCTTCCAGCTTTTCATGATGTACGATTTTGTTAATCGTATCAAAGCCAATCCAACCCGAGCCAATTGGAGTGTGACGGTCTTTGCGAGCGCCACATGGATTTTTACTGTCATTAATGTGGATTACACCAAGACGGTTCAATCCGATAGTCTCATCAAATTTGTTGAGAACACCGTCCAAATCATTAACGATATCATAGCCAGCATCATGAATGTGGCAAGTATCAAGACAGACCGATAGACGTTCATTATGTTCGACCTTTGCAATAATAGAAGCGATTTCTTCAAAACTGCGGCCGATCTCTGTTCCCTTACCAGCCATAGTTTCTAAAGCGATATGCACTTCCGTTTCGTTCGTGCCTCCAAGCACCTCATTCAGGCCATCTGCAATCCGCTGAATACCATATTCAGCATCTTTATCAGTGAACGCACCTGGATGTAATACAATATGCTTGACCTCAAGTGCATGGGTACGGCGAATTTCCTCTTGCAGGAAATCAACAGCCAGTTGATACGTATTCTCTTTATAGGAAGCGAGATTAATAATGTAAGGTGCATGGACAACAATCTCCTCTACACCATTCTCTTTCATAACCTGCTTCCCTTCGTTGGGATACATGGCATCAATCGGCTTGCGGCGCGTATTCTGCGGCGCTCCTGTATATATCATAAACGAGCTGGAACCATACTCATTTGCTTCATTTGCTGCGGTCAAAAGACCCTTGTCCGAGCAAGACACATGTGAACCTATTTTCAGCATACTTCTTCCCTCTTTCCTTCACGAATTAACCCCTATTCTACCGTGATCGGAAAAATAAATCTAGACGAGGCCAATATGCCGGGTTCTGCTTCGCAAAACTTTGGAAATAAGCTATACTTTAATATGAGAATAATTCGTGTGAGAATCCTCATTGCCAAAAGGTGGTGTATGCATGTTTATCCAATCAGGACTTGGTTTATTATCCACACCGAGCAATTGGTTTATGAACTCTATCGCTTTCTGGACATTTATGCTGCTTGGTTCCATGTGTATCGGCGGTTTTTTTATGTTCCGCAAATTCCTAAAGGTCCTGCCCAAAGCTGATGGAAAGTCAAAGCTAGACTGGCAAAATTACTGGGTGGAACGTAGCCGCCCGCTCTGGAGTGACGAAACAAAAGCCTTTTTGGACCAGCTTGTTCAGCCTGTACCTGGTCCATTTCGTGATATTGCGAAGCATTCTATTGCTGCCGAGATCGGAAAAATCGCCGTCGAGAGTAATGCAAAAGAAGTTACTCGCGATCACTGCATTAAAGGTTACATAGTTGCCACACCGCGGCGCGATAACCGTTTTCTTGTCAATTTTCTCGAAAAGAATAAAATCGATTACTCTGCTTACCAGCATTTGTTTAAGTAATTTTTAATGAATTGTACGATTTAGAACGGAGGCCCTCCTTTGAAATATGTGATATGTGGCGGCACCGGTTTTATAGGTAGCGAACTAGCAAAATACTGGCTGCAAGCAGGTAATGAAGTTGCTATTGTAGGTCGGAATTTACCAAAAGACGCAACAACAATTCATCCTAAGCTGAGTTACCACACATGGGACAGTCTAAGTTCTAATCCCGCTCCAGTGGAAAATGCAGCTGCCCTAATTAATCTCGCCGGAGCTTCCCTTAGCCAGCGCTGGAGTCCAAGTGGCAAAAAAGCGATTATGCAGTCCCGACTTGCAACCGTTTCCACAGCAGCTAAATTAGTAGATCAAATGAAGCAAAAGCCCTCCGTAATCATTCAGGCTTCCGCCGTGGCGATTTACGGTACCTCTTTAGAGGATACTTTTAGTGAGTCCTCACCAGCCCAGGTCATGGATTTCCCTTCAGAAGTAGTTAAGACATGGGAAGAGGCTTCAGATGAAACTTACCATGGTATCCGCGTGGTCAAGCTGCGTACCGGAGTTGTGCTCGGCAATGAGAGCGGAGCATTCCCCAAAATGAAGCTGCCTTATTTATTAGGTTTTGGCGGTAACATTGGCTCCGGAAAGCAGTGGGTCTCTTGGATTCATCTGACGGATATCGTCCGTCTAATTGATTTCTGTACGCAAAATCCCACGATTAACGGACCTGTTAATGCGACTGCTCCACATCCGGTAACGAACGAAGAGTTCGGCAGGACGATTGGCAAAGTCTACAAACGGCCGCACTGGTTCCCTTTGCCAGCCTTCCTGTTAAAAACAGCAGTCGGAGAATTATCCGAAATCTTACTCAAAGGTCAGCGCGTCCTGCCCGCAGCGGCATTAAATCATGGCTTTGACTTTACCTTCCCTACACTTCAAGTCGCTTTAGAAGATTTGAAAAAACAAAAATTGTAGAGCCACATTCATCGTTGGAACTCACCTTCATACTATATGGAATGTGTAGCTTCCTTTTATAATTTTAAATGTGGTCCCCTCTGTTAGTGGATACTCTTTATACGGGATCATGGCTTCACCTTGAAAAAGCGTTCCATTTCTGGAGTCAAGATCCTTCAGAATATATCCGCTGGTGCTTCTAGATATCTCAGCGTGTACTCTAGAGGCTCCTTCTGATCTTTCCACATATTGAGCCACCTCTGCCGATCGGCCGATAATGAAGCTAGTTCGATTTAACTCGATCATTTCCGCCTCTTCACCCTCCTCACCGTTTCTTTGGAGATAAGGAATACTCCGATCCAGCTTTTCGATTTGTCGTCCTTGCTTAGGCGGTTTCTCCTGTGATAATAAAGTTGTTGGTGCTATGGCTTCTTGTGCTTTAACAGAACAATGTTCCTCTGCTAGTGATTCATGACGGGTTACCGCAACGTTAGCTGCTGAATCTGAGAATTGCGGAGTTACCTTTGGGATTGTTGCTGGAGGACGTGTACAAGCCACAGGGTTCCTGCCAAAATTCCACTCCAATTCTTTCCGACTCGGATTACAGTTAGTATCTTCAGAATCCTCACTCAGACAATCCTCATCTTCTTTACCAACCTTTAGCCTTCCGCTCCAAACCATCCAGCTTAAAACAGCCAATACAATCGTCACAACTCCACAGACGGCAAGCCATAACGGCTTTGGACTATCCAAATATAGAAACTTCCACAGGAGTGCATCGCCTAATAGACACCCTAGCACTATATAGGTTCTTGAGCTTGAGGCTTGCGGATTCGTTACCTGTTCATCCTCCAAGCTTAGAGACAGGCTCTCCTCCTCTTTTATCTTAAGATTAGGATAGCTGCTGATCCAAGGAGTAGCAGTCGGCTGCTCCAATCCCTTATCTTCGCGATGCTCATATATTTTTCTTAATGGTGGAGCTGCTGCCTCTTTCACTAGATATTCTTTTACGCCTTCATGAAGCTGTCTTTCAGGTGTAACGGGCTCTCTTTCTGTCAGCAACTCTGATAAAAGAATCTTTAAGCCAGCTGGAGTAAATCCCTCTTCACTGCAATATTGCAATAGTCTTTGCACACCACTGCCAGTAAGCTCTGTGATAGATGCCATTAACACCATGATTAGTGACTTGAGTGACTCTCCAAGCTTTGAACCAGACTTATTCTCCTGAATGGGTATGTAGGTCAGGTATACTTTACCGCTCTGTAACGACCCTTCAATAAAAATGTAATCTGCATGCAAAGCATACTGTTCCGCCCGCAGCATATATAACCTGCCATCTTCCATGCCTTGGGCAATTTGCAGCAATAACCCGAAAAACGAGTTCATACTTAGCTTCTCTCCTTTGAGTAGATGACTAAGCATTTTTTTGCGTAAAACAGCGTATTCCATAGTAACCTTCAAATCTATTTCTCTAAGTAACAGCCTCAAATGATGAGGAATGTCGGTGTTCATCAGCATGCGTGCCTGAATCAAATTAAGCTTCTCCGCAGGTATTCCTTCGGGTTGACCAAGGATCATATATATACCATCCTGTTGTATAAAATCACGGGTTAATCCGAACAACAAACATCAGCTCCCGAACTAAAAGTATAGATAAGCGCATATGGAACCAGGGATAACAGCCAGCATGAAGGGAAATTTCAACAGTTCACTATCGTTATTTTTTAATAGAAACGGGCTCTTCCATAAAATAAATCCAGAAATTCTGCTGATGATCTTACGCGAACGACTGACCGCCTCCCGTCTCTTTAAAACAATTAACCAGCCTATTAAAGCACCAAATAGTACGGAGTACATGACGACTTGCAGCGTAAACAACATCCCTGTCCACGCTCCGATTCCAGCAAAAAGCTTAACATCCCCCGCGCCAACCGCCCCTATTAAATGCATGATCAGAAGGACTGTAAATCCTACAGCAGCTCCCCCGAAAGCCCTCAGCAGTCCATGCCAGCTATTGATCACCCCTTGTGCAAGCAGACCGGTGAGCAAGCCTGACAAGGTGATCCAGTTTGGTATTCTCATCGACTTTAAATCTGTAATCAGTGCCGCTGCTAAAAACGGTAGACATCCCCAAAATGTCCACTCTGCCATTTATTACACTCCTTTTTCCACCCTTTCACTTCACTACTGTGAACATAACCTCAACAGATCTACCATCATCCAGTTGTATAACAAACGGCCACGAGCCCGGTGTGGTATTTACACCAATTTTCCATTCCCACTCGATATATCCATCTTCATCCGCTTGTTTCCAGCCTAAATATTTGGCAGTACTGCCCCCGCTCTTATAAAAGACTGACAAGCTGGCAGAAGCATTCGGCGGTATTCTGGCACGAACCTTGCCTTGCTTATTCGCTACAGCCGGGTTCGGCTTTTCTAAGATTTCAATGAATTCATCTGGTTGGCCAGTACCGTTCCCCTCCTTGGCTGTGCCTTCTCCCGTATCCCCGATCCAGAGACGTTCAACAGCACTTGCTTCTAAAACAATACTTTGGTTTAGAAAGGGGACCTTCATCGGCAGCTTATAACTAACCACTAGCCCAAGGTAGGGACGAGTACCCTCTTTTAGCTCCGGCACCATAACATTAGATACATGAATTCGCTCATAATCCAGTAAATCTGATGTCAGGTATGGTTTCAATAAAGGTTTGATCGCAAGATCAAGTACACTTTCACTAGTCTCTGCCTGAAGCTTCTGCAACGGTCCCTCACCACTTTCTAAAGCCGACATAACCCACTCATTTAACGGCTTGGGTAAAGACTCAGCATAACTATCGCCCCAATCAGTAAGTGACAAGCGAGGAAGAGTCCAATTCAGGCCAGCAGAATGATCACTGTCATCCCCTCCTGAATCATCACTTACTTCGCTGGATGTTCCCCATTTCTGCACCGCCAAAGCCGCAGGATACATATGAGTTGAAATAGACTTTACAGTGTCTGATGCTGTACTTTGCAAAGCTGTCGAATACAAGGTCATCTGTACGATAGAAATCAGGAACAGGACGAATAGCAGGAAGAACGGAAGAACCATCGCCGCTTCTACTACCATGCTACCTTCTTCCTTGTCCTTCCCTCTGATTCCATACCCATCCTCCATCTCCTTACCGACCTCCCGCTAATAAGAATAATCAGTTTTTACTGCCCTCAGATACTTATTCCCTTGTACCTCTCCCGGAAAAGCAGCAGTATAATTCAACATTTTAACTACACCTGGCAGAAACCATAACTGCATTTGGAGCTTAATGTCCGATGATACATAGGTGTTTCTTTCCTCTGGATTTATTCCTGTGTTCAGTTGAATCAGAGCCAGCATCCGCGATAGCTGCACTTCCCCGCCTCCATGCATTATCATGAACAGTCGCAGATGATCACGGTAAGTCAGCTGCGCCGGCATATATTTGGATAAAGGAATCGCATCCTTCTCACAAAGCTGCAACATATCCTGAATGGCATGCTGGATTCCATACAACAGTGCCGCCGCTAGAACAGCCAGTGGATTTCCCAAGGTTGCCTTTTCTATAAATCCTTCCATTGTGCGAATGGACAACCTCATCGCGAATATTTCGGCATAGGCTGCGGCCACATTCCCTGCGGGATTATGAAATCCGTATAAAATGTATTCCAGCTCCTGAGCGCGAGGATCAAGCTGATCTGTGAGCTCACTAGTGTCTTCCAGAGAATTCAGTGCCAGACTAGCTAACTTTGAAACATCAAAATGCTGAAAATAAAGCGCGGAATACTCTGTTTGAAAAAGCCTGTCTCTAGCGCCCCCCATAATGCCACTCATTGCTGCATAAATCCCGTCAATATCCTTCATCGCCGAGCTTCCAGCAGCATAGGGATCTGAGGATACTTCAGATTTATCAGAGGATTGAGACTCCAATCCGTTGTTAAATGAAACATTGTCCTCATAAAATTGATGAAGGATTTGATAACGTTCCATTGAAGCTGCCGCTCCGCTACCTAGCATTCTAATTTTGTCCAGCAGTGCTCTAACCTCGCCCAGCTTGGATTTGGCTTCCCACTCTACTTGCTTACGTGCTTTATCCGAGCTGCGATGCTCTTCAAGAAAAGCCAAATCACTAGCGATAACACTTCCCTTCTTACCGTATTTTTTATAATAGTTGTCCACTACATGCGAAGCCCCTAGAACAGAGGAAATCATTTGGTAGGAATCGCCGTTGACTCCCAAAGCTTCATGCAACACTCCTGATAATCCTGTTACCGTCGGTTCAATGGACTCGTACGCACTTTGCTGCATAAATAAACCATTCTCCATACTACTAATGTCAGCCGAAGAGAGGATCAAGGCATCTTCCTGTTCATGCAGCTTTTTAAGTGGCTCAGCGCTTATTTCCCCCGAGTTTCCCGGAATATCCCAGTCCTTAGCAGGATCGTCTGCCAGATTTACGCCACTTATTCGGGAAGCTGCCAAAACATCTCTCATCTCGTCATTCAATTGCTGCGCTTTGTTTAACGCATCCTTCGCTTCCTCCATTGATTGTCCATGTTCTTCATGAAAGGTTGTTAATAAGGATGGGAGCCGCGACAACATCTCTGAAGTTCGGCTCTGATAAAGTGCCAACTGATAAGTGTACTTTGCAGGCTTTTTACTATCACGATATAGATCTTCGTAATATTTCCCAAGATAGTCACTATACTGTGCTGGTATATCCGCGGCTGCTTGCATGCTTCCGAGCAAATGGGCCGAGATAGAATCTCCGGGCGGATTCATAATCCATAGCAGTACTCTTCTTCCACTCTCCGCCGCTTGGCTTCTCCGCTCTAACATTAGATCCAAATTCTCTTCACGTTCATCATATAAAGGTTGCAGCTTACTAAGTAATTCAGTAGCTCTTGAGGCCTCTGCCATTACGCCCGACAGCGGCTTGAATTTACCTGCCAGCTCCAAGGCGAAATCAACCGGAGCCTTATATTTCATCTCTTCCAGTATTTGATGACGAAAAACATCATAACTTCCCAGCGGCCGGCTCCATTCCAAAGAGGAGGATTCCAGTGCAAAGGGTAAGAGATTGAACGTATCCCCCCGCCCACTTTTATGCAAATTTTCATTGAGCACTTTGGACAGCAGCATATCACCATCACTATCACCGAATGCAAATAAACCGTATCTCTCACGCAATTCAACATGATATGAAGACATAACAGAGCGGATACTGGCTCTCGCTAATCGTTCCTCCTGAACGTTGAACGCAGCGATTCGCGCATAATCAATCAGCACAGCAGTAAATAGAAAGACGAAAGCCAGCACCATGATTAGAAAAATTGTAACTGAGCCTTCTGTTTTGCCCTTAGCAGGACAACCCGTAATTATACTTTTCATTAAAACCCCCTCCCTTGAACAGAGATTTTACTTATCCTGAAGCTTGGTCAGCATAGCAGAAGCATCCTTCTTATCCATGTAAACTGCAGATCCACTACCCTCAGAGCCCCCTTTAAATTTAGCTCCAAAATAACGCATCAGGTCGACCGTACGAATAAACTCAACAGGCTCGACAATGATAGACTGGGCTTCAACAGTTGGGTTAGCCTCATCCGATAGAACGCTATCAAGCACAGGCAAGCTCAGTAGACGATTTAGCTCGGCCTTTACTCTCCGTCCTGTAAGACTGTGAGCATAACGCATAGTTCCTGGCATATTGTCCGGAATCATAGTAGACGAATGGCCCAGTTTAAGCACTGGCAATTCACTCTTCTCTGATACTTCACCGGGCAACTCTATTGTCACGCCAGCACTGCCAGCTTCTCCACCAAATAATGAGGCTAACAAGGCATCATCCCCAATTCTCCAATAAAGGGAGTCGTACTCACCAGCCATGTAAGAACCAGAGACCTCCTTGTGACTGTTGTCCCAGTTGTAAGCCGCCCGCTCAGTAGCTCCTGAGGCCACTTGCAACAGCATGGACTTCTGATAGCTATACAAGCAAAAAAACAAAAGAAGCATCGTAATAAACATGACGATCGGCAACAGAAGTGACGCTTCAATAGTAAAACTGCCTTGATCACCCTTAAGCTTGTTCAATCGAATACTTCCTGACTCTTTTCACCCGCCGTTTTAATTAAGGCTTCTACTACCTCTTGAATTTTGTCCTTAAACAAAAGAACAACTGCAATCAAGACAGCAATAATCAAAATCATCTCCAAAGTTCCTAAACCTTCCTCGTCTTCCCAAAAGTTCTTCATACTGTCCAACATTGTTGATACCATCAGCTTCAGCCTCCTACATTTTTAACATCAAAAATGCTGGCGTTCCCACCAGTACAATTACTATTAAAAAGATAACTACCATCGGAAAAACTAATTTAGAGGATGCTTGCTCTCCGCGCGTCCGGCTAAGAGCCTTTCGTTTATCCCACAACATCCGCGACAGATCACGTAGCGATAGCACAAAATCCGCTCCACCTCTGCGATAGTTCAGCAAAACTGTCGTTGTGAATACCGATACCTCCTGCACAGCGCATCTCTTGCTGAAATTTTCAAACGCCTGCTGGAAAGAATATCCGCCCTCCCATTCACTAGTCATAGTCATTAGCTCCTTATACAGAGGATGATTCGTATCCCCCCGGTGGCTTTCCACACAGCGAATAATAGCTCGTTGCACGGTCTCTCCTGCGCCAACCAACAACACAATACTGTTCAGCAGCTCTGGCAATTCGAGCATAATATTCTGCTCCCTAACTCTCACCTTTTTGTGCAGATCACTGACCATAGCGGTTGGTAGAGCAATTGCCAAAAACACACCCAATATCATACCTGCCTGTTCGCCACTAAATGCTGTAATCAAGCTTCCACCTACAAGCAACAGCCAGCTGTAACTTAGCATCTCACCCATGAACAGCAGGGTCCGCTCTGCGCTATAACGCATCCCATAACTGCGCTGTAGAGAACGCTGAATTCTGAACAACAGTGAGGGAAACCGACTGGCGATACCACTCTTCTCAATAAGCAGTAATAACGGTTCGCCTAACTTCCGAAGCCGTAATCCTTCCATAGGAAGACTGCGTAACGCGACATATCTGTTGCCGCATTGAATTCGCAGTAGAACCCAGACTATCAGCAAAATAACAGTAACCACCGCACATAGCCAGCGCATGATTTCACCCCCTTCACAGTGGAATGTCCATTATTTTAGTAGTCCAGAGATAACATAGGAATAAAGCAACAAGCGCTAATGTCGATATGGCTATACCCGCTCCTGTATACATTGGCTCCATATATTCTCCAGCCGTCAAACTCATAAACATCACCATGATCAGCGGAGCTATAAGCAGTGCCTTAGCCTCAAATTTCTTCTGAGCAATACTTACAGCAATATCCTGCTGAATATCCAGCTTCTCACCGATAATCGTTGATGTACGGCGCACCACTTCTACAAGATCACCACCAGTACGCTTACAGACCGAGAACACATCCGCGAATCGCTCGATGTCCTCCATTCCCGCTCTTTCACTAAAGTTCCGCAGCGCTTCTTCCACAGGCTGTCCATATTCCATGCGTGCACAGATAATGTTTAACTCGGAGATCATATCACTGCTTCCCTCCGGGTCGAGCATACGTAAATCCTGAACCGCCTCTCGGAATGCATTCTCCACCGAACGCCCAGCTGAAAGGGAGGAAGACAGCGAAAATAACGTCTGCTTAAATTGTAAATTCAGTGCATTTCGACGTCTTTTCAGTAGATAGTTACGCAGCATATGCGGGGCATAAGCTCCGCCAGGCATAAGCAGCAACGACAGCAGCCAATGATGATAAAAAAGATATCCAATTCCATACATCAGCAGTCCACCTGCAGTAAGGGTCAGAATCCTCTGCAGCAAGGTCAATTCGTATACCTTATAATCTGGTAATAACGAAGGACCGTCAGGATCCGCTTCTACAGGCTTTGCAGCAACAAATTTAAACTTAAGCATGACCTCCCCCCTTCTGGAATTTTGAATCTCTATTGAGCCAATGGATAGGAGTTTACACCAGCCATCCTAAGCTTCGTTGTATGCAACAATGGGTTACCACAGGGAAGCAGCCCCCCTTGCACCCTTCCCTCTCGTTCACCAGCTTCTTGAAATTCATATAAGGGATTCAAGATCACTTCCCCGTCTTTCAACCCCGCAACCTCACTGATTTCCATCACCCGCCTGGAACGATCACGGAGACGTGATAAGTGTACGAAGATATCAATTGCGGATGAAATTTGCTGGCGAACAACAGCTACCGGAAGCTCCGCAGCACTTAGCACCATCGTCTCCAGTCGGCTGACCATATCGTGTGCGCTGTTACTATGGCCGGAAGACAAGCTTCCATCGTGTCCGGTGTTCATAGCCTGCAGCATATCGAGACATTCCGCTCCCCGTACCTCCCCCACAACAATCCGGTTAGGGCGCATTCGCAGAGAAGAACGAATCAAATCTCGGATGGAAATCTCCCCTCTACCTTCCGTGTTAGCATTCCTGGTCTCCAGTGAAACAAGGTTCGGCACGGTTACAATCTGCAGTTCAGCGGAATCCTCTATCGTAATGACCCTCTCCTGTGGGGGGATATACTGAGATAATGCATTAAGAAAAGTAGTCTTTCCAGAGCCTGTCCCGCCACTAATAAAAATATTGTATTTAGCAGCCACTAAAATTTGCAGCAACTCTGCGGCTTCCAAGCTTAAAGCTTCACGACGGACTAAATCCTGCATCGTCATCGGTGTTTCAGGAAATTTCCGAATGGTCATCGCCGGGCCTTTCAGAGCTACCGGCGGAAGCACGATATTTACACGCGATCCGTCTTTTAGCCGAGCGTCAACGATAGGAGAAGAGTCATTTACAACCCGGTTCACACCGGATACAACCGTTTGGATAATATCCTCCAACCTGCTGCTGGACTCAAATTCCAAATGGAGACGACGAATCTGCCCCTCCTCTTCTACAAAAATCTCAGTATGGCTGTTAATCATAATCTCAGTGATCGCCGGATTATCCACTAAGGGCTGGAGTACATCCAATCCTCGAAAAGAATCGAACAATCTCTTCACGAGCTCATGTTTCTCCTGTGCTGTTAAATAACGCAGATTTTCGCTGTCCAAAATTGTCCTTTCAATATATTGGGTGAGTTCACGATTTCCAACTGCAGAAGTAACATCTAATCCTGCCCGGATGTCACTGCGAAGTGCCTTAAACATTTCCTCATTCATGTAAACCCTTACCAGTGAATACTTGCGGAAGCGACGGTTCTATAATCTGCTTGCACAGCTGTAAGATCTCCTTTTGGAATTGTGGTGAGTTCAGAAAAAGCTCCTCACGGTGCTGCAGCGTCCAAGATGGGATATACGGAAGTACACCTTCAACGGTAATTCCTTCCGGAGGTGCCCACACCTCTAAACCCTCTGCGGCAAAATTCACGGCAAATCTACTTTTGTCCATCACTTGGCTGGGCATACCAGAATTAGGAGCATTGCAATGGGATAGCCATCTCATGGTCTTATGAATGCTTACCTCGTCATTTCTAACTACCCACAATAGAATTCCGCATTTATGTAACACAGCTTTGGCACGTTCTTCTTCAATACTGCCGGTATCTATTATAACTACGTCAAAATTTCTTTCCGCAACCAACAGCGCCAACAAATCTAGCGTATCCTGCGTAGTCATCTGCAGCATTTCTTTTACATTAATAATTGGCCTAAAAGCAGCACTTCGAAGGTGATCATACCTAATCACGTATTGCCCCAAATCAATCGTATCGGCTCCGCCCTTATCCCGGCTGGCTTTGATTTCATAAAGGAGCCGCTCTAGTCCAGGCGTATTTCCTGCAGGGGGCCGTAAAAATAATCCACTGCTGTCCACACTTTCAAGATTCAAATAAAAGACCGAAAGCCCCAATTCACCTAGCTGCTTAGCCATATTCATAGCTACTGTGGTTTTGCCCGTGTTCCCGCTTGAGGAGACGATACCGAGCAGCAGCGTTTCATCTAATACAGAGGAACCTCTAGCTCGTTTCACTTCACATAGTTGAATAAATGCTCCCAGCAGAGAAGGCAGTGCCTGATATTTCGCAATCATGATGCCTCCAGCCAGGCTTTTAGAACTCCTGCTAAGATAAGCTCCCTCCTCACTCAAAACTGCCCAAGGCACCTTAGTTCTTCCCTCCACAAGCCAAGCCTCGATAAAAGTAACGTCACCTACAACAGCATCCGGCATATCCTCTCCCCTCATAAAATCGATAAAAGCATCCAGCCGACTAAAAGCCGTGATTCGCAGCATTTCTCCATACTCACTATGATGAAGATAGTGTAGCAATGGTTCGATATATTGGCTTTCACGCACTGCGAGTACAATCCTTGCCGCCATAAAACCTCTCTCCTTTCGCAAGAAATTTATAAATATTGTCAAAAAAAAGACAGCAAAAAAGCACCGACAATAACCGTGGATACGGTACATTGAACGGTGCTTCCGTTACTATCCCTTTAATTTACAGCTATAGTAGCATATATATAAGAAGGCAGCAATAAGTTTTTTCGCACATCAAGTGGTTTTTAGACTCTCATCGTATCTTCACGCCAATTCTTGATGGCAGACCGGATATCGGCAGGACTAAGCTTTTCCTTCACCGCCCGCTGACATAGTGCCGGAAACTCTTCATCTCCTGCATACCGAAGTGCAATAATCTGAGCTAATTCAAGCTTTGGATTTAATGCTTCGCCTGTCAATCGGAAATACCGGAACTGCTCCTCCACCCTCACTACTCGATCCTGATTTTTTGTGGCATAAATTCGAATTCGAGTAATCGCAAATAACAGGCATAGAGATAAACCAAATAATAGCAAGGGCACTGTTAAAGCACCATCATCACGTAACACCTGAACGACATAAATTCCCGACCACACAAATATAATCAGCGCTAGCGGCATAGTTACAAAATGATAAGGCCAATCAAAACGCATAAAACCTTTAGGCTTCCCCTTGTTCATCATTCATCTCCATATTTATATGACTTGTATATTGCTTAAAGCTTAGTCTCTCCGGGAATAGCTACGACAAAAGGTTCATTATTCCCCCAGTACAGAGACTGTCCTGAAACTTTAGTAGTTCCATCCGCATTAACCATTCCATAAATAATCTGACTTCCCCAAACACTCGTATAAAAAGAGGCATAGGATGGAGCTAGAACAGGTGCTTTACCATATTCCTTCGCAACTGGGTAACCGAATATCGCGGTAAAATCTTTATTTGTAGCCTCTTTGGACATATCCAGATCAGCTTCCCAAACTACTTTTACAATATTATCCTTGATCTCATAATACTTTACGAAATGTCCATACAATATAAAATAACCATCAGATCTGCCTTCAGGAAAATAATACGTCATTGACAATGCTTCATTATCACCCGTCAATTTGGAGGGTTCTCTTTCTTCAACCGGGAATTGCAGAGCAGCTATGCGGGAAACAACTAAGTCATTACTATTATAATTCTGCACAAGTTTAGCATTGGCCCGTTCCTGAACCCAGACTGTATTCGTAGCAGCATCTACTGTTACTCTCGCTCCAAGAGCCTCCGCAATAAACCGCAGGGGTACCGCTACTCTTCCATCCACTATTTTGGCCGATACATCCAGTTGTACAGCATCCGAGTTCTTCCAAGCCGTCCGTGAGCCAACCGTAAGCTTAATCTTCATAGAATCTCTAGCAATCGTAGCTTGCTTGGTATTGGCATCCCATTGAATAGAAGTATTCTTGAATCTTTCAAAAGCCTTCAGCGGAACCAACGTCTTCCCCGACACGATTTGCACACCAACATCCACACTTGAATTGTTCACCATAATGCGAAGCTTGGGGGCAGCTGAGGCCGTACCGATCATACTTAAAGATAATAACATGACTATAAAAAACAGAAGCCCTTTCCGTTTCACTATTCGTTCACCCCTAGTCATAATATGAAAAAACTATACCCATTTATAGTTTCATTATAACATTCTCCCAAATTATGGATTACAAAAATCTCCGTTTGATCTCTGGGGTAGGGAGCATACACTGCTCATCACGTCCGAACCAACGATAGCGGTTCTTGGCTACATACCGATAAAGGGCATTGCGCAATGGGCGTGGTACTAAGATGAACACGTATGCGGCAGGCCAAGGAAATCTCAATTTACGGGCAATTCTTAGCACAGCGGCCGACTCTGTATAATACACTCCGTTCTCCAGTAAAATCACTGTGTTTAATTGTCCAGGCTGAAGTCCGGACTCTTTCATTAGCTTTGCCGCAATCTCATTCTGTAATGGTGCGAATAGAAATTTAGCGTCGGGGTCACGCGGGATAATGAAACGAACTACCCCCTGGCAAAGATGACACACTCCGTCTATCAACACGATAGACTTATCTTTCATAAGGTTCAGTTCCTCGTTCATGGCTCCCCCTCCGTCTTAAAGGCGTAAATTTCTGCTTTTTTGGGTAAACAAAAACGCGGGATAACCTCCCGCGCCATCAAGTGCCGTTCTTTAATTATTCTGCGATTGCTTTCTCAATCCATTGATCCCCGATCATTTGCCCTTCGAAATCAGCAGTGAATGCCTCCATGCATTTGCAGATGAAATCTTTGCGGCAAATTGGACATGGAGTTTTAAGCAGGCGGCTGATGTTCGTCATTTTCCATTCCGGAAACCGATGATAAAACGCGCGGCACTCCGTTCCATCAGCAAGCTTGATAATGAACTCGTACAATCCTTCCTTATCGTTGCTGCTGGCTTTGGTCACATTCGTAATATTCGGTCTGTAAGACATCTTCATCACCCATTATTTAAATTTTTGGTTGTAAATTGCACACGCAGGCACATTCTCAGATACTTAGACATATTAAAGAATTTTAAGGGTGATGTCAACCAAAGACGCCTAACACGGCAGCTATTTATTACTCTTTTATGATTTACGTCTCTATTTAGCCATTATTTCCATAAAATATATACAGATACATTTAATCGACAATCTTTAATTCAACCTCTATATTACCTCTGGTTGCTTTGGAGTAAGGACAGAATTCGTGAGCCTTCTTCGCCAGTTCCTCTGCTTTGTCGTGTTCAATCCCTGGCAGCTTCACATCCATTCTCACAGCAAGTCTAAAGCCTCCATCGCTGTCATCCTTCCCAATGGACACATTACAAGTTACCTCCACGTCATGGAGTTTCACGCCCTCTTTACGGGCGATATTCGCTAGTGCACTCTCGTAACACGCTCCATAACCAGCCGAGAATAGTTGCTCTGGATTGGTACCGGAACCTCCCGGCCCTCCAAGCTCTTTAGGCATGCTTAGATTATGCTTTAACACGCCATCCGAGGATTCAATGGAGCCTTCACGACCGCCATGGACTGTTGTAGTTGCTGTGTATAATGCTTTCATGAGTCATCTTCTCCTTCATCAAGCTGTATTGGTCATGCTCATACTTTATACTTTAAACAACAGGTATGATTTGAAACGATGATGAGGAATGATTCATAATACTTTCTTATTTGGCTCCAGACCATAAATAGTGTACAATTAAATTGTTAAAAACTTAAATTAGCTATGGAGGTGTCATCCATGAGTATTTATGATTTTGAGGTCAACACTCTTAAGGGTGAAGAGGAATCATTGTCAAAGTACAAGGGTAAAGTACTCCTGGTTGTGAATACTGCCAGCAAATGTGGATTTACTCCCCAGTATAAAGGTCTTCAGGAAGTGTACGAGAAATTCAAGGACCGCGGGTTCGAAGTTTTAGGATTTCCAAGCAATCAATTTGCTGGACAAGAGCCTGGCGAAAGTGATGAAATTGCGGAATACTGCGAGATTAATTATGGGGTAACCTTCCCTATGTTCGAGAAGATTGACGTAAAAGGCGATGAAGCACATCCATTATTCAAATACTTATCCAAAGAAGCCCCTGGTGTCTTAGGCTCAAAAAGCGTGAAATGGAACTTTACGAAGTTTCTGGTTGACCAAGATGGCCGTGTTCTAAAACGGTTTGCTCCTAAAACCACTCCACAGCAGATCGAATCCGATATCTCCAAGCTTTTGAAATAATTCATTAGAAAAAGGATACTCACCACATCACACAGCCCCCTGTTGTTATGCGGTAAAGTATCCTTTTTAACTAGAAAGAACGTCATAATATCGCTATATATCAGCACCCTTTAATCTCTTGGAATATTTTATAATATTGTTGAAATATTTTTGCTGGGAGGGACAATCGGTGACTGTTCAACTGCTTGATATACCCGAACTAAATGTTATTGGCTGGGCAAATGTAAACTCATCCGGGGAGCCATACGCGAATCTTTGGGAATATGTTTTTGGCGAGCTGGATATTGATACAAAATTTGATACTATACCCACAAAAGTTCAAAGCAGCGGTTGTTATCTCGGTCTATTTCAGAACCGTACATCCGTGCCTAAACTGTGGGAGCATACCGCATGGGATATTGATTTTTTCCTTTGTGTTGAAGTCGAGCAGTTAGATTGTATCCCTGAAGGCCTTGTTCATAAGAAACTTCCTGCGTCTACCTATGCTATATTTACTGCTAACGGATTCCCTCAGTTGGCTTTTCAACATACCTGGAATTATATATATAATGAATGGCTGCCGGATTCCGGTTATAAGTTCAACCCTGATGGAGTCTTTTACATCCAATACACGGAAAAGTCCGGTCCGGATGATGAAGGATTCGAAGCCAATCTATGCGTGCCGCTTGTAAAGAAGTAGGTTGTGTGATTGAGGATTGAACAAAAAAAGAAGCCTTGCATCGCAAGGCCTCTTTCTTCATTCTGTATGCGGTAGAGAGGACTCGAACCTCCACGGGTATACACCCACTACCCCCTCAAGATAGCGTGTCTGCCATTCCACCACTACCGCGCGGTGTGTAAAACATAGAACATAAATTTGTTTGAGGTCAACATTCATTATTATAAATGTACTTTTCTCAAAAGTAAAGATGCAGATTTTAAGATTCTTCGTCGACCATTTTCTGTTTACGATATTCAGCAAAAGCTATATATTCCTTGATAAAATTCTTTTCTGCTGGAAGTAATTCATCTACTCGGCTTTCCGATAGCTGAACATCACTCAAATCATAGTCTACGCCGCTCTCTCGTACAGTATCCGGTGTATCTTTGCCGAGAATGAGCCAGTCCAGACTAACATGAAAAAAATCACCGATCTCAATCAGCTTATGTGTTCCTGGAGTAGTCTTTCCCCGCTTCCAATCTCCCATATTACCTGTGCTGATATTTAACTGCTCACAGAATGATTTTTTGGTCAAACCTTTCTGCTTAATCAGGTATTCTATACGTTCGTATATGGTCTGCATCGGTGAATCGCCCTCCATCTAAAAATAAATTACTTATTTACGTAATTACCTATTGCAAAATAACGTAAAAAAGTATATAATTAGTATTGTTATGTATTATCCGATTATATCATATGGCTGGAGTGACGATAAGAGGCGACTCAGGTGACAAGTATCTGTAGAATAACGTCTGGCCCCCTTTGTTAACTTATCATCCTGAATGATCTCTAGGAGGGAGCGGTGACTTTTGTCAAAATGCTTATCATCTTCCATTATCCATTCACTTGAAGCTTTACCGCACAATGCGGTGGTAATCAACAGTCATGGGATTATCCAGTTCACCAACAGCAGGTGGAAGGCCTTTAGTCATGAATATGGTCTTTCTACTAATAAGAAATGGATTGGCGCGTATTACTCAGAGCTCATGCAAGATGTGATTGTCGATCCCGATCAATGGGCCAAGCTTTATGAATCAGTGAAATATATACTCCGCAGAGAGCATCAGGTTTATACTTCCGAATTCTCCATACAAACCGCTAATAAAGGGAAACGAATCTTCCGTTTGGAGATCTACCCATTTCTCTCAGATCCGCACCCAGAAGCCACTTTTATAATTTCACTATATGATGTGGGCCCCTATAAAGAAGAACCTCTTCATCCGGAGATCATAAACCTCCGTTCAACCTTACCATCATCTTTTGAGCTAATCCCAATCTGTGCTTCCTGTAAATGTATTCGTAATCCTAAGGATGAATGGATCACCATTGAACATTTCTTAAAGCATCAGCTTTCTTTGCAATTCACTCATGATATCTGCCCAGACTGCATAAGACAGCTCTATCCCCAGTATGCTGGGGCTTTTAAGAGATGACCTGACGTCACTGAATTTCACTTCTAATCTTATAAAAAAAAGTAAGAAATCCTCTGCGAACAAAGGGTTTCTTACTTTTTATTTGTATGCGGTAGAGAGGACTCGAACCTCCACGGGTATACACCCACTACCCCCTCAAGATAGCGTGTCTGCCATTCCACCACTACCGCATAATATGACCCGTATGGGATTCGAACCCATGTTACCTCCGTGAAAGGGAGGTGTCTTAACCCCTTGACCAACGGGCCATGCTTTACAAGTTATTTTCTCGTCACAACAAAAATGAGTATATCAAACCATAAGAATTTTGACAAGCCTTTTTTAAAAAAAAGTTTAAACTAAAAGAAACGCGCACCAATAAAGGTACGCGCCTCTAATCACAACGCTTATGGATTTACTTTTGCCTCAAAGGTTTGTACCCCATCTACAAACTTTAGCACCACAGCTGCTTTTACCGGGTCATGCGTTTCATTCATTGTGATTTTACCCGTGGCCAGTTGTAAATCCTTTGTCCCCGCCAGTGCATCCTTCAGCTTCTCAGGTTCTGTGGAATCCGCACGTGTAATCGCGTCTGCCACTAGTTTCACAGCATCATATCCAAGCGCAGCCATCCCATCTGGAACAAGATCACCGTTAGCAGCCTTGAAGGCATCTACGAACGATTTTACTTCTGGCGAGCTATCTTCAGGTGAATAGTGATTGGACATAAACGTATTGTTTAGGGCATCCGCTCCGGCAATCTCAGCCAGCTGAGGTGAATCCCAGCCATCCCCGCCCATAAACGGAACGGTGATCCCCATTTCGCGAGCTTGCTTTACGATTTTTCCGACCTCCTCATAATAGCCTGGAAGATAAATAACATCGGGATTAGCTTCTTTAATACGTGTTAATACGGCTTTAAAATCAGAATCTTTTTGTTGATAGGATTCTTCGCTTAAGATTGAGCCTCCGTTCTTAGTAAACGTTGCTTTAAAGAAGGTCTGCAGCCCTTTGGAATAATCGCTTGAAGCATCCGTATAAATAACAGCCGTCTTCGCTTTAAGTGTATCCTTAGCAAAGTTAGCCATTACTTCACCTTGGAAAGGATCAATAAAAGAGGCCCGGAATACCCATTCGTTCAAATCTCCAGTACGTTCATCAACTGTTACTTTGGGATTGGTGGCTGAGGAGCTAACCAGCGGGATGCCTTTTTCTTGAGCAACGGGAACAATCCCGAGTGTATTCGTAGATGTAGTTGCACCTATAATAGCTACAACTTTATTGGTAGTAATCAGCTTTTGCGCTGCGCGTGTCGCCTCTTCCGACTTGGAAGCATTATCCGCTTCAATCAGCTCAAGTTTTTTGCCGAGTATTCCACCTGCGTCATTAATTTCTTTTACCGCCAGCTTTGCCCCTTTGAGTGCAGAATCACCGAAGGAAGCCTGGCCGCCTGTAAGCTCAAGGTCTGCTCCAATCTTGATGGTCCCTCCACCAGCATTCCCACCTTCAGCAGTAGTGTTGTCTGTCTTGTTCCCACAGCCTGCCAGCAATCCACCAGCCAGCAATGCAGTCAGCAATATGGCCCCGATTTTCTTCATCCTCTTCCAGCCTCCCAAAATAAATATTTTATAGGTTCTTTCTGTGATGCTGTTGTGAACTAGCCGATGAATTAATGTCCCAGATAAGCCATTCTGATCTCTTCCGAATCTGCCAATTCCTTGGCATCTCCCTCAAGCACCACTCTGCCCGTCTCAAGAACGTAAGCCCGATGAGCAATTTTAAGCGCCTGATGGGCATTTTGTTCTACAAGAAGCACTGTTGTTCCAGAGGCATTTACTTCCTGGATGATCCGAAAAATATCCTGAACGAGTAATGGAGCAAGCCCCATCGAGGGTTCATCTAATAATAAAAGCTTGGGATGCCCCATCATCGCGCGCCCCATAGCAAGCATCTGCTGCTCCCCGCCGGATAATGTGCCAGCAAGCTGTTTTTTTCTTTCTAAAAGACGCGGGAAGGTGGAGTAGACCTTGGCAAAATCAGCAGCTAAGCTGCCCGAATCTTGTAAAAAAGCTCCTAGCTCCAGATTTTCTTCCACAGACATATTAGCAAATACACGCCTGCCCTCCGGACAATGAATAAGCCCCTTTTTTACAATAGACTGAACACTCTGATTCGTAATAGATTTATCCATGAAATCTATACTGCCTGTTTTGGGTTTCAGCAGTCCCGAAAGCGTCTTAAGCAACGTGGACTTGCCTGCTCCATTTGCGCCGATTAGAGTTACAATCTCGCCTTTTTTTACATTCATACTTAAATCCTTCAAGGCATGAATAGCCCCATAATATACATTGATCCCCTGTACGCTAAGCATGGTCCACTACGCCTCCTGTCCCAAATAGGCTTCTATGACTTTGGGATGATTCCGTATTTCAACGGGCGTACCTTCAGCAATCAACATTCCGCGATCCAGCACATAAATCCGGTCACACACCCCCATAACCAGGGACATATCGTGCTCGATAAGCAGGATCGTCAGCTCAAACTCTTCACGGATCCAGGCAATAAGATTCATTAGATCCCGAGTTTCATTCGGGTTCATCCCTGCGGCTGGTTCATCCAATAGCAAAAGCTTAGGTCCTGCTGCAAGCGCGCGCGCAATTTCCAAACGCCTTTGATTTCCATAGCTAAGATTCCCGGCACATTCATCACATTGATCGGCAAGATTAAATATTTTGAGAATATCCATAGCCTTTTGCGTAATTTCGTTTTCTTCTACAAAATGCTTAGGCAGACGAAGCATGGAAGTGAACATCGAATGTCTGGCATGCTGGTGAAATGCGATCTTAACGTTATCCAGCACCGTCATAGAAGTAAATAGACGGATATTCTGAAATGTCCGCGCTGCCCCTTTTCGGTTAATCCGATAAGGCTTCATCCCGCCTACTGCCTGATCGCTGAGGATAATATCGCCACTGGAAGGCGGGTATACACCTGTCAGCAAGTTAAAAAGGGTTGTTTTTCCCGCGCCATTAGGTCCGATGAGCCCAATCAACTCGCCTTTATTAATATGGAGAGATACCTCGTTAAGCGCCTTAAGCCCGCCAAATGCACGACTTGCTTGTTGAACATCAAGAAGCACTTCCACTGTTGATGCTGTCACTTGGCTTGACCTCCTTTTTAGACCATTTCAAGAAAGAAAAACCCGTGCTGCCAAGCAGCCCTTTAGGCCGAAAAATCATCATCAGAATTAGAATCGCCGAGTAAATAATCATCCGCAGCTCCGGATATTCCTGAAGCACCGTGAAGAGCACCGTCAGTACAATCGCACCCACGATGGCCCCGCTTGTACTTCCTAGCCCACCTAACACTACCATGACTAGAATTTCGAATGATTTCAGAAAATTAAAGCTGCCAGGATTGATGACGTAGAACTTATGAGCAGAGAGACCACCCGCTATTCCCGCAAATAATGCTCCAAGGGAAAAAGCAATGACTTTGTACAAGGTTGTATTAATCCCCATCGCTTCAGCAGCAATTTCATTCTCCCGAATCGCTATACAAGCCCGGCCGTGAGTGGAACGTATAAAGTTATTGATCACAACAATCGTGACCAATGTGAACAGAAACATAATCGCCCAAGTCGTTTGATTAGGAATGCCGCTTAGGCCTGAAGCTCCGCCCACATATTCTGTATTGAGCAGGACAATCCGGATAATCTCACCAAATCCCAGCGTAGCAATCGCCAGATAGTCTCCATTCAGCCGCAAGGTCGGAATCCCGATAAGTACACCGAAAAATGCAGCAACCAGTCCAGAGATCACTAGCGCCAGCACGAATGGCATCTCAAAGTTCAAAGTTAAAATGGAAGAAACGTAAGCACCAATAGACATAAATCCAGCATGCCCGATTGAGAATTGCCCCGTTATCCCATTAATCAGATTCAAAGACACCGCCAGCATGACATTTATACAAATTAGAATTAGCGTAGACTCCATGACATCATCAAATATTCCCGTTGTTAGAAGAATTTGAATGACGATATATAGCATGACAGAAAATACAATGCCTATCCAAAATGACTTGTTTATCTTCTTCATAGGCATCTCCCTACACTTTCTCGCGGACATTTTTACCAAATAGCCCGGATGGTTTAAAGATAAGGATTAGGATGAGTACAGCAAATGCCACACCATCACGCCAAGAAGAGTATCCCAGAGATGAAACCTCTGTCTCGACTGTGCCCAGCAGAAGTCCCCCTACCAGAGCACCAGGAATACTGCCAATGCCACCTAGAACCGCAGCCACAAAAGCTTTAAGCCCCGGAAGCACCCCCATCATCGGATCCACTGAATTATAAGTCATTCCGAAAATAACGCCTGCTGCTGCCGCAAGTGCAGATCCTATAGCGAAGGTGGCTGAAATGGTCCGATCTACATTAATCCCCATCAACCGTGCTGCTTCCATATCAAAAGAAACGGCCCGCATCGCTTTACCAATCTTTGTTCGGTGCACAATATACTGAAGGATGATCATCAAAATAACCGTCGTCCCCAAGATCATGATTTGATTGGAGTCCACCTGAATCGAGGAACCAAACAAGTTGTATTGCTGCTTATTAAGAATCTCCGGAAATCCTTTAGCCTGAGGACCAAGCACAAACACACCGCTGTATTCCAGCAAAAAAGAAACGCCAATTGCAGTAATCAACACAGCGATTCGCGAAGCTTTTCGTAGAGGTTTGTATGCTAGCCGTTCGATTGACATCCCCAGCAACGCACTGATCGTCATAGAAATCACCAATGAGATAAGTAAGACCAGTATCGGAGGAAGCCCTGCTGAAGCCAAGTACCTGGCACTGAACAATCCAATAAACGACCCAACCATAAACACATCCCCATGGGCGAAATTGATCAATTTAATAATCCCGTAAACCATGGTGTACCCTAGTGCGATCAGAGCATAGATGCTCCCTACAGAAATCCCGTTAATTAACTGTTGAATGAAATACTCCATCGCCGTCCCCCAATCCCCATATTTATTTTTAAAAACACCTTTCTTTAGCTTACATTCATTTTCATCGTTTTATGTCACTTATATTAACACAGTACTATACATGCGTCAGTAAAATTTGTGGTTTTTACTATAATATTCAATATTTAATGTTATATTACATAACATTTTGAGTTAATCCTTTGGGACGTATATAGATAGAAAGTGGGTAAAGAGAAGAAAACAGGAGAATTATGGAGATTTTTAAAGTTTGATTTTCAGAGGGGGAGTCTTTGATTTTACCTACAGATTGCATTTAATGATAAATAATATAACATTTGTCTCTTTGGATATGTGTTTTTCGAGTTTATTATGAGTTCCTGGTCAAGTTGTATCTCTATTTTTGCGAAAAAAAACTCTGTCCCACACAATAATCGAGTGAGAGAAAGCTAATTAGGGTGGTCAGCTCCATTCTTTGCACTTCCGTCACGAGTCAATTACTCATCATTTTCTTGTTTAATTCTTTAATCTGCATCATATGATGTAGGTCATGCGATATAAAATCCTTTAAATAGGACTCAAAGGAAAACCTTCCGTCCACATATTTGCCTGAGTATTTTCCCTCCTCAAGACTACTTATACAATCTAATATTAAGTTACGATACTTCACAGTCAATTCTATTAATTCGTCTTTGGTTTTTGTTTTACCATATGTAACAGCATCATTATTAAATTGATCGAAATCAATAAGTTGAAGTGTTATCGCTTTATCGTATGCTATCGGTTCGATCGTCGATTCATAGAAGTATTTATCCCATAACAAAATATGACTAACAACATCATGAACGGTCCATTTTCCTTCAGCGATGGGTGTTTTCCAATCTAAATCAATAATTTCTAGAACAAATCCATTCCATTCCTTAAACTGATTTAGCAAATCTGATCTGTTATTCATTGGCACATCTCCTTTTTTGGTAAACATCAAAATTCTAACAAAATCTCTTTAATTCATTCTTATATAGTTCATAGTTCGCTTCATCGAAACATATAAAAATAACCTTATTTATTTCCGACTTATTATTTATAATATATTTTGAAACTTCATCTATAGCTATGCTACAAGCAAGATCTTTCGGAAAATTATATATTCCTGTACTTATATTAGGTATCGCAATACTTGTTACTTCATTAGATTCATCCGCCTCCACCCATCAAGCTTGTGTTTGCTGCATTGACGATAGCATCAACATCTAATTTAGTTATATCTCCTTGAATCAACTGAATCATTGAGTTATTTATAATTACATCCATCTGAAATCCCCCCCGAAGTATAATGGTTGCGAACAAGCATCAAGCGCTGATTGACATTCAAGCGGCTTAAATCACCCTAGGAAACAGTCGTTTGCACTAGACTCGTGGGGTTGTCCACCTGGCTAACTCTTCTTCAAACCTTTACCTTCTATCGAACCAACACCTCGTGGTCCACAGCGTGAACGTATTGTTCGCAGCTATCTAGTTTTTTCGGAGCTACTAATATATTCTTCAGCATCAGCTATTTTTTATATATGTAATCGATAAATCCTTGTCGTATCCATTCGCCTTCAAACTTTCTTTCCAGTACTCGATCTTCTTTGTATATTAACTGCAAATCATCAAACATAGAATCCGCCTCATGATAATCATAATAAGAGTGTATTACGAATTCATCGTCTTCTATTTGTTCAAACTGATTATCCCCCAAATCAACTCCATCGCCGACTCTAAAATCCTTTAGGGTTAAAAAATTTACAAATAATAATCCATTAGGTTTTAGAACGCGTTTCATTTCATTTATCGCTTTTTTCACATCTTGTTTTCTCATATGAAAAATAGAGTTATATGAATACACAAAACTCATCGACTCATCACTTAGTGCCAACTGTCTCATGTCGCCTTGTTGTATATTTAGATTCTGTCCTCTTTCAGTTGCGAACTGACTAGCTCTTTTAATTTGTTCGTCATTCATCTCAATACCGTATGTACTGTATCCATAGTTTGCAAACAAACTTAGTGGAGGTGAATCCCCTCCCGCCCCGCAGTCTAATATGTTTTTTTCCATACCACTTTCATTGCATAATGCCAAAAATCTGTACAAGGGGATCTGCTTAAACAGTTCCATGTTGATTCCACTCCTTTGATCATGTAGTTATTGGATTCACTCATAGATCTTTCTCATATAAATTATTTGAGCACATCTCTTCCATGGGTTTTCAGGTTTACTTTATTGAATCCCCGCAGTTCCAAATGTCTCTTTAATAACTTTTTCGTATTCATCCCATTTAAAGCAAAAAGGGCCTATATCAATAGTCTTATTACCGGATTCTAATTTGAAATCTCTCCATATAATAAGATCCTCTTCTCTCTCAATAAATACGGATATAAAGCCACATTCTTCATCGCCACACCAGGGACAGACTAATATTGGGTACCTGTAGTACAAATATTCATGCATTTCGTTTAACAAAAAATAATTAATCATTTTCCTTTGATGCTCTTCACTACCCCACCCGAGGGAAGGAACCCTATCATATTTTTTTAACATTTGGTAAAGAGACCTATCATCAATTATTATGTCGGCAAAAATAGTATTTTTATTTCCCTCTTGATCCGGATCAAAACTATCATATCGGCTTGACGGTTTTGTTTGTATTTGATTTATAGTTTTCATGCTCCTCCTTTAAACTCTTCACACTTATCAAATAAACATTCGATCCCTCCACTCCATTCCCCTTCCAAAATATTGAATTCACCGTTCTCAGAATCGCATATAGCAACCGAAAAATAAATTTACACAACAAAAAAAAAGCTCCCAGAATGGAAGCTCTTCTTATGTAATTCAGAACGGAGAGAGTGGGATTCGAACCCACGCACCGCTTACGCAGTCTAACCCCTTAGCAGAGGGTCCCCTTATAGCCACTTGGGTATCTCTCCATGAAAATGGCTCCCCGAACAGGACTCGAACCTGTGACAACTCGATTAACAGTCGAGTGCTCTACCAACTGAGCTATCAGGGAACATTACAAGTGAACATGAATTAATTTATCATGATTTCAAGGTCTAGTCAAGCGGGCAAAATAATTTTTGTGATCGTTTTCAAATTTATGCTATGATTCGGCCGCTTGCTAGATTTTTTAAAGAGATTTTCATCCCTCTTCGTCTATAGATTACACCATTCTCCATCCTGCGGAAGCTGTACCCGATCCCCCAACGATTCCTTCTCTAAATGAGCTTTTAGCTTATCTCGGGTAACCAAACAATGGTTAATGGCGTCCATGTGCACAGCAATCACTTTAGTAGAAGGAGCATATTCACATAGGTCTACGACATCCTGCTCATTCATTGTAATATGGCATCCGCTTAAAAACTGCGCACCACCAGCATTCACAACGGTCACCTCAGGTTTAAAAACATCCAATGCCATTTTCACCTTATCACACCAAATCGTATCCCCAGCCACATATAGAACAGGTTCGCCTTCCGCCTGAAACACAAACCCGGATACCTTACCCATAAGTTTACCAGTCACTCCAGTGCCATGCCGTCCATCAGTACGTGTTATAGTTATTCCATTAAACGTCAGAGAACCGCTAATTTCCGTGGTATGCTCAAACCCCTGCTTCGCTAATTTATCTCCATCTCCTTCCTGACATAATAGTGGTAGATCATGCGGCAACAAAGAAATGGCAGCAGCATCCCAATGATCCTGATGAAGATGTGTGACAAGAATTGCATTAGGACTCAGCCATTGTTCTACGGCTCCCGGCAAAGGAACGAGCGGATTGCGGCGATCATTGTCAGTATTAAAAATAGGTGGATTAGCACCCTGTTCACTCAACATAGGATCAATTAAAAATGTACTGCCACCATACTCTAGCCATAGGGTCGCGTTGCGGATATGCTGTATTTTCATCGGAAGCCCTTCTTTCTTTCAGATATCTTCTGCTACAATTAATTATAGTTGGACCTTGAAACAGAATACATTGAGATTGGAAAAAGATTGGCCCGTTCTACTTTCACGCAGAAAGGATTTTAGATAATAATGAGTTCTTATTTTATAGATGATGTGGATTTTCGCATCCTGCAGCTTCTAATTGAAGATTCCACGATCAGTCACAAAGATATTGGGCAGCAAGTGCATATGACCGGTCAGGCTGTGGGCGCACGTATTCGCAAAATGCAGGACACCGGAGTGATTGAAGGCTGCACGGTCCGCTGGAATCCTGATAAGGTTGGGGAGACTATTCATGCCTTTATTACTGTTTTTTTGGGTTCGAATACGGTTCACCCAACCTTTCAGACATTCGCAAAGCAGCATGATAGTGTAAAAGAAATACATAGGGTCAGCGGAGAAGGCTGCTACTGGATACGTGTTCGTACCGGAAGCCAAGAGGAGTTGAATAGCTTTCTCGACGAACTGCTGAAGTTCGGAAATTACAGAGTCAATCTATCGATGGGAAAGCTAAAATAAGGCTGTATCGGAATCGGATATGAAGCTACTATCGGACCCAGTTGACCTTATACTCAGCATAATCGCATATTTGGCATACTATCGGACCCCATTGCCTCTATTGGCACGAAAAGCACCAAATATGAGCCTCTTTCGAACGAATAGCGTCACTTGAGTCCGAAACCCTGCCCAAAAGGCTAAAAACTTGCCAATAGCGTCATTGGGGTCCGTAAGCCTCAGCCAATGATAGCTCGGCGATGTTGGTGTTGGTGCAGGTGTCGATGTTGGTGTTGGTGTTGGTGTGTATGCAAGTGAATGGGTTACTCAAAGTCAATGAGCTTTTGCTTGCTCATAAGCTTTTATAGCAGGCCAGCCATCGTCAAAAACGCAGAGCAGCGATCCTCCAATAACCGGAGGATCGCTGCTCTGCTGTCCTTTTACTTATGCCATATTGTAGTTTCTACCGCGGTAGTTAATTCAATAATTCAGCTGCTCTAAGCAACCGTACAAGAATTACGGCGGCTTCTGCACGGCTAGTATCACTGCTAGGTGCAAAGCTGCCTGATGGTTGACCTTTCATAATGCCTTTTGCAGCCAGGTCAGACACTGCTTCTTTAGCCCATGAGGAAATAGTTGAAGCGTCTCTGAAAACATCTGTAGCAACGATTGCTCTAGATCCTTCAGCTTCTAGATTCAGCAGCTTCATTGCTCTGGCTGCCATAACAGCCATTTGCTCCCGTGTAATAGGGGCGTTCGGACGGAAGTTTCCATCCTCATAGCCTTGAACCAGTCCTAAGGCTGCAGCAGCTCTGGCGTCCGCTGCATACCAAGATAAATCGGACACATCACTGAAGGTCTTCGTCGTGTTCGCAGCTACAAGACCTAACGATCGAATCAGCATAGCTGCGAACTCGGCACGACTGACAGATTTCTGAGGTGCAAAGGTATCTGTGGATTGTCCGGTCAAGATCAGTCGGCTGGCAAGTCTCTCAATCTCATTTCTCGCCCAATGTGTGGAAATATCTCCAAAAGTCACAGGGTGCAGCGCAGCGACAAATACACCGCTCGCAATACTGCTCCTAACCGTAACCTTGGTCATCCCATTAACGAGCTCATACAATGCAGGTACATAACGGAAGGAACCCGTCTGTTCATCGTATATAAGGACTACACCTGTCTTCGCATCCAGCGCCTCCTTAAGCATAAATGTACGATCTACATAAGTGGTGCCGAACCCGCTTGCTGCTACAGAGGTTTTTCCATCCGTTACCTTTAG
Organism: Paenibacillus sp. FSL R5-0887; assembly: GCF_038002305.1. Classification (NCBI taxonomy): domain Bacteria; kingdom Bacillati; phylum Bacillota; class Bacilli; order Caryophanales; family Paenibacillaceae; genus Paenibacillus; species Paenibacillus sp. FSL R5-0887. The sequence goes on from NZ_JBBOCE010000002.1 coordinate 840,058, forward strand.
AGTGAAATTAGCCGGTGTTCCTTGCACAGTAAAGCCTTGCTGCTTAGCTTTGGCAAGCAGTTGTTCCAATCCTTTTCCGCTTAGCGAATTTACATTGAACTCCAGTGTGCCTGTCGGCATTTGTGCGGCTTTGAGCACACTCTCCACAAGCTCTAACGGGAAGCGGTAGCTCATCCCTCCACTTTCAATAACAAGCACAGCTTTCGGGCTAAGTGCCGCCGCCTTACGTAAAGCATCTGCACTAAACCGGGCTGTGCCGTCACCGTTAGCTGATATCTCGATAACAGCTTGCCCAGCAGTCGCCTTAGCTTTTAGCAGCGCATCATGATTAGCTGCTGGCGTAGGTGCTGGTGTAGCGGTCGGTGTGCCGGTTTGAATAGGGTTCACTGACCCTGTAGGGTCTGTTGGACCAGGAGTACTTGTTGGTTCTGGAGTATTCGTTGGACTAGGAGTACTCGTCGGACTGGGAGTACTTGTTGGATCCACAGGATCGATCGGGTCTACAGGATCTGTCCCGCCAGGTGATAGCACCTCAATTGTATAGACCCTCTTCTCGCTGCCCACAGTTACCGTGAAGTCTGTGATACCCGCTTTAATTCCATTAAGACTGTCGTTGGTAAATGTAGCAATCTCATTGCTCATAATATTTAAAGTAGCTTGTGCGGTAATATCTCTGCCTTCTTTATCTAGTACCTTAAGCGTAGCTGACTTACCCTGCTCTAATACCACAGGCCCGCTCTGTCCATCTGCTAGTTTGATAGAGAACGGTTTAATGGCTGAGGCTATTCCTTGATTTTGTTCTTTAATGCTTAAGTCAGGAGAGGCATTGGTCAGTAGGTTCATCCGTTCGCCACGAATAATCATGTTGTCGACCAGCAGACTCCCTTTCAGATTTTTCGTAACTTCTATACCGCTTGTACCTGCGCCATCTAATACATTATTCGTCATCACTACTCCATCAATGGAAGTGAGAGTATCTCCCTCTAGATCACCTTGAGCAATCAGCCCCGAATAAGTGCTGTCCAATGCTGTATTGTTGCGAATGAGTACTTTTCCTTTCAGATCACTCTCACCAGCATAAAGCCATAACGCACCCAGATTCACGCCGTAACCGGAATCGTAGCTGCCAGTTCTAAGCAAGGTATTTCGCTCCACAATCGTTGTTCCTTGGAATGGCTCGGCGGTGAAACGGGTGGACACTGCAATCCCGGCTCCATTAGTCACAGTGTCTTTTACCACGTTGTCCTGGACTTTGTTATCTTTCCCCCCAAAGACTACAATGTTATCCGCTAACCAAGGCAAGGATACCGTATTAAAACGTGCCGTGTTGTTATAGCTCGGTGTACGTTCCGTACCATTCACATCCGTCAACTTGCCGTCTGTAAACGACCACATTGCGATTCCATCATCCCCTGGATAGCGGATGTCACTTTGTTCCATCATGCTGTTGCCAGTCCCTACGGCAAAGTTAATCCCGTCTGCCATAAGATTGCGGATCCGCAGACCTGCCATGTACAGACCATTCGTACGCGCCTTTTCACCCATCGGCTGAGTTAACCACAAGCCTGCTTTGGTATGTTCTATCCAAACGTTCTGTATAATCGAACCTTGGCCAAAAGCACCATGGAAAGCGTTGGTGATCGCTTCATCATCCCGTTCGTTAATGCCGCCTTCAATCATCAGATCGTAAACGCCAACCTTACCGCCGTGACCATAAAACTTAGCTCCATTCAGGACCGTATACCACATGCCGGCACCACGTATTTCAGCGGTATCCAGATCCAGCAGACCCTCACCGACATTAAAGGTACCCGCCGGGAACCACACACCTTTACCTGTCGCATTCGCTTCGGCAAGGGCTGCCTTGAAGGCTGCGGTATCATCTCCCTCATCATTCGCTGCCGCTCCAAAATCCGTTACGGAAATAAATCCGTCCGGGCGAGCCAACTCAGGGGCAACCTGCTCCATATCCACCAGGTCAATGACGTAAGAAGCTGCGTTGTCTCCTGTTCCCTTCTCTAAGCGAATAGTTGCTCCGGCAGGAGCATCACCAATCAGAGCATGGATTTCGTCAAAGAAGCGGTGTCCACTGCCTTGGCGAGGGTCATTTGACCATGGGTAGCTGCCATATTCCCAAGCATATTTGGATGTCAGCTTAAGCTGCTTCTTAATTCCATCCACATATAGAGTCAAGGTTTCTTCCGCACCAGCCCCATCTGGACTATCAGGAATAGAATATCGAAGAACGATGGAGTTAGCTGATTCTGCAAGCTTGAACTCTAGATAATCTCCCGTATTCTTCAAGGCCACCGCTTGTCGTCCAGAAGCCTCGGAAGCCATGCTGAGATATTTCCGCGACGAGCCAATCAGCGTTCCGTTTGTTGCCGCATCCTCAGCTTCATAGCTGATATATGGAACCGTTGCTCCACGGTATGTTTTGTTAACGCTGTTTTTTACGGTCAGGCTATCAAGGGTTACTTTACTCCAATCCACGTTGTCACTGCTTAGAGAAACCGTGTTGATGCCTGCACGAAGCTGCAATTTTACCACTACAGTCTTCCAAGAGGCAGACTTGCCAAGACTAACCTTGCCCCCTTCGTTTAATCCATTCACCTCTAGTGCCAGATCCGTTGCGGCAGCAGCGGTATTTTTGTATCGAATAACAGCATCGTATTCCCCAGCCTGCTGGGCGTTGACTGCAAACCGTATAACACGTTCCCCTTTGAATGCTTCTCCTCCTGCATAAATTGCATCAGCAGGGATAGGTAAGAAGCTCCAGAGCTCACTATCAGTTCCATTTGCAGCAGAACCAAGCTGAACAGCCGATGTGCTGTGAGAAAGAAGACCTGTTCCGTTCGCACTTAGCAGAAGAGCATAACCTAACTTCTCTTCCAGCTTCCATTGGGATCTTTCTGTATCTCCAGCAGCTAACAAGACCACTTGGCCCGATTCATTGAGCGAAAGATAATGTTGTGTCTGAACATTCATAATCCGTTTGCGTCCGTTTATCTCCTGGACCAGCCACTGGGATTGAGCCGCCATATCGGAAGCATCTGCATATAGGACAGCCCCCTCTTTTTCGGCCAATACTTTACCAGCCATGCCTTTCGGTACAATGGTTATGATGTTGGTATCATTTTGAACTGGAGTTGTTGTATTGTTATTGCGCAGTTCTCCAGATGGAGTAGTAAACTCCTGTGGAGCCGCCTCAAGTGTCCATAGTGCCGTACCCTCACTTTCTAGCAAAAGCGCACGTTCAGCATATCCTGTCTTATTGGCAATGTTTATTAATTCATCGTCGTATTCTCCAAAGAGACTACGAATGGTGTAATGTGTATAATCGGAAGCCAAGCTTACTTCCCAGGCAGAGGCTCCGTCTACAGCAGGTTCTGTACTACTGCTCTCCAAATATGAATAATCACCATTCAGCGTTAAAAAATGACCTGTTGCCCGGTTGGTGATCGTCTGTTTACCCTCCTGTACAGTTACATTCCAGTGCGAAAATCCATTGTCTGCTGACGGCTGCCCATACAGAACAACCCCACGCTCATTTTCGTATAAATACTCTCCGCTGCTTGCATTCTTGAATCTTACAGGGTAATCAGGCAGTGGCGGAGCAATCGCTTCAACCGCTTCAGCAGTAAAATGTGCACTGCTTTTTTCCGCTGTATCTGCAGCTTTACTGATTCGGAGAATTGGGTTGCCGTTATCATCCGGCGCACCATAGATATAGTGACCAGCCCATGAGCTCATAATGGTAGTCACACCGGACGGTTGCATATCAACCTTCCACTTAATGCTGGCCCATACATCGTACACTGTTTGCAAAGTTTGAACGCTAACTTTAGGATCAATCTCATCTACAGCCCCACCTATATGCTCAAGGGAGAGATAACGTCCAGTGCCTTTATTTTTTATCTTCACCGATCCATTGCTGCCCGCTATTTCTTGCAACTGCCAGACAAAGGAATCGTCATTCAAATCAAGTGGACCATAAGTAGCCTGGCCTACTGTTACATCCTCGTTGGCAGCTGCTAGAGGTGCAAGATTTTGGTTAGAGTGTGCAGAGTCCTGGTCAGCATAGACAGCTTCAGTAACCGTCTTGGATTCTGGCAATTCCTCTAGTGCGGCTGAAGAAGTCAGCAAAGGACCGTCCTTAAGATATTGATCCTCTCCATTTACAGCATCTAGCTGAAAACGGAACAAATCTTGTTTTTTCTCGGTGACCGGAACAAATCTCCACTGCGGACTGCCCCAACCTGGATTGATCACTCCGTACTCAGCATATTTAGTGAGGTTTTGAAGTGAAATATACTTCTCTGGGATTTTATTAGGTTCCTTGTCGAGAACGCTACTGATTACGTAGGTGTTGTTCCCAACATTTTTGCCTGTCCAGATGTATTCTCGTTCCACATGATTTCTGTCTGGAAGCTCTGTGACCTGAAGGTGGCCATTTGGCATATTCATCGTGTTCATGTAATGGCCTGTTTTCTTGTTTTTGAACAGCTTGCGGCCGTTATATTTCTCCACGAGCCACTGATCGGAGCCGTCCTTCTGCATATTTCCATATTTTAAAAGACCATCAACACTCTCATACCAATAAAATGACTTCCAGCCATTCTGAATCCGGTAATAGGGCCCGGTGCCGTCAGTCGGTGTGTTAGGATCTAAAAGCTGCCACTGAGCGCTCAAAGAAGTCGCATCCCCAATCGCACCCGCATGTTCTCCACCCAATGTAGACAAATAAATGCCTGTGCTTTCGAGATTCTGAAGCGTCTGGTAATCATCATAATCATCGGAATCATTAAAAATCCATTGATCCGACGGCTGACTTCCGCTAATCTGCAAGGCCTTGGCAGTACCTTCACTATAAGAAACATAATGATCGGTTGCCGCATTACGGATACGCTTATTACCGTCATAATCTTCTATATACCATAGATAGTCAGAGGTGTTAGCGGCATCTGGCGCAATAATTCCATGCTTAAGCTCGCCGTTTGCGGATTCATATAAGAAATCTGTAGCCACTTGTGCATCCGTATAAGTTGCCAGTCGTACAGGCTGTAATTCGGAAATAGGCACGATTCTCCACTGCGCGCTTGGATTAGAGGCTGAACCCGGCCAGCTGTTAGATCGCACATTATTGTCATCGCTGAATTGTGGATTTAGCCATAATGGACTCCCCTCTTCAGTTAAACCACTGTTACGAAGGGTAATGAAGCCCGTCCCATCAGGGCCTGGTGCATGCTCTTGGACCCATTCACTTAGCTTCACGTGATCCATATCGACTTCCTGCGAAAAAACCCCAGCCCAGGTCACTTCATTTTGCTTAATATAATGACCTGTCGCACGGTTGCGAATCATTACTGTTCCGTCATCCGTCCCTGATTCAAGATACCACTGGGCCGCTTCATTGCTGACAGGCTGTTTACCGTAAAGAACATTCCCTTCACTTTCATACATTACCTGACCGGGGCGGAGACGACTCTCTAGCCGTACAGGTGCTGCATTTAGATCTATAAAAGCCCACTGCGGACTCTCAAACGTAACATTGATATCCGAGCTTACTTGCGCATAACCAAGCTGATTCTCCTCGTGGATAACCAACTTCCCCTCTGGCACAGTCGCACTTCGGATGATCATGTATCCATTGCGATTGGAAGTATCAATTAGCCACTGATCCGCAACACTTCCTGAACCTTGGTGTTCTGCCGCCTTAAGTGAATCCTCTTTGCCGTTGTTACCAGCCATTGTAATGTAATGGCCTGTCTTCACATTCTTGATTCGTGACAGCCCGTTCACCGTCTCAACCGTCCAATGCGCTGAAGCATCGGCTGGATTGGTCATGCCATAACGCACGATTCCTGCGGATGTCTCATATAAAAAGTTGTTTTTCCACTTATTCTTGATGAGTACCGTACCTGATGGAATTTGCTCAGCGCCTGTTCCTCCAACCCCTTCTGCTCCCACGGAACCACTACCGGTTCCCATTACAGGCAAGCTTGAAAAAATCAGCAGCAGCGCGAGCAGACCCGCCATTGCGGACCTGATTCGTTTCATACATGTGCCCCCTCTAATTAATATGGACTTCCTTTTCATATTAGTTTGGGAACGCTTACAAAACGATGTGCGATTTTATCCAGAAAAAGGTGTATTTGTACGGATATCCAATCCCTACAACCTTCATGAAGATTGACAAATCGGTTTAACGCGATGATAGTTAGTTTTAGCTACCCGCAAGGAGTAAACAAACGGAGGTACATATGAATTTCAAAATTGATTCGCCAAAAATAGCAGATCCAGACTCTCTTCTTCCTGAGCAAATATATTCACTGCAAACTAAAGACGAATTCAGCTGTTGCAGCATCAGCGATACGGTTATTGATAATCAAGAGGCTAATAAGGTCAGCTTTGATCGCGTGATTTTTAAAAATGTAACGATTACGGAGTGCTCCCTAACTGGGATCGAGCTTATGGACGTGATATTTGATCACTGTGATCTATCTAATGTGGATTTTACGAATGGCATTATTCATCGAACTGAATTTAGAAACTGCAAGCTCATCGGCACAGACTTTACAAGAGGCAGATTCCAGAATGTTCGTGTAGTAGATTGTATCGGGGATTTTGCTACGTTTCGATTCGCTAATCTGAAGCAGGTTGCTTTTGAGAACAGCTCATTAATGAGTTCCGACTACTATCAGTCAAATTTCCAAAAAATCAGCTTCAGCGAGTGTAATATGGATCAAGCCACATTGTCAGGATCAAAGCTTAATGGGATCGACCTTAGTGACTGCGAGTTCAGTGGCTTGATCGTGGATATCAAAGATTTAGAAGGATGTATCATTTCGCCTCAGCAAGCTGTTTCTTTTGTCGGATTATTAGGTTTGGTTATAAAATAAATAACTTCAACTTGCCCGAACATTTACCGCAGCGATAACGCTTAGGGTCTACTTTTCGCTTACGCGGATACTCCATGGCACAGGCACTGCATACAAGCTTATATCGATAGGGCAGCGGCTTCCGAGCTTTTGCACCCGGCAGTGTCTGACAGTAGCGGCTTCCGCCGACTTGCGCCAGCAGGCTTTTGAAATCAGCGTCACGATGCATATACCCTCGCTTAGCCAAATGCAAATGATAATGGCAGAGCTCATGCTTTATAATCCGCTCCGTCTCTTCTCTGCCAAACATGGCAAGCTGATGGGGATTAATCTCTATATTATGACTTTTGGTAAAATATCGGCCACCCGTTGAGGACAACCGGCTGTTAAAGCTCGCCTTATGCCTAAACGGCACGCCAAAGCTGTCCCGTGATACCTGCTCAATCCACAGCTGTAGCTCTTCGTTGCTCATAGTTTCCATAGCGTTCTATCACAAGTCCTTTCCACGGGAATTAAGATCTCTACTTGAATTGTAACTTGTGCATAGGCTAAACTGTCAAGAAGGAAGACAAGTACGGAGGGAGAATGAACAATGCCGAAAATGCGGTATGTAATTTTGCAGCAAAATCAAGAACTACAATTCGTGGAAATGCCTGAGGAATATGCGTACCAACTAAGTGCGCTCAATTTACGCCTGAACAAAGAAATCGACAAGCTGACAGCCGATAATGTTCCGGATCTGCCCTTAGCCATCGCCGAGTGCGATTCGCTGGATCTGTTACGTGAGGATTACTCCCTGGAGTCCGGTCTGGATTATATCAATAGATTGGAACAAGCCTTCGCCTCTGTTCAAGAGCAGAAGAACTACCCACTGATCTCCCTGCTTACTGAGATACGAGCACTACAGGCTCAATTGGAGCAGTGGTACGAAGAGGAAGCAGAAAGCCTACTGTAATCCGCACCTTTAGGCTTATTTCTCCATATTCTAACTTACGTAAGTTGTTAGAGGAGGGATTCGCTTGCCACAGTGGCTCTGCCATCAGCTAATGAAAGCTTATTACAAAAAAGACCGCCGTCAGATCAAGCTGCTGAATGAGTGCTGGTTCTTTTATCGTAATTCTGCGGAATCGAGTAATGAGATGAAGTTATAGCCTCGGATGATTAAGATCTAGGACATATTTAAAGCAGCGGCTACCGTCTTTTAAAAAGACGGTAGCCGTTTTTGTTAAGAAAGGGGACTTATAATTATGATCAGTAGAACAAGACATATACAGCTGTCTCCGGAAAGTGGGACTGAGGAAGAGGACAATTATAATCTCTATGTCATAGTCACATTCCCTGACCGCTCCCGCTGGGCATCGGATTTCTACACCTTCAAGAACATCGAAGCGATCCGACAAGACTACATCCAAAGTGGTGCTTGTCTAAATGGGGCCTACTGGAGTGCACCTAATTATCTAACTGTCGTGGATCATATTGATCGCAAGCGAATTGAAGAAATCGTCGATTTATATATTTCGGAAGGTACATTCGAATACGCCTTTGAATACATAGGACAGGTCACGGAGCGGGATCTGGAGATTATCGATTATCCGGAAGGCTTTTTCAACCCTTTAGAAAAGCTTGAGCACAGGTACGTTATGCGGCAGTTCGCTGCAATTGAGTTTATGCTGGAGAATGCTGCACCAGAAACTATAGCAGTAATAAAAAAGATCATCGCAGAGAAACAATAAGACTCCGCCTTAAGAATCAATCCTTATTAAAACTTAGGAAATACATATTTAACCAAAAAGAACAGAAAACCAAAAAATATAATAATGTAAGCAGCATATTTAATAAAGGTAGATGCGACAACGCTGGAATCCGATTTCCGTTGTACCTCCCTATGCTCCACTTCAACACTTCTATCCTTATAGCCCGGTTCCATCAGCAATCTCTCCTTTCGAATGTTCATCTTTGATAGCCTCCATTAACCCGAGGCTTTCAAGATTGAATCAAAATTCTAGATTGGATTAAAAAAAGACCGGAATTCTCTTCAGCTTTTCGAGCTGAGAAATTCAGGTCTTCTTTCTACTTACCCTTTAACCGAACCCGCCGCAATTCCCTCAACGATACGGTTACTGAGGAACAGGAATGTAATCAGAATAGGCAAAATACTGATCATAAGCGTTGCCCCGATCGCACCCCAATCCGTCGTATATTGACCAATGAAGTTTTGCACCCCCACGGTCAGCGTCTTGTAAGAATCAGAACTAATAAATGTGTTTACAAAAATAAATTCGTTCCAGTTATAGATCATATTAATAATGGCTGTAGTCGCGATCACCGAGCTTGTCATAGGAAGTATAATTCTAAAAAACATTCTGTTCACGGAACAACCATCAATTACTGCAGCCTCTTCCACTTCGCGTGGCAGTGCGTAATAGAAACCCAGCAAAATCATAATCGTTATCGGCATGTTAAAAGCGACATAAGACAAAATAAGTGACAAAGGGTGATCCGTTAAGCCAATCTTATTGAATATACTAAATAACGGAATAAGCGTGGAGTGAACAGGAATCATCATCGCTACCATAAACAATCCCAGTACGAACGAGCTTCCCTTCCATTTCATTCTGGTAACTGCATACGTAACCAAGCTCCCGAAGATAACCGTTAACACCGTAGCCACGATGGTAATCCATACGCTGTTGAAGAAATACACGTTGATGTTCCCTACATTCCAGACCTTCGCGTAATTCTCCCAATGAGGATTCATCGGCAACGATAGAGCAGGAAGGTTGAACACTTCCTGATTATTTTTTAATGAGAAAAACAGCAGCCATACAAGCGGAAACAATTGCAGAGCAGCAACGGCAATCAACACGATATATAGCAATGAGTAGCCTAATTTACGTGTGATCTCCGTGCCAGCGCCGCCTGTCTTTGGCCCGATTTCTAGCCTTCCTGCAGTTCCAGACATCATGAAGCGCCCCTCCTTATGAGTATTGGATCGAATCTTTCGTAGCAGTTAATTTGCGAATGACCCAAGTAATGACGAGACAGATGACGAGCAGGAAGAAACCAATTGCGCTCCCGTAGCCAAAATCATAAGCCCGAAAAGCCTGATGATACATATAAGACGCCATCACTTCACTAGAGCCATTAGGACCTCCATCCGTCATAACAAAGATTAAGTCAAAATACTTCAGAGAACCTACAACGGCCAGAACAATCGTAACTTTAATGACTTCCATTGCGAGTGGAAGCTTTATTTTCCAAGCGATTTGTAAGGCAGAGGCTCCGTCAATCTTTGCTGCCTCTTCCAGAGAGGTCGGGATATTCTTGAGTGCTGCGTAATAGATCAGAATATAGAAACCAGCATATTGCCACAGAATGGGAATAAATAAAGCAAACAAAACTAATGTAGGCTCTGCAAGCCATGCAGGAGGATTAGCAAAACCAATGGATACTAATAAGCTGTTCACAATTCCGTTCGTCGGATGATAAATTCTTAGCCAAAGCTGCGCAATCGCAACGGACGATAGCAGCATCGGAATCAGATATATTTTGCGAAACAAGTTAGCTCCCTTGATCCGGGCGGCTAATACCATAGCAATTGCCAAATAAATAATGAGACTTAGGGTAGAAAACAACGCTAACTGCAGAGAATGCCAAGCACTATTCCAGAAGGTTTGGTCTGTTAGCAAAGCTTTATAGTTATCAAATCCGATAAAAGTCAGAGCACCTATGCCATTCCATTTATTCAGTCCATAATAACCCGTTAGAACAATCGGAATATATACAATAGCCAGAATGAGAAGCAAGGCGGGAAATACATATAACGCGATTATTTTTTTGTTAGACATCACTTTATCCAAAGTGTCCTACTCCTTTCCTTCATAAACCGTTTGAGGAAAGGCTTATCCGGCATCACGCTGCCGGATAAGCTAATTGTCCCCTTCGCCTAGTTGTCGAAGCTTTAGTTGCCTTTAGAGATGGCCGCGTCATGCTCCTCGGAATACTTCTCTGGCGTCACCGCTTTGCCAAAAAGAGCCTGGATCATATTCAGATGCGTTTCTGCTGCATTGGCACGCATTTGAACATCTGCGAATAAAGTGATGCTGCTAGCTTTGTTCATTTCGTTAAACAAATCGATGTAGAGCTGTGGTAGATCCAGTGTGGCGGTGTCCACCTTCGTAGCTGGAATAACGCCTGCTCCAGTTACGGATTGCTCTCCCCATTTGGATACGAAATACTCGACGAATAATTTTGCTTCTTCTTTTACCTCAGAGTTCTCAGCAACAAATAATCCTACACCTGGTCCACCTACCCAGCTGTTAATGTCTCCCTTCCCGCCTTCAACTGTCGGGAATTTGAAGAAACCAACACTATTACGGAATTCCAGTGGAATTTCTTCATTCGTTGTGAAGTTTGGCAGATCCCATGATCCCATCATGTACATTGCCGCCTTGCCATTTACGAACTCTGATTTTGCCTCTTCATTTGATAAACCGTTGAATCCCTTAACAAATGCATTGCTGTCTACAAGTGATTGGACCTCTGATGCCGCCTTTACTAATCCTTCATCCATAAATGAGCCTGATCCACTGATCGCACCTGCAAGTGCCTGTTGGCCTGCGATCCGATCAGCCAGATACATATACCAAAGCGATCCTGTCCAGCGATCCTTATTGCCGAGAGCAATCGGTGCAATGCCCCCATCAGATAGTGTTTTTACAACTTGCTTAAACTGATCGTAGGTTTGTGGAACCTCAAGATTATACTTTTCAAAAATAGCTTTATTGTAGTAGATAGGTGCGATGTTAAACTCAAGTGGAAGCGCATACGTTTTATCGTTAATAGCATAAGCTTCTGTAGTTCCTGCGACGAACTTGTCTTTTAATTCACCATTCAACAAGTCATCTACAGGTGCGAACAGATTTCCTTCAACGTAAGGCTGTAAAAAGCCAGCGGCCCAAGTTACCCCAACGTCTGGCAATTCGTTAGAAGCAGATAATACCTTCAGCTTATTTTTGTATTGCTCGTTGTCCAGAACCTCTTGCTTGATTACAACATTGGGATGCTCTGTTTGATATTCTTTAATGATTTGATTAACAATTTTATTTTGTCCGGCAGAAACACCTTCTGGCCATAAATGCATGAAGTTAACGGTGACTTTGTCGCTTCCCCCATTTGCACTACCTTTAGATTCACCTGCATTGTTATCTTTTTGACCACAACCAGCTGTGACAAGAACGAGGCACATCGTTAAGAACAATATTGTCCATTTTTTATTGCGCACGCTTACAACCCCTTTTCTATTGTTGTCTAGCGGCCTTGTAACCGCTTAACTAAATTGTAGCTTGGATCCCATGATGTCGTAAGGTCATAAGGATTGGGACTAATACCACTATTATTGGATTCTTTCCTCCGTGGTCATGACGTTCTGGCGGTATTGCCCTGGACTAACATTTTCGAGTGCACGAAATACCTTCACAAAATATTTGGCTGTTTGATAGCCTACTTGTTCCGCGATTTCAGCAATAGACAACCGGGTGCTCACCAGTAGTTCTTTGGCTCGTTGTACTCTCCTTCTCGTTACATATTCACTGTAAGTCAGTCCCGTCTGCTCTTTGAAAAGGACGCTGAAATAGCTGGCATTCATGTGTAATTGATCCGCTATATCACGCATGGATATCGATTCGTGAAGATGTTCGTCTAAGTATTGGAGTGCCTCACGCACTTGAGTGCTATACACTTTCTCCTGCTGTACCGTTTCCATAAGCTTGGGATCGATCAGCTTCTCCATTCGTTCGATTCGATAAATATCATCCTTGCGTTTCAATGCTAATTCCACTGCTCGGACCAGCTTCGTTTTGTCGAGTGGCTTCAGTAAATATTCAACTACACCAAACTGCAAGGCTTTCTGTGCATAGTCAAATTCAGGATGGCCGGAGATCACAATAACCACTGGAGGATGAGGCATTTCGTTCAGCTTTTCAACTAATTCTAGCCCTCCAATCTCAGGCATGCGCACATCGGTAATAAGCAGATTAACTTCGTTATTTTGCAGCCATGCCAGTGCCTCAACACCGCTTGCTGCGGTTTCGATGCGATATTGACCGGATGACCAGGCTTCTAATGTTTTACGAACCCCTTCTCTTGTTCTCGGTTCATCATCTACGATGAGTATAGTTTTCACGTGTTTTTCCCCTCTCCAGGTTCATTCGGTATTTCAAAAGAGATGCTAGTTCCATAACCTTCTTCACTTCGTATTTCAAGCCCGTCCGTATTGTCTACGTAACTGAGTTTCAGTCTCCGCTCTATATTAGCAATACCAATCCCAGTCCCTTTGGAAGACCTCATGCTCCCCTTCTCCATGGTGTGATAGATAGACGATATCTTTGCTGCATCCATCCCTGGACCATCGTCAGTTACCGTAACCAATGTATATCCCGGACGACTTGAAGGTCTGACAATTAGCATGACTGTCCCCGGTCCAACCCTTTGCTCTACGCCATGAAGAATCGCATTTTCGACAAGAGGCTGGATTAACAGCTTCGGTAGCGGGACACTTCGGCAAGCTTCATCTGACTCAATCCGCCAGGATAACCTGTCGAGCATACGCATCTCCATAATCTTCAAATATCTTTCGGCATGGTCGAGCTCATCGCCGATAGTCACCCATTCATCATCATCAGTTCGATTGATGACATAACGAAAAAGCCCCGACATATCAACCACAATTTGAGCTAATTCCTCCTCACCCTTTTCATCGAGGGCCCAGTAGAATGCTTCTAATGTGTTAAATAGAAAGTGCGGATTGATTTGAGCCTGAAGTGCCTTTAATTCTGTGCGACTCTGGACGATCTCCTTCTGATAGACGACTTCAATTAGTTCATTCAGAGAGTGAACCATCTGGTTGTAAGTATTATTGAGCTCATTGATCTCCATAGTGGTAGAAGTGACTGAAATCGGTTTCAAGGTTCCAAATCGCGAACCGCGCATCACTTTTATCAAATTCAGTATGGGCCTTGTAATCATCGTGGATAAAATAAAAGTAAAGATGAGAAACAATAAACTGCCAACAACACCGGATACGATGATCGCTGTACGAAGGACAGATATCCCCTCTGTCGTATAGTCAACTGGAGTGAGGATTACTAGCCTCCAACCTGTTGCCTTGGACTGCTTCTGAATTACAATGTAGTCTTCTCCGCCAACCTCAACCTTTTCTCCTCCATGATCCAGTATCTTATTTGCATTGACATTTACGGAAAAATCGGAAGAAATTTGCCGTCCCGCTTCATCAAATAATCTCATTAATTCACGCGTTTCCGCCTGTGAGCTGTCCACCTCATCCGTAAGCTGGAAGTAACTTTTCTCAATTTGAACCATAATATAGCCAGCTTTCGTGAATGAATGATCAATCAGCCTAATATTACGAATCGCAATGACGATATCCGAATTCCGCGGGTCAAGTCCAAACCATACGAGACGTCCTTTGCCCTCGTCCACCCGGCTGATCCATTCTTCGGATACTCGATTGTTCAGGCTGGCGTCATCAACCGAAAGTAATTTCTGATAATCACCTGCATACAGCTCAATGGAACGAATCCCTGTCGCATACGCCTCATATTTACGTACTTCCTGCTGGATGGTTTGACGTTCGGCGAAACTGATCGGCTTTCCTTCAGCCTCTTGAGCGAGCAATCGCTGAATGGAGGCGTTGGTTGCCACTTGCGCCGTCAACGTATTAATCTGCCGGATCAGTACATCCAATTTGCCCGTTGCCTGAACTGCAGTCTGTTCAATGTGCTTCTCCGCACTATTGCGTAATAGAACCGAAACTTGCCCGTACATAAAAAAACCAACCGTGGCGAGCACGATCACCATGACAAACATGAAACCCAGGAAAATTTGATTACGCAATGTGTTTAACTGTCCAAACCTCGTCAATCTTTACACTCCCTTCCGCCTGATAAACTTGATTCCTCATCAAAAAAGATGACCCTTAAATCTTCAGGAATCATCTGCAGCTCTAGTTATTTGTTAATTCAGCCTGTGGATTATATGATATCAGTGATTAGTTTCTGAGCCCATATCCATATCGCGTTTTAATTTATCCAAATCAACCAAAAAAAACAATATAGAATATATACTCGTGCCTACCAGAGTTGCACACAAAAAAACCGTACCTCCGCTGACCCGGTTATACCGGAATAGCAGTGTACGGCTTGTATTTTTAAATGTGGAGGTTCTAATTAAAACTACGGTTGGACACCCATGAACCCTGCAATTTACGCAGCATAATAATTTGTCCAGTATGGTAAGAATCGTGTAAGATAAGGCTCATTACCTCTTCCCCTGGCGCATGACCCGAACCGCCCCAATCATACGCGCCTTCTTCCAACGCTTCAATGATTTCTCTAAGAGCAGCATGCACGTCCTTCAGGTCTGCAACGGCTTTCGCCCATGCTTCTTCTCCTTCAGCTGTTACAGTAAAGGTATCATCGTTGCTTTCAGCATCGGGTTGTTTGGGCAACCCTTTTAGCTTTCGCAGCAAACGCACCTTATAATAAGTTAGATGGTTAACCGTTTCCCAGATAGAATTGGCCGCCCCACCCTCTGGCTTCCAGAGAGCCTGTTTGCTATCCACACCTTCCAGCGCATCGCTAAGCGGCGGAGCCCAATCCTCGATATCCATGCAATAATCCCAATTTTGGAGCAAGACCTCACTGATTTTATTTTGCATGTTCAACCTCCTAAAAATTTGTGTAAACATAAACTTCATGGTGTAGCTTCAAAAAGAACTACTTCAAAGCGAACTAATATGTAACGACTTAAACCATAATATAGTGGTTACAAAAGAAATGTAGCATATTTCCAGATTGTATTCAAGTAACTAGCTAAACTTATTTTTAACTGTTACAATGATTTGTAATGAGCGTTGAATCGGAAAGGATGAACAGACCGTGTTGTGGGAGGATTTCATTAACAGCTACTGGCGGGATTGGCGAACAGGTGATAAGAATAAAGATCGGGACAGGCTCGATGAAGAAGAATGGGTTTTTAAATGGCTGAAGGAGTATTCTCTTTTAGAAACACAGATGCCGAACACGATAGAAATGGCGCAGCTTAAAAAGCTTCGCTCACTACTATGGAACTGGGTACAGGCTATTGTGCAAGGAAACACGGTGTATGGAGAAATGCTTGAACAGCTCAATATCTATTTGGACAAGGGTCCTGTTACACGGCGAATTGTATGGAAAAGCGACGAGCAAGCGGAAATAAAGCTGTTGCCACTCCATAGCGGTTGGGAACAGGTGATGGCGGAGATTGCGGCGTCTTTTGCCGAGGCATTGCTTGAAAAAGAACCCACCAGATTCCGCATCTGCGAGAATCCCGATTGCCTCTGGGTCTATTACGATGATACACGCAACCGCTCCAAGCGGTACTGCGATGACAAAGCTTGTGGCAACCTTATGAAGGTGCGGCGCTTCCGGGCGCGGAAGAAGGCTGAGTCTGAGGGGGAATAGAGTCTATAGGCTAATACTTTATATTAAAACTCTTATACTTAATGTAAGCTTGTTCCGTGTAGGAAGAATAAACTTGAGGTTATTAGCGCAGTGTGAATTACGTACATTTTTCACTCTCTATGCATCCATTAGAGCCTATGGTTAAGCTGGTAGTGAGGGAGGCGTGATCCAACCCACTGTCAGATCCCCCTCGTGATAGCTTTCAATGATAATTCCTTTATCCATATTTATAATCCATGTATCAAATCCAACAGCAATAACATCATTGAAGTTATTTATAATATTATTTAAATTAGTTTCCACTACCGGAAGATTGATCTCATTCCACACAATAAAATAGTTATCACGCAATAAAATAGATTCTATGTCTTTCAATTCTTCCGGCGTCTTAAAGGATTTCTTTTGATCAATAGATTCCCAGTCAATCCGCGCCCACTGTGTGAAATTAACTATACTCTCCATCATAGATACAATCTCGGACGACTTTTCTAAACTATATATTCTTGTGTTGGGACCTAAAGCTTCGATACACTCACTGTAAAGAGAACCTAGTGGGTTTTCTATTTTCACTCTTTTTTTCAGTTGCTCCATACGTAATAGCCGTGCTTGTTTATCGCTCACTTTCTCACAACCTTTAACTCATCCTATTTTTTAGCGAAAAAAACCTGGCCTTCTCTAGATAGTTTTGTGCACGGAGCTTAATGAACTCGTAAAATAACTGCATTTCATACACTTATTCCGCATCCAAAGGGGATCATCAGGACTTTAATTGTATTCTGTACACTTAAAAACTATAAAATGTGCCCATAGAGTATTAAATCACAAAAATAGATGTACGAAATACAGTTATATCCTTTGGCGGGTTATTTGCAGGATTATAGTTGTACAAAATACAGTTAAAAGCTTCTGCACATCGCTCCCCTTGGCTCTTAATCCCCAACAACCCCAATATCCCTCCACCCGATCATGATCTCTTCAACAATCTCATTCCCAATCTTCACTTCTTTTGTCGCAACAGATTGCCCACCCACTTTGTGGTAGAAATGAATCGCGGGATTTCCTGTTACCACCCAAGTCATGAACGAGCTATAATTTTTCTCCAATAAATTCTGTGCTACGCTTCTTATGAGTTGCCTTCCAAGACCCTTTCCTTGCTGTTCCTTAAGCAAATAGAGTGCATATAGCTCCGCATCATAGAGATCAGAGAGATCTGACCCTCTTCGCGCTCCTCCATTTGCAAAACCAATAATCGTCCCAGCCCCATCTTCGGCCACATACATAACCTCGTCTTTATTGGGGTTTTCAAAATTCCGAATCCAGAGCTTTCTTCTTGCTTCCACTGTGATTTTATCGAGAAACTCGTCCGAAATTAGCCCTCTGTACGTGGTTTTCCAACTCGCAGCGTGGACAAAAGCGATCCCGTCTATTTCACTAGCTGTTGCTTCTCTAATCTTCAATTTATTTCCCCCTCAGATTTCCGATAAAAGCTTCAGCTAGTCCAAGATTGACAGTACTTGCTTATGAATAGTAACTATTTAAGGATTCTCTAAAGACATTAATGGGCTCTTTATAATCAATAGGTTTATATATAATAGTGTTCAACCACTTATTCCTCTCAAGCAAGCTGAAATCACTTTGAGCTACCGAATTGTATAGTGTTATTTCATTCATTGTTCCAAGTACACTTTTATTATTTGTACGGGATATAGTGATTTCTCCGGCCTCTAGTAAATACTGATTTATGAGCTGCTTCTTAAAACCCTCCTGCAATAAATACTCCTTAAGTTCTATTCTGAACTTTTCAACCAATTTATCAGCTTGACCACTTCTTATTCCATCCAATAATATACATAACCGGCTTGCATCATGTACAAATAAAATATGTTTTTTTCTGAGTTGCATAATATTCACGTGCCAACTAAAAAAGGAGGAGATGTCTTCTACTTCTACTGGAGCTACTTTCATATCTTTTAATAATTTCTGAGTATATCTTAGTACTAACATCGCTGACACGCTCCTTTGTCTTCACCCTGCCTATTAGTCTCAATAGTCCTTCTACCTCAATTTACCCTTGCAGTGCCTTTCGCACGCTTAATATATATTTCGCCTGATCAAGTGGGTTCACGCCCCGGCGGGTGCGCTCAGCAGATACGTCTGGTGGACATTCTTCATAGCCGGCAAAAAAAGAAGTAAACGTGCTGCGCCCCTTCGTGTAGGAGCTTAAGCTGACAGGATAATCGAGTGACGTTGCCAGCGGCAGACGTCCTTCGATAATCATCCGTTCGCCTTGCAGCACGGGAGGCTCGAACGTGCCGCGCATCTGCACGAGGTCGTTCATCACCCGGCCGCCATTCTCCTCAGGGACCACGATGCGAACCTGCAGAATCGGCTCCAGAAGCTTAGTGCCTACCCGAGCGAGTCCGTCCATAATTCCCATCGGAGTCGCCACAGCAAAATCCAGCGGATGGGTATGCCATACATGATGCTGTCCCTCGGTCAAGGTCACTTTAAGGTCGGTAACCTCCCAGCCATACAAACCCTGCTGCAAGGCTTCCGGGACACGACGTGCGGTTTCGCTCTGGTATTGCGGCAGCAGATCGGAACTCCGCACTATCGAATCGTAGACTAAACCACTGCCCGGAGGTCCAGGCTCAATCTGAAACCGCAAAATCGCCCAGCACGGTTTCGGCATCGTGTAGGCGATAAAACCTTCCCCTGCACGGGCTGGCGTTTCTTTATAAATGACAGAAGGCTGACCGAAAGTAACCTTCAGCGCATATCGCTCCTCCAGAACACTGTTCAGAATCTCCAGCTGAATCGGTCCCATTACTTTGATATGCAGCTCCCGCTCATCCTGCAGCCACTGCGCATCCAAAAGCGGATCTTCATCCGCCAGCTCCTGCAGCGCCCCGATAACCTTATGGTCATCCATATCTGGCTCCCAGAATACACGCACCGTTAGCAGCGGTACAGCCAGCTTCGCCTCCTCCGGAATGGCCCCCGGATGGCCGAGCACATCTCCGATGCGCACCCCGGAAAGACCATAGATAACAGCAATATCTCCCGCTTCAAGCGCTCCAACATCCTCGGTCCGACCACCTTCGACCTTGCGGATCTGGGTCACTTTTCCCTGAATATCCTGCGTATAATTCAACAGCGTATCGCGGTTACGAATCGTCCCTTCATAAAGGCGGACAAACGCCATCCGTCCCATACTTTTATCACGTTGAATATTGTATACGATGCCTGACACCGGACCCTCCACATTCCCACCAGCGCGCGGAAAATACTCAACCATCGCATCCAGCAAGGCATTAATCCCAAGCCCCTTGGCGGCGACGCCATAAACCATCGGAAAAAAGCGACCTGATGAGGAAGCTGTTTTCATATATTTTTTCCATTCAGCCAAATCAATCGGACTACCTGACATATACTTCTCCAACAGCTCTTCGTCCCGTTCAGCTAAAGCCTCTAATAATTCTGTTCGCTTGTTAGCATCAGCTTCATTCTCCCATAAATCTCTTGCTCCTATGTACTCCTTCTCTTTGCCGATGGGTTGCTGAACTGGAATAATATCACTAGACAAATAATTTCGCGCCTCTGCCAGCACAGCTTCAGGGTCAGCACCTACACGATCCATTTTGTTCACAAAAATAAGTGTGGGGATTCCCAGCTTGCGCAGCGCGTTCCAGATCATCTCGCTTTGGGCCTGCACACCCTCCACGGCTGAAAGAACAAGCACCGCACAATCCATCACCCGCAAAGACCGCTCAACTTCGGACAGAAAATCGACGTGCCCCGGGGTATCGACCAGATTAATCTGCACACCTTTCCAAGCAAAAGAAGCCAATGCCGCCCGTACGGAGATCCCCCGCTGCCGCTCCACATCCATAGAATCCGTCAATGCCGTCCCCGTATCTACGCTGCCAAGCGCTCGAATGCGACCGCTTTCATACAAAATATGCTCCGTTGTTGTTGTCTTCCCGGCGTCCACATGGGCAAATATCCCCACATTAATCCGTTCTGCTCCCTGCTGCTGAATCATCTATAGTTCCCCTATCATGAGCTAGATTTATCTAAATTTATCTGAATTTATATTATTTACATCCTTATGTTCCATAGTAATATATCCATCCACGTTGTTCCACCCTCCAGTTCAAATGGTTAGATTCAGCTATGCCGGGTATGTAATTACTAATATAAGAAATTTAACGCCGAGGAGGAAATTCATCATGACAGATAAACGTTTACAGGATAAAGTTGCAGTGGTTACAGGTGCTGGTTCCGGTATTGGAAAAGCTACAGCGATACGGTTTGCCCAACAGGGAGCTAAGGTATATATGCTTGACCGCACTCCCGAGGATTCCTATGAAACTAAACGTGAGATTGAATCTATTGGCGGTACAGCAACAGTAATTGAATGCGATGTCTCCAATCCAGGTCTGGTCGAAGAAAGTATTCGTAAGGTTGGAGAGGCGGCCGAGAAGATTGATATTGTTTTTGCCAATGCTGGCATTAATGGTACATGGTCTCCCATCGAAACACTAGAAATCGAAGATTGGGACCAGACACTGGATACCAACCTACGCAGCACCTTTGCCACAGTAAAATACGCCATCCCCCACATGAAAGAAAATGGCGGCAGCATCATTATCACCAGCTCCATTAACGGCAACCGAGTATTCTCGAACATTGGCGCTTCCGCTTACTCATCTTCCAAGGCAGGACAAGTTGCTTTTATGAAAATGGCTGCACTAGAGCTGGCGCAATACGGCATCCGTGTAAATGCCATCTGTCCTGGATCAATCGATACACAAATTGGAGATAATACGTATAAAAGCGATGATCTTCAAGAAGTGAAGATTCCTGTGGAGTTTCCGGAAGGTAATCATCCGCTGGAAAATGCACCGGGTAAGCCTGAGCAGGTTGCCAATCTGGTATTATTTCTCGCATCGGATGAATCTTTTCATGTGACGGGAACTGAAATTTATGTAGATGGTGCCGAATCGCTACTGCGTGGATAATATTTTACTTGAACCGTTATAATATTTTAAATTCTATGCAACATTTTGGTCTAATCTACCATCTAAGAGTATGGAGGTGACGCAAATGAAAAAACCATTATTCATAAATAACGCTAAAAAAATGACTATAGCCTGCGGCATTTTGGCAGCGAGTGTGTCTTTTGGGGCATCCGCTTTTGCTTTTTCAGATTTGAAAGGTGATCCTGCGGAAGCAAAAATCAACTCTTTGCATAAAGAGGGGATTATAAACGGAGTAGAAAAAGATAAGTTTGCTCCTAAATCTAAAGTAAGCTTTGCGCAAGGGATACAATTCATCGTTGGGGGTCTGAATCTGACTCCGCAACCAGCGGCAGGTAGTAGTTCTTCCAAAGCCAGTGATTATTTTGATAAAGTGAACGACAAGGCCTGGTATGCTTCGGCTTTCCTGACTGCCAAGCAAAATGGCCTTTCACTCGACCGGACAGTGGATCCTAATGGAACTATCACCCGTGCTCAGTTCGCGCACTTATTGACGCAAGCGTTGCAAAGTAAAGGTAACTTCCCTGTTACGCTGATGTATGTAGACATTAAGGATGGCGATAAACTCTCTACAGAGGTTATAAATAGTCTCCAGATCCTGCTGAATACACATATTGCCACACTCGATAAGAACGGTAGTTTCCGGCCGAATGATGCTATTACCCGCTCTGAAGCAGCCGCTCTGATCTATGATGCAGCCGCTTTTGCTAAACGTGTAATTGTATCTAATGGCAGTCCCACTACTCCAACCTACGAAACAGAGTTTACGTTGACCAAAGCGGGTGAAGGCGTAAATAAAGCCACCCTTACCGTTAATAATCTACCTAACCCCGGGTATGGGCTGGTGATTGAGCGAATCGAATTTGGTAAAGACAATACAGCTGTGATTTACTTTAACGTGACTGCTCCTGAACCAGGGAAAATGTACGCGCAGGTGATCACAAAAGCATCTGTTGCCACTTATCTGCCAGATGGATACAAAGCTATCGCTCAACCTGTAACTGGCTCCGCCTCTTATTCGTCTAGCGCGGCACAATAATATAAATTGAACTTGAGGGTTTTAGAGTTAAGGGTCAGTCGCAGCTGCGATGAATATTTGGATTTCCAGCTACCGTTTATGACGGCTGAGATACGGAGAAGCTTATGCTTACGAAGATGGCTTTCCCATGGAAATCTTAGCAGCGGTTGCTATCGCTCCTACAGTCCCAAAGTTCCCCTTCGCCTCTCTTCCCTTTCCTCAGGTATCTAAGTTCATTTTTATAAACAAATAAGGGATGCCTCAATAGCCATCATATGGCTACTGAAGCATCCCTTGTTTGTTGTTTGTTGTTCCTTCCCCCTTTATCCAAACTCCAAACTCCGAATGATTAGGTAACGGATGCAGCCGCTATCGAACTACATAATTACTATTGTCTTAAAAAAACATCCCATATGGGCCTATTTCTAACGAATAACTGCACTGGGCCCGAACTGTGCTCCAATCGCAATAAATTTGCAAATAACGTCGCTGGGTTCGCAAGCTAACTCAGGCTCAGAAATGCTGATTACTGGGCAGTGATGATTATCAGACTTCGAGCGATTAGGTCATTTTTGTGTGCATAAAGCTACTTGACGGGGATGAACATCAGACTTCGAGCGATTAGATCATATTTGTGTGCATGAAGCTACTTGATGGGGATGAACATCAAACTTCGAGCGATTAGGTCATTTTTGTGTGCATGAAGCTACTTGACGGGGATGAACATCAAACTTCCAGGGATTAGATCATTTTTGTGTGCAAGAGGCTACTTGACGGGATGAACATCAAACTTCGAGCGATTAGATCATATTTGCACGGACGTAGCTTCTATCGGACCCAGATGACCTTATTCGCAGAAAAATGCCAATTTCACGATACTATCGGACTCCACCGTCGCTATTGGCACAAAAAGCACCATAGATATGCCTTTTTCTAATGAATAGCTGCACTGGAGTCCGAAACTATGCCCTAATCGCTAAAAACACGCGAATAGCGTCATCTGGGTCCGTTAGGCTCAGCGTATATCAATGGATATGAAAATCCGCTGAAGCAGGTACCCAAAAACAAGATACAGATCAGCGATGTTCCAATGTTTGCGGTATGCGAACGTAGCAGATGGGGTGCAACAGTTAGGTGTGTAGCAGTTAGGTATGCAGTAACTAGGTGTGCAGCAACTAGGTGTGCAGCAGTTAGGTGTGCAGCAACTAGGTGTGCAACAGATGGATTTGCAGCGGATGGGGTTGCAGTAGCTATCGGACCCAGATGACCTTATTCGCAGTATAATCGCACATTTGGACTACTAAAGGACTCCATCGTCGCTATTGGCACAAAAAGCACCATAGATATGCCTTTTTCTAATGAATAGCTGCACTGGAGTCCGAAACTATGCCCTAATCGCTAAAAACACGCGAATAGCGTCATCTAGGTCCGTAAGGCTCATCCTGTATCAACGAATATGAAAATCCGCTAAAGCAGGTAGCCAAAAACAAAATACAGGTCAGCGATGCTCCAATGTTTACGGTATGCGAACGTAGCAGATGGTGTGCAACAGTTAGGTGTGTAGCAGTTAGGTATGCAGTAACTAGGTGTGCAGCAGTTAGGTGTGCAGCAACTAGGTGTGCAGCAGTTAGGTGTGCAGCAACTAGGTGTGCAGCAGTTAGGTGTGCAGCAGTTAGGTGTGCAGCAGTTAGGTGTGCAGCAGATGGATTTGCAGCGGATGGGGTTGCAGTAGCTATCGGACCCAGATGACCTTATTCGCAGTATAATCGCACATTTGGACTACTAAAGGACTCCATCGTCGCTATCGGCACAAAAAGCACCATAAATGTGCCTTTTTGTAATGAATAGTTGCACTGGAGTCCGAAACTGTGCTCTAATCGCTAAAAACACGCGAATAACGTCATTTGGGTCCGTAAGGATCAGCGTATACCAACGGACGTGAATAATAAGTTGAAGCAGGCAAACAGCGTCCATAATAGCGCCATCTGAGTCCGTAAGCTAAGGCGTCCATAATAGCATCATCTGGGTCCATAAGCTAAGGCGTCCATAATAGCGTCATCTGGGTCCGTAAGCTAAGGCGTCCATTGATCATGAATAATGCCGACTAATGCATGGTCTTCTCCGATCTTTTCGAAGACTAGACGCAGGCTGCGCCAATCCATACCCTCGACAGAAGGATCGATACCAGCAATATGATATTCAACGAAATCATATTGCTCCTTAGGATACACTTCGTTTAAGTTATTGATCGTCGTCCCTTGCCCAAGCCCCTTGTTCACAGCAATTTCGGCCTTCTGAATGAAGTCCGCATCATAAACAAACCGCTTGTAGTAATCTGCGAATGTCAGCTCGATTAAATCACCGGAGCCAGCAAATGTTCGCCAGACTCTTTTGGTAGAGTCATTCATTAATCCTTCTACTTCCTCCCGGGTGAATACAAGATCATTTTTTGTATCCACGTATGCATATGGAGAGAAACGTAGCCCTTTATCCCGATGTACCCATGCCGCTAATTGCTTCATATCCTTGTTTTTAATTGACCTTATAACCGTCGTCGCTGCTTCCTCAACTGATGGCGGTAATCCCTCTAGATCCTGCGGCTGCCCCGTACTTGATGTCTCAGTCTCCTGTGGTGATTCCGTAGTAGCCGCTGACTGTGCAGTTGATGTCTGCTCTGGCGTCTGCTTTTCCGTCTGCTCTGGTGCATGCTTTTGCGTCTGCTCTGCCTGCTTTTGCGTCTGCTTTTGTGTCTGCTCTGGCGTCTGCTTCGGCTCCGTCCCTGCTTCTGGCGTTCCGCTACATGCTGTAAGCCATAACATTGCTGCTATCAGCGCCAGCCCACCGATTTTTTTTGCGAAGTACATAAGATCCCTCCTTAGCTTCGATCCTTCACTCTTTAGACTGATTTGAACAAATGAAGGTTGCAAGCTTATACTAAAACTATCAATCATACAACTCTTATGAGAGGGCGGGGTTATCATTCATTTAACAGAAAAACTTAAAAGCCTTCCCCTAACTCCCGGCGTTTATCTCATGAAGGATAATCTCGGTCATATTATATATGTTGGCAAGGCAAAACAGTTAAAACGGAGAGTCCAATCCTATTTTCAAAACTCAAAATCTCATTCCCCAAAGGTTAAGCAACTTGTAAGAAATATTAAAGATCTGGAAATCATCCTTACGGATACAGAATTCGAAGCCTTTATGCTGGAATGCAAATTAATTAAAGAGATCAAACCCATGTACAATAAAAAAATGAAAAATCCGCAGGCTTATACCTATATCGTAATAGGAGCGAATGAAAAAATACGTTCGTTAGAGATTACGTATGATCCTGCGGTCAAAGAAGGCACTCAGGTTTTGGGTCCCTATACAAGCAGAAGCACGGTTGAACGGGCAGTACAAGGCATTAAAGAAAGCTCAAAAATCCTTTGCAGCAACCCTAGCTTTAAAAATTCCCTATGCCTAAACCATTCGCTTGGCCTATGCATTGGGATGTGTGCAGGCGGAGATGCCGCTGTTCAATATAATAAAATTATTGATCGGGTCATTGGCTTACTAAACGGCTCAGATTCCAGCATCCTCGAGGAAATGGAGCAGCGGATGGCAGTGGCCGCGGAGCACTATGACTTCGAAACCGCCGCCAAATACAGGGATTATATTGGAGCTGTCAGCTTCCTGATTCACAAAGAGAAGGTCATCGAATTCGCTCAAGAGAATCAGAATATTGCAGTTCTTGAGGCCATGAATGAACAGACGCTTAAACTCATTCTGCTCAAGGGCAACCGTATCCTGTCCCATACCAAGCTACAATATGATCAACCGGATATCACCCACCTGCAAGCGGCAATAAAGTCAGCGATTATGACCACTTTTCACAGTGAACCCAATCAGACCCCGGCAGCGATCGGCCGCCATGAAATTGACGAAGCACAAATAATATACAGCTATTTAAAAAGCAGCTCCTGCAGCTACATCATCATTCAAGAGGATTGGCTTGCAGCTGAGCAACGTTCCAATATGGAGGCTTCGGTAAATGAGCTGTTGCAGATTTTTTTAAATGCGGTTCCTTCTCATTCCTATAATTAAAAAGATTTCGTAACTGCGGTAAATGTTTGGACTTCCAGCTGATTATAGTAAACGGCGGCCTGCCTTTGCAGGCTTCGTTTTTCGGTTTTGCTTCTTCAACAATCTTTTATAGCGTTTCTGAGTGTAAAGCACCTCACCCGCCTCCATTACCGTTTCCTTCGCCTCATTAACAACCAGCTTAGTTTCCTCCACACATTCCTTCATACGATTGATCTCCGA
Source organism: Paenibacillus sp. FSL R5-0887 (assembly GCF_038002305.1). Classification (NCBI taxonomy): domain Bacteria; kingdom Bacillati; phylum Bacillota; class Bacilli; order Caryophanales; family Paenibacillaceae; genus Paenibacillus; species Paenibacillus sp. FSL R5-0887. Next base: position 866,828 of record NZ_JBBOCE010000002.1, read on the forward strand.
TTTGAATCCCTCAGATCTGTCCTTCGCCTGCTCCAACGTGATCTGAATGTTTCCCTTCATCTCATCTATAGGTTCTTTCAACCCCTCTACTGATTGCTTAACTCCGTCAAGGGATTGCTTCAGGCCATTCACACTATTTTTTAATTCTTTCAATGGATTTCCCACCTCTATCTCCTCCTAGTAATAAGCCATTAGTTCAACTGTTACTCTAAACTTACCCAAAGAGTGCACGTCCTTCACTTCTATAATGACAAAAAGGGTTCCAGCTGAAAATAATCAACAAGAAGCCAGTCCCCAATAATGGAGACTGGCTTCTTGTTGTCGTTCTTTGAGGATCACTGCGATCTGTCTACTTTACGCTTCCCGCCTCAACACGCGGCGGACGCATCGTCAAGCTGACCCGGCCCTTCTTCAGGTCAACCCCCATCACCCAGACGGTAACATTGTCTCCTACGGAGACAACGTCCATCGGGTGCTTCACAAAGCTGCCGCTGAGCTGGGAAATATGCACCAGCCCATCGTTTTTGATGCCGATATCGACGAATGCGCCGAAATCGATAACATTGCGGACGGTTCCCTGCATTTCCATGCCAGGAACCAGGTCCTCGATCTTCAGCACATCAGTGCGGAAGATCGGCAACGGCAGCTCCTCGCGCGGATCGCGGCCCGGACGCTGCAAGCTCTCCAGGATGTCGCGCAGCGTAGGTACGCCGACATCCAGCTTCACAGCCAGCTCCTCGGCATTTTGCACCTCAAGCTGTGAGGCCACTTCTTTGCTGCCAAGCTTATTCACATCGAGGCTTAGCTCACGGAACAAACGATCCACCACCGGATAGGACTCGGGGTGAATAGGCGTGCGGTCCAAGGTGTTGTCTCCACCTGGAATCCGCAGGAAGCCGATACATTGCTCATAGGACTTGGCACCTAGACGAGGTACCTTTTGCAGCTGCTTCCGAGTCGTGAACTTGCCGTTCTCTTCCCGGAATTTAACGATATTCTTAGCAATTGTTCCATTAACTCCTGCCACATAAGAAAGCAAGGCAGGAGATGCCGTGTTCACATCCACGCCAACATGGTTTACCGCTGATTCCACGACGGCTTTAAGACTCTCCTCCAGATGCTTTTGGGAGACGTCATGCTGGTACTGTCCCACACCAATAGCTTTCGGATCGATTTTCACCAGCTCCGCCAGCGGGTCTTGCACACGACGGGCGATAGAAGCCGCGCTGCGCTCCGCTACATCCAGATCCGGGAATTCCTCCTGCGCCAGCTTGGAAGCCGAATAGACACTCGCTCCCGCTTCATTAACGATCAGGTACGCCAGCTCTGGATTGCCAATCTCGGCAATCACTTCTGCTGTAAACTGCTCCGTTTCACGCGAGCCTGTACCATTGCCGATTACGATGAGCTGAATGCCGTACTTAGCAATCAACTCTTTAAACTTAGCAGCAGCTTCGAGCTTCTTGTTGTTCGGCGGCGTCGGATAGGTCACAGCTACCTCTAGCAGCTTACCTGTATCGTCTACAACAGCCAGCTTACAGCCAGTACGGTATGCAGGGTCAACACCCAGCACACAACGTCCCTTTACTGGCGGTTGCAGCAGCAGGCTACGTAGATTGCCAGAGAAGATCGAAATCGCCTGGTTCTCCCCACGTTCGGTCATCTCTCCACGAACTTCACGCTCTACAGAAGGAGCAATCAAACGTTTGTAGGCATCCTCAGTCACTGCTTCCAGCAGTTCCTTCACCGGGGATGGCCCTTTAATGATCTTCCGTGCGATATAGGCATGAATTTTATCAGTGACGACCTCAATGCCTACCTTTAATATATTTTCACGCTCACCACGGTTAATTGCTAGGATGCGGTGAGGTGGCATTTTGTGTACAGGTTCACGGTAACTATAGTAATTTTCGTATACAGATTCTTGTTCTGCATCCTTTGCTTCAGACACAAGAATACCTTGACTTGCTGTATACTGGCGAACCCAAGAGCGGATCGCAGGATCATCTGCTATGTTCTCGGCAATGATATCCAGTGCGCCTTGCAGCGCTTGGTCTGCGCTCTCTACTCCCTTTTCCACATCAATATATTTCGATGCTTCAGTCTGTGGATCCCCTTGTCTTTGCTGCTCCAAGATCCAGTTAGCAAGCGGCTCAAGTCCTTTTTCCTTCGCAACACTAGCCCGCGTCTTACGCTTTTGCTTGAAGGGACGATACAAGTCCTCTACTTCCTGAAGCTTGACCGCATTGATAATTTGCTCATGAAGCTCTTTGGTCAGCTTGCCCTGCTCTTCAATATTGCGTATAACGTCTTTTTTACGTTCGCCTAGATTGCGAAGATAACCCAGCCGTTCTTCAATATCACGAAGCGCATTTTCGTCCAGCTCACCCGTCATTTCCTTCCGATATCTGGCGATGAACGGAATGGTATTTCCCTCATCCAGCAGTCCTACCGTAGTGCGTACCTGTTTCAGACTAATGTTCAATTCCTTGGCAATCGCTACGGTTATCAATTCCTGCTCCCGCTGTGCGTTTGCCTCATCCGTAATGACTTCCGTATTGCTGTTATCTACCGCCATTAGTATCCCTCTTCCCGTACACAATCTGCTTATACATATCTTGATCTCATAATTAAAATAGTATCACAGATTCGGCTCTGCACCAAAGACCAGCCCGAATAGCGCGCTTTGTACTGAACCGCTGTGCGATAAAGCGAGGCATGGTAGAGTGGTCAGAGCCCGGATTCGGCGATTACGCCCGCTGTCCCATTCCCCGTTTTCCGGAACTCAGTGACAATACAAAACACAAAGCCAGAACGAGCGCGGCTGCCCCATATGGGAAGTTAATACTAAGATCAAACAAATACCCTGCGACGATAGGCCCAGCAATATTTCCGAGACTTGTATAAGCTGAGTTCATTCCCGCTACGAAACCTTGCTGCGATTCTCCGGCCATCTTGGAAAGCTGTGTGCCTACTGCTGGACGCAGAATATCCATTGCAAAGAACACAATAAAGGTAACCGTAATAATCGCCCAAAAGCCGCTTACAAACAAGGTCAGCAGAATAAACAATGATGAGACTATAAGACAAGTGGAGATCACCTTGTTCTCCCCGAATTTATTCAAGATCCAGCCAAACGCGGACACCTGCACCACCGCACCTGCAATAGAACCAAAGGTAATTACAAAAGCGATATCCTTAGGCGTAAAGCCAAATTTATGGTCCACGAACAATCCGAACACCGTTTCATAATTAGCCAGCCCAAAAGCCATGACAAATACAATAATTAAGCCGAAAAAATACGGTTCGCGATAAGAACGCATCAGCTGCGTCAAGAAGCTTTCCTGATTATTTTTTGATAACGTCGCTTCCTTACGTTTCTCTTCAGATAGAGACTCAGGCAAAATTAAAACTGTAATTAGAGCTGCAACTCCAGCTGCACCCGCTGCACAGAAAAAGGGTACCCGCATTCCAAGCTCAGCAAGATAACCGCCAATCCCAGGACCAATAATAAAGCCGGTGGTAATGGCTGCATTAATTAGCCCCATTCCTTTAGCTCTCTCTTCAAAAGAAGTCGTGTCCGCTACATAAGCCATAACTGCCGGCATAATTAAAGCAGCTCCTGCACCACCAAGCAATCTCGAAACGAACAAGAGCCAAGGTACATTGGCCAGACCAAAAATCAGCTCCGATATCGCAAACACGATCAAGCCTGCTACAATCACCTTTTTTCTACCGATTCTGTCGGATAATCTGCCGGCAAATGGCGATATTAATAATTGGGCAAGCGAGAAGGAGGCGACCAAGAGCCCGACAGTACTTCCGCTGATCCCAAGCTCATTCATGTAGGTTGGCATTATTGGGACTACTAGCCCAATTCCAGTAAAAGCCAGAAAAATATTAAGCATAACAAGCAGCATAGCGCCTCTGTTTCTAAGTAACAATGACATTGTATTAACCCTCCGTGTGTTTAAAGCCAAAACTTCGAATATTATGCATGTTAAGACCGACCATCCGGTCTAAATAATAATAAAAAAATAACCCTTCCTATTCCGGTGCCTTTGAGAAGCTTCAGCCTTCATGTTCCTGAATGTAAAGCTTCTTTTCATGCCCCTCGTTATCTTACCCCGTACGGATCCCTTGTAATAATAAATTTACTGCTTCCCGGTAATATTTTTTTATATCCTCCTGGGTCTTCTCATGAATCGAGAATTCAGAAACTCTTCCAATCCCTTCAAGCATGCCACTCACGATGATTACATAGTTCTCTAAGTCGCCCTTTACCAAATATCCCGTTTCAATACCTTCCTTCAAAAGATCACGACAAGCATGTGAGGCTGCTTCATAAAGAAGTGAAAGCCGCTTGCTAATCTCTTCCGGGTGGCATCTGCTTCTGGAGAATTCCTCGAGCGCATGAATCAATGGATTCTGAAAATCATTTGCGTAGTGTTCGGCTAACGCATAAAATCGTTCTTCGATCCCTACAATTTCCTGTTTCTTATCATCCCACGCTTGCAGCCACTCTAACGTATCCACTTCCACTACAAATAGAAAAAGCTCATCCTTGCTCGGAAAATGGTGATACAGACTGCCTTTACTGACATTCGAGGCTACACAAACTTCATTCATAGTTACGGCAGCATAACCCTTCTGTACAAACAGCTGCGTGGCCTTGCGCACAATTCTTTTTTTAGTTTCTTCTCCGTCTGAGCGTCCTTTGATTCTAAGCACCTCCTAAACCGACCGTACGGTCTAATAATATCAGATCATTTTCAAAAAGTGAAGACCTAACGATTCTTTATTTACTATACGCAAAAACGCACATTAAAAGACGCCCGGATTCGTACCCGAGCGCCAATCTCATGAGTTATCTATAACCTAGGGTGATTAAAAATCAATCAGACCAAGGCTGATTTGCAGCGATTCATCCACCTTTTTCATCGTTTCATCATCAAGGTGGGTGATCTTGTCAGTTAAGCGTTGTTTGTCAATCGTCCTAACCTGTTCCAGCAAAATAACAGAATCTCTGTCAAAGCCATGAGCAGCTGCGTCAATTTCCACATGTGTAGGTAACTTAGCCTTCTGGATTTGGGCTGTGATTGCAGCCACAATTACCGTCGGGCTAAAGCGATTGCCAATATCGTTCTGGATGACCAGAACTGGCCTTACTCCGCCTTGTTCAGAACCTACAACCGGCGAAAGATCAGCAAAAAAAACATCGCCACGTTTAACGATCAATGTCTACACCCCGCTTACTAAGCGGCCAAGAGTGCTGTCTGCATCTTCCTCCGCGAGGAAAGCCTCGCATGCCATGGTCAAGTTGATCTTAGCCATTTCCATGTAGCCGCGCTGCATGGACTCCCGGATGGAACGTTTCCTCCGTTCGCTCAAGTACAGCTTCATGGCCTGCCTAATCAATTCACTCCGGTTGGAATTCTCCAATTGAACAATTCCGTCCACTTCCTGCAAGAGATGATCGGGCAAGCTGATCATGATTCTTTTGGTGTTCTGCAAATTAGCCACCTTCTCTTCCACCCCCACAAACCTTCTGCCCTTGTGTTCCAGTGTTACAATATACAAGGAATTTTATACAAGGAATATATGCCGCCAGTATATCAAGTATGCTGCATCCCATTATAAACTAGAAATGGTGGTTCGTATAGGCTTTTAGTCACATCTCCTAATACGATACAATTCCTTCTATTTTCTCCCTTGTATAACATCACTGTCAAGAACTTTCAGTTTGTGAGCAGAGCATTTACTAATTTAGGAAGTGTGCCTTCACTTATATAAACGCGGGGCACCCGATGAGCCAACATGCAGATAACCTCGTAGTGAATTGTTCCAAGCTGGAGAGCCAACTCGTCTGCCGTGATCATCACGTCAGCTTGACGGCCGATGAGAACAACTTCTTCGCCTGCTTTAATTTGTTCCGCTTCTGCAGCGAAAGATTTGAGTGATACCATACACTGATCCATGCAGATTGTTCCGACGACAGGAACGCGGCGTCCACGTATTAGCACCTCCGCTTTGCCAGTTAGCATGCGGGAATATCCATCTGCGTACCCCACAGGTAGCGTTGCAATAATCTCCTCGCTCTCTGTGATGTACCTAGTGCCGTAACTGACGCCCCAATCGGCAGGCAGGCTTTTGACATATACAACCTGCGTCTTCAGCGTCAATACCGGACGTAGTTCTACCAGTTGACGGTTCACCTCTGTGGAGGGATAAAATCCGTACAAGCTGATGCCTACACGCACCATGTTGCTGGATAAATAAGGTGAATCAATGGCCGTAGCGCTATTGCCCGTATGTATGATCGGGATCTGAATGTTCTGCTCCCGCAGCGTTTCCGCCACGCTCATGAACCGTCGATGCTGTTCCAGTGTATAGCTTTTGTCTTGTTCGTCTGCCTTGGCAAAATGGGTAAACATACCCTCCAGCTCCGCCTGCGCAACAGACTGCACTTCAGAGATAAATGCAGGTGCGTCAGCTGGTAAAAGACCCAGTCGTCCCATCCCGCTATCAATCTTGATATGCACCTTCAGCCGATGTTCCGGATCTATAGGAAGCTGTCTTATAGCCTCCAGTACCTCCGGTGTGAACAGTGTTACAGTTACATGGTTCTCCCAGGCAACGGCTATTCCTTCTGGGGAAGTGTAGCCAAGCACCAGTATAGGAATCAGTATTCCCGCCTGACGCAGCTCCAATGCTTCATCCAAAAAAGCCACACTAACATAATCTGCTCCGAGTCTTTCCAGCTCCCGTGTCACTTCCACTGCTCCATGGCCGTACGCATTTCCTTTGACGCATCCCATAAACTTTGTCTCTGCCGGCAAGTAGCGGCGAAAGGCTTCGTAATTGGCACGCAAATCATCCAGATTAATTTCGGCTACTGTCGGTCGATAGCTTGCTTGCACTTCAAGTCACCTTCTTACGTTGTAGTAAAACGTCATTGCTGCATTGCATTAATCATTGTCTTAGTACCAATGGTAATGCTACAGAAGGTGGCTGTCAATGTGTGCTGGAGCCCCGGCAAATAAAGAAAAGCGGATACTACGTTGTAGAGGAAAGAATCCCACAAAACGCAGTATCCGCCTACTTTTTATTATTTACCCGATTGTGCCTCCATAGAAGCGGCAATTTGCATCATTTCATTAGCAGGAAGATTGGCACTTGTAATTCGGTACTCTACTCCCTCAGACATCCAAGTCAATGTCTGCTGCTCATCCCCACTCAGAACTCCCCATGTAAAACCAAGGTCTTTCAGGGTTCCAGGCGCCAGTGCTACCGCACGGTCCAGTGGACGGGATTCCATAATAGTGTACTGATAAATCCCATCATATCGGATGAGAACAGCATGGTCTTTGTTCCCCTCCAATTTATGCGAGTCCTTAAACTCTACACCAGCTGGAATATAATCAGGTTCAATGATCCCAAAGTCTCCAAGCTCTGCAGCCACTGGTTGCTCAGCCGGTTCTTGGCCTTCAGGAGCTGTAATTGGATTACCATTCTCATCAACCTCAGCTACTGTGCTCTCTGCGGACTTACCCGAGGCCATGTTCTTTTCCATATCAAAAGAATCCTTGGTGAAATCCGTATCGAATTTGAAGGTGTCAAACTTCACGTTTACAACTACCTTCGCTTCAGAATCCGAGACTTGAACCTGTTTAGGTTCATAAGTCTTTTTATCAAGCCAAATCTTTTGCCGTACAAGGGCATTGCTTTGATAATTCGCGGCTACCTCGAACACATAGTTATCCCCATCTTCCACAAATTGGCGATTATTATCCGAAACTATGCCACGAACCAACGTCTGATACAGATAGACCTGCCCTTGATCATCCGGCCAATCGCTTTGGAAGCGGAAGCTCTTATTCATACTTGGTGTGAGTACGAATACTCCCTCATCATTACGAAGTACGATCTGCGTAATATCCTTCTGAACATTTGCCAAGCTGATCCGGTAGTAGGAAGGATTCTTGTACCATACCTCTACCTTATACTCCTGCGGCTGTTCCCCGGTATACAGGGTCATTGTGCCAGAACCTTGGTACGTTCCCTGCTTACTTTCCAACTTGTCAGCCACATTGTTCAAATCCTTGACTACGGAAGCGGCATCCTTCTTCCCGCACCCCGTCATCACCAGGGCCACGCTCATAATGATCGCGAGTACCCATGTTATCCGGCGCATGACATCATCCCCTTAACCTGTTTTGAATGCATTGATTAGTACATGTCTATGAGGGACTTGGCCGCAATATGCAGACGGGCATGACAAGCGTGCAGCATTGATTTATTTTATGGGCTCCAACAAGCCAAAAAGCCCGCGCACAGCGCTGGCTCTATACTTCATCAGAAGTTGCAATATCATTATGTAGGGTGTTTTAACCATTCTCTTCAATTCTCGTTATCACTATGTACTGCTTTATTGTACTGATTAATTAATTCATCTAATCTCATGGACTGTCTGATCACATTTGGATGCGAAAGCCCTCCATGTTGCCTCTCCATCAAATAAAGTTTGTTTCTAGCACCCTCTATTCTCTTTTGGATAATTTCCTGATCATTCATTAACACTACCTCCCTAATGAAATATTCTAGAGGTATATGTCAAATTCTTAATTTTACATTGAAGTGCATTACTAGAATTCAAAAAAAGCGATTCCAGATTTAATCAGGGAACTCTCTTGATTGATATCTTCTATGAAACTATCACTACTAAGCACTGTCAATAACAAAGCAATTTTTCTTTTCATTGATTCTAAGCAGATTCTGGTACTCTTTCTGCGTTTCTAAAGATGCAATATGCCGAAGCTGCTCAAACATTCCGACACACTTAATTATACATGATTCGTTATTAATCCTTACAGAATTCTCTAAACTATCCATTATATATTTTATACTAAGCTCATATTTTCCTCTTCTTATATAATACAATGCTATTTCAGCCATAAAAAAAGTGTATCTGTCTTCGATAATTTGTCGATTATAACATTTAAGATTTCTCTGCTGATCTCTAAAATCTGATATTTCTGGCTCAAACCGCTGAAGAATATCATCCACATTAAAATCATAGTGATTGGCTGCCTGAAGGATTTTGAACAGGCCTGGAAGAGATTCTTCTTTTCTATCTTCAATATAGGTCACATATTCCGGAAGCATTGCTGCATCACCTTTTAAAATTTTCAGCAAAAAAATATTAGCCTGCGCCCAACCCATACATTGATTCATAAGTTGCAAAGCTTCCTCCGTATCCTCACGAATCCAGCTCATGTCCATGTAAAGGTTGATATAATACAATGCTCTATCATAATCTCCAAGCTCTCTGTAAACTACTGAACGTAACACATAAGAATATAAAATATATGAAAATAAGGGCATTGCAGGTTCCTTTTGTACCCCGTTTTTTCTGGCTCGCTCATTATTATAATTATATTGAATGGATGCTTTTTTGCCCAATTCCTTAGTCATTACCATTACCTTATCCCAATGCCTCAAAGCGCTATATGTATTCGCCAGAACCTTCAGTGCGTCAAGCTGATCAACTTCATCAAGCCGATTTACAAAGCCCTCAAACTGCACCGCTGCCCGCAAATTCACATCCTGATCGCCCCCTAGAGCAATCGTAAACAATCTGTATTGGCAAAAAGCCAGCCGCTCTGAATGCTGATACTTCTCACTCTCCGCCACACTCCGGTATAACAACGCTGCAGCTTCATATTTCCCTTGTGCAAAGAAATCTTCTGCTGTATCAAACAACGGGTGTGTATAAGATAGGCTGTCCATCATGATTCCAATCACCCGGCTTATACATTCCAGCTTATCTAGTTCAGCACAGCGATATAGAAAAGGTCGAAGACGTCTCCAATTGGGATTGGAATGTATAAAACACTCCTCCACATACATATCGTAAAAGCAGCCTTCCTCTAATCCCATACCTTTTGTAATCCGATCTAATTGCTGCATGGCTATAGGACGATTCCCATTCATAATGTTGCTAATCGTGCCTGAATTTACTTTAGATACCTCTGCGAATTGATTAATTGTTATTCCATTCTTCTTGAGGTAGTCCGCCAGTTCTGCACGAATGGTCATCTGCTTCATGATCAAAGCCACCTTTCGCCATCATGATTCATATATAGATCAATAGTATTTAAATAATAATATGTCTAATTATTCCAGTGGTCAAATACTTTTTTTGACTCAATTGATTATACATTTATTCAATTAGTGATGTATAAAATACAAATTAGCCGAATGTAAAAAACCACCAGAACACAAGGTGTATTAGACCTTTTCTGGTGGCTTTTCTAATGTTACTTCTATCCATCGTTATTCAATACATGCATTTAAATTCAACTAAGAACTAGGTTTAATCATCATGTCCAGCTTATTTATATAAGGGCCGAGCGCTTCAATTAACTTCTCTTGGTTTTGTATCTCCTCTTTCGAAAGCCGATCCATATGAACACTTCCATCTGCATCAAATACCTTGGCATCATAGCTTTGCAACTCATTTATTAATTGTTCGATCTCCGCAAACTCTTCTTTAGTAAGCCTCTGTTCTGCTTTTTCCAGCAAGCCATCCCAGAAAGTATCACGATCAACGACAGCCGACTTTGCCTTAGGGATTTCCGTTTCATTCATTTTCTCAAAATAAGGTTTAAGCTCAACCTGTAAATCGTTATATGCCTTTTGATCCTTCGCACTTAACTGTTCCAGATGAAAGACTCCTTCAGCATCGGCCATTTGCAGATTGTAAGCTCCCAATTCCTCTAGTAATGACATCAATTTTGTGAATTCCTCTTCGTTAAAACTTTGCTTTGCGCTCTGCAGTTTGGCTTCAAGCCTGTCATATTGTTGCTGGGTTACTCCAATCGTAGCAGCAGTTGCTTGTGAGCCATACAGGGTATCCGCCAAATAATTATATCCGGCATATGCTCCAGTAGGAATTAATAATGCAGCCGCCAAAATGCTTGCTACAAGCCATTTTTTCATTCTTCTTCCCCCTAACCTAGTCTCGGTCTGATTTAGTATTTGCTCCTTCAGTTCCGGTGGGGCACTTAGATTTCTCGCCTCTTCCTGCAGAACTGTCCGTAACTCTTCATTGAAATTCATGCAGGTCCTCCACCTTTCCCTTAAAAAGAGTATGATTTTCTGGCTTCTGACGAAGCTTATGCAGTGCAGCATGAATACGGGATTTCACCGTACCCAGAGGGATACCCAGTATCGCGGCACTTTCTTCCTGTGAATATTCATTTAAATAGTGCAGAATAATCACCTGCTTCAGCTTAAATGGAAGACGATCAACACTTGCTAGTAGACGGCGGTTAGCTAACCTGTCCACAACATCACTAGTGAAATCAGGTTCCATCCTTAGATCAGTCTGCTCTACTTTTTTGACCATTCGGAGATGCGTCCATCTCTTTCTTCGATAGGCATGAATTTGCCGCATAACCAGCCCCATAAGCCAAGGCCTAAAAGGACGATTGACGTCAAATTGCTCAAGCGACCGGTGCATCTGAATATAAATCTCCTGAACAACATCATCCATATCGGAGGTTTCGCGAACGAGAAAATGAACGGTCTGATACACATCCCGAATCGTTGCTTCATATAGTTCACTGTACGCTTCACGGCTGCCGGCTAGCGTAAGCGCAATGAGCTGAGAATATTCATTTGGATGTTTCATCCCTCTCAATCCCTCCTTCGGTCTTACACTATGTATTGGTAAATAGAGAATAAATCGTTCGATTTATTTTAAAAAAACAACCAGGCAGCGATTTTCCGGTTATTGGAGAATCGCTGCCTGGTGTTCTTACTCTGCAGCGGCTTATTGGAGTAGATGAAGTCGGCGGATGACCGCCGGCTTTGCTTGAACAGATTATGGGCGGTGGAAGCTGATCTTCAACTTTTCACACCCGCTTTGGCCGGACCCTGCCGAAATCTATGGGATAACTGCATTCTGTACACTTATTCCGTATGTAAAAGGGGTTACTCTGATTTTAAGTGTATTCTATACAATTAAAAAGCAGAGAAACTTCCTATAGTGGTGTAAATCGTGAAAATAAGTGTACGAAATACAATTATATCCATCGAAGCGTTGTTTCGCAGAAATATAGTTGTACGAAGTACAGCTATATCCTCCCAATCGTTGTTTGCATGTGCCCTCAATAAAACGAAAAAGGGGAGATCCATATGGATCATCCCCTTACCCGTATATACTGGAATAGTAACCGCCTATCTTTTCTAAAAAATCAGTCAGCGGATAGACTCAGCAACTTTGATCAAATCATTCTTGTCCAAGCTAGCTGATGTTACACCGTATAACACTTCATTGGCTTCCCAGTCCAACCCTTTTCCATTAACCAATACAGCATCAACTCCGTTAATCTTCACTTTTTCGATGGTGCCATCCGTCGACATCTCATAAGCCGTTTCGGAATCCGCGTGCCGCTGCTGCATCGAGATGATCTCATCGGTAGCTTCATTAACAAAATATAAATTAATATATTTGCTATGGATCACATCACCATTACTATCCTTATAAAACTCTGCACGATCAAAGGTATAACCCTCTGGTAAATACGCCGGTAAGCCCACATCAAAAATCGTATATTCGTTTAGCTTGCTAGAATCCCTCTCGATCAGCAATTCCGCTTTCTCTTGATCCCTCTCAGATTGCGTAACCAGTCTGCCGTCTTCCACTCCGACGATTTTTTCCCCATCAGCATTGTAGATATCACCTGCCTTTTGAGCAGCGTCGAGGGTCACAAGCGCATTTCCTTTGCTATCAAAAATCTTCCCCTTAAAGTCATCCGGAATCACGTTGGAATCCGCAGAAAATTCTACTTCATGGGCTACAATATGGCCTAAGTTTATCGTTTGCAATACTTTCATTAACAGCTCCTGCGCAAATGACGGCTGCACAAAAGTTACACTTAATACGCTAACCACTAGCAAAGTTGCCAGCATAACAGCAGGACGTCTTAATCTATGTTTTGTATGCAATCCTTTCTCCTCCTTTTGGCCGGCATACTTTCTCCGTGCCTTATTCAGAATGGCTGTTTTGTCAGAGCCCTCGCTGAGATCTTTATGGGCCAGAACCCTGCCTAGCTCCAGCAGCTCCTTGTACTCCCCAGCACCCTTTAAATCATTTGCCGCTCCATATATACTTTCATCTAAATCTGCTGAGAACTTCTGCTGTATGTCTTTACTGTTCATAGCTGCTCCACGCTCCCTATTTCAGTCTTCAGCTTTTTCATAGTCCGGTAGAGTATCACACCGATATTGCTCTCCGAAATTCCCGTAACCTGGGCAATCTCTCTATTTCTCAGATTAGCACCAAATTTTAGAGCCACAATATTCCGCTCCTTTGAGCTCAATGTATTCAAGGCTTCGTTAAGCCTTCCACTACGTTCTCCCTGGAGGATCAAGTTTTCCGGATCTTTCCTGCTAGAAACCAGTTCCTTGACGGCATCCAGCGAAAAGAAAATTTTCCTTTTAAAACTCCGGTAATGATCATTGACCACGTTTCTGGCAATGGCGAATAACCATACCTCTAAAGGAGCTTTTTCCTGAGAATAGGTCGATAGTTTCGCCAACGTTTTCTCAAAAACGAGGCTTGTCAGATCCTCAGCCGTATAGAGAGAACTAACCCGGTAAGCGATGTAGTTAAATATTCTTTTATAGTAGGTTTCAAAAATCGTTGTGAACAAAACATCTATGTCAGCATTTTCCTGTATATTCTCTTTTACAAAAGGATGAAGCAATGCGCGCTCATGCATCAATCGAACTCTCCTTTCCCACCACATTTTCACTTAGCTAAGTAAATTCATCAGTTAATACGATATATTTCCAATTTCATTACAAGATATAAAAAAAGAAGAGTTCCAGCGCTAATTTCAGTCTTTCTAACCAAGCTACAGTAACCCGTCAACTTGACAAGCTTATTATAGCTTCTATATATTTTAGTAACTAAAGTAAATTGGAGCGAGGCAATGTTATGAGTACAAAGGAAGAGAAACAAAATGCTATCCATAAGGTCATGGAATCTATGGCAAATGTGCAGCAGAAATCCCAGTTTTTCATTGATATGATCACTAAAAAGGAAACCCTGACTCACAATCAGATCATGCTGCTGTTTCAACTCCGGCTTACCGGAAGCTTGAACATTACTGACATCTCTGAACGCTTCGTGGTTACACCCGGAGCTGCTTCTTCCATGTGCGATAAGCTTGAGGAAGCTGGACTTATTGAACGGGTGCGGACTAAAGAAGACCGCAGAGTTGTCAATATTGTCCTTACAGAACAAGGTGATCAGCGTATCCATACAATATTTGAAGCATTTCCTACCCCTGATCTGAATAAAATCTCCGGAACTTTAGAACAAATAAATAAATTGATGGAACAAATGATGCACTAACAGCCTTCATTTTGCTCCTTATCAGCTATACTCTTTTCTATAAACACTGTCTGTCAGGAAACTGACGGCAGTGTTTTTTTAGCTTTAACTCCCAAATTATTATATTGACTATATATTATAATGAATATATATTTTAATCATTAAAATATATTTCGAAGGACGGTACTGTAAATGTCCAATAATAACAATACTTATGAACGTACTGACATGATCGATCCACCATTGAAGGTAAGAGGTTCGCAGTTTGTTCGAGAGAATATTAATGCGGTCACGGTTGATGTGTTTGGCCACTTAAGTACCAAAGGGAGCGTCTCGACTTCTAAACTCAAAGTATCTGGTGACTGTACAATTGGGGGCAATTGTAAGGCCAATCAGGTAAACAATCTAGGGAGTCTGCGCGTTCAAAATATCCAAGCAGATAATCTCCGCTCTTCTGGATACATGTCCGTAGCAGAAAATGCTGCAGCGGGGACTTTTTATGCTGAAGGTGCTGTGAAGATAAACAGACTAACTGCAGATTCATCGATTGAGATCCGTTTAGGCAATAGAAGCACTGTCGAGGTTATGAGAGCTGACGGTAACATTATCGTTAAACCCTCTTCCAAGTTGATTAATGCGCTGATGCACCCTTTTCGAAAACTTACCTGCACAACAATTGAAGGAACTAACATAACGTTATACCGGACGACAGCTGACCTTGTGTGCGGTGAAGAAATCATCGTCGGACCGGGTTGTACCATTGGGGAAATCCGCTATAGCAAAAGTCTGACGGTGGATCTTAAGTCGCAAGTTGACCGAACTGTATTTTTAAACCCATAAAGGAGAGTTTACATGGAAAAAAGCACTCATTTGTCAGGAGCCACTGTGCTCAAAAACATCGCCAAAGGAGCCATCATCTTATTCTGTGTACCAATCCTTAGTGTCTGGGCCGTGGGGAGTGTTGTCTGTGCAATCATTGCACCTATCGGTGGTGTACTAGGTATTGTTGGCATCCAAGGAATAGGACTAAATGCCTTCCCAGATTATGATTTACCGAACATTCTCAGCCTTCCAATCGGTCTCTGCCTCTCCTTACTTTTGTTCATTTCTTTCTATTACACTCGTCGTTTATTGCGTGGATGCCTGCATTTTATTAAAAACTAGCGAACTGTAACAAGCTTGTATTCTCTTTGTTAATAGAAAGTGACCTACAACGCGCTGTTTTATTCTATACTTAAGGGGACTGGACTTTATCCTGGAGGTAATTATGAATAAAATCATCGCTATCGGAGCTATCACGCTCTTTTTGGCCGGATGCGGAGCATCGGCAACCATAGATATGGATACAACAATGGCTATTAACCAAACACAAGCTACTTCAGCACCACTGAAACTAATCGTCGACGGCGAAGCCGTTCTTCCTACACTCTCCCCTTTTTTCCTAGATGATAAGGTCTATGTACCTGCAAAAGTATTAATGGAATACTACACCTCAGAACAAAAATGGGATAATAACTTAAAGACCTTAACCATCTCTGATGGAAGCAGTAGTTATGTTCTGAAACCGGACAATGAGTATATGCAAGCTGACGGATATCAAACCTCGCTTGAAGGACCAGCTATTCTACGAAACGGTATTTTATATATTCCAGCCGATTCCTTAAACTCTCTGTCTGGTGCCACTGCGCAGCTGAATGCAGCTGAAACTGAAGTAGTACTAACATCAGGGGATGTTAGTACTACCGTCAGAACACCCAGCGAACCTCTTGCTATTGCTACAGAAAATGACCAAGTGAAGCTGTATGCTGCCCTTAAAGATGGCGGTACCTATGAGGGATTTGTTGTAGAGGTGAACGGTAACAAGCATACATTTGATTGGGAAGCACCCAGATTGCTGAGTTACCCTCCTGAGATTCATTATGCCGACGTCGATCAGGATGGGCAGGAAGAAATCGTTGTCATTCTGTGGCTTGGAACAGGTACGGGCATGTCCATGCAAGAGCTTCACGTGATTAAGCCTAACCAGTGGGAAGAAGTCACTGTCCCTTCTGCAGATAAAGCTGCCTCCGCATTGGTTACGTCAAAAATTTCTAATGAAAAAGGGGACGCCCTGATTCAAATTCAAGTTAAAGGCTCAACTCCATCCATGGTGACTTTGCGATATCCAGATCGTGCTGAGGATGGCAATCTAGGCGAAGAAGCCGGCATTGGTGCTGTTACTCACTACATAGTGGAAGAGGGCAAGCTAAAGGCGGAAACAAATGTTTATATTGGATTTCTGGAGAGTATTGGCACACTAACTTTTGCCTACAAACCGGGAAAAGATGGAATGGAACCCGACTCTATTCGCTTTGAGGTTCATGAGGAATTAGCTTCTTACGTGGAGGGCGAACAGTTATGATTGATGCCCATATACATTTAGAGCAATATGAACCTGAAGTTGCCGAACAAATACTGAGTGAACTGCCTGACATGGGAATTAAAGCCCTTATCGCTGTCTCTATGAACTTGAACTCTTGTATACGCACCCAAAGACTTGCAGCCATAAATCCCGGCGTGGTCCGTCCAGCTTATGGCTTTCATCCAGAGCAACCCTTGCCGCAGGATGCTGAGCTGGCTGCTCTACTGAAATGGATCGAGAGTCAATCTAGTGAGGATTATATTGCTGTGGGGGAAATCGGGCTACCTTACTATTCGCGTGCTGAAGCCTTAGAACGGGGCGAAACCTTTGATATGGCCCCCTATATTGAGCTGCTGGATCAGTTGCTTGGGTTAGCTTCCTGTCTCAATAAACCTGTGGTGCTGCATGCTGTCTATGAAGATGCGCTTATTGCTTGTGATCTCCTGGAGAAACATAACATACAGCATGCCCACTTCCACTGGTTCAAAGGTCCGGAAGAAGCCATTGCCCGCATGATGAAGAACGGCTACTATATCTCCTTCACACCGGATATCCTGTATGAGCCGGAGATACAGGCGCTTGCCCGCCGTTATCCACCAGAACTAATCATGGCTGAAACCGATGGTCCTTGGCCGTTCGAAGGACCTTTTGCAGGGAAAATCACCCATCCGTCTATGATTCGGGAAGTCGCCGCTGCTTGGGGAGCGCTCCATGGTTACACTCCCGGTGAAGCGGAAGAGTTACTGACTGAGAATACTAAGCATTTCTATAACTTGTAAATGCTTTATGCTTGTTGATAGGTCTATAGATTATAGATAGAACTATAGATTATAGATAGATCTATAGCTTCATAGATAGATATATAGCTTATAGATAGATCTATTCTAGGAGTAGATGAAAGTCAGGGCCTTAGCTAGCCTAGCCTAACGCCAGACCAACATTATGAATAAACACAACTTAGCTTGTGAATCCGTATTTTTCATAGTGGAAGTACTGGTCACAAGTCGACCTTACTTAATCCAGATCCCCTTACCCATTTTCGTTTGATTCGGTAATATTTTCGCGTACATATTTTTGCGTATGTATTTACGTGTACGTAGTTACGCGTATGTAGTTACGCGTATGTAGTTACGTGTACTTATACATGCACGTATTTCCACAAACGTATTTACACGTACTTATACCTGTACGCATTTACACAAACGTATTTACACGTACTTATACCTGCACGTATTTCCACAAACGTATTTACACGTACTTATACCTGCACGTATTTACACGTACTTATACCTATACATAGTTACGTGTACGTAGTTTACGCGTACTTATTTATCTGTACGTATTTACGTGTACGTAGTTTACGCGCTTATTTACCTATACGTAGTTACACGTACCCATTTACATGTATGTATTTCACGTACGTATTTACGCGTGTGAAGCTGCTATCGGACACAGCTGACCTTATATGCAGCAATTCCCCACTTTTGGGATGAGAACGGACCCCAGAGTCGCTATTGGTATAAAAAATACCCAATAAGGTGTTATTTTTAAGGTATAACGACGCTGGAGTCCGAAACCTTGCTTCAAAGGCTAATAATCTGCGAATAATGTCATCTGGGTCCGTAAGTCTCAGGTTGATGATGCTCGAGGTGCCTGTAGGCAGCCCCCAATAATCATAACCGCTCCACACCCACTAACGTTCCGCCTGTGAACTCCATTTTATAAATATCCGGCTTTGTGGTTTGAAGTAAAAAATTCAGATCATATTTGGCATCAAAATAGTTCATCATAAGCGTCATGACTGCCCCGTGAGTTCCAATAGCAACCTTTTGACCGCTGTGATTACTCAGAATTTCTGCCAGTACACTAACTGAACGCTTCTGACACGCATGAATGGATTCCCCACCAACTGGGACAAAATCAGGATCTTCAAACATTTTTGCCAGTAATGGATACAGTTCCTGATCAGTCATAATCGTACTTCCGTCCGAGAAATGGATCTCCCGCAGGTCTTCAACACTTTGAATCTCTGCTCCTAACTCCTGCGCCAATCCAGAAATCGTATGTATAGCCCGAAGGTATGGACTTGAATAGAAGACTTGAATTCCTTCCAGACGTAATTTTTCCGTTATCTTGCGGGCATCTGCCTCCCCTTTCGCGGTTAGTCCGCGAGTCCTTTCAGTTCCTCCGGGCAGTTTGGGCGACTCACCGTGCCTCACCATATAAATAAAAGTAGCCATCCTTTCCCTCCTTTACCTCTACAAATTCTAATGTTCTAACCAATCTCCTCTACACACTAAAAAAGCCCTTATGGACGAGAAACTGTCCTATCGGGCTAGGTAATATTGTAACTTATAACGTTTCGTGCAGCAGTTGCTTTAGATCACAAAGTAATAACATATTGAGAGGTCACTTATTAAGGAGATACTTATTGAGAAGTCACTTATTGAGAAGTCACTTATTGAGAAGTCACTTATTGAGAAATCGCTCACTGAGAAGTCACATATTAAGGCGACTATGACTAAGGAGACTCTTAATTGCACTATATACAACTATTAAGCGGTAAAAGAGGCCTCCTGAGCAAATAAGTGTACTCTGTGCAGCTAAAAATCATCTTTCCTAGACTAAAAGGGAGAAAATCAAATAATAACTGCACAAAGTACAACTAAATCCCAGTTCGATCGCTGAAAGGGAATTTAACTGCACATTCTGCAACTAAATGCTAGGGAGTCACGCTAGGTTGTATTTGCCACTCAAGCTTTCTAGTCCCGCCAGGGATCGGCTAGGGAGTCACGCTAGATTGACTCTGCCACTCAAACTTCCTAGTCTCGCTAAAGATCGGCTAGATTCTCTCTCCCACTCAAGCTTTCTAGTCCCGCAAGCGATCGGCTAGGAAGTCACGCTAGCTAGACTAGCGTGCTACCTGCTAGCTACCCTCCATCACCTCAACCGTCCTAGCCTTCTCCGCAGAGCTATCGCTCTTCTCTTTCTGCGCGGGCCACAGCACGCGCCCGAATGCGATGCCCAGCACACCAATCAGAGCGATTACGATGCCAAAATTCAAAAAGATACGGCTAGGCCCAGCAACCTGCACCATCACTCCGCCAAGGAGTGGCGCGCCGATCATAACACCGCTAAGAATGGTACTCTGAATACCGAACACACGCCCTGTCATGTGCGGGGGTGTTTCTTTTTGCAGACAATAATTGAAGGTGATCATAAACATTCCATTCCCGAGACCCAATAAAAATCCTAGCAGCAATACAGTAAGGATGGAGACTCCCGGCTGAAGCAGGCCCAGCCCTCCGACCGATATACCAATAAGCGCGTAACCCGTACCCAGCTTCCAGCCGTAGCCTGTTCCCCTGTTCAATTTGTTCAGGACCATGATCATGAATACAGCCCCCACGCCTGTTGCCGCAACAAGCCAGCCCAGCATAGATTCCTCAGAAGGTGCAATAATTCTGAATAGACTAGTGAACTGGAAATCGATCATCTGAATGGCCAACGCACCAACTAAACCAAACAGCATGCTGTTTAGAAGCAGTCTGCTGCGCAGCATAAAGCTCCAGCCTTCCTTCCACATCGTGCGTAGAGCAACACGCTCCTCTTGATCACCTTTACCTTCTGAGCTGACTTGTCCTGCCTCACTGTTTTTAACGGTAAGTAAGAGCAAATAAGAGCAGCCTCTGAGACAAGCATTGATCAATATACACCACTGAGGCGTAAGAACAGACAACGCGAAGCCGCCCAGTAAAGGTCCTGCGATTTTCGAGCCTTGATTTACAAGCCCATTAAGCGAGGTAGCTTGGAGCAGCTGGTCTTCTCTAACCATACTACGGGTCATCGACTGCTGAGCAGGCACGTTTAACGTAGAAATGGCTGCACGCAACATCAATAACGGGAGCAACCACACCATACTGGGAGCAAATAATACGAATACGGTTAACAATGCCGTAAGCAGATCACACATTCGCATCAGCTTCAGCTTGTTCAGTCGGTCAGCCACTACCCCTGCGAACGAGCCCAGCAAAATCCCCGGCAAAGCTATGGAGACCGGAATCAAAGCCAGCATTAGCGGGCTGGCCTGCCAGCGGTACCCTACGAGTACCTGAATCGCCAAGGCGTCAAACCAATCCCCAAAGGTCGCTGTCGCAAATGCGCTGTACACACGCATATACACCTTGTTCTTAAGCAGGCTCGTGCCTGCTTGTGTTGAAGCATTCATTAAACATTCCTCCAAATTACAATTAAGAACTTATTAGCATGACCTTAATGTAATGGAGAATTGTCAGAGAATTATCAGGGGGCGGTCACAAGGTTCGTAAGCACGGTATCCAAGGATTGTTCTAACCGATGGAACCCCCGCTCTTCCTTCTCTCGTTCAAATAAATTCACATATTTGCGATACAAAGCTGGCTTGGGTGGAAATTGGTTACAATAGTGAACAATTCGGTATAATGCATATATCCGCATCGGCACGAACCCTGACATCTCAAGCACCTGAAGTGCCTCATCCAACAGTTGCTCGGCTTCACGCCAAGACTGGCGCCGCAGAAACCACAAGCCCCTTGCAACTTTATAACTGCCGATCTCACGCAAATAAGGTTTCTCCAGCAAAAGCGCTTCAATGTCTGTTGCCATCCGTTCTATTACGTGATCTTCTGTTCCCATCCACAAGTGTGCAAGCATTTCTGAGGTCGCCGTAATAGGAATGAAACTCTCATACCCCGGCTCTTTGATCACTTCATATGTTAGCTTTAGTCGTTCCAATGCTTTTTCCGGTTGCCCAGCCAGTATGTACAAATCCAGAATATTAAGGATCTCCACTTCTCGATGCTGAGGCGGCAAAAGAATCTTTTTCTCAAGGACTAACTCGCAGAACTCTAGTTTTTTCTTAGGATCACCCAATAGAACATAACAGATTAATAAGGAATAAAACCGTTCCTCTATCCCCACCTCGGTTGTGTTCAGCAGCCAATCCAAATCTCCCTGTACAAAATGAATATAGATCGAATAAAACGGATCCATCGCATACCCCAAAACATCCTGTTGGCGTGCGAGGATTAACATCGAGCGACCTTGGCCATATAGGTGATATTTCTTGAATACTTCCCGCATCGTCTTTTGCATCTCTAAGTCATATGTAGTCGGATTGGCCATAGCAGCTGAGGGCTCCTGCATAGTCAGACTATAACCAAATCCCCGAACAGTCTTAATATCTAAGTCTTGAAGCTTGCCTAGCTTTTTACGAAGCCGATAAATATGATCATCTACCGTTCGCTCTACCGGATATTCAAGCGGCCATACTTTATCCAATAGTTGTTCTCGACTGAATGTACGCCCTCTATTTTTGTACAAGAACTGAAAAAGCGTAAATTCTTTTGGGAATAATTCTATCGTTATCCCTTCTGCGGTCACTTTATATTCACTTTCATTTATTTCCAGCTGCATGACAGAACCTCACTTTCCCCGAACCCGCTCATTGGTTACATTATAACAGTCCGTCCAAGGCCTACTCCACCTCAAAAAAGAATATACAAAAAGAGCAACCCACAGATTCCTCTGCATGATTGCTCTCTCCTCTTCTAACCCATACCACTTACCCAGCCATATTGTTAAAAGAATCCTGTTCACTAAATACGGATATATGATCTACTGTACCGGTCGAGCTTGGAATAATAAATTTCAGCTGGTATTGGTCATTGGCTTGATAGGTGTAAATCTTATCCCCTCCGTTCACTTTGGTATCGTCAGGCTTACCGAGTGTTGCCTCAATTTGCTTCAGCGTCAGCTTTTGCAGCGCGGAATCACTTGAACGAACATCGAAGATTAAACTTCCTTTATTAAATCCAAACACGACATGTTTGTCAGTATAGGTTGCATAAATACCTTTTCCCGCTGACTCTTGTTGATCAGGTTTGCCCCAATCCGCTTCGACCTCATCAATGAGTCCGGTATGAGCGGCATATTTCACACCGGGTACCTTCCCATTTTTGGCAAGCTCGAGTAACTCTTTAAGCTGTTTGTCGCTATTTTGTGAATTTGAGCTGGTTGAATCTTTATCAGGCTCCGTAGGGGAGGAAGTCGCTGCTGGTGCAGTTTCTGGTGCAGTTTCTGGTGGAGTTGCTGCTGGGGTGCTTGATGGACTAACTTCAGGCTCAGAGGTTGCTGTTACAGCCGTTTCTGTTGGCGCCGTTGCCTGGGATTCTGAATTCCCCGCCTCATTGTTCGAACTGCATCCAGCAAGCCCAATCATTCCTGTGAGTAGAATAGAGCCTGCTATTAATTTTATCTGTACTGACATGATGTCATCTCCTTAGTGGATTACCTTAAAGTCGACTTGCAAAAAATGAAACTGAACATACAGACGAGGTGAAAATCAAATAGTTGCAGGATAGCGGCAATTTTTCTGGCTAACCCTCTTTTACCCATATCTACAAATATAAATTCATACACACTCTATTTTTCTACATAAAACCCTTTTTTTCGACACCTAACTCAAGTAAGTTTCTCTTTTAAAATCTCCACATAACTCCATTTAACTATAAACTCGTGAACTCATAAGCTCATAAACTAATGAACCATATGACCTTAGACGTCATTCCCTGCCTCGAAGGTTTCATTGCAGAACGTACAATAGAAAGGAGATCATCCTGCTTAAAAAGCAATCCATTGCATTCTGTGCAATAGATTCCAACAGTAAACCCATATCCGGCGTTCCTGCGTCCTTCTGAGTACACGAACTGTAATCGCGACATTTGTTGAAGAATTTTCCATTCAAACGCAACCTTAATCCTCCAAGCCGCATCTTATTAGTAAAGGGAGGGGAGCTGCATCTGAATATTATAGAGAGAATTGTGGCAAAAGATGAGTCAGCTCTCCGCCTGTTAATGGACGAATATGGAGATATGCTGCTGCGAACCGCTTCTTTACTGCTCAAAGATAGACAAAGTGCCGAAGAAGCGGTACAAGATACTTTTATTCAAGCTTATGCCAAAATGAGTCAGTTACAGGAGCCGGACCGGCTGAAGGCATGGCTGATACGGATAGTGGTCAATCGCTGTCGCATGAGGCAACGGACTTGGAGCTGGCGTAATATTTTCCCGGCGGGAGGGTCAGAGCTGCAAACTAACGAAGATGCTGACTTCACAGCCGGAGCGGAAGAGCTTTTTATGGTGGAATGGCATAATGTCAGGCTCGCCGAGTCCATGAGAAATCTTGATTATCTATACCGGGAATGTCTGACTTTATATTACTTTCATGAAATGAATATCCGGGAAATTTCCGAGCAATTAAATACTTCTGAAAATACGATCAAATCCAGACTCGCCAGAGGCCGGACGCTCTTAAAAAAGATTTTGGTGAAGGAGGGACATTTCTTATGAATACAGAACGCGATACGGTCAAAAAGCAGCTGGATGAAGAATTAAAGAACCTCCAGTTCACTGGACACGACCGGGTCATTAAGCAGACTCACCCTCCAACCTTTGGAGCCCGTTTATTGGCGCTGTGGAATAAAGAAATTGAGATCCCTGTCAAACCTATAGGTGCGATCGGTGCCATAATTCTAATCGTTTCGCTGACCCTGCATCAGCCAGAGATTAAACAGCAGCCACAACAAAATACCCCGCAACGTGTAAACCGAGAACTAATCGAAGCTGGAGGCAATACGTATTGGAAGGATATCTACGAGCAGGCGGTGAAAAAACATGAGAATTAAGATAAAAATCAAACATCTGGTGTTATTCGTGTTGCTCCCTGCCTCCCTGCTTATTCTTCTGTTTAACTTCTTACCTTCACAGAGGCAGATAGATCAGAGCACAGCTATTCAATCTAACATAGCTAGAACTGATCTTCTGCAAAAGCTGGCATCCACAACCGGGAGTAAACGTATGGAGCTAATCCGCACAAACATCCTTGATAAGGATCACAGCTATGATCCCTACAGATATGACGTTAATGTCAGTCCTTCGATGAGCCAGTGGAGTAATGATGAAACCCAGCGTTCCGGTTTATTACCGGAGGACATAGTACCTTTACTTGAGGAATATATCCTTGAGGGGCCTTCGGATAATACACGTATATTTGCGGCTAAGCAGTTAGCTTATGAATATGATGCTCTTGGCCGAAAGGAAGATGGAGATCAAGCGCTAATCACCGCAGCGAAACCGTTAAACAGCAGCTCCTCTGTAGCTAAACAGCTGGAGCTCCTTCGAGCGGAGCGGGCCCTAAATAGTGGCGATATAACAACCGCTGAAACAATTCTTGAACAAACCCCCTTTCCATCCGAGTCTCAGGAAGAGCTAAACGCACAAAAAGCATGGCTTACCGGGCGTTTACTCTTTACAAAAGGCAAAGCACAGGAAGCACTTGCCGTAGTAAACGATGGCTTGGAGAGCTACAAAAAATTCTGGCAGGATATTCATAAACAAATGAACGCTGCCACCAGCAGTTCGAACGAAGGCTCCAGAGACAATACAGGATCAGCAGCAGCACCAGAAGCTGGGACATCGGATACTGAAAGACAGCTGGAATCGCTTCGAACCGCAATTCAGTCTGCTATAGATATGGGAAATACTTCAACTGCTGTCGTCTCTGGTACCCTTACAAGAAGCGATGGCACCCCAGTTCCGCGGGCTGGTATTTTTCTCCGCGCTGAAAGCGAAGTTAACCATAGCATCACTTCTGCTGAACCCTACCGAATCGTCACAGATACTGAAGGACGTTTCGAATTTCACGGTGTGATTCCGGGCTTTTATCAGTTACAGCTTGGACTTGGCTATGATCAGATCGACGGCTGGACTTGGCCTGTACAATATGACGATTGGATTGAAGTTAAACCAGATGACGGGTTGAATGAGAGCATAGTTCTACAACCTCTGCTTGAGCTGCAGTCTCCCATTAATCAGGAAACCCTAACAGGCAAGACCATAGATTTCCGCTGGAAAGCTGTTGAAGGAGCAGCTTACTATCGTTTAAGCGGTGGCGGGGAGGGGGCCGTGTTGGGCGTACAAATTCGGGATCGTATTGTAGATAACCATATCTCCATTCCTTTAGAAGAACTTTACGATGGCGGCGGTTTTTCCTATGGCAGCAGTGGAGATGGCTGGGAATCTATTGATCCCCTCTCCCTTCTCGGATTTATGAATCCCGAAGTGCGCTTTTCTTGGAATATTGAAGCCTTAGATGCAGATGGACACTTGATTACCCGCAGTAATGGCTACAGATTGAACGAAGACACCGTCGGCAATCTGCCGTTCTTTTATCTCAAGGAAAGAGAGCTTACTACGGCTGACCAACTCTTACTGGATAAGAAAACGGATCAGGCACTAGAAATGTACCAACAAAATATTGCCGATGACCCACAGGATGTTCATGCCCTGCACATGCTAGTAAAGTTGATGCTGGCAAAATCATCTCTCACAAAGGATACAACATTAGAAGATAAGGCGATTCCTTTACTCGAAAAGCTAATACAACTACAGCCTTCTACTAATTATGCCTTCACATTATCGCAGTACTATTTTGACCATGCGGACTGGAAGTCGTATAACGAATATTATTCCTACTACAACGAACTAAACCGACCTAATACTAACGGTTATGTACTTTCTATTAACGCTACAGCCCTCATGCAACAAGGGAAGCTTGAAGAAGCTCGTAAACAATTCGCGATCGCCCTAAAGTATGATGATAGCCATCGTTTTATTGGCAGCTTTTTGGCGGCAGAATTATACGCTGGTGAATCACTCTCTTCGGTAATGACACTTGCTGAGCGTTATCCTGAACACAGCTTTGGTCATAGTGGATATCGCTGGCCACAAATGATTAAACAACTGTTAGCGGAACGAAAAAATCAACCTAAAGTCTTTGACCAAGAGTTAAAAGAGAAGCTTGAATGGTACGTGAACGGTAAGACGGATGTGCTGAAGCAATGGATTGCAAGTGCCAAACCCTCCGCTCTGAAGACCTTTATGCAGGAGGTTTTAGAGGTACGCTAATTCATTAAAATAAACAAAAATCCGGTCCCGCTCGACAAATTCGAGCATGGACCGGATTTTTAATTACACATAATCTTTTATTTAGATTTAGCTTCCATCATGTAATTCTGGAAATCCGTGATACTTGGGTTAGACATATAGTGGCCACCCTCTACTTCAATTGTTTGGCCTGTGATGAATTTGGATTCATCCGATGCCAGGAACAAAACCGTATTGCCGATATCATCAGCTTCACCGTGATAAGGAAGCGCGTTGAATTTTTGGAAAATATCCAATACCGCTGGCGGCATATTTCTTGCAGCGGCAGGTGTTAGGATCAGCCCTGGTGCCACCCCGTTACAACGGATTTTGTCTTTACCATATTGTGTAGCGATGTAACGAGTAAGGTTCACAACAGCTGCCTTAGAGGAGCCATAAGCAGTACGCAATGAATCCCCTGCGAATGCTGACATCGAAGCTGTGTTAATGATCGAGCCTCCGCCCGCTTTAATCATATGAGGAATAGCAAACCGGCTGCCTAACAGAACACTTTTGGTATTTACGTTCATCAGGCGATCCCACTCTTCCAAATCTATATTGACCACATCAAGGTCTTTTTGCAGATTAGTTAGACCTACATTATTAAACAATATTGTGATGGTGCCATACTGAGCAACTGTGAAGTCAACAGCTTCCTTGATCGAATCCGCTTGGGAGGCATCTAAGAAAAGACCTTCAGCTTCTCCGCCTTCATTTTTAATCTTAGATGCTGCTTCTTTGGCTGCTTCCACATTAAAATCGGCAATAACAACCTTTGCTCCTTCTCTAGCTAATAGAGTGGCAGCTGATAAGCCAATACCTGAAGCGCCTCCAGTTACTAATGCAACTTTACCTTGAACTCTTCCCATGTTCATACCCCTTTATAATGTTATTGTGCTTCTAAGATGACTTGGTTTATGTTTCAGAGCTATCAAAGCTCGTTAACAACTTCTCATAGATTTTCAAGAATTGCTGCAGTTCCTCCTCATTGAGCTTTTGGAACATTTCAGCTCTTAGCTCCTGTCCCTTAAGCTGTGCTTCCTTCAAAACGTCTTTTCCTTTGTCCGTGATAGATAGAAGTACATTCCGTCGATCATCTTCGTTATATTTTCGCTCGGCCATCTCCTGCTTAATTAGTCGATTAGCAATGTTAGTCATTGCTCCCGGCGTATATCCTAGTCTCTTAGCCAAAATAGTCTGCTTCAAGGGGCCTTTTTTATTCAATTCGCCCAAGACTAGAACTGGAGATATCCCAATATTGTGATCAAATGCGTTCATCCATCGGACAATAACTTCATTCGTAAATAATTCAACTGCATGTATTAGCTTAAAAATATCTGGATTTTCCAAGAGGTTCTCCTTTGGCATTCATGATGATCGGCTGCTTATAGAAGTATTTTAACACTAAAATATTTAATAGTAAAATATCTAATATTAAAAAAAAGAATGCTTGGTGAAAAGCATTCTTCAAATTGCGGATTTTTCAACAACATAAGTGCCAGCCAGCAAATCGTGAATCGCACGTTTACGGCGATGTAATCCAACCAACAAGTAATCCACCAGCATGATTGGACCCAGGATTTGAGTGAGGTCAAAAGCCAAATCCGACCATAAGGATAATTTGGCGGAAATAACGGTAAAGTCATAGCTGCTGACCGCAATTACCATTGAAAGAATCATACTAATCATTCGGAAAACATTTCGAATCAGAGCTTCCTTCACTGTAGGGTAATTCCCTTGCTCATTGACAATTTTTATTTTTAAAATCAGCTTCCCTGGAGTTCCGCCAAATCTAACGATCATAAAGATATCAAATGCGATAAACAAAATGTACTCCAGGATAATAGGTATCTCCGAGTGTAATGAAACAGCTAATGAATTAAGTATCAAGTATACGATAACCCCAGGTATTCCAATGACCAAGAAATCAAGAATGGAAGCCAGCACTCTTTTCCAAAAGCCTATAAAATTCTCCTGATCCAAATGCTCGGGTAGAATGTTATCCATGCAAGCACTCCTCTCTCTATCATTTACTTTGTCGCTCAATCCCTATTTAACAATCCCTTCCTCAGATGCTCTTGGATAATGGACTCCAGCTCTTTGTTATTTTTCACAATTACCCGTTTATCAGACAGAGTATCCGTTAACTCTATAATCCTATGTGCGGCCTCATGATCATATCCACGGTTCCATTCAAAAATCATCACATAGAGATTCTTAAATGACTGCTTGTAATTTGCTTGCTCTAAACCCAGTCTTGTTTTTATAAACCTTGTAAACACTCTCAAATCCCTGATCACTTTATTAGGATTCAAAATAACGATTAAGTCAGCAGCTTTAAAACTCTCTTGTCCCCATTTGTAATGTGCGCCTTCCAGAATCCATGAGGGTTTATCAAGGATTTCCTCCAACTGAGCATCCCTTGCTTCAACTGAAAAGCGCAAATTCTCGGCACTTCTGTCCCATACCAAGTTGTCAGTCTCGTAATACTCTACATCGTATTTTCTAGATAACTCCCGGGCGATATAGGATTTGCCGCTGCCGCAAGCTCCAATGATTCTAATCTTCATAAGCTCAGCCTAGCCCTATCGGCAGGATTATTAGTCCTATAGAAATTACGGTGATTATTCTTGTGGTGAGGAGCGTTAGCTTTTTATTTTTCTCTGATTTATACCAGCCCTTAAACTGAAAATGATTCCGGTACAGCATAAAAAATACAAATAAATTCCCGAGTCCCATACTCCAGTTATACACGGGCTGACCAAATATCAATTGATAGATCAATCTTTCTGCCCAACCCAAAACTAACAAAGTCAGCACAAGCAATATACATAATCGAAGTAATTCCAATATAAAAGAGCCCAATTTCAGCAATTCTGCAATCATCCTCTCAAGGTTTCTTTATCGCTAAAAAAATCCACATTCCTCCAAATTATACACCTTACACCTTACGACTCCTACCTAAAAACACAACCTGCCCAAGATAAATTTATCCTGAGCAAGGTTGTGTTTTTTATCAGCTTAGGAGGATGCGGGTTTCCCCTCGCCCCTTAGTTCCTGTATTTGTCGCTGCAAATTAACGATTTCCGCCACTAGCGCTGCATTCTCCGCCTCAGAATCCACACTGCTACTCTGAATCAGCTGATTCAGACGCAGCTGCAGGAGGGCAAGGTCATCCTCCCGAGCCTGTTCTATACCAGTAAGCAGACGGGTTCTGTCTTTTTCGAAGTATTCAGCATACGTTCCTTGAAAAAACTTTGGTGCCTGAGACGGCTCTAATATCACCAAGCGATTAGCCACTTTAGAGTGAAGATAACGGTCATGCGAGACCATTACTAACCCGCCGGGATACACCATAAGTGCCTCTTCTACTCGTTCCCTAGTATCAATGTCCAGATAATTAGTGGGTTCATCTAAGACCAATAGATTTGCTTTTCCAAAATACAACTTGAGGAAAGCCACACGGCATTTCTCCCCCAGACTCAAATCCCCAATCCGTTTAAATACATCGTCCCGCGTAAATAAAAAGCAACCCAGAATCGTCCGCGCCTCCGTCTGGGTCATTCCCGGCAGTTCAAGCAAGCTATCCAGAATCGTAGAGTTCATTTCTAAGTTATCTAGCTCTTGTGCAAAATAACCGATTGTCGTCCGTGGATGCAGCCGCACTTCACCTTTTGTAGGCTTATTGATCCCTGCAATCAATTTCAGCAGCGTAGACTTTCCAACACCATTAGGACCCAGAATAGACAGTCGGTCTCCCCGGTTTAGCGACAAACTGAAATCCCTAAGAAAAGGCGCACTCCCCTCATAGGCAAACTCTATCTCACGGAGTGTCAGTAAAGAATCTGCCAGAAACTCTTCGCTTTCCAGCTTCATCTTCAGCTTGCCAGTCTCATGGGGCAATTCTACACGGTTCTTATTTAACCGTTCCAGCGCAGCTTCCTTGGCATGGAAACGAGACACATTTTTCTTGGATTTCGAACGCAGAAAATCATTTTGTCCGGCAGCACGATGCGCTTGCTGGAACCATTCTGCATACCGCCTAATGCTCTCCAGCAGCTTCTCCTTTTCTTGCTCCTGCTTTTTATATTGTCCCTCCAATGTTCTCAGCTCTATAGTCTTCTGCTCCCGGTACTGTGTATATCCACCCGAATAACGCCGGCATCCCTCCGGACTAAGCTCCAGCACAGACGTCGCAGTTCGATCAATAAATGTACGATCATGTGATACATAAAACACGGTTCCAGGGTAGGTGCACACCCAATGCTCCAACCACTCCATCGTTTCTCCATCTATGTGATTGGTCGGTTCATCCAGAATCAATAGCTTGGGCTGCCGGGCTAATAATGCTGCTAATTGCACCCGTGTCTTTTGCCCTCCACTAAGTGAGGCGTATGGCAAATCCCAGACTGCATGTTCAAGCTTGAGCTGCTTTAGACTTTTTTCCGCTTTGACCTCCCAGCCATATCCATCAAGCTGCAAGTAACGATCGTACACCTCTGCATATTCAGCCAATTCAGCTTCGTTATCAGCTTTCTGCTCCTGCAGTCTCTGACTGAGGGCTTCCAGCTGGCGTTTTAATTCAGGCAGCTGTGCTGACCCTGAAAGAACGTAGTCCAATGCGGTTACTTCCCCCGGTACCTCAAGCTGTTGATCGAGCACACCCCATTCTTCAGATGGCAAACCATGATAGATACTTCCCTCTTCAAAAGTAAGGCGACCGATCAGCCCCTTAAGCAGTGTGGTTTTGCCAATCCCGTTTCGTCCGAATAAAAGCACGCGCTCTCCCTCAGCTATCTCAAAGGATACCTCCTTAAATAAAGGGATCCCATTCCATTCCTTACGTAAATTCTTCACTTTAATTACAGTCATCTTTCATTCCTCCGATTTCATTGCAAATAAAAAACCGCAGCCAACGGTCTGCGGTCGAATAGCGTATGAAGGGGGAATGTGCCCAGACATGGATAAACTACGGCTGTGTTCACCTGCTGGATGCAGAGTAAACCAACACAATAGATAGAACTATCCATATAAAAGCATCGTAAGACCCCCGACCGACACACGTATCCCTGACCGTTATCACCCTGCGCGGGTGCTCCGTGACTTGTGCATATGCACTTCACAAACTTTATGGTCTGTTTCAGGAAACGTGTTAGTTATTCATCAGTCGGTGGCCCTCCATAATTGTCCGTATTTTAGAATAAGTACAGTATATAACAATTTAAATCAGAAATAAAAGGCCAAGAACAATTATAACTTAATCTTTACCACCTGAGTCTGCGCATTCCACTGCACCTGAACAGCGAATAAATCAGGTAAGATACTCAGCGGAATTAGTAATCGGTTATTTTCGTTGCGTGACGGTAAAATCGTAATGGATTTCCCATTCACAATAGCCTTATTGGATAATGGCTTATGTGTCACCGTACGATTGCCGATCGTAATTATCAGTGCTCCTGTCCCCGCTTCACTCTGCAAAGTACCACCCAGTAAGGCCACGGATTCTCTCAGCGGAACAAACACACGGGAATTTTCCAATATAAAAGGATCCTTCAGCTTTGTTGTCGTCCCATTGATCTCAAAAGTTCCCGCAAACTTATTACTTCCCACAGAGTACCCGTTTTTAGTTGCAATATTCTCCATAGCCAGTGTGCTCGTTGTAATGATAACTCGAGTATTCTTGGCTACTTTTGGATACAGCCAATGAATATCATCATTATGCATTCGAATACAACCGGCGCTAACGTACTTCCCTATCGATGACTCATTATTATTGCCGTGAATCGCATACGTCGTGCCATAGGTCCCGTTCACTTCCAGCCCCAGCCAGCGGTCGCCAAGCGGATTTGCCGGATCCCCACCGGGAATTTTCTCTTTGTAGTAGGGTCTGTTTTTTACTTTAACCACCATTTTGAAGCTACCTTCTGGCGTCAGTTCCTTCGACTTTCCTGTGGCAACCGGAAAAGTCTTCACCAGCTTGCCGTCACTGAAATACGCGAGTTTGTTTGTTTTTTTGTTCACGATGATCAGATCTGAGCCAGCAGCTTCCACCCTTCCAACTCCTGTAAAGCAAGCAGCGAACAAAAGTCCAAATACAAGCATCAGTTTAATATTCCGCTGTAAAAAAGTTTGAAACCGGCCTCCCGAAAAGCATAAATTCATCTTGCTCCACCTCCGTTATATAAAGACGAAATCATTTCAAATATGTTGCGTACCAGCCTGTACCTATTCTTTTCAACTCGTCCACTCCCGCTTGACGCAGAGATTGCAATACTGTAACCAGTGAATGCATGACAAAAAGCCGATCTTTAGATACGCAAAGATCAGCATGCGCATAAACACATAAGTTGCGGACTCCAGAGACCCTATTTGCAACTATTGCGCTGTTTTGGGATGTTTTCGGACTCCAGCGCAGTTATTTGCTCAAAACACCTCGAATTCCTTGCTCTTCACGACCAATAACGTCTCTCGGGTCCGAAACTCGCTCCATAAACCCTAAAACACGCGAATAGCTGCATCTGAGTCCTTAGCACAGTTTTGCCTTGTTCTTTCCTATGTCTCTATCATTTCTGCCCTATGTCTCATACATTTCTGCGTCTGCTCATTTGCCCGTTACCGTTAGCACAGTTACCTACCACATCTCCACCACATCTCCACCACATCTCCACCACATCTCCACCACATCTCCACCACGCTCCTGACGCTCCAGCCCTAAACTAACTGCGCTGCACATTTGCCCGTATCCCATTCTCCCGAAGCTCAACGCACCAGCCCCCAAACTAACTACGATTTACCGTTGAAAATAGCTAGCGCATCAGCGCATAAGTCGCGGACTCCAGAGACCCTATTTGCAGCAAATTCGCTGTTTTGAGATGCTATCGGACTCCAGCGCAGTTATTTGCTCAAATACCCTCGAATTCCTTGCTCTTCACGACCAATAACGTCTCTCGGGTCCGAAACTCGCTCCAAAAACCCTAAAACACGCGAATAGCTGCATCTAAGTCCGTTAGCACAGTTACCTACCACATCTCTACCACATCTCCACCACGCTCCTGACGCTCCAGCCCCAAACTAACTGCGCTGCACATTTGCCCGTATCCCATTCTCCCGAAGCTCCACGCACCAGCCCCCAAACTAACTACGGTTTTACACCATCGAAGATCAGCTAGCGCATAAGCGCATAAGTCGCGGACTCCAGAGACCCTATTTGCAACAAATCCGCTGTTTTGAGATGCTATCGGACTCCAGCGCAGTTATTTGCTCAAAACACCTCGAATTCCTTGCTCTTCACGACCAATAACGTCTCTCGGGTCCGAAACTCGCTCCATAAACCCTAAAACACGCGAATAGCTGCATCTGAGTCCGTTAGCACAGTTCTACCTTGTTCTTTCCTACGTCTCATACATTTCCGCCCTATGTCTCATACATTACTGCGTCTGCTCATTTGCCCGTTACCGTTAGCACAGTTACCTACCACATCTCCACCACGCTCCGCTCCAGCCCCAAACTAACTGCGCTGCACATTTGCCCGTATCCCATTCTCCCGAAGCTCCACGCACCAGCCCCCAAACTAACTACGGTTTTACACCATCGAAGATTAGCTAGCGCATCAGCGCATAAGTCGCGGACTCCAGAGACCCTATTTGCAGCAAATTCGCTGTTTTGAGATGCTATCGGACTCCAGCGCAGTTATTTGCTCAAAAACCCTCGAATTCCTTGCTCTTCGGGACCAATAAGGTCTCTCGGGTCCGAAACTCGCTCCAAAAACCCTAAAACACGCGAATAGCTGCATCTGAGTCCGTTAGCACAGTTACCTACCACATCTCTACCACATCTCTACCACATCTCCACCATGCTCCTGACGCTCCAGCCCCAAACTAACTGCGCTGCACATTTGCCCGTATCCCATTCTCCCGAAGCTCAACGCACCAGCCCCCAAACTAACTACGGTTTTACCATCGCAGATCAGCTAGCGTATTAGTTGCGGACTCCAGAGACCCTATTTGCAACAAATCCGCTGTTTTGAGATGCTATCGGACTCCAGCGCAGTTATTTGCTCAAAACACCTCGAATTTCTTG
Organism: Paenibacillus sp. FSL R5-0887; assembly: GCF_038002305.1. Classification (NCBI taxonomy): domain Bacteria; kingdom Bacillati; phylum Bacillota; class Bacilli; order Caryophanales; family Paenibacillaceae; genus Paenibacillus; species Paenibacillus sp. FSL R5-0887. Next base: position 901,737 of record NZ_JBBOCE010000002.1, read on the forward strand.
CTTTTCAGGACCAATAAGGTCTCTGGGGTCCGAAACTTGCTCAAAAAGGCCTAAAACACGCGAATAGCTGCATCTGAGTCCTTTGGCAAACCAGTTAGTTTCAGGTTGGTTTTTAGTTGGTTTTTAGTTGGTTTTTAGTTGGTTTTTAGTTGGTTTCCAGTACATTTCTGATTAGTTTCTAGTTCGTTTCTTATTAGCTACTACTCGTCCCTACCTCCTCCCTATCTCTTTGTCAGCTCGTTTCTACTCCCTTCCGTTCTTCCTTCCGCTCTTCCGTTCTCCCCTCCCGTTCTGCCGTTCTCCTGTTCTCCCGCTCTCCCTACATCCCCACTACACGCAAAAAAAAGCCTTGATTCTCTAAATAGAGAATCAAGGCTTTCTAATTCGACCTTACACCCACCACATACCCTGAGGCTGGTCATGAATAAGAATGGATTGCAAATTGGTTACTGCACGTTGGAAGCCTTCGTCAACCGTCATAAGAGGGTCTTCGTGCTCGATACTCACCACGTAATCATAACCGTAAGTGCGCAGCGCGCTCATGATATCTGACCACTCAGATATGCTGTGACCGCAACCAACGGAGCGGAAGGTCCATGCGCGGGTCTGCACATCGCCATAAGGTTGCATATCGGTCAGACCATACATATTGATGTTGTCCTGATCCAAGTAAGTATCCTTGGCATGGAAATGGTGAATCGCGCCAGCTTTACCGAGAATCTTGATGGCACCTACAGGATCAATACCTTGCCACCACAGATGGCTCGGATCCAGATTAGCTCCGATAGCATCGCAGGTTGCTTCTCTAAGCTTCAAAATCGTATAAGGGGTATGGCACAGGAAGCCGCCATGCAGCTCGATACCGATCTTAACGCCATGCTCCTCGGCCAGCTTGCCGATTTCCTTCCAGTAAGGGATCAGCTTATGTTCCCACTGCCAGGTTTTGATGTCGCTGTACACGGTAGGCCAAGGTGTGACTGGCCAGTTCGGTGCTTTTGCCTCATCGCTGTCCCCAGCCGTTCCCGAAAAAGTGTTCACGACCTTAACACCCATGAGTGAAGCCAGCTTGATCGATTTACGGAGAATCTCATCCCCGGCGCGGGCTTCTTCTTTATCTGGTGAAATCGGGTTATTATGGCAACTGAAGGCACTGATCATAATGCCACGTTTCGTGAACTTTTCCAAATATTCTTGTCGTGCTGACTCGCTGGCAAGCAGCTCATCTGTCGGACAGTGAGCATTGCCGGGATTACCGCCCGAGCCGATTTCTACCGCATTCAAACCTGCGGCGGCGATTTTATCTAACATCTCGTCAAGACTCAAGCTTCCAAATACAGGATCAAATACGCCTAATTTCATTTATACGACCACCTTTTCTTTGATAGGCTCTAAGGCTTCAGAATGTCCGTAAACCGGATAGTCACGTTTCGTTGGTGCACACCAGTTCACGCCATTGATGATAACTTTTTGAATATCCTTGTTGTAATAGGTTGGATAAGATTCATGACCAGGCTGGAAATAAAAGATCTTCCCGCTGCCTCTACGGTAGGTCGATCCGCTTGGGAAGACGTTGCCGCCTTCGAACCAGCCGACAAATACAAGACTCTCTGGTGCTGGCACATCAAAATGCGCACCGTACATTTCCTCTTGCTCCAAGTCGATGTATTCACCAATGCCCTCAGCAATCGGGTGACTTGGGTCCATGACCCACAGACGCTCCTTCTCCTCAGCTTCACGCCATTTCAGATCGCAGCTGGTGCCCATTAATTTAATAAAGATTTTGGACATATGGCCCGAATGAAGCACTACAAGTCCCATACCTTGCAGCACTCGCGCATGTACACGATTTACAATCTCATCACTTACTTCATGATGGGCGATATGTCCCCACCAGATCAGTACATCCGTGTTATCCAATACCTCTTGCGTCAGTCCGTGCTCTGGTTCATCCAGCGTAGCTGTCTGAGTGTCCAGTCCTGCCTCTTGCAGAAAACTTGCCAGTTGTCCATGAATACCTTGCGGATAGACCTTAAGAATTCTTTCTTCCTGCCGTTCATGACGGAATTCATTCCATACGGTTACTCTTGTCACTTGAGACACGCTCCTAGTTCATATTTATCTATGACCATCGAACTTGCTTGATTATTCAAAAAACACAGGCATTCCAGTTTCAGAGGATTTATAAATAGCCTCCAAGATGCGAGTCACAACCAACGCCTGCTCCGGCTTCACTACAGGCACGGTGTCATTTACAATGCTGTCAATCCACTGAGCTGCCTCTATCACCGCAGGATCATCTCCTGCACCATCATAAAAGTCGACGCCACCGGCATCCAGACCGATATGCTTTTCAAAGGTTTTACCGTAGGCTTCTCCGTTAATGCGCAGACCCTTCTCCATGTCTGCTCCGCCTTCAGTCCCACAAAGTACCGTTTTGGCCTCACCGACATCGAGTGTATTCAGTGCCCAGCTTGCCTCTAAGATGATGGTAGCCCCATTCTCCATAGTGATGAATCCAATGGCGGAATCCTCAACTGTAAACTTCTCAGGATCCCACGGGCCCCAAGCATTCGCAGCATTTTTACGACCGGACAGCTTATGATAAGCGTTGCCCACGACATATTTAGGTTTGTAATTATCCATCATCCACAGGGTCAAATCGAGCGCATGGGTGCCGATATCAATCAACGGACCGCCGCCTTGCGCTTCTTCATCCAAAAACACACCCCAAGTTGGGACCGCGCGACGACGGATAGCCTTAGCTCTGGCGTAATAGATCTCACCAAGCTCATTATTCTCACATACCGCATGCAGATAAGCTGAATCTGGTCTGAAACGGTTCTGATAACCGATGGTCAGCTTTTTCCCAGTTCGCTCTGAGGCCTCGATCATCGCTTGCGCTTCTGCCGTAGTTTTAGCCATCGGCTTCTCACACATTACGTGTTTGCCTGCTTCCATAGCCGCAATGGAAATCTCCGCATGGGAAATATTCGGCGTACATACATGTATCACATCTATACTTGCATCGTTAAGAAGCTCTTTATAATCTGTGTAAACTACGGACTGCTCATCTCCAAACTCCGCTTTTGCCTTCTCGGCACGTTCAGCGACGATATCACAAAAAGCAACCATTCGCGCACCTTCTACTTTTTTTAACGCGGGCATGTGCTTGCCGTTCGCAATACCTCCGCAGCCGATAATTCCTACTGTTAAAGTCATTCTGGTCTAACCTCCACTTATTCCTGTTTTGATATCTCTATCATACAAAGCTGAGGAAGGGCTTTCTTCCTGCAATCTTGCTGTATTATTCCCGAATATTGTCTTGTGGTATTTCAGCGGTGATATTCCCGTTGCTTCCTTGAAAAAATGATGGAAGGTCTTCACGCTGCCAAACCCGGCTGCTTCCGCCACGGCAGACATCGGCAGATCTTCATTGATCAAGATCCATTTGGCTTTGTTAAGCCGGTATTCGTTTAAGAACGCGATAAAGGTCATGCCCGTGTTTTTCTTGAACAATTTGGTAAAATAATAAGGACTAAACCCCATATAATTAGCTACCTCATTCAGCGTAATAGCCTCCTGGTAATGCTGCTCCACATAGATAAAAATCCGCTCTAGTCTCTCCAGTGTTTCTCTGGATTGATTCAGTGTATCTTCCGAGAACTTAGGCTGTTTCTTGATCGGACTCTTCGGTACCTCCCGTAGAATAACGGTCAGCAGTTCAAACAATCTAGCCTTGATTAGAAAAACATATCCTTCTCTTCGCTGTACATCTTCCTCGTAAATACTCTCAATCAGCCCTTTGACCTTCGCGGCAGTTTCCACGGGCCATCTAGAACTGGAATACTCCATAAGCGTAAAGACCTCACGAAGTGAGTAGTCATTACCGTTCAAAGCGGCTACTTCTTGAAACAAATTCAGGTCAAATTGAATCACTACCCGTTCGCTCTCAGGTGAAGAGAGAAAATAATGCACATCCCCACCATTGATAAACTGGACTTCGCCCTGCTCCATGTGAATAGGGGTATCGTTAATTCCCAGATTCAGGCTTCCTTTGGTAACATAGATAATTTCAATTTCTTTATGCCAATGCGGATAACACAACGTATCACCATTGCAGAGTAAACTGCGGTAAGGAAAGTGCTTATCCACATCCGGAATCTCGAGATAAATATTCATAAATGCAACTCCTTATCCGAGTAAATCATTATAACCAGGGCTTGCATGCCATATTTAAAAATTTTACGTAAGCGTTTACTCTCTAAATGTTAGACCTCCAATATTCTTTTGTCAATTCCGATATTTCTAAGTAAATTTTTGGTATATACATTGGTTTCATTCCTATTAAAAGATTACTGCTCTTGCGTAGTTTTGATCATTTTTTTATTTTTTAAGTACAGTTGACAAAAGCGCCTACCAGCATTTATATTCGGGGTAAGCGTTTACGTTCTCTTCTTTCATAACTTACTCTCATCAGCGTAAGCGTTTAATTCAAGGATAACCGTAGTTTAAGGAGCTCATAGGAATGAACCCAACGATTAAAGATGTTGCACAGAAAGCGAACGTTTCCATTGCCACAGTCTCTCGCGTGCTAAACAATTTAAGTGGGTATTCGGACAAAACGAAACAAAAGGTAAATGAGGCGATCAAAGAAATTGGTTATCAACCCAATGCGATTGCCCGGGGTCTAATCAATAAGCGTACACAAACCATTGGTGTTATGTTCCCTAGTGTTTCTGGTGCCTTCTCTTCCGATCTGCTCAAAGGTATTGAAGAATTGGCCAATGACCGGAACTACAGTGTGATGGTATGCAATACCGATCAGGACGGTAAAAGAACGTTGAAGTACTTGCAGCTCCTGAGAGAGAAACAGGTTGATGGCATTATTTTTTCTAGTGAAGTCCTTAAGAAAGAATATTACGATGTGCTCGAAACCATGAGGATCCCCGTTGTATTGGTCTCTTCCCAAACAGAATTCGCCAAGGTCCCTTATGTGAAAGTAGATGATTATCGAGCAGCTTTTGACGCTATCCTCTACTTAATTTCAAAAGGTCACCGCAAAATAGCCATGATTAGTGGAAACCCTAGCGATCTTATCGCTGGTGCGCCAAGAGCAGAAGGTTATAAGCATGCGCTTGAAGCAAATGGTATTCCTTTTGACAGCCGCTATCTTGCTTACGGAGATTTTTTGTATGAGAGCGGAAGTATAGCTATGGAGACTCTTTTGGAGCAAGCGCCTGATGTGACTGCCGTTTTTGCTGCTAGTGATGAAATGGCGATTGGTGCCCTCTCCACCGTTATCAAAAATGGTCTAAGCGTGCCCGAGGATATCTCCATTATGGGATATGACGATCTTGGATTAGCCAAAATGGTTATTCCGCCTCTAACAACAGTACGCCAACCGCTGTACGATATTGGAAAGATCGCCGTGGAGAAGCTCATTCAGATGATTGAAACAGGCGAGTCTGTCAACAGCCAGATTGTCGATCACACAATTGTGGAAAGACAAACGGTAAGATCGCTTACCTAAGTCTTTTTATCAATATTACGTAAACGTTTACTGTTCACTTTATTGCATACCCGTCGCTTAGAAGAACACGAACATCATTTAAGTTTGCCGTCAACGTAAACGTTTACTCTTATCAAATTCACCATAATACCAACACATTATTAGGAGGATTTATCATGAAAAAAACAATTAAACCCGTAATGGTTAGTCTACTGGCTATGTCCGTGCTTAGCGCCTGCGGTAGCAATAGTGGTAACAATGCGGCTGACAACACATCTAGCGGCGGGAACTCCTCCGGTGACAAGGTGAAAATCGAGTTTTTCCAAAATAAGACCGAAGCCAAAGCCACCTTCGACAAGCTGGTTGCGAAATTTAATGAAGCCAATCCGAACATCGTAGTCACTCAAGTGAACCCACCGGATGCCGAAACAGTGCTGAAGACTCGTGCAGCTAAAAAAGACATCCCTGACGTGGTCGGTATCGGTGCCACTGACACCTACAAAACATTATCCGGAAGTGGTCTGTTTGAAGACTTCTCAAGTGATCCACTTGCTGAAAATATCCAGCCTGCTTATGTTCAAATGCTGAAAGACCTGACGGGTTCGAGCGAGCTGAATGGTCTTCCATTCTCTTCGAACGCAAGTGGTGTCATTTACAATAAAGCGATGTTCACTGAAGCCGGCGTTGCCGTGCCAACCACTTGGGATGAGTTCATTGCCGTCGCTCAAAAGTTCAAGGACAGCGGTAAAAATGCTTTTTACCTGACCCTTAAGGATTCCTGGACAACCCTTACGCCGTTCAACTCCCTCTCTACAATCATTAAAGGCAATGATTTCTTCAAGCAACGTGCTGAAGGTACTGTGACTTTCGCAGACAGCTTCACCGAAATTGCTGAAAAGCTGCTTAAGCTGACGGAGTTCGGTCAAAAAGATATTTTTGGAAAAGGCTACAATGACGGCAACACAGCTTTCGCTAAAGGTGAATCTGCAATGTATCTGCAAGGGGTATGGGCGATTCCAGAAATCGTGAAGGCTAATCCATCCATTGAGCTTGGTGTATTCCCTTTCCCAGCGACAAATGATGCTGCTAACAATAAGGTCATTTCTGGCGTAGACACATTGTTGACTATCTCTAAGAGCACTAAACATAAAGAAGAAGCTAAAAAATTCGTTGAATTCCTGCTCCAGCCTGAGAATGTCAGCCTCTACATTAACGAGCAAAAAGCATTCCCAGCTGTGCAAGGTGTAACTCAAGATGATCCAACAATGGACGGCTTCAAAGCAGCATTTACCTCAGGTAACTTGGCCGACTTTGCGGACCACTACATCCCAAGTGCAATGAAAGTGGATACCATCAATCAAGCCTTCCTACAAAAGAAAGATGTTGATGCGTACCTGAAACAGCTTGATAAAGAATGGGATAAGGTAGCTGACCGGAAATAACGAGACCTGACAAATAAGAGCCGAGAAAGAGAACGGGACTCCCCCTTCTCTTTCTCTTTTCCAAGGAGGATTACATGATGGCCAAACGCCGAGTCGCCTTTTATCTAATGACTATACCGGCATTGCTTCTTTTCTTTGCCTTTCACACCTTTCCTGCACTGCAGGGTATTTATTATTCGTTCACTAACTGGGACGGCTTCAGTGACAGCTTTGATTACGTAGGATTTAAGAACTTCATTAACATTTTTCAAGATGAAAATGTGCTGAATTCATATGTGTTCACTTTTAAATATGCCATCTTAACAACTATTCTCATCAACATCATCAGTTTGTTGATTGCGCTTGGGCTTAACGCCAAGATTAAAGCCAAAAACTTTTTCCGCGGTGTATATTTCCTGCCAAATATCCTCAGCGTGCTGATTGTCGGCTTTATTTTCAACTATTTGTTCGCAAATGTATTCCCTATCTGGGGCGAGAAGCTTGGCAGCGAATTCCTTTCGCAGAACATTCTCGGCAACTCCGATTGGGCCTGGATCGGTATCGTCATTGTAGCCGTTTGGCAGGGAATTGCTTATAACACGATTCTCTATCTGGCAGGTCTACAGACCATTCCGCAAGATCTTTACGAAGCCTCCAATCTGGACGGCGCTAGCCGCTGGAGAGAATTCTGGAGCATTACTTTTCCAATGCTTGCTTCCTTCTTCACGATCAACATGGTGCTGGCGATGAAGGGCGGCTTAATGGTATTCGACCAAATCGTAGCCTTGACAGGTGGGGGACCTGGACGTTCAACACAATCCATTGCCCACTTAATCTATACAGGCGGCTTCCAAGGCGGAGAATTTGCCTATCAATCGGCGAACGCCGTGATTTATTTTATCGTGATCGTTGTGATCTCCGCCCTTCAGCTTAAATTTCTGCAGAAACGGGAGATGGACTTATGATCAAAAAATCAAGCAACTGGCCTGCAACGATTCTTATCGCGCTAGGCTCACTACTGATCCTTTTTCCGCTGTACATGACTATTGCTATCGCGCTAAAAAATCCCGAGGAAATGGCTCAATCCATCTTTTCACTGCCGACTGGCCTGCATTTTGAGAACTTCGCCAATGCCATTAAGGCAACCAATTTCTTCAACGCCTTAGGAAATAGCGCCACGATCACAATAACATCAGTAGTGTTCATCTTGCTTACCAACTCCATGGTAGCCTACGCGATTGCCCGCAATATGAACCGAAAATTCTTCAAAGCGCTCTACTTTTATTTTATCAGCGCAATGTTTATTCCTTTCCAGATTATTATGCTGCCTGTGGTCAAAGTGACAACGGATCTGCATATGAACAACATTCTGGGTCTTATTATTCTATACATTGTTTATGGCTTGGCTTTTAACGTGTTTGTATACACTGGCTATATCCGCTCTATTCCTTATGAGCTAGAGGAAGCTGCCACAGTAGATGGTGCGACGACATTCGGAACGTTCTGGAAGATTATTTTCCCACTTCTTGCTCCGGTCAGTGCAACAATTGGTATCCTCTCCTGTCTGTCGACTTGGAATGACTTTATGCTGCCGTTGATTCTGCTAGGTGATCAGGATTCATACACACTTCCGCTTGTACAGTATGTCTTCCAAGGTCAATTCAGCACAGATTTCAACTTAGCCTTTGCTTCGTATCTGCTTGCTTTATCCCCGATGCTCGTGGTCTATTTGTTCGCGCAAAAATGGATTATCAGTGGACTAACATCTGGATCCATTAAATAACTAAGATTTATATAGAGAGATAGGAGAGTTATACATGGATAAGAAATGGTGGAAAGAAAGCGTAGTGTATCAAATTTACCCCCGCAGCTTCAAAGACAGTAACGGGGATGGCATTGGTGATCTGCAAGGGATTATCTCGAAACTCGATTATCTAAATCATCTTGGTGTCGACGTAGTCTGGTTGTGCCCAGTGTACCAGTCGCCTAATGACGATAACGGTTATGATATCAGTAATTATCAAAGTATTATGGATGATTTCGGAACGCTCTCCGATTGGGAGGAACTGCTAGCTGGACTTCACAGCCGCGGCATGAAGCTGATTATGGACCTTGTGGTCAACCATTCCTCAGATGAACATGCCTGGTTCGTGGAGTCCCGCAAATCGCAGGATAATCCTTATCGTGATTATTATATCTGGCGTCCTGGTAAGGACGGACAGCCGCCTAACGACTGGGGCTCCTTCTTCAGCGGATCGGCTTGGGAATTGGATGAGAAATCGGAAGAATATTACCTCCATCTCTTCTCCAGAAAACAACCAGACCTGAATTGGGACAATCCAAAACTGCGCCAGGAAATCTACGATATGATGACCTGGTGGCTGGATAAAGGAATTGACGGATTCCGCATGGACGTGATCAACCTGATCTCCAAAGTACCGGAATTACCTAGCGTTTCTACGGAAAGTAACGTAGAACAGCCTACTTACCACTTCGGTGGAGACTATTTCGTTAACGGTCCCCGCGTACATGAATATATGCAGGAAATGAACCGTGAGGTGCTATCCAAGTACGATATCATGACAGTGGGCGAAGCTGTTAATGTTACTCCAGAAGAAGCTTCACTGTATGTTTCCGAGGATCGAAACGAGCTGAACATGGTATTCCATTTCGAGCTCATGGACGTCGATTCCGGTCCTGGAGGTAAATGGAATGTACAGCCTTGGAAACTGGCGGACATTAAGTCCATTATTTCCAAGTGGCAAGTTGCACTGGACGGTAAGGGTTGGAACAGCTTGTATATGAACAACCATGATCAGCCGCGTATGTTATCCCGCTTTGGGGATGATAAGCTGTTCCCGAAAGAGTCTGGAAAAATGCTGGCAACACTGCTGCACACACTCCAAGGTACACCTTACATCTATCAAGGTGAAGAAATCGGCATGACAAATGTACAATTTGCTTCCATCGATGACTACAAGGATATTGAAATTCTAAATATGTATAAGGAATACTTGGCTGCCGGTCACTCGGAAGAAAAAATCATGAATTCCATTTACATCAAAGGTCGGGACAATGGCCGTACGCCGATGCAATGGAACTCGGAACCGCAGGCAGGCTTCACCACCGGCACACCGTGGCTGGCTGTGAACCCTAACTACGAAGATATTAATGTGGAGCAGGCTCTGGCAGATCCCGATTCTATTTTCCACTACTATAAGAAGCTAATTGAGCTGCGTAAGCAGCATGAGATTATCGTATACGGAAGTTATACAATTCTGGCTGAGGAGAATCAACAGGTATATGCTTATCTGCGTACTCTTGGAGAAGAACAGCTACTGGTTGTATTGAATTTCTTCGGAGAGCCCGCGACCTTCGAACTTCCTTCTACTGTGAAATTCCAAGCGAAGGAATTGCTTATTGCCAACTACGAAGTAAATCCAGAAGAAGAACTAAACACAATTCAACTTCGTCCTTATGAAGCTCGTGTGTATAAGCTTAATTAAGTACCCCCTTGCATGAAAAAACAAAAAGGAGCCTCCGGGCTCCTTTCTGCTTTTTCATAAACACTTTTGAGTTATAGACTTACATTTTAAACCGTTCCTTTTACCGGATTGACCTGTACCTGTCCCGCGTTCAATTTCTCAATAATCGCCAGTAAGAAGGTTTCGGCTAGGCTGTTCTTTTTAATCGCTCTGGCGGCTTCTTCCAAGGTAAACCATTCAGCATGATCAACCTCAGTACTCACCTGGCTCAAGTCCTCCGAATCTGCAACACCTATAAAATTCAGCATTAGCGTATTGGATGGTGCGAAGTACAAGCTGCGCATATATTCATAAGCGACAATATCAAGTCCTACCTCTTCTTTTACCTCACGTACGAGAGTCGTTTCCGCATCTTCACCTTTGTTCACGTATCCTGCGAGTAATATATAGTCTGGCCGATTATATTGCTGAATTAATAAAATCTTGTTTTTCTCCCTGTTTAATACTGCTGTACTAATCGCCGTGCTGAAAATAGGGAATCGGAACATTTCACACGCATTGCAATAAGGTACCTGCCCTTCCCCTTCACTTTCTTTCATTACTAACTCTGTCCCACATTCCAGGCAATACTTCAAACTGATCGCTTCCTTCTATTCTAAGTTAGCCTAATTCTACTCCAATTGAGGAGGAATCCGGTGATACGTAGCTTGTTCAAACCCGTATGCTAAGGCTATGAGCGTAGGCTCGCTATAAGCTTTTCCGGAAAAAACAACACCAAAAGGTCCCTTGGTCGAATCCCCATCCGCATCAATAATGCCTTGAGATACATATCCCGCCGGAACGGTAACTAATGGATAACCTAAGCGTGCCGCAATATACATGCCATCTACATCACCAGGCAGCAATAAGGCGTCTAAACCATATTGTTCCAACACATAATCTATTCCTTGCTCAAGTGCTAATTCCTTGTATTCTTGTTTCTTCTCTTGATAGACTTCTTCAGTTAAAGTTACTTCTTCTGATCTCGTCAGGGTGTCTTGCCCATATCGCAGGGCAATCTCAGCATGTCTTTCATTATAGGCTATCAATTCTTGCAAAGAGTGAATCGGAACGGAATCATCTACTTGTGCTAAATACTGGTTGAGCCCTTTTTTAAATTCATAACAAATCACATCATTATTCCAATTCTGTTGTTCAACATGTACTGTGACAGGATCTATAATGGTAGCCCCTTCATTCTTCAAGGTCAAGATAGCTGCTTCCATAATTGCAAGCCTCTCAGCGTCTAAATGCTTATAATAATGCCGTGGAATACCTATTCTTGCTTGTTGTAAAAAGCTTTTATCTAAACTTGAAGTATAGTCTGTATAAGCGTATTTTTCGTTTGAAAATGTTGCTGAATCGTTGGCGTCCACTCCGGTTAACGCCCCTAAAATAATTGCCGCATCTGTAACCGTTCTAGCTATAGGCCCAGGGGTATCCTGGCTTACTGAAATGGGAATGACTCCAGTACGGCTCACTAATCCCACCGTAGGTTTGATTCCGACAAGAGCATGTTGGCTGGCTGGACCGACAATAGATCCTGCGGTTTCCGTTCCGATCGCTGCTGCTGCCAGATTCGCTGCTACGGCTGCCGCAGGCCCAGAGCTGGAACCACTGACAAATACCGTCCCAGGTCCATACGGATTCAGTACAAGCCCTCCCCGCGAGCTATATCCCGCAGGCATTGTACTAGACATAAAATTAGACCACTCCGACATATTCGCCTTCCCAAGTAAAATAGCCCCCGCCAATCGAAGCTTGGCCGCTACAAATGAATCTTTTGCCGCAATTGATCCAGCTAAAGCTACAGAACCGGCACTCGTATGCATCTTATCCGCGGTGTCTATATTATCCTTCAATACAATAGGAATACCGTGCAGGCTCCCGCGGCTCCCTTTTTCTGCTCGTTCTTTATCGAGTGCTCGCGCGATTTGTATAACCTCTGGATTTATTTCTAAAATAGAGTTTATGTCTATATCGTATTTTTGGATCCGCTCCAGATATACTTGAACTATATCCTCTGAGGTAATTAAACCTGCTTCCAGAGCCTCTTGCATTTTAATTATATCCGTCTCAATAATCCATTCCTGAAGTTTATTCTTCATACGAATAACTCCTTCCAAAAAAATAAAATTGCCTCTAGTATAAACCTACCACAAAATTTCACCTCAATAATATGGAGAGTTTAACTATAGTTATATTCAGCTATTTGACTCCCTCGGCTACAGATGATAGGGTATTTTCGAAGTTAAATTTTTCCGGGAGGGAACACCCATGACGGAAGTAAAGCTTAGTATTGGATACGACGAATTCGAAGAAGGTCAAAGAATTGGCGAAGCAATTGAGAAGTTAAGCAGCAGCCCTGAAGGTGCGTCGCTGACCAGCCTAATTATCGGTGATTGGGGGCAAGCCTACGAGAATAGCTCGGAAGAGGTTGTAGAGGCACTGGTTACGCATAGCGCCAGCTTCCCGGCTTTACGCAAGCTTTTTATTGGTGAGATGGGCTATGAGGAATGCGAGATTTCATGGATTACCCAAAGCGATCTATCACCGTTGCTCCCTGCTTTTCCAGAATTACAATCACTCACGATTCAAGGCGGGAATGAGCTGAGCCTCTCAGAGCTAAAGCATGACAAGCTGGAGGAACTGATAATTATTAGTGGCGGCTTAAGTAAAGCCGTACTTGAAAATATTGCAGCCAGCCAATTGCCGAATTTACGCAAGCTGGAACTCTATCTTGGCGTAGATAACTACGGCTTTGACGGAAGCCTCGCAGATATTCTACCTCTTATAGAAGTAGGAAAGTTCCCTAAACTTACCTATCTGGGATTAAAAAATAGCGAAATACAAGATGAAATCGCCGGTGCAGTAGCAAATGCGCCTATCTTAGATCAGCTGGATACGCTAGATCTATCTCTGGGTACCCTCAGCGACGAAGGTGCTGAATTGCTTCTTGCCAGCGAGAGAATCAAGGGACTAAAAGCATTGAATCTAAGCCATCATTTTATGTCCGACGAGATGATCAGCCGGTGGCAGCAGAGTGGATTACCTGTCGATGTCAGCGACAAACAGGAAAGCGATGATGAGGAAGACTGGCGTTATCCTTCCATCACAGAGTGAGCCCCCTATGCGGCCGATGATCGTTATCGGTATTCCTGGGGATAAACGGACTAGCGGCATTCAGCAAGCACGTTCCGATCTCGGAATGCCACCTGCCATCATTTTATCGTACGCTGAATTTCTGCAAGGCCAATCGTTAGGTGATCTGCTGGAAGTGCAGAAGCAGCAGTTATCCAGCCAGCCGGCTGTTTATAACGGAATAGATCTCAGTACGGCTCCCCCGCTGCTGAGATTGGAATCGCCTGGCAGCAGCTTTGAAGTAGAACGTGCCTTAATCGCTCTTGGCGCACCTGATGCCGTTGATGTTGACGATTCGCTGCATCCCTACGCTGAAAGACCTGATCCGCGCCCACTCCGTGTGAAGGTAGCCCATCAATTGAAGGAGATGCAGGGTGTCCTGCATCATCCTTCGCAATGGTTCCGCGGTTATTGCCGCATGCTGGCTAGACTACAGCGCGAAGCCAAAGAGGTTTGTCCAGGCTCGCTATGGTTAAATGACCCCGCTGACATTGCGGCCATGACCGATAAACGGCGGGCACAACAGATTCTGAGTGAGGCAGGCATCCCTATTCCTCGTCCATTAGGCGAGGAACAGCAGCCTACCGACTATGCCTCTCTCCGTGAGATGATGATCTCCCGGCGAATGCACCGGGTATTCATTAAGCTAGCCTTCGGCTCTGCCGCTTCCGGGGTGATCGCCTATCAGCTCCATCCCGTTACAGGTGCCGAAATTGCCTTAACTACAGTGGGGGTCGAGAATTACATCACCCGACCGCCCATTTACTATAATTCCGGTAAACTGCGGCGATACACAGATACCGCCACGATCTCCGGCATTATTAACTGGATTTATCGGCATGGTGGTTATGCCGAGCAATGGATCCCTAAGATCGGCCATAACGGCAAAGCCTTCGATATCCGCCAGCTCGTGGTTCTCCGTGAGGCCTGTCATACAATTGCTCGTGTAAGTTCCACCCCAATTACGAATCTGCATTTACGCAGCCAGCGGATGTCTCCTTCAGAAGCCGGTTTATCAGAATTCATACAGGAGCAGGTACGAAATACCGCGTTGCAAGCGCTGGCGGCATTTCCCCGTTCTGGAGTTGCCGGGATAGACGTGCTGATATCTGGAGGATCGCAGCAGTGTTTTGTCGCCGATGTTAATCCTTTTGGCGATTTGCTGTACGATGTGAAATACCGTGGCTGCAGCACCTACGAATGGGAAATGAAGGTATTGACCGCCAGAGACTATATTACTCATCCCTCAACACCGCTTATAAAGGAAGGATCCTCTTAATGGATATGAACACTATCGTTGGCACCCATGACATTCTAATGATCACACTTGATACCCTTCGATACGATGCAGCTACTATGGAGGAAGCGAACTGCCCGAACCTGTGCGGAACGGGATCCTGGGAGAAAAGACATACTCCCGGCAGCTTTACTTATGCGGCCCATCACGCTTTTTTCGGCGGCTTCTTGCCTACTCCAGCTACAACGGATAAGACTGAGCATATCCGTATGTTCCATTCCCGAAATACCGGAATGAAGACGCATCCTCATACATGGCTGTTCGATACGCCGGATATCGTGTCAGGACTTGCTGCCGAGGGCTATCGCACGGTTTGTATTGGAGGTGTTATTTTTTTCACCAAAAAAAATCCACTCGCTCGTGTGTTGCCAAGCTATTTCCAGCAAAGCTACTGGCGGATGACCTTCGGTGTGACCAATCCGCGTTCCACAGAGCATCAGGTGAACCATGCCTTGAAGCTGCTAAAGGATACTCCTAGCGAGCAAAGATTGTTTATGTTCCTCAACGTCTCTGCCATTCACGGACCAAATCATTATTTTGTACCTGGTGCTAAAAAAGACTCCGTAGACAGCCAGCGCGCCGCTCTTCGTTATGTGGACGGTGAACTGGGCCGGTTGTTCGATGCGTTCCGGGAACGCGGCAATCCGGTCTTCTGCCTGGCTTTTTCAGATCATGGAACCGCTTATGGGGAAGATGGCTATCAGGGGCATCGCCTTGCCCACGAGACGGTATGGAACGTCCCTTATCGGGAGTTTATTTTATAATATTTATAACAAGGAAAGGATGGAGAACTGATATGACGTTATCGTCCTTCTCTTTAGAAGAGCTTCACAAGTGGAAAGACAGCATTACTGCTCACCCTTACCGTTCTTATCTGTATTCCTATCCACACAAAACGGCTTACAGGGATTTGCAGCCTCCGATGCCGCTAGAAACACTCTGGCGTGATGAGCCTGCGGAATCTTTCTTTCTATATATGCATATTCCGTTTTGTGGCGCACGCTGCGGATTCTGCAACCTATTTACCCTGCCTGATAAACGCGCAAATGTTCATGCCACATACGTGGATGCCCTGGAACGCCAAGCAAAGCAATGGGCGGAATTCACCAGACATAAACCTTATGCGCGTTTTGCGATCGGCGGTGGAACTCCCACCCTGCTGGCAGCAGATCAGCTCCGCCGCTTGTTCCACATTGCCGTTGATACGATGGGACTGGACACAAATACAGCCTCCATCTCAGTAGAAACTTCACCGGAGACGATTACCGAAGAGAAGCTGAATATTCTAAAAGAGTATACGGTGGATCGGGTCAGCATGGGCATCCAAAGTTTTGTCGCTGCTGAATCGGCGGCCATCTATCGCCCACAAAATCCGGATGAGGTATATCGGGCACTAGAGCTGCTGGGGAAATATGATTTTCCCATACTGAATTTAGATCTGATCTACGGGCTTCCGGGGCAGACGGTCGACTCTTGGCTATATTCGCTCAATCAAGCGATCAGCTTTGAGCCAGAGGAAATTTTCATCTATCCGCTCTACACCCGTGAGCATACGATTGTGAAGCCTGGTGATATCCAGCGTCAGGACGATATTCGCCTAGATTGCTACAAAGCCGCTGGGCAGCTGCTTAGAGCGAGAGGATATCGCCAATACTCCATGCGTCGTTTCGCCAAGGAAGACGCAGGAACAGCTAAACCCATTCTCGATTATAGCTGCCAAGAAGAAGGAATGGTCGGATTGGGCTGCGGAGCAAGATCCTACACCCGCCATGTGCATTACGCTTCCCGTTATGGGGTAAGCCGTAAAGCAACCGAGAGCATTATTGCTGATTACGTTGCGACGGATCGTTACGATACTGCGGATTACGGGATTGTGCTGAGTCTTGAAGAACAGAAACGCCGCTTTATTCTGAAGGCGATTCTACATAGCGAAGGGCTGAAGCTTGAAGATTACAGCCAGCGTTTCGGTCAATCGCTCTGGAGCGATTATCCTGAGCTGTCCAACCTGCTTCATTCCGGTCTTGGGCAGGAGGAAGATGGCATCCTGCGCCTTACCACCGAAGGGATGGGTTACTCTGATTCGATTGGGGATTGGTTTATTTCTGGGGAGATCCGAGAGCAGATGGAAAGGTTCGTATTGCCATGAATGCGGTCCTCTACTACCGCGGTTCCCTCACGTCCTGCAACTATGATTGCCCCTATTGTCCTTTTGGCAAAACAAGAGACAGCGCAGCTACGCTCGCCAAGGACCGCCAGGGGCTGGAAGCCTTCGTAGCGTGGGCCTCTGAGCAAGGTGCGGCAGGTCATCGGCTTTCTATATTTTTTAATCCCTATGGCGAAGGGCTAATTCATCGCTGGTACAAAGAAGCAATGATTGCCCTCTCCAATATGGACCATGTAGAGAAGGTAGCGATTCAGACCAACCTATCTGCCAACCTGGGTTTCATCTCCCAGCTGAATCGTAAAAAAGTGGCCTTTTGGGCCACCTACCACCCCGGACAAGTGCGGGAGGATAAATTTCTGGCGCAATGTTTGACTTTATATGAGAACGACGTTCCATTTAGTGTGGGAAGCGTTGGAATACGCAGCGCTTTTTCAGCGATAGCTTCACTTCGTTCTGCGTTACCAGAGAACGTGTACTTATGGGTCAATGCTTACAAAGATAAACCTGATTATTATACAGCTGAGGATTTTGTCTTCCTTAGCGAGATTGATCCACATTTTTCTGTGAATGCTATGGATTATGAAAGCCTTGGCCAAGCCTGCAATGCAGGAAAAGATGTTTTTTACGTACAGGGCGCTGGGCTTGTGAAACGCTGCTATAAGGACAGAGGGGTCATAGGCAATCTTTACCGTGATGGGCTAGAGGGTCTCTCTGCGGTTAGAAGCTGCCGAATGAAGGTATGCGATTGTTATATCGGTTATATTCATATGCCCGAGCTGAAGCTGCGGAGCATCTATGAAGCTGGACTTTTGGAACGAATCCCGTATGGCGCTATGAATAACTGATTTAAAATTCCAGACAGGGTTTCTTTACTCTCTGTGGAATATGACAAGTAGCCCCCATCTATAGGGGCATAGCAAACACTAAGGTTGGAGGGACAATAACTTATGAACAACATCATTAATTTTGCGCATCGTGGAGCGTCGGCAGTGTGTCCAGAAAATACTATGGCAGCATTTCGCAAAGGTCTTGAGCTGGGTGCAACCGGAATAGAAACTGATGTACAAATGACCAAGGATGGCGGCCTAGTCCTCATTCATGATGAAACTCTAAACCGCACAACAAGCGGAACCGGCTATGTGAAGGATCATACACTCGCAGAACTACTGGAAGTGGATGCAGGCTCATGGTTCGGACCTGAATTCAAAGATGAGCGCCTTCCATTGCTGGAAGATTTATTAGATCTGCTGCAAGGTAGAGATACCATCCTAAATATCGAGCTTAAAAATGGCACTTTTTTATATCCGGGTATGGAGGAAAAAGTGATCGCGGCCGTACGTGATTTCAAGATGAGCGATCGCGTCATTTTTTCGAGCTTCAACCATTATTCACTAGCTTACTGTCAGTCGCTGGCACCGGAGATCAGAACAGGAATTCTGTACGGGGAAGGCTTGTATCGTCCTTGGGATTATGCAGCTACACTTGGAGCGACTGCGTTGCATGCGTATCATTTTGCAGTACTGCCTGAATTCGTCGAAGAAGCGGCGAAGCATGGCGTTGTCTACCATCCTTGGACCGTTAACGATCCCGAGCGGATGAAATATTTAATTGAAGCTGGTGTATCAGGCATTATTACCGATCATCCAGACCTACTCGCTGGACTCCTGGCTGACAAGGGAGTGTGATGGTGTGAAAAAAGTCTGGCTGCTCGGATTCGGCTTTTTCAGCATCAGCATTACATGGAGTCTGTATAACGCATTTGTACCTTTTTTCCTCGAAAAATATGTACATAGTGTAGCCCTAATCAGCTTCATGATGACGATTGATAATTACTTCGCCTTATTCTTGCAGCCTTGGATCGGCAATCGGAGTGACCGCACGACCTCGCGTTTTGGACGCAGAATGCCATATCTTATGATCGGTATGCCCTTCGCTGCCGTGCTGACTATGCTGATTCCGTTTCATACCGGACTATTTACACTGCTTTTATTTATGATGCTGATGAATCTAGCCATGAGTTTATACCGTTCCCCTACCGTCGCTCTCATGCCCGACATAACACCTGAAGAGCAGCGTACAAAGGCTAACGGATTAATTAATTTCATGGGTGGATTCGGATCAATTCTGGCTTTTGGCGTGGGTTCGATCCTCTATAAATCAAATCCTGCGCTGCCGTTTCTCGTTGCTGGACTGATTACCCTGTTATGTCTGTTTATCGTATCGCGGTTCATCAAAGAAAAACGGGATGGTGTGAATATAAGCCCTACGCTTCTATCCGATACAGCGGGGAGCCCTTCTGCGACGATAGTTAAGCCTTCCAGAGTCTCCTTTCGCGGCCAGCTGGATCGTACTACAGTCTTTCTACTGGCAGCGATTTTCTTCTGGTTTGTAGCTTATCAAGGGGTCGAAACCTTGTTTACATTGTATGGCAAAAACCATCTGGGCCTCAGTGAACAAGCAGCCTCCTTCTCCCTTACCTTCTTCTCCCTTGCCTTTGTGCTGTTCGCTATTCCGAGCGGTTGGCTGGGTGGGCGATTCGGGAAAAAGAAGATCATTATCGTCGGCGTATGTGGCCTGATGACGGTCTTTGCGCTTGTTGGGTTTGCACAGGACCTGCTGGTGCTTCGAGCTTTACTCCTGACAGGAGGAATCTTCTGGGCTTGTATCAACATCAACTCTTATCCTTATGTTGTTGCAACGGGAACTGAGGAGAGTATCGGTACTCGAACAGGGATGTATTATTTGGTCTCTTCACTGGCAGCGATCAGCTCGCCACCTTTGCTGGGGCTAATGATTGATATTTTTGATTACTCCATCCTGTTCTATGTAGCAGCGATTAGTATGGCGGTTGCCCTGCTCTGCCTCTTCTTGATGAAGGGACGCAAGCAAGTCCCCCACAAGTTTCACACACCGGGAGCCTAAAAAAAAGCGTCAGCCTTAGACATCTATTTATGTCCAGGGCTGACGCTTATATTTTACACTTAACAAACTAATTTTTATAAACTGAATAACGACCTGTACCCAGCTGTTTGGCGGTGTACATCGCTGTATCTGCTTCGTGCAGCAGCCTGAAATGATCCACCTTGCCATGACTAATGCTGATGCCTATGCTCGCAGATACAAAGAGGTTGTGCTCTCCCAGCTGATAATGTCTGGTCGTCTTCTCCAGAATCTGCACCGCTAACTGCTCCGCTTCCTTCTGATTGCAGCCTTTAGCTACAATCACAAATTCATCGCCGCCTATGCGGAAAATATGGCGTTTTCTTTTGCTGGAGAATTGACTTAACCTTCCTCCCACCTCTTGCAGCAGTAAATCGCCCACATGATGTCCTAAGCTGTCATTGATTGATTTGAACCGGTTCAAATCCATAAACAATACGGCTAGTTGCTCATTTACTTTGCAGCGATCCCAAAAGTGATCCATTCCATTCTTGTTTAAGAGCCCCGTTAAGCCATCCTTATAGGCAAGTTCCTTAAGCTGCTCTCTTTCCGCCAAAACAAGGTTCAGCCGTGTAAGCAAAAACATTAAAACAGCTATCGTAAGCGCGTATATCAATAACGGAGTGAAAATCCCCCCATTGACCTCTATAGTTTCTTCTAAGGTTTTTTTGCCTAGCTGATGCATTGCCCACAATCCAACGACAATAGTTATAATGGAAAGGCCCGTGTAAACTGCTCTTTGTTTTGGTTCCTTACTAGCAACATCCCGGTAAAATCTCAATACTAAATAACCTACAACCCCTGCGATGATAATGGACATTAACGTTTGTAAATAAATCTGAACCTCTACCACCTTTAATTCGCACATCCTTCTGAACTACAAATAATTAGCTTACTGTACTGCGATACCAATATATAAAAAAGCTCTGAACATTATCTGAACACTTACTCTTTCTCCAAATGCCGCGCACAATTATATAACTCGCAGTTCCAGGAGCCACCCGATTCGGATTTTGTTATTCGCGTAATTGACGTATTGTTCAATAATACTGTGCCGTCCAGTTCTGGAAGTAGTCTTCTAAGGCTACTGCGTAAAATTGCACCATGGCTAACGATCAGAATATGACTGCCTGGATGTCTCGCCGCAATTTCTTCAATCACTTCGCTGCCTCTGAGCTCGCTGGCTTCTGGAGTTTCCAAACCCAAATCTAACGTCTTCCAATCGGTTCCCCATCGTTCAATCCGCTCTTGCTGCGTAGTTCCTTCAATAAGTCCCGCATACATCTCTCGAATGCCCGGCGCTAAACCCGTGATCTCAAGGCCTAATCTTTCTGCAATAACCTCTGCCGTTTGCCGCGCTCTGAGTAAATCACTTGAATATATGTAATCCCATTGTTCTGTGCTAAGACGTTCAGCCAGTAGTTGTGCCTGTTGCAGGCCTTCAGCATCCAATGAATTATCCGTATGCCCTTGCACTCTGCCTTCTTTATTCCACGCGGTACTTCCATGGCGAATTAAACCTATCGTAGTCATAAAAATCTCCTTTTAGCTATTGAGTCTAGTGGCAATTGTGATGCTGGTTATTGTGCTAGTTATAGTGCTACTTATAGTGCTAATCTCAGTGCAATTTCAGTGCTAATATAAATAATATAATCTATATTCTATCAGATTCACCCTATGAACATTTAAAAATAAAGGTTATCCAAGTTTTTGAACATGAGGTATAATAAACCTTGTCGTTTTTTACAACAGCTACAAGATAAGGAGTAATTGTTTATGATGAAAAAGCTAGGGTCCACTCTGTTTCTTACCTTCTTACTGCTCGTTCCGCTTGTCGCCACCACTTGCCCATCCACTGTTGGTGCAACACCAGTTCCTAAAAACACCGTCTATGTGGACAAGAATAACCATTCATACATACCACTGCGTCTCTTAAATAGCTTCACTGGTATACAGTCTGTATGGAATCCTAACGAAAAACGTATAAGCATTACGAATGCAGACACCACCATAACGCTTACATTAGGTCAAACCGCTGCGCTCGTCAATGAAAAGTCGGTTACACTAACTGATCTTGCTTTCAGTGATAATGGCACGGTATATATCCCGTTGTCTTTTATCAGCACAACGCTTGGCATTCAATTAACTTGGGATAAGGAAGCCTCTTCATTAACCCTTAAGAGTAATGATATTGCAACCACTGTTCCTGTACAGTCCGGCGCACTAATCAAAGCGGATTCTTCACCAGTTGTCAGCGCTAGTAAAACCTTCAAAGTTGGCGGCAGATCCTTCAAAGCCCAGACGGTTACAGTGTCCCTGCTGCATCCTAAGGTGAAACTTGATGTCGTACTGGCTGGAAATACGGTCGGAAAAGTGGAGGACCTAAGCAGTCTGGCTAAACGTAATAATGCCGTAGTTGCGATTAACGGAACATTTTTTGATGCCTATACAAAAGGAGCATACAAAGCTCCATACGGTTACATTGTCAGCGGCGGAAAAATGCTTAAAAATAGCTCCGGGGATCGCCGGACGATTTTTACCTATGACAGCAACCATCTGGCGTCACTGATTCCTGGGCTGGATTTCACAAGCCGCTTCGCTTCCGGCTCCATGGAAGGAGCTCTTCAAGCCGGCCCGCGTCTTCTTGTGAACGGTAAGGTATCCCTTAATGTCGCGGCAGAAGGCTTCAAGGATCCGAAAATCTTAACCGGCGGCGGAGCCCGCAGCGCGCTCGGATTAACACGTGACCATAAGCTCATTCTGCTGACCACTGGTGGAGCCACCATCCCACAGCTGGCAGAAATGATGAAGCAAGCTGGAGCGTATCAAGCCATGAATCTGGATGGTGGTGCATCCAGCGGGCTCTACTACAACGGCAAATATCTTACGTCCCCTGGGCGTCAGATCAGCAATGCAATTGTAGTCAAATATCAATAAAATCTCTTGGTCAGACGGCTAGTTGCGAGTGCTGAGCTTTGTGATTTGGCTTGGCTACTGCTCGGCTTCGGCTACTAAGAATATACGATTCTATTGTACAAAGTGCAATCAGAGGCAGTTTGCAGCGCATAATTGCTATGGCGGTATGATTGCTGTGCGACGTATGAGATTACTGTGCAGCATATGATTGCCGAGCTCAAACCCAAAAATCCCCTTGATGACTTACCCATCAAGGGGATTTTTCATAGTACGTTGCCAGTTTAGGTACTGCTGACAGATTCAATATCGGGGGCAGCCGGTGCAACTTAATCTGTGTGACCTGAATATTCCCACACCTGTAACCAAACTTCTGTAGTAAAGCCCAATTCCTCATAGAAAGGCTGCATAGAACCTACGTAAACTTTACTAGCTCCGAGTTGTTTTAAACGGTTAAATCCTTCGTGTAGAACCGCCCGTCCCAGTCCCAGCTTTCGATAGTTAATGGATGTGCCTACAGGCTCCAGAGCACCAATTCTATTGCTGCTGTCCCAAAAAATATTACAAAAGGAAACCACTTCGCCCGTGTCATTCACAACGCTAAGATCGAGCTGCGGATTATAGCTTGGAGCGTTACTCATATTCCCATAATGCAGCAGCGTGAGCTCTGCCTCCGCCGTTTCTGCATAGTCGAAGGCCATGATATGTCCGAGCGCTTTTGCAGTAACCTCGATCTCATCTCCGCTGCATATTCTAAAGCCAGAGGGGAGCTCCACAGGGAATTCCTCATCCAATCGCAAGGAGTTTACGCTTTCCTTACCACCCGTTTGATGATACCCCCTCTTACGAGCAACCTCCGCCGCAGAAGTCATATTCTCCGGTATTGGCACATACAGCTCTACGTAACCACCGTTCTCTTCCTCAGCTTTTTGTTCAGCAAAAGCGAACATTTCTTCAAGTAATTTTTCCGGAGGATTCATCTCAGCACACTGAAAATAGAACCCATCGTCCCTGCACACTACAGCTGCAAGCTCTCCATTCTCATACTCCCATAAGCCCACTTTTTGTTCCCACTGCTCCAGCGTTCCACTTCTCGTCTCCTGAAAAAAAGCAACAAATTCCCAGCGGTCTATAAGCCAGGTATTTGGAGTCTTTAGCTTACTGTAACTTTGTATAAGAAAATGACGTACCTTTAGCAGATCTTCAGAACGGTAGCTTCTAAAATTAAAGTTCATTTTCCACGCCCCTCTCTTTAATTTCATATTAAGGGAGATGTAAAAATGAAGCATATATCATAATTAGTTATTATTATTTTATACTACCGAATATGATCCGTACGTTCACAAAACAAACATTTCTTGAGTGAAAATTATGCGCTCCACGCATCCGTTAACTGCATTTAGTGCAACTATTTCCTCAGAATGTTACTTAAAAAAATAGTTAGTTGTATTTCGTGCAGTTAAATTTCTGGTTTTCCTTTAATTCCACTAGATTCACCCTTTATAGTTGCACGAAGTGCAATTAAATGGCTTATAATGACCAACTACGCAGAAATAAGTGTACAAAGTGCAATTAGAGTAAGTTTTGGAGTGGGCGATCTTCTTCCGGAGGAAATAGTCACTGATCAAGCTTTCTCAAGCGATAATTATGAGCTCCACGCATCCGTTAACTGCATTTAGTGCAACTATTCCTCAGAATGCTCCTTCAAAAGTTAGTTTAGTTGTATTTCGTGCAGTTAAATTTCCGGTTTTCCTTTAATTGCACCGAATTCACCCTTTTTAGCTGCACGAAGTGCAACTAAACGGCTTCTAGGGACTATCTACGCAGAAATAAGTGTACAAAGTGCAATTAGAGTAAGTTTTGGAGTGGGCGTTCTTCTTCGGGAGGAAATAGTCACTGATCAACTATTTTCAAGCGATAATTATGAGCTCCACGCATCCGTTAACTGCATTTAGTGCAACTATTTCCTCAGAATGTTACTTAAAAAAATAGTTAGTTGTATTTCGTGCAGTTAAATTTCTGGTTTTCCTTTAATTGCACCGAATTCACCCTTTTTAGCTGCACGAAGTGCAACTAAACGGCTACTAGGGACTATCTATGCAGAAATAAGTGTACAAAGTGCGATTAGAGAAAGTTTTGGAGTGGGCGATCTTCTTTCAGAGGAAATAGTCACTGATCAAGCTTTCTCAAGCGATAATTATGAGCTCCTCACATCCGTTAACTGCATTTAGTGCAACTATTCCTCAGAATGCTCCTTCAAAAGTTAGTTTAGTTGTATTTCGTGCAGTTAAATTTCCGGTTTTCCTTTAATTGCACTAGATTCACCCTTTTTAGTTGCACAGAGTGCAATTAAATGGATTCTAGGGACTATTTACGGAGAAATAAGTGTACAAAGTGCAATTAAGTCTGGATAATCCGCTTGAGCGAAATCTGGATTGCTTAGAGCTAGATCAGCTAAAGCTAGATCAGCTAGATCAGCTAGAGCTAGTTCAGCTAGAGCTAGTTCAGCTAGAGCTAGTTCAGCTAGAGCTAGTTCAGCTAGAGCTAGATCAGCTAGAGCAAGTTCAGCTAGAGCTAGATCAGCTAGAGCTAGGCTAGATAAGCTAGAGCTAGATCAGCTAGGCTTAGATCAGCCAAATTCCCCTTCGGTAAAACTAGCTAGATTCTTACGTTGACCACGAATAAGAGTACTCTTTTTGCATAATTTTCCTTGTCCATGTTACTGTATAACTGAACAAAGGAGTGAAAATATGGAGACGATTCTAATCATAGAGGACGATGCCAAGCTGGCAAGCTTGCTGAGCACGTACCTATCGAAATATGGGTTCCATACAATTATTGTAGAGGATTTCAACAGGGTGCTGGAGACTTTTAATGAAAGCTCGGCTGACCTTATCTTACTGGACGTCAATCTGCCTAAATACGATGGGTTCTACTGGTGCCGCCAGATTCGTTCCCTCTCACTCTGCCCGATTCTGTTCATTTCTGCACGGGATAGTGGAATGGATCAGGTGATGGCGCTTGAGAATGGCGGGGACGATTATATCACTAAGCCTTTTCACTATGAGGTTGTACTTGCCAAAATCCGCAGCCACATACGTAGAGCATACGGTTCATACTCACAGACTCAAGAAGAGAATAAACTCCAATCTGGAGGTTTAATCCTCTATCCTGAACGATATATGATCCACTACGACGGGCACACGAGTGAGCTAACCCAGAAGGAAGCGGTTCTACTGGAAGCTTTACTGCTTAAGGAAGGACGAGTGGTTAACCGGGAGCGTCTGCTCGATCTCATGTGGAAGGATCAGCATTTCATAGATGACAATACATTAAATGTCTACATAACCCGTGTACGCAAAAAGCTCAAGGATCTCGGTCTTGGCGACATTGTGGAAACCGTAAGAGGCGCTGGCTATCGGCTTAATGTTTCTAAGGATACGCCATGAGGCTTTTTTGGAGAGACCAGATCTCACTGATCCTATTCTATCTGCTTCAGATGCTGCTTATCCCTTTGCTGTATTGGCTGTCTGGTGAGAACAGACCGATCTCTATCATGCTTTATGGAATCGCCTTGAGTACCGTAGTTCTATTGCTATATCTAGGCTACCGATACGTTCAGCACCGGAGATTGTATGCAGCATTAAGCGAACCTATGGACATGCTCCAAAAACATCTTGTTTCCTTAGGAGACACTCCTCTTTCAGAAGCTATCCATGAGTTATTGCAGCTGATTGACCGCCAGTATCAGGAGCAAGTGAATGCGCATGCGCGCCAGATGGATCAGCATATCGTATTCATGAATCGCTGGGTTCATCAAATGAAGACCCCGCTCTCTGTAATTCAGCTTACGCTAAAGGATCTTGAAGAGGAGGCTGCCGCAAGTATTCAGGAGGAACTGGAACGTCTGCGCAGAGGGCTGGAGATGGTTATCTACACTTCAAGACTTGACCGATTTGAAAATGATTTTCAAGTTGAACCGTTACTTCTGCGCAAAACCGTTAGTGAGGCGGTAGCCGAAAATCGCAGACTATTCATACGCCGGGGTATAAAAGTAGATGTACAGGTGGATGCCAATCTCGCGGTATATAGCGATGCTAAATGGTTAATGTTTATGCTGGCCCAAATCTTAACCAATGCCGTAAACTATACCTCCGGTACTGGCAAGACCGTTACCCTCTCAGCTCAGCGTGTAGGCACCGACACGATTCTGGATATTACCGATCAAGGGATCGGCATTTCTCCTGAGGATCTGAAGCGGGTCTTTAATCCCTACTTTACGGGTGACCGCGGACGACATTATCATGAATCGACAGGGATGGGGCTGTATCTCGTCCGGGAGATTTGCAACAGGCTCGAACACAAGGTGGATATTCAGTCCCGGCTCGGGAAAGGAACCCGTGTGCGGCTTATTTTTAGCAACAGTGATCATCTACAGAAATAATATTGAGGGGACTTCGTCGTCATTATTCATGGCTTTGAAGCCTCCTTCTTCTTTATAGGCTACTTATCTCTCAACCCATTCTCCACAAGGAGAAAGGCGAACATAACCTTAACGTCTCTGTAAGGAAACCTTAAGGTAAATCCATAGCAGCTAATCTCTCGATCTTATAAATTATATACATAACCCGTTTCCCGAATAAGGCGGATGAAATCATTTTTGTATTGGAAGGAATGAATGATATGAACGTATTGGAAGTCAAAGGACTTCATAAGGTATACCCCGGCAAAATAGTGACCCAAGCCCTCACCGATATTCATCTTAATATTGAAAAAGGTGAATTTGTCGGAATTATGGGACCGTCTGGTAGCGGTAAAACAACACTGCTCAATATGGTATCCACAATCGACCAGCCGTCCTCTGGCGAAGTGAATATCAATGGCAGCAACCCTTATCTTTTGAATAAAAAAGAGCTCGCTCACTTTCGCCGAAAACAGCTAGGCTTTGTGTTTCAGGACTTCAACCTGCTTGAGACATTAACCGTCGCCGAAAATATTGTGCTGCCCCTGACTTTGGATAACCGTAAGCTCTCACAGATGGAAATCTTGCTTCAAAGAGTCGCTGAACGCTTAAACATTACCGATATTCTGAGCAAACGCACCTATGAAATTTCAGGGGGACAACGTCAGCGGACCGCAATTGCCCGGGCGATCATCACCTCTCCTTCGATTATTTTGGCCGATGAACCTACGGGTGCGCTTGACTCTAATTCTTCGCGGATGGTGATGGAATCGCTGGAGGATATTAACCACAAAGAAGGCACCACGCTAATGCTCGTAACACATGATCCACTGGCAGCGAGCTACTGCAACCGAATTGTTTTTATAAAAGACGGCAAACTAGCAGCCGAAATTCACCGGGGAGATAACCGTCAGGCCTTCTTCCAAAAGATTATCGATACACTTTCGTTCTGGGGAGGGAATAGTCATGAACTTTCCTCAATTCGCGTTTAATAATGTACGCCGTAATTCGCGCGCTTATTTTGCTTTTTTCTTAAGCAGTGCTTTTATGGTCATGATCTTTTTCTCTTATTCAGTCTTTATTTATCACCCTAGTATTACCAACATCGCGCTGGGTGCGAATTCAGCCTCCGGCATGCAAATTGCTTCTTACATTGTGTTTATCTTTGCGTTCTTTTTCGTACTATATTCGATTAGTGCGTTTCTGAAAATGCGTAATCTGGAGTTCGGCATACTGATGATTTTAGGCGCACGCCCTGGCCAGATCAACAAGCTGATTCTTATAGAAAACATGCTGATCGGACTGCTCTCTATAGTAACAGGTGTGTCTTTCGGCATGCTTTTATCCAAGTTATTCTTGCTGCTAAGCACGACAATTATGGGCATGGAGCCACTACCCTTTTATTGGCCAATGAAGGCGTTAACGATTACTTCTATCTCTTTCATTTCATTATTTCTGGTCATTTCGATCTTCACATTATTGTTCATTCGTAAACATCAAGTTCTTGAACTGCTTAAGGGAAATGTTAAACCTAAAAAAGAACCCCGTGTCTCCTTGTTGTTCTCGCTCTTTGGGCTTCTACTGTTGACCGTCGGCGCTCTCGCGATTCGGAAGCAATTGTCCCCGTCCTCACTATTAGTCGCCGCTGTCACAGGTATCGCTGGAACCTACTTTTTCTACTCTCAGTTATCTGTATTGGGCATTCGCCTACTAAAACTAAGACGCAAACGGTTATGGCGCGGAACCAATCTGCTGTGGATTTCCGAGATGAGTTATAAGATTAAAGACAATGCAAGAATGCTGTTCCTTGTAACTGTGGTTACCTCGCTTGCCTGTATGGCTTCGGGAATTCTTTTATCGATTAATCAAGCGAACTCAGACCTCTATAAAAAATCCCCATTCGCTGTGAGTTATACGATTTATGATCCGAAGGATGAAGCACCAGATTTAGAGCCCATTCACACTAAATTAAAGAATGCTAAAGTCGAGTATACAGAGAATAAAGTAGATCTAATCTCTGCTTCCATTCAAGGAATCGATAAGGAAATAATACTTGGAATTGATCTGATCTCCCGCTCACAGTTCAATCAACTGGGCTTACAGATGGATGTATCCGAGGTTGGACCCTTGTCTGAAAAAGAAGCTGTATTACTGCTGAACCCACATATGGATTCACAGAATTATGCTACTAATCGAGCGATTCATTTGAAGGTTCAAAAAGATGAGGAACTGATGTTAAAAGAATTACGAACACCAAAGGTGCATCCAGTAGATCCAATGGCCACCTCACTTCTAATCGTAGATGACAACTTATATCATAAGATTTCTAATTCAGCAGAGAAGTACACTAGACCTTATGTGAGATATCTATACAAAATCCCTGCTTGGGACGGTCCTACACCTAATGACAGCTCAGCTGAAGCTGTTGTCACCAGAGACCTTATCCAATGGAATAAAGCCGCTAACAAGGCTGACCATCAATACAGCTCTATACTGGGATCGCGAGCAGACAGCTATCTATCGACCAAACAGGGAGCCGCCATGCTTAGCTTTATAGGAATTTTTATCGCACTGATCTTCTCGCTTTCATCGGCCAGCTTTCTCTTTTTTAAACTTCATACTGAGCTCAACACAGATAAGCAAATGTATAATGCTTTGTCCAAAATCGGTTTAAGTACTAAAGAAATGTCAGCTTCTGCTACCAAACAGATTTCTGTGCTTTTCTATATTCCGATTATTATTGCCACCATTCAGACCCTTGTCGTGATACGCCCGATACTGAAACAGATTAATATCACAAATGTAACTGTGCCCGTGCTTACTACATCTGCTGTATTTCTGGTTGTGCAAACTATCTATTTCCTTATTGCGAGATCACGGTACATTCATAGTCTCAAGAAAATAATGGTGTAACACCATGTTGAAAAGAATCGTAACCCTGGATGTACTTCGCGGCTTGGAACTTATGGCAGCACCAAAAGGTTCTCTAGCTGATCAATAGGCAATTTGCTATAGTTAGTAAACTATTACTAATTAATGAGGCAAGGAGGTTCCTGATTTATGTCCAAGGCTGATCACATGTTATCCATTCTCTGGATGCTCAAGCAACGGGGAAGAACCGCCGGGGAACTAGCAGAAGCGCTAGAGATCAGTGTCCGCTCTGTCTATCGTTACATCGACGCGTTATGCATCAGTGGCGTACCCATTATCGCGGATAGTGGACCTGGTGGTGGCTATAGCCTTCCGGAGCATTTTTCCGAGGTCCCGTTATTCTTTGACTCCGACGAACAACGTTCCCTCCTGCAAGCCGCCTCCTTTGCGCGGGGAACTGGATATCCTTATGTAGAAGCTCTAGATCAAGCAATCGCCAAACTGAAACGGTACAGCAATGCGCAGCAATTAGAACAGATGGAGCGTCATGAGAGCGGGATAGAAACCATCCACTCCCCTGCTGCGCCGCTTCCCCACCTACTGCAAGAGCTTGAATTAGCGACGGCGAACGGACATACCCTCCAGATGGAATATCGGAAGGGAAACGGGGAGACGATTTCTTCCCGCGCTATTGATCCTTATGGACTTGTCCTGTGGAAAGGGCAATGGTACACCGTTGCTTATTGCCATCAGAGGCAAGAAATTCGGTCTTTCCGAGTCGATAGAATAACTGAACTGCACCGCACAGAAGCTCTGTTTGCCCGTCCTGCTGACTTCTCTGCACGTGATTTTTTGTTAAAAAGCTTGCTGCCCACACCAAATACTCCAGAGAAACTCATAGCAGTAGTCATCGCCGCCGATGAAGGAATCCTGAACGATCTATGCAGTCATTGGCTGTTTGGACATGCGCTGGTGCAGCGCATTGACGGACAAGCCCGTTTTCAAGTCGATGAGACCTCCTTACTGACTTATGCGCCTTACTTCTTGTTGCCTTATGGATCAACACTACGAATCCTAGAGCCTTTAGCTCTGAAACAAAAGCTGTCCGCTATCGCTACCGATCTGGCAGCTTATTATAAGACTTAAAATGATTATTTTAGGATCACTGACCGTAGTTGTCAGTGATCCTTTTGTATAGTGTAAATAAGTCTAAGGGAATAAATGATTGTACAAACCAAGGAGGAATAAGGAATGAAAGAACTTCACTATGAATTTTATATTGCCGGAACACCTGAGCAGGTATGGGAGACTTTGATCTCTCCCGAAGGTACTAAACAGATTTACTACGGGAGCGTAATCCAATCCACTTTTAAAGAAGGTGAATTGCTGGAATATGTTGGTCCCGGTGCAGATGGCGATGAAACGATACATGTATATGGGACTCTGCTGGAGTTCACTCCACAAAAAGCGTTTCGTTTCACGCATAAGGTCGGCCCCTCCTATCATAAGGGTACAGAAAGATATGAATCGCGTATATCTTGGCTGCTTGAACCGGTGGGTGGAACTACTAAACTTACGCTTATCCACGATGAATGGCATCCTGATGATCCTTCATATGCTGGCAGTATCAACGCCTGGTGGCAGGTTCTGAGTAATATTAAAACCTTGGTCGAGACCGGACGTACACTTGATTTTGGCAGCTGGTCGTAATTTTAATGTTAATTAGGAATTAAGCTCAACCCTGCGGAAAAGTGCGTACAAGCCCTCTTTCGTCAGGGGCTTTTTTTGCTTAATTTTATTTTGCCTAAGGGAAACATTCTTGTTGCAGGGACAAAGTTGTTGCCATATACTAATGTTGTGCCAGACTACAAGAAATGTTCTAATACACAAAATAAAAACCATAGGCGGTAAAAATATAAATGAAAGAAGGGATCTCATGACTGGAACAACTATTCCTTTATCAGAGGCTGCAAAGGGTAGCACGCTGCGCATCAGCGACATTGAAGTTCAAGGTGTGCTTAGAAGAAGATTACTGGACCTCGGGTTCGTAGTCGGGAATATCGTAGAGGTGTTGCGGCGTAGTCCATTAGGAGATCCTATAGCTTTTCGGGTAAGCAATACGACCATTGCATTGCGTAGAGAAGAAAGTTCTTTAATATTCGGAGAATTAATTGGAGGTGTAGAAGCATGAGTCAGTTCACCGTCGCTTTTGCAGGCAATCCTAACACCGGAAAAAGCACACTATTCAACCTGCTAACCGGCATGCGACAGCATACTGGAAACTGGGCAGGTAAAACCGTCATTACTGCCGAAGGCGAATTCAAACACAATAACCATTCATACCTCGCGGTAGATTTACCAGGAACGTACTCCCTATACTCAAATTCCGCGGATGAAGAAGCGGCTAGAGATTATATTATTTTTGAACAGCCAGACGTGACACTTGTAGTGCTTGACGCTACTTCGCTGGAACGTAATCTCAATCTTGCCTTGCAAGTGCTGGAGATTACCGGACGGGCGGTTGTCTGCATCAACCTCATTGATGAAGCACGTAAGCTGGGCATCGACATCAACCTGAAGAGTATCTCCAAACGTCTCGGCGTACCCGTCGTTGCGATATCGGCACGCAATAAAATAGGGATCGATGCCTTATTGGATCAAGTGGAGCGAGTGGCTACAGGCTCATTCACAGCGCAGCCGCTGCGGATTAGTTACAACGAAGAGATCGAACGGGGAATTGCCGAGCTTACACCATTGGTAGAGCAAACCATCGGTACCAAATATCCCGCTCGCTGGATTGCACTGCGCTTATTGGACGGTGATGACAGCCTGCTTACTTCACTTAAAGAGCATATGAAAAGCAAGGATTTACCCGAAGCAAAGGAGGTCATCGGCCATGGAGTCACTGCCTATCACTAAGGGATCTGACGCTCTAGATTCCCTATTGTCCACCGCAAAAAAGCTCGCTGACGGCGGAGCCATTCGGGATGAGATTGTCAGTGGTATATATGGCGTATCCGCAGGCATCTGCGGAGATGCAGTTACTTATCGGGATAAGAAGAAACTGAACAGCACTTACAAGCTGGATAATATCGTGACCTCCAAAATTTGGGGTTTTCCCATCATGCTCGCCATTCTCGGTGTCGTATTCTGGATTACGATTGCCGGGGCTAACTACCCTTCTAGCTGGCTCGCTTCCTTCTTTGGCTTCATCGAAGGATATCTGACAGCGGGATTTGAGGCTCTCCATGCCCCAGCTTGGCTGCACGGCGTGCTTGTGCTTGGCTTGTATCGAGGCACCTCATGGGTAATCAGTGTCATGCTGCCACCGATGATGATCTTTTTCCCCGTATTCGCTCTGCTTGAGAATTTCGGGTATCTGCCACGCGTTGCTTTTAACATGGACCGACTGTTCAAAAAATCAGGTGGTCATGGCAAGCAAGCTTTAACCATGTCCATGGGCTTCGGCTGTAACGCGGCCGCTATCCTCTCCACACGAATCATCGAATCGCCGCGTGAACGAATGCTGGCTATACTGACCAACAATTTTGTCCCTTGCAACGGCCGCTGGCCCACGCTGATTTTATTGTCTTCCTTATTTATGGCAGGAGCCGCTACGACAGGCGCGCTTCGTACATTCACCACTGCCTCCGTCCTAATGGGAATGGTTCTAATCGGCATCATTGTTACCTTAACCGTTTCCTGGGTCATGTCCAAAACTGCGCTGCGTGGGGTTCCCACACATTACACATTGGAGCTTCCTCCCTACCGCCGTCCACAAATCTGGAAGACCATACTTATTTCCTCCAAAGATAAGTCCCTTAACGTACTTACTCGGGCTATCGTCGTTGCTGCCCCTGCCGGGATTATCACTTGGATTCTAGGCAATCTGTTTATTGGCGGCGATTCTGTACTGAATCATATGGCTGCATTCTTTGATCCGTTCGCACATTTGCTTGGCATGGATGGCTTTATCATCATGGCCTTTATTCTTGGACTTCCTGCGAATGAAATCGTATTGCCTATCCTGCTTATGGGCTATATGTCCTCAGGCGCTATGGTTGATATCGACAGCTTAGGCAGTATCAAAGATGTCTTTCTCTCACATGGCTGGACCTGGCTGACCGCACTCAACATGATGCTGTTCTCCCTGCTCCACTATCCTTGTGGTACGACACTCGTGAACATTTACAAGGAAACAAAAAGCATGAAGTGGGCCGTTCTCTCAGCAGTCATTCCGCTGGGTATCGCCATCGGAGTAACCTTTGCTGTCGCTCAGCTTGCCCGGTTATTTGGGTGGGTGTGACGAGGGTGAGGTAGGCTTGCGATCTAAACTCAAGTGACATCACAACTGACTTCAACAGATTTCAACTTACATCGCAAAAATTCATCATTAACTCACTAAATTCACCTTAATCACATCACCCAAATTAACCTTGCTACACGGAATTCACCTTACTTTACCTTACAATCTAAAGTTCAACTTGCTTCCCTTTGCAACACCCTACAATATCTAGAGTTCATCTTGCTTCACTTTGCAACACCAACAATAACTAGAATTTGCTTCACAAAGTTCCGCCCACTTTGAAATCATATTTAGGGAATTTCTCCCTAATAATCGAACTTTATAAGCACATATTGAACTTTTTGCGGAATTTCTCCCTAATAATTAGCCGATTATAGGCAAAAAGGGCAATTTCCGCAGAATTTTAGGGAGGAATTCCCCAATTATCGCTATTAATGAGTAAAACACGATAAAATCAGGGAGGATTTCCCTAATTATTGATTCTAGATGATTCCGAGCTACACTTGAGCACCAGCACTAGACCTGCATCGCCCTTCCACACATACCAACTCTAGACCTACGCCGCCCTTCAGCACACACCAGCATTAGCATCAGTACCTTTTTCGCCCACCAACATACTCCACCACTTGTCCACCAACACAGCCCAACACCAGTTACTCAAGGTCATCTCAAACAAATAAGCGGTCGCTCGGATGTTTATCCCGAGCGACCGCTTATTTTATCACAACCCCTTATATATTCTTACGTCCTAACTTGATCCCACCATTACATTACATGACGTGACTCTACAGTTAGAGTCATTTTTTGCGCGTTCCATCATTTCTACGACGGTATAGAACAGCCCCAGCTATAGCTGCTAGAACGATAATTATTCCACTAATCCCCACATTAACAAGTGGAAAGGAATCACTGTCCCCAGCCGGGTTCCCCGTTTGATCAGGCTCATTACTCCCAGCTTCTGACTCCGGTGAATTATTCGGGGTTACCTCCGGAGAAGCGGTAGGCGTTGTAGGCGAAATACCCGGTCCCAGCTCTTTTAGATCCACTGAGTCAGCGGTTAGCCGCTTAGTTCGACTGCATAAACTAGCCTCCAGATTACCAGAGTCTCCGCCGTCTCTAGCATAAGCATAGACAATGTAACTTTCCCCTTCCACAAATTCAAAGCCGCAGCTTGCAGAAGATAAAGCCGTAGTTAATGTAACTTGATTCCCCTTGACCCCTTTCCAGCTGGAATCCACCTCAAAGGTTATCTTTACTGGATCAGCAGAAGAAATTATGTTCCCCTGTGACGGCTCCTTCATATCCACTACTTTCCCGACAAAAACAGCTGTACTTTTCTCAAGAGCTTCCAGTGGCTCCGCAGGCATAACACAGGAACAGGCGTAAGTGACCGAGGGCCGTACCGTCAGCAAAGCCGTAAATATTAATAGGACACCTAGAAATATCATCATTGGACTTCGGAAATTGATCTTTCGGAAATTGATCTTTCGCACTTTGATAACCCCCTTCTTTACCTTACAGACGGAGCAAATGTGGAAAGTGTTACAGGAATTCCCAAACAAGTGATACAAGTTTATCCGGTAGCAACTCCTCTAATCCTCTTCTTTAATTACCCTAATCTTCTTTAACTCCTCATATCCTCTTCTTTAATCCCCCATACCTGCTGTACCACTCACAAACTGTGCGCGATCCCAATCAAACGCTGTATTCCTTCGCGCAGCACCCCTTCGCTTGCAAAGGAATAACTTAGGCGAAGCCTTGACTTCATTTCCCCCAGTGGATCAAATAACTCCCCAGGAACAAAAGCGATCGACTGCGCCATACTTGAAGCAAACAGGCGATCCATCGTAAGATGCTCCGGTAGTTTCACCCATAGATTTAGTCCGCCTTGCGGAGTCGTCCATTCCCAGCCAGTCCCCGCCAGCTCCTCTTCTACAATTTCCTTATGCACTTGAAGTGCAATGCGCAGCTTACCGAGATGCTGTTGCAAGCGTGGGGAGGTGTAGTAATGTAGAAATATTTTTTGATTCAGCAGCGGAGTGCCATTGTCCGCGAGTGATTTGGCCGTGATCAGACGCTCCATAAATGGATATCGGCAGGCCACCGCACAGATTCGTAAGCCAGGGGCTACATATTTACTGAAGCTGCTGATATAGATCACCCACCCCTCCGTATCATAAGCAAAAAAGGGCGGCGGCGGCTCCTCATCAAAATACATATCGCGGAACGGGTCATCCTCCACCAGTAAACAGCGATAACGTTCGGCCAGTTCTACCAACAGCTTGCGCTGTTGCACAGGCACCGTGTATCCAGTTGGATTGTGATGCGTTGGATTAATGTAGAACATACGCGGCTTATGCTTTTTCATCAAAGTTTCTACTTCCTCCAGATCATATCCCTCCGGAGTGATCTCTACCGGGACCAACCGTGCCCCCTCCCGGCGAAAAATATCCATAGCAACACTATAAGTAGGCCGCTCCACAAGCACCGTATCCAGAGGACCAATCACAATCCGGGCAATCAGATTGATCGCCTGCTGCGCACCCGAGGTAATAAGCAGCTCTTCCGAAGTTAACTGCAGCCGATGTTGCTTCCGAAAGTGGTGGCTTAACGTCTCACGCAGCTCGTTATCCCCCTGGACCGAGGCATACGTTCCCATTACCTTGGGATATAGATCGAACACTTTTTTGACATAGTCAGATAGAAAAAGATTCGGCAGCAGCCCCGGATCAATCAGCGCCTGCGAGAACTGATACTTAACTGGTACTCTCTGAATATCAGACAGCGGATTAGTGAGCGCATAAGCCGATACTGCGGCTCCTACTTCAATAGCAGGAAGCGAGATTATGGGTGCCACGTAATATCCTGATTTATCTTTTACATAAACCTTTCCATCCTCCGTCAACCGTCTGTACGCTTTGAATACGGTCAGTCGATGTACCTTAAGCTCCTCCGCCAGCAACCGTATAGAAGGAAGCTTATCATGTGCGACCCATTCCCCTCGCTCCATGCGATTTAATAGAAATTCATAGACCTGCCGAAACAAAGGATGATTATGCTCCCCTCCCACAACCTTTTTCATCTGGCTACAACTCCTCTCCGAACAACCTTGTAATCATATTGTACACGATTTCCGAATTAATCTGTTCTACACAAGGTAATCTGTTCTGTCCTCTCCCCTATATGATTAACAAAATGCCAGCTTATAAATTCTTATATTTTATAAAGCACACAAAAGGGGACTTTCAAAATGATCTTATTTGCTTATGCACTTGTATGTCTGATCTTCGGCACGACCTTTCTAGCTATCAAAATCGGCGTAGATGCCGGTGCGCCTCCTTTCTTTTCAGCGGGCTTAAGATTTTTTGTCGCAGGCGCTGTTCTATTCCTATGGATGGTCTGGAAACGAAAAGCCAGCTTCTCCTTGCTGTTGCGCAAAGAAATGTTGTTCACCGGGTCTGCTCTAACCTTCGGCACCTTCGCGGGTCTCTACTGGGCTGAACAATATGTTTCTTCAGGGCTTGCAGCTGTACTCTCTGCCACTGGTCCGATCATGATCCTGCTGCTCCAAACCTCTATTCTTCGGCAAAAAGCACCCGCCATC
The DNA here is from genome assembly GCF_038002305.1 of Paenibacillus sp. FSL R5-0887. NCBI lineage: Bacteria > Bacillati > Bacillota > Bacilli > Caryophanales > Paenibacillaceae > Paenibacillus > Paenibacillus sp. FSL R5-0887. Next base: position 939,889 of record NZ_JBBOCE010000002.1, read on the forward strand.
TCCCTATATGGCTGCATCATCGGCTTCACTGGCGTACTGCTGCTGGTTCTCCCCAATCTCGCCGTTGATATTTCACCACTGTGGCTCATCGGTTGCGCCGTAGTCCTAATTGGAGAGTGTTGCTATGCTGTAGGTGCGATTTACTCCAAAAAAGTAATTAACAGTATGCCTGAGGTCTCACCGATTGCGCTGAATGCGGCTCAAATGATGTATGGCGGTGCGCTGTTATTCATTCTTTCTTTTGCCACGGAAAAAGTACATCCTGCATTTCTCTTCTCATTCGAAACAGCAGGTTCACTGCTCTATCTCACAGTTATCGGCTCCATGGTCGGCCATACCTTGTTCTACTGGCTCGTAGCTAAGACCAACCCAGTGTTTCCTTCTACCTGGCTTTATATTTCTCCACCGATTGCGGTGGGTGTAGGCTTTTTCTTTTACAAGGAGTCCGTATCTTGGATTACAATTCTTGGAGTGTTCACCATCATTGCCGGAACAATCCTAGTGAATGCTGATGCTCTAAAGCAATTACTGCAAAAAAAGAAGATCAACACTGTTGCGTTAAAAAAATCAAATATATGACGTACTATATATTGCATTTATGACCACTATTGCGTATTATATAAACAAGTTAAATTAAACACAGCTAAATATGACTCATATATGAAAGGAGGATTCGCTTAACGGCGCTTCTTTTCTAAAGAGGAATGCCTTTTTTATCGGAAGTGGAGGGAATTGTGATCGAACTGACATCACGTCAAATAGAGATTATCGATATCGTTAACAAAAGAGCTCCGATTACCGGCGAACAGATTGCCGAAAGTTTGAATCTTACCCGGCCAACAATTCGCTCGGATCTGTCTGTTTTGGTTATGCTCAAATATATCGACGCCAAGCCGAAGGTCGGGTACTTCCCAGGATTGAAATCATCCAGTCGTCAGGGAAGCGGTTATCTGCTGCAGGAAACGATGGTCAAAGAAATTCAAAGTGTACCTATAGTTATCCGTGAGACCACAACTATTCAAGATGCCGTAGTTACGCTTTTTCTACAGGATGTAGGCACTCTTATTATCTGTGACGAAGAGGGTAAACTCACGGGCGTTGCTTCACGTAAGGATTTCTTAAAGGTAACCTTGGGCAACCCCGGTGCAGTCTCCATGCCCGTAAGCATGGTTATGACGCGCCAGCCCAAAGTGGTCACAACTTCACCGGATGAGCCGGTGCTTGAAGCTGCACATAAGATGATTTTTCACGAGGTAGACAGTTTGCCGGTGGTTGTTCCCAGCGCCGCTGAAGACGGCGGTACAAAACTGGATGTGGTAGGACGTTTAACAAAAACCTCCATCATCAAACTTCTCCTCGAACTTGAAGCCAAAGGATAACAGGAGGAACCCATGAGCATCGAGCAATCTTCCAACTTAATAACGATATGCTCGGATTCTATAGGAGATACGGCAGAGGCTGTCGTGCAGGCCGTTATTCACCAATTTCAGAATCAGCAGGTCACCATTAAAAGATACGGCAATATTAGGCATGAAGACGAGCTACGCAAGCTTATGGAAGAAGCAGCTCAGCATAAAGGTTTTGTCGCCTATACATTAGTGCAGCCAGAATTAAGAGAAATGATCCGCGAGGAAGCGGTACGTCTTGATTTACGGATCGTTGATATCATGGGCCCTATGATGCAGGCCTTCATTGATACCTTCGACGATGCTCCTCAGCAACGGCCAGGTCTTCTCCACCAGCTCGACGAGAATTATTTCCGCCGCATAGAAGCTATAGAATTCACCGTCGCCTGTGATGACGGCCGTGATCTGGGTGCCATGCTCAAAGCCGATATCGTTCTGCTGGGCATGTCCCGTACTTCAAAGACACCGCTTAGCATCTTTTTGGCCCATAGAGGAAAAAAAGTCGTTAACTATCCGATTATCCCGGAGATTGGTCCTCCGCAAGAACTATTAAGCTTGCCGCCGAACCGGCTTATCGGATTAACCATGAAACCCGAGTACATGCTGAAGGTCCGCTCTGAGCGGCTTAAGGTTCTGGGATTACCGACAGGCTCCCAATATGCAAGTCTGGAGCGGATCACCGAAGAGATGGAATACGCCGCTTCATTGTTCAACAAGCTGGGCTGTCCTGTAATTGATATTACTGACAAGGCTATAGAAGAAACCGCTGGTATTATTATGGGTTATATCTAAATTTCAGTTTACAAAATATATAGAATGCACTGGAGGGAATTAGAATGGAGCGCGAACTGGCCCTTGAGATTGTACGGGTAACTGAACTAGGTGCTTTATCCTCGGCTCGTTGGATTGGACGGGGCGATAAAAATGCGGCAGATGATGCAGCCACGACTGCCATCCGTTCCATGTTCGATTCTGTGTCCATCGACGGAACTGTTGTGATAGGTGAAGGAGAGATGGATCATGCTCCAATGCTCTATATTGGTGAGAAAGTCGGGAACCAAAAAGGTCCCTCTGTCGATGTAGCCGTCGATCCTCTCGAAGGAACTGAGGTTGTTGCCTGCGGCCTGCATAATGCGCAATCTGTTATTGCTATAGCAGATAAAGGCAGCCTGCTGCATGCCCCGGACATTTATATGGAGAAGTTAGCCTGCGGGCCCGAGCTTGCCGGTAAGCTTAGACTCGAGGACCCTGTAGAGATCACTCTGCAAAAAGCCTGCCATTACACTGGCAAATCCCTCTCCGAGTTAACCGTAATGGTGCTGGATCGCAAACGGCATGAGCAGCTGATTAATAGCCTGCGTGAAGCCGGGGTACGAATTAAGCTTCTTGGTCACGGAGATGTCGCTGGCGCTATTGCGGCTGCACTGCCAGACAGCGATGTCGATTTATATATGGGTTCCGGTGGAGCACCCGAAGGTGTTCTTGCTGCCGCTGCACTGAAATGCCTTGGTGGTGAAATGCAGGGCAGATTGCTCCCGGATGGACCAGTAGAGCTACAGCGCTGTGTACGCATGGGAATTGCCAATCCAACGCGAGTGCTATACATGGAAGACATGGTTGGCACGGGCGACGTCCTCTTTGCCGCCACGGGTGTAACGTCAGGTGAATTCCTGAACGGTGTCCGTTTTATCGGCAAAGAACGCGCGGAGACACATTCGGTAATCATGCGGGCACAGAGCCGGACAATCCGCTATATCCGCAGCATTCATTTCCTGCCAGGAAAAGAAATACCGGCTGCGCAGACTGTTAGACAAAATGCTGTCTCTCTATAAAACCGCAAAAAACAGGCTATCTCACTAGCAGTATCCTTTGCTAGTGAGATAGCCTGTTTTGTTTTTTTACACTGAATGCTAATTGCTTCTTATTTATTTCCAATACGTTCACTCGCTAATGGATCTATATTAGCAACTTTCTCAAAGCGTTCTGCGTTCAGGCTGTTATACTTTGCGAAGATTTGTTTCACTTCTTGCTCCTTCTGCTCGCCTTCCACATCCGCCATTACTAGAATATGACCTTCATCCACGTAATTATCGTAGCTCTCTGCTTCCTCTTCAGGGATGCCAAGGCCAATAAGTCCGCCGACTAACCCGCCACTGCCTGCGCCTATCGCCGCTCCGGCTAGTGTTGCCGCAAGAGGTCCGGCTGCAATAATAGGTCCAATACCAGGAATAGCCAAAGCGCCAATTCCCATCAGCAGCCCCGTTACTCCACCCAGCAGACCACCAGTAGCTGCACCTGTAGCCATACCTTCCGGGGCCACGGTTCCTGACTCGTCTCTAAGAGTTTCCTCATCCGCTTTATTTCTCGCGATAATCGAAATATCCTCTGTCCTACAGCCCTGACGCTTCAACTCCTCAATAGCTCGCGAAGCTTTGTATTCGGCAGCAAAGACACCCACTATTCTCTTATTCATCTCCATTACCTCCTATTGATGTAGTTAGCTCATACGTTCAGCTTCATAGCTTACTTAACCAAACTGGACAGGGATAAACTACGATCTTTGAATTGTCTGCAATTCCGAGTTAATATTCCTTCTAAAATATGCTGTATAATAAAAGTAAGCGGGTACAACTACCTTGATTAACTCTATAGAAGAAAGAGAAGGAATCATCCATGGCGATATTTAACTATAATTCTGAGCGTCCCTTCCGAGGCAATCCCGACCTGCATCTCCATTACTGGGGGCGGGAGCAGTGTCTTCCCGGGCATTTTTTTGGGCCTGGGGTCCGTGACGTATATAAAATACATTTTATCCATGCAGGAACAGGTGAAGTTACTGTGGGTGAACAGACCCATTATCTTAAGCCAGGACAAGCTTTTCTCACCTATCCGCATATCGTAACTGCCTACACAGCAGACATAGCAAATCCATGGGCCTATTCTTGGGTAGCTTTTACCGGGGAGCAGGTTGATTATATTTTGGCCAAAACCGCCTTGTCACCTGAGCACCCGATCTTTCCAATGGATGAACAGCTTATGCCGAATTTATACGAGCTCCTGACACAAGCAGCTGAAGCTTCGGACAGTCTGGATCTACCTCTAAAAGCAATTATGTATGAGTTCTTTTCTCTGTTACTTCGAGCGGTGCCAGCAGTTCCAGATGTACTTCCTTTACCACGTCAAAAGAGTATTTACGTCGAGCAATGCCTGCACTTTTTGCATACACATTATTGTGAAAATATTTCGGTTGAGATGATGTCCTCTTCGCTCAAGCTGGATCGCAAATATTTATCCTCCTTGTTCAAACGGACAATAGGTATGCCACCCCAGCAGTATTTATTAAATTTCCGCATCGCTAAGGCGTGCGAGCTGCTGACAGAGACCTTATGCACGATTGGTGAAATCTCACGTTCTGTGGGCTATCAGGACCCCTTACTCTTTTCACGGATGTTCAAGAAAGTGAAAGGTTGTTCGCCAAAAGAATACCGTAGCCGTCATCTCGAAAATGACATTGTACTATAAACTTCTTCCTTGCTGACATACGTTTGTCCGCGATCTTTCGCTACAATAAGGACGTAACGTACTAAGTAATAAGTGTTTATAGGAGGAATAAATCATGTATAACGCAAGCGCTACCAGATATGACAATATGAAATATAATCGCACCGGAAAGAGCGGTCTACTCCTGCCAGCGATCTCGCTTGGTCTATGGCATAACTTTGGCGGCAACGACTTATTTGAGAATGGCCGCGCCATGGTAAGAAGAGCTTTTGATCTTGGAATCACTCATTTTGACCTTGCCAATAATTACGGTCCACCCGCAGGCTCCGCCGAAGAAAGTTTTGGCCAAATTCTTAAAAAGGATCTGACCCCTTATCGTGATGAGATGGTTATCTCTACTAAAGCTGGTTATTATATGTGGGCTGGTCCTTATGGTGAATGGGGCTCCAAAAAATATCTCGTCTCCAGCCTAGATCAAAGCTTAAAACGTATGGGACTGGATTATGTTGATATTTTTTATCACCACCGCCCAGATCCAAATACACCACTGGAAGAAACAATGGCTGCGCTGGACCTCGTGGTACGCCAAGGTAAAGCGCTGTATGTCGGGATTTCGAATTACGGACCTGAACAAACACGCGAAGCGGCACAAATTCTGCGTCGACTTGGCACGCCATGCCTGATTCATCAGCCAAACTATTCCATGATGTCCCGCTGGATTGAAGATGGCTTGCAGGATGTATTGTCTGAAGAAGGCATCGGCTCCATTGTGTTCTCCCCGCTACAAGGTGGCATACTAACCGATCGCTATCTAAACGGAATCGCTCCTGATTCCCGTGCTGCTGGCCCAAGTGTATTCCTGTCTGAGAATGCCATTACTGAAGAGGCGATCGGCAAGGTTCGCAAACTGAACGAGATTGCTGCTGCACGTGGACAAAAAATGTCTCAGCTAGCGTTATCTTGGGTACTCCGTGGAGACAAAGTAACTTCTGCATTGATCGGCGCAAGTAAGGTAAGCCAGATTGAAGATGCCGTCGCTTCCTTAAATGCCCCAGAGCTTAGCGCTGAAGAACTAGAGCAAATTGAGGCAATTCTGCGGGGATAAAGCTTAGTTATAACAAGACAAAGACCAATGAGGTCAGGCAGCTTAAAGCTGCTCTGGCATTTCATTGGTCTTCTTTTTTATAGATTAGAGTTCTATTTGCTCACCCAAATATCTGCGTGATGTACACCATGATCAATAATCCAAAAATAAAAGAATACGTCGAAGGCCGCTCATAACCATGGCCATGACTCTCCGGAATCAGCTCCTTGTAGACGATAAAGAGCATAGCCCCGGCTGCAAAAGCTAGACCATAACCCACAACATTATGCAGGTAACTGGCAGTAAAATACCCGATCACCGCAGATACCATCTCCATCAAGCCGGTAAGTGTAACGATTCCTAAGGCTTTTAGCTTGCTAGTTCGCGAATTCATCAGAAAGACCGCAAGAATCAAACCTTCCGGCATATTCTGTGCGCCAATGGCAATCGCCACGGTAGGACCTAAACTGGCCTGTTCGCTGGCATAACTGAAACCTGTACTGAGGCCTTCTGGTATGTTGTGGATGAACAGCGCAATCATAACAAGCAGCGCTTTTGAATCCATATTGGTATAACCGGGCTTATTCTCCACATCGATATGCGGGATGTTATTTTCAATTAAATCAAGCAGCAGCACTCCGGTAATCAAGCCCAAGGTTAAAGCGATAATCCCCGATTCTTTGATCGATTGCGGCATGAGTCCAAACGTGGAGGCGGACACCATAATCCCCGCAGTGAAGGCTACGAGGATATCTTTCCACTTCTCGGATAACCTCTTCACGAACAGGATCGGAAATGCTCCAAGAACGGTAGCCATTGCCGATACAAAGCTGCCAATAAGCGCAGATTCCAAACCTTCAACTCCTTTGGTACAAGTCGGATAGACCAACATATGTTTCAGAAAAAATAATTATTACTTTTTCATACATTTTCGAATGGTCCAATATAGTATGGATCATATCATAAAAGACCTCCCCTAGGTTCGGTTCATACCCTAAGGAGGTCTTTGTCTCACATATCATTATGCAACTCGGTTACACCAGCTTCTTCCGGATCTTGCCGGAAATCAAATCAATAATTGTGATCATCGCAATGATACCTAGCAGTATAATCCCCACGCGGTCCCAATTCCGTGAACTGAGCGCAAAGATTAACGGTGTGCCGATCCCGCCTGCTCCAATCACACCTAGAATTGTAGCCGAACGAACGTTAATTTCGAATCTATATAAGGTATAGGATAAGAATCCCGGCAGCACCTGCGGCAACACCGCAAACCACAATACCTGCATGCGGCTGGCACCAGAAGAAATTAAAGCTTCGAGTGGACCGTTGTCGATATTCTCAATCTCATCCGCGAACAATTTGCCGAGCATGCCCACCGAATGTAGTCCCAGAGCCAGCACACCTGCAAAAGAACCCGGTCCAACAGCTTTGATAAACAGCAAAGCCATAATAATCTCAGGGAAGGTTCGTATAAAGCTCAACATCAGCTTGCCGGAACCTGAAATTATCTTTCCCTTGCTCATGTTAACTGCAGCCCAAAATGCAAAAGGAATACATAAAAAGGTCGAGATAAAAGTGCCTAGGATTGAAATAGCTAACGTCTCAAGCAATCCCCGAAGGAGATCCTCCCCATCTGGTAAATAAACGAAGGCCCAGTCAGGTGAGAATATCCCGGCAAAAATTGCTTTAGTAATGATCCCGGCGGTTTCTTTGAATCCATTAAACGGCACTCCCGAAAAAGCCCAAATATATAACGCGGCTAGGGCTACATAAATCAGCCAACGAAAACGATTTTTACGGGGTTTAGGGACAAGGGTATTCCATGATTTACTCATATTAATTTCTCCCGCAGCTTAGTGCTTACATAATCAATAATCAGTACTACTGCTAATGTGAACAAGATGATGGTGCAAGTCTTATCGTATTCCAAAAAGCCTAGGGTGACTTCATAATAGTGGCCGATCCCACCCGCTCCTACCAGACCTAAAACCGCCGCAGCACGAACATTAATCTCGAAGGCATATAGGACATAAGACATAAAATGAGCCTGTACCTGTGGAATGACTCCGAACATAATGCGTTGAATCTTATTAGCCCCCACTGAAGTCATTGCTTCCAAAGGTCCTTGATCAATCGTCTCCATCGTTTCATAGGTAAGCTTGGCGATCAGCCCCAACGAAAATATCGTCAAAGCAAATATCCCAGGAAGCGCACCGAGGCCGAAAATAGCCACAAAGATAGAAGCCAACAGCAGATCGGGAATCGTGCGGATCAGGTTCAGCAGCATACGGACCGGATAATGAAGCCAACGGCTTTGCGTAATATTGCTTGCACACAACAGCGCAACCGGAACTGCAAGAATGGCACCAAACGTTGTGCCAACCAGCGCCATCCGGATCGTCTCCAGCATCGCATCTATAATGTTGTCAAAATACCCCCAGTTCGGGGGAAACATTTCCTTAAGCAAATCAAGCATATTCGGCAGACCGGAGATCAGCTCCCCGAAGGATGAATCGGTTAAGACAGCACTTCTCCACAGTAATACTACTAATATAATGGCTGTGAAATAATGTTTTATCTTCCTTGGCGGTTTGGGATGTAGCTTCTCTGCATTCACACTCATCTCACACGCCTCCGAGTACAGGCTCACCTAACAACTCATCCTGATGAATCGGTCTGCCGTAAATCTCAGCAAACCTCTCATCGGTTGCCTCTGATACAGGACCATCGAAGACAACCTCTCCTGCCCGGAGCCCGATAATCCGGGTAGCGTATTCTCTAGCCAGATCAATAAAATGCAAATTCACAATGGTTGTAATCCCGAGTTCCATATTAATCTTCTTTAGATCATCCATAACCTGCTTGGTTGTGAGCGGATCTAGTGAAGCTACAGGTTCATCTGCGAGGATAATCTGTGCCTCCTGCGCAAGAACACGGGCAATAGCTACACGTTGCTGCTGACCTCCAGATAGCTGATCTGCACGTGTATAGGCCTTCTCGGCGATATTTACCCGATCAAGGGATTCGAAGGCTAAATCGATATCCTTTTGTGGGAATCTGCCAAGTATCGTCCGCAGTGTGGAATGATAGCCCACCCGTCCTGCCAAAACATTACGAAGCACCGTCGTACGTTTCACTAAGTTGAAGCTTTGAAAGATCATTCCGATATTCCTACGGATCATTCGTAGCCGGCTTCCTTTTGCATTCGTGATGGACTGCCCGTTAATAAGAATATTACCTTCGGAAATATCATGAAGCCGGTTAATGGAACGCAGCAAGGTCGACTTCCCTGCTCCCGAAAGACCAACAATAGCTACAAATTCTCCGGCTGGAATGGTCAGGTTAATGTTGTTTAATCCTTTGGTTCCGTTTAGATACGTTTTGGATACATTACGAAGCTCTATCATGAAATCATCCCTTTATGTGTTTTCGTATATTCGTATAAAAGAGATAGCCAGATCCGGGGGGGAATCCGGAGCTGGCTATCCTTAATGCCTGTTATACACCAACATCGTTGTATCCTTGAACGGCCTGTTCTACTCTGTTTTTACTTTACTGTTGTATTCGCGAACAATGTCAAAGTTGCTGTCTTGTGATTTCACATAACCTTCATGAGAGTAAATGTCTTTGATAATCTCATGGCCTTCTGTGTCAGCTGCGATATCAATGAATGCCTGCTGGATTTTTTCTATCCATTCTTTATTCATATCTGAACGGACCGAAATCGTATCGTTAGGAATTTTATCAGTAAAGGCGAGAACTTGAGTATCTTCAAATACTTTTGGATAATCCTTAACGACCGTGTTCCGGGCATCTTGGAAAATAGCTGCTGCATCTACGTCACCATTCAGCACAGCAAGCACGCCTTGATCATGACCTTTAACCGTAATGGCTTGTACATCCTTCAACGGATCAAGTCCTGCATCCATTAGTGTTGCAGCCGGCCATACAAAACCTGCTGAGGATGTAACGTTTTGATAGGCAATTTTTTTACCTTTCAAATCGGCAACCGATTTGATCGCAGAATCTTTCTTGACGATAATCATAGATTTATAGAAATCCGCTAATTCATCTGTTGGACCACCGGTTTCATCATTTACACCAAAACGTTGAGCCTGAAGAATAACCTCAGCTGCTCCTTTTTCTTTAGCTAACACGTAAGCAGTTGGAGGAAGGAAACCTACATCCACTTTTTTAGAGGCCATAGCTTCGATAACGGTGTTGTAATCAGTAGAGACACTTACTTCTACAGGAATACCGAGCTTGTCACCCAGTAATTTTTCAAGAGGTTTCGCTTTAGCTTCGAGCGTATCTGCATTTTGAGAAGGAACAAATTGTACAGTAAGCTTCTCTGGAACATAACCCTCTGCTACAGGAGCTGCCGTTTCCTTCGGTGCATTTGCCCCGTCCGTCGATCCTTGGTTTGCATTATTTGTAGTGTTGTTAGCGCCACAACCACTAAGCAATGTAATAGACATCATTAGCGGCAATACGAATTTACTGATTTTTCTCAAACGAAAGACCTCCACTGTTTTCTATTTTTATTTTTGAGTACTTCTAAACTATAGATGTGTTTTATTAAATCAATAGCAACCAAGCATCAAATATATGTAAAATTTATTCCAATCTCTTAAAGTTACCAAATTATCTGCTAGAATGAGGTCTGAACTTATTATCAGGAGGGGCTACCTATGAATAAAGAGAATTCAATAACCTGTGAAATCCTCGTAACAAGTGATCTACATGGACATTTTGGGCCCGCCGATTACCGCACGGGGGAGAAACGACCAGCAGGCTTAGCAACAATTGCTACCCTCATTAAACAAGAAAGATCCCATACTCCTGAGCTGATCCTTATAGATAACGGTGATCTTATTCAAGGCACACCGTTAACTTATTATGCAGCTACACATTATAGTAATGAGCTGAATCCGGGCATAGCTGCACTAAATGAATTGAAATATGACGCTGCAATTATTGGCAACCATGAATTCAATTTTGGCAAAACTCTGCTGAATAAAGCCGTTCAGGATTCCCGCTTTCCTTGGTTATCAGCTGGAATTATAGATAACACGACAAATCAACCCGCCTTTGGTAAACCCTATATCATCAAATGGGTAGATAAAATCAAAGTAGCCATTCTAGGGGTTACGACGCATTACATCCCCCACTGGGAGAACCCTAGCCATATTGAAGGGCTTCAATTTGAGGATTCGCTAGAGACTGTAAAGCATTGGTGTGCCATTATACGGGCAGAAGAGCAGCCTGATCTGCTCGTTGTAGCTTACCACGGCGGATTCGAACGCGATCTAAGCAGTGGAGAACCTGTAGAAAGACTAACGGGGGAGAATCAAGCCTACGCCATGTGTACAGAGGTAGAGGGCATAGATGTGCTAATTACCGGACATCAGCACCGCTCCATAGCTGGGGAGTTGAACGGTGTTACAATCATACAACCTGGTTGTAATGGACTTTCCCTCGGTAAAATTTCGGTTATTTTCCAAAAAGAAAATACACACTGGAAGATTCAGCGTAAACATGCCGAGCTCCTTAACGTTAATGAGACAACAGCTGCAGATGAAATAATCCTAGAGCTGAGCAGTACTCTTGAATCAGAAACACAAACTTGGCTGGATGAGAGAATAGGAACGGTTATCGGGGACCTGTCTATTTCCAGTGCTGATGAATGCCGCTTAGCTGACCACCCTTTTATAGAATTTATGAATAAGGTACAAATGGAGGCTACTGGCGTAGATATTTCTACAGCAGCCTTACTCAGTAACGATTGCAAGGGTTTCAGCGAAACCATCACACGCAGAGACATTTTATCGAACTTCATTTATCCCAACACCTTAACCGTCCTAAGACTGACAGGACAAGATATTAGAGAGGCCTTAGAACAAACCGCTAACTATTTCCAACAAGACGAGAACGGAATAATAATCGTTAACCCCGCCTACATCGAGCCTAAACCGCAGCATTACAATTATGATATGTGGGAAGGAATACAATACGAGCTTGATACCGCTAGACCTGCAGGCGAAAGAGTCCTCCATCTGCTGTACCAAGGTCAGCCTATAGAGGACTCTAAAGAATATGAGGTTGTTATGAACAATTATAGAGCCAGCGGTGGCGGAGATTATGAGATGTATAAGGGTAAAGCGATTGTTCAAGAAATTATGATCGACATATCTGAAATTGTCACGGACTACATTGAAAAGCATGGCCAAATTGAAGCTACCTGTGACCATAATTGGAGAGTTGTTTAGGCTTTAGCGATGAACACCCCAATGTCGCTCTCTATTAGCTTCAATGCACTTCTCCAGAAGTCGACGGAGTGAACATCTAGATCCATTGTTTTTGCTACATCAACAATATTATGTTTGCTGGTATCCCTAAGGAACTGGCGATACTTAGGGGCGAACTCTTCGCCCCTCTTTAAATATTCCGCGTACAGTCCTTTAGAGAATAACAAACCAAAGGAATACGGGAAATTCAAAAATTCATTACTAGCCATAAAATATCCAGCTTTGTTCATCCACATGTACGGATGGATTGTACCCGGGTCAATGCCCTCACCATAGGCTTCCACCATACAGGCAATCATCAATTCATTTAGCTCTTGAACAGACAGCGGGCCTAATGCTCTTCTCTCATATAATTTGATCTCAAATAAATAACGAGCATAAAAGTCTACAAGATAATAACCGGCATCAGAAATACTTCTCTCCAGAATAAGCAGAGCTTCCTTCTCCGTTGAATTTGTAATTATGGTATGGTTCACTATCGTCTCACAAAAAATCGAAGCCGTTTCAGCAATCGGAATCGGGTAATCCGTATTCAGCATCGTTTCATTAGCCAGACAGGAGCTATGATAGGCATGGCCGAGCTCATGGGCAAGGATACTAATATCTATGGCATTTCCGGTGAACTGGGTCATAATTCTGCTCTCGCCAATCGGAAAAATATCAATGCAAAGTCCATACCCCCCTTTGCCCGATCTAGGTTCTGCATCAATCCATTGCTGATCAAAAGCCTTCTGAGCAAAACAAGACAGTTCCTCACTAAAGGTTGCGAAACTCGAGATGATTGTATCTTTGGCGTTAGCGTATGTAATTTTCCCGTTTTCTACACCGACTGGTGCAAAAATATCGTAAAAAGGCAGCTTTGCCGGATGTCCCAGCAGCTCGGCTTTCTTTTGATAATAGGTATGAAAGGCTGGCAGGCTCTCCCGAAGAGCAGTGAGCATAGCGGCTAAAGTCTCACTGTCCATTCTCGAAGCGATTAACACTTTTTCCAGAGAAGATTGATAACCCCGCATGCCATAAATCGTCAGCGCCTCACCACTAATGCCATTTAAGCTGGCTGCGCAGACCTCAGCAATATGACTACAGGCTTCTGCCTCCGCTTCATAAGCAGCTTTTCTTAAGCTGGCATTATTCTCATAAGCCATACTTCTTAGCTCCGCAAGTGTCACTTGTCTAGTTTCCCCATCTACCACTAAATCTGCAAGTGCACTTGAAGTCCTCTCCATATACAGTCTGCTCCATGCTTTGGATCCTGTACTCTGCATTTTGGCTATGGCCATTTCAAGTTCTTCGCTTAACTCATAGCGGGATTGTAACAGGAGTTCTCGCAAATAAAATTGATGCTCCATTAGATAAGGTGAGCTAACGATAAGCTCATCCATATGATCACAAGTGCTAAACCAGCGCTTAAAAGCCACAACTACCCCGATGATTTCTGAATTGGCCTCCTCAATATCATCAGCAAGATTCATGGCTTCCTCGGAGCCACGATCTGCGCTGAGTGTTAACTCTGCATAAGCTAACAAGCATACATATATGCTTTTATAATCATTATAAATTCTTAAAAAGCCCTCCACAGACATGGCTGTAACGTCTTTTACTTTCAAATGGTGCTCAGCCCACCGCTTTAAATCTTGTATATGCTGGTCCAGTAGCTTGCGATCCCTTTTTAACTGCTCCGATTCAAAGGAAGGATATAAACTATCTAAGTTCCATGTCATATTCATCCGCAAATCTCTCCCCCTTCGATTCCTATTCTTCTAAGCATAATCCATCCTGCCAGAAAAGTGCATCGACATAATGTACTTCTTCTCTTCATACACAAAAAAAGGACCCTGCCAACGTCCGGCAGGGTCAAAGTCTATATTATAAGGGGGTTATGTGATTACTATAACCCTCTTAGCTTAAAATAATATGAATAGCAGATAAAGATTGGCTTAATCTCCGAACCCTATTGACTTAAGGTTGATGGATTCACTCTAGCCTTGTTAATCTGAATTCCCACATACACGATAAGGAACAACACCATAAACCCAGCCGAATAACGATACATTATCCCATAATCAGTTGCTGCCGAGATTGCCCCCAGAATAATGGCTCCGCTGGCTACACCCAAATCCGTTGAGTTATAGAACATACTGTTGGCCATACCATATTGTGCTGGAGTTGAGGTGCGAAGCATCCAAGCCTGGATCGTTGGCTGAATAGCGCCGAAGCCAAGTCCATATAGCAGTGCAGAAACGATGAGCATTGGCATAGAGGTAGTATAAGAAAGCACAGTTAAGCTTGCAACGACGCAAACCGCCGCCGGGATTAGGACAGAAGCTGGTCCTCTTTTATCAAATAATCTGCCGGAGATAGGTCTTATAATGATGATCGTAACCGCATTAAATAAAAAGAACAAACCCACTTGCTCCAGATGAACTGATTCGCCGAATAAAGCGATAAAGCTTAGCAATCCCCCGTAGGTAATTGCCAACATGACATTTAGAATGGCAGGCAATACTAACTTTGTATTAAACGGAACCTTGAGAGGTTTGGTGGATTCGCTTTGAGTTGGGGTAGGCTTTTTTTTCGGTTGCGCTGGAAGTGAACGAGAAAATAAAAGTACTGGAAAAGCAAGAAGTAAAGTTACCATACCGATCATAGCCAGTGTTCCAAAACCTGATTGTTTCATCACATTCAAGCCAATCATTGGACCGATCGACATCGCCAGGCTGGTGGATAAACCGAAATAACCTATCCCTTCACCCATTCTTTTGCTTGGAATAATCTGTGAAACAATCGTTGGGATAATCGTGCTGGCAATCCCGAATCCAATCCCATAGCCCACACGCATCAGCAGCAGTGATCCGATAGAATCTGCTACAACATAAAGGCCGGTAATAGCGGCGGCAATTGCTAAGCCAATATATAATAATACATTGCGGCTAACCTTTCGCATCAGAAAAGCGGTCATAAAACGTGAAGCGATCGCAGTTAATGCAAAGACGCTGGTAACGAGGCTGACCATAATATCTCCGGCCTGAAATTCGCTTTTTACGTAAGACGGAAACGAAGATAACAACATCTGTAAATTCATAAATAAAAATAAAGCACTAATCGTTAAAGCAATAAAAGATTTGGTCCATAATTTCGTACGTAGTTCTTGTTGTTCTAACATAACTTGCCTTCCTACTCTCCATCTGTTATTTGATCTACATGATTGTTTATTCTTAGCAGCAATTCCATGAGCAACTCATATTCCTTACTAGAAATACAGTTCATAATCTCTTCTGTCACCTTATCTTCAATAGGAACGGTTTCCTTCACCAGAGACCTTCCTTTTTCCGTAATATAGACTTTAAAAGAACGCCGATCGTTCTCACCGGTTCTTTTATAGATCAGTCCCTTTCCTTCCAAATGATCCAGAATTCGCGTTGTAGTTGGCTTATCCTTACCAGAGCGCTTAGCAATGTCCTTCTGAATCAAACCTTCCGTTCTGTCAATATGAAAAAGGACTGACCATTGCTCCGGTGTTATATCATGTTCTTTCAGCCCACTTTGAAATAACATGCTTAATTTACGATAAGTCGTGCCCATCATAAATCCTAACGTAAGCTCGGATTGGTTATGCTTTGTCGTCATGATCGTATCCCTTCTCAATTAACACTGTTTTAATAGTTGCTTAAACAATTATATTCCTAACAACTAATTTTGTAAAGGTGAAGCAAAGCTATAAACTAACTATTATAAAGTTGCTTGACAAAGCACACTATGTGCGGTATTATTATCTCATCTTAAAGATACTTAACTTAAAGACAACCAGAGTTTACTACTCTTGAGATAAATAATTTTTAAAGGTTGTGTACTTCATGGGATTTCTAGACAAACTATTTGGTAGAACAAAAATTGAGGAGGAACAAACAATGTCAAAATTAAACATCGGTATTATTCTCGGAAGTACTCGTCAAGGTCGTTTAAGCCCGCAAGTAGGAGAATGGGTTAAAAAGATTGCGGATGCACGCGGGGATGCTAATTATGAGATCATAGATATTGCAGATTTCAAGCTTCCACTATTGGGTGAGGCTGATGCAACTGAACAAGCAACAGCATGGAACACTAAACTTGCTACACTAGACGGTTTCGTATTTATCGTACAAGAATATAACCACAGTATTTCTGCATCACTGAAAAATGCGCTCGATTATGCCCGTGAAGCTTGGAATAATAAAGCAGCAGGTATCGTAAGTTATGGTTCCGTAGGGGGCGCTCGTGCAGCTGAACATCTACGCGGAATCTTGGGAGAACTATCTGTAGCAGACGTTCGTGTACACCCTGCATTGTCACTGTTCACTGATTTCGAGAACGGAACTGTGTTTAAACCAGCGGATCTGCATCTTACCAATCTTAATGGGATGCTGGATCAAGTCTTGGCTTGGAGTGGCGCATTGAAAACTCTACGTTAAGATAGCGCCTTACCCCTCTGTTATGTTATGAAGTACACCCTTTAGAATAGACATTTGATAAACCTTTGGTTTGTCCGGTCGATTCTAGAGGGTGTATTTTTTATGTGTGATGAAATGAGCACCCTGTGTAGAATCTAATCTGGTATAATCGGCGGGGATTTTAATCTACAGCAAGGAGCAATGATTATGTGGTTTATGTTTGCATTATTAACAGCCTTCGCTTGGGGAGGGGCTGACTTATTTTATAAAAAGGGGACCGATAGTCAGGATCGGTATAGCCATATTAAGATTGTCATTATCGTGGGGATAGTCATGGGTATTCACGCAACAGCTTATATGCTCATTCAAGGATTAACCTTTGATCCTATGGACTTAATCCGATATTTCCCTGTGTCTGCACTCTATATCCTGTCGATGGCAGTTGGTTATATTGGACTCAGATATATTGAGTTATCCATTGCCTCCCCCGTACAAAATTCATCTGGCGCTGTAACGACGATATTATTATTTATCTTTTTCACCCATGAGCTAGGGGCGCTTGAAATCGTTGGTGTTGCCGTTATCACCTTGGGCATTATCGGGATCGCCATCTTGGAAAAGAAAGCAGAACACCAAGCGCTTCAAAAGAGCACCACACAGATTGATAAAAAATATCAGATTGGCGTGATCGCCATCATTTTTCCAATCCTATACTGCCTAATCGATGGACTTGGCACCTTTGCCGATGCTATTTATTTGGATGAACTCAGCCTGATTAGCGAAAAAGCAGCTCTGCTCGCGTATGAATACACCTTCTTTATATGTGCTATCTTGTCTTTTACATACCTGAAATTTTTTAAAAAGGTAAAGTTCAACCTATTTAAAGAACGGGATAAGGGCTTCGCAGCCATTCTGGAAACGACCGGACAATTCTTCTACGTATTTGCTATGTCCAGCAACGCGATTATCGCGGCACCACTTATTGCTTCATACAGCATTTTTTCCGTAATATTATCGCGAATCTTCCTCAAAGAAAAACTAAGCAAGGCACAATATGCCGTTATTATCGTTGTGATTCTAGGGATTGCTTTGTTGGGGGTTGCGGACGAGCTGTAGCTTCGGTACACAAAAAGACCTGCTAAGTAGGCTTCATTGCTTACTAGCAGGTCTATTCTATAGTTGCTTATTCCGGCCTATCTATTGTAAAAATCTCTCCAAGGGTTGCGTAATTATTTCCCGCCAAACGGCTCACAGCGTTTAGAACTCTCGGGTCAATATGCCCCTCCTGATAGATCGATTCATCGATATGGAATTGAACAATTTCGCCAATAAACAAGTCACTCCCAGGTTCTTCGCCCCCTAGAGGAATTGCTTGAACAAGCTTGCACTCCATCCGCACCTTCGCTTCCAAAACGCCAGGCACAGCTACACTTGTACTTTGAATCGGTGTAAGATTCGCCAATTCA
Source organism: Paenibacillus sp. FSL R5-0887 (assembly GCF_038002305.1). Classification (NCBI taxonomy): domain Bacteria; kingdom Bacillati; phylum Bacillota; class Bacilli; order Caryophanales; family Paenibacillaceae; genus Paenibacillus; species Paenibacillus sp. FSL R5-0887. The sequence continues at coordinate 958,084 of NZ_JBBOCE010000002.1, forward strand.
ATTTCACTTTCAGAAGCAGGTAATGTGGCTGCAGTCTGATTGATCTTCGCAACATTCTCCTCATCTACAATATGCACAACAAACTGTTGATTATCGTAAATATTACGGGCTGTATCTTTTAAACGACCTGCCGGTCTTTGAATAGCCAATGAAACCATTGGAGGATTGGACGAAACGATATTAAAATAGCTAAAAGGTGCACCATTTAAGAGACCCTCTTCTGATTGTGTTGTGACAAAGGCTATTGGCCTAGGAATAATAGTGCCAATTAATAATTTGTAATTTTCCCGTTCACTGTTGTGCTTTGGATCAATTGAAATCAATTTCCTCAGCCCCTTCTTCACTCTTTCACAAAGTCGATCGTACTTCTAACGGTATCAATAGGACGGACTAACTTCTCAATTTGCTCACGTTTAGGTTCCAAGAAAGGTGGCAAAGAAAGCTTCTCGCCAACGGTCTCATATTCCTCATCTCCCATAAATCCTGGCCCGTCAGTGGCAAGCTCAAACAATATTTGTGGTGCAACACGTGTATACAACGACTCGAAGAAGTGACGATCTACATATCCTGAAGTTTGGAATCCAAAGCCTTCAAAACGCTCTGTCCACTCGTCCAGCATCGCACGATCCTCTACACGGAAAGCAGCATGGTGAACAGTCCCAAAACCTTGGCGTGAATTCGGTAAGAACTCATTATGCTCTACAATAATTTGTGCACCGTTTCCGCCTTCGCCAACTTCAAATAAATGATACGTCTCTTCCTGAGCAATTTCTTTAAACAACATCACTTTCTCCAATACTTCTTTGAAGTAGTTGAAATCAGCAATTCGTACAAAGATCGGTCCCAAGCCAGTTATTGCATACTCCAAAGGGATAGGTCCTTTTTGCCACGGTGTACCTGATACGACACCTTTATTCAATTCATCTGAAATAAGTTGATACTGTTGATCATCGAAATCTACGAAGGATAATGTCTTTTTGCCGAATTGCTCTTTAATGCCGGTATGCTTCACTGCAAGCCGATCAAAACGCTTAACCCAGTAGTCTAATGAAGCATCTGTTGGTACCCGGAAGGATGTTTTCGCAATCTCGTTAGTTCCATGAACCCCTTTAGGGATGTTAGGAAAATCAAAGAAGGTCATATCTGTTCCGGCGCTGCCCTTATCATCTGCAAAAAACAAATGATACGTCTGAATATCATCTTGATTAACTGTTTTCTTCACTAGACGCATACCTAACACGTAAGTAAAAAACTCGTAATTTTTCTCTGCGCTGCTTGTGATGGCTGTAACGTGGTGAATCCCTTTTAAGTTTCTCATTGTTATACACTCCTAATGTTTAGTTGATTTTGACTCCTAATATAATTCCCAAGAACAAAAAGGTTTAGTTTAATTATCTTAATGTTAAGATATCACTTAAAAAAAAGATCTTTTTCTACTGTACAAGCTCTTTGGTGGATAGCATCGAGTTTTTATCTTCACTTTAAATATCTTTAACTTAAGATAAGTTTAGCACTGAATCTGTAGGAAGTCAACGCTTTGAAGCTTTCCATATAAAAAAGGCTCCACACAAGTTCAATGAACTCGTATGAAGCCGGGATATTTTATATCATCTCATTAGGTTAAGTTATGATGCTGAGTGATGACCGCTGCTTGGCTTTGATGATCCATCTTATAACATATCAACGTAATCACACAGGCCAATATCGCCAGGATGGCAGCAGCTACAGGAAGAGAGATTAATCCTCCATGCCCGGCAACCACTCCACCGATCGCGGACCCGCCTGCAATTCCCAGGTTTGAGGCTACTGGATTCAATGAGGCAGCAAGATCCTTCGTTTTTGGTGAGAACTGCTTAGCTAAGTCAATCAAATAGAGCTGCGCAGGGGCGCTCACAATACTCGACATCATGGCTAGAGCCATTAGCACAATCATTCCTAGAATGGAAACAGATGCGGTCATACTAAAGATAACATAGACCACAGCTTGGATAAGGAACACGAATCTCAGCTTACTAACCGCATTACCGGTCGCAACCTTGCCACCAATCCAGTTGCTGACAATCGTGGCAATTCCGTATACAAACAGCACACCGCTAACCGAGCTTTTAGGAACGTTCATGACTTGCTCCAGAATAGGCGTAATGTAAGTGTACATCACAAATACGGCTCCCACTGCCGTAACCGGAATGAGAAATGCAAGAATAATGCGGCCGTTTGTGAGCAGTCCGATCTGATCCTTGAGTGAGCTAGGCACAGGTTTCGGTAATTGGCGTGGAATATAGATATAATTTAGGACTATGGCAACTCCAGCTAATATCCCATTCAGAACAAACGCTGCTGGCCAATTAAAAAACTGCCCGACGAAAGTACCGATCGGCACACCAAAAACATTCGCAATAGCAAAACCACTCAAAATTGTAGCAATCGCTTTGCCTCTCTTCTCCTGATCAACCGCTTCATTCGCTACCGTAATGGCTACAGAAAGAACAAAGCCACATAGTATGGCAGTAACTATTCTAGTCACCAGCAGCATACTGTAAGTTCCAGTTACAGCACTCCACAAATTTAGCAGTAAAATCAATACAAGTGATACAAGAATCGTAATCCGTTTCGGAACACGGCTGCACAAGGACATCATAATTGGTGTGCCAATGGCATAAGAAATCGCGAAGCCAGATACCAATCCCCCGGCTGTCGCAAGCGTAACTCCGAGGCTTGAGGATATTTCAGAGAGTAAACCAACAATAATATACTCCGTCGTACCCAGAATAAAAGCCATAAAAGTAAACGAGAAAATCAATGCGTTCTGACGTGTTGTTTTCATGGTGCTCTCCATCCTGTTTATCTCTATTTTTATATGAACATACCTTACTCATAATACTCATTTAGACTATATTGAGCAATCCTATTTTTCATAAAAAAGAAGCTTCCCACAAGTTCAAAGAACTCATGAGAAGCTTCTAGTTTAAGCCGGTGGCAAAATAATTAAGGTAATGACTTGTTCCTCGGAATAAGATCTGGCTGTTCCAGGTCCATCCGCATCTGCTTTGAACTTAATGAGATAGGTCCCGGGTGCCGGCATCACTTTATTATGAAGTTCAAAAGCGATATCCGAAACACCTATGTTACTTCCTGTGAAAGTTAACGTATGCCCATTATTGCTAATTTGATCACTCGTCGGATGTGTCCATCCACTAATGGTATAATAGTCGTTTGTGGTAAAGGTAATGCCTTCCAGCGTTACCTGAATTTCAGCATTCGTAAAGCTTTCTCCGGAGAAAAAGTCGAAGCGAATGCGCGATTGTGTAGAACCCGTTATCAGTTGTTTTGTTTTTGAACCGCCACCTCCGTCAAAGCCATATATAGAGCTAGTAACCGTAGGTGTGGTCAGAATACCATAAACAAGCTCAATCGTAACCGCATGCGCAGCGTTCTTCGTTGATTCATTATTGGATGAATCCTTAGCGGTAATCACGAAACGATACGTTCCTGCGTTCAGATTCCCAATATTGGCCGCACTCACAGCTCCATCTGCTGCACTAGTGCCTAATGCGAGGGCTGTTCCTAATTCGTCGGCATCTACTTCACCGTTCTCATTCGCATCCGTCCACAGGTAGGCTTGTACCGCTGCTCCTTGCTCCCCAATAGCTCCCGCTAACCCGCGAAGCTGATCTTGTGTCCCGTTGTAGTTGTCGATCGCCTCGAACTTGGTTGCGTCCACTACCGGTGCACTCGTATCCGGAACTTCGTTTTTGCTTAAGGTCACCGTAACCGCATGGGCAGCGTCCTTCGCCGATTCATTATTGGATGAATCCTTAGCGGTAATCACGAAACGATACGTTCCTGCGTTCAGATCCCCAATATCGGCCGCACTCACAGATCCGTCTGCTTCACTGATGCCTAATGCGATGGCTGTTCCTAACTCATCGGCATCTACTTCACCGTTCTCATTCACATCCGTCCACAGGTAGGCTTGTACTGCTGCTCCTTGCTCGCCGATGGCTCCCGCTAACCCGCCAAGCTGATCTTGTGTCCCGTTGTAGTTGTCGATCGCCTCGAACTTGGTTGCGTCCACTACCGGTGCAGTCGTATCCGGAACTTCGTTTTTGCTTAAGGTCACCGTAACCGCATGTGCAGCGTTCTTCGCCGATTCATTATTGGATGAATCCTTAGCGGTAATCACAAAAGTATACGTTCCTGCGTTCAGATCCCCAATATTGGCCGCATTCACAGATCCGTCTGCTGCACTAGTGCCTAATGCGATGGCTGTTCCTAATTCTTCGGCATCTACTTCACCGTTCTCATTCGCATCCGTCCACAGGTAGGCTTGTACCGCTGCTCCTTGCTCCCCGATGGCTCCCGCTAACCCGCGAAGCTGATCTTGTGTCCCATTGTAGTTGTCGATCGCCTCGAACTTAGTTGCGTCCACTACCGGTGCACTCGTATCCGGAACTTCGTTTTTGCTTAAGGTCACCGTAACCACATGTGCAGCGTTCTTCGCTGATTCATTATTGAATGAATCCTTAGCGGTAATCACGAAACGATACGTTCCTGCGTTCAGATCCCCAATATTGGCCGCATTCACAGATCCGTCTGCTTCGCTGGTGCCTAATGCGATGGCTGTTCCTAACTCATCGGCATCTACTTCACCGTTCTCATTCGCATCCGTCCACAGGTAGGCTTGTACTGCTGCTCCTTGCTCGCCGATGGCTCCCGCTAACCCGCCAAGCTGATCTTGTGTCCCGTTGTAGTTGTCGATCGCTTCGAACTTAGTTGCGTCCACTACCGGTGCAGTCGTATCCGGAACTTCGTTTTTGCTTAAGGTCACCGTAACCGCATGGGCAGCGTTCTTCGCTGATTCATTATTGGATGAATCCTTAGCGGTAATCACGAAACGATACGTTCCTGCGTTCAGATCCCCAATATCGGCCGCACTCACAGATCCGTCTGCTCCACTGGTGCCTAATGCGATGGCTGTTCCTAACTCATCGGCATCTACTTCACCGTTCTCATTCGCATCCGTCCACAGGTAGGCTTGTACCGCTGCTCCTTGCTCGCCAATGGCTCCCGCTAACCCGCGAAGCTGATCTTGTGTCCCGTTGTAGTTATCGATCGCCTCGAACTTGGTACTTTCAACCATAGGTGCATTTGTATCTGAATTGCTGCTATGCTCACTTTGCGAAGAGGAAGACCCTCCAACAACAGGAGTAGGCACTGTTACCGGCTCTTTACTCGGTTGAGCAGTTGGGGTGGAGGCGGGCTGCTCAGTGTTTCCGTTCTCCTTAAACTTCAGAAACTTAGAGGCTACTAGAGCTACGGCCTGACGATCTACTTTGGCATCAGGATTAAAAAAATTATTATATCCGGTAATCAATCCATATTCCACAGCAGCAGCTATAAAATCTTTGGAATAATCAGCAATTTGGCTACTATCAGCAAATTGCAAAGTTCCAGCTTTACCCGTAGGATTGACTCCCAATGCTCTCACGAACATGACGACCATATCCTGACGTGATAAATTTTGCCCCGTACCGAAAAGATTACTGCCTGTACCCTTAATCAATCCGGCTTTGACAGCTGCCTCTACATAGCTGTATGCGTAGTTGCTTGTGGGAACGTCCAGAAAGGTTGGCAGTGCAGGAGGGTTTGAAACATCCAGCTTTAATGTCTTTGCTAAAATAATTGCAAAATCCTGCCTTGTAATATTCGACGTAGGATAGAACTTACTCTCTCCGACACCAGTCACTATCCCCTGATCGAATAGCTCAACAATCGCTTTCTTTGCATATGAGCCATCAATATCAATAAAGGAAGCCGCTGCCGATCCTTTGGTCGGCATAATGATAGGGCTTGATAATACAGCAGCAGCCAATATAGAGCTTATCCATTGCTTTTTGTTCACTTGCTTATCCCCCTGTTCTTTGGATGCGTAATGTCGTTTGTCTATAATCGATTCGTTAACACGATTCGACTTTATATTACAAACTTTTCATCTACAGGATTATAACAAGTATCAATAAACAGATTATAAACAAATAGCCATGGATGAACATTCTCATATCATTGATTCTGTGCATCAAACGAAAAAAAATGATACTATGTATGATGGGTATAGGACTTTGCTATCCTTATATCGTTTTTATATATTACAACAAGAGGAGATAATATGAGTAACGAACAAAACTTTTGGCTTGATTTACCGAAGCCGTTTTTTATATTAGCGCCCATGGAAGATGTCACAGATGTTGTATTTCGGCACGTCGTTAGTGAAGCTGCAAAACCCGACGTATTTTTCACAGAATTCACAAATACAGAAAGCTATTGTCACCCTGTAGGAAAAGACAGTGTACGTGGTCGATTAACGTTCACAGAAGATGAGCAACCGATTGTCGCTCATATTTGGGGTGATAAACCCGTATTTTTTGAACAGATGAGCATTGATATGAAAAAACTTGGTTTTCGTGGTATCGATTTAAACATGGGGTGCCCAGCACAAAACGTCGCATCGAATGGAAAAGGTGCTGGATTAATAAAACATCCTGAAGTTGCAGCAGAAATTATTCAAGCAGCAAAAGCAGGTGGATTGCCGGTTAGTGTTAAAACAAGATTAGGATACTCTGATATTGACGAGTGGCGCGACTGGCTAGGACATATATTGAAACAAGATATTGCGAACCTTTCCATTCACCTTCGTACAAAAAAAGAGATGAGTAAAGTAGAGGCACACTGGGAACTAATCCCTGAAATAAAAAAATTACGCGATGAAATTGCTCCAAATACGTTGTTAACTATTAATGGAGATATTCCTGACCGCGCAACAGGATTAAAATTAGTAGAACAATACGGCGTTGATGGAGTCATGATTGGCCGCGGCATTTTCACCAATCCATTTGCCTTTGAAAAAGAACCTAAAGAACACAGCGCGAAGGATTTTCTCAATTTACTTCTTTTACAGTTGGATCTTCACGATAAATATTCAAATGAACTTGAGCCACGTTTATTTAAACCACTTCTTCGCTTTTTCAAAATCTATGTTCGTGGATTTAGAGGTGCAGGCGAACTAAGAAACCAATTAATGGATACAAGATCAACTGATGAAGTACGTCGTTTAGTAAAAACTGTTTTAGAGCAAGAATTAGATTAAATTATACCCACAAAAAAAATGAGAGACCTCTCAAAAGTTCAATGAACTTATGAAAGGTCTCTCATTTTTGTACTATGTGGTCAAATGGTGTTTCCTCTCAAGGAAACTCATCATCGAATTGCTTCGATAATGATTTCCTTACATCATGCCGCCCATTCCACCCATGCCGCCCATATCTGGCATGCCGCCGCCTTTTTCAGGCTCAGGCTTGTCAGCGATAACTGCTTCAGTAGTCAAGAACATAGCAGCTACGGATGCAGCATTTTGAAGCGCGGAACGAGTTACTTTAGCAGGGTCAACGATACCCGCTTCGAACATGTTCACCCATTCACCAGTAGCAGCGTTGTAGCCGATACCTACTTCTTCTTTTTTCAAGCGGTCCACGATTACGGAACCTTCTTGACCAGCGTTAGCTGCGATGGTGCGAATTGGCTCTTCCAACGCGCGAAGCACGATGTTAACGCCTGTTTTCTCGTCGCCAGTTACGTCTACAGCAGCAACAGCGTTATATACGTTCACAAGAGCTGTACCCCCACCGGATACGATACCTTCTTCAACCGCTGCGCGAGTTGCGTTCAGGGCATCTTCGATGCGAAGTTTGCGCTCTTTAAGTTCAGTTTCAGTTGCAGCGCCAACTTTGACAACGGCTACGCCGCCAGCCAATTTAGCCAGACGCTCTTGCAATTTCTCTTTGTCGAACTCGGAAGTTGTTTCTTCCAGTTGAGCACGGATTTGGCTAACGCGTGCATTGATGTCCGCTTTGTCGCCGCTTCCGTCTACGATTGTTGTGTTTTCTTTAGTTACGCGTACTTGACGTGCGTTACCCAGTTGTTCAATGGAAGTGCTCTTCAGATCAAGACCGAGCTTCTCAGTGATCACTTGGCCACCAGTCAGGGCAGCGATATCTTGCAGCATAGCTTCACGACGGTCGCCAAAGCCAGGAGCTTTAACAGCAACAGCGTTGAATGTTCCACGCAGTTTGTTCACGATCAGCATAGCTTGTGCTTCGCCTTCGATATCTTCAGCGATAATAACAAGCGGTCTAGCTTGTTGAACGATTTTTTCAAGCAATGGAAGAATTTCTTGAGTGCTGCTGATTTTTTTATCAGTGATCAAGATGTATGGATTCTCCAAAACAGCTTCCATTTTGTCTGTATCAGTAATCATGTATGGGGAAATGTAACCACGGTCGAATTGCATACCTTCTACTACTTCAAGCTCAGTAGCGAATCCACGGGATTCTTCAACAGTGATAACACCGTCTTTTCCTACTTTTTCCATAGCTTCAGCGATCAATTGACCTACTTCATCGTCAGCAGCAGAGATAGCAGCTACTTGAGCGATAGCTTGGGAATCTTCGATAGGCTTAGCGATTTTTTGCAATTCTTCAACAGCTGCACGAACCGCTTTGTCGATACCTTTACGGATAACCATTGGGTTAGCACCAGCAGTTACGTTCTTCAGACCTTCGCGGATCATAGCTTGAGCCAGAACCGTTGCAGTTGTAGTACCGTCACCGGCTACATCATTAGTCTTAGTAGCAACTTCTTTAACCAGTTGAGCACCCATGTTCTCGAATGCATCTTCAAGTTCGATTTCTTTAGCGATCGTTACACCATCGTTAGTGATGAGTGGGCTACCAAATTTCTTCTCAAGCACCACGTTGCGGCCTTTTGGTCCAAGTGTAACTTTTACCGCGTTTGCCAGAGCATCTACACCACGAAGCATAGAACGGCGAGCTTCTTCACTGAATTTAATTTCTTTAGCCATTGTGTAATTACCTCCTAGAATTTTTTGTATATCATATTACTTTAAGTAGTTTAGATTTAGCTTATGATCGACTCTTGCTTAGTCAAGAATCGCGTGAATGTCGCTTTCTTTCATAATCAAATATTCTTTACCTTCATATTTGATTTCTGTTCCTGCATATTTTGAGAAAAGAACACGGTCGCCTTCTTTAACTTCAAGTGCTACACGTACTCCATCTTTCAAAGCTCCGCTGCCTACTGCAATAATAGTTCCTTCTTGTGGCTTTTCTTTCGAGGAGTCCGGAAGCACAATCCCGAATGAAGTTGTTTCCTCCTGCTCGCTCGGTAGCACCAATACGCGTTCACCTAATGGTTTGATCATGAAAAAATAGCCTCCTTTAAAATTATGTTATTTTGCTTCAAAACATAGTTTAGAACTTACCGGTCAAACTTAGAATGCTGTGATGTTCTTGAAAAATATCAATGGAACCCTGCTAATCTCCAGCCCATCTCCTATTTTTCAAGAGCGTTAGCACTCAACAGCGTGCAGTGCTAACAACAATTTTTATGATACTCAACTTGAGCCCGGATTTCAAGTCTTTTTACACAAATTCGTATTAGTTTTCGCAAAAAAATACGTTTCAATGCTTGTCCAAGCACACACTCTATTACATTGTATCCACGGGTTTTGAAAATATGCGTAGGATTCCAGCGCTTTCCTCTCACCCCTTATAGATATGAACGTTGCTAGAATGGTTAGACCTTTGCATCTAATGATCCTGATCGATCGATAACAATTACTTACTAAGTGTATTCAATCCAACTAATGAAATCAACTTATAGCAAAAAAGCTGCCACATTCGTAGAAAATCTACTTAGCGGCAGCCTCTCTCCTCACTCCTGCTTCTGAACATACCGTTCATCCCGTGCCGCGTCCGCAGCAAGTTGCTTGCGATAGACAAATGCAGATAAAAATACACTGAACTCATACAAAATGAGCAGTGGAATCGTCACCAGAAAGTCTGAGATAAAATCCGGGGGCGTGATAACTACAGCAATAAAAACAAGCGTGAAATAGGCGTACCGACGCATTTTACGCAAGCGTAGCGGGTTGAGTACTCTTAGTTTGGTCAGAAACATCACCAGCAATGGAAGTTCAAACAGCAATGCCAGCGGCAATACCAGGCTGAACATGAAGTTAAAATACTGTGCAATCCCGTAGGTCTCTTCCAGTCCCATGCTTCTGGTAATTGAGATCGTGAACGAGAGTGCCATTGGAAAAACAATATAATAAGCAAAAGAAAGACCGATAAGGAAAAGAACAAACACATAGGGAACATAACGAAGTGTCGCACTTCGCTCCTCCGGCCGCAGGCCCGGACTGATAAATGCCCACAGCTGGTAGGCAATAAACGGGACAGAAATCACTAGCGAAACGGCCATCGCGATCTTCATGTACATCCCAATGCCATCCCAGAATGAGAATGCATGCAGAACAAAACCTTGCGCCAGGTCCGTGCTAATCAAATAATCGTAAATAGGCTTTGCACAAAATAAACCGCCAATTAATCCAAGGACAAATACGACTAACACATAAATAATCCGTTTGCGCAGCTCGGTGAGATGATCCACCACCGACATTTCTTCCGATTTCAGAGACATCCAGACACCATCCCATGACAAGAGTAAAAAAGATAACACTAACTTTCTTCAAAGCAGTGTCCGTTGCTGCGGAAAGCAAAGAAAAAGGGGCGTCTCCTCAAGTCTAGTAGACTCCTGAGAATGCCCCATTGAAAGATCTTCTATTATTCCGGCAGGCGTTTGTCCTGAGGAATATCTGCAGCGACCGTTTGCGGGGCCGTCGGCACAGGAGCTTCGCTCTTCTTCACCGGTTCATTATCCCCGATGATTTCACGCGCGCCTTCCTTAAATTCACGGAAGGTTCGTCCAACTGCACGGCCTAGCTCTGGCAGTTTATTTGGGCCAAAGAGCAGAAGTGCCAGTATGACCAACAAAATAATACCAGGAGTACCAATTCCACTAAACATTATTATTCCTCCTTGTCCACCTGTCCGTTCATGGTATCGTTTACTTTAATTTAATAATACCATAACTTATGTCACAGTTACATCCACTTTCTTCTATAAATAGATTATCATTGTGACGTGACAAGAAGATGACAAAGGGTTATTGGCGGTATTGGCCAGTTACCATGAGCAGTGCTTCCGGTAATTGATCCATAATAGCTGCCAGATTCTCATGAACACCCTTCGGCGTTCCAGGTAAATTGACAATCAACGTGCGACCGCGAATGCCGCATATCCCACGAAAAAGCATAGCTGCACGGTTTTTTTGCATCACTGTGCTTCGCATAGCTTCTGAGAGCCCAGGCACTTCCCGTTCTACCACTCGCCGAGTAGCATCCGGGGTCACATCACGAATCGCCAGATCTGTGCCTCCGGTGGTCAGTACCAAATCTGCCTGAAAATAGTCCGTCAGTTCAATCAAGGCTGCGATAATCTCATCTTGTTCATCGGGAACGATTCGATATTCAATGATCTCGCCACCTAGTTCCTCTTCCACCAGCTCCCGAATAACCTGGGCGCTCGTGTCTTCCCGTTCGCCCCTGGCCCCTTTATCACTGGCCGTTAGGATTGCTGTCTTCCACGCCATAGGTTTGTCCTTCCTCTCTATATGTATAGTTGGCTGTACAGTTCAGCCTGCTCGCCTCAGCGCTTCGAACAAAAGCAGCTGATACTTATTCGAGCGCATAATCTCCGTTCTTGCCCCCGCTCTTAGATACCAGAAGCGTCGGTCCGATAATCATATCCTTCTGAATAGCCTTACACATGTCGTACACCGTTAGTGCTGAGGCAGAAACAGCGGTTAAGGCTTCCATCTCTACTCCGGTTTTTCCTGTAGTACGGACTGTTGCTTCTATATAAAGTTCATCTTCGCTGTTATCGGAGAAGCTGATATCAATACCGGTAAGTGGCAGCGGGTGGCACATCGGAATCCAGTCTGACGTCTTCTTAGCCGCCATAATCCCGGCGATCTGTGCAACAGCAAGGACATCACCTTTGCTGATCTTGCCACTCTTAATGGCGCTCAGCGTTCCAGCAGCCATCTTGATCATACTCCGCGCGACAGCTGTCCGCTTCGTAATCTCCTTCTCACTCACATCCACCATACGAGCTCTTCCCTGCTCGTTGAAATGGGTCAATTCCATGGCTCACTCTCCTTTTCGGCAGTGCACTATACCATTTTCAGTAATCAGCATGTCCATTAAAGCGTCATGCTCATCCATCGGCACCCTTGGAACCAACTGCATGCCGTAAGCTAACCCGATCCATATCGGGGGCTGTGCGCTAACGTACCCGGCTTTCTCCCAAGACGCACGTAGCCGGTCATAGTATCCTCGACCGTAGCCAAGCCTGCCGCCTTGAAGATCAAATGCTAGCCCTGGTACGAACACAACAGCAGGTAGCTTAATCTCTTCAATCTCTAATAAATCTCTGCTAGAGACAATAGGTTCATGGATTCCATAAGCCCCCGGCTCTAAATCGCTCCATGCATTCACCGCGTGGACACTCATTTCACCACTTGCTGGAATTACACGCGGCAACAGCACCTTACGCTGATCTTTCCACGCCTGTGTGATAAGTGGGCGGGTATCAAGCTCTGAACGAAAAGACACATAGGCCATTAGTGAAGTTATACCCTTCGTCTCCAGCCACTCCAATGCATAGTGGCAGACTTCAGATGATAGTTTACTTCTCTGGTCCGAAGACAGCTCGTTTCGGGCGATGGTCTTCTCCGTTCGTAATTGTTGCTTTACTTTGGAGATCTCCGACTCCTTGCTGGACATTGTCGGCCTCCCCCTCTTATTCATCCCTAGCTTATCCTTGTTTGTAAATCCAGTTTACCACTCTTCTCCCCGGTTCGCCAAGGTGGATAGAACTGTGTTATCGGACTAGGTCGTTATTCCCTCCTTACATTAGATCGAACCCTCGCTTGGGAAACGCTTTTCATGTAAACTATAGAATAAGTTGTTCATACGGCTGAGGGATAAATACCAAGGCGAAATATGCAAGGGTGGAGGTTTCATCGTTATGCTTCTTCAAGCGACAGGAATTACTAAATCATATGGTATACAGAACGTACTGGATGGCATAAGCCTACAGGTAAATGAAAAGGAACGTGTCGGGCTAGTGGGTGTGAATGGTGCCGGCAAATCAACTTTTCTACAAATTCTGGCCGGTGAGATGTCTTATGACAGCGGTCAAATTCATAAATCAAAAGAAACAACAATCGGATATTTAGCTCAGAATAGCGGACTGCAATCTGACAAAACCATTCATGAAGAAATGATGGCGGTCTTCGCTCCGCTGATCGAAGCCGAAACTGAGCTGAGAGAGTTAGAAGTAAGTATTGCTGATCCTAAGCTCGCGGAAGACCCCAAGCGGTACGAAGAACTGCTTGAACGATATGCGCGGCGCTCGGATTGGTTCAAGGACCACGGCGGCTATGAAATGAATACACGGATTCGCAGTGTCCTACACGGCATGGGCTTCAGTGATTTCCCACCAGATACACCCATTTCTACCCTTAGTGGAGGCCAAAAAACCCGGCTCGCGCTGGCCCGTATTTTGCTTCAGGCTCCAGATCTTCTGATGCTGGATGAGCCTACTAACCATCTGGATATCGAAACGTTAACGTGGCTGGAGGATTACCTCCGCAGCTATGCTGGCGGGATTCTGGTTGTATCCCATGACCGTTATTTCCTAGACCGTCTCGTGACCACTATTGTAGAGATCGAGCGGCACCAGTCCCGGCGTTATACGGGTAACTACAGTCGTTATGTAGATTTGAAGGCTGCCGAATATGAAGCACGGATGAAGCAATATGAGAAGCAACAGGATGAAATTTCTCGAATGGAGGATTTCGTTCAGAAAAATATTGTCCGGGCTTCCACCACAAAACGTGCGCAGAGCAGACGCAAAGCGCTTGAGAAGATGGATCGTCTAGATCGTCCAATGGGCGATCTGAAGAAGGCTAGCTTCTCCTTTGAGCCAGACTTCATGTCTGGAAAAGAGGTGCTTCAAGTGCGCAATGTTGCGGTTGCCTTTAATGAAGGTTCACCTTTATTCAAGGACGCTTCTTTTGAGCTTCGTCGCGGGGAGACTGCTGCCCTGATCGGTCCCAATGGTATCGGTAAATCCACACTGCTGCAGTGTATGACCGGAACCCGTGAGCCTTCTGCTGGAACGGTGAATTGGGGCACTAAAGTAAAAATTGCTTATTATGATCAGGAACAGACCCGCCTTAATCCACAAAATACGGTTATGGAAGAACTGTGGAGTGAATATCCAATGATCGAGGAAGCCAGAATTCGTACGATCCTTGGTAATTTCCTTTTTAGCGGAGAGGATGTTCTTAAGAAGATTTCCGCACTCAGCGGCGGCGAAAAAGCTCGGGTTTCCTTATCTAAACTAATGCTCCGCGGTGCAAATATGCTAATTCTCGATGAACCTACCAACCATTTGGATCTGGTCAGCCGTGAGGTTCTGGAATCTGCTTTAATTGATTTCGAAGGCACCCTGCTGTTCATCTCCCATGACCGTTATTTTTTGAACAAAATGGCGGAACGGGTACTGGAGCTGCATCCCGAAGGGATCGACCAATACCTCGGCAACTACGATGACTATGTCGAGAAGAAACGAGAATTAGAAGAGATTGCAAAAGATGCCGCTGAACTAGCTACTAAAAACGTCAATAAGGACGCTGCTGTACCTGAAAAAAGCGCTGTAACCTCTTTTGAAGCAGACAAGCAGGCTAAGCGTGAAGAGCGTAACCGCAAACGGCGTATCGCAGAGCTTGAGGAGAACATCGCCTCACTTGAAGAATCAATCGTATTTATAGAGCATGAAATGACTAAACCTGAAGTTTATCAGGATTATTTAGCACTTCAAGGTTATGAAGAGGACCTGAAGAACAAAAAATCTCAGCTGACAGATTTCTTTAGCGAATGGGAAATCCTTGCTGACGAATAATGTAAATCCTCCTTATAAATATTTTTTCATCGTTCTAGATTTGTTCATAAATAGTTATCCACAGCTCTATACACAGGTTCCGTGTATAACTCCCTACTTCAAAAGACCCTTCGGGGTCTTTTTTATGCGTTAAATCGGTATTTTCAAGGAAAAGGAATTATTATCCACGGATCTATCCACATTATCCACAATTCTCACAGTGTTTCATTGCCAACAAAATTGTTTATTAGAGCATTTTGAAAAAAGCCGTTATTGCTGATTTTACGCACTTTTTACACAACTCAGGCAGAATATGTGGATAACGTTGTCCACAACTTGACAAAAGACGTAACCCCATTTTACAAGACTGATTTTATGCTAAAAAAGAACCCGCTATCTCCTAAACTGACAGCGGGCACGTCGTATTTTAGACAATCTGTGTAGAGAGCAGGGCAGCATTACAGGCTGCGATATAAGCGATGCCTGCCGCCATAATTATATCTTGGTGAGTGGCCGTGCCTCTGAATTTAAGGCCCTCCCACTCCACCATCACCGCTGCTTCTGCTTGCGCATTCTCTCCGCTTCCAAGCGAATGAAGCTCGAGTCCTGCAAAGTCTATCTCCTCAGCAATCCCTTGCCCAATAGCGGCGATAATCGCTTCAAGCGGGCCTTCACCAGTGCTGGTATGTGACGTTTCCCGGCAAGTCTGCAGATGGCGTACCGTAACTGCAGCTACACGGCGCTGGGCACTGCCCGCCAATACCTGAACCTCACCCAGCTCATAGACCTGAGCTTGTTGTCCAGTTGTACTGCTTACCATTTGCAGCAGCTGGTCATCACTGACGACCTTTTGACGGTCAGCGGTCTCTTTAAAGGACTCATAAAGTGCATCCAGCTCCGCAGGCTCCAGCGTTATTCCATACTTCGCAGCCCGATCCTTCAGCGCATGTCTGCCAGAATGTTTGCCCAGAATGATCATGCTGCGGGGGATGCCCAGCCGTTCGGGATCCATAATCTCATAGGTACTACGATCCTTGAGCAGGCCATCCTGATGAATCCCGGATTCATGCTGGAAGGCATTTCTTCCGACGACCGGCTTGTTATAGGCGATTGGAAAATGCATCGCTCCACTAATCAGCCGTGAAGTATCATACAGTTTATCGAGCACGATGCCTGTTTCTGCACCGATTGCATCGCCGCGGGTTTCGAGCGCCATAACAAGCTCTTCCAGTGCGCAGTTCCCTGTGCGCTCGCCTACACCATTCACGGTGACTTCTATCTGAGTCGCCCCTCCATCAATCGCTGCCAGACTGTTAGCTACAGCCAGCCCCAAGTCATTGTGACAGTGGGCACTATAGCTGACCTTGCCGCCGCCTCTTGCTCCCTGCCGCACTCTCCGGAACATCTCGCCATATTCATGTGGCAATGCGTATCCTACTGTATCCGGCAGGTTAATAATGGAGGCCCCTTCCTCTATAACTGCTTCAACCATTTCAATCAGATCATCAATCCCTGTCCGCGCAGCGTCCATGGCCGTGAATTCAACTACATCACAGAATTGTCGCGCATAAGCCGTCATCTCGCGCGCTTTAGCTACGACTTCAGCTCTGCTCATACGCAGTTGATGCTGCAAATGAATATCAGAAGAGGAGATGAACAAGTGAATCCGCCGACGTTCAGCGTCTTGAGTCGCCCGGACTGCAGCATCGATGTCTCCTTTTACGGCCCGCGCGAAACCACAAATCTCCACGTTGCGCACCTTGCGCGAAATCGTCTGCACCGCTGCAAAATCTCCAGGACTCGATACCGGGAACCCCGGCTCCATTACATCAACACCCAGATCAGCGAGCTTATAGGCCAGTAATATTTTTTGTTCAGGAGTCAGACTAGCCCCAGGGGCCTGCTCACCGTCACGCAGGGTCGTATCGAAAATTTGAATACGTTTCTTAACTGGAATAATCATCTGAATTCCTCCTAGTTTTGTTTTCATGTAATTGGATGCCTTATCTCTATCCTATGCTTCAGCGCAGAACCACACGTCGACTTGCGGTTCTGCTCATTTCCCACCCACTGCTGCCGGCAGCTGAAACAAATGAATCTCTGCACAATGTGCAGAGTGTTCACTTTTGGCGTCTTATGTAGCGTTGAGTCCATTCCCCGGACTTCTTCTACAAGAACGCAAAAACCCGCCGTCTCTAATAAAGAGACGGCGGGTTACCCCTCCGCGGTACCACTCTTTTTGACGCATCGGCTGTCACTAATAACAAGCCTCAAAGCTGCGTCCAGCTCTTCTTCCCGGTTCAAGCTGGCATGCCAGCTTAAATCCGGAAAGGTCCGATAACGAGGACAGCCGTAGGCAGCGTACTCTTTGTTCCGCCGCTCCGCTCCCGGGCGAGCTTCAAGAAATCCGGTGACTGCGTCGCACCAACCCGCAGCTCTCTGTTCACCGTCAAACTCTACTACTCCCGTTCTTAGCGTGTATTATATAAATTACTCACCACTCTAAATCCATACAAAAAAGCCTGCCATCTCATTCAAGAGACGACAGGCTGTTAACCTTCGCGGTACCACTCTTGTTGATGCTCTGTATCGGCTAAGTTCCTGCCGATTCCAATTGAACATCCACTCTACGGTCCAGTATGTTAGGTACTAGACCACCCTATCACGGAGGTTACCCGTAAACGGTGTACAAACGTTCCGGCGACAATTGCCAGTAATGCTTCCACCGCTCCGCTCCCAGACGAGTTCAGGACTCCTTCGACTGCGTTGCACCCACCCGCAGTTCTCTTATCCCAGAGTATCCTTACTACTTCCGCTCATCGCGTTTGCTTGTTTAATTGAACTGATTATACTCGTTAGCTCCAAATGATGTCAATAGGCAGATACAGACCATTGTTCCAGTGAGAATCCAGGGTCAGCTACCATATCCAGCGGTATTCCACCGTCATGCTGCCACTTCACGTATGCAGCCGCTCCAATCATCGCCGCATTATCCGTGCAATACACCGGTGGAGGAATAATAAGTTCAATGCCCTCCGTTTCACAGCGCGAAATTAATGCCGAGCGGAGTCCGCCATTAGCAGCGACCCCCCCACAGAGCAATAACTGTCTGGAGTTAGTGGCTTTAACGGCGCGTACCGCCTTTTCCACCAGCACTTCAACTACGGATTCTTGGAACCCCCGGGCGATGCCTGCGACATTGGGTTCAAGACCTTTCATTTTGCTCTGATTTACCACATTCAGCACCGCCGATTTTAGACCGCTGAAGCTGAAATCATAAGAGTTCGGCTCCAGCCATACCCGCGGCAATGCAACAACTTCCGTCGCTTCGCGTGCCAGGCGATCTACATGGGGTCCGCCGGGATAAGGGAACCCTAGCGCCCGAGCCACTTTATCATATGCTTCACCTACAGCATCATCACGCGTGCGGCCGATAATTCGAAACTCACCCTCACGCTCCATATGAACCAGTTCCGTATGTCCACCTGACACCACTAGTGTCATACATGGATACTGCAACTCTGCAACCAGGCGGTTAGCATAGATGTGGCCTGCAATATGATGCGTGCCAATTAACGGCTTGCCCCATGCAAGAGCAAGGCTTTTAGCCGCTACTACCCCGACCAGTAAAGCTCCCACCAAACCCGGGCCTTGAGTCACCGCTACCGCAGTCAATTGTTCGGGTGTAACGCCTGCCTTGGCGAGCGCTTCCTCGATTACGAGCGTAATTACCTCCACATGTTTACGGGAAGCCACTTCTGGCACCACGCCCCCAAAAGCACGATGTGTCTCTATTTGACTCGAGATGATGTTGGATAACACTTCTGATCCGTTTTTGACCACGGCCACCGAGGTTTCATCACAACTGGTCTCTATAGCAAGTATTAGTACAGGTTGAGCTGCGCCCGTTTCTGTCTTCATTTCAAGTCCACGCTTCCTTCCAAATAGCCATGCTCCTTATACTCCGGTAGATCCGCCCACATAATGAGTGCATCCTCGCGATTATCGGAATAATATCCTTTGCGCGTACCGGCAGAACGAAAGCCTTTTTTACGATATAAATTCTGAGCTACCTCGTTGGATACCCGCACCTCAAGCGTAATGGATTTCATGCCTACGTAAGAGGCTGTATTCATTAACTCCTCCAACAGGCGCTCCCCCCATTTACGTCCACGATAAGCTTCGAGTAAGGCAATATTCGTCACATGCGCCTCATCCACGATAGCCCACATTCCAGCATAGCCAATTATATGACCTGCCAGCTCCATGACCATGTATTTAGCAAAATGATTATGCGTCAGCTCATTCCGGAAAGCTTCCTCCGTCCACGGCATGGTAAAGGCTTCGCGCTCAATAATAAGAATGTCCGGAATATCCTCCAGCTTCATCAGACGAAAAACAAGGTCAGCCTCTTGTGCTCTCAATGATTCCACTTCCGTCATCGTTTTAAGCCTCCTTTACTACTTAACCGCAGATTGGCCTCCGCTTCCGAAATCTGAGTATAGTTAGGGATCAAGCTATGAATATCATCATTCTCTACTTGCAGCCGGGCTTCACCAAGGAAGCCTGTCCAGCGGCCCTCCAGCTCATATGGAATAGCTACAGAAGTGCCGAGTTCCGCCAGCGGATGTAGTGATTCTTCGCTGCCATGTACAGCGGTTTCTCCAACAAACCATAGAATAGCTGGTTTAGTTCCTTCAGCTGAAGCCTGTTGTAAACGTTCTGCCAAGTACTCCACCCAGTCGGCCATCAACCGGATGGCATCTGGTTCAAGGCGGCTAAGAGAACTATTCCCATCCGCTGCGAATAATCCTGTGTAGACCTGTCCCCGACGCGCATCCATCAGTGGAATGATCCAGTCTGGACCGTAGCCACTGTTCGCAGTGGCTTGTCCTGACTCTGCTGTCGTCTTATTCTTAAGGGCTGTTTCATACCCACCCCATGCCACAGCATGCAGGCTCGAAATACCAACTACCGGGACATTCCATGCCCAAGCCAGTGTTTTGGCAGCGGTAACCGCGATCCGTGTTCCCGTATAAGATCCCGGGCCCACACCAACCGCAATCCCGCCCAGATTAGCAACGGTTGTTCCCGAAGCTTGCAGCGCCTGCTCTATAATCGGCAGCAAATGCACCGAATGATTCCGTTCACCGGAAGCATTAATTTCATGCAATAATTCTCCATTCTCGGTCACTGCAACCCCCAATACGGCAGTTGATGTATCCAGCGCTAAAAGCCGCTTGCGCGGCTCTGTATTCTCGTTCGTCATTTTTATTAACCCCACTTCTGGATCAGCTCCCGGCAAAGTTCACCATAAGGCTCCCCGATTCCGGTCACCGTAATGATTCGTTCCTCCGGTCCAACTGTTTCCATGTATATATGCATATGCCGCGGCGGCATTAAATCCGTAATAATACTACTCCATTCTACCAAACAAACACCCTGACCATAGAAATACTCATCCAATCCAAGCTCATCTGCTTCCTGAAGTGAAATCCGATATACATCCATGTGATATAACGGCAGACGACCTTCGTACTCTTTAATAATAGTAAAAGTAGGACTGTTTACGATCCCTTTCACTCCAAGATGGCGAGCGTAACCTTGCGAGAAGGCCGTTTTTCCTGCGCCTAGATCACCGTCCAAACCGATAACCATGCCTGCCGTTGAAGCAGCAGCTATTGCACTTGCCAGTTGCTCCGTATCCTGCAGATTATAAGAACGGTAAGTGAACACCGTTTCGACTGTTTTGTCCAACTACAACTACCACCTTTTAAAATATACCTGTCGAAAACCATTACATTCAATTATATCGGTATGGTCCATCCACCGCAACAACTGTCCCTGCCCATTGTTTAAGCCGAAGGAGGTACAGCCCTCTTCTTCACTTGCGTGGTTAAGCTGAATTTCGATACCGAACGCTGCGAGATTGGGTGGCTTCGACTGCCGCTAATCCGCTCATGCTGCTCCTACCATATCTGTAGCCTGAAAGAATAATACTGTGGCAATAACTCCTGAACACAGCGCAACAATAATGGACTGTCCTGCCTGATCCAATATATTGGTTTAAATCTTACACCGTCAACCTTGATGTCAGTTATGCTCCAAATCAAAAAGAGACCTTTACGCAAACTTAAGCATAAAAAGTCTCTTTTTTTAAAAACTATAATTCAGCTTTAACGTACGCTCTAAGTAGACCTTTGTTAGTGCTCTTGCTCTTCGAGTCGTTCAACACCCACAGTGTGCGTATTGGTTGGTCGAGAGCCAACTTGTACCGTAGCCATTCCGTTCTCTTCATCCACATGTTCAATCCATACAGGCTCCCCATCCAAATGTACACTTACAGTTTCTTTAGAAGCATAAATATCCTGTGCCCGTTTGACGTCCACAACTGTTCTCCTCCTTTATCTTTCCTAAAGTTTACGATTCTAAGGGTGACGTATCTTCGAGGGTTCGTTCCGCATCTAGCTTTTCCGAATCGGAAACCTGACTGGCCTCCGTGGACGCAATAATGCTCTCCCAATCCACAACTGTGGCCGGAATATCCTGCTCGCTCAGCGCATCGCTCCATTCGTTATCTCTTGGTTCCATACCTTAGATTCTCCTCCTCAACTTCACAGGTCCGAGTTTATTTTTTCCCAAGCTTCTCAAAAAATGCACCCGGCTAGAAAAGCCTTTCCTGCCTCATACTAACCCAAAGCAAATCAACTTAGATCAGGAGGTGTTTCTCATGCATACCGTTTGGAAAGGAGCCATCAGCTTCGGGCTTGTGCATGTTCCGGTTAAAATGTTCTCCGCTACGGAAGACAAGGACATTTCTCTGCGTTATATCCATAAGGAGTGTGGCAGCCCGCTGTCGTATGTACGCAAATGCCCGGTGTGTGACAAAGAGGTAGCTTGGGAAGAGATCGGTAAAGGATATGAGTATGAAAAAGGGAAGTTTGTGCTCTTCGACAAAGAGGAATTGGATCAACTATCCGACGAGACCAGTAAAAGCATCTCCATTCTCGACTTTGTAGACCTGACGGAGATCGATCCGATTTATTTTCAAAAAACCTACTATTTATCCCCGGATCAGGCAGGCTCAAATGCTTATCGACTTCTTATGGAGGCCATGAAGCAGACAGGTAAAATTGGTATCGCCAAAATTTCAATCCGCTCAAAAAGCAGTCTGGCAGCGATCCGTGTGCTTGAGGATTGCCTTGCGATTGAGACCATTTTTTATCCTGATGAGGTGCGGCCGATCTCGCAAGTGCCTGGTCTGCCCGAAGCAGGGACAGTGAACGATAAAGAGCTGGAAATGGCTAAGCTGCTGATCTCACAGCTATCCACTCCTTTTGATCCGGCAAAATATACCGATGATTATCGCCAGCGTATGCTTGATCTGATCTCACATAAAATTGCAGGCGAGGAATTTCATATCGCTCCTGCTAAACAGGAAAGCAATGTGATTGATCTAATGGCTGCCTTGCAGGCTAGTATTCAAGCTGTGCAGCATATTCCTTCAGACCCTGGTCCTTCATTAACAGGCAACACAAAAACCAAAACTAAAGCGGCTCCTGCTGCCAAAAGAAAAACAGCCAAGACCAAAACAACCGCCGCGGAACCTGCGGAGCAGCAAAACGAGGTCTCCGGGCCGACTCCAGTCATCACGCCAAAACCGAAACGCCGCAGCACGAAAAGCAAAACAACCGTATCTTAGGAGGCTCTGCGGATGAAGCTTCAGCCCATTATTCCTTTTGAACCTATACTGGCTGGGCAGCTTCCAGCAGGTGACCAGTGGATCGCACAAATTAAATGGGACGGCGTACGGATGTTGTCCTATTACGATGGAAGCACTACTCAGCTTATTAACAGACGTGGCAATTACCGTACCACGCAATATCCAGAACTTATTGATGTATCTGCTTACTGCAAGGCTGACTCCGTGATTCTTGATGGTGAGATTATCGCGCTCAAGGACGGCAAACCCTCATTTCATGAGGTGATGCGGAGGGACAGTTTGAAAAACGGTTCCACGATTTCCGTCGTTAGGCATCAGGTTCCTGTCATTTATATGATATTTGATATTCTGTTTTATAATGGCCAATCGACGATGGATCAACCATTATTCTTGCGGCAGCAGCTGTTAAGTGACATTCTGCTGCCGCATCCCCATGTTCAAGCTGTGCCAAGTTATACCGATCCTACAGAACTGTTCGCCGCCACTCAGAACCAGGGCTTGGAAGGAATCGTCTGCAAGGACATCAACAGCACTTATGCTCCGGGCGGAAAAGATAAACGTTGGCAGAAACGCAAAATCAGTTCTGATATTACAGCTGTAGCCGGGGGTGTGACGTTCCGTGACGGTATCGTCAACGCACTGCTTCTTGGTCTTTATGATGATAAAGGAAATTTGCATTATATCGGACATGCCGGTCCGGGAAAATTGACTGTGCAGGATAAACGCGACTTAACTGCGGAGGCACACCGCCTTAAGCTGGATCGGATGCCCTTTGCAGATGTTCCACAACGAGGTAAGGGTGCTTTTTGGATAAAGCCGGAGCTCGTCTTCAAAGTTCATTTTCTGGAATGGAACACCTCGGGCACTCTGCGTCAGCCTGTTACTCAAGCTAAAGTGAATCTTCCCCCGGAGGCATGCACAATGGAGCAAAAAGGATAAAAGAACGTCCTCCCAATCTGAAATGGGAGGACGTTTCTTATTGTGCTGTAAAACTTGTTACAAGGGCCTCAAGCTCTGCCTTTGTCTGCGCAGTATTTTTTGTACTCGTAAGTGTATAATCGACACTTCCATCAGCACTGGACCATACCAGCTGGACTTTAAGATCACCCTGATGAGGCCCAAAAACTGTGTAAATCGCCTCAACCCCGTTGATGGTCAAGCTCTCATCCTGATCCCCAGGCAGCTGGGCCAAAGTCACCCCTTCCGGTAGCGTGTATGCAGGTGCAGATCTTAAATTCAATCTCTCTCCATTTCGTAGATAGGTGATAGAGGTTTCTGTATTGCTCCACTTCAAGCTTTGCGAAATCACCTTTTTACCACCAGCTTGGGCTTTAACTTTTAACTGATCCCTAAGGGTTTTATACTCTGAGCTAAAAAACATTGGAATCACTGGATTTAAAACGACATCCTGTAACTTATAATCCTCTGGTAGAGAAGTAGGTATCAGGAGTGACTTCCCGCTTAATGAAAGTAACTTCTGCGCCGCTTCGTTTATAGAACTGAATCTATATGGCATATAGCTTATACTCAAGGTTTCATGTGGATTAGATTTCTTATCATTTACATACAGGATCTTAAGTTCGCCTGCTTGTAAGGGAACTGTATTTTCTTTGGCAATCAAAGCTTCAATCGTTGAAGATATGGGCGTATTCTGCTCAACGGGTGCGGTAGCTTTACTTTTATTATTACTCCCCGCAGGCACTGCGCCTGCTGTTCCACTCACCGCACTTATCAATACTAATAAGCTTAAGGCTGTAATCGCCGCGCTTTTCTTAATCATCATTATAATATCCTCCTTTAGCCCCTTGGTTATTTGATCATGGTTTTAGCTACCGCCAGCATTTCATTTGTCGTCAGCGTACTGGCCCGATTGTCTGAAAGGGTATATTGTATCGTGCCTGAGTTATCCAGCCATACTAGCTTTGTGTTAAAGCTTGCGTCTTTAGCGGAATCAGTTGTAAGTACTACTTTCCTGCCGTTGACCGTTAATTCTTTTTTAGATTCCGAGGCTCTTACAAAAGGTACCGCTCCTTCCGGAAGTTTGGCGGGCGGCGACCCAGTTACAATGCTAAAATTGGCTTTTCCTTTGGCATACAGCTGCATAGACAAATTCGTCTGGTTCCAGCTGATGATTTTACTAAACAACTGTTTATTAGAATTACCAGCAACCGCTGCTGCCTTCAATTCCTGCTCTAGTTGCAAATACAGCTCTGAATCATTAGCTACAGCCGGTGGATAGATGATGGCTCTCGCCAGAGTGAAGCCTTTAGGAAGATTTCCGGGCTGCGGAATAGACGGACCCCTTAGCGCTTTAAACTTCGCAGCAAAGGATTTATAGTCCTTAAAAACAAACCCTTTGCCAGAGAAGCTGATCGCATCCTGTGGATTGGAGACTTTATCCCGTACGTAGTAGGCCAAAAGCGTACCTTCCTTCACTCCAGCTACGAGTGCCTGCAATTCCTTTTGGGTCTTCTGATCGGTTTGTGATGCAACCTGCGCTCCTGATGCCGCCGCAATTGTAAGAGACAAGCCGGGTACATCCACACCCCCGGCCACTCCTGTTCCCAGCAAGATTGCTGCAGAGAACGCGATAACTGTTTTTTTGAAATCAGAATGGAGCTTCAATTTCTAACATCCTCTCCTTCAATAAGGTAAATGTATTTTCACCCCTGTTTTTTAACTACACTTCTATAACAATCCAACATTAGAAAAAGGGACATTTTTTCACAAAAAAGAGGCTGTCCCAAAAGCCATGAAATAGTTGCTTGGGAAAGCCTCTTTTTTGTTCTTAACATTACAAGTGACGCATCAAGTGACGCATCAAGTGATGCTCCTAATGATGCAATAAGTGAGCACTTTTAGAACAATTGGGGAATTTCTCCCTAAACCTCAGATATTTCTGTTCATTGGACCTATAATTAGGGAAAACTTCCCTGAAATTCAGCCAATTCGGCAACGAATAAAGCAATTCTCCTGATTATTAGGGAGGAATTCCCTGATTTCGTTCATTTAGAGCAAATAGCGGCTATTTTCAGGGAGTTTTTCCCTAATTAGTTTAAAGCATTCTATACATTGCACAAACACAGAACGTATCGCCCATAGTCCACCGTCACATATACCACTAATTCCACAAATCATCTACTGCAAGCCGCACGAAAATCATACATAGCACATCGCACATCGCCCACCGTCCCAACCATTAGCATAGAACTCTACGCGTGGCATATCGTCACATGGCACAGTAAAATCCATTATTCCCCTATTCCATAAAAAAGCTGCCTCCCAAGTAGAATTCACTACTTTTGAGACAGCTTCTCCTAATGTACAGTTAGAACAGTAGCTAGTGAATAAAACTGGTGGCAATCTTTTGCCATTGCTCACGAGTCAGTTTACTCTCCTGCTTGTCGCTTAGAGAAAAAACCATCTGGGTGACTTCATCATACCAATACAATCGATTCTGAGAAGACCAAGCATTCTTCCCTTTTCCAGTACCCGCCGCGATAAATATTGCCTCTTTACCTGTACCTGTCACAGACCATTTTTCAGCAGTCTGGCCTTCCAAGATAGACACTTGCATGGTATAACCCTTAAAAACACTCTGCCTTAAGGATAGTGTAATTCTTTGATCTCCGTTGTGGTAGGTAACCTCAGCATTATCTATGGAATTTGCAGCTATCTTCTCCATAAACAAGTTTTGTCCAGTTTTATCGGTTGTAGCCTTTTTTTGAAATTGTTCAAGGATTTCTTCATATTCTGTGTCTAGCGACTTGTATAGGGGAGCTGCATTAAAAGTTCCTTGCTCGAATTCATAACCATCAGCTAACGAGGAAGGCAACCCTGGCCAGAAATCGCCAACCGTTTTTAATTCTTTTACGAAGTCTTGATATTTCGAATACACCGGCGAAATAAAAGCAAACTGCAATTGATTTCCATAGCCTAACCCTAACTCCAGCTTATTTAATTCAGCATCCTTCACATAATAAGCAGCCATTTCCCCAGTGTTTAAACGAGCAAGCACTTGCTCTTTATAAGTCATAGATAAGCTCTGATACTTTTCTATCGCAGGCGAGGTTGTCGGATCAGGCGTATTATTATGCACCGTCTTCACAACAGCC
Organism: Paenibacillus sp. FSL R5-0887; assembly: GCF_038002305.1. Taxonomy (NCBI): domain Bacteria; kingdom Bacillati; phylum Bacillota; class Bacilli; order Caryophanales; family Paenibacillaceae; genus Paenibacillus; species Paenibacillus sp. FSL R5-0887. The sequence goes on from NZ_JBBOCE010000002.1 coordinate 984,846, forward strand.
TTCCCTCCGCTGTTCACTAGTGTAATAATACCACCTTGGGGTTTTGAGATATCAATTGTAACCTGGCTACCTTGTTCCGATAAATCTCCATCAGCAGATAGCTGAAAAGCACCCAACCCGATAATCCCTAGCAATACAGCCGCGGAGACTCCAGTGAGCACTCTTTTTCTAAACCTAGACGGGTGTTGGGGCATCTCTTTTTGCTTCTGCATAATAGGATCTTCCGGTTCTGGAAACGGATTCAGCTCGATAACGATGTTCGTCCTTTCACCGTCAATCCTATTCTGTTGTTCATGAATTGCTCTTACCCGCTTCATAACAGCTGCTTTTACATCCAGCTCTTCGCAGCTCCCTACCGCATCCATTTTCTTGATCATTTTCTCTTCAACAAAGCCTCGTTGCCGCACCATTCCGTTCCCCCTTTCTGAGCATTCAGCATTTTGCCAAGCTTCGTAATCGTTCGCCTGTATTTTTTCTTCACAGCATCAGTATTCTTATCCAGAATCTCCGCAATCTCCGGGAAGCTCTGTTCCTCAAAGATTCTAAGTACTAACAGGTTTCGCTCCTCTGTCTTCAGCTTCTCGAGGGCAAAAGTCAGATGTTCGTTAAATATGTAACGGTCCATCAACTGTTCCGGGCTTTCTGCAGGCGGATCTGGTTGAAAAAGCGCCATAAACTTTATTTGGCTTTGACGTTTGCGGATCAGACTGAGGCAATGATGGTAGGCAATTTTATATAGCCATGAAGAGAAGCTCGCGATAGGGCGGTATGTGCCTATATGCTGATATGCCTTTACCAGAATTTCCTGTACTGCATCCTCCGCTTCAGTACGGCTCCCAAGCAGCCGACAGCAATAGCGGTAAATCGGCTTTTGAAAAGCCTCGACGATCAAGGCGTAGGAATCTACCTCGCCTGACTGTACCCGAACAACAGTGTGCTCGATCCCGTCCAAAATCAGCAAACTCCCCTTTCTCATTAACGTATATCCTTATAAGTCTTATGATCATCCAAAAGGGACACTTTGGGAATATTTTTTTCATGAAAAGGAGCAGACTGACACATAATACCTTCATTCCTATCACAGAAAGGAGTTTCCCCGATGCCGGCAGCGATCAAAGGTACAATTACCATAGACGGAGAAGAAATCATCATCACTAACCCAGAGAAGCTGCTATGGCCTGAATGTGGCATTACCAAACGGATTTATCTGCAAAAGCTCGCTGCACTCTCTCCCTATCTGCTGCGTTATTGCCGAGACCGGCTGCTTACCGTCATTCGTTATCCGCACGGCATCACTGGAATGTCCTTTTATCAGAAAAATGCGCCTGATCCGCTTCCGGCCTTTGTCCAAACCGCTGTGCACGAGAATATTAACTATATCAAGCTGCAAGGGTTACCTGAGCTGATTTGGCTGGGAAATCTCGCCGCTTTGGAATTCCACCCTTCCCTGCATTATGTAGGCAGCGAGCTGCCCTGTGAGTGGATGATTGATCTTGATCCGTCACTTGAAATCGAACCTCGTATCATGGAAGCAACTGCGATCGTTGGGGGGGTCTTAACCTCCCTTGGCCTCTCCTCTGTACCCAAAACCTCCGGTGCTACCGGGGTGCAAATCATCGTCCCTATCGAGACTGGCGTTACTTTTGATGGATTGCGGAAAATCGGGCATTTTGTGGGTCGTTATGTCACCGAAAAGCATCCCAACCTGTTCACCCTGGAACGTCTAAAAAAGAATCGCGGAGATAAAATTTATTTTGACTACCTTCAGCATTATAGCGGCAAAACATTAGCTGCACCTTACACACCACGCGCAAGACCATTTGCTACAGTTTCTACACCCTTGCTCTGGGAGGAGGTTCAGCAAAATGTATCTCCCTCTAATTTTCATCTGCTCAATATCGAGGAACGCCTTCTGCGTATGGGAGATCTTTTAGAGAAAGTGCCCCCACAGCCCGTTGAACAGCTCATTGCTAAGCTCCCATAAAGGAGCAATCCCATAGAAAAAAGACCCTAAAAACAGCAATAAGCCCGCAGCATCAACTACATGCTACGAGCTTATTTGGCGTCCCACTCAAGGACAGAAGGTATACTATATAAGAATACGGCAGGCCGAGCTTTGTTCACCGTATTTATTGCTTTTTTATCCGTAAAAATACCTTCTTTCAGTTAATGATACTTAAGAGCTACGCTAGTGGATGGATTTCTTCTTGAAGCGGCCACCTTTAACATCATGGATGTTACCTATTGCGATGAATGCATCAGAATCCCAATCTTCAACAATGGTTTTAAGCTTAGCTTCTTCCAGACGGGTGATAACTACAAAGATCACTTTCTTGTTCTCACCGGAAAATCCGCCTTCTCCATCTAAATAAGTAACACCACGTCCAAGACGCTCTGTCAGAGCTTCCCCGATATCGCGGAATTTATCACTGATAATCCATACTGATTTCGATTGATCCAGACCCTCAAGGGTGATGTCAATAACCTTAAATGCAATATAATAAGCAATCAGGGAGAACATCGCGTTATTCCAACCGAACACAAATCCAGCTCCGGACAAGATGAACAGGTTGAAGAACATAACTACTTCACCTACAGAAAAGGGAAGCTTCTTGGCTACCAAAATCGCAACAATTTCTGTACCGTCTAGAGATCCCCCGAAACGTACAACCAATCCAACACCTACACCTAGAATGATACCGCCAAACACGGCAGCAAGCATCGGTTCAACTGTAAAGGCCTCTACATGATGCAGCATTGAAGTGCCGATAGACATAAGTAAAATCGCATATAAGGTAGATAAGGCAAATGTCTTACCGATTTGCTTATAACCGATTAACAGGAACGGAAGGTTGAGCAGTGTCAATAATATACCCAGAGGAATGTCAAATAAATGTGATAAAATAATGGAGATACCGGTAATCCCGCCATCAATCATTTGATTAGGTACTAGGAATATCTCAAGTGCAACAGCCATCATGGCGGCCCCTACGGATAACATGATCATACGCTGCGCGAACTTAGCCATTTTATGGGCACCGGTCTTCTGCAGTTTGTTCTGCTCCTCTTTGGTAAACATTTGTGGACTCACATTCATAGAACTCCCCCTACAATTTAACAGTATAGTTTTGAAACATTCGGAAGTATAACTACAATCTATACTTTCTTACATTTCTTCTTATACAATTATTATATCACAAAATATGCTCTAATAATGAATGGAACACGTACTATCCTTCGAAAAATTCAGATTTAGTCCTCTTTCCGGTCATAACAGCGGTGATAACAACTGACATAGCCCTTCACCGAGTTTGACAATTCTCCCTCTCTCCTTAAATTTTACAGGATCAATGAATTCACTGTTCTTTTGATCCTTTTCAAACCCCGCAACTAGCTCTGCTATCGTCTCAGGATGCAGCAAAACCGCTGTCATTTCGAAATTAGAATAGAAGCTGCGCATATCCAGATTCGCACTTCCCACCGTACCCAGCAGATCATCCACAATCATGACTTTGGCATGCATAAATCCTTTGGTGTAGCGATAGAACTTCACGCCTGCATCTTGTAAATTCTCCAGATAAGACAAAGAAGCATGATAAACAAGCTTATTATCAGGCTTTGCCGGAATGATGATTCTAACATCCACTCCACGAAGGACTGCACTCTTCAAAGCACGACAAATCGCAGGATCCGGAATAAAATACGGTGAAGTAATCCAGATCCGTTCCCTAGCAGAGCAAAAAGCGGCAAAATACATCTCCTGAGAAGCATCGATCGCAGCATCCGGTCCACTTCCTACAATCTGCACGGCCTCTTGCTCCTTGCAAGAGTGCTCAGGGAACAAACGAGGATGACTCATACCTTCACCAGAGGCCAGTCTCCAATCCTTCAGGAAGACATACTGAATATAATAAACAGAATCTCCTTCTAAACGCAGATGGGTATCGCGCCAGTAACCCATCTTGGCGTCCTTTCCTAAGTAATCATCACCGATATTCATTCCCCCCGTAAAACCAATCAATCCGTCCACCACTAGGATCTTCCGATGATTGCGGAAATTAAACCGACGATCCAGTAAAGAACTAATCGGAGGTAAAAAAAAGTGGAACTCCACCCCGGCATTTCTCAGGGTTCGAATAAACCTACGGCTTAATCGATGACTGCCCAGTCCATCACAAAGCAAACGCACCTTTACTCCCTGCCGCGCCTTTCGAATCATAACGTCCTGAAACTGTTCTCCGATCTCATCATCACGATAAATATAAAATTGCATGTGGATATGTTCTTTTGCCTCTTCCATGGCTTCCAGCATAGCGTCGTAAGCTTCTCTTGCAGTTGACAGCACTCTGCTTTTGTTATGGCCTGTAATAGGCCCTTCCGAGAGCTTTGCAAGCAAAACCAATAAACCCTCGTTATTCTCAAACTGAGCGTTTCCAGTATCCGACGCTTGTTTTACTACCTTAATCTTACCAGTGACATACGAACGGATTTCCCGGAAGAGTGAAGTACATCTTTTGTTCAATTTTCTATTCTGTCTGTAGTCACGACCTAGAAAATAATAGAATGCCAGACCGAGCGGTGGACAACAGAAGGAAATAAACAACCATGCTATAGCCCTTTGCGGGCGTCGGTACTCCAGAAATACAATCAATGCAATCTGTATGATAAAAAGAATTAGAATTATCGCGAAAATCTTCAATTCTCTACCCCCTCAATTAATAAAAACAGATGCAATAGACTCTCTGCGATGACTCTAGTACAGGTTTTGCCGTAACTCTCCTTCTTTATTCAAACAAACCGTTGTCATGTTCCTGAAAGATATGGAATACATAGAGTAGTAGGACAATTCGGATGAGCCTAATGGAAGAAAAGTCGTTAGCCTCAGGTATCGCAAGCGGCTGCCATAAGCCGCAGAAAGGAGAAGCCATGAAGAGTCAGCCAGATCATAAACGGATTACGCTGCTTGTCGTAAGGGATGCCGGACGTCCAGTCAAACAGCTCCACATCTCCAAACCGCTAGCGTTCGCCTTACCGGCAGCAGCAGCCCTGTCTATCTCCAGTCTGGTCACCTCTATGCATTTCCATGCCTCTCAGTCCATCTCACAGCTAGAAGCCGAGGCAGCCGCACTATCGCTAACCAATCTCCGCATGGAAATGAAGGTCGCCGACAAGGATAAAGATTTAACACAGCTTCGTAGCCAGGTCAGCGAACTTTCGGAAGAGGCAGATAACATTAAAGACAAGCTGAAGAGTGTAAATGCACTGGAACAGGAGCTGCAAGCATTGATTAACAAAAGCAAAGGTGCTGCTGCCGCTACAGACACGAATGAATCTCAACCGGAGAAATCCGCAACAGAAAAATCAAAAGCTGGATCGGCCACTTCAAATTCAACATTAGGTTTATCGAACCGTCTTTCTTCTCCTGTTCCTAAAGAGACTTCCTTTAAGCAGAGTACAGAAGAGAACTCATCTTCCACTTCTCTATCCGCCATAAGTTTCCGCTTTGGGGCCATCACCGCAGCCCTTCCAAAAACACTCACCCCGCAGGTTGGTGGAGAATACATCGCGGTGTATCAGAACGACGCTACGAGCTTGGTGGAAGAAACTAAGGATGACTTTGAGGAGATTCACGGGATGCTTGATGAAATGGTGGAAAGTATCACACAGACGATCACACAGGCAGAGCACGAGAATAACGTACAGGCAAATCTGCAAGCTCAAAAGGCCCGTGCAGAAAAGGCTAAACTTAACGCTGTACCGCTCTGGCCTACCGAGTCCAAAGTCATTTCTTCAAGCTTCGGCTACCGCTCAGATCCATTCAAAGGTTTGTCTGCGTTCCATTCCGGTGTCGATATTGCTGGGAACATCGGTGATCCTGTATATGCTGCCTTAGATGGCGAGGTTATTACTGCGGAACAAATGGGCGCACGCGGAAAATACATCGTGATTAAGCATTCAAATGGATTGGAAACCTGGTACATGCATTTGAACGGAATGATCGTATCTGCGGGAGACAAGGTTAGCAAAGGGCAGAAAATCGGCTTGCTTGGAAGCACTGGCCGAAGCACAGGTCCTCATCTTCATTTTCAGGTTGTGAAGCAGAATAAAACAGTCAACCCTTTGGCGTATGTCAAACCCTAAAGGGTTGCATTTAATTTCAAAATAGGAGGAATTTATAAATGTGGAACAAACGGCAGCAGCGTGTCCCCTTTAAATCTACCGATTCCCTAATTGGGCATGGAGGAACACTGGAGGGTAAGGTGCAATGTGATACAAACCTGCGGATTGAGGGTACCTTTAGCGGTGAGATTATTTGCAGTGGTGTCGTGACTGTAGGAGAAGAAGGAACAGTGCGCTCCAGTATTAAAGCGGAAGAAATCGTGATTGCCGGCAAAGTATACGGGGATGTTACGGCAGATCGCAGACTCATTATGACCGGAACCGGAGAATTGCATGGCAATATTTCAGCAGGAGCACTTAGCATTATGGAAGGCAGCCTCCTGAATGGCTCCATTGCCATGCAAGAACAGCCCACCTCTGAAAAAGCAGGTGAGCCCAAAAGTAATATGAAAAAGGACAAGGCAGCCAAGCGCTCCTCCAAAGCTCAAGGAACACTTGAGGCCGGCTAGACTTATTTCTATGAAGCAACGTCCCTTTTACGGAAGACAATCCAGGAAATGGCCAGGAATAGGATATAGTACACCGCTAATACAGCTATGGAGAAGCCAAGTGTTGAGCCCCCCGGACCCGTATCCGACAATAGGTAACCTCTTAGATCCATATGTGTGAAGATCAAGTATTGGGCCCATTCAAACCGTTCTGGACTAAAAATAACCGTAAAAATACTCTTGGCAAACATAATAAATAAGGATAATCCAATAGCCAGCCCACTTGCGCGGAATACGCTAGATACCATGAAAGCCAGAGCAGCAGTCAGGAAAAGCTCAATGTAACGACATAGGAGATCTAGGAAGGAATATTCCGCTGGACTCCAAGCCGTAATGGATGACATCGTATCTCCCGAAGATGAGGAGAAGATTAACGAAGCACCAAACCCAAAAGCAATCAATACTGCGGTGCTAAGCAAACTGAATAACACCATGGAAATATATTTCGAGAGCAGGATCTTGGAGCGACTCCACGGGCGAATCAGCAGCAGCTTAATGGTTCCCCAGGTAAATTCGCCCGCTACGGAGTCAGAAGCCACTACAACGGTAAAGATTGTATTCAAGAAGAACGCAATACTCACCGTCATCTGAAAGTTGTCCCAAAGCCCCATAAGCGATGAATCGCCTTCGCTTGTGAAATAAATAAGCGCAGGAAGCAGCACGCTCATCACTGCAAGAATAAGCAGCATAATCCATGTGCGGACACGGCTGTATATTTTGATATTCTCATTATGTATGAGAGCTGTAAACTCACCCAATTCCTTCACCTCCTGTAACCTCTAAGAATTGATCCTCCAGCGTACGGGCAAGGGTTCTGATGTTATACACCTTAATCCCACCTGCCACTAGCTTGGCATTTAATTCTGCAATCTCCTCACGCTCTGCCTCAAGCACAAGTCCCCCACTCTTAAATACTCCACGTCCAATGAGGGCTAACGCAGCCTCAGCATTATCAACCTCGAACAAGGTTTCTCCCAGAGGCATTACAGTATTGCCTACCCCTTTCAGCTGCTTCACATCCACCAGTCGTCCATTTTGGATAATCGCAACGCTGTCACACATGAGCTCCATCTCGGAAAGTAAATGACTGGAGACGAATACAGTTGTTCCTTCTTCCTGACATAAACGGCGTAAATAGTCTCGGAGCTCGCGTATCCCTTGTGGGTCCAGCCCGTTGGTTGGCTCATCTAGAATCAGCAGCTTGGGTCTGTGCAGCAGTGCTTGAGCCACTCCCAGCCTCTGACGCATACCTAGCGAATAGGTCTTAACTTTGTCATGAATTCTTTGACCTAGTCCGACTAGCTCGACAACCTCATCTATCCGTTGCTTTGTTACCCCTGGCACCATCCGTGCATATTGGCGCAGATTCTGATAACCGGTGAGGAACTTGTACATCTCTGGATTTTCTACAATGGCCCCTATATTTGCGATAGCCTCTTCAAAATGGTTTTTAATACTACGGCCACAGATCAAGATGTCTCCACGACTAATGGAAATCAACCCTACCATCATCCGTATTGTAGTAGTCTTACCTGCTCCGTTGGGTCCCAAAAAACCGAAGATTTGTCCAGGCGGGATGTCCAGCGTTAAATCGCTCACCAGCGTTTTCGAGCCGATTTTTTTGGTGACTCCCTGCAGGCGGGCAACAGGCTCCATCAATATTTCTGTATTCGACATAGTCTCACTTCCTTTCATCTATAACCTAGTTTACCACATATACCCTTTTTTTCGAAAATCACTAGAGGATAAGAGTCTGCCAGCTAAAAAAGGAACCTGACTTCTCCGGTATTAGGAAGAGTCAGGTCCCCTTATTCATTTAGTTCCTATTTCATTCAAGAACAACAGTTTAACCGCCAACACGGGCAAGCTCGCGCATATTTGCTTCAAATGCAGCCATCAACGCAGCTTCTCCGGTCAATCCGGTTTGTTCTACCTTGCGAATTTGCTCCATCATCCGTTTGTAATCCTTCGGAATGACACGAACGAAGTTCGGCAAGCTATCTGCCCACTGATTCAGTACTCGTGCGCCAGCCGCACTACCTGTAAGCTCGGTATGGCGGATAATCAGCTCACGCAGCTCTTCGATCTCCTCAGACTCTTCCACTCTCTCGAGCAGTACCATTTCGAGATTGCAGCGGCCGATGAAGGTTCTATCTGGGTCGTAGACATAAGCGATACCGCCTGACATCCCTGCCGCAAAGTTACGGCCAGTTTCACCAAGGACAACCACTCGGCCTCCAGTCATGTATTCACAGCCATGGTCACCCACGCCTTCTACAACAACCTTCGCTCCGGAGTTACGGACGGCAAAACGTTCACCAGCGATACCGTTAATATAAGCTTCTCCACCTGTTGCACCGTAGAATGCAGTATTTCCGATAATGATATTGTCCTCAGCAGCAAAGGTAGCTTTCGGAGATGGCTTGATAATAATCTTACCACCCGACAATCCTTTACCTACATAGTCATTGGAATCTCCTTCCACCGTAAGCGTGATTCCCTTAGGCACGAATGCACCCAAGCTTTGACCAGCAGAACCGGTGAAATGAAGCCGAATCGTATCATCCGGCAAACCTGCGGCCCCATACTTGCGGGTCAGCTCGCTGCCAAGGATAGTTCCGACGGCACGATTAACGTTCGTGATTGGCAGTGATGCCTCAACAGCCGTACCTGATTCCAGTGCAGGTGCTGCCAGGTCGAGCAGCTGCGAAACATCCAGTGTCTCTTCCAGACCATGATTCTGGTATTTACTGCGGAAGCGTGTGCTTCCTTCCGGTAATTCCGGTGTATGCAGCAGGCTGCTCAAATCTATGCCTTTCTTCTTCCAATGCTTCGACGCCTGAGTTGCGTCTAGACAATCGGTACGGCCTACCATCTCTTCAATTGTACGGAAGCCGAGACTTGCCATAATTTCACGTAGATCCTGTGCCACGAAGGTCATAAAGTTAACTACATGCTGCGGATCACCGGTAAAATTCTTACGAAGATCCGGATTCTGTGTAGCTACACCAACCGGACAAGTATCCATTTGGCAGACACGCATCATTATACAGCCAACAGATACTAGCGGAGCAGTGGCAAAACCATACTCTTCGGCCCCAAGCAATACAGCTACAGCCAAATCGCGGCCGCTTAGCATTTTACCATCTGTTTCCAGAACTACACGGTCACGCAGATTGTTGAGCATCAATGTCTGATGGGTTTCAGCCAAGCCAAGCTCCCACGGAAGACCCGCATGACGAATGGAGTTCATCGGCGATGCCCCTGTACCTCCATCATAGCCACTAACCAAGATAATATCAGCGCGCCCTTTGGCTACACCCGCAGCAATCGTACCCACTCCAACTTCCGATACGAGCTTAACATTAATGTTTGCACGTGGATTTGCATTTTTCAGATCATAGATCAGCTCTGCCAAATCCTCGATAGAGTAAATATCATGATGCGGTGGAGGTGAGATCAGACCGACACCTGCTGTTGAGCCACGTACTTCAGCGACCCAAGGATAAACTTTACGTCCCGGAAGCTGTCCACCTTCCCCTGGTTTAGCACCCTGAGCCATTTTAATCTGGATCTCATCAGCGTTAACTAGGTAGTTCGAGGTAACACCAAAACGTCCAGAAGCTACTTGTTTAATCGCACTGCGACGTGAATCACCATTGCTATCCGGAATATAGCGGGCTGGATCTTCGCCACCTTCACCTGTATTACTCTTACCACCGATACGGTTCATCGCAATGGCCAGTGTCTCATGTGCTTCCTTACTAATGGAACCAAAGGACATTGCACCCGTCTTAAACCGTTTCATAATGGACGATGCAGATTCTACTTCTTCCAGTGGAATCGGTTCATAGGCTGACTTGAATTGCAACAAGGAACGAAGCGTCAATTGCTTCTCGCTTTCTCCTTGAACAAGGGCAGCATATTTCTTGTACATATCATAATTCCCGCTACGCACAGAGTGCTGAAGCAGATGAATCGTCTGTGGATTGAATAGATGCTCTTCCCCATCATTACGCCATTGATAATCGCCACCGGAGTCAAGCACCTTATCATTTCCGTCTTTTTCTGTAAAAGCACGGTTATGATGGATAAGCGCCTCAGTTGCCACTTCCTCCAGGCCAATCCCCCCAATCCGGGAAGGTGTCCAAGTAAAGTAACGATCCACGAACTCAGAGTTCAGACCGACAGCTTCAAAAATCTGCGCACCGCGGTAAGATTGAATCGTCGAAATTCCCATTTTAGAAAGAATCTTAACTACGCTCTTAGTCGCAGCTTTAATATAGTTCTTCACTGCTTTTTCATGCGAGATTCCCCGCAATAAGCCTTGGCCGATCATGTCATCCAAGCTTTCAAAAGCCAGATAAGGGTTTACTGCACTCACACCATAACCGAGCAGCAACGCATAATGATGGACTTCACGTGGTTCACCGGATTCCAGCAAAATACTAACCTTCGTCCGTGTTCCTTGGCGGATCAAATGGTGATGCAGACTCGATACCGCAAGCAGAGCTGGAATCGCAGCATTCTCACTGTCCACACCGCGGTCAGTCAGAATCAGAATGTTATGCCCTTTAGCCATAACACGGTCAGCAGCCTCGTTCATGCGCTCAAGCGCGATGCGTAATCCTTCTGACCCAAGCTCAGCCGGGAAAAGAATTGGAATAGACATCGATTTGAAGCCTGCACGGCGAACATGGCGAATCTTAGCAAAATCTTCGTTCGAAAGAATTGGCGTTTGCAGCGAGATCTGGCGGCAGCTTTCCGGTTCCGGTTTAAGCAAATTACGCTCTGGTCCAATCGTAGTCGTTGTGGATGTAACCAGCTCTTCACGAATGGCATCGATGGGTGGATTCGTTACCTGAGCAAACATTTGTTTGAAATAGTTATAGAGACGTTGCGGGCGGTCCGAAAATACGGCGAGTGGAGCATCATAACCCATGGAACCGACAGCTTCAGCACCAGTAGATGCCATTGGCTCAAGCACCTTGCGCAAGTCTTCAAAAGTATAGCCGAAAGCCTGCTGTAGCTGTTGTACATTGTCATGCTTAGGATTTGGCAGTTCAGGTGCATCCGGAAGCTCATCAAGACTGATCAAATGCTCATCCAGCCACTGGCGATAAGGCTTCTCAGAGGCGATAGCCGATTTAACTTCCTCATCAGAGATAATGCGGCCTTCCTTCGTATCCACGAGCAGCATGCGGCCAGGTTTCAGGCGGTCTTTATATAAGATGTCCTCTGCTGGAATGTCCAGTACACCGGCTTCTGAGGATAAAATAATCATATCGTCTTTCGTTACATAATAACGAGCAGGACGCAGGCCGTTACGGTCCAGAATAGCGCCGATTTGTATCCCATCGGTAAAGCCCATTGCAGCAGGCCCGTCCCATGGCTCCATTAGAGTACTGTGGTATTCATAAAATGCTTTTTTATCAGCATCCATACTATCATGATTGCTCCATGGTTCAGGAACCATCATCATGGCTACCTGTGGCAGGGAGCGTCCGCTCAAATAGAGAAACTCAAAGGTGTTATCGAACATTGCAGTGTCCGATCCATCCGGGTTAATAACAGGCTTGATCTTGTTCAGATCTTCACCAAACACTTCGCTCTTAAACAATGACTGGCGCGCATGCATCCAGTTCACATTACCACGCAAGGTGTTGATCTCACCGTTGTGGATCATAAAGCGGTAGGGATGCGCACGTTCCCAGCTTGGGAAGGTGTTCGTGCTGAAACGGGAGTGAACTAACGCGATCGCTGATTCCAGCTCTTCGTTCTGCAAATCCAGGTAGAATTGTCCGACTTGTTCTGTAGTCAGCATGCCTTTGTATACAATCTTACGGCACGACAAGCTTGGAATATAGAAGGATTCATCCTCTTCTGCACCACCGTAACGAATGGCAAGCTCTGCACGTTTGCGGATTACATAAAGCTTACGTTCAAAAGACAACTCATTCGTGACCGAAGCCGAGCGGCCGATAAATACTTGACGCACAAAAGGCTTAGCAGCTTTCGCTGTCTTGCCAAGCATTTCATCATAGGTAGGCACATCACGATAGCCGAGTACTATTTGACCTTCTTCAGCAATAATATTGCTTAAGAGAGCTTCATGCTGCGCCCGAACTTCTTCGTTATGAGATAAAAAGATCATGCCCACGCCATAATGGCCTTGTTCCGGCAAAGCAAAGCCTAGCTTCTGAGCTTCGCTTGCAAAGAAACGGTGCGGAATTTGAAGCATGATACCTGCTCCGTCACCAGAGTTGGGTTCGCTACCTTGGCCTCCCCGATGCTCCATATTAAAGAGCATTGTCAAAGCATTACTTACGATATTGTGAGACGGTGTGCCTTTAATATGAGCTACAAATCCCATGCCGCAAGCATCTTTTTCGAACTGGGGATCATACAGGCCCTGTTTTACGGGCAGTTCAGTGTGTTTCATCGAACGCAACCTTTCTATTATAAAGTATGCAATGTGTTAGGAAAATTTTTCACATGAAAATCTTAATAATTATTCAATCCAGATTAGTGCTATTATTTTATCACCGAGGTATCATCAGCGCAATTTAAACTTTTTTATGATGCTGATTAACAATTGTTTTTGCATCACAGCTTTAGCGAGTAAAAGTTTAAAAAAACTTCATGTTGCATAATTATACATAAATAACGCATAAGTGCATATGCAATGAAAGCGTTACAAGATTTTTCACTCCTTCTAATATGTTTGCAAGAAAAAGGGTTTTTATGATTTTAAATCAAAAAAAGCGTCTCCCAGAGGAGACGCTTTTTTATACTTTTTTTTCAAAAAATTTATCAGTTTATACAGTCAAAACTTGTTCACTATTCACTCCAACTTCATTCTCACGGCTACGAGTCATGAAGTAAGCGAAGGTAAGAGCAAGGAATCCAAGACCAAAGATTGCCAGGATACCTACATCTCCCCACATTGCACTGAAATCACCTGTAGAAATTACTGCTTTGAGACCACTAACTGTGTAAGTCATTGGAAGCAGTGGATTAAAGAATTTCATCCAGTCAGGGATCAATTCAAGTGGGAATGTTCCGGCACTAGTTGTTAATTGGAAAATCAGAATAACGATAACAACGAAACGTCCCGGTTGATCCATCCAAGTAACAATCGCTTGAACTACCCATGTGTAAACTAAGCTTGTTAAGAATGTAAATACGAAGAATAGCGGTTTACTTTGTACTTCCAGTCCAAGTCCGTACAATACAACCACAGCAGCCAGCATAGACTGGATGAAGCTCATGATTGTGAAGGTAAGCGTACGGCTGATGAAACGGTTCATACGGCTAGCACCAAGGACAGCCGAATCACGCATTGGAATAACAATTGTTGAAATCAAAGCACCTACAAACAATCCAAGGGATAGGAAGTAAGGAGCAAAACCTGTACCATAGTTCGGAACATGATTCACAACTTTATCCTCAACCACAACTGGTTGTGCGAACATTTCCATCATTGCATCTGTTTTGTTCACACTGCCTGTTTTTTCAGCAGCATCGCCAAGCTTAGTTGCCAGTTCTGTTGATCCAGATTTCAGATCATCCATACCATCTTTCAGCTCGCCTGCGCCATCAGCCAGTTTTTTCGAACCATCTGCTACCGCACTGATACCGGAACCTAGTTCGCCTACACCGCTAAGCAGTTTTGAGGTACCATCACCAAGTGCTTTACCGCCTTCAGCCAGCTTGCTGCCTCCAGCTGCAGCTTCTTTAAGCTTCGCACCAAATTGTTGCATTCCTGCATTCAGCTTATCGCCACCAGCTACAAGTGCAGATGCGCCTTGTGCCAGTTTTTGTTGTCCTGTCAACAGCTGTGTGCTACCAGCATTTAATTGCTTAGCTCCATCATGCAACTGAGTTACACCAGCAGCTAACTGCTGTGACCCCGAGTGCAGTTGAGTTGCACCTTGTGCCAGTTGCTCTTGCCCACTGTGGAGTGCAGTAGCACCCTGTGCCAGCTGCTCTTGGCTTTGTTGCAGTTGCTCACTGCCTTGTGCCACGGCTGCACTAGCTGCCAGCAGCTTCTGTACCGCTGGATTTTGTGCCAGCTCAGGACTAGCCTGTGCCAATTGCTCCAATCCTTGAGCTACCGCTTTAGCACCCTCAGTTACCTTCGTGCTGCCTGCGGCGGAAGCTTGCAAACCCGCTTCCAGTTTCGCGCTGCCATCTACGGAAGAAGTTAAGCCCGCTTCCAGCTTCGCGCTGCCATCAACTAAAGATTGTGTTCCTGCTTGTAGTTTAGAAGTACCATCCACAGCAGACTGTGTTCCCGCCTGAAGCTGTGTAGCACCTGTTACAGCTTGTTTCAAGCCGTCACTAAGCTGTTTACTGCCGGCAGAACTTTGGGCAACACCGTCTTGAAGTTGCGTATGTGCAGTAGACAATTGTTGCAATCCGCTTGCCAACGTGGTTGATCCTGTTTTAAGCGCCGTAGCACCTGCATTCAAATCAGTCACGCCTTGTGTAAGGGGTTCTACACCATTTTGAAGTTTACCTGTACCATCTGTCAGTACAAGTAGATTATCTTTCAGCTTCAAGGCTCCGTCATCTAGCTTACCAGCGCCATCAGCGATCTTGGAAGCACCATCTCCGGCTTCGCCCAATCCATCAGATACTTCTGTAATCTGATTGAATACAGACTCCACATAAGCTTCTGTTACTTTAGCAGATACTTTATTTTTAATTTCTGCTACAGCCGTACCACCGATCTGACCAGCCAAGAAGTTATAACCTTCATTTGGCTCATAAATAATTTTTGCCGGCTGTGGTTCATCATCCATAAGAGTAGTAGCTTTGGCAGAAAAGTCTTCCGGAACAATGATCGACATATAATAAGTATTGTCCTTCATTCCTGCTTCCGCTTCTTCAAGGGAAACGAAGTTCCACTGGAAGCCGTCGGTTACCTTCAACTCTTCTATAAGATCATTACCGGCTTGTAGTTGCTTGCCTTCATAATTAGCGCCGACATCCTGGTTGACCACAGCAACCGGAAGTTCATTCATCTTGCCATACGGATCCCAGAATGCCTTCAGGAAGAATCCGCTGTACATCACCGGAATAAATAGGATAGCAATCATTGGAATCAGCACCTTCGGATTTCTAAGGGCTGCGCCAAGATCCTTGGTAAATACGGATAATGATTTCATTCTGGTTCTCTCCTTATGAGCTTATGCTCTCTTTAAAATGCTTTGTTTGCGAAATATTACGTAACACTAAGTGACTGTTTTCCCCATTCGGTCAATTCAGGGTATAAAAAAATGCCTTGCGGCTCTTCTTCAATGCCTAATCATCTTGAGAATTGTTAAGGGAAAGCGAATCGAGTGATGCTGAGAACGCCATCCCTATCCTGAATCAACCCTTACTGTGCCAATCCTTCGGCGAGAAACAAATGAAAATACATCTTGATCTGTTCCTTGTCCAAGGGAGTATGTGTTTTATTCAGTTCAGCAGTCAATACAATATATAATCTGAACATGACTACCGAGACGATTTTGGGATCGCAAGGTTTGATTTCTCCCTGTTGGAGCGCTTGTTGCACCTCCCGTTCTAAATATTCTAAAACTACGTTCTCGATCTTCTCGAGTCCTTCTCCAGCCTGCGGCGTACCGAATTCGCGATTCTCCTGGGAAAGTTTTATGAATAGCTCCTGCTCACTTCGAAACTCAAGCAGAGCATCCAGCACACGATGCAAGTTATCAAAGAAAGGTCTGTCTCGCCTGATCTCCCGTTCAGCTATCGTCTTCATTTCCATCATCATATCGCGCAGGATCTCGTCAAACAATTGCTCTTTGTTTGTAAAAAAGGTGTAGATGGTTCCCTTACCGACATTTGCAATCTTAGCAACCTGATCCATTGTAGTTGCCTTATAGCCAAATAATGAAAAAGATTTCGCTGCGGCCTGAAGCACCTGCTGTCTTCGATCCACCACTGCCACCTGTGCACACTTCCTTTCTCCAGAAAATATCGTTCCCGCTGACTTCTGACCACTTTACTAATCCGGTCAATTGGTCATTCACTACTTTATCATGTTGTTTTCTAGTTTGCAATACTTTGGGCGAACCTTTTATTTTTTTATTTATTGCAGGGTTTTAACTTTCTATTTACGTCTTACTTGTATAATGTGAGTATAGTATAGATTTCCTAGTATAATTAGAAGAAGGAAAGCATTTCTATAGAAAAGGAAAGTAGCAGGTGAACTTATGCGAAAGAAAAGAGTACTGCTGTTTTCGGAAGGCTTCGGTACGGGCCACACAGGAGCAGCCTATGCTCTGGCCGAAGGAATAAAGCTGCTGAATCCGGATGTCCAGTGCCGAGTCATCGAGCTGGGGAAATTTCTTAACCCGACGGTCGCCCCTTGGATTCTTTCCGCTTACCGCAAAACAGTTAGCAGCCAGCCTAAGCTGGTCGGCATGATGTATAAGACACAATATCATAAATCATTGAACCCGTTGACTAAAATGGCGCTTCACCGGATTTTTTATACACATGCTTCACAGGTGATCGAACAGCTAAAGCCTGATTTGATTATCTGCACTCATCCCATTCCGGCTGCGGTCATTTCCAGACTAAAGCGTCGTGGATTAAATGTGCCTCTGTATACATTAATTACAGATTATGATGCACATGGGAGCTGGGTAAATTCCGAGGTCAATCGTTATCTCGTATCTACCCCACGCGTCAAATCCATTCTGACAGGCCGTGGGATCGCTCCAGAGCTAGTAACCGTCACTGGCATCCCAGTGCATCCAAAGTTCTGGGAACGCTCCAACAAGACGCTGCTGCGCAAGGAACTGGGATTGGCTGATATCCCAACCGTACTCATTATGGGTGGAGGCTGGGGGTTAATGTTCGGCAAAGAGATTATGCATTCCCTCACCGCCAGAATGGATGATATTCAGCTCGTGTTCTGTATGGGCAGCAATGAGAAGCTAATCGCCAAAATGAAGTCCAATCCACTGCTTAATCATCCCAATGTTAAAATTCTGGGATATAGCAGTGAAATCAATAAATTGATGGATGCCTCAGACCTGCTGATCACGAAGCCTGGAGGGATGACCTGCACAGAAGGTCAGGCCAAAGGAATTCCGATGCTTTTCTATAAAGCTATTCCAGGTCAGGAAGAGAAAAACTGCCAATATTTCGTAGAGCTTGGGCTGGCAGAGGTGCTCGACTCGGAAGTAGTGAACAAATGGTTCACTATGATGCTTCGTGAATATTCAGTTCTGGAAGAGCAACGCAGACGACGTCTCGCTCCAGATAAACATCAACCGCAAAGCTGTGCGACTACTGTTCTGAAGATGTTAGGTAACCCCGTAAGCGAGGCAACTGAAATCAGAGGCTCTAGAGCGCAAGCACGTAATGAAGAACCTGTATGTATTACACCTTAAAGAATAAGCAGGTAGTCAGGGAATTTCTCCCGGCTACCTGCTTTTTTTAATATAAATCGGGTTGGTTTAAATTTCTACACTCTCACCAGCTTTAAGCGGGAAACCTTCTACTCCCTCTTGGTGCAGGCGATCGCAGAAATCAGCACCATCCTGAGCAATATCCGGAAATGTATTGTAATGTAGCGGGATCACCTTATCCGCCCGCAGCCAGCGTGCGGCCAGCAAGGCGTCATCTGGTCCCATGGTTAGCATATCGCCTATAGGCAGAGCTGCCAGGGCAATCGCATTCCTTTCTCCAATGAGGCGCAGATCGCTGAATAGCGCGGTATCCCCCGCATGGAAAATCGTCTTGCCCTCAATCGTCAACAAAATCCCCGCGGGTTGTCCAGCATAAATCCAAGAGTCGCCCTCCTGAATGGATGAGGAATGAAATGCCTGCGTAAATTTCACAGTCATCCCGGCATAGGTATGACTACCACCTATATTCATGTGCTTTACTTGTGCACCTTTCATCCGGCAATATTCGGCAAGCTCAAACACCGCAAAGATCGGACAATCATTCTGCTTGGCAATTTCGACAGCATCTCCAAAATGGTCAGAGTGGCCGTGAGTAAGCAGAACGGCATCAACTGAAATATTGGCAGGTGAAATACCGGAGTTCGGATTGCCTGACAAAAAAGGGTCAATAATAACCTTCACGTTCTCCGTCTCTACCAGCAGAGCTGAATGTCCATAATAAGTGATTTTCATGGTTATCTTCCACCTCCAGATTCATATAGTTTAGTTTACCCTATATAGCGCTGAGGTTCACAGATCCACCAAATTTATTTATAAAAAGTATGATTGCCAATGGTTTTAACATAAGTCTGTGTATGATGTACGGTCAGATCCTGTGCAAGTTTTAGCGACAAGAAAAAGTAAGTATTATCGGGAACTTCCTTTACTCCGGAGAGTGCAGCATTCACCGCTTTAATACTATCATCGTTAGGCTTCACACGGTTAAGACGCCCGTTAGCTACAGGGCTGAACTGGCTCTTCTGATAAATAACCTTATATATCGTGTCGGGGAAATTGGCTGACCGCAGCCTATTCAGAACAACGTTGGCAACTGCCACCTTGCCCTTGTACGGTTCACCTTCCGCCTCTGCCATTACAATTTTTTGTAGCAGAAGCAGTTCTTCTTCGGATACAGCGTAGCGCCGGGTTGCTTTACTTTGCTGCTCCTGGCTTAATAGCTCTGTCCGAGAGAAGTACAATGTTGTGAGGGGATGTTTCTGAGAAGCCGAGACTGTCTTCGCTGTCGCCTGACTACTCTTTGTTGCTGTTTCCGCCAATTGCGACGCTTTTTGCGCAGCTGGCTTGGATTGTACTACATCAGCCTTCACCCGAATAATGGAAACGTTCGATGTGTTTTTTGTGTTTTTTTGTTTTAATTTTTTTACACTAAGCCATTCCACACCCTTCGCCGGTTTCCAAGCGGAACTTAAAAGACTGAATGTGTTATTAAGCTTATTGGCTTGTGTAACTTCAGTAATGCCCCTCGTAATGCTACTCGTTATACTAGACTTCGATTCATCTTGCAAAAGAGAAAGTACGGATGCACGGCTAGTGGATTGCAACTTATCCATCTGCACCCTGTCCATCTTCCCTTCCGCAACTTGTTCGGGTTGCAATAAGCTTATGGCAGAGAAACACACTAGTATAACGCCAACGAGCAACGCAATATAGCGGTTTTGTTTAAAAATTAACATGATATTCCTCCTATTTCACGGCACATTCCTATTGTATGTAACCGAAAACGGAAGCTTTGAAAACTTTATTATCGATTTTAAACTGTAAACTTTTCAATAATTTCATACATAGGAATGGCATACATTCTGGTAGCATACAACACAAAACTATCAATCGTCCAGTCTCTCTGATAGTTTTTTAGGTTCCAATCATCATCCAATTTCAGTAAATTTTCCAGCAATTTATCATCATATGAATTTTTTCCCCGGTACTTTCGAGCCACAGTAAGATGCGGTTTATAGGCCCTGGATTCGCCTGAAAAACCTAGTGGAAACGTCGCTGAATGCACTCTGGCAGCTAATTGATTTAATGCCTCTATTTCGCCGGAAACCCCTATCCACAGGACTCTTGGGGAAGCTGGAAGACCAAATGTGTCCCATTTGTCCAAAGAGAGATTGAAGGGTCTGCCTTGACCCGCAGTCTGCCTCAAGGATTTCACTAAATCTGGAATTTTGGCCTTTGGGGTATCTCCTAAAAATTGCAGGGTAATATGATAATCTTGCGGATTTGTCCATTTAGCAAAATCAAAATTTTCAGATAGCTTTGAACATGCCTGCGCCACTATTTCTTGCAGCTCAGAAGGTAATTTCACAGCTAAAAAAAGCCGTTCTGATTCGTTCTCTGATGCTTTAGCATCCATGGTCAATTTCACCTTCTCCAATAGATTTGGTATTCTTAACCTATAACATGATCCATATCCATTAAACCACAAAGTAGGAGGAACACATCATGACTAAGTCTATAGTATGTCTACAACCACTTACATCTCAGCAGCAGGAAAGGATCAAAGCGGCTGCCCCAGGCTATACATTTACACAAGGAGACGCAAAAAATCCGGATTTGCAGCTGCTTGCAGAAGCAGAAATTGTAATTGGCTGGGCAAAAGGTATTTCGGATACACTCCTTCGCCCTGAGTCCTCCCTTCGCTGGGTTCAGTCCTGGTCTGCTGGTATTGAGAAGCTTCCTCTCGATCGTCTTAAGCAACAAGGAATCCTGCTCACCAGTGGGAGCGGAGTTCATGCCGAACCTATTTCTGCGGTAATCTTCGGGTTCATTCTTCTCTTCACCCGTAATTTGCATACAGCTGTACGCAATCAGCAGAACCGGATTTGGAAATCTGATGGCAGTGAAAGCGAGCTGTTCGGTAAAACAGCCGTAATAGCTGGAACTGGAGCGATCGGCAGTGAAACCGCCAGAATTGCTAAAGCCTTCCGGATGAAGACTATCGGTGTCAGCCGTTCCGGTAAGCCAGTCGCAGACTTTGATCAAATCTATACAACAGATCGTTTATCCGAAGCTGTAAGTCAAGGCGATTTCATCATCAATACCCTTCCTATTACCGATGAGACCAAGCATTTATTTAATGCCACCAGCTTCTCCGCGTTTAAAGAAGGCTCCTATTACATTAACATTGGCCGGGGCGCAACTACCGATACAGAGGCGCTGATCGATGCATTGAATCGCGGACAACTCCGTGGTGCTGGGTTGGATGTTTTTGAGACCGAACCCCTTCCGCAGGATCATCCGCTTTGGTCTATGGAGCAGGTTATTATCACTCCACACTCCGCTGGAATTACAGATCAATACGCTGACCGGATCGTTAATATTTTTACCGAAAATGTGAAGTCTTACTTATCATCAGGCACACCTTCTCTAAATCTTGTTGATTATGACCGGCAATATTAATAATAAGCTTTACAAAACAAGAACATCTGTTCTATAATAAGAAAATCCAAAGTTATCCATAAAGAGAGGGTTAGTGCAATGAAGGTCACGGTCACAGAATTTAACGAACAATGGAGTCTAATGTTCAACGAAGAAGCTCAGAAGATTAAAGATATCTTTGCTGATGCCCTCGTTGATATTCACCACATTGGCAGCACTTCTGTTTCCGGACTCAAAGCGAAACCAATCATAGATATAATGCCAGTAGTACGAAATATCGAAGCTGTAGATGAGTTCAACCAGCAAATGACAGCACTTGGTTATGAATGTATGGGTGAGTTCGGTATCAGTGGCAGAAGATATTTCAGAAAAGGCGGAAATAGCAGAACCCATCATGTTCATGTCTTCCAAATGGATAATAAGATAGATATCGGTCGTCATCTGGCTGTAAGAGACTACCTTCGATCATATCCGGAGGCGGTTAAACAGTACGGAGATTTAAAAGATACTCTTGCCAAACAATTCCCAGAGGATATTGGAGCTTATATAGACGGGAAAGAAGAATTTGTGGTTAAGCTTGAAAAAACTGCATATGAGTGGTATTTAAATCAATAACCCTTATAAAAATAGCCCCTGCTGTTCATTTAGATCATCCTAAATGAACAGCAGGGACTACTTGTCTAAGAGCCTCTAATCCAAATCATAAATCGAGCCGACTTTCAGTCCGTACAGCTCATTATATATTTTCTCTGCAAAAGCATCAGTCATCCCTGCGATATAATCAATCACCATATGCTCCCAAGTCCAAATCGGCTTTGCCTGCTTCTGATCTTTCTCAAAGCGCTGCAGCCAATCCGATGGAATAATGGCTTTAGAGGTCTGTGGATCCAGAAATGCTCCCCATAGTCGGCGCAAAATCCACTCACTACGTTTCTGCAGCCGCTGCACACGCAAATCACGGATCATAGTGACCCATGCGAAGCTTTTCAACACACTGACGGTCCGCAGCATATCTTCATCTTCTTTTCCTTCCTTTATAAAGGTGACCTTCTTCCAGTCTCCATCTTGGATCACTCCCAAGCTTGCGACAAAGGTACTTACCCAATAAGCCTTAACTTCACGTCGAGTGCGGGAATAGTCGTTTTCACAGGTTGGCATTTTTTCCTTCCAAACCCGAAGAAATGAACTGAGCACTTCCTCGACCTTCGCGCGAATGCCTTCCTCTTCCCAGCCCTTCCAGAAGAAATCCTCGAGCGTGGTGATTTTCTCCACGATTAACCGTTGGATATAAGAATCATGCATAAAGTGTTCATGCACTTCAATCTTTCCGGCTTTAATCCCATCCTCCAGATCATGTGCAGAATAAGCGATATCGTCACAAAGGTCCATAAGCTGAGCCTCCAACGTTTTCTTACCTGCTGGTATTCCCCACTCTTTGCGGATCTCCGAAATATATCCCCATTCGTGCAGGTACATCCCCTTCTTCAGCGAGGTGCCGGGAAAAGGATACTTATTTATGCCTAGCAGCACAGCATCCGACAGATTTAGGCCATCAATATTTTCACGCTTCTCCAGAAACATAATCAGCCGATAATTGTGGGCATTGCCTTCGAAATGCTCATAACGTTGCTTCATCTGCTCATGGATCAGCAGCCGATCCACACCCGTTGCGCCTGATTGCAGCGCAGCTTCGTTAGTTTTCTTTTCAATAAGCTGTTCCAAAATATTATCCAGCACTTCTTCCCCTTTATGTCCAAAGGGAGGATGGCCAAAATCATGAGCGATAGCTGCGCATTCCACTACCTCTGGATCGATAACAAGACCCGGATTCTCCGCCTTAGTGGTTTCCACTTCTGGATACGATCGCAGCAGACTTTTCGCCGCCTCACGGGCAATCTGCGCAACTTCAAGTGAGTGAGTCAGACGCGTACGGTAATAATCACCCGTCCCTGCTCCGAATACTTGTGATTTACCTTGTAGCCTACGGAAAGTAGGCGAATGAATCAGGCGTGAATAATCACGCTCATAAGCAGCTCTCGACGTTTCAAGGCGGGTAATCTCCGGATATTGCCGGTGTTCTCTTTTTTCAATAAGTGTCATATTCCCACCCCTAACCAAATGTCTGTATATAGTACTTCATTATAAGGCATTTTCATAACTATTTTCACATCAAAATACAAAAGCTAATTTAATTATAAACGGGCATGTCGATAACTATGTAATCATCAGAACCCAAAAGGAATCTCATAACCTGTACATGAAGGATAGTAGAAAGAAGAAAGAGCACAAAAAAAGACTGGTTGTCTATACAAAACTTAAACTATGAATATACCGACCCCCAAAAGGAGCACTCTAAAATAAAAAAAACAGGTGAAATGATGAAAACTCGCAGCAAAATTATGATGATCACCCTTACACTCTTTTTATGCTTCACGAACTCTGCTCTAGGCAGTCCAAGCAAAAACCGCGACTACTACGAAAAAAGAGGAGACATGATTTGGGAAGTACATACTAACCAAAAAGTGATTGCATTGACGTTCGATGACGGTCCTGACCCTACTGAAACCGATCAAATCTTAAAGGTATTGAATCAATACCATGCGAAATGCACCTTTTTTGCGATAGGAAAAAGAATTGCAGCCTATCCAGAGGTAGCGAAACGAGTGATTGCTGAGGGGCATGAATTAGCTAACCATACCTACAATCACGTTTATTTTAAAAGACCTATTAATGAAGCCCAATTTGAGCAGGAGCTAAAATTGACCGAAGAAGAGATTATAAAAGTCTCCGGTAAACATAGTTCACTGTTCAGACCACCAGGCGGCATGTATGACGAGACCTTAGTAGATCTGTCTAACAATATGGGCTTGAAGCCCATATTATGGTCCTGGCATCAAGATACACGTGACTGGAATCGCCCAGGGGTATACAGTATTTCGAACAAGGTCATTCGAAATGCACGTAATGGAGACATCGTTCTGTTTCATGATCATGTGCACGGGCAGTCACAAACTAGAGAAGCGCTTAAAATTATTTTGCCCGAATTAGAAAAGAAAGGCTTTCGATTTGTCACTGTCTCTGAGTTGATCAAATTATCCAGTACACAACAGGCTGGGAAACAACAATAGCCTAATTGCACAGGACTTCAAAATAGGGTAGTCTTGTCCTAATATGAAGTTCTGGAGGCTTTTGTGATGTCCGATAATACATCCTATACGACAGAAGAAATTGCCCGCTTATTAAAAATATCAAAATTAAAAGTATATGATCTAATTAAAAAAGGGGAGCTCCCCTCCTACCGTGTAGGAAAACAAATGCGCGTGGATCAATCCGATTTGGAAGCCTACAAACAAAATACACGGAGTGGGGTGTCTACCGCTAACCCTACTACTATAATGGGCCAGACTCCACCAGCAATCCCCTTGGCCTTTTCCGGTACAAATCCAGCACAATCTCCTCACCTTAAAGCTGTAGGACACAGCTTGGTGATTACAGGTCAGGATATGTCACTGGATATTCTAGCTACCTATTTAGAACGGGCTCTGCCTACTGAACGTCCTCTTCGTTCTTATGCCGGGAGTCTAGACAGCCTGATTGCCATGTATAAAGGGGAATCGGACATTGTCAGCACACATTTACTCGACGGGGATACTGGAGAATACAACCTACCCTATATCCGTAAAATACTCGTCGGATGTTCTTATGTTGTAGTTCGCCTGCTAACCCGAAGTGCTGGTTTATACGTACAAAAAGGGAATCCCAGAGGTATTCAGGAATGGTCTCACTTAGAGCAGGATGGACTCACGCTGATCAATAGAGAACGAGGCTCAGGTGCACGCGTATTATTGGATGAACAGCTTCGATTGCATGGCATTCCAGCAGCCAGCCTATCAGGCTATATGAACGAGGAGAACAGCCATTTGGCAGTTGCCGGTAAAGTGGCCCGGGGAGAAGCTGATGTAGCCATCGGCACCGAGAAAGCCGCCAAGATTGTCGACGGCGTTGATTTTATTCCTATGATTCAGGAGTGCTACGACCTGGTGATGATAAAAAAACCGGAGCATGAGCAATGGATCGCTGCCGTGATTGATATTTTGCGTTCACCAGCCTTCCAGAGTGAGCTAGGATCCATTCACGGATATGATCTCACGGAAACTGGGACGATAATTTATGAGACTTAATGGTCGCAGACAGAAGAAGGAAGCAATCTGCAGAAGCGTTTAACTGTATTTCGTACAACTATATAACTTCGAACAACTAGCAAATTAGATATAACTGTATTTGGTACACCTATTTCTTTTGATTTACTACCCCATAGGCGTCTTTTCTAGTTTTAGTTGTATAGAATACAATTAAAACTAGAACGTTCCCTTATGCAGACCGAATAACTGTATAGAATGCAGTTAACTCACAGACTCCCATCAAAATTTGGCGGCGCTAAAAGCTGCATCAAAGTCGCCGGGTTTCCACTTGCCCAGCATCTGCTCAAGCCGCCCGCTTCAAACCAAAAACACCAGACAGCAACTCTCCCATAACCGGAGAATCGCTGTCTGGTGTTTTTTAAGAACGCCGATTCACAAACATCAGCATAGCGGCTGAAATAACAATAATTGAGCATACCCACATCCACGCGAGCGTCATATTGCCTCCATCTACCGCAACATAGATCGCTGTGGGTAAGGTTTGCGTACGGCCCGGAATATTGCCAGCTACCATAATGGTAGCGCCAAACTCCCCAAGACCGCGGGCAAAGCCAAGAACATAACCGGCTGCCAGCGACCGGCCCGCAAGCGGCAGCGTGACATAGCGCAGTACCTGCAGTTCACTTGCCCCTTGTGCCCGCGCTGCATCTTCAAGATCTGCTTCTATCCCTTCGAAACCCGCCTTCACTGTGCGATATACGAGTGGAAAAGCTACAACTACAGCAGCGATAACAGCTGCCCCCCATGTGAACAGGATCGTCTGCTCCGTCATCTGTTCATACCATCTACCGATCCAGCTTCGTCGGCCTAAAATAACTAAAAGTACAAATCCTACGACCGTCGGCGGCAAAACGAGTGGAAGCAGCATTATAGTCTCTACCAAGCTGTGGCCAGGAAACTTCCGGCCTGCCATGGCCTTCGCAGCAGCTGTTGCCAAAATGAATACAATAATGCTGGTAATCACAGATATTTTTACGGAAAGCCATACCGGGGCGAAGAAATCAGTCCAGTTTATTTCCAACCTTATTCCACCCGCTTCTACTCGTAATTTCTATTTAAGGAAGCAGGAAGCCATAACTTACAAAGATATCATTAGCTTCCTTGCTCTGAAGGTAACTATACAACTCCTTAGCTGCCTTTTGATTCTTCGAGCTCTTCACGATGCCTGCCGGATAATTAATGGCTTTGTGTACATGGGGACCGACCGTCAAAGCGATTTTAGTTTTCTTTGAAGTAAGCGCATCTGTCTTATAGACAAAACCGGCATCGGCATTTCCTGTTTCTACATAAGAGAGAACCTGACGTACATCCTTGGCGAATACGAGTTTGCTTTGCAGCGGATCCCATACCTTTTTCGCTGTCAGCGATTGCTGAGCATATTGACCCGCCGGCACAGATTCAGGCTGTCCCACTGCCACCTTCTTAAAAGCTTTATCCGTAAGCTGAGTAATCGTAGTTAATTTGACCTTTGAATCTGAGGGTACAACTACAACCAATTGATTCTTAAGCAGAACCTTATGATCGGAGATAAGTCCACCTTCCACCAGTGCATTCATCTGTTTATCACCTGCAGAGAAGAACAGGTCCGCCGGGGCCCCTTGCTCAATCTGCTTTTGCAGAGTGCCGGATGCTGCATAATTAAAAACCAAATCAATATCGGGATGTTTCTTTTCATAAAGGAGAGCAATCTTATCCAGGCTGTCTTGCAAACTAGCCGCTGCGGAAACAATAATTTCGGTCTTCTTGGTGGCTGCTTGCACCTCTACACCTGAACCTGCAGATAAATTCACAACCAGAAGGATTGCCAATATCCCCATCACGGAGAGTGCCCATTTCTTAAACATTTCCATTCCTCCCAATTTCGTATGTATATATTTAGATGCTATTCTAGCATACAGTTTTTCGTTTTTCTATAAGTACAGTTGTGTTTGTATATGTTTAGTTATATATTGTTATAATTAGACAATATACAACGATGATTTTGGCTTTTTGCACACAAAAAAGATGCCTCTGACACCCCTAAATAGGGCTGCAAAGACACCTAACACGAATGATATTAATTCTTCACGTTAAAGCCCAGTACATTCAACAAAATGGATAATCCACTCCCCCAGAAACCTCACCCGGATTAATATATTCATTTTTAAGAATCAAATGAATCTTGAGAATACTTTTCTTCTATATAAAATTGAACAAAGGTCAAATTCGAGGATAAAAATAACCCTATAAATTATAATTATGTTATTTAATGTATGATGATATTATAAAAAGACTCACCAAACAAGAGAAATATTCTATAATTTTTGATTTGTAACAATATATGTAAACGAATATTTCATTTGAAGGTGAGAATCCATCTTATTTATATTGTGATATCCATTTCTCCAACTGCTGCCTGAGCACTTCACGATAATATAACGGCTCTATGATTTCAGCATCCTCTTCGAATCTCTTAATCCAGCGGACAAACGCAATATCTTGTTCCAACGCGACTTTAAAATAACAACACCGAGCTTGACGGTCTACTTTATTCGGCTTATAGGGCAGATCCTCTCTCTTAAGCCCTTCCATGATTCGCTCCGAAAATTTCACTTTAAACTCTACCTGCAAACTGTCGCGGTCAAGTGACCATTTTTGCTTCATAAAAGCTTGCAAATCAAATGATTCCTTTGAGAAGCAGCGGTTTAGTGGCTTCACGTTTGAAAAATCGTTGATATGATATGTACGAATAACACCCTGATGATGGCAAAATCCAATGAGATGATAACGATTTTCCAGTGGGACTAAACAATAAGGATCGATGGTTATTTCTTTCTCCTCCACTGCATTCTCACAATAATTCGCTTGAATACTCCTCTGCTTTAATAAAGCCTCCAATATAGGTGTTAAAAAAGATTGATGCTCCATCTGTGCACCGCTTCTTTCCAACCAGCTTGTACCTGCTTCTCTTCTTGCACGTTCTATCGTTTCTTCCCGCTCCGCCTTTCGCTTGTATTCAGCTGCAACTACTTTTTCATAAGCGCCTTCAAAATCGATAGGCAGAACGGGTTTAATATCTTCCATAATATAGCGTAGTTGCGAAAACGCAGACGCCTCTTCTTCCGACCAATCCAAAGGATAAAGTGCAAAATTGCCAATAAAAGCATAGCCTTTTCCATGTCCAAGGTGGGTTATAGGAATATGCATGGCGCTAAGCGCGTCCATATCCCGGTATATCGTTCTCTCGCTGTTGCCGCAGCGTTCCGCCAATTCACGGGCTAATATCCCTGGCTTGGCTTGAACAAGTGTAATAATGCGCATCAGTCGGATTAATCGGTCTGTCATATTCAGTTCCCCTTGATTTATGGTTAAATAGACCCATTATTTTATGAAAAAAAGTAATATTGTGATAGAACTTTTTTACTATGTTACCACATTTTATATTACAATTCTTCTGATTATTTTCCGCCGAACCCGCTGACAAAACAAATTTATGTATAGGTCTTTTTTCGTCAATATGCATCTTCTAGTTGTATGTCCTATATCAATTTCCAGTAGCAGTTTTCCCCCGCTTCTGATACTCGAATCCAATCTGTTTATACAACATTTCGGCCTCTTTAAGTAGTAAAGGATCTCCAGAACGCACGGCTAGTAATAGTAATTTATCTGCGTGACGGCAAAGCATTTCATGAGCTTGACTATGTTGTCCTTCATTTTGCAACGTGGTTGCCTCCTCAATCGTTTCAGCTGTTTTTAACAATTCCAGATGTTTCTCTACGTGAAAGCAGCAGGTTTCACTCAGAACCTGAGTATGATGCGTGTATTCTAGCTCAAGAACCTTTACTGGAAGCTCTTGAACACGCTCTACGGTTGGCTTTTTATATTTCCACTGTAAGGAAAGAGCTTCATATCTACCTGCAATAGTAGTAGAGATATTGAATTCCAAAGCAATAAACTTTCGTTGCCCCGTTTTTATTTTGCCAAGCTTAAGAAGTAGCGATCTGCCTTCACCGACTTCAAACTCACACCCATACGAACGCTTAAAAGTTACATGGGGTTCAAGCCAAACCCGCAGCTCAATTTCACGCGCAACCACTTTATAACTGCTGGGTCGGCTGTGCTCTGCAGGTATACTCCCTTTCCATTCGACAAGCAAAATAACATTACGATTGCCGCCTGCAAAAATACGATTTTGACTCCATGTGAATACGGGATGAATACTTTCTATCATTATTTCCACCTCTTTCTTTTTTTGGGTCTTCTATTAATGTACCAATAATGGCGGACAACTCCATGTCATGGAATGTATGTTCGGTTCTATATTATCGACAAAAAAAGAGTCATTCTACATGCTTAGTAGACTGACTCTTGTAAAAACAACTCCTTTTGTCTATTTATGACGAAAATTTTATGTTTTTTTCTCATCGACTCCCTAATTTAGTCTGCATTCGCTCTCGCTTGAAAAATAGTCCCAGTGCCCATTTGGCACACAACAGAGAAAATATAAAAAACAGTGTAGCCCAAAATATAGCGGGTATGGGAGTCATTCTTGCCAGATTGCTGGCATCTCCTGCACGGGACGGTGATACAGCAGCCGCGTATACCAGAAATAAACTTCCCATTACAGACTCCTCCAAGGTTAAAAAGGCCAATAACAAATAATAATATTTGCTGGCCTTCTTCCAAACCACCAGCATTAGAATATTTAGCGCAATAAATCCGCCCAACCACATCATGCCAAAGCTTCCTCGCACGTATAGCAGGAGCATAATCAACGCCACACCCGTAGCTAAGATAAGGCCCCAATCATGGCGTCCCTTACTGTATAAATAGAAGAGCAGAAGTGCAAATAAGGAGGCTAGCAAATAACCCGAGAGGGAAACTAATATTGCCTTGCCCCCTTCTTGAATAGCTGAATAGGTTACACCGCTATGATCTGCGTATAATTCAATCCTCAGCACACTACCCGACAGTAGTAAGGTCATCAGAGCATGACCAAATTCATGAATCATCGTGTCTAAATTCCGAAACAAAGATGAAAATGGGATCAATCTAGTCAAAAAAGCAGATCCGATCAGAAGCAATATTGTTTTAAGCCATTTGTTCAATCGACAGCAGCCCCTTTCGTCCAAAGTATACGATAAATAGTACCTCTTCTCAATCGAGATAATCACGGACTGATCGTGTTTAATAATGAGTAAACGAAAACCTTAAGGAGGTAAAAATTACTTTCATTATAAGCATTACCAGTCCCATGGCGTACGCTGTCAGAAGCTGTCAAGCTGTGTTAAAATAAAAGAACTACAAGCCTAAATTGGGTGGTGATTATATAGATGAAGCAACATAAATCCCGAGCATATCTACAGCTGTTATATTCGCTCCTGTTCTTGCTGACGCTTACTGTATGCCTGCCAGCTCCTGTAGCAAAAGCTAATATATTCAGTGATATCTATAATGGAGTTAAAAATTTCTCCGAGCTGCCAAACGAAGTGAATGAATTAAAGGAAGGTTTTCAGCAAACCGCTGAAGAGCTTCAGCAGGCAAAGGATAAGCTCGCGAATACCACGCAGGAGATAGAAGCTTACCGGATACAGAACGAAAGCCTACAAGAGCAGAATCGCCAACTAACGCAGATGGTTGATGAATTAAAAAATGACCGGACGGCACGCGAAGAATATTATCATAAAATCAAAGTGACTATTTTTACAGGGATTGGACTAATCCTAGGTTATTTTATACTGATCCGTTTTATTCGTTTCAGCATGCTTTACCGTTCGCGAAAAGGCGACCGTCTGCGTTAGTCTTACGTATTCATTGAAGATCACAGTCACAGCATGAGGGAGATGAACTATGAACATCGATATCCAAGATGAAAGCGACAGTGGAAGCGGACAAGCCGTAGCCTTCTCCCTTGAGGAGAAGGAAGAGGTTCATGTACTCCATCCACAACAAATTATCGCTTATCAAGGTCCTTCCTCAGGACGAGCGGACAGATTTATGGATGTGAAGGGCATATACCGCAAGCGAAAGTTGATTCGTTCCGATATGGCAGGTCCTTGCCATTTCGTCGCCGCCCTTCCACCAGGCTATCGCATAAAAATCCTGCAGCTCGATGGCAAAAGCGATCTGCTGTACGACTTTAAGCATCTCTTCTTCTACAGTATAGGTATTTCACTGGAGACCCGAGTGCTAAGCATGAAGAATGTGCTCGTTACACGGGACATTGTAAAAGTGAAATTCTCGGGCAATGGCATGATTGGCATACTGACGGATGGTACGGTCTGTGAAGCTGTACTGCACCCGACCAACCCCCTTTATGTCGATGCAGGCAGCATTATTGCCTACCCTGAGAATGCCAAGCTGGAGCTCACCGTTTACGGCAACCATTTGGCTAGCCAGCATATGAGCTATCACTGGAAGATGACAGGTCACGGGCCTGTGCTGTTTCAGGCAGGACGTCAGAACCGCCGATTCGAAAGAGATAACAACGATGATGGAATTGTTAAACGATTTCTACGCGAGGTAGTTCCCTTCGGGGGTGTGTTTATTAAATAGTTGTGTTCAGCAGTAAAACAACAAAACAAAGAGCGCCATGCGTATCCTATACGCAGGCGCTCTTTGTGGTTCTATCCTTTATAAGAATGTTGTCTTAGGCGATAAAAGCATTCAACATCCAAGCATGTTTCTCAATGCTGCTTCTAATACCAATCAGCAGATCCGCAGTGGGTTGATCAGCCAGTTCTTCTGCAGTAGCAATCGCAGCCTGCAGTTCTTTAGAAACAGTTGTAAAGTCTCTAACCAGCTCCATTACCATACCCTTGGCATCTTCGCCGCCACGAGCTTCCTGTAAATCGGAAAGCTCCAGATATTGTTTCATAGAGGAGGCAGGTTGTCCACCAATAGCAAGCAGGCGCTCAGCCAAATCATCTGCATAACCAGCAGCTTCATTGTAGAGTTCTTCAAACTTCTCATGCAGCGTGAAGAATTGGGATCCGCTAACATACCAGTGATAATGATGAAGCTTTACCCCAAGCAGGAACCAGTTCGCGGTCTGGCGGTTCAAAGCAGCGTGCAGTTCAGTTTGGCTCTTTAGTTGTGTAGTCATTAATAAAACCTCCTATGGTTAATTTATTATATTGTATTTAGACTCGTTCTAAATCTATATATAATTTAACACATCCTTTTGCTTTTTGCAACCACTCTGAAGATTTGCATGTTGCCGATTCTAGCATAACTTTTGTTATAACGCCTATTATCTCTGTCACACTCTGGATAACGTCCTCTTTCTAGACTTAAATCAAAGATATATTTTCCTCCGCCGTCTTCCCTTTCTGACTCCGGAAAAAAGCCCTCATCTCATCGCGTTTGCTCTTTGGACTTAAGACATATACAGTATCCCCTGGCTTAATGACGGTACTGCCATGGGGGGTGACAATGCTTTTATTCCGGATAATAGCAGTAAATAAGATATCATCTGGCAGTCCGATATCGGAGATTTTCTGCCCGGCAATGGGCATGTAAGGTTCAATTCCTATGTGGTTGAACTCGGAATCCGTCTTGCCAAGGGCGACCAGCTCCATCAGGGATGGCTGTACTGAATCCTCTTGCCCCACCAGCTTCAACCGGGAAGCCAGCGGTGAAATGCTTGTTCCTTGAATCACTGCTGAGGTCAGCACGACGAAGAATACCACATTGAAGAACAGTCGGCCGTGGGGAAGATTAGCTAGCAGCGGATAGGTTGCCAGCACAATTGGAACGGCTCCGCGCAGGCCGGCCCAAGAAATTAGTGTTTTTTCACGAATAGAGAATCTGGAAAAGAGCAAGCTTATAAACACTCCTATTGGCCTTGCCACAACCATCAGAATGACGGACAGCAATATACCTTGCCAAGCCACCTCTGCCAGCTCCTGTGGAAATACCAGTAGACCCAGCAATATAAACATAAATATTTGCATCATCCAAGCAAAGCCATGACTAAAATTCATAATGGTTCGATGATACATCAGCTCGGAATTGCCAAGGGTAAGACCCATTACATAGACAGCCAGCAAGCCGCTGCTATGAACGAGTGCAGATAAGCCGTAGGTTAGGACAGCAAATCCAATTGCCAATACCGGGTAAAGTCCCGTAGAATCCAGGTTAATTCGATTGATAAGATATACTGCGACTTTACCAAGTACAATCCCTATCACCAAACCAACTGCCATCTCCCATATAAAGGACAGCACAAGTCCCCATATCGCCATATCCGGATGCTGAATCCATTCGATCAGCGATACTGTCAAAAATACCGCCATAGGATCGTTGCTGCCTGATTCCGCTTCGAGTGTCGAGGTCAGTCGTTTGTCAATATTCTTACCGCCTAATACCGAAAAGACCGCAGCCGCATCAGTCGAACCCACGATAGCTCCGAACAAAAAACTTTCTGCCCATGACACCTCAAGAATCAGCTTAGCGAACACCCCAACGATAGCTGTCGTTAACAATACGCCTACCGTGGATAAGGATAATGCCGGCCGAATAATAGGCTTGATATCCTTAATACTGGTCTGCATCCCACCTTCGAACAAGATAACAACCAGCGCAAAAATCCCAGCCATTTGTGTTAAGGAAGCATTGTTAAAAAAGATAAATTGACTCAGTACCATCCCCGCAGCAAGGAAAAGCACTAGAGCTGGCATTCCAAATTTAGTGGAGAATTTGGTGGAAAACACACCTACAAGTAAGAGAGCTGCCAGCAATAATATGATATTATCTGCAAGTTGGGTCACCGTTTATTCACTTCCCTTTCGCTTCTAGCTTAAAATATAAGCTTCCTTATTTATGTACGTTATTACCCTTATCCACCTCCTTTTGAGACATTGAATAATATAAGCAGGATTGAAGATTTCATCCGCTGGGGCTTATACTTAAAATAATTCCTTTCTACCCTACTCGTATTTACATATAAGGAGGCTGACTGTATATGCAATTGAGATTAATAACACCTGCGGAGCTGGAGCAAGCCGCTCTTCTAGCCCATTCCATCTTTCGTAAAGCTGGCGACACTTCTATGAAAGAGCTGTTTCCGCTGATTTTTAGCCCTGGTTACACTCACTCTTATGCAGCCGTTGCCGAGGACGGTAACATCGCTGCTTTTATGGGATTAGTGCCCTCCACGATCCGCACTGGAGAAGCTCTCCTGAACGTGTTCTCCATCGGCGCGGTTTGCACAGATCCTGCTTATCGCGGACAGGGACTAGCCGGTCAGCTTCTACAGCTATGCCAGACCCATGCTGCGAATGCCGGCGCATCGCTTATCTTTGTCTCGGGTGACCGCTCGCTGTATACCCGAGCGGGATGCGTACCGTTCGGCGGTACGCAATTTGCCGAGCTGAACGCAAGCTCGGCTCACGCACTTGCTGCCGCAGCAGGGGAAGAATGGACGCTGCGGCCCATGCAGCCGGGCGACTTCTTCGCCGTCAACCGGCTGCTGAATGAACGCGAAGCCGGACAGGTGTACAGTCCGGGTGAGCTGGCGCTGCTGCTGGGTGCCGAGGCTTACGCGGGTGTGCTGGGCTTGTCCCAGCGCACACTCGTAGCCGTGCGGGACGGCAGCATCGAGGGGTTCGCCGCGATGGCTGTGCCTGCGGCGGATGTGCCGGCGCCGAGCCCAGCGACGGCGGTGGAATGGGCGGGCCAGCCGCAAGCGGTAGCGGCGTTGCTGGCCAAGGCGGCTCTGTGCGGCGGCGTTGGCACGCTGCAAGTGCCTGTGCCGTGGCAGGAGCGCAGCCTGCTCGCGCTTCTGCGGGACGCCGGCGCCTCCTTAAGCGCCGGCGCGAACAGCGGGACGGTCTGCATCGCAGACCGGGAAGCGCTTTTGCGGCAGACGGAAGTATGCCGCAATCGTAGCCTCGACTTGTCGTCCGTGGACGACAAGGAGCTGATCTCGCTGCTGTTTGATCCAGCGAGCCCGCTTCGCACCTCTGATTCCTCAGGGGAATCTGAGGCAATTCCTTTACCTTATATGTCAGGCCTCCATTTTATTTAAAGCACAAAAATAACCTCAGCGGGAGAAGGATCCCGCTGAGGTTATTTAGTATGCTCTATTAACAGTTATATAAATTCAAATAATTGCTTATTCTCTGGAGTACACCTGTAACTCTTGAATAGACCAATAATTCCCACCCGCTCCGTTCTGTACAATTTTGACATACCTCGTCTTCACTTTAGAAAAGGATATCTTAGTAAGCTCTTTCGTACCTTTTCCAGACGTGAGTTTTTTCCAGTTTTGAGCATCGTCAGAAATATAGACTACATAGTCTCTTGGATAATCAAACGGTGATAACGTGCTATCCAAATCTATTCTTTCAATTTCATGTGCTTCACCCAGATCAATCTGAAAATACTCTCCGGATACCTGATGTTTCCCCGTATCCCAGCGCGTGCGCCGATCCCCATCGATAGCCAGACTAGGAGCTGATGCTGCCGTATTCACATTTGAGGATACCTTCCATTTAGTACGATCCAGAGGAACCAGTCCAGTGGCTGTAATCTGAACTTTATCGGACAGTAAATTAGAGCCGGATACCCTTACCGCGTAGGTATATAACGTCCCTTCACGTAAATTATGATCCGTATATTCTGTAAGCTTCACATCGGTGGCCACCACCTTCATTTCCCCGCCGCTACCTTCAGCGCGAAGCAGCTCATAGCTTGCTCCTGGTGCCTCCAACCAATTTAATTTTACAGCTAAACCTTTTGTTGCTGCGGCTTTGAATCCTTTAGGTGCCGACGGCTTTACTTCAGAGGAAGGCTGCAAAATATACTGCACAGCCTCTCCTGGAGCAAGGGTCTCCGTAAAGGTTAACGTAGGAGTAGCCTTTTTACCTGTTACATAACTTCTTGCTTTTTCATACGTATCCCCGTTTCCAAAACGTTCCCCTTCATACACCCCGTTTTTCGGCATAGTCACATTTACACTCACAGTTTGTGGAGTAGATTCAAAGTTAACGAAATTAACCAGCACCTTATTTGAGGTCGCTCCGCTTCCCGCAAGAGGCTTCAATGTAGAAGTATCCACGGCCCGAACATATACCAGCTTGTCGGCTAACACATCTTTGTTGGCAATTTGATAAGTTAGCGGAGCTCCATGTGTAGCATAGGCAAGACTGAGCCTTCTCATGATGCTGACACGTGAATCCTCATTTTCTTTTGTATAATAAATCTCTGTGGTCGCCGGATCATGCTCTTCTAAATTAAACCCGTATTTGAATAAACTGAAATCCTTAAAAAAAGCAGCATGCTGCACAAACATATCCGCATAACCAATATGTGCACGCATGATCCGGTCGAATACAGCCGCTGTCCGCTCCGTTGCCCCGTATTGATAGGCATCCACATGACTGTCCGAGGTACCAAATTCAGTGGTCAGCATTTTTTTGCCGAGTCCATTGTCTGCGCCAGTGAAGGTCTTCAAATTCTCAGTAAAGCTTCCTCCATTACTAAAAATATAAGAGTCGCCGTAGGAATGTCCATTGGTCAAATCCGTAACCTTCTCCAGCTCCATACGTTGCTCTGGATCACGTTCCCAGCCATCCGGATCTCCACATTCCTTCCCAGTTCCCTTCTGATTACCGCAAGAATCCTCACTGTAGCTCGGCCAATATGCCCAGCCCGGAGCAACAGTTTGTAAATGGGGCGCGATTTGCTTGCCCTTTTTATTCAGCCAGTCCGCAATCGCCAGGTTCACTGCCTTAGAACGATTGAATAATCCCGGCTCATTATCTACCTCATAATATTGAAAATAGGGGCTATATTGCTCAAAATAATCTGTCAGCTTTTTCTCCGCGTCAGCAGGCAACGATCCATCTGCCTTAAGCTTAATATCACCAGTATGCAAATACAAAGCAACCGCCTGCATGTTGTAATCCTGCAATACCTTGTAATATTCCATCATATCCGAGCAGGATCTCCCGACATCACTGGCACAGCTAGTACGCATCACATTCCCGCTATAAGCCATCCCTAGCCATTTGATAACATAAGGCAAGTGCGTAACTGCACCTTCATCGAAATAAAATTGTTTATTATTCACTACTGTTCCCGTCAGTGTATAGCTGCCATGGATAGGCTCAGAAATTGGAGCGTTAAGAGATTCTAAACGGAGATTATCCCAAGTCCACCAGGAATATTCGTCTTCTTTGTCACTGCAATATAAACAGCGAACCGTTTGCAGCTTCAATTCATTCGTTCCTATCTTCAATTGCTCCTTGGGAATATATAATTCATAGGTCTTTTGAAAGTTATATTCGCTTTCTGTGCCAGCAACGCCCGCAATTTGAATGATCCCCGACAATTGATGATTGGAGAACACACTCATTTGCGGCACGGATTTATAAGCATCCAGAATACCTACGCTAAATAAGACCCCATTCTCCGGGATCTTATTTAGCTGATAGGTGATCGTTAATTCCGGCTGGGTCTTTCCATTCAAGCCTGCAGGCAAGCTCTGAAGAGCCGATGATTTGAGTACCGAAGAAGTAACATTAAATTCCTTCTTGCTGCCAGAAGTGCCACTCGCAGCGAATTCAGCTGCTGAGCCATCATGTTGTCCCAGATTCCAGATCACAGTACCATCCGGTATTTCTGCTGCAGCATCAGTTCCTGCAGATAGTCTCGGTATATTGGCACCTACCTTATAATCGTTTGTCCTATTCGTTCCGAAGACAGAGACAGACAACAGAAACAAGACGGTTAATGCGGCGAATTTTAGTAATAACAGTAATGGTTTGTTTGCAGATATCTTATTTTTTCTATTAGATATTCTCCTCGTTATTCCCATCCATAGGTCCTCTCTTTCTTCCGGAATGTCTTACCCTATCATTTCATTAGATTAAGGAAGGAACAATGCCCCTTGTGGAATTACCTGCTGCTTCTGGCGGGAACTCTCCCATAGCAAACGAAGATTGGCATCTCCTTCATTCTCATAATATTCAATTTGGATATCATAAAGCGTTCCGGCTGTGAGCGGGATACTTCCTTTATGAAGGGTTGCACTTTGATTTTTCCAATTGTCGATGATCAGCTTTCCGTCAATCCAGACACGGACTCCATCATCAGAGGATGCCGAAATCGTATATTTTTCACTGAATTTGGGTTTGAGTTTCCCTTTCCAGCGTACAGAAAAGTGATCTTCATTTATCTCTGAGGCAGGAGACCCGCCATGCCAATTAAAATCAATCTTACGGTCATTGCGGATAAGTACCGCTTCTCCCTCTAAATCAGTATTGTTATAGTATTCTCCAGTTAAACCCGTCAGGGTTACCGGAGTTACGGGTGCTATCGAAGGACCTCCTGTTGTGAGAACATAGTCCTCTCTTGATACTATAAACGAGTCTTTCATAAAGCTTTTAATTGACTGTAGCGTATTATTTTCTGTAAGTAATTTTCCCCAGGTCATCATATAGACCCATTTATTTTGTTTCTCAGTTAATACATCCGGGTTCGGCAGTTGCCCACTCTCCCCGATTCCGATAGGTTTACCCTCGGCCAATGCGAGCAGATCCTCATAGTAGGACTGTTTATAATCGTTATTGTAGATATCCGCAGCCAGAACATCGAGTTTATCCCCACCGGGATAATATGCAGCATATGGATCTGACCATTCATTCGGCGCATTCGGATTCCACACCCACAGTAGATTATTTAGCTTGTGTGTGTTTACAAGACGATCATAGACAATACTCCACAGCTCTGAAAAATTGTCCTTTTTCCCCCACCAAAACCAACCACCATTCATTTCATGGTAAGGTCGCCATAAGACCGGAACTCCGGCATCACGCAGCTGACCCAAATATCCAGCAACCTCGTCTAGATCTGAGATTAGCCTCTTATACTGAGCTGTCCCAGGTGTAACATAAGCATTAAATTTCTCTTGACTGAGACTTCTGTTTACATTGGACCACTCTGGAGAGGTTCCCGGTAAGCTCTGATGGAAGGTCATCGCTACAATGCCACCCTCTTGATGCCATTCAATTGCACTGTCTATAACAGCTTGCCGCTGTTCTGCGATCGTCTCTTCGGATTGATTATTAATCGCCCCTAATTCATAACCATGTAGAACAGCATTTTGTCCCGAAGTATTCTTCAGCTTATGAACCAGTTCATCTGGACTTTCTAGATAATCATGCTGGCCGGACAAGAGCCCTTTGCCACGTAGATTTACCAAATTACTTAGTAGTTGCTTGGCTTCTTCAGAAGCCGAAGGATTACTTGGTATAGCCGGAGGTAGGGAGGAAGAAACACTCATAGCCTTCGGAAGACTTTTAACCTCTCCCCAAGGCAGCAAGGAAAAAATAATAAAGACCGGTAACATAGTAAACAACAATCTGTTTTTCTTATAATATTTACGCAAATAAATC
This sequence comes from Paenibacillus sp. FSL R5-0887, assembly GCF_038002305.1. Taxonomy (NCBI): domain Bacteria; kingdom Bacillati; phylum Bacillota; class Bacilli; order Caryophanales; family Paenibacillaceae; genus Paenibacillus; species Paenibacillus sp. FSL R5-0887. Next base: position 1,024,967 of record NZ_JBBOCE010000002.1, read on the forward strand.
CTCCTTTCGGTAGCTGTACTGCCTCCACAGGTGTTAAAAACATACCTGTTATCGGACAATCGTCTTCTGACCTAATGAGGACTATAGCTTAGTAGCTCTGCAATAACGCAGAGCCACTAAGGATCGACCTTTAATTTTCATCAATCAGGAGACATCCGGAAGAAAAAGTGCACTTGCTGGAACTGTCTCTTTAGCTTGACTAGCACTTTCCCACATCAAGCGGACTCTCGCATCGCCTTCATTCTCGTAATACTCCACCTTGATATCATATAGCTGGCCAGCCTTCAGCGTTATAGTGCCCTTACGCTCAGTACCACTTTGCTTAGTCCAACTATCAATCACGGATTCCCCATTCACCCAGACACGGATACCATCATCTGAGGTAGTGTAAAATGTATATTGCTCATTATATAATGGCTTGATTTTACCGCTCCAACGTATGGAGAACCGATCAATCCCGAGGGCGGCATCCGGCGAGCCTTGCCGCCAATTGAAATCGATTATTGCATCAGTTCTGTTAAGAGCTGCTGCTCCCGACAACTGCATGTTGTTGTAATACTCTCCTGCAAGCCCCTTCGCGAGAGGAATTGCTGCCTCCCCCTCTTCTTCGGAAGGTGCCGGCGCTGGTGCGGCGCTAGGTGTCGGTGCCAGACCAGTATTTAATTTATCTCTGGTCAGGGTATAGTTGCTATTCATAAATGTTTTGATTGTGTCTGCACTGTTATTCTCGTAAAGCATTTTTCCCCAGCTCATCATATACGTCCATTTACTTTGCGATTGCTGAAGCTTCTCCAGATTAGGCATTTCACCATTCTCCCCGATCGCAATCGGTTTGCCTGCGGCTAGACTCAATAAGCTGTCATAGTATTTTTGCTGGTAATCATTTTCGTATATATCTGCTGCCAGAATATCTACTTTATCAGCACCTGGATAAGTTAGCGCATAAGGATCTGACCAAACATTGGGAGCATTCGGACTCCATACCCATAACAAATTATTTAATTTATGAACGTTAACAAAACGGTCATACATAATATTCCATAGTTTAGAAAAGTTATTTTTCTTCCCCCACCAGAACCAGTTCCCGTTCATTTCATGATAGGGTCTCCAAAGCACCGGAACATTGGCATCGCGCAAGCTTTTTAAAGAGACGGCCACCTTATCAAGCTCAGCGATCAGATTGTTATATTGCTTGGTACCCGGTGTAACGTAACTATCGAACTCACTCTGGCTAAGTGTTTTTTTCACATTATCCCAGTCATAAGAGGTGCCCGGCAGGTTAGCATGAAAAGTCATAGCTACGATCCCGCCCGCTTTATTCCAGTTGATGGCGCTGTTCACCACATTTTGACGTTGCCAAGCCATCGTTGCTTCGGACTGACCACTGATCGCACCCATTTCATAACCGTGAAGAGCCGCATATTGCCCGCTGGTTCCCTTCAGCATATTGTTAATTTCATCTGGACTTTCTAAATAGTCATGTTGACCGGCAATAATACCTTTTCCTGAGATCGAGTAAAAATAGTTAAGCAGCTTTACGGCTTCAGGTGAGGCACCTGGGGTAACTGGCGTTCCAGAATTTGAAGCAGCTATGACAACAGACGGCGAAATTCCAACAGCAAGCGGAAGTGCAGTCAGAAACAGGACGAGTGACAGAAATGCACCAAACAATCGATACGTACGGTAAGCTTTCAAAATAATCTCCCTTTCGGTAGCCAGGCTGCCACTCTTTCGAAGGCCCTATAGCTTTGCGTCCCTACCTTTCGATAGGTTTGCCTTTTCAATTTAAGAGAAATAATCTCTCTTACCGTAAGTATCGACGACAATTAATGATATATTTAGTGTTTTTATGACTTTTTTTGATAATTGAGTCAATTTACCTGTTTCAAGAAATTTTGAATTGGTTAAATAGATAGGTTAGACCTATGAAATGAATTGTTGTAGTTCTATATCATTCCAGTCTAAAGTAATACGTATGTTATCTTCTTCTACTAATTCAGACCCCGTCTGTACCTCTATAAACTCAACATCCGTCAAAGCAAGGATCGCGTGCTTCGTTCCTTCCGGTATACGTACCACGTCCCCAGCCTTCACATTATGTTTTTTCTCATTCAGCACAATACTTGCTTCGCCGCTGACGATTGTCCAAATTTCACTACGCTTGCGATGTAATTGATAGCTGATATTATTCCCCTCGGATATAAAAATCCGTTTGGTCAGCACTTCATTGCCTTCATCATATTTCACATAATCAATAACTTTGTAATGGCCCCAACGGCGTTCCTCGTACATCGGTCTTTGTTCAAAGGTCTTCAGCACTTCTTTAATCCGTGGGCTCTCAGCTTTATGGGTAACTAGAATCCCATCCGGGCTAGCCGCAATGATCAGATCCTTCGCACCAATTACCGTAATCGGAATGTCCAGCTCATTAATCAAGCAAGTCCCCTCAGAATCCGCCGTCACAAAACCTTTTCCTACATGCTTGCTGCTCATTTCCTCTGTCAGCGTATTCCACGTTCCAAGATCCTTCCAGAATCCATCATACGGCTGCACCACAATATGTTCTTCTTTCTCCACCACTTCATAATCAAAGCTGATGGAAGACAATAGCTTATACTGCTTCTGCAATTCTTCATATCCTAAAGGCAACCCTTTACGCTGCAAAATATCTAACAAGTACCCTAAGCGGAAGGCAAACACTCCGCAATTCCACAAGGCATTTTGTTCGATGAGCTGTTCTGCTTGTATGCGGTCTGGTTTCTCTTGAAAGTGACTCACCTTCATAAAACCATTTTCCCCCGCCTCTTCGGTGGTAGGAATAATATATCCGTATTTCTCTGAGGCATGTTCAGGAACAACACCCATTAGAGCCAGATTTGCTCCACTTTCCAGCATGGTCCCCTCAAGCATAGCTATGGTATCGAAAAAAGATGCTTCTACATAAGGGTCAACAGGCAATATTGCTACCGTCTCCGCTGGAGAAACACCTGCCACTGAATAAAGATAGGTAGCTGTTAAGGCGATAGCCGGAAAAGTATCCCGACGCTCCGGTTCAACGATAATCGGCACATGACTTCCCAATTGGCTTTGTATCATTTCTACTTGGCCGCGGCCGGTGGCCAGATAAGATGATTCTGCCATCCCTGCTTCCTCCAGCTGTCTCCAGACACGTTGTACCATGGATTCTGGTTCACCTTGAGGGCTTTCAAGTACCTTTAGAAATTGCTTTGAACGTGAGTCGTTGGACAACGGCCATAACCGTTTACCTGAACCGCCTGATAGAAGTACCATTTTCATAGAATGAACCCTCCTTGAATTATGGAAATCGAGCATATTTGAATTGTTATCAAAACGTCAGCTTCCACTTAGCCTTATTTCGAGCGGATGCACTAAAAAAATTTGTTAGGTAGAAACCACTCCAAGGGATTTTGGACTTCCGATCGCTGTTATCCTCAGATTTCCTGATTGAACCGCTTCTCGCGGTAGAAATCCGAGGATAGCATATGCTTTCGAAGCTAGCTTTCCTACGGAAATCTTTCGGGCGAACACTCCGTTTCTACAGTTCCAAATTCCCTTTCCGTTCTTCACCTAACCAACTTCTTCTTAATACTTGATCCGTGCGTACCGGACTGTACCAGCCGGAAGCAAGCACGTTTTTCTAAAGATTTGCTTCTGCTCCGGGGGAGGCAGCTGCAACTGCAAGAACAACTGCAACTACAAGAGCAAGACTAATTGCCACCACAGAGACAGAGACAATGACAACTACAACTACAACTGCTACTGCTACTGCGGTATATAATCAGAGTACCTAACTTTATAAATTGCTTAGAAACTTAAGATAAGGGAACGAAGGGGCGGAGGGGAATTTTGGAACTGTAAGAGCGATAGCGTCCGCCTTTGTCTGCGGATTTCTACCGCTATCAGCGGTTAAAATCAGGAAATCTGCAGACAACAGCGGCTGGAAGTCCAAACATTCACCGCAGTTGCGACTGACACTTAACACAAATCATTAAACCGCTCCAGCCACACTAGCAGAATAACCGCTCAATCCACCCATCTGCGGGCGGCCGACAGAATGATAAACGAGTCCGGTACCCTCAATTTGCTCCTTGGAATACACATTGCGTCCATCGATCAGCACCCCATTGCGCATGCTTTTCGCCAGCTGATGCAGATCAATATCCTTGAGTAGGCTCCAATCGGTCAAGAGGCATACGGCATCGCTGCCCTCAGCCGCTTCCTCAGGCAGATTGCACCAGCGAAGCTGCGGATGATCATATTGCTGCCTGAAATTTGTAGCTGCGATTGGATCATATAGTTTGACTGTTGCCCCTTCAGCCACCAGTGCCTCAACAATCTCTCTGGCGGGAGCTTCGCGGACATCATCAGTATTAGGCTTAAAGGCAAGCCCCCATATCCCAATCGTCGAACCGCGCAGGCTGCCAAGTGATTCATGCAGCTTGGAGATGATCATAAACCGTTGTCCCTTGTTCACTTCGACTACAGATTTCAATAATTTGAATTCGTAATCGACGTTGCCCGCAATTTGAATGAGCGCATTAGTGTCTTTCGGGAAACAGGAGCCTCCATAACCGATACCAGCCTGCAGGAAGGATGACCCGATTCTTTGGTCCATACCCATTCCTTGTGCTACCTCGGTTACATCAGCTCCCACTTTTTCACAAATATTGGCGATCTCATTAATAAAGGAAATCTTCGTGGCCAAAAATGCATTCGAAGCATATTTGATCATTTCAGCACTGCGTATATCTGTTACAAATACATTTTCTGTGAAACCCTTATGAAGCTCGCGCATTGTTGGTTCCAGCTCTGGATTATCAAGGCCAATGATAATTCTATCAGGATGGAGGGTATCGCGAATCGCTGACCCTTCACGTAAAAACTCAGGTGCAGACACGATATCAAAAGAATGTTGGGTATACTTAGAGATCATTTGAGAGATTTTTTCATTTGTTCCTACTGGAACTGTAGATTTAGTCATTATAATTTTGTGCCCTTCCATCGCTTTGGCGATTTCAGCGGCTGCACCCTCAATGTAGGTTAAGTCTGCTTCACCGTTAGGCAATGATGGCGTACCTACAGCAAGAATGATAATATCTGAACGGCGCACCGACGCTTGAAGATCTGCAGAAAAAGATAACCGTTCCTCACGAAGATTCAGTTCAATCAGTTCCTCGATTCCCGGCTCATAGATGGGCGATTCCATCTGTTTCAGCTTTTTAATCTTTTCCTCGTCCTTATCCACACAGATGACATGATGTCCGCCCAGTGCAAAGCACACGCCAGATACAAGACCCACATACCCAGTACCGATTACTGTCAGCTTCATATAATCATCCTCCTTTTAGAAAATTGACGTACGCCTGCTCAACATACTGCTTGAACTTAACCATAAACGCCTGCTCATCGAATTTACGTGCATGTTCCATAATTTGATCGATATCCCAAGCGTAGGACTCTACCTCATAAATAGCCTTAAGTAGATCCTCCACTTCTTGATGCTGAAAGAACACACCATTTACATAAGGAATAATAGTATCTAGTGCCCCACCTGCTTGATAAGCAATTACCGGTCTTCCTGCAGCGTTCGCTTCCAGCGGTGTAATTCCAAAATCCTCTTCTCCTGGAAAAATAAATGCTCTACACTGTGCCATCATTCCAGTTACTTGTTCATCTTCCAGCCGGCCCAAAAACGATACATTATCCTTAGCCATGCCTTCGAGACGCTTGCGATCCGGTCCATCCCCTACGATATAAAGCTTAAGACCGTTACGATTGAAAGCCTCTACTGCCAGATCAATCCGCTTGTAGGAAACAAGCCGGGAGACAATTAAATAGTAGTCACCAATGGTAGAAGAGCTTGTAAACCGGGCTGTATTAATCGGTGGAAATATGACATCTGCATCCCGGTGATAATAATTCTGAATTCTCGTCTTCACTACTGAAGAATTGGCTACGAACTGATTCACATTTTTGGAAGTCCGTTGGTCCCACGTTTTGAGCTGCTGCATGTATACCTTAAGCATTTTTTTGAACAGCCCGGAATTCGACTGACGTTCCATGTAGGTGTCATAATCCCATGCGAAGCGCATAGGCGTATGGCAGTAACAAAGATGAAACGTATGTTTAGGAACTTGAATACTTTTCATAAAAGCACTGCTGGAACTCAGGACGATATCGAAACCGCGAAAGTCCAAATCACGGATGGCCATTGGATAAAGTGGCAGCACCCCTTTAAAATTGGTCTTTACCCCCGGAATCTTTTGCAGCCAGGAGGCACGGATATCCGCATCTTTGAGATTGTCAGTAAGGCGGCTTCCGTTAAAAACCGTTGTGTAGATTGGAGCCTCGGGATACATGTGATGAAAGACTTCCACCACTCTTTCCGCGCCGCCCATTTGGATTAAGTAATCGTGCGCTATCGCAATTTTCATGTGAATCATCCTCAAAGTTTTATGGAGCATCATCTTCAGAATTACCGCGTCATATCATCATCTGTCAGGTGCCCGCCAACAAACCTTTATAGTAGTCAACGATGTCCTTGACCGTATTCTCGATAACAAAATGCTCTTTCACTCGTTTCATCCCATTGTCCGCCATCCGCCGTCTTTCCTCTGGGTGATCCAGCATCCATTTAATGGAGTCTGCCAGTATCGCCGCGTCACCAGGCTCTATCAGTAGCCCTGTCTCACCTTGAACTACAATTTCTACCGGCCCGCCTTCATTGGAGGCGATCACCGGCAATCCCGCTGCCATTCCTTCAACGATAACTTGGCCAAAAGGCTCAGGAGTTACCGAAGTGTGAATCAGTAAATCAGCAGTATTCATAAGGCCTTGAATATCATCCACATGCCCTAGCATGCTTACATTAGTAAGCTCGTCGTTTTTTATCTTTTGCAGCAATTCCTGCTTATAAGCCTCTTCTCCAAACAGAGCGTCTCCGGCCAGCCAGAATTTCACACGAGGTTCGTTCTTAAAGCTTTTTGCGGCTTCCAGCACAATATGCTGACCTTTCCAATGCGCCAATCGACCAACTAGCAGTACGTTAAAATCCTTCTGGTCCCGCATACCGATCCCATTACCAATCGCTTTAGCGAAAGCGGAGTATACGACCAGCGTTTTTTTCGAACGCGGCAGCTCCAAAGCATTCAGCGTAGAATGTGAATTTGCGATGACTCCATTGGGGAGCAGACGCGACAGCAAACGAATTCCTTTGGCAACGATTGGCTTTAAATAAGGAGCTCCAATATGATCCCGGATGTGCCAGATCAATGGAACGCCCGCTATTTTTGCAGCGATGGCTCCGTATAATGCAGATTTCAGGGAATTGGTGTGCACGCAATCTACCTTCTCCGCTTTTAAAAGCGGCGCAAGCTTGCGGCCATAAGCCAACAGCTTGAAGGCTGCAGCAGGTGCTCCCAAGTTGACTGCATTTCTACCACGACTTCTGATGCTCTCATCCAGCGGAATAATACGGACATCCATTCCTTTTTCACGTAGCCGTTCAGCCAGGGCACCATCCTCAGCCAGGATTACCAGGGGATCGATCTGTTCTCCAATATGGGTAAGGATGTTAAACAGGGCAACTTCTCCACCACTCCATTTAGCAGTGTGATCTATATAAGCCACTCTAAGCATTACGTGGTCACCTCCTCTCCTAAAGCTTGTAGGAACACGGATTCTACTTGATCCGTAACATGCTCCCAGGTATATCTCTCCAGTACATGCTCCCTACATTCATCCCGGCTCGGAAGCAGTTTTCGATTGCTAAGCATATGGATCATGCCTTCAGCCATGTGGTCGCTACTTGAACTCTTAAATAGCAACTCCGGCCGGAAGCCTTGCAAAATTTCCTTATTGCCGCCAATCGGTGTAGCCATCACTGGCAATCCTGAAGATAAGGCTTCAACGGTAATCAAACCAAAGCCCTCCAATGCCTGTGAGGGAACCACGAACATGTCCGCTGCCTGATAATAAGAGGCTAGTTCATGATCAGGAATGTAGCCTAGCAGTCTTACCTTGTTGCTTAAGCCATAGTCGGCGATTTTTTCTTCCAGTTCCCCCCGCAACGGCCCTTTACCACCAATCAGCAGAATTGCATTTGGGAATCGCTCCGCAACTTGCTTCCAGGCTTCAAGCAGCTGGAGTAGTCCCATCCGATTGACCAAACGCCGGACAGTCAGCACGGTTGTTGCTCCCTCAGGTAAATTCAAGGTCCGGCGAATCGCCAATCGATTCGTAGCGGGAATAAAACGTTCCACATTAGCTGCGCCTGGAATCACAATAATTTTGTGTAGTGGCACTCCGTGCAGCTTATGGAGAATATCGCGGAACGTCTCACTAAGCACGATGAACTTATCCGCAAGCTTATAGGCTCTATGTTCAATGGATTTGGCGATGGTTGTTTTGACCCGGTGCTTAATGCCTTGGCCTTCGATTTTCATTTCTTCATTCCATGGGCCATGAAAAGTCATCACTACAGGAATCCCACGTTTCTTTGCTTCCAAGGCTGGACCAATACCATAAGGAGCAAAGTGAGTGTATAAAATATCTATACGGCCACTGCCCTCTCCCATCAGATCGGCCGCCTTACGCTGGAAAGCATCCTTACGTTTCCAGATCCCATCTTTTGGATCTCCGGCATTGTGAATAATCAATTCCTCAGGGGTAGCAGGCGTCTCTTGACTGCAAATCAGCGCATGCACCCGATTACGTGAGGAGAGTTGCTCGCAAACGGATTTGAAATACGTGTTAAGCCCACCCGGCTGTAGCGACGGCCAGCTAAGGCCTGTCGTCATAATGTTCAATCCGTCACTGTACGGCATAGCTTCTCTCTCCTTTATTCTCCTTCTCGGTCTGACTCGTCTTCGCATTGTGCTGAGTCAGCTTTCCCGATCTAATTAATTCGTAATGCTTGAAGCCGACCATGAATTCATACATGACCCAGAATACGGATACTCCGAAACCTGACATTCCCTTCTTGAACAACCCGTGTAAGAAATACTTTTGCAGGAAACGGGCTGGTGGTCTTAACAGCAGATGACTGACCCGAAATCGTTTGCCCTTGGCATACGCACTTTCAGCTTCCAAGTCAGTGTACTTATTGAAACGTGCCACATGATCGTTAATACTGCGGTAACCATAATGCCAGAGGGTTCCTGTCAAACGTATGGTTCGCTCTTCAGAGACCTCGGGCATCTCGTGCACCAAGCTATTTCGAATGCCATACGCTTTGCGGTTGTAAAGGCGCACTAGATATTCGCCACGATCCAGCCATCTGCCCATAAAATCGCCAATCCGGTAGATAGAATAGGCAACCGATTGATCCATAAGCCCCGGTTTCAGTTCAAGAATACTCGCGGCCAACTCGTCGCTGACCACTTCGTCAGTATCAATAAGGAAGACCCAATCATGAACCGCGCGTTCTACTCCGAACTCCCTCTGTTTCGCATATCCGGGCCAAGGGTTGACGTATACACGACAATTCAAGCTTTCAGAAAGCTGTACTGTCCCGTCTTTGCTGCCTCCGTCAATCACAACCACCTCGTCGGCGAATAACCTGCAGGATTGTATGGCCTTAGATATTCGAACTTCGTCATCCTGAGCGATGATGACAGCCGATATTGGATAATTGCCTTGGCCGCCTACCACGCTTTTTACTGAATCCATGAAGGTTTCCTCCTTTATCTTTCGCATTATCCATTCATATCCATAGGTTTCTTGCGAATGTAAGAATTCATCGTCGTCTTCATCCACTGAATGTCCTCCCGGGTAATGAGCAACCGCGGAAGTTTAACTTTTAAGGTGTACTTTATATTGAGAACAATGAAGAAAAATCGCAGGATTGCTGATGACAACATCGCTATCCCTGCTCCGAGTAAGCCAAATTTAGGGATGAGCAGGAACAACATTGGGATAACCAAAAGTAAGCCGAAACCTTGAAGCATCGAAACCACTTTTGGCTTGCCTAACGCCATAAATGCCTGCGCCAGAATGATCGTCCCTCCGCTAATGGTCACTTCAAGGAGCAATAAGCGAAACACGGTTAATGCCGCATTGAAGTCTTTGCCGTACATCAACGGAATTACTAAAGGGGCTAAGAGCATCAGGAATACCCCGCCAAGCATGGTGAAGGTCGTACTTATTCGGAAGGCTTTGAATGTTAACTCAACTGCCTGTTCTTTGGACAGCTCAGAAGCCTTAGGAAACAACACGATCGTAATTGAGCTTGAGAAAAAATTAACCATTCGTGATAGACTCACAGCCACTACATACAGCCCCAAATCAGCAGGTCTTAACAAACCGGCAATAACGATCTGATCGATATAGGTAGAGAAATTGCCAAGCAAGTCATTGCCGTAGGAACCAAGTCCGTAAGTAAACAATCTTTTTAAATTCTGATAGGCCCCTCTCATCTTCACCTTATAGGTACGAAGCAAGGAAATCGTCATTCCGATAAACAGCGGCGCTCCCGGAAGAAGATAGGCAACTGCAGTTGTAAATGGATTCATCTGATCCAGCGCGATCAATATCCCGATCATCGTCAGTGTAAGCAACGGCACTAGATAGCGAATCCAATTAAACCTCTTGTATTCACCTCTGAATTGAAAAGCTGCATTGTTAATTTGAGAGATCACTATAATCGGACACAGAATCATAGACCACTGAGCAAAGGTCACGACCTCCGGACTGAAGGATTTCAGCCAATAAGGCAAGACCACGATACCTATAATCATCGCTATGACTCCAAAAATGGTACCGAGCAGCAATGCCATACGATAAAGCACTCCGGCATCCTCCGGATTTTTCTTCGCGTTATAGATGAGAGCTGAAGGAATGCCAAAGCTCATGCTAAACGCCAGAAACTGTGACCAGTTAATCATTGCCGTCTGTTCCCCACGACCTGTCGGTCCAAGATAACGTGCGGTCAGTACACCAGTTAACATGTTAATCAATAGGATCATGACACTGACAAACATAGTTTTTACGGCTGCCGAGCTGTTGTCCTTGCTCTTGGCGAACAATCTAAAAGATGACCAGATCGTTCTAGCGGGGAGAGATTTTGCATTCAACTGCTGCATACGGTGTTCCCTTCCTTCTACTTTGAGTAATCTCCCTTGCGCTGAGGCCAAGACCGATCAGCATCCAGATTAAGTATCCCTTGAGTCCGGGAAACCCATTATCTGAAACTAGACTGACAATCGCACCGGTCCAAGTAGCTAACGCAAGTCGGGCGTAGGGCTGCAATTGGTCCCTGCTGATTACTCTAGCGAATATCTGTTTGACAACTGCGCCTAAAGCTCCGAAGAAGAAAACAGCACCCAGAACACCAAAGGTAAGCAGTAAAGCGATAACTCCGTTATCCATAATTCCGTACTCTCCAAGCTCGCCGTCATTACCAAGCTTAGTCCCTTGGCCTACACTACCAATTCCCTGACCTACTGGATTGGCGGCAACCATCGGCAGCATGTTTTGCCATAAGCTTAGCCGTTCATTATAAGAGTGATCTTCTTGAACAGAAGAAAGTGTCTCTACCCGAGCAACCAGTCCTTCGGCACCAGGCAATTTCGGCACAACCCAGAACAACGCAGCAGCTACAAAAACTAATTGGATCAAGGTTTTCCACTTTCCCTTAGAAGGAGAGGTTCCAATATACATGAGCAGCATCACCAGGAGTATCAGCCATGCCGCACGTACCAAAGTAGTCAGCAGGCAGATTACAACTAGCAGAACGCCGATCCAGCGCAATGTTCCCCGCCATTTTTTCTCCAGTATCATCGGAACTAAAGCAAACGCTAAGAAGGTTGCAGCCGGTCCGGGCGAATTCAGCGTAGAGAATACTCGGATTTCCAATGGATATGGATTTCCGATGGACATCATATCCGCATGTTTCATCCAGAACACATCCCAAGGTGGCACCGTCAAATACTGAACAATCCCGTAAATGGCAACTAGGACTGCAATATTGGCAAAAGCGGTAAGCAGTCGATCGATATCCTTCGGCTTGAACTTCGTGACGGCAAAGTACGGCAATAACAGCAGTGGCACTATATAATTCGCTAAGTCATAAACTGAGCCCATGCCATTCTTAGCCAAACCGATTAAAGCACCATAACCCAGCGCAACTGCGAACATTAACATGATCCGCGTGGAGGCTTTTTGAATATTATGAATCTCCTTCAGCAGCGGAATGATCAAGGTTACACCGGTTAACAAGGGAGCTAAGCTCAGCAAGGATACAGAGTGATACACTCCTTCTGACCAGTCAGCAATGCGGCGCAGCTCTGGAGCTACGGCCCAGATTAGCAAGGTATAAGCAACCAGCATTTTCGGTCTAAGTATGGCTAACAAGAAAGCTGGGAATAGGATGGCTGAGAGAATGGCTCCCTGCAGACTGTTCGATGAACTCAGCATCGCACTGGAGAAGCCGATGATCAGCGGAAGAGAGACACCTACAGCAGCAGTCCCCCCTATTAATCCAACTGTCTTGATGAACCTAAGTGATGGGGGCGTAAATACACTCATTCCAAGCCTCCTTCCTTCACCTTATCCCGCTTACGCAGTTCCTTAAGTAATAAAAGTAGAAATTGTGCATCGTCCACAAGATATCTTTTCCAGAGCCGGCCCGGCTCCTGGCTAAGCCGCCAGAACCATTCGAACCCTGTTTTTTGCATGAAGCTAGGCGCTCGTTTCACTGAGCCTGACAGAAAATCAAAGGTCGCTCCCACTCCGATCGATATCGGAGCTTGATAAGAGGTATAGTGGCGGTAAATCCACTTTTCCTGCTTAGGTGCTCCTACACCAACAAACACGATATCTGGCTGGCACTCTGTCAGCATTTCTATAATGCGTTCATTCTCCTCCTCATTGTGCTCGAATCCATAGGATGGAGAATAACAGCCAACCACATTTATTCCGGGATGTGCTGTTTTCAAATTCATCGCTGCCCGTTCCGCCACACCTTCAGCTGAGCCTAAGAAGAACAGCCGGTACTTCCTTTGCTCAAAGGCGTTGCCCAATCGATTAAATAGATCCGCGCCGGATACCTTCTGCTTAAGCGGCTTGCCTAGCATTTTGGATGCCCAGATCAGTGGCATTCCGTCAGCAACAACTGCGCCTGCCTTCGAATATACCGTTTGAAATTCTTTATCCTTACGAAGCTTGATCACATGATCTACATTGCAAGTGAGGATATAAGACTGATTCCTCTCCTGAATGGTTTTATCAATGTAATCAAGCAAATCCATGAAATCATAGTTATCAAAATTGACATCGAACATATTCACTTGACTCATCGTATCACTTCTTTTTGTGGGGAATCGGTTGGCTGTGAAGATCGATACAGGCAGTTCAGGTACCAACAGAACGGAATAATAAATTGGACCGTCGACAGCGTGTTATCGGAGAATGAGTAGATTAAAAACGCTACAATAAATAACAGATAATAAGGTTTGATCGGCGGAGCCAATGCTCTGTACACCAGAATAAATACAGCCAATAAAGAGAACATCAACAGAATAGCGCCAATATATCCCCCATCGAAGTAAAAGCGGATATACTCGTTGTGCGGAACTACAAAACCCTTATACAATGTTCCATCATTTGCTACCGTCACTGCTCCAAGCCCTCTACCAGACCAAGGAGAGTCCGCAGCCTTGTTTAAGAAATACTCCCATGCCTCTGACCTTCCTGATAAATCAACAGCCGTATCTGTCTGTCTCTCAAAGGAACGTTTCTCAAAATTATCGAGCTGCCAGAAAACGGCGACCATAATCAGGAAAAATGCACCCATCAACGGAATTAGCAGATAGGTTCTGCCCTTCAAATATTGGCGGAGAATATCATAGAAGTAATAGAGAACGGTAAGTCCAAGTGCCAATATAGGCCCTCTTGTTCCTGTTCCAATCAAGATAAAGAAATTTAGAACTAACATGATATAGAAAAAGCGTGCTTGCTGCGGATTCCGCTTCACCTCTATAAATGGAATCGCTACTCCCATAAAGGCCAGCATCGCTAGATGCGCAGGAATATTAGCCCCCTGAATCCGTACAGCGCCTGTATACTCGATGTTGAGAAAATTATGAACATGCGCAAGCTGCAGCAACAAACCAACCACTACACTAACAAGGGGAAGCATACAGATAATTTTGATTTGCAGCTCGGCTACATTCTTTTTCCAGTTGATTAATAAAAATACGAATGGAATGGATAGACCGATAAAAGCTTTAACTGCAATGGATGAGGTCATTTCCGGCAGCCAGATCGAAGACCCAAAGGTAATCACCAGCAGCGCTACCATTGCCCACAAGGGGTGACTCAGACGAAACCGCAAGCCATTGACCAGAATACAAGGAACAAGCAGCATCACGATAACCAATTTATAAAGGGACAGTATCTCCATTCCGAACATGCTGCCATCATATAAAAAGTTAATCGATATTGCAGTCGTGATTAGAACGAAATAACTGATCAGTTCAGGCCGTGAAATCGAGATTCCCAGCAAAATTATCAGAAGCACGGCAGCTATCGCAATCATCGGCTGGTAGATGACCGCCGTTCCAAAGAACAGGGCCGACATGAGATAGAGCATCCCGTATGGCAAAACATTTAATTTGGAGCCCCACTCAAAATTTGTCATGTTAATCCCTCACCCCGCTGCGGAATGCCTCTCCCGATTGAGAATCATATGAAGCGTTCCACGAATACTCTCCAGCCTGCATTTGTTCAAAAGCCTTCTTCCTTTACTTCTTGAGAGGATAGAATCAGCCAGGATATACACGAGCTTAGCGGCTGTCTTTCCCACTAGAAGCAGCTTGCCTTTTAGTCCTTCGCTTTTCATAGCGTTAGAGATACCTTGGCTATAATAGCGCCTCATAATCCAGTCTTCCGTCAAACGGGCCGCCGGAACGAAATGGTCAACCGCCATTTCCGGATGGTAGAGGATGGAATGCCCTTCTTTTTGAATCTGTCCGAATAACCAGGTCTCTTCACCAGAGAGCAGAGAATCACCCTTTCTTCCGAGATCTAGGGGAAAAAGACTGATGTCGAATACGAGCTTCCGCATCGCCATATTGGCCCCACAAGGATGAAGTTGCTTGGGATATTCCTTAATCCGGCTACCTAAATCAACAATCGTGTACGGAAGCTCAAAGGGTTTAATCAACCAGTCCGGACGTTTACTTTCAAATATCGGAGCGATTTTGCCTCCCATAGCCATGACCTCCGGTTTACTCTCGAAAGTACTGACAATCGTTGTTATCCAACGCTGGCAAGGTATGGCATCATCATCGAGAAAGGCAATCAGCGGCGATTTGGAAGCCAGAATTCCTGTATTTCTAGCCGCTGAAAGCCCCTGCATCGGCTCCATCATGTAGCGGATATCCACATCAGCTCCATGCTTTCCTATAAACTTTTTGACGCAAGCTTCAGTATCATCCTTGGAACAATTATCCACAACAATGATCTCCGCCTGCTCTAAGTGATCCAGCTTTAAAAGTGACTGAAGCGTCTTGATCAATAAAGGTGCTCTGTTGTAGGTACAGATGATAATGGAAAGCTTAGGAACGTCTCCGTATTCACGCATCGGCATTCACCTAATTTCCACATTATTAATAAGCATCTTTTGAACCGAGTAACATCAGTCCGGTTTTAGCAATGATTTTTAGATCCAGCATGGTGCTCCGAATATGGATGTAGGTTAAGTCCAGCTGTACCATTTCGTCGAAGCCGACACTGTTTCGGGCATTTACTTGCCAATATCCGGTACAACCTGGAGTAACCGTCAAACGCTGTTTGTCATAATCCGTATACTGAGCCACCTCTTCTGGCAGCGGAGGACGAGGACCGACCAGACTCATTTGACCTATCAGCACATTCCACAGCTGAGGTAGCTCATCGATGCTCGTCTTGCGCAGGAATCTCCCTATTTGTGTGATCCGCGGATCGTTCTTAATCTTGAACATGGCACCGCTCACTTCGTTATAGGCCATCAGGTTTTCTTTTAACTCCTCAGCGTTACTGACCATGGATCTGAACTTATACATCGGGAATTGCTTTTCATTCTTCCCAACCCGGTTTTGCCGAAAGAACACCTTTCCTTTCGGATCCTCCAGCTTGATCAGAATCGCCACGACAACAAATAATGGCATTAACACGAGAAGACCAAGAGCGGAAAAAAAGATATCGATCATCCGTTTCATTATCAAATAGGACTCTGCTTCTTTCCTTCTCTCATCGGTATGCAGCATGTAAAGTTTCGGCAGGACCGCCTCGTAGTCTTCCGGCAGTTTTTGCATGCTCATCCTCCTCATCTAAAATTTTGCGAACTCAACTTAACTACTCAAGCTGGTTTGTCCCATTTTATTCAGCCATTCCGCCATTGCATCCATCACCGGATAGCGCAAATCTTCGCTTTGCAGTGCAAATTCAAGTGTTGTCAAAATATATCCAAGCCGCTCGCCGACATCATATCTTGTTCCGTCAAAATTATAGGCATATACCCGTTCGCTCTGATTCAACTTCTGAATGGCATCTGTCAATTGGATCTCTCCGCCAGCGCCTTCTTCCATCAAATCAAGATACTTAAAGATCTTCGGAGTAAACACATACCGGCCCATGATCGCAAGATTGGAAGGTGCCGTACCTAGTGGCGGCTTCTCTACAAAATTGTTAACCCGATACAATTTACCGTCCTGTAAATCCGGTTCAATAATACCGTAACGATTCGTGAATTCATCAGGAATCTCTTGAACTCCGATAACCGAGTTTTGTGTTTCTTCATATTGATCGATCAGCTGCTTAAGGCAAGGTACGGCTCCTGTGACGATATCATCGCCTAACATGACACCAAATGGCTCATCTCCGATAAACCGTCTTGCACACCATACGGCATGCCCCAGACCCTTCGGTTCTTTCTGGCGGATATAGTGAATTTCTACCTTAGCTGAACGTTGAACCTCTTTAAGCAGATCCAGCTTTCCATCTTCCAGAAGCCTAGACTCCAGCTCAAACGCATTGTCAAAATGATCCTCAATGGCTCTTTTACCTTTACCAGTAACAATGATGATATCTTCAATACCGGAAGCAATAGCCTCCTCAACAATGTATTGAATGGTTGGTTTATTGATAATCGGAAGCATTTCTTTAGGCATGGCTTTCGTTGCAGGAAGAAAGCGCGTACCTAGTCCTGCCGCGGGTATGATTACTTTTTTTACCTTTTTCATCGCACTTTACCTCCTAAAAGTTTTGTGAGCATTAGCTTCAATGATTTGACTTCGTACAAAACTCACTTCGAAAGCATAAACTTAAGTTTTGTGAGCATTAGCTTCAATGATTTGACTTCGAGCAAAACTTACTTCGAAAGCATAAACATTTACTTCGCCTGGTTCATGGCAATTCCGATTAGATTAGAGCCGGTCTGTTCAAGCAGCGTCTTCGCTTTGCGAATCGATTCCCGTTTGGACTTTCCGTATCTGGCCACCAGAATCACGCCGTCCGCTTGAGGTGCCAATATACGAGCATCACTGAAATCGACTGCCGAAGGAGAATCCAGCAGGATCAGATCGTAGTTTTCTTTTAGTTCCTCAAGCAAAGCGGTCATTTTGGGGTTCCCCAGCAAATCCGGCGGACTAACATGAGTTTTTCCCGCCGGGATGACTGACAGATTGGCTAAGTTTCCGAGGACTGCGATGTTATCTGCTTCCTCTTGCCCACTTAGATAAGCCGCAAGCCCGTCACTCCCCTCTACTTCAAACACGGTATGGAGACCGGGATGTCTCAGATTGCAGTCAACCACCGCTACCTTTTTGCCGTCCTGGACGAAAGAAACCGCGAGATTCGACAAGATTGTCGTCTTGCCTGCTCCAGCTTCTGCTGACGTAAAGAGCAACACTTTTCCTCCACCGCCCTGCGCTAGTCCAAGCTGACGTATATATGTGCGCAGTGATCGGAACGATTCGGAGATATGTGAGGACGGATTAACGTCTGTAACCAGACTCTTATTTAGCCGCAACATAAGCACCCTCCTTCACTCTAGTGTCGCCTGCCGTCTTACCCAAATCACGTTTGCGAATGGTTGCGATCGAAGCAATTACCGGTAGACCAAGGTCGTATTCCGCTTCCTTTTCAGACCTTAATGTGCCGTTAAGTGTTTCCATCAGCAAAATAATTCCTAAGGCAGCCATAAGGGATACAACAAAGCTAATGATGAGATTCATCGCAAACCCGCCGTTCGAGGGCCCTGGAACATCAGTCGGATCGGCCGGTGTCAGCAAGGTAACATTGTCTACCCTCATCAGCGACGGCAATTCACGAATGAATGTCTGCGATACCGCATTTACGATCCCGGCAGCTTTGGTGTAGCTTTCATCCTGAACATTGAGGTTGATCACCTGACTCTTCTCTGAAGTTTTAATCTCAAGCTTCTGACTTAGTTCATCGGCCGTGAGACCAAACTCCGGGTGATTTTCTATTACGCTTTTCATGATGGTTGGTGATTTCATAATTTCCTTGTAACTCTCAATTAAATTCAGGCTAAAGCTCAAATCGTTAAGATTGTTGCTCTCGGGAGCTTTGGCAATGTTGTTGACAAGCAGCTGTCCGGAAGCGGAATAGACGGGTTCAACGAAGTTTTTGCTAACATAGTAAGTCGTAGCACAGGAGATCAAAACGAACACCATGATGAGCCAAAACCTTTTTTTAATCAGGTTAATGTAATCCAGAATCGTCTTTTCCACAGTAACCCTCCTTCCGCTAAAATTACATTCTGAAAGCATTCATGAAAGTTTCAGTTGTTGCTTTAATTCTATCAATCCACACCATTCGCCACATGGCTCATACCATCACTTTCCTCTTCACTTTGGAGTAAGACGTTATACCTCTTAAGAGGGGGATTAGGTATACTTTAGTGCCATATATAGGGCTAATTTAAGTTTTAACGCACAAAAAAACACGGACAACCTGTCCGTGTTCATGTACAATCCTTACGAATTATTTCAATTTTCACTCGTATGACATCTCATATTTGGTTAATCCGACAGCATTTGCATAAAGCGCTGCCTGTGTACGATCAGCCACCTGTAATTTAGCTAAAATCTGACTGACATGCTTTTTCACCGTAAATTCGCTAATGAAAAGACGTGAAGCAATTTCTCTGTTGCATGCGCCCTGCCCCAGCTCGATCAGGACTTCCTTTTCTTTGGGTGTCAATTCATCCGTTGGGCTGCTTCCACTCATGCGCATTTTATCTTCCATCAGACCAGGATCGTAATACTTTCTTCCCTTGTGCACCAATTGGATAGCAAATAGTAACTCCTCAGGCAACGCCTCTTTCAGTACATATCCATCTACCAGTACTTCTTCAGCCTTCAGGAAATCCTCTCTGCTCGCAGATGACGTCAACAAAATGAACTTACTAACGATACCACGAGCACGTGCTGTCTTAATGACATCCAATCCCGATTCATCTGCTAGCTTAAGATCAATCAATACAAGATCAGGCTGCGTCTCCTCAATCACAAGAAGCGCTTCTTGGCCATTCGTTGCCTCACCTGCAAACTGCACATTCGGCTGCATTGAAATGACAGATGCCAGTCCTCTTCTAACTAAAGGATGATCATCTACAATGACGATTTTCACAGAAACGACCTCCCGCCTAAAGTTTATGCATTCTTTAATTCAGCTACACCGACAGGAATCGAAATCATAATTCTTGTTCCTGTGCTCTCATTACTGGACAACTGAAAGTCGCCTCCGAGCGACTGGGTCAAATATTGCATATTCTTCATGCCAAGTCCGCTTACACTATCTTCAGATTCAATCCATAACAAATCAGTATCAAAACCAACACCATTATCACAAATCAATAATCGAATCCAAGTCGGCTTTAGAGACAGTTCTACATCCACTCGACTGGCAGCACCATGCCTGATGGCATTACCAGTGGCTTCGGAGATAATCCGAAAAAGCGCTTTGTGGTAAGGATAAGGGAGACTGAAATCATCGCCCGTTATTTTTAAATCAATATCAACATCATTTAACCTGGATAAGCTCTTCAAATGTGATCTTACCATGCCCAACCAAGTAGGACCGCCACTCTTCTTGGAGCTAAGACTGTAGATCGTGATCCGCAGTTCTTTAGCAACCTTTGTAGCAGAATCATGAATAAGCTCAATTTGTTCTTCTAGCTCATGATCTGACATTCTCTTCCACGATTCCTTCAGCGAATGCGTCGCATACACAATACCAAAAAGGCTCTGCGATACACTGTCGTGCATTTCATCCGCAATCCGGTTCTGTTCGTTCGTGATGATCAACCGGTTCTCGATCACACCAAGCTCATGTCTTTCAAGAATATTCGCACTTAGCTCAGATAAGAATATCAATTGTTGAATATACCATCTGCGGCCTTCCAGCCCCTCTGTAGACTCCAGCTTGAGTCCAATCATCCCTACAAAACGGGTGCTCATCCGTACAGGCATCAGCAGGAAATCTCCTAATCCCGGCAGATTTCTAAAAATAGGCTCTCGCTGCAATCTCCATTCATGCTCATGTTTTCCCAGTTCTGAGAATAGGAACTGTTCCTCTTCCTGCTGCCAGCCGGTCTGCCTGCTCTGCGGAGCTGGTTCTCCGCTTTTCTTGGCGAACCAAAACAAAGCCTTATCCAGCTTCGTTAGCTTAACAACATAATCGGTGATCACTTGACCGATATTCATGAAATCATGTTGGCTTGAGGTTTCCACGATATGGTACAGGGATTTGATATGCTCCATCGTCTCTTTCGTGCGAGCATTCGATTCTTCACGTTGCCGCTTCATCCGATTAACGATCTGCATTATTATAACCGTAAGTACCAGTGTTAGAAACAGATTTCCATTTATAAATACAATTTCCAGAAAATTTCTGTTCGCAGAATTGATAAAAAAATAACAGAGCACCGCAAAAATACTGATGTAGCTTAAGAGCAACGACCATCCAAAATAAATGGACAATGAGCCTGCAGCAATCAATACAGGATTTAGCACATAAAGCCTAAAAGAGCTTTCGTACCCACCCGTAAACAAGGTCAATGCGATAATTCCCACCATCTCTATACTAACAGCCAGGACGAGAGTCTTCGGCCTGCTGCGTAGCCTTCGATAACAAAATGAGAACGTTTGTGCAAACATAACAAGTATAGCAATAATAAGTGATTTATAAATTATGGAAGGTCCCGTCTGATCTAGAAGATACATGAGTGATGTGAGGGACAATGAAAAATACCTGTAATACGCAATCAGTTTGTCTTCTGCAGTTGGTTTGATTTTCATCCCACCACCCTATTCTCCAGTTTTTTGGAAAATGCAAGATTGTACTGTGCTCGATAAAAGCATCATACATGAGAAAAATCACAATAACAAGTTGACATTTCCCATGTTTGCGCTTCCATTTGAAAAATAGTTACAAAAAATTTATTATTTTTTTAGTAGGTTTTATCACTAAAATTTGGAATTTTATCCACTATAGTTAATAAGAACTAACGTATTTATGTAATATTAATCCATAATTTTCAACATATCTTATAAAACGACAACAATTATACAAATTATAACAATTGCTGTTGGGACTCTAGTAGGATGATGTCGATTTAAATGTTATTCCGGCAAAGCTGGGGTGCGATCCCCATATATTTTTTAAATAAACGAGAAAAATAGAACGGATCATTATAATGAAGCATACTAGAAATTTCCTTAATTTGTAATGAGGTGTTGAAAAGCAACTTTTTGGCTTCCGCCATTTTTAGACGGTGAATATATTCATGAAGCGGGTATCCACTGCTGCGCCGAACAAGACGACGAAGCGTAGACATCGAAACATGATGTTTTGCCGCTATTTGTTCTAGGTCCATTTCACCATAAATGCATAAGTTCAGGTCTTCCCGAATCTGACGCATATAATCAGCCTGAGAATTCCAACTTTTTTCTTCTATTATAAAAGAACACTCCAGCAGCATTCTTTCGAGCAATAATGCTGCCCGATCCGCATCTACAGGTTCTCCGCTCTCCATCCGTTCCAGCACTTCTTCAAATAAGGTAGTAAGACCTACTATAGATTGGGCTTGAAAAACATTTCCCCCGGCTATGAGGCCCGATTCCAGCCATTCCGATACACGCGTGCCATTAAAGTTAATATAATACTCATCCCAGCTGCCTCCCGGTGGTGGACCAAAGTTATAACTGTAACCTGGGCGGAAAAAGTATAAGCTGCCTTCACGCACCTGCTGCTCTTTTCCCCCAATCTCCATGTAGGAGCCACTACCTGACACTATGTAAACAATGGCCCAGTGCTCAAAAACTACACCTGAACGGAATAACGTTCTTCCTGGCAGATGTCCTGCCTGTCCCACCCTTATATTCTTGAGCTTCAGCTTGGAGGATTCAACCTTGGGATCAATAATTCTTATTGGATATGGACTGATCATATAATCCATGTGCTTGGACATTATAGGCATTCCTCCCCTTGTTTAGTAGTGATAAGGTTATTGTGAAGATGATCATATTCTACATGAATAAGAGGTGTCCACGCTATGCTTAATCATTCTACACTACTGCTTTTCCCTAATCCGCGTGAAATCACATTGTCACAAGGCTCCTTCCATTTCCCAACAAGCGGAAGCATCGTGCTTCCTAATATGGAAGAACAATCTGCCATGCCAGCTGCACGAAAACTACAGGAAGTAATTGCACAAGCATTGAATCTGCAGCTGACTTTATCCATTGGCTTACGTCCAACCGTTGTATCTGTCTGTAACTTTAACTATGTGCCATTATTGTCTGCACAGGCCTATGAGATTGTTGTCGAACAGAAGGGTATCGTTGTCTCCTATAGCTCTCCTGTAGGCGCTTTCTACGCAGCAGCAACCCTGAAACAAATCATAGAACAAAGTGGAAAATCTATACCTCAGCTGCATATTCGCGATGAACCTGATTTTGGAGCCAGAGGCCTGCTCATAGATATCAGCCGCAATAAAATCCCGAAGCAAGAAACCTTGTACCGGATCATTGACCTTATGGCTGATTTGAAGATGAATGAACTTCAGCTATATATAGAAGGTGCTCCGTTCGCTTATGAATCCTTCCCTCAAGTCTGGGAGCTTGAAACCCCAATTACCGGAGAGGAAATCCTGCTTCTGGATGCCTATTGCAAAGCACGTTATATAGAGCTTGTTCCCAATCAGAATAGCTTTGGGCATATGGAGGGCTGGCTTTCTCGTCCAGAATTCAACGCTTTAGCTGAAATTCCCGAAGGCTTTATGCTTCCGAAGAATTTGTATGCGCAGGACGTTTATCCAGAAGGCTTATTTATGCACCCTGGTACTTTTGATACCGAAGATCCTGCTGTACTACCTCTGCTAGACAAAATGTTTGACGATCTGCTGCCCTACTTTAGCTCCAATCAGTTTAATGTAGGCTGCGATGAGACCTATGAACTCGGCCTTGGTAAAAATAAAGCTCTGGCAGAAACTCAAGGCAAAGGTCAACTCTATTTATCATTCCTGCAAAAAATTTATGAGTTGGTTACAAAACGTGGCAAAACGATGCAATTCTGGGGCGATATCATTATCCAGCATCCCGAACTGATTCCTCAGCTTCCTAAGGATATTATTGCTATGGAATGGGGTTATAGCGCGGAGCATCCCTTCGAGTCCGATACGCTCAAATTCCGTGAAGCAGGTATTCCTTTTTATGTCTGCCCAGGCACCAGCTCATGGAACTCCATTACAGGACGCACAGACAATATGTTAGCCAACCTGCGCAGTGCAGCTATTCATGGCAAAAACAACGGCGCTATCGGTTATCTCATTACGGATTGGGGAGATTTTGGACACTGGCAGCATCTGCCGGTCAGCTATGCCGGCTTCGCCTACGGCGCAGCCCTATCCTGGAGTGTAGATCATAATCTGGAAGCAGATACTGCACAGTATTTAAATAGATTTATTTTTGCAGATCGTTCTGAGGGAATTGGCCAACTGCTCCTGGATCTCGGCAATTACTATCAGCTTGAATCCAGTATCAACCGTTCAAATGATGCAGAAATGTCCCTGCTGCTGCGTACCCATCTGGACAATTTCCTAATCATAGAGAAGCTTACTGAGGAACACTTCAATGATCTCGAAGAATATCTACTCTCCATTGAGGCGCGGCTATCGGGGCTAGATCTTCAATGCGAGGATGCTGCTCTTGTGTTGAAAGAACTGAGTAATGGCATCCATTTCGTGAAGCATGCTGTGCAGCTTGGCAGAATCAAGCTACAGTTGACATCAGCACCAGATTCGCTTGATCCTGCGCTGATTACAAAGCAAATCAATGATCTTGATGTACTCCTTCACCAATATCGTCTCTTGTGGACGGAACGCAACCGGCTCGGCGGCTTGGAGCAAAGTATCTCGAAACTTCAACGCCTGCGGAGTCAATATGAAGCATTAAAATCAGAGCTCTCCGCATCCGTAAGTTCCTAATCCCTCTTATTAAGATTCACTATATAGCTGCTGTTGGGTAATCGAACGTTGAACTAACGTTTTCGGTTCGCCCAACGCAGCTCTTCATATTGATTCTCAAGCATCTCCCGCTCACGTTGCTCGTGTTGTTCCCTGCCAATTCCCTCCTGCTGGCTTTCCTGATCCTCATAGATTCGCCATAGGTCAGAGAACAGATAGTCTTTAATTTCTACCACTTTTCCCTGCAGGATTCCGTTTATCCAAAAAAGTCCTGTGGAGGTACGCATAACCATGCGGCCATCCGGTGTTTCCGCCTTTTGGCCCATTCGAATAGCCATAAGCATTTGGCCGAAAGTATACCATTCCATATTTGCTAATACCTCCTAAATTTTAGTTGTAATGGAATAAAGAGAAAGCTATAATCAGGGCAAAAGAACCATTTTCGTAAAAATTTTATAGGAGGATTGTTATGGATTGGCTAAATGACTACGAAGATGAACTGCGCTTGGTATTCCAAGAAAGCAGACGGATTATTTCCGAATTTCCAGAACCTCTAAATCAACAAGGCATGTCCTATCTTGAGCATTTTAACGTATTTAACGCTGAAAGCCACAAAAACTACATATGTTATCTTTTACCCTTTTGGCTGCAGAAGGGATGCGGAATCTCTGCAGAGGTTACTCGCCAGATGTCGATGGGCAACGTCTTTTTTATGTTGTATTTCTTCATACAGGATGACCTGATGGACAGCCAAGAATCCTCCGCATACGAAAAATTGCCCTTGGCAAATTTGCTTTATGTCGAATTTTTAAATATCTACCGGATACTATTTCCGGAGCCATCCGCTTTCTGGATCTTATTTAATCGTTATATCATGGAGTGGGCAGATAGTGTTAGCAACGAAAATACCAGTGACTATTTTCTTAATGATCGGGTCAAAATCTCCTATAAAGCCAGTCCGCTCAAGCTTTCCAGCACCGCTGCCCTTCTGATGTCTGGAAAGAGTGATTTAGTGCCGCAAGCTGAAGAACTTATCCATTCGGTTTTGCTTACACTGCAAATGCTGGATGACTATGAGGACTGGAAAGAAGATTTATCCGCGGGCAACTATAATTGTCTTCTCTCCCTAACTCGCAAACATCTGCCAAACAGCAGTGCAGCTAAACTCACTACGCAAGAGGTCGAATTTTATCTATTCACTGCAAATGGTCTACATACCTATACGCAATTAGCACACGACACACATAACAAAGTTACAGCTTCCGACCTTGATGCCCCTCATCTTATTGCGTTCCATTCCATGCTAGTAAGTAACTTACAGCAGATCTCTGATTCCATCGAAGCGGACAAGCAGCTCTTGCTAAACGGAGGATTATATCATTGGTTGTCAAAAAATGTCCATTAATTCTATTATTTTGTAATAAAAAGAATAGTATTAGTAGTTTTGCTATGTTATATTATTAAAGGTAAATATATACAATTTGGGAAGGGTGATTATTATGTCAGAAGCAATTCTTAGAAATCAAGTCATTCAAAAGGCATGGGAAGATCCAAGTTTCAAGAAAAGACTACTCTCAGACCCAAAAGCGGCTCTCCAAGAAGCATTAGGCGTAATCATTCCCGACAGCGTTACCTTGAAAGCCGTTGAAGAAGGCTCCAACGAATTCTATCTTGTAATTCCACCAAGTCCTACTTCCGATGTATTGAAGGCAACCGCAGCACCACGCGGTTCGTGGTAAGACAACAAGATTAACCCCCTAAGGAGTGAGAATCATCCGGAGCTTCTGCCAATGGCAGTATGGTGATGGATTCGGTTCCCACTCCTTTTTTGCTTGTAAATTTCACTTTACCTTGCATAGCTTCGATGATACGGAAAGTGACCATTAATCCAAGACCTGTCCCTTTATTCTTTTTAGTGAAATAAGGCTCTCCCAATCGGTGCAGGACATCCGCGTCCATCCCTTCCCCGTTGTCTTTGATATGAATGATTACGTTCTCCTCTTCCGCATACACCGACATATAGATAAACCCTTCGTCACGGAAAGATTCAATGCTATTTTTGATAATGTTGATGAAGGCTTGCTTAAACTTTGAGGAATTCCCCTTCACCCATAATTCGCCCGATACATCGAGAATCATTTTTCCTCCATTTAAATGACAAAGCGGCTGCATAATACTCTCAATATGCTTAAATTCATTATACAAATTCAGACTGGAAATCGTCTCAAATTCCGGTTTTGCGAAGGTTAAGAAATCCGTAATGATCCCGGAAGCACGATCCAGCTCACTAAGGGCCATCGACATAAATATTTCCTCTTCACCAACGGATTTCTCGCTAAGCAGCTGAAGGAACCCCCTAGTTACCTGGAGTGGATTCCGCACTTCATGAGCAACAGATGCAGCAAGCTCGCTAATAATTTCCATTTTTTCTGAACGCTGCAATTCGTTGTTAAAACGCTCTAATTCTTTAGAATAGTTAACAACCTGTTGATGGCTATAGGCTAGTCTTCGCTCCAGAATTACGATCAAGGAGATTATGAAGGCAACAATGCCCCACTTCCACAAGAATAAATCATAGTTCCCCTTATGAATGTAATACCACAGTAACTCTGACACTACAGTAAATGCAGCCGTTCCAAAGCCAATGGCAAAAATGATAGCGTCCCTATTCCCTTTAAGCGAAAATATAATCACACATACGATCAGCAAGATGAACTGAAGGATGAGGATGAACCCGATAATAGTGGTGGATACAAAATAATAAAACTCAATATAGCTATTATTCGATAGAAAATTGATCAAAAGACATAGCAAACAAAATGAGGAGTAAATGACTTGAAATTGACGAAAACGACGGACGATCGCATATTTTCCACTGCCAAATATTTTTTCAAATAAAAGAGTAAGCGCCGGTAAAAGTGAGAATAAAGCCAAATCAAGAAATACATTACTAATCGCGCCTAAATCGCTGTAAAAGGTATAAATAAAAGGAGAATAGGTTATCGAGAGAATTCCGGTGGAACCTATTACAACGGCTAGTGAAGCCACACTGGAAAAATAGTCCCTATTAATGTAGAGAGAGCTTATAAATAGAACGATAGCCACAAGAAAAAAAGCACAGCCCAAAATCACATCGCTGAGTCCATTTTTAATATAATCATTGATTAACAGGTTGTGTTCACCGATCACTACTTCATTTTTAATTCCGATTCTATCCTGCAGCGTTTCAGTCCAAATGTATAATGTTTTCCCACTATCGCTTTGACTCAAAGGCAACAACAAAGAATAGTTATCCTTAATATAATTACGATCTTCCTCGAAGATCAAACGGTCGTTCACATACACCTTCACATGAAGAGCATATAAAGTATCAATGTAGATTGAAGGGGAGATATAACTAAAGTTAGGTATGGAAATACGAGTCCAAGAAGTGGATACGCCTGATGGCAGATGTGGGATTTCCTTCGTAGCATTCACATTTATCCAATACTGCTGGTCATTATTCTGTGGAACCTCTATGCCGCTGTTTTCGGTTCCATCGCCCCATCTCATCTGCCAACTGGTAATTTCTTGGGATGGATATGGGGTCGCTGCTGATACAACAATTGAACTATATCCTATCAGAAGGAGAGTAAGAGCTATTGCTATATGTAGGACTTTAATCATCAAGCGCATATATGCACCTCAGAAGTAAGTATCAGAAACAATATTCTGTCTGTACTACTTCGCTCAGCCCCTCACTCTTTCCTTCTAAAAAACGGAATTATCATAAATTACTTCTAAATTCTTCTAAGTTCTGGTATTTTTACTATAATTTCAGTCCCTTCCCCTTTCTCACTGCGAAACTCAGTGCATCCCTCCATCGCCTCAATAATCCGAAAGGTTACCATCAGTCCAAGCCCCGTTCCTTTGGTCTTATTGGAGTAATATGGTTCCCCTAACCGAGCCAGCTCATTCCGGTTCATCCCTTCCCCATTATCATGAACACTGATTATTATATGTTTTCCAGACTTCCAGGCTGTGACTTTAATCAGCCCATTGTCCTTTAAAGCTTCAATACTATTTTTGAGTATGTTGATAAACGCTTGCTTGAACTTGGCAGATGATCCAGTAACGTAAAGTCCTGGCTGCAGATTAAGTTCAATGACGCCCCCTTGCAGATTCGCTAACGGAGAAAGAATACCCGTCACATGCCTCAACTCTTCGGACACATCAAGCTGCTCTACGGTTTCAAGTCCTGGTTTAGCGAAGGTTAGGAAGTCTGTAATAATGAGCGTAGCTCGATCCAGTTCTGTCACTGCCATTTGCAGATATTCCCGCTCCTTTTGATCTGAACGCTCCCCAAGAATCTGCAGAAACCCCCGGGTAACCTGCAATGGATTCCGTACTTCATGGGCAACCGAAGCTGCCAGCTCACTAATAATCTCCATCTTCTCCGAGCGCTGCAAATCATTATTGAACTTCTCAAGCTGATGGGAATATTCAATAAGCTGTTCATGGTTTCGAGTAAACCTTCTTCCCAGAATGACGATTAAGGCAATTACGAAAATCACCATTCCCCATTTCCACCAATATAATTGATAGGATTGCCCCGATGCATAGAACATGACCAGTTCACTAAGAGACATGAAAGCAAATATTGAGAACCCTGAAGTAAAAATAACAGCATCTACATTGCCACGGTTCGCGTGTATAAACGCTAAGCTGATCAAAAGTATAATTTGTACAATCATAAGAATACCTAGCACACTCGTAGTCATCAATCGATAAAAGTCATCCAACTGATAGGACAGAAGAATATTAATAACCATTAGGGAAAAACAAAATACAGAATAGACAATTTGAAACTTACGGAATCGTGTAACGATTCTCTTTTTCCCTGGACCAAATATTTTCTCAAAATAAAATGTAAAGGATGGCAAAAGCGTATATAAAGCTACATCAAAGAAAACAAGTACGATCTCTCCATAATCGCCGAGGATTGTCGGCAGGAATGATGAATACGTTACCACTAAGACGCCAATGGATAAAATAATCAGCACCAATAGAAATCCGCCTGAAAAATAGCCTTTTCTCATGAATAGCGAGCAGATCAGCAGTACAATCGCAATAAAAATAAGCGTCGTTCCAATGATCAGATCCATTAAGCCCTGCTTTACATAAACAGATAACAGCTCATCGTATTGGCCTACTCTTATTTCGCCGTGGATCCCTAAGTCTTTGCTGCCACCATGGGTCCATAAATATAGCTGTTGTCCTCCAACACTTTTGGACAGAGGAATGAAAACCTTACTGCCATTGAAATTAAAATCTTTTCCGGAATCATATATTAATTCGTTATTTAAATAAGCCTTAACATTATTTCCATATACTTTATCTATGAATAACGCAGATTTATCACTAATTTGTGGTAAAGTAAACCGCAGCCAGGCTGAGGTTGCTCCACTTGGAGTCTCTGGGCTTTTCCCATGAGGCATAACACGAGTCCATTCTTCATCAAGAGCTGCCACAGCTTCTTCAATATGATCTATTTCTATACGTTCAAATTTAATCTCCCAATTGGGCAGCGTAGAGTCTGATGATTCAGCACTCACTATCGCCGTACCAAAAGGAACCATAGCGGTCAGCAGTAGAATTAATAAAAAAGCAGCCGCTATATTGGGCTTTGGCAACTTCATCGTAGCACCTCAGTAATTCATTAGTTGTTTAAACGTTCATATATGCTTCTTAATTTCGACAAGCTTCGCACTATCCCTGCCTATTCTTGTAAATTTTCTCGAAAAAGAACGTTTTTCATCGGCTTTTGCTTTCACCCATTTTTTACTAATCTAATATAGACATACCCATTTATTGGATCAGCGATTCGATCATGGTCAAACGGGTAAAGATAAACATAGGAAGTTCAAATTTTATCATAAAAAAGGAGTGAACGGCTATGGATAGTTCACCAAATAAAACTGAGGCTGACTTTGAATATGAACGTTATATACAAGCTGATATGGATGAAGAGGATATTGTTGATGATGACGCAGATCCTGTCTTGGTTGGCGATAAATACTTGGCAGCAGATATTGGTTTAAACTCACCTAAGGATGTAATCGAAAGAGATGAGTTAGTGGAATCCGATGCATATCTAGCCGCTGAAACCGCAGGATTAACCCTAGATGATACGGATTATACTAAGGATGAGGAACTCTTGGAGATGGAAGAAGAAGATCAGCCGCTAGAGGATGTTCCAGATGCAGACGATGTATATCCAAATTCCATTATTGACCCTGCCTCCCCGCCAGTGGATGTTATGCCGGGAACAGACGTTTTGAACGGTTCGCAGGGAGAATAGCAGCTTAATATGAATAAAGCCGCCGGGCTATGAGCCCGGCGGCTTTATGTTGTTTCTAAATAACGACATGCTCATTGAGTTAGCAGTTAACCCTGCATCGTTGTTGGCTGTTCTGCGGGACGAGCAGCGGCGATTTGTGCTTCCAGCTTGCGGGTCTTAACCAATATCGCTGCTACCAGCAGCATCACTCCATTGATTACAAACACCCAGCGAATTGGAATCACCGCGCCTAATAAGCCGCCGATAATCGGTCCAGCCATCGTCGCAAGCTGAGATGCCGCCTGATTCAGGCCAAAGGCCCGTCCACGGAATCCCGGCTCAATTACTTGTACAATCATGGCATTCACTGACGGCAGCACACCTGCATAGAACAGGCCGTAAGCAAAGCGAAGGATAGCGAACTCTACATAGCCCGAAACAAAAAACTGCAGAATATTACCGATGCCGCCCCCGATCAGTCCAATAAATAAGATCATCCCAAAGCCTTTTCGGCTGCCGAGTCTGCCCCACTGCGGAGCCATCAGCACCGTAGCAATCCCCACAGCGGAGAATACGATTCCCGAGCTTAGCGAGGCACTATTTTTGGAGATCCCCATGTCCAGTAGATAAATTGGGATTAACGGTTCCAGAATCATAACGGAGAAGGTACTGATTCCCGCCAGCGAGAGCAAAGTAATAAAAGCTCGGTTACTTCTCGCTTCCCTGATATCATCACTTACATGTGACCTTGGAGCCGAACGGTCGAAGTTCTCCTCTTTTGCAAAAAAAGTAGCAATGAGCGCTGAGATAAGTACAATACCCGCTGAGAATAAAAAAGCAATCCGGTTGCTGGTATAATAGCTCACTACACCGCCAATTAATGGTCCAATAATACTACCTGTCGCTCCGGCTGTAGACATAATACTTAAAGCGTACCCCGTCTTATGCTCAGGTGTATTGGTGGCTACCATTGCAATAGCTGCTGGAACAAAACCGGCAAGCAGTCCTTGCAGCACACGCACAATCAAAAAAACATAAGGATCATGTACAAAATAATTAATAAGGTATAAAGCTGCCAGACTAAAACCCGAGCGAATAAGCATCGGTTTCCGACCATACTTGTCGGCTAGCGAACCCCAATAGGGAGAGATTAAAGCGCTGGCAAGAAAGGTTATTCCAAAACTAACCCCTGACCAAATCTCCAAATGATTTGAAACCCCAAGTTCGTCGCTCAAAAAAATGGAAAGGAAGGGAATCGAGATCGAATAAGCTGTACTACAAAAGAAAACCCCTATCCAAAGCACGATCAAATTCCGCTTCCACGAAAAGAGCATCCTATGCACATCCTTTCTCGATGTTCTCTTTGGAAACATCCTACCATTGTAAACTTCTTTTTAAGATGTGCCAATCCCAGAAGTCATAACTGACCTTTGCATGTAATAGGACAAAGGAGGTATTATGGGAAGTACCTACGAGATTATTCAATAAAAAGGAGAGATTATTTAGTGAAGTCTACACGAACAAAATCCGCTATTCTTCTGATCATGTTATGCCTGGTCATGGTTATTGCGGCAGGTTGCGGTAACAAACCAAACAATAACAATGCAAGCAGTAATAATGGAAGCAGCGGATCAGCACCTGGGGAAGGTGCAGCCCCAACTGAAGGCGTTCCTTCAGCTACGGCAAGTCATCCCTTAGTAACCATTGAAATGGAAGACGGGGATATCATCCAAGCTGAGCTATACCCTGAGGTTGCCCCTAACACCGTAAACAATTTCATCTCACTTATTCAAAAAGGATTTTATGATAACACTATATTCCATAGAGTAATTCCTGACTTCATGATTCAAGGCGGCGACCCTGATGGTACAGGTATGGGAGGCCCGGGTTACAGTATCGCCGGAGAGTTCTCTGGCAACGGGTTCACCAATAACCTTCTGCATACAGAAGGTGTTCTATCCATGGCAAGATCACAGGCTCCTGACTCTGCCGGTTCCCAGTTCTTTATTATGGATGCAGCTTACCCTAGTCTAGATGGAAGCTACGCCGCTTTTGGTAAAGTAACTGAAGGTATCGAAGCTGTAAAAAGAATTGTGAGCCTGCCTCGTGACGGTTCTGATCGTCCAGATGAGCCACCAGTCATGAAAAAAGTGACGGTCGACACCTTCGGCGTCACTTACCCAGAACCGCAAAAGGTTCAGTAATTAGGAATAAGCAGAAACCACGTTACCGTCCTCGAAAGAGAATAAACGTTTCTTGTAGAAATAAAAGAACATAAAAAACTCGGCAGTCCCTCCGAAGTTGTAATCGGATGGAGCTTGCCGAGTTTTTTTACAGCTTATCCCCGCAGCGATCTTCTGCTAAGTGCATGTTGACCATTACGCAGGAAGGTGCTGCGGCTATTTCTTAATAGCGCTATCCGGTCCTCTGCAAGCTGGTTCGCAGCGGCATAAGTAGGTATTCCGTTCAAACGGGAAATTTCCATTACGCGGGTAATATTGTCGTAAATCTTCGCCACCTGCTTAAAGGCACGTTCCTTATTATAGCCGTTCAGCTCGTCCGCAATATTAATGACGCCACCTGCATTAATCACGTAATCTGGAGCATATACAATCCCCATCTCATGAAGTGCATCACCATGCGAGGAATCCTTCAGCTGATTATTAGCAGCTCCTGCAATCACTTTCGCCTTGATTACCCGTAAGGATTCATTGTTAATTGTCGCTCCAAGAGCGCAAGGAGCATAAATATCACAATCTACACTGATGATATCGCCTGGATCTACAGCCTTGGCGCCATAGGCCTCTACTGCACGTTGAACGGCTGGTTTATGGATGTCCGTTACGATAAGCTGTGCTCCTTCTTCATGAAGATGTTTGCACAGTGTAAAGGCCACGTTCCCCACGCCTTGAACAGCTACTGTCTTCCCTTCAAGCGAATCACTGCCAAAGGCGGCTTTAGCGGCTGCCTTCATTCCTTGGTAAACACCGTAAGCCGTTGCTGGTGACGGATTGCCCGAAGAACCGTACGTAGGTGAGGTGCCAGTAACATAATCTGTCTCTTGATAAATAATGTTCATGTCCTCTTCCGTAGTCCCTACATCTTCAGCAGTTATGTACCGTCCATTTAAACCTTGTATGTATCTTCCGAAAGCACGGAACATGGCTTCATTTTTATCCTTCTTGGGATCTCCAATGATTACTGTTTTCCCACCACCCAAATTCAGGCCGGATACTGCATTTTTATAGGTCATCCCTTTTGCTAATCGAAGCGCATCAACAATAGCTTCCTCTTCCGTAGCATAGGTCCACATCCGTGTTCCACCCAGTGCTGGTCCCAGTGTCGTGTCATGAATCGCGATGATCGCCTTTAATCCCGATGCCTTATCCTGACAAAATAATAATTCCTCGTAGTCGTCCCGTTCCAATGCTGCAAACAATTCCATTTCCAATATCCCCTATCCCTTTGTCATATTCCTCATGCTGGTTCAAAGTTCATGCAATTGGAAGAGGATCAGTTGGATCCCCTCCCAAAATATTGTAGCAGAATACGCCGTAAAACAAAAAGAACTCATGTCACCATCTTAACTACTGATGGGGCATGAGCTCTTTTTATCCAATCTACTCTCATAGACAGGATTTCTATTGTACAAAATACAACGCAACTGTCAAAATGCTTTACAGTTTAGCAATCGTCTCTGTAAGTACCGGTACGATTTGCGATTTACGGGATACTACACCCTTAAGAAGTGCTTTATTGTCATCAAGCTTCACGTTGTACGCCTGTTCTACTGCACCTGCAACACGGCCCAGAGCCAGACCCACCGAATCGTTGTTGAGGATATCAGTAACTACGAACAGGAACAGATCCAATTCTTTTTCAGCAATAATGGAAGTCAGTGCAGTTTCCAGTTCAGCCTGCTTGGAGAGTACATCATTAACGTCAACCGCGTTCACTTGGGCGATTTCTACTTTGTATTCACCCATTTTGAATTCCTTAGCATCCAAGGAGATCAGTTGAGCGATACTCTTGTCGCTAAGATCAGCACCAGCCTTCAGCATATCAAGGCCGTAGCTTTCTGCATTTACACCAGCGATTTCAGCCAATTCGCGTGCTGCAGCTACATCTTCAGCGGTGCAGGTTGGAGATTTAAACAGTAAGGAATCAGAAATGATTGCAGACAACATCAATCCGGCGATGTCTTTAGGGATAGCTACACCGTTTTCTTTATACATTTTATTAAGAATAGTAGCAGTACAGCCTACTGGCTCAGCACGGTAGTATAACGGATGTGCAGTCTCAAAATTAGCGATCCGGTGATGGTCGATAACTTCAATTACACGCACTCGATCAATGTCATTCGCACTTTGCTGGCGTTCATTATGGTCAACAAGAATAACCTGATTAGCTTCTCCAGCTACGTTCTCTACCAGACGAGGAGCCTCTACTCCGAAATGATCAAGCGCAAATTGCGTTTCACCACTAACGTCTCCCAGGCGAACTGGCTCAGCATCCCAGCCTAATTCTTTTTTGAGTGCTGCATAAGCAATTGCCGAACAAATAGTATCCGTGTCCGGATTTTTGTGTCCAAAGACCAATGTTTTTTCCATTTCCAATCTCCTTACTATGTTTTAGTGAGATTAATATACCATACATTGATAGCGGCTTCCAGATTGTGCGTGCTGAAAAAATGCTTTAGCCTCTCCCACCTACGGTTGTTCACGTCTGGTCTTTGGAAGCGGATCTGGTTTGGACTCACCATGTAGCGGTTCATTATCGGAGAAAAGATCAGGATTCTCTTTTAGCATCTGGCTTAAAATATCCGTCGTTTCTACTGTTCCACACACTCTAACTAGCGCATCCCCGAAATTCCCCTTACGCATGGCACCGCCTTCCTCAAGCTCGCGTTCCACTTTCCAAAAATGCTCCGACCAAGAGAGACCACAATGTCTGCGAGAAGGCACCATGATTTCATCGCCAGCCGGCGTCACCGTATATAATTCCTCATGACTATCCGTCATTCTGCCCGGAATATCCACCCACTCTTCAATACCGTGAATGAACGTATTCCGCCGCAGATCGACACCCAGCAGTACAATTTCCGCCTTCCGATCAAGCAGCTTGCCCCACACTGAACCACGGGCGCATGGCGTATCCCAACGTTCATCCCCTGCAGTAAATGCCTCAGCATCAACACCCAAAGCCGCTACAGAGTGAGTCGGATGCCAAGAGCGGACAACACCTGGACGTTTTCTGAACAGCTCCGGTAATATCCCTACACAAGATGGGGAATCTTGAACAGAGAAGCGCGGATTATCCGCATTAATATAAGCCCATGTATGCGTTGGCAAAACAAGCAGCCCATCCTTCATATATTCACTGAGTGCATCCAGCACCGTGTTCGCGCCTCCTTCTACTTCGCCAACACTTTTTAACGAGGAATGAACTAGAATGGTCCCCCGTGGATCAATCCCTAACTCCTGTAATTGTTTCATCAAGCTTGTTGTTGTGTGCACTATACTCTCTCCTTATGTATGAATTAAATTTCATGAAACATTAATATCCACTTGCAAAAGTTTCTTATTACTTTTAAAATTATAGTAACTTAATAATATTCACCAAAGATTCTATCGATATATTAAAAATAAATTAAAATAATCCACAAACCCAAAGCATTTACAAGGAGGTAACTACCATGAGTTTAACGTTAAAAGGACTTCACCATGTCTCAGCTATTACAGGCAAAGCACAGGAGAACTTTAAGTTCTATACAGAGGTACTCGGACTGCGTCTCATTAAAAAAACAGTAAATCAGGATGATATTTCAGTGTACCATTTATTCTATGGAGATGAGAAGGGTAATCCCGGAACCGAATTAACCTTTTTCGAGCTTCCGATGGCAGGCCGCAACCGTGAGGGCAATAACAGCATCTCCGCGCTCTCCCTTCGAGTGCCAAGCGATGCCGCACTTACCTACTGGGAGCAACGCTTCACCGAGCTTAACGTGGAGCATGGGACGATACAGGAACTTGGTGGACGCCAGACTTTATCCTTCCGCGATCACGAGAGCCAACGTTTCATTCTCGTATCCGACGAAAATGATAACGGTGTTGCCGGCGGTACTCCTTGGGCTAAAAGCCCAGTACCTGCCCAATATGGCATTGTAGGCTTAGGACCCGCACATCTCACAGTAGAAAGTGCAGAACATACAGCGGTAGTGCTGGAGCAGTTGCTCGGCTTCCGCCGTATAGGAACCTACCCTTCAACAGTTGCCGGTCAGCCAGATGTGCTCGTATTCGAGACTGGTGAAGGCGGATCAGGTGCTGAGGTTCATCTGGAGGAACGCAATGATCTGGAGCAAGAGCATTTGGGACGTGGCGGGGTACATCACGTCGCATTCCGCGTAGATAATGAAGACGAATTGAAGCAATGGATCGAACACATCCGCCAGGCACAGCTTCCTAATTCCGGTTTCGTCGACCGCTTCTACTTCCGTTCCCTCTATTTCCGCGAGCCTAACGGCATCCTTTTTGAGTTGGCTACAGACGGACCAGGCTTTGCTACAGATGAGCCTATGGAAAGCTTAGGTGAATCCCTTGCGCTGCCGCCATTTCTGGAATCGAAACGCCAGCAAATCGAGGCTTATCTGAAGCCGCTGGATACTCGGCAATAAACCTCTTCAGGTTACTAAATAAAAGGTGTGAGCCGCTTATGCGCTCACACCTTATTTTTTTATTGAAGGTTAGTAGCTTTCCCTAACAATATCTAGTAGCTCCGACAGGTTTCGGATTTCGTATTTTGGCTGAACGCCGGACTCATTAATCTTCCCTAGCGGGTTAAACCAGCAGGTATCAATCCCATAATTAATTCCGCCTTGAATATCAGAGGTTAAGGAGTCACCCACAATCAATACTTTTTCCTTATCCTCAATCCCCAATTTGGCAAAAGCATAATCAAAAATCCCCGTCTCTGGCTTCTGACATCCTGCCTCCTCTGAGATAATGATCTGCTCAAATGTATCACTCAGCAGCGAGCCTTGGATTCTGGAAGTTTGCACATCCTTGATTCCATTCGTGATAATCGCCAGGCGGCAATCTGCAAGCTCTCCGCATAGCTCGATTGCTCCCTGCATCAGAAAGGTTCCTTCGCCTAAGAAACGTAGATAGGCCTCACTGAATGTTTCAGGATCAAGCTCAAGCGCATGTGCAGCAAACAACCGATTAAACCGCTCTACCCGCAACGCCGCAGATGAAATCCTTCCTTGTTCTAGATCCCTCCACAATGCGTGGTTAATCTCTTGATAACTGGCAGCATAATCTGCTGCACCTGTGGGCATCCCAAAGTGTAGAAAGGCATTAGACAACGCGTGACTTTCTGCCATTCCATAATCAAACAACGTATCGTCGGCATCAAATAAAATAACATCGTATTTCATAAATATCCCCCAAAGGCTTTTCTCAACAAGGTACTACAGCGTTGCTGGCAAGTCAACTTCACACCCCTCACGACAAAATTTTACTTTTTTAAGGTAGATTTAATCGATCTGTGGTATTTTAAAAAGAAAACGGTGGTGAGCGTCATTTTATACGTTTTATCATTTCTAATGTCATTTCTTATCGTCTACTTTCTAATTCCGCCGCTCGGCAAGCTTGCTTTTCGGCTTGATTTTGTGGACAAGCCTCGGCAGGACGTTGAGCGTAAAATTCATAGAGAGCCCATTCCGCTAACGGCCAGCTACGCCATATTCATCGGATTTTTTATCACTTATCTGGTGTTCGCGCGTGATTTCTCCATGGAGACTGTCGCATTATTTGTAGGTGGCGTACTGTTGCTGACCATAGGCACGGTGGATGATTGGTACAAAACGAAAGGCAAAGATTTCCCAGCTCTGCCCAAGTTAATTGTACAAGTTAGCGCAGCGATCCTGGTTTATGTTTCTGGCAATGCCT
Source organism: Paenibacillus sp. FSL R5-0887 (assembly GCF_038002305.1). Lineage (NCBI taxonomy): Bacteria > Bacillati > Bacillota > Bacilli > Caryophanales > Paenibacillaceae > Paenibacillus > Paenibacillus sp. FSL R5-0887. Next base: position 1,063,728 of record NZ_JBBOCE010000002.1, read on the forward strand.
TTACCGGATTCTACAATCCATTCTCAGGCGATTATATCGTTTTGCCTGTCATTCTATCGTTTCTGCTGACGATTATCTGGATCTTCGGTGTAACCACAGTTATTAATTTCTCGGATGGCATGGACGGTCTGGCTGGTGCCTTGACGGCCATTTCGGCGATTACGTTATTTGTTGTCGCACTGGCAAAGGGGCAATCCTCATCTGCCATTATGGCAATTTCACTGATTGGCGTTACGCTTGCTTATCTGCGCTACAATAAGCCGCCCGCCAAAATCTTTATGGGCGACGCCGGGGCAACCTTTCTCGGCTTCATCCTAGCGGTAATTGCACTCGACGGAGCGTTCAAGCAAGCCACCGTCCTGTCGCTGTTCATTCCGATTCTGGCGCTGGGCGTACCGATCTTCGACAACATTTTTGTCGTAGTCAAACGTTTCATCCAAGGCAAGTCCATTTATCAAGCCGATGCCACCCAGGCTCATTACCGCCTGCTTCGGGCAGGCCTGAACCAGAAGCAGGTCGTTGCCGTGCTTTGCCTGATTAGTGTTTGCCTATCCTTATCCTCTATCATTCTGCTGCTGATTGAGACCTAATGTATTAGGGACTAAGGGCATGTCTCATATACTGAGACTGCCCTTTGAAGTTATAAAAGGAGCAAGATTCCGATATGGAATCTTGCTCCTTTTGTGTTTGAGGGTATTCTAGAGTAGCGAGAGATAGCTAAGATGCGAGAGTTTGCCAGACCTTGCGAGAGCTACGGGATCTGCGGGATCTGCGGGATCTGCGGGATCTGCGGGATCTGCGGGATCTGCGGGATCTGCGGGATCTACGGGATCTGCGGGATCTACAGGGTCTACGAATTTTACGTAGATCCATGGCCAATTCCCCAGCTTTTACTCTTACGGACTCAGGCGCCGTTATTCGTGGATTTTCGGCCATTTAGTCGTGTTTTCGGACTCCAGAGACGCTATCTACCCAAAATGGATTCGGTCTATTTCAATATGCATTGGTGTCCGATAGCGCACAAATTAGAGTGATTTGTTACTTTTAGCGACTCCTGTGTCCTTTAGCTCCATTTGCAGTATTACTGCTAGTCTTTCTAACCTACACTCTGCTGCAAGTGGGAAGAGGATCTCCTAAAAGATCTACGGCGATCTACGGGATCTACAGAGATCCACACAAGCCTTTATTACGGACTCAGGCGCCGTTATTCGTGGATTTTCGGCCATTTTTGTTTTCGGACTCCAGAAACGCTATCTTCAAAATGGACTCATAATCAGACATTGGAGTCCGATAGCACACAAATTGTGACTTGTTACTTTTAGCCTGTGTCCTTTAGCTCCATTTGCAGCGTTACTGCTCAGTCTTTCTATCCTACATTCTGCCGCTGGTTAAAACTCACGGGATCTGCGGGATCTACGGAGATCGGTGATCTACGGGATCTATCTGCGGGATCTGCGGGATCTGATCTGCGGGATCTGCGGGATCTGCGGGATCTGGGAAGAGATCTGCGGGATCTGCGGGATCTGCGGGATCGGGGATCTGCGGGAAAAGATCTATCGGCGATCTATCTGCGGGATCTACAGAGATCCACAGATCTAGCGAACTCTCCAGCCTTTATCCTTACGGACTCAAGCGCCGTTATTCGTGGATTTTCGGCCATTTAGTCGTGTTTTCGGACTCCAGAGACGCTATCTACTCAAAATGGACTCATAATCAGTCAATTTCCACCCAATAGCTGCATCGGAGTCCGATAGCACGCAAATTAGAGTGATTTGTTACTTTTAACGACTCCTGTGTCCTTTAGCACCCTACCTCCGAATACATCAATCACCCATCGTTCTCTTGCGTAAACTCGGCTAATCTGCGATAAATCCCAACTATCTCTTCCATCGGCATTCTAACTAATCCGCTAGAAGAGGGTGCAACAAATTCACGGACACCATCTACCTTTGGAGGCACGTCCCCTTGAAATCCCCAGTTAGCTTTTGTTCTGCGGCTAAACTCTGTATACACACCCTTACCTACAAAACAGGCGATTTGAGGCCGATATTTCTCCAGCTTGGAGCGAAGCATTTCCCGACCCTCCTGGTATTCTTCACGAGTAATATCGTCGATTCCCCGTGTGGGACGGGCAACAATATTTGTAAACCCATAGCCCAGCTTAAGCAAGTCCCCATCCTCAGACGCATCATACAACCGGGGAGTAAGTCCAGACTGATGTAATATTCTCCAGAAATTATTCCGCGGATTCGCGTAATGATGTCCTACCTCGCCAGAACGGATACTAGGATTGAATCCAATAAATACAATCTGTAATCCGTGATCTAAGTGATCTGGAATTTCATCCATGTTATTATGCCTCCTGACCAAACGTCGATCTAGTTCAACTTACGGGGTACACCTTAAGACAGGAAGGCGGTATATGACCTGCCAACCATACCTTATTACCCGCCTTATAAAAGGTTACACCCATTTGACCCGCTCTAATCGTATCAACGGTTAACAATATCAATTTCCCTCTGCGGACTTCCGGCTAAACTGGCAAAATGAGTCCCTTCAGACAAATGAACATACTGCCGTCCCATCGATTGGAGCCCCTCCTCCAAAATCACAGAAAGCACACCAGAATGAGTTCCGTGAAAAAGTATAGCAGGCGGAGTCCCCGGCCCATAAGTGATTTTTGTATGGCTATGCCCGTACCGGGCTTTGATCCGGTCGTCAATGATTTCCAATCGTTGCTTGTCACAATCTGCGACCACTTGCCGAATATCTCCCACAGTCACCTCTGACCATCTAGGAGTGCTTACAATAACAGACAGTAAATCATCCAACCTACAGGAACCATCCTCTGGATCCAAAATAAGACCATATTGCTCCGGGGTATGCCGAAGCAGCTTAGTCATAAATTTACTTAACGACACTTCCGCTGTAATGCTTAACATTATATTTTCACCTCAATTTTTCCTATTTATATTATTCTACAGTAAAGGATCTCTTCGAAGCAGATTCCAGAGGCATTACAGCAATCACACATCCATGTATTACCTCTTACTATGCAAAAAAGACCATGGACTCTATCGTCCATGGTCGGGCTTCACCTAAATACAAAACTCCTTACCAGTTAATACAGCGATGTTATTTTACCGGAAACGAATATACTGGTTCAGAGGCTGACCTGAAAGTTCCATATCATCCTTATCGTATCTCCAAAAGCATAATCCAACTATCCAGTTTATGTCAACCAGTAGTCTTTTATCTGTAATCTTTTACTTACCTTATTCTAAACTTATTCTTAACTTATTCCAACAATGCTTTCAATTCAGGCGTCATATCCGATTCTTTTAACATTACGAAATCGCTATAACCCTCTTTGTACATCAACTTCACAATGTAGTTGCCATTCTCAACACCATAATGGAAATGATGGTCCAAAATATCTGTTAATAATGTCTTATCCTTCGTAACAGCCGTACGATTCTTTTCGCGTGCAAGCGCTACTCTTTGTTCAGGACTAGTAGGGTTCTTAGGTGTTTGCTCGTCCATATAATCATCTTTTATAATCTCTGCCGATTGGATATCTTCAGCTGTTATTCGTATTTTATCGGCATAACCTTTTTCGTTCATCCACTTTTCAAGCTCATGGAAAGAAGATTTCCATGGATAATTATAACCATAACTTGAAGAAACTTGATTGCTGTCCTCTTTTGCCTTTACCTCTATTTGGATATTAGCCACATCAGGTATTCCATCCTTATCTATCTGTACTTCGTAGGACATATTCAAAATTTCGCGTTTGATAATCTCCTTTAGCTCTAAAATTTCCCCGGGATCAGAGATCGCTACTTTTTTATTCCTGTTAGTAACCCACATATAATCCAGGTCTTTGTCTAAGAGAGCTAAATTATACTTTTCATACTTGTAAGCTTCGGTATCCTTAACCGCCTTGAGCTCTGATTCAAACCCCTTATTAGGGATCCAGTATTCCCTCACTAGCTTGTGACCATTCTCCAATTGATAAGCCAGAGTAAAATATTCATAAACGTATTGTTGTGAGGTAAGTTCTGGACGTACCGCAACTACCGCTTGATGGAGTTTACGGACAGCTTCTATATAATCTTTATCATCGGAAAAAGGGTTCTGCCCCATGTAGGGTGTAGTGTACAAATCATCCGTTGGGGCATACAACCGGTAGTTAGCTCCCATATATACACCGCTAATCTTATCACCGGAAGGCACTCTAGCTTCATACCCCGTAACACTTGATACCGGGATATACAGAAGTAACCCTATCATTACCGCATAAACTGCAAACTCAGCTACCATTTTACGCGTCATAATCTGCCATGTTTTCCGAACAATCATTTCTGCGGCAACATAACCAATAATGGCTCCGATGGCATATCCACTAATCACCCAGCCCATTTGCTGTTGCTTCATTTGCGCAAAATAATTACCGGCAATAAGCATGGCGCATAACATAACCCCTGCTTTAAACAGTGGGTTGAAATATCCAAAGGCAATAGCCTGACCCGCTTTTTCCGTATTACGTTTACGGTATAACAGGTACGACAACTCGATAAATAGAAGTGCCAATACCCCATAAATCCATAATTCTGTATTGGTGAAGGGTTTGCCGGTAAAATAATACACGATATGAACAAAAGGAGACCATATCTGCGAAATAGAATCACGCAAGTTAGAGTTTGCATTTGCATATCCATAAAGATACATAGCTAAATGGCTGTGGATTAATGAGATCAGTACAGCAGGAAGAATAAGCAAAATATAAATGATAATTCCCTGAAGAATAGATTGGCCCGTACATATTCCCACAAAAACACTAAAGCAAAAGAGGAACAAAGTCAGAATACTAACTGTAATACACCATTGCCAAATATCTGCGCCTTGAAAAATATAAAAATTACCACTCCACGGCTTAACAACGGCAACCACCCCAGCAGTTAACCAAACAGGCAGCAATAGTAAGGTAAGTCCACTCGTCAGATGAGCTGTAAATAAATGCTCTCTGCGTAAAGGCAGGCTATGCCAAAGATCTGCGGGTGATTTTGCCTGAAGGTATCGGAATAAGAATAGTCCTGCGGCAACTGGGATCGTAATGATAAACAAGGCTTGCACACTACCAGCTATGCGAAATAAATGATCAACTTCCTGCGGTTTTGCATCCGGATTGCTGCTCATGAAGAGCTGTAATGGAAGTGCAAATAATAAGCCGAGTGCATATATAATCCCTATCCAGCCATGCTGGCGGAAGTTCTGGCGAAAAATACTGCTATTAAAGTAGTAATGGCTGCGCATCATATCCGACATCCCCCATTTCATAAATAAAGATCTCTTCTAACGTTAATGGAAGCAAATCGAATACGTATGGCTCGTACACCTGAAAAGCCGCTTTGATCCGTTCACGATCCCCTTTTACAATATATAGGTTCACACTTCCCCGGCGCTCTTGATGCAGAACTTGTAGCTTGGCAGCTAACGGAATCTCATGCCGTTCATCCCGAAACGCCACTTGAATCTTATGTGTATCCGCCTTAAGATCATCCAGATCCTTCTCAATCAACATCTTCCCACCATGCATAATCCCAACATGATCGCACAGATCTTCAATCTCACGAAGGTTATGGGAAGATATGATTACCGTCAGCTCGCGTTCAGCAACCTCCTGAAATAGCAGGTTTTTGATCTGACGCCGCATCACCGGATCTAATCCGTCAATCGGTTCATCCATAATCAGCACATCCGGCATACAGCTTAAACATAACCAAAATGACGCTTGCCGCTGCATCCCTTTGGAGAAACGACTGAGTTTGCGTTTTTTATCGAGCTGAAATACGGTTCCCAAATCTTCAAAACGCTTCTGATTCCAGCTCGGATAAATCGAGCGATAGAAGGCCGCCATTTGCAGCATGGTGGATTGTGGGAAAAAGTAAGGAGCATCCGGCATAAAAATAACCCGTTGCTTAGTCGTCGGGTGTTCGAATACCGCTTCACCATCCACCCGCACGGTCCCCTTATCTGGAGAGTAGATGCCCGCCAATGTTTTGAGCAGCGTTGTTTTGCCAGCGCCATTAGAGCCGAGCAGCCCATAAATTGTTCCTTTATGTACCGTTAAAGAGATATCGTCGACTGCCTTCTCGCCTTGAAATAACTTGCTGACTCCCCGAATCTCAATCATCACTCTTCCCTCCTTCTCTTTGCTTCTCCACTTGTTGGTACAAAGAACTAATCTCAGCTGCGGTGAACCCAAGGTATACCGCCTCCGCCATCAGCCTCAGCAACTCGTTCCGGACTTCCGCTTTTTTGATCGCATTTTGTTCTTTTTTCACTGGGGCTACAAAACTTCCTTTCCCCTGTAATGAATAGATATATCCCTCACGTTCCAATTCACGGTAAGCCTTCTGAATCGTATTGGGATTCACGGTTAGCTGCTGGGATAACGTCCTTACAGAAGGTAGCTGTTCATCCGTCTGCAAAATACCATGCAGAATCATCTCCTTGACCTTATCGGTCAGCTGCTCATAAATCGGCTTCCGACTACGAACGTCCAGTTCGAACATAACTTCCCTCCTTCCACTATCTTGCATTAAATCCATTACGATGTGTACTAACTGTACTACTATTATTAATACAGTTTGTTTTATATGTCAACAAAAAATCCCCAAGATTATCCTTTGGGGATCTATCTATCTCTTACTATTAATCAAAATTACGTCCGATCGCGCCGAGCCAACCTCATCCACAGTAGTTTTAGGACCCTGATGACGCTGATTTCTGCTTATAAGGTCATCTGAGTCCGATTGCGCCAAGCTAGCCTTGTCTCCCGGGGCTTTCGGACCCAGATGACGCTATTCGCACATTTTCCGCCTTTTGAGCGAAGTTTCGGACTCCACTGCAGCTATTGTCTAGAAAGGTGCTCATTTTGGGCGTTTTACACACCAATAGCGGCTTTGGGGTCCGTTACTACTCCAAATGCCGCTGATTCCAGCTTTTAAGCTCAACTGAGTCCGATCGCGCCAAGCCCCCTTATCCCCCGCGGCTTTCGGACCCAGATGCCGCTATTCGCACATTTTCCGCCTTTTGAGCGAAGTTTCGGACTCCAGTGCAACTATTGCCTAGAAAGGCGCTCATTTTGGGCGTTTTACACACCAATAGCGGCTTTGGGGTCCGTTACAACTCCAAATGACGCTAATTCATGCTTTTAAGCTCATCTGAGTCCGATCGCGCCGAGCCAATCTCGTCCACAGTAGTTTTAGGACCCTGATGACGCTGTTTCCCGCTTTTAAGCTCCTCTGAGTCCGATCGCACCGAGCCAACCTCATCCCCCGTAGCTTTCGGACTCAAATGACGCTATTCGCACATTTTCCGCCTATTGAGCGAAGTTTCGGAGTCCCGTGCAGCTATTGCCTAAAAAGATGCTCATTTCCGGGCATCCGCTACAACTAACCTCCGAAATAAACGCAAAAAAAGAGACGTCCCTAAGCCATTTTGGCTTTAGAGACGTCCCTTTGAGTATTAGTGTCTGTAATTAAGCATACCAGCCCCATACGAAGATGAAGAGCGTACCGAATATCGTAACTAGACCAACGAATAAGGCATAGGCGATATTGATGTAAAGTTCTTTCTTGGTATCTGCTGATTCACCAATATGCATGAACAGGAAGAGCTGCAAGGAAGCCTGAATGAGGGCTGTAACAAGCAGGATAGCCATGTTCGCAGTGTTGGATAGATCAAGGTAGATTACAGCAAGTGCAGCCACAGAAAGGACAAGAGAGGCTAAGAAACCCATCACATGGCGAATTGGAAACAATTGCTTCATCATGCTACATCAGTCCTTTCAGATAGACGAAGCTGAAAATAAAGATCCAGACAACGTCCAAGAAATGCCAGTACAGCGAGAAGATAAAGGATTTATTGGCCGTAGCCGGATTAATACCTTGACGCTTCAACTGGATTAGAATAGCCGCACCCCACAGGAACCCGAACGATACGTGAGCTCCGTGTGTTCCCAGCAGTACAAAAAGACTGGATAGGAAACCACTGGTTTGAAGTGTAGCCCCTTCGTGAACATAAGTGACAAACTCCGTGATTTCAATACCAAGGAAGCCGAGACCCATTAGAAGGGTTAGTCCGAAAAAGACCATCATGGCTTTTTGGTAACCATGCCGCATGGCATGAACTGCAAGACCAATCGTGAACGAACTTGTCAGCAGCAGCAATGTTTCGATCATTACTGGACCAATTTCGAAAAGATCCGGCCCGCTAGGGCCGCTGGCAAAACGGTCTACCATTACAAAATAAACAGTGAACAACGTAGCGAACAGTGCAATCTCCGCTCCTAGAAAAACCCAGAAGCCAAAGATTTTATTACTATTCTCTTCTGTTGAGTATTCAAGCGGCTTAGACGCATCTATTTTCATACTGTCTCACCCCGCAATTTCTTTTCAGTAGCAATAACTTCTTCTGCTGGGATGTAGAATCCGTGATCCCGATCAAAGGACATAGCAGCTAGAACAATGAGGATACCTACTCCAGAGAGGATCGCTGGAATCCAAAGACTGAAGACCAGAGAGAACCCTGCTATGAAGAAGATAACACCCAGAATAAATGGTTTTCCTGTGTTGCTAGGCATATGAATCTTAGTAATCTTATCTTCAAAAAGCGGTACTTTATCTTGTTTAGCAGACCAGTAAGCATCGCGTGTTTTTACATTTGGAACCACTGCGAAGTTGTAAGCTGGAATCGGGCTTTTCGTTGCCCATTCCAAAGTACGTGCATCCCACGGATCTCCATCAGTATCTCTTGGTTCGTAACGAGTACTCCAGTAAATGTTATAAACCAGGATTACAAATCCAATAGCGAGACCGATCGCACCTACGAATGAGACCATACTCAGCGGGCCAAATCCGGTATCCGCAGAATAGGTGTATTGTCGGCGGGTCATACCCTTAAGTCCGAGAATAAACAGCGGGAAGAACGATACGTTAAAGGAAATGATAATCCACCAGAAGGCATGCTTGCCAAGACGTTCATTCAGACGGAAACCGAATACTTTAGGGAACCAGTAATGGAACCCTGCGATAACGGCGAAGACCGCACCTGGAATAAGAACGTAGTGGAAATGGGCAACCAGGAACATCGTATTATGGTACTGGTAATCGGCACTGGCCATAGCCAACATGACACCTGTTACCCCACCAATCGTAAAGATCGGAATAAAGGCCAGGGTGTATAGCATAGGTGTCGTAAAGGTTATTCGCCCTTTTCGTAAGGTAAATAGCCAGTTAAATATTTTCACACCTGTTGGTACGGCAATCGCCATGGTTGTAATCGAGAAGAAGCTGTTAACCATAGCACCTTGACCCATTGTATAGAAATGGTGAGCCCATACTAGGAAGGACAAGAGGGAAATGATCAACATACTGAATACCATGGATGTATATCCATACAGGTTCTTTTTAGAGAAGGTGGCGATAATTTCACTATAAATACCGAATGCCGGTAAGACAACGATATATACTTCAGGGTGACCCCATACCCAGAACAGGTTGGCCCATAACATATCCATACCGCCATTGGCCATCGTAAAGAATTGAGAGCCGAACAACCGGTCGAACATCATCAATGCGAGTGCAACCGTAAGCACAGGGAATGCGAATACGATAATTACGTTGGTGATCAATACGGACCAAGTAAACATCGGCATTTTCATCAACTTCATGCCTGGTGCACGCATTTTCAGAATCGTTACAATAAAGTTAACGCCTGTGAGGAGCGTACCAATACCTGAAATTTGTAGTGCGAGCGAGTAATAGTTATTACCCACCGTTGGACTGAACTCTAAACTTGCTAGCGGGAAATATGCGGACCAACCAGCATCTGGCGATCCCCCGATAACAAACGAAATGTTAAGCAGCATAGCTCCAAAGAAGAAGAGCCAGAAGCTGACAGCATTCAGACGCGGGAAGGCAACGTCTCTAGCACCGATTTGCAGCGGAACGATAACATTCATCAGACCGATAATAAACGGCATGGCCATAAAAAGGATCATAATCAAGCCGTGTGTTGTAAATACCTCGTTGTAATGCTGTGCGTCAAGAAATTTCATGTCCGGGGCTGCTGTTTGCAGCTTCATCATAATAGCGTCAACGCCGCCGCGGAAAAGCATAAGCAATGCAGCGAGGATATACATAATCCCAATACGTTTGTGGTCAACAGTAGTCAACCATTCGCGCCATAAATATCCCCATTTTTTAAAATAGGTCAGGCCGACGATAATCCCGATTGTAGCCAGAACAATACTTGCCATAGCTCCGTATATCAGGGGTTCGCCGTGGACCTTAAATTTATCCCAATCCATTAGGAATCGCTCCTTTCAAGTTGTTCAATTAACATTGACTAGTGTCCGTCATGTGTTGTGCTCTCTTCTAATGGAGAACTAGGTGTCGGCTCATCCAGTTCTGGATTAGGCTCGGTGTTGAATTCCGTCTCGCTGGATGGTGCTGGAGTCGGGTGAATTTCTTTATTATCCTGATGCTCCATACTTCCGTTATCCGTATCCATTTCAGTGCCACCATTACTCATATGGTCACCATGGCTTCCCGGAGGCGGGCTAAAGGATAAGTGAGTATTCGTATACGTTTTACGTCCGACATGTTCCATTTCCAAAAGACCTTTAAATTCATCTTCCGTCAGTGGACCCGCCGTTTCTTTAACGTCTTTCACCCATTCCTGATAGTCCTTATCTGTCATCGCAAGTGTTTCAAACTCCATGTGGGCAAAGCCCTTACCATTAAAGTTCGCATTTCTTCCGACATAAGAACCTACAGTATCAGCTGAAAGATGCAAGGTTGTGATCATGTCGCTCATCGCGTATTTTTGTCCTCCCAATTGTGGGATCCAAAGACTTGAGATCGTACCGAAAGAATACAATCTGAACTCTACAGCGCGGTGAACTGGAATGTTAACGTAGTTTACTGTTTCGATACCTTCTTCTGGGTAGCTGAAATGCCATTTCCAGTTAGAGGAGGAAGCATAAATTACTAGCGGTTTCTGATCTTTATAATCCGCTGCAACATTTTCTACATCTACTGTTGTTTTGACGGTGACTACGGAGAGGAATGCCACGATAATAATCGGAATGGTAATCCAGATAGCCTCCAGCCATTTGTTTCCTTCCTCGTGAGGAGGAATATAATCTTCGTTGCTTTTTTTAGCACGGTATTTCAAAAGCACAAAGACATATAAGATGTAGACAACTGCCAGAACGCCGAGCATCATAACAATGGAGAGAATGATCGTGTCAGATAAAGTTCTTGCAGCCGGCCCCTTCGGATTCAGAACAGCGATTGAACTGCATCCTGGCAAGAGTAAAATTAGGCTGAGAAATAAAGCGTATAACGGTCCCTTTTTGTTCATGCTTAAGCTCCTTCCTTCAATACTTCTTTTATTAACCCTCAACATTAACCTTAATATATAGTAAGAATTTATGGGGAAGAAAGCAAAAGACTTATTTTTCCATTTAGCCTAAAAAAGACCTTAATAATGGCGAACAAGTTAAATATGTGTGATCAATTTGTTACAAGTTTCTAATAGTATGATAAAGATCACTGTAACGGCGCTGTTTATGGGTTGAAAAATTCCGTTCAAACTTTGTTCAATAGTTTACTAAAGTTGCTAATTTAGACACATCTATTCTGCGCAAAACGGGGTGATTTTAACCATTTTTTGTTGATGCGCCAGTATTTAGCCGGAGTCGCGTGCTTTTTATGATTGTGGTTGAAATCACAGTTAACTTCTAAAAGGTAACAAATTATTCTGCTGGGGGTTACAATCTCTCAAATTTCATTCTATCAATGTATGATAAGGTAATAGACAAATATACATAGATAGGAGATTTTTGACGATGTCTTTAAAGAAAGTATGGCTATTATTAATCGTATTATTCATTGGTTCCGGATCAATACGAGCGATAGATTCAGTGAATGCAGCAGGTGCAGGCTCCCTTAGGTTAGGTGTGAACGATAAGTTAACAACTATTGAAGCAGTTTCGGTAAAAGATACCTATTACGTTCCTCTACGTGATCTATCACAGGAACTTAAGTTAACGCTAACTGGAGTGAGCGATGGGATAAAAGTTACAGGTCAGAACAGATCAATCAAACTGCTGAATGATCATGCAACAGCTACTCTAGGCGATGGAAAGACCATATCCATGAGTACATTTTTGAAAAACGGAAAAACAATGGTTCCACTGAAATTGACCTCTTATCTTGGTTTTGGAATTTCCTTTAAAGCAGATCAATATTTATTGCGTGTAAAAGACGGCTCGGCTACATTAGATGATGCAACATTTGTAAGTAAGTTTAAAAAGGAATTGAAGCCAACCGCAACTCCTGGAACTTCTACGCCAACTGTTGGGAAGCAAGGTAAGACCGTATACCTCACCTTTGATGATGGGCCAACGGCTACAACTTCTACATTGCTTGATATTTTGGCAAAATATGATGCGAAGGCAACTTTTTTCATGATCGGACCGAATATGAACCAGCATACTGCGCAAGTGAAACGGATTGCGAATGAAGGGCATGCTCTCGCATTGCATGGAATGACGCACCGGAAAGAGAAGTTTTATGCTTCACCTGCGGCTGCGCTGGGAGAGATGGATAACGATAATGCCATTTTGAAAAAGATTACAGGTCAAAGCACTACACTGATTCGTCCTCCTTATGGAAGCAAGCCTTATTTCACAAAGGCCTTTAGAGATAAAGTCTTGGCTCAAGGTTATCATCTATGGGATTGGAACGTGGACTCAGAGGATTGGAAATACAAGGATGCTAGTACGACGATCTATAATTCGGTAATGAATCAGGTTCATAAGCTGCAGAAATCGCAGACCAATCCAGTGATTCTGATGCATGATCAAAAAGCTACGCTTAAAGTACTTCCGCGTATCTTAGAGTCATTGAAAAAAGAAGGATATACATTCCACGTCATTAGCTCAGATCTGAAACCTCTGAATTTCTGGAAGGATACACGCTGAGTTTTTCAAAAAAATCAAGAGGGAATCCCAACAGCTGTGAACTAGCTATTGGGATTCCCTCTTTTTTTGGTCTTGAACTAAACACTAATTTTTGTTTAATCCAACCACATTCATGCTCCCGAATTTTTCTATCGGACCCAGATGACCTTAATTGCTGGATTTGCCTCTATTTCGGGTGTTATCGGTCCACATAGCCGCTATTGGTGCGAAAAACACCTGTTATCAGCGTTTTCCACACCAGTAGCTGCACTCGTGTCCGAAACTTTGCTCCAATGGCGATAAATGGGCAAATAGCGGCTGCTGAGTCCTAAACTTCGCTCCTATGGCGACAAATATGCGAATAGCAGCTACTGTGTAGTCCGAAACTCCACTCCCAAGCCACTAAATGAGCGAATGGCGTCTGCTGTGTCCGATAGCCTATGGGGATGAGTATGGGCCCACGCTATCGGACGCAGATGACCTTAATTGCTGGATTTAGCTATATTTCAGATGCTATCGGACCTCATAGCCGCTATTGGTGCAAAAAACACCAGTTATCAGTGTTTTCCACACCAATAGCTGCATTGGAGTCCGAAACTTTGCTCCTATGGCGATAATTGGGCAAATAGCGGCTACTGAGTCCGATAGCATATGGGGATGAGTATGAGCCCACGCTATCGGACTCAGATGACCTTAATTGCTGGATTTAGCTATATTTCGGATGCTATCGGACCACATAGCCTCTATTGGTGCGAAAAACACCAGTTATCAGCGTTTTCCACACCAATAGTTGCACTGGAGTCCGAAACTTCGCTCCAATGGCGATAAATATGGAAATAGCGGCTGCTGAGTCCTAAACTCCACTCCCAAGCCACTAAATGAGCGAATGGCGTCTGCTGTGTCCGCCAAACCAGTTGGGATGAGTATGAGTCCACGCATCGGACCCAGATGACCTTAATTGCTGGATTTAGCTACATTTCGGATGCTATAGGACCTCATAGCCGCTATTGGTGCAATAACCACCAGTTACCAGTGTTTTCCACACCAATAGTTGCACTGGAGTCCGAAACTTTGCTACAAAGGCGATAAATGGGCAAATAGCGGCTACTGAGTCCGATAGCATATGGGGATGAGTATGAGCCCACGCTATCGGACTCAGATGACCTTAATTGCTGGATTTAGCTATATTTCGGATACTATCGGACCTCATAGCCGCTATTGGTGCAAAAAACACCAGTTATCAGCGTTTTCCACACCAATAGCTGCACTGGTGTCCGAAACTTCGCTATAAAGGCGATAAATGTGCAAATAGCGGCTACTGAGTCCGATAGCATATGGGGATGGGTATGAGCCCACGCATCGGACCCAGATGACCTTAAACTGGGGAATATCAAGTAGACAGTGTGTTTGAAAAACTAGAGATCAGCCGGGAACACTAGGGGTACGGGGTATGGGGTATGGGGTACGGGGTACGGGGTACGGGGTACGGGGTACGGGGTACGGGGTACGGGGTACGGGGTACGGGGTACGGGGTACGGGGTACGGGGTACGGGGTACGGGGTACGGGGTACGGGGTACGGGGTACGGGGTACGGGGTACGGGGTACGGGGTACGGGATACGAGTTACGGGGTACGGGGTACGGGGTACGGGATACGAGTTACGGGGTACGGGGTTACGATGTATGAGCATACCGATCATCTCCTAGGTTTTTATTGTTTCCACGCCTCCGTCTTACCACTAGTGTGGGCTGGAGATCACATAGCATATGTTTGCCCGCAACCTGCTGGGACCAACTTACGTCTATACGCTCCTGACCTACTGAGATCAACTTTCATCTCTCCCCCCTTGACCTACTGAGACCTGCTTACATCTCTCCCCCCTTGACCCGCTGAAACCAGCTTACATCTATCCGCTCCTGACCTACTGAGACCAGCTTACATCCCTCCCCCTTGACCAACTGAGATCAGTTGGCTCGCACTTGCTCCCAATCTGCTATAATTACAAACAGCAGAGCAGCGATCTCCGTTACTGGAGAACCGCTGCTCTGCTGGTTTTAACAATATTATGAAGCCTATAGTTTGAAGCTGGACAATGTCTTTTGCAGATCTTCTGCGAGCACCGCTAAATACTGAGCTGAAGCTGACATTTCCTCCATTGCGGATAGTTGCTCCTGACTCGCTGCACTTGTGTCCTGAACACCTTCTGCACCTTTGCTAGATATAACGTTGACCTGTTCCATAGCTGCTGCCACACCTTGTGATTCCATGGCTACATGAGCAACCGCTTCTCTAATCTCCGCTGTCTGTAAGGTAGCTTCTTTAATGGAAGTCTGAATCTCATGAAAAGCTTGAGATACCAGATGACTTTGAACTACGCCATTGGTGACTAGCTCAGTACCCAAAGCCATGGATTCTACTGCGCTTTCGGTTTGCTTTTGGATATGTGTAATAATATCTGTAACCCGCAAAGAACTATTTCTAGTTGCTTCCGCCAGATTACGAATTTCTCCAGCAACTACAGCAAATCCCCGTCCATGCTCACCAGCCCGTGCTGCTTCTATAGAAGCATTGAGCGCAAGCAGATTCGTCTGTGTAGCAATACCGTTAATCGTTGTAATAATTGTATTAATCTCTTGTGACAATGTCCCTAGATTAGAAACAATCTCCTGACTCTGAGTTACACTGAGGTCAATTTCCTTCATCTGCACAATGATTTGGTCTACAGCCTCTACTCCACGATCCGATGAACCGGAAACTACTCCCATAAGATCCGACATTTCATAGCTGCTGCCCTCTACGGCTGCAATATCATTGGTCATTGCTTTTATTGAACGTGTTGTACTGTTAATGCTCTCTGTCTGCTCATCAAATCCCGCAGCAATCTCTCCAGAAGATACAGCGATCATTTGTGAAGCCAATGAGGTCTGCTCAGCACTAGCGCTCATCTCTTCCGATGAAGCTGACAGCAGTTCTGCACTCTCTGCAATCCCTTGCATCATCTTCCGCAAGCCCTGCAGCATATTGTTAAATGAACTGTTAATTTGGCCGATCTCATCCTTAGCGGTGTAAGTTGCTACCACAGTCAAATCTCCATCTTCTGCCCGCTTCATTAGTCCTTGCAGTTCTTTAAGGGGTTTTGTTATCAGTCGAATAATTGCAATACTAATTACGAAACAAATCACCCAGGCGAACGTAATCATTATGGTATTGTTTACCCGCATGCTTTTAGCGGTTGCCATGGAATCTGAATTGTGTTCATCAGCATCTTTAAGCAAAGAATCACTAATTCCTTTAAGTAGGTTGATCATTTTTTCACGGGATTCGTTAAATTCGCCTGAAAATACTTTATAGGCCTCTTGATTATGATTACTATCAGCAATCTTTATAATGTTATCCCGCTGTGCACGATAATCTGGCAAAAAGGATTCATACTCTTTGATTTTACTTACAATAGCAGGATCATTATACTGAATCGCTTTCACCTTGTTCATAAGTTCATTATTATCCTGAACCTTCACTTGGATACTCTCAGAAAGTTCTTTGTTTTTGCTGGCATTTACGCTAATCAAACGCTCCAAAAGATAGGATTCAATAGCCCGATTATTCGTACGCATCTGCCCTACGTAAGAAACAGGCAATAAATTTTCATTATATGTCTCATTTGTTTTTTCGGCCATTTGGGTCATCGTAATGATGCCTATGCCACCTACAACATTAACCATGATTACAGCGAATACCAAAAGCAACCCTATTTTGTATTTCACTTTCAAATTTTTCATCTACACTCCGCCTTCACATTATCTTATGATCTATCTATTTTTATCGGTCGGAAGGGCTAAGAGTTTGATGATTTTTTAAATATTGTGTCGAATAAAAGTATATATTGTCATAAAACGACTTTCCTCAAATATAAAAAGGACGGGCACCCGATCCGCTATTACTCCGAATCCCTGTGCCCGCCTCCTCAAACTTCCTCTTCCTTATTCTCCAGAGGTATAGTACCAGTACAAAGTATCACCGTTCTGCAAAATATAACTGTCTGCACTGATGCTTGGATCCGCATCCCGGTTCGTTTTATACTTCCATCCGCTGCTTGGACCTCCATCAAATTCAGCCAACCCGTCAATAGATTTCACGTAGATGCTTCCAGCATTGCCGGATGATACTACCTTAGTCCCTAATTGACTGACTAGTAAGCTATAAGCCGTTTCGCCCTCTTTTAGAGCTACTGTTGTACTGGCTAGGATGGTTCCTTTCCGGCTATCTCCAATCACTGAGAGGGTAGCGGTAGCTTTTGCTGGAGCAATAACAGACGATCCGACAGTCAGAGACTGAGTATAACGCGCTACGCTCGGTACGCTGTCTTTAGTATAACCGGTAACAGTCAGTGTATAGCTATTTGCCGGGAGACCCCCATCAACAACAGCTACACCTTGTTCATTCGTGATTACCTTCTTATCACCAATCGAAACCTGCACACCTGCAGCCGGTGAGATAACCGGATCAGAAGTGAAGCTTTCCTGATTCCACACCCACTTTTTCTGTGAAACCTTTACAGTAAAAGCTTCATTAGCTTTTGGCTGTGATGGGGAAAGCACCACAGAATCTACAACCTGTGTATTTTCTCCTGCATAATAGACAAGCACACGATCGGATTCCTGTAGTTCGAACGCATCCATACCCACACTTGGATATATCCACTCCCCGCCGCGTGATACCACGAAGCTCCACCATCCGTCGTAAGTACCTTGCGAAACTCCATGGATACCTGATACAAAGTTGCCATAAGACGATTTGGTGATATCTACTTTAAAATCATCGGTAGACCCTAGTTGTTGCAACGCTTCAAGGGCATTGGAGGCTTTTAAAGTCCCCTCACTAATCAACCCTTCCGGGCCTTCAACGGTAAGCGAAGCTGTTACATTCTTAGAAATCACCTTTAGAGCTTTTGTATATTTAGCAATCGTTGGGGCTTTACCTTCACGGTAGCCAGTTACAGTCAGTGTATAGTCACCTGCGGGCATATTTCCTGAGAATACGGCCTCACCTTTAGCATTCGTCGTTACCTTGTGAGCTCCAATTTGGACCTGAACACCCGCAGCTTTTGCAGTTACAGGAGAGGAAGTATTCGTAGCAGCGTCCCATTTCCACGTCTTACTAGTTACAGTGACGGTAAAAGAATTGCCCTCTTTAAGATTTGCTTTGGAAAGCGTAACGGAATCCACAAGCTTAGTGTCGTCTCCGGCATAATAAACCAGTACCTGATCTGAATCTTTAAGTACAAAATCACTCATGCCTACATCGGGATTAATCCATTTTCCGTCACGCGATACAACATACATCCATCCGTCATAACCACCAAAGCTTCCAGCAGCAATACTTCCGATGCCAGTCACATAACTGCCCGAAGGATTCGTGATCGGCAAGTTCGTTTGAAGCGCCAGCTTCTCTAACGCTCCAAGTGCGTTGCCAGCATAGGCGTACCCTTGTGCCAACGTGGCCTGTGGTCCCTCAATCGTTACTGGAGCGTAGATGAGTGAGCTCTGAATGGAGGATTTGGAAAAATCGTATAGCTTACTGTTGCTTCCTTTATACAGCAAATTATAGGCAACCAGCGCCTGAAGCCCTTGCTCTGTCGCCAGAACATTACTGCTTCCACCACGGCTATGGGTGAAGCTACCATCAGCTAGACGATAGCTAAGCAGGTTCTCCATTAGATCCACTTTGTTTTTGGTGTATTCTAATCCACTAGGATCAACTCCGAAGGATGTGAGTCCAAGGATTGCTTGTGCGCTACTTTCAGCACTGTCACCGTAACCCCCATGGCTATCTTGAGCTGCGGATAACCAGGCTACGGCTTGTAGCCCTGCTAAGTAGGCTTCGGGATTATTTTTATGTGCCGCCAGAGCCGTCAAGGTTATCGCTGTCATATCAGGCTCACTTGCGCCTGAGGTTAGTGCAAAGCCCCCATCTGGATTCTGTTTGGAGAGAATCTCCGTAAGGAGCTTATCCGCCGTCCATTTCGCGTCACTTGGGATATTATATTTACCAGAATCCAGCGCAAGTAAAGCATATACCGGATTATTAAGCGTCTGTTCACTGAGCTTGCTGTTATTATAAATTTTCTCAATCAGATTATAGCCAGGAGTCGTTCCGTTACCAGCAAAGCTAGTAGGATCTGCACCAATCGCTCTCACTGCGAGCACGATTCGAGCATAATCGGTTACATTGGCGAAATTTCCAGCTGCATCCTTTACTTTTTTCTCAAGCTCTGAATGGTAACTAGCTGGCAGCTTGTACCCTGCTTGCGCTAATCCAATGGCTTGCCAATCCGATTGCACGCCACCTTTCAAGAGATATTCTGCAGCCGCATAAGTCGCATCCGCAACATTAATCCGCTCCGCAGCAGTTGCCTCCAGACCGGCGCCAGCGCTCGCTTCTGCAAATATTTGTCCCGCCGGAGCAAGAGATGTTCCTAGAATTGAAATGACCATGAATAAGGCCAGCCCAAGTGCTACAAACTTGGAAGACATGATTTTCTTCATTGTTTAACCTCTTTCTGTATAAGAATGGGTACTGCCGGGAATAAGACGCATAACATAAAGACCGCCCCTTTGGAGGGCGGTCAGGGAAGATTACAAATTGAGGCTGCGGCGCTTGCTTCCTGCCAACAGTCCATCTGTATATGTTCCACATTCTTACCCCACGAAGAATAGAAACGCTCACGAAAAAGGCAGGTCTCCTGGCTAATGCTTCATCGCTGTTCTTCACCTTCCCACCCTACCTTCGGGGCAGTGGCTTATAGAAGAAACGCTCCGCACATACAGTGGCGGGACCGCGCCGGACTCTTGCACCGGACTTCCCTTTTAAGCAGACGACTAGATTGATAGAGTCTGCACCTTTTCCAGTATGTAGTATCTTATTTTGACATCCATAATCATATCTATTAATACATAGCATGTCTATAGAAAAGCTAAGTATGGGCAGCAAAAAAAATGAACAGCAATATACCACCTCCCGGTAGGTATTGCTGTTCAGAAAGCTTGTTATTCTGCTGTTCCTTCCGGACTTGCAGTCGGGGAGGGTTCAGCACTTGAATCAGAAGCTGGTGGAATATTAGGGTCGGGATCTACGATCAGTGTAAATCTTCCGGCTTTGATCATACTTTTCTCTAGAATTGTCACTCCAGGCTCCAATGTAACCTCAACCTGATAGGAAGGTTGTTCACCTTCAGTCACAGCTGTTGCGGAAGGCAACCCAGTGCTGTCCTCAGTATCAGAGGAAGGCGTAGGAGACGGAGATGCATCAGCTACAGCATTAGTAGCATCTGCACCTTCTGCTGTTCCTCCAGTAGTGCCAGCGGTATCTGACTCGTCAGCGGTGTTTCCCTCATCCGTCCCATCCGTTAACGGCACTGGACAAGTGCCATTCGTGGCAGCGACCTTAAAGCTTTTATCTATCTCTGTAGACGAAGACATTAAACTAATCTCAGTCGGTTGAAACTGCACACAGTCATCTGCACTTGCGAAGGTGAACACCAATATGCTGCTCCCCTTATCTCCTTCGACGCTCTGATCCTTCAAGTATACTGAAGCTGGAGGCAGCATATTGCCTGCACTCTGAACAGGGGTCGGCTCAGGGCTTGTCCCCGGCAGAGCCGTCTTCGTATCATCCGGACGCAGCATACTGAATACGATAATTGCAATAATCACCAGAATACCCGTAATGGAGCCGGAGATTAAGAGTCGAAATCGGCTGCGGCTGATCCAGCGCGCCAGCGGGGAAGCCAGTTGGGAACGGGCTTCATTGTACACATTTTGCAGAGCAGGCCGAGCTGCCGCGACATAGTTCTTTCGGAATTCCCGATTCTTGAACGCTTCACGATCACTGCTCAGGAAATACTTCAGAATCGCCTTACGGTAACCCGGTTGCAGCTTTTTATTCGAAACCGTAAATAAAGGATTGCCTTGCGACCAAGCAAAAAACCGATAGATGATTTCTTTGTCGGAACCGGCTTTACGCTTTAACAGCTCCAGAAGCGCATCGTAATCCAGCGGACCCCCTTCACGCTGAGTTGTGTAGTAAAAGGCTAGCGGAAGCCGTTCAAAGGGTTCCAGAACACGCGCCTCTTTTAGCAAACGACGACCCAGTAGCTGCACATCGTCTAGTTCCTGCGGAGACAATCCTGTAAAAATCTCCTCATTCGGCTTCTCTTCACCAAACCAGCGGTAAGCGGCACGCAGCGCATTCTCTTTCTGCTTGCTAATCCTATCCAGTGGCGGCTGCCAATCGACAACATTACCATACCGTAAAAAAACTACCTCCAGAAGCTCCTCCTGCGTCATATCAGAAAGCGATAAGCGGTTCAGTAAGAATCTATCTGCTGAAGCAGCAAGATCCTGCATTAGGGAGAGTGCTCTAGGAGCAACTCCCGTTCCTTTGCGGCGATCTTTTTCTGCCTTATCTACAATTTCATGAATTTCCGCCACAGAAGCCACCGGATCATGCTCCAGCTGGAGCTTTTCTAGCAAATAATCCTTCACAGCATTTTGAGCAAAAGACTGCTCTAACGCCACTGGCAGGAACCGCCCCCAATGGAGCACAAAGCTCAGAATATCCGCAGATCTGGACGCCGCAGCTAGTCTTGATTCCATATAAGGCTCAAGTAGCTGCTTACGGAAATAAGTTTCAGACATCACGCGCTGGAAGTAAGCTGCACTTAACTCATCATTACTCTCAATGATCCCGTAAGCAGCACTCAAAATATCCTTGCGGCCCGCTTCCACACTATGAAGCATCCCATTGATGAAATAATCCACGATTCTGACCCTGTAATTGTGATCCTTAAGTACAAAATACTCTTTAAAGCATTCCATAATCGCCGGATCTGGCACATTTCTTTGCCGAATCAGATCAAATTCCCGGTCAAACCGTTCTAAGAAAATATCATTCAAGCGGATTCTAGAATGAATTGCACCGTCTGGTTTAAGGTAAGAAAGCAAACCACTTAGCACCGCACTCTTGTTTTCCGTATATAAATGCTCGTTCCCTTGCTCAATCTCATAAAATATAGCCAGCTCATTATAGAAAGAAAGGGTTAGCTTGTGCTCAGGACTCTCTCCACGCAGAATCTGATCGGCGAAGCTAACGAAGTCGTTAATATCTCCTGGATTCAGCAGTAATAGCTTCCACACCAAATCAGCATAAGGCTGGCGGGTCTCGCCAAAATCGACATTCCCCATCCGTCCGGAAGCCAAATCAAAGGTATAATCCTTCTCAATACTGCGGTCACCGGGACGAAGTGAACCTTTTTCCACAAAGCTAAGATGTATATATTTACGGCTTTGCGGTTCATTCGCATAGGTAATCACGCCTAATCTACGGCGGAATTCATACGGCAGCACGCTATACAGAATTTCTGTAAGCTCCACCGCCCGCGCAGACAACTCGGTGATAGGTACGTTTAGAGCCACGTAGATTTTTTTCTTACCTGCTACAGAGAGCATCACCGCTTGCAATAATGCCTTGAATATCCCTTCATCAATCCCTAACAGACGTAAGCCTGCGATTGGATCCGGGCTGCGGTCTGTGCGAACAACTGGAATAGAGGGCAGCTCCGGCAAGGTTCCACCAAGCTCTCCAGTATAACGCTCTGCAAAATCAGCATGCAGCCAGTCTACATAGCTCTGCACAATTTCTTCGGAACGTGAAGCAGGAACTACATAGTTATGTGCAAAAAAAGCGCTTCGTTGGCCTGTGAAATCGGCCGCTTGATAACGACTAACCCCAATAACTGTATCCCCGTTCTCAGCATGAAATAGGTGCAGCGCACCAGGATATGCAGCCTCATCCTTCTCTCCACGTGCGGTTAACTCCGCAGGAGCATCGTAGAGGCAGAAGGGATGAAGGATTTTTTTCACAAAATTATTGTCTAGACTATCTGATTTAGCTACCGTATCGAAGCCTTCTGTGGAACGAAACACTCCGCGGCGTTCGCGGGTGTACATCTGTTGGGCGATTGTTGACCCTGAGAAAACATTCACGGGCCGTCGCTCCCCTCAATATACTTCAGCTTATGCAGCAGCCAAATAAAAGGCTCGTCTACACGAATCGGGCTTACTACACCCTCAATCTTTTGATTCACAGGGTTGCTGCCCAACGCAGATACTGCAAAATAACCCGTATTCGCGAAATAAACATCCATTGTATCTTTAAAGGGTCTGTCCACCTTACCAATAAATCTGCGAATTTCCCCGTCGATATTATGGAATTCGTCCATGTTTAATGTTTTGCGATGAACATAGTTATTGAACACATTGCTGTTGGACTTGATGTAATCGCCATCCTCATCCTTCAGTGAATGCAGCATATCACTTTTGGCAAGCACAACCGCTGTTGGAATGTCTGTTTTGCTCTTTTCCTGATAGGCAATAAAATCACCGAACATCGTCAGCACCACATCGCGCGGCTCGTCATATTGTGAGACCCATTCTCCCGGGCGGTCACCGATGTTAATATGAATTTTTTCACGGATAGAACGGATTTGCAACGGATCGACCATAAACAGAATACCCGCAGAGTTCTTGATATGCTGACCATGAAGTCCAAGATAATCCTGATCCACCATCCCCTCACCTGCTACATCAAAGAATACAAGTGTCAGTGGCGGTTTATTTTCATCCTTAAAGACAAATTGAAAGATAAAAGGCTCCTGCATTTTTTCCTTCTGTGTAGAAGCCAGCAGATCCCCACGCTCAAAAAGCGGTTCCTCATATAATGTACGGAACTTACGGCTAATCTCTGCATTAAGCGGCATACAAGCGGCATCAAAATGACCTGCTGTAGTATGCTGCAATGTGTGGATCAGCGAGGTCATATACACCGATTTCCCGACTTGGGATGCCCCGATAATCGAGATGATGTTACTCGGCACCTTCCCGGCAGTCACCGGCAGCTCATTATGGCAGGACGGGCAAAGCCGTCTGCGCGTAAGCACACCGTAACGATCCGTAAGCCCAGTTAACACATGATCCGTGTAATGATGATATTCTTCCGGAATATCCGCCGGGTTGATAATCGCTTCTATGTCATCTACCGTATCAAGCCCAAAGCGCTCACGGTATTTGTTCAAGGCGTCATCCTCACCCAATGCGTAATTTTCATCGTCCTCCCGGCTGTGCATAGCCCGAAAGACGACATCCTCCGGAGAGAACTTGGTGAAGCAATACGGACACACTATATCGTAAAAAAGCGGCCGCGGCTCCGGCTGATTCTTTTTCATAAAACGGCTAAAAAAAGACATCTACTCATCCTCCCAAAAGTTGTATCTACGTACTTGCTATGAACGCCACTGCTCATTACCCGCTTGTACGTGTAGACCGAGTCTCACTCCGGTACCAATTCGTAATAAAGCCCATATTTCTTGCCATCGGTGAAAAAGATGCGTACAAAATCATCCTTACCGATTTCAATCGGCGGAAGTACATTGCGTCCAGGAGCGAAATCCTGAACGAAGGGAAAGAGAATACCATCCTCTTTCCCTGCCGGATGCCCTCCACGTTTCTTGACATAACAGAGGACATCCCGTGCCACGGGCACTTCTGCCGTAATCGCCATATGTACGGTCTTTTGTTTTCCGAATAAGGCCTTTTTTTGTTGAATGGAATAATAGATCCGGGCTTTGCCTGCACTGACCATCACCCGGTTCACACCATCATTTTGCCTCACCAGGGCAGTCTCACCGTTCTCAGCAAGACGAGCAAATATCGTATAGGATATCAATCCGATCTCATCCAATCGATCACGATAACCATTGTTAGATTTGTATTCCTCACGAGTGTAGAGCTTCATCCCGATCGGCGGATCATCTCCGGTTCCCATGTCAGCCGCTTCTGCGGAGGTTTTGTGGATGTACACCGCCTGCACGCCGTCCGGCCAGCGCCATCTCAGCGTACAGAATCGGTCATCCACTTGGGATGTCACATCCGTTATTCCCGGAGCGGAAGCATTAACCTCGGCGTACCTCATTACTGTAAACCCCTTTCCGCTAGACTAGAATCCTTTGCTGTTCCGGCTTCTGCGCCGACCCGGAAAGTTATCCGATGCTGGTGCAGGCGCTGCGTTATTGTTTCTTCTATTTCGATAAATACGTCCTTCTCCTACCGGAATGACGCCTGTAAATAATGCAATAATAGCAGCTAATATAAGAACAGCCAGAAGACGAATAAGACTATCTGTAAAGGAGTCACCGCTAAGTCCAAATTCCAGAATCAGTCCTGCGAACAAGCCTGATATTACGCCGCCAATCCCAAAGCTTTTAGCCAAATGACGGTTATCAAACATAATTCCCAGACCTAATCCAAGCGCAGCTCCCATCAACATCAGTGACAAAATACGAACCGCAGCATAATAAGGACTGTCTGCCGTTGAATCACTGCGCTCAGTTAGCAGCGTCCGATCTCCCAGACGGTCATAGATCTGCTGGAACACATCGCCCAGTAGGGCTGAATCCTTGACATCATAATAGTGTCCGCCTGTCACTCTCGCAATATCCTGCAACAGCTGAGTGCCTGCTGGATCATTCAAGCCCAGACCAATGGTATTCACGGCAATGCCGCGCTCTACATAAGCCTGCAACTCTCTTGTGGTATCGAAATTACTCACTCCGTCAGACAACAAGATGACCATGGCTCCTTGGTCTTTTTTGCCGTCACTGTCAATCTCCTTGAGTGCCTCCGAGACCGCACCGCTAATATTCGTACCGCCTTCGGTTGGCTGCAGATTATCGATTGCAGTCAGCACCTTCTCACGATTCTCCGAATTTGAAAGTGGCGTTAAAGGTTGGACAACTACAGCTTCGTTGTTAAAGGTCACCACGGCTACCTTATTGTCAGTGTCCATTTTTGTAATTAACGCTTTTGCTGCGGAATACCGGCTATTATCGGGATCACTCTGTGTCATACTGCCTGAGTCATCGATAGCCATTACTACATTCTTAACTGGTCTGGCTCCGCCAAAATTCAGCTCATAAACAAACTCCGTTAAGGCTCCAACACCAAGTGCAAGAACAATCATCAGAGGCAGCAGCTTCCACGATAACCCCAGGTAGCGTTGTTTCCATGAAGCTCCGTTCAGCCGTGGCGAGATCATCTCTGCAAGCAGGCAGCCTACACCGACTCCCAGCGCCACAATGGCAAAATAAATACCCACAAGCAGGATGGAAGGCAGATCGTTATACCAGCTTAGCAGCCATTCGCCAAAAAGAAAGGCGACCCCGCCGCCGATCAGACTGAAGAAGAGCAGCAGCAGATTGATTTTTCTCTGCATCGTTATACTTCCTTTCCGGGTAAAATCTGAATTGTACTCTTATCCTTTAAACAATCCGGGGGTTATGCTGCCCGATAAACGGGCTACCCGGATGTGATATCATCCCCCAGATTGCACTTTGTGCAATAGAATGGAGTAGGAGGAACAACTATTTCTATTCTATTGCATAGTGTGCATTGGAAATAAGGAGAAATGTCCCTATCCCGGAACTCTAATTAAGCGTTATATCCGATGACTCTATTGCACAAAGGCAATAAAGGGACTCAAAGTGAGGGGGCCTAACTATTACGCCATCAGCGCATCTCAGGAAGCTGATCTTCACTCAGCCCATGGAGCTGATAGCCATTCTGAGCATAAGTCTCATAATAGACCTTACCGTTGCGATAATAGAGCAGGTCTTCTAAATGAAAGCCGCCCATCAGGTTTAGCTTCTCCACTCCGCTCCTCCGCTGCTCATGCACGAATCCTAACCGGTAAATCCGGGTTGTCTCATCTACTCCAAAGGCGTAGCGTAGAAACTCTGATGAACTGTCTCCGAAGAAATATTTCTCCTCATGACGATGCTCTTGCGTATATTCGAATAACCGAACATTAATGGCCGCGCCCTCTTCTAAATTATGATACAAGCGCTTGAACAGCTCTTCCCTCGATAGAACCTGACGATTCTCATAGGCTGCCGCAACATTTGCACGCCGCAGAAGCTCTTCCTCAAAAGATAAATTGAAAGGTTCTGCTGTCAGCAGCTCCCGGCGGCAAATATCAATCAAACGCTCAATCACAGCTTCTTTCCCTTGTTCTAAGAGCTTGGAGATACTGCCCATGTACTTCTCACTGAAGAATATTCCAGGTCCACGCCGGGTTTCGATATCCTTCATCACTTCTTCTGTGACTACGCGGTAGTATTCCATTACGTTCTGGCCCGTTGTTTCGTTTGTTCGCCCAATGCTGTCCATAACAGTAATACGCAATTCTTCCTCCAAAGTCTCCATAGCTTTCACACGGGCCATACTTTCCATATGAAGCTGCTCAAGTGCAGATTCCAAACGACTGCATAGGGCAAGCTCACTTTCTAGGCCCAATAGTTCATATTTTTTGCCATATACGGCTGAGAATAAGTAATGAATGAAGTTACGTACTGTTCTTTTGTCAAAAAGCGGCACACGCTGGAACGGCTGGCGCTCCACGCTTTCTGCATAAAGATCCTCAAGCTCCTCCTGCATGGAGAGAATCGCGGAACGTAAGCCTGCCATATGCTGACGTAAAAGATGGAGCACACTTCCGGCTTCATCACGATCTGCCGTCCACTCCGCAAGCTGATAAAAGCTTACCGCTGGCGTAGATGTTTCCTGTGCCGCCAGCATAGTGCGCCATTGGCGTAATGGATTCATTCCCTCTACTCTCCGGTTTGACTCTGCCACAAAGTTATTGCGGAAATAAGCTTCGCCCCCGTCACCGAACAACTGCCGTTCAGCTTCACGAAGTGACAGCTGCTTCAGTTCATTATAGGAAGGGCGTCCGTGACTCATTAACCCCGTCATTTCATTCAGGCCGTCTTTCTCCGGAAGTAGCTGTACCGCGTGTTCCCGCAAGCTGTCAGGGTCCAGCCCTAACAAAGCCTGCCGTTCACGTATAGTCCACGAACTGCCCTCACGCATATCGGAGACAAGCCGCCGGAACGCATGATACAGCACCGCCAAAGCAATTTGAACATTAGGTCTTCTTACCCCGGAAAAGCCAGCAGAGGCGTAGCCTTGTCTTCCAGTGCTGCCCCTGATGCCGCTTTTGAAGGTCATATTGTTATATCCGCCATGACCAGTAGCCTGATCAGAAGCCGGGCGGACCCGATTTTTGAGCAGACTAATATGAGAAATAATCTCGTAGTTGTCATCCATACCGTGTGCAGACATCATACCGCGCTCATTCTTATCGGAGAGCAGATACACAAGGTCAAATAATGCGGAAGGACCATGGGCAACTGGAATCGACAGACCGTCTTCCGTCACAAGTAACGGCGCATTAAACTTATAGTCCGTAGCTTGCATTCTGTCCAATTCACGCAGAAAAGCCAGCCCTACTGAGCTGGAATATCCAAAATTATCCCCTTGCTCCCGCTCATTGATCAGAGCGTAGAGATCTGTCTGTACGGACTTAAAGGACTGGCCGAGTACAGCACGAGCCAGCAGTGTAATTTCCGGCAGCAATACATTAAGCGGATCATCAACCCGCGTAATGATAGAGAGATGGATGACGTCAAAAGATGAATATAGACGTCCATAATCCGCTATACTGTTGCTCAGCCGCCGGATAACTTTATTCATTTCAGCAAGATAACGTGTATCCTCATGAAACTTGCGGTAAAGTTCATGACGCACAGTGCGTGGATCTGACCCTGCCGTTTCCGGCAAGGCCATGGCCAGCACCCGGTCTTTTCCTCCCGCAACTGATCCACTTATACTTCCGTCTATTCCCTCTTTTGCCGCACCTGACACAGCATGTAATGCCATAACACCGCCGGCGTTATCCCATTTTCGTTCGCAGCTATCCAGCACCGGACCGATGGCCGGAGCAACCTTGTCGCCTACGAACAGAAACAGGGCAGGGTAATGGATGCTGCTGCGTCCATCCCCTTTGCTGCGCTGTGCCTCTTCCTGTACCGCATATTGTTCACCATAAGATAATGCCTGTGTTTTGATCATAGGCCTATTTCAACTTTCTGCGGATACTGCCGAGCTTGCTAGTCATGCTCTTGTAGAATCCGTACATCTCATCGCCGCTCTCATACTCTACCCGTTCGTACTCCAAGCTATCGCGTGCTTCCAGGAATGATACATACAGTCCTTCCAGCTTATAGAGCAGCGGGGTAACGTCTTCAGCGGCAGTCATTTCACCTGCACGACGTGCTGCCTTACGCAGCAGTACGCTGCGGCTCTTCTCATCCAGCTCCCGGAAGTGCCGATACACGGCATACTCTACGTAGCTGCGCTCTTTCATCAAATTAGCAAACGGCTCCCAAGCGTCCTCTTCTTCATCACGGTCATAAACGTAGAGTGCGCCTTTTTTGATAATGCTGTCCGTATACAAAGCTTCAATGAACTGATCCATCCACTTATCTTCGTCCAGATATTGATGAAGCACACCTTCAAGCTCAGCGGCTTTGGCAGTCAGTTCAGCATATTTAGCCAGCTCCACACGAACACGTGAAATCAGCTGCGGTGAACGAATGAGATTCTCCTGCGCCATGTCCTTGTTGATGCTGCCAAAGATATCTTTAATGCCTTCCCGCTCCAAGCCCTTCTCACGCAGGCTCTTCAGCTCATCAACCGCCTTCTTCACTTCACCGAGATTTGGGCGTGTAGATTGCAGCTGCATATCGAAACCGTTCAAAATGGCGTCCAGATCAAAAGGTTTGGTGAACACAACAGAATATCTGTTACTTGTGTTCTCATCTACACCTTTTTCAATAATGACTCCACTTGCCAGCGCTTTTGCAAAGTCTGCACGCACTCTAGCGTTATAATCACGTACACGAGAATTGACGTAAGTGTCGCCCCATGATTTTTCTGGAATCGGAGAAGGCAGGTACGTCCAGTTGTTCTTATCCGTCATCACGAGATGGCGGCCGATCCCTTCCTTGTCGAGAATGGTCCGCTCATAGTTTTCTTCAAACACCCGCAGCGGCGTGTATACGAAAAGTGGCACACCATTACGTGTATTAAGCCAGAAAATACGATTTTTCACTTGGCTTTCCTTGATCGTAAATTGCGATTTGCCAAGCGCATTATTCTGATAATTACGAATCCCTTTTAGGATACCCGGCGCTTTAACAGGCACGGAAACGAAACCCCATGATGGGAAATGTAAGCTACCCGAGCTATTGCTAAGGTGGAAGGTAGGCACAGCCTCTTCGTCCAATTTACCGGCAATAATCCGCTCAACGAATTTATCCAGCGGCTCTTCATGGCCGAATTTCATCACAAGGAAATCCTCCATCGAACGGGTAATCAGATCCCCAAACTTATCGCTAAGGAATTCCGAAATTGAGCGAACGATATCAATCTCCTGCTCTTTGACCCAACGTCCGGAATGCTTCAGCATTTCACGGGTGAAGTCACGAATCAGGTCGTCGCCGTCCTTCTGATCCATGATCTTGGAGATGGTCGCCGAAATATCCGGCACGTTCACAATGTTCCAATAATAAGTTTTGTTTCCTTTATAGTCTGCCTGCTCTTCGCCATTGATAAGGATGTCCCCGTTCTTGGCAAAAATCGAGCTAAGCGCACTAAGAATCTCTGTAAACACACCGTAAATCCGGCTGTTCTCATCGTTTAAGAGCTCATATAAGTCCTCGTAAAATTGAATCATTTGCTCAGTGCGTTCTACATCGGCGTGCAGCCAATACTCATTGATTTTAGCCTCAATATAGGCATTTTTCTTCTTCTCTTTGGAGACAAAAGCACTGCGGGCATCGCTCAGCTTCTCATCCGCACTGTCCTGCGCTGTCTCAATATCACGTGGCAAACGCAACAAGCTTTCACGTAAAGCCTCAATATAAGACTGAATCAGCTTCAAAATACAGAAGCCCTTCTCGGTATACAGCAAGCGGGAAACGTAGAACGGCCCTTGCTCTGGATGCAGGAAGATGCGCTCCAGCTCTTCACTGAAACGTCCCACAATTTCGCCAGGCAGCTGCTTTTTCGATTTGATATATTCTTCACGGGCACGAGCCAGGAAGTTCTGCTCCAGCTCTGTATCCATGCTTACCACTTGATTCTTAACAACATTGGCATGGCTCAAGCGTTCGCTGTTCTCGTAGCCTGGCAACGGCTCAGGCACACGGGATTCAAACGTCTTGATCATACTGTCGAGATCAATTCCAAGCTTACGTGCGAATTTCTCTACATCCTCTTGACCTGGCGCCTGCTGGAACATTTTTTCCATTTTATCAAACAAGCGGAAAGCCAGGTAAGTCGTCATTTCCTCAATCGGAAGCACAGCGGACGAGGCACCGATAATGTTGTATTCATAGTTAGCTGGGTAGGTCTTGTTCATCTGCGCAATGTTGGTGCGGATATTACTGATATAGTCATGGATGGCGAATTCTTCACCAGACTGTTTTTCTTCACTCGCCATAAAGTTCGTGATGTTCTCCGCCGTTACGTTCATACAGTAATCGTACGCATTCTCCAGCAGCTTACCCTCGGTATTCGTTGCAGAGATCAAATGACATAGATTAAATGGAGGCAGCGGTGAATTTACCGTCAAAATATTACCGTATTGCTGCTGGAACCGCTCACCACGACTGTCCACATTCATCCAGTAATCCAGCTCTTTTAGCGCTGCATAACCGTTCTTGCGAATATATTCACGCGTGTGCTCGCTTAGACTTTTATTAGACAGGTTCACGTCAGGTGTAAAGAGATAACCCAGTGTGTTCACACGGTCAATACCGGCTGATCCGTAGTCACGTTCAATAATACCGCGTACGATATAGGCAATATCCAAGAAAGCCCCACTGCCTGTACCGCCCGACAGACCTGTCAGCAGAAAGACCATCAGCTTTTTGTTAGTGCCTACGGATAACGTCTTGATCTTCTTATCAATCGCTCCTACAACCTGATTAATCTTGGTGAACAAAAGCAGACGTCCAGCCTGCCGCACACCAGCAGCACCATTCATACCATCTGTAATACTCAGCTCAGGTGACAGCCAATCCGTAATATAGGAATCGAGGATACTGCGGTTCTGCAACAATCCGCCGATTTCGGCATTCGCCAACAGTACAAATTCATTTTGCGGGTCCAGCCCAATGCCTTTGTATTTTTTTCCACGATCCTGTTCATTCGTCTCAAAAGCTAGAAATTCCACATTATCCGGCTTGTCCCGTTTCTTCTTGGATATCGGATCCTCCGGCAGCTTAAAGCGGCGGTTAATCTGATATTTAAGACGCAGCAGAGCATCAATGCCCGTGCCGCCTAGTCCAATGATCAGGATCGGATTATCAATCGTATCCACCCTGATCTTATCGCTGACAATCCCGCCGCCTAGTGATACATCCAATTGCTGTATATGCTCTCTTACTACTGGTTTCATATGCTTATCCTCCTAAAAGTTTTGCGGAAGCTGTACTTCAGATATCTTGCAGCAAAACTGTTTCTGCGGCATACATTGCCATTGCCTACTATACTAAATATTCCAGATAAATCGTCTTATCTACCGTCTGTAGAGATACTGAAACGCGGTCCCCACTCTTCAGTTCAAGACCACGCGAAGCATCCGCAGCACGTCCGGATCTCTCCACAGTAACACCTTCTCCGCTGCGTAACAGCAATCGGTCATTCTTAGCCGGTGTGAAAATAACAGTTTCGCTCTCCTTCAGTTCAGGCGCCAATTGCAGCAGCTGATGAAGGGTGAACTTGCCCTTGAAGCCTGCAAGCTTCTTATATTGTGGGTAGGTCTTCTCACCCGTATTGCTGTCTTTAACCTCTACTACCAGCTGTCCAACAAAACCACGTGCCGATTTCTTATTCAGCACATACCATGCTGCACCCGCTGCCAGCACTAAAAGAATGCCCCCTATAATGTAATACAGGGTTTTGGATGAGGCTTCCTTCAGGGGTTCTTCGTTGCCAGCCCCTGTAGAAGGTGCTGTTGTTGCTGCTCCGCCTGTCTTCGCGCTGATCTGGACAGGTGCACTTTCCCGATAAAAGCTGCTTTCCTCTGCCCGTACCTTCAACTCGTAGTTATGGCTTTCTTTTACCTCAAAGGTACCCTTGAAGACAGCTCCGGAGTTATCCAGTTCGATTTCTTGCACATCACCTGTATCAATATCTGTAGCAAGCAGTACCGCCTTCATATCTTGATACAAATTACTGAGTGTTACCTGAGTACCGTTGCTGAACAGATGCGAGGTGATGTCGATTTTATCACCCTTTTTATAGGTTGCTGATGGCAGCGCATCGATCTTAAGCTCCAGGTCATAGTTAAAGACTAGATTAATATCAATCTTATCCTTTGGCACACCTTTAACCTGAAGTTTCCAATCTCCTTCCTGCGGTGACAGTAGCTTAATCAAGCTATAAGTAGAAGACTTGGACAGCAGGACATTGTTTGAGGGGATCGCAACTTCTTTACCTGACGGGTCCGTTAATTTCGCTGTCACAGGCTGTGAAGACATAATTGAGATATTGGCTTCCAAAACACTGCCGTTAGGCACGTTGACGGTCACGTCCTGATAATCGCCATTTGCAGTAATCGACTGCACAGGCACTACCTTCAGCTTCAAATGGCTGGCAAAAATCTCACTCAGGATTTGCGGCAGATCGTCTGCTGAGTCCGTCGAAAATGCTTTACCACCCGTCTCATTGGACAGGTCGGCGAGGCTTTGTTTATTCAGCTTGCCATCTGCATTAAGTCCAATGGTATAGATGGGATAGCCATTCTTTTTGGCAACCTCTACGGCCGCCTTCAGCTCTTTATCTGATTCACTTTGCGTCCGGCCTGTCGCTTTGTTGAAATCGTTATTGCCGTCAGCGAGCATTACAATGATAGGCTCATGGGAAGGGTCACTTCCATTCTGCAGAACCTTTACAGCTTCCTCTACGCCAATAGCGATATCGGTGTAAGCTCCTCGGTCCAAACCATCAATAAAATCCTTCAAATCCTGCTTATCGCTCTCCGAGCTAATTTGCAGCAGGGCCTTTTCCCGTTGCACCTTGTCGGTATAGGCAACAATACCTACTTTATCACCTTGGGTGGATAACATATCTATGAACATTTTCATCGCTTCGTTGGCGATTTTGTTCTTGTCACTAGTCTTCATGGAGTTGCTGACATCAATAAGAAGCACAGCGTCAATGTGAGATTGCGCCGACGTTGCCGCATAGGCCTTAACAGCTGCAAAAGGCGAGGCAGCTAGACAAAGAGCCAGGAGCAATGCCGGAAAGATACGTAGAAAGAGAGTCTTGGTTGTTCTAATACTTTGATATTTACGAAGCATAAATAGGGCTCCTCTTGTGTTATATTAGGCACATATGACAGGTTCAGCACTATCGCTAAAATCTGTAAATAGCATGCCATTATGATATAATTAAACCTTGTAAACTTCAACTTTAGGACCGCCGGACCCAGTGCATTGATGCATAGAAGATTATCATTCTAAAAGCCATCTGGACTGCAGAGCGTCCATGAGAAAGGATTGTTCCATGATTTCATACGTCATTCTTGGGATTACGTTCCTAATTGCCGTAATTCAGATTTCCATTTATGCCGCACATCAGCGCAAACCACTGACACGTGATGATATTAACGATCGACTGCTAGCCGCTTTGAACGGAGGCGATAAAGGCCGTGAATAAGAAAAGACCCGTTACCTTCCGGCCTTTCAAGGCCCCGCGTTACGCTTATGACAAGCTGCGCATCTGTCGCCACTGCGGGCGGTATACCGCTCTTGGCGAAGACCGCTGTAGCAAATGTGGCAGAGCCTCACTTATTGCTGTAGAGCAGCACGCAGCATCACTAGCCAGACGGAAGATGCATACCCGCCTACTATTCATCTTACTGCTCACACTAGCCTCTGTCTATTTTGGAAATAGCATCCAACAAATGATATTGTGTGGTGCCGGGGGTC
This sequence comes from Paenibacillus sp. FSL R5-0887, assembly GCF_038002305.1. Taxonomy (NCBI): domain Bacteria; kingdom Bacillati; phylum Bacillota; class Bacilli; order Caryophanales; family Paenibacillaceae; genus Paenibacillus; species Paenibacillus sp. FSL R5-0887. The sequence continues at coordinate 1,098,719 of NZ_JBBOCE010000002.1, forward strand.
TTGTGCTTGCTGGACTATTGTACTATACGCAGCGAAAAGTAAGGCAGAACGAGAATCTTCGTTCTCTCAATGAGCTGCTTGGTCGTGGGATCGGCATCATCAAGGAAGGGCTGGAGGTCAACCGTCAGGAAGCTGTCTCCGTACTCCGTGAGGATGATGTTCTTGCCTATGAGAAGCTGCGGGAGCTCTCCATCCTGCTTCGCGGCGACCGGATCGCGCGGCAGCGAGTGGCTTTGCTGCATGGATTTTTACTCCGCAAGGATATGGATCTAGAACTGGAGCAGCTTCTTCTAAAAGACTTCGAACCACTGCTAGCCGAATATATCGGCGAGATCGCTAAAGTCCGTCCCGATCTCATTAAGGATCGTACACTACGCTACGTGAAGAACTATGAAGTGGAGATTCGCCAGATGGCTAACGGCTTAACCATCCTTACGAGCGTTGCAGGAGCGGCGGTAAGAATGAAGCGTTATGCCCTGCTCTACTCCAATATGATTGGCCGATACGTGCAAGATCTGCCCAAGGACCGTTTCTTGCGGTTGTCCAAACTCATTGCTGCGAATCCCCATGAACCTTGGAACGGCTTAGACCTCAGGGTAGCTGACATTCGTGAAGCCAAATACCGCTGGGACCCGGAGGTCCAATAGACCTGAAAGCTAAGATGAACCAATATAAAGCAAACATCCTTATTGATGACAACCAACCGTTTCTCAAAGAAATATAAGGATGATGTATACCGTAAAACTTATACTTTCTTAGGCTTTCTTATATTTTGAAAAAAGAGGCTACTCTATATGACGTTCAAACAATTAATAACCCTGCGAAACTTTATGATCATTTTGTGTATATGCATGCTTGTGCTGCTTGGACAGAAGGTTTTTCTCATCGCAGATAAAATACAAATCACCAAAGAAGCCGACCGTCTCTACGCTGCCGGGGATCTGATTAATGCAGAGGATCAGTACCGTCAAGCAGCGGCCAACTATTCCATTGATTACCAGGAAGAAAGAGTCGCAAAACGTCTGGATGAATTAGCTCCAATCACAGACATCCGCAAAGTTCTGAATGATTTGGTAGCCTCTACTAAGGAGGAAGCAGCGACTAAGGATTTTGCCGGATTTATGAAAAGCTATCAAGCTCTGCTCAGTTTAAAAGCTACATATATGAAGCCAGGCGGTCCCTATGAATCCTATTATCGCCAGTTATCGTCGGCCTCAGGCATTTCAGACCAGTTCACCTCTTATTTCCGTCAGTTTAAGGAGCAGTTCCTTGCCGATCTTGCCCAGAACCAGAGCGGAGGGGTGAGTAATGAAGAGAACTTCAAATGGAATCTTTTGCAGATTCCTGATGCTTATTATGGAAGTGCAGCTTCCAAAGAGGATTTACTAGCCTCAAAGTTTAAAAGCCATGACACAGCTATATTAAAATCCTTAGCAGGAGCAGGAAACTTTACCGGCATGCTGGAAAGCACCCTGTCCCTGATGAGTGCTTATAGCCAGCATAATTACGAAGCTCCTTGGGTACTTCAACAAGCAGAAAGCAGCGGGAAGATCATCCTGAACAAAGATCTTGAAGGTGACAATATCACAGCTTTTGCTGGGCATGCTGTAGCTTATCGTAATTTTGCAGGATCGGCAGGCATCACGTCATCCAAGGTGCTGACTTTGATCGATACTAGTAAGGCTAAGCTACTAAAAAACGCCAAACGTCTGACAACTAAAGGTCAATATGCTGAAGCGATACAATTATACGGAGATCTTGCCCCGCTAGAAGATACTTCGACAAACATTGCCGCTGCTAGGCTGGCTTGGAATATCGCAGAGCCTGTTCGCCTCCTTCCTGGCGGTGAAGAGCAAGACAAATACAACAACGTCATCTCCCGCAAAGGACTATTGGGCACAAAAGTGATCGTTGCCGGGACGGATAATAGTGGCGTGCTCTATTATGCCGCGATGAATAACGACGACAATGTGGTCACATTAACCGGAAACAGCTTGCCACGCTTCGAGAGTCTGCGCAGTCTTACTTTTAATGAACAGTTGGCAACTTCTTCAGGTGTACCTGTAGTTTTAGCCCAATCTGAGGTTGAAGGTGGACGCACCCTTTTCACAGCATATGAGATGAAATCGAATGGTATTTCGCAGTTATTTTCTTTAGCTGGTGATAGTTATGAACTGCAGCCGGATGACTCTATTCTCGTGCCTAATGCGGATCTTGGAGACGGTGTTGACGGGCAAACGGCACTTTACCGTAAAGTAGACGGCAGCTATCAATTCGCGGAGATTGTTCAGGAGTATGCTGTAATCTCAGCTGCGGATCTTACCACTCATCCTTTTGAAAAGGTCTCTTTTCATTGTGAGATCATCGTAGATAACTTCGGCAATAGTCTTGCTTACTCGGATGGGATTTATATTTTGCTCCAAGGAGAAGTGGGTTCCGTTACAGGTAACGCGTTAATTAGTGGCCAATATCAGAATGGATATGAGCTCGTTGGAACAGACATAGGCGAGCAATATGTGCCTGTGTTTATAGTGGAATCCGTGGGTAGCATGAGCTTTGGGCGGTAGGGATTTGGGATACGGCATACGGCATACGGCATACGGCATACGGCATACGGCATACGGGATAACCTTGTCTTTGTGTCGGCTCGACGATCCTGTAAGCTCCACCACTTATAACAACTAGCATTGGACAGCGCTTCGATGGTTAATAGGTACGTAATGCCATGAAGATCACATAGCTCGTTAATCATTCGTAATTATCCTGTAGTCTAAGTCTCATTAATTTACCTATTGTGGATGTTTTTAACAATCCATTGAACTTTCAAGTAATCTGCTCTAGACGCTTTCACACCATTGGTTACGCATCATCCCTTATGTGATCTACGTTTGATGTAACATCTTCAAGCAAATTTGCAATTGTTAGCAGTACCTGTTGCTAGACAAAAAGACACTAACCGGGGGTTGGTGTCTTTTTTTCCATGTACTAGCAGTCTATGGATAGATGAAAAAAATCAAAAAGTAACCTGTTACGGGATAATGTCGTATTGCATTAAGCACGGTGACTTTTACTCAGCTACTCAATTGGCACTTTTAATTTCTAAAGCACTTCTATATAGGTCCCACAAACACTCCAAGGGAATAAAATTGTGAACCGTAGTAACAGATATCTTAACCATTTTTTTGATGAAATCAAATTCAAAGGTTTAAATCGGTGTTCTCGTTTACATAGAGCTCGCTGGGTTCAATTCGATGTTGGTGAGTATGCAACAGCTCTGGCAAACGCCCCATCCGCTCAGCCAAACGGGATAGCTTTTGCTCATGAAAATTAGATAATCCCGTATGAATCCGGTCTTGGAAAGGCTCAAGCCATCTTGTTTCCAGGCTGTCAGAACCGAAATAAACCCCGAGCAGAGAGCCTGCTGTTGCTCCAAAGCTGTCCGTATCGTTGCCTTGCATCACCTGCTTGCATATCCCGTCACCGACATTGTCTGCAAATCGAAATGTATTAATTAAGGTACCTATTTCCTGATAAACCTGACAGTGACTATAATTTGCATACTTATGGTTAATGCTCTGATAAGCTTCCAGCCAGTTATCTGCATTCGCTACCTTCTGCAGGCAATCCTGAGTAATTTCATAGAATCGGCTCCTTCTAGGTACGAATCGCAGTGCAGTACTTATTATTTTAATAGGATCGCGCAGCACTTGCGCAACTGCAATCGCAGCGGCGATGAACATCGTGGCGTAGATCCCCGTCCGGCGATGTGTAAAACTTGCATCACGCCAAGCTAGCTCAGCGGCAAGAGCGGGTTGACCGGGGCAGGCATAACCGTAAGCATCTGCGCGAATCGCTGCTCCGCATAGTTCTGTATCTTGCACCATGAAGTCGGGCCAAGCCTCTATTTCAGAATGATTGAATAGTTCTCTATCATGCTCCAAATAGCTAATCCCCGATCGAAGCAAGATGGTCCTCTCCGGCCCCCAAGTAGTACTTATCGGAAGATGATTTATCCATAAATCTCTTAAATTTCTTTTCGTAAAACCGTCGCCAAATTGTTCTAACGCCATCATTCCCATTAATGTGTAATTGATATCATCATCAGGTGCCACATAACGAATTCGCCCCCGCGTCGTCTCAAACCAAGACCAATGTCGACGATCCAAAGCATGGAGAACTTCATCAGAAATGTAATCATTCAGTGGCCATTCCCCTACAGAAGTTAAAGCTTTACGCAATTCCGACAAGCTGGGGTTTACCTCAATCGGTTTGCCTAGCATTGAACCACAGACTGAAGCGAGGAATCCCGCCTCCACACGCTTGGAGCTATCCTTAAGATTCAAGATGCCGACCTGGCCTAAAGGTCGTGCCGGATCGCATTCCTGCCATATCTCTTGTAAATCGTTTGGTTCATAGTAAGGCCAATCTTCCCTCATTGGGATGGCAACCAAGCTATGAGCGAATTCCAGATAGGCATCATAGCTTGCGGGAAGCTGTTCCAGCTTGGATAAATAACCCGAGGTTTGATGCCCCTGTGCAAATTTATTGCGTAAAATTCCCTCTAATTGACGTTTAAGAAATGTGAGTGATGGCAGCATGCTGTATCTCCTTTGTCCGTTTATTAATCTACGTTTCAAATGATTTCTACATGAGAATGTAAACGATGATTGATGGAAAAGCAGCCCATCCCATCGCCTTCATTATAAGTTTAAATAAACGAGCATGCGATGATAGAAATAACAGTAAAAGCAATAAGTTTAATAGACTATTAAATAGGGAAAGACACTCTAAAAAAACCTCCAATGGGATGCCAAATGAATCGTCACCCTTATGTCCTTCATTTTTTTGATTACGGGATTACAGGTTACAGGATTACGGATTACGGGATTACTTGTTGCGTTCAATTAGCTTATTACTTTGCCTAATGAGATCGAATGTAATGGTTTATAGCATACACTGTATCCACCTAGTGAACATTTATAATGAGTAGTCAAGCAACTATAGCGACTTGGGTGTACATATACGAAGCAGACAACTTTGAACGACTTGGGTAAACAATCCCTACAGATAGTACGCTCCTTCTGCTGACCATGAGAATGGGAACTCCTGTCTGGTCAGTTTTTTTGTCCAAGAGGTGTGGGTAGCCCGTCTATACTCTTTGTGTTTTTCTCTTGTCTATATTCTCTCAGCCCTGCCTCACCCTTTTGGATAGACCAACGCTGCAACGTATCCCGCTCACCCTCATAACTCATGAATGGGACCGAAAATCCGCAGGAAGTCTGTACTTTATGAACATCTATCAAAATGATCTGTCTAGCTCCAGGCAGAGATGTAAACAAAGGGGACAGTGTTTCCCATTCTGCTGATTCAGGCAAAATCACAGCCCCTGTTCCATACAGTCTTAAAATATTAGGCGGCCCCTCAAACGCACAAAACATAACCGTCACTCTTCCATTTTCCAGCAGATGCGCGCTCGTCTCATTACCGCTGCCAGTCATGTCTAGATAAGCCACCTGATTAGGAGACAATATCCGAAAACAATCATGTCCCTTCGGCGAAAGGTTAACATGCCCATCTTCTGAAAGCGGCGCCGACCCTACGAAAAAAAGATGCTGCCGAAGAATAAACTCTTCATGTACAGGTAGTATAGAGGTAAATTGTTTTCCCATTTGGCATTCTCCATTTCTGTATATTTGTGTGTTGGCTAATTGGTCATCTCTACTCAACTCTATCGGATCCGCCGACTCAATGAGTTCCATGAACTACATGAACTACATGAACTACATGAACTACAACAGCTTCACCAATCATCTCAGTTCCATCAACCACATTTGCTTAACTAACTAGCTTTGCCGACTACATTAACTTCTATAGTTACATTAGCTCTATCAACTCCGTTAGTTTCACCAACTGGATCAGTTCCAAAAGTGCATTAACTCCATTAACAATACCCACTCCAATAGCTCCTCCATCAAACTAACTTTGACTAGGTCCAAGCGGCGTTTGCCTAGGCATTTTTGTCTCTCTTTATTGCTACTTTGGCTCGGGGCGGCTAATGTAGAGCACTTTCGCCTCTCTTTCTTGCTACTTTAGCTCGGGGCGGCTAATGTAGAGCACTTTTGCCTCTCTTTCTTGCTACTTTGGCTTGGTGCGGCTAATGTAGAGCACTTTTGCCTCTCTTTCTTGCTACTTTGGCTCGGTGGAGCAAATGTAAGGCATTTTTGCCTTTGTTTCTTGCTACTTTGGCTTGGGACGGCTAAGGTAGAGCACTTTTGCCTCTCTTTCTTGCTACTTTGGCTCGATACCGCTAATGTAGGGCACTTTTGCTCTTATTTCTGACTAATTCGACGTTATGCAGCTGATGTAGAGTATTTTTACCGTACATTTCCGCCACTTTGGCCCAACCCAGCAAATCTACGGGATTTTTACCGTACATCCCCGCCACTTCTGCCCAATCCAGCAAATCTACGGGATTTTTACCGTACATCCCCGCCACTTCTACCCAATCCAGCAAATCTACGGGATTTTTATCGTATATTTTTCCGCAGACACATTAGTTAAGTATATATACTCTAGGGCTTTTCTTATGTCTCCCCCCGTCTGCCTAAATGCAAGCCTCAGCAAGGATTAACAACACATCCCGAGAATTTTAAGCTGTTTATATTCTCTTCCACCGTCAAGTAACCCTTCTCCCCGGTACCTAGCACGTCAGCAAAAATAGGGACTACCTCTCGGCAGCCCCCCTTTCTCTCGCAAGCTGCTTGATACTACTATCAGAAGCAACTCCCTTAAATCCCTTTTTCCCTTTAAAACACATCCCTTTAAACACTTTTCTATAACACTTCCTATAACACTTTTCCCTAAAAAATCTCCCGCTTAAGCACTTAACCCACTAAGCACACAAAACCATCCTTCCCCTATCTATTCAATCGCAATATAAATCTCAACCTGCGTGTCAGCAGGGTCGAAATTCCGTGAATCATAAATCTCAAAATCCCCCGTGTAAGTTCTTACCTCCCCAGACTCCTTAAAGTACGCCCAAATCTCCCCCCACGCTTGCGCGACTACTTCAAATACCGGACCTTTTTTCGTCTTAAAAACCATGTATTTGCTCTCCGGTACAGCCGCATAGGTGAACTGGTTTTCCACTAGTTCGCTTTCCTCTAGCTCGTTTTCCTCTAGCTTGCTTTCCTCTAGTTCGCTTTCCTCTAGCTCGCCTTCCTCTAGCTGACTTCCCTCTAAATGTCTCTCCTCAGCTACTTCATGCCCGATCACAACGGTATACGCTCCGCTCGCATCACTCTCATAATCCGTATACAAAGCATAGATGTACTCAGGATTTACCGTAGCTATCTGCCCCGCAATATTACTCTGAAAATAAGTTTCCCACAGCTGCGACAAACCTCCATCAGGTCCCATTTCTGCTTCATTAGTTGTGCGTATGCTAACCCCCGCCAAGGTCATTTTTGCTTTCTCTACAAAATAAGTATTCATCCATTCTCCCTCATTTCCTGTGATTGAACTTAGTATACACAGGCAAAGTGGACATCTGTCTGTCCAGTTCGAATAGATTGATTTCATTCTGGGTTATAAAGACACCATTAGGGTAATTAATAGTATGGAACTACACTCGAAGGGAATGACTACAGCATGCCAAAAATCAAATTAGCTGTCATCTACTACAGTGCCACAGGAACTAACTACCAGCTAGCACAATGGGCCGCGGAAAGCGCAGAAAAAGCAGGAGCTGAGGTAAAACTGCTGAAGGTGCAGGAACTCGTCCCCGAGGACAAAATTCAAGCAAATCCAGCCATGAAAGCCCTAGCTGAGAAAACAAAAGATATCCCAGTCGCCACACCCGACGATATAGTCGAAGCGGATGCGATTATTTTCAGTTCCCCAACCCGTTACGGTAACATTGCTTCCCAGATGAAGCAGTTCATTGATACAACCGGTGGCATTTGGGGCAAAGGACTAACAGTAAACAAAGTCGTCAGCGCCATGAGCTCAGCACAGAACCCGCATGGTGGACAAGAAGCTACGATTTTGGCACTCTATACGTCGATGTATCACTGGGGAGCCATTGTTGCAGCACCCGGTTATACCGATCCAGTCACATTTGGTGCGGGAGGCAACCCTTACGGAACAAGTGTCAGTGTAGATGGAGACGGTAAAATGATCGAAGATCAGGATCGGATCCGTGACGCTGTTTTTCATCAAGCGAAGCGTACCGTTGAAGTGGCCGGCTGGGTTCAGGCAGGCAAAAACGCCAATAATCAGAACTAGCGCAGCTTAGTTAATATAACAACACCCCTCGGAGCTACTTGTGTAGCACTGCACCGAGGGGTGTTTAATTTATATTTTAATTACTCTCCAGGGTATTTAAGCCCCCACTGTGCACGCACTTGATCCAGCAGTTTCAGAATCGCTAACGATTCATCCAATGTCATCACCGGACTCTCTGTAAGCCCCGCCTGAAGACAACGTCCTACTTCCTCCGCTTCAAAACAATATCCAATAGAAGCACGGTCGTCCACAAAGCTCTCTACCTTCTCATCTCCTATATAAAGCGCAGCCGATTTCGGGTTCACTAATGTACCCTCTACAATAATACGGCCTTCTGTGCCAAACACATGCGCTTCCTCCAACATGTTAAGACGAATACCACCGTTCAACGAAGCGGTTTTCCCGTTACTATATGACAACAGCATCGAGAAATGCTCGTCCACTCCAGTCTCACCTATGTGCACTGTGCTGGAAATAGACTCAGGATGAGGTCCAAACAACATGGAGGCAAAAGAAACCGGATAAATCCCCACATCCAGCAGCGCACCCCCGCCCAGCTGCGGATTCAGCAATCTGCCTTCCGGATTCCAGTCGGTACGAAACCCTAGGTCTGCCTTCACCAAACGAACATCACCGATTCTACCCTCAGCAATCCATTCTCTAACCTTCACAATCGCCGGGATGTAGCGACTCCACATTGCCTCCATCAGGAATAGCTTATGTGCTCTAGCATAGGCCACAACTTCTTCCAATTCACCGCTGTTTACGGTAAAAGGTTTCTCACACAGGACAGCTTTGCCTGCACGCAGCGCCATTAAAGCATTTTCTTTGTGAAAAGGATGCGGCGTTCCAATATATACCGCGTCTACATTCGGGTCATTCAGCAATTCCTCATAGGTTGCATAGGCATGCGGAATCCCATGATTTTTAGCAAATTCATCGGCACTTTCCTGAGATCTTGACCCAACGGCATAAGCCACACCATTACTGGCATGCGCCAAATCAGTAACAAATTGATGAGCAATCCAGCCTGTGCTAATAATTCCCCATCTCACCTTGTAAGCGTTGTCCATTTTCATTTGCATGTTCCTCCTAATCCTTCTGCTAAGTCTCTTTAATTCTATCAGACCATTCTAATGAATGTATAGGAACTGATGCCAGCAAACACCACCGTCACCACCAAAATAGCAATATTCCAGATCTTGCTCAAGGCCGCTGAGTGCTCGTTAGAGCTTTGAATAAACGCTTTTTGCAAAAGGAACTGTAAAAGCTTCATGATTATGAATCCCAAACAACCCAGCCCGCTTTGCAAAATAACCTCCAGACTAGCTTTACTTACAAATCGATCAGCCATGTTCCCATCATAATGAATCGGCACGGTATCCGGCATTTTGGAATAAAGGAATAAATAAATAGCTACAGGAATCAAGGCCACCACACTGCTTAAGATCATCGTCAGTTTGGTTTTGAACAACGTTTTACCCTCCTTGTGCGGAAAAATAATCTCCCTGTTATTCTCCTTCCACTTCAATCAGATATATCCCCTTCTTAAATCCACCGCGACGTTTAGCTTTCTCTGCACGTTGCTTCTCCAGCTCCACGCTATTGCTCCCGTGTGTCTCCGCCAGAGCCTGAATCACTTCCATCATATCGGCAAGCTCCTCCAGAGCTTCTTCATCACTTGCTGCCTGAAAATATTCCTTCGACTCTTCTTGCAATTTTTTACGTAGTTCAGTTATGTATTCTTTGGACTCTAATATCCTTGTGTTAAAATCTTTACCTTGAGAAGCTATCAAATCGGGGATGCCGTCACGCACTAGCTTTTCATATACAGGCATTTAAGCTCTTCCTTTCTTCTATATTATATTATATCTCCCTTCAATCCGGCTTTGATTCCATCACTAGACGTTCTACAAAAGGAAGATCTGCCGGAGCAAACATGAACTGATCCAGTTCAGCCGGAAGCACCCACCTATGTTCGTCGTGATCGACCAGATCAATTACACCTCCCTGATACCGCGCTTTCCAAGCAATCAATTGGATCTTTATCTCTCCATAGTTATGCTCGTTCATGCCAAAGCTCTCATAGGGAAGGATTGTGATCCCCATCTCTTCCTGAAGCTCTCTTTGCAGACACTCTGCGATGCTCTCATCCTGCTCTATTTTGCCACCAGGAAATTCCCACAGACCTGCCTGCGATTTACCTTGCCGCCGCCGGGCAATAAGAATCTGCCCTTCTTCATTATGTATAATTGCTGCCGCCACCTTGATCACAAAGAACACCTCCACTATTGCTAGTTATTCGACAGATACTACTATTAAAACATACTATTCATTCCAAACCAAAGAGACTCTCCCAAAAGCCAACACGGCCTGGGAAAATCTCTTCAGTACAGTCTCTCTATAAATTTCACAGCAGCGTTATCCTTACGAAAGAGCTACTATTTTGTCAGCACAAGCTCCAAGCGAACCTCAAGATTATTTTCTGTATCCAGCACAACGGTGTGGGGATTGCTTAGACCAAAGTCAGAAAAGGCCACTGTTGTCGTTCCCGACAGCATCAACTGTCCCCCGCTATACGCCGCTTGCGACTGAAAGGTGACGTCCTTTTCTACTCCTTTTACGGTAAGCGTCCCCTGCATTTCAACAGGCACAGTTGCTCCTTCAGTCCATTCTGCCGGCAGCTCCGAAAATGACTTCACTACAAACGTGGATTGTGGAAATTCCGTAACGGATAGAAAATCCTCTCCTTTTACATGCTCGTCCCGTTGGCTATTGCCAGAATCCAGAGCGCTCATATCCACTGTCCCTTCCCCGGCCATCGAAGTAGAATCCTCTATATTTACCTTCCAGGTACCCTGAACTTTGTTGTCTACGAAGTTTACTGTTTCTTTAGAGGTCGTCACTGACCAATAGACTTTAGAGGTTTCCCCAAGGGTCCAATCCCCGTTTAATTGTTCGGCTGTGACCGCCACCCCTGCTGATGCTCCAGTGTTATTTGTTGTCTCTCCAGCATCTGCTGTGGTTGCTTGATTTGGAATCACGGACTCGATCTCTACATTATTGCCCAGCGATTTATCCAGTAATGTATAACCTGTGACTACTCCTACGATAATAACTCCTGCAGCGATCAAGGCTATTCTTTTTCTCTTCATCCTGTTCCCTCCAATATTCATAATTTCTGTATGCTTTCAAGCTCGTCCCTCATTCTAACAAAGCAATATGTCGGGAAGAAGTCAGAGCAGAACGGGCTATGATGTGTTAAACTTGTCGTAAATTTTATGGACTGGAGGTACTCCAATTTGACGAAATCCATTCTTGTTGTAGAAGATGAAGAAGCCATCTCTAGGGTCCTCAGTGCTTATCTGAAAAAAGCAGGCTTTCAAGTCACCCGTGTAGCCGATGGACGCGCTGCGCTGGAGTCTTTTGCTATATCTCCTCCTTCATTAGTATTACTAGACATCATGCTGCCAAACATGGACGGCTTTGAACTGCTTAAGCTCATCCGTGAAAAAAGCAGCTGCCCTGTGATCATGCTAACGGCAAGAGATGGGATCAATGACCGGCTAGCCGGCCTCGACGGTGGTGCGGATGATTATATGTCTAAACCTTTTATTCCCGAGGAGGTGGTAGCACGCGTGAACGCTGTCTTACGCCGTCCCTCGCAGTGGTCTGATGGCAGCCGTAAACGGCATTATGGCAGTTTGTTTATCGACTTCACAGCACGTGCTGTCTTTTTAAATGGGGCTGAGCTGAGTCTTAGTCCTCGGGATATGTCAGTGCTGTTATTTCTCGCTGAAAGACCTAATCAGATTTGTACGCGTGAGCAATTAATAGAATTTGTATGGGAAATGGATTATGAAGGAAGCGACCGGGCGGTAGATTTGTCGATCAAAAGACTACGCCAAGCGTTGTCGCACTGGCCTACTAGTGAGGGGGAAATCCGTACCCTAAGGGGGACGGGATATCAATTATGGACAACTTAAAGAGAAACAACGCCAAACGTACCTCTATCCTTTCTTACTGGACGATACGTTATCTGCTCATTATTAGTGTAGGCCTGCTCCTCACAGCTTTAGCTACATTATGGTGGATCCGTCAGGAGGCTATGAGCAATCGTCTGCAGACTGCGGGGCTTTTGGCACAGGAGATTGCAGATCGCAGCTTAAATATGGAAGGCTCCATTGAAATCAGCCATAATCTCGAAAAACTGATCGAAGACCGGAAGCGGTTTTTCAAGTTAACCATAGAGATGTGCGTGATCATTACTGATCAACAAGGTCAAATGCTATTCTCCCTGCCACCTCTAACTGACAAGGAAATGAGATATAAGCTAAATGATAGCCTGAACGACTCCCGCAGTCCTGAGTTTAAGGCTGCTGTGGCTCCCATAAATTCGGATGACAAAACACTGGGACAGGTTATTGTCCTGCAATCCAAAAAATCGCTGCGGCATATTCCACAGGAGGAGATCATATTTTTCTCCATACTGCTGCTGTTTCTAATCATCTTAAGTTGGCTAACCATTTACCTCTTATCTCGTAAACTGGCAAAACCCATTCAGAAGGTAGTCGAGGCTGCGGCTCAAATCAGCCATGGCCGTTATGATATCGTTCTAGATAAGGATGCTAAAGAGCGGGAAATTCATGAGCTGATGATGTCTTTTGAAGAGATGGCAGGCAAATTACAGCAATTTGAGCAGTCTCGAGCCGTAATGCTGGCCGGAGTCTCCCATGAGCTGAAAACACCCGTAACTTCTATTAAAGGCTTGGTGCATGCTGTACGCGAAGGGGTCGTTGAAGGTGATGAAGCTGCGGAATTTCTGGATATTGCCCTGCTGGAGGCTGGACGGTTGCAGCGAATGGTAGCCGACCTTCTGGATTACAATGCCCTGACTGCAGGAATGGTTTCTGTTCGTCACGACCGACTGGATGCCGTACCACTACTATCAGAAATCGTATATCAATGGAAACTGACACAGGCGGAAGATGTTGCTGAACCCGTGCTTCATATGCCGATTAATCCCTTATTTTTGCGTGGGGACTCCCTTCGTATCCAGCAGATTATCGTCAATCTACTTAATAACAGCGTACAAGCCAAAGCTCCGGATCGAAAGGTGCAGCTTACGATAGACCTGCTGGAGCAGCAAGGTCATGGCTTTGCCGAAATCCGTGTTCAAGATAACGGGCTTGGCATCTCATCCAATCATAGTGAGCATGTCTTCGAAGCCTTCTTCCGGGGCAGCGATAAGCAGAGCACACTGCGTGGTCTGGGACTCGGCCTAACCTTCAGCCGTCTGCTGGCCGAATCTATGAACGGAAGCCTCGTGCTTGAGGAGCACTCAGACAAAGGCTGCACCTTCGTGCTGTCTCTGCCGCTTGATGATTAAAAAATAGTCTACGATCCAGCGACATGGTATAATCATGTGCACAATCACACCGAAAACCGGAGGCTGTATATGCTTACTTTTGAACAAAAATTAGCGATTCTCGACTCTTATCCCCAGCTGGAACGCAAAAATGTATCCCTTGGGCGCGTGAACTATCACTACGAGGAAAGCCAGCATGATAAGAAAACCGTGGCTTTTCACCTGCATCCAAATGGTAATGGCTATGTGTTCGCAGGCTTACTGCGGGGCTACGAGACAGACGATAAGGGCTTCGTGAATATTCGCGACTACTCGGAATCCGAGCTGCGTAGTTTGCTGGATGCCTCCATCACCTCACTGTCTATTTACATTCCTGATGCTCCTGTAGCCAGCAAAAGAAAGAAAAAGGCTGCGGCAACTGCCGATACACTCTGGACTAATGATGAGGGCCAAACCCTAACCCTAAAGCTTGAGGATGATTTATGGTATGTCTATGCCGACCTCAATCTGGAGATGGCGTTTGAAACGCTTGAGGAAGCTAAAGAATATTTAGCGGAAGAGGGATTTACAGCAGCGCAGGAGTAATTGTCAGACTTTAATCTACACACTCACAACAAAAGAGGTGTCTGAGCAGCCATTTATTTTGGCCGTTCGGACACCTCTTTTCTAATAAAACGATCCTTAATATACAGGTTCCGTATATATGTAACTATAAATACCCAAATCGAGCTCAGAAACCACTTCATAATTTAGTTGGAATTCTATAGTCTTATTTGATAGACCTCCTACAAAATAACTGCCCTCCACAACCAACCTATCCTTCCCTCCAACTGGGGCGACCAAGATCAGCTGTTCAGCTTTATTGGCTGGGATCACAAAGTTTTGCAGCCCACCCGTCTGATCTTGAATATATTTACGGACAGACACGAGGTTACTGCCTAATTCCGAGAGGCCGGAATTGTTGTTCCGCCATACTTCAAGCGCATCTTGTTGGGATTGGTTGGAACTGACACACGCCTGATTAACTGAAAATTCCGGGATTTTATATATATTCCCGCCAATATTATCGATAACTACTTTATGGGTTACTTCCGTACAATTTTCAATTTTCAGAGTCGGCATGGGGTCCTTTTCCTTTGAGAATGTCTTTATGATTTTTTGATCACCGGACTTAAAATTTATTGAGATATCTTTATTATCCATGTTAGAAAATTCGAGCAAGCTATACAACTGATTATTTTTAATTCCGTAGTGCTTTACGTTTATAACAAACCTGTTTCTCTCATCTGATAACGATTTTGATTGCTCTTGGCTTCCTACTGAAATTGTTCTGTTGACCGGGGCAATAATCTTCTCCTCGGCAACTGGTGAGGTTATGTAAATAGATTTTGTACCTTCATCCCAAGTGACACTACTACCCAACACTTCGCTAATAAATCTTAAAGGGACGAGTGTATTATTTTGAAAATTGATACCCTTAATGTTAATATCCCCTTTAACCGCTGAGACCGACTTCGCATGATTATCCCATTTAATAGTTGCGCCTAAAGCTTCAAAGATCGCCCGCATAGGTACGTATGTAACTCCATCTTTCAGTATAGGACTTACATTAAAATGTAATTGCTTACCGTCCAAATAACATTTGAGATCACTGTCTTCCGCAAAAGCTTGACTTGAAGATAAAACAGCAAAACTTATCATCACCACAAAAAAAGTGATAATTTTTGAAGCAAAGTTGTGGTTTTTCATGTTCTTAATTTAGCTCCTAATCTAGAAAAATAAAAAAATTACAATGCAGACCTGAATATATCAAATGGCCAATCAAAATGTAAGTCTAAAAAGAAAACTACCAACGACACCCAAATTATGGTTAGATGAAGGAGAAGCCATATCCTAGAGGGAAAGAAGCGTGAACGCATATGAGTTTTGAAATCGTAGAGGCCACCATACCGGACATCCAAGCCGCATTAGAAGCCGGAGAAATTACGTCAAAACAACTAGTTCTCATGTATTATGAACGCATTGCTGATCACGACAAAAACGGCCTGACGATTAACTCTGTACTGGAGATTAATCCTGATGCGTTGTTTATCGCAGAATCTCTGGATGTGGAACGGGCAATTAATGGCCCACGCGGCCCCCTGCACGGGATACCTGTGTTATTGAAAGATAACATCAATACTGGGGACAAAATGCATACAAGTGCGGGTTCGCTGGCTTTGGCGAATTCTTTTGCCGGGGAAGATGCGTTTATAGTTACCAAGCTGCGTGAAGCCGGCGCCATTATTATGGGTAAAGCCAATATGACCGAATTCGCCAATTTTATGACGAACGGCATGCCCTCCGGCTATAGCTCCCGTGGCGGGCAAGTCCTTAACCCCTACAATATTTCTACGCCAACCGGCGGCTCTAGTGCGGGTTCAGCAGTAGCTGTCGCTTGTAATTTCTGTACGGTCTCTGTTGGCACAGAAACTTCGGGATCGATTCTTAATCCCGGTAATTTGGGCTCCATCATCGGCATTAAGCCAACCGTGGGGCTGCTCAGCCGTTCAGGAATCCTGCCGCTCTCCAATACACAAGACACCGCAGGCCCTATGGCTAGAACCGTTCATGATGCCGTGTTACTGCTAAACGCCATGCTGGGCAAGGATCACGATGCAGCTATGGGAACAAATACAGGTAAAATCCACGAGGATTATACTGTATTCCTTGATCCGAATGGTTTGCAGGGCGCTCGAATTGGGATACCACGTGATTATTATTTTGAGGAGCTCACAGATGAGCAGCTTGCTTTGTTCAACGCTTCCGTCGACAGAATGAGAGAGCTTGGAGCGACCATCATTGATCCTGCGGATATTAAGACCGCCCGCGAAATTAGTTACTCTTCGGTGGTATTAAACGAATTCAAAACAGCACTGAATGCTTATTTATCTCATTTGGGCCCAGGAGCACCTATGCGAACCTTGAAGGATATTATTGATTTTAATCATGCACACCCTGTGGAGACTTTGAGATTTGGTCAAGCTACATTAATAGATGCGGAATATACCTCCTCCGGCACACAAAGCGAAGCTCAATATTTACGCCATCGTGCGACTGACCTGAAGCTGTGCAAGGAAGAAGGGATCGATGCCACTATGAAAGAATACAATCTGGATGCCCTGCTGTTCCCTGCCGATTTTGGCGCCAGAATTACTTCCAGAGCAGGATATCCGTCCATCGTCGTTCCTTCTGGATACACTTCGGCCGGCGCTCCCTTTGGTGTAACCTTCTCAGCAAAAGCTTATCAGGAGCCTACGCTTATCAAGCTAGCCTATGCCTATGAGCAGCATTACAAAGTGCGAAAAGCACCTTCGCTAAAAAGCTTCATTGATTAAACCTATTCCTGGAGCGGAACAATACCTAAATGCCTGTTTCCCTCATGGGACAGACTCCATGTACGCACTTCATAGCTACGAATGCCAGACAGCACGTAAGGATCTTTTTCGGCAAGGAGAACGGCTTCTTCGCGTGAGTTCGCTCTTACAATAACCATACCGCCAGGACAATCACTAAAGGGACCACACAGCACTAATTGTCCTTTACGGTCCAGCTCTTGTAAATGCTTAACATGACCACGAATAATCTCCATGTCTCTACGGTCTTGATTCGTCGGGCTAAGCAAAATAACATAACAAATATCTGCTTGATTGACCTCACTCATCCTATTCTCCGCCTCTCGTTCAAATAGAAACTAAAGCCCGTAACGGTGATTTCCCAATGCCGATTCGGGCTTTTTTATTTCGCGATATCTTCGTTCGTAGCTTTATTCATAATCTCGCTGATTTTCTTCATCGGCAATATTTTGAATCTCATCAGAATGAATAAGAAACAGCTCGTAGTCCCCCTCTGCATGCAGCTTCAGCGCTCGTTCTTTAAAAAACTTCGGGCTGCCTTCCGCCGCATCCTCATCATAAAAGAGCAATATCCCGTCACTTTTGCGGAACAACAAGTCATCTCTGGCCCTGAACTGCCAGCTGCCGTCATAAGGGGCATTACTGACCGCCCTGCAAAAGTCCGCACCCGCAATAATACGTCGGTATTCCTCCTGCTTCTCTTCCTTCCACTTCTCTTCCTGTCCAGTATGCGCCGTAATGATCCCCAATTTCAATTCAGGATATTGAGTCTTGAGTTCACATACCACCTCACAAGCCCAAAGATCGACACCATACTGGCCGGGGGTAATAATCCATTCGACGCCTTCTTCAATTAGCGGCTTTAATCTGTTAGACAGCGCCTTTTTGATATAAGGAATTCCCGGATGCTTATTGTCAAAAATACCGAGCTCATGCGCACGGTAGCCTGTTACGAGTAAATTCTTCATGTACTGCCTCTTTCCTGAACGTTGGTTATCTCTTACCATGACTTACCTTTGTAGAGTTTTATCCCACTTATATGATTATTATATAGCATTTACATGATCTATTTCTTTAGGCAAACTTTCAGCTGATCTTAAGCAACCTTTCAGAACCGTCTGATATATTTCTCCTAATCAATCTAAAACTATTAAGGAGAGAAAATAAATGAAGAAATTAATACCGATTATGATCTCAGGAAGTCTACTCGCTTCTCTACTATTGGCTGGCTGCAGCACCAATTCGGAGTCCGAAGGAACAGCTGTTACTAATAACCAAGCGAACACGGCACCCGCAGATAACGCTGAGGCACAGCAATCTCAAGGAAACGGCAATCAACAAAACGGCAGACCCGGCATGTCCATGAATTTCGGCAAGATTAAGAGTATTAGCGACAACACAATTACAATCTATACGTCAGAAGTGCCTTCCCTGCCCGCACAAGGCACTGGAGATACGGCTGGAGCCGATATGCAGAACGGCCAGGCTGGTACTCCACCGGAAAGACCCGAAGGTGATCAAGGCTCAGAAAACGGTACACCTCCAGAGGGGGGAATACCGGAAGGCGGAGCCCCTGACGGCGGTGGACAAGGTGGTGGACCACAGGGCGGCGGGATGCAGCAAACCTTCTCCGAGGAAACCACAGATATTACAATTGATGCTGATACCAAAATTGTAACGGTTACCTTCGACAATGGCACGCGTCAGGAGAACACGATCAGCTTAGCTGACCTGAAAGCTGATGACATTATCCAATATACGCTTAAATCAGATTCCACTGTGGCGGAGAGCATTACCTTAAGCAGCGGAAACCCAATGGGGATGGCTGAAGGCAAAAAGAGCAGCGACTGAACTACCAAAAAATAACAGAAAAAAATCCCCACCTACGATCAGCTTCAAAAAGCGTTTTGTAGTGGGGATTTCAAATTTATATAGGTTAGACGAGACTCAACTATTTTTTGTCCGACAAAATCAATACTCCACGACCCGGTACAACTGCTGAACCACTGATTACATTACCTGTCAGTAGATCAGTACGCTCAGCTGCCCCAATATCCGCGCTTAAATCCCCGGCAGTGTGGTTCAGTAAGAACAAGTAAGATACGCCATCCTTCACACGTTGAACAGATTCGATACCTTCCGGTGCAGTTACCAGCGGCTGAATGTTCTTTTCGGCACATAGATTCGCTAAGAATCCTTGTAGGAATCCAGCTTCTGGGCTAGTCGCCACATAATAAGCTTTACCTTCGCCAAATTTATTCACAGTCAATGCAGGCATTCCTTTATAGAAATCAGAACCGTACTCTGCCAAAACTTCTGCCCCTTCGGCATGGATCAGATCGCAGAGCAGATCACATTTATAAGAACCACTCAAGCTACCCCACGTTTTATCCAGCACGAGTTCATTGCTCATACCTGGCAGTAATGCATCGATTTCCTCTGCCCAAATTCCAAGCACTTTACGCAATTCGCCTGGATAACCTCCAACCGTCACGAGGTCGTTCTCATTAACAATACCGCTGAAATAAGTTGTAATGAATGTGCCGCCCGCTTTTACAAAAGCTTCAACCTTCTCTGCAAAACCTGGCTTGACCATGTACATTACGGGTGCGATAACAATTTCATACTTGGACAGGTTCTCTTCGACCCCGATCATGTCGGCTTCGATATTTTGCTGATACAGCGCATCATAATATTTGTGGACTTCATTCACGTAATCCAAGGCAACCGACGGACCGCTTGAGAGATCAAGCGCCCAACGATTTTCCCAATCGTAGATGATCCCTACCTTAGCTGCACTGCGCGCATCCAGTAGTTGATCTCCAAGCTGCTCGAGCTCTTTACCCAGCTCAGCACATTCACGGAATACCCGTGTGTGTTCATGACCCACATGCTCAATTACCGCTCCATGATACTTTTCACAAGCCCCTATCGAACGACGCAGTTGGAAGAACAACACAGTATCTGCACCACGCGCTACAGCCTGGTAACTCCATAGACGCATAACGCCTGGACGTTTCAAAGAGTTGTACGGTTGCCAGTTCTGCTGGCTCGGTGTTTGCTCCATCAGCATGAACGGTTGGCCATTTTTTAATCCACGCATAAGATCATGTGTCATTGCTGTAAAGCTGACCGGTGTGTCCAGTGAAGGATAGTTGTCCCAAGAAATTACATCCATATGCTTGGCCCACTCAAAATAATCCAGCTCCGGATAAAAGCCCATCAGGTTCGTTGTAACAGGTACGTTGGTGCTGTGTTCTTTGATCGCTTCGTATTCGATTTTGTAACATTCGAGCAAGCTATAAGACATAAAACGGCGATAGTCCAACGAGATTCCTTGGAAGTTAGTACGGTTACCGTTCCATTCTTCACTCAGCTCATTTGGCACCACAATTTCTTCCCAATCATAAAACGTATGTCCCCAAAAGCGTGTATTCCAAGCCTTGTTCAAAGCATCCAGCGAACCATAACGCTCCTTCAACCAGACACGGAAGGCAGCAGCGGACTGTTCGGAATAATCATAGCCACCATATTCATTAGAAATATGCCAAGCTACCAGTGCCGGATGATCCTTGTAGCGTTCTGCCAGCTTACCAGCCAGCTTCGCTGCATACTTGCGGTAAACTGAACTGTTCGGATTGGAGTTATGACGTCCGCCGAACTTACGTTTTCTGCCCTGCACATCGACACGGGTCACTTCAGGATAACGATGAGCCATCCAAGCTGGATGTGCTCCTGTTCCTGTAGCTAGACATACATAAGTTCCATTTTTATATAGTCTATCCATTAATTCATCCAATGAGGAGAAATCATAAGTATCTTCGGAAGGTTGGATTAAAGCCCAGGAAAACACATTAATTGTGGCAACATCAATTCCCGCCAGCTTGAACATCCGTTCATCCTCAGCCCATACTGGCGCATCCCATTGCTCCGGATTGTAGTCTCCACCGTACCAAATTTTAGGTAATTTATCGTTAATCACACTTCGCACACCCTTTATAGTATAATTATATATCTATTGTAAATGGTTAAGGTTGCCCTTTAAATATAAAATAATATCTCATACATATAAGAATATAGAACTAACAGGAGAGGATAACATTGTCCGAAATCATGCATCGCAGGATCGTATTCGTCCATGAAGGTGGACAGCACTTGCCAATCACTTTAGACAGTATGGGGCACAATCATGATCAGGAAAAAGTATCCCGCCCCGATGGTTATGAAACGTATCATTGGCTTCAAACCTCAGAAGGTGAAGGGATCATCCATTTTGACAATAAAACCTTTTCCCTGCCCGAAGGCAGCGGCGTATTACTACTTCCTTATACACCCCATCGTTATGAGGCTTCCACCAAAAACTGGGGTACCTATTATCTAACGTTTGGTGGCGATTCGGCACACTCTATTTTGGAGACGCTTGGGATGAATAGTAATTCTTTTTACCGTTGGGAAAATGAAGCGCCTCTCCCAAATCTGCTGAAGGAGATGCTGGATCGTCATGATGCCTATCAGGATATGTTTGGTCTCGGCGCCTCAACAGATGCTTATCGTTTTTTGCTTACTTTGAGTAAATATGGTCAGCTTCAAAATAATACGGCGATTTCCCGCAATGTAGATAAGCTGCAGCCACTGCTAAAATGGATGGACAGCCATTATGGCGATCCTGATCTTGGACTGAACGATCTAGCCGATGAACTAGGCGTATCTGGGCGCTATCTTAACAACCTATTCGTCCAAACTTTCGGACTCTCGCCTTATGCCTATTTCGTACGGTTACGCATCCGGAAAAGCAAAGAAATGCTCGTAAGCCAACCCGATCTTACGGTAAAAGCTATCTCCCAGCTAGTCGGCTTCCGCGATGTCAGCCATTATGTAGCCACATTTCGCAAGCAATCCGGGACTACGCCGGAGCAATTTAGACGCCTGCATTAAACATGCCCCGCCTACTGTGGAAAAATTGCTCGCTGGGAATATGCGGCTAGAACGTAGTAAGAGTATGGTATGCGCTACTATTGTGTAGAAATGGGCGGTACGGTGGCTGGGTGCATTTGGCTGCGAGTGTACGGCACCTCTGAGATGGATCGTGCAGATCTGCACATGGTGGGACTCCATGTGGAAATCTGCTCATGTTGGACTCCATGTGGGAATCTGCTCATGTTGGGACTCCATGTGGAAATCTGCCCGCTTTGGACAACTTGTGGAAATCTGCTATGGTGGACTCCATGTGGGAATCTGCTCATGTTGGGACTCCATTGTGCAGCTCTCTTCAGTTCAGTATGAGTAAGTCAGACGAAATAATTGCACTTTGTACACTTAAAATAGCCTGCACGGCAGAAATTATCCATATAAGTGTATTCTGTGCAACTATATTCTCGGAATATGGCCTTGCAGCGGGATAAGCCAATTTTTAGCTGCACAAAGTGCAACTAAAACCAATTAAATACTCCAACACTTCAAATAAGTGTACGAAGTGCAACTATTTTCTGTTGTGCTTCTGTTAAAGTTTCTGCATGCCCTACTCCACTCATTTTTTACTCCACACTTCCACTTACTTCACTATTCCTCCCCCACACATTCCCCTACACCGCTCTTCACCAACCTTCACTTCACCCTACTCCACACATCCCTCACTCCATCTTCACCAACCTTCACTTCACCCTACTCCACACATTCCCCTCTCCACTTTCCCCTCTCCTGCCACACTCCCAAACCCACTCCAAAATCTCTTTACTCAAAACCACTCAAATCTCCAGCACCTCAACGCCATACGGCTCGAGCTGGAGCTCTCCCGATCGAATCTTATTATCCAGCAGGCTGCTGTATTCTCGTGGCAACGGAACGATCACCGACTCGCGGCTCAGGTTAAGCAGGAACAAGAAGCTTCCCTGATCTCCAGTCCGCACGGAGGCTTGTACTCCGTTTGGCAATCCTTCAAAGCGTAACAACCCTTTTTCCTTAGCCAGGTTCTCCAATAGAACTGTCCAGTATTGCTCATCCGCATGGGTTCCAAAGTAATAAACCTGACCTTTGCCGAAGGAATTAACAGTTACAGCGGGTGTGCCGCGATAGAAGTCATCACCATACCAGGCAATCGGCTGGGCCACTACAGGTCGGAGGATGTCGCACCACTGCGTACATTCATATGGGTTACCCTCCGCATCCACGATGACATGTGTTTCAACGCCAATCGGATCATACTCCAGCACTTCAACGCCGGTACAATAGCTCAGCTGCCCAGGCAGCGGTTGCATGACTGCGATGTTGTTTATATTTTTGACGCCACTACGGTTGGTGATCAGTAAGGTCCCGCCAGCGAGGGCAAAATCCTCCAGATTACGTACGATCTCCTCATCCAGCAAATATAAATTTGGAGCGATTACTACTTTGTATCCATCAAGCGGTTGTCTGAGGTCGATAACATCGCAGCCCATGCCAAGCTTGGTCACCGCCCGGTGAATCTGCTTAATGTTCTCATAATAATCAAAGCCCTCTGCCTGCGGCTGAATATCCAGCGCAGCCTTCTCTTCATGAGAATGGAGGATAGCCACTTCGTTTTTCAGCATCGTTCCTTGGAGCTTGCCGCTCAGCCCATTAACCTCATGACATAGCTGCGTGAACTCCGCTAATCTGCGTCCGGGAACATTGCTGTGATCAATCAGCCCGTGCCAGAATTGTTCTGCTCCTGAAGTTGCACTTCTCCAGCGAAAATGAACAACAGTATCCGCACCTCTAGCAATCGCCTGCCATGCATAGGCACGAATCAGTCCCGGATAAGGGGTTCGCCACATCGGCATCCAACAACCCGGAGATCCACTCAGCTGCTCCATGATCCAGAAGTTTTGGCGTTTGATGCCACGGGTTACGTCCAATGAAAGTGCTCCGCTATAAGGCGTTGTCTCTTGTTTGGTTGGCGAAGTATTCGGATAATAATCAAACGCAGCCACGTCCAGATCTGCACCGACCGCGTACATATCGAGGCGCTGCGGATAGCTGTGAAAGTTATGGGTTATGAAATGCTCTGGACAAATCATACGCAAAATATTGATCTGCGCTGTCTGAAACGCTACCACCGAATCCCACTGAAACCGCTGAAAGTCAAGCAGAAAAGATGGATTCTGATGAGGTGATCCGCCCAACGGCACGGTAAGCTCATTCCAATCGCTGTACTCCCCGCTCCAAACAACGGTTCCCCATTCTGCATTGACCTCAGCCAGTGTTCCGTATTTAGCTTGTACCCATGCTCGAAAAGCAGTATTACAAGCGTCACAATGACAATCCAACATGCCAAATTCATTATCAGTCTGCCAGCCTATGACGGCCGGGTGTTCACTGTAACGTTCGGCAAGACGCAGAATAATACGGCTGCCATACTCACGCAGCGATGTGCTGTTATAGCAGCGGTGTCCACGTACCCCCGGGTGAAAAATCTCTCCATTAGCAAACACCGGAAGCACATCCGGAAATTTCGTCGTTAACCATCTTGGCGGTGTAGCTGTTGGCGTACCCATCACAACCTGCAGATCATATTGATGAAAAAGGTCCAGCGCACGGTCCAGCCACTCAAACTGGTAATTCCCCTCAGTTGGCTCCAGTCGGCTCCATGCGAACTCAGCAACCCGGACTACTTTAACACCTGTTTCTTTCATCAACTTGATATCTGGTTCCCACATGGATTCATCCCAATGCTCCGGGTAATAGTCCACACCCATCTGAACATGATCATATCGTTTCATTGGCGCTTCTCCCCATCCCTTGATAATCAGCCCTGTTTCCCAAAAAAAGCACTCCCCGTCTCAAATTGATGAGGTATACGGAGAGCGCTTCTGTTAACCACTAATATCCATTAAATCTTCTCTATAATGTGCTTTACTTATTTTTTAAGCTTGTCCCATGCAGCTTGCATACCAGTCATCCAACCGTTAACGTCAACCTTGTCAGCAATGAACTGTTGAATCACGCTGGCAAATTCTTGCGTTACACCATCAGGGAATTTAGAGGATTGCAGGCCATAAACTTTGTTTTCTTTTACATAGTTCCATACGTCTGCTCCAAGCATACCGATGTCTTCAGGTGTTGCTTCGATTGTGGACAAAGCAGGGATGAATTTCCATTTTTTAACGATGTACTCTTTACCCATATCGGAAGTTACCAACCAGTTCAAGAACGTTTTTGCTTCTTCTTTAGAACCGGATTCTTTGTTGACTACAAGGTTCGCAGGGATACCAACAGTCATTTTGTCATTCTTCTCAGCATCTTCATTGATTGGCATAGGGAACATACCAATGTTCATATCAGGAGTGATGTTATCAACAAGAGTTTGTGCCCAGTTACCTTCTTGCATCATTGCAGTTTCGCCTTTTGCGAACATTGCCAGGTGAGTGTTAGCATCTGTGGTCAAAGGATTCTTTTGTCCGTATTGTAAAGTCAGTTTGAGATACTTGCTCCACTCTTCAAACGTTTTATTGCCTACAATTGTACCAGTTCCTTCATTCAAACCTTTGATGAATTCATCTACATTATCTTGTTGTGCAAAGGCTACGCTGATCCCTTGGTTACCTAGCAGCCACCATTCCTGATATGCATTACCAAAAGGAGTTACGTCGATAGCTTGCAGCTTTTTAGCCGCTTCTTCAAGCTGTGACAATGTTTTTGGAGTTTCAGTGATTCCCGCTTTAGCGAACAAGTCCTTGTTATACACAATACCGATACCCTCAAGGTTCATTGCCATACCGTATACTTTGCCATCTTTAGTCATAGGCTCTGCAGCCATAGGAATCAGATCTTTTACCCAAGGTTGGTCGGACAGATCTTCCATCTTGTCTCCCCAAAGTTCCATTTCTGCATATCCACCATTGGAGAAAATATCAGGCGCATCGCCGGAAGCGAATTTAGTTTTCAATGCTGCTGCGTAGTCCGCACCACCACCAACTGTTTGGATATCCAGCTTAATGTTAGGGTATTCTTTTTCGAATTCAACCTTAAGCTCATTGAGGCCTTCTACGATTTCAGTTTTGAATTGGAAGATCTTAACGGTCTTCACTTCACCTGAATTTGTGCCAGCGCTTCCATTTTGTGAGTTACTAGAAGCGTTATTATTACCACCACATGCCGTTAGAGCTAAACTCATTGCCATTACTGCTGATAGAGCAACTGCGGAGTGTTTCTTCTTCATTATATATTCCCCCTTAAAATAGTGGACTGCTTAAAAAATATTTGGAACGGAGGGCTCGGTGTTAACCTTTCACCGAGCCAGCCGCTATTCCCTCAACAATGTAACGTTGCATAAACAGGTAGAAAATGATAATTGGTGCGACCCCGATTACGAGAGCCGGAAGTGCCATATCCCATTGTTTGGTATATTGACCAAAGAAGGAGAAAGTCGCTAGTGGAATGGTCCGAAGCTCTGGTGCCTGAAGAATCAAGGATGGCAACAGATAGTCATTCCATATTCCAAGTGCATTTAGCACGATTGTTGTCATCACCATTGGCTTCAGCAAAGGAAGCACAATACGGAAGAACACGGTAATAGGATTACATCCATCTACTGTAGCCGCCTCTTCAATTTCAAGAGGAACGGACTTGATAAAGCCGTGGAACAGGAAGATCGCCATCGGAACACTGATTCCTAGATTCGTGATAATCAAACCAAGGAAAGAGTTGTTCACTCCAATAACATTTACGACCTTCAGAATTGGAATCATGATCGTTTGGAACGGAACTACCATTGCTGCTACGAAGATAAGCAGCAAGAACTGATTGAATTTCGTATTCGCCCGAACCATACGATAGGATGCCATCGCACTGAACAGAGAGATTAGAATAACACTGATCACTGTGATAATAACCGAGTTTCGGAATGCTTCACCGAAACGGGCTAATTTCCAGGCGGTTGAATAGTTCGACCACATAAATACTTTTGGCCAGCTTGCCGCATCACTCAGAATTTCACCGAAGGATTTCACCGAGTTTGCGAGCAAGAAATAGAATGGAGAGAGAAAGAGCAGGGCCAGAAGGATCATTATTACTTCCGTGCCAATATTCCATCTCTTTTTTTCTGTAGGTTTCATTACGCTTCAACCTCCTTGCTCTTCGTGATACGGACCTGAATCAGAGTAATGATGGCTACAATTACAAAGAACAGCAGCGCTTTTGCAGTACCCAGCCCGTAACGATTGTTCAGGAAGGCTTCATTGTAAATATTCATAGCAACGGATTCCGTCGATTTGAACGGTCCACCCTTCGTCAAGGACAAGTTAAGGTCAAACATTTTGAATGACCAGGAAATGGCCAAGAATAATCCGATAGTTACAGCAGGCATAATTAGTGGAACTACGATATTGCGTAGCACCTGCCAACGGGAAGCACCATCAATATCAGCCGCTTCTAGTACTTCTTTAGATACGTTACTCAACGAGGCAATGTAGATAACCATTAGATAACCGGAAGACTGCCAAACAAAGACCATTACAATCGCCCAGAATCCTGTTGTGGCATCACCGAGCCAAGGAAGATTAAAGAAGGACCATCCTGTCAGGTCGCCCATAGTGGCGAACCCTTTGATGAAGATAAATTGCCAGATGAAACCAAGCAACAATCCCCCGATAACGTTCGGCATAAAGAAAATAGTCCGAAGCATGTTACGTGTCTTTAAAGGTTTAGTTAACAGATAAGCTAAGAAGAAGCCTACCACGTTAGTCAAAATCACACCTAACACCGTAAATCTTACCGTGAACCAAAAGGAAGACCAGAAGTCAGGGTCATTTGAAAAAATAGTGGAAAAGTTTTGAAATCCGACCCAACTTACATTACCGGATACACCGTTCCAATCTGTGAAAGAGTAATACATCCCCATCAAAAATGGGATAATCGTTATTAAGGTAAAAAACAAAACTGCCGGACCAACGAAAAAAAGCTGTTGACCTAACTGGGACAACTTAGTGCCGCGCATTTATTGCCCCCCCCTTTCTTTTGCTCACTTACTTGTTTATGCTTTATACACATATTATCTGTTTTTTTCAGGGTACCTCACACCTACTAAAGTGATCTTTCAGGTGTAAAATATTGATCGGATGTGACAAATTTCGATGAAATGGAACACGATTCGCACAAAATTGATCGTTTTTATCCTACTGCCAACGTTAATCTGTATTATGGCCACCATGTTTATTAGCTATCACTATAGCACTCAATCCCTAAGAACAAGGGCAGTAGATGAGAATACGAACCTCCTCTTTCAAGGCAATAGAAACATCGAAAGTCTGATTCAGGAGATCAATCGTCTCTCCCTTATCGTCTATTCAGATTCAGATTTCTACAGACTGCTCGAAGCGGGATACGAGGATATGGCAGCAAATACACGAATTTATTCTTCTCTAAATTACATTTCTTCATCCATGCCAGATATATCCCAGGTGTATCTTTACGGTGTAAAGGATAGAAAAGCCACTTTGCTCACCCAAAATACACCCAAACGTTGGCAGGGTATCCCCCCTTATGCCGACTCAGAGATCACTAGCAGTTCTCCTGTGTTTATACAAAGTACACATATAAGTCACAGCTATGGCCTAACTTCACCTATCCCGCAACTCATACCGGAGCCTGTGTTCACATTGCATAGACGAATTGAAAGGATTCCAACTACCACCCCACTCGGCTTCCTGTCGATCGATGTTAAGCTAACGGCTCTTACCGACATCGTCAGCCAGTTATATGATCAGAAGCAGGAGAACATTTGGCTGCTGGATGGCGATGGCAGGATTGTATATGGAAGCAACAGTGAGGAATACGGCAAGCGCCTACACGCTTCTTGGTACAACAAGCAAATCGCCACAACTCAAAGCTCGCAAGGGTATTTTGAAGAGGAAGATGCTGTGTTTATTTACCAAAGAGTCGAAACCCAAGGTTTAAATTGGACCCTCGTGAAGCAGATTCCTACGTCCTATCTTTTCCGGGAAGCCAATGAGGCGGCAGCGATCAATATAATCCTCCTTGTTCTACTTTTGATTACAATTGCCACGTTAACGACCCTGATCTCTTTTCGAATCACGGCTCCTATCAAGCAGTTGACTCGTTACATGAATCAGGTGCAGACCGGTAATCTTGATGTTGAAATTCAACCTATGGGCAAAGATGAGATTGGCGTGGTTACCGAGCGATTCCGCAGTATGATGGACACGATCAACAACCTGATTTTAAGAGAGTACAAGCTGGAATTGTCCAATAAGACCAATGAACTGCGGGCACTGCAGGCACAAATCAACCCGCATTTTCTGAATAACACGTTACAGATCATTGGCACGCTGGCCTTAGAGCTTAAAGTGCCCCAAATTTACTCACTTCTTTCAGCTCTAGCCAAAATGATGCGCTACAGCATGTACAATGAGGAGAAGATCGTAACTGTTAAGGATGAGCTGGATCATGTCAAAGCCTACATTGAACTGCAAAAGGAACGTTTTGAAAATAAGTTCAGTTTCCGCTACGATATGGAGGAATCACTTTTAGAGACGTTTATGCCGAAAATGATTTTACAGCCTATTGTAGAAAATTATTTCAAACACGGCTTTAATCTTTCCCGCAGTGACGGATTCATTGAAATCACCGCAGCAAGAGTGGATGACAACCGGATGGAAATCTGTATCCAAAATAACGGAAATGCGATCCCTTCAGCGAAGTTAGATCTTTTAAAGCAGAAGCTACAGCATCCTACTAGAACAGATATAGATTTATTAAGAAATACAGAGCAAACCAAGGAAGCTACAGGATCAGGTATTGGTCTGCCGAACGTTCTGGCTCGACTCAAGTTTGTGTGCGGAGATAGCGCCACTTTAACTGTGGATAACCTTAGAGCGGGCGGAGTAGTAGTGAAATTGGAAATTGAAATTATAGCGGAGCGTGAAAAGATATGAAGGCGTTGATTGTTGATGACGAGGCAAGAGTTAGAAAGGCAGTCAGACTGCTTGTCGACTGGGACGCCCATCAAATAGATGAAATTCTGGAAGCCGGAAATGGAAATGAAGCCATCGAGATCATCCGGCAGGCTAAACCAGCATTAGTCATTATGGATATGATGATGGAATCAGGTAATGGGATAGAGTTAATGACCTGGGTGAACGAATTCGCCGGCAACACTAAGTTTATTGTAGTCAGTGGACATAATGATTTTGAGTTCGTACGGCAGACTGTGCGGCATGGGGGTATTGATTATATCCTGAAACCTATCGAAGCCGAGGCAATCAATGTAGCGGTAGCTAAAGCAGTTGCAGCCTGGCGCTCAGAAGAAGACGACCGAAGCGAACGGCAGAAACAGAGTATTCAGCTTAATGAGTTCAAGCCCATTTATGGGGAAAAGCTATTATCTGCACTAATTGATGATCCGATCAATTCTGATTTATCTTTGCGGAGGTTATGCAGTGATGGTATCATTCCGGAAAACATCCATTCCGCTCGGTTAATATTGGTGCAGACAGATGCGGGTAACAATCCGTTGATTAAACGTTTTGGCGGAGACACCGAGCTAATGAACTACGCTATCGTCAATATTTGTAATGAATTTTTGCACAGTCCGCATAAGGGTGTTGCTTTTCGTTATTGGGGAGGTCCTCCGGAGATTGCGATTATTCTGTGGGATATTCAAACCTCTGTTGTCGAGCTAATAGGCAGAATCAATCATGGCATCTACTCTACCTTGCAGGTCCGAATGCATTTTGGAATCAGCAGCATCGGCAACTTACCTAAGCAGTTACCTTATCAGCGTGCAGAGGTGGCAGAGGCCTTACAGCGCCGAAACTTATTAATTCATGAGGATTACTGCCATTTCTCCTCTTCCTCCGAAGAATTCAGAGATCGTAAAGAGATCGCCAAAGCAGAGGTTCGCGGTAATGTATCAACAACGAACTTTGCTGACGTCAAGGAAGATTGGAAAATGGCAGTCATCAGCGGAAGTCCAGAGATATTATCAACAGCTGCGCAGCACTGGGTAGATGAGCTTAGCCGAGGCGGGGTTGTGACACCAGAAATCCTAAACTCTTGGAAAAATGATGCTCTACTATTTCGTTCCCAGCTGGTACGGGAAATGTTAGGCCCTGAAGCTGAAGGCGCACTGGCCGAGCTTGAACAGGCCGACCAGCTTCACCCAGCTCCTTATACGAACGGTTACTCGTTCTCCTTATTCGCTTGGCGTGACTGGTCGTATACCCTAATGCAGGAGCTGGCCGAAGTAATCGCCCTGAAACAAGCTAAAGAACGTAATCCGATGCATGATATCGTCAAATACATCGAGCTTAATTACGCTTCTGACCTGTCCTTACAGGAAGTGGCCGGAAAGTTTTTTGTTAGCCGTGAATATATTTCCCGCCGATTCAAACAGGAATACGGGATTAACTTCTCCGACTTTATTGTTAATATCCGAATAGATAAAGCTAAGCTACTGTTGCAGAATCCTCGTCTGAAGCTGGCCCAAATCTCCGAAATGGTCGGGTTTCATGATGTTAAATATTTCAGCAAAGTGTTTAAGAAGCAGGTTGGATCTTCACCTAAGGACTACCGGGACACATTTAAGAGTTGATCAATACCAGTTTAAAAAGGCGTCCGCAACCGTCTTACCGGCTATGCCGTTCGGATGCGGGTCGTCTTGTCCACTCATATATTCCGGTCTGATCCGGTGATCGTCTGGTGCAGGCAACGATAATAGGCTTGCTATATCAAACACACGGTCTACTCCAGCGGGTGGGTTAGTCAGGATTTCATGATTCACTCTACGCCAAGTTTCTTCTCTTGCCTCCTGAAAATTAAACGGCGGCACCGTACTTAGAATAATACTAGCATCAGCATTTGCTGTTTTGATCTTAGCAATAATAGTTGTCAGATCACCAAGTAACTCATCTGCAGAGCGGCAGCCAATATCAATATCATTTACGCCGAGGACAATCATCAGTTCATCACTCTGTTTAGCTTTGTGAAGCCAAGGGCCATCCGCAGCTACATCATACGCTCTAGCCCAGCCTGAGCCGAGATTCCATACGCCAATCTCTGCACCAAGACCATCCGCAATTCTCGCTGCCCAATATTCGTATCCGTCCTTTAATGTCCGCACACCTTGAGTAATCGAATCTCCCAAAAATACTAGCTTCTTATTCACAGCTTTCTTATATCCGATATAGCTTGGCAGTACCAAAAGCTTGTCAGATTCTGTAAACCCATCGGCTGATTCCTGTGCAGCCAGATTTCCGGGCGCATCATAAGCGGTTGCCAGCATCCCTTCTACGTTGAAAGGAATGGATTTACCCGCAGTAGTTGTCTTAATCGTCCATGTAAACGCTAAGTAATGGCCATCAGGTAGATTGATGCTTGTCTCATCACTCCAGAAGCATTCACCGGCCGTTACTGACTTGGAGACATTGCCTTCAAAAGTGACAGCATGTTGTGTATGCTCAATAATAGCTCCGTTTGGCTCAGTGCCCCCATCCGCGATAAAAGCCGATTCGATCACCCAACTGCCCCCAGGTTCACTGCCCGAAGCTTCAAGCCCTTGGTCCCAGGTGGAATCCACCGCATTGCTATGCCAAAATTTCAGCTGCACCGGGCCGTTTTCCCGTAAACGAATATAAGTCCGGAAGGTATGTGTAAAAGGTTCTTGCCTATTCATAATAAAATTAGCGGCGGTTGAAAGAACCGTAGCAGAGGTATAGTCCGTCTGATTCAAAACTCCACTTCCCTTAATTAAATTAGTATTCATAACGTTTCCCCCGTTATTAGTTAAGATTGTAACACTAAAACCTCTCCTATAAACCAGGGAACGGATCATTCACCCAATCTACAAGAGAGGTTATGGCTATATCAATATGCTTTAAGAAATCATCTTATTTCAATGTAATGGTAAACGATGCGGATTTTGCACCTGCGTTTACTTTCACTGTAGTCTCATCTACTTGCTCTGCACCTTCTACGGAAGCGATAGCTCCCAGATCTTTAAGGGAAAGCGAGAATTCTTTACCGCTGCCTTCTGCAGTAACTGTTACGCTGTTGCCTTTGCGGGCAGCCTTCACAGTCAATTCTGGAGCACCTTTAAGATCACGTACGGTTGCAGAAGTAGTAGTACCTTCTTCAAGTGAATACAGGCCAAATTTCACGCCATCCGCAAAGTCGTAATCCGGTTTGTTATCGATGCTGCCGATTGCCAGCAAGGAGTTCTGACGAACGAACAGTGGTAAGCTGAAGAAATCATATTTCTCTTTGCGCCATGATCCGCCTTGTACAGTTTCACCAGATAACAGGTGAGTCCAGCGACCTGCTGGCAGATAGTATTTCACTTCGCCGTTTTCTTGGAAAATAGGCGCTACGAGCAAGGAATCACCCAGCATGTATTGGCGATCGAGTACTTCACATGTTGGATCTTCCGGGAATTCCATAACCATCGCCCGCATAGAAGCCCAGCCATGCTCTGCAGCCTGCCCAGCCACATCATACAGGTAAGGCATCAAGCTGCATTTAAGCTTCGTGAAGAAGCGGGTAACATCACAAGCTTCATCATCGTACGCCCAAGGCACACGATAAGAAGTGCTGCCGTGCAGACGGCTGTGGCTGGACAACAGTCCAAAAGCTAACCAGCGTTTAAATACATGTGCCGGAGCAGTGTTCTCGAAACCACCGATATCGTGACTCCAGAAACCGAAACCGGACAAGCCCAGAGACAAACCGCCGCGAAGGCTTTCTGCCATGGATTCATAATCTGCGTAGCAATCTCCGCCCCAGTGAACTGGGAATTGTTGGCCGCCAGCAGTTGCAGAACGTGCGAACAATGCTGCCTCATTCTTACCAAGCTTCTCTTCCAATACTTCAAATACAACTTTGTTGTACAGTTGAGTGTAGTAGTTGTGCATTTTCATCGGATCAGATCCGTCGAAATAAACTACATCTGTAGGAATCCGCTCACCGAAGTCTGTCTTGAAGCTGTCTACGCCCATATCTACCAAATCACGCAGGTAGCCGGCATACCATTCACAAGCCGCAGGGTTAGTGAAATCCACCAGTCCCATACCCGCTTGCCACAGGTCACATTGATAAACATCGCCGTTAGGCTTTTTGATCAGGTAGCCGTTTTTCTTGCCTTCTTCAAACAAGCGTGAACGTTGACCAATATAAGAGTTGATCCATACGCAGATCTTCAGGCCTTTTTCCTTCAGGCGTTTCAGCATGCCCTCTGGATCTGGGAATACACGTTTATCCCATTCAAAATCAGTCCATTGATACTCACGCATCCAGAAGCAGTCAAAGTGGAATACATGCAGCGGCAGATCACGTTCTGCCATACCTTCTACGAAGGAATTTACAGTCTCTTCATCATAGTTGGTAGTGAACGAAGTTGTCAGCCACAACCCAAAAGTCCATGCTGGTGGAAGCGCTGGTTTACCTGTAAGAGCAGTATAGTTGCTAATAACGTCTTTAATGGTAGGTCCATCAATCACGAAGTATTCCAAGCTTTCTCCAGCTACGCTGAATTGGGCTTTTTTCACTTTTTCTGAAGCGATTTCATAGGAAACCAATTCCGGATGATTCACGAATACGCCATAACCTTTGCTTGATACGTAGAAAGGAATGTTTTTGTAAGCTTGCTCAGAGCTAGTGCCGCCGTCTTTGTTCCAGATATCAACGGTTTGTCCATTTTTCACGAAAGCGGTAAAACGTTCGCCCAGACCATATACGAATTCGCCTACGCCGAGATCCAGCTCATCACGCATGTACGTGTTACCGTCTTGGTCGGTGATGTAAGCCATGGATTTAAAGCCACTGCCTGTAATACGTTCTTCGCCGCGATAGAAATCCACCGCCCATTGTTCGCCTTTGCGAATCACTACACGAAGTCCGCCGCTGATCAGCACGGTTTCGAGATCCGTTTCTTCAATCTTCACATGATCGCCAGTACCTTTAGTCAGTTCGAAAACCGGACCACGTTCCTGTACACCATCATGATGAATAATTTTAATGCCTACCACGCCTGGAAGCGGGGAATGGAATTTTACAGTAAGCAGGGTTGAATTCAGCGTTGCTGCGCGCCCTGTGATTGGAGTCGTTTGTGTAATTGCTGTTAATCCTTCGGGAGTCTTTTCTACAACATAATTTTGAACTGCGCCGTTAATCGTGATACCTTCACGAACCAGCCAGAGACCATCAGTAAATTTCATTGTGTACTTGCCACCTTTCAATTTGGTGTTTATAGTTGCATTATACCGATAAAAAATGAACAAAACTAATACTATATAGCTCATTTATAACACTATTTTGATGTTTTTTAAGAAAAGAGGCCTTTATATGGACCGTACAACTCAGAGTTTGCTAAAAGAAAACAGAGTTCATGGAGATAGTATGTTTCCACTCGCTGCTTATTGGATAGAACTTCCATCCGGAACGCATGTACTCGATACACATTGGCATGAAGAAGCGGAGTTCTTTATGCTGCTAGAAGGAGAAATTCTGTTCCAAGTAGACACAGAATATTTTCCACTCCGCGCGGGCGAAGCGGTATTTATCGAATCTGGCGATATACACGCCGCCTATGTGCTGAACGAAGACACCCCCTGCAAATTCTGTGCGCTTGTATTTCTGCCTGATCTTTTGGCTAGCGCCCAGTACGATACGATCCAGCAAAACGCGATTTTGCCACTGCAAGAGAAACGCCAGAGCTTTCCGAGACATATTACACCCGATGTCCCTTGGCAGCAGGAGCTGCTTCATCATCTGGAGCAAATGATGGAGGCATACGCTAATAAAATGCCCGGATTTGAGACTTTTATGAAAGGAACTTTGCTAATCATGCTTTCCAAGATTACCGCAGAGGGCCGATTTGAGAACCGCAGCCAATCGGATGATGCTGATACCACCAAAATTAACCGCCTTAAAAAGGTGATCCTTTATATCCAAGATAACTATCAGGAACCGATACGTACCCGTGATCTATCAGAGCTTATTCCCATGAGCGAGGGGCAATTCTGCCGCTTCTTCAAAATGATGACTCGTAAAACGCCAGTCGATTACATCAACTCATACCGGATTCGCCAGGCTGCCGATCTGCTGCAACAAAGTGAAAGAAAAATATCCGACATCGCATTCGAGGTCGGATTTGATAATGTAAGCTATTTCATAAAGGTTTTCCGTAAAGCGATGAAATGCTCGCCTTCGGAGTTCAGGAAAGGTGCAGGCTAGTTTCATCTACATCATAAAAAAACGATGGATTCCAATTGGAGGCTCGCGATGAACTCACCGATTCTTAGCTTTATCACACCGCCTATTCCTTATTTCATAGACTGTGGCCGTGCTCACTACAATGCTGGAGACTATCATATCAGTCGTAATTGCATCGGCGTATTTGATCTAATCATTGTTAAAAAGGGAATGTTGCCCATCGCCGAGAACGAGGTTTACTGGGAGCTAAAGGAAGGAGAATTCCTCATCCTTCGTCCAGATGCCCATCACTATGGCTTTGCCCCTTGTCCTATCGAAACAGAAATCATCTGGATTCATTTCCAGACCTTCGGCAGCTGGATCGAGTGTCAGGATATGA
Organism: Paenibacillus sp. FSL R5-0887; assembly: GCF_038002305.1. Lineage (NCBI taxonomy): Bacteria > Bacillati > Bacillota > Bacilli > Caryophanales > Paenibacillaceae > Paenibacillus > Paenibacillus sp. FSL R5-0887. The sequence continues at coordinate 1,135,326 of NZ_JBBOCE010000002.1, forward strand.
ACGAATGTCTGGAGAATCAGAGCGAGCTCATCGAAAGCCATAAACAAAAAGCTTATTTAAATCACTGCGATGTATGCTCGATCTTTATTCCGAAGTATACGGAAATATCAGAGAAGGCAATGGAGGTATTAGAGTTCTTTTTCCATCTGGAACAAGAACCCCAGTCGATGCGCAACTGGAAGCGCCAAGCCTCCTTTCAACAGTTCCTGCAATTCTTGGACCGCGATCTGGCCGAGGCATCCGATGCAACCGCCATTCATCTTGCCGAGAAGATTGAATTGTTCATTCGGCAAAATTATACTCGTGATGTCTCTAACTCCTTACTTCAAAAAGAACTTAACTATCATCCCAACTATCTCGCCAAAAACATGCTAAAAATATACGGTGTGACCCCTATGGCCTATCTCCTGTCCTATCGTCTAGAACAATCCAAACGGCTGTTAATTCAAACTTCCTGGTCCATTGCCCGCATCGCTGAAGAGGTTGGCTTCCATCATATTACTTACTACTCTTCCTGCTTCTCCAAGAAAGAAGGCATTTCTCCCTCTAACTTTCGACAAAAATTCACCGGTAAATAGACATTACAAAGCCTGAAATGGAAAATATCTTCCTCTTCCGGGATAGTTTGGACAAAAAAGCTGTTAAGCGTCCATCAAACAACGCTGCGGCTAACAGCTCTCTTTATTAAATATTACTGCTGATTTGCCGATATATTATAGATAGATCTTATCGTCGTAGGAGGATAATGAACCATGCATATAACGAATATGACCTCATCTATGGGAACGAGGTTTAATGTATCTGTTAGTCACCAAACTCATGATAAAACTATGAAATCAAACAGCAATACTAGTGGTAATGGTAATGGAGATAAATTATCAATAAGTAAATCTGCAAAGGCTGCTTTTCAAAATCAATCCAAAATGGACGGAATGGTTAACTCCCTGCTTAAACAAAAACAAAATATCATCGACAGTAAGAACAGTCTGATTGAAAGAACTACCAAAAGTTCACATAATCTCGAATCTATTCAAGATCAACTTAAAGAGTTCGACAAGCAGCTCCAAACGATTGACCAACAAATTGCAAAATACAGCTTCGAAGAGCAACAAAAGAACTTAGAAGATGCTCAAAAAGCTAATCCAAAGGATGAACCTAAAACCGAGCAAGAGATACAGAACGAAAGATTGAATACGATTGTTTCTGTAAGCCAAGATGTTAGCCAAATGGAGGTAGTTTCTTCTACCCACACTAAGATGCGTGGCGAGGCAAAAGTTCTGACCAAGGAAATAGAGCTGGACGAGGCTCGTTCTACTCATTCCGCAACAGCCAAACGGGAGCAGTTATCCAAAATCGAAACTAAACTATCGGAAATGAACGAAACGTTAGGCGATGCCATGAAAGACACGGGAGATAAAATTAAAGATCAGATCGATAAAGCAGGTTCAACAGAAATTAAACCTTCTGAAGAGAACACCAATGAGCGGACAGAACAATTAGCTACCTATCAAGAAATTCAACGTTTAGCCGAAGAATCTGATAAGTCGCAGCTAGAAGTACTAATCTAACAAGGGCAAGAATCTCTATATAAAAAAGCAATCGGATCTCCTCCGCATCAGAGGGTCTGCCGATTGCTTTTTTAGATGCAGCTGATGTTACTTTTCGGCTATTCCTTCCGAATCACAATAAAGCAGGTGCTGTCCGGCAGCGCCACTTCCTGTCCGCTCTCATCCATGAACCTTACTCTATCACGCAAAGCTTCGGTATAACCTTCTTGCAAGTAATGCCGGAAGACCTCAATCTTTGCCTGCTCTCCTAAAATCTGTTCAATAAATGAGGCAAACTCCGTAGGGGTGAAATAACCAAACTGTTCTTGGACTTCGTGAATATAAGCCTCTTCGCCCCAGGTATAAGTATATAAAAATTCCATGGCATCATTAACGGGCATGAGCACTTCTTGTTCCCCTAATCTCTGAAACTGAATCTGACGTCCAGCAAAATCCTTCGCATAACGCTCCAGCCACACCAGACCGTCCTCTTCCAGAAAGCGAACTCTCCGCAGCAATGATGCAGGTTCAGTCATGATCCCATCGCGGATAATGATAACCCCGCCAGCTGACAATACAGCAAAGGCACTTCGCAGAGCTGCGGAGACGGTGTCGTGATTGAACTTATTACCATTTAGCGGCACATAAGAATATAGCTCATGCAAAATCGAAGAGAAAATTACCGTGTCCACCGTTCCGGCCTCCACGAAATCTTTAAGGTTCAACGCATCTCCCTGCAGCACCTCCCAGTGGCGACCTTCCCGCTGCTTGCGTTGCCGCAAGGCTTCCACTACATTGCTTGATATATCAATGCCGATAGGAGTAACCTCGGGCATACGCTCTTCCAGTAAATCCAGCAGCACACCGCCGCCCGGACCGATATCCAACACTTTTTGTCCAGTGGCATGATCTAGAATTACAGCTTTATAATCTGCTGTATTATTCATTTGGCTTAAGTAGGTATCTTCATTATGAAAACGGTCAAAAGCATCCCTGCGCAGCTCGAATAGATCGAATAACAGCAATACAGCACGTTCATACAAGGGTGATTTTTCAGCTTCCATACAGAATTCGATCAGCTTCTCTGCCGCTGCCGAGAATTGGAATTGAAAAAATACCGTGTCTGGCAGATGTTCCTTAGAATATTGCCGCAAGAGGAGGTGAGGGTTCTCAGCAGGCAAAGTCCCTTGCTCGATATCCTTCCATGTAAGCTCCGCTAAATATTTTTCGATAATCCGCTTCTTATAAACATTGGTCTTCTTAACACCCTTGTAATCGTAGTAAATGCTGTTCATGACATGCTCGAAGCTGATATGGCTTAAGGATTGATTCTGCGCCCTCTGGGCAGCAAGCACCATCACCTTCAGAAATTGCTCCAGCGAAAAGGTCTGTAGTGCAGATTCCACATACCAGAAGGTAATCTTACTTAATGACTCCAAGCGTTCAGCATGGAAACCTTCCTGCGTCAGCTTAGCCCATTCCGTAGTGAAATCCTCTCCTCTAGAGATCGGACCCAGCCGCATTCTGCGCAGTCGTTCCTTCATCGGCATAGGACTAGCAAGATTGCCTGAAGAAATCAGCTCAATAAGCTGCTTCACTTCATGCTGCACATTCTGCCATAACTCGGGAGACACAGCTCCGATGATGCAATGATTGAGCACGGTCAGCAGGCGTTCCAGTTCCTCCGCGGTCAGCAGCTGATCTTCCACTATATCATGGAGTGGCTTATTGACTTCCGGCGGCACTTCTCCGCGAATTTGCTGTCCTATAAGTCCATGAGTCTCAATAAGCCGCTGAATCATCGCACCTTTCTCGGAGACAGCCCTCCCTAAATATCTCTCATATAACTGTGCGGAACCTAAATTATGTACAAAACAATTGATCCCTTCCTTCTGCCAAACCAGCCGCTCCTTTGCTGTACCTCCCTTAGCCGTTTCTGACCAAATTAACGTTTCTTCCACCAGCTCTTTTATCCAAATAGAACGGGGAAGTTGGTCCAGAATCTGCAAGCTACGTTCCACATAGTCCAGTACGGGATTCCTGCGATCCAGCTCCTCCAGAGATTCCACACGTTCCAAATTTACAATCTGCTCCTCCGCTTGGACAATAAGCTTCAGCCAGAGGTGATCCTCCAAATGATCTTGCACACCTTCACGGTATAAGGCGATGGCTTCCAGTGATTTCAGCATATGCTCCTCCTTCGCTCCAAAGTGGAGACTATAAAGACCTATTATTATATATATACAATCCCGTTAATTAAAAAACAGAACCAGGACTCATGAAATAGCCATGTCCCGGTTCTGTTTGCATTCCAATCATTAGGTTCCGAACCGCTGCCGATACCCACATTTGCGGCACAGCTCCTCCACCGCTTCTCTACGTGAGAAGCCATAGAATAAATTGTTCGCCCGCTCCCCCTCTACAATCTCTGAGAACGGAGTTTCATGGATGTTGCCTAGGTTAATTACTCCTTCACCATCCAGACAGCATGGCACAACAGTGCCATCCACAAGGATTGCCGCTTGGCTCCGCAGGGCATGACAGAACCCTTTTCCGTCATCTTCCGGCTCATTCAGCGCTGGCCAACGGAACTCATGATCCTGATTAAGGTAGACGCGTGGGGCAATCTTGACACCACTGCCAGGCACAACCTTTTCTTCGATCTTGAAATCCAAGTTGAAGGCTTCCTCCAGCAGGGCAAGGGTTTCACGGTTACGGTTTCTCTCCAGATTCGTCAGATTATCCTCCGTCAAATTCCACAAGCGGAAAGAAATAATAACCCCTTGCGCTGAGGCTTCCCGTACAAAAGAAATTATCTCTGAAAGATAGCCTTCACGGTTCTCTGACCCTTCATGCCCATCAAAGCTGTGCAGAGAAAAGTTCATCTGACGCAGTGCGGGCTTACCAAGAATTTTAGGTCCGGCTTTATGAATTAACGTGCCATTGGTTGTAATATTAACCTTGAACCCTTTGGCATGAGCAGCATCCAACAGTTCACCGATCTTGGGATGCAGCAACGGCTCCCCTTTGACGTGAAGATAAATATGATTGCTGTGTGGTTTAATTTCATCCAATATCGTATTAAACGTATCAAGCTTCATGAAATTTTTCGTCCGGGCGGTTTGTGGACAAAAGCTGCAGGCGAGGTTGCAGACGCTCGTTATCTCAATATAAACCTTTTTAAAAGTCTTCAAGTCCTGCTCCCCATTCTATTTATTATAAATCTGAGGCATAGCGGAGACCGATCTGTGCTCTGGCTTCCTCCATAATCTCTGCTGCGGCCATGGAGTTCTCATGAGTATTAATTCTGCTCTCCCGTTCACCATTCTTAATCAAGTTGATGAATTCTTCAACCTCATAATACATAGGTTCAAACACCTGAGGCAACGTAAGCTCCTCAACTGTACCATCACGATAGTAAATTTTCACCTGATAAGGCTCATTGATCTTGTCGATCACCATCGTACCGTTCTCTCCATGAATCTCAGCTGGCAGATAGGAGTCGGAAATCTTGGAGTGCATAACTACCGCATCCATATCGTCATACTTCATAATGAGACTTCCTTCACCATCCACACCTGACGAGAGCATGACACCCACTGCCTGTACTGATTGAGGCTTGCCAAAGAGCACTACCATTGGATACAAACAGTACACTCCAAGATCCATTAACGAGCCATTGGAAAAAGCGGGATTAAACGCATTTAACACAGTCCCCTGCCGGTAGGCATCATATCTGGAGGAGTACTTACAGTAACTTGCAAAATAACGGCGAACTTGGCCGAGTTTATACAAATTATCACGAATCACTCCAAAGTTCGGCATAAAGGTCGATTTCATCGCCTCTACCAGTAGCACATCATTTGTGCGCGCAGCTTCAATCATAGCTTTAAGCTCCGTACTGTTGGATGCAGCCGGTTTCTCGCAGAGCACATGCTTGCCGTGATTTAAGCACATAATCGCTTGTTCTGCATGCATAGAATTTGGGCTGGCAATATATATAGCATCTACATCTTTGCTTTTCACCATATCTTCCAAATTCGTATAAATTGTAGCTCCCGCATATTTAGCAGCAAAGGCCTGACCTTTCTCCATTGTGCGAGAGTACACGGCTGTCAGGATAAACTCCTCATTCTCCAAGCCGGCTTGCACGAAGCGGTCTGTAATAAAGTTTGTTCCAATGACCCCGAAACGAATTGTCATGATGTTATCCCGTCCTTTTTAGTTATTACTAACTCTACATGCTATTTTCTCACTCATAGGTAGTCATGTCTACTTTTTAAGGCAAATTAACGACAATTTCTGATAAATTCAGCAATTCTCTTGTTACTGGCGGAGCACCGCTCATCGTACAACGCAAAAAAAGGCGTATCCCAGCCACCCTTTCATGGCTTTTGAGATACCCTTTTTTTGGAATTACAATGATTCCCTGAGCTTACGGACCCAGAACGGACCCAGATGAGCTCTATATAATTGTCCAGCCGCCATCTACAAACAAAGTCTGACCTGTAGTGTAGCTGGAAGCATCTGAAGCAAAGTAGAGCACGGCGCCGTTTAGTTCTCCCGGATTACCAGGGCGCCCCATCGGACACACTGCGTTGTACATTTTTAGCGCTTTTTCTGCAAATAACGTATTCTCAGTCATTTCAGTTTTGAACAAGCTTGGTCCAATCGCATTAACAGTGATACCATGCTTAGCGTAAGTTGCCGCCACCCCTCTTGTCAGATGGATCACTCCACCTTTAGCAGCATTGTAAGAATGCGTAGGAACCGAAGCAGAAGCTGTAAGGCCTAGCATTGAGGCTGTATTGACGATTTTGCCGTAATTCCGTTCCTTCATATGCCGGATCACATGTTTCGACATCAGGAAAACACCTTTTAAATCCGTATCCAGTACCCGATCCCAAGCTTCTTCTTCCAGCGCCTCAATCGGAACCGCATCCACCACACCAGCATTATTCAGCAGAATATCAATTTTGCCAAAGGCTTCCATAACCTTTTGAACAGCCACAATAATCTGGTCCTCTTTTCTTACATCACACTCGATAGGAATTATTCTGCGTTCAGGGTATTTAGCCCGGATATCCTCGGCTACTGCTACAAGCTTGTCATATCTTCTGGCCAAAATAGCAATGTCTGCTCCTTGCTCAGCAAGCATCTCTGCGAATTGTACCCCGATCCCACTGGATGCTCCTGCGATAATAGCTGTCTTACCCGTCAAATCAAAAAGGTTAGTCATTCTAATTCCTCCTAATGTTTGGTTAGCCGATCCTTCTTCGGTTTCATTTCGCACAAACTCACTTCAAACACGTAGGCTTATACTGAGGAAACAGGTTGCAAATTGTTCTCCCACCAGTCCCAGCGGAGATAGCAGTATGGAAGATACTCCATTGGATTCAGAGGCTCCAGAATTTTACCTTTTTCAAGCACATTTGTACTGACGGTGTAAACCGCGCCCAGCATATTCACAACTTCAAGCTCACTCCAAGGATCATGCGGGGAGTCTTGGAAGGTGATAGAGGCTTCAGCCGCTTTATAGACTTTAACCTCACTTACTAAACGCTGTGTGACCAAGGTTGGCATCAGATCGAAGCCATTTCCGTCAATTGCATTGGCATATTTGATGTTATACAAAGGGATATCTTTGCCGTAATATGCCTCCAGAATCTTCTCGGCTCCATTGTCATTGAAGTGTCCATCCATAGTGGCTTTTACGTTGAAAAAGTCAATGCCATGCCGGCCGATTGCCCCATCAATGCCATCTTCTGAGGTGTTCATACGCACATCGGCCATTTTCTTAGGCAGCCCACATACTTCCCGGCCCATAGCCATCCCGATATCGCTTGTAATAGGCATCGACAGGCAGTAGTTGCCTAATTGTCCGTTATAGTCCGCTAGAACGAACAATCCAGCTTCACGATAAGGTGGACAAAAGTTCGTAGCTGGGTAATTGGCGATAAAAGCATTTACCAACGGCCGGCTTGTTGGCTTCAGTGGCTTCGGCAACAAACGCTCGATAATCTCTGGTTTGGTCTCCCAATACACCGTCAGCATCTCTGCATCATAAAAGGTGGTTGGCTTGCCTCCGTATTTCTGCATATCTGCGAAACTTTTCACAAAACTCACCATGAATGAACCCTCCTTAGATTAGTAACCCTTTAGTTCAGCACAAAAGCCGTTTCGAATCCAGATTGAATGGCCTGTCCGATTCGGCCTGGCTTGCCTGCATCGCCGATCACCTTCACATTAGGCAGTACCTGCTTCAGCTCATCAACGAATGAGCGATCGGGTGTAACACCAATGGATAATACAACAGCATCCGTCTTTTTCAGCGAAGTTTCCCCCGTGGACGTATTCTCAAGCACAATCGCGCCATCCTGCACTTCTACCAGCTTGGTTGATGCTAAGAGCTCCACGCCGTTCTTTTTCAGTCTAGTCACAATGTCGATCAGATTTGGCAGATAGGCATCTGGACCAACCCTCGGCTGCATTTCCACCACCGTGACCTGATTTCCCATATCGGCTAAATATTCAGCCGTTTCCAGCCCTGTCATGCCGGAGCCGATGACCACAGCCTGCTTGTTCTTAATCACAACTGATCCACTAAGTACGTCAACAACGGTGCAGACCGCTGCCTTCTTCACTCCCGGAATAACAGGCACTATAGGCTGTGCCCCAGCGGCAACAAATACCGCATAAGGGTTCAGTTGCTTCAGTTGTTCCAGCGTAGGTTTCGTAGAGAGACGGACATCAACATCCAGTTCCTCTAACTGATGCTGCATATTATCAATAAACCAGTTCAGCTTCTCCTTCAATGGTGGCCGGCTTCCCAGCTCCACGCTGCCGCCTAGCACATCTCTGGCTTCGAACAGTACAGGTTTAAAATCTCTGAGCGCCAGAATCCGTGCTGCTTCCATACCTGCTGGACCCCCGCCGATCACAGCTACTACTTTGCCAGCGCCATCTTTTGTTGGTTCTGCAAATTCAAGCTCACGGCCCACTCTGGCATTGACAGCACACTTGATTACCTTGCACTCCATTACTTCCTGAATACAGTACAGGCAAGAGATACAGGTTCTGATCTCTGCTTCTTTGCCTGCTGCCGCTTTGTTACCCCACTCCGGATCGGCCAGTTGGGCTCTTCCAAGGGCTACAAAATCCGTATTTCCTTCCTGTAGCAGACTCTCAGCAAATTCAGGCTTACGGATCACATCACAAGCAATCACTGGAATTTGCACCACTTGCTTAATGGCTGCGGAGAGATGTTTTTTCCAGCCTTGCGGGTAGGATATCGGCTCAATGATCGTATTGGATGATTCATAAGTGCCGGAGCTTACATTTATGCAATCCACTCCGATGCTTTCCAGATGTTTCGCAGTCTGGATAGCCTCATCCAGTGTAATCCCGCCTGAGACAAATTCATCGCCGTCGATTCGCACCGATACAGGGAATCCTGCGCCACAGGTCTTTTTGATGCCAAGCACAATTTCGTTCAGGAATGACATTCTACCTTCCAGTGAACCGCCATATTTATCAGTTCTCAGATTGGTAAGTGGGCTCAGAAACTGTCCTACGAGATAGCCGTGGGCACCATGGATCTCCACACCATCAATACCTGCTGTTTTAGCTATATAAGCTCCGAACACAAATTTACGAACTAACTCTTCTACCTCTTCAGTAGACAGCTCCCGGGGCATTTCTCCAATCGCTGAAGACATCACTGCGCTAGGAGCAACAATTTGTTTGCCTCCAATAAGCCGTCCGTGATTTTGCCGGCCCGGATGCTGGAGCTGAAGGAATATTTTGCTGTCATGACGATGCACAGCTCTTGCCAGTTTCTCCAGACGTGGCACAAACAGCAAGTCACTTGCATTCAGCTGGTTCGGTGTACCTACTCCGGTCTCATTATCCACACGCGTAATTTCCGTAATGATTAGACCACAGCCACCTGCGGCACGTTCCTCATAAAAAGCAATCATTTCATCCGATGCTTCACCACTGGCCGCAGCCAGTGACGTTCCCATAGCCGGCAATACAATTCTATTCTTAAGTTCAAGGCGTCCAATTTTACCTGCTGCAAACAGTTTTTCATATTTCATCTGCTTAGCACCTCCACCTTTAGTTTAAGGCGTCCAATACTTTGTGAATATATTTACAAGCACCAAAAATCACTTCTTTATAGTGCATATTGCACTATTATTGAACCAGGGGGCGATATGAATGGATGTTTCCTTAAATGAGCAAGTATCAGGTAAAATCGAAATGGAGCATTATACCGCATCTTTGTTTACTGCATACATTTCAGGTGCAGGCCTTTCAGCTATCGTACAGACAGCTGCCGAGCTACTGCAGAATCCCGTCATTGTATTTGATTGCAGCTTCAAAATTGTAGCTCACTCTGACCTTTCCGATATCGACGATTACATATGGAGTGATAATATCCGCAAAGGTTATTGCTCTTACGACTTCATTGCGGCCGTGAGCAAAATGAACAGTGTCCAGCGTGGGAAACAAAGCGATGAATCTTATGAGGTAACCTGCGAGGAAACATCAAACTCCAAACTGATCTCCAAAATAAAAGTAGCCGGCAAACAAATCGGCAATGTATTGCTTCTAGGATGCACAAATCCTTTTCGCGCCAGAGATAACGAGCTGCTGTCCATCACCGCTACCATACTTGCCGAAGAGATGGGCAAAAATAGCTACTATCGCAACGCCAAAAATATAAAAGTTGAAGATTTTATCTGCGCATTGCTAGAGGAACAGCTTCAGGACAACCGGATTATTCAGGACAGGATGCGGAGTGCAGGACTAAAGTTCGGGAATCAGCTGCTTGTGCTGCTGTTCGATCTTACCTGGTATGAGGGTTCAGGCCGTTATGATGATTATTTAAGAGAACGTTTGCAACAGCTTTTTCCGGGCAGTCCTTCCACCTATTATGACGGGCAGATTGTAATGATCCATGATGGAAATCTCTCCAAAGAGCTTGTAAATAAGCAGCTGCAGGAATTTCTAGCCCAAACCGGCATCTCGCTTGGCATCAGCAATATGTTCACTAATCTTACGCAATGTAGGAGACACTATCTTCACTCCCGAAATGCTATTCGGATCGGTTCCATTCTCAGCCCGCAGCAGCAGCTGACTTACTATTCAGATATCCAGCTCTATGAGATGCTCTCTGCTGATGTTGTGTTTAACGAGGATAATAACTACTACCATCCAGAGCTGCTCAAGCTTCAAGAATACGATACTTTGCACCAGTCCAATCTGTATCATACCTTTTACGTTTATCTCAAAAATAACCGGAACATGCAGATTACCTCAGACGAGCTGTACATTCACCGGAATACACTCAGATATAAGCTCGATCTTATCAGCAGACTGCTGGACACCGACTTTACCGATTCTGAAAAAATGCTGGCGTACTATGTCTCTTATAAGGTCGCTGCTTTTTGTGAAAAAGCTAGGGAGCAGACCCGTACGCCGCAACGTTAATGTTAGAAGCTACTATAAACACACAAACAGCCCCCGTTCTTATCCCAAGAACGGGGGCTGTGCTGTGAAGTAGAACAGTATATGATATTACAATCCGTAAAAAGCTTGCAGCTGACGCACGATTTCATCCTTGTCATGATCCACTACGGTTTGATGTTGTGGCATCTCGAACAATGCTTTAATCTGTGCCGGGAATTCCTGCTTAATATCGATCAAAGTAATTGCCTCATCGAACTTAGCTGGATGTGCAGTCGCAAAGGTAATGCCAATCTCATCTGGGCCATTAAAGGCTTCGTAAGCCGCGATTCCACATGCTGTATGTGGATCAAGCAGGTAGCCGTATTCTTTTTGATACTTAGCGATCGTATTCAAGCATTGATCATTCTTCACACCCAGCGCTGCAAAATCCTTCTGCACCTGCTGAAGCGCCTCGCCTTCAACCGTAATCTTGCCTTCGGTTTGCAGCTTGGACATATACGCGGATAACTTCTCAGAATCCTCGCCTACCAGATAATACAGATACCGTTCGAAATTACTTGCCACTTGGATATCCATCGAAGGGCTGTAAGTGCTTGTGAAATTACCTGGTTTGTATTCGCCAGTATTCACGAAACGCTCCAAAATATTATTTTCATTCGTAGCAATGATCAGCTTGTTAATAGGAAGTCCCATTTGCTTAGCCAAATAGCCCGAGAAAATATTACCGAAGTTACCGGAAGGCACGCTGATATTAATCTTCTTCTCGTTGCTGCCATCGACATGAAGATATGCATAGAAATAATAAACAGTCTGCGCCAGAATCCGCACAAAGTTAATGGAATTAATTGCACGCAGATGATACCGACCTTTAAAGTCCAGATCTGCGAACAGATCCTTAATCACCTTCTGGCAATCATCAAAGTTACCATGAACAGACAGATTCAGTACATTGCTGTCGTCCACCGTAGTCATCTGCAGCTCCTGCACTTTACTTACCTTGCCATGTGGATGGAGAATACAGATCTTGATGCCTTCTTTGCCGCGTACACCTTGAATGGCCGCCGCTCCAGTATCCCCAGAGGTTGCACCGAGGATGTGGATGATTTTGTTTTGTTTTTTGGAAATATATGAATACAGCTCACCCATAAACTGCAGCGCTACATCCTTGAAAGCAAAAGTAGGCCCATGGAACAATTCAAGGACATATAAAGAATCATCCACTTGGTGTATAGGCGTTACTTCAGGTGTGCGGAAATTGCCATAACTGGTGTTGACCATTTCCTGCAAATCCTCGTAAGGAATCTCATCATTGGTGTAATAGGCAACAATCTTCAGGAACAACTCCTGATAGCTGAGACTTCTCCACTCTTCCAACGTTGCTGCTGAAACCACTGGAATCTCGGATGGAACCATCAGCCCACCGTCGTCCGCAAGTCCCATCAACACCGTATCAATAAAACCTTTAGGTTCCACATTACCTCTTGTGCTTATAAACTTCATGCTCATCCTCCTGAACCCCTCGTTAATATATGACAAGAATATATGATAAGAAGAAACAACGTTGTCGTCCTATATAGAAGACAACTGTTTCTCGCAGAAATATAAGGCTATTATAGTTGCACCACTTATAAATTCTTATAATTAACTATAAGTTTCACCCTAAACGTTATCCTTAAGCTAGTTAGGGATGATAAAGCTATTTCTGCTTGTTTTCCCTATATACTACCACGTTTACGCGCTAAAGTCCGTTAATTCTTTGTCTTATTTTGCAGCTCTCTCCAGACCGTTTTGTTGCTGTACTGCCGTTCTGTACTAACATCCTTACCGAACCATTCCGGCTCTTTAAAGCTTTCCGCTTCCTCCAGAGATTCAAATTCAACCTCCAATACGGACAATTTCAGCTGGGAATATACGTCGATCTCAACCGTTATGCCATTCCACACCGCTGTAATTCGCTCTTTGACCAAAGCTACCGCATTTACCGCTTCGATCATCTGATTATATAAACCCTCTGAGATAAAATATTCGATCTCTTCGCGTTTGATCCCTTTGCCATCCTTAAACGTATGCGTGTAGGTTACCTCACCTGAGTCCAGATCCGTAATTTTACGCACACGAAGCTCTTGACCACCATCTATCGCCAGATATGTCTGATCGATATTATGACGGGTAACAATCTTCAACTCTCCCTTTTGAATCAGCTGCTCCGGAAATTCCGGCAGCAGAAACTTGCGTTCGATCTCCAAAGCCATGATGTTTCGCTCCTCTTCGTGTCATATATTTTTATATTAATAATCATCATAGGGGTGTGACAAACCCAAGTCAATGTGGATTATAGGGAAATAGGACATGCTCTTGCTTAAAAAAGGCTACCGTGGGGCTCATTGTGGGATTTATGGAGGTTGTGGAAAGATAGGGCTCACCATAGATTACTGGAAACTACGGATAATTAGTGAGTCAGCCGGCGATCATTGGAATCACCATTCGATGAGTTGATCACTCGCCACTGGTCGTACTTACCCATTCGATTAGTTGGTTCCGCTCCACTGGTCGCACTCACCCATTCACTTAGTTGGTCACGCGCTACTGGTCGTACTCACCCATTCGATTAGTTGATCACGCGCTACTGGTCGCACTCACCCATTCGATTAGTTGGTCACGCTCCACTGGTCGTACTCACCCATTCGATTAGTTGGTCACGCTCCACTGGTCGTACTCACCTATTTACTTACGGACCGTATAGCCACTATTTGCGAAAAAACCGCATATTTGAGATGGTATCGGACCCAGGTGCAGCTATTTACTCCAAAACACCCCATATGGTCGCGATAATTAGCCAATAGCGTCGCTGGGGTCCGAAAGTAGCCTCAATTGCCTCTTTTTTAGCAAATAAGGACTACTGAGTCCGATCCGAAGCAGGGTACCTAGGAACCTAGCAGCAACCAAGGGAACTCTCCATCATATGTAGTCGGCGCCTTCTCATTCTTATCCCCGACCAAACCCTAAAGATTAGACCATCGTTAACTGGTGGAACCCCCTCATACTACCTCATACTCCCTCATAATCCCTTATACTTTCTCATACTTTCTCATACCACCCCTACTCCCTATTTACTTACGGACCGCACAGACGCTATTTGCGAAAAAAACGCTTTTTTGAGAAGCTATCGGACTCAGGTGCAGCTATTTACTCCAAAATACCCCATCCGGTCGCGATAATTAGCCAATAACGTCGCTGGGGTCCGAAAGTAACCTCAATTGCCTCTTTTCTAGCAAATAAGGACTCCTGAGTCCGATCCGAAGCAGGGTACCTAGGAACCTAGCAGCAACCAAGGGAACTCTCCATCATATGTAGTCGGCGCCTTCTCATTCTTATCCCAGACCAGACCATAATGATTGGAGCATCGTTAACTGGTGGCACTCCCTCATATCTTACGGACTAATAAAAAACCGAACGAAAATCAGAGGAAATCCTGAAATCCGGTCGGCTCGACGGCAGCACTTATTTTATTTCTTTCATAAATGCCTGAAAGTCTTTTACGATTTCTTTTGCTTTAGTGCGATATAAATAATGTCCCTCTTCAAACTTCACTATTTTTCCATGCACAGAGTCCTTGATTTGCTTTTCATGCTCTGGTATCCATCTATCCGTTGCTGGTTGATTCGCTTGTATAAAGAAAATAAGAGGAAGATTTTTAGGAAATGTTAAGCTTTCAGCTGATTTAAAATTAGAATACATCATTCCAGCTTCATTTAATTGGGTGGGATTAAATATGTTTTTGCGATTGATCAGTCTCATTTGTTCTTTTGTTTTATCATCAAATGGTAGTTCAGCAATTGGGTCAGCACTAAATTTCATTTGCAATCTGATTAAACCTGATTTTTTGAGCAGATTTATAGCTCTTAATTCCGAAGCTTCGATCTTCCTCTCGCTTATCGATGGAACACTACTATCAAGCCCGACAAATGCACTCACTTCATTTTCATACTTGTTAACATAATCTAGTCCATATATCCCTGAAATAGAGTGGCCCATTAGAATATAACGGTCAATATTAAGAGCCTGTAAAGCTTCATGAATTTCACTTACAATATTCTCTGTGCTGCGCTCCTTTTTGGTCAGATCACTTAATCCATACCCAAAAGGCTCAATCATGACAACTTTGTAAAACGGCGACAGTTCATCTATTAATGCTTTAAAATCAAGAGCTGGCGCTGCTGTGCCATAACCCGGTAGTAGCACGACTGTTTCTTCACCTTTTCCTTGAATATAAACATTCATGTTTTTCCCATCTACGGGTACTAACTGACCATAGGGTTCTATTTTATTTTGTTCCGATTTATTGCTGATTAAATTAACTGTATAGACAATAGCGAGAAAAAGCACGATTGCGATGATTATTGCTCCTACTACTTTAAGTAGTATGTTTAGTATTTTACTTGTTCTCGTGCCCGCCTTCATTTTCATTTTTTCTTTTATTTCCACTCGTATCTTCTCCTGTCATCAGCTGTGTTTTGGACTACCATAACTAACTGCTAAGCTAAGATTAACCAATGAAGATGTACTCTCTATGACCTCAATATGAACGGAATATGAACATGCAAAAAAGCTATAGCGTCATGCACAAGGGTAGCTGCACAGGATGCCAAAACAGGAGGAATATATGTGTGGAGGTGGATACGATCAAGGCTGCCTTGCCATCCGCAGCTTCAGCTGATTCAAATTCATCTTTGAACAAAAAAAGCAAACCACGAGCTAGGCTCATGGCTTGCTGATGACTTGCAATAAACTCTATTCCTGCACCTTCAATTTATAACATCCGCTAACAAAATCCTGCTGGATATCCGGCAGAGCCAGTCCAGCCTGCATTAGCCGATCACCACCGTAAACCTCACCACTTGCCTCCAGAATGTAATCCAGCTCCGGATTTAAACCATTCAGCTTCAGGCTACGGCGGGGCGGGTGCGGCACAGCCATTACCCGGAAGTAATAAACTAATGCCTCACGCTGATCATCGGACACGAACATCCATGCTGTCTCATTGCCCTCAAACGGGCTTTGCAGCCGGTACAGATTCCCTTGCTGCACAAGACTGCGGATTTGTTTATAGTTCGCAACCTGTTCCTTCACAAGTTCCTTCTCTTCGTCTGTAAACTTCGTAAGATCCAGCTCATAACCGAAATTACCGGACATAGCTACATCTCCACGAAAAGACAGCGGGGTGATCCGTCCTACCTGATGATTCGGCACGGCAGACACATGCGCGCCTATCGAACTAACCGGATACACCAGACTTGTTCCATACTGAATCTTCAGTCGTTCCACAGCATCGGTATCGTCACTGGTCCAGGTCTGCGGCATGTAATGCAGCATGCCTGGGTCGAAGCGGCCACCACCACTACAGCAGCTCTCGAACAGGATATACGGAAACTCTGAAGTTATTCGCTCCAATAGCTCATACAGACCAAGCACATAACGATGTGCGGTTTCCCCTTGGCGTTCAGAAGGTAACTCTGCAGAGCCAATCTCCGTTAAACAACGGTTCATATCCCATTTCACATAACTAATAGGCACGGTCGAGAAAATCCGGGACAGTGACTCATAAATGTACTGACGTACATCCTCCCGAGTATAGTCCAGCACCAATTGCCAGCGGGCTTCGCTGCGGCGGCGTCCCGGCACATGCAGACACCAGTCGGGATGCTTACGATAGAGCTCGCTGTCTGGCGAGATCATCTCCGGCTCGAACCAGAGGCCAAACTGCAAGCCTAGATTGTTCACACGCTGCGCCACATCAGACAATCCACCTGGAAGCTTGCGCAGATCCTCTACCCAGTCTCCGAGAGAGGAGTTATCTGCATCTCTTTTGCCAAACCAACCGTCGTCCAGTACGAATAGCTCTATCCCGAGTTTCGCTCCTTCCGCGGCAATCGACTCCAATTTATCCGCATCGAAGTTGAAATAGGTGGCTTCCCAATTGTTGACCAGAATGGGCCGTTCCTTATCTCTATATAACCCTCTGCATAAACGGGTCCGGTACAGGCGATGATAGGTTCTCGACATTTCCCCGATCCCCTCGGAAGAATACACCATCACTACTTCTGGGGTCTGGAATTGTTCGCCCGGCTCCAGCAGCCAGGAGAAATCAAATGAATTCAGCCCCATCGTAAACCGGGTCATCCCGAAGGAATCGACCTCTGCCTCAGCTTCAAAGCCTCCACTATATACAAGACTGAAGCCGTAGGCCTCTCCATGATTTTCATCCGTTTCAGGTTTCACCAGCGCTGCAAATGGA
This sequence comes from Paenibacillus sp. FSL R5-0887, assembly GCF_038002305.1. Taxonomy (NCBI): domain Bacteria; kingdom Bacillati; phylum Bacillota; class Bacilli; order Caryophanales; family Paenibacillaceae; genus Paenibacillus; species Paenibacillus sp. FSL R5-0887. The sequence goes on from NZ_JBBOCE010000002.1 coordinate 1,152,642, forward strand.
TTTAACTGGTGGCTGCTCATCCCTCTGCGGCTCCCAATGGTCGTACCCCCTTGCACCAGACGTCTACGGGTCAGATTACCTTCCCTTGACCAAGCTCCTGCCAAATAGATCATATCCATATCGCCAGACGAGAAATCGACACTAGCACTCAGTGCACGCTGCAATCGCAGCTGTGTTTCCCCCGCATTGGTGAACTCCACAGAGCGGGTGATTACGTTGGTATGTTCAAAAACCGTATAGCGCAAAATAACACTCAGCTTGGCGTAATCATCCTTAAGTGTAAGCTCCAACGTCTGTGCTTCTTGCGCAGACTCAACATATACAGATGGCAGACCCGGCAGTGAGGGTTTACCCTCAACTACCCGGTACCCGCTGTATTTCAGCTCTGTAATACGAGTGCCGTCTTCGAGCCGAACTTGATAAGCAGGTGTTCTGAAATCTCCCGTGCCGTATTGGGGATATTCCTGCGGGAGCCGGTCGAGACCCGTATTTCCTCCCAGATTCAACAGCCCTTCCAAATTGCTGCCACTACGCAGCTTCTTGCCCCAATACACATGTGCCGGATAATCATTAACAAGCTGAAGAATATAACTCATCCCTGCGCTCTGTAAATGGAATAATCCCTTATCTTCCTGAACTAAAATCCCCATGTGCCAGTCCTTCTCTCCTTAGGATTTACAGCAAATCTTCGCTCACAAAATCAACCATCGATTGAACCTTTAGCCCCTTAGGTGCGGCAGGAATCCAGTCTCTTCCATCGTTCCCGCGTTGTGAGAACTCTATCGTCTTGGTCTGACCTGGGAGAAGGTCAAAATAATTGTCAGAGAATATTCCTTCCTCTTCCGAAGTCAGGTATACACCTCTAGCCAATACATCACTGGTCACGGTGAAGCTTAATCCACCGCTCTCTGGAGTTTCCAGCACGGTAATTACTGAGCGCTGCAACGGAATTTCTTTTTCCGGAGTAAAATAATGCAGCTTGTGATCTATCACCTGGCCATCCGCCTGCAAGCCAATTCCAAGCAATACATCACCCCCCCCTTGACCTTCTAGCAGGTCTGCCACAGGAGACGAGAATACGATAGCAGCAGAATCAGCTCCCAGCTCAACGGGATGTGCCCACTCTCGCAGCACCGAACCGTTAAACTGATACAAAGTAAGCACCAACTCAGCGCTCACTGCTGTTCTTAAATCAGATACGACATGAATGTCTACCTTCTCACGGTCTGTACCGTCGATAGACAACAGAACATCTTTGAAGCTTGAACGCACGGTATATTGCAGGGCTTTCCAGCGCCCGTTATAATCCATGCCCGCCCAAGAAGCCACCGGCCAGCAATCATTCATCTGCCAGTATAAAGTGCCCATACAATAAGGTTTATTTCTTCTGTGGCTTTCAATCGCGATTCGGATCGCTTCGGCCTGCAGGATTTGACTCATATATAAAAAGGCTTTGAAGTCCTTTGGCTGCGGCAGATACATATCCATATATTCTTTGATCAGCAGATTACCGCGACCATTCTTCTGATGCGCCAGCATCACCTCTGAGGTAAGCTCCAAATCCTGCTCTTCCGCATAGCTCATTACCGTTTTTAGTTCCGGGAACGACTGGAAGCCATATTCACTCATGAAGCGGCCAACCTTTGTATTATAGTTCTCAAAAGGCTCGATTCCGTGCCACACGCCCCAGTAATGCACATCCCCTTCGCCCACAATCCGCGTCGCATGCTGATTAATATCGCCAGTCAGCTCCCGCAACGGCGAAGACGGCCAGTAGTCCACTCCCGGATGGAACGCGGCTACAGCCTCCGGCAGAATACGGTGGAAGATTTTAATATAATCGGCCCACATTGTCGCTCTTTGCTCAGCCCCGAGTTTTTCTTTCCAGCCCCAGCCCATATTTTCCTCGAACTGTGACCAGGCCGAATCAATCTCGTTGTTGCCACACCATAAGGCGATGCAGGGATGATTGCGCAATCTTTTGACGTTATATTCGGCTTCTTTTTTCACATTTTCAAGGAACGCCTCGTCTCCGGGATACATACTGCAAGCGAACATAAAGTCCTGCCAGACCAGCAGTCCGTATTCATCACAGAGCTGATAAAAAATATCTTCTTCATATATACCGCCGCCCCAAACGCGCAGCATATTCATATTCGATTCTACTGCCGTGGCAATTTCATGCCGATACCGCTCCTCGGTTACTTCTGTGGTGAAGCTGTCATTTGGAATATGATTGGCACCTTTGGCGAAGACGGAAACTCCATTCAGCGCAAAAGAAAACGAAGCTCCTTTGGCATCACGCTCCCGAATCAATTCAATACTGCGGAGTCCGGTTTTTACACTTTTGCTAACCTCTACTTCCGCATCTTGTATCAATTCTGCCTGGAATGTATATAAATGAGGCTCTCCGAGCCCTCTGCACCACCAGAGCTGTGGCTCGGATATAACAATATTCATCTCTAATTGCTGCTTGCCTTCTTCTAAAGTAACCGCTTGCATCCACTCCAAACCATCGGCACTTATTCGCAGCATTCCCCGCCAAGCAGCAGGAGCATCCACTTCTACAATTGCGGTCAGGCGAGCTTCTTCCTTAGCAATCACATTTTGACGGATATAGAGGTCTGTAATTTGAACGGTGTCACGTCCCACCAGAGCTGCCGCACGCCATATTCCACTGGTCAAGAAACGCGGGCCCCAATCCCAGCCGTAATGATAAGGTGCTTTGCGCGCAAAAATACTAATCCGTTGTTCATCTAATCCCCCAAGCTCGGATTGATCATTCGAGGCAGGCAGCGCGTAACCCAGCTTCGCTAATTTCGGTAAATCTTCCTTAACCACAGAGCGGAACTTCACCCGTATATTATTTTCTCCAGTCTTTAACTGATCTTTGACATCCACTTTCCATGCCAGAAACATATTATCAGCAGCGAGCACATGTACATTATTCACGTACACATCTGCATAAGTATCCAGTCCCTCAAAAACTAGCTCCGTACAAGCAAGCTCCTGCCACTCTTCCCCCAACTGCAACGAGGTTTGATATTCCCAGTCCTTCTTATCGATCCACTGTAGATCATGTTCATTTGTTCCATAAAAGGGGTCTGAAATCTTCCCGTTCTTTAGTAAATCCGTATGGACTGTACCTGGCACAGTCGCCGGAAGCCACTCCTCATCACCACAGCCTCTAAATTCCCACTTCGCAAGATTCATATGCAAATGTTTCATAATACCTCCTAAAAGTTTTGTAAGCATAGACTTCTCTGAATGACTTCGCGCAAAACTCGCTTCGGAAGCAGATGCCTAAAGTTTTGTAAGCATAGACTTCTCAAAAATAGCATAAGACTTCAATTAATTCATTGAACCCTTTTGATATTCTTTGTATTTTGTTATCTGATTGTTAGGTACATGCTAATTATAAACGCAGAAACAAAACAAATAAAGACAATAAATAATAATACAATACATTTATTAACGGCTTCGATAAAGCTATAATGTTCATGTAAACGCTAACAATAAAAACGAAAAGGGGATTAAGCTATGAGAAATAAGTTATTTTCGTTATCCTTTGTTATGATTATGGTCTTATCTTCAACACTTGCTGGCTGTGGTTCGAATAATGACAACACCACGAATAACGGTGCTGCCGCAACTGAAAAGCCCGCAGCAACTAACGCAGAGAATACCGGCGGTGACACGAATGCAACTGCCGAACCTGCAGCAGGAGCTGATATCAGCGGCAAAATCACCTTCCTAACTAACAGAACAGATATGATCGGCAAAGAATATGACGAATATTTAAAGCGCTTTAATGAAAAATACCCGAACATTAAAGTCGAATTCGAAGCTTCCCAAACCGACTATAACCAACAGGCTAAAGTCAGAATGGCCAGCGGCGAGCTTCCAGACGTTATGTTTATTCCTTCCATCCCTAACTCCGACCTGCCGAAATATTTTGCTTCACTGGATGATCTCGGCTTGAACGATCAGATCACCTTTAAAGACTTCAAATCCTTTGATGGTAAGCTTTACGGAATTACTACAGGGAACTCTACTTCCGGTATTGTTTATAACAAAACAGCATTCACTGATGCCGGCATCACCGAAACGCCTAAGACTTGGGATGAATTCCTGGCTGCCTGCGAGAAGCTGAAAGCAAAAGGTGTTATTCCAATGTCCTCTAACTTTAAAGACAAATGGCCACTTGGTACTTGGGCTTATGACACACCACGCTTAATTGAAGGCAATCCTGATTTTCCAAATGCTAAGCTGAACTCTGAAACACCATTCACTATGGACAACGGTTATGGCAAAGCCTTCAGCCTACTTAGAGAGCTCAATGAAAAAGGCTATCTGGAAAAAGACATCAACTCCACCAACTGGGAGCAATCGAAAAAGGACATCGCTTCCGGCAAATTCGCTATGTACTATCTTGGCAACTGGGTTATTAACCAAGTTATCGGAGCAGGCGCTTCTTCAGACAATGTTGGCTTCTTCCCATTCCCTTATGACAATTCGGGTAAACCATCTGCTACCCTTAGCCCTGACTTCTTCTATGCCGTTGCCAAAAACAGCAAAAATTTAGAGGCAGCTAAAGCCTTCGTAAAATGGATGATTGAAGATTCAGGTTATGAGGATTTCGCCGGCTTTATCTCTCCATTAAAAGGCAAGGAATCCAATCTGACTCAGCTGAAAGAATTCCAAGCTACCGGAGTAGAACTGGTAGAAGGAACTGTTGACGATGCAAAGGTTACAGAGATCGGCAACAAGGCACAGCTGGATCTCCCTGCTGTTGTACAGGAATTTGTACTTGCCAAAGATCCACAAACCGTATTAGACAAGTGGAATAAAGCTTGGGCTAAAGCCAAGAAGGACCTCGGTTATTAATTTGAGCTTTTGATTCGAAGTACACTACGGAGCAAAATGGATTATTGCTTTTACGGATAATCCATTTTGCCTTTCCATACCACGTTTTTATGAAAGAAGGGCTAGCGATGTTCGGAACACTTTCCTATAACAAACAGAAGACGATTATCATTGTATCCTTCCTCACGATTCCTTTGTTGCTGCTCGCAACATTCACGTATTATCCGGCACTCAAGCTGATTTATTACAGCTTTACGAATTGGGATGGCTATAGCCCTGAGAAGCCTTGGGTCGGTCTCGATAATTACCGCGAAGTCTTCTCCAACCCCGATATTTTCAAGGTATTTACCCATAACTTTGCTTATTTCGCGATGGGAATTCTCCAGAATATCGTCGCTATTTATTTTGCGATTGTGCTCAATAGTAAGTTGAAAGGAAAAAATGCATTTCGAATCTTATTGTTCCTCCCTTACATTATGAACGGTGTCGCCGTCGCCTTTATGTTTGGTTATGTCTTTGACACCACCAATGGCTCTCTGAATATGTTCCTGAATAGCATCGGTCTTACCGGACTAGGACAGACCAGTTGGCTTGGAACAGAAGGACTGGTTAACTATTCTCTGGCGTCCACAGGATTTTGGCGTTTCATGGGTTATAACATGGTAATTTACATCGCCTCCTTGCAGGCCATTCCAAACGATATCTATGAGGCCTCAAAGATCGATGGTGCCGGACCTTTTCAAACACTTTGGAGAATTACTTTACCGAATATGAAGCCAGTCATCCAGCTTAACTTATTTCTTACCGTCACAGGGGCACTGGAAGTATTTGATCTCCCCTTCGTGTTGACCAAGGGCGGCCCCGCAGGCGCCAGCGAAACATACGTACAAAAAGTTGTAGATACAGCATTTGCTTACAATAATTATGGCCTCGCTTCTGCCATGAGTATTATCTTGCTTTTCTTTGTCGTCATCGTACTGTTGGTACAGCAACTAGTTCTAAGCCGGGGAGGGGACAAATAGATATGACATACTCCAAATTTCGCTTCACAGATGTTATTAAATACTTCTCGCTGCTTATCGGCGTATTTGTTGTACTCTTTCCTCCGTATGTGGTCATCGTCAATGCCTTTAAATCCACTGACGAATTTAACAGCAGCAGCTCCATGGCACTGCCAAAAAGCTTTTTGAATTTCGATAATTTCACTGCCGTCTTCCAGCGTGGGGGTCTACTTAACGGATTTGGTAATGTGTTAATCATTATAGCTATTACTTTAATTCTGAACATTCTGTTCGGCACTATGGTAGCATTTGTATTGGGACGCTTCTCTTTCAAATTGAAACCCGTTGTCTTCGGTGCATATCTTGTAGCCACCATTATTCCTAGTATCACGACACAAGTGGCGACTTTTGGTATCATCAAAAGCATGGGGCTTTACAATACACTTGGCGCCCCGATCGTGCTTTATATTGGAGCGGATGTAATTCAAATTATTTTATATCTGCAATTTATCCGTAATATTCCCGTGGATCTCGATGAAAGTGCGATGGTAGAAGGTGCCTCTCTGTTCAGAATCTATCGGTCGATTATTTTCCCTTTACTTACCCCAGCTACGGCTACTTTGATTATTCTGAAAACCATTAGCATTTACAATGACATGTACATCCCATACCTCTACATGCCGAAACAAAGCCTTGGTGTAGTTACGACGATCCTAATGCGTTTTCAAGGGGTCAATTCGGGGGAATGGAATTTAATCTGTGCGGCTATTCTGCTTATCCTGCTGCCAACAGTAATTTTATATTTCTTCCTGCAGCGTTACATCTTTGAAGGCGTAACCAGTGGAGCGGTCAAATAAGGTAGGTAGCTTATTACAGGAAAGGAACAACGCAAATGCTATCATACATCCGGTTAACTTTACGCAAAATGTGGTTGTTCCTTGCCAATCTACCGATGGAGCGCAAGCTGATTGTTATCTTTGTCTTTCTGATCTCTCTGCCGATCACTTATGTAAGTTATCTATCGTCCCGCTCCATGTTCAACTCGGTTCTTGTGAATGCGACTGACGGTGCGGGTCAAATGACATCGAATGCTTCAGATACCATCGACCGATATATTGCCGACCTCAAAAGATATACAGCCCTGCCGCTGTATAACACCGATGTGCAAGTCTACCTGACACAGCAAAATACCGACTGGGAAAAAAATACGGGCATGGCGATGTTCCTTAGCTATTTGAATCATACTAAGGAAGAGATCATTGCCGTGTATTTGGTGGATCAGTACGGTTCTGTCTTTTATGATAAAGACGCTGGAATTAATGAACTGTATCCAGAGGAACGATTAGCCAAATGGAGAACCATGAGTGAAGATGCCGGAGCAGCGCCTGTCATTCAGGGCAGACATACGATCCGCACCAACTCGAATGTCCATAAAGAGGTCTTTAGTGTTCTGCGTACGATTAACTCTGTAAGCACATTGCAGAATATAGGAATTCTCGTTTTCGATGTAGACATCAATCTGTTTAAGGGCATTATCGATCCCGTAAATGCAGTTACGCAAGGAAACACGTTCATTGTAGATAACAATGGAGATCTGATTTATGCCAGTGAAGATTCCGCGGTTCCGAATCTGGCTGCCGATACACAAACTCTGAATACAAAGCTGTTGCTGCAGCAAGTAAATCAGCAGCAGGATCATTTTCAAATAGACTTGAATGGCCAGTCTTATCTTGCAGTGTATACCGTCTCGAAACAGACCGGGTGGACCACTATGGTTACGATTCCTTTAACACGTATCCTGTCCCCTGTACAAAAGAATCGTAATACGCTTATCTTGACCACACTGATTATCATTGCTTTTGCACTTTTTGTTGCGACTATAATTTCCCATGCCCTGACCAAACCCCTTAAATCCTTGGTCCGCTTAATGAAACGGGTGCAGCATGGTAATCTGGATGTCTGGCAGCATTCCAAATATAATGATGAGATTGGGATGCTGGGCAGTCATTTTAATCGGATGATCATAAGGATCAAAGATCTGTTACAAGAAGTGTCTATCACGGAGAAACGGAAGCAAAAGGCTGATATGCGGGCGCTTCAAAACCAGATTAATCCCCATTTTATTTATAATACGCTGGAATCCATCCGCATGCTTGCAGAGAGCAATGATGATCCACGTGTGGCGAAGCTAACCTATTTACTTGGGCTTCAAATGCGTTACAGCATTGTCCGAAACGAAGAGGCTGTTACAATTAGACAAGAGCTGGATCATGTGAGAAATTATTATCAGCTGCTGGAAATCCGATTCCCAGACAAGTTCAGACTTAACATCGACGTGCCGGACGAATTCCTTCATCTTCCTGTTATTAAGCTTGTCTTTCAACCGATCGTAGAAAATGCTGTCTTTCACGGTTTGGATCAAAAGGTAGGACCGGGCACCTTGAGCATCACCGCATGGAGCGAGCATGGAGATGCCGTATTCTGTGTAGAAGATGATGGGATCGGTATGGATGAAGCCACCCTTCGTTCCTTAAACAATAGTCTGCAGACTGGAACGGACAATGAAAGGTTCGGGATTGGACTACGAAATGTAAATGAAAGAATTCGCCTGCATTACGGCAGTTCGTTTGGTCTGCTTGTTGAGAGTGAGCTTGGAATCGGCACTCGTGTTACCCTGCGCATTGCGGATATTAACGCTAAATTCAGTGAAGATGAATTTATTTAGGAGAGGGGCTGCTCAGATTGCTGCGTATTGCGATTGTGGATGATGAGATCTTAATCCGCGAAGGACTGGCCCGAATGATCAGTAAAGAAAGCGCCGAATTTCTGGTCATCGGCACCTACTCCGACGGAAAACATCTATTAGATAAGTTAAGCACACTTCAACTTGATGTTGTGATTACAGATATTCGTATGCCGCAAATCAATGGCTTGGAGCTGATTAAACAGTTAAAAGCCACCCATCCGCAGATCTACTCTATTCTAATGAGTGGATTTGTTGAATTTAATTATGCCCGAGAAGCCATCCGCAGCTCAGCTGTAGACTATTTATTAAAACCAATTAATAAAGAGCAGCTGTTCGAGCTGCTTTATCGGCTAGACAAAGAACGGCAGCTCGCGCGCGACAAGGAAGAACGCCACCGTTCCGGGCTTTTATTGACAGTCTTACATATCGAAGAGCCCTCTTCCCCTCTCCTATTATCCAGCCTTACCTTGCCCCAGCCTTATTTCTCGGTCTTTGTCCTCAAAGGGAGCGCCAGAGAAACCGTCTGCTCCTGCGCAGACAGTCTGCGGCAAGAGAAGGCGTTGAGCTTCGACAGCTTGGAGATTCAAAAAGGACTCTACGTCTGGATTGTATATTCTGCTGAGCCGCTGTCAGACAACGATTTAAAAGATATCGGTGACATTATGCGGATATCTGCACACGGAAAGATCCTACATGTAGGTACCAGCGGTTGTTATAATGAGGTATCCAAGCTTAGACAGGCATACCTAGATGCTAAACAAGCCTGCAACATGGGCATATATAATCCGGAGCCTGTACATTACGCGAATATTCAGAATATTCAACAGCCGGAGATGAACCTCCTGGATCACTTTAATACAATTAGAGAACCGCTGATCCATAACCTGCAGATTCTGAATGTGACAGGCGTCTTAGAATGGATTCATGACCTGTTCTCAGTGCTGAAAGCACAACAAGCCGGTCCTGACCAAATTCTCCGGATCTGTCGCTGGGTTGAAGAAACTGCACAAAAGGAACTGCAAGAATTCGAGGCCCGCAATAAAAGTGCTCCCGACCTCAGGTTGGACGACAGAATCGCGTCCAGTATGAGCTTTTGCGACATTGAGGAGATGTTTACCGCTCATTTCACAAACATTCTGACCGAAATCAGAACCCATCGTCTGGAGATGTCCGGCACAGCCATAGAAACCATAAAACGCTGGATATCCGCTAACTATAATCAGCATGCGGATCTGAACACTTTGGCGAATATGGTTTTTTTGACTCCAAGCTATTTAAGCAAGCTGTTCAAGCAAGAGACCGGACTTACACTGACGGACTACATCACGGAAATTCGGCTGCGCAAAGCCAAACATCTACTCAAGAATGCTCCGGACCTGAAGGTTCACGAGATTGGGGCAGAGGTTGGATATGGCGATCCTGCCTACTTCAACAAGCTTTTTAAACGTGTTGTCGGGGTTACACCCAATGAATATAAACGAATTAGTATTGTATAAGGAGATCGATCACTTGCATTCAGAGCTTCAAAGAAATAGCGAAAATCATGAAATAACCGTCTACGACACAACAGAACTATATGGTGAAAAAGGCTCCTTCCGTGTTATGCAGTTCTCGAATCATGCCACTCAAGGTGCGATGGATCTTAATGACCCGCAACGAGTTCTCTTTGAATATCCGCGGGCCATCATTCACTTCATGGAGTTCAACCTCCCTTCTTTTGAGGATGTTTTTCTTATTGGGCATGGAATTGGAACAATTGCCGGACATTTTCCGGACAAAAGATTTAAAGTAGCCGAGCTAGACAAACAAGTAGTCGAATTAAGCCGCCGCTGCTTTGGATATAGTCAAGATAACGTAGTGATCGGTGACGGACGTCAGATCCTTGAAGGCGAAGACCCGCAGGTATATGATTACATCATTTTGGATGCCTTTACTGCCGCTGGTACACCAAGGCATTTGATCTCCCGTGAATTTTTCAGTATTACCCGTTCGAAGTTGAACACAAGCGGATATATTCTCATGAATCTAATGGGAAAAGGTGAAAATGACCCGCTGATCAACGCGATTTATACGACGCTAGCCGAAGAGTACGCCTATATCAGAGCCTTTTCCCTGCCTTCAGAAGGGGCCGCCGATATCCAAAATATCATTATGGTTGGCGGCAGCACCCCTATCCGCTTTCAAGCCCGCCATTTGGCTGGCTTCAAAGAAATACAGCTGGGACAAGGATATCTGATTCAGGATTAAATCAGGATTAACTATAAAAAATGACCTCATCCTCCACTTCACTGTGGATTTCGAGGTCATTTTTGGGTTGTTTTCATACGGCACCATTTAAACCGGATTAGGCACAAAGCTGCCACCACGGCAATATTTCAAGTAATTCAATGCATGCACCTGGCCGGTCATTTCCAGCTCATCACGATACACTGGATCATGCCAGCCTTCGATATCAATCGTACCTTTATAACCCGCTTGGCGCAGGATGGTGATTACATCTACCCAATTGGTATCCCCGAAGCCAGGGGTCCGGTCCCATACATAAGGTTTGGGGCCATGAATACCGTATTCCTTGACGATGTCCCAAGCGATGGTCGCATCCTTGCCATGCACATGGAATACTTTATCCATCCATTTGCGCAGCTGCGGAAGCGGATCAATCAATGCGATCATCTGGTGGCAAGGCTCCCATTCCAATCCCAGATTATCCGCCGGAACGGCATTGAACATCTTCTCCCAGGCCGAAGGATTGTGAGCGATGTTCCACTCTCCGCTCTTCCAATTTCCGCCCATAGCGCAGTTCTCAAAAGCAATCCGCAGGCCACGATCTGCCGCTCTCTTCGCCAGTTCTCCGAACACCTCTGTAAACTTCGGGATGGACTCATCAATGGACAAACCTGGCAATCGGCCAGTGAAGCCGCCTATAATATCTGTGCCAAATAAATGTGCATGATCAATCAGCCGCTCCCAGCTGGCCAATGTGTCGGCATTGTCGCCGCTGCCATTCAGCGGATTGCCATAGATGCCCACAGAAGAGATGACAAAATCATGTTCAGCAGCTAACTCCCTCAGTCGTGCAGCCGTTTCTATCAAATCGGTTTCGCCGGTGGTCTGCCAAAAATTCAGATTAAATGATTCAAATCCATGCCCCACAATTTGTGGAATGACCTTAACGGCTTCTCCACCACGAACAATCGTACCTATTCTCAGTGTATCTTGCATTTGGGTTCCACTCCAATAAAGGTTTATAGTGTGATCTTAACGAGGTTTAATCATCTTGCAGGAACCACGCTTGAGCAATACCGCATCATAGACAATATGCTGATGGTTTGACCGTCCGGAAATGAGGTCGAACAGAACACCTACACTGGATAAGGCCATTTCCGTACCCGGCTGGCTGATTGTATCAAGAGAAGGATGATAATATTCAGCCATCTCGATCCCGTCAAAGCCAATGATCGAAATGTCATCAGGGATAGATAACCCCGCGGTAAGCACCGCTTTGGCAGCACCGATGGCAATCGTGTCGGAAGCGGCAAATATAGCTGTAATTCCCTTGTTCTTGTTGAGCAGTCTTCGCGCAGCATTAAATCCCGAGCTGGGACTGTATTCACAATCCTCAACCAACCCTGAATCATAGGGCAGACCCTGCTCTTCGAGTGCTTTTTTGTAGCCTAAATACCGCCGGTTGCCCGTGGTTTCATCCAATAATGGAGACTTGGCTAAAAAGCCGATATTCGTATGACCTAATGAGATCAAATAATTGGTAGCCTTATAGGCTTCCTTCGTTTCATTGATAATAACGCTGGAAAAAATAAGCGGGTTCACCTCCTGCGTTGAGGTGATCGTTGTCAGCACAAACGGAACCGTCAGCTGTTTGAACTTCTCTTCAGAATGATCATAGGTTCCACCCATGAAGATAATCCCACACAGATTCTTCTCCTTCACCAGTTGAATTGCAGCATTGATTTCATCGGTCCCATCCTCTACTTGCTGGATAAGAAACGGGTAGCCCCGCAGATTGACCTGCCGTTCAATTTCTCTGATCATATTAGAGAAAAAAGGATTGGTAATCCCCTTGACCATAAGTGCAATGTTCTTAGATTGTGTAGTTTTCAAATTCCGCGCGTTGGAATTGGGAATATAATTGTATTCCTTAACCACACTCATCACTTTCTCACGTGTAGACTTGCTCACCGGTCCCTTGTTATTGATTACCCTGGAGACCGTCGAGATGCCCACACCGGAAATCCGCGCGATATCCTTGATATTTACATCCACTTTACTCCCCCATTTATGGGTAAAGGAGCTATATCGAATTATAGCTCCCTTACACCCCTTAACTTTCTTTAGTTGACAGGAACAAACGCAGCCAATTGCTTCTCTACTTCGGCAATGACCTTGTCAACTCCTGCTTTTTTCAGCTGATCGCGGTACTCTGCAACAGCTGCTTTTGGATCTTTGCTTGTTTTACCAAGCATCAATTGAATACCAAGCTGTGAATTCACGTTGGAAATCGAAGCAATTTCAGTTGTAACATTGGTTGGATCAAAGCTGAAGCCATTGTAAGGATCATCGATAGCCACTTTATCCCATTCTGCGAATAAGGAGTTACGGATTGGGTTTTCTGTATCCGTAGGAACTACGAATTTGTCATTACGAAGTGACCAAGCAGCGAAACCTCCGCCGTCCGTTTTATCGTTGAAGCCTGCAGGCTGCTTTTTAACACCATTTTCCATCACATATTGTTTGCCTTCAATACCGTTTTGGATGAGGTTGTAGTAGCTTTCATCGGTCATGAACTTCTCGATCACCATCAGAGCGCGCTCTGGATTAGCTGAGTTCGTGCTGATTACAGTCGAGTTGTCAACGCCCATCTTACGTTTGATCTTCTTATTAGCTTCCGCAAAAGTAAAGAAGTAAGGATCTGATTCCGGTTGCGCCTTCAAATCCGCACCGTATTGGCCGATCCAGTCCTGAGCATGAGTCAAATAACCTGCGGAGTTAGCTGCTCTGAAGTTATCCTTGCTGCCTAGGGTCGCAGACAGCACATCTTTACTCCAGTAACCCTTATCCGCCCATTCACGCATCTTCACAGCCCAATCTTCAAATTCCTGAGTGAAGGCTGGATGGAAGACGGTCTTGTAGTCCTCTGGACTTTTGGTCACAAGATTCAGCTCATTCAAAGATATACCAGGAGCGTTAAGCCACATCCCTGTAGTATCTACGAGCATTCTGAACATATTGGCTGCATCTTCTGCCTTGCCGTTAATTGGTGGGAAGGACTCATTAGCAACCACATTATCCATGTATTTAACCATATCATCAATGGAAGTGATTTTGTCCATTCCATATTTCTTCAGCAAGTCAGAACGATAGGCATAACCGGCAGGTGTGTATTCGCTATAAAGACTTGGTACACCATAAATTTTGCCTTTGTATTTTGTATTCTCCCACACACTTTCCGGGATTTCCGCTTTTAGCTTAGGAGCAACTTTATCCAGCATATCTGTAAGGTCCACTAGAGCGCCTTCACTAGCCAATGTGAAATAAGACACTGGAGCTCCGGGAGATGCATGCGACATATCAAATTCTTCGCCTGAAGCAAATAGCAGCGGGTACTTAGTAGCGATATCCGGCCAGTCAATATACTTCACTTCAATCGTAGCGTTTAGATCAGCCTTGAGCTTCTTGTTAATCTCAGCGAGGATTTCTTTATTTTTAACTCCTTCGCTGCCCCACAGGTAGTACACCAGCTTAGCTTCCTTGGAAGTATCCACTCCGCCTGCATTGGCTGAAGCCTCTGGAGCTTTCGTGGCTGCCGGATCATTACTCGGCTCATTGTTGTTCTTGGATGTGCAGGCTGTCAGTGCTCCAGTAAGCATGAGGACAGCAATTAAAGAAGACGCGATCTTTTTACCTTTCATTTAGGTAAGCCTCCCTTTTCTCTTCTATTTATGAAACTTTCATTTATAATAAACGCTCTTCGAAAAGAAGATTGCGTCCATTAACCCTTTACAGCCCCGATGGTGAGGCCTGTTACGAAATAACGCTGTACAAATGGATACAGGAGAATAATCGGTCCAGTGGCCAGCACAGCTGTAGCCATCTTGATGGATTGCGTCGGAAGATCAGCAGTATTGATGACCGCTCCCGAGTTGATTAGCGCTCCTAAGTTCGTCTGATTGACCATTCGCTGCAAAAAGTATTGGAGCGGATATTTCGTCGGACTGTCAATATACAACATCCCGTTATACCACTCATTCCAAAAGCCTAGTGCTGAGAAAAGTCCAATAGTAGCCAAGGATGGAACCGCCAGCGGAATAAATATCCGCCAATAGATGCGAAAGTCACCAGCACCGTCAATGGTAGCGGATTCATATAAGGAATCCGGAATCGCCTTCATGAAATTACGCATCAGGAAGATGGACCATGCACCAACTACACCCGGAAGAATCATGGCGAATAAGCTGTCCTTCATATGCAGGTGCTTAACCATCAGGATGTATGTCGGAATCAAGCCGCCACTGAATAGTGTTGTAAAGTAAATCAAGAAGGAAAAGAAGTTGCGGTACTTGAAATCCTTACGGTTGAGCACGAATCCGGCCATCGACATCATAAACAGTCCGAGTACCGTACCCACTACGGTGATGAAGATAGTTACCTGATAAGCATTCACCAGCTGAGTAGAGTTGTTGAATAGCATCTCGTAAGCCTTAAAGGAAAATGCCTTCGGCAGCAGCTTGTAGCCTTCACGAACAATTTCCTGCTCGTTCATGAACGATGAGGAGATCATCAACGCGAAGGGAAATAAACAGAATAGCGCAAAGATAGCGATACAGATATAACTGACTGCTTTTATGAGAATGCTTCCGGAATCCTGTTTGATTGTACTCTTTTCCATATTTATCACCCCTGTTTCGTGTCTAGTCTTAGAACAAAGCGCTGTCCGGTTCTACCTTGCGTACAATAAAGTTAACTACAAGCACCAGGATCAGACCGAATAAGGATTGGTAGAAGCCCACTGCGGCACCCATAGAGAAGTTGAATTGTCCCACCAGTGAACGGAAGACATAGGTATCGATGATATCTGTCTGCGGATACAGTACAGAGTTCGTACCGATCAGATTATAGAAAAGGTCAAAGGATCCCTTGAGAATTCCACCCATACCGAACAGTAGAAGCAGAATAAAGGTTGGCTTCAGAATCGGCAAGGTCATATAACGGATTCGCTGCCAGGTAGTCGCTCCATCCATATAAGCAGCCTCGTACAGATCATGATTAATCCCTGTGATCGTTGCCAGATAAACAATCATTCCATATCCGGTACCCGCCCAGATCTTGAAAGCCACAATAATATATTTCCAGATGCCCGGATCGGAATAGAACTCGTAACGGTCTAGCCCCATTCCAGTTAACATCGTATTGATAAACCCGGAATTGAAATTGAATATATTGTAGGCAAACACACCGACGATAACCATGGAGATGAAATTCGGTAACAGGATAACGGATTGTGATATTTTTTTGAACCACTTGCCTGAGATCTCAGACAACATAATGGCAAATACTATTTGAATGATATTACCTAAAGCCAGAAAGACGATATTATAGAGCAGCGTATTCTTGGTAATATTCCATAGATCCCCATTTTGAACCAGAAACTCAAAGTTCTTAAGGCCGATAAAGTTACTTCCAAAAATCCCCTTATTGAGCTTGTAATCTACAAATGCGACGTAAGCTCCAGGCATTACAGCATAGTGAAAGATAACGAAATATACGATTACAGGCAGCAACATTAGAAAAAGAACTTTGTTCTTAATGACTTCCCGAACAATGTTTCCACCCACAAGCTTCAGTCTCGCCAAAGTGCCCACCTCCAATTTGAAAGATGCATTCAGTCACATGCATAAATTACCTTCCTTTCTTGTCCAGCAGCCAGAATAAAAACAGTTTGCCCAACCTTCATAAAAAAGTGTATCGAGTGTTGTAGAAACGTTTCCAGTGTTTCTGTAAAACTCTCTGTGTGAGAAGCATACTCCCAAAATGTATGCGCTGTCAATTCATTTTATTTTTGAATTACAAGTACTAAAGTTACATATTTCACGTAAAAAAATATAAATTAGCTGTTTTTCCAAAGGCGATTGACTTTTTTTGGTGTTCAGACTAATATCGAGGTGTATCGTTTGTGGAAACGTTTTTACACTTTTCTTTCATAGACATGTCAGTCTCCATATGTAACATCTTAATGATGCAATCCTCTTCTGATTTAATTTATGCCTCATCCCTGTATCCGAAGAGAGAAATGCTATGATTTTCACAACAAATGAACCTGATTATAGCTCAGGCCCATTCCGCATCTCGGAGCTGTGTGCCAGGAGAGTAAACGGTTCACTCCCATCCTTATCGCCTATCTAACGTAAGTTTTGCTAATAAAATCATGCTTACGCTGCCCGGCGGGGAACTACACATCTATTTAACAAACTAACTTTCAATGCGCTCACGAGGAAGGAGTTAACCATGACTAAAACGTTTATCCAAGATCTTGTGAACGATATGACCCTGGACGAAAAGCTGGCCCAATTAACCCAGCTAGGTCCTCACTATTGGGGTTTGGACGATACCGTGGATTTAACTGGTCCATTTAAGGAACTGAATATTAAGCCGCAGGTAATGGAGAGCATCGGAAGTGTTCTGAACGGTATTGGAGCCCGGAATGTAATCGAGCAACAGACCCGACATTTGCAAACCAGCCGACAAAAGATTCCTCTGCTCTTCATGGCGGATGTCATTCACGGCTACCGGACCATCCTCCCGATTCCGCTGGCCATGGGCAGCAGCTTTGACCTTGAAGCCTGTGAAAGGTTTGCTGAAATCGCCGCCAAGGAGAGTGCGGCTGCCGGCATTCACGTCACCTTCTCGCCCATGACTGATCTCGTACGCGACCCGCGCTGGGGACGTGTCATGGAGACATCTGGTGAGGATCCCTATCTGAATGCCCGTGTCACCGAAAGTATGGTGCGGGGTTATCAGGGCAAGGACCTAAAAGAAAAAGGACGCATCGCCGCCTGTGTGAAGCACTTCGCTGGTTACGGTGCTCCCGAAGGCGGACGGGAATACAACACGGTGGATATGTCTTCCGGCGTATTGCGTGAGTTCTACCTGCCAGCCTATAAGGCTGCCGTAGATGCTGGTGTGGCCATGGTGATGGCCGCATTTAATACCATTGACCGTATCCCGGCAAGTGGTAATTCCGAACTTCTTCGCGGGATTTTACGGGAAGAATGGGGCTTCAACGGCGTTACCATCGCCGATTTCAATTCCGTTAATGAGCTGATTCCCCATGGCGCCGCGATAGATGGCCGTGAGGCAGCCGAGAAAAGTCTGGCTGCTGGGCTGGATATTGAGATGATGTCCACTCACTATCTAAACCACGGCGCTGCTCTGGTCGAGGAAGGAAAGCTTGATATCGCCTTGATCGATGAAGCCGTCATCCGGGTGCTTGAGCTCAAGGACGCGCTTGGCTTGTTCGATAATCCATTCAAGGATGCAGATCCGCTGGTGGATGAGGCTCCGAAACCTAGCGCGGAGCATCTGCAGGCCGCACGGGAGCTTGGAGCTAGCTCAGTTGTACTGCTCAAAAACGACAATGATGCTTTGCCCCTTAAACGTGGCATGAAGATTGGTCTGGCTGGTCCTTTCGCCACCTCCATTCATGTGCTGGGCGGTTGGGCCGGGACAGAAAAAGATCCGGCTGTATCACTCTACACCGGCCTTTCGCAAAAAACATCTGCCGAAAATATTTTTACGGCCATGACTGGTGAGCTGGGAAGCATGCTTGAGGGTGTTTTTGATGTGGAGGATGAAATTGAAGACGCCTACCAGGCGCTGAAGGATTGTGATGTAATTCTCGCCGCTGTCGGTGAGAACCAGCAGGATACCGGGGAAGGCGGAAGCAAATCCAATCTCCGCCTATCAGCCAATCAGGAGAAGCTGATCTGGCGTCTGAAGGCTACCGGCAAAAAGGTCGTCACCATTGTATTCAGCGGCAGACCACTGGAGCTGAAACCCGTTCTTGATGCCAGCGACGCTCTGCTGCAGGCTTGGTTTCTGGGTACAGAGTCAGGAAATTCGCTGGCCGATGTGCTGTTCGGAGATTATAATCCTTCCGGACGTTTATCGATGAGCTTCCCCTACTCGGTTGGGCAAATTCCTGTCTATTACAATGCTTATCAAACGGGACGTCCTTATGATCCTATGTATCCTAATGTGCGTTACGTGACCCGTTATCTGGACTGCCCGAATGACCCGCTGTTCTGTTTTGGTTATGGCCTGAGCTATTCCAGGTTTGCTTACAACAGCTTCAATGTTGAAGCTGCGGATCGGGTGGTTGCCTCCATTGAAGTAGAGAATACTTCGGACATCGCCGGCAAGGAAACCGTTCAGCTCTACATCCACGACGTCAGCGCAAGTGTCGTGCGCCCGGTCAAGGAACTGAAAGGCTTCCAGCAGATTACACTCGCACCGCATGAGAAACAGGTGGTTTCCTTCGAAATCACCAGAGAAATGTTAATGTTCTACGGAAAAGACGATCAGTTGGTCTTCGAGCCTGGGGAATATGATATTATGATCGGTAGAAACTCTGGAGATCATTGCACTCAGCGGATCTGGATCGGCTGACCTGCGTATAGCTATGCTTCTAACGACGTCAGCCCTTATTGCCCTCTTGGCGCAATGAGGGGTTGGCGCCTCCACAGCTTGCTATTCAATATTCGATAGTAAGGGAGATTATTCTAATGAGACACAGTTTATCATTTCAGCAAGATGGCACTTTTAAAATCGTACAATTTACCGATCTGCACTGGATGGATGGAAGAGCTGAGGATCAGCTTACCGAGGCACTGATGGAACGCATTCTGGATGCGGAACAACCTGATCTTGTGGTTTTCACGGGAGATCTTATTTACACGGGTCCTGTATCACCGGGAAACAAGGCATGCGAGCACCCCGCACAAGCTTTTCGTGAGGCTGTCGCTGCCGTGGAGAGATCCGGCATCCCTTGGACCTTTGTATTTGGCAACCATGACACAGAAACTCTGATTTCAAAGAGTGAACTGATGCAAATTGCCCTGGAACATCCCCACTGCCTGACCGAAGCCGGTCCAGAAGAGCTGGAAGGCTCGGGCAATTACACTCTTGAAATTAAAGATCAGGAGGACGACTCGGCTGCTATTTTGTATTTTCTGGACTCTGGCGGCTACTCCGAATATGAGGATATCCCGGGCTACAATTGGGTTGGGCGGAATCAGATCAACTGGCTGACGGCTGAATCTGCGCGGCTGAATCCGAAGACTGCTGAGAACAGGCTGCCTGCCTTGGCTTTCTTCCATATTCCAATTCCCGAATATCGGGATGTCTGGTCTACACAAGTCTGTCATGGGCATAAGTTTGAGCGTGTATGCTCACCTGAGGTGAACTCGGGCTTATTCTCGGCTTTGCTGGAAATGGGTGATGTGCTTGGCACCTTCTGCGGACATGACCATATCAACGATTTTAGCGGCAGCCTGTATGGCATACGTCTTTCTTATGGCCGTGCTACCGGCTACAATAC
This sequence comes from Paenibacillus sp. FSL R5-0887, assembly GCF_038002305.1. Taxonomy (NCBI): domain Bacteria; kingdom Bacillati; phylum Bacillota; class Bacilli; order Caryophanales; family Paenibacillaceae; genus Paenibacillus; species Paenibacillus sp. FSL R5-0887. The sequence continues at coordinate 1,172,866 of NZ_JBBOCE010000002.1, forward strand.
TTATGGAAAAGAAGGCTTTATGCGGGGAGCACGCGTCATCGAACTGGTCAAAGGCACTCAAGACTTCAATACCTGGCTTCGTCTTGATGACGGATCCGTTATAAATGAACAGCCGATTCATATGCCTGAACCTGCTGCTGATTCAGGACATTAATCTTTTATAGGATTAAATTTTAATAGTGATTAAATGAACCAGTGCGCAGATGTTACGCTGGTTCATTTTTTTGTGCAAATATTAGCTTGTCTCCATATTCCCCATTACATCACTTTTTTTGTTAAAATAGAGAAGTCGACGTATTAAGCACTACAGCGTCAGTCATGGAAACGGAGGCAAGTACCTGTGGATTATATTATTCTGGACATCGAATTCAACGGCCGTAAGTTTGCCAGCGAGCACCCTATGGAGGTCATTGAGATTGGAGCCGTCCGGTTAGACTCTTCACTGCAGTATAAGGATGAATTTTCTTCCTTGATCAAACCTATATATTTCTCCACCCTAAATTCCTTTATTAAGAAAAAAACGGGTATCCCTCAAGAGGAAATCGATATTGCCGCCCGCTTCCCCAAAGTCATCACTGCTTTTAGAGAGTGGCTTGATCTAAGTACAGACGGAGTTCTGCTGCTTACCTGGGGTGGCGAAGACATGAAGCGAATCATTCAGGATGTGCGCATGCACAAGATGGACGAATCCTACTGGATGTCCGCTACGTATTTCGATTTGCTCAAAGGAGTTCTTCGTGCGCGTGGTCTTAGCAATGATGTCAGCGTGGAAAGCGCGATGGCATTGTTTGAGCTTGAGCCTACTGGATCTGCACACCGGGCGCTGGATGATGCACGGATGACGTCAGAGATCTTCCGCGCCGTGTTTAAGGATCTGGATTTTGAGCGTTCACAGCATTACGTAGATACCTTCTCCAATGCCAAAGAACGCAAAACAGTTAAGGTAGCCATAAAGGCTATGACCTCACAAAAAATTGTACCTACCTGGGACCTTGTCGTTGAACACTACTTCTCAGACAAAGCAACCCTTGCGGACCCTCGTAAGCTGGAGGAATTGCACAATTATTTCACAGCACAGATGGGCCATAAATAAATTCAAGCAGCAAAGCTTAACATTATAGACTTATTCATAGCAGCGGCAGACTTCCCCATGATCATTCAGAGGGTAGCTGCCGTTGTTTTGGATATGCTAAAAAAACCATTTGACCTTCACGTTACGTAAAGGTGTACATTTGATTTGTAGGAGGTGATACTACGGAATACACAGTGCAGAAGCTCGCAGAGTTAGCTGGAATCAGCACACGGACCCTGCGCTACTACGATGAGTTTGGCATTCTTAAGCCGGCGAGAATCAACTCTTCGGGGTATCGTATCTATGGCCGTACCGAAGTAGATCTACTACAGCAAATTTTATTTTATCGGGAGCTTGGCTTAAGTCTGGAACGTATCAAAGCTATTATGACTGAACCGTCATTCGACGGAGCCAAAGCGCTACGGGAGCATCATGACAAGCTGCTTGAAAAGAGACATCAATTAGATCTATTAATCGCTAACGTCGAAAAGACGCTGGCTCAAAAAGAAGGGAGAAATACCATGAGTGATACTGAAAAATTCGAAGGCTTTAAACAAAAGCTGGTAGATGACAACGAAAAGAAATATGGCCAAGAAATAAGGGAGAAATACGGAGATGACACCATTAATCAATCCAACCAAAAGCTTAAAGGAATGACAGAAGAACAATATGCCGCTATACAACAGCTTGAGGAAGAGATGTTCGAAACACTCTTGCAAGCAATGGAGCATGGAGACCCTGCCAGTGTATTAGCGCAAAAAAGTGCAGACCTACATCGTGAGTGGCTCTCCTTCTACTGGAATTCCTATTCCAAAGAAGCTCATGCTGGTGTTGCACAATTGTATGTTGATGATGAACGTTTTACCGAATACTATGACAAACGCCGCCCTGGACTCGCTGCGTTTCTAAGAGATGCCGTACATGTATATACGGGAAAAAATGCGTAAGCGCACGAACAATATTTTAAAATAGAAAAAGGCATCCGGATACTCCGGATGCCTTTTTTTTGAGGCAATAGCAATCAGCAGAAATCACAGACTGCGGTGCAGCAGCGACAATGTATTCCGAAGCTCAGCGACAGCTACCTGGCCAGGTGCAGAAGGTTTATGTGCAGCTCCGAAGGTAAGCGCTGAACCAAAAACTTCACCTGCCAAACGGCTGATCACCCCGGCTCCCGCCATAGACATCGTTATAATCGGACGGTCTGCATATTTTTCCTTCATGATATGTGTAGCTTCCAGCAAAGTTAACACATCGCCTGCATCTTGGGGCATAACGGCAATTTTGGGCAAATCCCCGCCAAGCTCCTGCGCCTTGCATAACCGTGAGATGATCTCCTCTTTAGGAGGTGTACCCTGAAAATCATGATTTGAAATAATGACAGACACGTTATGAGCATGAGCAGCTTCGACCAGTAGCTTTACATCCTGCTCATCATTAAATAGTTCAACATCTATTATATCTACTAGACCGCTCTCGGCAGCAGCTTTATTCAGTGCTGTGTAATATTCCGTGCTGACTTGCTTCTCTCCGCCTTCTTTTGCACTCCGAAAAGTAAAAATCAGCGGCAGATCTGAAATCACAGAACAGATTTCGCTTAGTGCGTTCTTTACAGCTGCAACGTCTTCCACTTCAGCAAAAAAATCCGTCCGCCACTCCACCAAATCAGGTTGCAGTACTTTCAGCGCTTCCGCTTCCTGCTTCAGCTCAGACAAGGTCGCTCCAATTAGCGGAACACATATCTTAGGGATTCCTTCGCCGATGATCACATTTTTAACGGTTACTGTTCTGCTCATTATTTAAGCTCCTTATCCTATCTCATCTAGTATAGATCTTGAATATCCTGTACTGTCTATTCTACAGCGATTTACGTTTTAGAAACTGCTCGACCTTGGACAACTGCGGCAATGAAGGGATCGCCCCTTCTTTCCCTACAGCCAATGCACCTACAGCATTAGCGAAGCTCACGGCTTCCTCCAAGGTCTTCCCTAAGACCAGCTGCTGGGCTAATGCGCCATTAAATGAGTCACCGGCAGCAACTGTATCTACCGCCTTTACCGGGAAGCCTGGAACAGCCTTGGCACCTTCAGCATTCACAATCAGGGCACCTTTTGAACCCAAGGTTACAATTACGTTCTGTACTCCTTTTTGCAGCAAAATACGGGCTGCCTGCTCAGCAGTCTCTGCGCTATCCACAGTCATTCCGGACAAAATCCCGGCTTCCGTCTCATTAGGTGTCAGGTAAGATACCTGAGCCAGCATCTCATCCTTTAGCACTCTAGCTGGTGCAGGATTAAGGATGACCGGAATCCCCTTACGATGGGCAATCGCAATCGCCTGCTCACTCATCGCCAGATCCATTTCAAGCTGCAGCACAATGATCTTAGCCTGGCTAATCACAGCCTCCAATGCCTGAATATCCTCTACCGTAAGCTCAATATTCGCTCCAGGTACCACGATAATCCGATTTTCTCCATCTTCTTCAATAACGATTGAGGCGACTCCTGTTGCCTCATGTTCACTTACAGAAATATGCTCTATATGAATGCCTTCATTCCTGATAATCTCCAGCATTTCGCTACCAAAGGTATCTTTTCCAACTCTTCCGATCATACTAACCTCTGCACCCAGACGTGCTGCGGCAACGGCCTGATTTGCCCCTTTTCCGCCAGGAGATAGAGCAAAGGCTTGTCCAATCAGGGTTTCTCCTGCATCCGGTGACCGGTTTGTACGTACCACCATATCCATATTCAAGCTTCCAATCACAACTATATCCAACTTAGACACCACCATTAATTATTTCTTCAATCTCTTTATCTTAGGGGCTTCTGTCCACTTTATCAATCAATTCCGCTCAATTGGATTCAAAATGGTTGTTTTCACCAAATTGACGTTATGCTTTTATTCATCGAGTGTGCTAGAATAGTGGTGCAATCGCTTCCACAATGATTGCCTGCACTATTTTGAGCAAACGTTTGCACCTAAGATAATGCCCGCAGCTTCACTGCAATTTAATCTAATCCGTGATTAGGAGGCTTATCAAGTGAACGAACAAAAATTACCGTCAGTCGCTTATTTTAGTATGGAGTACGGGCTGCATTCCGATTTCAAAATGTATGCCGGAGGTCTGGGCATTCTTGCCGGAGACTACATCAAGGGTGCAAAAGATATCAACGCCCCTATTATCCCTATTGGGCTGAAGTGGAAACAAGGTTACACGGACCAAAAGATTGATGCCAATGGCAATCCGTACGACTCCTATCACAATTATGTTTATGAGTTTCTTGAAGATACAGGGGTTAAGGTAACTGTTAAAGTCCGAAAAACCGATGTGGTATGCAAAGTATGGAAAACTGATTATTTTGGCAACAGCACATTGTATTTACTGGATACGGATATTCCCGAGAATAATGATGCCTGGATCACAGGCCAATTGTACGGCTGGTTCGGCGAAGAACGGATCGCACAAGAGATCGTGCTTGGGATTGGTGGAGTCAAAGCTATGCGTGCGTTGCAAATCCCTATTGATGTCTATCACTTCAATGAGGGTCATGCGGCTCTAGCGGCTATCGAACTAATCCGTGAAAAAATGTCCGGAGGCCATACCTTCGAAGAAGCGTGGAAAGCCACTCGCGAAGAAGTCGTATTCACTACCCACACACCAATCAAAGAAGGCAACGAAACCCATCCTCTCGACCGACTTGAGTATATGAGTGCGTTCAACGGCTTAACCCGTGACCAGATGGAGCGGATCGGCGGCGAGCCATTTAATATGACGGTTGCAGGTCTAAGACTATCACGTATTTCCAACGCAGTAGCCCAGCTACACGCCGATACGGCTAATAAAATGTGGAAGGAAGTAGCCGGAAGATCGGAAATTATAGGCATTACTAATGCCATCCATACTCCTACCTGGGTAGATGATAGAATGACGCAAGCCTACGAACAGGATGGAGACTTATGGGCAGTGCATAAAGAGATCAAGGGCGAACTGATCCAGTTCATCAAAGAACGTTCCGGCATTAGCTTAAATGCTGACAATTTACTCATCGGCTTCTCACGCAGAGCAGCTCCATATAAACGAAGCGACCTGATCTTCTCGCAGCCAGAAATTATCGAACCTTATCTGGAGTCTGGAAAGATACAAATTGTATTCTCCGGCAAAGCGCACCCACTCGATGATAACGGTAAAAAAATCGTCAGTAACCTAGTAGCGATGATGAAAAAGTATCCAAAGAGTGTTGTGTTCCTCGAGAATTACGATATGACGATTGGTGCCCAGCTGACGCGCGGTGCTGATATTTGGCTCAACAATCCACGCAGACCATTGGAAGCCAGCGGCACCTCCGGGATGAAAGCAGCTATGAACGGTGTATTAAACTGTTCTATTCTGGATGGCTGGTGGCCGGAAGCCTGCATCGATGGCGAGAATGGCTGGCAGATTGGAGACGGCTTCGAAACTACAGACTTTGAGGTTCTGGATAAGCATGATAGTGATGCACTGTACAACACCTTATTGAAACGTGTGCTCCCAACCTTTTACGAGAATCGTGAACAGTGGGTACAAATGATGAAAAAGAGTATCGAAACCACCCGTACGGAGTTTGCCACCAAAAGAATGTTAGATGAATATTACAACAGAATGTACATTAAAGCCTAAGTACAAGAACCGAATATCTTCTATATCAAAAAATGCAGCGCACCCCTTCAGTGATGGTAGGGATGCGCTGTTTCTTTTTTAATTCTGCTAAGCAATTAATCACTTTGTCTATCATATATATCTGAATGTGCCAACGATGTATTGACCATTACCACATATTGTAATGAGTCAATTATTTAAAAAGTGTTGCAATTTCTCTAAAAAACATTAATATAGAACTTATACTAAATCTAAAATCAAATCTCATGAGGTGATTCTATTAATGAGCTCCAATAATAATAATCTTACAACCAGCTGGGGTGCTCCAGTAGGCGACAATCAGAATTCAATGACAGCCGGTGACCGCGGTCCCACTTTACTGCAAGATGTCCATTTGCTTGAGAAATTAGCCCACTTTAACAGAGAACGTGTTCCTGAACGTGTCGTTCATGCTAAAGGTGCAGGCGCTCACGGGTATTTTGAAGTTACAAAAGATCTAACCCAATACACAAAAGCTAACTTTTTGTCTGAAGTAGGCAAACGTACACCGTTGTTCATTCGTTTTTCTACTGTAGCTGGTGAATTAGGTTCTGCTGATACCGTACGCGACCCTCGTGGATTTGCCGTGAAGTTCTATACTGAAGAAGGAAACTATGATCTCGTAGGTAACAATACGCCTGTATTCTTCGTTCGTGATGCGATTAAATTCCCGGACTTTATTCATACACAGAAACGTGATCCACAGACACATCTGAAGAACCCGAATGCTGTATGGGACTTCTGGTCTTTATCGCCTGAATCTCTGCATCAGGTAACGATTTTGATGTCGGATCGCGGAATTCCAGCTACGCTGAGACATATGCATGGGTTCGGTAGCCATACCTTCAAGTGGGTAAATGCCGAGGGCAATGCAGTCTGGGTGAAATACCATTTCAAAACAGAACAAGGCATTAAGAATCTAGATGCAGACCTTGCTGCCAAAATCGCTGGGGAAAACCCGGATTATCATACAGAGGACTTGTTTAATGCTATTGATAAAGGAGATTTCCCTGCTTGGAAGCTCTACGTGCAAATTATGCCAATCGAGGATGCGAAGACTTACCGTTTTGATCCATTTGATGTAACAAAGGTCTGGTCGCAAAAAGATTATCCGTTAATCGAGGTTGGACGTATGGTATTGGATCGCAATCCGGAGAACTACTTTGCTGAAGTAGAACAAGTTACATTCTCCCCCGGCTCTTTCGTTCCTGGTATTGAAGCTTCGCCTGATAAATTGCTACAAGGCCGTCTGTTCGCTTATGGTGATGCACACCGTCACCGGGTTGGTCCCAACCATAACAGTTTACCTATCAACCGTCCAAAAGTAGAAGTGAAGAACTATCAACGTGATGGTGGCATGGCCTTGGGCAACAATGGCGGTTCCGGTGCCTATTACGAGCCTAACAGCTTAGGAGGACCTAAAGAATCACCGCAGCATAAAACATCGCCGTTCGAAGTCTCTGGTTATGCGGATAGTGTCTCCTACAATAGTGACGATCACTATACACAACCAGGTGACTTGTACCGTCTAATGTCTGAAGAAGAACGTTCCCGTCTAGTTCAAAATATCGTTGGCGCTATGACTCCTGTTGAAAGTAACGATATCAAACGTCTCCAGATTGAACATTTCTTTAAAGCTGATCCAGACTTGGGACAGCGTATCGCATCCGGTTTGGGTTTATCTGTACCAGACGGAATGTAAGATTGTAAATGCACTTATAAACTAAAGAGGACCTTTGCCCGTAGATGGGAAAGGTCCTCTTTTTGCTAATTAGCTGAAAACATAATAAATGATGACAATCACAACGCCCAGCGTGGAGACAATGGATAGACATGAAAAAAACGTGTTCCAGTTATTGCCTTTCATTTGTCTTATACACGACCAGTATAGTGGTTCTTTGGTGCTCTGCCCCATCACGTGATGATTTAACTACCGAACCGTAACAGATATTCACAATCTGTTCCTCCCGTAGTCCTGCCAGGAACTCATTAGCTTTATTCTCTGCATAAGAATTATCAGCATCTACAAACTCTTTAACTTGAATCATCCTGATCTCCTCCTTTAATAAATTAAGTAGTTATTTTATAGTTCTGGAATCTATATGTGAACTCAACGAAATGTACATGGCGTATCACTCCCCAGGTAACAATTAATGTAAAAATATCTTCAAAATACAGTATAGGCATTTCGCAGTTTTCTACGAAATGCCTATGCATCAGCCTATCATAGCACCCAAGTATGTAATAGTCAAAGGTTTTCATTACAATATTTAGAAGGTTTTAATTCCCCTTTTAAAATGGATTGGATTTACAAATAGAAGCTGGTATACTGATCAGAAGGTCTCCATTGGGGGACCTCTATTTGTATAGGAGGGATTTTAAGATGGCAACACACCATAACAGGTTTACAAGGAATGTGCTACTTAGAGGGGGTGAAATCTACTATGAACCATAGTCTTATCTATGAAGGCTCACGGACACAGCTGCTTCAGCAGCTTATCTATTTTGATGAGGAAAAAATCGCATTTCTAAATCAATACTTTCCGGTACGGAGCAAGGATAGAAGCAACGCTGAAACGCTGTTATCCCGTTATTGCTCCGAGCTGGAACAATTACTAACTGAGTTCAATGGTGAAGATTTAAATTCACAGGTCTTTATCGGAAGTCAGCTGCAGCTTCGTTACTTGGACGATAATACTACAGATATCTATACCATCGTATTTCCTAACCAAGCAGAACCTAACGATAACAAGATTTCTATGTTGTCACCTATAGGCATGCAGCTGCTGCTGGCTGAGCTCGGCAGTACTTGTCAGCTAGCGATTCCTTCAGGTCAACTAGAGGTGAAGATCGAAAGCATTAAGTTCGTGAATAATGGTGAAGTAGGCGTTCTTATATAAGGACGATCCCTTATATAGCCACTACAGCAGCGTCCCTTTCCAGATATTAAGGAGGAGGACGCTGTTCTATTATTTAAGCCTCAAACCTTCTTCCAGCTTATTAACTGACTTCTGGATCCTTGCTGCTCTGGTTTCCGGTCTTTTCGCCCCTTCGATCCAGCTCACATATTCCTTCCGATAGGAATAAGCCAAGCTGTTATAATATACCTCTGCCTGCTCATTGCTGCTTAGTGCGTCCAGAAAATCTTCTGGAGCTTCTATCTCTCGCAATTGATGATCTTGTTCCATTGTCACCCGAACTATATCTCCAGGTTGAGCATGGGCTAAGTCTCGCAGTTCTTTTTTCACGACCATAAAATGTTTCCCATTACCATGCGGCATGAGTGTTCCTCTATAGGGAATGTCATTCAGGCTTCCTTTAACTTGTATCCTTGATTTAGTTTCATATATTTGTTCAGCGTCAAAAGGAACCGTAAGATATGTCCAACTCCCATTCGTATCTGGTCTGACTAACCTTGCTTCAAATTCAAACATTGGCCCCTCCTCAAATAAAATCTCTAGTTCCTATTGTATCCATACGTGCTTAACTATACAAAAAAACACCCGCCTAATACCGGCAGGTGTTTCTCTTTATAAGCGGGTGATGGGAATCGAACCCACGCTATCAGCTTGGAAGGCTGAAGTTCTACCATTGAACTACACCCGCAAAGGTATAAAATCGGGATGACACGATTTGAACATGCGACCCCCTGGTCCCAAACCAGGTGCTCTACCAAGCTGAGCTACATCCCGTTAACAATACTATAACTGCTTAGTAATAAAAATGGCGCGCCCTGAGAGATTCGAACTCCCGGCCTTTTGATTCGTAGTCAAACGCTCTATCCAGCTGAGCTAAGGGCGCAAAATCTATATGGAGCGGACGACGGGAATCGAACCCGCGACCCTCGCCTTGGCAAGGCGATGCTCTACCGCTGAGCCACGTCCGCAAAAACATGGTGCGCGTGAAGGGACTCGAACCCCCACGTCGTGAAACGCCAGATCCTAAGTCTGGTGCGTCTGCCAATTCCGCCACACGCGCACACTTAAAAAAAAATGGTGAGCCATGAAGGACTCGAACCTTCGACACCCTGATTAAAAGTCAGGTGCTCTACCAACTGAGCTAATGGCTCTCATAAATGGCTGGGGATATAGGATTTGAACCTATGCATGACGGAGTCAAAGTCCGTTGCCTTACCGCTTGGCTAATCCCCAATAATAATTAACTAAATGGCGGAACCGACGGGATTCGAACCCGCGATCTCCTGCGTGACAGGCAGGCATGTTAGGCCAACTACACCACGGTTCCATAGACATAATGCATAAGTGTAAATTGGTTGCGGGGGCAGGATTTGAACCTGCGGCCTTCGGGTTATGAGCCCGACGAGCTACCGGGCTGCTCCACCCCGCGTCATTAATAAGTATATACTATTCATTTTCACCATACCAGCTTATCCCTAAACATAATGTATAAGAGTAAATTGGTTGCGGGGGCAGGACTTGAACCTGCGACCTTCGGGTTATGAGCCCGACGAGCTACCGGGCTGCTCCACCCCGCGTCAGTGAAAATAATATGGTGGAGGCTGAGGGGATCGAACCCCCGACCCTCTGCTTGTAAGGCAGATGCTCTCCCAGCTGAGCTAAGCCTCCATGATATGACCCGTATGGGATTCGAACCCATGTTACCTCCGTGAAAGGGAGGTGTCTTAACCCCTTGACCAACGGGCCATGCTAATAATTTTTATGGCGGAGAGAGAGGGATTCGAACCCTCGAGACGCTTGTGGCGCCTACACGATTTCCAATCGTGCTCCTTCGGCCAAACTCGGACACCTCTCCATAAATGGCTCCCCGAACAGGACTCGAACCTGTGACAACTCGATTAACAGTCGAGTGCTCTACCAACTGAGCTATCAGGGAATATGGTGGGCCTTAGTGGACTCGAACCACCGACCTCACCCTTATCAGGGGTGCGCTCTAACCAGCTGAGCTAAAGGCCCTTCTAAGACATATTAATATTAAGGGCAAAAAAAATACCACGGGTAATGTGGTTGTCCGCTTGGCGGCGTCCTACTCTCCCAGGACCCTTCGGTCCAAGTACCATCGGCGCTGGAGGGCTTAACGGTCGTGTTCGGGATGGGTACGTGTGGAACCCCTCCGCTATCGCCACCAAACGGGCATTTACAGCGTAAATGCTCAGGCTTAATCGCCTGAAAACTGAATCCGAATTGAATTTGCGTCGCCCGTCATCTCTTCGGGGCCCCCGGAAAGTATTCGGAATTAGCTTCGCAGCTTCTTCTTCACTTTTTGGGGTATTTTTAGGATAAGCCCTCGACCGATTAGTATTGGTCAGCTCCATGCATTGCTGCACTTCCACCTCCAACCTATCTACCTCGTCGTCTTCAAGGGGTCTTACTAATTGGGAAATCTCATCTTGAGGGGGGCTTCACGCTTAGATGCTTTCAGCGCTTATCCCGTCCGTACGTAGCTACCCAGCCATGCTCCTGGCGGAACAACTGGTGCACCAGCGGTACGTCCATCCCGGTCCTCTCGTACTAAGGACAGCTCCTCTCAAATTTCCTGCGCCCACGACAGATAGGGACCGAACTGTCTCACGACGTTCTGAACCCAGCTCGCGTACCGCTTTAATGGGCGAACAGCCCAACCCTTGGGACCTACTTCAGCCCCAGGATGCGATGAGCCGACATCGAGGTGCCAAACCTCCCCGTCGATGTGGACTCTTGGGGGAGATAAGCCTGTTATCCCCAGGGTAGCTTTTATCCGTTGAGCGATGGCCCTTCCATGCGGTACCACCGGATCACTAAGTCCGACTTTCGTCCCTGCTCGACTTGTAGGTCTCGCAGTCAAGCTCCCTTATGCCTTTGCACTCTGCGAATGATTTCCAACCATTCTGAGGGAACCTTGGAACGCCTCCGTTACTCTTTAGGAGGCGACCGCCCCAGTCAAACTGCCCGCCTGACACGGTCCCCGTACCCGGTAAGGGTACTAGGTTAGAACCTAGATACGATCAGGGTGGTATCCCAACGGCGCCTCCACCGAAGCTTGCGCTCCGATTTCTACGGCTCCCACCTATCCTGTACAGATCGTACCCAAATTCAATATCAAGCTGCAGTAAAGCTCCATGGGGTCTTTCCGTCTTGTCGCGGGTAACCTGCATCTTCACAGGTATTAAAATTTCACCGGATCTCTCGTTGAGACAGCGCCCAAGTCGTTACGCCATTCGTGCGGGTCAGAATTTACCTGACAAGGAATTTCGCTACCTTAGGACCGTTATAGTTACGGCCGCCGTTTACTGGGGCTTCGGTTCATAGCTTCGGGTTACCCCTAACCACTCCCCTTAACCTTCCAGCACCGGGCAGGCGTCAGCCCGTATACTTCGCCTTGCGGCTTCGCACAGACCTGTGTTTTTGCTAAACAGTCGCTTGGGCCTTTTCACTGCGGCCCCCTCGTGCTATTCACACTACCGGGGCACCCCTTCTCCCGAAGTTACGGGGTCATTTTGCCGAGTTCCTTAACGAGAGTTCTTCCGCGCGCCTTAGAATTCTCTTCTCGCCTACCTGTGTCGGTTTGCGGTACGGGCACCTTCTCCTGGCTAGAGGCTTTTCTTGGCAGTGTGAGATCATGACCTTCGCTACTATAATTTTCGCTCCCCATCACAGCCCAGCCTTAATGATGTGCGGATTTGCCTACACATCAGCCTCACTGCTTAGACGGACATCCATCAGTCCGCGTCACTACCCTCCTGCGTCACCCCATCGCTCATAGCGGATTACGGTGGTACAGTAATTTCAAACTGTTGTCCTTCGACTACGCCTTTCGGCCTCGCCTTAGGTCCCGACTTACCCTGAGCGGACGAGCCTTCCTCAGGAAACCTTGGGCTTTCGGCGGATCAGATTCTCACTGATCTTTTCGTTACTCATACCGGCATTCTCACTTGTGTAGTGTCCAGCGCTCTTTTCAGTACACCTTCAACCCCTACACAACGCTCCCCTACCCCAGATACATACGTATCTAGCCATAGCTTCGGTGGTGTGTTTAGCCCCGTTACATTTTCGGCGCAGAGTCACTCGACCAGTGAGCTATTACGCACTCTTTCAATGGTGGCTGCTTCTAAGCCAACATCCTGGTTGTCTGTGCAACTCCACATCCTTTCCCACTTAACACACACTTGGGGACCTTAGCTGATGGTCTGGGCTGTTTCCCTTTTGACAATGGATCTTAGCACTCACTGTCTGACTCCCGGCAATAAGTATATGGCATTCGGAGTTTGACTGAGCTTGGTAATCCTTGCGGACCCCGCACCCAATCAGTGCTCTACCTCCACTACTCTTATACCGAGGCTAGCCCTAAAGCTATTTCGGGGAGAACCAGCTATCTCCGAGTTCGATTGGAATTTCTCCGCTACCCCCACCTCATCCCCGCACTTTTCAACGTACGTGGGTTCGGGCCTCCAGTGCGTGTTACCGCACCTTCACCCTGGACAGGGGTAGATCACACGGTTTCGGGTCTACGTCCACATACTAATTCGCCCTATTCAGACTCGCTTTCGCTGCGGCTCCACCTTCTCGGCTTAACCTTGCATGTTAAACGTAACTCGCCGGTTCATTCTACAAAAGGCACGCCATCACCCATTAATAGGGCTCTGACTTTTTGTAAGCACACGGTTTCAGGTTCTATTTCACTCCCCTTCCGGGGTGCTTTTCACCTTTCCCTCACGGTACTGTTTCACTATCGGTCGCCAGGTAGTATTTAGCCTTAGCAGATGGTCCTGCTGGATTCATACGGGGTTTCACGTGCCCCGCACTACTCGGGATCCGTCTCGGAGAGAACACAGTTTAGGTTACAGGGCTTTTACCTCTATCGCGGGCCTTTCCAGACCTCTTCACCTACCATATTCCTTTGTAACTCCATGTGAGACGTCCCACAACCCCTAAGAGCAAGCTCTTAGGTTTAGGCTGTTCCGCGTTCGCTCGCCGCTACTGACGGAATCACTATTGTTTTCTCTTCCTCAGGGTACTTAGATGTTTCAGTTCCCCTGGTCTGCCTCTACATTTCCTATGTATTCAGAAATGAGTAACTGCGAATTACCACAGCTGGGTTTCCCCATTCGGACACCCCCGGATCAAAGCTTGCTTACAGCTCCCCGAGGCAGTTTCGTTGTTCGCCACGTCCTTCGTCGGCTCCTGGCGCCTAGGCATCCTCCGTGTGCTCTTATTAGCTTAACCTTGATTCTTCCGAAGAAAAATCTCACTAATAACATTTACTTGTTTACACAAGTTGCTAAAAGATGTTCTAAAACGCAAATTCGTTTCGGTATCCAGTTTTCAAGGATCAAGTCTTACTTGAGAGCTTAAACTCTCAAAACTGAGCAACGAGTGAGTAACAGGCCTAAACCTGAGTTTTGGAAGCTGAGCTTCCGATTTGAATGTTCTCATTGCAGAGAACGATTCTCCATAGAAAGGAGGTGATCCAGCCGCACCTTCCGATACGGCTACCTTGTTACGACTTCACCCCAATCATCTACCCCACCTTCGGCGGCTGGCTCCCTTGCGGGTTACCCCACCGACTTCGGGTGTTGTAAACTCTCGTGGTGTGACGGGCGGTGTGTACAAGACCCGGGAACGTATTCACCGCGGCATGCTGATCCGCGATTACTAGCAATTCCGACTTCATGCAGGCGAGTTGCAGCCTGCAATCCGAACTGAGACCGGCTTTGATGGGATTGGCTCCACCTCGCGGCTTCGCTTCCCGTTGTACCGGCCATTGTAGTACGTGTGTAGCCCAGGTCATAAGGGGCATGATGATTTGACGTCATCCCCACCTTCCTCCGGTTTGTCACCGGCAGTCACTCTAGAGTGCCCAGCATTACCTGCTGGCAACTAAAGTTAAGGGTTGCGCTCGTTGCGGGACTTAACCCAACATCTCACGACACGAGCTGACGACAACCATGCACCACCTGTCTCCTCTGTCCCGAAGGCCGCTGCTATCTCTAGCAGATTCAGAGGGATGTCAAGACCTGGTAAGGTTCTTCGCGTTGCTTCGAATTAAACCACATACTCCACTGCTTGTGCGGGTCCCCGTCAATTCCTTTGAGTTTCAGTCTTGCGACCGTACTCCCCAGGCGGAGTGCTTACTGTGTTAACTTCGGCACCAAGGGTATCGAAACCCCTAACACCTAGCACTCATCGTTTACGGCGTGGACTACCAGGGTATCTAATCCTGTTTGCTCCCCACGCTTTCGCGCCTCAGCGTCAGTTACAGCCCAGAAAGTCGCCTTCGCCACTGGTGTTCCTCCACATATCTACGCATTTCACCGCTACACGTGGAATTCCACTTTCCTCTTCTGTACTCAAGCCACCCAGTTTCCAGTGCGACCTCAGGTTGAGCCCAAGGTTTAAACACCAGACTTAAATAGCCGCCTGCGCGCGCTTTACGCCCAATAATTCCGGACAACGCTTGCCCCCTACGTATTACCGCGGCTGCTGGCACGTAGTTAGCCGGGGCTTTCTTCTCAGGTACCGTCACTCCGATAGCAGTTACTCTACCGGACGTTCTTCCCTGGCAACAGAGCTTTACGATCCGAAAACCTTCATCACTCACGCGGCGTTGCTCCGTCAGGCTTTCGCCCATTGCGGAAGATTCCCTACTGCTGCCTCCCGTAGGAGTCTGGGCCGTGTCTCAGTCCCAGTGTGGCCGTTCACCCTCTCAGGTCGGCTACGCATCGTCGCCTTGGTGGGCCGTTACCCCACCAACTAGCTAATGCGCCGCAGGCCCATCCCTCAGTGACAGATTGCTCCGTCTTTCATTCTTCTCTCAGGAGAAAAAAGAAATTATCCGGTATTAGCTACCGTTTCCGGTAGTTATCCCAGTCTGAAGGGCAGGTTGCCTACGTGTTACTCACCCGTCCGCCGCTAAGTTATTTTGAAAGCAAGCTTTCAAAATAACTCCGCTCGACTTGCATGTATTAGGCACGCCGCCAGCGTTCGTCCTGAGCCAGGATCAAACTCTCCAATTAGTATTGAAAAGAGCGATATGCTCATTTTGAAACATCTGACGAGAAAATTAATTCTCTAATTTGGATTTCACTTACGTGATTTCCCACTCACTCGTTGTTCAGTTTTCAAAGATCAAGTTCTCGTTGGCGCCGTTTAATGTCTCAGCAGCAACTCTTATACTATATCATGTTCGGCTATTTAATGTCAAGCTCTTTTTTTAACTTCTTTTTCGAGCTCGGCATGTGTACTTCTTGGCCGGACTTAGAATATATCATGTATGGAGATGCATTGCAAGCTTTATTTTAAAAAAACTAAACACATACTTCTCCGCAATTGTATCGCAACCGTATTCCCCTTTTCCGCGTCTATCTATTTAACATCAGAGCCCCTTCATACATAGGTATCAATTCCATTATTTTTTGGCAAAGAGGTGATTCATATAAAGACCTTGCATGATCTCTAGCTTCCCTCTAAAAGGAGGTTGGAGAATCAATGAGCAGAAGTGTGAAAAAGCAACCCGTGTGCAGCGACCAACAGAAAGATGGTTCATCATGGGCTAAAAAACAAGCCAATAAAGCCGTCCGCCGTTACCCTGGCGACATCCCTAAAGGGAAATGGTATCAGAAACTGTATAACAGCTGGAACATTTGCGACTACAGCTTTTACCAAACTAAACAGCAGGCGATTCATGAATGGGAAACAAACAATTGGATCCAGATGAGATTCCCCTCCCGCCAAGAGGCCATTCAAGATTGGCACAAGTCTTATAGAAGAAAGTAAATCAAAAGATGCCCCGGCAGGGAAGCCCCGGGACATCTTTTTACTTAGAAGCTTAATTTCGCACCTACAGTTACAATCTCAGATGGTCCGACCTCTAAGTGGTGAACCGAAGACGTTGCTCCTTGTAAAGCAGGGTTAGGCTGCTCTAAGATATTGCTTTTAAATAAATACTCTTGAGGACTGTTCACTTTCAGTTGCAACTCTGTCTGCTGAGCGGACATATTGTACCAACGCAAAAACAAGTCGCCGGAAGCTCCGTTCATTTTCATGGATGAGAAGGCCATGTTGTCTCCCTCCCAAACCAATGGGGTATATCCAGAGTTCAACTTCCCGCTATGCAGGCCGGTCTGACATACCGTCCAAGGAGTCTGGAATTGATAGGCCTCTGTAAATGCCCGTTGTTCACTTCCCTCACCAGAATGAGGAATCAGCTCCAGTTGTGCTGTGTATTCGCCCAGGCACTGAGCTTCCGGAGTTGGGAACCAGCCCCAATCCCCCAATTCCCCTACGCTGCGTAGCAAGGTGACGGCAATAGTATTGCGTCCATCCCGCAGAACCTCATATTCGTTCAATCCCTGGTTGGCTACCGTAAGTCCTACATTGCCATTGCTGACATCGACAAAGGATTGCTGATGTTGAGTGTTGCTCGGATTTGCCCATTCTGGTGCCGGATTATTGTCCCGTGTAGCCACTTCAAACATAGAATCCACACGATGCACATCGGTAGACAGATCGGTCGGGAACAGCATTCGTATCCGGTGATCCTTGGCTTGGTTATTAATTGTGGATTCAATATGCACACCTTTGCCTTCCCGCTCCAGCGATACGACGGTACGAAGCTTCAAAACCACCGTATTTACACTCCGCTGCGCTTTACGCTCAGGATAATACACAAGTGCACGCTGTTCCGCCTCCAAGGTGTCATCCGCCGAAGCCGGAATCTCCCAGTCTATTCGGATCTCAATGGCCGCACGGAAGGGAGAGTCTTCAATCACCTTAATAACTGCAGGCTGGCCTTTGGTCGTCAGCGCTTGTTCACCTTCTGGCTGTTTGTACATGTATTCATTGCCTACGTCTCCGGTATTCTCGTAAATCCCCAACTCACGATAAGTGGTACCGCTATGCTTATCCAATAACGTAAATGAACCATCCTCAGCAACAACTACCTTGAGAGATGCATTCTCCAAGCTGCGCTCTCCTTCTATTAAAGAGCTTCCCTGAGCGGATTCCGTAGTTGATTGTACCCAAGCGTAAGTACAAAGCCCAAGTGCAGGCACATTGCGTGCTTCAAAAGTAAGTCTCACTTTGCGGCACATATACGGCTGACGGAATTGGTCATCAGGCAGATCATAACCAAAGCTTAAACCCAGATCTTCCACTGTAGACGCTAATTCCTCCCCTGTGTGATCGACGAGAATCCTGCCGGACAAATCAACAGCCAGCATTCTGCGGGCGGTCTCATCCAAAGGATAACCCTCGCGCAGATATAACCGTTCAGCATCCAGCTCTATAGTTACCGTTCCCGTACGCTTCCACCCCGTGGTATTCATCACTACAAAAGGAACTGCATCTTCCCCATATGCGGAAAAGCCAGAAGTCCCCACTTGATCTGCGATAAACTTAGCACTGTCATCTATGATGCTCTCAGCAA
This sequence comes from Paenibacillus sp. FSL R5-0887, assembly GCF_038002305.1. NCBI lineage: Bacteria > Bacillati > Bacillota > Bacilli > Caryophanales > Paenibacillaceae > Paenibacillus > Paenibacillus sp. FSL R5-0887. The sequence continues at coordinate 1,190,997 of NZ_JBBOCE010000002.1, forward strand.
CATGCCGGCTTTTATCAAAACGAGTTACCATCTCACGATGCACTTCATCCACACTACAACCACAGATACTGTCATGCGGATGGTTCTGCATCAGCGTCTTCCAGGCATAGGTGAATAGATGGTGCGGGTAGTCCTGTCCGGACAGGCGGGCGATGGAGGCCAGCGGCTCGGCTACTTTTTCCAAAAGAGTCTGGCCCAGCTGGTTCATCTGCTTCAAATAAACCCGGGCTGAGGCTGTGTTCACTAAGGTGCCCCATCCGTCTGTACGCTGGCTGCGCAGTTCCCCTGTAACGGTGGAGAGCTCCCGCTGACCCGAGGATAATTGCTGATCCAAGGCTTGCAGATAGTCCGGGAAATTTGAATGCACGAACTTCACTTCAGGGTATAGCTTTTCGGCGGTGCGGATAGCTTCCGGCAAATCCAATTGCAGAGGCTGGTGGTCGCACCCGTTCATGAACAATAACTCCCCCGTTGAAGCATACTTCTCTGCATCCGCAAGCTTACGGTCCCAGAATTCCCGAGCCGCACCTTCCTCAACAGGAACTTCATTGCCGTTAGAATACCAGTTGGCAAATAGGATACCGAGAATTTTGGATCCATCCGGCCCTTCCCAGATCAGCTCGGAGAAAGAGGACTCATAACCTGCATCCGATACAGTGTTGTTAAATCCCGTAGGCTTCACCCCGCGTCCAAAAAAAGCATTCGTAATCCCTGACTGCAACATCAGCTGCGGAGTCTGTCCGACCAATCCAAAGGTATCAGGAAAATAACCGATTTTGGAAGGCTCACCGTATTTCTCGGCATCCTGATGGCCGATCTGCATATTCCGCACATTTGCCTCGCCGCTCGTCAGGAATGCATCCTGCAAAATGTACCAAGGTCCAATCAAGATTCGCCCATCCCGGATATACTTCTCCAGCTTCTCTTTGTTCTCTGGCCGAACCTGAAGATAATCCTCCAGAATAATGGTTTGCCCATCGAGGTAAAAACTGCGGAAGGCGGAATCTCCGTCCAGCTTGGCAAGCAGTGCATCCACCAGCTGAACCAGACGGACGTGGTGTTTCTCATAGGGCAAATACCATTCACGGTCCCAGTGAGTATGGGACACGATATGGGCTGTTTTGGTTGTTGTGTGGGTCATCTGTGCGTACACCTCAGTTCTTCAGCATTTATTAAGCGTAATGTTAACCTCTTCAGGTCTGTAGACAGCTACCAGCTTGCCCGCTGAATCAGCTGCAAACAACACCGAACGTTCTTTCTCCAGTAAAAATGAGTAGTGAGCTCCAGTTGCAGGATCTTTTATTTCAAGTCCGGCATCCCAGGCGTATTCAGATACGAAGATATACAATGAACAACCTTCTGCAAAAGCAAGCTTTCGCCCGTACACACCTGGCAGGTCTCCACCGCTGATCCATTCCAGCTCGGTTTCGATACCTGCGGCTTGTGCAGCATATTGGTAGAGCGCGGCGATCGGCTCGTCGCGGTCATTCAGTTCTAAAGGTAGCGGGCACCAGATCAGGCGACCTGTGCCAAGCTGGCGTTCGATGAGGTAATCACCCACACCACCTGAGCTAGACGAATCAACATCTGCATTTGCTGGCATTTCTTTGACTAGCTCCGCGATTCGCTTCTGTCCATAGGACACCGCAAACTTGCGTCCGTTCAATAGAAGCTGCTCCTCACGGTGCATGTTGCCAAGTTTACGGGCTCCTACTATTGCGTCCATACGATCCGAAGGCTGCCAATACGCATCTACCCCCAATGCTCCAGTAATGAGCAGAACGGCACCTGTACGCTCCACTATGTCGAGCAATTGCTGAAGGGCGTCATTATCCAGATTGTGCACACTCGGCAGGAGAATCAACTTAGCCGGCTCTGCCTCCAGCGGAGCCAGATCGTATTCCGATACGGCGCGGAAAGGCAAATGAAGCTGATAAGATAAGATCCGTGTCAGGCGGGTAGTCGCATCATAGGCGAGCTTCCGGTTAGAGAAGTCATTAGAGTAAGGGAAAACCACGGCAATCTCTTCCAGCTTCCGCCCGTCAAATAATCCCCCGGCTTCGCCGATGAACCGCCCAAAATCATAAGACACATCCGCTTCCGGCTTCTCAGTCCCATCGGCCCGCAGCGCACCGATCTGTGATTCATTGGCATTATCCATATAAAAGTTCGTGTTCCAGATCCATTGCACAGCCCCGGCACCTCCAGAAGCAAACGCATAGGCATATTTGCGCTCCAGCATGGCCCGCAATTCTTCCTCACTGCGTTTAGCCCGTCCGTCTGGCGTCTCTACGTACATGATGCCGGTCTCCTGAATGAGGTTCGGTTTATGATGGGTTTTGGCAAAAATTCCATCCCAGAGCAGATTGTCATTCAACCACCAGCTGTGAACAGTGGTGTAATCGACATCGCGCTCATAAAAGAACGGCGATGGCCGTTGGGCACCTAAAGCCTCATCCTGCCCTACGGTCACTAAATGATCTGGGCAGAGTTCCTTGATAGTCCCGCTAAGCTCCCTTGCCCATACGTTGTGCATGTCCATGGAGAACAGGCAGTAGTCGAGCCAACGTGTGCCGCGCTTTCCGGAATGAATATCCTGCACACTAAAGTTAATCTCTTCTCGCTCAGGAGGTTGTGCAGCCGCAAAATCCGGCAATTCCAGCGGCGTCATATTCCAGCGCTCTTGCAGCAAAGTTATATCACCATGGCGTTCTTCCAGCCAAGCAGAGAAAGCAGCGTGTTCATATTTATCTCGCGCCGAGCTCGGTCCGTCCGAGAAAATCCGCGGCGGATCGAACATTGACGGTTCATTGATCAAATCCCAATCGACATGGGTTGTCGTGCGATGCCGTGCAACGATCGAGCGGATGAACCGTTTTTGCGCTTCTACACTGCGCGGATCGAGATAAGGATTCGTCCCTTCCCAAGTCTCCGGTGTAAAGGAGAAGAACGTAAAGGTTACCTGCAGCTCATGCCGCTTCGCAGCCAGTAGAAAAGCATCAATCGCCCGCAGCACTTCTTCCGAGGCATGACCGTCTACCTGCATAATATTACGGTAGGCTGTCCAGATGCCGGTACGAATCCAGTTGATGCCTGCCTTCCGCATCTGTGCCATATCCCGATCCCACACATCAGCATTTGGCAGGAATAGAAACTTCCGCGCTACGTCAGAGGTCATATAAGTCATGCCGACAACAGGTAAAGGCTGACCGTCTTTGATAAAATAATCTCTTCCAGCCTTAATCGGTTCCCCCTGCGATAACAGGCCCACGTCATATCCCCAAAAGCCTTGACGCAACATCCGCACTTCGCCTTCTTCCGATACAGCATGGCAAGAAAGATGATACAGGCCAGGTTGAATTTCTATAGCAAGCGGTACACGTAGGAAGTTCAGCTCGCGACTGACCTCAAGCTTGCACTCGTGAGTGAAACATGGGATAGACTCCCCGTCTTTGCTCAGAGTGATGTTCAGGGTCCACTGCGCTGATGTCGGTGACGATTGGCTACGGCTTAGCCGCTGACCCTGCAAAAACAGCAGCGGCCGCTCGCCTTCTTCATAAGAAGCATAGTTAGGCTTCAGCCACAGCTCTGTTACTCCCCGAGCGGCAAAAGTTGCCCAGCGGGTTAATGCTTCCGTTCCGCCTTGATTCCAGAAATCAGGCGTAAGCGGTTGGCCGATGAAGATCCAGCGGCCACCGGCAAAAGGCCCGCCGATATGCTCCCACAGCACAGCTGGAGCTGAAACTTCCCGCCCGGCGGCGGTAATGCCCTTAAGCAGCGGGTAGATCCGCGTGTCCATGGGTCCACTGGAACCCATCTGCTCCGGCAGGTCACTGCTTTTAGTGACATGCGGTACCAGGTTCCAGGTATCCGACAGGGCCAGCAGCTGCTCATCGCCTACGAAGAGCGGAATGTCTCTAAGCGCGACATGCTGCTGTATGCGATCTGCGCTGCTCACACGCAGCGCTTCATGGATATGCAGCTGGCGGTGATAGGCAGTCTGCTCAGCTTCGACCCGCCACTCTTCAGCGACTAGGCGGACTGGATGCTTAAACGGGGCACCGCCAATGCTGATCAAGCTGCCGCCTCTGCTCAAATAGGCGACGATGGAAGGCCAAGCCTCCTTCGGGAAGTACGGAGCATGGAAGCTAACGAAGCAGTCCCCGGCCTTGGCGCTGTCCAGCGTTTCGGCCAGCTGTGCTGCATGAACAGGAGGGTCAGTATGATGTATTCCTATAGACTGTGCCTGTTCCGCTGTCAGTCCGCCCGCTGCGGTATACCCGGGAAAAGACGGGTCCGCGAACAGGATGATACGGCCCCCGCTCACAGAATACCTTCCTTCATCGCCCGATAGACAAGCTGCGAGAACAAGCTGTTCGACCATGCAAACCAGCTGCGGGTAAATACACTAGGATCATCCACATGGAAGCCTTCATGCATATATCCGGTTCCGGCATCCGTACTTTCCAACATCGCAATCAGTTCCAGCTTCTCTTCGGCAGTCTGAGCCGTAATGCCCTGCATGGACAACGCCATATGCCAGATATAGTTCTCCGGAGTGTGCGGGCTGCCGATCCCTTTGGCAGCTGTGCCTTCATAATAGAACGGATTTTCTTTGCTCAATGCGAAACGTCTGGTGTTCTGGTAGATGGGATCATCCGCCGAAGCGTAACCCAGATACGGAATGGAGATCAGTCCGGGCGTTCCCGCATCGTCCATTAGGCAGTAATTGCCGAAGCCGTCGGTCTCATAAGCATAAATCGGACCAAACTCCGGATGGCGATAAATGCCATAGAGCTTGATGCCATGATCCACTTCAAATTCCAGCTCTTTAAGTTCAGCCAGGAAGTCTAGATCGCGGAAGACCCACTCCGCGAATTCCTGCATCTGGCGCAGCGCGACAACAGCGAACATATTGCCAGGAATGTTGTAGTGGAAATCACAGGCATCATCGCTGGACCGGAAGCCCGACCAGATCATTCCGGTATAGTTCACCGGCATGCCGAGACCGCTATTGCGCAGAGAATCTTCCGGAATGCCGTTATTGCGGCTGAACCGGTACGGAGACTGCTCGAAATGCCGCTGCTCTCTTTTGAACAAATCGAAAATCTGGCGCATGGCCGACTTGAACCCAGCGTCGAAGAAATCAGTCAGGCCCGTCTCTTTCCAGTAGGTATAAGCGAGGCGCACAACAAAACATAACGAATCAATCTCAAATTTACGCTCCCACACCCATGGCGACATCTCGGTCACATCCGTAGTGTTCCAGTGCCAGTCATTGGCCGACTCATTAAATGCATTGGCGTAAGGATCGATATGAATATACTGAATATGGCGTTTGATAAGACCGCCGATAATGCGCTGGAGATCGGGATCGTTTTTGGCCAGAGGCACGTATTGAATTACCTGCTCCACTGAATCACGCAGCCAGGAGGCCGGAATATCGCCGGTAATCACAAAGGTGGTTCCGTCATCCAGCAGTTTAGTCGTCGTCTCCAGCGTATTCGGAAAACAGTTCTTGAACAGCTGCAACAGCTTCGGGCGATGTGCCAGCTTCTCCTCTGCTTCGGCAAGTACTTCTTGTACAGCCTGCGGCAGCGGCAGCTGGGGCATTGCTATTTTGGGTAATCGGAATTGTTCCAAGTGAGATATGCTCCTTTGCATCTGTGATGTGATTATTTAATTTCTGATGTAGATTGTTTTGATCTCGTAAGGGGCAAAGTGAAGTTCCAATTCACCGCCAGCCGTATGTTCGATCAGTTCCAGCTGCTCTTCCAGAGCATTGGACAGGTAGACGCTCTGAACTGGATACTGCCATTTGAGCTGAACCCGCTCGCGGCCTCCCGAGGATTCGTAGAAACGGAGAACAGTCCCCTGCCCGTCCTCGGATGGCTTAATCGTATCCAGCACCACGTGCTCACCGGAGAATCCGATAAATGAGCCTGTTGGCAGCAGCTGCCCCTGTGTTGATGAAGGGGCAAAAGTATACAGCTCATGATTTAGCTCTGCTGCACGGCGAACAGTATGAGCCTCCCGCCAATCCCCACGGTGCGGATATAGCGAATAGGTGAAGTCGTGCTCGCCGAGATCCGCAGTAACATCCGGCCATTTCGGCGCGCGCAGGAGCGACAAGCGAATGGTACTGCCTTGGATGTCATAGCCGTATTTACAATCATTCAGCAGACTGACGCCATATCCACGTTCGGATACATCGGCAAAACGGTGCCCGCAAACCTCATACTGCGCCTGCTCCCAGCTGGTGTTGCGGTGGGTCGGACGTTCCAGCGCACCAAATGGAATCTCGTAAGTCGCCTTATCCGCGACAACATCAATCGAAAACCCTACCTTAAGCAGCTTATGGGCTTCGTTCCAGCTTACATGCGTCTGGAAATCAATCCGGGGATTATGGTGATGTAGAATCATATCCTGAGTAATCTCGGATTGGCCCAGCTTCCAGCGGAAGCGCAAAATATCCTGCACCGCACCAGTGCGGATCACTCCCTTTTCTATAAGTTCAGCCTCCCCGGCGGGTTGGGCTTCATAACGGTTGTCAATGTCCCAGGCATCCCAAAGCGTCGGACGGTCGTGGAAAAAGTGGAAGCGGTTCGCCGGCTCACCGGATTTTACGATCTCCCGGTTTCCTTTTTTATCAAAAAGACTGGTGATTTCTCCCCGCTCGTTAAAGGTAATACGATAATAGTCCGTCTCCCAACGGTCGCCGAAGGGAACAACTCCTATAGCTGTTTGATTATGTTCAGCAGCGGCAGATTCTGCATTATTTTCAACGGATGTGTTCTGAGACAGATCACGAATCCAGATCGTTTTGTAACCAAAGGCTGGAATCTCCGGAACGAGAACCGAGACACCAGAAACTGCTGTCTCCTCCGTCAGGACATCTGCTTCCAGCAGTACGTTATCCTCGCCATACACCGCAAAGTTTCCGCTGGCGGCTACTTCTTCGCTGAGAGCAAGTTCGACCACGGCATCCCGCGTCCAACCCAAACCATTAAAAACAATGTAAGGTGTACCCTCGCCTGACGTGTTAATGTTCCCGGCCAATGCCGCAAGCCCCGGCTGAAGCGCAACACGGCCAAGCTCAAACACCTCTGCGTATTCCTTCTCCGAGGTCTCGTAAGCTTCGGTAATCGCCGAGCCCGGAATAATATCATGGAACTGGTTCAACAAAATCAGCTTCCAGCCCTGATGCAGCTGCCCGGCAACTACGGCATGTTGCTCCGTGTCCAGCTGCGGCGAAGCTAATGTCTGCCACAGCTCCGCTTCACGGTACAACACTTCCGCCTTGCGGTTGTTCCGCTTGTTGCGGCCGTGCGTAGTGTAGGTGCCGCGGTGCAGCTCCAGATACAGATCGCCCCGCCACTGCGGCAGCTGCGGCTGACAGCGTGTAATGCCTGCGAAGAAATCCGCGGCATTACTGTATTTACTCTCCGGCTGGCCGACCATTAGCTCGGCACGCTGGATATATTCCAGCATCTCGCGGGTGACCCCGCCGCCGCCGTCACCATGCCCATAGAGCAGCATCTGCTCATTATGTTTATCTTTTTCGCGGAAGGACTGATAGTGTTCATGCACATCTTTGGGCAGCGTATTCTCATTGACCCCATGATTCAGGTAAGACAACATCGGCGTGCCGTCAATGCCGACCCAATGGAACAGATCGTAAGGGAAGACATTTGTGTCATTCCAGCCCAGCTTGGTGGTCATAAAATATTTGATGCCACCATGCTGCAGAATCTGCGGCAGAGAAGCGCAGTAGCCGAAGGTATCCGGCAGCCACTCAATCTGCGAGGTGCGCCCGAACTCTTCGAGATAAAAGCGTTGACCATATAGCATTTGCCGCATCAACGATTCTCCGCTCGGAATGTTCAGATCCGGTTCGATCCACATCCCACCGACCAGTTCCCAGCGTCCTTCACGGATGCGTGCCTTGACCTTCTCATAGAGTACCGGGTCATTGTCTTTCAAATATTCGAACAGCAGCGGCTGGCTCTGCGCATATTGATAGTCAGGATATTCGTCCATCAGGGCATTCACCGTCGAGAACGTCCGACTCGTCTTGCGCACGGTCTCGCGCGCAGGCCACAGCCAGGCAATATCGATATGGGACTGGCCCACCATGTGGATTGTTCCTTCGGCATGACTGCCGATCTCCCCGACTCTGCCCCGCAGCTTCTGCTCGATTCGCGAAATCTCACCACCCTCGCGGATCTCCTGCGTGGTAAGGCCAACGAATTGATCCATTGCCACATACAAAGCTTCCAGCATCCGCTTACGGCGCTGGTCCTGCTCAGGCAGCAGAATTGCCGAATCGCGAATCACTACTGCCGTGTACATTAGACTCTGCACAGGTCTATTCACCAGCACCAGCTGGCTGTGGATCATCCGAATCGGCGGCTGGATCACCGCCTGTTGATTTAATGGGTCCACCGGCTCGGGGACCGGATCGAAGAGTTCGATTTCCAGGTCCAACGGACGGCCAGATGGATCACCTGTCAGGGTAACAAAGGTATGATTGCGGTCAAGTCCTTGCCGCGATTCACCGTTCACCCGCAGCAGCCCTTCCCCACCTGAAGCAAAAATCAGCCCGATGTGGCCCGGCAGCCAGTTAGCCGGAATCTCCAAAGTACGGCGGAAGAAATAGGTCGTTCCTTGCACACTCGGGAACAGATCATAATTGCTGCCGTCCTTATAAGGCTGCAGCTTGTCATACTGTCCCGGCAATTGATACACCGAGGACAGAATCTCCCAATCGCGCAATTCCTGCACCTCTAGCCATTGCTGCTCGGAGAGCTCGCGGATGAAGCGTTTAATGCGTTCCATGTCTTTACCCCCTCACCGTCAAATCGGTGCTCAGTGTATCATTTACATGCTTACCCACCAGCACTTTAAACGCTCCTGGCTCTACAACAGGTCTTAAATCCGGTCCGATATATTGCAATTGCTCCGACCCTACCGTGAACAACACGGTTTGCTTCTCACCCGGAGCCAACTTGATTTTGTCAAAAGCCTTCAATTCCCTGGCAGGACGGGTGACCTTACTGGCGACATCGGAAATATACAGTTGCACCACCTCTGCGCCCTCACGGTCTCCTGTATTCTGAACGTCCACGGAAACTGTAGCCGTCTCCCCAGCCGCAATTACTTCCGGCTCCACCTTCAACCCGGAGTACGTAAATTCAGTGTAGCTAAGCCCGAAGCCGAACGGATATTGAGGCTGGGAATCGGCCTCCAGATATCTTTTGCCACGGGAACGTTTACCGTTGTAATAGACCGGGAGCTGGCCCACATGCTTCGGCACGGATACAGTCAGCTTCCCGGACGGGTTCACATCGCCGAACAGGATATCCGCAACAGCGTGCCCGCCTTCTTGGCCTGGATACCAGGCTTCCAGAATGGCATGTACATGCTCGTCAATCCAAGGCTCACTCACCGGACGGCCGTTAATATAAACAACGATCACAGGTTTGCCGAGCTGATGAACCTGCTGGATCAGTTCCAGCTGCACTCCCGACAGGGTCAATGACACCCGGTCAATGCCTTCGCCGCAGTCCATATCATTCCAGGCATTCTCCGTCACCTTGGACGCGCCTGTCTTGAGATCGATACTGCCTTCCCCGAAATCGCGTGCACTGGAGCCGCCGACGACCATAACAACGGTATCAGCCTGCTCTGCACAAGCGAGCGCGGCTTCAAAACCTTCGCGCGAATCGCCTTTGATCCGGCAGCCCGGTGCATAGAGCACCCGCTCCGGCTCTGCAGCCAGCTTGCTGCGGATGCCGCTGAGCACGGTCGCTACCTTAGCCGGAGGCTGCGGTGAGGTATAATCGCCGAGCTGGTTATACCCGGCATCGGCGTTAGGGCCAATGACGGCGATCGTGCCGGCGGTCTTGGACAATGGCAGCACACCTGCTTCATTTTTCAGCAGGATGATGCTCTCGCCCGCCACTTGCCGGGCCAGCTCTTGATGCGCTTTGCTGCCGATGACGCGTTCAGCCGCATCGGGATCAGCGAATGGCTGCTCGAACAGGCCCAGCCTGAACTTGAGCGTCAACACACGGCGGACCGCCCGATCCAGCAGTGCCGGGTCCAGCTTGCCTTCACGAACGGCATCCACCAGGTATTTGCCGTACATTTCCCCGGACATCTCCATGTCGATGCCGGCTTCCAGTGACTGCACTGCTGCATCCATGCCATCTTCAGCCACATCATGGCCAGAGGCCAGCATCTCTATAGCTCCGCAGTCGGTAATGATTAGACCCTCAAACCCCCATGCTTCGCGGAGTATATCCTCTAGTAGCTCTGTATTTGTCGTGCAAGGCACGCCGTCTATTTCGTTATAAGCAGGCATAATGGAGACTGCACCCGCTTCGACCGCTTTTTTGAAGGGCAGCAGATCCACTTCCAGCAGTTCACGCCAGCCCATGTGCACAGGCCCGGCATTCCGGCCGCCTTCTGAGCTGCCGTATCCCACAAAATGCTTCAGCGTAGCCCCCACGCTGCCGCCGCTCTGCAAGGATTCCCCCTGCAGACCTTCAACAGCCGCAACCGCCATCTCGCTGATCAGGTAAGCGTCCTCGCCGAAGCACTCCTCGGTGCGGCCCCAGCGGGGATCGCGCACCACATCCAGCACCGGCGAATACGTAACCGCGCCGCCCTGACTGCGTGTCTCCAGCGCTACGGCGCGGCAGACCTCACGATACAGCTCCACATTCCAGGAGCTGCCGAGCGACAGGGGCACCGGGAATACGGTGGCCCCGATCGCCATGTGGCCATGCGAGCATTCCTCGCCGATCAATACCGGAATGCCCAGCCGCGAATGCTCCAGCACATACCGCTGGAGCGTATTCACCGCTTCCGCACCTTCACGCGGAGACAGGCCAGTAGCCAGCGTCACACCGGTCCACGGGTCAGCGCGCAACATCCCGTAAAGCGAACCAACGCCGCCCCCGGCAACCTTCTCCTTGAAGCTTTCTGTCAAGGTCATCTTACCGTCTCTATGTTCATAGGCCTGCCAGCCAAAAGGCTGAATCAGCTGACCGGCCTTCTCTTCCAAAGTCATCAGTCCGAGCAGATGCTCCGCCCGTTCTTCAGCAGGTAAATTCGGGTTTGTATAACTCATTCCTTAACAGCCCCTACGGTAAGACCTTGAATGAAATAACGCTGGAAGAACGGATAGGCAAAAATAATCGGTCCTGTCGCCAGCACGACCATCGCCATCCGCGATGTATCCTGCGGCATGGAGCGAAGAGCTTCCAGACTGAGCGAACTGTTCTGGGAGTTCTGCAAAATAAACTGCATACTGGTCTCGATCCGCATCAGCATCGATTGCAGCGGGACTAAATTCGGGTTGTCGATGTACAGCAGCGCATTGAACCAGTCATTCCAATAGCCGAGGGTGCTGAACAAAGCAATCGTAGCCAGACCGGGCAGTGATAAAGGCAACACCAATTTCAGGAAGATACGGAACTCGCCCGCCCCGTCGATTTTGCCGGATTCGATAATGGCATCAGGCACACTCGTGCTGTAGAAGGTGCGCAGAATCATAATGTAAAAAGCATTCACCGCCAGCGGCAAAATCAGCGCCCAGATCGTATCCTTCAGGCTTAGAAACTGCGTAACGATAATATAAGTCGGCACAAGTCCACCGTTGAACAGCATGGTAAAAAACGCGAAGAACGAGAAAAAATTGCGGTAACGGAAGCTTTTCCGGGAAATGGCATACGCATAAAAAGCGATAAACAAAAGGCTGATAATCGTCCCTATCACCGTTACAAAAATCGTCACACCATAAGAACGCAGCAGCATATCTCCGGATTCAAACACATAACGGTATGCGCCGAGACTCCATTTTGCCGGAATCAGCTTATAGCCATCCCGCGCCAGCGCCACCTCATCGGTGAAGGAGATGATCACGACGAACAGAAACGGAAACACGCACAGAAACGCAAAGATGCCGGCTATCAGATTAAAAGTGATATTCCAGGGCGTCGAGAGATGGTGGAAATCACGTTCTTTTTTAGTCTTAGTAATGGAAGACATATGGCCCACTCCTTTCATGAGGTTCTAGAACAAAGCGCTATCCTTGTTGTATTTGCGGACAATATAGTTAGAGGTCATCACTAGCGTAAAGCCGACAACCGATTGATACAGACCTGCGGCAGTGCTCATACCAATCTCACCCGTTGTTTTGAGGCCTTGATAGACATAGGTATCAATAACATTCGTGACACTGTAGAGCGTACCGGAATTACGAGGCACCTGGTAAAAGAGACCGAAGTCGGCGTAGAAGATTTTACCGATGGCCAGCAGGGTCATGATCGTGATAATTGGACTCAGCAACGGCAGTGTAATATTGCGAATCTGTTGGAACTTACTAGCTCCGTCGATCATCGCCGCTTCATACAGCGACTTGTCGATCCCCATAATAGCTGCGAGATAAACTACGCTGTTGTAACCAACCGCTTTCCACAGATAGACTAAGATCAGGATGAACGGCCAATAGGCTTTTTCCGAATACCACTGAATTGACTCTGCGCCAAAAAAGCCCATGATCTGGTTCAGCATCCCGCGTTCGGAGCTCAGAAAACTAAATGCAAAATAGCCGACAACGACCCATGACAGGAAGTAGGGCAGGAACATGCCGGTCTGATACACTTTGGCCAGCTTCTTGTTCACAATCTCGGACAGCACAATCGCCATCAGAACCGACAAGATCAAGCCAAGCAGGATAAACGCTCCATTGTAGAGCAAGGTGTTGCGGGTAATGATGTACGCGTCATTGGTGGTAAACAAAAACTTGAAGTTGTCTAGCCCCACCCATTTGCTGTTGATAATACTCGCCCAGAAGCCGTCGCGGCTAAAGCGGTATTCTTTGAATGCAATAATCGTCCCTATCATCGGCAGGTAAGAGAAAAAGAGAAACCAAAGCGCACCTGGTAGAACCATGAGCAGCATAATCTTGTTATTCATAATATTTTTTATAAATCCGCTGATTGTCTTCACACTTAGATCCCTCCTGTATGTCCTTATATTTCAAAAAAAGACCGGGTCCAGAGGCCACGCCCCTGCCCCGATCTTCTCTTACGTTGATGTTTTACTTGTTGTTGGACGCTTTCCAGGCATCAATTTGCGATTGCGCTTCAGCGATAATTTTGTCCAAACCAGCTGCCTTGAATTTCTCAATAGCTTTCGGTAGATACTCGTCAGGATCAACGGTTCCAGTCATCAGTGGTGACCAGTATTCTTCTTTTACGTTCTGAACCGCAGCGATTTCAGTGGTCACCTTGGAAGTGTCGAAGTTAAAACCAAGCAGCGGTGCATTCACACCGGATTCATTAAACTTTTTGAACTCTTCCCATTTGTTCTCAGGGTCACCCTCGTTCAAATAGTTGATCATGATATTGCCCAGCGAGAAGGTTGGCATGTCATAGTTCTTGGATTCATCCAGGTTCTTCATGGAATTCTCACCAGTCTTCTCGTAGTGCACGCCTTCGATTCCGGAGTCAATCATGTTGCGCAGCACCGGATCGGTGTTGAGCAGGTTCAGGAACTCCATCGCTTTCTCCGGATATGCGGAGTTAGCCGAGATGGCTTGCATCGAACCCATAACGGACCAGTTGTAAATGTAAGGTTTGCCAGCTGGCGTGGAAACTACAGGATAGCCGTAGCTTGCCGACCACAGATTGTCCGCCATCGGCTGGGTAGCCGCACGATCCATGAACCAGTTCGAAGATTTATAGAGATCATCCACCGAAGTTGTAGTTGCTACTTCCGGCGAGATATAACCTGCCTTGTAATATTTGCGAACGGTTTCAAGAGTGCTTTTGAGTTCAGGTGTTTCCAGAATGTTCACGATCTTGTAATCCTTTGTGTCCATATAAACAGCCATTGGCATCTTTTCAATGATGTAATCGAACGGCAGTACTGGCATGAAATCCTTCACCATAGCGTAAGGCGTGATGCCCGGTTCATTCTCTTTGATCGTCTTCAGCAGTGGTTCAATGCTTTCCATTGTGTTCACCCCGGAAATGTCGAGGTTATATTTGTCGAGCAGCTCTTTATTAAAGCGCCAAACTTCTTGCGCCGGAAGCTCTTTGTTGGCAGGTACGGCATAATTATGTCCATCTACCTTGGAGCCTTCCAGGAACGCCGGATCAATCGTGTCTACGATGCCTTTTCCATATTCATTAAGCAGGCTGTCCAATTCCATAAAAGCGCCTTTGCGGGCATTTTGCACATAATCGAACGCCCAGGAGCACGTAAAGAGAATGTCCATGGGTTCGCCAGCGGCTACTTTGACCTGCATTTTTTGTGTATAATCACCAAAATCAATCATATTCATCTTCAGGGTGACATTTATCTTCTCTTTAGTGTACTTATTGACTTCTTCCACGACACGGTCCAGATCCTTCTGCGGTCCGCCGATCGTGTACCAGATCAGTTCGACTGGTTTCTCGGATGATGCACCGTCGCCGCCCGCTCCTGAACTGTTAGTTGCCGCGTTGTTTGAATCGCCGCCACATGCGCTGAGCGCAAGCGAGAATGCCATAAGTGATGTCAGTAACAGGGAAAACCTCTTTCTTTTGTTGTTGCCCATTCCTGTATAACCTCCCCTTTGTTTACCTCAAGATCGCTGGCCTAATCCGGAATTAAACCAGCAGCTTTCTCCTTCAAGGACTATCTTTACTGTAATTTATGAAAGCATTTTCAAACAGAAGATAAACTAAATAAATCATGTAGAAAATAAAGAAAAAGCTTGCAGCGGGGGTCCGCTAGACAAGCCCTTTGTACTCCGTAGGAGATATACCGACATGCTTCTTAAATTGTTTGTAAAAATAGCCGGTCTCCCAATAGCCTACTTTGAGAGCGATTTCATGAACTTTAAGTGAGGTATTCCGCAGCAGCTCCTTCGCCTTCTCAATCCGGTATTTATTGATATATTCGGTGAATGACTCATTCACCTCTTTATGGAACAGCTGTCCCAAATACACCGGGTGAATATGGTATTGGGCACCGAGGGTCTTCAGTGACACATCTTCATTGTAGGACTCATGGATATAATTCAGCACCTGCTGCACGACTGGACTCTTTACGTCCCGAACTAAGGCGTCTACCGTAATGCTAGCGGCTTCCTGAATAATCTGAGTCAGTTCATTTATGGAAACTGTAGAGCGAATGAGACCAAAACCGTCTGCGAAAAGCTCCGGTTCTTCCACATGACGAATCTCCTGCAGCTGCATCTTGAAGCGGATCAACCATTCCATGGCAATGCCTTGCAGCAGCACAGGTGTAATCCCCTCCATCCGCCGCAGCTGCTCAAAATGATCCTGGATCCGCACCAGCAGCGCTTCCTTATCCTTCGCCATAATCAGCTTGAGATCATCTTCCCAATTCAGCGGCATACCTTGGACGGCAACCTCATGCCTGTCCTGAACTTCCTCATAATGCAGCAAATTCCGCTCTGGAAACAGCATGAAATATTCCTGAGTCATCTTTGCATGGGCGTAACTCTGAGCCGCCGCCTCCTCCATCTCCTCCACCGTTCCTACGGACAGACGCATTGGCGGACCGCCAGTTAGGGATAACAGCAGCTGCGCATGAAGCCTTTCCACCGCTTCTTTACCCTGCTGATACTCACTAAGCAGATGCAGCAGCACGGTATCTCCATCCATATCCCGGAATGCAATCAAAGACGGGTTACCGCCTACAACCTCTTCCACCGCCTGAAATAGCTCGGCAGCGTCCTGTTCAGGGCGAAGCAGGGCTACCTGCACCAGCGGCTTATCTAGTCTAAGTCCCAGAAAATCAGTCCGTTCGCTGAATTCCTTCGGACCAATCTGGCACCGCAGCCAACGGTACATCACATTATCGCGCAGAATGGAAATACTATGCGCATTGAATTGACTCTCTTGACGGGAGACACCCAGCTTCTCGGCGGCAGTCACTAATGTTGCCCGGAACTCTTGCAAATTAATAGGCTTGAGCAGATAATTTTCAATGCCGAGCGCCATTCCTTCCTTAAGATAACCGAACTCATCAAAGCCGCTGAGGATAACAACTTTGATCTCCGGCTGGATCTCCCGCACAGCCCGGATCAAATCCAGCCCGTTCATCAGCGGCATGGAAATATCCGTAATCAGAATATCTGCTGGGACAAACCGCAACGACTCCAGCGCTTCCTGGCCGTTCTCGGCGTGGCCGACAATCTCCATCCCCAGTGCTGCCCAATCCACAATGTCATATAATCCTTCGATAATAAAAGGCTCGTCGTCCACAATGAAAATTTTATACATGGTTTGGATCATCCTCTCCCAGATCGGGAAAATACACAGTCACGGTTGTGCCGGTACCCGCTTCGCTTTGTAATTCAATGCCATACTCACTGCCATAAAGCAGCTTCAAACGCTCATGAATACTGCGCAGACCAAATGATTCCGATTGTTCATCTGGCTGCAAAAGACCTTCTTTGAGCTGGACCAATCTGTCCGGAGCAATCCCCCGCCCATTGTCTGTAACTACCGCACGCAAATATTTGCCGTCCTTGGCCACAGCCACACTGATGTGATTATCATTCTTGTCCACGCGCATCCCATGTAGAATGTAGTTTTCAATGATGGGCTGCAGCGACATTTTGAGTACAACTCTTCCGGTAAGCTCTTTCCCGCATTCCATTGTATAAGAGAATTTATCCTTATAACGGATGCGGAACAGCTCCAGATATAAACGGCAGGCCTCTAGTTCATCCTTCATCGTATGCTTGGGTTTCTGGTGAACATAGCTTTTGAACAACACCGACAAGCTGTAGATCATCTCCCCGACATCTGAAGCTCCTTGAGAGATTGCCCTCATTCGGATCACCTCCAAGGTATTGTAGAGAAAATGTGGGTTTACCCTGGCTTCAAGCGCGGCGATTTCGGTATGTTTTTGCTTGATTTCAGCCTTGAACACACGGTCTATATGAAGATTCAGCTCATCCAGCATATCGTTGAAGCTCTTGGAGATCTGCCCCAGCTCGTCTTCTCTGACATCGGTAATCCGGGCATCCAGGTCACCGTTTTTCACTTTGCGGGTGAACTTGATAATTTTATGAGTCCGTCTGGCAAAATTATTGATAAATAAA
The DNA here is from genome assembly GCF_038002305.1 of Paenibacillus sp. FSL R5-0887. Lineage (NCBI taxonomy): Bacteria > Bacillati > Bacillota > Bacilli > Caryophanales > Paenibacillaceae > Paenibacillus > Paenibacillus sp. FSL R5-0887. The sequence continues at coordinate 1,208,134 of NZ_JBBOCE010000002.1, forward strand.
GTGGGTGTAATAATCGCAAACAACAGGCAGATCAAGCAGATGATGAAGATCATGTTCCGCAATCCCCTATAAGTGGCGGCTAATTCCTGCTTAGGTACAGCACTCAACACAGTAAATCCGCCTTGGGTGTGAGTCTGCTTAGTAATGATCATCCCGCCGACTTCTTCACCATCTGTATAGGCAGAATTCATCTGCTCGGGATAAGGATAGCGCTTTCCATAATAGGTGCCCGAGGTATCAAATAACACATCCCCATCCGCTGCCAGCACCAGAATCTTTCCCTTGAAGTCATCCTTATAATTGCCCATACTCCCCCAGACCTCGCTGGCATCAAAATAGACTAGAAGCTGACCAATGTTGCGCAGTGATATCTTGTTATTGACCGGGGTACGAACCGTAAACATCGGCCCCTCCGGAGATGAGATCGCCTGACTGACCCAAGTGTTTGGGGCGGTGACACTGCCTTCCTCCTCCAGATACAGCGCATCCGGTACAAAAGAGTGGGCTGCATTAGTGGAAATAATCTGAAATTTGCCTTGGTCGTTATAGACATACAACTGCTGCTCAGCTGCACTGTAGAGCATTAAACTGCGGATATCAGGATCATCTTCAACTTGATTGCGAAAAAACTGCACGGTATCCGTCGTAGCATTACTTTCGTTGAAATAGCGGTCCAGCCGGTACCTCACGTAATCTTCATACGGATGCTCCAGCAAATACGACGTATTAGCAGTCAGCTCCGTGTCCCGGTACACGTCCCGCATCATAGACTGTACAGAGTCATATTTCTGCTCAATATAGCTGTTGATGCTCTCCACGGTACGTTTCTGAATCTCCATCTGCCGCTGCACTACAGCCTGAGACATGAGCAAGAACATCAGGTAGGAGAAGGTGATAATGGTGACCACGGCAATGACTGAGAAGAGCAGGATGATTTTCATAAACAGATTATTCTTCAGATACTTTCTGTACAATTTCCCCGGAAACATCAGCAACCTCCTACAGCAGGGGGAAGACTAAGCTTCGCTGCTTGTCATTATGAATAAAGTATAGCATGAGGTGCTTCCTGCCTGTGGCTGGTAAAAGCTTGCAATCCTCCGCCAAGCAAAGACAGTCTGCCCATGGAGCAAAGGGCTCCTTGGGCAGACCGTGGTGGGGCTATATAATCTACCGGATGTAATTCAAGATGAACTGCGCAGCCTCGGCACGGGTCGCCAAGCCACCGGGAACAAAATTCCCGTCCGTGCGGCCATTCACCAGACCCATTGATGACGCAGCATTCACGCTGTCTGCCGCCCAGGCTGCTACCTCACCGGAATCGGTGAATGTTGCCGGGGCTGATGACTGAAGCGATCCATGCTCCAGTACATAGGCACGCATTAGCATAGTGACAATCTCCTGGCGGCTGATGTTCGCACTCGGATCGAAGTGCTCAGCAGTGCGTCCACCTACAATACCTGCCCGGACCAGACGCGCCAGGTCCTGCTCATACCAGACACCAGAAGGCACATCACTAAATTTCAATTCCGCCTGATCTTGCAGTCCCAGCACGCCAGCCAGCAGCTTCACAAATTCCGCTCTTGTAATCCTGCGGGCGGGTTCAAATCCATTTTCGGAAGTGCCTTGTACCAGATGTTTAGCCGCCAGCTGGCGGATAGTGTCCGCAGCCCAGTGAGTAGACGGAACATCAGCGAAGGATTTATTGTACTCCAGCACAGCCAGCCTGCCTGTTCCGCTAAACTCCCCTTGCAGGAAGCCATTCGCGTACACTCCGCCGAGATAGGTAAGCGAACCTCCTTCAGCAATAGCATATAAACCAAGCAAATTAGTATTATAATCCGTATTTGTTGCATTCCATTGTAAGGTTACTGGTTTGCTGAAGCTTGGAAGACGGCTAGATGTGCCATTCCCCGCGATGATGCTCAGATCAAACGTCATACCTGTACCCCGCAAGACCACCCCACGCTCTACTTTCAGTGTGCTCATGTTCAAAGTCTCCGGGCTGAGCTTCACCAGAATCTTGCCGCCTGAAGCTTGGGCTTCATTAAGCAGAGCCTTCAATTGCACCAGCAATTCCGGCGCAATACCAAGTGTGGTTCCCGAGGCAGCCAATTCAAGTTGATGGATCCCGAGCAATTCACCTGCATTCACAGGCAGCTCGATAGCTGTAACGCCTGCCGGCACATTTACCGTCACTTTGCCGTTCTCAGTAGATGTACTGAGTGCACTTGCTGGAACTGTCAAAGTTGTGCTAGTAGGACTTGGAAGCGGCGTTGCTGTCGCTGCCGGAGTCGTCCCACCAGTTCCCGTACCTGTCCCTGGAGCCGATGTCGGCTGCGGTGTAGATACAGGAGTATTGTGGACCTTGAAATTAATAATTCCGCTCTTTTGAACAGCCGTGTAAGGGTGGCCATTCAGTATTTTGGTGTTAGTGACTACGGCCGTGTACTCGCCGCTGTCCGTTTCTTTTGCAGAAGCAATGGTATAATCACGCTCCACAGCACCTTCAATGGCCTGCCCATCTTTCAACCATTGGTAGCTTAACTCGCCATAAACTGCAGAAGCTACTACGGCAAAAGACACCTTATCACCTACAACTGCCGGATTCTTATCTACACTATTAGAGGTGATAATTGGCGCATCGGGTGCCGGATGTACTGTCACCGTAAGTTCATTACCGGTTCTTGTTGAAGGCTCCGTTCCCTCTTTTCCAGTCAGAACCACACGGAACTGCGTACCGCTGTCTGTTTCAGAAGCAGTAAATGCGTATACCGCCGAAGTCACGCTCTCCGCCACAGTCCATTCCTCTGCGGTTGCTGCCTTCGTCTCCCAGCGAACCGATTCCACATCCCCGCGGATCTGTACGAACAGCTTCACTTCTTCACCAGTAATGACATCAAGTGCAGACGGAAGATCGGTTATGAAATCAGGCGCTTCCCATGGTGCTTCAGCCGGAGTTAAGTTAATTGTGTACTCTGCTTCACTGCTGTCACCAGATTCATTGGTGACGATGACCTTGTACTTATTGCCATCCATCCCGGTAGTCAAAGCAGGGATAGTATAGGAGGCGGACACTCCCAACGCATCTCCATAACCGCTGCCTGTGTCCGCATACCAGGCATAAGTCAGCTGCCCTGCGCCAGTGGCAACTGCCGTTAGTGTCGCGGACGTATTTTCACGGAAGGAACCTTCCCCTACGATCTGCACCTTTGGAGCTTGCAAGGCCCACTTCGCCTGCAAGTTCAGTTCACCGGTTATTAGATCTTCGGTAAAATTCCATCTTCGCGCACCTTCTCCTTCTCCAACATACCAGCCTTCCAGGTCATAACCCTCTCTGGCAATGCCTGTAGGCTCCATCAGCAAAGTGCCATACACAGCCTCGGCCACAGTATTTGCTGGTTCACCCCCATTAGCATCAAAGAGAACGGGATAGCTTCCTTTCAGATAGACAGGTTTGGAGCGGTTGCCTGCATAATCCTCCATCACCACATGCACAACTTTTGCCGACGAGGTGAAGCTTAAGCTCGCCTTAGTTGTCCGTCCACGGATAATCATCGGCTTATTGCCAGAGCTATACGTTGTGGCAAAAGATTTCGCATTCCCATCCTCATACACATACATATACCGCCAGTCTCTAGTATTCGGCATCGGCAGATTCAGCTTACCGTCCGTCCAGGACCACTCTTCCGCGTAAGGTTCCGCGACCGTGTCGATGAACTGGCCGCTGACCGAGACTGGATCGGTGTTGCCTGCGGTAACGGTGACAATGTAATCATCGCCGTTTACCGGCATCCCTGTGAACAGCGCAGTGCTTGCACCTGCCGGGACAACCACTTGCTGTGACACCGGTTCGGATGTCGTAATCCAATTCAAAGACTGCACTCGAACGGTAATGTCACCGGAAGCTTGGGCGGAGTTCGTCCAGTTCACAGTCAACTCCCCGTCCGCGCTTGAATCCACCTTCACTCCGGAAACCGCCGCATCCAGATCAAAAGCCAGCGTTGCCGCTTCACCCTCCACTCCATCCGCACCCACTGCAACCACTTTAAGGGTTCCGGATTTCACCGGGAGATGCTTCAGGTAGAACACCTCATCGTATTTGCCGCCCATAAATACATCATTCACGTACACATTATATTGCTTGATCTTAGTGTAATCGGGATCTAGCTTCCACTTCACAACCATCTCACCTGTATCTGTAAAAGCTTCCGCAACTGCTAATTCCGCAGGAGCTGCGGGCTTTACGGCAGACCCGCCATAAACGCGCAGCTGTCCGACGTTCATCTGGTAGGTGGACGCTGTTCCTTGCCCGGGATCGAAGACCAGTCCAAGGGCTGCAATATTATGACCTGCGTATGCACTCAGGTCCAGCTCCTTTGTCAACCAACCGTCCGAGTGCTGACCACTGTTTGGAACAGCGACCTCTACGACGGTATTCGGATCATCAGCCAGGATGAGTCCTACTGCCATCGCCGAAGCATCTGTGGCAGATGGCTTGTTGAAGCTGATCGACAGCTTGGAGTTGCCATTGACCTCCAGCTCTGTTTTGTACAGACGCAAGAAGTTCTTCGCATTCAGATTGCCGTTCACCACCAGTGAACTGCCACCGTTATACGCACCGATCTGCTCATAGTTGTAACGGTTTGTACTCGCAAGGTTGTACTCCGGTCCATAATCAAAATCTACAGTAAGCTTATTGCCAGCAGTATCCTGCCACCACTGCCAAGTCACTGGGATATCCTGCAGGCTCATATTAGACCACTCATCCGGGTTCGATACTTCACCGTTCACGGAATAGGACAAGCCCTGTCCAGTGTTAAAATTGGTGTAAAAGTTCTTGTCCTTAATCACCGAACGCTCCGCAATGACGGACGAGATTCCCGGCCAGTAACGGTTGTCGGCATAAACATCGGCAACGGTATTGGTTGCCGATTTGACCGTATTCTTAGGGTCCACGTTCGGGCCTGACCACCATAGCTGCTCACGCAGTTTTGTCATCCATTGGTAGTCATTTTCGGATCTGTGCGAGACCGGGTAAGACAGGTTCATGTCCTCATCCAGACCGGCATGAACAAAGTCCGCACCGAGTGTAGCCAAGCTGAGCCGCGGCAAGCCATTGCTATCCAGCTTGTTCATCAACGCTGTTCCGTTAACGGACTTGAACCGGTCACGACCTGCTTCCAGCCCTGCAAAACCAACTTCAAACAAGTTGTAGCTTGTTCCCAGACTGGCATTCAGATTGCTTAAGTAATTAGCCGCGTTGGTAATCTGTGTATTGCCAGCCCCGTAGTCGAAGAAAAACGAATTGGAGACGGGTTCCTTGGTGCTTTTATCCACTAAAAAGGAGATATTGGTATCATTAATCGTCCGGGCGAACGTATTAGCACCGGTATTGGTGTTCAGCGAGTCGTACCACTGTACATACAGGCCGCCCTCTTGCAGCACCTTCATAAACGCGATGTAATCGGGGATATCCTGGGTCGCTACATTCGGATTCATCTCTTCCTGATTTACAAAATAACCGTCAAACCCGAAATACCCGGCCATCTCGATCAGTTTATCCGCCACCGGAAAATTACCATTCTCATCTTTAACTATCATTTGTTTGTACGTCTGCTGTCCACGGTCATTATTGGAAAAAAAGATCCCCGCCAATGACAACACGCCGTTTTTATGCGCTGCATCGGTGTAGGTAGGGTTCGGGATGTTCAGCATGCCGAATTCGAACCATTTTTGCTGCCAGTCCTTCTGGGCCAATTCATCATAATATTCCGGCGGGGTATACGCAGTCGCTGTACCATGCCAGTAGGAGTAGTAATCGATATATTGCCAAAAGTTAAAATGATACTGCGCAAACTTGTTCGTATACGGCGCGTTCTCAATAAAAGCATTCCCGTAGTCGCCAGCAACGTTGATCATCTGTGTATCTGCGCTAAGCGCTGGGTTAGCTTGGGTTGCAGCAAATGGGGCATTCCGCTTCTGCAGCGGCACCCGCGATCTCAACAGCTCTGCATCCGGATCGGTTGCCGGACTCCAGTTCGCAATATGGCTGCTCGTATATCCATGTACATTAGGCTGATTGGCACCCGGCGCACTGTCTCCTGTAAAAGGCCACGTATCGCCGGCGTAAGCCGTTAGGGGAAGTCCTGAAACTAGCAAAGCTGCCGCCAGAACAGCTGATGTCAGCTTACGACGCGCCTTTTTACCGGTGTGAAGGTTCATTTTCCACTCTCCTCGTCCTGTAGTTGTTTCGGTTACTCTCATCCATGAAGCGTAATGTGTCTCACTATGTCGCCGAACAGCAAGTAGATTACTTCTGTTGTCCCGTCCCTCTGCTGCTCCTACCCTCTTCTACTTCTACTTCTTCTTCTTCTTCTACTTCTACTCTCTTCTGCCTACAGATTCTGTATCCAACCACATTCGTGCAAGCACATTCTGTATTCAACCCCGATCGTGCAAGCGCATTCAATTTTGTCGGCAACCCTCCTGCCTTACTTTGATTAGTCCACCCTAATCTAACCCAGATCTTTCCTTACAAATAGCCGCAAAATTAAAGATATGCTGGATAAATTAAAGATTATCGTGCTATCAGGGCTCGATATACTGGCAATGAGTGGGTCGTTAAACATATGTTGGTTGAAAATATAAAGAGGATGAAGGAGCGTGGTCTCTTTTGCCTCTTATCTCCGCCACTCCGCCGCATTCACTCATTTCAAAGACACTTTTGCCTCTCTTTCATGCCAATCCACCGCATTCGCTCATTTCTGAGGCACTTTTGCCTCTCTTTACTGCAACTCCGCCGTATTCGCTCAAATCAAAGGCACTTTTGCCTCTCTTTCACGTCAATCCGCCGTATTCACTCAGATCAAAGGCACTTTTGCCTCTCTTTCACGCCAATCCGCCGCATTCGCTCATTCAAGGGCACTTCTGCCTCTCTTTCACGCCAATCCACCGCATTCGCTCATTTCAAAGGCACTTTTGCCTCTCTTTCACGCCAATCCGCCGTATTCGCTCAAATCAGAGGCACTTTTGCCTCTCTTTTACGCCACACCACCGTATCGCCGCCTCCCTCACACTACCCAGCTACGAAAAAAAGATTGCCTCTCCGTCATCAACGATGACCTTGAGGCAATCTTTTTTCAAACCATCCGATTTAGTTACTTTCCTTGCTTCTCCAGCAGGTTCAGAATGATTGTTACTGCTTCGGCCCGGGACGCTACCTGGTTAGGTGCGAAACGATTTTGTCCTATGCCATTCACAATGCCCGCTTCTACTGCTGCCGCAATATATGGCACTGCCCATGCGGGTACATCCTTAGCATCATTGAAGGTTAAGGTCGCTTTTGGATCTACTGTAATGCCCAGAGCCCTAACAACCATAACTGCCAATTCAGTACGAGTAAGCTCCTGCGTAGGACGGAAGGTACCATCGTCATAGCCGCTGATAATTTGCAAAGCTACTGCCTGAGCCACAAAGGACTTAGCCCATGCCGGAATCTTCGCTGAATCCTTAAAGCTTGAAGTGCTACCACTGTCCGGCAATTGCAGGGCACGAGCCAGCATAGTGATAAATTCAACCCGATTTACTTTCTGATTAGGACGGAAAGTATTATCCGGATAACCGCTAACGAAGCCCCCTGCTACTGCTTTCTCAATAGCCGCTGCTGCCCAATGGCTGCCAGTATCCGTCAATGATGGTTTGACTACTGGTGTTGCAGTTGGTGTAGGCACCGTTGTTGGTGCTGGTGTAGCTGTTGGTGCTACTGTTGGCGTTGGTGTTGCTGTTGGTTTTGTTGTTGTCACTGGTCCTGTTGATGATCCTGTTGTTGGTGCTGTCGTTGGCGCTGTTGTCGGTTCCGTTGTTGGTGCTGTCGTCGGTTCCGTTGTCGGCGTTGTTGTAGGTTCTGGTGTTGGGTTTACTTCAGGATCTGACTCCTTAATAATACCGAACTCTTCCAGAACATATGGTTTAGCATCATTAATATTCTGATCGATCTCATAAGATACAGCTGTTAATTTGCCAGCATCTACAGTAATACCTACAAAGGTCTGAACTTGACCGCGTTTTGGACGCGTAGCATCACTTGGGTCCGGTCCGTATTTAGCTGCTGTATTCTCATTTGCTACTTCAAAGAGATTATAATACGCATCTCCCAATTCTGGTTTCATGTTCTTGTAGTAAACCTTCGCTCCCGCTGTAGCTGGGATCAGATAGATCGTTCCATCTGGATTTACTGTGTACTCTACAGTTTGACCATTGAAGCTTTCTTTGATCTTCACTGTGTCTGCCGCAGTTCCATCAGCTTTAATTGGCTTGGTCCGGGCATAAATATGGTCGTGGCCTTGAAGAACTAAGTCAATGCCCAGTTCAGCCATCATTGGAGCAACCTTCGCTCTTTCTCCATTTGTACCCATAATGTCTTTGTCAGTAGCATGGTTAGAGGTTGTGTATGGACCTTTATGCATAGCTACGATAATCCATTTCGCACCAGCAGCTTTCGCTGCTTTTACGTCAGCCTTCATCCAATCCAACTGCGCTTGGCTGAAGTTAGCAAATTCATCGGAATTCTCATTTGTATTCAGGACTACAAAGTGAGCATTGCTGTAGTCATAGGAATAATATGCTCCAGTTTCTGTTGCAGAGCCCGGTGCTTCCTTAATATTGTAGTGCTCATAGAAGGCATTTGCCTTATCCTCATGATTCCCCGCAACAGGCACGATGGTCGTGTTAAGCAGGGTATCTTGCGAATGACCAAGCAGCCAATTCCATTGTGATTCATTAGTTCCGGTATCCACGATATCTCCGTTAATCGCCACAAACTCAGCATTCGGGAACGTCGTAAGTGCTTTTGCCATCGTTTCACCGGAAAGAATCGCTTCATCTTCGGTCTTAGCCTGTGTATCAGCCAAATCGATGAAAGTAAATGCTCCTGTCTTAGCGGCAGTTTCAAAAGTTCCCACTGTACTCCACAGGCCTAGTGCTTTATCACCTACACGGAAGTAGTATTTTGTATCAGCTTTCAGGCCCGAAGCTTCCGCTTTATGAACTAATTCGTCCTTTGAATTTCTGGAAACCGCCGAACGTCCTGTAAACTCAGAAGCCTTAGCAAAGTCTGGAGTAACGCCCGTATTTTCTACAACCTGCAGATCGTTTCCAGTAGACTTCAACGCTGTGTACCAAGTGAAACCTTTTGCACTCACTGGGTCGCCATTAAAGGTAACTGTAACTTTTTTAATCGAATCCGTTGAAGCGATAGCAGCTTCTGAATTTGTTCTGTCACTTACAGCTTTGATAACAAATTGATAGGTTTGGTTTGGATTAGTATTTTCTACAGTGTAAGTATAAGAAGCTTTACCTTCTTCATTAGGAACACTGACCGTCCAATTTGCCGATACCAGATCATTTTGCTCATAAATACGATATCCAGACACTGGTGCACCGGAAGCTGGCGCATCCCAAGTCAACGTTATTTTACCACCATCTGCTGCAGTAGCCTTTGCATTTTGCACAGGTTTAACTGCTACTTCCGATTTATGAATGCTGTAGTTATCATACAAGTCTGTAGAACCACCAGTTGTTGTGGTGTAGGCTTCGTAAGAAAGCTCATCATTCGTTACCGTCATCCCCGTGAACATTTCCTTACCAGGCTGTCCGTATTTAGCTGCAAAAGGGAATGTTCCTGAAGCTACGTTGTATTTCTTATTGCCCGCTGCATTTGTAATCAGATATAAAGTACCTTTAGGATCAGTTACTACTCCGTTTGAGTCCGGAACAATATCCGTCAATGGCTTGTTGTTGTACATTTGATAGCTTCTAGCAAAGGTGTGGTCATGCCCGCCAATTACCATGTCAATGCCAAGCTCATCAAACACCTTCGTTAATTGCGCTCTGTAAAAGAGTACATCTGTATCATTGGTGTGATTGGCAACGGAATAAGGAGATTTATGCAGAAGCACAACCTTCCATTTCTGATTGCTTTTTGCCGCTTCGCTACGAAGCCACTCCACTTGTTTATTGTAAATTTCGTTATTCTCAAGATTTGAGCTTGCACCATAATATTCTGTATTAATTACCATAAAGTGTGCTGAACCGTAGTCAAAAGAATATACAGAACCATCAGGTTTCGCACCTGTATTCGATACGTTCGGCAAATTAAAATGAGAGCTATAATTGCTATAATTTTTACTTTCATGGTTGCCTACCAAAGGAACCAACGGAATATTCGCTAAAATATCCTTAGGCTTATTGAAAAACCATCCCCATTGCTCCTCAATATCACCGTTATCCACCAAATCACCAGAATTCAGGATAAACTCACTTTCCGGGAATTTAGCTAATCCTTCTTGAAGGGTATGATTCCAGATATCAAAATCTTCTTCAGTTGTTCCTTGGGAATCCGTTGTATATAAGAATTTATAAGCCTGATTACTGGAGCCTTCTGTCTTAAAAGTTCCTACGTCGCTCCAGTTATCAGCTTGTCCATCCCCAGCACGGTAAGCATATTCCGTTCCCGGCTGCAGATGATCCGCTATTACCTTATGGCTGGTTAGCACAACTGGTTTTTTAGCTGATTTATCCGCTTTTGTCATATACACACTAGTTGTAACGGATGTCCCTTCATAAGATTGAGCGCCTGCCGCAGGAAACTGGCCATTCTCCAATTTAGAAGCTTCTACTACTTCCAGTTTGGTGCCAGTCACACTTTCAGGTGCATACCAGTTGAATCCCATACTAGTCTGCGGGTTGCCATTAAAAGTAATTGCGATAGAATCAGGCTTCCCAACTCCAGGTTCTACTGTCTCCACTACAGGATAAGCAATCAGGCTCATATCCCAATAAAGGTCAGAGCTAGTGTCGCCCGTCTGGTGAACTTCAGCTGAAAGCTCATTACTTCCATCCTTCAGATTGGCTTTTACGATTTCCGTTAGGTCAACCTTTGTATACTCATTTGGATCACTGCCATTAGTTGTACTAAGTGTCTGATAGTCGATTTCACCAGCTGGCATAGCCTCGCGGTAGATTTCTGCACCATTCAGATACAGCACTACTCCGTCATCAAATGCAAAATTACCTAATACTTTATCCGATTTCGTAATTTCTTCCTTATTCACAGTTACATTTGTCCGGAAATAGGAAGTACGATATTTCTTCTTTTTATCCGTGCCGTAGCTTATATTTGTATTCAGAGCACCAAATTGCTTGCTGCTGACTCCGGCCCCAGAATCTTTATAACCAAGCGGCGCTTGGCCTGATGCCCATGTAGAATCATCGTAAACAGACCGCCATACCGAACCTTGATCCGTTCCGTTATCTAGATATTTCCATGTAGAATTGCCCGCCAGTAGTGTAATTGGCTCTAGCGTTTGTAATTGCAGTAATCCAGCATCCTCATTGCTGTCTTCTGCAAAAGCTGGCATTCCTGTAAATGTAAGTCCCAGTACCATAACGAAGGCTAGTGTCATGGATACTGCTTGTTTTAATAACCTGTTCATAATCAGTCTCCCTTACTGTTATTATGAAATGCTTGCATCCATTCATAGTAACTACTAAATATTTTCACAATGTACGGATTGATCCACTAGTTTGTAAAAACGGCTTGTGTATTTAATCAGGCAAAAGTGGTTACAGTAACGGCAAGGTTATGATCAAGGAGGACAAACATGGACGATACTCAAGCTTTTGTAGACAAAGTACACGACACCCAGAAGAAAGCAGAAAAGAACAAACAGAATCACGGTAAAGGAACACCAAGCCAAAAGCTGCCTAATAAACAGCACAGTAAATAGAACACGCCTACACGAAAACAAAAAAAGCAGCAAGCCCTCCCGGATCGGAGTGACTTGCTGCTTTACTTTTTGTATATTGAGCTTTGCTTTTAAAGGAGTTATTTACTCCATTTCACCACATTCACGGCTACCTTCTCTATTTGTGCCTTGCTCAAAGCCTTGTCTGGAGAACTAATCGTCACAAAACGATCATCCAGTTTATAGGTCAAAAACAATGAATCGCTGGTAGGGCTGTACCACTTAGCTTCTGTACCATTGGAAAGCTTTACGGTATCGCCTTTGTAATCATAGGAGTAGTCACGTGGAGAAACGTTCACCCTCATATGGTCGAACAAAAAGTACACTCCATCTTCAGAGCTAGCTGCTTTTTGAAAAGCATCTCCACTCACCATGTGTGCTGGTGCATAAACCGTTTTAAACCCATCGAAATTTGCAAAAGCTTTAGAAATTTGTTCTTTTTGAGCGTTGCTGTACTGTACTGGTGTTAATGTATCTTTATCCGGCACCACAGTTCCAGTACCCAGAATGACCTGATTCGCTGCCGCATCAAAAGTCACTGGCACCTTCAAGACATCAGCCAAGGCACGTACAGGAAGATAGGTTGTATTGTTATAAGTAATCGGAGCTAATGTGTTACCTTTATTATCAACAGGCGTATAAGCTGCACCATTCACTTTAAATCCAATGCTGTGATTGAGGTATGCTGTGATTTTTTGCAGCTTAGTTCCTGCGTACACACCAGCCGAACCTGTAATTGCCATCCCAAATACCATCGTTGCTATAATGAACTTTTTACTTTTCATATGTTATGCCTCCTTAGAAGATCAATCTCGGTTTTTACTTTAGCTCAAGTTTTAAAGGAATATGTCTCTAAGTTGTATTTAACTTGTACCCAATTTGTAAAGAAACTATTCATCTGGAGCCCTGGTTTGTATAAAAAAAACAGCAACCCGCTTATCCCATAAGGATTTAACGGATTGCTGAGGGCTTTAACCTTGATACGGAGTTGTAACCTTATACACTTCTGAATATAAAATTTCTCTATAAAGTTGGAATTCTTCTTCATCAACAGGGTTAGGGTAAGTCATAATTAAGAGTGGTAAATCTTCATTTCCTTCACGCAAAGGAGGCTGCACATAATCGTAAGGGTTCAAATGAAAGCCCAGCCGCTCATAAAAGCCGATTCTCCGCTGCTCCATTTCACCCAGTGGCCGCTCAACTTCCAAAAGGACAGGCTTGTTAGATAGACTGATGTATTCAGTCATCAGCTTTTTGCCAATTCCTCCACCTCTGATGCTCGGGTCGACTGCTATATGTTCTACAAAACGAAAGCCGGGAAACTCCCAGCAGGCCATAAAAGCAACAATTTTACCCTCAGAATTCATCTCGGTAATGAGACGATAATCTGGAACGTCCAATAACTCCTGTTGTCCCTCAAAGGTTCTGATCTCAGAAGTAGGAAATGAGGCTTCCATAATAGCGAATATTTCATCAAAAGTTGTGTGATTCATAACATAAGTTCTCACTTTCTGGATTTGTGGTCTATTATAAGTTTACCTTACACATATTATCTTAACCCGAAATTCATTAAGAACTCAAGGTACTAGTACCTGGTACTAGGATAACGTGATATACTAAATAGAACAGTTATACACATCTTGTTTGATATAGGAGAGGTTCATATTGGATAATCAGCAATGGATCGCACCTGAGTTCTACAATCTCACTTCGGAAATGGAAAGCCATGCTCCTGAGAAGATTGCGCTTAAGTGGTTAAATGAGCAAGGAGATTATGAGGAAATTACTTACGGTGAATTACGCAAACAAGCTAACCGGCTGGCCGGAGGACTTGCGAAGCTTGGGCTGCAACAAGGGGATCGTATTCTTGTTATGGTTCCACGCCGCATCATCGCTTATGTCATCTATTTAGCTTGTCTGAAACAAGGACTTGCCATCATTCCATCCTCAGAAATGCTGCGTGCCAAAGATTTATCCTACCGCCTGCGCCATTCTGAAGCCAGAGCCGTTATTGCTTGGTCCGAAGTAACCGGGGAAGTGAATAAAATCTCAGAGGATCTTCCTGCTCTCGATTACCGTCTTTCCGTATCTGGCAGCTCAGACGAACTCGGTGAAGGCTGGCTGGATCTAGAAAGTCTGATGGTTGGACAACCAGAGACCTTCACAGCAGTCGCAAGCCGCCGGGATGATATGGCTATTCTCGCCTACACCTCAGGTACCACTGGCAACCCTAAAGCGGTCGTTCATAGTCACGGCTGGGGTTATGCTCACTTGCGGATCACCTCACCTCAATGGCTGGATATTCAAGGATCTGACACCGTCTGGGCAACAGCAGCTCCCGGCTGGCAAAAGTGGATCTGGAGTCCCTTCTTAACCGTTCTTGGCAACGGAGCTACAGGTTTTGTATATAGTGGATCCTTTCATCCCAAAAAATATTTGCAGCTATTGCAGGATCACAAAATTCAAGTATTATGCTGCACCCCAACGGAATATCGTCTAATGGCTAAAACAGAAGACTTAGGTCGTTACGACTTGTCTACCCTGCGATGTGCAGTATCTGCCGGAGAGCCATTAAATCAAGAGGTCATTAACACCTTTCAGCGTGAATTCGATATCACAATCCGTGATGGGTACGGCCAGACGGAGAGCACACTGATTATCGGAACACTCAAAGATACTCCAATACGCATTGGTTCTATGGGTAAATCAATCGCACCCGGCTTAGTCGAGGTTGTGGACGAAGACGGCAAGCCACTGCCTGCTGGAGTGGTTGGTGATATTGCCGTACATTTGAGTATGCCAGCCCTGTTCCACACTTATTACAAAGATCCCGGTAGAAAAGAAAGCTCCACACACGGCGAATTCTTCATAACCGGCGACCGGGCAAAGAAGGATGAAGATGGTTATTTCTGGTTCGAGGGTCGTGGGGATGACATCATCATTAGCTCAGGTTATACTATCGGTCCTTTCGAGGTAGAAGAAGCATTGATGAAGCATACCTGCGTTAAGGAATGTGCGGTCGTTGCCAGTCCAGACGAAATCCGTGGGCACATTGTTAAAGCATTTATCGTGCTTAAGGATGAGATTGTTGGTTCACCAGAGCTTGTAAAAGAGCTGCAATCCCATGTTAAAGAGTGGACAGCCCCTTATAAATATCCGCGCAAAATCGAGTTTATTCAGGATCTTCCGAAGACGACCTCCGGTAAAATACGGCGAGTAGAGCTTCGTGAGCAGGAGAACCAAGCTGCGCAGGAATAAACATAGCCATATAAAATTCACCTTATTAAAAAATAAACAAGAGCAGCAATCCATAATGGACTGCTGCTCTTGTTTATTTGGCATCAGGCCGTTACTCGGACCAATATTTCGCATCCGGGTTCAACGCCGCGCCAACTTCGCCTTCTAATACTAAATCGCAATCGAGGTAGCCCTCTTCATCCAGGAAATAAACCTCCTGCTTGTAGAACTCGCATAAGGTCTCCAGGAATTTATCGGGCGAATCATACATCACAATTAAATCGCCGAAATCATGGAGCAGGTCACATACCTGTTCCACACCCTCAGCAGACTTATAATAACAAATGAAATCACTGCCATAGTTCGTTAAGATAGGCAAGATAACTCCATCAGGATGTTGACCTTTTTCCTCCAATATCCCAGCTAATACCTTCATCTCCTCTTCATATTCATCCATATGAATCAGGCGGTACCCTGGAATAAATTCGATAAGGCTTGGTTCCTCTTCCTCACTGCTTGTCCCTGAGACAGTGCTATAAATAGCTTTCAGCAGTTCAGGAGTCTCCGGCAAAACAGCCGTAATCTTTGCTTCGTTACCACCCTTGCCCAAGCTGGCAATATAATCAGGGCGTAATTCTGCGGACAGCTTAAGGTATTCTTGAAATTGTTCTGTCAATTTATTGGTGTGCATATTGTCATCCTTTACTTATTTGCGGAAGTCCACATCTTCATCAGCCACGTATCGAAGTCAGCGCCTTTTTCACCTTCATAAGCGTCGTACACGTCAACTCTCATCTTCTTCAGCTTCTCTTTGAAGTCCTCGTAAGAATGATCTCTTGGCAGGCTCTTTTTAATTCTCAGCAGGATCTTGGATACGCCTTTAACTAGTTCAGGCTTGTTCTTCGATGGCACCTTAACGTCTTCACCAAAAGCCTTCAGCTTAAGGTAAGCAGCTTCTTGAACTGTATATACAGGATCGCTCTCCATTAAACGCGTCAGGATATCGATAATTTGTTTGTGGTTGGTCTGTCCCAGCTCTTCAACTGCTTCTAGACGCGCTCTCCAATCCGCAGAGCGGTTGGCAGCTTTCTTTAATTCCTCATAATTCTCCGGTAGTTCATTGTTCAGTTCTTCGATCATTCCGTTCAATCCCCTTCTATTAAAAACTATCTATCTTACAGTAACAGTATAACCAACCATTGCGCAAGCTAAGAGAGGAAGATCTTTGCATGAATTCATGTGAATATCATATTTCCGCAAAAATATGGGTAAAGTATCCGGAGTAAGTCCCCAGCGCAACATTCTATCGACTATATACGTTAGTAACTAGAGAAATTCAGACAATACATCAAGGAGAGTGACCTAAGTTGAAAAAGCATACCTTCATGCTAGCGTTAACCATTGTACTAAGTGTGGTGCTTGGCGCCTGTTCCAGCAACAACAGTAACAATGGGGCTGCCATTGAAACGAATCTAACTGCAAAAGAAATGGTCGATCAAATGCTGAGCAAAGTAGAGCAGCCATCTTTAATGGAGCTTGATGCGGCTACAGTTGAACAGCTATATCATCTGAACCCAGAATTGCTTGAAGATTATAGCATTAGAATGCCTATGATGAATGTGAAGACTAACGAAATTGCGGTTCTGAAAGTTAAAGATGTAAAAGATATGACCACTGTTGAGGATGCCATCAAAGCGCGTGCAACAGATGTTCAAAAACAATTCGAAACCTATCTGCCTGATCAATACGAAAATGCCAAGAACTATAAACTTATTAAAAAGGGTAACTATTTCCTGTTCGTTATTGCTGATCCTGCGGATCAAGATAAACTCGTAGCAGACTTCGATACTTACTTCACAGAAAAATAAATAACCATGGTATTCAGCAGCCTACTTTTCCTATTCCTATTCCTGCCGGCTGTCCTAGCGCTCTATTATGTTTCGTCCTGGCGAATCAAAAACCTCATATTGTTTTTAAGCAGCCTGTTTTTTTATGCTTGGGGCGAACCTGTCTACATTGTAATCATGTTGCTGTCCACCATTACAGATTACAGCTTTGGTCTACTTCTCAGCAGACCAAAGCTGACTGCGGTGCAGCGCAAGTGGATTGTGGTTAGTTCCGTCATTATTAATCTAGGCTTATTGTCGTATTTTAAATACGCAGATTTTCTCATCCAAAATATAAATGGACTCCTCGGTACACATATTCCTTTAACGGATTTACCTTTACCTATTGGGATTTCATTTTATACTTTTCAATCCATGTCCTACATTATTGACGTC
This sequence comes from Paenibacillus sp. FSL R5-0887, assembly GCF_038002305.1. Taxonomy (NCBI): domain Bacteria; kingdom Bacillati; phylum Bacillota; class Bacilli; order Caryophanales; family Paenibacillaceae; genus Paenibacillus; species Paenibacillus sp. FSL R5-0887. Next base: position 1,225,457 of record NZ_JBBOCE010000002.1, read on the forward strand.
TATAGAGGAACTACGAAAGCACAACGCAATTGGATTGATTTCGGTACATTCGTAGCCCTGTTTCCACAGTTAGTAGCAGGTCCGATTGTTCAATATAACACCATTGCCGGGCAACTACGTGAACGTACGGTCGATATCTCCATGTTCGCAGAAGGTGTACGGAGATTCATAATCGGATTAGCCAAAAAAGTACTGCTCGCCAACAACATCGGTCTGCTCTGGCACACCATATCCAGCTCCAACCTAGATTCCCTGCCTGCTTTTACCGCTTGGCTTGGGATTATTGCGTTTGCTTTTCAGATCTATTTTGACTTCAGCGGGTATTCGGATATGGCTATTGGTCTCGGTCTCATGTTCGGCTTCCGCTTTAACGAGAACTTCAACAAACCTTATATCTCTCAGAGTATTACTGACTTCTGGCGGAGATGGCATATTTCCCTTAGCAGTTGGTTTCGTGACTACGTCTATATCCCGCTTGGAGGCAACCGCCGGGGGTTAAGCGTTCAAGTGCGCAACATTCTCATCGTGTGGCTGCTCACGGGAATCTGGCACGGGGCCAGCTGGAATTTTCTGCTCTGGGGATTATACTTCGGGGTCATTCTTATCTTTGAAAAATGGTGGGGATTAAAGCTATTAAGCCGCCTCCCCCGTTGGACAAGACATTTATATGCTGTAGTACTTATACTCATCGGATGGGTCTTATTCGCTTTTGAAGAACTTCCTCTGGTCATTGGCTACTTACAAGCGATGCTTGGCTTTAATGGACAGCCGTTATGGAATAATACCACTTTATACTTCACTTACACGAACGCGATTCTACTCGTGGTGTTAACCTTTGCCTCTACACCTGTGAAGCTCTCCAAGCGGATAGATTCTAGATCGGTTCCTGCTCTTGTTTGGTATGGCGTGTTATTGTTCCTATCTGTTGCCTACTTAGTAGATGCAACCTTTAATCCATTTTTATATTTCCGGTTCTAACCATTAGGGGGTGATTATTTATGAAGCAGAAGACGGATCGAATCCTGGCTGGGGGATTTGTTGCAACGTTATTTCTGGTCGCTATCCTCTTTTTCTTACTGCCTGTTCAGCGTTTCTCTGAGCTTGAGAACCGGTATTTGCAAAAGGCCCCCCATCTGACATGGGACAATTTATTATCCCACACCTATGCGGAAGAGGCCGAAAGCTTTGTAACTGATCATTTTCCATTTCGGGCCAAATGGGTATGGGTGAAATCGGCGGTGGAACAGATGAGGCTACAGCAAGAGAATAACGGAATCTATAAAGGAAAAGACGGCTATCTTTTCGAAAAATTCGCAGCACCTGATTACACTAAAGTTCAGCAATATGCAGCAGCTGTGAAACGCTTTGCCGATAACAATCCCGATGCAAACACCACTTTCTTATTGGCACCGACATCGGTTGGCTTGTACAAGGAACGTCTACCCTGGTTAGCTCCTGTCTACTCGCAAGCTGAGGTGAATCAAACAATAGCTAAGGATGTAGGAGATAGCCTAACTTTTATAAATGGATTTGATGTTCTTAGCCCACATGCCGCAGAGCCCATTTACTATCGAACCGACCATCACTGGACAACCTACGGTGCCTACTTAGCTTATGTAGCCTATGCTCAAAGCATGGGCTGGCAGCCTCTGTCCCAGAGCGAATACCAGATTCAGACTGTGAGTAATTCATTTCTCGGAAGCTATCATACCCGGGGGCAATTTATCGGGGTCACACCTGATTCCATTCAAATGTACAAACCTAATCATGAGGTATCCACCCAAATGTACATTCAAGATACCGGTGAGACTTTAACAAGTATGTATGACCTAAGTTATCTGGAGAAAAAGGATAAGTACTCTTATTTCTTAGGGGGCGTACATGCGCTCATGAAAATCACCAGCCAGCTTGATCCAACAACGGTCAAACAGAAAAAACTGCTCGTCATCAAGGACTCTTATGCACATAGCGTTATTCCTTTCCTAACTCAGCATGTGCCTGAAATCCATGTGATCGATATCCGTTATTATAATGGAAACATCAGTGATTATATGGCTCAAAATGATATCAAGGATGTCTTGCTGCTTTTTAATACGGCTACTTTTATTGATAATGCGGCGCTATTGAAGTTAAATTAAAGGCACTCAGGGAAAAGGTGTTGTGCGTAACTGCGGGAATGTTGGACTTTCGGTCGCAGTTGTCTCCAGATGTTTTTGATTTTACCGCTATCAGCGGATAACCTCCGGAGACAGCTTATGTTTCCGATGCGAGCTTTCCTTCGGAAAGCTTTCAGGCGAACGCTAACGCTCCTACAGTTCCAAAATTCCCTCCTTAACTTCAAACCAAATACTAAAACTAATATATGAGTCCTCTAATTTGGACTCGTATTTCAGATCATTTTTGCCAAGAATCTCCGCGACGATGGACAGACCAAGTCCAGTACCGGAGATTTCTTTATTTCGAGACTCTTCAATTACATAGAATGGGTCCCAGATATACGCTAAATGCTCCGTTTTCAGGCGAGTGGTTTTATTGGAGATCGTAAATTTTAATGTACGCGTAGTGTCACTCCGTAGTTTTATTTCAAAAAAATCCTCTTCACCATATTTAATGGCATTACTAATTAAGTTGTTGAATACTATCTCGATTTGGCTGATATCTTCTTCAACGATAGAGGATTCAAGCGAATGAAAGTCGCTCATTAAGGTTATGTTTTTATTTTTTAACGTAATATTATAATGTGAGATCACTTTTAGCAGAAGCTCTTTAAGATCAAAAGGCTCTTTATGCACTTCTGACTTCTGGATCTTGGACAATTTAATTAAATAATCCACCATATCCGACGTATACTTCACTTGCTCCAAAATGATATCCGTATACGTGCCATCATCCAGACCGTCCTGAATGCCAATCGTATAGGCTTGGATTAAGGATAATGGTGTTTTCACTTCATGCGAAATGCTTGAGATAAGGGTATTTAAACTTTGATTTTTCTCCTCTAATTTGGCATGGGTGCTCTTTAGACGCTGACTCATCTGATTGATGCTTTTCGAGAGCTCTTCGATTTCATCCCCCGTTTGAATCGTCACTTGTTTAAAATCGAGATTGGATATATCCTTCGCGACATCCTGTAATTGTTCTAACGGTGTAATGATCTTTTTTGAAAAATAAGCCACTAACAGCAAACTGATAATAATCCCCAGTAGAATGGAGTAAAAGCTGAATTGATTTACGAGGGTCAAGGCATCTGTATTGTGCACAACCACAGTTCCTATGAGGATTAGACTGCTATCCTGCTCGTATATTTTCGTTAACAGACTCGATTTCAATTTGCCCTGATTAAATAAAAGATTAACCGTGTTGCCTTGTTTTACTTTTTGTAATACCTCATCTGTGATCCAAAATTTATTAAGTGCCACCTTATCTTTAAACAACGCAAATTGAATATTTTCGTTAATTTCTGCTGTACTTCCACTGTTTTCAACCCTAACAATCGTTACGTTATTATTGTTCTCGATCCTGCTTTCATTTTCCATGAGTTGATCCAAACGGAGATCCTTTACTTCGTCATAAATGGTGTTGATCTTGGTTTTCATTTTGTATAGGTAATAATCTGCTGAGAAATAGTTGTGCAGGAAATAAGACGTACCAAAAACAATCAGCAAAATAATGCTCACCATGATCAATAACTTCGTACTTATTTTATGAATTTTTATCATGGAAGCTGTACCCCATTCCCCTATGCGTGATCACGTGGTCAGCCCCAATTTTATCGCGCAGCCTCTTAATATGCGTATCTACCGTTCTTTCTTCGCCCAGATAATCCATTCCCCAAACCGCAGACAATAAGGCATCTCTGGATAAAATACGTCCTTTATGCTCATACAGGAAGGTTAGCAATTCAAATTCTTTTTTATATAACGCCAGTTCGGCCCCATTCTTGTACACTTTCTTCCGCTCAAAATCGATTTCTAAATCCCTAATCGCAGCCACTTTTTCAGTGCCTAGCATTTTTTTAATTCTAAGCATCAGAATCCTTGGGTCGAATGGTTTTCTTATATATTCATCTGCTCCTATATCCAAGGCACTGAATTCATCATCATGGGAAGACCTTGCGGTCAGCATTACAACTTTGGCCAAACTAACCTTCTTGATTTCATTACAAACCTCAAGCCCGCTTCGCTTAGGCATCATCCAATCCAGCACCACCAGATCGATCCTATTCGAAAAAAAGAGCTCAAGCGCCTCTTCACCATCCGCTGCTGTCCAAACGTTATAGCCTTCTTTTTCAAAATAAGTCTTCAATATAGTGGTCATGTGTTTCTCATCATCCGCAATTAAAATATTCAAAGTAGATTCTCCTTCCTATAATTATCAGAAGAAAAAGGCGAAATCCTTTACAGGTTTCACCTTTTCATATATTTTCATGCTACGTTATTGCAACTTCTCTACCCCTAATCCCTTCGTCAGTACGTTCCATATCGGGTTATCGACCGTCTTTCGATCAGGCTGTTCACCCTTCTCTATCGCTTCCCAATACTCCCAGGTTGGTGGCTCAGTGCCAATTTCATAATCCATGCCATCCCAAGTATCCTCCCGGAACGCATAAAACGCCCAGTGCCAGCCGTAATCAGCAAAAATCGAGATTAAATCAGCCAAGTATTGATCTGCACCTTTTACAAGCCGGTTCGTGCCAAATTCTTCAGCGACAATACGATTAGCAGGGATGTTATTTTTTTCTGCCCACTGTGCGATAGGTTCTAGAAAATCCTTTAAGGCTTTCTTATTGAATGCTTTTTCCGTCTTCTCCTCACCTACTTTAACTGTTCCAGGATATTCATAGGTTAAGCCTTTTTTCTTATTTTGGCTGGTGAGTTCGTAGGGTTCGTACATATGAAAAGCATATAATACATTCGCATCATCGATGGGTTTCAAATATTTAAAGGCCCATGGTGTAGCATACAGACCAGAATTGACGATAATAGGGGTTTCCGTATCTACGGTTCGAATCGCTGTCACAATAGTCTCATATAAAAGATTCAAATCCGCCGGAGTATTCTCCACTGAGCTATACCATTCGTTGTAATCCTCTGTCCAGAAATCATTAAATCCAGTAGCTTGTTCAGGATGTGGCTCATTAATAAGATTATAGCCGACCACCGCAGGATGATCCTTTAATCTTTCCGCAAGATCCTTCCAAAACGTTGCCGCTTGTTCATGATAACTGAAATCCTTCCAGATTCGATCATCATTTGTATAATCATTAAACTGCCGCCACCGATCTCCGGGCAGACTAAGGACTGTCAGCACTACTTTTGAACCCCGCGCCTCGGCTGCATCCAAGTCTGCTTTTAACGCTGTAAAATCATCCTCAACAAGCCCCTCATATTTATCTGCATTCCCTATTAAAAAGTCTTTATCTGGATTGGCATCCGGTTGATCGTTAAACAGGAAATCACTATCTTTTGCCCATTTATCTGGCGCAAGTCGAATGAACTCTATATTATTTTCTTTCGCTGCATCATAATTTTCGGGTATAGATTTGGAATTCATGAAATTTGTTCCTTTACGCTGTTGATCCCAGAAAGCGATCTTCTCATTGACCTCTTTCTTTACCTCCTTCTCCGGTTCAAGATTTGCTTGTGGTGTTGCTGCACTGCATCCTACGACTGCCAACAAAATCAATACGATAAATCCTTTAAACTTCTTCATTCTCTCACCTCGTAACCTATCGTAGCCAATCTCTGTTACAAGAGTGTCACAAGACATACCTAAAAGGACTGCCCTAAGGATGTCGGCAGACATTCTAGGACAGCCCGATCATATTCATAGAATATAAAATAAATGCTTACTGATTAGTACTTCGACGGGAATGTGACTCCGCATAGGCATCATGACGAAAGTTCAGAATAGGATCTTCAGAGCATTCAATGCCGGCAGGTACAACTGTCGGATCAAAGACGTACTCTTGAGCCTTCTCGTCTGCCACGCCGGTGATCGACAAATGGCCGACAACAATCCGTTCCCGGTCTTCAGGCCAAGCAGACGTCGGGTCATCCGTAGGATCTCCCTCCTGTCCGAGGATTACTGTCAATTGAAACGCCACAGGACCTTTGGACAGTCTCTCGATTAGTTCATCCTCCAAATAATCGGGAGATCGATTCTCCACCTCTTCCTGGGCCAGAAAGTGCAGACCCGCTTCCGGTTCCCACTCATATTTAATAGCCCGCCGCTCGCCAGCAGCATTGGTGAAGTAATAGGCATGAATGGAATGATAAAGGTTGGTTGCAAAACTGAGTGGCGGTTGCAGCATTTTCACGGCTTGAAGCCCAGCCCGGCTTTCCGAATACTTCTCCATGACGGCTTTGAATTTGTCTGCAATGGTCGCTCCCTCAAACGAATTTTCTTTAATTGTACGTAAGATATTAATAAAGGATTGCGGTGTTTTGGCAAAAAAGATCGGCAATGTAATTGTCACCAAACTTGTCACGCCCCCATCAGGCAATACAAACTGAACCGCCATTCCTTTTGCAGGCGAAAAAACATCAGGGATGGACGGATTAGTCGAGCTATTGGAGAAGCGTACAAGAGCTTGCACCTCATGATTTTGCAAATGTGGCGCTGTTGTCAAAGGACCCGCTTGGCCGTTAGGGGTGAACACCGCCTGGTAGACAACACCTTTGGCGTGCGCGCGTCGATAACCCGGATATTTGCCTGCTACCTCCTCAATGGAGTTTACCGCTTCTTCTGCGAGTTCAGACGACACTGATTTATTATTGTTCATTTTCGTTCACCTCTTTGTAATTTATCAGGAAGGAAAAGGGGACAAGGCCCCCTTTTCTAGTTTTTTAGCTTTGTGATGCGTCGAGCAGGTCATTCCAGGCCTTCGTAATTCGCTGTCCGCGCCAAATATCTCTGACCGTGGCATCGGGATAAGCACTGTACCAGCCGGATGCAGTGATCTGATGGTTGGCGATGAAGTCTTTCGCTTCCGAAGATTCAATTCCCGGAAAATCCTTCACTTCATTAAACATGTTATTCAACAACTCTGGAATTTCAGTTCCAAAATCATCGATATAACTATCCCAATCTCCATCATAAGCCGTCGCGAACAACAGCCGCGTGTCGTTATCAAAGATTACGAAGCGCATGTCGTGAACGGTCGCGATCTTCGCCATCGTTTCGGCTTGTCTCGATGCACTTTTTTTCAGCTTCTCACGGAGACGATCCGCCCCACCTTCTTTAAGCGGCGCAATGATGGTAAGCTCAGATATTTCACCTTCCCGCAGGCCGGCACGTCCAGCGCTTGTAATTGGATTAGTCTGATCTTGTGCTTCTAACATGTTTATTCCTCCTTAGATGTATGTTGATCCAACTCTGCCATCCACCGCAATGCAGTCATGCTGGGAACAAAGAAATACTCCCCGCCTTTGGTGATTGAAAAACTTGGAATTTCTTTCATCCGGTGGCGAATAGGTTTGTCCGGAATGGTAAACATCCCTTCCCCCTCATTCTTACCGGTAATAGGGTCTTTCTCGGTTGACATGCCCGCGAAATTGCCTCCATTTAACCAATCGCTCTTGATAAACTCGAATTGGCGGGACAATGAGCTGCATATACCTGCAAAAATAAGGCCTCTATCCTGACCATCATCCTCCATTACACCTTTTGGCAGTATAGGGCCATACATCGTTGACCGCCGGAGCAACCGGTGAATGTTCACATTAACAACCGAATCCTGCAAGCTGTCTCGGGGAAATGCACGACGGATATGCGAGCTTACCGGACATTTCAACCCTTTATGATCATCCCCATACGTAAATGCGTTCCGTCGGCTGACATCTTCGCCCAGTGCCGGATCATCTGCTTCAGGAGCCAGACTTAAAGGGGCTCCGCTCGGCCATCTTCCTACCATTTTAGCGGCCAAAAGTTCTTCCTCTTCCCGGTTATCCGCATGCTCCCGCAAATAACGACGGAAAGTCGCGACCCTCATATGCAATTTACGGAAACTGAGGTAACTTCCATTGTGGCCAAGTTCTGCCGGCTGTGGTCCCTGTGTTATAGTGCCGGATTCATTTAAATGCCCGAACAGGAATTCACCGGCTTTAATCTCCGCTTCCTGCCCCACCGCATTGGGTATATGGTTTCCTTCGATTCTCGGATTGCTGATTCCATCCATGAAGCCCAGATGAGTACGTCCGTCAGGATTCATTCCGACATCCAGCTGGTAAACGACGGATACACCATTCAGTTCGCAGTGGATTCGATGGGCTGCTTCTTCTGCTTGAAGCAGCGCTTCTTTGGTGGGCGCGAACAGAGCAAGCGCCACATCGACTTTGTCAGTACCCAGCGGGTCTTCCCAGTGCTCCGGGCTGCTTTCGTTTACATCCCCTAGCTTAGCTGCCCGGGCAGCCATGCCCTCCCGGAACTCCAGGTCGAAGCTGTTGAGTGACTCCTTGGGAATCCCCAGCTTCTGGAGTCCTTGATAGGTAAAACCAACGTTGACCCAAGCACCTTCGTGAGGATTATTCCACTGTCCGGCCGACGTCACTTCGTCGAGAAGCCGCTTCAGCATCACTTTCCCGTCCTGTTGATGATCGATAGACAGCAATACATAGGTTCCTACGTAGGGGGTAGGCCGTTCTTGTAAGACGATTCCTTGAATGTCATCATAATTCAGTTCTTCCGTTTCTGTACCTATGACGCTCACTCCTCCCTCGTCTTAAAGTTGTTTTCATAATATTAAAAACGGGTATTCTCTCATCCGTCTCTCGATCTAATTAAACTTAGCCCTAAATGGTTAATCAGGTTAACAGTCCTCCCCAACTAGACAATAACGGTACATTGTCTAAAAAATAGACACATCGTTAGATTTGTCTAAAATCGAGACAAAAAAGAGATATTCTAAAACCGGACCGGCTTTAGAACATCTCTTATCTTCGACTAACCTCACAAATCATATTCATAGTTATCAAACTTGCCATCTGATGCGAAGACATATTCGCAGATGTTCTCACCCCATCTAGCTATAACACTAAAGACGCGACCCGAAGTGGGAATATCACTGGTGGATGCTGGAGGGTTCACAAATTCATATTTCCCTTCGACGAGTGTTACAGGAACTTCTACAATTGGAAGCTGCGATTCATCAAAGCTCTCAGTTAGATAGGCCATCTTTACTGTGACTTCACTCGGTGCGTAATCTCCAAAGTCGACCTGCAGTTTCTCCCCTGGTTTCAAACGATGCAGCCCCGTTAGAAGCGTAGGTTCACTATGCCAAGCCGTATAGTAAAAGGAAGCCCGATCATATTCCGCTCCATTCCAGCTCGTCTTTAGAATGACATAATTATCTATAGCATCTGTACTATTCTCATGTGTAATGATAAGGGGCGACGGTTCAGCAGGACTTTTGAAAGAGCTCTCGGATTTACTCATTATTCCTCCGCGTTCCCCAAGCACCACCGCACCAATGATAACTACTGCCAACAGCATCAATGAAATCAATAATATCCTTTTAGACTTATTCCTATATTTGATAATAGCTCCCGCCTTTCCTTAAACTTCTAACCCTTCTTTCATTTAACACTTGATCATCAAGCCATGCAAGTAGGTAGCTGATGAATTATATAGCAAATCCAAGAGTTAACTCTCCTTCTATCATATTCTATTTCTAGGAGGTGAATATAAGATGACCATTCAGTTTGTAGATTTAAGACTATCCAACCAAGCTGCTTCGGATGCTACACCAGCAGTTATTCCACTAGCGGCGACTCCCCTTGTTTTTGGGGATATTGGTATTCAGACCGCAGGCGTGTCGGCTGAGAATCAAGGCAATGTCCGCGTACTTTTGACCGGATTTCTAAAAGTAGAAAACAATCCTCTTTTCAATACCAATACCGTTAATGTTCGCAGAAACGGAACGATCATTTTCACCACGACATTTGGGGTTGCGATCAGCAGAGAAAATGAAGCTTTCGGTTTTACAGCAGTAGATATTCCACCACCAGCGGCTGTCGCAACAGGTCAAATTCAGTACACAGCAGAGATCTTCACAAATGCAGCTGCAACAGATCCCTTTAATAATGTCCAAGCCAGAAACTTTAGTGGCGTTGCAGCTGCGGGTAACTCCTAACATGAACATGTAGTGGGTGAGGGAGCGAATTGCCCCTTTAAAAACAGAAGCTCAACCAAAGGTACTGGTTGAGCTTCTGTTTATTCCCCAAATAATAGATTCAGAATCCGTTCATCCGCCTTTCGGTTCTTCCCTTTATAAGGATAACAATGAATATGAATCGCTGGATTAAAGTTAATCTCAATAACGCTATAGTTCGTATCATTGGCTTCTTCCTTGATGTCATCAATCATCATATCCACTCCACAAAAAGTGGCGCCCGCAGCTTTAGCCGCTTGAATCGCCAGAGCCTTATAACTATCTGGGATCTCATCTGTAAAATCCAGGCTGTCACCACCCGTGCTAATATTAGAGTTCTCCCGAAGATAGATGACTTCGTTTAATGGAGGAATATCACTCCAAGCCTGAGCGTGGTTGTTCAAGAACATCGCTTCTGCTTCACCGATCTGAATTTTCTCAAGTGGTGTCTTGTACCCACGGCCTCTTAACGGATCCTTATTCTTCTCGTGCACTAGTTGTTCAATCGTATGTACACCATCTCCAATCACATTTGCAGGAACCCTGTGCAATACTCCGACTACTTCATCACCCATGACAAGAAAACGATATTCTTTACCCGTCATGAATTCCTCTAGTAGCACTGTTCGATCAAACTCGAAGGCGATTTCGAAGGCTTTTTGATAATCTTCTTTAGAGAAGTCGTCTGTAAAAATAGTAATGCCGAGTCCAAAATTGGTTGATTTGGGCTTAATCACAATAGCCTTGTTACGGTAAGTGCCATGCGCATTCATTGCCTCTTCCAGATTTCGAAAAGCTTCTCCTGCGGGAACACGAATGCCTTGCTGTTTAAGAACTTCTTTCGTAACGATCTTATTCTCCATGATTAATACCGTACTATAAGAATCAAGGGAGGTCTTCGTAGCTTGCTTAATATATTCTTTATGATCACCTTGCGTAAGAACTACAAAGTTCTCTTCCCGATCGATCAATTGAAACTTAATGCCACGTTTAACCGCTGCCTTCAAAAGAAGCTGTGTAGATAGCTCCAGATCCTCATATCCCACAAAACGGTATCCATTCGCAAGACTTTCCTTAGCATATTGTTTAGCTTTATTCAGATGGTATTGTACAAAAGAGGATTGTTGAACTTCCGACTTCACAATAGCTGCAAAACTCCGGTCTGGCTCTACAATTTTATTCTTAGCTCCATGCAATACGTTCAAAAACACTTCATTCTCCGGGTTCAACAGTTGGATCATATTCTGCATCTCATGAATACAAGTTAATGCCTGCTGCTCCATCGTTGTACATGAATCCCCGTAATCATGCAAACATCCCTTTATTCCTTCCATGATTAGTTGATCATGATTAAGATTCGCCATCTTCTGATCCTCTACTCCGAACGGTTCGTCCTCCTTCAGCAGCATATACAGGATAAAAAGATGAATGAAAATCATCGTTTCTTTGCCGATTCCTATTTTGTAGAGTGGATTCAGATCAATAAACCGAAGCTCCAAATAAGCTATCCCATCTTGCATCAGTTCCTCTAAAGGGTGTTTGCCTCTTGCTGTCTTCACTCTAACCGGACTATAAAACTCTTTTACACTTAATAATTCTTCCGATTCGATCAAAGCTTGTAAATCATGAACATAATCCTTTAACGAAGCAAAAGATACATAAAGAGGTTTTTCATTTCGATACCCACATTCGCTATTCCGCAGTGAATTCATATTCTGATAATAAAAGCTTTTGTCGTCATCTGTTTCCCCGCGAGCTACACATTGTTCCATATAAGTCTTATCAAAAACAGGGCTGGCGCCTGTTAAATAGATAAGAAGCCAACGGTACCGCAATAGGTTACGGGCTATTTTTAAGTAGGTAGCGTCTTTGAATTCTTTAAAGCTCACCTGTGGATCTGTTATGTCATGAAGCTGTCTCAGAAATTGTTCATCAAAAGAGAAATTGTAATGGATTCCGCTCAGCAATTGTCTTTTGCGACCGTATTTGTCTGCTAGCTGATGTCTGTATTCATCCTCAATCGGATTACCCATCTTGGCAATGGGGATGTCCTGATCATTCGGTAGCCTTGGAGGATTACTACTTGGCCACAGATATTCTTCCTTGAGCTCAAGCGACACAATATCCTGCAGCGCCTCCAGAAAGTTATAAGTCTCATCAATAGAATCAAAAGAAGGGGTGACCATTTCAATTTGACTCTCTGAGAAATCGGTTTGAATATACGGGTTCTCCATTTTGTTGCCAAAAGCTTTAGGATGTGGTGTCAGCGCAAGCCTTCCCTCTGGATCCACTCTGACATTTTCTTTTTCCAATCCAAATTCGCCGTGAAAAAGCTCCTTATTCAAATGGTTATCCCTCAGAAGCTGTATGAGTTTACGATTTAATAAAGCCATTTCAACGATCATCCTTTGCTTAGTAGTTTATCTGCTGTTTGTTCATTTTGAATAAAGATCTATTAAACCAGAACACAAGAATAACCCCTTTAAACACACTGCTTAGAGCAATCGACATCCACACCCCATTCAAGCCAAAAGGTTCGGATAAAATCAAGGCTAGTGGAATTCGCAGTGCAGTAAATGTAATACTGAAGATCGGCGGGATATGAGTTTGGCCAATGCCGTTAAAAGCACCTACTGTCATCAATTCCATACACATAAATAATTGTGAGTAGCCAATGATGCGCATATAATCAGTGCCTAATTCCAGGCTTGTCTGATCTGATAAAAACAAGGAAAATAGCTGCTGCGGGAACGCAATAAATATAAGCGATATGATCACGCCAAAGATGGAGGTTAAGATCAAAGCCTTACGATATCCCTGCCCTATACGGTCCAATCGGCGTGCTCCATAATTTTGTCCAAAAAAGGCAGCAATAGCTCCCTGTAGTCCTCCAATAGTCATATAAGAAATAGATTCAATTTGAATCCCTACTTTTTGCACCGCAATCGCATCCGCCCCAAAACGTACAATGATCTTAGCAATGACGATCGATATGAGCGTAAAGGTGACCCGTTGGATTGTGATCGGAAGTCCCATACGAATTACTTCTTTCATTTGACGACTGTCCCATGCTGATGTGTTCGAAATGATTTCTGACTTTCTTGTCTTTATGATAAAAAGAGCCGTAACTAAGATGTTCGCTGTCAATGTTGCCGTGGCTGCCCCCGCTACTCCCCAACCTTCAAAACTGCCCCAGCCAAAAATTAAAAATGGATCAAGGACGATATTAACCATAAGACCAACGGAGTAGATCTGAAACGGTTGTTTACTATTTCCCATCGAGTTTAAGAGTGTGGCAAACAAAGTATTTACGATGGAAAATACCGTCCCGAAGATCGAAATCACTAAAAATTGTCGTGCCATCCGTTCAACTTCATCACTTCCAAGATCAAAAAAACCAATCAACTGATTGTTGGTCAACAGAACTAAGCTCATATAGAGAAGTCCTAATAAAATAGACATCATAAACCCGTTCTTAATATATGATTTAGCCTTCTCTATCTGGCCAGATCCCATACAAAACGCAACCTTAATCCCTGTACCGATCGTAATCATAGTCGACAATGCAATCGCTAGATTAATGAAAAAACTCGCCGTGCCAATCGCGGCAACAGGACCACTTCCCAATCTTCCAACCCAAATCATATCGACGAGGCCATAGGTTGTGGAGATGAAATTCGTCGCAATAATGGGAAGCGTTAATTTCATTAAGGTAGGCATAATAGGACCCTGAGTCAAATCATTCATGCCCTGAAATTCCTTCAAATCTAAAAACACCTTCTTCATCTGAGTTTCAGATTTATTATATAACCAAACACTTATATAATCAATTGATTATATTTGAGCAATCTACTCAGAACTCCTAAAAAGTATATAAATTGTGTAGACGTCAAAAGACAGTTCCTAGTGCACAAAATGTGCCTACCGGAACTGTCTTTTTTTCGTAATTAAAATTTCTTTTGTTTTCAGTCGAAAAGCTATTGAAAATGGAATATAGTTCGTTTACAATAAAACCAATAAAAAGTTCTATAATTATAGAACTAATAAATGTTTCAGTAACTTACTCAAAGGATGGAGAAGCTCATGGAATATAAAGTAGAAGTCGATTTTGCCCCCATGTATGAATGTGTGAACAGTATGACTGCTTTTCTAAGCAAGCAGAACCATACTGCTATGGATTCCGGTAAGCTCTGGGTACGTGAAGTACAAGCAAGATTTGCACCGATGTTGCTTCGTAAAATGCAAGAGGTCGTTAAGAAACTTGATGATTTCAGTTTGGCTCCCTACATTTGGTGCTGTCCAGTAGAACGTTCGGTTAGCAGCTTTCTGGATTGGTTTGATGGGTTAACTTCGGGTGAACTGTATGAAATATCTGGACGTTTCGGCCAATCGGTCCCCTCTAATCTTTCCGAGCTAAGGGACACTGCCTCTGACATCCTGCGCGAATGGAACGCGGGTTACTTCAATGGAATCGACCCTAATATCCTCAAAGGGCTTGAACAGGAAGCCGAGTCAAGACGAACGATACTGAATGGGAACAATGATATGGAAGTCTTTGAAGCAGCAACCGACGGAATGCGTCTCTATCCAACCGAACGTCTGAAGCAGGTCATTATCATTCCGCAATATCATGCCCGCCCACTGGTCACCACCTCTATGTTTGATGAATTCGTGTTCACTAGCTACTCTTGTGATGTTCTCCCTCCGGAAGCTGGCCGGCCTGCTCCAGCACTACTTCGCCTTACCCGGGCACTCTCGGATGAGACGCGGCTGTATATCCTTCGTCTGCTTACAGGCAAGCAGTTGAATTTCACGGAAATCGTGCGGGAAGTCGGACTTTCTAAAAGTACAATCCACTACCATCTGATCGCGCTGCGCGCAGCAGGACTGGTCATTGTCCATACCAACGTTAAAAGCACATCGTACAGCCTGCGATTGGAAGCCTTAAATGGGCTACCGCAGCAGATTGGGTCATATCTAGAGAGTCAAGCATAAACGCCTTAAGCGTCCTTATAAGGACGGTAAGTGTATATGCGAGAAATATAAGAAAGGAGCAAACAGGCTATGATAAAACGCAGCTATTATGGTTTACTCTCAACCATAACTTTAAGTGCTTTTGGGGATGCTTTTGGCTTGTTGGCTATGGAATGGCTCGTCTATGAGCTGACGGGTTCCAAACTAGCGATGGGAGCACTCGCGCTCAGCTCCGGCATACCTGAGCTGCTGCTGCGCTTGCTGGGCTCGCCGCTGTCCGACCGACTCCACCGGGTACGCTTTATGGCCTGCTTGGCAGCCATTCGCCTGCTGGCTATAGCATTGCCACTTGGCATGGGTCTGGCTGGCCAACTGCAGCTGTGGCATCTGTTTGTCGCCGCTGGTCTCAGCGGGGCCTGCGCCGCCCTGTTCATGCCAACAGCCATGGCTGTTATCCCCGGCGTTGCCGATAGCCGGAAGCTGGTGCGGGCTTTTGCTATCATCGATGGCAGCAAAAGTGCAGCAGTCTTGCTGGGCCCCGCCCTGGCTGGGGCGTTGACCGCTGCCAGTGGAGCGCTGCCAGCCCTTAGCATCAACATGTTATGTTACGTTGCGGCCATCACTACCTTGCTGTGCCTGCAGAAGCTACCCAAGCCCTCTCCAGCTCCAGGCCGTTTCTCCATTACCGTCTACGTTCGCGAAATTGCTGAGGGCTTTACCTTCTATAAACAGTTCCCCGCCATGCTTACGATAATGATGATGGCCTCTATTAGTAATCTAAGCTCCATTGCCGTCTGGACCATGATGGTTCCTTTTGTACGCGAAGTGCTCCACCGTGATGCGGCGACGATGGGCACACTTAGTACAGTTTTCGCACTTGGAACCTTAGTCGGGCTAAGCGTCATTTCCATGATAGGGGAAATTAAAAAGAGGCGGTTTGTCATGCTCGGAAGTCTGGGGACCATCGGTTTAGTTACAACATTATGGGGGTTATTTCCTAGTTTTTCTTTTGCTCTCGCCGCCGTATTCGCCACCGGAACGATAGGTCCCTTCTTCGGCTCCTTAAGCTCTTCACTCCATGGACGTCTGGTTCCGAGCAATCTGCAAGGAAGAGTCAACTCCATCCGTTTTTTAATCGGTGGCGGTTTACAGCCTTTTGGTGCTTTTGCCGGCGCCGCGATTGCTGAACTCTATGGTGTGCCTGCGCTTTTTGTCATCGCCGGCTTGCTTCCAATGCTCTGCGCCAGCGCAGCCTTGCTGCTTCCCGGACTCAAAACACTGGACGGTGACCTCTCCACACTTGAAGCCACTCATCGGCAGCCCGATGCCGGGGTTCCCCCGCACAAAGTTGTTGCTGAACATTAAGTGAATCAAAAAAACAGGCGATACCGGATACCGGAACATCGCCTGTTTTTATAAGTTTTCACCTAGGAACATCGCTACTAGGTATATTCTCTTTTGAATGGTTTGTCACAGTGGCTTGATTCGTAGCCACTAGTTCCCCTCCCCCTTCCGGTAAAAACCGAAGCGGGAGGCGTTGAGCCTTTAGTTTGTATTTGTGTTTGTGTGTTGGTGTTTTGGAATTCGCGCTGATAGCAGCGGAGAGAACGGACTGATTGTGGAAAAGCGGAGCGTCCGCCAGCGTAAAAAGCGCACAGCGTCCAAAAGCTAACACCAAGAACCTAAGGCTCAATCAACCCATATTTCGTTTTTATCCGATCCAACTTCTCAATCATAGGATTAGCAATAAAAAACAAAAACACCACCGTCGAGATCGCATGCACCATATCAAACCAAAAACCTGAAATATAAGTGGTCATTAAAGCCGGCCATGAGAACTCTGAAGTGAACATCATCAGCGAGCCTATATTGATAATGCCTCCGTATACGAAAAACGTCGCTAAGCCTCCGAATATACACAGCGACAGCTTATTCTTTTTAAGCAGACCCTTCTTGAAGAAAATGCCCGCCAGGAAGCCAATGATGCCAAAACAAAACATTTGCCAAGGCGTCCAAGGCCCCTGCCCAAAGAAGAAATTCGAGACAAAGCCTGCAACAGCGCCAACCAGAAACCCTGCCTCCGCACCCAAGCTTACCCCTGCGATGATGACAATAGCAACCACTGGCTTAAACTGCGGCAACATAAAAAAGGCTGCGCGTCCCGCCACGGCAATGGCTGCTAACACCGCTATAACGATCAGCTCCCTCGCCTGCGGCTTCCGGTTCTCGAATACCATCGCAAAAGGAATCATCGTATAGATAACAATTAATAGACTGATAAAATAATACTTCCGATCATTTAGCACAAAGATGCCTAATAAAATCGTAGCTGGAATGACTATGAGGATTAGTAGTGCCGCTAATAAAGTTCGACGACTCAAACGACGATCCGTTATCTGCTTCTTTGACATAAATCAATCACACCCTCTATCGTTACTCCCTCATTCCATACATGACGCGCCATACGGTTGGCGGCCGTTGTATAGAAGCTGTTTCCCGCAAAAAACTTCTGTGCTTCATTCGTAGTGATGATACTTCCATCAAAAAACATGGCGCAGACCTCAGCGTATTTGGCACAAAATTCAACATCATGCGAGACCATTACAATAGTAACGCCTTCGGCATTGAGCTTTTGCAGGAATACGGCTAGCTTCTCTTTGAAGGGTCCATCCAGTCCTTTGGTCGGTTCATCCAACAGCAGAATCTTTGGTTCTAACAAAAGCACCTTCGCCAACGCTGCACGCTGTTGTTCTCCCCCGCTGAGATCATACGGATGCATGGAGAGGAGATGTTCCAGTTCTGCGAACTTTACCACAGCTTCAACTCTGGCGGTTTTTTCTTCCTTCGTCAAAGAGAGCTGGGATAACATTTCATATAAATCTAGCTCGACTGTTTTTTTCACAAATAAGGTTTGCGGATTTTGCGGGAGGATGCCCAGATTGTTAGTAAACAACGCTTTGGCATTCATCTTCGCAGGGTTGCTCCCGCCGATAAGAACCTTCCCTCTGTAGGGCTGAAGGATCCCGCTCATCAGCGACAGCGTCGATGTCTTCCCTGTTCCATTCCCGCCAACAATACAATAAAATTGCCCTTGCTTCACTTCAAACGACAAATCTTTAATGATATCCGGTCCATTTTTATCATATTTAAACCATACGTCCTTAAACTTTATGACTACAGGGCCGGCCTCTTTCGTGCTAGGCTGAGTTTCTGCCATCGTTGCAGGAGTCTTACCCTTTAGAAAAGCATCCAACCATTGGCGCCCTTCCTTCACAGTCACAGGCCACGCTAAGTCATGATCTACTCCTGCAACAATCTGCATCGGTGAGGGCATGGACAGAAACATCGGATGGTTCAGCTTACTTAAAGCCTCGCCCACCTTTTGCGGGGTATCATCGGCGATCACAACTCCCTCATTCAGCACAATCAACCGATCTGTAAGCGGAAGAACATCCTCTAGACGATGCTCGGTCATGATCACGGTTGTTCCCAGCTCACGATTTATTTTTTTGACCGTCTCCAGAAAATCGGAAGCCGCAATAGGATCTAGCTGGGAGGTAGGCTCATCGAGGATTAGAACCGAGGGATGCATAGCCATTATGGAGGCTAAGTTAAGCAGCTGCTTCTGGCCGCCTGATAACTCAGTCACACTTTTATGAAACCAGGTCTGGATCCCAAAAAAACTGGCCATTTCCGCCACACGCAGACGAATCGTAGAATGATCATACCCCAAGCTCTCCAGCCCAAAGGCAAGCTCATGCCATACTTTATCTGTCACTATTTGATTGTCCGGACTTTGGAGTACATAACCAATTTCCGCTGCCTGCGTTCTTTGATCGATCTCCTCTACAGGTTGACCCTTATAATAAATTGCCCCTTGGCGACTGCCATGTGGGGTTAGAATTGTTTTCAGTTGTCTAAGCAGAGTGCTTTTGCCACAGCCTGACTTTCCACAAATAGTAATGAAGTCTCCACTTTCAATCGTAAGATTAATATTCGAAAGAGCCACTTGCTCTTGTTCAGGAAAAGTAAAGCTTAGTTCTTCGATTCGATAGATTTCCATTTCATTGCCTCCACCATATTGATGAGCACTGGGATCATACATAACGCAAAATAAGCGATATATATAAGAATACTAAAAGGCGTAATTGCGCTCGCTTTAATCGACGGATAGAATCTCATGGTGTTCTCACCCATCACTGCCCCTACGGCTACCAGCGCAATTAAGCCTGTCATGATCAAGAGGGCTACTTTGTCTCGGGCATCTAACCGAAAGATAGAAAAGCTTGTACGGCCCGGCAATCCATACCCTCTCGATCTCATGGAATCCGCTGTCTCAATCGCATTTTCCAAAGCCCAGGTGGTCATAATGGAGAGGATCGTAATCCCATTCCGCGCACGCGCGAGGAGATTTCCCTGTGAGACATCCCGACCTATACATTTTTGAGCATTAGAAATCACCTTGATTTGCGCTAAATATCTAGGAACAAAACGAAGCACCATCGAAAAAATCAACGACAGTGCCGGCAGTATTTTTCCGAATATATAAATAAACTTATCCGAGGTCATCACGACGTTATAACAGGAGAACCAAATAATTACCGTCACAAACATACACGCCGCTGCCACGCCATAAAGAATCGATTCCTTCGTAATAGGGTTCCCGTTGTTTAAATAGAACAAGATCGTTACCCCTTGATGATTAAAAACAGGATTCATCACTGCCATAAACAGCAGAAAAGGAATCATGTAAAGCAGATTAAATCGGATGCCCTTTTTTCCTTTTAACATAATTGAGTAGGCTACAGCACTAATAAGGGCAATCACTTGAAATATAGGATGCATGAACACCATGCTAAACAGCAATACAACAACAAAATATAGAAAATTCACAAACGGATGAAAGGTAGAAAAGCTATCCTTCATTATTTCTGAGCTCCTCCTGTGGCTACATAACCACCCACATCTCGACCTAGATCACAAGTGTATACCCAATCAATGACATCGCCATCTTTGAGAACATAACGGCTACTGCCGTAGTTAGGGAACCAGCCATTTACTTTGTACATCCATCCACTGAGCTCTCCAGCGTCGAATTCATACAGATTATTTATGCCTTCAATATAATTACTGTTATAGATCGGCGTCATGCTAAATTCCATATGGATTTTATTCTTTTTCATTTCTCTTAGTAAAACATCAAACACAGACTCACCTTCATAAAAAGTTACCTTCTGCGCTTTATAAATGATACCATCTGCCGGCAATACTTCAAGCTTATCCTGATTAAAAATATCCATGTTATCTAAAATTGTTGCCGCTGAGACGGACAAGGTAGCCGTTAATTGCTTCTTCTTATCTACCGTTGCATCTTGCCATTCCACTGGTTTAGGTTTCCCGCTCGGCACTGGATCGGTAAGAAATTTATCCTTTTTCGGTTCCTGCTTGGTTTCTGTTGTCGCTACTTTTGAATCAGGTTTTGTTACGGGTTTTGCCGTCGCTTTCGTTTCCGGCACGGACGTTTTAGCCGCTTTCGGCGTTGCGGTCGGTTGCTTCGTTGCAGCAGGTTTTGTTGTTGCGACCGGTGTTACAACTTCTGTTGGTGCTGCAGTTCCTGTTGGTGTTACAGCTTCCGTTGGTGTTGCCGATTCATTTGGTTTTAGGGTTTCAATGGGCTTAGCTGTTTCACTTGGCGTAGCTGACGGTGTTATCTCTGTTGTCTCGGTAGCGATTGCCTCAGTGGGTTCAACATCATCATTTGTTGCGGAAGCAGTGTTCTCTGGCTCTATAACCTGTGTCTCAACGCTACTATTTGCGACCTTGTTTGGGCTCTTCTGGTAATCCCCGCCCCAAAAGAAGGCGATAGCCAATACACCTATGATTAGTATCGCGGTTAACCATTTCTTCTTGTTCATTTCTCTAGTCCCACCTTAAATAATAAGCAAGGGTATACACGCTACCCTTGCTTATCTCTCTAAATATAATTCTATTTGACGTCTGTCATATCATAAAGACGGGTCTGGCCATTAACGAGCCGATCATAGGAAACCAGTGCATACATCGCCTGATCCGTAGCCATAAGATCTACTTCTCCTGGTTGCGCGCCTCCATTGCCTACTCCACCCTGCTTCACGTGATAAAAACCACCTTCAGGTGCAGCAAAACTAAGCAATGCGTCTACTGCGGAATGTCCATTTTTAATAAATTTGGAATCCTTATGCGGGTCAATACCAAGGCCAGTTAAAGCTACAATCACCTGAGCGATGCTTTCGGAATTTGTAGATTCCCAGCTTGCAAAACCACCGTCTGCTGTCTGTGTTTTGGATAACCAAGCAATCCCCCGGTCCACAGCAGCTGTTACTTTGGCGTTGGTTTTGTAATAAGGCGTTAAGCCTTGAATGACCATCCCCGTGATATCTGGATCAGCCGCTGTAGCATTACTGCCTAGTGCCCATCCACCACCGCTGATCTCTCTGCCCAAAATATAATCAATGAGCCTCTCTCTAGTCGTCTGCGTCTTTACATCCTTAACCACTGGAATGTCGTAATGATTACTGTCCAGTGCAATGAGAGCAAACACAGGTCCGTTAATACCTTGCTTAATTACAGTATCAAAATCCGCGAGCGGTTCCAGTAGGTTATAACCCGCCACTTTATCAATATTTTTGTTGATTGAAGTTAATGCCAAAATAACTCTATCATATTCCGTATATTTTACGCTATGCAGCTTCCCAGCTTTTTCTTTAAGAGTTGCTTCTACATTCGCGTAGTACTTAGTGTAATAACTATCTGGAACCTTCACGCCTGAACGAGCCAGCCCGAACACTGTCCAGTCCCCGCCAACCGAGGAGATAACCGGGTTTGTTACTGTTTTTTGCAAAAAGGCAGCTGTGTTCTGAATATAAGAACTAACTGCTTTATTCTGAATAGTCGGACTAACCACTTTGTTCCCACTCTTATAATCATGGGTTCTAGTAGCTACAACAGCCGCCATTTCTCTAGTTACAAGCTCTTTAGGTTTAAATTGATTATCATCACCTAACATCAAACCAGTCGCAACAACGGTCTCTACATCTGCTTTGGCCCATGCCGATACGGTGTTGATATCTTTAATCGCTGTTCCTGGCTTCGTCGCCGGGATGGCCAATGCTCTGACGATAATTGCTGCCATCTGCTCACGAGTAATCTTGTCATTTGGCTTAAATTCATTATTAAAGCCTGTGATTAGACCTGCCTTATGCGCAGCATTCACATATGGATAGAACCAATCACCTAGAGCGACATCCTTATAGGTAATACCTTTATCACTCTTAATATCAAGTTCTAATGCAGAAACAAGAATCTTAGTGAACTCCGCTCTTGTGATATAAGCTTTCGGATTCACCTGACCATTATTACCTTGGATATATCCTTTTACTGTAGCTGTTTCAATCGCTGAATAAGCCCAGGAAGAGATCTTATCAGCATCTGTATACAGTTGTTTAATATCATTTGTCTGGTTAGGATCCTTAGGAGTCACTGTTGGAGATGGACTCACATTTGGATCAACGCCGGCTTCCGGATTAGTTCCCCCACCAGGAGCAGGAGCAGGAGTAGCACCAGGCTTAGGCGTTGGGGTTGGGGTTGGGCTCATAGTTGGTATCGGTGCATTTAGATCCACACCCAAATTCGTAGTATAACGCCACTGAATTCTGTCCCCGGAACTTAGGTCATATGAAGATGCTCCATAATTAGGATATTTCCCATTCACATTATACATCCATCCACTGCCGCTGCCATGGTCAAATTCCCCATCACCAGCTATGGATTCAACATATACACTTCCAAAGTCACTGTTCCAGGAATCTCTATAGTCGATACCGCGGCTATCCAGCACTCTTTTTAGTACAGACCACACTGTGTCACCAGATTGGAGCTCTACCTGTACAGATGGAACAACATATCCCTTATTAATCGTAAGCTTATCCACGGACAGGATTACATATGGTTTCGATGGAGTGGTTCCGCCACCATTGTTGCCACCATTTCCTTCACCATTTCCGCTACCATTACCGTTACCACCGTCGCCACCAGGTGTTTGTACTGCACTGGAAGCATACGCAATGTAGTCAGTGAAGTGATTGGTTTTTACAATTAAGTCATTTCCACTATCATAGGCATACTCAGACTTACCGCTTGCAAAACCTAAGTCATCACTTGCAAATTTTTGAATGGCATGAGGGGTGCCATTTTGAATATAAGCAGCTTCTTTTCCTTTAAGGTCCTTAAAGGTTAACGTAATAAATTGACTAAATTCTACTCTTGCACTACCACCCATGGAAAATGCTTGAAGAATGTTATCAAGCTTCTTGTCCCCAGGAATAATCTGATTCACACTATCTTTTAGTGCAGATTCTGCACCGGTTAAAGCTGAAATCAGTTCAATCGCAGAGGCATCCCCACTTGTAACTTTTGCACCCTTAGGAATGACTACAGATACGTTACCTTTTATGGCCTCTATCTGAGGAAGGTCGCTGTTACTTGGTAAATTGACACTAACCTTCGATTGATTTTCTTCCGAAATAGCTACTGTGATTTCTTTGTTGCTATCTCCAGTGCTGATCGGAACGATATAATCATTAGCGTCATTTGGGATTTCAACTTTCGGGTTCTCCCCAGAAGGTAACGGAAGTTCTTTCGGACCCTCTGGTTGCCCAGGCCCCGGTTCTTCTGGTTGTTCCAGTTGCACATCATTCATATCAAAGAGACGGTTGCTATGGTTGATCAGACGATCATAGGACACAAGAGCATACGTACCTTGGTCCGTTGCCATATTGTCTACTTTGCCTGTGAGGATATGCTTAAATCCACCCTCAGGTGCAGCAAAGCTAAGTAATGCATCAATAAGCGAATTTCCACTTTTAACAAATCTAGCGTCCGTGTGCGGATCTACGCCTACACCAGTTAAGGCTACAATTACCTGCGAGATACTCTCGCTGCTAGTGCTTCCCCAGCTTGTAAATCCGCCTTGATTGTTTTGGTTATCGGACAGCCATTGGATGGCCCGATCCACGGCAGCTTTTACATCATCACGGGTTGCATAATAAGGTGCAAGAGCTTGCATCGCCATCGCAGTCATATCGACATCGGCTTTGGTTACGCCTAATGCCCAGCCGCCAGCTTCTGCTGTACCTTTTTTAACCTCTTTATCTAAAATATACTGAACTAGTTTTTCTCTTGTGGTCTGTTCTGTAACTCCATCAACTACAGGAATCTCATAGTTATGGCTATCTAACGCGATCAGAGCAAAAATCGGACCATTATTGCCTTGCTTTTGGATATATTGATAATCAGCGAGTGCTTTTCTCAGATCATATCCCGCAACATTTGTGATATCTTTTCCGATAGAGGTAAGTCCTAATATTGCTCTGGAATTCTCTGTGCTTTTATTGGCGTCGAGTTTTCCATCCTCTTTAATGGTTGATGCTATTTTCGTAGCTACATTGTTGTAATAAAGATCGTAATAACCGTTAGGTACTGTATAGTTCGCCCGTGCCAGAGAAAGGATCGACCATTCTCCGCTGCCTGTTCCAAACGTTGGATTCTTTACAGTATTTAAAATATAAGCAAGGTTTTTATCTAACTGTTGTTTGACGGCAACTGTAGTTTCCAGTTTGTAAGTAACCTGATAAGTTACATTTGTTTTGTTTCCAGCTCCGTCAAGAGCCGTTACAGTAATTGCATTACTGCCTGAATTCAGAGTAGCTTTGTACTCCCCATTTGCAGGTGATAAAGTAACTCCATTCAGCTTCACTTCTGGAGTAATGTCACTATATACATTGTCTGTGACAGCTACTTTGAAGCTTATTTCTTTATTGGATACTTCCTGTTTATCTTGTATGCCACTTACTGTAATAACAGGGGGTTCTATGTCTAATGCATTATTAAGACCGACAAGCGCATGATCTACACTTATTTGAGAGCTTGCCATGTTTTCGAGCACGGAATAGGCTTCATAAACTGCCGATTGCACTACTGGTCTGTCCAAAATAGTTTCTTTATTAGGGGCACTGTTAATCTCGGCGATTTCCGCAGTTAAAGCATCCTTATTGGCAAGTTGAACTGGGATTTCCCCCCAGCCGCCAAGATCAGAACCATAGCCATAAGTGGTGAACTGAGTTCGAATGATGTCACCGTCTTGAGGCTTATAATCGGTCATCCCAAACGGAGGAAACACATTATTTACTGCATACATCCAACCCGACATGGAGGTGTAGTCAAACTGACTTAACCACTCTGAGTCTGCTTTAGTGCCGACTGTATTCCCATCGGCTGAAATCATATCTAAAATATATTGTGGAATATTGACTTCGCTTCTGCCACTATCTTTAACTTCTGATAAATAAAAACCACTATCTATATTTCCTAAATATCTATAATTCCCATCACCTAGCGCACGTGTTATTAAAGATGCGCCATTATCGCCTTCATAAATCGGAACTTTAATAGGTTCCTTAATATACCCTTGGCCTAAGGTGAATTTCTCCACGGATACAGATACATACCCTTTAAGGGTAGAGCTTGCTCCATCTGCTTGAGCCGGGATTACACTTGTAGAGAATGTCGTAATAAATACAGCTACAATAAGTAACCACGCTAAAAACTTATTTTTCTTCATTTTTCCATAACCCTTCCCTTCATACCTATGATAAAAAACAGAATAAACTTTCTCATAACCACAAAAAAACCACTCAACATAAACGTCAAGAGGTTAAGATAGTGAACCACAATAATAGCTGGCAAACACTATTCAAGCACCTCTCTATCGATCGTAGAGTTTGATGGTGTAACAGAAAAAGGCAGATATTCTGGCTCAAGTATCATCACCCTTGCTGCCTTCCCAGTTTCCCAGTGGCATTTTGCAAGGACTCCTCTTTCACAGCGGCGGGACCGCGCGGGATTCACACCCGCTTTCCATTTAACCAATCTATGATTGTACTTCCGCAACATTCATAGTTGGCACCTATTTCTAATTTTAAATTTTCATGCTTCATCATATCTAATATATATGCTTTTGTCATGTTATATTTCTTTTTTGTATAACGGGCAGCTAGAGATAATCCTATTGAATAACCAATTTCTACGAGTAGGGTTATTCAAATAATTTCTTTATCCAACTGTGGGGTAAATTAATTTAAATCACTAATTCTTATATGAATTTACCACAAATTAGTAAGGTACTCGCTAAGTGTATTCTATGTTAGGGTATATTCAGAAAGCGTTTACAAAATAAAACTGGAGGTGTTTGTGTTCATCTAACCACCGAGTACAGCGTCAAAGCCAGGTCCAAGCATCCTAAATTTATCTCACAAAGGAGAATTCAATGACTACGCGAATCCAGAAATCCTTCTTATCATTGACACTTGTCACCGCTCTTCTGCTCTCTCTGTTCTCATCCATGGCCGCAGCTGCAACTAAGGACGAGCAACAAGCTAAGGCAGCGCCAAAGAGTAAGATCCAATCCTATGTAGACGAAATGCAGCCCGGATGGAACCTTGGCAATACTTTAGATGCTACAGGTGAGGATGAAACCTCCTGGGGCAATCCACGTGTGACCCAAGATCTTATTAAAAAGATCGCCGCTCAAGGCTATAAAAGCATTCGGATTCCTGTGACCTGGGATACTCACATGGGTGCGGCACCAGACTATACCCTAGAAAAGGCCTACCTCGACCGTGTGGAAGAAGTTGTCGGCTGGGCACTGGACGCCAAGCTTTATGTCATGATTAATGTCCATCATGATTCCTGGCTATGGGTAAGCCATATGGAAGAAAAACACGATGAAACGCTGGCGCGTTATGATGCAGCCTGGACTCAAATTGCCGATCGCTTCAAGGACAAATCCGATAAGCTGATGTTCGAGAGCATAAATGAGCCTCGGTTCACCGATGGTGGAAGCACAGACGAAGCAAAAATGGAGCAAATGCTTACTGAACTTAATAACTCTTTCTATCAAATCGTGCGGAAATCCGGTGGGAAAAACGACCTCCGCCCACTTGTATTACCTTCATTAGAGTCTTCACCTACGCAAACAAGAATGGATCATCTCTATAAGACGATTACGGCTCTGAACGATCCAAATATTATTGCGACCGTTCACTTCTATGGCTTCTGGCCTTTTAGTGTGAACATTGCCGGCTACACCACGTTTGAAAAAGATACAAAAAACGATATCACTCAAACTTTTGATAACGTTTACAATACATTTGTAGCTAAAGGCATCCCTGTCATCGTCGGCGAATTTGGTTTATTAGGTTTCGATAAAGACACGGGTGTGATTGAACAGGGCGAGAAGCTTAAATTCTTTGAGTATCTGACTTATTATTTGAAAGAAAAGAAAATGACTTCCATGCTCTGGGATAACGGGCAGCATTTCAACCGTAAAACTTATAAGTGGTCTGATCCTGAACTCCACAATGTATTAATGTCTGGTCTGAAGGAGCGTTCCTCCAGCACCGAAAGCGATTTGGTCTACCTAAAAAAAGGTGCACAAATCAAAGATACCAAGGTTAAGCTAAACCTGAACGGCAATAAGCTAACCACCATTAGTGCCAACGGAAAGTATCTGACCAAAGGTAAAGATTACACCTTAAATGGTGAGGAGCTTACCCTCAAAGCCAGCCAACTCAAAAAGCTCACAGCTTCCCAAAAATACGGTGAAAATGCCGTGCTGACTCTGAAATTCAACAAGGGTGTTGCGTGGAGACTTAAGGTCATTGTGTATGACACAGCTAAATTAAGCGATGCAAAAGGCACGACTGAATCCTTTGCCATTCCGACCACCTTTAATGGTAACCAGCTTGCCACAATGGAAGCTGTGTATACCGCTGGTGGCAATGCAGGTCCGCAGGACTGGACTCCATTTAAGGAATTCGGCAATACCTTCTCACCTTCTTATAACACTAAAGAAATCAAGCTGCTTCCCGCGTTCTTTAAAGATGTTAAAGACGGCGAGGTTATCCTGAAGTTCCACTTCTGGAATGGGGATATTATCACCTACAAGATCACGAAGAGCGGAACAAACGTTGTAGGAAAGTCCTCTTAAGCATCGGTCCTGTTAACAACACAAATAGGGGTGTCCCTTCAGGGAACATCCCTATTTGTATTCTACCTATCACATATAAACCTCATCATACGAAATTATCATCAATCGATAAATTAAATATACGCCAAGATAGGCTCCGGTAATAAGAAACATTGGATTCAAAAATATCGCATGGATCGAGGTCATAAACACAGCGCGATCTCTTAATATCTCGTAAATCGCCAAGGCGGAAATATTTCCAAAGATAATCGCACTTAAGACCGAAACAACATTAAAAACCATACGCCACTTTATCGATTTCCCCTGTAACATCAGCATAACAATGGGAACAAGAATACTACCAAGTACGATTAGAAATTTCATCCAGCTCACCTCGGTAAATTTTTAATCGTCCAATTCCACACTTTCGATTTGTCCATCTGCATTTACCGTCCACTCGATTTCAACGCCATTATTCAATCCGAGCTTGTCTTCATCTTCAATGACTATATGATCAGGAATCGTTAAGGTTTGCTCTTTACCGCCCTCCACTTGAACGGTAACCTGTTTACCCTTAACCGCAGTGATCCTTCCGTCATATTCAATCTGCTGCAAAACAATCTTTTGATTCGGATCTGTAATGGTGACCCGCTTGCCTCCGTCAGTTAGCAGCTCAACCTTTTTATGATAGTTATCTTTTAACGAAACCTCCTTGATAACTCTCTGAACGCTAACCCCCTCTGGAAGTTTCCCAGTATTTGAGCCGGGTGACGCAGATGTTAGAGGTTGTTCTGTTGCGTTATTCGTAGGTACAGGTGTAGTAGCTTCTGCAGAAGGTGCTGCGGTTTCTACTTGAGCTGTTGGAGTAGGCACTTGAGTCTCATCCGCTGCTTTAGTGCATCCACTTAGCAATACCGTACATGCACAAATACAACAAAGAATTGTAGCCCTGGTAAAACGTTGTGTTGTTCCTTTATTCGATATCATCTTTTACCCCCGCATTTTAATGTATTTTTTTCTCTATAGTGGACATAGTTTTACCTCTTATCTTCCTTTTATTCACCAGAATATGGCCATCTGAAAGCAACAGTTAGATAACAATTCATGAATATGTCAAAAAACCGCCCTGATTTAGATCAGTGGCGGTCTCCATGAAATGATGAGATAAATTAGATCCTATTAATTTACAATATGTGTGCCAGCCTGTTGGCTCATCGCAGCTTTCATATTTTCCGGATTGGTAATGATAACTCTGCGTCCCTCTTTTTTCAAAAAGCCAAGACTTGCTTCAATTTTAGGCTGCATACTGCCAGCAGGAAAATGACCCTGCTCCGCATATACCAACATTTCTGCCGCTGTAACTTCTTCAAGAGCCTTCTGCTCAGGCGTACCGAAATTCACACATACCTGAGGAACTCCTGTTGTAATGATAAGAGATTCTGCATCGATCTGTTCGGCCAGCAGACTTGTAGCAAAGTCTTTGTCAATGACTGCATCGATACCTTCGTAGGTATTATTTTCGGTTTTGATCACAGGAATCCCGCCTCCGCCAACAGCGATTACCACATAACCCGTCTCAATGAGTGATTTAATGACGTCTTTTTCAACGATATCAATCGGCTTAGGCGATGGAACAACACGGCGGTAACCTCGTCCTGAATCCTCAATGATGACCCAATCTGGCTTGGCACGCTTCATCTCCTCTGCTTGCTCAAGCGTGAAGAAGGAGCCCACTGGTTTCGAGGGAGACTGAAAATTCGGATCATTTTTGCTAACCTCGACCTGAGTAATGACTGTGGCAACCTTTTTGTCTAATCTGCGATGAATGAATTCATTTGTTAAGGCCTGCTGAATTAAATAGCCTATGCCCCCTTGCGTGCCCGCCACGCAATTGACCAGCGGAGTAACATCCATTCCAGTGACTTCCGAAGCCACCTCGCTTCGTCTCAGCTCGAATCCAACCTGTGGACCGTTGCCGTGAGTAACCACCACATCGTTGCCTGCTTGCACCAGATCAGCGATATTGACAGCAATTTCACGTACTGCTTCAGATTGATCCTCTATAGAATCGCGGCCATTGTCTTTCACCAATGAATTACCGCCAATGGCTACAACTATAAATTTACTCATTCCATTCCTCCTGACGGATCAGTTGATCCTCATTTATTAGCGTTTAAGGGCCAGCTGAAATTGTTCCTTCGCGGAGTGAAAATCCGGATTGGCAGGATTATAGCTGATAGCAATATCTATTTCTTGAATCGCCGTTTCATGATCACCAAGTAAACCAAGTGACTGTGCCTTATGATGATGATATAAAGGATTGCTCGGATCGTTAGCAATTGCGTTCTCAATCGCCTCAACTGCCTCTTGATGCCGGCCAAGTGATCTCAAGCTGTTCGCCTTATGAAACGAGAAATCATACCGTTCAGGCTGCTGTTCCAGAAGCTGATCCATAACTTTAACCGCTTCCTCATGCCTGCCCAACTCTCTTAAATAATTGGATTTATGATAGCGGAAGAAGCTTTCGCCAGGATCGCGTTCTATCACTTTGTCATACTCTGCTAACGCTTGCTCGGATCGCTTCATCATTCGGTAGGCATTTGCGGTATAGAAATAGAAATCAAGGTCATCCGGTTCGATAGTAAGTGCCTGTTGATAGGCTGCCAAAGCTTCCTCATATCTCCCGAGTTCCCCTAAGAAGTATCCTTTATAGTAATAGAAGTCTGAATTATTACTGTCCTCTTGCATTGCATGTTCCATAACCAAACTTGCTTTCCGGAAATCCTCTGCCCGAGCTAGCTCTTGAGCGCTTTGAATACTTGGATGAATCGTTAGCTTTTCTTTATTGAGAATACGGATGACCCTCTCCTGACCCAGCTCTTCTGCATGCTGCAACGATGATTTGCCGTCACGATCCGGCAATTGAACATCCGCTCCAGCATCCACCAACAACTGAATAATATCAGAGTATAAACGGCCACCATTCCCGAGAATTACTGCCTCCAACAAGGCAGACCATCCCAGATTGTTCATATGGTTAACTGCAACACCTGCTTCCAGGCATTTCTGAACAGTTCTTAGATACCCCTTCTCGCTGGAGGGGAGCAGTGTAGTTCCCCCAAAACGATTTACACTGGTTGTATCCGCACCTGCGGCAAGAGTTAAAGACAGAATCTCATGAAATCCATTGGCACCGGCACACAGGTAGGGTGATAACATAGTGATATCTCTTGCATTCACGTCACTGCCTGCTTCAATCAGCTTTTGAGCGAGAGGAATATGATTTTTTTGCGTTGCCGCCATCAGCGCAGTACGACCACTGGCATCCTTATGATGAACATCGGCACCACGAGCTAAAAGCTGTTCTACGGCAGCTAAATCCCCGCGATCCGCTGCTTGAATTAAATCTTCTGACAGAGTTTGATTAGTCATGGCTCTAGCTCTCCTATTTCTTTTTATCAATTATTTATTCGGATTGCAGCTTGTTCGCTGGGTCACGAAGGTCTGAAAAATGCTTATAAACAAATAATCCTGCAACCATCAAATAGGCGTATACGAACGGCATAAGTGAAGCTTGAGCAAATCCAACAGTCGGCGCGTGAATGATCCCAAATAAAGATAGGCCAGACGCGATTACAGCAAAGACAGCAGCCCGCAGTGGTTTATTCAGGATAGAGAAAATAGTGATGGAGCCCCAAATCAAGCTGCTAAGCGGTGCACCATTTCCTAAATGCATCAGCCCGTTGTAATAAACCCCTTTACTTAATAAGAGATCAATCCCCACCTTAGAAGCCGAAGTTTCAGCCGCATTAAAAATGTTGTTCGCAAGCGTTAAAGCCCAGTTAGCAATCCATGGGAACAAGGTGATAAAGATAACGGGCACTTCATTTTTAGGTGTCTCTCGAACCACCTGATTCGCCGTAACGACCCCGACATAGACCAGAATCGGAACAATCGCCACAACAGGTATGATAGACAACAGCAGTGCCCCTATGCCAAAGAGACAAATAATTAACATGGAGAAACCAGAAGCTATGGTATAACCAAGTCCAGCCCCAATAGATTTCCAGCCTGCATGACCAATGTACACAGTTACCGGGAACGGATTACCTGTAAAAGCACCAATACTTGAAGCAACCCCGTTCGTTAGCATAACGTTACGAGTGTTATAAGGATCTCCCGCAGCATGTGCGCTCTCAATATTTTCAAGGTCAAAAATATAATTCGCCAGTCCCAATGGAATTGCAGAAGCCAGGTATGGCAAGGCATGCGGAATCCCTTGAATTAAGCTGGTAATATGCACCTCAGGTGGATTAAACCCAAGTGTTGAAAGAGCCGTTGTGATCGCTTCTGGATTTTGCAAACCGAATATCCAAGCCAGCGCGGTTCCAGCAATCAGCAGCAGGAATCCTGTAGGAATTTTTTTGAATATCGGCGATTTGCCAAACCAGTTAATAAAGATGATCACAAGTACAACAAAAGCAACCACTGGTGTTTCGAAGGATTGCAGCATCGGGTTCATGGCCAGCAATAACAATCCAAGTCCAGATAAACAAGATAAAAGCACAGTTCTTGGAATAACCTTACGCAGCACATCTCCCAGAAATGAGCCGACAATAAGGATCAAAGCTTCGAACAGACACCATACGAGACCAATTTGCAGCGCAAATGATGCATCATTGGTTTCTCTAAATACGGGAATTAACACTAGAAAAGTTACCGTAAAAATCGATGGAGCACTAGGTCCTGAAGGTAATGCGGTTATATCCGTTCGGCCTGTTTTTTTGGCTAGCTGATATCCAAACCAGCCATAAGCAATACTTGCGATAAAAATCGCGAGTCCAAACGCAGGAACGACTCTGCCGTAAACCATACCTTCCGGAAATCCTACTACAAAAATTAACAATGAAATCATCGTAAGCAGATTGGTTAAATTGTTAGCAAGCAGCCCGAAAAACGCGGCCCAATCTCCCTTTTTCCAGAACATCTTCATAAATACTTGATCCATAATAAATCCCCCCCTAGATCGTTAGCGCTTACATACCAATGGCTTATGAAGCCCTCAGGCCCTTGAATAGGCCTGAAGGGCGGGTGGTTCTATGAATGCATGCTCTGGCTAAAAGCGAGAATGGCTTGCTCGAAACACTCGATTGGAGGATGAGTGATTCCGGCTCCAATCATTCCGATGCCTGGATCCTTATGGGCAATAGCCGTGTTGATCACTGGCATAATGCTGGTTTGACCCACTTTACGAATATCGATTCCAGTAGGAATTCCGCGGAAGTTCAACAAAGGAATCGTCACATTTGGATTCTCCGTCGTAGTAATTTCCTTCATTTTCACAGAATAGTTCATGGCATCATCTACGGTTCCCCCAACTAATGCTACAATCGCCGGCGCGGTTGCCATGGCGAAGCCACCTATACCATACGTTTCGGTAATCGCACTGTCACCGATATCGAGTCCCGAATCTTCCGGCTTATACCCTGCAAACATCGGTCCGACAACCTTTTGCGCAGGGCCGGTAAACCAGGTATTGCCTGGCATTCCACTGACACGAATACCGAATTCCACGCCATTGCGAGCCATCGTTGTTACGATGGTGCTATGCTCGATGCCATGGGCAGCATCAAGCGCACATTTACAAAGAGCCATCCAGGTTGGTCCGGAGAAATAATCACTCATTGCCACAAAATCGAACACTTCGATTTTCTGCTCATTGGTAAAATCCGTTCTAAGGATAAGCGGCGTTAATGCCTGAATCAAAAGAGTCGTTCCAGCGTTGTTGCGGTTATGGCATTCATCTCCCATATGGAGCGCCTGTGATAACATGAGCCGCAGATCAATGCCGTTCTCAGAGAACTTCATCGCCTCACGCAGCATCGGTCCAAGCACATCCCTCATCCAGATCAAACGGACAACGACCGTTTCATCGTTTGCACCCATCCGCAAGATTTTCGACAGTTGCTCACTAAGGTTCGTATAAGCGATGTTGCCATACGTTTTATTCTCTACAATGTGCATGAACATAGAGGCTGAGGTTACCCCTGCCATGGAACCCACACAATTATGCTCGTGACAAGGGGAGAACGTAATCTCACCTGATGCCGCTAGTTCGGCAGCTTCATCCAGATCCTTCGCCAAGCCCTCAAAGACCAAAGCGCCGGTAACTGCACCTTTCATGGGACCACTCATCTTATCCCAGGTAATCGGAGGTCCTGCATGTAATATCGTAGTCTTAGTCATCCCTGGTACGACGTTGATCGCTTGATCAAAACCAACCAATACCGGTTGTGAATTCACGATTCGCTCTACAGCCAGCTTATTGGCAGCCTCAATCTTTGCAGCAATCCCCTCTTGCTCTAACGCATCCAGTGCGGCAATTAATTCGGGCTTACCTCCACCAGGTGGCTTCCATTCCAGATGGGTTACGTTGCCTTTTTGCTTCAGGATATCATCCTTGAACATTTCTAGGCCGACATTGATAACGTGAAGTTCACTCTTAAATAACTCATTGATTCTACTCATGTTATACTCCCTTCTCTACAAAACCTCTGGCAAGAAGTCCTGCATTCGTATTACTGCTTGCATAGGTAACGCCCGCGGATACCAACTTATCAAGCTGTTCTTGGACGGAAGGTGTATCCAGATCGGTTCCAAGTACATAGCCGACAATCTCCAAATGTCTGCCTTCTTGTTCCGCTGCTTGCTTAGCCTCAATAATTGCAGGCACCATAACACCTACTGGATCCTCATGCGATCCATAGCCTAATACAAAATCCATAATGATCACGCCCACCGCCGGGTCCTTTGCTTCCTGCTTGAATCTGGCAATCCGTGAAGAAGGATCAATCATCGGATGTGGTTTGCCGTTAGTGAACCCATCATCCCCAAAATCAATAAACGTATGTCCTTGGCTGATATGGATATCACCCAGCTGATATTCCGGATCTTTTGGAATGTTGCTATAGACATCGTCGTATTTCTCCATCGCTAGATACATCGCTTCATCACATAAAGTACCGCCGCAGAATAACCCGCGAATATACTTCTGTTCTGGCTTCAGCTTGACCTTAATCTCCTCAATCAGCGGAAGGTTTAGCGGATGCTTGTCAATTTGACTCTCATCAATGCCGGATAGAATTACCGCCTTTAGCGCGGCCTCTTTGGTTGTTTTAGCAAAATGTCCACCTGCTTCCAGAACAGCTTCCTCCGTTCCTCCGATAAAGCAGACCACGACAGGCTTATGCATATTTTTGATTTCATTCAGCACTTTTTGTTCCACACTTTTGGCGGGTGGCTTGGAAATCAACACAATGACCTTAGTGGCTTCGTCTTTGTTAAGCGCTTTCATCGCATCAAGCATCATTACTCCGCCGACACGTTCACTTAGGTCTCTGCCGCCTGTGCCAATCAACTGTGAGATGCCTCCGCCAAAATCGTGAATCCGCACGCTGATTTCCTGACTTCCTGTGCCGGATGCACCCACGATGCCGATATTGCCTTTACGAACCTTATTAGCAAAACATAAGGCCATATTTCCAATGATCGCGGTTCCGCAATCCGGCCCCATCATCAGCAATCCACGCTCATGTGCTATTTTTTTTAATTCAATTTCGTCTTCTACGCTTACGTTGTCACTGAACATCATGACATGGAGATTATTCTCCAGCGCTTTTCTTGCTTCTCTGGCTGCAAACGCTCCGTTGACTGAAATCACTGCAAGATTAGCTGCTGTCATATTCTTCACTGCCGACTCAATTGTTGGATATTTAAGCGCTGTACCGCCAACTGCACTGTCTTTTTTAATAAACAGCTCTTCGATTGCTTCAAAGGCAACTTCAGCCAGCTCAGGGGATGCTGCTTTGATTACGATCATCAGGTCACTATTCTTAGCTTCCTCTAGCTCAGGGGTTATCAGCCCTACATTCGCTAATACCTCTTTATTCATTTGAGTAGCCATTGCGATAAAAGCTTGTTCGACACCCTCTATTTGATTCGCTTTGGTCGACAACGACATGAGCGAGACGGAATCAAAGTATGTGTTTCTTTTAATTACTATTTTAGTCGACATATCTTACCTCCAACGTTGTTCTAGATTAAGATCCAAACCGCTAATGATCCCCAAGGCAATATCTGTTCCGGAAGAAGAACCTATATCCAGCACTGCCGATAAGCCAAGAAGCATATTTTCCTTACTCTCATACATGAGCGAATGCAGCAACTGACCCATTGACTCTCTCACCTGACCCCAAGCCGCTTTTTTCAGAGCCATATAGCTTATTTGATTCGTTAATTCAGCTGCTTCGTTCACGACTTCCCTGCACCACGGCTGATATTTACTAATAGGACTCCGAGGCAGATGGATCACAGCAAACAATCCAACTAAAAAATCATCTCCCGACGGAGTCAGCCCTGGGCCTAATCCCATTAGTCGAATTGCATAATGAGTAGCCTCTTCCATGCTGTCATTCGCCAAGGCATTCAGAAGACCTGAAGATTGCTCTTCCAGCAGCCGCATCGTTTCTCTCTCAAAGCTGCTAGAACCCGCAAACTGCTTTATACCGCCTGGTTTTCCATAGCTATTGATATAAGCCCTTGCCGCAGCCAAATTATCTCTTAGCGTCTTTAGTTCTATTGGAAAAATAGATAAAGAGCTCTGCCAAACTGTCAGTTCCTTGATCGATATTGAAAGCTTAGTGCCAATATATAATTGATCATTCTCCGCAAAAACTTCATCTCCCACAACCAGTCCAAGATCCGAAAAACTACTAACCTCTGTGATCAAAGTATTAGGCGCATTATCTACCCTACTGCTCGCAATGGTATATAATTCATCAGTTGCCTTGCACCTTACATTTATCGTCCGCTCAAATATGCTGTGTACATTTCCGAAAAATCTTGATTCTCGAATCCGATGAAAGAACGCGCTATCACTGGATATCCCAGCTTTTAAATAAGAGGTACACTTGCTCTGAGAATGCTCCGTTTGATCGCCCCCTTGAGAAGGAAGTAGATAATGGTTTGGTCACTTACTGTCAGGTTATCCTATATAGAAAGCGTTCTCATAAAAAAACCTTAACGGTTGATGATGAATGATAGAAGATGTTACACTCAGTTCATAAAATTCCAAGAATGATGAAGATTGAGCTGCTTTCTGTGTGAAAAAGGATATTTTTGTGAAATATATCACAGTTTAACGGATAAACGTTACCTGACACCCTTATTGTAGTCCTCCGCACACTGGGGGTCATCATACAAGAACACTAAAAACAACAAGTAATCACTATGCACATTGCACAATGGGTGAAGATAAGGGGTGTGAATTGATGCTAACGATAAAAGATATCTTACAAATCAAATCCATCGAAGGCATAAAGATCGTTGCGGGGCATTCTGGTCTAAACAATCAAATCTCCGTAGTTAATATCATCGAGAATCCGGACGTATTTGACTGGCTGACCTCGAACGAGCTGCTTTTATCCACCGGATATATCTTCAAAGACAGCACGGAGCTGCAGAACAAATTCATTCATGAGCTGGTGGAGAATAACTGTGCAGGACTCTGCATCAAAATGAAGCGATATTTCGATGCTATCCCGCAGAATATGATCGAGCTTGCTGATAAGCATGGACTCCCGCTACTGGAGCTCCCTTTTGAATACACCTTGTCCAGAGTCATTGCGATCATTAACGAAAAGACCAACGCGGATTACGATGCAGTGAACCGACGCTCGCTCGACCTTCATAATGCGCTGTTCAAAATCGCACTCGAAGGAGGCGGTATTGAGCAAATATCGGCGGAATTGTCCGACACGATCCATAACCCTGTTCTTATATTAGATAGAGACTGGAACCTACTCTGCTATACAGATCATAAGGATAACCCATCTCCACTTCAGGAATTCCTGCCACTGGTGAAGAACAGGCCTGTTTTTCCACCAGAGTTCACGGTAGCTTTCCCAAAGTATATTACTGAAATCAAAAAATCTATCAAACGCACCTACTATTCTCAGGGACAGCCGTACAAGTGCTGCATTATGCCGGTTTCTGTATCCAGTAACGCTTACGCGTATATCGTCGTTCTGCAAACGGTACGCAAGCTGGTTGAATTTGACTACACCGCGTTAGAGCATGTATCCACGATGCTTGCACTGGACCGGATCAAAGCCAAGGAAATCGAAGAGGTAAAGCATAAAATTAGGCAGGACTTCTTCGACGACTTATTAGCTGGCAATATTACTTCAACAGAAACACTGCATTCCCTATCTGCTATGCATGGGCTTAAAGTTAACTATGCGTATTACTGTACAGTTATCCATATTGAAGCTACACAGCTGGAAAACTACACGGACATGGTTTATAGAAAATACGAAATGGAGCATATGGTCAAAAAATGTGTCAATTTGATCTATGGCTTGTCCAGTAATGCAGGTGGAGAGCTAATCTGTTACTATCGCAATCAGCAAATCATCATCTTGATCGGAAAAAATGAAAATAAACCGCCAATTTCCGTAAGCGATACGAAAGCCTTTGCTCAAGAGGTGCTGCAGTTGCTGGCTCAGGAAATGACTAAAAATCATTTTCTCATCGGCATTGGCAGTCAGTATAAGACACTTGCTTCGCTCCATCGAAGCTTCTTCGAGGCCCAGGAAGCTATGCGGCTCATGCAGCGGTTTAATAAAGACAGCCGGAGCATTGCTCACTTCGAGGATTATTCTGTCTATCATTTTTTGGATTCCAATATTAAGCCTACGGAAATGGAGACATTCTTTAACAAAGTTCTGGGAGGCATCCATGAACATGACCAGACGATGAACACGAGATTCATGTCTACCTTGGAGTACTATTTTATGTACAATCAGAATGTAACCGAAGCCGCCAAAGCGATGTTTATTCACCGCAACACCTTTATTTACCGGATTGATAAAATCAAAGATTTGCTAAATATAGATCTGAAAAACTCAGATGAGTTATTCGAGATTCAACTGGCACTTAACCTCTATCGATTGCTGCAAAGGGGTTAAAATAACGAAGGGTATTCCCGGCAACCATTACTCTAGTTGCACTGGAATACCCTTTTTTTCATAACGTCATAGCCCGTCCATATCTTGCTAAATATTCTTCCTTCTCCTTATAATCCGGCATTAGGCTTCCAACCCGTCGCCAAAAGGAGCGATCATGGTTCATATGCAGCAAATGACATAACTCATGAATGATCACATAATCGATAACCTCCACGGGAGCCATGGCCAGACGATAGTTAAAGGTTAGCTTTTTATCGGAGCTGCAGCTTCCCCATTTGGTCCTGGACTCTACAATCTCGATACTCTTAGGTTTTACTCTAAGCTGCGTCTGGTACCTAGTGATCCGCTCTCCTATAAGCTTCTTGCAGCTAGAGGAATAGAACTTTTTCAGCTTTAACTGAAGTTGTTCTTCACTTAGCTCCGCTGTCTCTATAAGCTCATGCAGAGAGTAATATTTGCCTAGATACAAGAACTTTCCTTCATCTTCGTACGCTCTGATCATCTTTGGTGTTTCACGAGCCGCTTCGAGACTTTGCAGCTTCTCCACAATCATTTTTCCATTACGCTCAACCACACTTTTAATCGTCTCTTCAGATGTTTTCTTAGGTACCTTGAGTGTTATGCGCCCTGACGAATCTATATGAATGGAGATTTTTTTCCCGTTTCCATATTGAACATTAAACTCGATCACCTGATTGTCGTAATCAATCTTCATACCCACCATCGTTTCTATAAGATTATTCGCAATAAAAAAGAAGAACGCACCTAGGCGTTCTCCTATTTTAACACGATTCCTCAATACACCGGATATCCCGCTACAAACATTGCCAAGTACAGTATACTACCCACAACAGATATAACAGTGAGTGCAACATCCTTCGGCTTTTCATTAGTGAGCGCAACGGCAGCAAAAGCTAGCGGAAAGGCAACAAGCAAATAACGCGGGGCTGACAGCAGCCAGGTAGCTCCCACTACGAAAGCAAAATACACGATAAAATAAGCAGTGTAGGATGGCCGTAGTTTTCTTGCTCCCATAAACATGATAATTAGTGCTGAGAATATAGCGATTAAATTAGGCAGCCACATGCCGAGAAAAGAACGGCTATCTCCACTTTTAAAGGTGCCCACCGCATATTCCATCTGATATCTTACGGTATCGAAAAAGAGATAGAACTTCTGTGACCAATGCTCCCTCTGGTAAATAC
This sequence comes from Paenibacillus sp. FSL R5-0887, assembly GCF_038002305.1. NCBI lineage: Bacteria > Bacillati > Bacillota > Bacilli > Caryophanales > Paenibacillaceae > Paenibacillus > Paenibacillus sp. FSL R5-0887. The sequence goes on from NZ_JBBOCE010000002.1 coordinate 1,265,876, forward strand.
TGAACTGAAAAGCATTTCCCGTAACATAGTAGTTGATATAAAGATAAGCCAGCAAACCCATCGATATGATAGCAAGACAGCCAACGGCGGTGGTCAGTTTATGTATAAACGCTTTTTTATCTAGTAATTTATAATTCCCGATAAGTTCCCGTGCAAATTCAATCGCAACCGGTACAATCAACAGCACCCCTGGAGAACGCGTATACGCTGCAAGTGCACCGCATAAACATCCGATGAGCCATTCTTTTTTTCTCACAAAATATAAACACAACAGCGATAAGGCCAGAAATAGAGACTCGGTCATAGGAATAAAGAAAAAGAACGCAGCCGGAAATATAAAAATATACTTTACTACTCGCATAGCACTCTTTCGATGCATGTCTAGTGCGGCAAGCTCATAGGCGACCAAGGCAGCAACAAGCGAGCAAATATTAGAAACGATAAATCCAGCGACGAGATAATTCCCTACGAATACCTGAACTACTTTAATTAGATTTGGAAAAAAAGGGAAAAACACAATATGGTATTTCGGATCTCCCTCCGTCACATACCAATTCTCCGCGATGCCCAAATAATGTGAAGCGTCGATCCCCGATATATGCCAGGTCTCAGCTATTTTGTTAAACAAACCACCGGAATAGCCATTCTGTATGATCAAAAATATATAACCGATAAACATAAGCAAGACCCGACTAGCCACTATCCAGCCGATAATATGTAGCCAAGCCTGCTTTCTGTCCCGTGTTTTATTTTCCAGAGTTACTTCAGGTGCTGGATTTGTCAGAACAAAATCTGTTAAAACAGGTATAGTGCGGAGTCCCAATAATACAAAAAGTACGAAACAGGCCACGGAAGCAAGGGTACCCATCATAGTCCAACTAGTGGTTGAGTTCACCCAGAAAATAGCCGTCACCATCATAATGAACATGAAGATGAAGGAAATGATTTTGTCGTGCTTTTTCATTTGAACCTCCAAAGATAAATTCTTACAATAATCTAGTTAAAAAAGGAAAATATTACGCATAGAAATATAATAGTCTCTGGAAATTTTTTTGTAAATCATATATTGTCTTTGAAATAACAAAGCCACAAGGGCCATCAATTCACACAAATAAAAAAACAGCCTGAACCCTGTAAAAAATGGGTTCCAAGCTGTTCTGTTGTCATCCCTACTTCTCTTCATGGCTGAAATAAAAATTCAGCGGCAATTCATCATCACTTTCCAGACTGTTCGTCATCTTGTAGGTGATGAGCATTTTATTCTCACCCTTGCCGTATGACCATGATTCTTCAATACTTCCTACCAGTGGCTTTAACGGAAGAGTCATCCTGTCAATCGTTTGGACTGATTTCTCGACTTTGTCAGTCTCTTCATCTTCCACAGGTTCGTAATGATCCAGAAAAGCACGCACCAGTTCTCTTGCATATCGAAAGCCACTTTCCGATCTAGGGAAAACGGTTCCTATCCGGTAACCTATGATTTTATTAGTATTAACATCTACCACAACCTGTTGTATAAACTCCATTTGATTGACGGTTAGGATATCATCTTGCAGGATTGTACCCAAAGTTGTATCGTATTCACCCACGGCATCCGTAATTTTTAAAGCAGCAAGCCCTTCTTCGCGCGGCTGCATGAACACAGCCCTATGCTTCTCCACATGTGTGAAAAGCTCAGCATACTTAGGTTTATCCTTGCTGCATGCAGTAGATAACAGCGAAAGAACGACTATTCCACAAATGAGAATGAAGTATGATTTTCTCAAACGGATACACCTCCTTACCTGACGAAATCAATAGATGACAAATCTCAGGAAAAACACTTATTAACTATACCTTTTTAGAAACAATATCTTCAAAATGTTTTACAAGATACCGGTAACTTCAAAATGTTGAATGTTACCGTTTACATTTATATCATAAACCACTCCGCAAGCCCAAGCGAGCCCCCCTCCTACAAGAAATACCCTATTACTACCTAATGCATTATACCCTGTATATTTTGTACCCATAACTGGTGAACTGACACTTGTAACTATTTCATGCCTGAATGGAAAATCATTCGCTTCAGATGCAGCGGTATATCCTGGATAGGTCAGCAGAGTACCCAAAGTAACCCAGGTAGCTGTAAAATTATTAATATTGAACCCGTTGTTTGCATAAGCCGTAACCTCTTGCCGCAAGGGGCGAATATAAGTAACGTTGTTATACGCATCTGCATGTGCAGTAAATATACTAACAGAACTCAATCCGTAACCGACTGTTCCCGGTGTTCCTGTTGGCTTGCCGGCCTCAATTATCTTATTTATTATGTTAGCTTGTGAGATTGGTAATATCGTATTGACACTTATATCGCCGTCATCCAATTCATTCCAAATACGAATGGCTTCGCCATTTATTTCACCACTCCGCATTGTTGCAATGTTTTGAGTAGCAGGTACAAACTGTATAGCACTATCCTCATTGACAGCTGCACCTTGCTCACGCAACCAGTTAATTGTTATTTCAGGAACCTCATCAATGCTCATGATCGCTGTTTCATTAACTGATATACCAGCAACAATAGCCTTAAAGTCTGTCTCATTTTGATTGACGTTCATTGCATCAGCATTTATTGGAATGAAAATAAGCATAGCAACAACCATAATTGAAATTATTCTCTTTTTCAATGTAACTCTCCTCTACTCTTTTTAAAAGCATTTAGTTTGGTCGACCAACCTACCAATCCTTACCATAAATGTGAATAAAAAACACCGATCTTTGTTATGTATATTGAAAAAGGGAGTAAAGACCTAAGGTCTCTATCATAATTCGATTGTAAGCGAGAAAAAACGTCATAATAATGAATTTTTTGTAGAATATGAGCAAAAAAAGTCCGAGCGTATATGCCCGGACTTAGCTTTTGTATAGTAAATATGAGTTAGCAGATCATTATCATTCAAACGGATAAATCCAGAAATGTTCTGTTCCAAAACGAGCTTGGATCTCTTTATCATTTAAAGGTTTGCTGCCCAACAGCTCAGCAGCTTGGAATTGGGAACGATGCGCCTGAATGGACGCCATCTTGTGCTTGAGGAAATCTCTCACATCATTGATAACCTTTGGCTCCCCAATCTCTACAATATTATTAGCAAAAGCTATACAGTGAACAGGAGGTCTTTCTTCCTTTGGAAGTCTTGCAACGGTTCGGATCACTGCGGCTCCAGTAGCATCGTGATCAGGATGAACGCTGTACCCTGGATAGAAAGTGATGATCAACGAAGGTTTAAGCTCTTTCAAGAGCGCATCAATCTGCCCATCGAGCAAGACTTGATCTTCGAATTCTATCGTCTTGTCGTGAAAACCAAGCATTCTTAAATCCTGTATGCCAATAGCCTCGCAGGATTCCTCCAGCTCCTTCTTACGTATTACCGGGAGGGTTACCCGATTTGCGAAGGGCGGGATGCCCATATTGCGGCCCATTTCTCCAAGCGTTAGGCATGCGTAGGTAACTTGGGTCCCATTTTGTATATGTTTGGCAAGGGTACCTGATATACCGAAGGCCTCATCATCCGGATGTGGCAAAATAACAAGAATATGTTTTTCCACAGAACTCTTCATCTCCTCTTCCATTAGAACGGCTCTCGGCTTAATTGTAACGATACGATCAGTTTGCCTTGAGCATCATGTCCAGCCATAATCAATCTGCCTGTCTCACTCTCTTCATAGTGAGTTAGCCCTTCCGAGTAAACCCAGCCCTGCGACATTTTTAAGCCGACCCGATAAGGACCGTTGCCGGAAATCGAACCATGGGAATATCGAATAACAGCATTGGTAATAAAAGTAGCGGCTGGATGCTTCGAACTATCTAAATGGGCAGCGTAGGCTCCCGTTGTCATCTCAAGATGGATATATAGATCCTGATCTTTAAGCAGGTCGATCCTATCTTGTACTTCTGATTGATTGATTAGCTGCAATGTTGCGCCTCCGTCTCTGACTGAATATATACATACAAAAAATAAGATCCATACCTTATAGAAGGACGGATCTGTTATATGATAAGCGGGTCCGTATTTCTCATCAAAGTATAACGTGCAATGCTATGTAATTCAATGGATAGAGCGATCCCCTCCAAGTGTAACAGTAATGGACTGGCTTTTTACTGTTCACCTGAAGGGGATAATATCACTGAGTGGTTATGCTGTTTATATTAGATCACAAACTGATCTAACATCTTTACGATGACTTCACGCTTTACAGGCTTGCTGATATACTCGTCCATCCCGGCAGCTAGACAGTTTTCACGGTCACCCTTCAAAGCATTAGCCGTGACCGCGATGATGGGCGGACATTTCTCTTGATGCTCATCTCTTAACATCTTCATAGCCTCTATACCGTTCATAATGGGCATGTGAAGATCCAATAAAATAAGATCAAAGGGTTCTTTCCGTGCTGCTTCAACCGCATCTATGCCGTTTGTGACGGCGATAACACTGTGACCCATTTTTTCGAGTATTTTGGTCAGCACTAGCGCATTGATAGAGTTGTCTTCAGCAAGTAAAATTCTTGCCTCACGTGCGGTATGAAGCTTGTTAATGTTAGCCTCTTGGCTAGGAATTACCACTGATTTCTTGGGCCTGATTGTGAAGGTAACCGACGTACCGCTCTTGCCGTCACTCTCCGCATAGATCTCACCACCCATCATTTCGACAATTCTGCGGCTGATGGCAAGGCCAAGACCCGTGCCTTCATGTCTCCGCATCATAAAGCTATCCACCTGCTCAAACGGTTCAAAAATATCAGTAAGTCGATCAGGATCAATTCCAATGCCAGTATCGGTTACCGTAAAGGCCAGCAGGAAGGGATCATCCTTTACAAGCCTCACTTTTACCGATATGCTGCCCGCGGGTGTGAATTTCACAGCATTCCCTAGCAGGTTCAAGAACACCTGCTTCAAGCGTTCCTCGTCACCGTAAATAAAGTCAGGAACATCATGATTTATGATGCTGGTGAGCTCCAGATGTTTTTGTTCAGCTTTTATTGCAATAACAGAAAAGCTGTCCTTGAGGCAAGTTCGCAGATCGAATGTATCCTCTTGTAGCTCGCTGCGGCCTGCCTCAATTTTTGAAAGATCAAGAATATCATTGATTATATTGAGCAGGATTCCTCCGCTTTTGCGAATGATTTCTACATATTCACGTTGTTCTTCATTAAGCTCTGTTTCAAGCAGAATATCAGTCATGCCTATCACCCCGTTCATGGGAGTGCGAATTTCATGACTCATCATAGCCAGGAACTCACTTTTAGCTCTATTCGTGGACTCTGCGGCTTCCTTAGCTAGCGACAATTGCCTTTGCTCGGAAATGTCCTTGCATATAAGATAAAATCCGATATTATGATTGTTCACATAAATAGGTGCAATACTGGTGAGCACTTCAACGACTTCGCTGTCCTTAGTGACAAGCTTATTGATATACTGCTCAACTGTATTATCGTAAAGGGCTCTTTCCAGAATGCGCTGGACATTCTCTTCTCCAATCAGACTCGCAAGCTTCATCCCGATCAACTCGGACTCGATGGCATAGCCCGTTATCTTTTCCGCCATACTATTGGTGTTAATGATTCGACCGTCAAGGTCAAAAGAAATGACGGCGTCATGGTTATATTTTTTAAGCGACGTATACCGTTCAACAGACTCCTGAAGGCGTTGCTCGGATTCCTTTTGCTTTGTAATGTTAACGATTTGGCAAATGAAGTATGCTGGCTGGTTCGACTCGTCGCTGAATAGGTGGAGCGTGAGCTGTCCCCAAATATAATCTCCATTTTTTGTGATAAACTGCTTTTCCATCTGCACTTCTGTTTCCTCACCCAAAACTGCTTTTAAATCATGAAGGTTGCCGAAATCCTCGGGGTGAGAAAGGTCTTCTAACCGCATACCCTCAAACTCTTCAGTGGAATAACCAAAAGTCTGCTCAAAGGCCGGGTTTACGGTCAGAATCAAACCATTTGGCGATAAAAGGGCGATCCCAAAGGAGGCGTGATTAATCACCTGTTGGTTGAATTGTTCCTGGTTTAGATTTACGCGATGCATAGCGACCTCCATGGGATGATGTAATTTTTGCGTGAAAAAATAGACCTTCTATTTAGAAGGTCCTATTTATAGCTTATAGTCTAATTTACCCACTTTGTTGTTAATTGAATCCGTTAATTTAACGGGATCGAATAGAACACTCTGGATCCTTTATTGTTCGTATACCAAATGATTTTGTCTCCACTAATAATAGGACTGCACTCTGATAAGGCAAAATGCTTGATCGTTTGGATGTCGCTAGTAGCTTTTCCCGCTCCATCTATAAGAACATATTTCAGATCACCCGGATGATTCTCTTTATCAAACTCCTGCCACAGCACCATCATTTTATCGTCTGTGATTTTTACTAGTTTAGGGATGGATGCGATCAGGTTCGTGCCTACATATTTAGCCAAGGTAATGTGATTCACCGAAGTACTGCTCAGGTTGGACTTGGGCAACACACTAAGTATGACATCCCTTTGGTCCGTTTCTAAACCCACCATCTCAAAAGATGTATACTCTTTGACTAGGGAATGATCTACCGAATTCATAGCGACTATATAGTTCGCCGGGGACATCTCAAATCCGCCTATAGAAACACCCGTCGCGTTCGCTCCGATTTTGCCGGGAATATTAAATAAATCCACTTCGTTATAACTGGCTCCGTCTCCTTTATTCAGAACAATCGAACGGGGATAAGCGTCGCCATGATCAACTAGAACATGCGCAGTACCATCAAACAATACATATTGGTCAAAAGAGTGACTGACATGATTCTTCTGGAATCTTCCCAGATCATTGGTCACGGTCATGGTTTTAGTATTTACAATAATGGTAAGCTGGGATTGATGATTTAATTTATCTTCTGTCGTGTATCGTGTACGTGAAGTGTGAAATACAAGCGTATCTCCAGCTTCAGCCATCCTGCCGGAGCCTGAATCAAAAGGGCTAACGGTATAGCTCTCCCCACCCTTTATGGAGACACTGTCTACTCTATTGAAGCTTTTATCATAACGGACAATACGAATGACTTCCTTGCTATCATTCTCTTCGCGGTTCTCTTGGCCAAAAGCAATATAGTTATACTTCTCCCCACTAAAGAATCCACCAAACACCGGAAGCTCAAAAGGAATGCTCTTATTGCCTGTTAGTTCGTACTTCTCATTGTACGTTTCAATCGTAAACTCTTTGTTCGCCTCAATAACACTTACAGTCCCATCCTTATTATTCACAAGATAAGAAGAGGCCGTACTTTTCCATCTAGGAAAATAAGAAGATTCCGCATTACTCTCAGCTACAGCCGCCGTCTTTACCCGGTAAGCATGATCTGGGATTTTGGAGAATAACGATATGCGATCAGACTGAACGTCAAATTCAATATCGAACGGGATTTTGCCCGCCAAATCTCTCAACTGAAAATAATTGTTATCATCAATATTGTACGCTGTAATAGACTGTAACTGTCCGTTGACTAGCACCTTAGAGCTTGAAAGCGTAGCAGCATAATTTTTATGGCGGCTATAATAGTTACTTGTTGTTTTCTTTTCGGGCGTATAAGCTTGTCCAGTTATGATCTCAATCGCATTGTTCGCTTTATTCCAAGTGATATCAAACTGGCTGCTCGTTCCCGAGAAATACTCTGCCAAATCGCGTAGTCTGAAATAATTGTTATTCGATATGTTGAACCCATTCAGGTTCCGCTGTTCTCCATCAAAATATGTACTGCTCTCGGTTACCTTAGCCTTCACCGTATTGCTCGCAAAGGTTGTAGTGCCGAGCGCTGGTATAACCAGTAATACAATTAGCAAAACACTAAAAATCCTCTTCATCCGTCTTTCCTCCATTTAAACATAATTACAATGGCATGCTTTTGGTAATCACAGTATCCATCTATTAATCTTATCGGTAATCGCGTTTAACTTAATTATGAAAACGGGGTATGGTATATAATGGACATAAATTCAAAATACTGGAGGCGTATATGAGTAGAACAAATTATGGTTACTTACTGATCATTCTAGCCTTAATCCTACTGTTGACAGCTTGTGGACCAGGTCCAAAGTCTGGCAATCGATACGAAAAAGATATTCTGAACACACTCTCCCCAAGATACAACCTACAATTCAAAGTAGTAGAACGGACGGGCGTAACCAACAAAGACGGTTATGAGAAACTAATCTTATCTCCCATTAATGATCCGAACATTAAATTTTTTGCCAGTTCCATTTATGCGAAATCATACTATTCAATTTTTCGTTCGGAACAACATCAGGAAAGTTATCTAGACGGTCTTTTCTTTGCTTATGCCCCTTCATTGTACGCCAGACATTTAAATTTCAAGTTCCCTTCTGACTATTTCAGTGAAACGCTGAAGTATGGGGAGATTTACAAATCTACATACGAGAGGGATGGAACCGCACCATATATCATCGATGGAGTTACCGAAAAAGATTTCATTCCGTTATCCAAGGACTTTTATGAGATTATAAAGGGATTCTATCCGCACAGACCACCTTCTCCGAATTTAGTCAATCAGCTCGGTTCCACCATAGCACTTCCATACAGATTTGAAGGCAGTACAAAGCTGCAATTGATCCGCCACAATTTCGCTTCTGCTGAACCATACGACTCTTATGAAATCTATAGGCAATTTGTTAGCAGTTATGAACAGATGAAAGAAGGGAATGAGTGATGAGAGGCTCTTATAAAATCTCCATTCTGATGATCATTTGCTGTATTCTGTTGACAGGGTGCTTCTCGGGGAGTCACAAGTCAGGAGATAAATATGTGAAGAATGCTCTAGCATATATGAAGGCATACTATTTTATTGATTTTGAATATTCAAGAGTCATAGGAAAAAATGACGATGGATCCGACATTTTGGAGCTCTACCCTAAGCTCAATCCAGACATCAAATTTAACTACCAACAGTACATTATCCAGTATCCTCTTCACAAAACTGATAAATATAACGTTTCTAAGAATTACGAGGAAGTCCTCTGGATTAAAAAATATGCAGATGTCTATCAAAGGACTCTGGGTAAACCCGTGAATACCGATGCTATTTGGGAAGCTTATCAGAAAACAGATTTCACCCAAACTAGCTTTCTCGAGTTCCTGAGAACCACCGATTATGTGATTTCAATTCCACCAAATTCAATCCCAGAGTTCTCCCAAAAGATTTATGCAATGTCTCAAGCGATTGCTGAATTCCCAGAGATCAGCCGCGTGGGAGGAAGGCGCATTGATGAACTGCCTTACCAGTTTGAAAATCAAAAGGATCTCTCACGCGCTTACTTTTTATCGAATGATTTCAGTTTTAATGAAGAAACGACCCTTCAGCAGCTCACTCAGCATTATCAATATATGAAGGACACCGGGGAATTGAAATAATTTATATTCCTCAGATAGCACTCTCAAAAAAAGCCGGCCAAACTCAGGACAATACACCTGAAATTAAGTCGGCTGAATATTAAACTAAGTTTGTTTTAGAAGCAGGAAGCTTTTTTAATGTAATCTTTCATCAAACATGAGTTGGATTTGAATACCAAAGGGATCTTCAATGATACCGTAGGCTTTACTAAACACATTGCTAGATAACGGAGCAATAATTTTCACGCGCTCGTCTGTGATTAAGCTTTTATAAAAACCTTCAATCCCCTCTAAGTCAGCACTTTGAATACATAATGAAGTGTTATTGCCCACTGTATATTTCTCATTCGTATTCATTGTATCTTCTGCTATCATTATTTTTGTTTTTCCGATTAACAGGACAGAGTGAGTAATATAATCCTTATTTTCATCCGTAAGCTGTATGGAGCTGTCACGCTCTGCTAGTTGTTGATAGGTAACACGTAACAATTCATCTGCATCAAAATGCTTCTTGTAAAATTCTATAGCTTCCTTAGCTCTTCCATTCATCGATAAAAAAATAGCTACTTCTAGGGTTGTACTCATAGTATAAATCTCTCCTTTTTATATATTTGATATCTGGCCTTAAACTTATTATCCTATATAAAGGCATCAAAACATGACACCTTTATAAGGAGTTTTATATATGAAAAAATCAGAACGGTTAAATGACATGATGAGGTACTTAAACAATCGAGAATTCTTTAATTTAAGTGATCTCATGGATAAATACACTATTTCAAAAAGTACAGCTCTACGCGATATTAGTTCATTAGAACAATTAGGTATGCCTATTTTCGCGGAACATGGAAGACACGGACGTTATGGACTTTTAAAAAACAGATTGTTATCCCCTATTATTTTCACGATAGATGAAGTCTATGCGCTGTATTTTGCCATGCTGACATTAGAATCTTATCAATCTACACCCTTTCATTTAAGTGTTAACAAGCTAAACGAAAAGTTTGAGCACTGTCTATCGAGTACACAAATCAACCAGATTCACAAAATGAAAAAGGTCCTGCAATTCGAAATGTATCAGCATAAGCATGTCAGCCGTTTTTTAGATAAAATCCTAGCAAGTATTCTAAATGAGAGTGCCTGTAACATTGAATATACAAAAGAAAACCAAACAAAAAGCTACCCTGTTCAATTCTTTAGGATTTCCGCTAAGTTTGGTCAATGGTATGCCACTGGAATAGAGCTTACGACGAATACATATAGAGTTTTTAGATGTGATCGAATAACCTTCATTGAAGAAAAGGAAAACAAAACTCGTTATTCTATAGAAGAACTTCTTAGTCGTTCATTAGAAATCTATCAGTCTGCGAAAAGTATTGACTTTGAAGTTGGGATTGCGGAACAAGCAAAGGATATTTTTTATAAAGAACATTATCCTTCTATGGAAATAGAGGTGGGTCCGAAAACAGTCATTAAGGGATTCTATAATCCAGGTGAAGAGGATTTCTTGGCTAATTATTTTATGCGATATGGTCATGCTGTTACATCCGTGAAACCTGAAGCCTTAAAACAAATGATTCAGAATAGAATAGAGAATCTCTTACATCATTATCAAAAATTATAAATTGGAAAAAAAGAGGGGTCTACGCCCCTCTTTTTTGTATGGATTAAGATTTTATTTTTCCGATGGATAGACTCACTCGATAATTCCCATGATTCAAAAGTTGAGCCAGAAATGCCTCAAGCTCCTCATTAGAAGCAAAATGTCCGGTTAATACATAACATCCTTCTCCGCTAATTCGATGCACTTCGGTAATAGCATCCTCTGCCATCACGAACTTCTGAAATAAAGGATGATTGGCTGATTCCACAAAAAATGTAATAAAGGCTGTGATAGACAGACCTAGCTTTGCTTTATTAGTAACGATCGTATATTGCTCGATAACCCCCAAATCTTCTAAACGCCTAATGCGATTTCCGACCGCTTGGCCGGTCATATGTATCTTTTGGCCAATGTCCTTCCACTGAATTCTGGAGTTTTCTCTTAGTAATGCTAGTATCGCAAAATCGATATGATCAAAAATAAAAATCAATCCTTTCGTCATGAAAGCAAATGGACATATAGCGTTTCGCCAACTTATTCAGCATTTAAGCATGAATATCTATACTTAGTTATATCCTGATTCACTAGTTAGTAGCCATTGAAACAGTGATAACTAAAACACTTCAAAGGAGGCCCAAGAATGCTATTACAAGAAATTTTGGAGTATAACGATCAGTTCGTAGAAGACAAGGAGTATCTACCTTATGAGGGAACGAAATTCCCTAAAAAACGCATGATTGTCGTAACATGCATGGATGCTCGACTGATTGAGCTGCTGCCTAAAGCCCTAAACATACACAATGGGGATGCCAAAGTCATCAAAACAGCAGGTGGAACGATTACCCATGCATTTGGAAGCATCATGCGCAGTATCGTAACGGCTGTCTACGAACTGAATGCGGAAGAAATTTATATCATCGGTCACCACAATTGTGGCATGAGTCAAAGCAACCCTGAAGGAACACTTCAAAAAATAATGGATCGCGGAGTCGCGACACCAGAAATTCTTTCTTCACTTGAATATGCAGGTATCGATCTTCATAAATGGTTGTTCGGCTTTACGAATGTCGTAGATTCGATTAGAGGAAACATAGATCTGGTGCGTAATCATCCGCTCATTCCGAAAGAGGTAGCTGTTCATGGTCTGGTGATTGCACCAGACACTGGTAAACTCGATCTGATTGTAAATGGATATGAACAAGTAACAGGCCACGACAAGCACTAAGCGATACTCATTATACTAAACTAAAGGGAGCAATGAAATATGAATAGAAAAGAAGCGACACAACAGATATTGGACGCTAAATTTGCAAAAGGATTAACTTGGGGCGAAATCGCAAAGGTAAGCGAGCATTCAGAGAGCTGGGTTGTAACTGCACTGTTGGGTCAAGCAACAATGACACGTAATGAAGCAGATAAAATGGGGGAATTGCTTGAACTCGACGAACAAGTGGTTCAAGCGCTCGCACAAATCCCACACCGTGGTGATGTCATCGATATGCCGCCTACAGATCCAGGATTGTATCGCCTATACGAAATGCTGCTTGTATACGGTCCAACGATTAGAGAACTTGTTTTAGAGAAGCTTGGCGAAGGTATCATGAGCGCAATCGATTTCCAATTCGACGTACAAAAGCAAGAAGATCCGAACGGTGACCGCATCATTCTGACGATGAACGGAAAGTTTTTGCCATATCGCAAATGGTAATAGATTAATAAGCAAGCCACCTTTTAACGATTTCAAATCGAAAGGTGGCTTTCATTTTCCGTATAGATTGTAAAGTTAACAATAGTAAAGGTGAGTTGATATGGAGAATAAACGCGTTACTAATAGTCTCAGTACTGTACAATGGTTTATTTTTTTGCTAGCCAATGCAGTGGCTCTGCCCATTGTCATTGGAGGTATTTTTCAATTGTCGTTTGAACAAATTTCAACCTTAATGCAGCGGACGTTTTTCGTTGTAGGAATCAGTTCGTTTATTCAGGGGTGCTTCGGACATAAATACCCTATTGCAGATGGACCTGCGGGATCATGGGTAAGTATCTTTGTCATATTAGGCAACTTAGCCTTCATTCAAGGGCAAGATCAGATGCATACATTACAAATTCTAGAAGGAGGATTAATCGTAGCCGGTCTTCTTCTCTTCGTATTAGGAACTACAGGGCTAGTTTATAGGCTTCAATTTTTATTTACACCCTTAGTTTCAGGTTCATTTTTGTTCATTCTCTCCTTGCAATTAAGCGGTGTATTAGTCAAGGGCATGCTTGGATTACAGGGAACAAGCGCCGAACCAGATGTTATGGCAGCACTCATATCCTTTTTTATTTTTGGACTTGTTATTTTTCTCTCTATTAAAGGAAGAGGATGGATTAGTAGTTACGCCGTACTGATTGGAATCGGCTTGGGTTCGGGACTATTTGCAGCATTGGGGAAAGTGAGGCTAACATTTACAGCTTCAACTCCCGTCTTGAAGTTCCCTCAAATTTTTGCTTGGGGAGTACCTCAATTCGATCTAGGGATCGTGATTACCTCACTGTTGTTTACGTTTTTGTTAGTATCCAATACAATTTCTTCTATTTCCGCTGTAAAACAAGTAGTTCTGGTTGTACCGAAAGATGAAAAAACAGCATTAAGTCGAGGGATTTGGACGGGAGGGATCTCTCATATACTAGCCGCCCTATTCTCAACGATAGGCGTTGTTCCATTGCCAGCCTCGGCGGGCTTTATGAAATTAACGGGGCAAAAGCGAATTCGGCCATTTCTTATGGCCTGTCTGTTACTAACCGTTATCGCGCTTATGCCGTCCGTTGTCAATGTGCTAGCGTTACTTCCAGCGCCAGTAGCCAGTGCAGCACTTCTAGCTACTTTTGTACAAATCGTAGGGATTGCATTCCAATCCTTGTTGCGGGAACAGCTTGATCATCGCCGATTAACGATACTAGGAATAACGTTGTTGGTGAGCATCGGACTTATGTTTTTGCCTCCAGCGGTATTTCAGAGTCTTCCTTCCACACTTCGATATATTTGCAGTAATGGTCTGCTTGTCGGCACTATACTGGCCATGCTTTTAGAGCAATTGTGGAAGGGTGAAAAGAAAATAAGCCATTATCAAAAAATATAAAGCTAATCAAAAGGGGTGAAAAACATAGCTTGGAGAACTGCCTTAGCCTTTTTGAGGTTACGCGTATCCAGTTGGTTAAGCATGTCTACGATTTGACTCATTTCATCGTTTTTCATTGCCTCAAGAGATTCTCCAGTGTTTAATAGTTCTTCTTCAGCAACCGATTCCGAATGAACCCATGATGCTTCTAAAGTATCCCTGAACGCTTGGATCAGAAATAACAATTCATCTGTGTTATATCTCTGTAGAAACCGGTTTATCCCTTTATTCATCTGATGATGTAGAGCATGGTGCAAAACGAATATTTCTTTACCCAGAGGTGTTGTAAGAAACAGCACTTCTTTTTTATTATCGGGAAGATACTCCGTGCGAATAATTTGCTGCTGCACTAATTTTCTAGTGATTTTGGACACGCTGCCTTTCGGAATTCCGAATTGCTTCGAAATGGTAGTGCCATTCACCGGCTCAAGCTGTCCAATCGCATCTATTACATGCAGCATCATGACTGTGGAGTCTTGGAGGAAATCAATGATAAGGGGGTTACTGCAGTTCTGAATCAACCATTCCTTCTCTTCATCATCCTCCGATTGAAATCGCTTTTGTAGTTGGGGAATCATCTCTATCAGTTTTTTTATCAGAATATCCTTATTAGGTAAGTTCTCGAAAGAATGCGTCACTGTTAAGTCTCCTCGTAAATTCATCTTATGCTCATTTTAACAAGACACAGATCATAAATAAAGTTTCCTAGAAATAATATTGACAACAAGGAAACTTAAAACGTATTATTGTTTCCATAGTTAATATTTTATTTCAAGGAAACAATAATACGAAAAGAAGGTATTTATATGAATGTCTTAATTATTTTTGATCATCCATACGGAGCAACAGCGTCCGAGAATGTCCCCCATCAGCGAAGCTATTCCGCAGCCTTATTAGCCTCCGTAATGCGAGGTCTCACCACCAAAGGCCATACGATTGATCTTATCGATCTGCATGCCGATGGATTTGATCCAGTCATGTCGCACGAAGAACTCACTGCTTGGCGGCAAAAGAGAACCCCCGACCCGCTAGTCGCCAATTATCAGCAGCGTCTTATAGCAGCGGATCATATTGTCTTCATTTTCCCTATATGGTGGGAAGCCATGCCCGCTCTTACCAAAGGTTTCCTTGATAAGGTATTCGCAAAAGGCATTGTCTACGAAGAAACTAAACCTGGGCGGCCCTTCAAATGCTTACTCCCGAATATTAAAGGAGTGTCCCTGCTGACCGTAATGAACACGCCCGACTTCTTTTATCGTTGGATTTTTGGCAACCCCATCACCAAAATTCTATTTAGAGGCACCTTCCGCAAAATGGGAATACGGAAGAACCTCCGTTGGTATAATTATGCCGGGATGTCAGATCGCAGCTTAGAAGAGCGGGTGAAGCATCTTGATAAAACAGAACAACGGTTTGCACGACTGGACTAAACTAGACTAGATCAAATTACTCAAGCGCTGACTGATTCTGAGAACTGAATCTCTGGTTTCTTCATCTCCCTAAGCACCAGCAATCCAATGAATAAGGATACAACGCCGATAATCATCAGCAGCGCCCCCAGCTCCTGACTGTAGGCTGTTAGCGCCCCATCCCGAAAAGCCATTCCACGTATGAGGCGATTAAGCCAGTTCATAGGTAATACCCATGCGGAAATTTGAAAAAACTCTGGAAAGGCAAGTGGACTCAGCTGGATTCCAGTAGCAAGAAACGACGGATACAACACGAAATTGGTTCGTAAATTAACTTTGGATACGTCTTTGGCAGTATAACCAATCAACAGACCCATAAGCGACAAGGCAAAGGCATATACAAACAGTGGAATAATAAACAGATAAGGCGCTGCTTCAAAGCGCATTCCCCCCACCTGCTTTAATAAGCCATAACATAGGAGCAGCGAAATAGTGGTCAAAACAGCGTAAGGTACACTGCGAACCCAAATCTGCCAAGGAGACTTCCCGTTTGCAAAGAGTTTCCCCTCCTGCCGCAACCGAGGGACAATTGAACCCGCTGCGCTTGTTGTAATCATCAGCACCACAATATTCACAAATCCAATGACCATAAAACCCACATAACTTGTGGTCGGGTTAAACAACATCCGCTGCTGGAGAGATAACGGAGAAGCAAGCCCTTTAGAGGTTTCGGCATCCATCCCCTTTTGGAGGAACCGGGTCATAGAAAGAGTCACATTTTCCGTCTGGATGACTTCCTGAATCGCAGTCCGGATGCTGGTTAACCCTGATGGCATTGTATTATCCATTAAGATGCCAATATTCGTTGATATCCCCTGCTGCTGATGTTGCCCCAACTCTTTGGGAAGCATGATGACCGCTACAGCCTGCTCATTTGCTAGTAACGTCTCTGGGTTCAGGCGGCTGGAGTACACATTTGTTACGTTCATATATGGAGAGGCATTTATCTTTGAGATCAGCTGTCGTGAATACGAACTGTGATCCTCATCAATGACAACAACATGCGATTCGCTGATTTGGTTCTTCGAGAACATTAAGCCAAAAAATAGGGCCGCAATAAGCGGACCTATAAAAATCAGGCGTAAATACTTACTGCCCACCACGTACTTCCATTCGTCAATCAGTGACTTCATCGAGCTTCACCTCCGCTGTCATCCCCGGAAGCAAATCAGCATTCCCATCCATAGTTACACGGACAAGAAACATGCTTAAATCGGCTTGCCCTTTTTCACGTGACATACGTAAGCTCGCAAATTGAGGCGCGGCTGCGATAGATGTAATTACACCTGTCACCTCCGTTGGGTGCTCCAAATATGGAAAATGAACGCCAATACTTTGATTCACCTCTAGCTTTTGGATTTCACTTTCTTGTATGTAGAGATCTGTATAAAAGCTGTTTTTTTGCAAAACCGCCATTGGCATTCCTAGCTGGACTAGATCCCCCGGCTTTACAATAATCTTGTTGACTGATCCGTCCTCCGGCGCAACTATATCCGTTTCTCCTTCAGCAGATTTAACCTTAAACAGCACCTCTCCCTGTTTTATAGAATCACCTGCAGCCACACCGACCTCGACAATTGACCCTGGACTATTCTGATAAAATATTGTCTTCTGCTCCGCATCCAGAATCCCTTGTTTCCTGCTCTCAGCCTGACTGACTGCATCCTTTCCTTTTACAGCAAGAAGCGCCCCTCCAACAATCAGCACAATCGCAATTCCTATATATAGCCCTGCTTTTATCTTCATTTTCCACTCTCTTTCATCACCATTTTTTTAACTGCATTTTCAGCAGCCTCCATAATTACTTCTCCCAATGTGGGATGAGGGTGAATGGTCATCGCCAAGTCCTCCACAGTGGCTCCCATCTCAATAGCAAGAGCAAGCTCCGACACGAGTGTGGATGCCTCTACTCCAACGATTTGTGCACCCACTACGACTCCTGAATTTAGGTCCGCTACAAGCTTGACGAAACCTTCCGTCTCCCTCAAGGCCAAGGCTCTCCCGTTAATCCCAAAGGAGGATTTGCCAATAACCAGCGAAATGCCTTTTGCCTTTGCTTCTGTTTCACTTAAGCCGACACTGGCCAGCTCTGGGTGCGAAAAAACAACGAGCGGGATGGCTCGATAATCAACTTCGGAGGAGAGACCTGCAATGGCCTCTGCCGCAATCTTTGCTTCGTAGGATGCCTTGTGAGCGAGAGTCGGGCCTGCCGTAATATCTCCAATTGCAAAAATATGTGGGATAGCTGTTCTGCACTGTTCGTCCGTCGCAATCAATCCCCTACTCGTCACTGGCAAGCCTATGCGATCTAGTCCTAAATTGCCGTCTGTATTTGGTTTTCTGCCCACAGTAACTAACACATATTCCGCTGTAACATGCTGCTGTTCCTGATTTTTTAAATAATGCAGTGTAATGGTATCTGCACTCTCTACTACGTTCACAGCTGTCGCTCCGGTAATAATCTTCATGCCATTGGCTTTCAGCTGCTTTCCAACAGGGCTCACAAGCTCCGCCTCAAATCCAGGCAGCACTTGTTCTCCCCCTTCCAGAATCGTTACCTTTGTTCCGAATTTGGCATACATCTGCCCCAGCTCGACACCAATATAGCCCCCACCTATAACTACTAGGCTAGTTGGAATCTCAGGGAGCGACAGCGCTTCTGTGGAAGACAAAATACGTCCGCCAACAGGAAAGGCTGGCAGCTCAATCGGACGAGATCCTGTAGCCAGGATAGCGTTTTTAAAGGATAAGGTTTGCTCCTGTCCAGACTGACTGATGATAGCTGTATGTTCATCCACCAAGCTAGCCTCTCCTTCGAAAATGCTCACCCCAGCAGTCTTTAATAAATAACTGACTCCACCTGCCTGCTTATTCACAACTCCTTGTTTAAAATCCTGAGCATTTTTAAAAGATGCTGACGCATCTGCAAAATTGAAAGGACTGAGCAAATCATAGCGATGGGATTCAGCAATTAATGCTTTGGATGGGATACATCCAACATGCGTGCAGACTCCGCCAAGCTGGTTGCGTTCAACAATCGCTGTCTTCATCCCAAGCTGTGCAGATCGCAGCGCCGCCACATAACCTCCCGGACCTGATCCAATGACCAATGTTTCTACGGCTTCAAGCTTACTCATCTCCTGATACCTCCTGTTGAACTTTTTAAAATATGATGATCGTAATATATTATTACCATCATATTTTAAAACAGTCAATAACCTTGCCTCGCCTTTCACAAGCTAACTTTCTCAGAATCGCTAAATTGACAGGCTTTATTATGACGCCTATAATATTTTAAAAGTAGAACTATGAAGCTGTGGAGTGATTACAATGCCGTATCCCAAAGGTCATAAAATAAAAGTTCGAAATAAAATCGTTGAAAGTGCTGCTCAGGCTTTTCGCACCAACGGTATTCACGATGTAAGCGTTCCGTTCATTATGAAGGGGGCCGGATTAACTCATGGGGGGTTTTATTCCCATTTTGACAACAAAGAACAGCTTGTAGCGGAAGCCTGCCGGTATGCCATCAGCGATACCATCGCACTTCTGCAGAAGGTCGCTGACCAGGAAGAGCAGAACCCCAAAATCGATGCTGTCATTGATTATTATTTAAGTCCGTATCACCGCGACAAAATGGAGATGGGCTGCATTATTCCTGCCCTTTCTAGCGAAATATCCCGTTCCTCAGAAGAAGTTCGGCAGGTATTCACGCAGGAACTGGAGCGGATGATTGCTTTTATCTCTAATCTGGCGGGAATTGACGCGTCCAAAGGTAGTGCACTGTTCAGTACTATGGTTGGCTCCCTTGTTCTTGCACGGACGGTTAAAGATCCTGAACTAAGTGACAACCTACTCTCGTCTGGCAAACAGTATGCCAAAGCGCTAGTAAGAGCCTAATATAAAAAAACACGCCAATAAATGGCGTGTTGTAGTTAAATTTATTAAAATTCTTCATACGATGCAGGATCTTGATCAGCTATGCGACCTGTTGGCGAGGTTAATCCGGAAATAACGGTCATCTCAGCTTCCGATAATTCAAAATCAAAAATATTCAGATTATCACGCTGATGCTCTAGAGAAGAAGCCTTTGGAATGGGAATAGCCCCAAGCTGTATATGCCAACGTAAGATAACTTGCGATATCGATTTATTATGAACCTTGCCTATTTCCGCTATTTCCTCATTTTCCAGTACACTGCTAGCCCGTCCCAATGGACTCCACGATTCAATCACTATCCCATGCTCTTTGTTCCATGCACGCTGTTCTTCCTGATTAAAATGAGGATGCAGCTCAATCTGATTCATACTCGGCGCTACACCAGTTTCTTGTATCAAACGTTCAATATGCTCCGGCAAAAAGTTACATACACCGATGGAGCGAATCAAACCTTGCTTACGTGCCTCGATCATCGCCTGCCAGGCCTCAACATATAAATTCACTCTAGGGTTAGGCCAGTGGATGAGATAGAAATCATAGTAATCCAATCCGGCTCTGAATAAAGACTCCTGTATAGTAGACAACGCTTCTTTATAAGAGTGATGGCGTCCTGGCAGTTTGGAAGTAATGAGTAGCTCTTCCCTAGGCACAGAACTTTGCCGAACAGCCTGGCCTACAGCACCTTCGTTCTCATAATTAAACGCAGTGTCGATCAGACGATAGCCAACATCAATCGCCTTAGTGATGTTTTGTGCTCCCTCAGTTCCGTTTAACGCGTAGGTACCAAAACCAATCGCAGGCACCTTCACTCCATCGTTCAATACGATTTCAGGTATTCTCTCAGTCATCGTCGCTCTTCTCCTTTGTTGTCATTTAAACCTCTGTCGATCCATCTTATAATTATTATAACATCCTCATAGTAAACTCAATCATGGGGTCACCTGAACAACCTCTAGCCTATTAGTAAGCCGCTTTCGTGGGCATCCGATTTATTTTTTATAGTAAAATGAATCTACAACACAGGATTTTCGTAATGTTATGAATTAAAAGTAGAGATAAGAGGTGTATCCAATGAAGGAGCAATATCCAGCTAGGCCTGAATTGTTCGCAGACAACGCTCAGAGGATCAAAAAATCTTTTCCATGGCAAAATGCAATGGTTAATCGGTTAGCGGCACTATTGTATGCTGTAGAAGACAAAGTTGCAGATGACGAAGCCATCCGTGCCAGCTATGAGCTAATTAAGGAGAGTACCGGGATTTTCTCTCAATTTAGAGGGACTTCGGTGATCAGCATTGCTGCCCTGCTCTCTCTTTCTGACGAGAAGGAAACTCTGCTTGC
The DNA here is from genome assembly GCF_038002305.1 of Paenibacillus sp. FSL R5-0887. Taxonomy (NCBI): domain Bacteria; kingdom Bacillati; phylum Bacillota; class Bacilli; order Caryophanales; family Paenibacillaceae; genus Paenibacillus; species Paenibacillus sp. FSL R5-0887. Next base: position 1,286,809 of record NZ_JBBOCE010000002.1, read on the forward strand.
AAACACACTTGCCGTGTATGATTTAATGAAGGAAGCCAAATTCAGAGCCTCTGATTATCTCGTCGTTGCTGCCTATCAAATCGCTGCTAATGAAACATCGGATCAATATCAGCGTACGGTAGAACGGGCAAAGCTATTTTACGATAGTATGAAGGCAAAACATCGTTTCCTTACCGGACAGGACGATTATATCTTCTCCGCGATGCTTGGTCTTTCCGATATCGATGTTGAGAGTGGCGTGGACCGCATGGAGCAGCTCTATGTAACGCTTAAGCCCGAGTTTATGTCAGGCAACAGTGTGCAAGCCCTGACCCAGGTATTGGTTCTTGGGGAAGAAGCCCCTCAAGCAGCGGACCGTGTATTGGCATTAAGAGAGGCATTTCGTGCACAGGGTATCCGGCTAGACAAGGAATATACCCTCTCCTCACTGGGTGTGTTATCCCTGCTCCCTTGCAACAAGGAGGACATCGTTACTGATGTCTCGGAGACTTACGAATTTTTGCGTACAAAAAAGGGCTTCGGAAACTGGTCTATTGGCAAGCAGGAATTACTGCTCTTGTCTTCTGCACTGGTAGCCTTCAGATCTGTGGAGGATGTGCAAAACGGCGTATTAACTACGATGCTTTCTACCAACATTACCAATATTGTAATTGCGCAACAGGCTGCTCTTGCCGGGGCAGCGGCTGCATCAGCTGCGGCTGCAGCTTCTTCTTCGAATTAGATTGAATCGTGAGGGAAAGATATGGACTCAATAAAAATCTTCACAACTAGAAATGAAGAATTGTTAAACCGTCTACTGAACATTTGGGAATCATCCGTGCGGCATACTCATCTTTTTCTATCCGAGCAGGAGATCGATGCTTTGCGGCCGCTGGTCACGCAGGCGCTTGAGGGCATAAGCGATTTGTTTGCTTTCACAGATGATGAGGATCAGTTGCTTGGCTTCATAGGGGTTCAGAATAATAAGATTGAAATGCTGTTCGTAGAACCTGCTGCAATGGGAAAAGGGGTTGGAAAAGCGCTAGTAGCTTATGTCATGCAGAAACTCTCCGTACACCTCGTGGATGTGAATGAGCAAAATCCCCAAGCTTTAGGTTTCTATGAGCATATGGGATTTCAGGTTTTTGAGCGTTCAGCACTCGACGAACAAGGTAATCCTTTTCCTATCCTGCACATGTCGCTTAAGTAGCCTTTTCCTATGCAGGAGACAGTTCGATGCATTTTAATATTGTAAAAAGACAACAGAGCAGCGATTCTCTCGTTTGAGAACGCTGCTCTGTTGTTTAGTTGTCTGCAGTTTAGGTTGGCGAAGCTAGGAGCGGATAGGAGGAGTTATAAGAAGAGGCGGAGATAGGCGAAGCGGCTCCGAGTATTCGGCTCAGCTGTATCTACTTCTGCATCTACATCTACATCTGCATCTACTTCTACTTCTTCATCTACATTTACTTCTACTGCTACAGCTACTTCTACTTCTACTGCTTCTGCTACTGCTACTGCTACTTCTGCTTCTGCTTCTACTTCTACTTCTACTTCTACTTCTACTTCTACTTCTACTTCTACTTCTACTTCTGCTTCTGCAACTACTTCTGCTTCTACCTTTACATCTACTTCTACTTCTACTTCTGCAACTACTTCTAAATCTACGCATATACCCTCATGCACATCGCCAAATCAAAGCTCTCTGTTGCTTCCGGACCCAGATGACGCTATTTGCTCATTTATCGCCTTTGAGGCATAGTTTCGGACTCCAGTGTCGCTATTCTATAGAAAGAGCCTCATTTCTGGCGTTTTTTATGCCAATAGCTGCTATGAAGTCCGATAACATCCCAAATGGGGGATAATCCGGCGTTTAAGGTCATCTGGGTCCGATGCGTCAGGCATAGTTTCAGATAGCATCCAATATCGTCAGGAATCATCGGATGGCATCTGATAGCTTCGGGTCTTAACCATCCCCTGTTGCTTTCGGACTCAGATGACACTATTTGCATATTTATTGCCTTTGAGGCATAGTTTCGGACTCCATTGTCGCTATTCTATAGAAAAAGCATCATTTCTGGCGTTTTTTATGCCAATAGCTGGTCCGATAGCGTCAGGTCCTAACCATCCCCTGTTGCTTTCGGACTCAGATGACGCTATTTGCTCATTTATCGCCTTTGAGGCATAGTTTCGGCCTCCAGTGTCGCTATTCTATAGAAAGAGCCTCATTTCTGGCGTTTTTTATGCCAATAGCTGCTATGGAGTCCGATAACATTCCAAATGGCGGATAATCCGTCGTTTAAGGTCATCTGGGTCCGATAGCGTCGGGCATAGATTCAGATAACAAACAATATCGTCAGAAATCATCGGATGGCATCGATAACGAACGATAGCGTCGGGTCCTAACTATCCCCTGTTCCTTACGGACTCAGAGGACGCTATTTGCTCATTTATCGCCTTTGAGGCATAGTTTCGGACTCCAGTGAAGCTATTTCATAGAAAGAGCCGCAGCTCTGGCATTTTTAGATGCTATTCCACCGACTTCAAAGCCTCTATCATATGGATTCGTTTGAGCTTAATATGCATGAACGCCATGACTATACCGGAGAACAATAGGGTTAGGAGCGCCGCATAAATATAACTTGGCCACTTGATGATCGGAGCGAACATCGTCGCATCCAGCTCGGCCGTCTTCAGGACGAAGCTATGCAGCACTATGCCGAGACCCGATCCAGCCACAATACCGAGTAGGCTAAGCAGCATATTCTCGCGGTAAATATACATGGTTACTTCCTTGTCGTAGAAGCCCAATACCTTAATGGTTGACAGCTCCCGGATCCGCTCGGACACATTGATATTGGTCAAATTGTAGAGGACGACAAAAGCCAACGCCGCCGCTGAAACAATGAGCACCAAAGTTACAACGTCCATACTCTTCATAGTCTCATCGAAGGCGGAACCTACACTGCTGGAAAAGCTGATGGCAGCGACGCCCTCATTAGCCGTCAGCTTCTCACCAAATTTGTCTTCCCATGTTTTATCATGTGCGGTGTAGTTCAGAAGTTCTGTGTTGAATACTGGTTTTTCTCCGAACACAGAAGCATAATACGCCGGTGTCATATAAACATAGTGCATTACATAATTCTCTGTAATCGCCGCGACCTCAATCTCGAATGTTTCATTATCTTTGTCCACCACGGTCAATTTATCGCCAGACTCCAGCCCATACAGCTTAGCTAGCTTCTCTGAGATAATAGCCCCATCATCCGTAAGCATCCGTCCTTCTCCACTTTTTCGATCACGCAACTCCACGAAATCGGATAAAGAGTTAACGGAGGTAGGAACGAACAGATGAACCTCTTGGTCATTTACACCACTAGCATGTGCGGTCATCCGTTCTTGCGCCACACTCAGCGTCCCAGTTACTGCAGATTCACCAGTGATTAGTTGGTCGTAGGCTTTTAGCACATCGGCAGACACATCTTCATGCAGCGCCACAAGTGCATCATATTTCATAATCGTGCCGAACTGCGACCCGGCGATGCTGCCAATTGAATCCTTGAGACCAAATCCCGTCAGGATCAGCGCTGTACAGCCAGCCACGCCGAATACAGTCATGAACATCCGCTGCTTATAGCGGAATAGATTCCGTGCGGTAACCTTTTGGACAAAGCTCAATCTCTTCCATATAAAAGTGATCCGCTCCAGTAAAATACGCTGGCCACTCTTTGGTGCCTTCGGACGCATCAATACGGAAGCATTGCTGCGCAGTTCTACCCGTGAAGCAATCCACGCCGTCAACGTAGTACATATTAACGCTACGATAACGGATATGATCGAATACGAAAGATAGAAGTTCTTCGTGATATCCGGTAAATTATAGATTGCACTATACGCATCGTAGATAATACCCGGAAACAGGGTAAAACCAACCGCAAGACCCGCAATTGAAGCCGCCAGACTGGCAAGCGTACCATAGACCAGAAATTTGGCCATAATGTCGCGGTTGCCATAACCAAGTGCTTTCAGTGTCCCGATCTGCAGGCGATGCTCCTCAACCATCCGTGTCATGGTCGTCAAGCTGACCAGCGCAGCAATCAGGAAAAAGAACACAGGAAACGCACTGGCAATCGCCGACAACCGATCAGCGTTATCTTTATATTCGGCATATCCCGGATTAGCGCTTCGGTCAGTAACGTAGACCTTAAGCTGCTCCAGCTCTGCAAGCTTTTGCTCCCCTGCCGCCAATTCCTCCTTGGCAGAAGCAAGTCCGGCAGCAATTGCCTTTATACTTGCAGCCTGTTCCTGCTGCACTTCCTCCGGCTGGCGCTGCAAATCCGCAAGCTGCTGCTCGGCGGCGGCCACCTTTGCGCGGCCACCAGAAAGCTCTTTCTCGCCTTCCGCACGCAGTTCAGCAAGCCGTGCTTCCGGCACGCCGGACATCGCCTGCTCTACAGCATGGGTATGCTGTTCGATCAGATCTTCATACTCCGGCGAATAAGCCTTCACTCCGGCTGTATCCTTAAAGGACAGATAGGCTTCCGTATACACCGGAAGCTTGAAATCTGACTCCGGGATCGCGGCGAACGCATCCGCCGTACCTTTGCCGATCCCACTGGTGCCCCGGGTACTTTGCTCAATAAACTGTGGACTTCTAACAAAGCCAACTACAGTATACTCCAGTCTTTCGAAGCTGTTCGACAGCTCCGCATCCGTACCGTTTCCACTAAAAGATACCTTGTCACCCAACGCATATTCTTCCGCTAGCTTATCGTCCAGCACGATTTCACCGGAATGCTCCGGTAGATGGCCTTCAATAATACGGTATTGATTAAGTGGTTTATCCGTGTTGTAAGAATTGACTTTAAGTATTAAGGCATTATCACCTATGAATACATCTGCACTATAGCTCGGCTGAATCTCATCGATCCCCTGTACATTTCTGAGTAACCCGATGTTGTCTTCGGTCAGGCCGTAGTTAGTCTGCACCTTCAGATCCATCAAGCGCTGCTCTTTGTAAAAGGTTCCAGCTGTATTCAACATATCTGGCCCAGTAGCCTTGATTCCGGCAAAAAAGCTGACGCCTAACATAATAATTGCAAAAATCGAAATAAACCGGGCTTTGGTATGCCCAATTTCACGAAAAATATCTTTCCACAATGCTCGCTTTTTCATAGATGCCTTCTCCTTACCATTCAATATCGTCAACGGATACCGGCGAAGGATTGATCACCATCTTCCGTACCTTAGCGTTGTTAATCTCTATAACCCTGTCAGCCATCGGAGCGATCGCCAGATTATGTGTAATTACGATGACCGTTGTCCCGGTGTTACGACAAGTATCCTGCAGCAGCTTCAGCACCTGCTTGCCGGTGTTATAATCAAGCGCCCCTGTCGGCTCGTCGCAGAGCAGCAGCTTCGGCTGTTTAGCCAACGCTCTGGCGATAGCGACACGTTGTTGCTCACCACCGGACAACTGAGCAGGGAAATTATCTAACCGCGCGCCCAGACCCACATCCTCCAGCACCTTACGTGCATCTAGTGCACGCGGGGAAATCTGCGAAGCAAGCTCAACATTTTCCAGTGTGGTCAGATTAGGTACTAGATTATAGAACTGAAATACAAAACCTACGTCATTTCGGCGGTAGCCTGTCAGCTCCTTGGCACTAAACTTGGCGATATCAATGCCATCCACAATGACCTGACCTTCATCGGCGGAATCCATGCCACCCAGAATATTAAGCACCGTAGATTTACCCGCACCACTTGGGCCGACGATCACGGCAAATTCACCTTTTTTTATCTCAAAATCAATCCCGTCATTCGCGACAATTACATTCTCGCCCATCTTGTAACGCTTGTACTCCCCTTTTACAGCAACAAAACTCATTCCTCTTCCTCCTGTCCCTATCCGAACTAAGTCTAATTACTCTACATTGTCTCAGTTTATCATAATTAGAACGCCCAAGCCCGAATGGCAAACCCTCATTACACAAGGTAAAATTCACATCATTAATAAGTTCATTTTTTTGTAACAATAATGTAACAAGGAAATTTTACCGTAAACGATACTTAGTCATTTGATAATGTTATAATCACTTTGTTTTATTTACTCTTTTCAGGCAAGAGTGAAAGAACAAGAACAATCAGAAACAGGTGATCAGATGTTCGAACTGAAATGGCTATGGCAGAACCTAGAGGGAAACCGGACGCGATATATTCTGGCACTCTGCCTTTCGGTGGTGGGCTCAAGTCTTACAATCGTGAATCCGTACATCAGTCAGCGCATTGTCGATACGTTTATAGCTGGTGACAACGCCCTGCAGAATCTTACACAAGAACGGCAATTATTGATTATGCTCTGTCTGGGCATGATCGGATTTTCTCTACTGCGCACAGGTCTCGCATATTTCACGACCATGCAGTACGAGATATCCTCGCAAAATATGATGTACCATGTCCGCATTTATTTGTACAACAAAATTCAGGGACAGGACAGAAAATACTACGATCATAATCGTACCGGCGATCTCATGACCAAGATGACAGGCGATCTGGACATGGTCCGTCACTCTATGGCCTGGATTTTTAAGACGATCATTGAATCGCTAACGATCTTCCTTGCCGCCGTTATCTATTTTTTCACCATAGATGCGGAACTGACGCTGTGGATGCTTATCCTGTCACCGCCCATTTTTATCGTGGCTTACATATTCGCTAAACGCGTCCGTCCTATGTATATTGACTTGCGTGAACGGCTGTCCCAGCTTAACACGACTACACAGGAGAATATCTCAGGCAACCGTGTGGTCAAGGCTTTTGCCCGTGAGGAATTCGAGGTCGAAAAATTCACAGAGAAGAATGTCAACTATTCTACAGCGAACAAAAAGGCTGCCCTTGTATGGCTTGATTATTTTCCTTATCTGGAATCCTTCGCTCAGGGCTTCAACGTAATCCTTATGTTGGTTGGTGGTTTGTTCCTTATGAACGGCCGGATCACCTTCGGTGAGTTTATGGCCTTCTCTTCACTTATTTGGGCTATATCCAACCCTATGCGCAACATCGGTATCATTATCAACGACATTCAGCGCTTTTTTGCGAGCTTGTCCAAAATCGTAGATATCTATTATGCCCGGCCAAATATTGTTAACGAGCATACTATCACTGACAAACGCCGTTATGAAGGCCGTATTGAATTCGATCATGTCCGCTTCAAATATGATAGCGCTATCGTACTGGACGATATTAGCTTTACCGTTGAACCCGGTGAAACTGTAGCAATCATGGGCGCGACAGGATCAGGCAAAACAACAATCATCAACCTCATCCCTCGCTTCTACGATGTAGCTGAAGGGCGCGTACTCGTAGACGGTGTTGATGTTCGGCAGCTGGAGCTTGATGAACTTCGTGGAAATATCGGCATGGCGACCCAAGATGTACTCTTGTTCTCTGATACCATTGATGGAAACATCGCCTATGGCGATCCTGATCTTCCGGAAGAAGATGCAATGGGTTATGCAGAGCTCGCAGCCGCACACGACTTCATTACCAAAATGCCTGAAGGTTATGATACCGTTGTCGGGGAACGCGGAGTCGGACTGTCGGGGGGGCAAAAGCAGCGTATTGCCTTAGCGCGTGCTTTGGCGGTACACCGTCCTATTCTGATTCTCGATGATACGACCTCTGCGGTCGACCTTGAGACGGAGGAGCATATCCAAAAAAGTCTACGTGAACTGGACTATCCTTGTACGAAAATTATTATTGCGCAGCGTGTATCTACTACCTCGCAAGCCGACCGTATTCTCATTCTGGATGGCGGGAAGCTAGTTGAGGAAGGGACACACACTGAACTGCTAGCGAAACGTGGTTACTATTACGAAGTGTTTAAACTGCAGAACGAGGGTATTGGAAGGCAGGTGACCGCAAGTGGCAAGGAATAAATTTGACGTCGATGAAAATCTTGAATCGCCGTTTAATATAAAACACTTCCGGCGTGCGATGGTATATATCAAACGAAAGAAAACCCCAATGATTGTTGCGTTCGTGCTCAGTGCACTTTCAGCAGCCATTTCACTGTCGGCTCCGCTGATCATGCAACATGTCATCGACGTGACCATTCCGGCAAAAGAGAAGCTTGCACTGCTGGGTTGGGCTGCACTGATGCTTGTGACCATCGTGGTCAGCGTTTATCTGGCTACGATACGCTCGCGCATCATGACGAGTGTTGGGCAGGATATTATTTTTGACATCCGAACGGATTTGTTTAAGCATCTGCAAGAATTGCCTTTCAAATATTATGACGACCGTCCACAGGGCAAGATCCTTATCCGGGTCGTAAACTACGTCAACGCCGTTTCAGATGTGTTGTCCAACGGGATTATCAACTTTATTCTAGAAATCGTGAATTTGCTCTTTATCGCAGCCTTCATGTTCGCTGTCGATGTACGACTCTCATTTGTCATCCTTGCCGGACTGCCAGTCTTCCTTGGCATCATGCTGCTGATCAAAACCCGGCAACGCCGGGCATGGCAAGCAGTGTCCAACAAAAGCTCCAACCTGAACGCCTATCTGCAAGAGAGCATTAGCGGTATTGGTGTGACACAAATGTTCTCCCGGGAACAACGTAACGAAGGAATCTTCACACGTCTCGCGGGTAATTTCCGTAAAGAATGGATGAAGGCTCAACGTTACAACTTACTTATTCCGTTCTCTGTAGACAACTTGTCTACGATCGTTACATCATTAATTTTCCTTGTAGGCCTACTAACACTGAGTCCTCAAGACATGACCCTCGGTGTCATTCTGGCGATGAGCAGCTACGCTGCCCGCTTCTGGCAGCCGATTCTGAATCTTTCGAACCTGTACAATAACTTCATCAACGCCGTTGCCTATCTTGAGCGTATCTTCGAAACGCTGGATGAACCGGTTACCGTCAGTGATATCCCGGATGCCAAAACACTGCCATCTGTACAGGGCCATGTCACCTTCGACGATGTAACTTTCGCCTATGACCCGGGGCTTAATATTCTGGAGAATATCTCCTTCAAGGTCAAAGCGGGAGAAAGCATCGCGCTGGTAGGACCCACAGGTGCGGGCAAAACAACCGTCGTCAATCTGATCTCACGCTTTTATAACATTTCCAGTGGTCAGATTCTGATCGACGGCCAGGATATCTCGCAGGTGACGTTAAAATCTCTTCGCAGTCAGATGGGGATTATGTTACAGGATAGCTTCATCTTCTCCGGTACCATTCTGGACAATATTCGGTACGGCCGACTGGATGCGACCGAAGAAGAAGTAATCGCCGCTGCAAAGGCCGTTTGCGCCGACGAATTCATCCGTGAATTCGATCAAGGCTACATGACAGAGGTCAATGAACGTGGCTCCAAGCTGTCTCAAGGACAGCGGCAGCTCATTTCGTTCGCAAGAACACTTTTAGCAGATCCGCGCATTCTCATCTTGGATGAAGCCACTTCTTCCATTGATGCGAAGACTGAGCGCTTATTGCAAAAAGGGCTGAATGAACTGCTTAAGGGACGCACCTCGTTCATTATCGCGCATCGCCTCTCCACCGTAAAAAACTGCGATCGTATTATGTACGTATCTAACAAAGGCATCGCGGAAAGCGGCTCACATGATGAGCTTATCGCACAACGGGGCCTTTATTACCGCCTCTACACAGCACAGAAGATGGAAGCTTAATTGAATAAACACCAAAAGAGCTCAGGCCGATTTGCAGCCTGAGCCTTTTTGATGCTTTATATTTTCAAAAAATATCAAAAACTAATCTATCGCCGTCCAAATATTTAGCGCAAGTGAGCGAACCGCAAGGTTCGTGTGATCTCTGTACAACCGCAGACGCTCTGCAGGCTCTGGACTCCACAATAGAGCACTTCCGGCAACTTCAAGCAACGAAAGTCCAATATACTGAGATTCGTAACGACTCTCAGACCCTAGAACATCTACAATTTCCAATAAAGTTTCCGGACTCCAGTATCCCGTGCTCTCTTCTAAATTATACGCGACCTGCTTATAAACATCGCTTAATAGCTGGGGTTGATTTGAAATAGTGGTAACCATCCGATTGAGATAATTGACGGATTCCTTCACATTATTCCAATCTATTGCTGCTATATATAATTTCATCACAGCTTGCTGTAAGGTCTCATCAGATGCCAGACAGTCAATCAGATCCGTATACAAAGGGATAAGGTGCATCCGGGTGATTTTTGGCAACGCTATCAGCTGGTTGACTAATTTCAGTAGACGTTGCCGATGAGGCAAATCTCTTTTGGCAGTGGCGTTCCATTCATCCCTTATCGCTGCACTAACCAGTCTCTGACATACACCAACTACAACCTCATTGATCTTACCATCGCGACAGGTTTCTACCAGCGTGTTCATAGCAGTTTCCCATCTAATGCTGTCTTCCAAATCCGTAATAGACTGAGCGGTGGCAGCTGCAACAATCCCTTCATTTCCATTTGTCCACCGCATCATAGAAATGAAAGCATATCTGCCAATATACGCATCTTGGTGCCTTGCAATTTCAAGGATTAATCCTAGATAACGTGGTCTAAAGTCTAGCGGAAGAGCATTAGGCTGTTGAGATAATAAACTTCCTGCGATGTCACTTTCTGATGAAGAAGCCATTGTACTTAACATATCCCAAGCGCGTTCATCATCTAAAAGCTGTTTGGCAGCATGCCCTATGGCTATGATTACATCCTTGTGTGCATTGGGTTTCTCGAACTCATTCATCAATAGCGGAAGGCTGTCATCGCTTCTATAAGCGCCCAGTAAGCGGATGGCTTCTTTTCTGACAGTGATCTTCAGCTTATCCCGATTCAGAAGCTCTTTCAGCATGGTAACCAGTAACACCGGATTCACCCTGCGGATGCATCTGGGTATCGAGTACATGGCTACACGGGCCCGGTCCCCATCCAGATTCTCCAGCAGAACGGGAAGTGCCTTCTCCGGTTCTTCCATAAGCGAAAAGGCATGAAGTGCAGCTTCTACTACAGTTACTTCCTTATCCTGCATAAGCCCAAGTAACCTATCCGAACCGAGATCAGGCATGCTTGCCATGATCTTAATAACGCTTGCACGCTCCCAAAGATTACGTTTGGCATCGTATGCAATTTTTTCTAATAAGGCACTTAAAGCTTGTTGCTGACGTGGCAGCCATCTGTAGAATCCATCCGCGGCCGGCACAAGATAGATAGTTTTGCCTGATAGGAACTTGCCCTTAATGACAGCTCCTGAAATAAAAGGATCGAGCCATTCCTGACGCTTCAGATGCAGATGCTGGAACACTTCATGGATCGTAATATACGATTTATCTAAAACTAATAATTCCTTAACTCTGGCATCACGCGTTGTACGAGGCGCAAGCCAGTATCTGGCCGCTTGTATGGCTGTAGAATCCGCCTTTGCCTTCGTTGCTTCCTTTAACAGATTCTGAAGTTTTATGATGCCGTAACCTCTTTTACCGAAAGAGCTAGCTAGGCTTAACACCAGATTGTAATCTTCTCTTTTGTTGGCCTGTACAGCTAATGTATAAATTTCGTCGAAGATAATCTCTTCTACTCCCCGGGGTAAATTCTTCTCCAAGGATGGAAGGGAAAGCTGCCCATTCTGCTTGGCCAATTTCTGAATCGTATTTAAAGAAAACTTAAACAGCTCACCGTGAGGATGTAATGCGTTATGCCGGAGAATAGCAAACGCCAGTTGTTGAACGGAAAATTTTGTACCATATGAAGTATCTCTGGCCTCTATAACACTATCAACAAGCAAAGTAAGCTCTTGTACATGGGCATCCGTGAACACAGACGCAGGACTTTCCGATAGCTCTTTAAACACAGCGCCCCGGACAGGATCCTGATCATTTTTAATCCGGCCCAGGTACACCAAAGTTTCATTCATGCCCTGTCTCGACAGAACGGTACTTCTGATCAGCTGCATAAGCGCCGTGGCACGTTCGTCTGCACTGGATACCTGTGTTGCTTGTTCAAGTCCCGCTCTTGAATGAAGAATAGAACGGCAAGCAGTAAATCTGACTGTTCTCTCCCGGTCATCATTGATTTCACGAAGGCCAAGCATCCGGGTGGCTTCCTTGTCACGCAAGACATGTGGTAATACATATAGTAATCTTTCCGGAAAAATGCGTTCATTGCGTTTATCTTCTTCATACACAGCATCGAAAATGACCTTGCGGTTAGAGGGTGCAATATTCTGAAGCAGCTTTGCTATGTGCATAGGGTGATCTGCGAGTAGTTTCGCTATCTCCATCCATTGATCCATGGATAAATATTTTTTCCTTTTAAGAACAGCTTCAGGAACACCATAAGAAATCAGATCGCTCCGCGACTCCGTTCGTGTTAACAGCTGATATACCTTATTAGGATTTTGGCGTACAAGCGTGCCAAGCTGTTCTTTTAACGCAGGATGTATGATGCCCATAGGTCCATGGTTCAGCGCACACTCCAGCACCAAATCTGCCTGCAGATTGCATAGGATCTCCAGAGCTGATGAGAATCTCCACCAGACATAGCCTTTTTCCCTAAGTGGTGTGCTTTCCAGTGTTGTTGCAAAGTATTCTGCTACTACGTTAAGATGCCGGCTGGATAATTTCTTCCAGTCTTTTATAGCATACCCGATATCAGCAAGCCATTTACTTACCGTAGCCGAATAACAGGCCTGCAATATAATCGCGGCTTCCTCCGCTCCCCATCGGGCATACACTACAGGCAATAAGCGTTCTGCTAATTCCTGACGGTTAATCTGTGAAATACTATGCAGCAGCTTGCGGCGGCAATCATGGGATAAATGGGGGAGCTCACGTTCAATATCAGCATCCGAAGCCACCTTTGCCAAAAGACCCGCAGCCATATTTCTGATACTTGCCTTGGGATGCCGCAGTGCTGATAGAATAATAGCATCATCTTGTGTTGCAGTGGCGCCGATTAAGGCAAGTCGTGCTTCATAAACACCATCCTCCAGCAAAGAGGCTAGTAATTGGGAGTACTGGACAGATCCGAGATGATCACGGCCTAGGATTGCTACTTTCTTGATTCTGTCGGAATAACCTAGCGAATCCAATTCTTTAAGTAAGCTCTGTTTATCCAATGGATCTCTTTTGAAAATCATAAGTCCTCCTCGTTAACCTGTTCTTATTCCACCCGAACTTTATTCTCTATACCCTAATCTATCCCCTTTAAAAAAACTAGAATTCAGCATCTGGTTTCGTTGATCAAAAAATAAAGGTAACCCTGAAGCTGGTTATTCAACCCCCTTCAGAATTACCCATCATGTACTGCTTGCTCTAGTCATTCTTTTTCTGAATAAACACATACGTACGCTCATCCGACAGCTCATCAACAAAGCTGAAATCAAATCCGTCGAAGCCTTTGATATCCTCCACACAGCTGATTTGCCGCTCAGCCATGAAGCGTACCATTTCACCTCTGGCCATCTTGACCAGGGTCGCTCTCTCTACTACCTTACCGCCGATCTCCTGCCCGAATACACAACTAACCATTCGAACATTCCCGCCAATGTAAGGGGAGATGCACTTGCTGTATTCCTTAGAGGCCAGATTCAGAATGATGTCAGTCTCCGAAAACAGCTGATCTGCCAGCTTCCTGTTCCAGAACTCGTAGATAGACTTGAAACCAGGTCCGCTAAGCTTTGCCTGCATCTCCAGCCTGTACGGCACAACGCCGTCAAATGGCCGGACGATTCCATAGAATCCGGATAATATCCGTAAATGCTGCTGAAGATATTCCAGCTCCTCCATTTGAAGTACCCCTGGTGCCATGTACTGGTACTGGATACCCTCATAAGAAAAGATAGCCGGTGTAAGATCCCGTGTTACATCCATATCCCGAATCCGCTCCACATTCAGCGTGGCGATGGCATCATTGCATTTCCATAACGATTTGGCTTCTTCATAATTCAACTTTTGTAATAAGGCCAGAAGAGTCTGCGACTCGCTTATGAATTGCGGCATCTGGCGGCAATCCAAGAAATCCGTATCCATCTTCATCTTCTTGGCAGGCGATATAATGATTCTCATGGTGCTCCCTTTTCTTACCCCCGCGGGGAATTTAAATGTAACCTTATCCTATCACACTTAATCTTCGTAGGCTTGGGGCAAGTTCATGAAATTTGTTCACTGCCGCCCACCTTGTGCGCCACCGCCATCTGTACCTGGGTTGCCGTTTCTCCTTGTCCCACCATTCATGTTGGGAGATCCGCCCCCATCTTTCCCCCGCCCGCCGGTGAAGCCCTGTCCCCCGTTCGCTCTTGACCCGGAGTCAGTACTCGTTATCTTCTGTGCGGTAATAGCATCGCAGGAGACGAGCACCATGGAACAACTTAGCACTGCTATGAGCAAAGCGAAATACCGCTTGGTCCGCATCTTTGAATCCCCTCTTTCCGAGCGAACATAGTTAACGTGGAAAACATCTTTTTAACATATAATCGTATACGTCCTTAAAACCCATGTAGGATAATACGATCAGCAGCGGATACACCGGGTAAATATACCGGGACTTGATCTCCCATAAAAGATAGAATCCGATAAAGCCCAGCACCACAAGAATCAAAGAGGTCTCTTCAAATCTTTTGGCTCTTATTCCACCCATTAAGCGAACGAGTATAAATACATACATCAGAAAATTCAGAACATACAGCAGCCACAACATTCCACTTCTATAATTGGAGTCTGCCTTAAACAAATCCGTAGCAGCATTAGTGTAGCTATAACGGTCCATGACAAAGCCCATTCTTCCCCCGTTACTGGATGATCCGTCATTTCCGAGCCCATATCGTTCCATCTGGTAGGTTCCTTCCGTCCAGGTCCAAACGATTTTTTTATAATACATCTTCACTAAGTCACTTAGGCCCGCCTCGGAGAGTTTATTACTGATTTCTTCTTTAAATAACTCCGTACTTTCTGCCTTATTATAATTTGCATCCTGCTGATAGATAGCGTAGCTCTCCCGGTTGTCCCAGAACCCAAACGTCTCCAGATTGATCCCCATATTCAGCCACATGTAGATAGGTGCGGAATTTTCGTTCATCGGTTCATCTACAACATTCGTCGCCTGCAGCACAGCATTTTGCGTCCAGCCGGGAACATTAAACAATATGGCCGTGATAACCAAAGCGCTAAAAACCTTTTTCACCCCGATAGAACGTATGTTAAATAAAAGACCCGCCACCACGGTAATCAGAAAAATAACACCGATACTGCGGAAATAGTTACCTATTGCCAGTAAGAGAGCTGCGAAGAGAATATCCTTAATGGACCTTCTTTTAATAAATCTTATGGCAAAATATAAAGCACTTGTCAGAAAGGCGGTAGCGATCACATCGTTATAGATAAAATTACTCATAAACAATGAAGGGATATAGGTTGCAGCAAACACGAGGATGCCATAATCCTTATCCTTGGACTTATAATTGAGCTCTTTATACAGCATGTAAATCATTAATGAGGTTAAGAGTGTAAACAGAATATTAAATATTTTGATTACCAGATAATTATCCGGAAAGATCAACAACAACGTCTTTAAATATAAAACGATCGAAAAATTAAACGGAAACATATGCAGATAGCCGTTCGTGTCAAACGACGAATAATCATTCCTGTACAGCATGTCGAGTGCCAATGAAAGGACTGTCTGTGAATCATCCGTCGGCAAGCGTGGAAACAGAAAGATAATCACCATCTGGATTGCAAAAGAAAACAGCAGTGTGGCTGGAATGACTATTTTCCAACTGTACTTATTAAGCTTCAGGCACATTTTATACAAAATAACGCTTAATGCCAGCACCACTGCGATCACTAGAATAAAAAGACCCAGCTGTTGTCTCTCCAAAATTGGCGTGTCCCCATATACGAAATAATTATATTTCGCCCTAATAAAAAAGGAGGATGCGATAAAAAGACCGATAAAGAATGCAAGTATGAGATACAATGTTTTTTGAATTCCTCTTATCATGGAAAACCTCCTTTGCGCAATCGAAAGCCCTTTACAATCCGCTGCCCCGATTCATAAAAAGCATTATAAACACCCAAACTGAAAATCCAATGAAAATCGGATGTTTGGGAATTCGCAAAGAAGAGATTTAGAAAGAGAGGTACGTCCTACAATTGGGAATCAAAAAATCGCAAATGTGATACGGAAGTTTCAAAATGGAGAGAGTTGCGGAGACAAAGAGAGGAAATGGAAAACTACTCCAATCCTAGGGAGTATTATGACAAGAGTCTTAATTCTCTTTCAAACGATTATGCTATACTGGTGGAGCAAATAGAATAGGCTTAAAGGGTCGGTCGGCTACCTCTCACCGAAGGGAGGGATGCCTTGTGACAGTGTTTGAAGCAATGATGCTTATGCTAACCTTTGGTTCGCTTATCGTAGCGCTGCTGTCCAATAAACGCAAATAGACCGCCCACTCACAAAGGCATGCGGTCTATCTGTCGTGTCCTATTTGCTGAAGCCTACCGCCATTAAAAGCGGCTATTGCCTTGGGAGTCGTGTTACAGCACGGCTCTCTTTGCATTTTACGTCTTTTCTACCTTTAATATACCACAAATAATTTAATAACGTAATAATGTACGGTGTTACATTACATTTCCAATCTCCCAGAAAATCCATCCATCCTTGCGTACATCAGAACAATTTACTATCCATCTTTTTTAAAAACCGATTATTAGCGATTAAGCCTTTCACTCTCTTCGTTGTATTAGGCCCTTTCGGTGTGCTACCTCTTCTATTCAGCAAAATCCACCGTAGACATGCCCAGGCTTCAAAGATTTCAAGTTCTTCCTGATCTATATCATTTCCCAAAAGATAAGCAGATCGGAACACATCAGCATAACGCTCGGAGATATATATTTTCAGCAGAATAAGTGACCAGGCAAAATCATATCTAGAGTCTCCCAACTGGCCGTTCGTCCAATCGATTATGGTATATCGCTCTTTATCCTCCACTATATTTCCGATATGAAAATCCCCATGAATGATACAGTCTTGCTTCATTGGAGTTTGCTCAACAAGAGCAGTCAACACATTATAAATATCAGATTGTTCTTTGGCTTCAGGGAAAAAGTAGCCGATGAAATCGTATTTTGGCAGTTGTATATTTCCAATCTCTTCAACGCGAATCTTATGTATTTTTGCTAATAGGCTTGCGAGTTCCTTCATTTTCCTGGTATTCATTTTATGAATAGGGGTTCCGTCAAAACTTGTTAACAACACCTTATGTCCCTCCGGATTGATTCCCCAGCCCACTGGTTTAGAGACGGCTACTCCTCGTTCGGATAGAACATCCAATAAACGATATTGAAACTGGACATCCGGTCTGGATTCCTTATTCCATGTTTTCAGTACATAGCTCTCTTGATCAGAATTAATCCTCATGACCTCAGCTTCAAATCCTTGATCCATTGTATGCGCAGTTAAGCTGTCTTCCTGATTTAATAAGTCGTTTATGATTTCGTTGTGCTCTAGCCAATTTATGATAGATATAGGAGTTTTCAAAAATGGGTTCTTCCTTTCGGAGTCAGCTACAACAGATTAACGCAACTCAAAATTACAAATAACATAAAATAGATTGTTCTATCCAGTACATAAATACAGTATCCGGGCTTTTCTTTTCAAACTTTTTCATTTTTAAATACATGTCCATTCCATCAGAAACATCATGCCATAAATCCGTAAATACAAAATCATATTTTTCCTTAGACATATGTTGTTCTGCATATTCGAAAGCATCTGCTTGGATAAGCCTGATCTTGTGAGCATTACTGAATTGTGGCAGTACATATTTATTAAATAAATCAATGACATCTTGATTTTTTTCAACAACCATTATGCTTTCAACATTAACTTTTTCAGAAACCATATAAGCATAATAGCCAAGTCCAAGCCCAAACGTAAGAACATTCCCAAACGCTTTATCAACAGCTTCTTTCATTGTTTCTATTTCATTTGGCGTGATCGTCATCCAGATTCTGTCATTCTCCAAGACAGCCGGGAACATGAATTCAGTTTGAAAAAAACCAACCTGAGGAATTTGTCTTCCCTCTTCTGTCCGGATGATATCATTGCAAACAAAACCTTCAAAGGGTTTATATTTTTCATATTTTAATTCACTATTATTAATCTTTATAGTTGGTATCTTGATATTTTTATAATATGGATTGTCATAATATTCATTTGCATCAAGCTTATGAAGCATATTACTAAAATATTGGTTGAACAATTCCTTATCATCAACATTATCAACCGTATCCATCCCAAAAGCAGCAGCCAGCATTAAACCAAAAGCGTATTCATAGGATACACCACAGTTTACGATTTCTTCAATTTCTTCTTTGTTAATAAAGTCGGGGGTATTATTCAAATAGCGGCTTAGTAAAGCAAACACTTTATAGTTATCTTCTTTTACTTTTTCTTTTATTACATTATTAAATTCCATATTCTCACCTATTAATTAGAATTTGTTTCTATGTCTCATGTTAGTCTTTCCAGATTGACTAGTAGGCAATACTCTCATTTTACCATTTAAAAATCCAGAAGAACAAAAACCGCTTTACTAATCCGTGACAGTTACCACTTCTACAGTGAGAAAATCTCACGCCAAATCTTCTAGTTATATGGTTTATGGTCCATTTTCCGCCTAATCCGCTCAATATTTCGTTACCCTATGTTAGAATAGACGACTTGTATAATTTGTGAAAACTTTCACTAATAGTCATGATTGATGGTATACTTAATAAGAAGATGAACTAAAGAGAATAACGATGGAAACTGTGGACGTAACCGTAGAAGATTTGAAGTTAGGAGAATAACAGCGACGCGCGCGCTTCTCCACTTCCAACTCCCTCTGATACTTCCTTTCTTTTTTGTCGGGTTCTTTTGGTACATCTTAATAGAGAAATATAAAAGTGGAGGGTTAACAATGAAAAAGAAAGCAGCTGGTGCTCTGAGTCTCGTCCTCTCTGTCATGCTCGTTACCGCAGGTTGCGGTAATGGAAACGACAAGGTAAACGAGAGCAAGAGTAATAACAACGAGAAAAAAGAAGTTGAAGCCGTCTCCGGGGCATCTGAAGCAAGCTACACACCATTCGATCAATTAAAAGATAAATATGATATCATCATTGTCGGTGCGGGTGGTGCGGGAATGTCCGCGGCGCTTGAGGCCAAAGAGAAAGGCATGAACCCTGTTATTTTGGAAAAAATGCCGGTTGCCGGCGGGAACACAACCAAATCCTCTTCGGGGATGAACGCTTCTGAAACGAAATTCCAAAAAGAACAAAACATTGAAGACAGCAATGATTTATTTTATGAAGAGTCATTAAAAGGTGGCCATGACACTAACGACAAAGAAATGCTGCGTTTCTTCGTTGATAATTCCGCGAGTGCGATCGATTGGCTGGATTCCATCGGAATCCGCTTGAACAATATCACCATTACAGGCGGCATGAACGAAAAACGTACACACCGTCCTGAAGATGGCTCTGCTGTGGGTCAATACCTTGTCAAAGGTTTAGTAAAAAACGTACAAGAGAAAGAAATCCCACTTTTCGTGAATGCTGATGTCAAAGAAATCACTGAAAAAGATGGCAAGGTAAATGGCGTCAAGGTCCTCTTTAACCAAACAGAGGAAAAAACAATTACGGCAGATGCTGTCGTTGTAACCACTGGCGGATTCGGTGCCAATATGGATTTGATCTCCGAAGTAAGACCTGACTTGGAAGGCTACGTTACTACTAACCAAATCGGCAGTACCGGAGACGGCATCAAGATGATTGAGAAACTCGGCGGCACAACCGTCGATATGGATCAAATCCAAGTTCACCCGACTGTGCAGCAAGAAAAATCCTACCTCATCGGCGAAGCTGTTCGTGGGGAAGGCGCTATCCTTGTTTCCAGTGAAGGTACACGGTTCACCAACGAATTGGATACCCGTGATAAAGTAACAGCTTCCATCAATACACTACCTGAAAAAGCAGCTACGCTGGTCTTTGATTCCGGTGTTAAATCCCGTGTGAAGGCTATTGAACAATATGACAAAATGGGCTTCGTGATTCAGGCGGATTCCATCGAAGCTTTGGCCAAAGAAATCGGTGTTCCAGAGGATAAGCTGGCAACAACGCTTGATACTTGGAACAGCGCCGTTAAGAATAAAAAGGATGCCGAATTTGGCAGAACTACAGGAATGGACAATGACCTGTCCACTGGTCCTTTCTACGCTATTAAAATTGCTCCTGGGATTCACTACACCATGGGTGGCGTGAAGATCAATACGAACACAGAGGTTCTAAATAAAGATGGTGAAGCTATCCCTGGTCTGTTTGCGGCAGGCGAAGTTACAGGAGGCTTACACGGACAAAACCGGATTGGCGGCAACTCTGTTGCAGAAATCATTATTTTTGGTCGTCAAGCTGGGATCAAATCTGCTGAATTCATAAAAGCAAAATAAGTAGATAACAGATACTATAGGCCTCACAGCAAAAAGCTCAAGCATCGGCAAGTTAGCCGCTGGCTTGAGCTTTTTTAATGGGATTAATCGCCAATAGTTCGGATAATAGTATCAAACGGATCTAATTCCAACGTTTGTTGTCCATATTCCGTATCAATCGTAGTTTTTTGAAGCTGGTCGCTATTGTTAATCACGACGAGTATTTTACTTTCTGGATAATAAGCACACTCTGTATATAAATTATCCGTAATATACTTTGTTTCCTTTAACTCATTCCCGGCATAACGAATCACATTTAACAGCAATCTTGTATTTTCAAAGCTTAAGGTGAAAGAAGGCAGGTAGATCCCCATTCCTTTACCAAAGGCATGGGTGGACAATGTTATCATCCCACTCTTTTCACACAATACCGCCGCTGAGCCATCCGTAAGATAGATGTTATTTTTAGGTGTTATGCTGGCTCCTTCAGGCACTAAACCTTGCTCATCTCTAGCCTCAAATGTCCATCTTCCATGAGCTACCTTGGAGCCTGTATCCTCATCCAGACCAAGCACATGTGCCATTCTGAAAAAGCTGTCATAACCATCAAGCGCCGAAGGCTGATTGATACCTATAAAAGTACCGCCCTCATAAACCCATTCTGTCAGTAAGTCCACGCACTTATGGTCACTCCAATATTCTCCACCACTCCATGCTGAACCTGCCGAGCCGGCATTGATCACTACATCACACTCTTGTAATACTCCCTTACGGATATCTTCAAAATCAATGAACTGCACCTCAACCGGCAACCCGGACAAAGCCTCATTGATATGAATCAAATCATGCATATACGTTTCATGGAAATGTCCGGACAAGGTCCACGATCTCAATTTGCCCCAAGCGTGCAAAATGGCTACCTTCGTCTTAATGTGATACGGTTTGCCTTTATGATGCAGCTCTTTAATTTCTCTGAATTCATCCGCGATCTTTTCGATATAATCACAAAAATCCGGATAAGGCTCTACAAGATGCAAATATCCGCCCAGTCCAATCCGATCTATAGGCTCTCTGAGCAAGGCGCGCCGGATATTAATCCAATACTTTTTGGCATCGAGCGTAGGGTTACCTCCCTCCATAAACGTAGGAAGCCCTCCCAATCCAACCGGAAATAAATAGGGATGCAGCCGAATCTCATGGGTATCTACTTTTACACCAGAGCAAAGCCTTGCCTCATACCCTGAGAACACACATTTAATCATCCCGTCAAAACCAAACTCCTCAAAACGGTCATTGTAAGGCTCCATGCCAACCCAACTATCATCATAGAAGACATACGCCAGCTTATCGTGCTTATGCACAATATCAATTAATTGCTTACCAAATTCGATGACAAAATCATTGATAAATGCCATATAGTCCAGCTTCCGCTGCTGCGCCGGGATATGACTGACCCGATATTTCCCACCATTCACAAAATCCTCGGCCGTGAGCGAATACCCATATTTCTTGGCAAACAGATCAAGCGCCCTTGAGCTTACCGTAAAATCATATGAACCCCAGTCCGAGAACAAATGGCGATTGCGCTCATCACTGCCCCAGATCCAGGCGAAATTATAAAAGAGGGAGGTGAACCGAACCACTGTTGTTTCCTTATGCTTACGACACCAATCTTCAATCCAATGGAGTAAATATTTTTGCGTTTCTACATAGATGGGATCAATCTGCATCAGATGCTCTTTTTCCCAGTGATTCGTGGTGTGATTGTACATGGAGATCTCTTCCCAAATCCGGTAGACCATGAAGCTGACTGTGTATTTATGCCAAGGCGTTATTCCAGTAATGACTACATTTCCCGATTCCCGCTCATAATTCCACAGTTCTCTTGGAACCTCTTCGCCCGTCGTTCGGTCAAAAACCTGCCAGTACTTAAACGCCTCTTTGGAATCATTCACTCGGAATTGTTCAGCAAAAAAATCCTCCATCAGATAGATGGATAAATAATCTTGTACCGCTACCTTCGGATTTGTTATTAAAAAGCTCTGCTGCAGCTTGTCTGAATTCTGGGACGCCCATTCGTTATGATCTCTGATGATGCAGATTGTAGAATAAATGCCGTATCCTGCGTTGATAATCTCATCGGACAACTGTGTGCCGTCACTGTCACGGATGACATCGGCACCCCAACGTTCAGCTAATTCCAGGGTCAATGCCTCATAACCGGATTCTCCCGGCAGTGTAAAGGCCCCCGTTGTTTGTTTGGACAACTTGGATCCCTCCTATTTAAGCATATCGGATAGAAAAGCTAATGCTAAGCCTTGCCCCCAGCCTTGAATCCAGTCTTTTGGAATATTGCGGTATCCTTCCCGATCCTTCATAACCGCTGTTCCGCCAGAGACACTCAGTACCCGTCCATCTTCGCTGATATTGTTCAAAATACCTTTCAGGGCTTTTTGCACATATTTGGTATGCAGCGGATTGCCGTTATTGATCATAGCAGCCGCAATGCCGCAAGACGCGGATACTTCTTCATAAGACTCCTCGTCATCGAGTACTGTCCGCCACAGACCGTTCTCCGTTTGCACCAGCTTGAGTGCGGCCAACTGATCGCGCAGCGAACACTCCACGTCCATACACTGCGGATACAGATACCATTCTTTCAAAAGCTTTTTAACTTGCGACATGGTGTATGCGCCCCAAGCATTCGCTCTGCCCCAGAATAGTCCAGACATGTGATCCTGCTTCACATTATTGTAGCCATGGTACCAAAACCCGCTGCTAGGATCTTGCAGGTATTTGATATGCCAATAATATTGATTCAAGGCATCTTGAATCATTTCCTGATCCTTTAATTTGCTTCCTACACGGAGCAGGAAAAATGCCGCCATAAACAAGGTATCCGCCCATGCCTGTTCTGGAAAATCATTAGAAATAGAGACGGTATGCTGCAACACATGATCTCCGAATCTAAGCGCATTGTTCTGCAGATAATCTACTTTGCTCATCACAATATCCCAATATTTCTGATTGCCTGTTTCCTCATACAAAGTGATCAGCATATGGCCCATGGCACAGGTATTTACCGTCCAATCCGGCAGACCCAGCTCGATATATTCATCTGCCCACTGGACAAGCATATCCAAATACTCTTTATTTCCTGTAGTTTCATAAGCTCTGGTTACCCCATAATAAGCCACACCACAAGGCCAGTCCCATGTTAAATCCATCGCCATTGTTTTTCTGACCACTTTGTCGATGACCCTTAAAATCTCTTCTCTGTCATAAGTTAATTGAAGCATCTTGTTTCTCCTCTCTTTCGCACACGCCCCCAAAGGCGCTTGAGAGCTGTCCGTCCATATTGTAAACGCTTTACTAACTCTATTGTAAGTAGTAAAATGGTCTGATTCTAAGCATATTCATAACTAAACTGTGCAATTTCAACCATTAACTTTTGTTCGCTATATCTTGGAATTAGCCGTGACTACAGAGAATATTTGGACTTCCGGCCGCTGTTGTCGTAAGAATTTCTTGATTTGTAACGCTATTAGCGGTTGAAATCCGGAGACAAAGGTGGACGCTACGCCCCTAAAGTTCCAAGATTCTCCTCCGCCACTTTTCCTCAAATTGTATAATATCAAGTTCTCTTTATATAGTTGAATTTGATATAACGTTAACCTATAATCTACTCAACCTACGTAATAAGAATGGGAGTATTGAGAATATGCCCAGAAAAAAGAAACCCATCATTGAATACCGCCACTACAGCTTACCGATAAACTTTCCTATCTTGCTGTTAAGCGGTGAACGTTGGAAGATTTCTGATATTAAAAGTGAACATCTGCATTTCCATAATCATTTGGAGATTGGCATTTGCCATTCGGATAGCGGCATCATGGAGATCAAAGGAGAATCTGTGCCTTTTAAAGCCGGAGATGTGACCTTCATCCCTAGGTATCTCCCTCATACAACTTATAGTTCGCCGAATGAAGCCAGTCTGTGGTCTTATATCTTTTTTTCGCCTGAGGATCTTTTTCAGCAATCCTTCAAGAGCGCTTACAGCAACTTTGAGCCGAATCTGTGGGCAATAAAGGGAATGAACTGTATTTTGAACAAAGAGGAACATCCCAAGGTTTATACCCTTGCGACATCGGTCGTGGAGGAATTGAAACAAAAAAATCCTTACTATCAAGAAAGTGCCTACGGCTTATTGTTATCGCTTTATATAGAGCTCCTTAGAATTCATTCCCGGAATGAACCCTTGGTTGATCAAGAAACAGAGCATAGCCTGAAGGGCGATTTTGTCATCTCACCCGTTCTGGAATACATCACTAAAAACTACATGATGCCGATTACCATCGATTTTTTAGCTGATCTGTGCCACCTAAGTACCACTCATTTCCGCAGGAAATTCCATGAGATTATGGGGTCCGCACCTCTCGACTTCCTAAACAGTACCCGTATTGAAGAGGCCTGTAAGCAGTTAAAAAGTACGGATGATTCCATTCTCTCCATCTCTGAGCAAGTCGGTTTTCAGTCCATATCCAGCTTCAACCGATGTTTCTCCAAGCTTATGGGTGAGTCACCTAAACAATGGCGTAAAGGCGCACAATCCGAAGCACAATCCGCTAAAGCGTCTATATTGGAGTTTACGGGGTGGGTATGATCCATTGATCCATTGATCTATTCTAGATCATCTTTCTCCCGATTGTTTTATATAACATGGTTCTTATCTTCTTTAACTGCGCAAAGTTTTCTTCAAATGAAATGCTGTGGGTCAGTGCCAGCCCTTTTGAGAAATCTTTTTTATATAGAAAAATTGATTCCAAATACAAACCTATGACATGAATCTGATTCCAAGTAGGATAACTTGAATTATGATAGAAGACAGTCAGCGTTTCTAATGCATAAAAATTATGACACCATCTCGCTTCCTCCATTATGTACTTCATTGCCGGTCCGTTATTGTTAATCATTATGTCTCGGAATTCATCTAAATGATTAGGCTGAACATCGACATATTCAATTGCATAAAATGGCTTTACATGCCGTTTTCGCGCGCCTTCCCCTGGTGTAGGGTACGTGCTGTTTGGTGTGGTTACAAGTAACTCCATACGGATTGTTTCGAGCACGAAAGGTATATTCACATTTTTTAAGTTAGGTAAAATGATTTCGGCATCTTCTTTTTCCTTGATCTGCATTAGGATAAGATAATCCCATATAATGAATTCTCCATGTTTTTCGGCTGTTTTGTTATGACTGTAAACTGAAATATCCTCCACAGCATTATTTTGAGTCATGGATCCTAGAACGTCTGTGAGTTGGCTCTTTATTTCTTTTTTCATATGCTTTTTATACTTCTTATCGACTCCGATACTCCAAGCAATATAATAAGTATCATTTTGTGGTGTCAGTTTTAGATTCTCTACGCTTATTTTCTTATCCATTTCTGTTTCCCTTTCTGTACAAGTCCCCAGCCATCGATGTATAATTCGTCTAAGATTTCTAATAGCTCGGAAGGGGTCTGAAGCAAGGCTGCTTATGGTTAATCGTAACGCTGCTTCCCAATAAACGCAAATAAGCCCCCTCTATGAACTGCCCCATCAGGCACAACAAAAAGGCATGCCTCCGGTACACTACCGAATTCATACCTAACAAGTCGCCAAATAAAATAAGCTGTTATGTGGTAAGGCTAGCCTTTACTTTACCTCACAAAATCTATTTAACAAGGGAATGATTTGTTCCTTGCTCATAGGGGCGTCGTGCCCCGGGATATACGTAGTAAATGAAAGAGTCGATAAAAGCTCAATATATTCTTTCATTTTTATCGGATCAATTTTACCTTCTCCATGATAATAATCCCCGCTATGTGCATCGCCTGCGAATAATACTCCCGCTTCTTTTATATATACAACACAAGAATCGTCTTCATGTGGCCCTCCTACCTTTATAATCTGGCAAGTGGTGCCCCCTAAATCCAGCGTTAAAGCATTCTCGAACATAATATTTCCTGTGCTAACCTTAATCTTATCAAACGTATCATATTCTTTTTTCATACAGTTATAGGCGAATGCTATTTCTTCTTTGGTCTCTAAGCGTTTTACCACAGCTTCTTCATCCCATTCCCATTCTTTCAGGCGCTTTAGTGCCTCATTCGTTGCTGAAGAGACTATAGTTTCCCCGTCAAAAGCATGCATACCAAAGGTATGATCCCAATGCCAGTGCGTGATCAAAGCATATTTGGGACGTGGCAGATTGTTATCATCTAAACACTTTATAAAGGCATCTAAATGCGATTTTGAATTACCACAATCAATCATAATTGAAAAGCTGTCACCTACAACATATCCCAAAACAGGTCTGTCTGTTTCTCGGACACTTTCCAAATAATAAATAGAGTCATTTATTTTTTTGAGTTCCATCCTATTTTCTCTCCTTTATGGATACAGGTAAAAATACGCTCTATGGAGGAGATGATTACCTATTTATAATGGATGAAGCAGGTCCCATTGGGCAAGGGAGAGTTTAGTTATATTCACAATGTACTACGACGTAGTTCATAAAAATATTGCACAATCGGATGCTTTAACTGCATCTTCTCGCTCATGTTTAAAATCCGCTTTTTCCCAACCCGTCTGTCCACTAAAGCCAGAATATTCAATAAGATATCATCGCTCTCTATACTTTCCTCTATAGAAGTAGATAAAAACTTATTAGCTATAACGATAAAATTCGATTTACTTAATGACGTCTGTGCTGACAAAAGCTCCTTTGCAACTTCTGATATCTTTCTGCTTCTTGCAATGACTATTAGACGATCCTCCGGGATGATCCCTTTACTATCTTTTCTAACCGCTTCGATGTCTTCAGGGTGGATTGGAATTTGGAGTTCTGAATCATTCTTAATCTCCTGCTCCGTCTGATACCATCTGATTGAGCTAGTTCTATCATTCATATTGAGTACGTTCTTTTTATCTACCGAAATATAACAGCTCCCTGATTTATCAGGTAAATAACGGTAGCTGCTTGCGCGATATTCAACCTTGCCGGATAACGCGGGACATAGAAAACTCTCCAGTTGTTGCTTTAATTTGCTCCAGGACATGTATCCTCCAACAAGACGATCTCTTCTCCTCGTCCTTGTCTTATTTTTATATTTTCTTTCCCCCAAGAACACATAACATCCACGATCTTATTGGCTGTAACGCCATATTCCGTGAGGCTGTATTCAACTTTTGGCGGCATCTGCTGGTACACGAATCTTTTGACAAGCCCATCCCTCTCAAGTTCACGAAGCTGCTGGATCAGAACCTTTTGTGAGATGCCTTGAATATTACGCTGTAATTCACTTGTTCTTTTGGTACCGGACATCAAAAAGCAAATGATCAAAGCTTTCCACTTTCCGCCGATGATTTCTAGTGTTGCCTCTATCCCTAAATGATATTGTTTCATAGAATAACACCTCGTTCATGCTGATCAAATTAAGCTTACTCAAAACTTCATTGTTGCATATATTTTTTTCGGAGTCCAGTACACACCTCGAAGTAACCATCTTACTTTATTGTGTGTATTTTCTTTTTTTACAACCTGCAAGATAATAATAATATTCATAAATAATATAGGCCTGAGAATGGAGATTCATCATGAAAACACTAGTGATTTTGGCGCATCCGAACCTTGAGAATTCGAGGGTCAACCAGTGCTGGAAAGAAGAACTGCTATTATATCCCAACGATATTACCCTTCATGAGATTTATAAGGAGTACCCTGACTGGAATATTAATGTTCCTAGAGAGCAGAATCTAATGGAAACATATGACCATGTGATCTTTCAATTCCCGTTGTATTGGTACAGTTATCCGCCGCTATTAAAAAAATGGTTTGACGATGTGTTGGCTTACGGATGGGCTTATGGATCAAACGGGAACAAGCTTAACGGGAAAAAGTTAGGGCTGGCCCTGTCCATCGGTGATAAAAAAGAAAATTATCAGCCAGCGGGCTCTGTTTCTTTTACCGTAGACGAAGTGATCGCACCCTTTAAAGCCAGTGCCAAACATGTAGGCGCAGAAGCCCTACCGTACTTTGCTGTTTTTGGAGCTTCATTTCAAGCCAGCGATGAAGAAATTTATACTAGCGCAAAAGAATATATCGAATATATCTTTAATCACCGTATTTGACACAAAACAAATTGGGCTATCCTTAGTCTTGTTCAAAGACTTCAAGGATAGCCCATAGCATTGTTGAAGCAGTCTAAAGATTCTCTGTAGTAAGGGTGAAGCCTTCGATCACGGCATCTTCGTCAACCTCAATCAAAATGCAGCGTCTCCCATGATAATTCACTTGCTTCACATATTTTAAATCCTGCGGGCTGACCGAAATCGTAGCTACCTTTGTATCGATCTTAATCGATTTGGTAGTGAATTTCGGCATTACGCTGCTCGCCTTCATCTCATAATGCTTATCGTCAACGATCGTTTCAAACGCCCGTTCCACTTTTTCCATTGTCACGTTCTCTACG
Source organism: Paenibacillus sp. FSL R5-0887 (assembly GCF_038002305.1). Classification (NCBI taxonomy): domain Bacteria; kingdom Bacillati; phylum Bacillota; class Bacilli; order Caryophanales; family Paenibacillaceae; genus Paenibacillus; species Paenibacillus sp. FSL R5-0887. Next base: position 1,315,778 of record NZ_JBBOCE010000002.1, read on the forward strand.
CCACTTACCGTGAGTACACGTTCCAGATCTCTATAATCGAGCTTTGGAGGTTCTTCCTTATCGTCGTTGGTTTCGATGACCTGATGGATCTCCTCGTACACCTGTGCGAGAGTGGTTGCATCAAGCTGTTCGCCCGCCACTTCCTTCACGATGTCTTCGAATATAGCTCTCTCTTCCAGAGCCGTATTGGATCTTTCGGCATTCAAGACCTCTCCGACAAAATGCGGATCTGGAAAGTTCGATTTCCCCGTACAATACAGAATGCGGTTCACATCGGAATAATTGTCCGTCACGCTTGGGTAAAAGAAACCTTGCTCCGGCGTACTTAACTTGACGATCGGATCTACAATGACATTGTACTTGAACTCCCGCTCCACGTAATCAAACAAGAGAGCTTTCCGTTGTTTCTCCGTGGAATTCACGCTGCATAGGATAAAAGGATGCGCGAATAGTTCGTTTTTCTCACTTTCCTCGGCTTCATCGTTTCTATCTTTAGTCGGGCGGAAATATTGTCCGCGAACGAAAGTGATCACCGTATCCCGTTCATAATGAGTATCCGCCATCATTCTGTCCACCAACAGCAGCATCAGATCCTGCCATTCATCCGGATCCCCTGTCACCAAAGCTTGATGAAGCATCACCTGCGCCGGCTCCTCCGCTTCCGCTTGAAACTTCAACTCGAACAATTTCTGATCCAGTTCACCGGTCAGGAGTTTTTTGAAATTGCCCATATACAGCTCCTGCTTCTCTCTGTCCACCATTCCAAACGGCTGGCGCTCCCAATGATAGATTTCGTTGCTTTCCTTCATAATATACACGTTGAGAATATCGTAAATACTCATTAAATCGTGATCCAGCTTAAATTGCTTGCGTATATGCGCGACTTCTTTCTTTATCATGATTCGTTAGACAACTCCTAGGAAGATTAATTGGTCTTTTCAGTATAAAGGATAAAAAAAAGCTTCGCTAGAAGGGGTTTTTAACGTTACTTCATTTCAGTTTTGTTCCAAAGCAATAATACAACGACTTTACGTGATAATACTAGGCGGCTTAATCAGTTGAGACTCACGAATCGCTTGTGGGCGCGATAGTCTTCACTCTCTACTTTTGCAACAATGCTCTCTTGGGTCCAAAAATTATAAAACTGATCGCGGCCAACACCCAGACACCAATACCGCCATAGAGCATCACCAAACCAAAGCCGTGTACAAGCGAGGCATGGACGATAGCTCCGGATGCATCCAGTGAAGATAGTTCTGGAAAACCCTGATTGAGAGACGAAGTGTTTCCGGCAGCTGTTTTTTCGGCCAAAGATCGCAATTGTAAAACATCGACAGTCTCAGGAAAAGCTTTCTTCAAATAAGAAAAGATGCCTTCCTGTAAAATGAAGCCCATTACGGCAATGTTGATGGCTAGACTGATTAATCTGGCACTCATGTCTATGCCGGAAGCCATACCTGCACGAGTACTAGGTACCGAGCCGGTAGTCGTGTTGGTGACAGGCGTGTTGGTTAATCCCAGCCCAATACCAGCCAACAGAGAGCCGGGGAGCATAGTCAACCAGCTGGCGTGATCACCGCTGCTGCCATACTTCATCAAAATGAAGCCCAAGCCGATAACGAATAGACCCAATGGGATAACTATGCGCGGTTGGTAGCGGAGCGAAAATCGCTCTGCCAGAGGCGGAATTACCAGGGTGGGCAGTGCATAAGCCAGAACAGACAACCCGGCACTTACGATGTCGTAATCAAGCCCGCTCTGGAAATAAATTGGAAGATAGATCATGAATGGCCAAAAACTGAAATTCATCCCGACGGAGCCAAGGAGAGCACCAGAAAAATTACGTACCTTGAATACGGAAAAGTCGAACATTGGATGAGCACTGTGCTTCTCCGCAAATAGAAATACTATGAAACTTATTGCCACTGCAACAAGGATGCTGAGGGATGCTGTACCTCTAAAACCAAGTTCCGACCCTTGTGTGATAAAATAGACCAGGCCAAAAACCGTCAACGAAAGCGTGACGATGCCGATAATGTCCAGCTTTTTTGCCTGTGGATCGCTGGACTCCTCCACGCCGCTGAAGACAAGGATCAAAGTAAAAAGGGTCAGCGGGACATGGACCAGAAAAACCCAATGCCAGTTCAATACAGCCACGATCATACCGCCAATGATAGGTCCAAAACCGAGACCGATACCAAACACGATCCCCCATGTGCTAAAGGCTTTGCTGCGTTCTTCTCCTTTCTGAAACCGATGTGAAAGAATGGCTATCTGGCAAATCTGCATCGCGCCAGCACCCACGCCTTGAAGGAACCGGCTGGCGATCAGAACCGATGTGCTTTGCGCCAAGCCACAAATCAAAGATGTAATACCGAACAAGATAAGGCTGATAATAAAAATACGCCTCCTTCCATACCGGTCAGCCAGCGTTCCAACAGCCATCAGAACTGTCGCACAGGCAATGGTGTAGGCGTTCATAATCCATTGCATATCCTTGAGGCTACCGTGCAATACCTTTTCCAGGGTAGGCAGTATCACAGGCACACTGGAAATTTCGAGGCCAAACATCAATGCGGACAAACATATAGCAGCTAATGTGATTATATTTTTGCGGGAGTGGGAGAGTCTCATTGGGAGTTTCCTCCAGACTCATCAATACGTGCCTGTAAATCTTCTGTACCTACTTTATTTAAATCAAATTTTCTCAATGGTAGCCATCCTCTCTAACTTTCCAAGTGTAGATCATCATTTTGGTGAGAGTCATATTATATAATGTAAATTATTCATTTTACATATTATAATCAATCAATTATGATGATTTAACAAAGTAATTAAAGGAGTTTTAATGAATTACCTTAAATATAAAGGAGGCCATCCAAAGTGGATCATGTAGACAAACAAATTCTCTTCTATCTTCAAAATCAAGCGAGGATTTCAATGACAGAACTGGGGAAATCCGTAGGTCTGTCTCAACCTGCGGTTACGGAACGAGTTAGAAGAATGGAAGAGAAAGGAATCATTGAGGAATATCGCACCATCATCTCCCCTGAAAAAATCGGGAAAAATACGGCAGCCTATATGTTGTTTCGGACTAGAGACTGCCTGGCATTTCTTGACTTTGTCCATGCCTCTCCCCAAGTTGCCGAGTGCCACCGTATAAGTGGAGAACACAGCTATTTATTAAAAGTAGTTACCGAATCTACACATGCTCTTGAAGAGTTTGGCAATCAATGTGATAAGTATGGAACCTATACGATCCTGATTGTTATGTCTTCACCGATAGATCATAGATTTCTCATTCATTCTCTCGAAGAGGCATCTAAAGTTGACTAATGCCAAGCAGAAGGACAACGAGTTTACAGAGAAGTAGCTTTATTAAGAGCGTCTTACAATAAGCAGGAATAAATGTTTAGTTAAAAAAAACGACATCTCTGTCGTTTTAAGGAATACGTATGGTGGCACTTTAGCGGATCGAATCGCTGACCTCCTTTTTTACTACTCATTTATCGCTTGCTCTAATGCATAGTCTTCAAGCTGAATATCTACCTGTTGATTCATGGTCAGCTTGGCTAGCTGTTCACCAAGAAAGGGCCCCATCGTTAATCCGGATGACCCTAGTCCATTAGCAACAATTAGTTTATTCCATCCTTGAACCCTGCCCAACACGGGAAGAAAATCTGCTGTAAATGGACGGAACCCTACTCTTATCTCATTTAGGCTACAATCCGCAAGACCGGAAGCCGTTTGCAGACCTTTATTTAATATTTCTTGCATCCCTCCTGCGGTTACAGCAGTATCATAACCTACGACATCATTTTCGTGAGTAGCACCTACCACGATATTTTGATCCGCAAATGCGAGTATATATTGATCTGTAGGCGGCATTACCACAGGCCATTGCTCTGTACTCGCTTGTTGAGCAAGCTTCAAATGCATAATTTGAGCTTTTTGATAACGCACCTGAAGCATGATCCCAAGCGGATGAAGCAAAGCGTTAGACCAAGCCCCTGCGCACACAATCACTTCATCCGCTGTGAATGTCTGTTCTCCTACACTAACCCCTTTAATTTCATGTTCATCATGTTCTAAAATAGCATCTCCCTCAATCATTTGCGCACCATTACGCTGAGCAGCCCTTAGCAAAGCATCACGTAATTCACGTCCGTTCACTCTTGCTGCACCGGATACATGAAGCGCATGATAACCTTCCGACAATAAGGGAAACTTCTCTTGCGCTTCAAGATCCGTCAGCATCGTAAGTTCCCCTATTTCAGGGGCGTCCTCTCTGCGCAGCTCCGCTCTTTCTTTCATCGCGAGTAACTTTTTCAAATCCTCATGGATACATATCGCTCCAACTTTTGCGTATCCAGTCTCGGTTTCTCCAGCCTCTTCCAACTCTTGAATAAGTGCCGGATAAAAGCTTGCTCCCGCTTTAGCAAGACGATACCATGCTTTGTTTCTGCGTTGAGACAACCATGGACAAATAATCCCTGCTGCTGCATCCGTTGCTTGTCCAACATCCTTACGATCTATAATGATGACCTCAGCACCTAACTTACTTAGCTGATAAGCTGCTGAAGCCCCTAATATGCCTGCACCAATTACAATAACCTTGTTCATATTCGAAGTCCCTTCAGTTATTCATTTTTTTAATCATTCACTACTTACCCATTGTATCTTAAATTTGACATTTATAATGAATTATCGTACTATAAATTTCACTCAGTTAAAAGTACTTTAATTGGAGTACTAAAATAAAAGTGTTATTCAGAAGAAAGAAGGAATACAGTTGAAGTTTTCACAGTTTTTGAAGTCCAAAGGGGCCATTGGTTCTATTTTTATGGGTGTGTTCTATGCCATTGCGATGCTGGGTATTTTCTTACCAGGGTATACAGCACTTCCAGGGAACATGGATGATTTAAAAATTGCTATTGTCAATGATGATGCAGGTCAATATGGGGCTCAGATTTCGAGTCAGTTCTCGGAGAGTTTACCATTCAAAACGATAAAAACCGATGTATCGAATAAAAAAGCGATGGATGAATTAGAACATAATAAGTTAGCTCTAGTTGTCCATATTCCAGAAGAATTTTCAGCCAACGTTCAAAGCGGTAAGGTATCCGCAAGTATTGATTTCACAGTCAACGAAGCTTCTGCCACCATGGTATCTTCAGCCATGTCTTCCGTTGTAGGAGAAATTAACAAACAATTAAGCGCGAACTTCTCAGAGCAAACCGCAAAAGGTGTGTTAATGAACTTTAACGTACCAGAAGAACAAGCCACCGCAATGGCTACACAAATTGAAAATAGTTATGTCGGGAATTATGTTGTCATCAATGATGTTCCGGACGGCATGCACAACAACATGTTACCTATGTTCTTAACTATGGCTGGTTATGTTGGGGCAATGATTGCCTCCATGCAATTAGTTGCTTCTTTTAAAGCAAACCGCGGGAAAGCAAGCAAGACAAAACTGTTTATGTTCGTTCAATTCACAGCTTTATTAATCGCTGTATTATCAACAGTCGTTGCTTTAACCATTGCCTTCTCTGTTGCAGATGTAGACCTATCCTTACTGTTACCAGTTGCTGCTCAACAAATTCTAATGTATATGGCTGCATTTAACGTGTGTGCGATTATGGTCTTCCTAGTTGGCGAAGGCGGTATGGTCTTAAATATTCCAATCCTGCTCATGCAAACCATCGCCAATGGTGCTACCATGCCTCGTGATATGATGTATACACCATACGATTGGTTCGGCCGCATCACCCCGATGTATTATTCTGTGCAAGCTTATTTGGCACAAATGTTTGGTTCCATTAGTCCAGCCCCCTTCTTATGGGGATTAGCAGGCGTATTTGCCGGGGCTATGATGATTAACATTGTAATCGTCCGGTTTGTTCATAAACCTGTACCTGTGACTAAAGAAACTATACTGCCCGTTGAAGTTAAAAATACAGCTGAAATAACCGCCTAGGTTTGGTAAGATAGAGTTTAGCCAACAATTAGGAGTGGGTTCTGTGATGTCAATTCAAATTTATATCTTAAGTAAGTTAATGGATGAAAATAATTATCCTTATAAATTAAAAAAAGAACTATCCACCCCTATTCCTTTTGATAAATTGCTCAATCTATCTGAAAGCAAACTATATTATCACTTTGAATCTCTTACGAAACAGGGCTTAGTTGAACAGGTAGAGATTATCAAAGAAGAACATCGTCCAGACAAACAGGTGTTTTCCATTACCGATAAAGGGCGCAAGCAGCTCCCGCTCAAAATTTATAAGGTAATAGAAGATGCAGAATCTATTTCAGATATGATTGTCGCTCTTGTGAATCTTCGTTTTGTAGAGACTGATAAAGTGATCCCGATTATCGAGAAGAAAATTGAACAGTCACTTATAAAAAAAGATCAATTAAATCAAATCTACCAGCAAATAGATGTAGATAGCTCCACTCGTGAAAGTGTAGATTTCATGGAAAGCTACTACGCTTCTCAACTTGAGCAATCTATACACTGGTGGAAAGTTCTTTTAGAAAAGCTGAAAACGAAAACGATATAAAAAAGAATGCCTTGGATTATAGCATAATCAAGGCATTCTTTTTTTATTTCCAGCACCAATCACACAATAGCTTTTTTCAGTTATTCACTTTTAATCAATAAATATAAAAAGTATGGAGCACCGATTAAAGCCACGATTACTCCTGCTGGTATTTCAGTATTGGCTACTACCATTTTACCAAGCGCATCTGCAATAACAACTAATCCGCCACCGATTAATAAACACGCGGGAATCATTATTTTATGGCCACGAAAGAGTCGTCTAACTAAATGTGGAACTACTAGTCCTACAAATCCAATGCTCCCACTGACAGCAACCGCTGGTGCTGCCAATAAGACACTACACACTAAAAACCAAACACGATACTTATTTAGAGATACCCCTAAACTAATGACTACAGGATCGTTAAGCCTTAGTACATCCAATATAAGATGATTCCGAATTAATAAAGGCACAATAAGAAGTAACCAAGGCAGCATAGCATACACGTGACTCCAATTACTATTCCCTATGTTCCCTGCCAGCCACACCTTAATCATCTGATATTGCGAAGGATCTAGTACGAAGGTTAACACAATCATAAATGCACTAATCGCAGCCGCAACAGCAATACCAGTATAAATTAATCGAATGGGAATAATGCCTTGATTGCGATCATAGGAAAGCATAAATAATAGAGCGACAACGATAAATCCGCCCAATAAAGCATACAGTGGCTGAACATACGTATGTAAGCCGGTTGAGCTATTTTGTAACAGCAAAAATAACATCATGGATAATCCGGCACCAGCATTTATCCCCAATATGCCCGGGTCTGCTAAAGCATTTCGGCTTATGGCTTGCAGCAGCATTCCTGCTATTGCCAACGCGCCACCTACTAGAAAACCCAAGATCATACGTGGAATACGGAACTGAAAAAGTACAAGCTCCTGCCTCGGTGTTCCATTTCCCAATACGGTTTGCCATAACTCTTGTAAGCTTAAGCTGCTTTGACCAGTAGATACACTATATATAAATCCTAGCAGTAAAATGATTGCTATAATTATAAACTTCCATCTTGGCTTCACTATAGCTCCCGCCTTTCTTTACGAGCCAAATATAGAAAGAACGGAACACCAATAACCGCAATTACAGCACCTACAGGGATTTCATAAGGGGTATTTACGATACGTGCCACTAAATCAGCAAGCACAACAAGGATGGCTCCCAGAATTGCGGATAATGGAATAATATAACGATAATCCACACCCACTATGTAACGTACCAAATGCGGAGCAATTAAGCCCACAAAGCTTACAGATCCGGCTAAAGCACATGAAATCCCAGCTAACATAAATGCGGCTAAAAGCGAAAGATTTTTGATAAGTTTTATATTAACGCCTAACCCTTCCGCTGTCTCATCCCCTACAGAAAGTATAGTAATCGACTTTGAAATTACGATGGAAAGTAATAGCGCAAGAAGCATCCAAGGCAACATTTGCTGTAGATGAGCCATGCTAATGCCACTTAAACCTCCTCCATACCAAAAAGCCACCTGCTGAGCCACTGAAAAAAAGATACTTATTCCTTCACTTAGGGCAGTTAGCATAGCAGAGATGGCAGCACCCGCCAATACAAGCCGAATAGGCGTCATGCCTCGTTTACTTAATAAACCCACACTAAAGACTAAACCCGCTCCCAATCCCGCACCTAGAATACAGAGCCAAAGTGTACCTGTGAATGAAATCGTCGGCAGGAAAACCATAGCAATAACTAACGTGACCCCTGCCCCAGCATTTAATCCAAGAATCCCCGAATCGGCTAAAGGATTGCGACTAATCCCTTGAATAATCGCTCCACTTACTGCAAATCCAGCGCCTGTTGCCATAGCGGCAAGTACCCGGGGTAAACGAATCGACTGGATCACCTGATGGGTAGACGCCTTATCATCAAAAGCGATGATCGACATGAATACATCTGCGAAGGGTATTTTTTTCGCGCCAAGGGCCATAGCAAGCACTAATACGCCTATTAATAGGAGGAGCATGAGGATTAGCAATAATAAAAAGGAAAACTTTTTTTCTCCTGCTAGTGATGATTTCTGAACATTTGCGGCCAATGTTTCCAACCCTTTCCCTTCACTTTACAAAAAGAGCCAGCCAAGGGCCAGCTCAGATGCAAACGAATATGATTTCTATCTAACTTAAGTCAGAGGATGTGGTAAGCAAAAATTTGACAGCCCGACTAATCGCACCCGAGATTACGCTCACATGCTCCTCTTGCTCAAGCAATGCCCAGCTTACTTCAAAGCTTGGAAGGTGTAAGGACATCATGCTGTTACATAAATCCAAGCTATCCTTGAGCATATAATCCAGCTCTTCTCCACCGGCAATCATAAGCGTTTTAGGTAACTGACTTAGTGTATTGCTGTGTAAATCAGCTTTAAAACTCTCATATTCCTTTAAAAGTGCGTAATCATTCCACCAGATGGAAGCACTACTTGCAATATAATGTGAGAACAAGGTGGGTTGTGTAAACAACGCATGCAGAACAAATAATCCGCCAAAGGAATGACCAAACAATGCTTGCTTCTGCTTATTGATAACGAACCGCTGGGCAATGGCTGGCATTAACTCTTTTTCAAAAAAAGCTAGCAGCTCATCTGCCCCGCCAAATTCAGGCCAAGGCTCCCCGTTGGGACGTTTCGGTAAATTCGCGAGCTCGGCTGGCATGGTTAAATCATAGGTTCGACGCACGGTATCAAACGCCTCACCCCCAGGATAACCAATGCCAACAACAATCGCGGGTGGATAGCCTTTAGGCTTACGCGTCAGCAATCGGGTGATTTCTGCTGCGGTTTCAAAAAGTCCATTACCGTCAAGAACATAAATGACACCGTAGCCATCTTTTGCAGGCTCATCCAAAGGTTTGGCAATAAAAATTTCATAGTCCTTATGATTAGCTTTACTCGTGATCAACATCGTTTCATAGTTTGGTTTTACGTACGGTTTGATAATCATGGCAGCAGGAACGCTACAATATCGTCCATCGTTTTTTGATAAGCAATTAATCCACTGGATCTCCAGTGATCGCCATCCACCTCGAACACTTTACCTGCTTGAACTGCAGGCAGCGCCTTCCATAAAGGACTAGCTTTAATGTCTGCCAGGAAAGCATCTCCCAGACCATCATTATCGTTAATAAAGATATAATCAGCGTCTAAATCAGACAACATTTCCAGCGAAATATCAGCGGACATTTCTCCTTCTACAAGAGCACTTTGAGCAAAGCCTAGCTCACTCAGCACATAACCCCCGTAATGGAAGTTACCCACTAAAAAGATCGCACGGGCATTCGCATTAATATAAATTGCTTTTTTACCGGCAGAAACGCTGGCTAACTGTGCTCTAGTTGCTTCTAGCTTTGTATTGTAAGCAGCAATAGCTTCTGTTGCCTTATCCTCTAAACCTAGCAATTTCGCAATCGTTTCTGTGGCCTCCACTACATTGCCGAGTGCATTCTTAAACACGTAAGTTGGAGCAATTTGCGAGTAGTTTTCATAAACACCATTTTGTGCATAAAAAGCAGTGGGGAATATAATTAATTCCGGCTCCAAATCTACTACAGATTCTGGAGAGGGAACACCATTAGCGAAGCTGATTTCTTTTACACCACTTAACGTATCCTGTAGATACTGCTGCGGTCTTTCACCCGTGGACCATTGGGCTACTGGGGTTACACCAAGGGTAACTAAGTAATCCTCTAGACCAGGGGCATACACCTTTTGTACAGTCCCCGGAATTTTTACTGTATTGCCTACTTGATCAGTTACTACAAACGCTTCTCTAGCCGCTACTTCCGTTTCTTGTACAGCGGGTTCATCCGTTGCAGTTGCACTCGTTTCACTGGTTGTTACTGGAGTATCTGTTGCTTGCTGATTAGCTGTATAATTGCCACCGCAAGCTGTTAGTAGAATGGATAATAAACCAACCATTACAACATAACTTATTGTTTTTGTATTAAACCCCTTCATGATAGACCTTCCCTCTTTCCTATATTCTCAATAATAATCATTCTCAGTATTGAGTGTATAAGAGATAGGACGCATTGACCATGTAACATCTTATGATTAGACATGTACATTTTCAAGGTATCATCATTACTGCAACTTCCTCTAGCATTCGTTTTAAAGCCACAGGAGAGTATTCAAACCAAGGATCGGAGTGAATAACATAGATTTGTCCCTGTTCGATAGCCTCTAACTGTCTAAACCCAACATCTCTCTGCAAATGATGCCAAGTTGCTCGTGACTCATCATCGGGGCAAATAATCGTAAACAGCTTATCCACCTTCAATCTACTTAACTCTTCAAAAGTAATCTCTGCATTATATAGACCGGGCTGCTCATAACTAGATTCCGCTCCCAAATCCTGAAATAAAAGATGCTGAATGCCTGTATTACAATAAGCAAAGATTTGCTGCTGATAGATACGTATAACTAGAACTTTAGGTGGTGTAGAGTTCCAGCCTAATCCGCGACGAACGTCTTCCAATCTTGCCCTATATTGCGTGATCCACTGTTTCGCTTCTTCTTGTTTATTTAGTCGGGCAGCAAGTTCAGTTAAGGCTACTAAACAATCTTGCTTATCATTCAGCCAATAGATTGGAAAATGATCCTCTATCCGTTTTACCAGCTCTGACGACAAATCTTTGGGAGAAATTAGAAGATCAATTGGCAAATGCAATAGCTCATTGGGGCTGCAATAATTTTTGTTTTGCGTCAAGGTTACCTTATGCTCGATTTCTTGCGCCCACAAATTATAGTAGTACGGTGTCCACTTTGCACTTAAAGGTGCAGCAAACGGGATGATCCCTGCCGCGTGTAGATACCCCATCATATTCCCAGTTACAACACCGATATGAGATTTTTGCTGGCTGGAATACATCGTTGGCGAGATCCCTTCAACCTTTTTGAACACTCGGCTAAAATAAAACTCATCACTATATCCAACCGCCTCTGCTATAAACTTTAAGCGAACATCTTCCTTTTGCAATAATTGTTTAGCCTTTTGAATCCGCAGCTGGGTAACGAACTCCATTGGACTTTGTATATATTCCTGTTTAAACGCCGAGGAAAAATAACTGGAGCTAAGTCCAGAAAGATTAGCTAAATGTGCTAAAGACAGGTGCTTCGTGAAATTCTCTTCTATATATTTTCTAACCTCGCTTAAATCCGTCTTTTGCGATTGTTTTTGCATGCTGTCACCTCTTTACTGCTTATATAAATACACTTAACTCTTTATTCATTCATTAATTGATAATCATTATCAATTATACTTTTGTTTTTGGGGGGTGGCAATGGTTGGGAACGTTCTATAAAAGTGTGCTCAAAAAAGAAGACGCTCAGGGGACTAATCCCCTCGCGTCTTCTGTCTGTAACTATAAGCTGCTGCTGCTGCCCAGAGTAAGTCTTTTATTTTGAATCTACAGCCGGAGCCGGAGCTGCAACCGCTGCTCCATTCTTTTGCAAGTTCTCCTTCACTTGACCTTGCTCTAAAGTCTGAACAGGCGCACCAATGTTAAAGCTATCAATGATTTTCCCTAGTGTAGCTTGGTCAAAGTCTACTTGGGAATACAACTCTACTGTATAGCCATCCTGTTCCCATATCACAATTCCATTTGCATAATAAACCTTAGTCCCGTTGATTACTTCTGTCTTCACTTCTTCCGTAGTGCTGATCCCATTGTCCCCGCCCTTGGAGATTAGAAAATTCACAGCATTCTCTCCAGAATTATACTGCACTTCAACCATGCTGGTCCCCTGAAGAACACAATTCACAAACTCATAATCTCCCATCCAATCGGGTGCCGGGAAGTTCATGCCAAGTGCTGCACGTGCTTCATCCAGATTCAACTTAGCTGCAACCGGCAATTCAATGACCGCATTCTCCCCGCCTTGGGCATCTTCAGATGGAGTCATTGACTGTGCAGCCGATGGGATTTCCTTATCGTATTGTGTGATTTCGAGATTTCCCACTTCAAACTTTGCCATGATCGACTGGAACATATCCTGTGCGTAGGAGGTTGCAGAGAATGCTCCACCCAGACAAATTACTGCACTGCCAATCACTATTGCATTTCTCCAGCTGCTTTTTTTCATCGTTATCCCGTCCTTTATCTCTGATTGGGGGTTAAGTGCCCCATGGTCCAATTTGTATATCAAGCGGTTATAGATTCTTTCTTTGGCGGTAGTGCTGCCCTGTTCGGCATTCTCAAGCAGTTCTATGGTTTTGCTGAATTTGGTGAGATCATCTTTCTTATTCATTTTTGAACCCTCCTGCCTTTAAGGAAATATGCAGTTTTTTCAAGCTTCTATATACTACGACACCGATATTGGACTCACTAACTCCCATGATCTGTGCAATTTCGGAATTTTTCAGCCCAGCCCCATATTTCATTGCAATGATATTGCGTTCCTTCTCACGCAGCTTGGAGAGCGCCTTGAACAGTGCCTGATTATTATCCTCACGGATCGCCAGCTCCTCAGGAGACGGCTTGGGAAATATAAGCTCCAGCAACGAATCCAGTGAGGTATAGCTTCTTTTCTTCTGCGCCCGAAAATAATCCGTTACAGCGTTTCTTACAATGGCAAACAGCCACACCTCAAAATTCGATTTTTCTTGTGAAAAACTATAATACTTACACATCACGGTCTCAAAAACCTGACTGCATATGTCCTCTGCCGCATGGTGGTTATTAATTCGATAACAGATATATTTGTAAACACGTTGGTAGTACGTATCATACATCCGGGTAAATTCCTCTTTGGACATGATAGCTTCACGTGATCTTTCGGTATTCATGTAACGCTCCACTTTACCCTGGATAACCTCCATCTCCACCCTCCTTCCACTCACCTTCATCGAAAAGCTAAACAAATTGCGCAATTTGTTGTGAAGAAACTTACATATGTTAATACGGAGAAACGCCTAAACCATTAACAAATCTTTTGATATAATCGTGGGATGGCAAGAAACCATCATACAACTTATAGTTCACCAAATGGAGACTGGGGACCTTTTTCAACGTTGGTTCATGAGATTAACAATCACAACACAAAAAACGCAACCCCGAAAGGCTGCGTTAATGTTAACCCCTAACTTCCTGTTCTCCCTAGTCTAATTAGTTATTTTTGCAGGTACAAGCTTTAGTAATTCCACGGTTAGCCTCTGCTCCGCTTCCTCATCAATACGATACCCATCAGCTTCTAAGCGTTCAATTTGCCGATCCAAGAAATAAACCGTATTTAAAATCTCAGTAGCACCCAGTACAGATAAGACGGGTTTTAATGCATATTCAATCGCTAGAAGATGGCCTAACGAACCCCCAATAGCAATAGGTACAATTCGCTTACCAACCAGCGCTTTTTGCGGAAGGAGATCTAAATAGGTCTTCAAGATTCCCGTATAGGAGGCTTTATAGATAGGCGTTAATACGGCGACAATATCCGCTTCTTCCACTAGCGCATTGGCCCGCAGAATCTCCTCACTGGCGAAATTGGCCGTAAGCAAATCGTCCGCTGGTAACTCATGTACATAGATCGAATGATGCCAAATCCCCTCTTGCGTTAGAAATCTTTCAACCTGCTGATGAATAGCTGTTAATCGAGATTTTCTAGTATTTCCTCCATTAATAATGACTGCTTTGCTCATTACACATTCCCTCCTGTACTCGCACCGGTTAGTGCTTTTTCAAGTGTTGTTACAACAGGTACAGATAGCCCTAAATTTCCTCGAAGCGTATAACTCTCATATTCAGTACGGAATAAGCCTCTACGCTGTAATTCAGGAATCACTAATTCAACAATATCGTTAAAGCCCTCCGGGAAATGGGGAGGCATCACATTAAATCCATCTGCACCATCGTTTAAGAACCATTCTTCTAATTGATCTACGATTTGTTCAGGGGTTCCAACGATTTCCCGGTGTCCGCGTGCTCCAGCGATACGCTCATAGATTGCACGAATAGATTGCAGATTCTCACGTTTGGCGATATCACGAATAATGTTGTAGCGGATCCGCGGATTGGTGTCATCTTCAATTGAACTGAATTCCGGAAGTGGTTCTTCGACATCATACCCTGACAGATCAATGTTAGTGAAAGACGACAAATACGATAATCCTACTTCAGGTAAAATATAGCTGTTTAATTGCTGCTGCTTCAACAAAGCTTCTTCCTCTGTTTTCGCTACAGTAATAAACACACCCGGCATGATCTTCAAGTCCTCCGGTTTACGTCCATATTTAGCCAACCGCCCTTTCACATCACGATAAAAGGTTTGCGCTTCTTCAAGCGTCTGCCATGCTGTAAAAATAACCTCTGCGGTCTTCGCAGCTAACTCTTTTCCAGATTCCGATGATCCGGCTTGAACAATCACAGGATACCCTTGTGGTGTGGTTGATGAATCCAGTGAACCCTGTACCTTAAACCAAGCTCCCTGATGATCAACAGGATGTACCTTTTCTACATCTAAATACCGACCTTGCTCCTTGTCGATGACCAGCGCCTCAGACTCAATAGACAACCAGAGTTGTTTGACAACCTCCACAAATTCCTCAGCACGTTCATAGCGGGACGCATGCTGCAAATGTTTATCCTTACCAAACAGGAGAGCTTCACCCTCATTGGCTGATGTTACTACATTCCAGGCGGCACGCCCCTTGGACAAATGATCAATCGCTGCGAATTTACGCGCTACATGGTATGGATCGTTATAGGTAGTAGTCAACGTGGCCGTTAGCCCGATATTCTTAGTCACTGCTGCAAGTGCGGAGATAATAATAACGGGATCTAGCTTTAATGATGATTGTGCATTTCCGGACAGCTTTTGACCTAATACATCTGCAAAAAATATCATATCGAACTTGCCACGCTCAGCCGTTTGTGCAATCTCCGTTAAATACTCCAAATCAAATGCCCGACTTGCCCCTGAAGAAGGATGACGCCAGCTTGCTACATGATGACCGGGTAGATTAATGAATGCCCCTAATTTCATTTGTTTTTTTGTCATGTTAACCACTCCTATTGTTTGATTTTCTATTAAGGAAATCCGTACACAAAGGCGGACGCTCACGCTCCTACAGTTCCAAACTTCCCCTCCGCCACTCTTCCTTTTTAGATTGTTGTAGATTCAACTCATATAAAAAATTATTTAGCAAATGGATTAAATTCGTTCGTATATAACTCTTCCGGCTTCACTTGGCCTTCCTTTAGCTCCCCATTTGCCACAAGCCAATCAATCCAAACATCGTATTCCGATGGTGTAATGACGCCGCCCTCTTCAGATATGCCTGTACTCTTCCAAAACTTAAGATTATCCGTGGTTTCCTTTCGTTCACGCTTATTAATAATTTCCTCAAATCGCTTAATGACTTCCTCCCTAGGTGTGGTTCGTGCCCATTCAATCGCCTTAGCCACTCCATCTACAAATTGCCTGACGGTATTCGGATTCTCCTTGATATACTGATCTGTAAAGAAATAATCACCCGCAGTAAACTCTGTGCCAAACACATCAATATCCTTAAAAATTTCTGCGACCCCACCTGTTGTTAAAGCCCGATCCCGGGCAATCCCGCTTAACATAACCACATCGATCTGATGATTTCGCAGAATCTGTTCTGCACTAGAACTTGGAACTGTCACTAAGGTTACTTGTTCAATTTCCTTTTCGGTCAAGTTGCCTTGGCGTAAATAATCTTTAATGACGAATTCCGAATGGGCACCGAGAATATTCACCCCTACTTTTTTACCAATAAAATCTTTAGCCGACTTTATAGCTCCCCCC
Source organism: Paenibacillus sp. FSL R5-0887 (assembly GCF_038002305.1). Lineage (NCBI taxonomy): Bacteria > Bacillati > Bacillota > Bacilli > Caryophanales > Paenibacillaceae > Paenibacillus > Paenibacillus sp. FSL R5-0887. The sequence goes on from NZ_JBBOCE010000002.1 coordinate 1,332,167, forward strand.
TCGAGGGCATATGCACCTACATACGTATTTTTATCACTGCCGTAGGAGCCAATGACGGACTTTATTTTTACATTCTTGGCGTAGGATTTAATAATGGCTCCATTGAATGCTGCACCAAAGTCAATTTGTTTCGTCGCGGTTAATTGAATACTTTCCGGACCACCCACGCTATCACCTATAGACTCTAACTTCAAATCTCCTAGGTAACCTAAATCGTCGGCCAGCTCTGGGAAAGACACACTTCCAGGTGCAGACTGATATTGCAGGATCTGATCTTCTCCACTTTTGGCGGAGGACTTCCCCTCTGAGCAGCCAGATAAAATACCACTAACCAAGCCTACAAGTATAAGCAGTGCTACTGTTTTGTTCATCTCGCTTCTCCTTTTCCAAATGAATTGTATTTTTCTGAGCTACAGTTCCAAACTTCCCTCCGCCACTCTTCCTTTTTAGATTGTTTTAAGTACAATTAATTCAATTTGTTTAGTTGGTATTATTCCAAAAAAATATCATTCAAAATCATCCTTCTATTCATTCACCGGTTGCTTCCATTTAGAAAATTTACGCTCGAGCATGGTCAAGCCTTGGTTGATTAGCAAACCCAACAAAGCAATGGTTAATATACCGGCGTACATTTGAGGGATCTGAAAGTTATATTGAGAATAAGTGATTAAATAGCCTAAGCCTTCTTTTGCCCCTACCATTTCTGCAGCAATCAACACTAATATCGCCCCTGTTCCTGCCATTCGAATCCCTGTAAAAATAGTTGGCACGGATGCCGGCAAAATCACCTTTAGAAATAACTTAAACGACTTAATATTCATGGATTTGGCCGCTTTTATAAGCAAGGGATCAACGTTACCTACAGCAGCAATCGTATTTAGAAGAATAGGCCATGTGCAAGCAAATAAGACGATTGTAATCTTAGAGGTTTCACCAATCCCTAACAGCAGCATAAATACCGGAAGTAAAGCGAGCGCAGCCGTATTTCGGAACAATTCCAACACTGGATTTAACAGCTCTCGGGCCAATGGATACCAGCCAATCAGTAATCCTAACGGGATCGCAATCACTAACGCTAATGCAAATCCACTGAACGAGCGAATGATACTCGCTAAGAAATGAGTGAATAGCTCACCTGAGACAATCAAATTCCATAAGGCGGTGATTACCTCAGAAATAGGTGGGAAAAATGCTGCGTCAACTAAGCCCGCCCGTGGTGCGATTTCCCATAGTAAGAACAATAAGACTAAAACAATAGACTGTTTAAACACTTTAAGCACGCCGGAAAAAGAAATAGGATTTCGTTTCTTTAGCTGTAACGTTGAATGAACAGACTTAACGGATTCGATGGGAATCCCCCCTTTATAGATTAAATATATGCACCTTTGTATTCAGGTTCATGCAAATAACCCCATACCTCATGTCGAGCCTTCACAAAATCAGGATGTGAGCGAATATCCGCATCTTCCAATCGTGATTGAAGCGGAATATCTACAATCTTCCTCACCGTCCCGGGCCCTGGTGTCAGTACGACTACCCGCTCCCCAAGATAAACGGCCTCATCAATGCCATGCGTAATAAATATGATGGTTTTTTGGGTCTTCTGCCAAATCCGTAAAAGCTCACTTTGCAGGGATTCACGTGTTTGGGCGTCCAGTGCGGCAAAAGGCTCATCCATTAACAAGACATCTGGGTTAAAGGCAAGACTTCTGGCAATGGCTACACGCTGCTTCATCCCCCCGGAAAGCTCATGTGGATAACGGTCTCCGAAATCACTAAGCCCAACTAACGAAAGAAAATGCCCAACCTGTTCGCTACGTTCATGCTTCGGAATCCCCTTTGCTTCTAACCCAAATTCAATATTGCCACGCGCGGTCTTCCACGGAAATAAAGCATACTGCTGAAACACAATACCTCGATCAAGCCCTGGACCTGTTATTGTGTGACCATCTATTAAAATGCGACCCTGTGTGGGGGATGATAAACCACTAATCAAATCAAGCAAAGTTGACTTACCGCACCCGCTTGGCCCCACTATCGTTATGAATTCACCTTTTCTTACGGAAAAGTCCAACTCTTTTACCGCCGTGAATTGCTGCGTTCCCTCCTTTTGCTTAGAATCTCGGACACTGAACGTTTTGGTGACACTCTCAAATCTGATTTTCTCAGCAGCAGCCATTGACTTCACCTCTTTTAGTTATTATTACGGGAAAGTGATTGTTCGCCAAAAAGGCTCAGATGACAACGACTAGCGTTTGTCCCCTGAGCCTCTGGTTGAACCAGTCAGCATATTCCGTTTCGTACTCACGATCACTAAAATTTAAACATCAATAATTTGTATTAATCTGATGGGATTACTATATTTTAATCCGCTGGGGTTGTCAACAATAAATTCATAATTATGGAATTAACTAAACAAACCTTACTTCATGTTCACTAACCTTAAATATTCCGAACTTCAACAACCTTTCCCAAGTCCACATACTGGTCATGATCCAACTTCACCTTCACTCTACCCCTTCGGCGTTTCTCACGCCATTCACGAAGATCTCCCTCCGTTTCTAAGCGAAGCTCCGCGATTTCCAAGGCACGATCCAGAATATATTTACTCGTATAGAGCACCGTTTGTATTCTTTGACCACCTAGCATGATAGGAGACGTAATTGCTTTCCATTCCTCGACCGTAAATCGTACATACAGATCTTCTTCAGTACCCGGGCGACAAGGAACCTCTTTAATCTCATTACGCCGCAGCACCTTCCAATCCGCTACTTTCCCTACCCAGTGAATCCCCGTTTTTGCAGGATCAATGAACTTTTTGCGGGATTGGCACATCGCTACGTATTCAATTTGCGTTAGGATCTTCTGGTTTGCAAGATTCCTTAACGGCATATGATAAAAAGCTTTCCGCAGCGCCACCTCCACTTGTTCGGGTCCCCGGACAGAACCAACAAGCACATTTTTGCCCGCGAGTTGGTTGGTATAGTATTCTTTCGTGCCGCGTGGACGAGTCGAGCGTTCATAAGCTTTTTCCGGACTATCCTGAATAATCTCATCCAAGAATCGCTCCACTAGGCTTGTAGAATTCGGTAGGAATGGCAAAGCGCCAATATTCAATAGCTCGATGCTTTTGTAGAATCGGTGGGTCTTATACCGCTCCTCATCCGGGTAGGGGAATAAAACATAGGCGCCAAACATGCTTCGCTCATATTCTTCCGATCCCTTCTCCTGATACACAATGGCATCCCGATAACGGTGCATGGTGTTGATGTCATCCTCTTCAGGACCAGGCTGCCTATAAGTGCGGTGATAGGAAGTCCCTTCATAAGCCGGATTTAATCGGTATTTCGCATCAAAAACATACTTATACTCTTTGATTTTGCCAGCATCCTTCTTCTTCAGTGTCAGCACATTATCCGGACGCTGATTGAGCGTCGGTGCCTTATCCGAGCTAGGAATCGCATTATAATACAGGATGAACTGCTCTCCGTTAACTGGATTCTCGTACACCATCTTAGCACTCTGCGAGCGGTCAAGTGTAACAAAAATACCATTCCGATTCACCTTAATAATATCCTGCTTCACCAGCTTATACTTCTGACCCAGAAGCTGATTCAACTTGAGGAAGCACCAGTATTCATAGAGCTACGCGACATCCTTCATAGACAGGCGCAGCAGATCACCTTGGATCGACAAGCCTTTGAGCAGCAATAGATAACAGCGATAGACCTCGCGGTATCCAGGGGCCATCTGCAGCACCAGTGTAACGGACATCTGCCTCAGTACTCCAACCTCACGCAAAAAATCCATCTTGAGCACCCGCTCTAGTTGAGTGAGCATGTTGTCTAACCTTTTTATAAGTAATGGATCTGGGGTTCGGTTTTTAATCTTCCAGCGACCCTTGAGCTCTTTCAGCTTTCCATGAATGCGTTCCAGCATCCAGCGGATGAACCTATTCTCATTAGTATCATAGGCGAGGCGTCTTCGTGTCTCCATTAAATGTGTGGCTGTGTAATTTCGGCTGCCGATGGTCAAGAATCCATGGTTCATGTCTTCTCTTAATCGTTCGGGATGCTTCGCGAGCTCGCGGATGTTCTCTCTTCCTGCCTTTTTGACCCGATTAGCATCCATTAGTCGGCGGTCCTGAAGCAGAGCGTAATTGGGATTCTTGTTAATCCGCTCAACGGCATCCAAGAGCTGTCTAAACACATGCTGAAGTATGGTGAAAAACTCCGTCAGGCTCTGATGCTGCGTCTCCCGCAAGCCTGTTAGTTGGTAGGTTTTGCGCAAAAAATCAAAAGCCAAGTTATAAATCTGCTCATTCACTTCATTTAAAATATTCTGGTAATCCAGCTTGTAATCCATTTTAGAGGGGAAGATCTCCATCTCTACCCGCAGCAAAGCCTGTCCCGAACTGCGGATCTCCCATTCCGTCAAACCGACCTCATTCCCAAAGTTCAGCACACCCGCAAGAATAGACTCACCTAGGGGCTTAATTGCCTGCCGAAGCAGCACATTGTCATGATAAAAAGAGAGGTTAGCAGCGGTCTTCCTCTGGATCACCAGCTCATACGACTGTGTCTCATAAAAACAAGGAAAAACAGACTCCCCCGGCTGCCAGCCCACCATCCCGTGAGCTTCAGGAGAAAACACTTTAATCTGAACATTACCAAGCCGTTCGGAGCATGTAATCCCAAACTGAGCATTTACCCACTCCTGACTAGAAGAACGATGAAGCTGCAAGGTCTCCACAGTAGGATGATATGGCCTTCCTTGAAGAAAAAGCGTAAAAAGCTCCGTTTCTACACGGAGCAATTCTATCGCCTGATTAAGAGAGCCAGTATGAGGTGAATCCATCTTCCTCCAGCCTCCTAAGCATAAAAGCCAATTTACGCGCACTTTGTGGATGTTTGGCTGTAGGGGGAGTTTGTCCAGCAGCCCATCTCATATACAGTGGAATAGCATCATCCATGAAAGCTGGGAAGTCTACTGTAACACCAGATCTGGTACCCAGAGCCTCTTTCATCAAGTTCAATAATACCCGGCGAACCGATGAATGGCTCCCTTGAATGCGCGGCAGTATCTTTTGCAGCAGTTGCCAGTCAAAAGCTTCTTCTTCACTCATCAGCTTATACCGTTCGTTATAGATCATATAGAAGCAAATCGCATCGCGTACCCGGAAACCTACATGAGCATGGACATCCTCAAGCAGAGCATTGATCTTAACCAATCTCTCTGTCGTCCGGACAACTAGCTCTTTATTGGCATCATAAGCATCCACTAGCTGCAAATAATCGGAGCGCAGAAAAAGATGATTCAGTTCGGCAAGATCAGCGGGGTCCGTCTCTTCCTGCTCACTCATGTCCGGGTACTGCTGCAAATTGATGTAATTGAACTCCAGTGTGTTGGCTCGGTCCAGTACCTTTTTGCTAAAAGGATGTGTCGTTTCGTCCATATTCACAGTCCCGATTAAGAACACATTCTCCGGGATACCGAGGCTGCCAAACTTCCCTTGATCCTCAGGCGTATCCAGCATGGTAGAAGATATGAGATCCTGTGTCTGGATCTTACCCTCCTGCCAGTCCTGTGTTTCCAGCACACTTAGCAGATCACTGAAATAATGCTCTACCCGCGCCAGATTCATCTCATCCAAACAGATAAAATATGGTTTATGTCCATTCTCCTGCTTCCGCGCCTCTACTAATACTTCCGTAAGCGGACCCGGTTTGAACCTGCCCGAAAGATCCTTGTACCCCAGCAGATCCGCAGGATCACTCCAATCCGGCCGCACTGGGATCAAGGTAAACTGTCCGTTAGTCCCCGTTGCACCAAGAGCTTCTGCAAACAGCTTCACCAACCGAGTCTTCCCTGTTCCCGATATCCCCGCCAGGATGACAAAAGGCTTAGTCTTCCAGATACTCTCGATTTCAGGCTTTTCTTCCCCGGCACTGAGCAGCATCCCCATTTGATAAATGCATTCTCAATTTCCACTGTTAGCTGGTTGCTATCGACTTTCTCCCGCAAAGCTAGTGCACAGCTGCTGCAAATGATCATGCATGCTCCCCTATAAATCAGTATATTTTTCTTTCTTCCCAAACGCCTTTTCAATTGGATACTTGGCTTCATTCTTCTTCAGCTTAGCGAGTATTATGTCTTCAAGGTCTAGCTCTAACGACTGCGCTAAGTACACTGCGTACACTAGTACATCTGCAATTTCATCGGCGATCTGTTCCTTTTTGGACTGAACTGCTTCCTCGGAAGACTTCCATTGAAAGATTTCTAGCAATTCAGACGCTTCAATACTCAACGAAATCGCCAAATCCTTCGGATTATGGAACTGTTCCCAGTTCCTATTGTCTCGAAAGGCCAAGATTTGTTTTAAAAGCTCTTCTCTCATCTGTGTGCTCCTGTCATGATAAATAAGTAAAGAACGCAAAAGAGGCAATTCTCCCTTACCTAGGATTCGCCTCTGAATGGTCACTCATGGCCACGCTTTGGCCTTGTTATACGCTTCTTAATTAAGAATATTATGGAGACCAGGAATAGTCAAACTAAATAAGGTAGACAACTATATTAGACCTTCCGCATATTATATAAATTCACTAGATAACAAAACCTTCTGTACTTCAACTGCGTGGTATTATCCTGTACTGATTTGATTTCACTTATATCATCAGTTAAGTGGTTCAACTGCTCATCCACGTTCAATCCATAACAAATTGCAGTTTTCATAATTACAACCAGCCCATCAAGCAATCCCTTTGGATAGGTATGAAGAAAGCGAACATACTCATCCAAGAGTTCTATTTTTCCAGATAAAATCTCTACAGCATATAAATTCACTTTTGCCAAATATCGAAATTCACAAGCAATTTCTTGCCCCTCCGTTCCTAAGTCCTCTAACCACCCAAGTTCTACATATCTATAAATACTATCCCTGGCCTGCTCGTAATCCCCCAGATGCTGATATGCAACTCCCCGCATCTGTTGACTGAAACCAAAATAATAAACAAGAGGGCGTTGCATCTTAACTGAGGGGATCGTCACCCCCATCACTTTACAGTACAACCGCTCTTCATAAATACGCTGGGCATAGCTATGCAAAATATCTGCAGTGTATAGCAACTTGTTCCACTGTTCGAAGTACTGCGCAGTTTCCAGCATTTCGACAAGAAAATCTGGGTTGAAGGACTTAAGAATTGAGAGGTGCATAGGTATAACCTCCTTATAAAGGGTTTTTCCAGAAAAAGCTTCTTTCTCGATTCATATGCAAGTAGTAGAATAAATAAAATATACTACTCATAAGAAGTTTTTTCAATAAATTTTACCGCCTATGAATCCCTGCTATTTATACCTTTACTCTCCTACCCTTTAGGAGAGGTGAATAATAATGACAAAGTTACGCAACTTGGTTGGAGATAGAGTAAGGGATATTCGGAAATCAAAGGGCTTAACCCAACAAAAACTTGCGGAGTTATCAAATCTGGATGATGCTTATATAGGGTCAGTAGAACGAGGGGAACGAAACTTCTCTATAGATTCACTTGAGAAAATTGTGGTAGCCTTAAAGGTTCAGCCAAGTGAATTTTTTCAGAATTACGATAAACAAAATGAGGTTGAAGCTGCTCAACGAGCGGCAGTTGATGAGTATATGGTTGCTGTGAGCGGCTTAAGTATTAAGCAAATTGAGGCTATGATGAGGATTGTAAAAGAGGTAAGCGGGGTCTTAAAATAGTGCACTAGCTCTTTTAGGTTATCTTTGTTATTTTCCCTTCATACATAAACATTCTTTTCTGTAAAAGTCATTAGTCTAAAAATGACTTAAGTATTTTGGAGTTGATTGCAAATATTGGAACAGCAAAGCTTTGTATTCAATCTCTATGAAAATCCAATCATGCAGGAGACTAAAATGGCGAGTGAACTTGTTTTTGAGAAAATAGGCTTTAATAAGTGGGATTCTGATCACATTCAAGCAGATTATTTAATCAATCATCCAGTCATCTATATTCTTTATAATCAAAAGTTGTCCCAAGCTTATATTGGACAAACTGTTCACGTGAAGAGACGACTAAATGAGCACCTTAAAAATCCACAACGCAAAATGCATAATCAAACAATAATTATTGGGGACGAGAGGTTTCATCAATCTGCCACTTATAACATCGAGACCAATCTAATTAATTATTTTATTGCTGAAAATCAATTTAAACTCCAAAATGTAAGCCAAACAGTAAAAACCCAGATGCACAATTATTACCAAAAGGAATATTACAACCAAGAAATATTCATGCAAATATGGAAAAGGTTGAAGCAAGAACATATTGTAGAGCAAACACTTGAGAACTTAAGAAATAAGGATACGTATAAGCTTTCTCCGTATAGAGAGCTCTCGGAACAGCAACTAGAAGTAAAAAATTCGGTTATCGAGTTTTGCAAAAAGCACGCTAAAAAAACTACTCCTCACGTACTATTAATTGAAGGCAACGCAGGCACAGGCAAAAGTGTATTATTAAGTTCTCTATTTAACACTATTCAAGATTATGCTAACGATGATAGCTCCAATTTGAATGGTACAAATAATTACTTATTGGTAAATCATAGCGAAATGTTAAAAACCTATCAAAGTATAGCTAAGAGTCTCCCTAATTTGAAAAAGAAAAACTTTTTGAAACCAACATCTTTCATAAACAAAACAGTTGATCCAAATACCAAACCAGCTAATATTGTATTAGTAGATGAAGCACACTTACTCTTAACTAAAGAAGACTCTTATAACAACTTCCGGTATGCGAATCAATTGGAGGAGATCATTAAAAGAAGTGCTGTAACTATTGTAATCTTTGATCCGAGGCAGGTTCTCAAGATTAAAAGTTATTGGAATAAACAAATGCTAAATGAAATAACAGAGAAATATCACACCAAAAAATTCCTGTTAACCGACCAATTTCGAATGGATGCAGGTCCAGAAATCATAAATTGGATCGACAGTTTTCTTTCTAAGAAGCTTGTCAAGATTCCTACAGTAAGCAATAATGCATATGATCTACAAATCTTCAGTGACATACATCAATTGAAGAAAGCGATTGAAGACAAGAATCAGGAATTTGGTTTATCCAGAATGGTATCTACCTTTGATTATGAACATAAAAAGGATGGGGAGATATACTACGTAGAAGCTGATGGTCTGAAAATGCCGTGGAATATAACGAGAAACAATACTACTTGGGCCGAAGAAGTTCATACTATTCAAGAAGTAGGTTCTATTTATACGATCCAGGGTTTTGACTTGAATTATGTTGGTGTAATCCTTGGCCCATCCATTGGATACGATGAGAAAACAGATCAAATTCTAATTTACGTCACTAAGTACAAGGACGTAGGTGCCTTTACCTCACGAACTGATTTCTCCAATGAGAAAATAAAACAGATTAAAGAAGAGATCATATTGAATTCGCTCAATGTTTTAATGAAACGTGGCATCCATGGACTCTATATTTATGCTACCGATCCAAAGCTAAGAGCAAGATTATTATCATGCCGTCCCGATGCAGGCTCTTAGGAGTCTGCAATAACCTTATCTCTCTCTTCTCTAGTTACATCTTTTATTGCCTATTTCATCGCTATTCCTATCATAATGAGTAAAGTGAATTTTTGTTGTCGCGGCAGAAAGCCCGAATTGAATTCCGTCTATACTCGAACCGACAAACAGGTATTTTCGTGTCTCTTCTACAATTCGCCTTTCATCGATCATTAATCCACCCATTCAAATTGCACGCCATGGTCCTTCTTAATTATCAGAAAACCATGGTTCAATTTATTAAAAACTTATCATCAGTACATCCTCTCTTCGACTTAACGCCTCAGGTGAAACAATGCTGAATGGTTCTGTCAAGGGCCGTTCACCGTTAACCAATTGGCATAACCTTTACTCAGTAACTCTTTTCAGTTCAAATTGTGTTGCCTCTAATATCAAGATAAGTCTGTCATTATTCACATCCAAAAAACTTACGGGTATAGCAAGTCCTGTAGAAGAGTCGGAGATACTTAATACTTTTACTTCATCATTCATCCTTAAACTCGGCATATCCATTTTATAAACTCTATAAAAAGAGTCATTATTATAATGTACTTCTGTAATGTTATAGAGTGGAGCTTCTAGCTCATATTGATAAACAGGATAGTGTTCAAACCCTTTTGATGAAAAGGAATCTTTATTAATTATAAGTTCATTACCAATAACGTTTTGCCCTGTTGGATATTCAGAAGCATCATTATAGGAATTCGCAAATCCTAAAAGGTTTCAACTTTCCAAGTTCCATAGAAGAACTTCTCAGTTTCACTATCCAGATCCTTACTTCCTACAAAAGGTTCAGATGTATTACTTGGAATAAGATTATCTTCTTTTCCAGCATCCATTGATGGTTCAACCGTAGCGATATTCTTTGCAATTCCATAATCTTGATTTTTTAATACCGATACATTACTACATCCAACCAAACAGGCAGACAATATAGTCACGATAAGAAATATTTTAACCCTCATGATTCATCCTCCAAACACCCGTTCATTTTTATTTCGTTCTCGAAACTTCTGGAAATTTCACTGGCTTATCTCCTGACGGCATATAGGTTTTGATTGGCGACAAATAATCGAACTGTGTAGCAAAGCCGGCGTTCTAAAAATTGTATAACTTCAACACTTCCCCCCAATTGTTCCTCCCGAAGCTGTCGATTTCATTTATGGACGGTTCACTGTGCACCAAATTCAAATCGTAATCGATTTGACAGTTGTCGCTCTCATTGACCAAATCCTGCAATCCAAGTCGTAAGGCTATATTCGTTTTCGGCGGCACCTGCTGATAGACGAATCGTCTTACGAGCCCCCCTTTTCAAACAGCTCATTATAACTATACCAAAACATGGCTAAAAGCAATGTTCTCCACTGGTGTAGCTTGCAGAAAAATATCTGATGATACTGCAATTGGGACAACCTATTATTTTGCTCATCATTTAACCATTAATAGCGATGGCAAAAAATTTAATGGTAGCAGCTATAAGATATTTTCAGGAGTTCGTAAAAATTAATCATACGTGGTTCTTCAAAAACAGAGATCTAAAGGTAGCATAACTGCTAACACAAGGTTATACCAACCTATCGCACGGAATTCATTCCATAGATTCAGATTAAAAGACGATCAGTGATTGCCCTTTGCAGAAACTGGTCGTCTCTATTCTTTTACGGTCCTCCTTCTCTAAATTCATACAAAAACAATTTGTATCCTTACCAAAATATCTTTGAAGAAATACGGCTCTTGAGCGGCTTTTTAGATTGTTAAATAACTATTTTCTGATAGTACGCTTTACCAAGTTCATCTAATAAAAAGTGACGATCCCCGTAAGTGAAAAGGTTTAAAACTTGCATGGCTCGCGACATAGCGACATATAATAAGCGACGTTCAATATTCCAATCGAAGTCTTCTCCTAATCTCTCTTCTGTGGGTGGATCGACTAAATCCGTAATAAATACATATTTAAATTCTAATCCTTTGGCTGTATGAAATGAGGTCAGCTTGATACCAGGATCATGGTGGGTACCAATTAGATCTGGATCAGTTTTTTTGAATGGTGATTTGATGAAATGATATTTCTTTTTTACCCCATCTAGTAAATCCACTACACGCTTCATATGTTTTTTATTGCGCGATAATATACCAATAGTAGCTTCAGGATCTTCTTTTTGAATTAGCTCAATTGCCTCTAATAGTGCTTTCTTTTGTTCTTCAATCCCTTTTGTATAAAACACTTTTGGCTTAGGACCTTTTTTTGTTGGTAGGTCTGGACGAGTAAATTCCTCATCTTTAGAAATTTCGTCCTTTTCCTGGATGCTGTAAGCAAGCTCCATAATTTCCTTGGTTGAGCGATATGAATTGCGCAGTACCTTTGTACGACCACCTTTAATATTTAATCCAACGCCTTCCCATGTAAAAGAAGTCGTAAATATTTTTTGTCCTTGATCTGCACCGACTACACAGGACTTACGTGCAATGTGACACAGCACCTGCATATTGACCTTTGTAAAATCTTGTGCCTCATCAATAAATACATGGTCAAACTTTGACTCCTCCTGGATTTTCCCCAATTGTCGTGACATTTGAAGGCCAAAATCATGATAATCTATGCGGTAATCCAGCTGCTTTTGGTAGGCCTCGTAAATTTTATACATCACTTTACGATCTTCTACAGAAAGGCGAACCTTCCCACCTCGGCCTTTGCGAGGGGCTTTATCATACATGTTAAATTCACATAGATCCGAGCCTTTAATCCAGCCTATTTCCTCTTCTATAAAAGTAATTAAATCTTTGTTATTCACAAAACGATGTTTAGGATATTCCTGCTTTACCCCCTCAATTGCCTCGAGCAGCATTTGGCGTGTAAAATTCTCTAAATAGAACTTTTTTTTAAACGTTTTAAAATAGTTTTTCATTGCCCACAAATGAAAAGTTGAAACTGTCAAATTCGGTAATTTGTATTTCTCCAGCTGCCTAATAACAGAGGCAGTTAACGCACTTCCATATGAAAATACGGCTACGGTTTCGTCAGGATGCTTCGCTGCAACATCACGTGCTTTTTCAAGCAGTATTAACGTTTTTCCGCTGCCAGCAATACCACGAATCAATAATTGATCACCTGAGTAATTTATAATTTCCTTCTGCTGTGCAGAATACGTAATATCTCTCTTCACCTAAAGCCCCCCCCCAAAAATCGTCGTCATTTGTAAGTTCTAAAGATGGCTCAATCATTGAGTCGGCTCCCTTACTGCTGGCAATATCTTTCCGCAAGACATTACGAAGAAGCTCTATATTAACGGCAGCCTCAACTGCTTCCGTCTGTACAGACTGCCAGCTTGTACTTACCTGCTTCCAAAAAGATAAATTCATTGTTATTTATTCTCCTTACGCAAATCTATTGGGAACACGGCGTCGCTGCAGTAGTCGATATGCGGGCAGAAGCGGCAGCCATATCCAGGTTTTGCAGGCAGCATCTGATTTTCTGCAGCCTCAATTTCGCCGACTATACTTTCAAGGGAAGCCTTCGTCTCATCAAATAATTCATCTCTATCTTCTTTTTTAAATCCAGGGAATTGGAAATTTTTACGAGTTTCCGTGTATGAATAAGTTTCAGATACTACTGTCTTTTCCCCTGGCCTACCTAGCCTGTACTGAAATACTTTTTTCACTGAGAACTGCTTTTTAAAATCAAGCCACTGTGGAAATAATGGACTCACTTCTTGTAGAACAGTTCCAAAATCAACATTGGCCCCTCTTCTTACAACACGGACAATTTCTGAGAACATAAATTGGTGTATGAAATCATTTGAAAACGTTGGATATTCATCTGTAATGTAGCTGTAATAAAAGCGTTTTGGGCATGACTTATACTCAGCAAGGAAATCTTGGAAACCCAATGTTTCCCAAGCAGCTGCTATCTCATTCGGATGGATCGATTCTTGAGAAAAATCATAAAGCGGTAAGGGAGATCCAGTATCTGCTGATGCTACCGTAAAACTGACCGCTTGCAAACCAAGCTGTTTTATATACAGTGCTGGCTGCAGTTCATCCTGATCCAATATATTTTTAATCCACGATAATTTTAACTGCTGTGGTGATAGATTCAGCGCAATGAAAAATAAATAACGTGAAATAGACTTATTCGCACGACTGCGAATGGTAAGCAGCTCAAGAGCAGTATGCTGTTCACTTAACAGCTCAAAGGTTTCAGGTTGTAGCGGCCAAGGGATGCTTTGTCCCCCAAGAGGTAATGAATTCTCATCAAGTCCTGTCAGGTAGATGGCATGATCTTGAGGCTTAAACATTTCTCCGTCAATTTCTATAAATCCACTAATATAGTTTTCATCCTCATCATCAAGCTTACCGCTCAAATAAAAATGCAGCGCTGTTTGGATATCATCATATAAAAACTCCGAATCATCCTGAATGTGATCAAGCTTCTGCCCAAGCTCTTGGATTAATAACTTTTCATTTTCATCTGCAATAAGGGAAACTCCTTGGCCATGTGTTTTTAAAATGTCCTTTAAACGCTTGAAATGAACATCGATAGTATTCTTCGATTCAGACTGGTCAAATAAAGCCTTAGTCATCGTCTGAATACTTTCAATAAACATCTTCACCTGCTTCACACGGTCATGCGGCACGGCAAAATGGCTAATTTTCGCAAAAGGACTGCGCATACTGCGGAGAATGCGATTTTCCTCGCCTATCGGGAATGCCTTTTCAATGATCATACCCTGTTCAATGAGCTGTTCTAACCGAGAGATCCAGCTTTTTATCTCTGTGCAGCCTTCCAAATAAGGGAACAGCTGCTGCAGATCATATGTGTAATCTTGAGCATTATTACTTAAAGATTTGCCGGTTAACCAGCCCGATGAAAACAGATCCGTCAAAATTTCATCTGTTAAATCCAGTTGCCCATTATTATAAATTTGATGCAGGCTCACTAAAAAACGACCAATCGGATAGGATAAAAAATTTCGCTTTTTTGGATTTAACTCAGGGTAATAAGATAGGAGCAGTTCATTGAGTTGCTTTGCATTCGGCGATATAATATTAGGAGCAACGGCCTTATTATCCTGTTCACTATCAATTGGGAAGTTCGGCAAAATTACATCATGTAAAAAATCAAAAAAAGATGCGTAACCCGTGATAGCCTCTGCCAATTCCTCCGGCTTATTCGGCTTGTTTTCATACGCTGATAGAAACGTCCGTGCACTTTTCGTTGTATCTTCCGGAGTTGCAGAGTCGTATATCCACTCTTCAGGAGACGGCCAGCCGAAACGATCTGTTACAAACGCCTTTATAAAATTAAAGGTATTGGTATAGCGGCCATCAAAGTAATGGAAAAAGGTAATCCGAATCTGCGTCTTACGCAAATTTTCTAATATAATCTGCTGTTCCGGTGTGACAAAGTAAAAACCGTGCAGCACAATATGAATATCGCCATTGATTTGGATATCAGGCTCTTTACACAACCTGCTGATGGCTTTTTGTATAGAAGTTATTAATATAGGCCGGTCTAATGTTTGATAATGTCCTTGACTTGGTGCATCTTCTTTGATGAAGCTGTCCCAAACCTTCTTAAACACACGCTCTTTTTCTGTTTTTAGCCAACCATCCTGTAATGCTGGAGGCTTGATATTCGCTTCCACAAAAAAACGAATGCTATCCAAGATATCCATTGCATTTAAGCGAAACGCCTGTTTTAACTCCAACTGGACATCCGTTAAATTAGCAATAATTCCCGATAAGCGTAAATACTGCTGGAATTTTGTTTCGCCACTATACCAATTGGGATACAAACTTTTTATAAATTCACGGAAGGAATATATATGCTTTAAATCGTGACCGTAGCAAGCTTTTATTCCTTTCCTCTGATTATTTGTAGCACAAATATGAATGGCATCTGGAAAGGATGCATACTGTGGATGCTGTGCCCATTCCTTAGGCTGTGAGTAAGTATGCACTTTTACATTCATTGGAACGCCTCCAATCCACCGCTCTTTAAGATATAAGCCCAACTTTCATTAGAGAACTTCTTACGAATTGGCATCGTAATGTACACACGCTGCATTGCTCTTGTGAGTGCAACATATAGTAATCGCGTTTCTTCCTTAAGTTGCTCTTTGTCTTCGTACTCTTTTAAATCCTCGAAATGACTATTGATATGTGGTTTATCAGGCTGCTTTTTATCCCAGGTAATCTTCCAACCAAATCTTCGCTGTGCTCTTTTTTCAGTTTGCTCAGAAGCTTCCTCCAAGAAGTACTGCTGCTCAACCGCATTAAACGGGGTATCGGTAATGGGCAAGAACACTGTATGATATTCAAGTCCTTTTGAACGGTGGACTGTTGTTATTTCTACCTGGGCTTTGTCCTGCTCCAGTAGCGGCTCATTTTCAGTGCGGTTCGTTTTAATTTGAAGCTCCAGCCAATCACGCAAGATTTGAAGTGTGACATGTTGAGATGAAAAATTCCTCTCTATTAATACCATTAGATGCTGCAAATTTTTTGTATACCGCAGTACAGCAAGCTCAATCTCTTCCTTTGAAGGAGCAGTCTCTTTGTTTGCATGAAACAGCTGCTGCTCTAAATACTGAGGTAAACGCGCAAACAGCTTTTTGTCATATATAATTTTTTGAATGACCGTCATTGGCGACAGCGTACGTAATAGCAGCACATACTGTTTAAACTCATTCTCGGTACGATCATGAATAAATGACGTAATACTCTCCTTATGGCCGCCAAAAGGTATAACCACGTGATGCGGCACAGCATATCCAAAATAGGGCGTTTGCAGAGCGTTTAATAAAAACTTCGGCTCATGCGAATACAATAAACCATCAAGCAAAGCCTTTAAGTGGAGTACAGGCGGACTAATAAAGAACGTACCATCTAAATTTTCAGATGTCGGAATGTTTTTGGATACACAGTATTCTTTAATTTTCTTGGCTTGACGATTAGTTCGGACGATAAAAGCAATTTTATCCTTTTTATCCGGCAGCGTCGCTAAAGCTTTTTCAAAATCGTTCTTATAATCTTTTGACACATGCCAATCATTATTCGGAAACTGCGCCGGTTTATTACTTTGTAACCGATCTGTTATTTCGTAGGTCAGCCAGCCTTCCTTATGCCAGCGTTCAAACAATTGATGCATTTTATCTAAAAGAGAAGCCGAGCTCCGATAGTTAAGCTGTAATTCGGTCTTTTCGTATGTAGCACCCGTAGTTGCATTCTGCAGTTCCAGGAATGACTTGTAATCAGCGCCGCGAAATCGATAGATGGCCTGCTTCACATCCCCTACTACAAACAACCGATACTGCAGATAGGTTTGTAAGCTGGCTAATAGTTCAATTTGCACAGAATCACTATCCTGAAACTCATCAACGAATATAAAATGATCCTTCGACAGTTGCTTCATTATATCCCTGCTGTTTGTAAGCAGCTTAAGCTTTCGGATTAAATCACCCATCGTGATTTTGTTGTCCGCTCGCTTTAATTCATCTAAACGCGTCTCACATTGGCTGAAAATATATTTGAGCACTTCTTGGATAAGTGCGGACTCTTCGGCTGACGCATCGCCCCAATCAATCTTCTTTATTTCGTCGGCCGTCAAACCCTTCTTCTCCATCTCTTCCCACATGTCGTATACAAGATCAATAAACTCATAATCCATCACTTTTATTTTCAAAAACTCTTCAATAGGTCGTGTGGAAAAATACTGATCCATCAATTCATGGATAATTCTTTTCTTCTCAAATTTATAGCTTCCGAGTTGAACGTTTTGGCCATAGCCCATCTCATGAGCGAGCTGCTTTAAAATAAAACGTGCAAATGAGTGAATGGTACTGATTTGCATATCCTTTACATCCTCAGCGAACTGTAAGAAACGCGTTTGCCCGGTAAGGTTGTATAGAGTAATAAATTTATTCTCCAAACGCTTTTTCATTTCATTTGTAGAGGCATTGGTAAAAGTAATCATCGTAACGAGCTTTAACGGAATATCACCATTCATCAATAAAAATAAGATACGGTCAATCATTACATGTGTTTTTCCGGTACCTGCTCCGGCCGTAATGATTTGATTTTCGCCAATGGGCTGATGAATTGCTTTGTACTGTCCACCATTGAAGCTGGGGAAATGTTCAGCCAGCTGTTCGAGCAGGTCCTTTGTAACATGTTCACCGTCAACGAAGCAGTTTGAAAGAATAGGATTCTTAGTAGAACTCTCAGATTTATAAACATCAAAATGAAACTCTTTTTTATGCTTTTCATAGTCAGCAATGTCGGACAGATCTAAATTATTGTAGGTCAACAAATAAACTTTTGTACCATTACGTAAAGCGTTGGAAATATCGTTCTTGTACCCTTCAAAATTCTGAGTCGTCTGCACGATATATAGATGAGAGAAAGACGAACGTGATCCCAGTACAACTTTCTGTGCCTTCGTTGTTTGAATACCAAGTTCTTCCGAAACCTTCATTAGTTCAAGATTTTTTAGTTTCCCTTTAGCCTCTGACAAAGCAAAATTTTGGAGTTTCCGTAATAATTGGCTCAAATCTGTTAAGTCCTCTTTAAATAGAGGGAGAGGCACATTGATTTGCTTATGGAATCCGCGTTCCTGCCACTGCTTTTCGGATATATAAGGAAGGGCAACAAATACACGCTTACTTAAACGGCGATAGAGAAGTGGATCCTTCTCTAAATGATTACATAACATATGCAGCTGATTTTCTGCTTGTTTATATGGATTTCCTTGTGCCTCATAGAAATTGGTATACGACCATTGATGCCCCTGAATCGACGTAATTTGGTCAATCTTGATTCCTTTAACTTCTATAACACAAACGCCCAAGAGCTCATTGATAATTAAAATATCAATCTCTCGTCGCCCAGCTCCATTTGAAAAGAACATTGGAAACTGATGAATAGCCAAGGTCGTTTGCTGATCAAAAGCCTGAGAAATCGCATTCCATACAGAAAGCTCTGCATCTAAACCAGGTGCATCCTTCAGTGTAGTCGGTATAAACATGAATAGTCCTCTTTCATTTAGGGATAACATATCAGTAAAAGTCCTATTAAAAATATATATTATTAAAGTGGAGGATTGCACTTATATTGAACTGGATAGCAAAGTATTTCCTCAACTAATCATACATATTTTGTATACAATCGTACATGACTATAGTACTATATATATCGTCATAATACGATTTATTCTTAGCTTTTATCCCTTTTAGCATGGAATTTTTTACAAATATTATGTGGATGGTGGATATATTGGAAGTAACTCATGAGGGTATATTAAAAAAGTTTGAATTTCTCAAGGGGAATTTGATAGTTGGTAAAGCAGGTATAAAAGGTGCTAATTCTGAAGAACGGCTACCACCAGATCAACATGTTCCTGAAACACATATCCTTCATAACTTGGTAAGAGGATTCTATAAACCAGCTGGTAAGCCATATATCTTATCCTATCAAGCCACAGAATCTAGCAAAAACTACGGTAAACAAATAATTTGGAACGATGAAAGCGAAACCGAGTTTTTACATATCGAGATGGCTCCGCCTGACAAAGAAAACGATCCTAGCAAAAAAAGTGATATTGCAGCTGCACGCTATAATCTCAATCATAATATTCCCATTGGCATACTACACAAAATAAAAAAAGGCCATAATCGTATGCTCGGCCTTGGTATTATTACATCAGAGCGGGATGATGGGGTTTTCATAGTTGAACCCTATTCATTAAAAGATAGTTCTTTGCACCCATTAGAACAATTGAAAAGATTGATAAAAAACGAGGAAATTAACACGAATTTTGTAGCTGAAGTAGTCCAAAGACGAGGTCAGGCAATATTTAAAAAGAAATTGTTAGAGGACTCCGCTAAATGTGCTATCTGTGGAATGGATGAACCATCACTGTTAATTGCTAGCCATATTAAACCGTGGAAGTATAGCTCTGATTTTGAAAGACTCAATAAATTTAATGGATTATTGTTATGTCCAAATCATGATAAATTATTTGATCAAGGACTTATAACCTTTACTGATGAGGGGAATGTCATCATTTCAAGTTTCCTAACACCGAAAACAAAAAACAAGTTAGGATTA
Organism: Paenibacillus sp. FSL R5-0887; assembly: GCF_038002305.1. NCBI lineage: Bacteria > Bacillati > Bacillota > Bacilli > Caryophanales > Paenibacillaceae > Paenibacillus > Paenibacillus sp. FSL R5-0887. The sequence continues at coordinate 1,351,848 of NZ_JBBOCE010000002.1, forward strand.
ACTGAAAATTCATGGATTCATTTAGATGAGGCTCATAAAAAATACTTGTTGTGGCATAGAGAAAATTGCTTTAAAGCATAGACGGGTAACAATGACTTTTCTCGATCACGCGACGGCTTAGTGAGAATCAGGTGCCCGCGAAAGAAAATCAATACAGTACCTTGATAATGGGCAGTCTGTTGAGTGTGGATTTTTAGCGTTGCATACTAGGCCTGCAAGGTCGAGCACTGCTAAATTAGCCGCCCTGGTTGTTTCCATTCCCTCAAAGTGAGCCCTAATATTAGATGCTAACTCTTTGTCCATTCGAGGTCTAGGATTCTTTGATGTATAACCGAAATACCTTGTAAATAGCCGAATAACATTAGTATCAATTGGAACAACCGGCTGGTCAAAAGCATAGCAAAGTACGGCATTTGCAATATAATCGCCAATTCCAGGAAGCTGTCTTAACTTATTATAATCATTCGGAACCTTACCATCATGATGGTTGCAGATAATCTCAGCTGTTTTTATTAATCTTGATGCACGGTACTTTAGTCCAATAGGGGCTATGATTGCTTCCAATGATAAAATACTCGCCTTCGCTAATTCGCTTATATTGGGGTAATTAAGCAACAGCTGCTCATATACTTCTTCGACTTTACGTACATGGGTCTGCTGTAGCAGAAACTCGGCTATCAACACATGATACGGGTCTTTTGTATTGCGCCAAGGAAATTGATGACGCCCATATTCGGTATACCATGTCAGCAGTTCTGCCCAAAAGAAAGAATCTTTACTCATCCCATCACCTATTTAATGTTTTCTATATCTTATATTCTTACCCATTTAGCCGGCATACATAATATTCAACCAATAAATCAAATCGTATGCAGCTCACTTATCAAATAAGAAAACACTCAATACCCTACCATTAGAAAGATAGTTGAGTGTTTTAATTAATAAAGCAGTAAGCCCTTCTAATCAGAATCAGATGATATTACTCAGCTGCTTCGTATATCCATCCTTGAACTGCACCCAGCATGCTTCCTGTTTAGCCCATTGGGTTACGTTTCTATCGCCCGCAGAGTCACGAAGGAAGTATAATGCCTTGTTAGCAATAATCATTATCGCTTCATCCCATTTATCAGATAATGCTTGACGATTCCATACATCAATTAAGTCTATTTTGTTTCCATATATATGATGAAGCATAGCCACTGTATAATATATTACATTTGCTCTATACCCCTGCAGTCTCATGGATTCCACAATATTAGTCACATGGAAATTAATAATCGTCCTTGCTATTAGTTGTTGATAGACTTCAAGGGTGACTTCACTCAGTGGAATGACTTCATCATTATCATCCTTATCGTATTTCCAATACTGTTTGTTTTGCTCCATAAACCGTTTAAAGGCTTCTTCTCCACCTTTACTTGAAACGTGAGGAAAACCTTCACATGACATGAAATATTTGGCTAAGTCAACTTTAATAATAGCCTTTTCACTGGGGTAATGCTTTTTAAATTCATTCTGTTCCTTACCACGTTTTCGTCTATTTAAATCTACTGCATATTGACCTCTCGCACGTTCAAAATACCACTTACTCTCTGATTTTCTCCCATCATTTGAAGGAATCCAGGTATTTCTTGACAATTTTTCTAGTTCGGACATAAATCTTGAATTGGCCAACAAGTCAGACTTGTTAATTTTATTCTGAGTATTGGCATACTCCGAAATACTTGATACCATTTCATCTTCAAGGAGCTGCTGATCTTTTTCTTGGTTTGCTTCAACATGCAGAATAGTCAATTTAGCCTGAACATACACATCCGTTAAATCTACATCACTCTTATAGGCCTGGTGAATGGATGCTGTCGTCTGTCCACCATTCACAATTTGCCATCCAGTCAACCCTTTGATACGATAAAGGTTAATATCTCCATTTATTCTCTCGATGTCACCTGATCGAGCCACACTAGAGATTCCATTATTATAACTGACAAACATGCGCCGTTCTTTCGGGTCCTTTAGAGTTTTCAGTATCCCCTTATTAGTTCCACCTTTAGCCTGCAGAAAAGATCGTACATTTCGCTCAACGAGTTTGGACCCCCATTGGTCGTAAGCTTTTGCCAGTAAGCCTGCAGGTATAAATCCTACATAACATGTAAAATAATTCTGTTCGCCTTCATATTGAGACCCGGGGACAAACATCATCTCAAACGACTGTCCCAAGTCCTGCTCAAAATCAATATGGATCGTTTGGACTCCTTGTTCAGCTAAAATGATTTGAAGTATGCGATCTATGTCCCACACCTGAACATTTACCGTTTCTATTCCAGGGATCGACAGCTCAATTGGTTTATTGGCATTATAGAACATATTGGTCAGTACAAATATATTCACTTCATCGATAGCATTAATATTTTCTGATATCAATACAGCCAATTCTCTAGCTTGCAGAGATTGATCAATAGTGTGAGCTAATGTTTTAGCGTTCGTAATAAAGCGTTTAGCTTGATTGGCTAATTCCGTCAGCATCGTCATATTTATTGAAAGTAAATCCTGTTCATTTTGTTCAAAGTTATAATCAGCTACATATAGATCAAGAACGTGCTGACTTTCGTCATATGTGTAAGCATTCACAGCGATTTTTTTGGAGGTATCTATATATGGAGGAATTAATATATCGGGATCATCATCCCTTTCCATATACTGAAGCATCTTTTCAAGAAAAGGGACTCGATATACCCCTGTTTTTGCCGCTTTTTCTTCTACTTCTTCAAGAAATTCCTTCAGGAATTCACTTTTCTGTCTATTCTCTAACATTTAAATGATCCCCCATTACAAATCAAATACCTCATCAACTTCTCTTTCGAATTCCATACAATGTGTAAGATCTATGCTGTAACTAACATGAGAAATCCCTTTTGGCAAATCCTCCTGCAAAATCCTTGGGAAGTTCGTCGCGGCTTCGTATACCTCTACTTTATCTACAAAAAAGAAATCATCCGTATAATCTTCTTCTTTAAATCTTAAATCCTCTAACAGATCATTAAACTTTAATAGCATTCGGTCAGAGCGACTTGCAATATGGTTTCGAACCTCGTTTACAAGTGCTTGTAAAGAAACACCATGAGTCTTACTTGGTTCTATAAAGCATACATAGAGATAAATACTCGATACTGCATTTGTAAGCCTTAACTGATTTTCATTTGAAATTTTAATTGTTTTGGTTAACTTATTTATTGCCGTCTTAATCTCTACGCCGCGATTAGATTGCTTAAAATCAATTCGCCCACTGGTTGGTCCTTCCCACTGTTCTATAATAAGTGGGGGAGCCGTGGGAAAACGATTAAGCCAGTCTTGTATATACCACAATTCGCCGAAAAGTCCCCGCTGCTGTTCCTCAGTTAGTTTACGGTAACCACCTTTTTGAAAAAACACGCGCCATCTGTCAAGTACCTTGTATACTACTGTAAATACCGATTCACTCTGTTCCCTGGCTATCAAATGATCCACAACATTCTGCAGTACAACCTCAAAAATATCTGTACCATGTTCTGACTCTTGTCGTAAAACCAGATAATAATGCCCTTTTAATAATGCCAGTTTTTCATAATACTCAATTTTGATAGATAAACCTCGCCACTTTGGAAGTGCCTTAAGCTGGTCCGGTTCCCAAGGTTCAAATCCCAAATCGATATACAACTGCCTATTCATATTCACAGTATCTATTCCTGCAAAAAGAATGGGACTTTCCGCCGTAAGAACCCTCAGTTTATAAACTTCTTGCTGAGACTGGCTATTTAATTCTTTAATCATTTGCTCGAATTCTAATTTAAGATTCAACATATATTCCTCACTCTATTAGAATACTTATTTTATTGTTTTGTTCACTTCATAAATTTTAGAATCATCTATCAATGAGTCCGGGAATGAGATCGCAATACCAATTGGGACCATTTTCTCGCTAAAGGTAAAACTAAGGGATTCGAATACTTTTACTTTAGGATGAAGCGGGTAGATTAGAAGCATGCCTTTTTCTTTTGGCCTCAGCTTTCGAATATCTTGTTTGTCCTTCATATTCTTTATCGCGGCTTGATCGAGATCTATGAATTCCTGCCGCGAAGCAACTATAGCGCGTATATCAATTTTAGCATGCCCTTGGTTGTTATACTCTTCTGCCTTAACCCCACGTACCACTGCAGAATCAATCTTAAATTTCCCAAATTGTACTGGGAATTTTTCAAGACCACTTTTATCCCTTGGTTCACCTTCAACCACTGCTACTGTCCAATGTAAAAGCTCTCCATTTTCATTAACTCGACGGATATAATTCACAATTTTTCCGCTGTCAACCTTATCAGCGCCTTGACTCGTCTTGTATTCCGATAGAAAATTCAACACAGTATTTACTTCCACTTCCGGAACCATATAATAACCAGTTTTACCTGATCCAATATGCGTTTTCGTAAATTTTGAAGAGAGTTCACTAATAAAGTTCTCAGTCACTTTCATGTTGTGAGAAAAAAAAGTTTCCTTATTTTCATAGATACGAGTTTGCTGCAGGGTTAGTCGATAAATTATATTTGTTATTGCAGCATTTTTCATTTTTAATGGACTCGTTAAGGTCATAGTTGGATGACTTAACATTTTTACTGCGTATTCCAATGGAGTCTTATTTGCTAGTGCCAACCTGTCAAATTCTTTTCGTAGTTCAATCATTGCAATAGCTAGGTGTTCAAAATTCGAAGCAATTTCTGCGGTTGTGTATATTCTGCACAAGTCCATATAACCTTTCCGATATCCAAACCAACGCCCCATCTGCATTAAAGTGTCATACATCAACGTATTTCTAAAATAGTAAGTTATACTAAGTCCCTCGAGTGTGAGTCCCCGTGACAGCTTATCTCCACCCACTGCAATTACGTTTAAACCATCCTCTTTGTATTGATGGTAGTCTAACGCATCTTTGCTATTTCCATTAATTTCAAAAACACGAACCTTTTTTGAGCTCTCTCTCAGCTCCTGATAAACCTCTTCCCAGCTAAATTCCTGAATATAACCAGGCCATTCCCTGCTTGTCGGAATAACATCTTCCTCATAAATCCATTTAATTGCTTCAACAATTTCACTATTTTTGTTATAGTGGATCTGTTTTGTAATTTCCTTAAATACTTTATCCACACCGTCTTTTACACTTGACTGAACATCTTTAAAACGAGAGGTATGAATGAGCATCGAGTTATGCTTGTTCCTCTGGCCTCGAAGATTTCTTACAGCAATAGTTAAAAGAAATCTCAAGATGGACTCTTCCATTTGCGGAGGAACCTCTTCAAATTTACCGGCATCCCCTTTTGTTTTAATTCCAGTAAAGACTTCTATATCTGGATCCCTCAAAGGACGAATCAAACTTGGACGTGGATCGTCCGACTCTTCTTCAACATTAAAGAATTCTTCAGGACCACAATACTCTTTAGGCTTGAGGAGACCGACAAGAAAATCTTTAGGATATAAATCCTTACCTTCCTCTTCTGTTTTAGCTTCAGCACTTATTAATAGATTAGCAAACGGGGTTGCTGTGTAGCCTACATAACACCTTCTATTAAAAACTTCTAAAATTTGGCGGATTAACTTATTAATCGTCTTTGGATCTTCATCCTGTTTAGAGGTGTCAACAGATGCCTGATCTGCTTCATCATCAACTATTAAAACAGGAATATCTAATTTAAATAAGCTCTTTTGATACTCAAGTTGATTTTTCAGTGATTCTAGGACAATACTATTTTTTTTCACAACCATAAGAGTTCTTTGATTTAAGTTAAAAATACCACTCGGTTCAGATGAAATATCACGTTCAACTGTAGTCCATGTTGAAATAATATGATTAGGTGTATTAGCATGGATTTGGGCTACTCCAACCGGTTTGCCCTCTCTATCGACTCTGCTACCTATCACTTCTTCATCCAACCTAAGCTGAGTCTGTGCTCTTAGATCATTATGGACACCTGAAAGTACAATCACTAATTTATATCCAACATCGAAAGCTTTATTAATGAGTCCTGTAAAATTAGCAGTCTTTCCGGACTGAACGTACCCTAATACAAGACCCCGTTTGTCAAAAGAATGGTTTTCATTTGGGTTACCCAAAGACCGCATGATTTCATTTGTTGAATCATCGATAGAGTCAACAGCCTCTTGGTCCCAATGCTTAACTCTTAATAGATAATCTCTGTAACGTGTCCAAAAAAATGCTCCCAAAAGTAATTTGGAACTGTACCAGCCACTCACTCCTTCTAGACGTAATACAGGAGTCTTTATAATGTCAAAGTTAACATTATATTTCATATACATTTCTAAAGACCACTGTTCGATCAGACTCGCCTCTACTTTTAGCCCCTGTATTACGAGCTTTGCTAAATCCACTGCTTGTTCAGCTGCTTTTTCTTGGCTAGGAAAGACTGATCTTAAATTCATATAATTAGTTGCAAATGTTTGCTCAAAAAGGCCTCTTGCCTCATTCATAACTGACACTCGCCTCTTCCACAATTGATTTCAACGTTATGCGATTTAGACCATCAAATGCTGGTTGAGTAATAAGTGCATCTAATAGCTGTTGTTGATTTTGAACAACATGGAGCTTAATTAAAGTAGAAGAGAATTGGACAACTAAATCTTTCATAGCGTCGGTGACCATTTGAATGATTTCCTCCGCCACTTTTGGCGAGTCAATAATATTACTAGGTGATCCCAACTGGACAAATTTCAAATACATATTAAGCAGTTTTGAGGTTTCGTCATCTATTCTGTTCTGAATTTCTGATAACATAGGATGATTTCTGTTTACAATAAATCGAAGCCCTTCGTCACTACCCGATAACTCCCATGTATTGAGACTCCCTTTAAAAGTTTGGTTAGAATGGGAACTTTGAGTCCTAAAATAAAAGATATCTCGGGAAATTTTACGAACAAATTTCGCTATTGATTCAAGTCTTATTTTTGCGTTGTCCGGTGGAATCACAGCTGACTTTTTTATATCTACCTGCCAATCATCATCTGCCGTATTTGGTAAGTCTATACGAATTCTTGCCAGCTGGGATGAAGTATCCTTTTGCAACATTCCCAACCAATCTCCGTAATGCAGCAGTCTGTTTTCACGATAAATATAAAAACCTTGATGATCTCGCCATCCTCTATTGCCCCCAGCTCTTTTATATTCTTGTTCATTTAAAAATGAGGCATGAGGTAGTACATAGTATTTAGCTCTTATTCTGTTTCCATTGATGTTCAAAACCTGAGTTTCACCTTCTAAAGTAGAAGAATGTTTAGTCATAAAAGGATCCCAAGGATCAAGAACGTTTTCGTTTAAGATAATCTGAACATTATTATGTTCAATGATTGAGTGAAAAACAAACTCTAAGTGATTATGTATCCGCCGAACTTTGTTAAAAAAACTTTGTGTATGTATTGCATTTTCAGTCCCCGCTCCCATGAAACGATCCAGCTTATCTATACAAATAACAGTGCCACTATCTCCTTCAATATCAATCATTAACTCCCTAATTTCATCTGGGATCTTCGTGAATAGCTGCCATTCATTACATTGGGACACATGATCAAGATCCCAACACCGTTGTGCATAATCCCCGTTGTATTTGGTAAGTACACTTAACCGTTTACCCAGAGAAAATGAGGCAGTCTTGAGTCCCATACCAAATCTTCCAAGTTCATTGGGTTGTCTACTTTCACGTGGATCTTTCGAGCCTATATTCATAGCCATTTGGAGCATTTCTTCATCCATGCCAGAACCGTTATCTGAAATAATTATTGCCCCATCGTTTCTTAAACACTTAAATTCTAATACAATCTTACTTGCCTTTGCGTCAATGCTATTATCTACCAAATCTGCTATTGCAGTTCCAGCATTATATCCTAATGAACGGAGCGCTTGGATAACAGGTGTAGCAGATGGCTGAGTTACAATTATATTCATATGGTTACCCCCCATTTTCAGGATATTTATAACTACAATAAGCAATTGCCTAAGAGAACTACTTTGTTAGATTGAGAAAATTGTTGAAATTTGTAGCGAACCTTCCCAATCTATTATATACTGCATTATTCGACACAAGGGATCTATAACCTTCAAAAAGAATAATTATCCATTTCTAACAACAAAAAAGTCTCCAACTCAAAATGAGCAGAGACTAATAACTTAAAATATTGTAACTGATTCATGTGACATTATTACATCTTCCAATTTTTCTCTCACAGGCTTCCCTAGATAATTCACTACTTGTTCAGCCACCGCCCTGCCTAAAATTGGAGGTACAGCATTACCAATCTGCTGATATTGTGAATCTTTAGTACCTTCAAATACAAAGTCATCAGGGAATGTTTGAAGCCGCGCAGCCTCTCTAATACTTATTGCTCTATTTTTAAGGGGATGAATCCACATAGACTTTCTAACATTTAATACAGTTCCTGATGGAGTATTATAATTAAGCCTCAAATAAACAGTATTTTGAGTTCTCCTGGGATCTGAATAAGTTTGTTTATAAGACTCATCAAGATGATGAAAGTTTTGACCTGGTTCTAAAACTTTAAATCTCTCTAATGCAGTTGATCTTGTTTCTGTCATAACATGATTCTCAATTTCTTCAATATTTCCACAAAGATATTGAGCTAGAGGATTTTTATATTTAGACGATGACTTTACAATAGGCCGATCATCAACCATTGTTTTAAAGGGTTCAATGTTTTCAAGATCCTCAATAGCATGTTTTACAGTATAAAACTGACCAGGGTCATTAAAAATAGGTTTTGGTAATTCTACAGTTTTGTCCTCCATAAATTCTTTCTTTACCCCAATAATAATGAGACGTTCTCGAAGCTGAGGGGCACCAAAATGTGCAGCGTTTAAGATATGCTCCTCATTAATGGTATATCCAAGGCTATTAAATTTTGAAGTTAGGTAATCTAAAACTCCGTAAGTCTTCACTTGTATATATACATTCTTTTGATCATGTACAATGTCACTTATTTCAATATTATTTGCTGTGATTTCATTCATTCTCATTAAAATCTTTTGAACCTCTATAACTTCATTCAAGTTTTTGAAAAGAAAATCTTTTGATGCATCACTATGATCTTTTATTTGTAAAAGATCTCCAAGTATCATCCACTGTTTTTGATAACTCTCACTCCAATAGACCTCATGTTGTTCCATCCAAGTAGGATAGTAATTCTTTAATTTCCCCTCAGCTTTTGCAAGGTATAAATGAGCCTCTTTCTCTTTTCTACCAATATGACTTATTTTAGAAAATAAATTTTTATCATTTATTGTATATGAGGAAAGTCTTTCATAATGGAAGGAATTCTTAAGAAAACGAATCAAATCCTCTGTTAGTTTAGTTGTTTTTCCCAACAATATTTTTTCTGGCAAAAGTTTTATTTCTAGCTCTTCTACAACTTCTTGGTGATCTTTAGACGAATAAAAGAATTTATGTTTGGAAGATTTCATCGCTTTGACATTTTCCATTACAAAAGCATTTGGTTCTAATTCCTGAATTGCTCTTACATATTCTTTGACCAGCTGATTATTAGTGGAGATAAGCTCAGTCTTTTGCCTGTTAGCATTAGAAAACCCCTGACACGGTGGCCCCCCAAAAACAAGATCTATTTTCTGATACTCATTTATAATCTGCTCCTTAAAGTCCAATCTTCTAATATCATCATAATATTTAATATTATGACAAGAATTTTTTTTCTCATGGTTTCTTTTATAGGTTTTTTGAGCAAATTTATTATTTTCTACAGCAGCTGCAATTTCTACCTGACCAGTTTGCAAAAATCCTAAACTTAATCCCCCAGCACCGGAAAATAAATCGACCGCTAAAAGCTTTTTATTACACATTATTTAATCGCCCCTTGCTCACGAACATTCGTTCCTTATATTAGCAGCTTAACACCTCTTGATAATATTTACAAGTACTAAGACACAAATTATTAGATTACAACATCTCAATAGAACATGCTATAGAAAAATAATTACCAGAACTTTTTTTGGTATAAATTTAATTATTATCAGAATCATTTTTTTATATAATCATTGATTGCGTTACTTAATTTCAGTAGTACGTTTCTAATATTATTAACCAATATATTAATTTACACTTGGATCAATTATATTAATATATCATTATTTATCACAAGAATACATTCATATATTTAAGATTGCCCGCTACCTTACAGGTCTACTACGTTAATTCTTTACTCTTTCAGATTTGCTCTGATATAGAGGTATTTTATGATAATGGCTCAGTAGCATACAAAAGAAAAGCACCTATATTAAGTCTCAAGTATTCTTATACAAACCTATTAATCTTATCCAAAATAGTTAGCTCTCTTGAATGTCACTATTTGTTTCTATCTTCAACATATCCACCGACTCCACATGTGTCGGAATACTCAGTGTGAACAAATCTTATAAGATGTCCCCTTCTAATGTAAAGAAGGGCTTAGAATAATTGCAGTCTAGCTCTTTTCCCCCTCCTTAATTACAGAGTTTTATGTATTCTCTATCTGAGAATCTTATCCTACCTAAATCCCCTATAATCTCGCTACTCTCAGTCAAATCAATAAAATTATCTTTACTTTTCCAAGATCCGGTCCCAAACCGCATACGATAATTGCCGCGAACTCTTTTAGAGTAATATCTGCTTTCAGTTAATAAAAAAACCGAGAAAGAGCACTCCATTTAAAAGTGTCTATTTCTCGGTTACAGTTTATCAAGCCGTTACGTTAATTAGTTAGGTTGCTCTTCCATCGCTCTAATAGATTCATCCACCTTTACCATCATGGAACATTCGACTCTTTTGCGGAAGACGTCACAGCTGAAGTCATAGGTTCCGACCAGGGAACCCGTCGCGTGCAGTGCATTGGCAGGACAACCGCCGCTGCAGTAGAGCTTCGCCCAGCAGTCCTTGCATTCCGGCTTCGAGTAGCAGTTGCTCTCTTGGAATTGACATTGCAGCTCAGACTTTGTGATACCATCCCAGAGGTTTCCCATGCTGTACTCTTCATCCCCTACGAACTGGTGGCAAGGAAAAAGCTCTCCCCAGGGGGTGACAGCAAGATATTCCGTCCCTGAACCACAGCCAGTAATTCTCTTCTGGATGCAAGGTCCTTCCGAAAGGTCAAGCATGTAGTGATAAAAGGTAAACCCCTTGCCTTGTTCACCGCGACCGATCATTTCCTTCGCGAGAATTTCGTACTGGTTGTATATCTCCGGCAGGTCCTCCTCGGTAAGTGCATAGGGCTCCCTTGGATCACAGATGACCGGTTCCATTGAGATTTTGTCAAAACCAAGATCTGCGATATGAAATATATCATTGGTGAAATCAACATTGTTACGGGTATAGGTTCCTCGTACATAGTACTCTTGGTCTCCGCGCTTACGAACGAATTCCTGGAACTTCGGAAGAATATGATCATAGCTGCCTTTTCCGTTAACCGTTTGGCGAAGTCGGTCATGAACCTCTTTTCTTCCATCCAGGCTTAATACGACATTGTACATTTCCTGATTTAAAAACTCGGTGACCTCATCGTTCAGCAGCATCCCGTTCGTCGTGAAGGTGAAGCGGAACTTCTTTTTGTATTCTTGTTCTTTGCTTCTTGCATAAGCTACGATCTGTTTAACTACTTTCCAGGCCAAAAGCGGTTCCCCGCCGAAAAAGTCGATGTCCAGGTTGCGATGATGACCCGAATTTTCAAGCAGGTAATCGATAGCTTTTTGTCCAACCTCATAGCTCATGATTGCTCGATCTCCGTTGTATTTCCCTTGGCTAGCGAAGCAATAGTCACATGATAGATTACAGGTATGCGCAACATTGAGGCAGAGTGCCTTAACATAAGTTTTCCGTTTTTTTAAATCAAGCGAGAGGTTCTCATACTCATCTTTTGTAAAAAGCTGACCATCATTTATAAGCTCCTCGATATCCACGATGGTTTCTCGAATGTCACTCTCAGAAATGCTGGAATCATGCTTATATTTCTCTAACATCATTGTCACGATTTGGTCGACAGAAGTTTTCTCATAATCCGCTATAATTTCATATGCTAGGTCATCAACAACATGCACCGAGCCACTATAGGTATCGAGCACGATATTGTATCCGTTTAGTTTATATTGATGAATCATACTTACTAATCAAGCTCCTTTTGCACACAAGTAGAAACGGCTTTGCCATCCTTTAGAGGAAGCATTCATTTCTTAAAAATAGCCGCCCATCAGCAGAGCAATGGGCGGTAAAATTCCGAATCCTATCTGTTCATTGCATTTTCACACTTCTGGTTTGCAACGCCGCAGGAAGTTTTACAAGCGGACTGGCAAGAGGTCTGGCATGCGCCGCATCCGCCGTGTTTTGCGGTATCCATCAGTTTGCGGGTGCTTAGGGTTACGATTCTTTTCACGATAAATAACTCCTTCTGTAATTTCTTGTGATCACTTTCACTTAATTTCCATGGAACATCGTAGCAACCTCACGTAAGTACGTCTATGATTCCCGTCACCCAGCAGAGTAGAGAGGGCTTAAACATAAGTATCAACGTTAATTTTCGTGCAGTCGTTCATGCTTGTGATCATAGGATTCGGTAGCGGTAACCAGAGTCAGTGCAATACTAAAAAAGTGAAACAAAAAAGAGACGGCAATGATGCCATCTCTTTAACAACATTTTTTCTCATACTTGTCCGTAAAGTCCAATAAATATAAGGATTTCATAGCACTGTATCCTTCCTTACCAGTAGAGCGACACTCTCCACATGCGTGGGTGGACAATGTGAACAAACTTATATGAGGAGCCCTAAGACACTTCCAGACAGTTTATCTGCTCTTGACGCCTTAGTTCATAAAAATATTGCACAATTGGATGCTTTAACTCATCTTCTCGCTCATGTTTAAAATCCGCTTTTTCCCAACTCGTCGGTCCAATAAGGCTAGAATATTCAATAAGATATCGTCGCTTTCTAAGCTCTCCTCTATGGAAATAGATAAATACTTAGTAGCTATAACAATAAAGTTCGATTTACTTAATAATGCCTGAGCTGACAAAAGTTCCTTTGCAAGTTCTGATATTTTTCTGCTTCTTGCAATGACTATTAGCCGATCCTCCGGGATGATCCCTTACTAACTTTTCTAACCGCTTCAATTTCTTCATGGTTGTTAAGAATTTGAAAATCTGAACCGAGCATAGCATCTATGGCGTGCTGCAGAGGGACGAGAATGGCCCTCCTATCCATAACCGAACGGATGCTTTTTGTACTCTAAGGGGCTTGAGCCGACTCTATTTTTGAACACACGACTAAAATAGTACTGGCTCTTATACCCTACCTTCACGGCCAGATCCCCGATTTTGATATTCGGCATTACGTCATCCAGAATCTCCTTCGCCTTCGATATCCGAAGCTCAGTGACATAGTCAAGGAATGAAGCACCGATTTCTTGCTTCATACGCTTGCTAAGATAGGTTTGGTTGATATGAAATAGTGCTGCTACTCGAGTAATAGACAGCTCCGGATCCTGATAATGACTGTCAATATACTCGGTCACTTTTTGGATAAGCACTGTTCCATCCCCTGTATACCCGGGAAGCTCCCGCTTCTTATCCACCCTGCCTTCATGTGAATGCAAAGGATATTTTACCTGAAGATGCTCATCGATCCGATGAAGCAGCTTGTTCAGATCACTCTTCGGCACAGGTTTCAATACATAATCGAATGCTTGCAGTTGCACGGCTTGACGCGCATATTCAAAGTTATCGTACCCGCTGATGATGACAACCAGAACCGACGGGCAGCGTTCGCGCAATATATTCATCAGATCGAGCCCATTCATATTCGGCATGTTGATGTCCACAAGACATACATGTGGTAGGGCTTCCTCCACCATATTCAATGCTTCGTTTGCACTTTTCGCTTCTCCTGCAACCTCAAAAAGATACGGACTCTCCTCAATGTATTGTCGCAAGCCTTTGCGAATGATCGTTTCATCATCGACGATGACAATCTTCCACATCTTCATTCCACTCCCCGTCCAAAGGTATTCGAATGACCATAACGGTAATGCCATCTTCGCTCTTCACTGCAAGGCCATATGGCACTCCGTAAGCTAGTCGAATGCGATGGTTTACACTGTATAGCCCAAAGCCTGTGGCAGAACGATCATATGTATCATCAAGAAGGGCTTGATTTATCTGCTCAAGCTTCTCTTCCGGAATCATAACCCCATTATTTTCAACCTTAATGACCAAATAATCGGCCTGTTTATATGCTGTAATCGAAATTTTGCACTTTTGATCCCCAAGTGGCTTAATCCCGTGATAAATCGCATTTTCCACCAAAGGCTGCAGTATGAAGCGAACAACTTGGCACTGAGCAAGCTTTTCATCATATCGAAGCTCGTAGTCCAGAATCTCCTCATATCGCACACCTTGAATATGAAGATAACTCTCGACATGGTACAACTCCTGATCAAGCAGAATGTAGGGACTGCCTGTGCCAAGCCCTAATCGGAAATACGCGCTAAGCGCTTCCACCATCTCCACCACATTGTCTGCTCCATGTTCCGTTGCCATCCACTGGATCGTATCCAATGTGTTGTATAAAAAGTGCGGCTTGATCTGCTCATGAATCAGTCTGAGTTCCATCTCCTTTCGGTCCTGCTCCACAGCGTATAATTGAACAAGCATGTCATTGAAGCTTCGTCCAAGATCGCCGATCTCATCCGAGCGCGTAACATCTGCTCGTATGGTTTGGTTGCCGTTCTGCACATTTTCCATTACCTGGCGAAGCGACTGAATTGGACGAATAATGGAAGAAGCAAGCAGCACCAGAAAGACGATAAACGCACTACCGATAAGAACGCCTACCAGCAATGCAGTCCGCTGGGTTTTGATCACCGCTAACGATAGACTTGAATTCGGTACTTTGAGTACTAACTTCCAGCCTTCCACATTTTGAATTGGAGCCTCAAATACACTCATGTTCTTCTTATCTGCTGTATCCTCCGCTCCATCTTCTTCACCCAGCTCTCTGCAATCGACGATAAGCTGGCCTGACTGGTCATATAGCATTACATCTTGAGCAATCTCCCTCATCTTCTTGACGGAGACGGCTGCGGCAATATAAGCTACCTCATCATTCACCGATGGATTCACGCGATAAAGAATGACGACGATTTCGGCTGCATTCGCTTTGGATACGATCGGATTGCTTACCACATAATTGGAATCTGAATTCAGCAGTTTTCGATAGTAGGGTCGGTTTAGTATCGAAAAAGGCTTGTCCCTTGCTGACCAGGAATTTCCGTGAATATCCACCACGCGTATGGATTCGTACTCTACTTTCTTCTTCGCCTCGAACTTATCGAACTCTTGCAGCAATTCATCTCGTGTCCACTGATGGTCCGAAGCTAGAGAAGCAAGCATGTCTATCTCTCCAATGCGCTGATTAAACCAATAATCAATCTGGTCGCTGCGTGCAGTAACCACTTGCTGCGTTAAGTTCTTATTCAAAGGGACAACCGTATGGTTCATCTCCAAATATATTGTTACAAGCAATGCAACGAACAGCAGCAAGAAGCAGCCTCCTGCGATTAACGTAATTTTTAAGTGAATTGATTTCATTGTAATCATAGCCCTTCACAATATCCGTTTCTTACATGCCCGAAAAAGACAAAAAAACACTAATCTGTGCAAATACATAATGCTGTACTAAATCTATAATAGGTCTTGTGCATATTTTCACATGAAATAACATTCATGTCTAGGCTAGAGATAAAGGATTTGCCTAGCAAATCTTCCTCTCCCTAGTGTATGTAACCAATTCACAACAGAATGAAGGAGATATTATGCGAACTCACACGAAAAAGCTGTTATCTATTCTACTAGTCCTCAGTCTTATGTTCACGCTTGCTGCTTGCGGCAGTAAAGATGCAGAACCCGCTGCAGATGCAAACGGAGTTCAAGTCTTTGAAGGAGTTGGGCAAGGTAAACATGGCGATATTAAAGTACAAGTCTCCTTATTAGATAACAAGATCACTGACATTAAAGTGACAGAGCATAAGGAAAATGAAGTACTTGCAGAACCTGTTTATACGCAGCTCAAGCAAGATGTCATGGCAACTAACAGCGCAAAAGTTGATGCCATTAGCGGATCTACAGTTACAAGCAAAGGATATCTCGAAGCCATTCAAGATGCAATTACGAAGTCTGGACTTACCCTTGTCGCTGGCGCTGCAGTCAGTGGAAGCAAAGACAAAGAAGAAGTCGAGCAAACCTATGATGTTGTCGTCATCGGTGCCGGGGGTGCTGGCTTTAGTGCGGCTATCGAAGCGAAGAGCGCTGGAGCTAATGTAGTTCTGCTCGAGAAAATGCCAGCTGTTGGCGGCAACACATTGATTTCCGGTGGTGAGATGAATGCGCCTGACAACTGGGTTGAACGTGCTCTTGGCATCACAGATGACACGGCTGACTTGTTCTATAATGATACGATGAAAGGCGGAGACAACCTCGGGGATCCAAAGATGGTTCGTATTCTTGCCGACAATGCTCTAGCATCTGCCGAATGGCTGCGCGATGATATCAAGGTAGAGTTCTTACCTGATCATCTGTTCCAATTTGGTGGCCATTCCAGAAAACGTGCGTTGATTCCTGTAGGTCATACAGGTGTTGAATTGATTACTAAGTTAAAAGCCAAAACAGACGCTGATCAAATCACGATCAAAACGAATATGAAAGCCGAAACCTTGCTGAAGGACGAAAGCGGCAAAGTAACAGGTGTAACTGCGACTTCGGGTACTGGCGACAAGATCACATTCCATGCGAACAAAGGCGTCATCATCGCTACCGGTGGTTTTGGATCCAATGTAGAGATGCGTAAGAAGTATAACCCTACAATGGATGAAAAATATATGACTACCGATACACCAGGATCTACAGGTGACGGTATCGTTATGGCAGAAACGATTGGCGCCAAACTGACAAACATGGAGAGTATTCAAACGTATCCAATCTGTAATCCTGAGACAGGTGTTATTTCCCTGGTTGCAGACTCCCGCTTCGATGGTGCGATCCTGATTAACCAAGAAGGCAAGCGCTTCGTTGAGGAATTAGAACGTCGTGACGTTATTTCTAAAGCAATTCTTGCCCAAACGGGTGGATATACGTATCAATTATGGAATCAAGGCATTGAGGATATTGGTAAAACGATCGAAGTTCATCAAGACGAATACGATCAACTCGTTAAACAAGGCTTGCTCTTTAAAGCCGATACGATTGAAGAGGCGGCTGATTTCTTTAAAATTGACGTGAACACTTTGAAAGAAACGATTAATAAAGTAAATGATTATGCGAAAACAGGTAAAGACCTTGATTTCAAACATCGCGGTGGATTGAAATCTCTTGAAAAAGGCCCTTACTACATCGAAAAAGCTGTACCCTCCGTTCACCATACAATGGGCGGCTTGGTGATCGACGAGAAGACTCGCGTATTGAATGAAAAAGGCGAAGTCATCCCTGGGTTGTTCGCTGCAGGTGAAGTAACAGGGGTCATTCATGGTACAAACCGTCTTGGCGGTAATGCCATCGCTGATATCTTCACATTCGGCCGGATTGCAGGCAAACAAGTTGTAGCAGAGTAATCTTATTTTTTGTGTAGCTACTCTATTAATAAGTTAGCCTTAAAAACGTGCAAGATAGTTCGTAAAGTGCAGGTTGACTCTAACTTTCAAGCTGCCCTCTATGACATAGCAAACCGCCCTGTTCGCAACATTGCGAACAGGGCGGTTTGCTATGTATTCGTGTCATCAGCATGAAAAAAATAAGCACTGTGATCAAAAGTGTGACCACGAAGATCTTCACGATTTTTTTATAGCGGAGCCTAGGGGCTACGCTCGTCTAACTCGCTGCTCTTTTATCGTTCCAAAAAAGGAATATTATTCCACTCTGTTTTTGCTTTCATTGCATTTCTCTCCTTTAACTGAATGTGAAAAAGCGCAGGAACTTGTCCCTGCGCCATGCTTCCGCAATTTGCGGAAACAAAAAGAGCCCCATATGGTACCCTCGAAGGTTCCATATGGGGCTGACTTTTTGCAGGATCATTAATAAATGAGAAAGAGCCCTCACGGATAATAGGCATAGACCTACTTCGTAAGAGCTTTATTATGCAGATATGTGGTTGGCGAACGCTTCTAATTAATGGCCAGATATAATGGAAAAGCATATAGCCAACCAATGAATCCAATATATAATCGGATATTAATATTCAGGGAAATCCCTGATAAAATTTAATTCCCCGTGCTCGTCCACAAAAAATAGACGTTCTATGTTACTCGCCAAAATTTTTACAAATATATTTTATGATATTATCCTCTGCTCGGCGTTTCGTAATACTTCAGTGTCCGAAGTTTCCGGGCGAATATGACTGGTCATTGCATACTCTTGCTGCAGCTGCGCTCTCGACTTCGCCTTGTTTTCATTTACATTCTTCTGTTACATCCCTCACCAACAAAGCCACCGACTCCACATGCACCGTATGCGGGAACATGTCCACCGGAGTTACCTCCACTGTCTTGTACCCTCCATCTTCGAGCACCCGCAAGTCTCTTGCCAGTGTCGATGGATTACAAGACACATACACCACGCGTTCCGGCTTCATCGCCAAAATCGTCTCTAACAACCGCGGATCGCAGCCCTTACGCGGTGGATCGACAACGATAACATCTGCCGTAATCCCCTGCTCTTTCCAGTTAGGGATTACATCCTCAGAGGCACCAACCTCGAACACTACATTCTTCATCTCATTTAACTTCGCATTCGCCCGGGCATCCTCAATAGCTTCCGGTACAATCTCGACACCGTATACCTTAGCCGCATGCTGCGCCAGGAAGAGGGAGATCGTACCGATGCCGCAATAGGCATCGATAACCGTTTCGTTGCCAGTCAGTCCGGCATATTCAACGGTTTTACCGTACAGCACCTCAGTCTGTGCCGGGTTCACTTGATAGAACGAACGCGCTGAGATAGCGAACTGTACATCGCCGATGTAATCATAGATAACGTCTCTGCCCCACAGGACGCGGGTTTCGCCACCGAAGATGACATTCGTACGCTGAGTGTTGACGTTCTGGCAGATGCTGACTACATCCGGCAGCTGTTCGCGGATGCTGCCGAGCCAGGCGTCCAGGTGTGGGATGTCGCGGCCGTTGGTTACGAGGACAACCATCATTTCACCGGTACGGAAAGCTTTCTTCACGACGACATGGCGCAGCAGGCCGCGACCGGTTTCTTCACTATAAGCAGAGATGCCAAGTTCTCTGCCGATGTCTTTCACCTTGCGCACAACGTCATCATTATCCTCATGCTGGATCAAGCAGGTTTCCATATCGATGATGCGGTGACTTCCCCGTGCATAGAAGCCTCCTACAAGACCGCCTTCGGTTACACCAATTGGTACCTGAGCCTTGTTGCGGTAACGCCAAGGTTCGTCCATGCCGAGTGTAGGGCGAACAAGAATGCCATCTGTCTGAGCTACTCCAGCGCCATCAGTCGTACCATCCACGATGCCACCATCGTTAGCACTATCTATCTGACTCTCAACAGCTTCATTCTCTTTGCTCTTTCCGCTATCCCCGCCACCACTCACCCGAAGCTTCCCAATCCGCTCCAGGTTGTCCACCACCAGCTGCCGTTTCCACGCCAGCTGAGCAGTGTAGTCCATATGCTGCAGTTGGCAGCCGCCGCATTGGTCATAGATCTCGCAAGGCGCCGCGATGCGGGCGCTGCTCGCTTCTACTATATTCAGCAGTTTGGCGTAGCCATACTGCTTTTTGGTCTTGAGCACCCTTGCCCGGACTTTCTCTCCGGGAAGGGCTCCCTGCACAAAAAGGGTAAAGCCTTCTACGCGGCCTACCCCTTCACCTTCATGGGTCATGCCGATAATATCGAGCATAACCTCATCATTTTTATTCACAGGCAGTCCGGCGACAGGCGCCTTGCCGGCTGGGCGGCTGGTGCTGCGTCCACTGCGGTGTTTACTCATTATTTATAGTTCACTTCTTTCATTATCATCGCTGTATAATCCCACACTCTTACTTTCAATCAACCCTAATTATTCTGAGCAAAAATCCGCAGATGCTGCGGTAAAATCCGAAAACGACCCGGCAGCTCTCCGCCAAGTTCTCCATCCAAGTTCAATTGGACATGCCCTGGAGAGATTACATCCATTGCATCCGTACGGAAATACACAACCTTTTTATCCTGCAAATGCTCGCCACGAAGGGCCAATCTAACCAAACGGACAAACTCTGCCAGGTTGCATTTTTTAACCGCAATAACATCTAACAGACCGTCATCGATTCGAGCGCCGGGAGCAAGCTTTTCAAAGCCGCCAACAGAATTCGTATTTGCAATCAGGAACAGCATGAACTCATCATGAATAACCTCCTGCCCATTGGCACGAATGATTAGTTCCTGAGGAGATAGGCTGACCATTTTTTCAATACCTTTTAAATAGTACGCAAGCTGCCCTATCATGGTCTTCAGCTTACTTGGAACTTCATAGGTCAGTTCGGTTAGACTGCCACCGCCTGCTATATTAATGAAATAACGATCATTGGCTTTACCGATATCAATCGGACGCGACTCTTGACGAAGGATCAAATCAACGGAATCTTCCCAATTCTTCGGGATCCCCATCGCACGTGCAAAATCATTGGTAGTCCCAAGTGGCAATACGCCAAGCGGGGGGAGATTAGGTTTCTCCGCCATACCATTGATAACCTCATTTAAAGTGCCATCCCCACCGGCTGCTATGATTAGATCATAACCGCGCTCTACTGCATCCGCAGCAGCTAACATAGCATCGCCTTCTCCGGTCGTTGCATGGCAGGAGGCTTCAATGCCACCCGTATCCAGCCGGTCCAAAATGTCGGCGAGCCGCTTCTTCATTTCTTCCCGTCCAGAAGTGGGATTATAAATCAATCTCGCAGTTTTCATTACCGGAACGCCACCTGTTTTTTTATAATAGAATAACCTAATTGATTATACCTAATTCGGACCACTACAATCAATGTCAGAGGACATTTATCGTAAATATTCCATTATACAACAATTCACGACACCTTATTAGGCAAAAACAACTATATATATGTCTATGCAGCAAATCCCGTATTATCCACGGAAATGGGCACTATTTTTCATGATTAAGTGGGCTAAAAAGGAAGCTTTTTAACTCTTTTTTCGAATCTGTTCGAGGAGTGTCTCTACCTGTCTCTCAATCCAATGCGGAAGAAGCGGGTGCGGCAAAAGCGTCTGGCCAGAATACTTATAGGTTAACCCTTTAAGTCTGTTCGGAACCACATGTTTAGTGAAATAACCTTCACTCAAAAAAAGCGGCGCCACCAAAACCTCGTGACCCTGCTCCTGCCAATACTCCACTTTACTTCTTACACTGTCCGGATTCAGCAGACCGTAATCGGCAGCTGCTACGCCGCTCACCTCACGTACACGTCCTGCCAGTGAAGAGATGCCCTGCTGCCAACGCTGGCGGAAGCCATCATAGATGCTGCCGTGACCTACCAACAGAATCGTCTCACGTTCAGGTTCCGTAGACAGCTTACGGAGCTTGTCCCAGATCATCACAGCGATGTCCGGGTCATCGTCGACAGGATAACCATAGTGAACCTTAGCCTTCACGTGGAACGGCTCTAAGTCGGTCTCACGTTCAGGCTCAGGTTTAGCCCCTAGTGCATATTCTATTTCATCGACATGTGTGCTTCCCGAGGAAACGAACAATGGGATCACAATTATATCTGTGACCCCTGCATGTTCCAGTTCATTTATTCCATCTTGAATCAGACGGCCCTCTACCAGCTCTAAAAAAGAGACCACCACTGGCATCTCTTCATCTAGCGATAATTCGCTTACGGCCTCTTCCACAATCGACACCCAAACCTCGTCGCGGGAGCCGTGACTGATAATAAGTACGCCCGGTACCATAAATTAGCGTCCCAAACGTTCCAGCGTTAATTTATAACCATCATTTCCGTAGTTCAGGCAACGTTTTACACGGGAAATAGTAGCTGTACTTGCTCCTGTCTCTGCTTCGATCTGATTGTAGGTCGAGCCTTTGCCGAGCATACGTGCTACTTCCAGTCGTTGCGACAGCGATTGAATCTCGTTCACGGTGCACAAATCATCAAAGAAAACATAACATTCTTCCATATTCTTTAATGTTAAAATGGCTTCAAATAATTGGTCTATACTTTTGTCATTTAACTTCTTAAGTTGCATCAATTTTTCATCCCCTAAAAGTTCTATCAGCATTAGTTTCTCTGATTAAGCTCCGTACAAAACTAGCTCCGGAAACATCAACCTAATGTCACTATCCTGCCTTTACTATATTGCACTGGAGCGCATTTTTCAAGCATTAACGATTTCACGCTGTAAAGAACGAAAATGATGGACAAACGTCCACCCCACGCGCACACCATTTATGTACCCCAATACAAGTATTTTTCTCTATATAAGAATTATCGCCTACACTATAGTACTACAAAAGCGCCGAAAATCAAGCTCGTACACGGTTTCTTCACTACTTTAACCTGTTTATAGGCATACGCCCTTTTCCGCTCCTATCCCTATTACCCGGGCATTCGTCTATACCGTATGTTCGCCCATGACATACAGTATAGCAGACCACTAACAAAGGAATGTGATATTATGCCTGATCATTACTATAATCATTCCCGCCGGAATCAGCGTTCACTGAGCGATTCGTATAATGCCTCTGCCTACCCCGGCCTCAGTTCATATGCGCCCTCAGCTCTCCCAGGTGAGACCGGAATCCTTCCTGCTTTAGGAGCAGAAGCTGCCACCGAAACTGCGCTAGCGCTCCCTGCAGCCGAAGCTGCAACAAAGGCAAGCGGCGGGCTTGCCGGACTGCTCAGCGGCTTAGGCGGCGGTGGCGGAATTGGTGGGAATATGGAGCAAATCAAAGGTATCATCGATCGTATGGGCGGCATTGACGGGATCGTAAACTCTATGGGTAAAGTACAAAAGGTGATGTCCGGCTTCCAGCAGATGGCTCCAATGGTTAAGCTGTTCATGGGTAGCTTCGGTAAAAACAAAGGCGCAGCAGGCGCACTAGCCGCCGAAGAGGATGCTGCCCTGTACAGTCCTAATCGCCGCAAAAAAAAGCGCTCCACCTCACCCCGTCGCAAATCTACTACAACTACTCGCCGGCGCTCTACTTCTTCCACCGGAAAACGTCGCCGCAAATAGCGGTGACGTTTTCTAGCTATGTATCAGAAAAACAGCAATTCTCGCAGGAAAGAGATTTGCTGTTAGCGCTTCTGCTCTATTTTTACTTAAACCAGCCACTCCGTCGAAACCATCGGAACATCCCAAAACCAACTACCAGCATAAACAGCAACACACCAAAATAACCATACTTCCACTCTAGTTCAGGCATCTTCACAAAGTTCATCCCGTAGATCCCGGCGATAAGCGTCAGCGGCATGAATACGGTGGTGATTACCGTTAGTGTTTTCATAATCGAATTCATCCGGTTGGAATTGAGTGAAATATAGCTGTCACGCAAATCCGCTGTCATTTCCCGATCAGCCTCAATCATATCGGAGAGTTTTAGCAGATGGTCATAAATGTCGCCAAAATAAATCCGTTCCTCGCCGTTGCTCTGGACATGCTGTGAATTCACGATCCGGTACATCAAATCGCGCATTGGCACAATCGTCCGCCGCATTTTGAGGAGTCTTCCGCGCACGCCAAACACCTGGCTCATCAATTCCTCCACCGACTCACTGCTACCGCTGCTCTCCAGATCCGCAAGCTCGTCCTCTAAACTGTAGAGACATGGAAAATATTTATCCACCAACTTGTCCATTACCGTATATGCAGCTGCCATCGGCCCACCCGACCAACCTTTTCGACTATGTATTTCGCTCTTCACCTGTTCCCACGCTTCATTCATCTCTGCTTTTTCCTGATGGTGATAGGAGACAAGAAAGTTCGCGCTTAAAAATAGGTCAACCTCCTCAGCATCCAACGTCCGCTCATTCAGCGCATGCAGCACAAAAAACTGCACATTCTCATAATGATCCAGCTTCGGCCGCTGCAATACATGCATACAGTCCTCTATCGCCAAGGGGTGAAAATGAAAATATTGATCCAGCAAAAGCGTTTCTTCTGGCGTAGGCGTAGCAAAATCTGCCCATATCCAAGCATAATCCTCCAGCCGGATATTTTGCAGAGGGATCTCTGTCAGCACCTCACCTTTATGTGTGACAACAAGTGTACGTATCATAAATGTTCCTCCGCTTCATCTTCTTCCACGCCTCTATTGTACAGCAAGAAGACAAGTCTTCCAAAAAGCAAAAAACATAACCAGCAGCACCGCTCAAGCTAGACTAAGAAACATTTGGTGCTTCGTCGTTCGTTAATGCTCGATTCATTTGTGTAAGGTTGGTTGTGCGGGGGGCGAGCTATCCTTATTCTCCGCTGTCGGTATCGGGTTTATGAGTGAGATGAATTCATAGCTGTGAATTACTATCGCTATTTTTACTAATTAGTTGGTGAAAAAGTGCTCATTAGGGATGGTAAACAACCCTTCGATCGTAAGCAAGCTGAACTTGAATTCGCAAAAGGTTGAGTCCATCTCCTCGCGTTCATTTAACGTAAGTAACATATGTTTTACTTTGGGCTGGTAGTGATTTGTGGGATTGGGATGCAATTCTTGCATCTTACCTGTAAAGTTCCGGGCAGAAAGGATAATGGAAATAAGGCGATATTCTTCGACGGCAGAAAAGCATGGAGAAAGGTAAGGGTTGGGTTGGGTTGGGTTGGGTTGGGTTGGGTTGGGTTGGGTTGGGTTGGGTTGGGTTGGGTTGGGTTGGGTTGGGTTGGGTTGGGTTGGGTTGGGTTGGGTTGGGTTGGGTTGGACTAGTTACTTTGCGCAAGATTGGACTGTGTTGCGGTGGATTCCGTTGGAATGTGTTACGTCGGACTGGGCTGAGTTATTTTGTGCCAGGTTACGTTACGATGGACTGGATTAAGGTGCGCTGGATTCCGTTGAAATGAGGTAAGTTGGACTGGGCTGAGTTATTTTGGGCTAGGTTACTTTGTGCAGGGCTGGACTTCGGTGCGCTGGATTCTGCTGAAATAAGGTAACTTGGACTGGGCTTAGTTAATTTGGGCTAGGTTACTTTGTGCAGGGCTGGACTTCGGTGCGCTGGATTCTGCTGAAATGAGGTAAGTTGGACTGGGCTGATTTAAATTGTGCTAGGTTACGTTACGATGAACTGGATTTAGGCGCGCTGGGTTCCCTTGAAATGTGTTAAGTTGGGCTGGTCCAACCTCATACAAGTCAGGTTCCATCATTCTAAGGCATTTATGCCTTTCTTTTTGCTTCTTCGACGCTATTCCACTAATTCTAAGGCATTTATGCCTTTATTTCTGCTTCTTCGACGCTAGTTCACCCATTCTAAGGCATTTATGCCTTTATTTCTGCTTCTTCGACGAAGTGTCCCTAATTCTAGGGCATTTATGCTCTTCTTTTTGTCACCACCCCGAATTTGGTAAATTCAGCGGGATTTATACCGTACATTCCCCCTCCGACGCCAAACTTCGTCATTTCTACGGGATATATACCGTACGTTCCCCCTCCAACGCCAAACTCCGTCATTTCTACGGGATTTATACCGTACATTCCCCCTCCAACGCCAAACTTCGTCATTTCTACGGGATATATACCGCACAATCCCCATCCATAGCCAAACTTCGTCATTTCTACGGGATTTGTACCGTACATTCCCCCTCCAACGCCAAACTCCGTCATTTCTACGGGATTTATACCGTACATTCCCCCTCCAGCGCCAAACTTCGTCATTTCTACGGGATTTATACCGTATATTCTTCATTATCCTCATGTCCAAACAACAAAAAAAGATGTCCGCAGCCCAATGGCTAACTGACATCTTTATTAAAGGGTGTTTAAAAAATGATTTTGAAAATCAGACCTGCTAATACCGCACTGATTGGAATCGTGATGAACCAAGTGACCACAATACGTCCGGCTACTCCCCATTTCACTGCAGAGAAACGTTTGGCAGAGCCTACCCCAAGGATCGCTGATGTGATCGCATGCGTTGAGCTTACTGGCAAATGCAGCAGCGTTGCTGAGAAAATAACAGATGCCGCGGAAATATCAGCCGCGAAACCGTTAATAGGTTCGATTTTGAAAATCTTCGTACCCATAGTCTTAATAATCTTCCAACCACCGATGGAGGTACCGAGCGCCATAGCCGTAGCTGCAGCTATCTTAACCCACAAAGGGATAACATCCATAGTTTCTTGACGTCCTGAGGTAACGAGTGCAAAAGTAATGATCCCCATCGCTTTTTGCGCATCATTCGTACCATGTGTGAACGACTGTAACGCTGCCGTAAGGACCTGCATAGAGCGGAAGCCCTTGTTGACCGTATGTGGACTACGCTTAGCAAAGATCCATTTCAGGATGGTCATGATAATATAACCAATAACAAACGCAATGATTGGGGAGAAAATCAGTCCTTCGACAATTTCCACAAACCCGCCCCAATTGATGTGTGCTGAGCCTGCCCCCACGTATACTGCACCCGCTAAAGCGCCGATCAGTGCATGAGACGATGAGGATGGAATTCCGAGCCACCAAGTAATCAAATTCCAAATAATCGAAGCAATCAGCGTGGCTATTATGATATCCAACCCATTTTCAAGCAAGGTCGGGTCGGTGATACTTCCGCCGATTTTTTTGGCCACACCTGTAAACATCAAGGCCCCAACAAAGTTCATCAGTGCTGCCATAATAATTGCTGTTCGCGGTTTTAAGGCACGTGTTGAGACAGAGGTAGCAATTGCGTTGGCCGTATCATGGAATCCATTGATAAAGTCAAACGCAAGCGCGAGAAATATAACAATTCCAAGAATCCATATAGATGTTTCCATATTCTAGTACCCCTTATGAGTTGCGCATGATGATCGATTCCAACATGTTGGCTACATCTTCACATTTGTCTGTAGTGGTCTCGAGCCGCTCATACAGTTCCTTGCGTTTAATCAGCTCAATCGGGTCTTTTACAGTTTCGAACAGGACCTTAGTACAAATACGCAGCACTTCGTCCCCTTGATTCTCAAGGTCATTCAGACGGATTGTATATTCACGGATCGCCAACAATTTCTTCTGGGAGAGCAAATGAACCGCTTTTTGGATTTCATAAGCACACTGGCGAAGAATTTCGGCGAATTGCACAATGTATTCATCCGGGTCAAGAAGGTTGTACATATAGAAACGTGAGGCGGATGCCTCCAGACCATCGATGACATCATCCATGCTTGTGATCAAGTCCATAATGTCGTCACGTTCAAGCGGCGTAATAAACGTCTTGTTCAATTCTTTGATGACGGTGTGCGTGTAAGTATCACATTGGGATTCGTACTTTTTCATCTCTGCAGCGAAATTATCGACATTATTCCGGAGATCAGTGATATTCTGAGCAAAATAATCTGCAGCTTGGACAATAGTATCGGCCATATTTTCCAGCGTCTCAAAGAATATGTCCTTTTTTCTCAACTTCATTGTTTTAAACCCCTTTACATAAAATTACCGTGAATACAGAGCCACTCATATGTAAAAAGCATGAAAATGAATGACAACCCTTGTTATCTTATCATATCCGTACAAGGTATAGAAGCTATAGAAATGAACTTTTTTACACTCTATTAACACATACCCATTATTCCGAACACAAATCTGTATAACACTGGATATTCCGACTTTCTTATGTTGTACCATCCGCCCCGCCATATACCACATGGCTGCTAAATGAAGGCGCATTAGGGACCACCAAAATATGGGTAATTCCTGGATACATCAGCTCTTCTTTTCCATCCCTCACAAAGCGGATCACATCCCCTGGTTCACGCGACCATCTGCCCTTGGTGACCTGTCCCCGCTGAAAAAGCAACGCTTCCCCGCCAAGCTCCACATCAATCTGAAGTCTTCCGACATCATCAAGCACTTTGTGATCGGCTCCTATAACCATCACATTGGCCGCTTCCACCGGATTATCGTTATTTAGATCCAAATGAGGTTTGTCATTCACATAACGCTGATAGGTCTGACGTTTAGGATCATATTTATAGTCAACTTTATAACTTTTGAGCAGATAGTTTATGCTAAATTCAGCGGCTTTCTCTCCGTCCGCCGGTATGTAATCTGGATTGTTAAAAAGATACCCGGGTACCTTCACACTTTGCGCAAACCCAAGCTTCTCGGCACCTTCCCGCAGTTTGGCTGCGTTGCTGTACAGGTTATGTGGTGCTTTTCGCGCTTTATCCCGCCAAAAATAAGCTCCGGCACGGCCGATCTCGTCCATATCTTCTTTTTTCTCTTTTTGCAAAATGGCATAAGCCGCCGGACTCCCTCCGGCATGCACCGTCACACCACCGTAGCTCTCGCCAATATCCAGCAGATAGGGGCGGATGCTGCGAATCGGTCCGATTTTCACCACACCTGTATGGCTCTGAAAAATACCAATCAAACGTGTGATGCCACCTTCGGCAAGAATCTCATACAAAATATCTGCTTCACTAACCCCCGATTGCGGCCGGGCGGCAGGAGCATTATTTATCATTACGGCCAAGGGACGTGGAAGACTGTCTTCAGAAACTGGAAGACCTGTTAATCCGGATACGAGCTCAGCAGCGGGATCAATGGTAGGTGAGGGTTGAATCGTTTCGATAGGCGTGGGCTCTGCGGTAGGCTGCTGTGTCGGGGTGATCTCATTATTTGCACTCTGTGTTCCGCAAGCGGAGAGCAATAGGGTGGTCAATACAATGGCAGATAACAGACGGGAAGAAGAGCAATTTACTTTCATAAGCTTGTAGTTCCTCCTAAACGTTTTATGAAACTCACTGATTCCTTCCATTTAATCACAGTCAGTCCCATTTGTCTTGATCACCTTCTCCCTTTTTTCATAGCGAGCATAAGGAAATTTTATATCATGGAATAGATAAATTCTTATATTAAAAAAAGGGTACAGCCATTGGGGCTGCACCCTGCGGGTCTCTTATTCATTCAGTTAGTCTAGCTTCCAGCAATTAAGACTTAATGTCCCATACTGATAAGCCTGAAAAATCCGCTCTGCCTTCCTGCTGCCATCCGCTGTTCCCATCGCGTAAAAGAGAGGTGCAAAATGCTCTCTTCCATAAGAAGGAACCGCATCGCGTACATGTGGAGCTTTTTTCTCATACGCAAAAAGTGAAGGCAAATCCCAGGCTTCTAGTCCCTTGGCAATCCAGGCATCGAATTCAAGTGCCCAATCCTCAGGCTGCTCACTTTCACTTAGCATCCGCAAGTTGTGAACAAGTCCACCGCTTCCAATCAGCAGTATGCCTTCGTCACGAAGCGGTGCTAACATCCGCCCGATATTGTACTGCTCCTTGGGAGAGCGCAGGGAATCGACGGATAAAGCAACTACCGGAATGTCGGCGTTCGGGAACATTTTTTTCAGTATCACCCAGACTCCATGATCGAGTCCTCGCCCCAGAACGGGCTGATGTGATAGATTGTTATCCTTGAAGAGCTCAGAAATCCGTCTTGTTAGGGCCGGATCGCCCGGGGCCGGATAGGTCAGCGTGTAAACTTCTTCAGGGAATCCGTAGAAGTCATGCTGTGTCTCGTGCAGTTCATCAACGGTAAGTAGCTGTTCAGGGCTATCCCAATGCGCTGAGAAAACTACTATACCGCGTGGCGCTTCAAGTTCTTGACCAAGCCGCTCCAGAAAACGGGTATACTCGTTATCCTCCAGTGCGAGGAGCGGAGAACCGTGCGCAATAAAAAATGACGGTAATTTCATAGGATGCCAACCTCCATAACCCAGTATATGGTGTGCATCTTTATTTTACCGCTTATTGCAAGTTAATGCGAATAAAAACCTTCTCCTAAATCATCCAATTCTGCCACTCTGTCTGCAGATGCTCTTGTTCGTTCATCCATTCTATAGTCCGCTTAAGCAGCTGCTGCTGCGCCGGTCCAGAAGAAAAGGTGTGATCCCCTTGAAAAATGATCTCTTTATCGCAACGTCCTTCGGGACGTGTCCAGAACAGCTTCTGGTAAAGAAAAGCGTAATCCACCGGAATGACATCATCAGAGGTGCCATGAATGACGAGTACATCTCCGCTAAATTTGCTCGCTTCTTGGAAGGGCTGAAAAGCCGCCAAAGAATTAAAATATACCGGCGTAAACGAGTAGCCCACATAATCGGCTGATCCATTCTTCACAGCACGATCATACGCCTCCCGCCCTACAATTTTCACAATATCATTGAAAGGATAACCAACAGAGGCCCATAACACGAGATTCTTCACGCGGCGATCGCGAATACTTGTCAGCAGCGCCACCGCGCCACCGAGGCTATGGCCAATCAGCGTCACGCGCTGTGGGTCCACATCAGCAGAGCTAATTCCGTAATCAAGCACCGCTCTAGTCTGAGCGATCATCGATTCCATATCTTCGCCGCCATAATTCCCGCTGCTCTCGCCGCAGCCCACATAATCAAAACGAATAACCATATATCCCTCTTGTGCCAGCTCACGAGCAGCCTTCACAAAAATCCGGTCTACGCCAATACGATTCCCCACAAATCCGTGGCAGATCACGGCTAATGGCAGTCTATCCTTGCAACGCGAAGAGGTTCCCTTCTCTTTGTTCGGGTAATGTATGCTCGCCGTCAATTCTTCTCCGTTATGCCGGATTACAATATTCCGTTCCATTGCCGCATCCTCCTATAATTATATTTATAATTTAATTTATTTTAATTTATTAGAATTCCGATTAACTTAGTATGAATTATAATCTAATTATAAAGATTTCGTTCATATTGTCAACAGCAAGGGGACAATTCTTAATAAACGCACGGAGTATTTGGGCATTAGAGTCTGCGCGACAAACAGGGTGTCCCGTAAGATATGAACATGACTCTGGGGCTCCCACGTCGAGTGGATTGAAACCGCCAATCCGGGATTCAGCAGCTCTATCGGATTCAGTAGCTCCTTCGGACTCAGCTGCTCCCTCGAGTTCAGTAGCTTCATCGGACTCAGCGGCTACTTCGGACTCAGAAACTACAGCGGACT
The DNA here is from genome assembly GCF_038002305.1 of Paenibacillus sp. FSL R5-0887. Classification (NCBI taxonomy): domain Bacteria; kingdom Bacillati; phylum Bacillota; class Bacilli; order Caryophanales; family Paenibacillaceae; genus Paenibacillus; species Paenibacillus sp. FSL R5-0887. The sequence goes on from NZ_JBBOCE010000002.1 coordinate 1,383,081, forward strand.
CAGTAGCTCCAGCGGACTCAGTAGCTCCTTCGGATTCAGTAGCTCCAGCGGACTCAGTAGCTCCAGCGGACTCAGTAGCTTCATCGGACTCAGCAGTTCCTTCGGACTCAGTAGCTTCATCGGACTCAGTAGCTCCAGCGGACTCAGTAGCTCTAGCGGACTCAGTAGCTCCAGCGGACTCAGTAGCTCCAGCGGACTCAGTAGCTCCAGCGGACTCAGTAGCTCCAGCGGACTCAGTAGCTTCATCGGACTCAGAAGACCCTATTCGCAGATTTAGCACACTTTTTGAATTCTATCGGACCCCATAGTCGCTATCACCCTGTAAAACAGCAAATAAGAGCTACTTTTCGAGCAATAGCGTCACAGGGGTCCGAAACTGTGCTGAAAAGGCGATAATTTGGCTAATAACGTCATCTGAGTCCGAAAGATGGTGGATACTACGACAACCGGGGGTCTGGGAGCTCTGGAGTTCCCGGGGTTCCGGGGTTCCGGGGTTCCGGGGTTCCCGGGGTTCCCGGGGTTCCCGGGGTTCCCGGGGTTCCCGGGGTTTCAGAACCCCACCAAAAAACAACAGAGCAGCGATCCCAGTATCGGAGGATCGCTGCTCTATTGTTTTTTCGAGATGAATGACCAGGGTTGTTAATCAATCGTAGCTGTCGTTAAACATCTCATGGGTTTCATGGGTTTCATGGGTTTCATGGCTGCCTTGCCAATCCTTAAGCAGGCCCTCGGGGGTATCTTCCGCGGAAATCCCGCTGCTGAATCCATCGGATTCAGCAGCTCTATAGGACTCAGAAGACCCTATTCGCAGATTTAGCACACTTTTTGAATTCTATCGGACCCCATAGTCGCTATCACCCTATAAAACAGCAAATAAGAGCTACTTTTCGAGCAATAGCGTCACAGGGGTCCGAAACTGTGCTGAAAAGGCGATAATTTGGCTAATAACGTCATCTGAGTCCGAAAGATCGTGGATACTACGACAACCGGGGGTCTGGGAGCTCTGGAGTTCCCGGGGGTTCCGGGGTTCCGGGGTTCCGGGGTTCCGGGGTTCCGGGGTTCCGGGGTTCCGGGGTTCCGGGGTTCCCGGGGTTCTGGGGTTCCCGGGGTTTCAGAACCCCACCAAAAAACAACAGAGCAGCGATCCCAGTATCGGAGGATCGCTGCTCTGTTGTTTTTTCGAGATGAATGACCAGGGTTGTTAATCAATCGTAGCTGTCGTTAAACATCTCATGGGTTTCATGGCTGCCTTCCCAATCCTTAAGCAAGCCCTCGGGAGCATCTTCTGCGGAATCCCACATGCTGAATCCATCGGAGCCGCCCCAATCCCCCATTGAATTATTGGGCGTAGGCTCGAAACCGTTGCCCATGGATCTTCCCTGTTCTTTCTTATTCTCATGTTCCATAAAGCTCCCAACCTTTCCCAATGCTATATTGATCAAGCAACAACATTATCAGTGTTCACTCTTCTAAAAGGATTATGCATATCGCCATAGAAATGGTTGTCCTTGCGTAGACCTGTCATGCAAACGTATACTCTAGGTTAAAGACTATACCGATTAACAACACTGGAGGTTTACATCCAAATTATGAAAGTGAAAGATATGATTAAGGAAAATAACGCCCTACGTGAGCAGTTGACGCCCTTCAATCGCTCCTATTTAGAAGATATGATTCTTGCGGTGCGGGCCAGTCGAATTGAACCCCTGCGCGGAGAAGAACTTTTGCTGGATGCGGCCAAGCTGCTGTTGAAGGAACAACGTAAAGGGAAAAATGCCAAGCAAGTATTCGGCGAGAATCCGCACGATTATTTTAAAGAAATCATAGACAGTGTTCCCGGGCGCCCGGTGCGCAGTAAATGGAACTATTACTTGATGATTCCCTGCGCAGCTCTGACCTGTCTTTTTGGGATATTGGCAATTGGTGGACTCTTCTTCCAATGGACTGACGATTCACCTGGAATGTTCGGACAGATCAGCCTTTTCACCCTGCTCGCTGTGGGAGTAGGCTCCATTATCTTGATTGAACTCATTATGAAATGGATGTCTTCCTTGTCGGAAAGCGATGCCCCCAGTGCCAAACCTTTTGATATAAAAAGCCTTGGCATCTATATTGGCATCGCAGTAGCTGCTGTATTTATCGGTATGTTCCTCGATCGGTTATTTCCGGTCATTACAATATCCCCGTGGGTAAGCTTAATTCTGTGCATCATTGGGGGGTTGGGACTGAAATTTATATTTTTCAAAAAATAAATACCTAGGCTGAAAACTTTATTCCATCCGATAGATAGGGGGAAACTTCCATGATTAAGAAGCATTATATTCTCTACTCCGTTCTAGCTATAGCCTTAGGGCTAGGCATAGTGCCCAGTGCTATTCACGCCGAAGGTGCTACCAGCCCTCCTGGGGAAGGCGCTAAGGCAATAACCCAAGCAGCTAGCAATAATCATGCAGAGGCTGTCTATAAAGCTGCATTACCGCTGTTATCTACCTCTGACAAGTTACCCGAAGCCATAAAATATTTGAACTCCAATATGTATGCGGTAGGTTCGTATCGTGCAACAATGATGACGCTGAAGCTTGAGAATCTGCATAAAGCTGCGCTGCAAGCCTGGGAAAGTAAATTCAGTACCAATGCTGTCCAGCGGAAGCTCACCGCCATTTATAAAGCAGGCGCCAGCATGTCTTCTCTTGCTGCTATTACTGATGATCTCCAGCTGCGTACACTGCTGAAAAGTGCCAGCGAAAGCGGATATAAGCTGGAGACAGCTGAGGGTACTTTTTTCCCGGTGATCGATTATGGGGCTTACCGCAAGTACAAGCTATACGTCACCAATGATATCAGCGCTTATATTACCATTATGGCCACCGAATCGGACCTGCCCTCTTCCAAGGACAACGGGCTAGTTATCGCCTGGACTGAGGTAGCAGCCAGAGCTTTATCTCAAGAGCAATTCATTCAAAATCATCCGAAATCAAACCGAATTTCTGCTGTAAAAGCCTTGTATACTATGTATGTGAATAATACGTTTTACGGCCAGAATAACACTCCTCTCTTCCATTATGACAATCTGGAAATGGATTTGGAGGCGCAAAAGGCTTACTCCAGTATTCTGACCAAAAATAATGACAACAGCCCATTTCTACAAAAGCTGGATAGCTTCATGAAATTAATGAAAGATAATAGCTATAAATTGACCGATGAGGTCGAGCAATATCGTAAGACTTCGTTACCTCTCTAATAAAGAAACCACAAAAGCCCGTCCCTGAAATGAATAGGGACGGGCTTGTTTATGTTCATTAACGTGATTATGAAGTGGATGCGAGCCTTAAATAAGGATGTTAAAGAGATTAGAATCCTTATTGATCTCTACATAATCGACGCCCTTCTGCTGCATCCGTTCGATGAGAGGTTCGTAGGCATCCGTTGACAATAATTCAATGCCCACAAGCGCGGGACCATTTTCTTTATCATGCTTCTTGATATACTCGAAACGGGTAATATCATCGTGAGGTCCAAGGATTTCGCCCAAGAACTCACGCAGCGCACCTGCACGTTGCGGGAAGTTCACCATGAAATAGTGTTTTAAGCCTTCGTAAATCAATGAACGCTCTTTGATCTCCTGCATCCGGTCAATATCGTTGTTGCCGCCGCTTATGATACAGACAACTGTTTTGCCGCGGATTTGATCACGATATTGATCAAGCGCTGCGATAGGCAGCGAACCTGCTGGCTCAACCACTATGGCATTCTCGTTATATAGTTCCAGAATCGTGGTACAAGCTTTACCTTCAGGCACCATCACGATGTCATCCAGATGACGGGAACAAATATCGTACGTCAATCCGCCAACACGTTTTACAGCCGCTCCGTCCACGAACTTATTAATTTCCTTTAGAGTCACCACTTCTCCAAGCTTAATCGCTTCCGTCATAGAAGCTGCTCCGAGTGGCTCCACACCAATCAACTTGGTAGAAGGACTAACTGTCTTCACATAGGTGGCTATACCCGCTGCCAGACCGCCTCCACCAATGGTTACGAACATAAAGTCTGCAGGGTTGTCCAGACTCTCCATCACTTCCATTGCAATGGTGCCGTTGCCCGCAATGATTCGTGGCTCATCAAAGGGATGGATCAACGTCATCCCATGATCTATACAAGCTTGCAGTGCTTCATCATAAGCGTCATCAAAGGTATCTCCCTTCAGAATGACCTCAACAAACTCACCGCCAAACCGCCGCACCTGCTTAACCTTCTGGTTAGGCGTAGTGCTTGGCATGTAGACCTTGCCTTTAATTCCAAGCGCCTTACAGGAATAGGCTACGCCTTGTGCATGGTTGCCCGCACTCGCACAGACAATCCCTTTTGCTCTATCTTCTGCTGACAAACTACGAATCATATTATAAGCTCCGCGGATTTTGAAAGAACGTACAATCTGCAAATCCTCGCGCTTCAAATACACATCACAATCATACTTGGCTGACAGCACAGCATCACGTTGTAGGGGTGTCCGGATTATGACTTCACGCAGTACGTGATGAGCCCGCACAATATCTTCCATTCCTACGATTCGGTCTTCCTCTTCTCTCATAACCCTCTCGCCTCACTATCTATCTGTTATTCTACTTCTTGTAACATACTCTCCCGAGGACATTTTTTCAAGCATCCTAATCAGTGATAAAGAAAAAGAGACTAAAGGAACCCTATAGTCTCTTACTAATATTTGCTATCCCTACGCTATGAAACCTACTAGTCCTGTTGCTTCAGCATCCACTTCACCAGGTCTGGTAAGCTTGTCCACAAACGTGAATGTACAATAACATATTCGATAGCCTCGTTAGCGTCACCCACGCCTACAAAATCAGGCAGGTTATGCGGCAATCTTTTGATACCTAACAGATAATCCGGCACATGCTTGTTCACATTCTTCGCCACGCGGTAGAGCATTTTGAGCTGGGAAGTGATCCCGTTCTTCTTATATTCTAAAACCATTCGGTCATATGCTACTGTTGCTGCTGCATCCTTGCCGAACTTCTCCAGTACCTTCTCAGTCTTCTTAAGCTTATTAGTGTAAAGGTACGTTGCCGTTAGAAGGTAACGTGCACCTGTGTTATCTTCTGGGTTCAATTCTAGAATGTGCTCCAGCGTCTTTTGTGCTTCTTCTGCATTTCCGCTAAACCAGCAGGAGTCAGCGTAGCTTTTGCAGATTCGAATGTACGAACGTGTCTCGTAAAGACCCCAGAAATGTCCTTTGTTCTCAGTGAAAAAGGCTTCTCCAAGCTCACGCGCACCCGCTTCCATCCCTGCTTTCAGATAAGCACGGGCATCTGCTTCATTCTCAGCTTCCTCTGCCAAAATGAGATAGGCATCCGGACTGTCCGGATAAACTTCCAATGCCGCTTCTGCTAGCTGGATCCGGCGATTGGATGCTTTAGTTTCCATTGCTTTTTGCAGCAAAGCCTGTTCCTGATCCTTCGGAGTGCCTGAAGCGTTGAGCAAAAGTAATTCTTCCTCTGCCCCGCCCATGCCATACTGTTCGATATAATTAAGCATCTCTTTAACTTTTCTGGAGATGGTAGGTGCAGTAACCTCATGTTTGATCGCTAGATCAGCTTGAGTTTGAAGGAATCCATATTCCTCAGACAAGATAAACTCGATAGCTGCACAGAAGGAGCCCATTTTCTTCACTGCAGGCTTGATGTGACGGGAATAACCATTCCATAGAACCAGACCTTCCCAGATTAGCTCCCGGTCATAGCTGTCTCTCATGGTCTCAATAAGATGCAGAGCCAATTGTTCATGCGCCGGATGCTCCCATTTCAGATCACGTGACACCTTTTTTTTGAGCGTAGTTAGGGTAAGCTTAGCTTCAGGAATTGCTGCCGCTTCTGGTTTCTCGGCCACAGCCACAGTAGCAGCGGATTCTTCCGTTGTTACCAGTCGCATGATGGATTCCACTGCAGAAGTTTCTTTCCCTAGGCAGCATTTCTTATATTTTTTCCCGCTTCCGCAAGGACACATATCATTTCTTCCAATCTTACTCAAAACGAATTCCCCCTTAAATCTGTGAGTAGCCATTCGCCATAAGCGTATCGCTAGTATGCACTATAAGTATCAACATTTTCAGGCACGAGGCATCCTTTATAAGGTTACTGCACAAAGTCTGAAGGACTCCGATTTAAAAGGGCCTTCCCATGATCGGAAAGGCCCTTATCTGTATATATCCGCACATTTTCCCCCGTACGTGTAGTATTATAGCACTTCTTCTATCACTTGTCAGTCCTTTTTTAGGACTTAAAGCGCAAAAAATTGCTAGATACAGTGCTTTATCCTTATACCAGAGCCTTCATAGCGATGTCGCTGCGATTCTGTTTCCCGGAAAAAGAGATTCCTTCAGCCCTAGCATAGGCTGCTGAACGAGCTTCGGCAATCGTAGCACCCAGGCCTACCACGCCTAAGACCCGTCCGCCGTTCGTTACCCAGCTGCCATCTGCCCCCCGTGCTGTACCGGCATGGAAGATCAGCCCTCCTTGGCTGTCCTCAAGCCCTTCGATCGGCACTCCCTTAGGATAAGAGCCTGGATATCCTCCAGAAGCGAGAACCACGCACACCGCTGCTTCGTCGCTCCATTCAATGTCGATATCCGCAAGTCTGCCCTCGGTTACTGCCAAAAAGATTTCTAACAAGTCGCTCTTCAATCTAGGCAGCACGACCTGTGTCTCCGGATCCCCAAACCGGGCATTAAATTCGATGGTCTTTGGTTTACCTTCTGGAGAAATCATCAGCCCTGCGAACAAAACGCCGCTGAAAGAACGGCCTTCAGCTACCATAGCCTTGGCTGTTGGCTTAATGATGGTCTCAATCGCTTCTTGGATAATCGCCTCGTTGATATGCGGCAGAGGCGAATAGGTACCCATTCCACCGGTATTAGGGCCTTTATCTCCATCGTAAGCGGGCTTATGATCCTGAGCGGCAGCCATCGGACGAACTGTCTCTCCATCAACAAAAGCCAAAATCGACATTTCCTGACCCGCTAGGAACTCTTCAATGACAACCTGAGCGCCAGCCTCACCAAACACTTTGGTTACCATAATATCAGCTAGTGCCTGCTCTGCCTCTTCCCGTGAATAGGCAACGGTCACGCCTTTTCCTGCGGCAAGCCCATCTGCCTTGATTACGATCGGCAGCGGTTGCTCGCGTAAGTAAGCCAGTGCAGCTTCATAGCCATCAAATTTTTCATAGGCTGCTGTCGGAATATTATATTTGTGCAAAAGATCCTTCATAAAGGTTTTGCTGCCTTCGATCTCAGCTGCATTCTTACGTGGACCAAACACAGGAATAGCCTGTGCTTCAAAAGCATCCACAATGCCCCCTGCTAACGGATCATCCGGTCCGATTACGACAAGGCCAACTTCCTTCTCTTTGGCAAAAGCCGTCAGACGATCGAACTCGAACACACCGATAGGCACACATTCTGCTAGCTGCGCGATTCCGGCGTTGCCGGGTGCGCAATAGATTTTACCAACCTTGGGGCTTTGGGACAGGCTCCAAATAATCGCATGCTCCCGGCCGCCGCCGCCAACCACTAAAATATCCATTAGAATAAAATCCTCCCAGCGTTCTAGTGTTTGAAATGACGGACGCCTGTGAAGACCATAGCAATTCCATACTCATTCGCGACCTTGATCGATTCTTCGTCTTTAATGGAGCCGCCTGGCTGAATAACTGCGGTAATGCCTGCTTTGGCTGCCATTTCAAGTGTATCTCCCATTGGGAAGAAGGCGTCAGAGGCAAGGACTGATCCTTTGGACTTCTCGCCAGCTTGTTCAATCGCAATTTTTGCCGCGCCAACGCGGTTCATTTGCCCTGCACCTACGCCAACTGTCATATCATCCGCCGCTAATACAATCGCATTAGATTTCACATGCTTAACTACCTTCCAGCCGAACAACAGCTGTTTCAATTCTTCTTCGGTTGGCTTACGGTCCGTAACAACTTGCAGATCATCCGGGTTCACAGAATGCACATCGCTCTCCTGTACAACCATTCCTCCATCAATAGAGGTAACTACGAAGCTGCTCTTACGCGCGCTAGCCGTGCTAAGATTGCCGATTTTGAGCAAACGCAGGTTCTTTTTCTTCGTAAGGATTTCCAGTGCTTCATCCGTAAACCCTGGCGCCAATACGATTTCGAGGAAAATCTCTTTCAGCAGATTAGCAGTGTCTGCATCGATAATCCGGTTAGCGGCTACAATTCCGCCAAAGATAGAGGTTGGGTCTGCGTTGTAAGCTTTTTGATAAGCTTCGTATACACTTTCACCGACACCTACACCACAAGGATTCATATGTTTAATGGCTACGACAGCAGGTTCTTCAAATTCTTTCACGATTTGCAGCGCTGCGTTAGCATCGTTGATATTGTTGTAGGATAATTCTTTGCCGTGCAATTGCTCAGCTGCTGTAAGAGTATCCCCCGCAGCCAAAGGCTTGCGATAGAAAGCCGCTTTTTGATGCGGATTCTCGCCATAGCGCAGATCCTGAATTTTCTCATAAGTCACGGTGTAGCGCTCAGGAAGCGGTTCGCCAGTAACATTAGCCAAATAATCGGAAATTAAGGCATCGTAAGCCGCCGTATGACGGAACACTTTTGCCGCAAGACGTTTGCGTGTTTCCAGCGTTGTATCTCCACCTGCGCGAACCTCTTCAAGCACTGTAGCATAGTCGTTAGCATCTACCACTACACTTACAAAAGCATGGTTCTTCGCCGCAGAACGCAGCATCGTCGGTCCGCCGATATCGATATTCTCGATGGCTTCTTCATACGATACATCCGGTTTAGCAATGGTTTCCGCGAACGGATACAGATTTACTACTACCAGATCAATGTAGTCCAGACCAAGCTCTTTCATTTGACGCGTGTGTTCCTCATTGTCACGAACCGCTAGCAATCCGCTGTGTACAGCCGGGTGCAAGGTTTTGACACGTCCATCCATGATTTCCGGGAATCCTGTAACATCGGAAATACCGATGACTGGAACACCTTCCTTAGCCAAAAGCGTGCTTGTTCCACCTGTGGAAATAATCTCTACGCCTAATGCAGACAACTCGCGGCAAAAATCCACGATACCTTGTTTATCCGATACGCTAACTAGCGCTCTTTTGATACTCACTTTGAATAGTCCTCCTTCGGGTTGTACGTGCGATTTAATGTGATGACATCTAAAAGCTTGGGAAATTACTATAAGAAAGAATCTGACTCTATTACCTACTACACGACACATAATGCCGCTTATGCAATATTTCCCGAGAAATACCCTGAAATCTCTCCGCCTGTCACCAAATGTCGATCCAAAACTTCGAATGTCTACAGTGTGGCTTACTTTTCGCGGATAATCGTCTTTCTTCCACTTAGTTCCACTTTCCCGCTGGCAAAAGCGCCCACCACTTCAGGATACAACTCATATTCAACCTTATGAATCCGTTCCGCCAATGAATCCGCCGTGTCGTTATCCAACACAACTACGCTACGCTGAGCAATAACCGGCCCGGTATCCATACCTCCATCGACAAAATGCACAGTGACTCCCGTCAGCTTCACGCCATAATCCAGCGCTTGGCCGATCGCATCCTTTCCGGCAAAAGCAGGCAGCAGCGATGGGTGAATGTTAATAATCCGACCCGCATACGGCGTTAAAAGCACTGGTGTAATGAGGCGCATATACCCTGCCAACACAACCAGCCCGATTTCCCGCCGCTGAAGCTCTGCTACAATCTCTGCTTCGTAGAGCTCACGGCTGGCGAAGTCTTTTGGCCGCAGCAAGAGGGCGGGAATTCCCGCATCCTCCGCACGTTGTGCTACAGGCGCTTCCGGCTTGTCCGAGACAAGCAATTCAATCCTGCCGTCTCCAAGCAAACCTGCTTTCTGTGCCTCGATCAGTGCTGCAAAATTGCTGCCCTGCCCCGAAGCAAAAACAGCGATTCGACTTGATTGCATCACACTTCAGCTCCAGTAAAGGTTACTTTGCGTTCCCCTTCCGTTACTTTCCCAATGATATACGCCTCTTCTCCGCTAGCTTTAAGCAGTTCAAGAGCGCGTTCTCCATCAGCAGCGCTAACTACGAGAACAAGACCAACTCCCATATTAAAAGTAGTGAACATATCACGGTTGCTTACATTTCCTTTGTCCTGCATCAATCCGAAGATTGGCAGAATCGGCCACGATCCGTAATTGATCTCCACATCTACATTATCAGGCAATACGCGTGGGATATTCTCGATAAATCCGCCACCCGTAATGTGAGCCATACCTTTTACCGGAAGCTGCTCCAGCAGTGCCAGCAAAGGCTTCACATAAATCTTAGTTGGTGCAAGGAGTACATCCGCCAGCGGAGCGCCAAGCTCAGGAAGCACGTCATTCAGACCATAACCCTCTTGCTCAAGCAAAAGCTTACGCACCAGCGAGAAGCCATTGCTGTGCACACCACTGGAAGCCAGACCAATCACTGTGTCGCCAGCAGCGATGTTAGCGCCTGTTACCAGCTTCGCTTTGTCAGCTACGCCCACTGTGAATCCAGCGATATCATATTCACCTGCTGAATACATACCCGGCATCTCAGCCGTTTCGCCGCCAATCAGTGCACAACCCGCTTGGTGACAGCCTTCAGCGATTCCAGCTACGATAGCCTCGATTTTCTCCGGCACCACTTTGTCGCAAGCCAGATAGTCGAGGAAAAAGAGTGGCTCTGCGCCTTGCACTACAATGTCGTTCACGCACATAGCTACAGCGTCGATGCCAATCGTGTCATGGCGATCTGCCGCGAACGCGATTTTGAGCTTTGTGCCTACACCATCGGTTCCCGATACAAGCACTGGCTCTTCATATTTATCTTTATTGAGGCCAAACAGCGCTCCGAACCCACCAAGATCCGTCATTACTTCTGGACGGTAAGTACGTTTTACGTGCTTTTTCATGCGTTCTACCGCTTCATTACCAGCCGCAATATCCACTCCGGCGTTTTTATAAGCTTCCGACACTATTGGACACCTCATCTTTTAATAGTTTAGAGCGCGTTTGGGCGCATTCGGCTTTTGGGTGATTGTAGGGGAGTTACTGCGAGGAATGTTTGGACTTCCGATCGCTGTTATGGTTGGATTCCTGATTCGAACCGCTCTTCGCGGTAGAAATCCAACCATAAAGGCGAACGCTACGCTTCTACAGTTCCAAACTTCCTCTCCATAACTCCCTCCAACCACCGGTTTGTCCCTACTGCAAGCCGCAGTGCGCGCCTTGCACACGGACCTCAAGACCTCGGTGCATGAGCTGCGCCATGCACCTTCTTAAGCGAGACAAGCGGCCCTCGTATTTGCGAAGCAAACAGAGGGAAGCTTGGCAAGCCAGTACCGGCGGCGGATGCAGCGGGGGGGCGGAGCGCCGTAAAGCGTGTCCCGTCCGTGCGCAGCACACAGGGACAAAGCGAGCACTCGTACCCAAGTCTTCTTAGCAAGTTATAACCCAATTCCTACCGCCGAGCTTTCGGGTGGCCGGAGGGCAGAGCCCTTCGGAATCCCCCTTTGAAAGGGGGACTTAGGGGGATGTCAACACGAGCAGCCATCTTTCTCTGCCCCGCCAAAATCCACCTGCGTCGGGTAATCATTATCAAAGCAAGAAAGGCAAAGTCCGCCTTTGTAGTCGTCTTTGTTGTGTCCACCAATGGAAGAGATTAAGCCTTCCGGCGACAAAAATGCCAAGGAATCGGCGTTGATCTCTTCGCACATTTCCTCAATGGTCTTGTAGGACGCGATGAGGTCGCGGCGGTCTGGTGTATCAATGCCGTAGAAGCAAGGATTCTTGAACGGTGGCGAAGTAATCCGCACATGCACTTCAACAGCTCCCGCTTCCCTAAGCAGATTGACGATTCGGCGTGAGGTCGTGCCACGAACGATAGAATCATCGATCATAACGACACGTTTGCCATCAACTACGCTGCGCACGGCGCTCAGCTTCATCTTCACACCTTGCTCACGCAGTTCTTGGCTCGGCTGGATGAAGGTCCGTCCAGTGTACTTATTCTTAATGAGCCCAAGCTCATAAGGAATTCCCGTTTGCTCGGCATACCCGATGGCTGCTGAAATACTGGAATCCGGCACACCGGTTACGAGATCAGCATCGACAAAAGCTTCCAGTGCCATGCGGCTACCCATCCGCTTACGGGCGGAGTGCAGGTTAGAGCCGTTCATATCACTGTCTGGGCGTGAGAAGTAAATATACTCCATCGCGCACAGCGCTTTACGTTTGGGTTCGGTAAAACGGTCCTCTAAGAGGCCGTTTTTGTCGAGGACAAGCAGTTCGCCCGGCTCAATATCTCGAACCAGCTGTGCCCCAATGACCTCTAATGCGCAGGACTCGGAAGCAAAAATATAAGCTTCACCAATCCGTCCCATCACTAGCGGACGCAAGCCATGGGAATCTGAAGCGACAATTAACTTATCATTTGTCATAAGCAGAAAAGCAAACCCGCCAACGAGCTGCTGCAGCGCATCTTTTGCCGCTTCAACAAAATCCTTTGGCGAACGGGCAATCAGATGCGCCAGCACTTCTGTATCACTCGTAGTTTGAAAGATCGATCCGCTTTGCTCCAGCTGTTTGCGGATCAACGGTTCATTTACTATGTTGCCGTTCGTAGCAATTGCCAAATCGCCGTCACGATATTTAAATACCAGCGGCTGCGCATTGGTTAAACGGCTGTCTCCACTAGTGGAATAACGTACATGCCCAATGGACATGTCTCCAACCAATGAGGCAATTTTGTCCTTGTCGAATACTTCTTTTACTAACCCCATCCCGCGGTGATAGTTGAAATCGCGACCGTCTGCTACGCAGATTCCCGCACTTTCTTCTCCACGGTGTTGTAAGGCGTGTAAGCCGTAATAAGACATGGACGCCGCTTCCGGGTGTCCGAAGACCCCGAAAACGCCGCATTCTTCTTTTAATGTGTCAAAAATATCTCCCGAGCCCGTTCCTTCATTGTAAAAGTCACCAGTCCACAGGATAGGAGTCTCCTGCTCTTTCCCGGTCTTTATTTCATAAGACATGGAATAGCATCCTCCCAAACGAATTTCAATTCTGCTACAGCTTCATCTAGTGCGGACACACCGTCCAGATTTACGCGCAGTCTGTCTCCACCTACAGTTCCGATGATCTCCACTGGAACACCGCTGGCTGCAATCGCTGCTTTCAGCTCTTCCGCACGTTCAGGAGCTGCTGTCAGCACAATGCGTGATTGGCTTTCGCTGAACAATGCTACATCAGATCTAAGAGCGTTAGCTGAAAGCTCAACGTTCGCTCCGATTCCGCCGCTGATACAGCTCTCTGCAAGCGCTACGGCAAGTCCACCTTCGGACAAGTCATGTGCGGAACGAACCAGACCGCCACGAATTGAGGTAAGGACTGCGTTCAGCAGTTTTTTCTCAGTAGCCAAATCCAAAGCCGGAGGACGACCCTCGGTCACACCATGAACAGCATATTGGAATTCACTGCCGCCCAGCTCAGCCTTGGTCACTCCCAGCAGAAGAATAGAATCTCCTTCTTGCTTGAACCCTTGAGTCGTAATATGATCCGTGTCCGCTACTAAACCAACCATGCCGACAACCGGCGTTGGATAGATGGAACCCGTAGTATTTTCGTTATAAAGACTGACATTACCACCGATAACCGGAGTATCCAGCACACGACATGCTTCAGCCATACCATCAACCGCACGCTCCATTTGCCAGAACACATCAGGCTTCTCAGGATTTCCGAAGTTCAGATTATCCGTGATGGCCAGCGGTTCAGCACCGGAACAAACGATGTTACGTGCCGCTTCGCTGACTGCAATACGTCCGCCCACTTCAGGATCAAGATGAACATAACGGCCATTACAGTCTGTAGTCATCGCAAGTCCTTTACGAGTACCATGAATGGTAACTACAGCCGCGTCAGATCCAGGACGTACAGCTGTGCTCGTCCGCACCATGTAATCGTATTGATTGTATACCCATGCTTTACTTGCTACGGTTGGTGATCCAAGTACTGTACGCAATGCACCGCCCAGATCCGTAACTTCCTCATAACGAAGGGTATCTACCTTTTCATTCGCAATATAATAAGCAGGAACCTCAGAAGGTTTGTTATATACTGGACACTCATCCACGAGCGCCGTTACTGGCATGTCACCAACAACCTCGCCGTGATGATACAATTTCAAGCGGCCATCATCCGTAACTTTACCGACTTTACAGCAGATAACACCCCAGCGGTCAAAAATCTCTTGTGCCTGGGCCTCATCCTTCGGCTCAACGACGAACAACATCCGTTCTTGTGATTCTGAAAGCATCATTTCGTAAGGCGTCATGCCCTCTTCACGTTGTGGCACCTGATCAAGATACAGCTCCAGACCGTTGCCTGCTTTACTTGCCATCTCCGCACTAGAGCATGTAAGGCCAGCTGCACCCATATCCTGAATCCCGATAACGATGCCGCTGTCGATCAGTTCTAGACAAGATTCCATAACGAGCTTTTCCATAAATGGATCGCCGACTTGTACTGCGGTACGTTTAGCTTCTGATTCCTCACTAAGCTCTACCGATGCAAAAGTAGCACCATGAATTCCATCACGTCCTGTAGGAGGGCCTACATAGAAGACAGGGTTGCCTACACCCTTAGCTACACCACGTTGGATTTTGTCATGATCGATCAGACCCACACACATTGCGTTAACTAGCGGATTGCCGTCATAGCTATCATCAAACATGATTTCGCCGCCAACCGTTGGAATCCCGATACAGTTACCATAACCAGCAATACCAGACACTACATGTTCGAACAAATACTTCACTCGATCACTTTCCAGCTTCCCGAAACGTAGTGAATTGAGGATTGCGATAGGTCTGGAGCCCATGGAGAAAATATCACGAATAATCCCGCCGACACCCGTTGCCGCACCTTGGAAAGGTTCTACCGCTGAAGGGTGGTTATGACTTTCGATTTTGAAAACAACCGCTTGGTTGTCACCGATATCTACAATCCCTGCACCCTCGCCAGGTCCCATCAGGACACGTGGTCCGGAAATTGGGAAACGTTTCAGGAGGGGTTTGGAGTTCTTATAGGCACAGTGCTCGGACCACATTACGCTGAATACGCCGATTTCAGTGTAGTTCGGCAAACGTCCCATAAAAGACTTGATCAGCTCATATTCGCTGTCCGACACACCGAACTGGCTGTAAATTTTCTGCTCCGCAATCTGTTCTGCGGTCGGTTCCTTAACGGATACTTGCTGCGTCATGACGATCCCTCCAAGTCTTCAGTATGGATGTAAACATTCTTTTGCCGTCTTCTGAACCAAGTAAACTATTAGCCGCGCGCTCAGGGTGAGGCATCATGCCAACCACATTCCCTTGTACGTTACTAACACCCGCAATATCGGCTACGGAGCCGTTAGGATTATCGCTATAGGTAAACACGATCTGATTGTTAGCTTTCAGCTCTGCCAAAGTCTCGTCATCACAGTAGTAGTTTCCTTCACCGTGTGCGATTGGGATGATGATTTCTTCATCTTTAGCATAGTCAATAGTAAATGGGGTTTCATTATTAACAACCTTAAGCACTGTATCGTGACAGCGGAACTTCATCGACATGTTGCGGCGAAGCGCACCTGGCAGCAAACCAGCCTCAGTAAGAATTTGGAACCCATTGCAAATGCCTAGCACGTATTTCCCTTGCTCTGCTGCTTTAGCAACTTCCGCCATAACAGGAGCAAATCTCGAAATCGCGCCACAGCGCAGGTAATCACCATATGAGAATCCGCCTGGAACCAAAATGCAATCATACGCCGACAAATCCGTCGCTGTATGCCACACATAATCGACTGGTTCGCCGAGACTGTCCTCTACCGCCTTGTAGCAATCAATATCACAGTTGGAGCCTGGGAAGACAAGTACAGCAAATTTCATGTCGTTTAGTCCTCCAATTCGTAGCGGTAATCCTCGATCACCGTGTTGGCAAGTAGCTTTTCGCACATTTCCTTGAGACGCACTTCCGCTTCAGCACGGTTATCCGTATCCAAAGTCAGCTCCATATATTTCCCGATACGCAAGCTTTCAACTTCTTGGAAGCCTACCGAATGAAGTGCTCCTTGTACTGCTACCCCTTGTGGATCAAGAACGCTTTTCTTTATGGTGACATATACCGTCGCTTTTAACATATGCTTGTAGTTCCTCCTAAATTTTAATGAGCATACCCTCTGAAACTGAAATTCTACAATGAGTACATTTAGCTTCAAAAATATATACTGAATTTATTCCCATGAGTGCACACACTATGTTGAACTATAAAGACTTGCCAGTAAGACGATGATAAATGTCCAGATAACGCCGTGTAGTTTCTTCTACTACTTCCAGTGGGAGCGGATCAGGTTTACTATTCTTGTCCCAGGAAGATGCAGATAGATACGTACGAACAGGCTCTTTATCCATACTATCAATTTCAATATCAAGCGCGTATTTATCCTTAGCCCAGAAGCGGGAAGCATCCGGTGTAAAAATCTCATCGATCAGAATCACCTTACCGTCCAACAAGCCGAATTCGAATTTGCAGTCCGCAAGAATGATCCCACGCTCAGCACAATACTCTCTAGCAAAAGCGAACAGCTTTAAGCTCTTTTCCTGCAGCTCAAGCGCCAGATCAGCTCCGATTAATTCCTGCATTTTCTCAAACGGAATATCCTCATCGTGACCTACATCATTTTTAGCCGCAGGAGTAAAAATCGGTTCTGCCAGCAGCGCGTTTTTGCGGAGGTTAGCAGGAAGTTCAATACCATTTACCTTGCCGGTTTCTTGATACTGTCTCCAGCCGCCGCCAGTGATGCATCCACGCACTACGCATTCGATATCAATACGCTCCGCTTTGCGTACCACCATGACACGGTTTCTGAGAGCCTCTTTGTCCTTAACTACGTCGCCGAGCAGATCCACATCGATATGAACGACATGATTCTCCATCAGCTCTTTAGTCTGTCCGAACCAGAACGCACTCAGACGGTTAAGCACATTGCCCTTTTCAGGGACCGCCGGGTCCAGCACATAGTCAAAAGCAGATATCCGATCCGTAACTACGATCAGTACATTTTCCCCTAAATCGTATAGCTCACGAACCTTCCCTTTGTAGAGCAGCGGCGCATTGATGAGTTCCACGGCTGTGGATACGGCCGATGATGTCATGACCTTTCCTCCCTTGAACTAATGATCTTCCTAAGTTGGGCTGGTCTAGGAGGAAGCACTTCCGAGGAATGTTTGGACTTCCGATCGCTGTTATCCTCAGATTTCTTGATTTGAACCGCTTCTCGCGGTAGAAATCCGAGGATAAAGGCGAACGCTACGCTTCTACAGTTCCAAACTTCCTCTACAGTGCTCCCCCATCCAGCTTTGCATTTATTACAGCGTTCCTTAGTTCACCACTAACTTATCTTTTTTAGAGTCTCAAAGGCGTAACTCCGAGGAATGTTTGGACTTCCGATCGCTGTTATCCTCAGATTTCCTGATTTGAACCACTGCCCGTGGTAGAAATCCGAGGATAAAGGCGAACGCTAACGCTTCTACAGTTCCAAAATTTCTCTCCGTTCCTTATCGACCAGTTGCATTTCAATTCTGCACAACCTTAACCGCTCGTACTATTCCTAGCTCCTTAGTTCACCACTAACTTATCTTTCTTAGATAAGTTCTAGCTTGCGGAAGATGGTATCCACATGCTTAAGGTGCCAAGAAGGGTTAAATGCATCTTCAATCTCTTCTGGGGTGAGGACATTAGTGATTTCAGGTGTAGCTTCCACGATATCACGGAACTGCTTTTGCTCTTCCCAAGCTTGCATCGCACGTGGTTGAACGGTATCGTACGCTTGCTCGCGGCTGAAGCCTTTATCAATCAGCTTGGTTAAGATCCGGCCAGAGAAAGGAACGCCGAAGGTACGGTTCATGTTACGCTTCATATTCTCTGGGAATACAGTCAGGTTCTTCACGATGTTTCCGAAACGGTTCAGCATGTAGTTCAATAGCATTGTTGCATCCGGAAGGATGATACGCTCCACTGAAGAGTGCGAGATATCGCGTTCATGCCAGAGCGGCACGTTCTCGTAAGCTGTAACCATATGTCCGCGAATCACGCGGGACAGACCGGAAATATTCTCGCAGCCAATAGGATTCCGTTTATGCGGCATAGCAGATGAACCCTTTTGACCTTTGGCAAAAGCTTCTTCTACTTCGCGAATCTCACTCTTTTGCAGAGCGCGGATTTCGGTAGCGAATTTGTCTAGCGAGGTTGCTACCAGAGCAAGAGCTGCCATATATTCAGCGTGACGGTCGCGCTGTAGAGTTTGTGTCGAGATCGGTGCAGGGCTTGTACCCAGCTTACGGCAGACAAATTCTTCTACGAATGGATCGATGTTGGCATACGTACCAACGGCTCCGGAGATTTTGCCAAATTGCACACCGTTCGCTGCATGGCGGAAACGCTCCAGGTTACGTTTCATTTCTTCGTACCACAATGCCATTTTCAGACCAAAAGTAGTTGGCTCAGCATGAACCCCATGTGTACGGCCCATCATCGGTGTATCTTTATAAGCAATAGCTTTATCTTTAAGGATCTCAATAAAGTTAATAATATCCTTCTCTAGAATCTCATTCGCTTGACGCAGCAAGTAACCCAGTGCTGTATCCACCACATCTGTGGAAGTAAGGCCGTAGTGTACCCATTTGCGTTCTGCGCCAAGGCTTTCGGAAACCGCACGTGTAAAGGCGATTACGTCATGACGTGTTTCCTGTTCGATTTCATCAATACGTGCGATGTCGAATTTAGCATCCTTACGCAGCTTAGCAGCGTCTTCGTGTGGGATTACTCCCAGCTCCGCCCATGCTTCACAAGCGCATATTTCCACTTCCAGCCACGCTTTGAATTTATTCTCCTCAGTCCAAATGGCCCGCATCTCGGGTCTGCTGTAACGTTCGATCATATTCTTTAGTTCCTCCAAAGTTTAGATTGCTCCACCCAGGATAAGCCGTCTCCGGTATCCTTGCACAGCAGATTGATATGACCCATCTTACGACCAGTCTTACTCTCAGTCTTGCCATATATATGAAGCTTAGGTACAATACCCAGCTTATTATCTTTTTCCTCATGTGTACAGGTCGCTTTAATCGCACCATCCAAATGCTGACCTAATACATTTACCATAACTACAGGTGTCAAAAGCGTTGTATCACCCAGCGGCAGATTACAAATCGCCCGGACATGCTGCTCGAACTGTGAGGTCACGCAAGCATCCATGGTGTAATGGCCGGAATTATGCGGTCTTGGTGCCAGCTCATTGACGAACAATTCACCGTCCGCTGTGACGAACATTTCCACGGCAAGCAGTCCAACCGCATTCAGCCCTGCGATTAAAGTCTCAGCCAGCTCGCAAGCTCTGCGCTGAATGTCCGCTGACACTCTTGCAGGCACAATGGACAGATGCAAAATATTGTTTACATGAATGTTCTCAGAAGGCGGGAAGCTTTTGACCTCCCCAGATGCACTACGTGCAGCAACAACGGATATTTCGCATTGAAAAGCTACAAACTTCTCAAGCACCAGCTCCGGAATCACCTCACCGGGTGCAACCTGCCGGAAAGCTTCTTCCAGCTCTTCTTCCTGACGAATCACAGCTTGACCCTTGCCGTCATAACCGCCTGTGGCTGTCTTGAGCACACAAGGTAGTCCAAGTTCAGCCGCCGCCTGTTTTAGCTCCGCAAGGCTGTCCACCTTCCGGTACGGGGCGACCGGAACGCCCGCCGCCTCGATGGCGGATTTTTCGCGCAGCCGATGCTGCGTGGTATACAGCAGCGCGCTGCCCTGCGGCACGTACGATTCCTCCGCCAGCAGCGCGGCTACGCCCGCATCGACGTTCTCGAACTCGTACGTGATGACGTCCGCGCGGCGGGCCAGCTCCCGCGCCGCGTCCCGGTCGTTATACACCGCCGTAATCTGCGGCGTAACTTGACCGCTAGGCGCATCCGGCGCAGGATCCAGCGCCACGAAGCGGTACCCCATGGCGCTGCCGGCCAGCGCCATCATGCGCCCGAGCTGCCCGCCGCCGAGCACGCCGACGGTCGAGCCGGGCAGCAGCGTCCGGACGGTGTCCGCACCGGACGCTTGTGCGGCTGGCGAAGCTGCGCCGCCAGCCTCCTGCAGCTTCAGCTCCTCCGGCCTCATAAGCTGTCGCTGCTTTCCAATACTTCATCGCGGATCGCATCCCGACGCAGCTGCACACGCTGCTGCACTTCGGGGTCGAACGCTCCGATGATCTGTGCGGCCAGCAGGCCTGCATTTACAGCGCCTGCCTTACCAATAGCTACCGTTGCTACCGGTATGCCTCCAGGCATCTGCACGATGGAGAGCAGCGAATCCAGCCCATTAAGTGCTTTCGACTGCACGGGCACACCAATCACTGGCAGGATCGTCTTTGCAGCCACCATACCCGGCAAATGCGCGGCGCCGCCTGCTCCTGCAATAATCACGCGAATGCCGCGGCCAGCGGCTTCCTCCGCATAGCGGAACATCAAGTCCGGTGTACGGTGCGCGGATACTACCTTCTTCTCATAAGACAAACCCAGCTCTTCCAGCACCCCACAAGCGTGCTCCATCGTATCCCAATCCGACTTACTACCCATGATGACAGCTACCTGCACAGACATGATTCGACCTACCTTCCAATCACTAGTATGAGATATCTTTATCTTGTAAATCCGAACAAGCAGAGACTACATTCTCGTCCTTCAGGGATGACTATCGTTTTCCTTAATAATATAAGGTTGATGTATTATGTGTAACTTATTCCTTATATTAAAAAAGCCCGATGTCCAGACGCATTTTGCTGCGGGAGGATCGGACTAGTAAAGGAATTAGGAAAAAACACTCCCGCTTGCCTCTCACCAAACTGGCATTAAGCGCGGAAAGCTGCACAATGCATCACTCCATTATCTGGACTGCATTATCGCATTCTAGCATCCTATTTCCTCGTAGTCCGGTAATTTACGGTTCCCGGGTAGAAACTTCCGGGCCATATTCCCGGTTTTATACGAGCTCTTCATGACATCAGTTTAACAATCCCCTACACATGATGTCAACTCAAACACGAACATTGGTAAAATCACCATAATAAATGTTCGCTTTTGGGCGAATTTAAATTCTCAATAACCTTATATTTTGTGAAGAAGTACTTCTTTCCGTACGCTCCTACCTCTAGCGCTCTATGGTGTTTAAGCTCCAGATTAAGACCTGTACAGCCTTAAATTGAAAAAAAGGAACGCTATCAGCGTCCCTTTGAACTCTATATTATTTTACAACCAGCACTGGAATACGAGCGCTTTGTACTACATTATGGCTGACACTGCCCAGAACAAATTCACGTATACCGCCAAGCCCGCGGCTGCCGATAACTATGATGTCTATAGCATTTTCCTTAGCATATTTCAAAATCACTTCCGCAGGAGATCCTTGTAAAAGCTCAACCTCAGCATTCAGGCCTTCAGCCTCAAGGCGTCCCTTCACTTCCTCGGTTGTCTGCACTGCCAAATCATAATATTCTTTATTTACTGAAGCTGGTAGTGGTGCAAGAGCTTCTCCGATAAAAAATCTTGGGAATTCAAATGCGTGTACGACATGCAATATAGAACCTGGTGTGACTTTAGCGAGTTCAATTGCGCGCTCCAATGCTTGATTAGAAGCCTTTGAACCGTCATAGGCTAGCAAAATTTTAGAGAATAACATGTACGCCACCTCTTTTTCTAGTTTGTAATCCTAAAGACTATTATCTTAAAAAATAGCTGTACAAAAAGATATTCAGCAGCAGCAGAAGCGGAATTCCGATCCTGAAGGATGTATGACGCGTCTTGTGGCGCTTACGGTACATGGCAATCAGCACACCTAGTGCGCCGCCCATGGCTGCCAGCAGAAAAAGTGTTTTCTCAGGTACACGTTCTCGCCTTTTGCGGGCTTTGTTCTTGTCCTCGGACATCACTACATACCCGATTATATTAATTACCACAAACCACAACATTACAACCTTGACCATTCTCCCGGGCTCCTCCTCCTTGCTTCCTATCTCTATTATATTCCTCTTTTGCACAAAAAACCAATCATCCTTACACGCTCTGCCAAGTCTGTTAAGTTGCTTTTAGCTGCTTCTGCTTCGTATCCTTCATCCATACCCAGGATAAAATTGTAGCCAACGCCGCCGCAATCCCACCTAACCAGAATCCTCCGGTCAAGCCATATACAGAGCTCATCCAACCTGCTACGAATGGCCCTGCTGACATCCCTATCGCATAAACGGCCTGATAGAAACCCATAGCTGTAGCCCGTTTAAAAGGATCTATTTCTGATACGGATTTACTCAACAGCAGCGGAAAAATAAGTCCCTGCATAAAACCATTCCCCACCTGAGTCAGACAAAGCGCCGCTAACGTCGGCATAGAAGGAATGAGCAGCGTAAACAGTGCGCTTCCCGCAAAGCCTAGCATAAGCTTCCCTCTATCACCCAGCAGCCCTCCAAACAGACGTGAGCCGTAGAGCGTTGCGATGGCATGCGGAATCATAAAAGCGAGTGTTAGCCAGCCCAAGCTTTCTTTGCTTGCTCCGATATTCAGCGCCTGGTTCGGAGTATATCCGAACATTGTTATAAATAGCACACAGTGTGCCAGCACAGACAACAGTGATACTTTTACCAGCAAAGGTTCCTTTACGACACCAGCCAGTTCCTTGATCTGTATGGCATTTTGCCGTTTTTCCTGCTTTTGTTCCGGTAACCGAAGCGCAAGTATTAGTGCCGCAATAGCTACAATTCCACCAATCAGGAAGGGGGCATTCCAGCCCCAATGCTCTACCATATAGCCGCTGATCATCATGCTGGTCAATTGGGCGATTACTGTAGTGAATTGCAGCATGCCCATCGCTTTTCCAGCTTCCTCTTTTGGAAAATAACCTGCAAACATCACAGAGTACACAACCCATGCCGATGCTGCTATCCCGGATACCGCACGTGCTGCCAACGCCCAACCCGGCTGTGCTCCCCACATAAAAAGAAAACAGCTGACTCCACTCGCAATTAATCCCAGATAGATAAACGGCCGCCGCCTATTTAAATAATCTGAACCGATGCCAATGGGTATACGGAATAGAATCTGCATTAACCCATATATCCCAAGCACCATGCCCACCATAAAATACGATGCTCCCAAATGCTCAACATATGGTGAAAGCACCGGCACATAAATATAAGAAGAGAACCAAAACATAAATACAATAACCAAAAAGAAAAACCTGCTGCTTCCTTGCCCCTGTGGGCGATCTGCCGCTTTCAACGGATTCGCCGCCTGCTGCTCAGCTGCCACCTAATCACCTGCTCCACTCATTTGCTTTCCATTCTAATTCAAAGCCTATCCGTAGACCACATAAACTTACTAGGATAGAAAAAAGACTACTGAGCACACTCAGCAGCCATCATTATTCTAATCATTCGTTTTAATTGAAGCTAACCATCCGATGATTCCTACTACTTATCCTTCTTTTGTCCTTCAAGCGCTGCTTTCAGCAGTTCCCCAAGGTTAGAACCAATGCTTTCCTGCTTACTGTATTGCTGCACCAGCTTTTGCTGTTCACGTTTATTAACATGCTTGTGATCCTTATCTAAGGTCTCTGTGATTCCACAGCCTAGACATTGTACGAACATGCCTGCTTTACCCTCTTTAAGCTCCATTTTCTTATGGCACTGTGGGCAGCGGCGATTCGATAGTCTTTTCTCACCTGCACGGGTGTAACCACAGTTATCTGCAGGACACACCAGCAGCTTCCCTCGTTTGCTCTTCTTCTCGAGCAGTCTTGTACCGCATTCCGGACAGTGGCTGTTAGAGACATTATGCGGCTTATATTCTGCTCCGCTAGTTTTCACACCTGTTACCAATTCCTGTGCCATACTGCGGATACCTTGTAAAAAGAGCTCCGGTTTGCCTTGACCACGCGCTATTTTCTCCAGCTCAGCTTCCCAACGTGCGGTTAGATCCGGGGTTCGTAGCTGAGTGGATACCAGCTCGATTAACTGCTTACCTTTTCCTGTCGGATGCAGGAGATTACCTTGCCGCTCAATCGTATCAGAGCTTACCAGCTTCTCAATAATATCCGCGCGTGTAGCTGGGGTTCCGAGGCCGTGCTTCTCCATTTGCGTCAACAGCGAAGCTTCATTATAACGCTTCGGTGGCTGTGTTCGGCCAGCACGCACCATACAGCGGCCAATCGTGACAGCAGCCCCTTCGCGCAGCTCAGGCAGCTTTACACTGCCCGCTGCCGGCTCGTCCGCAGATTCCTCCTCGTCATCACTACTCATATCTCCGCCGTATACTTCGCGCCAGCCGGCATCTTTTACTGTCGTCCCTTT
Source organism: Paenibacillus sp. FSL R5-0887 (assembly GCF_038002305.1). NCBI lineage: Bacteria > Bacillati > Bacillota > Bacilli > Caryophanales > Paenibacillaceae > Paenibacillus > Paenibacillus sp. FSL R5-0887. The sequence goes on from NZ_JBBOCE010000002.1 coordinate 1,407,577, forward strand.
GACATGGAAGCTTTCGCCTTCCACATTGACGGTTACAGCTACCGCATCATAACGAGCTGGCGGATAGAACAAGCTTATAAAACGCCGCACAATCAGATCATACAACTTACGTTCTTCAGTACTCAGACCATTTAACAATACGGTCTGTTCTGTAGGAATAATAGCGTGGTGATCACTGACTTTACTGTCATCCACGATTCGCTTCGTAATCGGCAGCTGCTTGCGCAGCAATGGACGTGCTAACGCTGCATATGGACCGACCGCAACACTATCCAGTCTTTCCTTGAGTGTGCCCGTCATATCTGAAGTTAAGTAACGACTATCCGTACGCGGGTATGTGACAAGTTTATGCTGCTCATATAACCGCTGCAGCACACTGGAGGTCTGCTTCGCGGAGAAGCCGAACTTCCGGTTCGCATCACGCTGCAGTTCAGTCAGATCATAAGCCAGTGGATGAGGTTCACTTTTCTCACTCTTCTGTACCTTAATAATACGGCCGCTGCGTCCTGTAAGCTTATCCTTTAAGCTGGCTGTCTTATCCTTTTCGAATATTCGACCATCACCGTTACTGGCCCGCCATGCCGCTTGGAAATCCCCAAAATCAGCAGTCAGCGTCTCAAAATCGACGGAACGGAAACCCGTAATCTCCTGTTCACGATCTATGATCATCCCTAATGTCGGCGTTTGTACCCGTCCTGCTGAGAGCGGCGAACCGAACTTACAGGTCAAAGCTCTTGTGACATTCAGTCCAATCATCCAATCCGCCTCTGCGCGGCAACGTGCAGATTCATACAACCGATCAAATTCCCGGCCCGGACGGAGTTTTGCAAATCCCTCTTTAATTGCCTTATCAGTCTGCGAGGATATCCATAACCGCCGGAATGGCTTTTTCCACCCTGCCATATTCATAATCCAACGAGCCAGCAGCTCCCCTTCACGGGCAGCATCTGTAGCAACAATAAGCTCCTCAATGTCCTGACGCTTCATTAGATGCTGGACAGCTTTGTATTGCTGGTTGGTCTCCCGCAGCACCTTCAGCTTGGTCTTCTCCGGCAAAATCGGCAGATCCTCCAAGGCCCAAGTTGCAAACTTTTTATTATAATCCTCTGGTTCTGCCAGGCCGACCAAATGACCCAGCGCCCAGGTAACCACATATTTTGGACCTTCAATATAACTCTTCTGTTTATTATTACATCCCATGACCCGTGCAATCTCGCGTGCAACAGACGGCTTCTCCGCCAATACTAATGTCTTCATAATGCTCCCCTTTCCACATCAAATTTCATTATAGCATTAAATGAATGTTAGCAAATATCGTCAGGCTTTACCGTATGCCTCTGTTATACACTAGATCATATCTGATACCCGAAAGGAGTCATAGTCAATGAATGAACAAGAAAGCTATAATATATTATCTATAGGATCGGTTAGAGGTACAGCACATAATTTGCGGCTTGAAATCAACCCGGAATTCAGACCAGCGCTTAAAGGTTTATCTCAGTTTAGTCATTGCCAAGTGCTTTGGTGGCTGCATGAGTTTGCAGAGGATCATTTCCGGCAGACTACACAGATTCAGCCTCCTTATGATGCGACCTTAACTGGAGTATTCGCTTCCCGTTCCCCTATTCGCCCTAATCCGATTGGGCTAAGTGTAGCAGCAATCCTGTCTGTCGATGTAGACTCTGGAATAGTAGAGGTGGCCGGGCTTGATGCCTATCCGGGCACACCGGTTCTCGACATCAAAGCCTATTTTCCTAGTGCAGATCGCGTAATGGAAGTGACAGTTCCCGATTGGGCTGCTGTTTGGGGCGACTGGACAGCAAATCATTGAAGTAATCGTGCTAGACACCATTTCTATTAACTGTTATGGGAGGACATCTCTTGAACAATCACCAACTAATCATTCAAGCCTTAGATCTCATTGAGGATCGCTTAACCACGTTTCTTCCTGTAGCTGTCCTCTCCAAAGAAATGGGATACTCCCTTTATCATTTCACCCGTCTATTTCAAGCAGTCACTGGGATAGCACCCGGCGACTATATAGCCAGACGCAAAATCACTGAAGCAGCCTTAGACATTCATCGAATGCCAGAACGTTCACTCCAGGACATCTCATTAGACTATAACTTTAGTAACTATGAGACCTTTACCCGTGCCTTCAAAAGAATGCTGCACACGACTCCCTCTCTTGTTCGAAAAAGACTTACTGAAACGAAACTCCCTTTGCTCCCTAGACTATATGAACAGGATCTACTTCAAGTCCTTTCTGATAGTGATCTCTCCCCCCAGCTCGTTGATTTCGGAGAAATTATACTTCAAGGACCCGTAGTTAAAGTAGACCTAGATTTCTCCGTCATTTCTGATACTTGGCCTTTGCTTTTCAATAAGGTAGCCACTATATCGAATAGAATACAGCCTGAAAAATATTATCAGCTTGGCTTCTGGCCAGATGACTATGAGAGTAATGGGTTTTCGATCATGTGTGCCTGCGAGCTTAGTCCTATAAAAGCAGACCACAATCAGACTTTCCCCCTTCAGATCTTACCACCCATACGTTATCTGAAATTCATCCATAAAGGCCGCTCTTGTGATATCCCTTCTACCTATAAATATATCTACGGAATCTGGCTGCCGAAAACAGAATACAGGATGTCCATTCCATTTGAATTGGAATATTATGGTGAATTGTACCTTGGACCAGATAACGAAAACTCGGTGAGTGAAATCTACATTCCATTAGAATTTTTACAAGAAGAGACTACGTTGTCGTCTTTTATAGATTACAACCGTTACTCTTAGAAATATAAAGATATTATAGTTTTGCAGCTTATAAATTCTCATTTTTTAACAAAAAGCCCGTATCTGCTATGCAGACACGGGCTTTTTTTGCTTATGGGATTAATAGTTACTTTTGCTCCACCTGAATCGTTTGTTCAAGCTCCGGATAATAATGTTTAACTTGTTTTCCTTCTTCATCCCTTAATGCTTTATGATTTTCATCAATGGAGTAAGTAAACGGCTTAACTGTAATTGTCTTTGGTGTTTGCGCGAACGGTATGAAATCTTTGTCTACCAAAGGATAGACTATAGCTGGCAAGTTAAATGAACCACCCGATGAGAACGCATTACCTAGTTCATCAACGATTTCATAGAACATTTCAGAGGTTGTGTATCCATCCTTTTCTTTCACAGTTGGCGCTTTACCTTCTTCGCTGAGCTGTAATCTGCTTGTGGCTGGAGTTAATTCCAGCTTGGTAATCGTATAACTGAATTCTTCTGCCTCTTTTGTTTGGTTCAGATCAAGCTTGATAATTCCTTCCGTTACTTTTTTCACCGGCACCTTGATTACAAAAGGCTCTGCAATTTGTGTAACCGGCACACTGATGCTTAATTCAAATTCATCCCCCAAAGCCTCTATATTATTTAGATTTCTGTAATCGTATAAAATAGCATTCTTTTTTCCCTCAACATCACCAAAAGATGACATTTGGCTCTCCAGTTTTTTCCCATTCGGCAATTTCACTTCTGCTGAACCCAACAACCCTTTTTCGGACTGGTTCATTGTCACTTTCGCATGTTGTTCTGTTAGCGATGGATCGAACTCAATCGGTTCAATAATCATCTCAGCCATCATCTTATCATTATCAATGCCTTCCCGTTCAATCGCAAAAGCCAACCGCGAGCCGTCATAATAGGCATCGGTAACCTTTAAGGTCACTCCATCATGGGTAACGCTTTGGTTAGGGGCAGTAGATAATCCTTTTTCCTCAGCAGCATTTAGACCTTTATCGTCAATCCCCTTAAAAATACTTCCTACAACAGGAATCTGCTTCAATGTTTCAGCCATGACCGGGGATACAAATCCGCTACCGATTATCCCCGCACCCAACACTGCTGCTGCCGAGGCAGCCACCAATGATTTTTTCAGAAACTTATTTCCATTCTTTCTTGACGCTCGTTTTTCCATTCCCTCGTCTCCTATTCGCTTCATAATTGAATCGCTGAAACTGTCTACCGGCATTTCATGATTTTGGAATGTTTGACGAATGTGCTCCATCTTCTGACTTTCAGTTCGATCTTGCCATTTCTCCATGAGGGCTGCCTCCTTCATTCATTCTTTGCCGGACTAACTTTTTGCGTAGACGTTCAAATTTCTTGCGTAAAGTAGCTGAATTACAATCCATAATCTGACCCATTTCTTCAAAGCTGTACTGCTCAACCACCTTAAGAATCAGGAGATTGCTCTCTTCGGCTGTCAGGTCATCCATAAATAACTTCTGCAATGGCTCCTCATCGTTAGGATTATAATAGGCTTTGGGCTGCTGCTCTTTATATAGCGACAACAGACGGTTTCTTCGCTTGCGTTTGCGAACCTGATCCAGACAATGATGATAGGCCACTTTATACAACCATGCACTAAAAGAGACTCGTTTCTCATAACGTCTGAGTTCCTGATACACTTTTACAAATATATCTTGCACAGCATCCTCTGCTTCTTCATGACTTCTCAAAATATAATAGCAATACGTATAAATCTTTCTTTCATAGGCTTGTATTATAGTTCTATAGGCTTCGCGGTTACCCGCAAGAACCTGATCGATAGCCTCTTCAATTATTGTTTGATTCACTTGGACCCCGGGGCTGCGACGTTCCAAAGAATCACCTCCTTGTTATTGACTACAACTATATAACGAATGTGATCCCTTTAATTGTGACAGGCTCAAAAAAATTTTCCAAATATGTTAGAAACATCATCCGTTTTCAATAAAAAAAGCGATTGCCCCGATTGATGTTCGGAGAAATCGCTTTTATAATAATATTCCATATTTATAAATTACTTACTTATTCGTACTATTTGACACTTTTTAACGCTATACATGCTTCAAAATACACAGTATCACTATTCTGACCGCGTACATATATACCATCATCCGTTACAGCTGAACGTAAAATAGTCAGTTCATCCCCAAACTTAGCTTCTTGTAGATAAGTAATCCGGAAGCGTGTGAACTCTGCATTATCCCATTCCGCTAAAGTGAGCGCATCACAACATAAATCCCCGTATCGGGCATTATTCAAATGTCCGTTGCTATCCAGCCCACTATATCTTACCTGATACCGATAAGCTTCTTCCATAGTAATATCAGAAGGGATCGTTACCTTAACAGGCATATCGCCTACTGAATCGCCATTATAGTGCTTAACCTGAACTGGAAGGGCATTCGGTCTAAGTATCTTTCTCTTCTCAATATCTACTAAAGCCCATATGGATCGTGCTGTGGCGATTTCTATATGATCTGCATCGAAAATACGATAATCCCGTTGCCACAGTGCCCCTTTAGTGCCTTTGCTCCAGGTATGTACGCTAAGCACATCATTCGGGCGGGGAATACGCTTAAAATCAAGATCTAACGTAATCATCATCCAGCCCATTCCTGCATTCAGAATTTCTTCCACACTTATCCCCAAATTACCCACTGCGAAGTCTGCCGCACATTGCATGATATCCAGAACAAAGGATAACTTACCCTGCGAACGATAATCCGTGTCGCTCGCATGTACAGAAAAATCTTCTATCCACACAAGATTGCTACTGTTGTCCATTGTTTATCCTCCTGCCATGCAAAATATCCTTGCATTTACTTGAAGTATCCACATATACCACTGCTCTATCCACATAAATTGGGGACTACTTTCATTTTGAATATATTTTATTATTTCATCCACATGTTAGTAACTTTTATAATTTCGTTAATTCCCCATAACTTATCCACATTTTTAAAATTAAGCGGTAAAGGGAACAAAAAAGCCATTGTTGATAAATCAACAATGGCTTCGTGTGCTTGGCAACGTCCTACTCTCCCAGGACCCTTCGGTCCAAGTACCATCGGCGCTGGAGGGCTTAACGGTCGTGTTCGGGATGGGTACGCGTGGAACCCCTCCGCTATCGCCACCAAACATGCGTCTATGAAACAGACGCCGCCGCGTGAAATTCGGTTCATCACAGAAGTGAGAATGAATTTCTAAGCGTGTTACAGGCTTGATGCCTGAAAACTGAATCCGAAACGAATCTGCATTCTACGTATAGGATAAGCCCTCGACCGATTAGTATTGGTCAGCTCCATGCATTGCTGCACTTCCACCTCCAACCTATCTACCTCGTCGTCTTCAAGGGGTCTTACTAATTGGGAAATCTCATCTTGAGGGGGCTTCACGCTTAGATGCTTTCAGCGCTTATCCCGTCCGTACGTAGCTACCCAGCCATGCTCCTGGCGGAACAACTGGTGCACCAGCGGTACGTCCATCCCGGTCCTCTCGTACTAAGGACAGCTCCTCTCAAATTTCCTGCGCCCACGACAGATAGGGACCGAACTGTCTCACGACGTTCTGAACCCAGCTCGCGTACCGCTTTAATGGGCGAACAGCCCAACCCTTGGGACCTACTTCAGCCCCAGGATGCGATGAGCCGACATCGAGGTGCCAAACCTCCCCGTCGATGTGGACTCTTGGGGGAGATAAGCCTGTTATCCCCAGGGTAGCTTTTATCCGTTGAGCGATGGCCCTTCCATGCGGTACCACCGGATCACTAAGTCCGACTTTCGTCCCTGCTCGACTTGTAGGTCTCGCAGTCAAGCTCCCTTATGCCTTTGCACTCTGCGAATGATTTCCAACCATTCTGAGGGAACCTTGGAACGCCTCCGTTACTCTTTAGGAGGCGACCGCCCCAGTCAAACTGCCCGCCTGACACGGTCCCCGTACCCGGTAAGGGTACTAGGTTAGAACCTAGATACGATCAGGGTGGTATCCCAACGGCGCCTCCACCGAAGCTTGCGCTCCGATTTCTACGGCTCCCACCTATCCTGTACAGATCGTACCCAAATTCAATATCAAGCGCAGTAAAGCTCCATGGGGTCTTTCCGTCTTGTCGCGGGTAACCTGCATCTTCACAGGTATTAAAATTTCACCGGATCTCTCGTTGAGACAGCGCCCAAGTCGTTACGCCATTCGTGCGGGTCAGAATTTACCTGACAAGGAATTTCGCTACCTTAGGACCGTTATAGTTACGGCCGCCGTTTACTGGGGCTTCGGTTCATAGCTTCGGGTTACCCCTAACCACTCCCCTTAACCTTCCAGCACCGGGCAGGCGTCAGCCCGTATACTTCGCCTTGCGGCTTCGCACAGACCTGTGTTTTTGCTAAACAGTCGCTTGGGCCTTTTCACTGCGGCCCCCTCGTGCTATTCACACTACCGGGGCACCCCTTCTCCCGAAGTTACGGGGTCATTTTGCCGAGTTCCTTAACGAGAGTTCTTCCGCGCGCCTTAGAATTCTCTTCTCGCCTACCTGTGTCGGTTTGCGGTACGGGCACCTTCTCCTGGCTAGAGGCTTTTCTTGGCAGTGTGAGATCATGACCTTCGCTACTATAATTTTCGCTCCCCATCACAGCCCAGCCTTAACGATGTGCGGATTTGCCTACACATCAGCCTCACTGCTTAGACGGACATCCATCAGTCCGCGTCACTACCCTCCTGCGTCACCCCATCGCTCATAGCGGATTACGGTGGTACAGTAATTTCAAACTGTTGTCCTTCGACTACGCCTTTCGGCCTCGCCTTAGGTCCCGACTTACCCTGAGCGGACGAGCCTTCCTCAGGAAACCTTGGGCTTTCGGCGGATCAGATTCTCACTGATCTTTTCGTTACTCATACCGGCATTCTCACTTGTGTAGTGTCCAGCGCTCTTTTCAGTACACCTTCAACCCCTACACAACGCTCCCCTACCCCAGATACATACGTATCTAGCCATAGCTTCGGTGGTGTGTTTAGCCCCGTTACATTTTCGGCGCAGAGTCACTCGACCAGTGAGCTATTACGCACTCTTTCAATGGTGGTGCTTCTAAGCCAACATCCTGGTTGTCTGTGCAACTCCACATCCTTTCCCACTTAACACACACTTGGGGACCTTAGCTGATGGTCTGGGCTGTTTCCCTTTTGACAATGGATCTTAGCACTCACTGTCTGACTCCCGGCAATAAGTATATGGCATTCGGAGTTTGACTGAGCTTGGTAATCCTTGCGGACCCCGCACCCAATCAGTGCTCTACCTCCACTACTCTTATACCGAGGCTAGCCCTAAAGCTATTTCGGGGAGAACCAGCTATCTCCGAGTTCGATTGGAATTTCTCCGCTACCCCCACCTCATCCCCGCACTTTTCAACGTACGTGGGTTCGGGCCTCCAGTGCGTGTTACCGCACCTTCACCCTGGACAGGGGTAGATCACACGGTTTCGGGTCTACGTCCACATACTAATTCGCCCTATTCAGACTCGCTTTCGCTGCGGCTCCACCTTCTCGGCTTAACCTTGCATGTTAAACGTAACTCGCCGGTTCATTCTACAAAAGGCACGCCATCACCCATTAATAGGGCTCTGACTTTTTGTAAGCACACGGTTTCAGGTTCTATTTCACTCCCCTTCCGGGGTGCTTTTCACCTTTCCCTCACGGTACTGTTTCACTATCGGTCGCCAGGTAGTATTTAGCCTTAGCAGATGGTCCTGCTGGATTCATACGGGGTTTCACGTGCCCCGCACTACTCGGGATCCGTCTCGGAGAGAATACAGTTTAGGTTACAGGGCTTTTACCTCTATCGCGGGCCTTTCCAGACCTCTTCACCTACCATATTCCTTTGTAACTCCATGTGAGACGTCCCACAACCCCTAAGAGCAAGCTCTTAGGTTTAGGCTGTTCCGCGTTCGCTCGCCGCTACTGACGGAATCACTATTGTTTTCTCTTCCTCAGGGTACTTAGATGTTTCAGTTCCCCTGGTCTGCCTCTACATTTCCTATGTATTCAGAAATGAGTAACTGCGAATTACCACAGCTGGGTTTCCCCATTCGGACACCCCCGGATCAAAGCTTGCTTACAGCTCCCCGAGGCAGTTTCGTTGTTCGCCACGTCCTTCTTCGGCTCCTGGCGCCTAGGCATCCTCCGTGTGCTCTTATTAGCTTAACCTTGATTTTTCCGCAGGAAAATATCATACGATGACATTCTCTTTGGAATCATCTCACTAATAACATTTACTTGTTTACACAAGTTGCTAAAAGATGTTCTAAAACGCAAATTCGTTTCGGTATCCAGTTTTCAAGGATCAAGTCTTACTTGAGAGCTTAAACTCTCAAAACTGAGCAACGAGTGAGTAACAGGCCTAAACCTGAGTTTTGGAAGCTTAGCTTCCGATTTGAATGTTCTCATTGCAGAGAACGATTCTCCATAGAAAGGAGGTGATCCAGCCGCACCTTCCGATACGGCTACCTTGTTACGACTTCACCCCAATCATCTACCCCACCTTCGGCGGCTGGCTCCCTTGCGGGTTACCCCACCGACTTCGGGTGTTGTAAACTCTCGTGGTGTGACGGGCGGTGTGTACAAGACCCGGGAACGTATTCACCGCGGCATGCTGATCCGCGATTACTAGCAATTCCGACTTCATGCAGGCGAGTTGCAGCCTGCAATCCGAACTGAGACCGGCTTTGATGGGATTGGCTCCACCTCGCGGCTTCGCTTCCCGTTGTACCGGCCATTGTAGTACGTGTGTAGCCCAGGTCATAAGGGGCATGATGATTTGACGTCATCCCCACCTTCCTCCGGTTTGTCACCGGCAGTCACTCTAGAGTGCCCAGCATTACCTGCTGGCAACTAAAGTTAAGGGTTGCGCTCGTTGCGGGACTTAACCCAACATCTCACGACACGAGCTGACGACAACCATGCACCACCTGTCTCCTCTGTCCCGAAGGCCGCCACTATCTCTAGTGGATTCAGAGGGATGTCAAGACCTGGTAAGGTTCTTCGCGTTGCTTCGAATTAAACCACATACTCCACTGCTTGTGCGGGTCCCCGTCAATTCCTTTGAGTTTCAGTCTTGCGACCGTACTCCCCAGGCGGAGTGCTTACTGTGTTAACTTCGGCACCAAGGGTATCGAAACCCCTAACACCTAGCACTCATCGTTTACGGCGTGGACTACCAGGGTATCTAATCCTGTTTGCTCCCCACGCTTTCGCGCCTCAGCGTCAGTTACAGCCCAGAAAGTCGCCTTCGCCACTGGTGTTCCTCCACATATCTACGCATTTCACCGCTACACGTGGAATTCCACTTTCCTCTTCTGTACTCAAGCCACCCAGTTTCCAGTGCGACCTCAGGTTGAGCCCAAGGTTTAAACACCAGACTTAAATAGCCGCCTGCGCGCGCTTTACGCCCAATAATTCCGGACAACGCTTGCCCCCTACGTATTACCGCGGCTGCTGGCACGTAGTTAGCCGGGGCTTTCTTCTCAGGTACCGTCACTCCGATAGCAGTTACTCTACCGGACGTTCTTCCCTGGCAACAGAGCTTTACGATCCGAAAACCTTCATCACTCACGCGGCGTTGCTCCGTCAGGCTTTCGCCCATTGCGGAAGATTCCCTACTGCTGCCTCCCGTAGGAGTCTGGGCCGTGTCTCAGTCCCAGTGTGGCCGTTCACCCTCTCAGGTCGGCTACGCATCGTCGCCTTGGTGGGCCGTTACCCCACCAACTAGCCAATGCGCCGCAGGCCCATCCCTCAGTGACAGATTGCTCCGTCTTTCATTCTTCTCTCAGGAGAAAAAAGAAATTATCCGGTATTAGCTACCGTTTCCGGTAGTTATCCCAGTCTGAAGGGCAGGTTGCCTACGTGTTACTCACCCGTCCGCCGCTAAGTCATTTTGAAAGCAAGCTTTCAAAATGACTCCGCTCGACTTGCATGTATTAGGCACGCCGCCAGCGTTCGTCCTGAGCCAGGATCAAACTCTCCAATTAGTATTGAAAAGAGCGATATGCTCATTTTGAAACATCTGACGAGAAAATTAATTCTCTAATTTGGATTTCACTTGCGTGATTTCCTACTCACTCGTTGTTCAGTTTTCAAAGATCAAGTTCTCGTTGGCGCCGTTTAATGTCTCAGCAGCAACTCTTATAATATATCATGTTGTTTTCAGAAATGCAAGCTTTATTTTTCGAAGCTTTTTATCAGCCTCGTCTATATCGCCTGTACGCTGTCTAACAACGCTTACCTATAATACCCCAACTATTAATAGAAAAGCAACCCCTAATATAAAAATAAACAACTAGCTTAATAATTAAGCTAGTTGTTTATTTAATAGGGTTATATTTCTAGCGACGAACTTAATAGTATTTTGCCGCAGTATATTTGCTTGAGGCTTTAATTAAATCGGTTTTCTTATCACTCTTTGAAAGTCCTGCATCCACTGTAGTATCAATGGTAACCCACTTCCCATTAAGCAACACTTCGTTCCAGGCATGATATTGCGTAACGTAGCTTGTATTCCCCATTACCAACTTAGCAGGAACATCTACACTCCGCAGCATTGCGGCAAAAAGAGAAGCGTAATCATAGCAAATCCCTTTTTTAGTAGTCAATGTCTTATCGATGCTTGGAATATAATCAGTAGTTACACTATTAGCAAGAGAGTAATCATATTGTACATTCGCAACTACATAGTTATAGATCGCTTTAACTTTCTCTTCGTCTGTTGTTTTGCCTTGTACTAATTGTTTAGCTTTGACAATCGCTTTATCAGAAGAACTCCATTTCACATTCTGTACGGAGCCCAAATATACGGAATTCGAGTCACTCATGGTTACGTCTACTACTTCGGAATATAACGCTTTGTATTTATTGCCGGTTGTATTCTCCAGAACAGAAACCTTATAAGTCCCATTTCCTTGTTGCAAAGGGAAGTCCTCAGCTTGTCCAGAAGCATACAAGTTATATGTATAGCTGCTGTTATCTTTGGTGATCATGAGTTTGATTCTTTTATCTTTCGGAATATCATAGTTAATACCAATAACACCTTGAGCCACTTTGGATGTAATCAACCAGCTGGCATCTGCACTTGCAGCTTGAGCTGTACTTACCGGAACTGAAGTCATTAGGACGAACAACGCCACCAGCATAAAATAAACCTTTTTCACGGATAAAACTCCTTTCGGTAGCTGGCTGCCATCCTTTCGGGAAGGCCCTTTAGCTTTGCGTCCCTACCTTTCGATAGGTTTGCCGTTATCGTATAAGCTCTATCTGTTCTAGCTTTACTAGATATAATTGATAGAATCCATTTGAAACAAACAAAAAAAGCCTCTTCATTCGGTAGCTGGCTGCCATCCTTTCGGGAAAAGGCCCTTTAGCTTTGCGTCCCTACCTTTCGGAAGGTTTGCCGTTATCGTGTTTAGCTTTCATAGTATAATACTATCATATTTATAGTTGTGAACAAGACCTAATTTACTAGATTACCCATTATTTTATAAATATCTCCCGGTATTTGTGTTTTCTTGTCATTCACTATTCTCATTTTGTTAATTTGGCATGAACAATCAGCCGATGCGTTGGATTCACTAGCGGATCACATGTAATCAGAGTAAGAATCTTATCCTTGTCATTCCCGTCAAGAACGGAGACATCACTCGGATCTACAACAGAAATATCGTATACCTCATAGTTAAACACCTGATCACTAGTCTTTACCGTGATAACATCCCCCACAACAACCTCATTCAATCTGTTAAACAAACGACCCGTAGTTCGAGCCCGATGCGCCGCGATTGCAGCATTCCCGATCTCTCCAAGGGGTGCCGTTTCTTTCATATGGGCTGCAGCATGTTTCATATTAGCTTTTGTAGCCCCTTCTAATACAGGCAGCTTCAAATCAATCTTATCGATTTCAATTAGTGCGATTACTTTGCCACCGACTTCAATCTCCGGTTCAGGCTTTTCTGTCTCTTGGGGTTGGGGCTGTGCCTGGGCATCCAGAACCGATTCCTCTGCTAACAGCTGAGTAACTTCAGCATACCTGCTCCTCAGATCTGACTGGGGAGTACTATCGGCAGTGCTTAGTTCAGCCGTTTCTAATAACTTCTCCTGCTGCCTGTCGTTGTACCATTCGTTAGCTGTCGGATATAACATGATAAGTATCCCAGCCAGTATGAGTAGATAGGAGAATTTACGCAATGTTATTCACCTCCGTATATTGTTTCTATGGTTATATACAAATCAAGCAGAAACAGCTACTTGCCTTTAAGCATAGCAACTCCTTCTGCCTGAAATTAATGTTTAAAATACCCATTTACGACTTCCAAAGAAATTGATGATCACCGTGATAAAGGTAACCAGCACCTTCGAGATCAAGACTTGAATACCTAGTTTGTCTGTCAACAGATGCATTAGCAGCAGTGATATTCCGAGCACTACCAGATTCAGCACGATAAACTTGACCAGCTGCACGCGGTCGAAGCCTTCTTTATTCCCCCGGTTGCGATCACGAAAGGTAACTTTTTTATTCAAAATAAAGCTATTCGCCGTGCCTGCACTATAGGAGATCACCTGCGCCAATGCGTATACCATCCCTAGTGAATTCAACAATGTAAAAATCACAAAATCAATAAGCGTATTGAGCAAACCTACGGCATTAAATTTGAGGAACTGTATGAATGCAGCGCGCAAGTTCTTATCTGACATCATTGTGGTCCTTCCGGCGGTCCAGTTGTTCTTCGTTCTGGTAGCCTTTAGTCTCACTAACAATATATAGCGGTCTATCTTTAGACTCGTCATAAATCCGTCCGATATACTCCCCAATCACACCCAACAGCATCAGAACGATACCGTTAAAGAGCAGATTAACGCCTACAATGGAAGCCCAGCCCGGAACCGTCCAGGAGGTAAAAAATATCTTTTGAAACAAGACGAAAAATAAATAGAGAAAGCTAGAGAATGAAAGGAAGAATCCAATATACGTAGCAATCTTAAGCGGCTTATGTGAAAAAGAGGTGATGCCATCTAACGCAAAACGAATCATTTTCTTCAGCGGATATTTGGTTTCTCCGGCAAAACGTTCTTCCCGTTCATATTCCACCATAGTCTGCTTGAAGCCAACCCAGCTCACCAAACCTCTGACATAGCGGTTCTTTTCTTTAAGTCCCCGCAGGACATCACATACCTTACGGTCAATAAGACGGAAATCGCCTGTATCCGTAGGAATATCCACACTTGTCATACTGCTGAGCAGGCGGTAAAAAAGCTTCGCGGTGACCTTTTTGAACATCGTTTCTCCGTGGCGCTTCAGGCGTTTCGCATATACAACGTCGTAGCCCTCTTTCCACTTCTCGATCATTTGCAGAATGACCTCCGGAGGATCCTGAAGATCAGCGTCAATAACAACAACCGCTTGACCTTCGGCATAGTCCATGCCAGCTGTAATCGCTACCTGATGTCCGAAATTACGCGAGAAGTCAATCAGCTTGACATGCTCGTCTCGTTCACAGATCTCCCGAATCATCTGGGCGGAACGATCACGACTGCCGTCATTGACGAAGACCAGCTCATAAGTATCGCCGCACTCGTCCATTACTTTTTTCAAACGTTCATAAGTATGGCTAATTACTTGCTCCTCATTGAACATGGGTACAATCACACTATATCTGGCTTTCACCTTTATTCCTCCTACAAGCTTTTTGGAGCGTTACATCCATCTACACTTCATAATAACGCTGCATGCATAAACTTATTTTATAGATTTTTATTAAATCCTAGAAAACCCAAGTAGGGAACCAACGCAGCATATCTTTCACGTAATCTCCACTGACCTGCATCCCTGACAGTACCGGGTAGAAAGCGATAAAGAGCAGCAAAGCAACGGCTACATAGACATACTGTACGTAACGGGCCTCAGGGAATTTACTATCCAGCAACTTCATTATATATACAATACCAAGAATCATAAATGGTACCATAGCAAAATAATGGTAAATAAATGTTTCTCTTGGGACAAGCATCCACGGAACATATTGCGAGAAGAAGGCGATCCAGATCATGTAGAGGTTCTTATCTTTACGTTTCAGCGTAATCCACAGCGTTGCCAGCATCGCAAAAATACCCGTCCACCAGATAAGAGGATTCCCCATAGTCACTATACTGCTGACCTGACCTTCCGGCAAACCTTCACCGCCGCTAAAGAACCAGACCGGTCTCTTCATAAACGGCCATTGCCACCATGAGGAAGCAAAAGGATGTGTAGCTACAAGCTGGCTGTGGTAGTTGTACATATTCTTTTGGGAATCAATCAAACCTTTTATAGTGAAGCCCTCTGCTGATGCAGATAACCCCGGCACAAAAGATAAGCTATAAATAATTACTGGAATAATTACAAAGAACCCGATACAACTAGCCAACGTAATAATAGTCTTTTTCCAAAAAGAATCTACTGCTTCACGACAGGTGCCCAGCAATTCCTTGTCTTTAATCTTCCCCTCTGCCAGCAGGCGTCCGGAGGCTTGGTATTCTCTGTAGCGTTCAAAAAGGGAGATAGCCAGCATAATGGCCAGCCCTGCTCCTCCATAGAGCACAATCCATTTCGAAGCTACGCCGATTCCGAAGAATAAGCCAGACCAGAATAACGGAATTAATGTTTTTCTTAAAGGCTGCTTGTAGAAATTCATTGTGTAATACCGCTGCATAAAATAGAACATCAACATAATGAAGAATACTCCGTATACGTCAATCGTGGAGATTCTTGTCTGTGTGAAATGCATGAAATCCAGTGCAAACAATCCTGCCGCGAGGGCGGCGTATTTGCTTTTCTTAAACAAACGCAGCGCCATTACATATATAAGAGGTAACATGGCAACTCCGAACAAGGTTCCGATAATACGCCAGCCGAATGGATTGACTCCGAACAGCTCCATACCTATGGCAATCAAAAGCTTGCCAAGCGGTGGATGCGTATTCTCGTAAGGCACTATCCCGTGTGTATATTCATAAGCTGTTCGCGCATGATAGATCTCGTCAAAATAAGTGCTATTCATAAAGTTAGAATATTTCGGAATGAGCGACTGCTCGTCAAAAAGATTGGCCGCTGCTCCTCTTTTAGGTACTGCGTTAGCATCCGGTGTCACACCGGCAATAGGAAGGGGGATTCTTTCTCCCCCCTGCTCATAAAAGGCCATTTCGTTCAAAGTGAACCCTGGAGAGGTAACTGTAAACTTCACATATCTCGCAGTAACGTTCAGGGGTTGGCTTTTCCAGATGAAGACATTCCCGACATCCTCACTGACATCCATCGGACTGCTCCAGACCTCAGGATTGTCGCTGAATTCCAGCTTGAACTTCCCCGTGCCCACGCCTCCAAAGATATTGACCCGTTCCAATGGTTTACTCTGCCCCAAATCTACATAGAAGCTTTCACCACTGGCAGCAGGCTCCCATAAGGTCTCTGGAGATTTAGTAGAGCCAAGATTATATAAAGCAAGCGCTGCGTAAACGGCCGTAATAGCTATTATGCATATCCAATCTATACGCTTAAACTTCATCGTTAAATCGCCCTCCCTTCTGATGCGGTTTAATTTGCCCGACAACTCTCAAATCTTCTTCATATTGTTCTTCCGGTGTAATTGGTGCTGGAAGAGGTTTTATTCCCTTGCGGACATACACATCGTATCCGATATTCAGCATATAAAGCAGTAATGCTAGATTAGCTATAGCAGTCACTAATACGATTCCGTCTGCACCCGGGCTAACATCTGCATTCAGGTGGGATAAGGTGTACGCCACATTGATGTATTGCGTTAAGCTGAATCCGAGAAATAGCGATAAAAAGCGGCGGTCCCGACTTTCTATATAAGTAAACAAACAAAGAATAAGAGCAGGGAACATATAACGTTCATGCATTTTGGTGCCAAGCACAAAGACCACTACTATAAGCACCATCCCGATAAAATAGGATTTGGTCAGGTCCAAGCGATCCTTTTTAAAGGAATAAAATGCCGCAACAGCTACAGCCACTAAAATAAATATGAAGCCCCATACACGGTATGGAATGCCAAGCCAGGTTAGATCAAGGGATGACCACATCGGATCAGTCAGTGCATACAGATTAAATGCATTCACTGAAGAATACGGATAGGAAGATAACGTACTCTTGTAAAGATCAATAATCCCTACCAGACCTCCGTTATTCCAGAAAAACGGTGCCGCAAGCAATCCGAAGATCCCTAATCCATACAAAGCTCCGAATCCAAGCTGCTTCCAAGCGCGGTGATGATAAAAAGCAAACAATAATACCGGCGTGAATATCAACGCTTGCGGTTTAATTAGCGTCGCTAAAGCAAACAAAATTGCGGAGCGAACAAACTTTTTGTTCGCAGCGCCATGGATACTGAGCAGCAGGAAGATCAAAAAGAATGAATCTGCTTGTCCCCAAGCCGCTGAATTAATAAGTACCGCTGGATTAAACAGAAACAACAACATTAAGCCGAAAGCTATTCCTGTGCCGAGTTTTTTGCGTGACATTTGATAAATGAAGTAGCCGAGCACCAAATCAGAAAGGATCGCAGGGAGCTTGAAGAGCAAATTCTCTCCAGCTGAGCCCTGAGTGAATCCTAAAACGCCACGAATGGCGCTAAGCACGTACAATATGTACAAATAGCCAGGAGGATAATCGGCAAAATAACCTTCTTCATAAAATTTGCCTGGACCTAAATCCACCATACGCTGTCCCCAAGAAATAAAGGTATTCATATCATTCTGATATCCTTGCGCGGTAAGACCAATCCACACTCTCAGGATAAAAGCAATTCCGATGGCAATGCTCAGCCATTTGGAATAAATATTCTCAGGCTGCTTCATAAGCTTCTCACTACGGAATGCCTTAGTATAAAGCACTGCAAAAAACACGCTAAACAGCGCTGAGATCAGCAACATCTTAGTTGGAGATACTTTATGTGGAGTGTCTGCCTTCTTGTCGCCGGCATCTGGACTAACCGCTGAACTATCCAGCGAAATGACGTTAGCCCCTTCAGGAGCCGCGTCTAATTTTTCTACAGCAAAATCATCAAAATAAGCCTTACCTTGAATCAAGCTAGAGTAGCCGCCCAGACTTGCGCCTATGCCAAATGACTTCTGCTCCGGTCCTGTCTGGCCGATATATTCAAGATACTGCCATTCACCTGCCGTATCAGTTACGCTGGGATACCCCCCGCCTACTCCAACGGCAAGAATGTTGGCGCCCATTCCCTCTCCTGCTGTACTTCCTACTTTGATCCATCCAGAGATTTTATAATAACTATTCGGCGTAGCCTCAATCGTCTGCACCCATTTCGAATGATTGGGCTCGATATTCTCAATGACTGCCGCCTTGCTGCCGGAATGAACTTCCTCCGATTGGATTGAAAGTAGGCCTGAATTATCTCCTGAAATCCACATATCCTTAGTCCAGTTAGAAGGCGCATCATCTCCCCCCTCCTCAAAGCCAGGGTTCTGCAATAGATTCCCCTCTGCATAAATGCTTGTTACAGGAAGCACAAACAATAACAGCATCAATACAGTCATTACGGCCGCACGTGTACTCTTGATCATCGTCCCAACCTCACCTCGTCCTATATTCATCTTAGTCCAGCCAAAAGCATATCCCTTCTGAAAAACAACTCCCGAATTAGTGTATTTCACCGTTGCTAAGAAATCATTTGGATTGATTTTCTCATAAAAGAGCATATAAATATAGGGTATGTTAACCTTATCTGGATCGCAGACCCTTCCATCCACAATATTCCATTCCATAGAATCGCCCTAAGCTTCAAGGCTCTTATATAGACTCTTATATAGAATAGAAGAATCGCAGTGGCTAAAGCAAATACCGGAGCAAAAAAACAGGCCATTCTATCAGCATAAAGCGAGAGAACTAACAAAATGGTAAGACCATAGGAACACCTAGGGGTTTGAAGTATTTTCAGTACAAAATAAACAGAGATCAGGATCAAGGAGGGAACAAATTGGACTCTAACGCCAAGGCTGCCTCGTCCTGAACATCACCTCTTCAACAATATAATCTAAATCATAGATGATGAAAAGCTAGAAACATAGACTAGCCTGAATGGTTAAGTGCCAACAAAAATATAAAAAAAGGGCCCCCTCAGTTATGAAGGAGCCGTTGAATGCACATCTGTATGCTATATATGAGTTAGCCCGCACTACCAAGAAATACATAACGGAGAATAATCAGAATAGCAAGTACCCACATCATCCAGTGAATATCGTATTTTTTCTTGCCAGCAAGGTTAGCTACACAAGCAAGGATTACATAAGTTACGATACCAAAGGAAATACCATTAGCAATATTATAAGTGAAAGGCATGATTACTAGAGTAAGGAACGCTGGAATCGCAACAACCATATCTTGAAAATCAATTTCGCGAATCGATTGTGCCATGAGCACGCCTACGACAATCAATGCTGCGGCTGTAGCAGATCCAGGGATCAGAGCTACTATTGGTGCAAGAAACAACGCAAGCAAGAAGCACACACCCGTTGTTACAGCTGTAAGACCTGTACGTCCACCTTCAGCAACACCTGCCGCGCTTTCTACAAAAGCAGTAGTAGTGGAAGTACCCAATGCCGCACCACCAGCAACAGCAATGGCATCGACAAACATTGCATTACCTACACGTTTGTTACCTTCTTCAGGGTTGTCCATAATACCAGCGCGTTGAGCAGTACCTACAAGTGTACCAAATGTATCGAACAATTCTACAAAAGTGAATGTTGCGATTGCTGAAACAATACCGGTGTGCAGGATACCATCCCAGTCAAATTCGAAAAAGTTCAATTGCGTCAGGTCAGGCACCCAAGGGGTTGTCGGACTGGACAAAGAGCCAAAATCAACTACACCCATCAGTATACCCGCGAGGGTTGTACCCAAGATACCGAATAAAATCGCACCTTTAACTTGCAGTACCATCAGGATGGAAATAAGAAGCAATCCGATAATTACCAATTGTACATCAGTGTTCTCTAGGCTACCCATATGAATAATTGTTTCAAAGGATAGGACATCTGTGAATGTATTGGCGGAAATATCTTTACCAGCTTCGACACCAATCGTCATCAAACCACTGTTCTTAAGCCCAAGGATTGTAATGAACATCCCGATACCTACCGTAATGGCATGCTTCAAGCTGTCAGGAATGGCTGTCAGTAAGATCTGCCGCACTCGGGTAACCGTAAGCAGGATGAAGATCAAACCGGAAATAAATACTGCGGTCAGACCCATTTGCCAAGTGAATGGATGTTCTGAGGTTGCAGAAGACAAAATTACGGAAGCAAAGTATGCATTAAGTCCCATACCTGGTGCCAATGCTACTGGAAAGTTTATAAACACGCCCATTGCAATGGTGAAAATACCTGCTGCCAGCGCAGTCGCTAGAAATACAGAGTACCAGCCCATATCGATGCGGCCAAATGCTGTTAATGTGCTCGGATTAACCGACAGGATGTAAGCCATAGCCATGAACGTAGTCAAGCCGGCCATTATCTCTGTACGTACTGTAGTGCCGTTCTCTTTCAACTTGAAAAACCGATTCAAATTGTTCTCCCCCTAAGGTATGTTGTGGCTGACAGCAACAAAAAGCCGGTATCTGATCGACACCGGCTCGAAAAAAAGAGTAGCACCCATGACTATAGCCCTAGATTCAGGACAATACGGGTTGCTCAGCTCTTCTTAATCGTAGCCAGGTCATTACGGTGACCTCGTAGAAACTTCCAGGCCTATTCCCGGAAATATACGAAAGAATTATGTTGTTGTGCTTTATCATTTTAGGTGGACATCACATAAGTTGTCAATGAAAAAAGCGAACATTTTCGACTTTTTTTTTTCTATTGTTCGTAATTCATACATTTTTATCTTTAACTTCAACCCCAAAATCCTTTAAATCATGCAGCTTATTAACTATCAAAAGCCTTATCAAATGGGTATTTTTCCCTATAAAACAATTTCGATGTTCCCTGGCTTATTGCCCTTTGGAATACTGATAGCTATGCCAAGAATTAGCAAAATGCCCTATAGCTAAACAAATCACTGCAATACCCAACCAGAAAGATCTGCCCCATATAGCCGCAAATCCAAATGCACAAACAGGGAGAACTGCCATGGGAATCGGAAGAAACAATAATGGAGCCCATAATAATCTGAATTGCTGTCCCTTAACCATATAACGAATCCATAAACCGTAATAAATCGTGATAAACACAAAGATAAGTGCAGCCCAGATCCCGAATTCTACATTTTCAAAGTCATCCTTTGAAATCGCAAGAATGGCTATACACCCCAACTGCCCTACTCTCTCCAAAAGAGTGTAAAAGATGCCGGCATCTTTTAAACCGCTGGGAACATGATCGGGCGGAAACTTAATCATCAGTAAACTTGGGGCAAGAATAACCATAGCTATTAGTGTTCCAATAAGTGAGAATCCCATTCTAATGGCTCCTGTAAGTTTATTTTTCCCAGTTTATCACATTCTCTAAAGTTGCTATATAGGGTCCGTCACAAGCTTCACGGTTAATAAAAAAACCTGCAGTCCCTTAATAAATAAGGAGCTGCAGGTTTCTTATTGCTATATGCTATTCCCACTCAATCGTTGCAGGTGGTTTCGAAGTAATGTCATACACTACGCGGTTTACATTCTCAACTTCGTTGACAATACGTACAGAGATTTTCTCAAGAACATCCCATGGGATACGTGCCCAGTCAGCGGTCATGCCATCGATGGAAGTTACTGCACGAACACCTACTGTGTAGGAATACGTACGAGCATCACCCATAACTCCGACACTCTTCATGTTAGGCAGGGCAGTGAAGTATTGCCAAATTTCACGGTCTAATCCCGCTTTAGCAATTTCTTCTTGCAGAATGTAGTCAGAATCACGAACGATGGTAAGCTTGTCCTCTGTTACTTCACCCAAGACACGAATAGCAAGACCTGGACCTGGGAAAGGCTGACGCCATACGATCGCACGTGGCATGCCAAGCTCTTCACCGAGTTTACGAACTTCGTCCTTAAACAAGGTGTTTAGCGGCTCGATCAAGCTGAATTTCATATCTTCTGGCAGGCCGCCCACATTGTGGTGGGATTTAATGGTTTGCGCTGTAGCTGTTCCACTCTCAACGATATCCGTATAAAGCGTACCTTGTGCAAGGAATGAAAAATCTCCGAGCTTAGCTGACTCTTCGTCGAAGCAGTAGATAAACTCGTTACCAATGATTTTACGTTTTTGCTCAGGGTCTTCAACACCTGCAAGTTTGCTCATGAAGCGATCGCGTGCATCGATTTTCACTACATGAATATCGAATTTGCCTACGAAAGTCTCCATAACGCTTTCTGCTTCACCTTTACGCAGAAGGCCGTGGTCAATAAACATACAGGTCAATTGATCTCCGATTGCACGGTGGATAAGCATAGCCACAACGGAAGAATCCACTCCGCCACTAAGAGCGCAGAGTACTTTTTTATCTCCGACTTGATTGCGAATATCTTGAACGGCTTCATCGATAAACGATTCCATTGTCCATTTGCCGTCGCAACCACAAACTTGGTATAAGAAGTTCGAGATCATCTCGTTACCTTGAACGGAGTGACGTACTTCTGGGTGGAATTGCACAGCGAACAGTTTGCGCTCCGCGTTGCTCATTGCTGCAATTGGAGCACTTTCTGTACCTGCATCCAGCTTGAAGCCTGTTGGAAGCTCAACTACATGGTCACCGTGGCTCATCCATACAGTCTGGCGGTTCTCCAATCCTGCAACTAAAGCAGTTCCTTCTGCAAAGTCAACATCAGCTTTACCATATTCCCGTTTAGCCGAACGTTCTACTTTACCATCAAGCTGATGAGCCATCAGCTGCATACCATAACAAATACCGAAGATCGGCACTCCTAGATCATAAATAGCCGGATCTACGTGTGGTGCATCTTCAGCGTATACACTGCTAGGTCCGCCGGAGAAGACAATTCCTTTAGGCGAAAGTGCTTTAATCTTGTCAACTGGCGTATTGTACGGCAAAAGTTCGCTGTATACTCCCAGGTCCCGAATTCTGCGCGCGATAAGTTGGTTGTATTGTCCCCCAAAATCGAGAACGACGATAATTTCATTTGGCTTGTTCATTACGTGCCTCCCTTGATTATTGGATTCATTATACTCATGGTTAATTCTCATCGTCAAGGAAAGGAGGACACGCCTCTCATAATCAGAGAGTGATAAAACTTCATGCAGAACCTTCCTTGCTATGGCATAAATTAGATAGCGGATCTAAGCGTTATTAGCCGTTTATGTTAAACGGAAGGTAATGAGCAGACATTCGCGAATAAACGCGGCCGCATCAGAAGCCGCAGGTTCGCCGCCAAGGGCGGGAGCGGAGTCTACGGGATTGTCGCGGGCAGAGATCACGGCTGTGGAGGCCGAAGCTGGCGCGTACGCCAGGGTCTCCCACTGGCGGACAAACTGCCGGACGGCTACGTCTAGTCCGGCATCGTAAATCCGCAGGGAGTCCACATACTCCCTGCCAGTAACGCCGGGCGGCGGCGGTCCAAACCGCTCCGCCAGCCCGTGCCAAGCCAGGGAGGCCGCGCGCAGCTGCCTCTCACGGCTCAAGCTGCTGCCGCGACGCGCGGCCAGCAGCAGAGCCAGGCTGCGCCGCCAGCGCCAAGCGGCGGCGGGAAGCAGCGCCGCGGCAGCGAGCGGCGCTGAAAAGGGCCCGCCGACCAGCGGCAGGGCGGGCAGTTCCGCGCTGCGCGTTGCTTGCGGCGCGATCGCTGCGGCCGCAGGCCGTGCCGGCGCAGGGAAACCAGCCGCAAGCGCAGGACCCGGCGTCGGATCGAAAGGAACCCAACCTGCGCCGGCAAAATAAACCTCTACCCAAGCATGCGCATCCCCTTGGGTGACTAAATACTTCGCCGGCATGGCTTCCTCCTGCTGGGTTCCAGGTCCGTAGCCTTGAACATACCGCGCTGGAATACCTGTGCTTCGCAGCAATACGGTCATCGCTGTGGCAAAATGCACACAGTAACCCTGTTTGGTCTCAAACAGGAAATGATCCACAAAATCAGCCCCAGCTGGCGGAACCATGGTATCCAGCGTGTAAGAATACCCGTTTTGCAAATAATCCCGAATGGCGGTTGCGGAATCATATCGGTTGCCCGAGGAAGCTGTGAGCTTCTCTGCCAGAGCTTTCACTCGCTCAGGTAATAAATCAGGCAGCTGCAAGTATTTATTCTTTATTTCTTGTGGATCAGCGTCACCCAAACCGCGCAGCAGTACTGGATTACTCTCGGGAAGTATAGAATCAACTATATACTCAGTGATCCGAGTTGACCCCACCGAATCTGGCAGACGAAAGGTATCCCTGTCCTTATTCGCCAGAACATAACCAAGCTGGCTGCCATTGGATAGTTGAACTGTCTCAACATCCGTTATGGTACCCGCATTGAATACAGGAATTCCACCGGAAGAGGGAATAGCAAATTGTATCCGCTGTTGCAAAGTCCGCCCCCCATTAGTAGTGGTTACCGTCGCCGGAATCTGAGGCAGGCTGGACAAGTTAAGCGGAGTAAACTCCTCACCACCTCTGATCCAACGGCGACCGTCATAATAGGCAATGCTCTCCCCGCGCCAATAGGTACGCTGACTGGTCAACGCTGTGAAGACTGGCTCGGTATTGCGTGATAATGGAGCACCCAGTTCTCCATCATTTGTACTATACCCTGTTGTTCCTGCAGGTATAGCCTCATTATCTTCCGGCATATGGCCCGAAGCCCATTCCTGCAGCTTTTCAAAGGTTGACTGGAGTGTAGTTTGGTTAGGCGGTCGTACTTCATATACCTGCCCACCAAACCATGCTGTCATCATGACGAATATAGCAGCCGCTAATGCCAAAACTCCCCATCGGGCATACGGCAGGTGAATGCTGCCCACCCGTTCCCGCAGACGGAGCAAACCACTCATTGCTTGCATCCATACAATAAGCCCGACTGATATTACAACATCCGTTGTCGTATTAACGCCAAAGCCAATATCCAGAACTAATAGATAAATGAGGGTCACCGCCGTAAACAGCAGCGTGCTTCCTCTGAAAAGTGCAAGCTGCTGCACCGAAGATACCAGCAGCCCCCAGCCAACAATCAAAATCAAAAGTCTGCTGATCTCGCTTAGCTGAGAGACATGCCCGGAAAAGAGCAAAATCAGATCATTTGGAATTTCTACTGCATAAATGCCCAGCCATCCTGTCCCTACGCCCTCGCTGCATAGATATAGCCAAGCTGTGCCGATCATCAAACATTGGATACTTAGCAATAGCCACCCGGGAATCTGAAGGATTCCCCACATCAACAGCACGGCAGCAGAAATCATCAGAATCTGCAGCAATCTAGCAGTATCTTCCAATGAAGTCGTTCTATATAAAGGGAGCAGCCATTCTAAAAACAGCCCCAAAATAGCCAAAGAGAACAGCATGCGATAATACAGAGGTATCTTTCTCTGTTTACCGGCATGACTGTTCTCCAGTTTTTCCAAATGGAGCTGCTTTGGTTCCTTCCCACTGTGCTCATTCATAGCGAAGCTTGTGTCACCCGGTATCCGCTTACCGTAGCGTTGGTTTTCCGGATGATTCATGGTACTCTACCTCCCTGAGCCTGTAAGCTGGCAATGCATCATCCAGACAAAACATCCGTGCTCCCAGACGACCCAGACTATCCCCGACCGTTCCCCGCACAGGCTGGCGGATCTCCTGCAGCATTACCTCAGCAGGCAGCGGAGCTGGCTGATCCCAAGCATAATAGAGCTCAACTTTTACACCTTGCACTAAGAATTTAGCGATAACCTTAGCGGATTGTTCCTCTAATCTTCCGGTCACTATAGCAACGGTCATTCCCGGAATCCAGCCTCTAGAAGCATCCTCCAACAGCTCGGACAGGGTTCTTGTTCCATTCGGAGAAATATCAGTTAGAATATCCAGCACTCTCCCTGGGATTTTACCCAGTCCTTCATGCCTAGCCATTCCTTCCGGCCAGCCTCCGCTAAATAACTGGACATAAGCACCTGACTGCTCAGCAAAGAGCATCAGCCCCATCGCCGTTGACACCGCCTTCTCAAATACCGGAGGCTGCTCCTCCCGACTGCCACGAGGTGTAAGTGCATTGGCTGGAATCTCATAGCTTTTGGGATCATTAGCCAACACGATACAGCTCATTCTTGCCTTTTCACGCTCTGGAACTTTGCTCTGCAGATTTCCTAGCCGGGCGCTGTTCTTCCAATGAATTCGGCTAAGCGGATCACCGGGCTCATATTCCCGCGATTCCATGGTCTCATCATTGCTGCTTCTTCCCCTTCTGGAATAGAGCGAATTACCGCTAATAAAGCCGCTGTCCGGGACTGCTCCGCCATAATATAGGGGGGCTGGCAGCACTTTAACGCTATGCTCTTCAGCAGGCTCAGATCGGCCTGTGAACCAGCCGGGCAAATCTCCCCAGGTTACTCTACAGCCCTGCAAATGATGATGTCCCCGCGGCATGTTCTCAAGAAGGTAGGTGTATTCAAAAGAGCGTCTGAATCCCGGAAACAGTAGCTTGTGATGTCCTCTGTCCCCCCAAAAATCAGCGATAGTCAGCCATGGCAGTGGAAGCCGGGCAGAGAAATTCACCCGCACCTTCACAAGCAGTGTACTTCCAGCTATCGGTCTTACTGGAGTGATTGTCCGTTCAATCTTTATCGCCCGTGGACCTGAAAGTTGAACAATCAGTCCGCCAACCATGATAACGCCTACAGCGATCAGCAGAAATAAGAGTGATGCGCCTCCGCGCCATGCATATAAAACACCTATAATTCCAGCCACAGTCAGCATCCGCAGCCATTCAGCCAACGCACTACGGCTACGCGGATAGCTTCTAACTCTTTCAGTCTTGTTATTTAATTTGTGTTCTACTTTTTTTGAAGAGGACAATGGAACGAACACCCTTCCTTTGGGTCTAGACTTGTTCCCAGCTGAGGAACTTATTACTATCTATTCTTCCCATGAAAAAGGGTGCCCAGACATTGTTTTTTTCTTTTAAAAAAACTGCCTGAGCGCTAAATCTCAGAAGGCTATTACCCGGCGCTCACCTTCCGTCACGCTTATATTTAAAGGAGGATGATCGGCTGTCTCCAGCAGCTCACGCAGCGATACCCAGATAGAACCGCCAATCATCTCCACACTGGCACCGTTTATCTTTTGAACATGATCAGGAAGATTTAACAGGAGTTCCTTGTTCGCCACATCCGCGATGATATCTTTGCCGTTCCAGGCAATCTTCCCACTGCGACTGCCCGCATCCCAACTAATCTGCCCTCCCAGCCGTTCGATCACAGCGCGAAGTGGCACCATATATTTCCCTTTTTGCAGAGCATATTCACCTGGCGCCAGCTTCGTCTCCAGCTTTCCAACCTCCAGCACTAAAGGTTTGCCGGGCGCAAACAGCTCTGCATTCGGTATGATATTCGAGGTGATCCAAGCTTCCGAAGGTTTCACTCTGCCCAAGCTATTTGCTTTTGAGGAGACTCTGAATTGTACAGGCTCCACCGTCTCATCTAAAAGGCCAAAGCTGTACCCAGCAGCCTTATAACGCGCAATAATATCAGGCAGTGCTTTAACACTCTCCTGATGGCCGCCGCCATCATGCAGCAGAAGAATAACCCGAGAGGACTTCAGATCTGCAGTTGACTCTTTTAAGATTTCTGACGCCGGTACCCCTTTGCGTTTAGAATCCCCGCTGTCCACCGTCCAATCCGTAACGATATAACCGGCTTGCTTCAACAAATTGAAGTAGGTATTATCAAAGTGATCAAAGGTTCCGCCCGGGGCGCGGATAAGTTGTGGGCGAACCCCTGTAATGCCCCGAACAATTTCTTCGGTCTTTTTAATCTGGCTCCAAAATTCAGTGAATCCACTATATAAATCATGGTAATTATGATTATAGGTATGATTGCCAATAGCATGTCCTTGTTCCCATATGGCATTAATTAGCTCTGGATGGCTTTTCGCTTGATTACCAAGGACAAAAAAGGTCGCCTTCACACCTTGCTGCTGTAAAATTTTTAGAACGTTGAAGGTATTGTCACTCGGTCCGTCGTCAAATGTAATATAGACCGTTTTTGAAGCTTTCTTTGCGGCCGTAATTGCTGAATATGTTGTCGACACCTTGGATACTTGTGCCGTACTGGAATTCAATTTAACTTCTGGAGAAGCAGTCACAATGGACTCTGCTTTAGGAGGCAATTCTTGCATCGCCACTAACGGGAGATTATTCTTAACAGAGACAGACTCCGCGCTTGCGGAATGTAATGAACGATTCATCCAAGAATCTACACTCTCCCCTGCGTTCCATCCCAGCATTACGATGACGATTACAACCATAACAAGCAATCCGCTTATCAAGTTTCGGCGGCCGTGAGTGTTTTTGTTACCTTTCATCTTCTCTACCTCCAGCATTCTATTGGCTCAAAAGCCATTTGGTAGATTGTATGAAGACAAGCTTCAAAATAGAATAAGGCAACTGCCCCTTGGAGAGTGAGAATCTTATGGAAATGCTGAACTTTATACAAGAATTATTCAGCAAATATGGATATAGCGTATTGTTTTTTGGATTGCTGCTCGAATTCGTTGCCTTGCCGTTTCCCGGAGAAACTACCATGGCTTTTGCAGGTTTTCTTTCCTATACGGGAAGACTTGATTTCATAACGTTGATTCTAGTGGCGTTTGCTGGGACCACAGCCGGGATGACCCTCACCTATTTTGTCGGCTTAAAAGCCGGAATGCCCTTCATCCAGCGATACGGAAAGTGGTTGCTGTTCTCCCCTGCCAAGCTGGATAAAACGCAAAAATGGTTCGAGAAATACGGCAGTATCCTTATTTCCATCGGATATTTTATTCCAGGCGTTCGTCACTTTACCGGCTATTTTGCTGGTATAGTTGCGCTGCCCTTCCGTAAATTCGCCCTCTACGCTTATAGTGGAGCATTATTCTGGGTAGTGCTGTTTCTTGGCATAGGACGGGTATTTGGTCCGCAGTGGATGGGTATTTTCCATTTATTCGAGTTATATGCACTATGGATTATCTCTGGCGGTGTAGCTATAGCTGCCCTTGTAATCCTGTATCGCTACCGCAAAAAGATAAGCATCCGCCTGTTCCCGCGCAAAGCTGCCATTAAGCTACAGACTCAGGTTAAAAAAACTTCCAAGGGACGGTGAAGCCACCGCCCTTTTTAAGTACGTTTTTTCTTGCTGCGTACCCCCGCGTATCCTGCGAGTAAAAGCGCAACTATGGCAAATCCCGCTCCCCCAGCAAACCCTACCATTCTTGGTTCTACCCCTTCTAATAGCCACCCGGCGAACAGCATAGATAATCCCAGCAGCGTATTTCCTACTGCAGACAGGAGTCCAAACACAAAGGGCTGCATAGCAGATGGGGTTTCCTGCATAACGAGCGTATCCAGACAGGCATTCCCCGTCCCCCCGGCAAATGACAGCAGGATGTATAACATAAATGCTGCCGCAAAATGATTGCTGACACTGATGCCCATCAGTAATACACCTTCTAGTAAAAGCCCTCCGATGGCTACAATCAGCAGCCCCTTTTTTAAATAACGTGAGGTAAAAAAACTAAGGCTAAGACCGATGCCAAGCGCCGCATAAAATGCCCCACTCCAATATCCCCCGCGTGAAATACCTGTATCGCATAGACACTGATCAGTACATTATCCAGACCATTTAGCAACGGCACCAACAGCTCATAACCGAAAATGACCTGCAACGTTAAGCTTCCGCCAATTACCATTCCCAGAGCACGCAGCCGACCGTATTGTGCTTCTTTATCGGATTTTTCTAAGTCCCCCTCAGGAAAATATGTAGCCTTCTTAGCCACCGTCACCATTTCCGAATGTTGTGGAAAATCGATACCGTAAATTAACATCGCTGCGATTAAAAAAGACACTGCATTCATAATGAATGCTGCCTCCGGACCAAACCACATCGACACCACCCCTCCACTGAACGCTCCAAGGATCAGCACGCAGCCGCTCATTAACTGCTCTAGTCCGTTGACGGTCAGCAGAGAATCTTTGGTGACGAGCAAGGGGATAGTGGACTTACGAACAGGGCTGTAAATGGCTTCGCCCGCTGCCAGTAAAAAACTTGCCATATATAACAACCACAGCTTCTCCTCCCCATCCACCCATAAAAAGGCTAAGGCTACTGGGACCCTCAGCATATCTGTAGCTATCATGATATATTTGCGTGGAATTTTGTTGCTAAGTATGCCTCCAAGCGGGGCCAGAAATAAATAAGGAAGCAGTCTCACACCTAACGAAATCCCTACCGCCATACCTGATCCCGTCAACTGCAGAACCAGCGCCAGTACTGCAACGCTAGTAAAACGATCACCAATTCCATTGATCAAGCCGGCTGTGAACAATCGTGAATATCCCTTATGACTCCTAAACATCGCAACAGCTGAGTGATTATTCATAAAATAAACCTCATTTCATCTATTTATACATATATCTAATTAGATATTAATCGAATCATTAATTTATGACAATGCTTTATTTTCAAGGATTTGCTAAGATGAAATACAGCATTACTTCACGGAAATCTCCGGGAAAGAAGGAATTGTCTTTTGAAAATAGATCGATTGCTCTCTATCGTTATCCTGCTAATGAACCGCCGCCTAATTCAGGCGAAGGAGCTAGCCGATATGTTCGAGGTATCTGTGCGCACGATTTATCGTGATATTGAAAGCATTAATGGGGCCGGAATTCCTATCGTTACCTATCAGGGAGCGAACGGTGGGATCGGGCTTATGGAAGGATACCGGCTGGACCGCAATGTTTTGACGGATCGTGAGCTGGCGGATATTTTCACGGCTCTGCAGAGCGTCTCGTCTTATGGAGGAAATGAACATACTCTGCTCATGGAAAAAATCAGCAGCGTAATCCCGCCCTCCCAATCCGCCGCCTTCCGCAGCAAAACGACTCAGCTCATCATCGACTTCTCCCCATGGGGTCTTCAACGTATTCTGGAAGAAAAGCTTGCCACTCTAAAAGAAGCACTTGAGGAAAGCGTGACCGTAAACTTTGATTATGTGGATGCTGCGGGTCAGACAAGCCAGCGTTCGGTAGAGCCCTATACTTTAGTGCTAAAGGGGCAAGCATGGTACTTATATGGATTTTGTCTCAATCGTCAGGATTTCCGTCTATTTAAGCTGTTGCGCATGAAAGAGCTCGTTAAGAATACCCAAGTTTTTATTGCAAAAGATGTGGATGCAAGCGAGCTGCCTTGGAGCAACGAGTATCAGAGATCAACCGTAACAACAGCAACACCCATCGTTTTGCAGTTTAAGGCTGAAAGCAAACATCTAGCGGAAGAGCGGTTTGATTCTACCGAGCTACTGCCCGACGGTAATGGAGGTTACAAGGTTACCATCAACTATCCTGAGGATGGATGGCTGTATGGTTTCCTGCTAAGCTTCGGGATGCATGTAGAAATCTTAGAGCCACCGCATATTCGGCAAAAGCTGGGGCAGCTTGCAGCAGGCATAGCAGCAAAATATACAACCTAACAATAAACCTGACGGAATGCCGTCAGGTTTATTGTTCTATACTGAACTTAAAGCGGGCGCTCGAGAGCTTGCATACCTTTAAAGGAGTGTTAAATATGGGACATGAACATGTAGAGCAAGGAGATCTTAAAATTTGTCAAAGCTGTGGGATGCCAATGCCTACGGCGGAATTGCTTGGAACGGACCAGAATGGCAACAAGATCGAAGATTACTGCGTGTACTGCTATGAGAATGGCGCATTCAAACAGCCTAACATCACGTTGCAAGAAATGGCTGACATTTGTACAGGCTATATGGTCGAAGAAGGAATGGATGAGAATGTTGCCCGTAAACTTCTCGCGGAGCAGCTGCCACATCTGAAACGTTGGAGCGATCCTGCAGCTGTGTCTCCAGCTAACTAATAGCATCACAACAAAAGAAGCGCCCTACGGAACCATAACAGTTCGTAGGACGCTCCTTTTTCCATTATTTGTTAACCCAGTTTTTTATTGATTGTCCTGCTGTGGCTGCACTTCTTCCGTCTTCAGGAAGTCTGGCTGCGGTGAAGTCTTTTTAATAAAGAAAGCCAATACCAAAGCAACTACAGTGATCCAGGTAGCAATGTTAAAGGCATGCGTAACCCCGCTAATTGTAGCCTCTTGCGTAAGCTTAAGCATCGCTGCTTTATCGTTTAACGAAACCGTTCCGCTCATAAGCGTATCAGTGATTGTGCTCTTCGTCTTATTGGTCATTAGACTGACGAACAACGCCATTCCCAGCGCGCCTCCGACCGTCCGCAACGTATTCGACATTGCTGTACCATGCGAGCTTAAACGCTGTGGAAGCTGGTTAAGTCCAGCCGTTACAATCGGCATCGATAACATCGACATGCCTAACATCCGAACCGTGTAAGTAATAATCATATGCGTATACGTCGTACTGTCTGTAAGCTGGCTGAATTGCCAGGTCGTAATTACTGTAATAATCAGGCCTACCACAGACAGCCATCTTGCCCCGATTTTATCAAATATAATCCCCGTGATTGGAGACATAATTCCCATTAGAATGGCTCCCGGCAACAGCATAAGACCAGACTCCATTGGCGTAAAGCCACGGATCGTCTGCAAATAAATCGGCAGCAAAATCATACCCGAATATAAAGCCATCGTAATGATGATATTGATTAATGTCGTGAGTGAATACATATTGTATCTGAAAATCCGGAACTCAAGCAGTGGTGTCTCAGCCTTAAGCTCTCTCCATACGAATAAAGCCAGTGCAATCACACCCACAATGAGGCAGGTAATGACTGTTGCACTTCCCCAACCATCGGTTCCAGCATCACTGAAGCCGTACAACAATCCCCCAAAACCAATGGTAGACAGGATAACACCCGTTTTATCCAGCTTCGGAGAAGTTGTTTGCCCTACATTTTGCATTGTTTTCATACCTAGCAAGGTAGAAAGAATAGCCAGCGGAAGAACGATAAAGAACAATACGCGCCAAGAATAGTTCTGAACTACCCACCCTGACAACGTTGGACCTACAGCTGGAGCAAAAATCATGGCTACCGCCATTAGCCCCATCGCTTTTCCCCGCTCTTCAATTGGGAAGATGCGAAGAAACACAATATTCATTAACGGCATCAAAATCCCTGCGCCAACCGCCTGAATGACTCTGCCGACCATGATCATTTCAAAGCCTGTTCCGATTCCACAGACAAGTGTACCTAACGAAAAAAGTGACATCGCGGTGATGAATAGCTGGCGGGTCGTAAACTTTTCCACCAGAAACGCACTAATCGGTATCAGCACACCGTTCACGAGCATAAATCCCGTTGTTAGCCACTGTGCCGTATTCGTTGCGATTTTTAGATCATCCATTATGCTCGGCAATGCCACATTAAGAAGTGTTTGGTTCAAAAGTGCGACAAATGCACCTATTAAGAGCGCTGCAATAATCGGTCCTCTACGTATTCCCTTAGTTGCCGCTGCAGCGTTACCTGTAATTGTACTCATAAATTCTGTTTGTCTCTCCCCTGCTCTAAGATCTGAATGATTTCGGTATGAATCCTAAGTAATTCGCCTGCATCCTCGGCAGGTATATTGGATAGTGGAAGTAAGTGTCTTCTGAGCGATTGCTTACTTCTTTCCCTGATTTCTCTGCCCTTTTCAGTAATCGCCAAGTTGTATATACGCCGATCTACCTCAGAGCGCTGTCTTGTGATCAAATCGGCTTTCACCATCCGGTCCACTACACCGCTCGCTGCACTGTTCCCCAAATGTAATAGCTCGGCAAGATCTGTAATGCCAATATCGGGATTTGCGGATATTTTGCGGAGAACCATCAACTGTGTTGGTGTGATGGCCAGCTCTTCGGCATCCTTCCACAGCAGCTGCTGGAATGCATGGCTAATCCGGCGAAAAGAGGAGAAAATATCATCTAATTGCTGCTCCTTATCTTCCAAATCTTCACCTCCAAAGATTTAATTAGTTAGATCATCTAATAGTTCGCATGCGTACTATTTTACACCTTAACTAAATTTCGGTCAATAATTTGCTGTAACTTTCTGAAAGATAATTTTATATTGCAGGAAAAACATGAAAATCATACATAAGTGCACAAAGCATAAAAAAAGCGAACCAAGGTAGATCCTTGGTCCGCTTTTTCGTCTGAACAATGCTCAGGTTAAGCTGTATGAACTTTCAGGTAAAGTCTGCTGCTGAGGCTTATCCGGCAGTTTTAAATTAGATGGCTTAGTCTCTTCCTGGCTGCTGGCAATTGACATCATAAGCTTGATCCGATTCGCTTGGTTGACTACGCTAACTCCAGCATCATAGTCAATCGCCACGATATTTGCACCCGGATATAATTCCTTAAGACCTTTAATCATCCCACGCCCGGTGATATGGTTGGGCAGGCACGCGAACGGTTGAATACAGGCGATGTTGTTCACACCATTATCCAACAAATCCATCATTTCTGCGGTTAAAAACCAGCCCTCACCCATCTGATTCCCTACGGACACCAGTCGGCTGGCCTTCTCGGCAAGACCATAAATATTCTCCCGTCCTTTAGCCAGCCCCGCATCCTCAAGGGCAACCTTAATCGGCTTACGGTAAATTTCCAGATAAGAGATCAGCATGGGATTGATATAGCCGAGCCGTTTGCTTTTACCGAATTGCTCAGCTTTGTAGATCGGATTATATACACAATAGAAAATGAAATCCAGGAAATCCGGCATTACCGCTTCCCCGCCCTCTGCCTCGATCATCTCTATAATGCGGTTATTAGCATCCGGATGAAATTTGATCAGGATCTCACCGACAATGCCTACTCTTGGTTTAGTAACACCTGTAACGGGCAGCTTGCAGAACTCTGCAACAATCTCACGAATCAGGCGTTTGTATTCTCGGAATGAAAAGTTGGATAAGCTTGCCTTGCAACGCTCCATCCCTTTGCGGAATAGAATTTCAGCACTTCCTGGAACAACCTCATGCGGCCTAAAGTGATTTAACATCCGCATCATAAGATCACCGTAACAAGCGGCAGCTATCAACCGATTCGCCAGCTTAAGACTGATACGGAAACCCGGCTGATTTTCCATCCCTGAAGCATTGAGTGAAATCACCGGAATTTGTTCAAGGTCTGAATCCTTTAAGGCTTTGCGCAGCAAAGAAATATAATTCGTAGCCCGGCAGCCGCCACCCGTCTGTGACATAATCACAGCAGTACGATCCGGATCGTATTCCCCACTTTTCAGCGCCGACAGAATCTGGCCAATCGTCACAATTGCCGGATAACACGCATCATTATTAACGTATCTCAGACCTTCTTCTGTCTCTTCGGGTCCGGTCGTCTCAAGTATCTTCAGGCGGTATCCGGCATCGCGAAACACCTGCTCAAACAATTCAAAATGAATAGGCGACATCTGTGGCGCAAGAATGGTATAGGTCTCTTTCATTTCCTTTGTAAATAACACATTAGCCTGCACTTTTGGCGGCTTTTGCGGCACTACCTTACCTTTTTCACGCTCACGCATTGCCGCCAGCAATGAACGAAGCCGAATGCGCGCTGCACCAAGATTGCTGATCTCATCGATTTTGATCAATGTATATACCTTGTTATGTCTTTCCATAATATCCTGTACGGCATCACAAGTGATCGCATCGATCCCACAGCCGAAGGAAGTCAATTGAACAAGCTCCAGATCCGAGCGGACTGCAGCAAGGCGGGCTGCACGGTACATCCGGGCATGGTAGGTCCACTGATTAACAACAGCCACATCCCCTTCGCTGTGGTCCAGATGGCAGACAGAATCTTCTGTCAGCACGGCGAGTCCCATCCCGGTTATCATATCCGCTATCCCGTGATTAATCTCAGGATCGGCATGATAAGGATGTCCACAGAGCAGGATTCCTTTGGTTCCAGTATCAGCTAGGTACACAAGGGTCTCTTCCCCTTTGGTACGCACATCACCTTTGGCGTTATCAGCCTCTGTAAGTCCCGCTTGCACCGCGGACGCAATCTCTTCTCGCGGAATGCTGGTAAATGTCTTCACCAGCCCTTTGGTCAGCGCAGAAATATCATCGAAGGTCAGGAATGGACTGACAAGCTTGATTCCATTGTCCTTTAACCCATCCATATTGTTGCGAATGACTTCGGGATAAGAGGCGACCACTGGACAATTGAAGTGATTATCCGCAGCTTCATCTTCTTTTTTCTCATACACCACCGCTGGATAAAAAATAAAATCGACACCTTTACTGATCAGGCTTTGCACATGTCCATGCGCCATCTTCGCAGGATAACATATCGATTCTGAAGGAATCGTATCCATTCCGCTTTCGAAAAGCTTCTTGCTTGATTTAGGGGAGAGAATCACCCGATAGCCCAGTTTGGTGAAAAAAGTGTGCCAGAACGGGTAATTCTCAAACATATTCATGGTACGGGGAATCCCGACGATCCCCCGCCATGCCCCTGTTTCCGGTAAACTCTCGTACTCAAAAAACCGTTCATATTTATACTGCATCAGATTCGGCAGGACATTTTTCTCTTTTTTGACTCCTGCGCCGCGTTCGCAGCGATTGCCGGTCACATAAAAGCTCTTATCCGGAAAACGACTGATCGTCAGCGCACAGTTATTCCCACAGCGGCCACAGCGGCCTGAGGAGACCTCATATTTAAAGCTGGCAAGCTCCTCTGGTCCAAGCAGCGTACTGGATCCGTTAACCCCTGCTTGCTCACGCGCAATCAGTGCACAGCCGTAAGCTCCCATTACGCCAGCTATATCCGGTCTAACCACCGTCCGCCCCGTCAAGGACTCAAAGGCGCGCAATACAGCTTCATTATAGAAGGTACCGCCCTGAACGATGATATTTCGCCCTAAGTCCTCCGGATTGCGGATTTTAATTACCTTTTGCAGAGCATTCTTGATCACAGAGTAGGCAAGACCCGCCGATAAATCCGCTAATGATGCGCCCTCCTTCTGAACCTGCTTGACCTTAGAGTTCATGAACACCGTGCAGCGCGAGCCCAAATTAACAGGCTGAGTCGCTTCAAGTGCAGTTTTGGCAAATTCCTCGATCCCAAGTCCGAGGGCAGAGGCAAAGCTCTCCAGAAAAGAGCCACAACCGGCTGAACAAGCTTCATTGAGCATAAGGCTGTCGATAGCACCGCCACGGATTTTGATGCACTTCATATCCTGACCACCGATATCCAGTATGAAATCTACTTCTGGCATGAACTTGGAAGCTGCCTTGTAGTGTGCAACAGTCTCTACTTCTCCGCCATCTGTCCGCAGAGCGGCCTTGATTAACCCCTCACCGTACCCTGTCACATATGATCCTGCGATATGGCAGCCTTGAGGCAGAACCCGGTAGATCTCCTTCAGTGCATCGCTGACCGAATGCAGCGGGTTGCCTTTGTTGCTGCCATAAAAGGTATAGAGAATTTCGTCAGCCGAACCGGTTAACACGAGTTTAGTTGTGGTTGAGCCGGCATCAATTCCTAGATAACAAGGTCCACGATATAAGGCTAAATCTGATCTCGCTGCAGAGGCTTTGCCGTGACGAAGCCGAAATTCTGCAAGCTCAGCGGCATTCTCAAAAAGCGGAGGCAATTCAGCATCCGCAGCTCGATCCGCAGTAAAATCAACCGCCGCAATTCGCGTGATCCAGCTTGAAAGTGGCAATACGACTGGATCAGCTTCGGAGAGCGCAGCTCCAATCGCCACGAAATACTGTGAGCGTTCCGGGAACAGGATATCCTCCTCCGCCAGCTCCAGCGTTTCCGCAAAACGCTGCCGCAAGGCAGGCAGGAAGGTCAGCGGGCCGCCAAGAAAAGCCACCCGTCCTCGAATCGGACGTCCACAAGCAAGACCGCTAATCGTCTGATTAACGATACTCTGAAAGATCGAAGCCGCCACATCCTCCCGGCGTGCTCCTTCATTAAGCAGCGGCTGTACATCGCTTTTGGCAAATACACCACAGCGTGAAGCTATGGGATAGATTCGCTCATGCTT
The DNA here is from genome assembly GCF_038002305.1 of Paenibacillus sp. FSL R5-0887. Lineage (NCBI taxonomy): Bacteria > Bacillati > Bacillota > Bacilli > Caryophanales > Paenibacillaceae > Paenibacillus > Paenibacillus sp. FSL R5-0887. Next base: position 1,445,565 of record NZ_JBBOCE010000002.1, read on the forward strand.
CTCCGCCAAAACATTTAAGCCTGCCGGATCGGTCTGCAGCAGCGCTGCCATCTGATCGATGAACGCTCCCGTTCCGCCCGCGCAGGCTGTATTCATACGCTGCTCAATGCCGCCCCGAAGATATATTATCTTAGCGTCCTCTCCACCCAGTTCAATCGCCGTGTCACATTCCGGAATCAGCGCACTGATCGCCTTCGTGCAGGCTATCACCTCCTGAATAAAGGGAACTCCACCTAATTTGGATAAAGACAACCCCGAGGAACCGCTTACAGTAAGCCTAGCTCCCCTCTCTGGGAATCTGTCGCGTACATCAGACAGAAGAGAGAGGGCCGCTTTTTTTATATCGCTATAATGTCTTACATAGTCTTGATAAACAATGATGTCCCGCTCTATGACAACTAATTTAGCAGTAGTTGATCCGATATCAAGCCCAATATGCAGCATTATCACTCCACCACCTCTTCTTGCTCCAAATTTGAAGCAATTATGAGGAAACTATATCATGACAACACCTTATATAAGCTGTTAAAAATGTAATAGACATCTATAAAAAGTAATTAGTAAAATTTATGATTCGCTTATCCCTGCTATCGTGTTTGCGACATGCCCTTTTACCCGCACCTTCCGCCATTCTTCCACTAATATCCCCTGCTCATCAATCAGAAAAGTAGATCGCACAATTCCCATAAATTCTTTGCCGTAAAGTTTCTTGAGCTGCCATACGCCGAACATTTCACTTACCCTATGATCCTCATCAGACAGCAGTGGAAAGGGCAAACTATGCTTCTCTGTAAATTTAGCGTGTGATGCCAAAGAGTCCGGACTAATGCCCAGAACAACCGCACCCACCGCCGTGATTTGATCAAAAGCATCACGAAATTCGCAGGCCTCCTGCGTGCAGGCTGGTGTCATATTTTTAGGGTAAAAATATAAGATGACCTTTCGGCCCAAGAAATCACTCAAACTAACCTCATGCCCATTGGAAGAGGGAAGGGTGAAATTGGGTACTTTTTGTCCAATAGCTACTTCGATCAAGATATATCCACTCCTTCTTAAGATTGGGGAATTATTCCTAAATTGCACGTATCCCCAAAAGAAATTATAATGTAGTCAACGTGAATGCGAAAGGAAGAACGAGAAATGCCACCTAGAAAGAAAAGGCACGCAAAGACTGGTAAGTCAAAAAAGAAACCGCTGCTTTGGACGCTGGCCATTATACTCCTCCTTATTATCGGTGGGGCCATTTTCTACATTACAACCATTTACAATGAGCTTGGTAGCATGTCGAATACTGAAGATTCACCTTTTCAAAATGCAGAGACCGTTGATGTCGATACCCCTGAGCCTCCTAAGTGGGAGGGTACAGAGCCTGTTAATATCCTATTAATGGGTGTAGATGCCCGAGGTGTGAAGAAAGGGGAAATCCCCCGTTCAGATACAATGCTCGTCGCTTCTCTTGACCCTGTGAAGAAGAAAATCAGTGTATTTTCAATACTGAGAGATACGTACGTTCCGATTCCAGATCATGGCGAGAAACGTATTAATACAGCGATTATTTATGGACCTAATACTGCGATGCAGACCGTCAGCGATCTGCTCGGTATCCCAATTCAATATTATGTCTACACGGACTTCCAAGGATTCATCAAGCTGGTTGATGCCGTTGGGGGTGTGGATTATGAAGTCGAAAAAGATATGGTCTACAAAACCGTTGCAGACGGTCCGGAATATGATATTGATCTAAAAAAAGGATATCAGCATCTTGACGGCAACATGGCGTTACAATATGTTCGCTTTCGGCATGACGCTACCTCCGATTTCACTCGAACCGAGCGCCAACGCGGTTTTCTCAAGGCTGTGGCTGATAAGCTGATCAGCACCACCTCCATTGTCAAGCTGCCAAATATCCTGTCGCAGGTTACGCCTTATATTGAAACCAATATGTCAGTTAATGATATGTGGAAGCTGGCAAGCGTAGGGTATAATAGCAGTATGGGTGGCAGTGAGCAAATTCCCCCAATGGATCTGCTCACTGAGGAGACTACAAGTGACGGATCACAGGTTATCGGAATTCGTAGCGAAAAGAAGCTAAAAGAATTTATACAGGATACCATAAATGGTCCTGAGCCAACACCAACCCCTACATCGGAGAACACCTCCAATAGCAGTTCTGGCGGGACCCATTAAGGGCCTGACAAGCAAAGTTCACATGTACACAAAGCAGTGACTTGGTATAATACGGGCGGACAACGGAAAACACCGTTGTTCGCCCGTTCCCTTGAGCACCAACAATCGAAAGGATGATCACATTATGAATCGCTCCACATCTGAACAACTTTATCACGAAGCCCTCCAGCATATCGTTGGAGGTGTAAATAGCCCTTCCCGCTCCTTCAAAGCCGTTGGCGGCGGAGCACCTGTATTTATGAAACGCGCCAGTGGATCTCACTTCTGGGATGAAGACGGCAATGAATATATCGATTATCTCCAAGCCTATGGACCGATCATTACCGGCCATGCCCACCCTCATATTACCAAAGCAATTACGACAGCAGCAGAAAATGGTGTTCTTTACGGAACCCCAACCCAGCTCGAAATTAAACTTGCTAAAATGCTAAAAGAAGCCATTCCTTCTATGGATAAAGTACGTTTCGTCAATTCTGGAACCGAAGCGGTTATGACAACGATCCGTGTAGCCCGTGCCTATACAAAACGCAGCAAAATCGTAAAATTCGCTGGCTGTTACCACGGCCACTCTGATCTGGTGCTTGTAGCAGCAGGATCCGGACCTTCTACACTTGGCATTCCAGATAGTGCCGGTGTTCCAAGCAGTATCGCCCAGGAGGTAATCACCGTTCCCTTTAATGATCTGGACAGCCTGAAAGAGGCGCTGGAGAAATGGGGCGAAGATGTCGCAGCTGTTATGGTTGAACCGATTGTGGGGAATTTCGGCATGGTGATGCCTAAGCCTGGTTTCCTCGAAGGACTTTGCAAGCTGGCTCACGATAATGGCTCCCTTGTTATTTATGACGAAGTCATTACTGCCTTCCGCTTCCATTATGGTTCTACACAAACCTATGCGGGGCTGGATAATCATGAGGACATTACTCCTGACCTTACTGCACTTGGCAAAATCATCGGTGGCGGCCTGCCTATCGGCGCTTACGGCGGCCGCAAGCATGTTATGGAACAGGTAGCTCCACTTGGACCGGCATATCAAGCCGGCACAATGGCGGGCAATCCTGCGTCTATCTCTGCAGGGATTGCTTGTTTAGAGGTTCTGAGTGCAGAGGGTGTATACGAAGAAATGGATCGGCTTGCAATCCGCCTCGCCGATGGACTTAAAGCATCTGCAGACCGTCATGGCATTCCACTGACAATCAACCGCATCCGTGGTTCGTTCTCCACTCATTTCTGTAATCATCCGGTTACGAATTATGACGAGGCTCAGGATACAGACGGCGAATTGTTCGCCAGCTTCTTCCGGCATATGCTGAACCGTGGCATTAACCTTGCCCCTTCGAAATACGAAGCTTGGTTCCTGACCACAGCACATACTGATGCAGATATTGATGCTACACTTATCGCAGCTGAAGAATCCTTCCGCGCTATGGCGACTGAGAAATAAGAATGGATTATGAAACGCAGTGCTCTATAAGCTGAATAACAGCTGCATAGATTAAGGAGCTGTCCCAGTCCCATAAACCGCAAATGTTAAAAGAGCAGCGATTCTCCTATATTGGAGGATCGCTGCTCTACATTTTTACTCATCCACGGTCTGCCTCTGTAGCTTGTGGCAAGCTTAAGCCAGCCGATCTCAAGCGTCAATTTCTCTAGGCTACGTAACAGGTATCGCCAGACCTTCCCGGAGTTTAGTACAAGGGTTAGGGAGCTTGAATAGATAATCAGGGAAACCCTCCCTATAATTTAGCTGATTTAGCGGAAAACAAAGAACTTACCCCATTTTTTAGGGAGGAAATCCCTAATTCTGTTCATTTACAGAGAATATAGGTTATTTTCAGGGAGTTTTCCCTAATAACTCTGTAGCTCACACCGCAAAAAGCAGACACACACCGTATATAGTCTAGGGGTTAAAGAAAGAATCGTTTTGTAAGAGTGTGAGCGATAGTGACCACCTTTATCTACGGATTTCATCCGCTAACAGCGTTTGGAAGTCCAAATATTCTACTGCTCTCATGTAAAATCCACCTGCTTGTCCAACGTAATCTCAGTCATTAACGGTCTTAACATTTGCTCGCTCCCAGGTACTAGTGAAAACTCTACACCCTCCAGATGCTCCGGCAGCGTTGGGGCGACCAAGAATTGCATTTGTGTATGCGCTCCACCTCCATGACCACCATGCGGCTGCACTTCATATTCATTCTCACCCGCCACTTCAAGCGTTAAAGCCGTTCGAAGATGGATATGTCCTACAGCTTCTTTTAAATATTTGATTTCCACAGTAACTATGCTGAAGGCTTCATACTGCATAGCATGCGTAAGTATATATTCACATTCTTCAACGACCGTCCGCTTCACAATCGGAAGCACTCCCAGCAATAAACCAGGCTCTTCCCAATATTGTCTTCTGGGTACAGTTTCATTCATAAGGTGCAAATGCTGCACAATCTGAGTAGTATTCATCTCGAATCTAGTTGCCCATTCCTCAAGTAGCTTACTATCAGGGGATAATCGTTTCTTGCCTGTTATAGCTTTACGTTCCTGAATCAGACTCAAAATCTGCTCATCAATCTTTTTAACCTCATCATTGTATTCGTTGGCGAATCCTCTAATTGGCATTCTGCTCCAGTTCATTTAACGCCCTCCTCTTATTACTAATTTAAATCCATTAATTGTAAGGGTACATCCTTCCGATTGATTTGTAAAATATTTGAAATATCATAATCTTGCCGATAGGTAAAAAAAAGCGACCATCAGCTTTACGCTGTAAGGTCGCCCGCTTTTTAATTCAGAGTTACTCTCCTACTCATATAAGTTCCGGATCTCCACGCCCTGAGGCAGCTTAAACGGGTTCTCCTTGTTAATTCGGTCATAGAACATAATCCCATCGAGATGGTCTATTTCATGCTGGATGATGATAGCTTGGTAGCCCTTAAATTTAAGGACAACCTCCTTGCCCTCCAGATCATAACCCTTCACCTTCACGGTTTCATACCGAGGTACAAAGCCATGCACGGGACGATCAACGGACAGACAGCCCTCGCTTTCTGGTAAGTACACCATAGACAAGGAGTGGCTTATGATCTTAGGGTTAACCCAAGCATGCTCTACAGCCCGCCCTCTCTCGTCTGTAAGATACATCGCGAACATACGCTTCTCCAGTCCGATTTGATTCGCCGACAGACCTACGCCAGAGCGCAGCTTATATTCTTCGGAAATCTCCGGGTCCTGACTGTTCTTCAGAAATTGAAGCATACATTGCAAAGCCTCACGATCTTCCGCCTGTAATGGAAGCTCTACTGGTTGTGCTACGGTACGAAGTACGGGATGACCCTCCCGCACTATATCATCCATGGTGATGATATATTCAGCATTATATTTTGAACTAGACAATATTCCATCCACCTTTTCCTTACGGGCTTAATTTAATTTCTTATGATGTATAGTATGCAGCTTTATGGATTTATGAAAGCAGTTCGCAGTTTGCTGCTGTAATTAACATCGAATCCAAGTCCTGTCGCCAAAGCGGCAAGGGGTAAGTAGGTTTTGTCCTCCTTGCCTACCTTTTGCAGAAAAGCTGGAGTATCAATAGCCACGTTCTCTCCATTCACCTTAATAAATTTCGAGCCAATGGTGATCACAACGGTTCTTCCACCATACACGATGGTAGCGCTGGAGGTTTTGTTATCCCACTTCCCGCTTGCGCCCACGGCATTTAGAATATCTTTTAGCGCCAAAAAGTTCTGCCCATTTTTAAGGATAGGCTTATTGGGTGTATTCAACTCCACGCCCTTCACTACAATCGACATCGGTACCGATGCAGTAGCCATTGTAGCTACACTAGGAACGCGATACTCTCCCCATTGTAACTCCGCAAAGACCTTAGCAATAGTCTCGTATCCAAGCTGCGTCGGGTGAAAATCAGTTTGCCCTGCTCCAATAATATGTGTCAGCGAGCCTTCTACCCCGGCAAACTTTGCCGCAACATGAGCTACAAGCACCTTCGCTCCCTCTTGGTTCACGCTTGCAGCTACACTATCCGCTGCTTCCGTAAATTTGCCCGCTGCCGTCATTAATCTGTTGTACATTTGACCAAGCGCAACCTTAGGGGCAGGCTGATATTGATCGGCCAGTATAATCGTCGTTTGCGGACTTACCGCACGAATATTCTCCAGCAATGCCTTCACATTTGTTTGATAATCCGCTAGCCGCTGGTCCAGCTGTGTTTGGAAATCCGCATCCGTCAGCTCCTTGAACTGCAAGAACAGACTGCTTACATCATTCCCGCCAATCGTAATGGTAATCAGATCAGCTTCCTTAAGCTCTGCTGCGATCTGCGGAGTTAGCTTCACGAACTGCTCTATTCGTGGATCTGGGAGACCTGCCTGAACTCCTTCAGCAGTAATCACTGAACCATCCTTGATCGCTCCTGTGTAATTACGTAATCCGGCCGTAGTCAGCCCTAGAATACCATAATTAGTAAGTGCACTTCTGCCATGATACCAGCCCTGCTCAAGCAATCTCTCCGCATAGCCGTATGGCTTAGTATTCACGTCCGTCATTCCTGGCTCGTAGCCAGCAGTAATGGAATCACCTAGAGCTACGATGCGAAAGACATCTTGCCCAGAGTCTTGTATCGCAGTCGTGTCAGCCGCATTTGCCGTGCCTGCTCCTACGGTAATCAGCGCAGATAACAAAAGCAGGCTGCTTATGCCAGCTGCCCAAATTTTTTTCCAATTGCCTAGCATCGTATCCCTCCCAAATTGTTCTAATTCCATTCTACCATCCAGGATAGCAACGCAAAAGAGCGGCCTCCTATATTCAGGAAACCGCCCCTCGCAAATCACTGGCTATTATTGTCTGAATCTTCATCTGACTCTAACTTCTGCCCTGCACGCTCCAGATATTTATCATAACGGTCATCCAGCTCATATCCAATCTTACGATAACGTAATGTTTCTTCCACAATAGGATCGAGCGTAGTCTGAATACGAATTTCATATTTAGGTGAGATTTCCCGGATTTCCTTAGCCGTACGATCGCCTTGTTCCATCTCACCATCTACCAACATTTCGCTCAGCTTGCGTTCCAAATCATCCTTCTCACTCATGCTGTATCGTCCTCCCTAAAGCTTATATCCTGTTGCTTCAGCATTCTTCAGTGACGAAACCAAATATTCGTGAATGTGGCCATTACTTGCTACTACATGGCGTGTACCAATATCATATGAACGTCCTAGGGTATCCGTAATCTTGCCTCCTGATTCAAGTACAAGCAGTACTCCTGCTGCACAGTCCCAAGGGCTTAAGCCCACTTCCCAATAGCCATCTACACGGCCTGCCGCCACATAAGCTAAATGTAGAGCAGCCGCGCCTCCGGCACGAATACCACGAATCTGCGGAAGAATACTTTGCAGTCCGGCCATATTCACAGGTTGTGCAAACTCACGATCCGGCGGAAAGCCCATAGCAATCAGGCTGTCCCCAAAATCAGTCTCCGTAGAGACCGAGGTAGGAACACCGTGCATGTAAGCTCCCTTTCCTTTTTCAGCGACGAACATTTCATCACGAGTCGGATCATAAATAACGCCTACAGTTAGTTCACCGCGAATCACCAATGCTATGGAGACACAGTAAAAAGGAAATCCGTGTACGAAATTAGTCGTACCATCTACAGGATCTACAATCCACAAATATTCATGCTCACGAGCTTCTTCCAATGCAGCGGTAGCCGCTGCTGCTCCCGGCGAAACCCCCTCTTCCCCGAGAATGGCATGGTCGGGAAAATGTGTCAGGATCAGCCTGCGGATCATTTGCTCAACGCCTTTATCAACTTCCGTAACCAGATCTTGTGCTGAAGTTTTTGTATTCAGCTCCTTCACGAGACCCTGTCTGCTCTTTATCCATTCTCCTGCTTTGGCAGCCGCATTAATGGCCACCGCCGTATGTCCCTTGCTTGTTACTACATAGGGTTCACGTTCATTCTTACCCTCTGGATTTAAAGGACTCATATCTTCACTCCACTTTCTTGAACATAATCGCCAATGGCTTTAATTCTAAAGCAATCCTATTCACAATACCGTGCAATACGTCAAAACGTTCCCCAGGTTCCCAAAGTTCCGCCAAAAGAGGACCCAATTCTCACCTGCGAGCATAAATGCCCCAGGTCCATATAAAGACGATAAGCGATTAAAGTTTCATTCAACGTACCCTATTTCAAGTTACATATCAAGTCATGATAGGACCCGTATTCGGGACCTATCTCCTTATTTTCATTGTTTAAGGTTCAATATTCACGCTTGCCCCATTTAATAAGGAAATTCCGTTACCAGCCTCAGCCAGCTCCTTCATAGCCTCCATCAATCCAAATAACGCGCCATCTTTTAGTTTCGCCTCAATCATAACATCGACAGCAGGCGTATCTGCGGCAATACGTTTCAGAAAAGCCAGCAAAGGCGCAGGTTCCACGCCATCCGCATGGCTGCGCGGATCAGACGGGCTGCGCGGACTGGATACATGAATCTTAGGCGGCAAAAGCTCTCCAGAAGGAACGTCCTTCTGTGCTAGCTCGCTTCGCCATGTCTGCAAAATGTCAGGCCACAGCTCCCAAGGGAGCTCTCCTTCATTATTCACCCATTGGTGGTGAATATCCAGCACCATCGGTAATCCTACGCTCTGACTAACTGCCAGTGTCTCCGGAGCTGTAAATGTCTTATCGTCATTCTCCAGCGTTATACGCTCCTGCAGCGCTGCCGGCAGCGCGCGGAAATGCTCCTCGAATCGCTTCGCCGCTACAGGCTTGTCCCCATAAGCTCCGCCAATATGGATATTGTTCTTCGCCATGGCAGGAAGCCCCATAGCAACCAGCATGTCCACATGGTACTGCAAATCCCGTACGGAGTTTATCAGCACCTCCGGACGGGGTGTACTAAGTACTGTAAAGTGATCTGGATGAAAAGAAACGCGCAGCCCGTGCTTTTTCACATATTGGCCCACTTCCGCAAATTCCTCGGCGAGCGCCGCAAACGGATTCCAGTCCTGCAAATCCGGATGCGTCGCCAGAGGAATGATTTTGGAAGTGAGGCGGTACACCATGATGTCCGAAGCCACATTATGCTTCATCAACCGCAGCGTATTATGCAGATTCATTCTAGCGATGTTCTCCAAACGCCGAAGTGCCGCTTCACGGTCATCCAGCTTCTTAAAAGAGGCCATCGTCATTGTCTTGGATGGGGAGCAGTCTTTGATAACGGTGGACATCGCTACATATCCGAAGCGGACAATCATCCCTGTGCTCCAAAAAACATTTCCTCAGCCAAAGCCGTCTGCACTCTGGACTCTTCTTCATTCAGCTTACGCACAAGCTCCATCTCGACCGCGGTAACCTCATGCCCTTGAAAATTAATCTCTGCAATCGAGGCTGAAATTTTGACAATGGCTACAGCTACATTCTCAGGGGTGTAAGCAATAACCTTTTGACCCGTCGGATACACACGAAAGCCTTGCTTCACCATTTTGGTGCGCCCATATTCCAGCAGCTCGTACAGCTCTTGTTCACTCTTGAATTTGCAGACGGAGTTGAATTCTGTTTGAAAACCCATGTTTCTTCTCTCCTTCCAGTCGGGATATTCCCGCTATAGCTTCTATTACTCGTTGTCGTACTTAAGACCTTGTTTAAAATTATAGCGCTCCAAGGCTAACTCAATCATTCGGTCTAACAGAGCTCTATAAGATACACCCGTCTCACGCCACAATAGCGGATACATGCTGTAAGGAGTGAAACCAGGCATCGTGTTCACTTCGTTAATTAGAATTTTACCATCCGATTTTCGCAAGAAGAAGTCTGCCCGGGTAATTCCACTGCCCTCAATCGCTCGAAAAGCAACTATCGCGGACTCCCGCAAACGATCGGCCACTTCAGAATCCACTGGTGCAGGAATCATCATTTGCGATTTGCCGTCCGTATATTTGGCTGCGTAATCATAATATTCACCAGAAGAAACGATTTCACCCGGAACAGAGGCTTCTGGTTCATCATTTCCAAGCACGCCAACCTCTACCTCACGCGCATCCACAAACTCCTCAATAATAACTTTGGTATCATAGCGGAAAGCAAAATCAATGGCTTTTACAAGACTATCCTTATCGGCAGCCTTAGAAATACCTACACTTGAGCCTAGATTGGCAGGCTTCACGAATACCGGATATCCCAGTTTATCCTCTACACCAACAATCAACTCATGACGTTTTCTTTTCCAAGCGCTGATGTTGAAATAACAAAACTCGCATTGATCCAGACCGGCATCAGCGAACAGCTTCTTCATGACCACCTTATCCATACCTGCCGAAGAGGCAAGAACACCAGCACCGATGTAAGGAATATTCGCCATTTCGAACAACCCTTGAATCGTTCCGTCCTCACCATACGTGCCGTGCAACAGCGGGAACATTACGTCCACTGTTTGGTCAGCACCCGATAATCCACTAAATACCACGTTCAGGGCTGTGCCCATATCTTCGGTCGCTTCTGCAAGCTTGAGCTGCTCCACTTGGCTGTAAGGCGCTGATAACTTCTCTCCAACCTTCCACAATCCCTGTTTTGAAATGTAAAAAGGTATAATCTCATATTTATCATAATCAAATGAGTTCATCACGGCAAAAGCCGTCTGTAGCGATACCTCATGTTCTCCTGATTTGCCCCCGTACACCAGCCCTACGGTTAGTTTTGCGTTCCCCATTCCCTTAACCTCTTTCTGTACTATAAGTAGTCGTTAATATGAAAAAAACGGTATTTCGTTTGATCAGTCCATGCGTAGGAATCACGATAATCCCAATACCGATGACGGCTGCTAACGGTACGTGCATTCACAAGCGGCATGCCTCCTGCATCAAAAGCTGTGACGATTGTGCTGTGCTGATACTGCCCGTTGCCATCCCAGTCATATTGAATGATATCGCCCAGCATCAATTGCTCCGGCCGCTCCATGACTTTCGCACGCAAGCCACTGCTCCGACTTCCGCTCAAATAGCGTTGCAGACTGTCTGATACAGCCCAGCTATAGCTCCACCATTCTTGTTTGCCTTGGTAACCTTTGTACCACCAGCCCGTTTCTCTTTTACCAGTATAGTTGATAGGTGCTCCCCCTGCAAAGAGACATTGGGAGACATAATTTGTGCAATCCACCTCGAAGGTTTCGAACTCCGGATTGCCGTCTTTCCACCAGCGGCCGGCATACGCCACAGCTTCTTCACGGTTATAACGAACCTCTCTTGAACCTGCAATTTCTCCGAGGACATTCCGGTTTAGCAGGGGCTGTGATGGCAGCGGTGCCGGCAAAGCCTCTCCCCATTTGGATAGTCTGCCCGATAGCTCTACCTCTGCCCGATGAACCGTATTTCTTTCAGGGACACTTCGTTCCACACCAGCAATCTCCCAGCCCCCACCGTCCCGTACAAAGGTCAGCCGCTCCAGCTCGATAATATCCTCGCGGTGGTTAACACCGCCTTTTTCATAATAAAGCGCACTATGCAGTGTAACCTCTGCTACTACCTCGGTCGGAGTCTGCCGGACGGTCCGCAAAGTCTTAACCCCTGTCTCTCCGCGCAAAGGAGTTATCCCACGTTCTTTATACCACTCCGCAAGACGTCTTGAACGCTCCCCTTGTTCTACCAGAAAACGCGGATCTTTAACGGATACGGAAACGGTATGCGATGATGACTTAGGCTCCACCCTGGCCTTATTCACTTGATCAACATATACATAAAGACTTTGCTTCCACTGTTGTTCCATTATACTCGCGCCCCTTCTTTCCCTTTTAACTGCTGTTCTATGTATATGAAAGGAAACAGGCCGCTATACAGATCGGTTGAATAGTTAAGGATGTTTCAGGCAAAAACTCTAACCCCAAGTCCGACATCTCAATCCAACATCGACAACGAGGACCCTATCACCTAATAACTGAGGAAGAGAAATTCAGTGTGTATTTCGCCTAATAATTAAGTAAAACCAAGGATTCCTGTGAATTCTTTCGTATTATCTCCTTTAAATGGCTCTTTTTGAGGTAAAAAGAATATCCCGAAACGATACAATATAACAATGGAAGGGTAGCTTGGCATTTTCTCAGGCATAATTCGGGCTTTAGATGTAGGAAAAAAAACTTTACTCCCCACTTTGTAACCGTTATAATTAAGCTAGAAGCAATTTGAAATTGGGTTTCATTAGACGAAACAAGGAGGCGCATATATGCCAAGCAAGGATCATTTTTCATTGGCTCGGACCCTGGAATCAGGCGGCAAATCTTATCGCTATTATGATCTGAAGTCCCTTGAGGAACAAGGATTGGGCTCTATTTCTTCCCTGCCTTTTTCGATCAAAGTCCTACTAGAGGCTGCTGTACGTCAGTTTGACGGACGGGCAATTACTGAAGAACATGTGAAACAACTGGCCGATTGGTCAGGTGACATTGACCGTAATAAAGAAATTCCATTTATCCCTGCTCGTATCGTGCTTCAGGATTTCACCGGAGTTCCGGTAGTCGTGGATCTCGCAGCTATGCGTGATACTGTAAAAAAAGCCGGAGGAGATCCTAAACAGATCAATCCGCTTGTCCCGGTTGACCTTGTAATTGACCACTCTGTCATGGTTGATGCTTTCGGTACAGCAGACGCCTTGGAATACAATATGAACGTTGAGTTCGAACGCAACGAGGAGCGTTACCGTTTCCTTCGTTGGGCACAGACAGCTTTTAACAACTTCCGTGCAGTTCCACCAGCAACAGGTATCGTGCACCAGGTAAATCTAGAGTATTTAGCTTCCGTTGCCACTACTAAAACTATCGATGGTGAAACTGTCGTTTATCCAGATTCCCTTGTAGGAACGGATTCCCATACCACGATGATCAATGGTCTGGGTGTTGTGGGCTGGGGTGTAGGCGGTATTGAGGCTGAAGCAGGAATGCTTGGACAACCGCTCTATTTTGTTACACCTGATGTAGTGGGCTTCAAGCTTACAGGCAGCCTTATCGAAGGAGCTACAGCAACGGATTTGGCACTGACAGTAACTGAAATGTTGCGTAAAAAGGGTGTAGTCGGCAAATTCGTCGAATTCTACGGACCTGGCCTTGCTAACATCAGTCTGGCTGACCGGGCAACTGTTGCCAACATGGCGCCAGAATACGGAGCAACTATCGGTTTCTTCCCTGTAGATGACGAGACACTCGCTTATCTTCGCAGTACGGGCCGTCCGGATGATCTGGTGGCGTTGGTTGAATCTTATTACAAAGCACAAGGGATGTTCCGTACCTCGGATACGCCAGACCCTGAGTTCAGCGATGTGATTGAGCTTGACTTAGCTTCTGTCGTTCCTAGCTTGGCTGGACCAAAACGTCCACAAGACCGGATCGAGCTTACGCATATGAAGGAAAATTTCGAAGGCATTATCCGTACACCTGTAGACAAAGGCGGTTATGGTCTCAGCGATGAGAAAATCGCTCAAGTCGTAGAAGTACAGCACAAAAACGATACTACTAGCAAGCTCAGCACAGGTGCAGTCGTAATCGCAGCTATTACTAGCTGTACGAATACTTCCAACCCTAGCGTTATGCTTGGAGCAGGTCTTTTGGCGAAAAAAGCTGTGGAACGTGGTCTGACCAAACCAGCTTACGTTAAGAGCAGCTTGACTCCAGGATCCTTGGTGGTTACTGAATACCTGCAAAAAGCAGACTTGCTGAAACCACTCGAAGCATTGGGCTTCTACTTGGCTGGTTATGGCTGTGCCACTTGTATCGGTAACTCCGGTCCATTGCCTGAAGAAGTTAGTCAAGCCATTACTGACAATGACATGACCGTAGCCGCAGTCATCTCCGGTAACCGGAACTTTGAAGGCCGCGTACATGCTCAGGTAAAAGCAAACTACTTGGCTTCACCGCCGCTCGTAGTTGCTTACGCACTGGCTGGTACAGTAAATATCGATTTGCAAACTGAGCCACTTGGATTTGATCCGCAAGGTGAGCCAGTATTCCTGAAAGATATCTGGCCAACCACTGCTGAAATTCGTGAAGCCATTGGTCTCTCCCTTAGTCCGGAGATGTTCCGTAGCAAATACGAAAATGTATTCACCGCTAACGAACGTTGGAATTCGATTCCTGTTCCGCAAGGCGAGCTGTATGAGTGGGATGATAATTCCACGTACATCCAGAATCCGCCATTCTTCGAACATCTGGCAGACGGTCTGGGAGACATTAAGGATATCAAAGATGCACGCGTTCTAGCGCTGCTTGCTGATTCCGTGACAACCGACCATATCTCACCAGCGGGTAATATCTCTACCTCTGGTCCTGCTGGCGAATATTTACGCGATCATGGTGTAGAACGTGCAGACTTCAACTCCTACGGCTCACGCCGCGGAAACCACGAAGTCATGATGCGCGGTACGTTCGCTAACATTCGGATTCGTAACGCAGTAGCTCCTGGTACAGAAGGCGGCGTTACTACCTTCTTGCCAAGCGACGAGGTTATGTCCATCTATGATGCTTCCATGCTCTATCAGGATGCTGGACAAAATCTGATCGTCATCGCTGGTAAGGAGTATGGAACAGGAAGCTCACGTGACTGGGCGGCTAAGGGTACGCTTCTGCTTGGCGTTAAAGCAGTTATCGCTGAGAGCTTTGAGCGGATTCACCGCAGCAATCTGGTCGGTATGGGTGTACTCCCACTTCAATTCCAAGAAGGCCACGGCTGGAGCAGCTTGGGACTGACCGGACGCGAGACCTTCAACATTACTGGTCTCGATAACAACGTGGCACCAAGTCAAGAGCTAACTGTCACGGCTACCCGTGAAGACGGCACACAATTCGATTTCCCTGTCATTGCACGACTCGACAGTACAGTCGATATTGATTACTATCGCAACGGCGGTATCCTGCAGACTGTTCTTCGCCAGATGCTGGCAGATGCTACAGACTCTTCCGCGGTGTCGGTAGAATAGATTTAAAGTAACTTAAAAAGGGACTGTTTCACGGCCATGAGTGGCTGTGAGCAGTCCCTTTTTTATGGAGTCGTTCCAGCAGCCAATTTGTGGCGGGTGGGGTGCCACTGTCTGTTGCCTTTGGGATCTTCACCATTGCTGCGTGAGGCTCAGGGAACATTTAGGATTCCGCGCGATCGGACTCAGATAACTCTATTCGCTCGATTATCCGACTTTTAGTGTGCGATCGGACTCAGATAACTCTATTCGCTCGATTATCCGACTTTTAGTGTGCGATCGGACTCAGATGACTCTATTCGCTCGATTATCCGATTTTTGGCCTGCGATCGGACTCCATAGTCGCTATTGGCATAAAAAACACGCTAAAGGAGCTCATTTTGGTCGAATAGCTGCACTGGGGTCCGAAACTACGCCAAAATGGCTTTAAATTCGCAAATAGCGTCTTCTGAGTCCGCACACCTCCGGGGACACTAGGATTCGCCGCTATCGGACCCAGATGACCCTATACGCTCGATTATCCAAATTTTGGCGTGGGATCGGACTCCATAGTCGCTATTGGCATGAAAAACATACTAAAGGTTCCCGTTTTGGTCGAATAGCTGCATTGGGGTCCGAAACTCTGCCAAACTGGCTTTAAATTCGCAAATAGCGTCCCCTGAGTCCGCACGCCCCAGGGGACGCCGAGGTTTCCATGCTATCGGACTCAGATGACTCTATTCGCTCGATTATCCGACTTTTGGCGCGCGATCGGACTCCATAGTCGCTATTGGCATGAAAAACGCGCTAAAGGTGCTCGTTTTAGTCGAATAGCTGCAATGGGGTCCGAAGCTATGCCAAACTGGCTTTAAATTCGCAAATAGCGTCCTTTGAGTCCGAAAGCCCCAGGGGACGCTTAGAATTCGGCACTATCGGACCCAGATGACCCTATACGCTCGATTATCCAATTTTTGACGTGCTATCGGACTCCATAGTCGCTATTGGCATAAAAAACACGCTAAAGGTGCTCGTTTGGGTTGAATAGCTGCAATGGGGTCCGAAACTCTGCCAAAATGGCTGTAAATCCGCAAATAGCGTCTTCTGAGTCCGAAAGCCTCAGGGACATCTATATAACAACCCGAGATTACTTGTGTACGAGTTATGAGATACGTGGGTTCGTGGGTTCGTGGGTTCGCGGCTTAGTGTGTTCCTAGGTTCGCGGGTTTGCACGTTCGCGGGTTCCTGGGTTTCTGCATTCGTGGTTTCTGGGTTTCTGCATTCGTGGTTTCTGCATTCGTGGGTTCATGAGTTCGAGGGTTTCTGCGTTCCTAGGTTCCTGGGTTCGTGCATTCGTGGATTCTAGCCTCCCCTCTCTCTGTCGCTCTGCCTTTCCGCCTATCTAGACTATGGGTTCTAACACTCCAGACTCAGCATTACGAGTTACTGAGGCTTCCAAAGGAACGTATATTCACTGAAGCTCACCAAACCAACGCAAGGTGGGGGAGCCATTAGCCAGCCGTCAGTTAGCTGTTGATTACCCATCAGTTAGCCGTCAGTCACCCATCAATTATCCATCAGTCACCCATCAGGCCATCAATTACCCTCAGTTACCCATCAGGCCATCAATTACCCTCAGTTACCCATCAGGCCATCAATTACCCTCAGTTACCCATCAGTTATCTATCAGCCAGCCAATTAAGGAATCATCATGCCCATTTCACTAGCCGCTTCCTTCAGTACCGCGGCATATTCCACTAGCGTATCTCGGGATAGGCGACTAACTGGGCCGGACAGTGATAACGCCGCGATCACATTTCCACTGCGGCCCGTAACAGGCACCGCCACCGCGGCCGCGCCGGGCTCGCGTTCCTCAAAACTGGTGGCATATCCGAGCCGGATAATGTCATTAAGCTGCTCTTGATAGACATCCTTCTCAACGTAGTCCGGCCATCCCGAACTCTCCAGCAATTCTTTCAGCACCTCTGGAGGAGCATAGGCTGCCAGCACTTTGCTTGATGCGCCCACAGATAAAGGCAATCTCGCACCGATCTGCGCCACTCGCCGGATGGCCTGCTGGCTCTGAACCGCCTGAATCCGCACACGTTCTATGCCGTCGCGTAAGTATAAACTTACGGTCTCCCCTAGCCGATCCCGCAGCCGTTCCATTGACGGCAATAATACCGCGGCCGACTCATCAAAAGCAGGCAAATGCGTAGACAATTCCCAAATTCGTATACCCAAGCTGTATTTCTCAGTGGCCGGATTACGAATGAGGAAGCCCTTTTCCTCCAAGGTTGCCAGCAGCCGATGGACGGTACTTTTATGTAAATCAATCTTTGAAGCGATCTCCGTCAACCCTAAATCTCTGTCCTGCGTAAAACAAAGCAATATATCAAGCGCACGTTCTACCGCACGCACTGTAAGCTTTCGGTCCTCCATGACAATCTCCCCCTCGTGTTTCATCAAATGAAACTCGGTTACATTATAACTAACTCTATCTTAGTGCAAAACTCTATGGAAAGTCCAGTATATTCACTCCGCCGGAGTTGTGCCAAAAATGTGCCGGAAAAGGTTGGGCCGCACTTTACAGTTACATTACAAAAGCATCTAATTCATTGACTTTGTAAGGGCTTTTTCATACGATTAACATATTAAATTATCTACTGATGCTTTAGAATCATTTTTACAAATTCTTCTAGGCACTAGTACTCACATCATTCTTAGGAGGGGACCATATGGATCTGGCAACTCGCCAAACCGGCACAACCGTCTCCCGTCGACCTAAACTACCTAAACAAGGCAGTTCATCCCGGCTATCGCTGCGGATGATTCGTGTGAAGCATATTATCGTTGCACTGCTATTATCTATTTTTTTCTTCTTAGCCTTCTGCTTTGTCTCACTTCATGGCTATATCGCCTGGGTATTATCTAATCCAACGGTCGCACCTCTGTATTCCAATCCCATGCAGGCCAAAGGTCTCGCATACGAGGATGTGACGTTTCCAGCTAAAGATGGAAGTCGGATGATGAGCGGCTGGTATATTCCCTCCGAAGGGGCTACCAAAACTATCGTGTTCAGCCATGGCTATGGCGCCAACCGGGAAGAATCTTGGGTACCTATGTACGATCTCGCTCACTATGCACACAGTCTTAATTTCAATGTCGTGATGTTTGATTACGGCTTTGCTGCCCAAGGCAACAAGGATATTGCAACCGGAGGTAAAAAAGAGTCCCAGCAGCTTCTAGGCGCTATTGATTTTGCTAAGGAACGTGGAGCTGAGGAGTTAGTGGTATGGGGCTTCTCCATGGGAGCTGGCACAGCACTGCAAACAGGATTAGTATCAGAGGACATTGACGCGATGATTCTGGACAGCACCTTTTTGTTAGAACCAGATACGCTGTATCATAATATTAAGCAAAATATTGATCTGCCCCGCCAGCCTTCCCTGGCGATTATGGAAATGCTGTTCCCAGTTCTGAACGGTACGGGGCTGAATCAAATTCCTTATGCGAAGGTCAAATCCGAAGATTATCCTTTCCCTATTCTACTCATGCATGGAACCGAAGATGATAAAGCTCCTTATCCTATTGCCGAAAAGCTGGCCGCGAACCAAAGCAATCCGTTCTCAGATTCCTGGGTCGTAGAGGGCAGCCATCATGAATTGCTGTTCCGTGAGCACCCGCGTGAGTATTTGCGGCGAGTCTCTGCTTTCTTAGGAAATGTTCAACTAGCCAAAACCTACAATGGCAACCAGCCGGCGATGGCAAGTAACTAGTTAAGCACTACAATCCGCCTCTGTCCCCTGATGGGTCAGTTGCTTCAACCATTTACCACGGCGAAAACGCACGTAACCTATAACCAATCGAACAGCCTCTTCCAGGGACAGAAAGAAGTATACCCAGGGAAGAGGCTGTTTCCATCCCCATGACAACAGTAGCCCTAGAGGCACCCCAAGCAACCAAGTTGTGGAGGCTTCCATAATAAAGACGAATTTACTATCGCCACCACTCTGCAGGATCCCTCCCGCAATCATCATATTGCCCACCTTTATCCATAAAAAAAGAGCAAAAAAGCAGATAACGGAAGTGGCCATTCGGCGTTCTTCCAATGTTAAGTTAAAGGCTGAGACGTAGAGCGGGGCAAGAACAGCAATAAGCACACCAAGCAGCAATGAAATCCCTACTCCTATTCGAACAAAAAAACGAGCATACTGAAAAGCACCTGCATTATTATTCTCTCCCAGCTTATGTCCGACCATAATGCCAGCTGCACCAGAAAGCCCTGCCAGAAGCCCAATCGTCAACCCCTGCAGCGGAAAGGTCACTGTCATAGCGGTCATCTCTGCTGTGCCCATACGGCTATATATTACGGAATAACAAGCCTCCCCTAAGACCCAAACCAATTCCGTTAAAACAATAGGCGCTATCGTTCTTAAAAAAGGTATGCACAGCGCTTTCGAAAACGAACTGAGTTCCTTAATACCTCCGGCACCCGGCAGCTTTCCACGATATACGGCTCCGACAATCAAAGCACTTTCGACTATACGTGAGATTAACGTTGCATATGCCGCACCTGCAAGTCCAAGCTCTGGAAATCCCCAATGCCCAAAAATAAGCGCATAGTTTAAAATAATATTCATTCCTACAGCAGCTATGCTAACAATCATTGGATACTTTACATGTCCTGAACTTCGTAGAACCGCCGAATAGAGCATCGTCAACATCGTTGGAATATAACTGAGGGCAACGATTTTCAGAAAAATGTACCCATTCTCCAACACTTCTTTATCCGTTGTAAAAATAGACAGACATAGCCGAGGGTTGAAAAAAACAAATATCGTAAATGAACCCGACAAGATCAGGCCAATTCCAAGACTTAATCCCAGTAGTGGTGTGATGCTCTTTCGGTCTTTACTCCCCCAATATTGAGCCGCGTATATAGCAAGACCCGTTGCAAGACCCGCCAGTACCACTGAAATCACGCTATAGATTTTACTAGCCATCCCAACCGAAGCGATCGCTACACCCCCAAGCTGCCCTACCATCAATTGATCTACTAAATACAGCACCGCCATGACTAGACTTTGGAGGGATATCGGTACCGCTAATTTTAAAAGCTGATTATAAAATTGCTTCTTCTCAAGCTTGTTCATACCCTCATCTCATTTCTCAAAGTTTTTCTACTACCCCATAGGATTTCATTAATCGGTCCACACGACAAAAAAAAGGTACACCCTCCTTTTCGCGAGGTTGTACCTTTCGGTATCATTGCCTTTATTTTCCTGTATTATTTCACCATATCAAACGGTTGTCAACGATATTATTATCGCGTTCTTATGCTCTTCATAAGCTATCATGAGCACACATATAATGGACTGATGAAGACATATCACGGGAGGTTTTCTTGGAATGTTATATGTATACGGGCCGATGCTGCCAGTACGTATTTTAGAAGAAATCGTATTCTGGAAAACACAAGAGAAAGAGCATACCGAGGTTATCAAAGCAATCGTACCTAACCTGGAGGAACCCTATGTTAAACTGCTGGATGAATGGGCAGTGGTCTTCGGTGCCACAGAGATGGCCGCTCAGCAGTTATTGAATTCTGCCCTCTCTGCTTCTCCACCAAGTCAGGCTGAACTCACTGCGGAAACAGAAAAGCTGCTGCATATCTCCTGTACCCAATCCCAAGAATTTGTTCGGCAGCTTTTTGCCATTATGGAAAGTAGCGCAGCCGTCAAAGCCGTCCCCCTTGCAACCACTGTGATCCTGCATATTATTCGCGAATCAGAGTATTTCCTTGCCGTACTGCACACTCTGAGCTCACCCGGACAGCTCACGCAAATTATGAGAGATTATACAGCAGCCGACTATGTCGTAAGAACAGAAGAGGACAATGTCACTCGGAATGAGGGACTTATTCCTTCTACAGATACTATCCTTGATATTCGTGAAATGAGTGCTGTGCCAATTGGCGGACATACGCTGCCTCCATTGCCTTATGCTTATAATGCGCTGGAACCATACATCGATGAGAAAACCATGCGGATTCATCACG
This sequence comes from Paenibacillus sp. FSL R5-0887, assembly GCF_038002305.1. Taxonomy (NCBI): domain Bacteria; kingdom Bacillati; phylum Bacillota; class Bacilli; order Caryophanales; family Paenibacillaceae; genus Paenibacillus; species Paenibacillus sp. FSL R5-0887. The sequence goes on from NZ_JBBOCE010000002.1 coordinate 1,466,764, forward strand.
ATAAACACCATCAAAGTTATGTAGATGGACTAAATAAAGCGGAGAACAAGCTAGCTGAGGCTCGCAAGAAAGGAGATTTCGATCTCGTTAAGCATTGGGAGCGGGAGCTAGCCTTTAATGGGGCAGGCCACTATCTCCATACAATCTTCTGGAACGTAATGTCTCCACAAGGTGGCGGGCGTCCAACTGGAGCCTTACTGGAAGCCATTGAACAAAGCTTTGGCAGCTATGACAGCTTCAAGAAACAGTTCACAGAAGCTGCGAATAAGGTTGAAGGTGGCGGCTGGGCTATTCTCGTCTGGAGTCCACGCAGTCATAGACTGGAGATTTTGACTGCGGAGAAACATCAGAACCTGTCACAATGGGACGTGGTTCCGTTACTGGCTCTGGATGTATGGGAGCATGCCTATTACCTTAAACATCAGAATAATCGGGCCGATTATATTGAGGATTGGTGGAAGGTCGTTAACTGGCCTTACGTCTCAGAACGTTATGCTGCTGCCAGTAAACTGGCCTGGAAGCCTTTTTGATATTATTTCAATTCACAGTGAACATCACTCTTATTCCCACACCCTGACCAAAAAGGACCCATCATTCACATTACGTGAACGATGGGTCCTTCCAATTTCGAGGTATGCACCCCGATATTTATTCCTTAATCAAGCTTAGAAACTCCGCACGAGCGGCGGCATCCTCACGGAAGACCCCTCTAGTAGCCATAGTTACCGTTTTGCTGCCTGGCTTCTTCACTCCGCGTGCACACATACACAGATGTTCTCCCTCCACAACAACCATAACACCGTGGGGGCCTAGCACCTCCGTCATAATATCAGCAATTTGCGCCGTAATGCGTTCTTGAACCTGTAGACGCCGGCTTACTGCTTCAACAAGCCGAGCTAATTTGCTGAGTCCAGCAATACGTCCGCTCGGAATGTATCCTATATGCACTTTACCAAAGAAAGGAGCCATGTGGTGTTCACATTGGCTGTAATAGACGATATCCTTAACAATCACTAGCTCTTCATGAGACTCATCAAAAGTAACGCCGAGCGCCTCGCGGGGATCTATCGAATAACCGCCGAATATCTCCTCGTACATCCGCGTAACACGTGCCGGTGTTTCCAGCAGTCCCTCGCGGCCGGTATCTTCACCGATTAATTCTAATATTTTCTCAACGTGATACTCGATTTGCTCACGGTTCTCTGCAACTTTACCGTTCACATATTCCTTGATGTTCCCCATGATGTCTCCCCCTTCCGCACCCGTATACATGTTATCCGGACCCGGTTACTTACTTCTACGTTTATTCCCTTTAGCTGCTCCTGGGCGCGCACCTGGCTGTCCCTGAGTCTTCATCATTTGCTGGGCACGCTGCATTTGCTTCCCGTTCAGGTTATAACCCATTTGCTTTGCAACCTTTTGCAGCATTTCAGGATCATTCTGCATGTTTGTCATTTGTTTGCGCAGATAATATACACCGATGAAAAAACCACCGATGAGACCTACGACCAATGTAATAATAGGTAATGCGATACTCATCTAAAGCCCACCTCTACACTCTATTGTCTGCATCGCCATATGGCACGCGAATCTATCATAGCATTTCGGGAACTGGACAGCAATTGGCAATATGCAACCTGTCTATGAACTTTTTCCTCCATTAATATCGCTGTCCTCCCGTGCCTTCTTCCCAGTAAGGAGCACATCCTGCGCCCGGCTTAGCATTTCCCTCACCGTGCTATCCTCCTCGCGCTCTAAACCCGCTTCTACAGCCGCTAGAGCCTCATCACCGCCAATACGTCCAAGCGCCCAAGCAGCAGTGCCCCGCATCTCTGGCCGCGGCTCTTTCAGAACAATCTCTGATAGCTTTGGCACAGCCCCGGCTTCCTTAAAATTGCCTAGGGCAATGATCGCATTTCGCTGCATCGGCTTTTTGCCTCTCCAGGCTGCTGAGCTATTGCCGAATTTCTCTTTGAACTCACGATTGCTAAGATCAAGGATCGGCAGCAGCAGCGGCTTCACAATTTCAGGATCAGGTTGCATCTGAGGGCGATGATTCCAGTTCTTACCTCTATTCTTGGGACATACAATCTGGCAAGTATCACAGCCGTATAGACGATTGCCGATCTTGGTCATATACTCCTCGCTGAGGAACCCTTTAGTCTGCGTCAAAAAAGAAATACAAGCCTGTGCGTTAAGCTGACCCGGACCCACCAGCGCTCCGGTCGGACAAGCATCAATACACTTGGTACAGTCCCCGCAGCCTTCTTCAACAGGTTCATCCGGAGCAAAAGGAATGTTCGTAACCATTTCCCCAAGATAAATCCAAGATCCCCATTTGGGCGAGATGATAGAACAGTTTTTGCCGCTGAAGCCTATTCCCGCTCTTTCCGCTACCGCTCTATCTACTAGAACACCAGTGTCCACCATACTTTCCAGCACAGCCTCTGGTACACGCTCGTGAATAAATTCCTCTAGCTTACTTAAGGCTTCCCTCAGCACATGGTGATAATCCCTGCCCCAAGATGCCCGGGCGAGGATGCCTCTACGTGCACCCGGCTCAGATTTAGGAGGGTTCTCCATTTTAGAAGGGTAAGCCACTGCAATCGAAATAATAGATAACGGTTTGTCTCCAGAAGACAATGCTGGAACTGTCCTTTTATCCAGATCGGGTTCCTCGAAGCCAGATTCATATCCTTTGTCCCGGTGGTCTTGCAGTATATTTTTTAAATATAAAAAAGGTTCTGCTGTTGTAAACCCGATATCATCAATACCGAGTGATGTCGCAGCCTCCTGAATCTCTGCTTTAAGCTGTGCCCACTTGGAAGGCGGGGGAGCATACGATGACTGAAATGTATTGGTCATTTCCGCCTTCTCCTTTCATATCTTCGCTGACTTTCTTATAATCTATTCAGTTTTGACAGAGGCCACCATATATAATCAGCCCTGCCGACAATCATATCCTGTGAAATAGAGCCGAAGTAACGGCTGTCCTTGCTGGCTGAAGCATGACGGTTATCGCCCATTACAAAATAATTGCCACTTTCCACGGTTAACGCTGCAAAATCCGGATCTTCAATCTCAGTATCGATATAGGGCTCATTCACTATTTTTCCATTCACGTATAACTGATGATTCCGTACCTCTATGATATCTCCAGGTATGCCAATCACTCGCTTCACTAAATACTCCTTATGACTAGGTCCGGTACTTGGATCATGAAGAATGACAACATCACCATGTTTTGGATTTACGAAGAGCAATGAAATTTTATTAATGAAGAGCCTCTCACCCTCCCAGAGCGTTGGCTGCATAGACTGACCTTTAACCGTTGATATATTGAACACAAAAACATTAAGAACAGACATCACAGCAAAAACAATCACAGCTGTAAGCAGCCAATCCTTCATTTCCGAGACCAAACGACCGCCCAGGGTAGTCTTGGATCTGGAGGATCTATGTCTTTGTTTCCTATTTCTCGTGTAATCTACTTGGGGCTCCTGATTCAATATGTCACCTCTGTTCTCAATAATTGAAGTCTATACTTGCAGATATTATAACAATAAAAAAGCATATCTCCCAGCCATTAGCAATGGACTTCTGGAAAATACGCTCGAGTATGAATGAAACAGACTATATCGTCAGCTATAGTTCTTTTTTCTAGAAAATGTTTCCGCTTTCGCAGCTGAGTGATCAAAATTACCCAACAATGCTCAGCTTCCGGACAGATTTGAAGATTTGATTCTCGCTATATCCCATAGCTTCATACAATGGCAAAGCAAAAGAATTATGCTCATCGACGGCTACATAGATACCACTGACTTTACGAGCTTGAAACCTGGATTCCATAGCTGATACCAGACTTCTGCCGACTCCTCTGCGGCGATAATCAGGATGTACAGCAATCCGGAAATAACAACCGTGGTTTTTCTCAATTGTACCAATCAGTGCTCCAACAATTTCTTCTTCATCTTCCGCAACTACAATGAGATCTGAATCCCAAGAAAGCTGCCTGGAGAAAGGCTCGATAGTGTTCTCGAAACACTCTTCCGATAATGCGGTTTGCAGCAAATCAGTCACAGGGCTAACGTCGCTTAATTGAAAGGAACGAACGTGCATTCTTTAAAATCTCCCTTGTCTATGGCTTATGAATTTAACAAAAAGAAGGGGTTCCCTTAACATAGAGAAAATAAAAAAAAGCATCAAATATCGAGGAATACCTGCTTTTAAATCTATTAAAGCACACTTTTCTCGTGATATCATCATTTTTCTTTTGAAAGCGCTTAATATCAAGCGTTTACATTTCGGATGGGGTTCATTTCTTCATTAAAAGGGTATTAATAAGGATATATGTCTATAGGTTAGGGACTATTTATTTTAACATTCTAAATACAATTGTAAAACCCTTTCCCTCTCCAATTATACTTTATAAACATTTATGTTTGTTTAGTGTTGCATTATTGGTCTAGATACGGTTTAATTAAAGTATCCTATTGGGCGAAACCCTATAGTACATATTTACAATAAAGGATTTTGACGTTAGTTCGCCAGAATTCTTTATCTATAACAAAATTCTAATATAACTCAGGAGGGATTTTTCCATGGCATTTCAATTACCGGCACTTCCTTATCCGAACAACGCACTCGAACCACACATCGACGCATTGACGATGGAAATTCACCATGACAGACACCATAACACATATGTAACTAATCTGAATGCAGCTTTGGAAAAAGCACCTGAATTGCAAAGCAAAAGCATTGAAGAGCTTCTTACAGATCTGAACGCTGTACCTGAAGCTATCCGTACTGCTGTTCGCAACAATGGTGGCGGACACGCTAACCACACTTTGTTCTGGGAAGTTATCGGACCAAACGGCGGCGGCGCACCAACTGGCGCATTGGCTGAAGCTATCGATAAAGAACTGGGCGGATTCGAAAAATTCAAAGAAGATTTCGCAGCAGCAGCAACTACTCGTTTCGGCAGCGGCTGGGCTTGGCTAGTTGTTAAAGATGGCAAACTGGCAGTAACAAGCACACCTAACCAAGACAACCCAATCAGCGAAGGCGCTACTCCAATCCTCGGACTGGATGTATGGGAGCACGCTTACTACCTGAACTACCAAAACAAACGCCCTGATTACATCAAAGCGTTCTGGAACGTAGTAAACTGGGAAGAAGTTGGCAAACGTTACGAAAGCGCAAAATAAGAAATTCCATTTGGCTTATGCCATTTAACTAAAAAAGAAGGTATCTCAGAGCCGAATAGGCTAAGGGATACCTTCTTTGTTTAGGTTGGAGATATAGAGGGATAAAGATAAAGACAGAGATTGACTGACTGATTGACTGACTGATTGATTGAGATCCTCCCAGACACCGCATTTCACGCCGCTTGCGTCGCTTAAATGGATGCGCTGGATCGGTATAGATCAGAATAGATCGGTATAGCTGAGAATAAATCGGAATAAATCGCAATAAATCTATACTCGGCTTACGAGAATCTGCGTTTGGAGTCGCTGAGCAATAGATTAGGGAATAACTCCCTAAAATTCTGCGATATACTCCATAAACACGAGTAATTAGGGAAATACTCCCTAAAAATCATCCTTTTTGGGCATAAAACTGATATTTCCCCAATTATTAGGGAGGTTTTCCCTAAAATGATCAATTACAAGCCAATTCGACCTATTTTTAGGGAAGAATTCCCTAATTAAATTTCATTCACTCTCGTAGCCATAGAACACCAGAAGAATTTAGTTGGAACAAGACTGAACTAATCTGAGCCAAATAAACAAATATTTGCTACGAACAGACTGAAGTATACGACCCTACTTAGGCGCATACGACCCTACTTAGGTGCATACATCAAACTCAGGTTTTGTACATTTAGCACTTTAGCAACGCAACACGGCGAATCTTCTACTTCTCTAGCTTCGCCCGCTCTTCCTGCTCATCAAAATAAAGGTTCAGTAGCTTCAAAAAAACGTTAGGGAACGCATAGTTAGCCATGTCTTCGCGGCTGATCCAGCGCACAGCTCCGCCGTCCTCTGGACTAGCGGTCCCGTCCTCAAACCTCTCGATAGGCATGCTGCTGTCGATTCCTGAGAACAAGTCCGCTTCCGCGTTGTACACTGCCCGTCCTTCTGCCGCTATCGGCAGCGGAAGGGCGTCCTCTTCGCTGCAGCGGTACACCTGCAGCGTCCACACGATATGGCTGAAGATATGCTCAGCAGCCATCCAGTGCTTCTCAGGCCGGGCAGAGATCCCGGCCTCCCGCAGTGACCGGCGCAGCCGGTCCAGCGCCGCCGCTTCCGGCAGCCGCGCGCCTTTGGCGCCGCCTTCCACAGGCGGCGCCGGCCAGTGCGGCAGCTCCCACATGCGGGCTAACAGCCCGCTTTGTGGCCGCTGCCGGATGAGCACTTGGCCCGCGTGGGCACCGCGGCCCTCAATCAAAGCCGCCAGCCGTTCCTCAGGGCGCGGCGGCTTGGCCTTGGTCTTGACGGGCAGCGAGGTCTCGCAGCCCGCCAGGCGCGCGGCGCAATGCTCCATCACCGGGCAGGTTAAACAGCGCGGTGATTTAGGAGTGCATACGAGCGCCCCGAGCTCCATCAGCGCCTGATTAAAAGATGCCGCTTCCCCCTCCGGGATCAGTTCAGCTGCCAGGCGCTCCATCTTTACGCGGGTGGGTCCCTTGGCGATATCATCCTCTATCAGGAAGTATCGGGACAACACCCGCATCACATTGCCGTCGACCGCTGGCTCCGGCCGATTGAACGCAATGCTAAGGATAGCCCCTGCCGTATAAGGTCCCACTCCCTTTAAACTGAAGACAGCCTCGCGATCATTCGGCACCTGCCCGCCATACAGCTCTTTGACCTGTTTGGCCGCATGCTGTATATTGCGAGCACGAGAATAATAACCTAAGCCTTCCCAGCACTTAAGTACGTCCTCTTCTGGTGCATCGGCGAGCGACTCCACGGTAGGAAACCTTTCGATAAACCGATTGAAATACGGGATTACCGTATCCACCCTTGTCTGCTGCAGCATTATTTCAGAAATCCAAATATAATAAGGATTGCGGTGCCGACGCCAAGGCAAATCCCGTTTCTGCCCTTGATACCACTCCAGCAAATGATAGCTGAAATATTGCTTAGCCTCCCGCAGCTCCTGTTCGTCTTGAACTTGTAGATCTTGTTGTGTCATTATAACGCTCCTTGCCCTTCTATAATCAGGGTTCAATTTATGAACCTGGCCCTTCCACGACAGCAAAAGCCGAAGCCAAATCACGGCCATGTGTTATCGTAAGATGAATGGTGTACCTCTGTCCATTTGGCAGATCTAGTCTGCTCCAAGCCTCACACGATAAAGTTACCTCTGGTTTTCCTTTAGCATCAGGCAATATCTCAATATCCTGAAACCCAACTACATTGCCGATGCCACAGCCTAAAGCCTTCACAACTGCTTCCTTGGCAGCAAAACGTCCGGCTACGAACTCAGCCAACCTCCCGCTTCGCTCTTCAGCAAGTTGATATTCTTGCTCTGTTAAGACCCGCTGGTTAAATTTCTTACCCAGTCCTCTATTTATTACCTCTGAGATTCGTTCAATTTCTAACACATCATGTCCGATTCCGTAAATCAACACTTCACGCTCCTTATGGACGTGTATCCCATTTTGCTTCAATAATGGTATGATCAATCATATGAAGTATTATTAAAAGTAATAGTCCTGCAAGATTCTTTCTGCTATCTTAAAAGAAAATGCGCTCTAAGTCTAATAAGACTATTTAGCGACTTCACGATAGACTAGCTGATTTACTTCATTTTTATATATGGAGAGGGGATTACCCTATGAATCATCGTAATTTTGAAATACCTGCCGGAGACGGAGCTGTTCTCCGCTGCTCACACTTCCCAGCCCAAGGCAAAGCCAAAAGCGTTATAGTTATAGCCCATGGCTACAAAGGTTTTAAAGATTGGGGAATGTTTCCTTACATAGCCACAACTCTCAGCCAAGAGCATGAAGTAATTACTTTTAACTTCTCTCATGCTGGCATCGGGGAAGATCTGCTGCATTTCACTGAACTTGAGAAGTTCGCCCGCAACACCTATCGCCGCAGCTTGAAGGACATGGAAATCCTGTTGTCCTATCTTAGTCAACACCCGAAATTCGGCAGCCTGCCGTTATTCCTTCTCGGCCACAGTCTCGGAGGGGGAATTTGTTTGGTCTACACGCTTGATCATCCCAATGAGATCAGCGGAGTAATCTCCTGGAACGGGGTTACGAAACTCGATTTGCTGACGGAAGAACAAAAGCAGCAGATGAAGGAAACAGGAAGAACCTATGTCCTTAATGGACGTACTGGCCAACAAATGCCGCTGGATGCTGTAATTTTAGAAGACATGGAGAACAACAAAGAACGTTATAACATCCTTGAACGCATACAGAAAGCGTCCTTCCCAGTTGTCCTTATTCAAGGCAGTCAAGATGGAGTACATCTCCGCCAAGGATCTGAGCATCTCATCAAACTTCGGCCAGATATTAGCTGGGTGCAGGTTCCTGAGGGTAATCATACGTTCAACACTGTGCATCCTTTTGCTGGCACGACTCCGCAATTAGAGTTCGCGATTGCTGCGACAACTAATTTTATCGATCAGACACTTACGCTTACAGAATAATTATTCTTCTTAGTCTATCCAGCTATCCAACTCACAAAAACCGCCACGAGCTCTGCTGCTACGCAGACCCGTGGCGATTTCTAGTTCAACCTATTCTAAATCCCCGGAATAACATTACGCTTATGTGCCGTTCTCCGGTAATAGTTCTCAAGCTTCTCAGCTACTTCAGGGTTAACCTGTTTACCTTCCAGATAGTCGCTGTTATCGTCATAAGTAATGCCCAGCTCGGTTTCATCCGTCTGACCCGGCCATAAGCCCGCCGTAGGTGCTTTTGTGACAATATCCGCAGGCACACCGATATGTGCAGCCAATTGACGTACCTGACGTTTATTAAGTGTGGATAGTGGTGTAATATCTACAGCGCCATCGCCCCACTTCGTGTAGAAGCCGGTAATCGCTTCAGAAGCATGATCCGTTCCTACTACAATCAGATTGTTCTCAAAAGCGAGTGCATATTGCATAACCATACGTGTTCTGGCTTTAACATTTCCTTTGCCTTGATGCGTCATATGGCGGTGTTGGCCTATTGATTTCAGACCATGCTCAACTTCAAGGGCAATTTCATTTACCGCTTCCTCAATGTTGGTCTCCACAGTATGAGTCAGATTAAAAGCTTTGGCAACATCATAGCTGTGCTGAATATCTTCCTGAACCCCATAAGGCTGGAATACTCCAAGTGTCATATACTCTGTGCCTTTTTCTGCCGACAGCTCGTCCGTAGCCTGTTTACAAAGACCCGCGGCTACCGCACTGTCCACTCCACCACTAATGGCGATCAATAATCCTTTAGCCCCTGCGTTCAGCACGTACGACTTTAAGAAATCAACCCGTTTTCGTGCCTCAACCTCTACATCAATCGTTGGCTTCACGCCAAGATCCGCAATAATTTCTTTCTGTAAACTCACCAAACACACCTCGTTCCATCAGAAATGGTTCCATATCCATCAAAATATCCACCCAAACGAAGCTCATGCTTCTAAGCATATTCTATCCCATTATTGCTCTTATATTTTGAAAAATCCCGCATGCAGCCGATTTGCCGGCTGATGCGAGATTATATGGAATAACTGTTTTTACTGGCACAAACGATTGAAGACTTCTTTCAATTCAGCAGCAATTTCAGCAGCCGAACGATCTTCTACGCCATGACGTTCAATAAAGTGAACGAGTTCTCCATCCTTCATCAGTGCGATGGAAGGTGAGGATGGCGGATAAGGAGCAAAATATTCACGTGCTTTAGCAGTAGCTTCTTTCTCTTGACCTGCAAACACTGTGAACAAGTGATCCGGAGTGATTTCATTTTGCAAAGCCTGAGCTACACCTGGACGACATTGTCCAGCAGCACAACCACAGACCGAATTTACGACTACAAGCGATGTTCCTTTTGCGGTTGGAAGAGTTGCTTCCACCTCTTCTGGAGTCATAAGCTCCTGAAACCCGATACTTGTCAGGTCATCACGCATAGGCTGAATTGAATCTCTCATATATTGATTAAAAGACATGGACATTTCTCTGCACTCTCCTTCACATTTCAACTGTTTGTCAGATAATATTACAGCAGTACTTACTAACTTTATTATACATTCATACTCTGTGAAAGCAAGAGATGCTGTAGAGGGTGATTCAATCTACGAGCGAACCCCGCTGGGTTCCTCCTTATCCAATGGGAAGGAGATCGTAAAAACCGTGCCCTCTCCTTCTACAGACTCTACATTTATTTTACCGTTATGCCGCTCCACAATACTAAGACACAAGGATAAGCCTAGACCTGTTCCCTGAATTTTCGTCGTAAAAAAGGGTAAAAACAGCTTCTCGCGTTGACTTTCTGACATACCAACACCGCTATCGGTGACAATCAACTCCACTTTATCATGAGTACTGCGTGTCTCCAGCGTCAGCACCCCCTTGGGTCCCATAGCCTCCATACCATTACGTCCTAAATTGAGAATAAGCTGCTTGATTTCCCGGACATTTAGCTCCAATTCATGCAGTGATGGGCTCAGCTTCAGTTCCACACTTTGACCGCGAAGATTAGCATCAGCCCACAGCAATGGACTAACTTCTTCTATAATATGGTGCAGCAGCACCTTCTCTTTATCAGAAACCCGGCTCTGTGCCAAGGATAAAAAATCATTAATAATACTATTAGCGCGGTCCAGCTCTTCCATCACAATCTGATAATAAGAATCCAATTCTTGAGCACTCTTTTCTCTCATCAGCTGCAAAAAACCCCGAACTACCGCCATAGGATTACGAATCTCATGGGTAATTCCAGCAGCCATCTGCCCGACCAAGCTCAAACGTTCCACATGATCCAGCTCTACACGTAGTTTTTCCTCATTGGTCATATCCTGCACAATAATTACAGCACCACTTGTTACCCCTGAGCTCTTATGCATTAACGGCGCTGAATAAATCTGATAGATGCGCGACTCATGAATCATTTTTTCACTGGAACGCCGTTTAGAGCGGATATTATCACTTACCCGCATATATGCCTGTGTATCCACTGAGCTGTGAAAAAACTTTTTTACCGGTTCGTCAATAATATCCTCTTTTCGCAAATTGGGATAATGAGCCCGCATCATTCCTAACATACAATCATTAAGATCAGTTACAACTCCGTGTTCATCCAGAGACATAATACTTAGAGGAACTACATTGGTAATCTGCTGCAGCTTCTCGGACTCCCACTGGAAACTTTCACTGATATTCTCCATCTGTACTTTATCCTGCAATCTACTTCTAACCATCTCAACATAATATACAAAAATACCACCTAAAGCGATGGTGAAAAACAGATATACCGTAATCAGAAATGCTTGCACGGAATTTGATTCATATATATTTTCCCCGCCTATAATCGGGACTAACGCAATAAATAGCATGCTTGGACAAAGAATCATCCATAACATACCGATCTTCTCAACTACTGTACCTTTCTTAAAAGGTTTGGCCAGTCCAAACAGTAGCGGATATAATAAAACCCCTGAATTCAATATCACGTTACTGATTCCTGTAGGCTCCGCAATGATTACATTGCAGATAAGCAAGAAAATGGACAGCAAAATGCCCGAACGGGTAGTTCCATATAAAATACCAATATACGCAGGGATTAATCCTAAATTCAAATAGGCTACACCAAACAGAGTTGTCGAAAGAAGAGAGCACAGGATAAGACTAAACGTACACGCCAAAATTAAAAAGGTCTGATCATTTGGGAGCTTCCCCTTTTTCCGAGTCACAAATCTACGGTCCACCCACCATTGAAAAAGAAAAAGAAAGGAGCATGCTGCCGATATTTGCAATAAGATATCCTTAACCGCACCAATAATTACAATCACACCCCAAAATGGACAAATTACCCTACATGCTTAGATTAAAGCACAGGATTACTCTCCTGACAACGATAATCACCTAATGATTGGACAAGACTGGTTACATGTGAATCAGAATGGTATGATTCCGTTAGGAATACCCGCGGAAATCGCTTCCGTGTCTTAACATGTAAAGGAGTAAAATTTCATGAGCAATTACGATGTGATCGTCATTGGAGGCGGCCCTTCGGGTCTAATGGCAAGCGTGGCCGCTGCAGAACACGGGGCATCCGTTCTGCTAATCGACAAGGGAGCAAAACTAGGCCGAAAGCTCGGAATATCTGGTGGCGGACGCTGCAATGTTACCAACGTCAAGGAAAGAGACGAGCTAATCGCCCATATTCCAGGAAACGGGCGTTTTTTGTATAGTGCCTTCGACCATTTTAATAACCAGGATATCATCGCCTTTTTTGAAGGTTTAGGCATTGCATTAAAAGAAGAAGATAACGGGCGGATGTTTCCCGTTTCCGATAAGGCCTCTAGTGTCGTATCTGCCTTAATTAGCAAAGTACGGAGTCTAGGCGTGCAGATTATGACCGACAGTCCCGTCTCAAGAATAATCTATAACGAAGGGGCTGTTAAGGGAGTCCAGCTGAGCTCGGGCAAGACGATCGCCTGCACTGCTGTTATCATCGCCACCGGAGGCAAGTCAGTTCCACAGACCGGCTCCACTGGAGATGGTTACCCTTGGGCAGAAGCCGCAGGGCACACGATCACCGAGCTGTTTCCGACAGAGGTGCCGATTCTTTCACGGGAAGAATGGATTAAGTCAGGCGAGCTGCAAGGCCTGTCGCTACGTGATGTAGCCCTCACTGTGTGGAATCCTAAAGGAAAGAAGGTCATCTCTCATCGAGGAGATATGATATTCACCCATTTTGGATTATCAGGGCCCATTGCACTGCGGTGCAGCCAATTTCTGAGACAAGTCCAACGTAAATCCGGCACAGATACGGTGGAGATGTCCATTGATCTCTTCCCTGATCTGAACACACAGGAAGTAGAATCAATGTTGCAGGATAAGCTGGATCAGGAACCTAAGAAAGCGATCCGCAATTCGCTGAAAGGACTGTTGCCAGAACGTCTCATCCCCCTCTTGCTGACTAAAGCTGACTTAGATGGGGATACAACTGGCTATCATGTCTCCAAGAATGGGTTGCTTCTATTGGCTGGGATTTTAAAACGCATGCCGGTTTATGTGCATGGCACCCGTTCCCTATCCGAGGCCTTTGTTACCGGCGGCGGGGTAAACCTGAAGGAGATCGATCCCAAAAGAATGGAATCGAAGCTTATGCCGGGGTTATTCTTCTGCGGCGAGGTACTCGATATCCATGGCTATACAGGAGGCTACAATATAACAGCGGCCTTCTCAACAGGATATACAGCAGGCAAGCACGCTGCTGACATTCGACTGGGATAATCTCTAATGCAACGTGAATATCCTCCAAGCAGCTTACTACTTTGAAAATGGCGGTCTGCGCGATTCTCTCATTAATTGGAGAATCGCTCCTCTGTTTTGGGTTCCTCAGCTGCTATGTGGAGCGTCTGTCCTAATCAGCTACTGCGGCTTCGGACCCAGATGACGTTATTTGCGAATTTATCACCTTATGGGCAGTGTTTCGGACTCCAACGACGCTATTCATTATAACGAGACTCATATAGGGTGTTTTTCATGGCAATAGCAACTATGGAGTCCGTTAGCATCCCAAAAGTGGAAAAATAGTATGTTTAGGGGCAGCTGTGTCCGATAGGCTAGCTAGGTACCTCATACGTACGTGCGTGCAATAGATCGAATCAAGACAAAAAAAGAAGAGTGCCCCAGCAGCCTTTTCACGGCTTATGAGGCACTCTTCCGTTCTATTTATATCTTTATTTCGCTAAGCGAAATGTTCCAAATATTCTAGAGCTAAACAGTGCAACGATATAACCTAGCGGGATGAACAGGATAATCCCAAACCATCCATATAAGGAAATACAGATCAGCGCAGAACAAATGATTGAAAAAGGAAGCAGTAAGATAGGGACCGCACGCAGCCCCGCTTCGGCTTTTTGTTCCTTTGTAAACGGCAGAATTCCGATGTAATCATCTCCCACGAATAACGACCAGAACGACAACAGCCAATTGGTCATGAGAGAAACTAAAACTATAAAGCCCAGCCATTTGAACCCTGATGGAATGATAAATATCGCTAGAAGGGACACAGCAGTAAACGATAAGTAGAGCTTTAAATGAGCAGGATTCCGTACAAGGGCCTTAATCGCTGCCGCAGAGAAACGACTCTCGGCAGTTTTTGATTTTAGCAAAGGCTGTGATTTCCGGAAAATCCACGGCTTATGGCGGGTCGGACGTGGCTTATCCAGTACACCGCGGAGTAATAGGGCCGCTATTTTCATCCGCTGCTTATAATCTTCACGCACATCGTTCATGAATGTCCCACGCATCACTATACGCCGCTGAAGAGCGATTACCGCTACGACTGCAAAGAGTGCTGCGATCAGCAGCATAAAAACTGGACTGTTGTTCCAAAACGCAGCTGCACGGAAATAGATTCCACAAGGAACGGAGATGGCCAGAATCAGCCACAGCCAGCGCCGCCAGCCTTGCTTTTGTACTTTTACAATATGCCCCAGTAATTTAATGCACCAGCTACATGCCAGAGTCAGAGCGAACAGCGCCCATACCTCTGATGACAGCATTCCATATCCCCGAACCAGAAAAGGTAATAACAGCACAAAAGCTACACAGAACTTCAACGATGTTACGATCAGGCTGTACAGCAACCCGCGAAACATAATCGTATTTATCCATCGCTGCCGTTGTCTTAGAAATAATAGATCGCCTTCCTGCAATAATAGCACCAGTCCCCCTCTACAGAGCAGGAGCACTAATAATGAAGGAATGAGCATAAACGGCAAATCTCCACTCCAAGCTGGCAATGCCTCGTTCCAGAACCCGTAATATAACCGTCCTCCCAGAAATCCCCCGGGAATCAGTATATATAACAGCACAGTCCAATCGGCAGCCGTACGGATAATAGCAGATTGCTCACGCCAATGAGAAAATAATCGCCGCCAGAATAGCTTTTTGGAGGTAGGAAAAGCAAACCCTCGCTGCTTCTGCTTACTCATGTCAGTTCGTCGAAGCAATCAAACAACGACGCCTCCGGCAACCCAGCATAATCACGTATATCTTCGAGCGTTCCAGCAGCGGCAACCCTGCCACCCGAGATCAGCACAAAATCATCGCAAATTTTCTCAGCAGTATCCAATACATGCGTAGACATTAATACACCAGCTCCGCGCTGCCGCTCCGCTTCCAGCAGTCGCAGGAAATCTTTAGTGGCCCGAGGATCCAAGCCGATAAAAGGCTCGTCCACAATATAAACATCCGGCTGCACCAAAAAGCCAAGCATCAGCATCATTTTCTGTTTCATACCCTTAGAGAAACCAGCTGGAAGATCATCACGGACATGATTCATGCCGAACTGCTTCAGTAACCTCTCCGCCGTTTCTTGAAACTGCTCATATTTTAGTCCATAAGCAGCAGCAGCCAAATCTAAGTGCTCCCATAAGGTCAGGTCCTCATAAAACACCGGCTGCTCCGGTACATAAGCATAGGATTTATTAACTCCATTAAAGGAGACCTTAGCTTTGGTATTCTTAAGCAAACCGAGCAGTGTTTTGATTGTAGTACTTTTTCCCGCACCGTTTGGTCCGATCAGTCCGAGCAGCTGTCCACGCCGCACCTGAAATGAAATATCGAATATGCACGGGGCACCTGCTTCATAGCCTGCTTCATCGATCTCAACATCGAGTACAATCTCTTCGTCGCTCTCGGTATCCCCTGTTATTTCTACATTCTCCATATTCGCCAACTCCTAAATATTTCTAATGAATATTATTATCGAAATTCCAATCCAGAAAGATAGCTTCTCTAATCGTACTATATATACTTTCTCCAAGGAAGCAAACTGATTTTTTCACAGCTCAGAGAACTACTCTCCTATTTAAAAAAGAAACCTCCCATTAAAGAGAGGTCTGTCCCAGAAGCTCTAGGTTATTTGTTGCTGAAATTTCTTCTTCACGTTTAATTGCCGCTTCATCTCTACGCTCGATTTTACCACGCAGCATTAACAGTAACACTCCGAGCAGGGCTGTAAGCAAACCAGAGAGAATGAAAGCCGGGACAGGTCCTGACGCTGTAACTAAAGCCCCACCGGCTACAGGTCCCAAGATAACAGCCGCACTTGTTAGACTGCCTATAGTTCCAAATACACGGCCCGTGTATTCCGCAGGGGTCCGCTGTTGCAGCATAGAATTGAAGGGAATGAACGCAAGGCCTGCTCCCACACCAGCAAACATAAAAGAACCAAATAAAGCGATGTTCATCCATAATCCGGCCTGACCGTGGTCAGTTACAATTCCTGCACTTGAGAAAACAACCCCCATAATTACAGCTCCCAATCCCATAAAGACGAGCGTATGTTTACCACTGCCTATACGGCTTACAAGCAGGGCTGACAGTAAGGTGCCAAGGCCACTGGCTGCCACACACCAACCCAGCAGATCACCGTTCACACCCGGAATTTCCCGGAATAACGTTACAATCTGCGAATCACCAATTTGCAGCATTAGCAGCACTAGCACCAGCATAGCAATCCCGCAAAGTACTACAGGCATTCCCACGATCACCTGCAGACCCGCCGACATTTCTTGGCGAAAAGACTTCCGAGCACCATTCTCCCCTGTGCTATCCTCTGCTGCATCTTTCTTCAGTGCAGCCGCACGCGGCAGTCCTATTAAGATGACCGCCGATAAAATGAAGGTAGCCGAGTCAATCACATAACAAGCGGCAATACCAAATGCGGCAACCAGAAGTCCACCTAGAGCAGGACCTACAATTTTGGTTATTTGTTCGATAGATGAGCTAAGCGCCATGGCTTTATCCATCTGGGCCGCAGGGACAAGCTCCTTGAGCTTTCCGCTTTTGGCTGGTGAAAAGAGTACATCCATGATCCCTTTAGCCACCAGCAGGACATATACCTGCCAGAGAGAACCTGCAAATACCAAACAAACAACGATTCCGGCACGAGCTAGATCCGAACCAATCATCAGCGCCTTGCGGTTAAAACGATCACTTAAATAACCTGCAAACGGCCCTCCTAAGAGCAACGGCACAGCCATACATAAAGATATAGCCGTAATTTCCCACGGTGTCGCATTCCATTTAAAACCTACCATTGTCAGTAGCGCTAGGATATGCAACCAGTCTCCCACATTCGATACAAGCTGTGCGGCAATAAGCAGCATAAAGGGCTTATTCGCCGTCAGCTTTCCTTCTTTTGAATCATGAGCCAGCTGTTCCTCCATCTTACTTCACTCCCCGTTACTATTTCTCGATGAAGTAATAGTAAAATATTGGAGAACATCAATCATCCGTCTGGAGGCGTAAATAGCGCTTGAACCTAAGGCTGAAATTCTTATCCTTTCAAAGACTGAAATCAAAAAAACCTTCGTTTTTATCGTATTTAAAAAATTGTTTGATTTTTAATAATTAAAAGTGTGCTCATTGTGACAAATCACATGTTCTTCATTCGCTCTTTCACGTATTCTAAGGTTATCTCAAGGTTCGTTGCACAGGTAACCCGTGCACTAATGACTATTGATTGCAAACTGTGCGATGAGTTCACACATGATTAACGATAGAGGGTGGAGAAGCATGATACAATCTTACGAACGTGATACGCAATTAACACTACATTTGTACCGGGTATTTGCCAAGTCTTTTAAGAGCATTAATGAACATGCTGTTACCGGCAGCAAAATTGAAGGTTTTAATCCGACTGCCTTTGCCGTTATGGAAGTGTTGTACTATAAGGGACCACAACCCATTCAACAAATTGGCGCCAAGCTGCTGCTGCAAAGCGGCAACGTTACTTACGTAATCGATAAGCTTGAGGAACGCGGCTATTTGCAGCGTAAGCCTTGTCCGAGCGACCGCCGTGTGATTTTTGCAGAGCTGACTACGGAAGGTGAACGTCTCATGAATGAGATGTATCCGAAATATTCAGAACGCCTGCATCTTGCTTTCAGCGGTCTGAATGATGATGAGAAGGAACAAATGATTGTTCTGCTCAAAAAGATGGGTCTACAAGCTGAGAAGCTATCCCCTCTTCCTCGTAAGTAAGAGTCGCTTATTTATGTGTTTTAGACAAGCTGTTATTGATTTCTGTTAATGGTAAAAAGAAAACCAATAGGCGATTCTCCGATTTATTTGAGAATCGCCTATTGGTTTTTTTGATCTGCGCCGGCTTACTTGAGCAGATGATATAAGTCCTTATGACCCCTCTGAGCAAAATTTGAGTGCCTTTTTACAGCCTCCGTTAGCCGAACATTAGTTGGGAACTGATCAGTTAGGGCAGTAAGTCGATGCCGAAGACGGACCTTGAGGTCCGCTTTTGGCAAACCTCGGATCATCATCATCCTTATTCGGCAGGACTTGCGTGCACGCTTCCGACTGGATTTGGCGTAGCACACTTCCGATTGGACTTGGCGAACACACTTCCGATTGGATGTCCCTTCTAGCTGACCGTAACTACCACTCTCAGTAAAATCCACTTTTGATATAACCCGCTATATTTTCAGCGCCCGATCTTGATGGGAACCTGAGCAGTAGCTAAAGGAATAACTGCATTCTATACAGCTATTTCGTATGCAAATCGGATTATTCTAACTTTAAGTGTATTCTGTACAATTAAAAACCAGAAAAAGTACCCCTAGGCAAGTAAATCAAGAAAATAGATGTACTAAATACAGCTATATCCATTGAAGAGTTAACGGCAGGATTATAGTTGTACAAAATACAACTAAATTTGCCTAACGATTGCTTCCACTGCTTCCATCGACGCTCTACTCTAGAGGTTGCATCAATCTGGCGTGCCACCCATCCGTTATTCCATGTGTCATTCCATGCATCACTCCGTGTGTCATTCCGTGTGTCACTCTGTGCGTCTTTCCGTGTGTCATTCCGTACGCCACTCCGTGCGTGATTCCATGTGCTACTCCGTGCGTGATTCCATGTGTCACTCCGTCCGTCATTCCATGTGCTACTCCGTCCGTTAGTCCATGTATCACTCCATGCGCTATTCCGTGCGTCATTCCATGCGTCTCTCCGTCCGCTATTCCATGTGTCAGTCCCTGCGTCATTCCATGCGCCACTCCATGGAGTTAATTCGTATGGTTCAACCACTTTAACACGCTATCTACCTAATAAGTTATGCCTTTTTCAAGGACGATGAAGCATCCTCTACTGAAGGTACACCCTTGCGCAAACCCCAGGAAATTATCAGCGACAAAACAGCGAAAACTGCCATTACGATAAATAATGAATGAAGACCACCTTCAAGGGCATCACGCAGACTGTTTGATACTTCCCCAGACAGGTTGGTTCCTGCATGCGATCCAAGCAGCTTATTAATATCATCTCCTGAGATGTTTGAATCTGGTTGTTTTCTTAACAGCTTATCAATATTCAAGTTCAGCCAGGAACCAAAAATAGCCACCCCAACAGTCTGTCCTAAAGAACGCGTGAACGCATTAAGCGCTGTAGATGCTCCCCGTTGCTCATACGCAACAGAGGACTGCGCGATAATCGTAAAGACTGTAGAAGAATACCCAAAGCCAACTCCACAGACCAGCATCAAGCATAAGAGCAGCAGCTGTGAAGACTCTCCTGTTAAGAAAGCCAGACCAATAGCCCCGGCAGCGATCATAATCAATCCAAGCATTGCGGTTCGACGCGAACCTGCTTTTAGAATCATCCGCCCTCCGGCGATCGAACCAAACATCCAGCCTACCGACATCGGCGCCAGTAGCAAACCTGAGATGGCGGCGCTTTTTCCGGATACACCCTGCACCCATAATGGCACATACGTAGAAAGCCCAATAATTAATGTGCTTACCAGCAGGTTAGCGCCTGTAGATACTGCGATATTGCGGTTCGAGAATAGACCCAGCGGCAACATAGGTTCAGGAGCACGACGCTCCACAAAGAAAAATAAGACTAGCAGGATAACAGCCACACTTAGAGTTGCGATTAGCAGTGGGGATGTCCACTCCAGATTCTGTCCTCCTGTGGAGAGACCGAAGAGTAATGCGCCCATACCAGCAGCGAACAGCAGCACACCTGCCACATCAATTTGTGCTTTCCGGCGTACCTTTTCTTCCTTCAAATAACGGGCAATAAATACCATTGCTAGTAAACCAAACGGCAGATTAAAGACAAATACCCAGCGCCAGCTTAGGTAATCTACAACATATCCTCCAAGAAGAGGGCCTACCAAAGAGGAAATCCCCCATACAGAGCTAAGTAATCCTTGTGTCTTCGCTCTCTCTTCAATACTGTAAATATCCCCGATAATGGTAAAGGTCATTGGAATGAGCGCACCCGCGCCAATCCCCTGTATTGCCCGGAACAGGATCAGCTGTTCCATACTTTGCGAAATACCGCATAATAATGAGCCTAATAAAAAAACAGCTGCCCCCCACATGAACACCGGCTTGCGTCCAAAGAGGTCACTGATTTTGCCGAAAATAGGAGTAGTAATAGCCATTGCCAGCAAATAAGAAGTGAATATCCAGCTAAGCCACTGCATTCCCTGAAATTCACCTACGATAGCTGGACCCGCTGGTCCTGTTACCGTTCCTTCAATCGCAGCCAAAAAGGTAGCTAGCAGCACCCCTATCAGTATTAATTTACGTTCTAAATCCCCTGTTGACTTCAATGTTCCAAACCCTCTCTTTATGTAATCAAATCATTGCCATTCCCCACGCAGAAGCGCATGTAGAGTCACATCCTGAAAGCCGGAAGGGGTCTGACGATATTGACGCAGTATACCTTCCTTCTGAAAGCCGAGCGTTTGAACCAGCCTCTCCGCACGATTATTATCAGGATGACACAGCGCTTCTATCCGATTCAGCCCCATCCTATTGAAGCCGAAGTTGAGCACTAAACCAAGCGCTTCTTTCATATATCCAAGCCCCCAAAAGGCAGGCGCCAGATCGCAGCCAATTTCCCCGCGGTAAGCTCCCTGTAACTGCCAATAGTTATACCCGCAGCTCCCTATAACTTCACCTCCGGGTCCTACAATACTCCAGCGTAAGCTGTCCTCTTCCTGAGCCATCTGTGATAAAAATGCAATCAGTTGCTCAGTCTCTT
This sequence comes from Paenibacillus sp. FSL R5-0887, assembly GCF_038002305.1. NCBI lineage: Bacteria > Bacillati > Bacillota > Bacilli > Caryophanales > Paenibacillaceae > Paenibacillus > Paenibacillus sp. FSL R5-0887. The sequence continues at coordinate 1,488,031 of NZ_JBBOCE010000002.1, forward strand.
CGATAGAGGATAATGCTGGAGCCCCCAGCCAGCGGGTGACCTCTGGATGAGACCAGATCTGATACAATGCTGAAGCATGTTCAGTAGTCATAGCACACAGCTTCACTCTACTGCCGACCAGTGTGGGTATCACTCCATTGCAGTTATACAAGTCTCTGCCCCCCTTCAACTTATCAATTATACATCATTCAAGAGTATATCCTTAAGATAAAAGTTCTAAATTCTTTAACATTGAAAAGAACAAATTCTGCGCGTTAACGTAAAAAGACGTCTGCAGCAGGGAGCAAACACTCCCTAAATGCAGACGTCTTTTTATTAAACTTAACTACAATGATTTCATTCCGCTTCATGAATAACTTCACTGCATAACACCTGAAGTTTGGCTCGAATATCCTTGAACTCTTCAATTCCAGTCCCCGTAATACTGTACCCTTCGGTATGGGCAGTCAGAAAGTTGTCCAGTGTCAGCTTTTCCAATTCCTGTTTCACTTCGCGTTCTCCTACACGATACCCCAGATCTTCAAGTCCGAGCAGCATCTCTGAGATCGTCACATCTTTATCCCGTGCACAATAAAGCATATGAATTCCTATGAACAAGTTCTGTACATCAGCGCGCATATTCCACCTCTTCCGGCTATATAGCCTTCGGTATTTATACTAGCATTACCCTCTGACCGATCCCCGGAAACATTATTGTGGCTGTTCCGCATTTCATGGACTTCATGGAAGATTCCATATTGTTACAGATTGGTATTGTCGCTTGACGTATCATGTCTAGCTGTACTATGTTGATAATTACAGTTATGAGTTCATATTTGAATTTAAAGTACAGGAAGGTGATGCTTCATGTTTCAAGCTATGCCTTACGATGGAACACGCAACGAGCAGTTTGAAGCGGTTCTAATCCAACTAGAAGCATTAGTAAAGGACGAACCAAGTGCAACGGCCAACCTGGCCAATGCTTCGGCACTGCTTAAACACGCTATGCCGGATACGAATTGGGCCGGTTTTTATTTATTTGATGGCAAGGAGCTTGTGCTCGGGCCTTTCCAAGGTCTTCCTGCCTGCATCCGCATCCCGTTGTCTCGTGGAGTCTGCGGAACGGCTGCTGCGGAACGACGCACGTTAGTAGTTGGAGATGTGCATGCATTCCCGGGACATATCGCCTGTGACGCCGCTTCAAACAGCGAAATTGTTGTCCCGCTGATCAAGGATGATCGTTTGCTTGGCGTACTCGATATCGACAGTCCGCTGAAAGATCGTTTTGATGATGAGGAACGCCGGTTCCTGGAGCGGTTCGCAGCCCTGGTATCGGAAGTTATCTAAAGCAGCTCTGCCCTATAGAGCATAAGAAATAGGCTGTCTCATTTGTAGGAATCTCCTACTTATAAGACAGCCTATTCTTGTTGAGCCTATAGCCGTACCGGACTGATATTCCAAATCTCCGCGGCGTAGCGGCTAATCGTGTTATCACTTGAGAATTTACCGGAATGACCAATATTTATAATAGACTTTTTCAGCCACTCCTGACGGTTGCGGTATGCCCGGTCAATCTCGACATGAGTCTCGACATAACTTGCGAAATCCTTAAGCACAAAGAATTCATCGTTATTATCCAAAAGAGAATGGAAAATGGTCTCAAACTCCGCACCATGACAGCATATAGGTCCCGGATTAACCAACTGATCCAATACTTCCTTCACACGGCTATCCCCATTGTAGATATCACGTGCGTGATAGCCGCCATGCTGATAATAATCCATTACCTGCTCAGCACGAAGACCGAACAGGAACATATTGTTGTCCCCTACCATCTCATGCATTTCCACGTTAGCGCCGTCCATCGTACCTACGGTTAATGCACCGTTCATCATAAACTTCATATTCCCCGTACCGGAAGCCTCTTTACTCGCTGTAGAAATCTGTTCACTAATATCCGCAGCAGGAATGATCTTCTCGGCCAAAGATACCGAATAATTCTCAAGGAAAAAGATACGGATCTTGCCTTTAACATCCGGATCTTTGTTGACAGCCTCCGCCACAGTATTGATCAGCTTGATAATTCGTTTCGCCAAATGATAGCTTGGTGCCGCCTTTGCTCCGAATATAAACGTGCGCGGTACCATATCCATCGAAGGATTATCTTTGATTTGGTTGTACATATGCAGAATATGCAAAATATTTAGCAGCTGCCGCTTATAAGCATGCAGGCGCTTCACCTGAACATCAAAGATAGAGTCGGGGTCTACATGTACTGAATGCTTGCTGTAAATGTATTCAGCCAACTTGAGCTTATTCCGCCGTTTAATGCTGGCTACTTGTTCCTGAAAGGAAGCATCCTCACAATATTTAATCAAGCCAATCATCTCTTGCGGATGGCTCATCCAGCGGGTTCCTATCGATTGATTGATAAGGTTAGCCAGATCCGGATTGGCATGCATCAGCCAACGCCGGTGAGTAATCCCATTCGTCTTATTATTGAAGCGGTGCGGGTACATTTCATTAAAGAGCCGCATTTCGCGTTTCATCAATATTTCTGTATGCAGCGCTGCTACCCCATTGACACTATGGCTCGCCACAATCGCCAGATGAGCCATGCGAACCTGATCGTCATGAATAATTGCCATCTGTGAAATCCGGTCCTGATCGCCGGGATAACGACTCATCAGCTCGCCGCAGAAGCGGGCATTAATCTCTTCAATGATAAGAAAAATACGTGGAAGCAAGTCCCTGACCATTTGAATAGGCCATTTCTCCAGGGCTTCGCTCAAGATCGTATGATTTGTATAGGACACCATACGAGTTGTAATACTCCACGCCTCATCCCATCCTAATCCATGTACATCCATCAGAATCCGCAGCAATTCAGGAATTACAAGCGTCGGATGTGTATCATTGATATGAAGCGCAACCTTGTCGGGCAGCGATTGTATAGGGAGTCCAAGCTTTCCAAAGGTTCGCAGAATACTTTGCAGGCCAGCGCTGCAGAGGAAGTATTGCTGCTTCAACCGCAACAGCTTGCCTTCGTATTGAGAGTCATCCGGATACAGGAACTCCGAGATGGATTCTACGGAACGCTTATATTCCAGGAATTTATGATAGTCTGATCCGGCAAAAGAGCCAAAGGTTCTGGTAGGCTGGGTGATGGACTCCGCGCTCCAGTTGCGCAGTGTATTCACATGCCGCCGATCTGCACCAATGATAGGCACATCATACGGAACTGCACGAACGGCCTCATATTGACTATGCTCAAAGATAAGCCGCCCGTTCTCCTCCCGAGTCTCAATCACACCCCAGAACCTTACTTCTACCTGCTTGTCTTCACGACGCACTTCCCATACATTATCATTTTGCAGCCAGTAATCGGGCAGTTCCACCTGATACCCGTCAACGATTTTCTGCTCGAACAGGCCGTATTTATAACGTATGCCGCAACCATGCCCCGCATATTGCAGGGAGGCCAGTGAATCCAAGAAACAAGCAGCTAGACGTCCAAGTCCTCCATTGCCAAGCCCAGCGTCGGCTTCTACCTCCTCTATATCCTGCAGCGAGAAACCAAGATCGGCCAATCCCTCACGCACGACCTCCAGCACGCCCATATTCAGCAGATTGTTCCCCAGAAGTCTTCCGATCAGAAACTCCATAGAAAAATAGTATACCTGCTTATCCTTATCCGTCTTGTACTTTTGATTGGTATCCGCCCAATTTTTCCCGGCATTCTCGCGAATCATGTTGCCTAATATTTTATAGACATCAGCATTCGAGGCTTCCTCCAAAGGTTTGCCCAATTTACTGATGAGCGTCTCGCGAAACACCTGTTTGAAAGTTTCTTTATCGTTAAACAACAGCAGGTTCCTCCTGACAAAAGCTTTTTTTAGGGATGCATTAGACTATGCCTGTAGATCAGATAGGTTATACTGTTTCGTTTCATCTAATCCAGTTGGTTTATATTTTGCTGCTCTTGGCGATCACAAATGGACGTTTACTATCCCCGACGAGAATTCGATTCTTACTTAAATGTACGTCCTTATCCATGATCACATTCTCAATAACAGCATCTTCCTCTATAATGCACTTCTGCATAATTACAGAGTTGATGATCTTCGCTCCTTTACGTACCTGAACCCCACGAAAGATCACGCTGTTCTCCACCGTTCCAGCTATAATGCAGCCGTTAGCCACCAGTGAATTGCTGACATTTGCGCTCTCTAAATATCGGGTAGGAGCCTCATATTTAATCTTCGTCTGCACTGGACTTTCTTTGAACAGACTAAAGTAATTCTCCTGCTGAAGCAGCTCCAGACTATTCTTATAATAGCTTTCCAATGAATTAATTACGGCATGATAGCCATGATACTCATAAGCAGCGATTTTGAATTTATGGCGGTTTTTCTGAATGACATCACGGAAAAAGTAACTCTCCCCATGTGCAATGCAATGTTCCACCTGCTCCAGGAACAGTTTTTTCTCCATAATGAAGATATCGAGATATAAATTGGGATGATCCTTCTCATGATGGATATTGGTCACATTATTCTCTTCGTCCACTTCAATACGCTGGCATAACTCATGCTCTGGCTGCAATTGCTCTATTTTTTTGTATACTACTGTAACATCGGCACCCTTCTCCAAATGGTAGCTGTACAAGTCCTGGAGATCGATAGTATTAATATGCTGGCTGCCGGAAAACACAATATATTTTGCAGATCCCCGTTTAAAAAGATCCAGATTATTATGATAATGCTGAAGGTCGCCAAGAGAAGTATCGGTGGGATCATTCCAGTCCGGAGGCAAAATAAATAGTCCCCCATGCTTGCGATTCATATCCCAAGATTTCCCGTCACCCAAATGGTCCATTAAAGAACGGTATTTACGGCGAACAAACAGGCCCACGCTCTCCAGATCCGCACGCATCATATTGGAAAGCACGAAATCTATCAACCGATAACGACTGGCAAAAGGTACGGCTGCACCACAGCGGAAATAAGTGAGTTCATTTAGTTTATCGAGTTCATGATCCAGATTAATTACACCCATGAGTTGCTTCATCGGAATCCACCGTCCTCTTATAATTTATAAGAAAGTATAAGTTTCACTATATACTTTATCCTTATAAATCTCGCATAAACGCTTACCGTCCCTAGAAGGACGCCGAAGGCGTTTTAGCTTGATTATATGGTTTTGGCCACAGCTGATTTACGTTTCTTGCTTTTATTGTCGATCAGCAGAATTTCGTTCTCGTTCTCCCGCTCGATGCCTATTTCCATATAATCGTCGATTACCGTATTCTCACTAATAATCGCTTTATGAATGCGTACGTTCTTACCAATCTTAACCTTAGGCATAATTACGGAGTCCGTAATCACACTGCCTTCACCTACCTCTACGCCATAAAAAAGAACCGAGTGCTTCACTTCACCATGCACAATGCACCCTTCATTAATAATGCATCCTGACACTTTCGCCCCAGGTGCGACATATTGAGCAGGTTGATTCGGATTACGTGTAAATATGCGCCAGTTGGGATCATTTAGATTAAGCGGTGGATTATCGCTCAGTAAATCCATATTCGCTTCCCACAGGCTTGCTACCGTTCCAACGTCTCTCCAATACCCTTCAAAAGGGTACGCAAATAAAGAGTTCCCGTCTTCCAGCATCAAAGGAATGATATCCTTACCAAAATCGTGAGATGACCCTATATTCTCTCCGTCCTCCAGTAAATGCTTGCGGAGAATTTCCCATTTAAAGATGTACACACCCATAGAAGCTAGCGTGCTTTTTGGCTGTGCAGGCTTCTCTTCAAATTCGTAAATTTTCAGATCGTCCTCCGTATTTAAGATTCCAAATCGACTTGCTTCCTCCAGCGGAACGTCAATCACAGAAATTGTGCAATCTGCATTTCTCTCCTTGTGGTATTGCAGCATAGCATGATAATCCATTTTATAAATGTGATCACCGGATAGAATAAGAACATGCTCAGGGTCGAACTGATCTACAAATTTAAGATTTCGATAAATCGCATCGGCTGTTCCCCGATACCAGCTGCTTCCATTCTCACGTTCATGCGGTGGCAATACGAATACTCCACCATTCTTACGGTTCAAATCCCAATCACTGCCTACTCCGATGTAAGAATGTAGTATAAGTGGCTCATACTGTGTCAATACACCGACAGTATCAATACCCGAGTTGGAGCAGTTACTTAAAGGAAAGTCGATGATCCGATAAGTGCCCCCAAAATAGACAGCGGGCTTGGCAAGCGATTTGGTTAAACCTTTCAATCTTTTGCCTTGGCCTCCAGCCAATAGCATGGCTACCATTTCTTTTTTCTTCATGGAAAAGCCTCCCTTGACTTATGGGTAATATAAAGTTCAGCAAACCTAGGATGAATGAACAGAATTCCAAAAAGAAGTGAATTAGAAAAGAAATACACCAGAAAGAAATGAGCCTTGATAGGAAGATGACAAAGTTGAAAAAACGAGGAAGGAAATTTTACACGTTCGGATGATCTAACCTAAAATAGGGAGAGCATTCTCCAAAATCAGGAGCCTGAATCAGGAGATTATCCTTATTGTAAAGTGTTCTATATTCTTCGTCAAAACCCTTTATCGCAATTCCGAAAATCCGGAATTTTTAACCCTGTTTGTCATTAAACACGTTAATATTCCTTATAACTAGATTAACCAATTTAAAGCCATGTGAAAGAAATTCACTCATTTATTCTAGAAAAAGAATCATTCGGTCTTCAGCAAACATTCAACCGGATATGGCATAATGAAGCTATCTATCACCGATTTGGAGGAACCTATGATGAAAGCAGTACAAGGAGTTCGACTTCTGCTCGTAGATGATGAGCCTCATATATTACAGTTCCTGGAGCTGGGTCTCCTTAACGAAGGTTTTGAAGTACGAACCGCGTCGGACGGGCTAAGCGCCATTTCGATTGCAGCTGAATTCAAGCCCCATGTAGCTATCCTGGATGTTATGATGCCGGGTATGGATGGATTCGAGGTATGTCACTATCTGCGCTCAGAAGAGACAGAGGTAGCTGTCATCATGCTTACTGCAAAAGACGAAGTGGATGATCGCGTAAAAGGACTATCTATTGGTGCTGACGACTATATGGTCAAGCCCTTCAGCTTTGATGAATTACTAGCGCGGATCCAAGCGCGGCTGCGGAATCAGTTTCCGGGGCTGCTAGGTGAGGTCCGCTGCGGTCCTTTCCGAATTGACAGTCGGCGAAAGGAAATTCGCTTCAGGGAGGAAGTACTTGAACTCTCCCCTACGGAATACGAGTTATTACAGTATCTCGTTATCAATCACGGCCTTGTACTCAGCAAGCCTATGATTCTTGATAAAGTGTGGGGCTATGATTTTGGCGGTGAGGAAAATATTGTTGAGGTCTATATCCGTTCGCTTCGTGAGAAGCTCGGAGATAAGGAGCACCGTATTATCCGTACCCTGCGGGGTGCAGGCTACCGGGTGGATCTATGAGCACTCCCATCTTCAGATGGCTTCGCAGACTGCCTGCACCACGTTCCCTGCGTAAACAGCTGCTTGCCACATCGCTGCTTATTCTATCAGGATTGCTGCTGCTAATTGGAGTCTTACAATATATCCTTATGCGAGATTTTATATACAGCAATAGAGCCGAGTCTATGGAAGCGCAAATACGTTCTGTCCCCCGTGAGATGTTCTTTAACTTTTTTAATTCCTATGACGAGGACAGCACAGGTATAAATGACACAAACAACGAGTTTAACAGCAATTTCCCGTTGGAAAGAGAAGACATGAATAAAATGCCAAGTGGGCTGCGAACTGGCGAGAACCGGCGTCCGCTTTTGCTTGATGCCCATACAACTCTCGCCATGTACAGCTCGGATGGCACCTTCAGGGATTTACAGCAATTAACCCTCTCAGATATAGCAGCACCCAGGCTGACCAATGAGCAATACGATGCGCTGCTGATTCACACCACGGATAGGGCAACAGGAAATTACAAGCTCATCCAAGCTGAAGACGGCACTGAACATCTAGCCATATTCATGAATCTTTATAGGCCTGGAAATACTAGATTGCTGCTGCAAATGAGTGTGAGCACGGGGCCATTGACGGATGTGATAATGCAGCAGCTGCTGATCTACGCAGGTTTGTCAGTGATTGCTTTATTGACTGGATTATTCCTATACTTGCCGGCCCTGCGAAAGACGTTAGTTCCTCTATCTAATATGGGAGAATCGGCTGAGATCATTAATGCCGGTAATTTGGATATTCGGTTTCCAGTTGACCAAGGACAGGCCGAGATCGACAAGCTTGCTCATTCATTCAATGGTATGCTCGAACGTCTCGAAATATCCTTTCATAATGAACGGGAGGCCAAGGAGCAGATGCGCAGGTTCGCTGCCGATGCTTCCCACGAGCTTAGAACTCCGCTTACCTCAATACACGGTTTTCTTGAGGTCTTGCTGCGGGGCGCCGCCGATAATAAAGAACAGTTATATAACTCGTTGCGAAGCATGCATGGTGAATCGAAACGGATCAACAAGCTGGTCGAGGATCTGCTACTGCTCGCTCGAATGGATGGAGCTCCACAACTGCAGATGACTGATCTGATTCTCAGCGAGGTAATTCACGAAATGAAGCCGCATCTGCTTTTGCTCGCAGATCAACGTAAAGTTACCTTTGATATCTCCTATGGCATCCGTGGTAAATATGATCCCTATAAGCTCAAGCAGGTGATTCTGAATCTGTTCCACAATGCAGTTCAGCATACCAATGCCACGACAGGGAGCATTCATCTCTCTTTACAAGCGGAAGGAAATCAGGCTCTATTAAGCGTGCGGGATAATGGCTACGGAATTCCCGGAGAGCACATCCCACATATCTTTGATCGATTCTACCGCAGTGACTCCTCTCGTACACGTAAATACGGCGGATCAGGGTTAGGCCTCTCCATTACAAAATCTATTGTCGAGGCACATCACGGCAAGATTAGTGTAAATAGCACCGTTGGGGAGGGCACAACGTTTACGGTTAGTCTGCCTTGCGAGGAAGGATTAGCCAAGGAAGAGTAACAACCGTTATAATTAAGAGGAACTGGAGCGTCGCTCCACAAAACTTAAGCGTATGCTTTCGAAGTGAGTTTTGCTTCACAAAACCAAGCGTATGATTTCGTTGCCAGTTTTGCTATGTAGTCCATTCTAAGGAGCATCGCTCCACAAAACTTTTAGGAGGTAAATACATGTACGAAATCGCCGTAATTGGCGCCGGTCCTGCCGGTGCAAGCGCAGCCCTGTTCGCCGCCAAGGCGGGCAAAAAAACGCTGCTGATCGACAACGATAAGGGCATGACCCGCAGAGGTTGGTTTGAGAACTTTTATGGAATTTCCGAAGTAGGTGGTCCTGAGCTGGTCGAAACCGGGCATAAGCAAGCCGTTAAATTTGGCGCTGAGCTGGTTTCCGAACAGGCTATCAACCTCACCTCCAGCGGCAATGGTTTTGTCATTGAAACTGAAGATGGAATTATCTATGAAGCAAAACATGTCATTCTTGCCACAGGCGCCCTTACAGATCTAGCTGCCAAAGCTGGTGTGGAGACTAAGGATGGTACAGAGCCAAGAATCAAAACTGTAGTAGCCGTTGATGCTGAAGGCAAAACGAATATCGCAGGTATTTGGGCTGCTGGTACTGTTGCTGGAGTAAGTGTACATGCCATTATTACCGCAGGCGATGGTGCGAAGGTAGCTATTAATGTAATTAGCGAGTTAAATGGTGCGCGTTACGTTGATCATGATGTGCTGAAAGCTTAATCTATACTCAAAACATAAATCCGGAGGATGATTCTTAGGAATCGGTCTTTCGGATTTTTTCGTCACCCAGGAGAAACAAGTTACGAAATTTAAAAATAACTGCACTTGATGCAGCTATTTCATACAATAACACCCACACGGCTGTTTTAAGTGTATTTTATGCAACTAAAAACAGGCTAACTGAGCATTCTAGCTAAAATGTAAAGATATAGATGTATCAAGTGCAACTAAATCGATTTGCAGCTGTCCCCCATACTTTTAATTGTATAAAGTACACTTATTTGCTCGTCCCTCACCGTCCTTTGAACACCACACGCAAAAAAACTGCTTCAAAACCTCATCCCACCACCGAAGCCGATGTTATGATCGTTTGAAACAGTTTCTCTCCCTCAACTGTGTATACTCCAATGCAAGGAATCCACTTCTTCTTCTCTTCCCTTAAGACTAGCAGCCAGCTCCTGCAAATACGGAACCAATAATGGGCGCAAATCCTCCCGCATCAAACCTACCTCCAGCGTGGCTTTAATGTAACCAAATTTATCACCAATATCATAACGTTTGCCGATTAAATCCAGCGCCAGCAATCCTTCTTGCCGGCATACCTCGTGCAAAGCATCCGTCAGTTGATATTCACCGCCCGCTCCACGTTCGAGGTTAGCCAGTACTGAGAATATCGAAGGCTCCAAAATGTATCGCCCCATAATGGCGTATTCTGAAGGTGCTGTTTCAGGCGAGGGCTTCTCTACCAATCCTTTTACTTCATGAACTCCATTTAGTGAGCCGCTGGAAGCTATAATCCCATATTTGTTAACCTCCTGCCGTGGCACCTGCTGCACACCGACGATAGTCTGCTCCTCTTGCTCATACAATCTCATCATCTGCAGCAGCGCCGGGTCCTCCGAAACCATAATATCGTCACCAAGCAAAACAGCAAAAGGTTCATCACCGATAAATTGTTCCGCACAAAGGATGGCATGGCCTAGTCCCAGCGGCTCTTTTTGCCTAATGTAATGGATGCTCGCTAGCTCACTGATTAGCTGGACTTCACGAAGTAGATCCTCTTTCCCTTTTTCCAAAAGCGTCTGCTCCAGCTCCACCGATTTATCAAAATGATCTTCAATCGACTTCTTATTGCGGCCGGTCACGATGATAATACTTTCAATACCAGAGCGGACGGCTTCTTCTACGATATATTGAATCGCTGGTTTATCCACAATGGGCAGCATTTCTTTTGGCTGAGCCTTAGTGGCAGGCAGGAAACGAGTGCCTAAGCCCGCGGCGGGAATGACAGCTTTTCTAATCTTCATCATGAATCCCTCCCTTGCAGTTTATTTACGGAGATGGGTCACAGGGTGCTCACGAATGTTCTTTTGCTGCCCCTTACCTTCATAGAACTCTTGGACAATATAAAGCGGACGTCCCTTAGTTTCGTCATAAATCCGGCCGACATATTCACCTAGTATTCCTAGCATAATGAGTACAAATCCGTTGAAGGTCAGCGTAATTCCAATCATCGAAGCCCAGCCCTTAACAACTGAGTCTGTAAAAATCACCAGGTACAAAACATACATAAGGTACAGAAAACCAGAAGCCGACAGCAGTGCGCCCAAATATCCTGCCAGCTTCAGCGGCTTATAGGAAAAGGAGGTGATTCCGTCCAAAGAGAGCTTGATCATACGTTTTAGTGGATATTTAGTTTCCCCCGCCAGACGTTCATCCCGTTCATATTCAATCGCCTTCTGACGGAAACCAACCCAGCTGACCAGTCCGCGCACGAAACGGTTTTTCTCCGGTAGACGTTTGAGCTCTTCGCAGACCCTACGATCTATAAGCCGAAAATCACCCGTATCCACAGGGATAGAAATATCGGTTGAATAACGCAGAATTCTATAAAAGAGGCTGGCCGTCCACTTTTTGAATAGGGATTCACCGTTTCGCTTCACCCGCTTAGCATATACAACTTCATACCCCTTCTTCCATTCCGCAATCATGTCCAAGATCAGCTCAGGCGGGTCTTGCAAATCAGCATCAATAATGACAACTGCATCCCCAAGGGCATAGTCCATTCCGGCAGTAATAGCGATCTGATGTCCAAAGTTACGTGACAAATCGATCAGCTTCACACTCTCATCCCAGTAGCTATATTCCTCGATCATCTGGGCACAGTTGTCGGTGCTGCCGTCATTCACGAAGATCAGCTCATACACTTCCTCCGTCATTGCCATCACTTTTTTAATACGGCGATACGTTTCCTGAATGACTGCCTCTTCATTAAACATCGGTATAATAATGGAATAGCGCACGTTGATACTCATGAGCAGCTCCTCCTTTAATTTAAATGCTGAAGCGTGCCTGCAAATGTATTAGCACGCTTCGTACTCTAAAACACTGAACTAGTTAACTGTAACTTTGTATAACGTTCCGCTGTTGCCAGCGTCATTTCCTGCCCAATCCGCTGCTGGAACCTCTGTGCCATTGTCGGTAATCCAGGTAGAGAGCGTAGAATTCCCTCCACGTCCACCACCCATACCGCCGCTGCTCAGCAGGAAGTATTTCACCTTTCCACTCTTTACTAACGCCTTTAGGGTATCTGTGGTATATACTGTGTCCGAATTGGAAAAACCGTTCAGAATAACAACCGATGCCCCCTTATCGACGATATAAGGAGCTGCTGTGCCATAATCCAATACGGCAAACAGATAAGGCTCCCCGGTATTATTTTCCTCCAGATAGGACAACAGACTCTCATTCGCACTTGTGGCGCTATTACGTCCAAAGTTGCTAGAATTGCCGCCCATTCCTCCTCTGCCCTCACTGCTGCCTGGTCCTGCTTCAGGGGTTTGACTGTTCAGGCCATAAGTAATTGGGGTAGCTGCCCAGTAGAGCGGGCCAATTAACAATACTAGTACAGCAACAATACTTGCCGAGAAAACAAATGGCTTCTGCTTGCCTTTAAGAACGACCAGCACCAAAGAAACAACTATACCGGCAGCCAGAATGCCAATCGACCAGCCCCTGCCAATCGTATCGTCATAAGGATGAATAATGTACCATTGAAAAACTGCTGTAACCAGCGTCGCAACTGGCAATAGCCATGACAGCCAACCAGAGTGCTCACGATACAGACTCCAGAGCTTTGACCAGCCTGCACCGACCAGCGCGGCTATCGGCGGAGCCATCATCACCAGATAATATTGATGGAAGAATCCCGCAATACTGAAGAATCCCATCACCGGCACCAGCCATGCTAACCAGAATAGAGCTTCTTTATGCCCTTGCGTAAAGTTCCTTCTCCGCAGATTAGCGAATAATCCAATACAACCAAACAATACAAAAGGCAGCATCCAGCTTGCCTGACCTGACAGCTCTGATTGGAACAGGCGCAGTGGACCTGCGGTTCCAGTATTGAACATTCCACCTCCGCCGCCATTCATGCCGCCGCGTTGTCCTTGACCCCCACCTTCACCACCAAATTGCCGGTTTTGATTATCTGTTCCACCGCCGGGTGGTTGCCCTGGAGAACCTCCATCATCGGCGCCATTTTGACTGTCTGAGGTTGAATTCATACCTTGCCGACCCGAAAATGATCCACGTCCGCTATCCGTACCATTTTCAGCATCTGCCCCGTTCATAGCGGGTCTTTCACCGTTCATAGCTGGCATCTCGCCATTCATGTTCGGCATCTCACCACCATTCATTGAAGGCATTCCACCTCCGCCACCACCTGTCCCCCGATCACCCGTCAATCGGGCGACACCATTATAACCAAAGGCAAGATTGAGCACGGAGTTAGTACCGCTGCTGCCGATATAAGGTCGTTTACTAGCGGGAATCGAATCCACTATCACTGCCCAGGATAACGAGACCACGAGTAATATAGCTGTCGAGGCCGCTAATACTCCGGTTTTTCGCTTCCAGTTCACTTTCGCAGCCAAGACATAAAAGAGATAAAAAGCCGGCAATACCATATAAGCCTGCAACATCTTCTCATTAAACCCAACACCGATTAAAGCGAATGCGGCAAGGAGACTGCCCAGCTTATTACTCTTCGTTCCTTTAAATAAAAACCAAACCGCCAACAGTAACGTGAATACTAACAAAGCATCAATGTTATTCGTCCGGCTAACAGCCGCCGCTACTGGAGTTGTTGCCATGGCCAGCGCTGCTAAACGAGCTGCTGCTTTACCAAAGGTAGGTTTTACCAGAAGGTATACGAGCAACACGGAGCCCACGCCCCCAAGCGCCTGAGGTAAAATTACACTCCAGCCATGCAGCCCGAAAATGAGTGCGCTAAGAGTCTGAATCCAAAAGGTGACCGGTGGTTTATCCACCGTGACTGAACCTGCAGAGTCGAGTGAAGCGAAGAAGAAATTATGAAAGTTTTGCAGCATACTTCCCACGGCAGTGGTGTAGTATGTATTCACATAGTGGTCATTCCAAACTCCATAACCGTACAAAAAAGCAGCGAGTATTAAAATGAGCCACAGTATAAGATCCGAGCTTATTTTTCTAGCAAAACTCATCTCCATTTCACTCCTATCCCTTGATCATTCTATATGCCGGCAGTTCTGTAACTCCGGCCCAAGCTTTCCGTAGGTGTATTATTTCATCCATACCTTAACTCTCAATGAGTGCAAGCTGAATGTTTGCTGAATAAATGAGGCTGCCGGAACGCAAAAAAGACCCCACAATGTGGAGCCTTTCGGTACCCTGTTCAATCCAAACTATGTTATTCCATCTTGCCTATGGCAACAAGCTTATTCACCGTGTTCCAGTTGCGTGCGGTAATGGGCATCCCGAGTATTTTGTCAAAAGGGACTTTAAAAAGCGATGATTGGCTCACACTGACCTCATATAATATATACATCTCTCTGCCGACAAAACGCACTTTATCCGGTCCATTCTCATAAGTGCACAGTTTATCCAATGCTTCCCCTGAAGGCTCGGCTGGTAAAAAAGTAACATACCATCTTTTGAATTCCTCTGGCTCGGACAGCTGAAAGGGATCGTTAGCGATCACATTCTCCATTTCTGCTAAAGTACGGATAATAACAGAGACCTCGAATCCAAAAACCTCATGAATCTGACGTTCAATGACTCCTCTAAGCAGGCTTACCGAACCTTCATCACTCTCAAAAACGACATTTCCACTCTGAATATACGTTCGTACATTTGCAAATCCAAGAGACTGAAACATCGCCTTCAGGTCCAACATTTTAATAATTTTGTTCCCGCCGACGTTAATTCCACGCAGCAGCGCTATATAGGTAGTCATAGAATACGCCTCCGTTTTTGTGCCATGATCAGCTTACCTCTGCGGCTAAGGTGTGTAGACGTTTACGAACTTCATTTACCAGCAGCTCCTTCTCTGGAGGCGAAAGCCCCTCCACCAGACGTGCGGCAGCGATCGGCAAAATCCAGCGGTCTACGTCCTCATAAGTGTGTCCTGATAATCTGAGATACTCTTGAATGTATCCCTTAGTTAATCTTTTTCTTATAAAACCTAACATTAATTTGGAGAAGGCCGAAGCTCCCGGAGGCATAGCTCCCAAACTGAACATCACTACGGAACGCGCAGCATCTCCAGCAGGTTCTCCCACTACACCCGTCATCCAGTCGATCACCCAGAGCTGTTCATCCATAAGCACATTGTCGGGATGAAAATCCCCATGACATAAACGAGTGCCCTCCGGCAGCTTCTCCAGATACTTCAAAATGACGGATTTTTCCTCTTCGCTCAGCATAGGGGCAACCATGATCTGACTTTTCAGCATATCCTTTTGCTGGCCGATTTCCTCTGTAGTTTCAAGCTTATGTAAATCACAATGAAGCCCCGCCATCAGCCTGGCATATTGGGTAACTTTCCAAGGCTTCTCACCCATCACCTTTAGTAAAGAGGGACCCTGAATTTGTTGAAAAACGATACCTTGTCGATTCTGTTCAGAAATAAGCTCAAAAGGCTGGGGGGTCCGAACACCCCGCGCATGTACAAACTGGCTGATTTTATATTCCCGGCTGACGTGTTGCTCTGCTATATCCTCCCGGTACAATTTAAGAATCCTCTGATCGTCATGCTGCCAGATCTCCGCTGTTCTGCCTTCCCCAACAAGCTTGGCCTTCATTCGGTATCCTCCATTTAGTCCAGATTAATGCGGGTAAAATGCTCAACTACCGGAAATGGGTCGTAGTAATGGTGAAGGAGTGCTTTCCATTCCTGATATTGGCTGGATTCTCTAAACCCAACAGTGTGGTCTTCAAGCGTTCTCCACTTCACCAGCAACAGATACTTATGTTCATCCTCCAAGCAATGTTGTAATTCATGGCCCAAATAACCCTCTATCGAGGAGATTAAGCTTGATGCCTCCTTGAAGCTTTGCTCAAATTCAGTAGTCAAACCAGGCTTCACTTGCAGCATCGCAGCTTCCAAAATCACACTCATCATCTCCTAAAGTTATTAATTTAAAGCATCCCGGAAAAATTCATGATAGAAATTAATGATGACCAGCAGTATTGCTAGTGACTCGTTGACACTGCCTACCTCCAGCGAATGATTGGCATCATCGATTCTATACACCTTCAAATGATTCAGCCCACTAATTTCACCCGAATGCTCTTCACCAAATAAGGGGTCACTGCCTCCATAAATTACAGTCCCCCGACTCCGCTGAATCAGCGGCACCGCCTCAGGCAACGGGGTGATATATAGATGAGACGTCTTCTTCTGTATTTCTAGCTCTTCAGCTATTCTACCTGCAATAACAGCTCCCATGCTTTTACTTATAAAAAGAAACCTCTTATAATCCGGCAGAGAAGCAATCACGGCTTTACATTCCTCAATGATAATACTCATTTCTTCACGCTTGAAATCCACCCTAGCACTCTGGTAACCATATTCTAAAAGCAGAACATCACAATTATGCTCCCGGGCAGCTTTAGCCGCATAATCCAGCAGAGAGCGATCAGCTGAATAATTTTTACCCGGAAAAATAACAGCCAGCGCTTTGGAACCTTGGGTGATATACTTATGTTTAACCTCTCTACCCCAATAAGAGGACATAATGATATTGCTAACGTTCATACATGTTTCCCCTCTTCTGCTCCTTAAACGGATTTAAAATATTTAAAGAAATCTATCGTTTCTTGCAAATCTGCCTCATCTTTATAGATACTCATTACTCGCCCAATTTCAAGCGCAAAATCTACATATCCATTCGGCTTAGCGGTAATGATTGTTCCATCGACAACGACGTTAGATACGCCGGATTCATTGTCCACATAAACCTTACCATCCAGTACTCCGGCTGCCTTAAGAATGGATACCCCACCGCAAATGCCCGCGATGACTTTGCCTGCTCGATTCAGGCTTCTGATTAAATCTAATAGAGCCTCCTGCCCTATTAAATTATCTGTTTCCCCACCAGGGATAATCAATAAATCTATGGTGCTAACGTCCACATTTTCAACCAATACGGATGGATTCACAGAAAAACCCTCGCAGGAGATTAACGCCTTATCTTCCAAACCTAAGGTATAAACCTCACCCTTTGTTTTCATAAAATAAGCTGCCAATGTAACCTCAAACTGCACAAAGCTATCATATATAAGAATATATGTATTCAATGATGGATCAGCTCCCCTGTTCTCAAAAAAAGTAACCTCTATTCTATGTATCTATCATTATAGCATCATCGCCATCTCCTGAAACTTACGGACTCAGAGGACGCTAATCAATAACAACTATGCGCTCCGCTAAGATTCCGAATGTGGGATTTCACCTAATTACTCATAACAAAAAGGACACAAGCATCCCAACAGCCACCTTTTATGGCTCACGAGACACCTGTATCCTCCTATTTAGAGCTATTGCTGCGACTGCGGCGCTATCTGTTTATTTTTACCTCGGCTCACAACAATTTCAGCGCAAATCCATAATATCAACGGAATAATCACCTGGAAAGGAAGCGCATATATTGGATAAATAGTATAGGCAAAATGCTGCATCTCCATAATATCCTTAAAGATAAATTGTGAGAAATAAACCATAATCAATCCCAGCTGAAGCACAACGGATCGGTAGCTCTTCAGTTTGAACAACTTAGCGACTCCAACACTAGCCACATATAAACATAAGCTGGCCTTTATGAATATCGTGATTACAAATCCAAGTGCTGATGATGCCTCCATTCGGGTCAAAAAATCCCCTATATTAATCCGACTAACCGCAACATACGAGGGGAAGTATAAGCTTTGAACAATATCAGGATTGAGAATCAGCAAATTCCGCAGAGAAACGAGCAAAATCACCACACCAGAAATCAGCAATCCGCTTAGCAGAATCTTTTTGGCTGAGTCTTTTGCCGGCAAATGACTAAATACGCCCATAAAAAGAACAATTTCAGCAAAAGGAAAAGTAAATGATCCAATTGTATCTGCAAATATCGGTGACCATCCACTGTCAAGAAAAGGCTTCAAATAGTGATACTTAAGCTTGGGAATGGCTAAGATTTCAATAAACAGTATCTCCGCTAAAAGAAGCAATAGAAATAGCTTAGCACATCTCCCAATCACCTCAATCCCTGCCTTAACCACCCAAATACATAACAGACCCACGCATAACATAGGTGCAATCATAGGCGTCTCTGTCAAGGCAACCGTTTTACTAAACTCCCCAAAATTCCGTAGAACAAGTGCCCCCATATGCAGTGCATACCATATATATAGACAGGAAACTACTCTCCCAAAGATAGATCCAAATACGATGATCAATATATCAAATAGATTCTTACCCGGAAAAAGCACATGAAATCTGGCGTACATAAACAGCAGGGGGACCGTTAATGATATGGCTAAAAGTAGAGCAATCCAGCTACTGTTGCCCGATTTTCCCGGCAGTCCCATGAATAGTGAAGTTCCAATAATAAATAGAACAACAATACTTATAGAATGCCCTGTGGGTATGATCTCTTTTTTCATGCTTAAATCTCCTCTTGGGCTTGTAACTAGAATAACTTGCTGATCCAACTCACAATTAAAGGTGAAGGACTAGGAAGCTGCCATTTCATGGCCAATGCAAAAGCTATACAGAAAGAAAGCAGACATAGTGTAGTACACACATAAAAATCCCGTTTCATCCCTTGCTTTAACAGTCCGTAAGGATCTATCAATACAACAAAAAAGTATATCATCACAACGATAACAGCCAATTTAATCACCTATTCTTGATGGATCTGTATAGACCTTGAGTTCTGAGCACTGCTCTCAATAATAACTGTTGAATTTACAACCACATCTAGACTAGAGAATTCTCGTTCCCAATCTTTATCGAGCTTGGTCCAGGTCTTAGGCATATTCTCAAAGATAATCTCTCCGAATCCAAAAATATCGGAATGATATTCCTGCTGCACCTTTTTAATTACAGAGAGAGTATTCTCCTGTAATTCCTTAGCGGCACGCTTCTCTATAACATTTTTACTATTCAGACTAGTGAATCCTTCAGTAGTCATTACCTCATCAAGCCCGGTATGCGTGACCATATTTACCTGTAATTGGAGTTTACCGTTTATCCAAACAGGCTTTACTTTTGTTTTATTAGAAAAGATCTCAAGTGTGAAGTCGGGGGCTCCCTTTTCGTTATTCACGGTTAACACCCCACCCTTTATCTTATCTTTAATAAACAACATGAATTTGGTCTCTTCACCACTCAGCTTGCCTATCATTTTATCCATTCTGAAGATAGCTGTACCGCTGACGCGCGGATTTTTCTGGCCATTTTTCTCGTGAATATAAATAAGCGGAGCTATAGCACAATCCCCGGGCGTCTCCAGCTTTTCAATGAAGTCCCAAATCTCCACAACCGGGGCCGTACTTACATTTTGTTCAATTGCCATCTGCTGAGCAAGACCATAAGACATAATAGTTTCTGTTGAGCTATTTAAATTAATTACTTCCTGAGCCGTCTTATCTTTAGAAACAAACACGTATACATCTGATCGAGTTTCTGTATCTCTGTTATACCAATCAATCACTTTTACAACCCCTTCCTTGGCTACTTCCTCACTAATAATGATCGCCTTGGAATGGCTCCAAAATAATTTTTTTCCCGTAATTGAAATCATACCTCGCACAATTTCAAATAACGTTTTACCTGAAAGACTGACCATCTTATAACCCGCTTGACTGGATTTCATCCCCTCTTTCGTATCCACGATTTCAACCGTTGCTAACAGCTTTCCGTCAGAATCTTTATCGATGCCAATGCCTGCTACAACCGCCCTATCTTCAATTTCGGCGTAATCCCAACAGCCCAAGATACTGACCAGAAGTAATAGCGATATACAAGCTAGCAACCCTTTTTTAATTTTATTCATGACCGATTCCTTACTTTATTTGCCGCTTTTCTCTTTCGGTTACGTGCTCCAATCATCGCCGGACGTAAATACATGTGCCACCACGGCGCCCTTATAGCTGTATCCTTAATATCCTGCGGGCGAATAGAACCTACTCCAAGCATGTATTGAACTCCAAAGGAACGTAAACTCATCAAATGAATAACTAAACCGATCACACCTAAGAAATACCCGTATAACCCCAGAAAGAAGGTAGCCAATAGTAAAAGCGATCTTACCACGATTAGAGGACCCGTCAGTGTAGGGTTAAGCAAAGCCATAATTCCTGTTAAACCCACTACAATAATCATAGGTGCGCTAACTATTCTTGCTTCCACAGCCGCCTGACCCAACACAAGCGCACCTACGATGCTAATCGCCTGACCAATGTAGGTCGGTATTCGTTCTCCTGCCTCTCGCAGAATTTCAAAAATCGTTAGCATGAACAAAACCTCGACCACAGTCGGAAAAGGAACGGCTACTCTCGACGTTGAAATACTAAGTAACAACATGGTAGGAATCATTTCCTGACTATAGGTAACTAAAGCTACGTACAAAGCAGGAATACTAATAGACAAAAAAGCTCCAAGCACCCTTATCATTCGGTTAAACGAACCAAAGTAATAGTTAATATAATAATCAGCACTGGCCTGAAAATTCTCCACAAACAAATAGGGCACTGTCATTGCATAAGGGCTGCCTTCCATTAATAAGGCAACTCTCCCCTCCATAATTTTGCTTACTACAGAATCAGGACGTTCTGTGCTTCCCGTCATTTCAAAGGGTGAAAAAGGTTCATCTCGAATAAGCTCCGAAAGAATAGATGTATCCAAAACAACATCTATGTCTACCTGCTGAATTCGGTTCTGCAGCTCTTTAACAACATCCGGTGAGGCCAAACCTTCAATATAACAAATACAAGTTTCTGTTTTGGAGCGGACCCCGATCTGGCCATAAATCAACTTTAAGTCCGGACTTTGCACTCTTCGGCGAATGAGAGTCAAGTTTACAAGCAGTGACTCTGTAAAACCTTCTCGTGGACCCTTGACGCTTTTTTCCGTCACAGGCTCTGCGATAGCCTTCGTTTCCCACCCCTGTGCGCTAATGTTTAGCGCACCCGCAAAACCATCCATCAGAAATAATGTTTTTCCAGCTACGACCGCGCTAACCATCTCATCCAAACTCGTAGAGCAGACTACATCGCTAATATTAATAACCATCGTCCGGATTTTCTCCATCAGTTCAGCTCTATTCCCACTATCCATTTCCGTAAAATCAAATTTCATTAGGGGCTTGATCACCCCATACTGAATCATTTCCCTGTCAACCATCCCGTCAACATAAACTAATCCGCAGCAGATGCCGTCACTATGAATATTATTTAGCACTCTTATCCTAAGCGTTCCATCATTATTAAAGATTTGCCGAAACAGACTCAACATATCATCCAGTGACGTACTTAGAGTCTGCTCAGACTTATCGTTATTTTGAGAGTTGTTACTGATCCCCTGTGCTGATTGTTTCTCCACAGTAGTCACTCCTGTCACAATAGGTTTCCTAGAAATTATCCCCTGCATCTCCCCCTTTTATCCTCCAAAATTATGCTAAAAAGGGATCAACAAGAAAGAAGCAGGTATACTCCATATACTGGATTCTTTTCGGTCTCCGAAACCTAATCATCCCTTGAGCTCATGCAAATAACGACTCTTGAGTCCGTTAGCATTGAATCACACTCATCACTTGGGGCTTACTGACCTAGCACAAAAACACCCAACACATCATCAGGCGCTTTCGGACTCAGCCACGATAACACCGCATACATCCTCAGGCGCTTACGGATCTAGGGCGATAACAACGAGTACATCCTCAGGCGCTTAAGGACTCAGAAGGCGTTATTTGCTCAATTATCGCCTTTTGGGCACAGTTTCGGACTCCAGTGCAGCTATTTCATCCAAAGTGGCCCAAATTGGGCGCTTTTCATGCCAATAGCGACTATGGGGTCCGATAGCACGCCAAAAGTCGATAAATGCAACGTTTAGGGGCTACTGGGTCCTTTACCGCCGCATCCCACTCATCTCTGGGGACTTACGGACCTAACACAATAACACCCAACACACATCAGGCGCTTTCGGACTCGGCCGCGATAACACCGAATGCATCCTCAAGCGCTTGCGGATCTAGGACGATAACACCGAATGCATCCTCAAGCGCTTGCGGATCTAGGACGATAACACCGAATGCATCCTCAGGCGCTTGCGATCTAGGACGATAACACCGAATGCATCCTCAGGCGCTTGCGGACTCAGGAGACGTTATTGGCATATTTATCGCCTTTTGGGCACAGTTTCGGACTCCAGCGCAGCTATTTCATCAAAAGTGGTTCAAATTGGGCGGTTTTCATGCCAATAGTGACTATAGGGTCCGATAGCACGCCAAAAGTCGATAAATGCAACGTTTAGGGGCTACTGGGTCCGTTGCCGCCGAATCACACTCATCCTTTGGGGCTTACTGACCTCGCACAACAACACCCAACACATCATCAGGCGCATACGGACTCAGGAGGCGTTATTTTCTCATTTATCGCCTTTTGGGCACAGTTTCGGACTCCAGTGCAGCTATTTCATCAAAAGTAGCTCAAATCGGGCGTTTTTTATACCAAAAGCGACTATGGGGTCCGATAGCACGCCAAAAGTCGATAAATGCAACGTTTAGGGGCTACTGGGTCCGTTACCGCCGAATCACACTCATCCCTTGGGGCTTACGCACCTAGGCACGATAACATCGAATACATCCTCAGGCACTTTCGGCTCAGCCACGATAACACCCAGTGCATCCTCAGGCGCTTACGGACTCGGCCATGATAACACCCAACACATCATCAGGCGCATACGGACTCAGGAGGCGTTATTTTCTCATTTATCGCCTTTTGCGCACAGTTTCGGACTCCAGTGCAGCTATCTCATCAAAAGCGGCTCAAACCGGGCGTTTTTTATACCAAAAGCGACTATGGGGTCCGATAGCACGCCAAAAGTCGATAAATGCAACGTTTAGGGGCTACTGGGTCCGTTGCCGCCGAATCACACTCATCCTTTGGGGCTTACTGACCTCGCACAATAACACCCAACACATCATCAGGCGCATACGGACTCAGGAGGCGTTATTTTCTCATTTATCGCCTTTTGGGCACAGTTTCGGACTCCAGTGCAGCTATCTCATCAAAAGCGGCTCAAACCGGGCGTTTTTCATGCCAATAGTGACTATGGGGTCCGATAGCACGCCAAAAGTCGATAAATGCTGCGTTTAGGGGCTACTGGGTCCGTTAGCGATCTCTTGCGTGCAAATTACATACCATGAAGCAACGTTTGTTTTAAGAGCGTGGTGGATACGAGCATGAGATTAGGTTTGGGGTTGGCAGCTCCGAGATAGCAACTTGATCTAGGTGCTTGGCACTGGCAGCTCCGAGATAGCAACTTTGATCTAGGTGCTTGGCACTGGCAGCTCCGAGATAGCAACTTTGATCTAGGTGCTTGGCACTGGCAGCTCCGAGATAGCAACTTTGATCTAGGTGCTTGGCACTGGCACCTTTAAGCTAGCAGCTTTGAATTAATAAAGCTGGCGTTCGGGGCATACGGTCAGCAGCAAAAAGACACAGGTGCCCAGCAGTCATGATCATGACTACGGGACACCTGCGTCTTTTTTATATCTTGTATTGCTGCACGATTTTTTATATCTTGTATTGCTGCATGATTATTGAAGCTGCTCAAACAGGCGGAAGATCACGGTCGCTGCTTGCGCTCTTGTAGCCTTGCCGTTTGGTCCAAATTGGTTGGATGTCATACCGTTAATAATTCCACTAATACGCATCGCTTCTACAGCTTTGGCTGCATCCGCAGACAACTGGTTCACATCAGAGAATGCTTCACCAGAAGCCTTTGTTCCGTCGGTCAATGGGATATTAATCGTCTGAGCCAAACGATAAATCATGACCGCCATTTCCTGACGAGTAATCTCCTCGCTTGCACCAAAGTTGCCATCCGCTTTGCCTTTAACAATACCGAGCTTTTGAGCGCTCGCAATCGGACTGGCATACCATGCCCCATCCTTAACGTCTGTAAATGTGCTTACAGCCGTCTCATCTAGTAAATCAAAAGCGTTCATCAATATTTTGATGAATTCTGCACGGGTCACATTTCCACTTGGATTAAAGTGTTCAGCATCCATCCCTTGGATTGCGCCTCGTGCTGCGAGTGCTTCAATACTGTTTACCGCCCAATTAGCTGTAGCGGTATCTTTGAATGAAACATTCGAGTGAACCACTACATAACTGCCAAGCTGTTGCAAATTTAACTCAAGCATCTGTGTCCCTGTATTAAATCTTCCGTTCTTAACGATCTCTAGTTGCTGATTACTGTTCAAGTAATAAACCACTACTTTATGTGCTTTCTCACCAGACTTCAGCGTATAAGGAAGTGCCAGCTTGATCCCCGATGTCTTCAGTACATCGCCTGGAATAATCACACCATCTACGCTAAGACTGATGTCTTTAATTGTACCTGCATTCAACTGACTGCTTACCGAAAGTGGCAATCCGGATATATCTCCAGTGCCCACAATAAGCTTAAGTTTGCCGTTCTTAGCATCTTTGTAAGTCTTCAGGAAATTTTCCGGCAGCATTATGCTTGCTGTTCCTGTATCAATCTTGAGGGATTTAACATTCCCCGCTGCTGCCAGTGACTGCAGTGGCAGCTCAACTACAATTTGTTTCGCGTTTCCGGTAGGATTCACGACAATGGACAGAATACCATCCTTTGCATCCTTTGCTGCCTTTTCAACATCTGCGGCAGCCAGTTCAGCCAATGCATTTCCATCTGCTCCGATGACCGTCTGGACAACGATTTTACCATTGCTTACAGCAGGGGCAGCTGTCGCAGACGCGCTAGGCGACGGTTTTGCCGTGGCTACCGGCACATAAGTACCCGGTGCATCTGTTGGTTTCGGCGTTGCCGTTGGCGTTGGTGTCGTTGTCGGTGCAGGTGTTGATGTTGGCGTAGGTGTTGGCGTAGCTTCTGAAAGCAACTTCAGGCCCGCAACCGCCGCAGTAAGCTGACTTAATGCCTCATCAATGTCTGCCTGAGTAGCAGTTCCACTCTCCAGCAACATCACTGCACGTGCTACCTCTTTCTCAAGAGTATTCCAGCTCTCCTCTACATAAAGGCTCTTATCCAGAGCCTCTATTGCTCTAAGCTTCTCCTCCAAGGCTGCCGTTATGAGAGGTGGATTTACAGAAACTAATGTTAAGGTATACGTTCTGGTCGTTGTTTTATCCAGTGCCGTCACAATGACCTTGTAACCCGTTTGAATTTCTCCCGCAATAGTAATGCTATCGGGTTCATACACAGCGAAGGTAACCCCTACCGGCACAGTAAGTCCTTCCTTCAGCTCATCAAGTGTAGTCGTATCCGGTAAAATAATTTCTTTGGCTACCTGATCAATAGATCCGCCCGGAATTGTGATTCCGCTGATCGTTGCATCATGAGCTTCGACAGGCTGTAAGGCTTCAAAGGCATTTTTCAAATTGGAATATGCCACATTAATATCACCATCGGTAGCACCGTCATTTGCATAAGTGGCTTTAGCAGCCTCTAGTGCAATGCGTAGTGCCTCCCATTGCTCAGGCGTTCCGGTATAATTCTCTTCATTTATCGAAGGATCTTCCGCTGTATCAATGGCTGCTTTAAGTTTAGATTTATCGTACCTCACACTGATGCGGCAGTTGGCAGCAATATCGGTGCCCGCCACTTTACCAAATATAGTGAAGTCTGTAGCAATGGTGAGTTTGTTAAGGGGAATTTCCTCCCATACCACACTTGCCAAGCCTGTCGTTTTATCGGCGTAAGTTACCGTAACCTTAGCTGGAAGATTAGGCACGACGTTAACTGTCGTACTCACCGCAATCTGTTCAATGCTTACAATCGCACCATGGTCGCCGGGAGCAGGAACTTCTCCTTCTGGCTTAGACGAAATTGCCCGCCATTCCTTAACGCCTGTCCAAATACTAGTGGACTGCTTATTAAGAATCAAACGGAGTTTATCCGTCTTCACCTCGTCAAAGGTTACCTCGTTAAATGCATTTCTTGCTTTGCCTTTCTCGCTCAAGCCCGTTACCGGTACGTATTTTCCGGCATCCTTATCCCAATATTCGAAGCTGTAATCTCCCGGTACCTGTACACCGCCTTCATCATCATAGAAGTACACGGAGCTGCCTGACAAAGTTACGGGCTCTTTCCAGGTCAGTTGTAGCCAGTGGCTTTCACCGGGGCCGCCCCAGTTCCCATACTGAGTTTCTGCTTCGCTATTGTAAATACTTGCTGAAGTATAAGGGATATAACCATCATTAATGCCATACACAGACTCCCATGCCGAAGTGTAAGAGGCACTAGGGGTAGCCAAAAGGGCAGCATTTCTGTATCTAAGGTTATCCACCGCCATCCGCATTTGATCCGTTGCCACTTTGATCTCTTCCAGTGTATATTCTCCCTGAGCCAGTAATGCCTTGGCAGCAGTCAGTGCAGCTTGCAGCTCTTGCCATGTTGC
This sequence comes from Paenibacillus sp. FSL R5-0887, assembly GCF_038002305.1. Lineage (NCBI taxonomy): Bacteria > Bacillati > Bacillota > Bacilli > Caryophanales > Paenibacillaceae > Paenibacillus > Paenibacillus sp. FSL R5-0887. The sequence continues at coordinate 1,514,818 of NZ_JBBOCE010000002.1, forward strand.
CGCAGTAAAATCATCCTTGTTCCGGACAAGTCTGCCGGAATCCCGATCCGCAAACTTCGCGATCATCTCTGTCAGTTCTGCAGTAGCTACAAATACGGTGACTGGAACCTTCACGACAGTTTCAAGTTCCCCATCGCTGACAGTCAGGCGGTATTCATATTCACCAGTCGCCTTAAAGGTTGCTTGCAGCATGGCCTTATCAAGCCCTTTCTCCTCTACTTCTCCTTCACCTGAAATCTTCTCCCAGGTATAAGTCAGCTTGCCACTTGGCAATCCATCATCAACGATTTGCGGCATAATCGTCAGAGGCGCATTTTGCTCAACCTTCAATGGTGTTTCTAGATAAACCTTTGGTGCCTGATTGGCAGCCGCCTTAACCTCCAGATTATTGTTGTAGATCTGAATCTCCTTTATGGCGGTCGCAAGTTCCAGCGAATGCGTCACATGAATGCGAATCGCTGCAGTGTTAACCTTTTGGAACTCTACATTGTTATAGTTGGAAGCAATATACTCCGGATAGCGGAATTGCCCCTCCACTGGTTTCCAGCTTCCATCAGCATCCTGATATTCGACACCGAATGTCTGTGGTGTACCATAACCGTTCAGAAGCCGGTCATTATAGAAATAGACTTTTACATTGTCCACAGCCTGGACTCCATCAAATTTGAACGTAACCGTATCGACGGAATTCGGCGAACCTCCGAATAAAGCTGTGTTTGACGTATGATTAATCGATGCGATTGTCGAATTGTCCGCCAGGTTGCGGATGTTCGAACCGCTCTTGATATAAGTCGATTCAACAGTAGTGCCTGAAGCAACAGCCAGATTCGTACCGTCATTAACAATATCTACGCCTGCTTTATTAAACATATCGACAGTCTTCTCATTGCTGGCTAGGGATGTTTGATCTGCCGCAGCAAGTGTCGTAGCACTGCCTTTTTCATATAACACCTGTGTCTTCGAGTTATCGCCAACAGCCCCAGTTACATCACCTGAAGGTTTTTCCACCTTACCAGTAGCTGTATCATAAATCAGATGGGACATTTCGTTAGTTGTCATTACGAGTTCATCATTAATGAAGAGCGAATAACCTGCTGGAATACCTTGATAATGAGGATTGTCGCTGTATTTAGCAGGATCCTGCCATACGATAGATAAGTTAGCATCATGATAACGCACGTTATCTACAGCAAAATAGTCATAATCAACATTAATCGGCCATAGCTCGATCTTGTCATCTGTCCGTGGCTGAATACCCGCCATATCTTCAACCACAGTGTAATTCATCATGCCAAGCGTATCGTGGTGAATCCATGCCCGTACCATATCTCCACTAGGGTTAGGAGGATTGTCTTTTGTCCATGGCGTGCCGAAGAAGTAATCCTCCAGCCAGAAAAATTCATTAGAGTCCAGGTGGTCCGTATTGCCCGGCTCCACTGTATGCAACCAAGCGCCCCAATCAAACAGTGTTTTGTAAACGTCACTGTTGATGTTATCTATAGGATAATAGCGCAGAGAGGCACGAACGGTATTAATATAGTTGCCGAAGTTACACCATGCGAACTGGTCTGTACCGAAGGCATCCGTCTTGCCATTCTTGAAATCTTCCACCCGCTTCATAATGCTGTTCTGATCCGCTGTAAAGAAGGGAAAGATCGGATAATAATTCGGATCTGCGTAATCAGACAACTGGGATAAATATTTCGCCTCATATCCTTCTTCACCTTCAGTTGGTACTACACCAAAGTTAAAGACAAACATGTTATTATCCCGCCAAGGGTTGAATACATCGGTACCACCCACAACTTTTTTGTGCAAAAAGCTGCCTGTACCATTCGTATCTGCCACACCGTCACCATCAAAGTCAGCCTTGTCGTACCACATCTCATTCAGAATTGAATTCTTAATATTCTGCGCCACAGTGTTCATTTTAGCTGCACCCGCAGTATCCCCAAGCTGCTCGTACATCTTCGCTGTTGCCACTGCATTGGCGTAGGTAGTAGAAGAACCATCCAGCCGGGCATAGTTACCACTGCCATTCCAGTGCATGGATACGGTATCTCCGTCATTACCTGTAATCGGACCATGGTTATAATAAACAAGATTTGGATTAGTGCCTTTAAAATGTTCAAGTGTGCCGGTAACATCAGTGGCGGAAAAATCAGCGAACTTCTTCAGTATTTCCTGACCACCACCGTAAATCTTGTAAGCATCCCAGCCTACTTGCGACGTGTTCTGCATCATATCCCAAGTCCAGATGTTAGGACGTCCGGGATTATTTTTATAGTTCTTATTCTCGGAATATTCCCCTTGAGCCAGCCAGGTTCCATACAAGTAGGAAGGATCACGCAGCCATTTCAGATCCTGCATCGCCCAAGGTACACTGACCGTAATCCCGTTGTTGTAGCCGAGAACGCCCTCCATGTTCATCGGGAACTGCCAGTCATTGCCCGGAATGTTGGCATCCAGCAAATTAAAGCGGTTACACCACCAACGATAATAAAGTACCTTCTTCACATTCTCATCGGGAACATCGATATATGGAATGTTCTCTGCCCACCACTCGTTGTACTCCCGCACCTGTGCGGAGAAGGCTGTATCATTGCTGTCAGCAGCCTTAAAGCTCTCATAATGCAGCTTTGAGCCTGGTATTTCATCCGCGAGCCAACCCATGACTACCTTTTGGTCAACGGAGCCACCGGCGGGCACTGTAATCTCTTTAACCAGTTCATTTCCGGAAGGACTCATGCCGTTTCCGCTCAGGTGAACATCCACGTAGGACATTGCTTCAACTACCTTTTGCCCGGCTTTGCCTATCATTAGCGGAGCAGCCACTCTGTAACCCACCAGCTCATCACCCTCAGCCGCTGAGACGAAAGGTGATTTAACCTTCATCGTCAACGTTATATCGCTGGCTGTAGGATTCTTCAATTGAAGCAGCGTTACAGCACTGTTATAGCTGGAAATAAATTTCCGCTGGTTAATCTCCAGGCCTCCGCTTGTGTAGGTCTGATTCTCATGACTCGGGTAGTTCTTCCGCACATTTTTCTGTTCTGCCAAGTCTCCTGTAGAAAGGGTGATGTTATACATCGTGTCCTTGTTCAAAGTATCCGCGTAATGCACTGTTCCCACAAAACCCAGCTTGGTATTATCCTGAGTCTTCATGTACAAAGCGCTTCCCCGGCTGAATAGAGTATTGGCGCTAACTTCGTCGTTGACATCATCCGGAATGACACCTTCGTTAACTAGCAAGGCGTCAAGCCAAGGCAAATCGGAATTATCTTTTGCAAAAGCCTCAAAATCAAAAGCTTCAATTGCCTGCATCATTTCTCCGACGGTGACATCGCTGAAATTAACGCCTTCCTTAACAATAGAATTATCCTTCCACTTCGCCTGCCCGTAATCGGTGCCTACACCTTCATGATAGAAATCAGTCGTGTAGTTAGCCGATACGGGAACAATCCCTGCATTTAATACCACAGCCGCGCATAATGCCGCTACAGAAGCTCTTCTGGGCCATTTATGACTTGACATTTGGATGAATTCCTCCTTTTTATCCCTTGATTCCTGTTAATGTAATGCCCTCAACAAAATATTTGTTGCCGATCAAGAAAAATACTAGACAAGGAGCTGTAACGACGAGCGCCAGTGCCATGACCTGTTCATAGTTCGGAATGCGCATCCCGTTCACAATATACAAGCCCATAGGCAGCGTATAATCTGCTTCAGTCTTTAAATAAATCATGGTGTAGAAAAATTCATTCCAACAGTTGATAAAGCTGAACAACGCCACAACAATCATTGCGGGACGTATAAGCGGCAGCATGATGCGGGAGTAGATACGGAAATAACCCGCACCGTCAATCTTGGCAGCTTCACTGAGTTCTAGTGGAATCGTCATGAAAAATTGCCGGAGCAAAAAGACAAAATACGCGTTGCCGCCTGCACAGAAAAAGGCCGGAATAATAAGAGCAGGTTTGCCAGCTAGTCCCAAAGAAGTGTACAGAGAATATTGTGGCAGCAGGGTTACGGCACTAGGCAGCATCATCGTACTGATGACCAGCACGAACCACATCCCGCGCAGCGGAAAGTTCAGCTTAGCAAAGGCATACCCAGCAAAGCTTGTCGTCAGCACCGTCCCGATCACATAAGGAACTACAATCGAAACTGAATTCCAGAGCTGCCGCAGGAACTGAATACGTTCCAATCCAAGCCGAAAATTATCGACATTTAGTGACTCGGGGAAAAACACAGGCGGCCGCGCCAGTATTTCTGTATGGCTCACGAAGGCACCTCGCAGCAGCCAATAAAGCGGAAAAGCAAACACCACTGCGAGTATACAGGAGAGCAGAATCAGCCCGGTATTGATGGCTTTAGCTCTTTTCTTTTTTTTCTGGATACTTGTATAATTCATAATTGCGGTAGCCGCCATTATCTCGCCTTCTTTCTTTTGCCCATCGAATCGTCCCTTTTAAATGCGCCCTGGAAGTAGAACAGCACACCAGTAATGGCCATAGTGATTAGGAAGACGACCCATGCCTCAGCAGACGCCAAACCGCGCATCCCTACCTGAACAAATGAATGGTCATAGATCATAACGTTGATAAAATAAGTCATCCGATCGGGTGCACCATTTCTGGACAACACCACACTTTGCGTATAAATCTGGATAGAGGTCATCATGCACATAATCAATTGGAAAAAGAGGACAGGCTTGATCGTCGGATAGGTTACTTGGAGGAACTTGTGCCAAGCATTTCCCCCGTCCATCTCGATAGCTTCCAGCAATTCTCCCGGAACATCCTGCAGCGTAGCGATGAACACAACAATCGTCCCACCACAGGTCCACAAGCTCATGATAAACAATGTCTCAAAAATACGGATGGGATCTGTCAGGAAATCAACAGGGGCTATTCCTATCTGCAATAAAATCCAGTTAAGCAATCCACCCTTGGCTTGGTTCTGTAGAAGCATCTGCCACACAATTGTTGTCGCCAGCATCGGAACTACAGACGGCAGAAAGAATATAGCCCGCATCAAGTTTCTGCCGATAAATTTACGGTTCAATAAGAGTGCAACAATCAGACAAAAGGTGATTACAAGCGCCACGTTAATGAAGGCATAAATCAAGGTTACCGTTATGGATTTTTTGAATTCGGAGCTGGTATTGGTGAATATGTACCGGAAATTATCCAGTCCAATCCACTCCATAACTTGGCTTCCGCTCATAATCGTTATTTTATGAAAGCTGTAAAACAAACTGGCCAACATCGGATAAAGCGTCAATACCAAAAATCCAATAATGGCCGGTGCTGCAAACAAATATCCAGCCACCGCCTCTTTGGTGACACCTCTGGCATGCTTTTTAACATAGACCGCAGCCGTTTCGGTTTTGCTCTCTGGGTTCATAAGCAATAGCCCTCTTTTCAAATATAAGCTCTAATTAGGAAACCTTGCCGCTCTCGAACAACTGCTTGATCGCTGGCATGATCGCGTCATAGACTTCTTTAACACTTTTCTTACCTGCCAACGCCTGATCAATAGATTTCTCATATTCAGTATTCATCTTGAGGTAGGCAGGAACGTAATATGCAGGCCATTGTGCGATAGCGTCTTTCGTTGTGGAATAACTAAGGATAGTTTCTTTTGCGCTTTCAGGAAGATCGGAGGTCCACTTTTCAACCAAGGTAGGATCGGTATACCAATCTGCCTGGTTCGGCAACCACGCACCACTCTTCAGCAGCTCCAGACTGTTCTCAGGGTTGACCATGTAAGCATAGAATTTCTTGGCTTCCTCAATGTGCTTCGATGTATTGTACACAACAAGCGGAGCACCACAGTTCATCGTTACTGCCTTTTCCATCTTAGGCAGAACGCCAACGCCGATATCTTCATTACCTTTGATATTAGCTAGATCCCAAGATCCGCTGATTGCCATGGCATAACCACCACTCAAAGCGTCTACCGCAGAACCAATTCCAGAATTCCAAGTGTAATTGAAAGCGGATGCAACCTTGTCTTTGTTAACGAGGTCAGCTAGCTTCTGGATGGCATCAACCGTTTTGGGAGAATCCCATTGAAACTCCTTTCCATCCGGGGAAACAATCCCGCCACCGTTGGCATAAGCTGCCCAGAAGTGGTGGAACTCCCGTCCCGCTGTCATACCAAGCCCGTAGTTCTCGGTCAGAGCAGCATCAAAGCCTTCATCTGCCGCTGTTTTTCCTTTAGTATCTGTCGTTAGCTTTTTCGCGTTTGTCACGAATGTATCCCAATCCCACGCATTTTCAACTTTGGAGGGTGGATATTCAAGACCTGCTGCATCAAATTTGGACTTGCTATAGTAAAGCAGCTCCAACTGGTTGGATAGGCCGACTCCAATCACTTTTTGCTCAGGTGAATGGATTGTAATCGCTGATAGTTTTTCAGGAATGCTTCCGTCCGCTAATAAATCGCTGATATCTTCGATAATTCCCATTTCATTGTACTTTTGGATATCGCCTTCACCCATATAACTGATATCTGGAAGTTCACCGGATTCGAGCCGGGTCTGAATAAATGTATCAAAGGAGCCATCTGCTGGAAGTACTTGTGCATTGATTTTCACTCCGGTGTCGGCTGTATATTTTTCTGCTGCCGCTTCTACCAGCTTTTTCTGTACATCATCACCCCAATACAATAATTCCAAGGTTACATCTTTATCAGGCGTAGTTTCTTTGTTGGCTGCTCCAGACCCTTCAGATGCCTTTGGAGCCGCGTTGTTGGAATCGCCCGAACAGCCTGCCAGTGCGGAAAAAACCATCATTGATGCTAAAGATAGAACTAGAGTACGTTTTCCAAACTTCATGTTTGTTGCCTCCCTTTTTTTCATATCTATTTATTTCAAGCCAAGCATTTAAAGCTTTAGCCTAAAATCATCATGGTTTGTCATTCTTAGCGATTACAGACAAGGGCTGAATATTCCTCCGCCTGCCAGTCTTACGCGAGGCTCTAGTATCCCCTCAGTTGTGCGATATTCGAGCTTATCCTCAAGCAGCACATATCTTGACGGATATGCAGCGTAACTTGTTACGATCCAGCCCTCCGAGTCTTCTTCAATATAACCGTTAATACAGCGCATCTTTCCGCGTGGATCCCTGTACAAATATGTGGTTGTCCCGAAGCCCATTAGATAGGCCACTAGCTCCTCCCCCATATCCCAATCATCTCCTGTCACACCCGAGAACAGCGAAGCAAACAAGGAATCACTTGCCCCCACAAATACGGATTGCCCAAAACGGTTTCGCGACAATTCTGGCATGTTCAGGTTAGGAGCTGCCACACTATATGTAGAGGCTGCCTCTCCAGGCAACAAACGGCGTGGAGTAGAGCGTACATTCCAATCGTAACAATTGAATACTGCCATCGTAGAACGGTAAGCGGCTTCCAAATATTCAGGGTCTTCAAGGAATTCATAGGCAACCCGGGATGCACCTGCTACCAATCCACCCCAAAGGGAATGAATCATATACGACAAAGCTTCCCACCAGCGATCCGGATTCTGCACTCTGTAATCATTGCTGAATCCGATATTTGCCAGAATTAGTTGCCCATAACGCTGAGCCTCCTCTTTATTTCCAAGGTGACACAATGTTTCACAGGTAGGACCAAATCCTGCATTATCGTAAAAATGCTCCGTTATAGCTCCCTCATACTGCTGTATCCCTGTCTCCAGATTTCTGCCAAATTGCTCCCATAAGGTAAGTAGACGTTTATACTCTTCTGAAAGACCGCTCTGCTTCAGTGCCTCTAATAAATCAAGAATATAGAGCACAAATATACCATTTAGACGGCTCTCATCCTGTTCACGCTGCCCACTATGCCGATCAGGGTCTAGGCGAAGGCACATGATTTCGGCAGTCCATTGTAGATATTCTCTAGGAGAATGAATTTTAAGTAATGAACCATCCATTCGTGACAATAGATAAAAGACATGCCCAATATAATCCAGATCATAAATGCGGTAGAATTCTCCATACAAGGGACGCGGATGATTGAAATCTCCGCCTTCAAACCAATGCTCCTTCACATCCAATACTGCGGCAATCTCGGCCTTAGCTACTTGTTCGGGGACAGCCTTGGCCATGCTATTCTTCATCAGAAGAAAAGCAACCTTACCCAGCGATTCTCCCTGATTCGATAGCGGACGGAAGGCATATGGCCTCTCAGCCTCACCTGTCCCTCCAAAGTTGTTATTTACCAACCACTCGGCTCTCTTTTCCAGAATCAGGTCAATCGACTCCAGTACATTCCAGACCAGGATATCGGTCCGTCCATCTTCTAGCCCCAGCTCCAGCTTATGTTCTCCCGGCTCCAAACGCTGTAAAGATATAGTGTAGCTGCTGCCTGACTCCAACCGTACAGCTTCGTTCGTAATATTCTCCTGGCGGATCAGCTCCGTTGCCGTTGAAGTGCTATACAAACGCAGCTCACGTAGAGCCTGGCCCTGCGGCAGATCAACAACAGCTTCGAACCTTCCTCCCCGGGTTAATACAGGCGTATAGCTCCAGCGCGGATGTCCATAGGCCATACCCTGCCTATAGAAATCATCTCGATTCTGACAGGGATGGAATATGTATTCCCAGCTGGAGGTTTCTCCAGCGTCAAGATCCAGCGGACTGTAAGCGCCACCATATATCCAGTCGGCAGCTGCAGATTCGGTCATAGATGATCCGTCCTCCACCAACGATAGCCGATGATACAGCAGACCATCCAAAGAAGGGGAAACCTGCTCAAGAAAACGATTCTTATAACTACAATAAGTACCTACGGTTACTGTTCTGCCCTGAACACCATAAACACCCAGATGTGGTGCTTCGTTGCTCCGTCGAATGGCAGCAATTTTAGCGAAATCTCCACCAAGATGGGGGAATACTGCACAGGACTGACTCATATTGCGCTGCACATTTTCATCTCGGTACATGACATAAGCGAGCGAAAACCACACATGAAGTCCATTAATTCTTACAGACTGTGTTGATCGGTTCATAGCTTCAATAGTCCATCTTAGTCGCTCATCTTCCAAAGAATATGTAAGTCTGATTGCAATCGGCGCACCTTCAAAATCCACAAATACACGGTTTTTTCCTTCTGGTGTGATTTTGGGCAACAGATCAGTGCTTTTTATGATATTCCCGTCTAGCTCTATTGTCCATTCTCCGAATAGCTTATCTGTATCCGCATAACCTGCCTCTTTCAAATAAGACGGATCAACTACCCAATTCATTTCACTAGGGTCGCCCTGTAATATCAGAGACTGAAGTGCTCCGCGGTCGCTTAGCTCCATCCTGAAATTTTCGTTGCCTAGAATCGTCATTGCCTAGCACCTCTTCAATATTTTAAGTTAAACGTTTAGATTTATGAGGAAAAAGGAGCTGTGAAACTTATTTTTGTCTCACAGCATTTTTTAACGTAGCCACAGAATCACGTTCGATCAACCGGCACTCCGGCATGGTCAGTGAATCCATCTTCGTCCCCTTGATTAAATTGAACAAAACCTCAATAGCTTGATAGCCCATCTCATGTAGCGGAAGTCCCATTGTTGTTATACGCGGGCGTAAGTAATCACTGAATTCACGATTATCAAAACCGACAACCGACAGATCATCCGGTATTTTAAACCCTTTTTCCTCTGCCGCCTGCAAAATACCTACAACCATTACATCATTCATGGAAAGAATCGCGGTTGGAGGCTCCGGCAAAGCGAGCAACTCGGAGGTAAGACGATACCCTGATTCCCTCTCCCAGTCTCCCATCTTAATTAACAGTGGATCGAACGGTAATTGATATTCAGTAACGGCCTTGTAATAACCGTTCAGTCTTAATCTGGAAGGGATTGAATCCATCAAACCACTGATTACAGCAATTCTGCTATGTCCTTGGTTAACCAAGTAGGACATGGCTTGGTAAGCAGCTTGCTCATCATTATACTGGATAGAGATATCGTCCTGTGTGTAAGAGTAGGTATACACAATAGGCTTACCTTCCGTATCGATTAAACCCGTTAAATCACGGGGATGAACACCGATATAAATAATCCCATCCACTTGATTACTGAGCAGTTCGGCAACCGCATTAGCGGCATACTTTCGATAGTCTTCCGTATTCGAGAAGTTACGGCCGATACGCTTGTCCAAACGAAGATTCACCAGTAAAATATGCAAATCATTACGATCTCCAAAATCATTAATTCCATCGATAATATCGGGGGTGTTAAATACCGTCACATCTTCTGCAATAACACCTATTGTATTCGTACGGTTGAGTTTGAGACTCTTCGCAATAGCATTCGGCTTATAATTCAACTCCTCAATGGCTGCAACAACTCGTTCCCTTGTATCGGAACGTACATTGCGGGTACCATTAAGCACATAGGAGACTGTAGCAATCGAAACATTAGCCTTTGCGGCTATGTCTTTAATGCTGGTTTTCCTCATTACACCTTCTCCTATCTTATTATGGGAACTCTTTTAATCACGTTGTTAAACGTTTAGATTATTTTTACAGTTAAAATATACCACGCGTATTTATTGCTTTGCAACCCCTTTTTTGCTATTCTCAAAAAATCCTCCTGTTCGTCCCCCGTTTCGTTTAGAATTGATTTATCTGTTGTTCATTGGATAAAAATAAGATATAGGAGCTTGAGCTTGCTATGACACCATTTACTGAGAGAGTTATTCATATCATACAGTCTATACCAGAAGGTAAAGTGATGACTTACGGAGGAGTTGCCCGCGCGGCAGGCAGCCCAAGAGGAGCGAGGCAGGTCGTTCGCATCCTTCATTCCATGAGCAAAAAATATAAGCTGCCCTGGCATCGGGTCATTAATGCTAAAGGAATGATCGCACTAACTGAGGATGAGTCTAACTCCCTCCAGAGGCTCTATCTACAGGGAGAGGGAGTTAGTTTTAATGAAAAAGGTGTGGTAGATCTGAAACAATTCCAGTTTGAGCCGGAGTGTACCGATTAGTACCCTCTGGTAACTCTTCGTCTTTCTCCGGTGCCAAGAGCATTGAGTAGACAATACATCGTCGCGTAAATGACCAGCAGGACAAAGGCAATGAACAAGCTGAAAAATACGGACTGGAGATTCAGGCTATCCAGAACAAGTTGATACAACTGATGCCTGTCCGTCAGGACGTCCCAGCTATTGAGTCTGTAGACTCGGCCAAGCAGTACACCATATCCCCCGAGCATACATGCCGCAAGCACGAATACCCATGACCACAGCAGGTTGCTTTTACGATAAATGACCGTCTGGAACTGATACAATGAGAAAAAACCGGTCAACCATCCACTCCAGGTGAACAATAAAAGAGTGACCAAGTCATACCAGTAGCGATTCTGAATGGCTCCCTCCACGATATATCTACTTTTTCTTACCGTTAAATGCACCAGGTCAGTCATGAGATAAGGCGCGTTGGGAAAGAACAGCAGCCACGCGACACCCAAAGGAAGAAGTAATAGACCGCCTATCTTCCTTTTGTCTAGCTCATAAGCAGCCATGGAGAATAAAAACGGAATCCATGCTAAGAACAAATTCCAAATTAAAAAACCGTAAAACGAATCCGTCTGAAGTGACACTACACGATATACCGCCAATGTAGCGACAGACAATCCCGCCAAGAGCATAAACACCTTCGGATAATTCAATTCCTTCATGAGCTTATATTCTCCTTATCGATATTGATTACATTAAACTTATACCTAATTGTACAAATTCAGAATTCCGAAGTCCAATTTTAATACAAAAGCCCAGACGCAAGAATAGCGCCCAGGCCGACTTTATTTATTAAGCTCAAGTACCGCTGATTAGTTCAGAGGCAATGCTGGCTTCTTGCGTCCTGTCAGACCTCGTAGTCCACCTGCATCCTCCTGACAGGATAATGCCGTACACTCCCTAAACGCCGCATGACTGCATCCGATACATTTATTGTGATTAATACTGCTAAGAGCTTCATTGATCGCTTCACCGGTATGATGATAGAACTGTGCCTCTCCTATTTTGTCATATAGCCCGGTTCTCTTAAGTAGCTCAAGCGGCTGCGGCTGAACACCGGAGATCATCAGTTTCCCTCCAACAGCATGGAGATGCCGCACCAGCTCCGCCAGATTGGATTCGCCCGTAGTATCCATGAATGGCACTTTTCCCATCCGCATTAATATAATTTTCGGCTGATCGGAGCCATAACCCGGCATGGTGTCATCAAATCTATACGCAGCGCCAAAAAACAGCGGCCCTTCCACGGTATAAATCCCAATCTGCGGACAATCATGACTCTCCGTTACCATATGTGCTCCTACCTTGACGGAATTAGGATCAGGCAATACTTTGGATACCAGATGAACCTCTCCCATCCGTTTCACAAACAAAATCACCGCAAGAATCAATCCCACCTCTACAGCCAGCGTTAAATCTGCAAATATCGTCAACAAGAAGGTGATGAATAACACCAAAGAATCACCTGTTTTGATTTTAAGCAAATGAAGAAATTGTTTACGCTCACTCATATTCCAAGCTACTACCATCAAGATAGGAGCCATCGCTGCCAACGGAATACTAGAAGCATAGGGTGCAAACAACAGAAGAATTAGGAATACCACTACCCCATGAACGATCCCTGAGATCGGAGAAACTGCGCCGCTTTTGATATTTGTGGCGGTTCTGGCAATGGCACCCGTGGCTGGAATTCCTCCAAACAATGGAGCTGCAATATTGGCGATTCCCTGACCAATCAGTTCACGGTTGCTGTTATGGCGGCTGCCCGTCATCCCATCAGCTACGACAGCTGACAATAAGGATTCAATAGCACCCAACATCGCGATGATAAAGGCCGGACGAATCAGCAGTATAATCCGCTCCCAGGTAATGGTCGGAAAACGGAAGCTTGGCAATGTATTAGGGATATTCCCATAGGCCAAACCAATCGTAGTCACCTTACCGCTAAAAAATAACGCTGCTATGACAGTTGCACAAAGAAGACCGACCAATGAACCCGGCACCTTCGGAGCAAAGCGAATCGCTAGGATAACAACGGCCAGACAAATCGCGGCGGTCAGGATACTATATCCATTGATCGTCGATAGATGAAGTCCAATTTCTTTCATGTTATCTACAAAGCTCTCGTGCCGTTCAATATCCCTTAACCCAAGGAAGTTAGCAATCTGTCCGGTGAAGATAATAACCGCTATTCCTGCTGTGAAACCAATCGTGACCGGCTTCGGAATAAATTTAATCAGTACACCCAGCCTTAACAATCCCATGAGGACTAAAATAACCCCCGCCATCATCCCCGCTAACAGCAGGTTCTCATAACCATACTGCATCCCAATGGCGAACAAGATAGGAATAAATGCACCTGTCGGTCCACCAATCTGAAATTTCGATCCCCCGAACAATGAAATACATATGCCGGCAACGATTGTCGTATAAATGCCATATTCCGGCTTTACACCAGAAGCAATAGCAAATGCCATCCCTAAAGGAATGGCAATAACCCCGACGATTGTCCCTGATATCAAATCCTTGCGAAAAGCGTTCATGTTGTAGCCTTTATAACGACCCCGCCCTGTCATGTTCAAACCTTCTTTTCTTTAAATATCTGATTATTTGAATATAAGAAGAACATTACTCTAGGACGCGACTGTTGTCAACGCCAAAATAACGTTAATCTATTCCATTTTCACTCGCCGCGCATGCCTTCCAGCAATGAAATGGTATTCACGAGATGGTTATCAAATATTTGTTTGGCCACGACCAGAAGGTCCTTGATCAGAGGATCACGCAAGGCATAAATGACTGTGGTGCCTTCTTTCACACTGGTTACTACATTTTTGGCGCGTAAAACAGCTAGCTGCTGGGATACAGCAGAACCTTCCGAGCCGAGAATAGCCTGCAGTTCATTCACATTCTTCTCACCTTCGCTAAGCAGCTCCAGAATACGAATACGCATCGGATGAGCCAGCGCCTTGAAGAATTCGGTCTTAAATTGCTGAATTTCGGTGTTCATAGCTTTCTACTCCTCATGCTTAACTTTCTGAATCTAATGTTATCTTTGTATGTTATCTTAGTCCCTAAGAAGCGTCAAATACTGAAGGGATAGATTCGCACATCACGGACCTGCAATTCTACGAACACACCCAGTGCCATAGGTTCACCGAGACACTCGAACATCACTAACCCTTCACCTATTCGTAAAAATCCTGTGCCATCTTCTTCAATATTCTCCAACACGCCCGTAAAAATAACCCTATCCTGTTCGAGCCTGATGTTGAACTCACCTGCAGGCACAGGATGGATATCCACCCACCTCATAAGCAGCTCCGAAAGCTCCAATTCCACATCCATTTCTGCCCCTGGATTCACAGGAGCACCACACCAGATTCCCCGGCCCTCCCCAAATTCTGTGAGAAAAAATACCTCGTCCTTTTTCAAACCACTTTTTGTAATTTTGATTTGCATAGCCCATACTCCACCCTAATGATTTATAACGATCATTATATCATGAGAATTAGCCCAATTTATCAAGTATAATTCTGGGTTGCCTTATTCAGATAAGTACTAGGGTGTAACCAAGGATGCTTAAAGAACTCACTTTTACTGGTAATCTTCCGCGAGACACTCAGGTCATAATCGATCATAGACTTTATCTGCTCTGCAAAGGCCTCCCCTTTTACCAGCATTCCCAGCTCAAAATCGTGGCAGGCACTTCTTTCGTTGATATTATATGAACCATGAAAAACGGCTTGTGATCTATGATCATAGGTAATTTTCCAATGGGAAAATCGACCGGTGGCACTGTAGTCATAGAAGGAAACACCGTTAATAAACGGCATATACATATTGCCTCTTACCGCCGCGCGATTTGTAGGATGATCATTAACCTCCAGCGGGTTACAAATGTTCAAATTACACGAGCATTCTGGACCAAGCAGCCCGAGCCGATCCCAAAAATCCTGATCAATCAAATAAGGATTCACGATGATAGTCTCTTCAGCCGCGTAAGTAATTAAATCCAGATAATATTGTTGAATCAGGTTAACCGGGTTACCTGGAAAGCTTGCTAACAGCGTACATTCTTCCTCACCAAAATGATAATCCACATCCGGATAATAAAAGACATCATTCACATCAAAATGATCTCCGCCTAGAAGCAGCCAGCGAGAATAGAACATCGCATTCAAAGGCTGCGCTGCAGCGCCGCGAATCCGGAAGCAGCCATCATGCCACTCAGCCTCTTTACTAGGAATCCCCTGTGGATGTCCATCTATACTCATTGCAGAGGATGCCTGCACTGGGGTCTCATACGTATATTGGTCACCAATATTTACACTGCCTATAATCGAGGTTACCCCATCTATGACCATAAACTTCCGATGATCGATGACATTCAGTCCTGTGACCTCAACATCCTCTTGCACTTTATCCTGCAGAAACAGGATACTTTCCGGCACTCCCTCTTGCTCCAGCGCCTTTCGTTTCACCCGCCATTCAATAGCTGAATAATACGAATTGAAGGTATTCAACAGCTTGGCGCCTGCATTCTCGAGCTGATCAGCAATCTTGGAGAACTGGCCGTACTCCAGATTATTTCCGTACCCCAATGCCGTCAATGTGTAATTGACCATAACCCTTACCTTAACGCCACGCTTAAGAGCATAAAACAGTTCATCTGCAACCAGATTGCCCGAGCGATCATTAAAAAAAAGCATGACAGACAGGTGGATATAATGCTGCGCTTTTCTGATCTCCTCTAATATCATTCCTAGACACTCCGGACCATTCACGTAAGGTGTTACTTGATTATTCCACGTAGTCTGCGGAGCCAGAACCTTTAGCTTGCCTGAGTCTAGTCTGCCCAATACTTCAGTAAGTTGTTCCAGTAAGCTTGGGCTAAATCCAGGAAGCTGGAATAGCTGCTGACTTGTCGTAATGACTCCGCCAAGCGTCTGACGATAGGCTCTGGCAGCCTCTAGGTCTATCCCCTCAAGCTTACGCTCCACCTCTTCTCCTGCTACACCCATAATACGGGCAAGCGATCCGCCGGATAGATAATAATTCAAGAAATCAATCATATTTCTCTGTGTCTTCATATGTAAAGTCCCCCATCGTTTATATTGCATGCCTTTGAATCAAGGTAAGGATAGATACCCTAGATCTCCTTTTTATAAACGGGGTGAAATGCAAAATAGGGATGCCCCACAGCCTTTATGGCTATGGATCATCCCTGTTTAGGTTTAAATAGAATTCGCTAAGAATGGAGACAGCTTATTTTACCTGTTCTGCGCTAAATACTTTAACATCTAGAGGAGCAGCCAAGAATTCGCCAGCTTTAGCTGAGAAAGCAGTGAAATGAGCGCTCGTATTGTGGCTGGATACTGCTTCAGCATCACGCCATTGCTCAATCATAATAAATGAGTTGGCTTCTCCAGCATTCTCATATAGCTCATAAGAAAGGTTACCCTCTTCAGCATGAGTAGCAGCCAGTAATGCTTTAGACTCCGTCAAAAACTGTTCACGACGCTCTGGATTAACTTTAAGTACAGCATGAATAATGATCATTGTATATTCCTCCTAAGATTAGTGTTTATGGTAGCGCGTTTTACTAACTTTAATAATTATTTCCACTCAGCAACTTTATCGATAGGCAGACGAACAGAGGGGTAACCTGCATCAACAGCTTTACCAATGGAGAGCAGCATTACAGGAACATAACGATCTTTTTCCATACCAAACGCTTCAGCGATTTGGTCTTTTTCAAATCCACCAATTGGGTTTGTATCGTAACCATGTGCACGAGCAACCAGCATCAGCTGCATAGCAACAAGTGCGCCATCGATAAGCACGGTGTCTCTGTTAATTTCCCGTGGCAGGTTAGCGAAATGAGCGGATAATCTGGTTAATTGATTTTCTTTTACTTCAGCAGGCATAAGTCCACGTTCAACAGCCGTACCGTAAATTTCTTCAGCGTAATCGAAGTTGTTCAAATCACCAAAGATGGCAATCATAGCCGCAGAAGTCTCTACTTGTACGTTATTAAAACGAGCGAGAGGCGCTAAGGTAGCTTTAGCTTCGTCACTTTCAATGACCAGAAAACGCCAAGGCTGCATGTTCACTGAAGATGGAGCAAGTGTAGCTTCGGCAAGGATCTGTGTCATTTCTTCTTTGCTGATTTTAACGGATGGATCATATTTGCGGATAGAGCGGCGTCCTGTAATAATTTCTTGAAAATCATTTGTTTGTGTAGCGTTCATATGATTAATTCTCCTTTGAGTGTGTTTTGTAAGTTACAACAGAATGATATTAGATTGCAGACGATTGAGCATATCAATGAGCACTGCTCGCTCCTGATCGTTAAAACCTGTTAGCAGAGTAGCGATAAACCGCCTTTTCTCTTCGCTATATTTAACCATTCTTTCCCGACCTTGATCGGTTAATGAGACCAATGTGACCCTGTTATCGGCTGGGTTATTGCGGCGAGCGATCATGCCACTCTCTTCCAATCCCTTCAGATGACGTGTGACGGCTGCCGCATCAATATCCATTTCCTTTTGCAGACTGATTTGGCTGACTTCATCTACCCGAAACAGTTCATGCAGGAGGCGAAGCCGTGTGGGACTGATCCCTGCACAACGTTCGAATTTTGGAGAGATTCCTTTGTTTAAGGCCTGCAGCAGTTCAAATATATGTTCTTCCTCAGGACAGTACTCCGTCAAAATATACCTCCTTTCTATATTTAATTGCATGCAATTGTTTTGTATGAAATTATACTAACGCATAATCATTGACCCGTCAACTAATATATCAAATCATTTGTAAAAAATCAACATTGCTTATCCTCATCCGGTGCTATACGCTTGAACAAAAGAGGAGGATACCTATGAGAATATCCCTGATTCAGCTGGATATAGCATTTGGCAATCCCACTATGAATTATGCTGCTGTTGCCCAGAAAATAAATGAAGCCGCTGTCGCTGCCCCCGATTGTCTGATTCTCCCTGAGCTATGGACCACTGGTTATGATCTAACTCGCTTAGAAGATATTGGCGATCCGGAAGGAGAAATTACCAAGGAATTCATCTCCAGCTTAGCTAAACAATATAGCATCAATATCATCGCTGGTTCTGTCGCTAGCCGAAATGATACTGGTGTAACTAATCGTATGTATGTATTTAATCGATCAGGTGAGCTCGTCGGACAATACAGCAAGCTGCATTTGTTCCAGCTGATGGATGAACATTTGTATCTGCAGCCGGGAGAAGCCAAAGGACTATTTATATTAGACGAAACGTTATGTGCAGGGCTAATCTGTTATGATATTCGTTTTCCGGAGTGGGTTCGCGCCCATACTGCACAAGGGGCGGAAATCCTGTTCGTCTGTGCTGAATGGCCACTGTCCAGAGTGTCCCACTGGCGGGCGCTATTGATCAGCCGGGCCATCGAGAATCAATGTTATGTTGTAGCCTGCAACCGTGCAGGCAGCGATCCTGCCAATATCTTTGCTGGGCATTCAATGATTATTGATCCTTGGGGAGATATTGTGTGTGAGGCTTCTGAAGAGGAACAAATTCTAACCGGAGAGATCGATTTACATCAGGTGCGTGAGATTAGGAAACAAATTCCGATTTTTTCGGACAGACGTCCTGAGTTGTATAATTAAAAGAGCGTGATTGTTGAATATTAAAAAAGACGTTACGTAGGCTGGCTCTAGCCAGCTTTCCGTTACGTCCTTTTTTAACAGACTCCAACCCATGCTTAGATCTCAGGAATACCGCTCGCGAAGCACCCGCGTTGCATCGAGCACACGTGGATCATCATAGTCCAAGCTGTATCCTGTCTCTTGCTGCAAAATGCCGGATGGTCTAAGGGACACTCCCCGATGAATTAAAGCCTGAATAATTCCCTCCACAAACACTGTTGCCACTTCAGGTCCACCTAGTTCACCAAGTCCAGCAATCGTCTCTGGACGAACCCGTGGATAAGCTAATGAGGAGTCTCCTCCGGAGGCTCGCGCATAGAAATCGCGGATTTGTTCACCGCGTTCTTGTCCCGAGCCAGAAACTACAACAAATGCATGTACAAAATAAGCATTGTTCTGCCTACGCTGAGCAATACCACAAAACTTCCGGCCACCAATGGCCAGATCGAAATCACCAGGGCAGTAAGAACCAACAATCTCACCAGCCTCAATTTGCGCCGCAACCTGTGGATGACTTATAGCAACCGCTTCCGTGATCAAAGCAGCCAAGAGCCTAAAGTCATCATGAAAGTCCAGCTTTCCACGTCCTTTGGGCAGAACTAGAGAAATATTAATGATCCCTGCATCCAGAGGCACCGCAGCCCCGCCGGAATGCCTAACCGCCGTTCTAATCCCTTGCGCCTCAAGCGTAAGCATCGCCTGAGCTGCACACGGTAGCTTACTGTCCCGAAGTCCAAGTGCCACACCACCAGAATGACTCCACAGATGTAAGCTAGGAGGTATAAGTCCCGCTCCAACATCCCGGCATAAGGTTTCCTCAAAAGCGAACGGGACCAGCATATCCTCTAAGCTCCCTGCTTCTGTACCTTTGCTCTCATCCCTTGCACTCAGATGTTGAAAGAGCCCCATTTCTGAAGGAAGTTTACTAAATATTGAATCATACTCACGAGTATCCACCAAAGCCCCTCTTTCCCGAATATGAGCCACGAGACCTGCTATTCTCTACCAGCTAAAGATCCAAGCCTATCCGTATAAATAATGATAGTAATATTGTAACCGATCTGTCTCCATGCTGTGAGCAGAGAATTGAAATGAGGTTATGATAACGCTATTCTTATAGTAAATGGACTTGCCCCAGAGCATAATAGGGGAAGCCCTAAATTCATGCTATCCCAAACGTTAAGGAGTGATGCTGCATGACAGGAGACAAGCTGACCAAAGAACGACAGCTAACCAAAACAAAGCAATGGGAACAAGCCCTTAACCATCTTTATATCAACTTTTGGGATTACAGCCATGACGCATTAAATAAATTCACTGATGAAGATATCCACCAGGCAAGAGTGAACTGCCGTAAGCTGCTAAATCTATTATCCATTCTTGATCCGCGGCACACTTCAGGCCTGTACCCTATTTTCAAAAAAGCGCAAAAGAGATTAGGTAAAGTGAGAGATGCAGATGTTCTAATAGAATCTTTCAAGAACAAGCGCAAGCAGGCGAAGGAGAACGGAGATTCCAAAACTGCAGACCTGTTAAAGGCAGTGATTGCGTACCAAAAGGACAAGCGCAAAACTTACCGCAAGAAGCTCGCTAAGGAGCTGCCTGAACTAATCAATGAAGACCTCGAGGAAAAGTGGAAGACCTTCCTAAGCGAGCAGCTTGAAGCCCTAGCCGCCAAAAAGAATGTTAACGTTGTTATGCGTGAGCTTGAGATCGCTTATGAGCAGAAGAAAAAAACCTGTAAAGCTATTTTCCATGAAGACAATGCCGAATCTAAAGAAGCCTTCGACGCTTTGCACCAGCTAAGAATCGCTGCTAAGGAACTGCGTTATACCGCGAGTGCGGCCGATTTTGCGTTAAATCAGAAATTTCATGCGCATGAGGAGATCTATAAGGAGATTCAAGATCAACTTGGGCTGATTAACGACAAACGTCTATGGCTGGAAACACTGAATGCTATTGGACGTGAAGAGCTGGACATCGGTAAAAAAGCATGGAATGCCTTCACGTCGCAATTAAAGGATGAAGTGCTCGATGCACTGCATCATAATGATGTCATTCCTATCCAGACACAAACGAAGTAGCTCCATACAACATTGCAAATGGTCCTTTCTATTCAGCCGTTGTATCTGATGCACCATACTCTTCAATATTCAGTTTCACTTCATAGGTAATCGGAATCTCGCTAAAGGTTTCATCCCAGTTATCCTCTACGCTCCGCCATACGGCTGGATGTTGAATACGCAAAGCGTTGCCGAAACCTGCAACCTCTGTATGCAGCTCCTTCTGCATTTTTTTCACAGTGACCTGAAGCATGTCTAAGACATGCTTCTCCAGCACTGCTTTATCCTCCTTTACAATTCCGTCATGTAACTTTTTTGCACTCTTGGCAAAAGCCTCACCATATCTCCCCGTAGATTCTATTTTCACATGAAAGGAGATCTTCCCATCCTTCACATTGGCCTTATACTTGCTACCCAGGGATTTGATTTCATAGGTAATGAGCTTATTGTTAGACGGGTCGTATGCTTTGAGAGCACCCCCCTCTCCCTTTCCAGTCAGCCAGACCATTCCTTCCAGCTCCGATGCATCTAAAAAACCAACGAGCTTTCCCGTTTTCCCTTTAATTACGCCTGCTCCATCCAGCTTTGTCTCCTTCTCTTTTTCTAAAGAAATTACATTCTGCAACATGAAACTTCTTTTACCATGCAAAGGACCCGCTACTTTAGCTATTGAAACCGGCTCCCATATCCTCGTGCTCCGACTTCTATTCACAAAAATCCCCTCTAATACAAATGAAGGGGTTTGGCCCGGCAGCGCATTTTCCAATACATCTTTGGCTTTTCCCTTGCTGACATATAGTAGAACACTAGGACGGATATCGTTATCCCTGCTAAAGAAATCAATTAACTCAGAAAACTTGGTAGAGCGTGCAAGCTTCTCACCGATCACAATGACCTTAAGGTGATGTCCGATTGGAGTACGTCTAGTACGCAGTGAAAGTGCCCGTAATGCTTCAAACATCGAATCACTTACTTCACTCATGTTATAGTAATTTCTGGTTGAGGATGGGGAAGCCCCAGACTTCATACCTGACCCTCCTGAGCCTTGAGGAATCGTAAACTGGTAGGTACTCATTATTTGGGCAGGCATAGGATTCCCCCCGCCTCCTTGCTGGGTTGCCTCCTCATCCCCTGTCTCCTCCGCACTGTCCAGGGCAACGCCAATCTCCATACTTAACTCCTCAACTGGTGTACTGCTCCAGCAACCGGTCAACAGAATACATACTATAAGAAATGTAATCGACACTCTCCATTTTTTCATGAAGCCGCCCTCCGGAAATGTGCGATGATCAACAGCGGCAATGGAATTAATCCAAATAAAACGATCATCCAATTACCTACGACTGTCCCTAATGCAAATAGAGCATTCACATTTGGTGGCATTCTGGAAACTACATAGGCTACTGGAAGTATAGCCAATAAGCAGCTATTAAATCGTTTATGAAATATTTGAGAAACTCCCAAAGCAGCAGCATAAATAGTGATGCAGAAGGTGCAGAAAATTTGCATAATCCAGATTACCAGCAGCAGCGATTCAAACCTCTCAAAAATAAGATAATTCACCTCAAAACTTCGCACTAGATCAAGAAATGGCCAAGTTCTTGTGACCACTCCATCTATAGAAAACGCACCAATAGTCATTACAACGGCTAAAAGATAAAAGAACGTTGATATACATGATCCAGCAATAATTACCTTTACTGCTTTTTGTGGCTTATCCATAAAAGCAACAACGAACAGCATCGCTTCACCAGCAGTAAAAGTCAGAATGGTCGGCCTGATGCCCTTCCATACCGGTCCTAAACCATCTCCAAGGAAAGGCCGCAAATTATCGATATCGAAAACTTCAATACTAAGCAAGCATACTCCAACAAAAACTGTCCAAGTAATCGGAACAATCAACCTACACATGCTAGTGATGGCATTAAGTCCTCCTCTGCATAAATAGAAGGCTATCCAAATAAATATGGCAACAATAGCCCAAGGAGGCGTTCCCTCCAGCAGAAAAAAAGAGGTCACTTCCTGTACGGAACGTGCTTCAAAACTGGCTATACACAGAAAATAAACAATCACTAATATAGAGAGCATCAATCCAAGTGGCTTGCCAATGATTTTCCCGCTAAATTGAAAGATAGTTTGACCTGGAAACCGTTGACTAAGTTTCACTATAATTAAACCTGTTAAAAAGGTAATTACTCCCCCTAAAAAAACGGAGATCCACACGTCTGGAGTTTCACTAGCCTCTACAATCGTCCGAGGAAGTGTAATTATCCCTGCCGCAATAGTATAATTGGCTAGTATGATTGTCGCTTGAACAGCAGTAATTCGATCCTTCACCTCGGCACTCATATTCTCTTCCTCCTTTACTTAGATCTCTCACCCTTTGCGTCGGGGGTCCTTCGGCTTCAACAGCGTAGGACGGCCTGTTAGAAATTGCAGTGGCATACGGAATATAAAATCTTTCCAATCCTTAGTCTTATACGGTATAAACATGCCAAGATAGGGTATGCCAAAGCTTTTTAGCTTGATTAAATGGGCACTCAGGAAAAGAAAAAATAATACAACTCCATATAATCCAAAGACTGCTGCAAAAAACATAGCTACAAAACGGAGCATACGCAGCGTCATTCCCGCACTATACATAGGGATGGTGAAGGAGGAGATTGCTGTAACTGAAACAACGATGACTAGAATTGGACTCACAATTCCCGCTTCTACCGCGGCTTGGCCGATGATTAGACCGCCAACAATCCCCATCGCAGGACCGATAGGTTTAGGCAGCCGGAGTCCGGCCTCCCGTAATATTTCGATTGAGGTCTCCATGATCAAAGCTTCGATTAATACCGAAAAAGGTACACCTTGGCGGGAGCTGATGATTGAAATGGCCAACTTTGTCGGAATCAATCCCGGCTGAAAGGAGAGGAAGGAAATATATAGTGCCGGTGCAAACATTGATATCAATGCGGCGAGAAAACGCAGTAAGCGCACCAACGACCCCACCATCCACCGATCGTAATAATCCTCTGGGGATTGCAACAGCATCCCGAAGGACACGGGCATGATCAAGGCAAAGGGTGTGCCATCCAGCAGGATAGCTACTCTCCCTTCCAATAACGCCGCCATTACGCGGTCAGGTCTTTCCGTATTCTGAATCTGCTGGAATGGCGTGAAGCTATTATCTTCGATTAATTGCTCCACATAACCAGATTCTTGCACATCATCTATATCAATCGTCCTAATTCTTCGTTTGACTTCTTCGACAAGTTCATCATTCGCGATATCTTTGATATAAGTTAGAACCAGATCCTTCTTCATCCTCTTTCCTACAGTAAAAGAAATCATGGCTAGCTCTGTGCTTTGCCCATGTCGGCGCAGTAATGCCGTGTTATCACTTAACGTCTCATTAAATCCGCTTCGAGATCCCCGCAAGACAGCTTCTGATTCAGGCTCCTCTATCCCTCTTGTGTTCCCCTTCGGGGTGCTGAGCACAATAGCCTCCGGTATCCCTTCTACTAACAGCACTACAGAGCCGAACAATACCTTTTGAAGGGAGAGCTTCACATTATCCGTAAACTCAACTTCCGAAATAAGCACGATCTCATGAATGAGAATATCTTTTAGATCCTTTGCTTCCGGTATCGTATGGGGATCTTTAAAAACCTTATAGGCATCCATTAAAGGCTTCAGAATATTCCGATCCATTTTATCTTTATCTGTCAGTCCATCTACAAATATAAGGGCCGCTTGCAGCTTTATACCTCCGATACGCAACTCCCGAAAACTCACATCATGCATATCTGTGCTCATCTCTTTAAATCTTTGCAAATCCTCCCGAAATTGACCGCTATAGTTTGCTCCTGTAGGAGATTCTTCACTGATTCCAACGGAATCGTCCGCCTTAGTAACCTTTTTCGTATTGCTAGAACCTAGAGATGCTTCTCCGTAAGGAATACCCCCGCCTATGCTGCCGGCAGCTTTTGTTGCTCTAGTACTTATCGTATCTTCCTTTACATTAGCCCAACTCATCATCCGGATTAGAATAAACGGAACGAAAAAGATCATAATAGCTTGGAAAATCACGCTCCATTTAGGAATTATCTCTAGAATAATATTCCACACTCTCTTCACCTCCTTTATAACTGTGTTCGTATTTTTTACCGAAGATGGGTAAATCATGCACGCAAAAAAGACCCCACAATATGGAGTCTCCCTAATTTCATCTTTAAATTATTGCCTTATGCTTGAAGAACCTTGTTCAGTATGCCTTGGTAAGCTGCTTTCGGACGCAGACCGACCAGCTTTTCCACGGGCTGCCCCTCTTTATATACAATGACTGTAGGCATCCCCATAACACCCGCTTCTCCAGCCAAATCCGGCAGTTCATCACAATTCACCTTAACAATAGAAACATCGTCTCCATATTCCTGGTGAAGATCTTCCAGAACAGGCAGCAGCACCTTACAAGGGGGGCACCATGGCGCACCATAATCCACCAGTACCGTTCCTCCACCACGTATTTCTGACCGCACCCAATCCGCACTATCGGCATTTATAATAGACATTTGCCATTCCTCCTCATATTTTTCAACACCAACAGTACTATTCCAAGTTCTCCAGTGTACACGTGCCCAGCTTGCTCTCATCCTGCTCCTGCAGAATAGATGCCATTCGTTCTTCCAAATTCCTCTTGATCTGATTCAGCTCTACAAGCTGACGTTCAATATCTTCCAATTTACTGCGGTATAGTGGCATCACTTCTGCGCAGAAAGCTTCTTTGTTCTTCAAGACACAATGTAGAAAGCCCGCGATCTGCTCTGTCGACAGACCCAGGTTCAAATATAGTTTAATCGTTTCTACCGTCTCTACAGCAAGTGAAGAATACTCCCGATATCCGTTGGCCTGACGGATCGGCGAGATTAATCCTTGACTCTCATAGTAACGAAGTGAACGGACGCTTACGCCCGTCAGTTTAGCAAGCTCACCTATTTTCATAGCATTCTCCCCGGGGTTCATGAGAATTGTTCTACACCAGTATAAACCCTGACACCAATGTTAGAGTCAACAAAAAAAATCCAACCGCAGCTAACCCGCAGTTGGACTCGTGTTTTATGTTACAACAGGTATATCCGCTTATATCCTACAATAATCCCGCCGCCCAAAGTCCACCTCTACGAATCATCTGGCGAAAGGGCTCTACGGAAAATGACGGCAAATGATGACCAGGCATTAAATAAACAACCCGGCCTAGACCAAATTCATGGCACCAAGCCGCCTGCCTCATTGCCCCATCATGAGGATATTCCATAAGCACAGTTGTTTCGAAATAGGGATGCTGCTCAAAATAATAAGGCTCATCATCGATCACAAATTCTTCGATCCCCTGCATAATGGGATGCTCCCGTGCCGGTATAGACATCTGGAGCGAAGTGAATTCTGGATGATGAGTGAAATGCGCTCCCAGCATAGCGCCTAGCTCCTGATTACGCTGTAAGGAGATTCCGTTATGTACCACTAGTAATCCACCACCGTTAGCCACATAGGAGAGCAATGCGCTGCTTTGTTCCGCCGGTATTTTATCATCGGAGAATTCGGTATAAGAGATCACCAGCTTGTAGTCAGATAATGTTTCTTTATTAAGCAGCCCATAATCCTCCGAGGAGAATACCTGCAGGTCATTGGCAAGGATCTGCTCAATCTCCCGGTCTACTCCCGCAAATGGGTGATATTTAACCTCCGAATAACTTCCGAGTGCCAGTGCTTTTAGTGTAGACATCCTATCATCGCCTTTCTTCGTGTAGTTTTTTTGATTACGGAAACCCATCTACCAAGGCCATGTATTTCCATCCACATCAAGATAGGCCGGCTCATCCCCTAGATGCTTTTTATACTCCATAACCTGACTTATAATCTGGTCTGCGGACACATCGGGTGAAATATCCGCTTGCTCATTTTTTTCGCCATGCATATAAGTCTTCATCCAGCCGGGGTGAAACACCATCACTTGACCCCCAAGCGTCTTTAGATGATTGTGCATCAGGGAGGATTGCATATTGAGAGCCGCCTTAGACATGCAGTAGCCGTACATATTAATACGTTTATTTCTGCCAATGCTGCCCGCTTCCGAAGAAATATTAACAATCAATTTATCCTTACTTTGCAATAAAAGTCCCATAAGTGCATTGCTGACTCTCAACGCGCCTAGCGTATTCACATTATAAATCTCCGCCATGCCCTCATCATCCATATCCACCAGCATCGTAGCATCATCTGCGGAATGAATAATTCCGGCATTATTAATAAGAATATCAACATGCCCCGTTCTGCTGGCGATAGCCCTTGCTGCCTGCTTTACACTGTCCTTACTACCAATATCGAGTGGAATAAGTTCCAGCTGTTCCGGATACTCCTCTTTAAGCGCTTTCAGTTCATCTGTATCTCTCATGTATTGTCCAGCAAATACTGAGAACTGTTTCTCTAAAAGAGAGTGCACAAGAGACAATCCGAGACCCCGATCAGCTCCAGTCACACATGCAACTCTGTTCATTCTTATCAACACTCCTACCTAGTAAGGATTATTGAAGCAAGTTGTCTTCCTTTCACCTTAGCATGCCATCCCCTTTTTTTCAACGCGCTAAAATGAGGGTTTAGTCATCCTTGGATTAGCTGCTCCAGAATCCTTTTTGTTTTAAATTTAATATATGTTACAATCATGATTACAGGTTGTTAACAACACAATGGTTAGTAAAATAACGATCCCAGGAGGGTGATATCTATGTCTATTCAACAACTTCATACATTGGAAGATCTTGAGCAGTATGTGGCTAAACCTGGCAAGAAGCTGCTGTTCAAACACAGCACTACCTGCCCGATTAGCGCCAAAGCTAATGAAGAATTCCAGGCTTATCTAAAGGATGCGGATACTGCAGCAGCAGTAGTTCTAGTCATCGAGGATCGTCCAGTTTCCAATCAAATTGCCGAGGATTTCGGGATTAAGCATGAATCTCCACAGCTCTTCCTGCTTGAGGATACTGAGGTCCGCTGGAACACTTCCCACTGGAAGATCACAAGAGATGCTATCAAAGAGGCTGTGAACCAATGAGCCAGCAAGTGATTGTTTATTCAACAGCAGGCTGCAGCGACTGTAATCTGGTCAAACAATATCTTACGGAGCAAGGTATCCCTTTTGAAGTAAGAGATGTTATGACTAGCACCGTCTATCAAGAGGAAGTCGAAAAGCTTGGTTTCATGGGTGTTCCTGTTACTGTAGCAGGGGATCACGCCACCAAAGGATTCAATCTTCCCGAGCTGAAAGCACTTCTCGAAGCTGCTCAGTAATTCATTCGTTTAATTATTTAGCACTTGATATATGCTTACAAAAAAGGGGATTCCAGCAGCCACTCGGCAAGGAATCCCTTTTTTTCATTGTTCTAAAGCTTAGGGTTCCTCACGCATAAGATTTGCCACGACCAGTACATCTACATTTCTGGCCGAACGCAAAATCTGTTTAGTGACATCCCCGCGTAGCCATTTGCGCACCCATGAGCGTTGGGACTGGCCGATAATAATCTGTGTGCTCTGTAAGGCTTGAGACCTTTCAAGCAGCAAGGAAGACACTCGTGCCGGGAGCACGTTAGGAATCATCTTAAACGTTCCACCCAGTCGTTCCGTCAATTCTTTCAAATCATTAATTCGTTTATCGTAAGAAGGCCCGCTCTGCTTATATTCCTGTACGTACGTAACATACCAGCAAGCTTTTAGACGATAGGCAATCCTAAAACCGCGCCGAATCAGACGTTCCGCATGATCTCCTAAGGTGATGCACACATAGATCACTTCCTGCCGCCGCCAAGGTCCCCGCAGCGACCCGACACGTTCCCAGGCCTCCAGACGTTCATCCACATCATCAGCAATTTCCCGCAGCGCCAGTTCACGGAGGGCGATTAGATTGCCGATTTTGAAAAAAGCACCCAGCGCCTGATCCACTTTGGTCATCGCATATATTTTTCCATCCTTCATCCGCTCTTGCAGTGTTTTGGGGGATACATCGATAAGTTCAACTTCGTCGGCCCGTTGCAGAATGCTGTCCGGGAAAGTCTCTCTAACTCTAACTCCGGTAATTTGTTCTACTGCATCATTCAAGCTTTCTAAATGCTGAACATTCACTGTGGAGATTACAGAGATCCCCGCATCCAATAACTCCATAACATCCATATACCGCTTCTTATGCTTGCTGCCCGGCATATTGGTATGTGCCAGTTCATCTACCAGTACGACCTCCGGATTACGCTTAATAATAGCTGCCGTATCCATTTCCTCAAGGACAGTCCCCCGATAGTCAATGCTCAGTCGCGGAAGGATCTCCAGATCACCGATCTGTTCAAGGGTTTCTTTACGTCCATGCGTTTCTAGTAGTCCAATAACAACATCGATCCCTCTCTTTAAGAGATCATTTCCTTCTCGCAGCATCTTATAAGTCTTGCCCACCCCGGGAGCAGCACCAATGTACACTTTAAATGTGCCCCCACGAATCGCATCGATTTTATCCTTTACTTCCTGAGTGCTTAATCTGTGATAGGCATCAGCTTTCCGCTCATTTCGGCTCTGCCGGGTAGGAAGAACACGTTCTCCCTCACGCTCAGCACGATCAGCCACGAAAAACACATCTACTCCACGGATTTGCTTTAACAATGAGTTAGCAATCGAACCCTTCCACAGCTCCTGCCACGCCGTTTGCTTAGAGTGACCCATAACGATACGGGTAATATTATGCTGGATGGCGTATTTCACTAGAAGTCCCGGAATCTCCCTCTTCGAGCGAAAAGAAATCTCCTCCATCGAGGCCCCAATCTTCTCAGTCAGCTTCCATAGGGATCGCTTGAAGGTTGCTGCTTCCTTAGAGGGCGTCAGGCCCTGCTTCCAGAAGGATACCACCGCCAGATCTCCGTTTAACCGTTTAGCGATTTGCTGCCCACGGCGGATATGAATCGAGCCATTCCAATAATACTGTGCGGACACCAACACTTTTTCGGCAATCCCCGAAGCCCCCAGCAATCCTTGCTCCTCCCGATGCTTCTCCAGCGAACCATTAACATCCTCCGCAACCATTCTCAGCGCCAGCTCCCGCAGCTTGCTTAGATTCCCTTTGTTAAAAAGCGAAGTCCGCTGCTTCTTGCCCAAATGTCCTTCGGACAAACGTTGAAGTATCTTTTCCGGAGTCACATCAATTAGAACGATATCATCTGCAAGGGTGAGCACTTCCGCAGGCAAGGAATATTCCACCTCAATCCCCGTCCACTTCCGCGCAAGATCTGCTGCGCCTTCCAGCTCGTATACGTTTACAGTTGTGATGACACTAATTCCACAGCCCAATAAATATTTGATATCCTCCAGCCTAGTCGATCTCTCCGCACCCTCGCGATTATGATGAGCCAATCCATCGGTCAGTACAACCTCTGGATTACGCGCCACAATGGCCTCCACGTCCAGATCCTTCTTCTCGATCTCCTTCTGAAACCAATGAATACTTGGAATCCGTTCCAAGTCACCCAGCTGATCCCTTGTTTCTGGACTTTGGTTGGTTGAAACCGCACAGATTACAACATCGATGCCCTGTGCTTTCAGCGCCTGACCCTCACGCAGCATCTGATAGGTCTTGCCTGATCCACTGACCGGACCTATATAGATCTTCAGACGTCCACGATGCAGCTCATAAATAGAGAGCAGCAGTTCCTCCGGCGTCTTCCTCCGATATGTTCCCATCAAGACCACTCCTTAATAACCCGTTCACCCATTCACTCTTCTATGCCAGAAAGCAAGATATCCCTGACCCAGTTTGAACAATCGGGCAGGGATATTAGCTATATTTATTTGTTCGTTAATTTCTGCAGCTCCATGTTCAGCTTCAGAACATTTACCCGCTTTTCACCAAACAGCCCTAGATCGCGACCTTCGGTCTGCTTATTCACTAGCTCTTCCAGCTGCGCGGCTGGAATCCCAGTCAAATTACTGATCCGGGGAATCTGCACAATTGCCGACGCAGGAGTGATATGCGGATCAAGACCTGAACCCGAGTTGGTTACTAAATCAACCGGCAGCTTGTTTACAGGCACATCCGGATTATCAAGCTGCCACTGTGTGATGGAATCCTTCGTCCGCTGCAGCATATCCGGGTTGGATGGGCCGTAGTTATTGGAGCCTGAGGCTTCCGCTTTATAATCAATGCTGGATACACGGCCATGGAATAATGCCGGGTCCGTAAAGCTTTGCCCGATGAGTTCTGAGCCCACAACTACTCCAGCGTCATTCTTCAGCTGACTGCCGTTCGCTTGCGATGGCATCAGAACTTGAGCAATCGCTGTAGTAGTCAGAGGATAAATCACTCCGCAAAGAACAATAAACACTAGACATAGCCGTAATATAATAAAGAAATTAGCCCCCTTCGATGATGACAACTGTTCTTCAGCGTCCGCATTCGATTTTCTGTTATTCACGATGCTCTCACCCTTTCAATGATTAGTCAATCCGTTGTTATATCCATACACTTACGAGCAAATCAATAAGCTTGATGCCCGCAAAAGGAACGACTACTCCACCTAAACCATAGATAAAAATATTACGTCCCAGCAGCTTCGTAGAACTCATCGCTTTATACGAGACACCTTTCATAGCCAATGGGATCAGCAGCGGAATAATAATCGCATTAAATATTAATGCAGATATAATTGCCGAGCTAGGTGAACCCAATCCCATGACATTCAGGGCTTCCATTTCGGGAATGGCGAGCATGAACATTGCCGGAATAATTGCGAAGTATTTAGCGATATCATTCGCAATACTGAACGTTGTCAACGCGCCCCGCGTCATCAGTAGCTGTTTACCAATAGCTACAACCTCAATGATCTTCGAGGGATCGGAGTCCAGATCAACCATGTTTGCTGCTTCCTTAGCGGCTGTAGTCCCACTGTTCATCGCTAAGCCCACATCAGCTTGGGCAAGGGCAGGTGCGTCATTCGTACCATCACCAGTCATTGCCACCAGCTTGCCTTCGTTCTGCTCACGGCGGATAACCGCTATTTTATCCTCAGGTGTACTCTCTGCAATAAAATCATCTACCCCTGCTTCACGGGCAATAGTAGCTGCGGTCAGCGGATTGTCCCCTGTACACATGATAGTCTTGATTCCCATTTTTCGCAGCTCATCAAACCGCTCTTTCATCCCTGGCTTAACCGTATCCTTTAAGTAAATAAGTCCATAAATCCGGTTGTCTACCGCAACAGCAAGCGGGGTCCCCCCCATCCGAGCGATAGCATCGGAATTACTGTCGAGGTTCGCGGGAATGACTCCGCCCTTCGACTGTACCCATTTCTTCACGGAATCGACTGCCCCTTTACGAACAGATCGTCCATCAAGTAGATCTATACCACTCATCCGGGTCTCAGCCTTAAACTCTACGAACTCTCCGCCTTCAGCAAGTTTGCTGTCATAGCTGCGCTCCAGCTTCTTAGCCAGCTCAATAACCGAACGTCCTTCCGGAGTCTCATCCTTTAGCGAACTAATAGCTGCCCAAGCCGTAAGCTCAGCTTCCGTTTCATCTCCAACAGGCACAAAATCACTCGCCATCCGGTTTCCGAAAGTAATCGTACCGGTCTTATCTAGAATCATTGTATTAATGTCGCCGGCAGCTTCAACGGCCTTCCCTGACATAGCAAGGACATTAAACTGTGTGACGCGGTCCATCCCTGCTATCCCGATAGCGGAGAGCAGTCCCCCGATTGTGGTCGGGATCAGACAGACCAGCAAAGCGATCATAACAGGAATATCTAGATCAACGCCCAGATAAGTCGCAATAGGCCGCAAGGTCACTACTACAATCAGGAAAATCAACGTCAGACTGATCAAGAGTGTATTTAGTGCAATTTCATTGGGTGTCTTTTGACGTTTCGCCCCTTCAACGAGGGAGATCATCCGATCCAGGAATGACTCACCGGGATCACTGGTAATTTTGACTTTAATCTCATCACTGACTACCCGGGTGCCGCCTGTGACTGAGCCGAAATCTCCGCCAGCTTCCTTAATAACAGGTGCAGATTCACCTGTAATTGCCGATTCATCTACGGAGGCCAGCCCTTCAATTACTTCACCATCGCCAGGGATAAGTTCTCCCTGACTGACGATGACGATATCTCCTTTACGAAGCTCGGAAGAAGAAACGGTCTTCACAGACCCTCCAACGAGTTTGTTAGCTGTGATATCCTGTTTCGTTTTCTTGAGTGAATCCGCCTGGGCTTTCCCGCGGCCTTCAGCCAGCGCTTCAGCGAAGTTGGCAAACAGCACTGTGAATAGCAGAATGAACAACACTGTGATATTGAAGCCTACCGATTTCTCTGCATTAAAATATCCGGGGGCCAGTACCATAAGCAATACAATAATCGTACCGATTTCGACTACGAACATGACCGGATTTTTGATTAACGTCACCGGGTTAAGCTTAATAAAGCTATCCTTTACAGCGCTTAGGAGTATGGGTCCCGTCAGCAGCTTTTTTCTTTTTACAGTACTCATCTTGTTCTCCCTCTTCCTACCGTAAGGTCAAATATTCTGCAATCGGGCCGAGCACAATGACCGGCAGAAACGTCAGAGCCCCGATAATTACAACGGTACCAATCAGAATTCCGGTGAACAGACCATTGTCTGTGCGGAATGTGCCAATCGTCTCAGGAACTGGCTTCTTCTGGATCAGTGAGCCTGCAACTGCCAGCATCGCGATTATAGAGACATAACGGCCAAGCAGCATTACGATCCCGGTTGTAACATTCCAAAAGGTGGTGTTGTCCGCAAGCCCTTCAAATCCTGAACCATTGTTCGCGGCAGAAGAGACATATTCATATAACACTTGGCTAAGTCCATGGAATCCGGGATTCGTGATGGAACCGTTGCCCAAGTCCGTTAAGAACGCACCTGCTGTTGGTACAAGGATAATGAACGGATGCACAAGGATAGCAATCGCAATTAGCTTCATCTCCTTGGCTTCTATCTTTCGCCCGAGAAACTCTGGTGTTCTGCCAACCATTAGTCCACATAAGAAGACACCCATGATGGCATACATCAGCATATTGATTAGTCCGACACCTTTTCCCCCAAAGACGTTGTTGAGCATCATTAGGGCCAGAGGGGTAATGCCACCTAGCGGTGTCAGCGTATCATGCATATTGTTAACACTACCTGTCGTAGCTGCCGTTGTTACCGAAGTGAACAGCGAAGATTGCGGGATACCAAAACGTACCTCTTTACCTTCCATGCTGCCTTGCGAAGACTCAATCCCCAGCGCATTGATAGCTGGATTGCCTTTGGTTTCCGCATAATAATTCAATCCTAGCAGTAGTACGAACAAGGTCATCATTGCTGTGAAAATCACCCAGCCCTGACGTTTGTTCTTAGCGAACAACCCGTACATATATGGCAAAGAGGCTGGCAGCATCCACATAGAGAGAATCTCCAGAACGTTCGTAAGTGGATTAGGGTTCTCAAAAGGATGTGCTGAATTGGCTCCGAAGAAGCCGCCACCATTCGTACCTAAGTGTTTAATTGATTCCAAAGAAGCGACTGGACCGATAGCGATTTGTTGCGTCTGGCCTTCAAGTGTAGTGACCTCAAGCGATGGCTTGAGCGTTTGTGGCACATGCAATCCTACCAGCACCAATGAAACTAGCAGAGCTAATGGAATGAATACACGAATATGTGCTTTTACGAAGTCCTCGAAAAAGTTCCCGACTGATTTCTGTCCTGTAATCCCTCTGACAAAAGCAACCGCAACAGAAAATCCGCTCGCTGCAGACGTGAACATCATCATCGTGATGACTGCCATTTGTGAAAAATACGATAGTCCCGTCTCCCCGCTATAATGCTGCAGGTTCGTATTGGTCATAAAGCTGATCACCGTATTGAATGAAAGCGTCTGTTCCATATCGGCAATTCCATTCGGGTTCAGCGGCAATCCCCGCTGTAATCTCAGAAAAATATAACTGAAAGCAACCAGTACGATATTAGTTAAAACAAAGCTGAGTGCATACTTCTTCCAGGACATTCCGTCCCGTTTTTTCAGGCCGATCAGCTTATAAATACCTTTCTCTGTGCCTGCAAACCAGCGATCCGTACGATTCGGTTCGTTAGAAAATACATGATATAAATAAGTTCCCATCGGCTTGACCAGCAAGATGAGAATTACAATTACGACGACTATTTGCAAAATGCCCATGAATGCCCCTCCTTAAAATTTCTCAGGATGAATCAACGCGTAAACCAGATATATAAACAACAGTAGGGTAACAGCGATTACTAGAATCACAGCTTATCCCTCCCCGTATCCTCAACTACACCTGCGCACCAGCGCATAAAGCCATAAAATAACCCGTAAATTACAGCTAACGAAGCCACCATATACAGATCCATCATATCTTCCGCACTCCTTCCATTATCCTTGATGAGGTGATCTATCGATTAGAAAATCAGCATCACCACTATGGGAATAGATTACATAGCTCGCACCAAGTCTTTTATAGACCAATCTAGGATTTATTGAACTTGTAATCACAAAAATCGGCTGTGTCGTCCAGGTACGGCACATCTGAATATAGCGGCAGCAAAGCGGAAAGCTGCTCTCAAACAGATATACCCTGCCTACCGGGAACGATGGGCGAAACCAAGTGCTCTGATGGCGGGTATCCACAAGAATAACCTGCTCAATCCCGAGCTCCTCAAGTAAAGCTTTCTCAGCCACATTGTTGGTTAATCCCGCCATCTTAATACCCCTGAACTTCAGAAGTTTAATGAAATGTTCTCCCGCCTTTGTAGGCGCACATACAAGCACATATTCATTCTGATCCGTCATCTTTTTTTCTCCTCCTGCTCATTTACAACAAGGAGGCAACGAAAATCTCCGAAAGGATGTTGACCTATCGTCATTTTCGGGCACAACCTAAAGCTCGGTTGTGTCACGTCATTAGACGCTGCCTTACAAATACCGCTAATGATGAATTTAGCGACCTCTTAGGGGAGGCCTCCATAAATGCTTTGCTTCTAAGAGCACAGCAAAAAGCCACAAAGGATCTCCTCTGTGGCTCGCTAGCGGTCACATTGCACTCATCCTCTCTCCATACGCTTACGAGGTTAGCTGTCGGATTCGGGCGGTGAGAGTCGCCCTACCTGTATAGATGCGAGCTCACTCACACCCTCTACAGGATTCACCCCATAATCGGCTTCCGACTCTCACATCGGCTGCCGATTGTTGGTTCCCCCGCTTTCCTTATCGGAAATTAAGCGGATCAAATATTCGATTGTCGTTGAAACAGGAGTAATCATACTCTTATGCACGAAGACTTGTAAAACCTGAATGATGCCAAAATAATGCAAATTAAAAACTATTTTCCCATTAGATAGCGCTTACTTGATATCTAATCTCTCTATATCTCTTGTTTACTCGAGTTTGGAGCGTTTAATCGCTATCTATAACCCATGTGATTTTATTCACCTTTTTAGAGCGAAAATACTGCAAATTCCCATTATAGGTAGAAACGCAAGAAGCTGAGGCTGAACGAGAAAGAGGCGCGATAACACGCCATAAATACCTATTTACCTCGTTTTTCAGTCGTAGTCGGCAGGATATGGTTAAAATTGCTCTAAAAGAACATTTTCCGTTTTTTACAGAAAATCTTGAAAAGAGTATGATTCGGGTTGAATCCAATTCATGAAAAACAATCAACGCTGAGTTCCTGCATTGCAGGGAACGGGGGAACCATCAGGCCACCTGGCCTACTTGGGGTGAATCCAAAGGAGACTGCATAAGTCTCAATAGGTAGGGCGACTCTCACCGTCCGAATCCGACAGCTAACCTCGTAAGCGTAAAGAGAGAGACCCTTGATCCGCCACGCTTTGGCCCAGGTATATCTGCCTGTAATCCAAAACCGCAGCAGAGGTCCTCCTCTTGCTGCGGTTTTTGCGTTACCTGAGCTTATTAGGTGATAGCACGCTGGATGGGGTGAATGTTTTGAAGCACTATTATTTAGGGATACATCAAGGGCTGCTTGAGCCGATAAGTCTAAATTACGTTTGTTTCGGGGCCTTGTGGTTCGAAGAACATAATCACAGGTACATTGTAGGCTATGCATTTGGCCAGAACCAGATCCAAGCCCTTCGCCAGTTCAGCACACCTTCTTCTTGTAAAGACTGTTTAGACTCTAAGATTGTATATGAGATATATAAAAAAATTCGAGAACAACAGCAGCAGCAGGATTGGTCATCACACCAAAAGCTCCCGTGGTTTACAGCCTTCAAGGAGCCTTGGAAAGATGTAAGCGCCGGTTGGTATGTCTTGAGATCCCGCAGCACCTTTCCCTTACATCTATCTGTTATACGAAAAGAGAAGTTCCGACTATGGCTAGAGCATACCGCAGTCTGTGAGAATAAAATGGAAATGCTCGCTTGTGTAGAAAAGGCTAGTGTCACTCATCATGTAGACTTAAAGCTTTTGGAAATCTAAGGAGGAACCCTACTATGGACCAGCGCAGACTATCCCGCATTGAAGTATTTGTATTGGATGAACCCGAGCCTATTCACTATGGAATGGAAGGGGCTGAAGGCTGCCGTTATGGTATTCTGAAGCTCACCTGTAAGGGAGGCTGCAGTTGGGGGGCTTGTCTGATCTCTGCCAACACCAAAAATTTCGATCTCATTAAATGGAGTTCTTTTTTACGGGCTATCTGTCATTGCCGTCTTGAGGAAGCGCTGGATAAGGTCCGTCGCGAAGGTTCAGATTGGGAGCAGGTTAAGCTTGAGCTAGTTCAGGGTGCTTTGCAGGATTTAAAGGCCAAGCTCCAGGGTAAATCCTTGGCAGGGCATATTCAGCAAGGGCGTCTGTACAGTGTTGCAGCAGGGGGGAGCAATTCCAGAAGTGAACGGCTCTACTACAAACCTTCCAAAGCTTTATCCAGTGCCTCCCAGCAGAAACACAGTTGCCCGGAACCAGACACCGCCGATCTCATCAATAAATCCATCTCTTACTTTTCTATATTATAGATTCAAGCAAATCTCTCAATCTGAAAGGATCGTGTTCACCATGCCTGACCCCTTACCTCCCGAGTCCACCTACAGTACTAAATTTGCAGAGTGTGTTCAAAAGTATACTAATGAAGTCTACGTACTTAGTTCCATGTTGTTAGAACAATCTAATGAGGCAGACAAGATTACTATCCGCACCTTCACAGAGCTTCATAAAATATATCGTCAGGATGATTTCGATCCTCAGTTATTCTCTATCCACGCTTACCGCACTTGTATTCGCCAGTGTGCTGATTCTTTTGCCCGGCGCTCGCTTCTATCGGCTAAGGCATTACCTTGGGAGGAACAGCTTGTGAAGGTCATGTGGTACGGTCTAAAGCTGCCTCTTTCTCAAATAAGCATTATTCTGCAAAAAAGTGTTCCCGCACTGAAAACACAGCTTAGAGCTGTACGGGAGCAGATGACCACCCAAACGGATATACTAACGAGCGCAAATCTTTCTATAATTTAGTCACTGACTAGAATTCAGACAATCTTTAAGCGCATGAAGCATCTAACGGACTCAGGAGCCTTTAATTGAAGCTTTTCCACAAATATGGCCGGCGTTCGGACTCCAGTAGAAATCCCGAGCGATGAACGTCTTGGATCGTCTTAAAGCAAGCCCTAATCATCTTCCACCAAGGCTTACGGACCCAGATGACGTTACTTACACGTTTATCGCCTTTTGAGCATAGTATCGGACTCCAGTGCAACTATTTGGTTAAAAGAGCTACTAATTCACCATTTTTCATGCCAATAGCGACTATAGTGTCCGATATCTTGCTAAATCTCGATGATTGTTGCATTTAAGTGCTGCTGGGTCCGTTAGCTATATCAGCTCGTATACAAAGAGATTGCCAACTCAAAAACGGGGATATCCCAACAACCATAAATGGTTGTTAGGATACCCCCGAAAATTCAGTTCCTACTATTACACTTTACTCTTACGCGCCTTACCGTACATCCACAATCCTGCCAACATCCCCACTATAGCAACACCAGTCAATACGCCTTGAACGAAATCCATAAAAGTGGAGCCATCCGGAAGCATTCTACTAACCGTAGCCAGCGATACCGAACTCATTAAAAGCATAATGGTATATTGTTCGCTTGTAGACATCATTAGCACTCCTTAAAAGTTATATGAGGTCTTCTTAGATCTTGTAAGCTTTCATTGCTTTTCTGATTTCTTTAATACTTGGGCGTTTGCCGTACATCAGTACGCCGGTACGATAGATCTTGGCTGCCAGCCATCCGAAGATGAAGGTAGTCACAAGCAGGATCAGCAGCGATACAATGACTTGCCAGATCGCCACCTCGCCGACACCAATTCGGAGCAGCATCGTCAATGGTGAGGTGAAAGGCACATAACTCGCTATCTTAACCACTAGAGTATCTGCATTGGAGATACTGAACAGTGGAACATAGAACGCTACGAAGCCTAACATCATGATTGGCATTACCGCCTGACCGAGATCCTCCGTACGGCTGACAATCGAACCTACAGCCGCATACATCAAGGCATAGAGGAAGTAACCTAATACGTACAAGACAAATCCATAGAGCAGCAAGTTAATATTGAGCTGGCCTAAATCGAGATCAAAATCAGCCAATACAGTCGCATTATGCGGGAGCGTCAAATTGACGACGATCGCTGCGACAAAGATCCCAATTTGCAATATTCCTACTAGGAAAACACCGATAACTTTACCGAACATTTGCGCTAAAGGTGAGGCACTTGTAATCAGAATCTCCATAATCCGCGAGCTTTTCTCAGAAGTTATCTCTGCGGCAATCATGTTGCCTGTCATCATAATGGACATAAAGAACAACATAAGCATGGCATATACGATAATGTAGTTAATGGCTGGAGTGTCCTCCTGAGAGCTTTCACTGCCACCGCCTGCGTTAAGCTGTTGTGTAGTAATCTGCACAGGCGTTGACATTGCAGCAATCTGTTCAGAGGTCAGCTTGTCGCCAACGATGAATTGTGTGTTTGCTTGCTGAAGTGCATTTTGGAGATAAACTTGCACATCTCCGTTTAGTTCCCCATCATTACTATGATAAGTAACGGGTGGAAGCCCTTCACCAGTAGGTTCCGCAAAAGTAACATAACCTTCTACGGTCTCTTCATCTAATGCTTTCTTTAACTCGGCATCCTCCGCAGAAGCATATTGTACTATCTTAGCCTGTGGCATGCCCTCTGGCGCAGTATAAGCCTTCAACAATTCTGCAACCTGATTTCCCTCTTCAGCAATCACAGCAATTTGAGTAACTTCACTTTTGGCCGAATCACCCTTAAACTGATCGATGATATAGGGAAGATTCATCCCTATGC
Organism: Paenibacillus sp. FSL R5-0887; assembly: GCF_038002305.1. Classification (NCBI taxonomy): domain Bacteria; kingdom Bacillati; phylum Bacillota; class Bacilli; order Caryophanales; family Paenibacillaceae; genus Paenibacillus; species Paenibacillus sp. FSL R5-0887. The sequence continues at coordinate 1,555,044 of NZ_JBBOCE010000002.1, forward strand.
TGAGCAATAATACTAGAATCAAAGTAGTAATCATAAATGATTTCGTTCTAACTTTATTTTTAAAGGTAAAGCCGATAATTGTCCCCATCTTATTCATTAGATTCACCCACCGCTCTGATAAAGATTTGGTTTAACGTAGGTTCCTTGATTTCAAAATGCTCCACTTCACCCTGTGCTATCGCCTGCTGTAAAATACGCTGTGCTGCACCGATCTCACTGATCGATAACAGATACCCACGCTCCAGCCGTTTAACTGCTGTAACACCTGCGATGGACTCCAGACCTTTTACCTCATTAGCTGTACGCAGCAATACTTCTTCCCGCGGGTAGCCATTCTTGATCGTGCGGATATCCCCTTGAACGACCGTATTGGATCGATCGAGAATCGTAATGTTACGGCATAGCTCTTCCACATGCTCCATCCGGTGCGTAGAGAAGAGGATACTTGTTCCCGAATCACGTAATTCTTTGACCGTATCTTTCAGCAGCTCCACGTTTACTGGATCCAGCCCGCTGAAAGCTTCATCTAGAATCAGAATCTGCGGCTTATGAACGACAGCGGCGATAAAGCCCATTTTTTGCTGATTTCCTTTGGAAAGCTCTTCTATTTTTTTATTGTAATAATCCGGAACCTCGAATCGATCCAGCCAATAGCGCAAGCTCTTATCTGCATCACTAGCTGACATCCCACGCAGGCGGGCCAAGTAAACGATTTGATCGCTGATCTTCACCTTAGGATATAGTCCACGTTCTTCGGGCAGATAACCCATAAGTTGCTGCAGTTCACTGTTGAAAGGTTTTCCGTTATACAAAATCTTGCCCTCATCAGGGTAGATTAGGCCGAGCACCATACGCATCGTGGTTGTTTTCCCCGCGCCGTTCGCCCCCAGTAATCCGTAAATTTCCCCTTTACCTACGGTTAGGTTAATTCCGTTTACTGCGGTTTTTTCTCCATATTGCTTAACTACACTTTCCAGCTTTAAGGCTTCCATTTCTCTAGTCCCCTCTCTTGTGGTCAATTAGAATAGGACGATGACCCTGTGTCCATAAACTTAATATTTCGTCCAGCTCCAAACTGCGGCTCTTGATAACCTTTACGCCCAAGTCATGAATGCGTTTCTCGTTTTCAGAAAATTGTTCTATGATAAAAGAAGCTACACCCGGTGTATCCATGGTAAAGTGCAAGCCTCCTGGCAACTCAGCCGATAACTCCGCAAGCTCCTCTTCATCCGCAGCATTCACCCAAACCTCGGTCCAAGCACCGAACAGACTGTCTTTTTCAGCCATACCCAGCAGTTCTCCCCGATGCATAAGGACGATATAATCCGCCAGCCGTCGCACCTCATCCACAATGTGTGTGGAGATGATAATCGTTGCGTTGTGCTCATCCATATATTTACGAAGTGTCTCGATCATAATCTTCCAGGCAAAAGGATCAAGACCCGATGAAGGTTCATCCAATAGCAGCAGACTTGGCCGTGCCGCAAGTGCTACAGCAATTTCGAATTTCCGGCGCTCCCCTTTAGACATCTTCGAAAGTCTCATACGATACGGAACCTCAAAGCGATCCATCAGCTCGTGAAAATACTGATCGTCCCAATTTGGATACCAATACTTCCGAAATCGAGCTGCCTCCTCTGCATTCCAGTGGTTCTCCTCAGTAATTGACGTTTCAGGAACATAGGCAATGGTCTGACGAAGCTCCAGAGACAACCCGCTATCATACCTGTTCTCGAACCAATATATCTCGCCTTCCTCTGGATTAGTCAGCTGCATCAGCAGATTCAGCAGCGTACTTTTGCCAGATCCATTCTGACCTACCAAAGCTGTAATATATCCTTTAGGCAGATTCAGGGTCAGTGGCCCTATCGTCTTGTTTCGCCGCCGTTTAAGTACATTCCGCAATTCTATAGCCATCTGTACCATATGAGTAAGCGCCCCCTCTCAATCCTTTTCTCTATACTTGCGTTCTATAATCTCCATAAAAATCTGTTCAATTTCATCCTTGCTGCAATGTACCGATCGGCCGATATCCACTGCACTCTCAAGTGCTTTGCCAACCGTTTCACGTTTATATTCTTCCATGGCTCCGTCACCTACATGGGATACAAAGGTACCCGTTCCTTGTCGCGTTCGCAGCAAACCTTCGTTCTCCAGATCCTGATATACCCGCCGCACGGTAATTACACTGCATTTCAGATCTCCTGCGAACTCACGAATCGAGGGCAGCAGCGTACCTTCTGTAATGACTCCGCTAATGATTAATGATCTAAGCTGAGTCTCTATTTGATGATAGAGGGGCTCTGCACTATTTTCGTTGATTTGTACCGGTATCCACATTATTTACACCTCGCCTTCCACTCTAGCGTGCTAGAGCGCAGTCCTTGCCATTTCCGATTTTTTATATGAGATTGCGACTTTTCAGCCGATGTATAGTCCATTTAGAGAATAACTGCACAGATATTGTTCCCAGCAGAAGTGACCCCCACATGATCGGAGATAACAGCCCCCACTCCTTCGAATAGGAGATACTGTATAAGAACAAACTGCCTCCGCCCAGTGTAACTAAGAACGATGTTGCCCACGATAAAACTACGATAAGCAATGTTAGCCATAGATAAGCTTTGCCGCTAAAAAGATATTCAATAAAAATATATAGACCTGAGACCATGAATCCGAAGCCGAGCCAAGTAATCGCAAAAGCTATGTACGAAGGAACCGTCAGCTCTGCCCGGAAATTCTCTCCTAACAAGTAAATAATAACGAAGAATAACGTACCATTTAGAGTAAAGGAGCCCACACCCTGAAGTTTCCTCCGCGATAATATTACTGCAGCTGGGATCGGTAAAGTTCGTAAGTAAACCAACATTTTTGTGTAAGAGTCTTCACTCCAATATTTCATGGAGCGGCGAGAGAATGTTAATCCCAATAAGGGGATAAAGGAGAGAAATAAGAAATCCGCTAGCATCGTCCGATCCTGCTCACCTAGTACATCATTTGCTATCAGGCTAGTCAGTCCACCAAGATAACTCATAAAAACAACTGTTATCACGAGGGTCCCTAATATTTTTAATTTGTCTCCGCGAAAATCAGAGCGCAACATAAACCATGAATCTTTTAATGTTCTCATTAATGCTAACCTCGCTTTACAATGTCTTCAGCGTCTAGCAGAAGCAGGTGTTCATATCCCTGTGCTTACTGTATATATCTATATACACAGTATATGACCTTGGTTTTTCATTGTCAATCCTGTAACTGGAAATTATTCAAAAGAAATAGGAGGTTTGGGCAACCTCATACTTCAAGCTTATGAAGACACTCTCAAACGTTAGGTAACGCTTATTTATTGAGATTAAATACAATGAAGGGGAATTGAGGCAGAATGCTACGGGGCGAATGTAACTGGGATAATGGAGTTTATTAGATAATTCATTCTGGAAATGAAGTAGTAAGAGCTCACTCTTGCTTCTATGCAACGTGTTGGTGTGATGTGTGTTGAGGGAGGCGGGTATGGCGGATGGTGCGGTATCGGGGGCGGGGTGCTGATTCGGCTGCTGACTGGTTCAGGTTTCGGGTGTGGGATACCGTTTCGGCTGCTAGTGCAGTTTCAAGTATGGGATATGGGCGACTGCCGGGCGGATTAACATTAGGGAAAAACTCCCTAAAATCTGCCCAACCGAGCTTAGATTATTAGTTTTTAGGGAAATCCTCCCCAAAAATTCAGCTATTACTCCGTTATTGAGCTAAATCCATTCACTTTCAGGGAGGATTTCCCTAATTATGGCCTTTTTTAGCTAATTTCGTGCATTATCAGGGAGGTTTTCCCTAATTGCGTCTTTTTCGAGCTAACTTCGTTCAGTTTCGGGACAGATCCCGAAGCTCTACAAACCAAAATAAGCCCATCACCCGCAATCCCTACTCAGGAACATGCAGATATATAGGCTTATTTCATAACTATTTACGGTTCTGCTACTCTAGTGCTGTTCATTCGCTCAACGCACTAAACTCTGTGCTCTATTCAAGCACTTATTTTACGCTCCCAAAATAACTTCCCACACCGGCTTGGTATGTCCACCTGGATACAAAACATACAACAGCACGTACACCATAACGCCTGTAATCGCTGTGATAAACCAAATTATCGATGTCACTCTGCCCCACTTACGGTGCTTGGAATACTTCGCCTTGAAACCAAGAGTTAACGTAGTAAGTCCGAATACCGCAGCTACGGTTGCCAGAACGATATGGAAGATCAAAAACACTTGATAAATCGTCTTCAGTTCATCCGGTCCGCCCCATGAGGTATTCCCCACAAACAACGTTCTCGATACGTAAACAATAAAAAACAGCAGCGCAGCGATAGCGGCAGCAATCATCGTTTTCTTATGCGCCTCGCGTTTGCCCTTGATAATGAGCCACCAACCTATAGCCACCAGCACCGCGCTGATCACGATGAATGACGTACTAATAGTCGGAAACACTGTGAAAATATCCATGATTCTCCCCCTCGGCAGTCTACCAGTTATGCACGGTTCAAGTTGCTCTCCTGAAGTGTTGAGGATGGCGTCGACAATTCATCGTCGTCTTGTCCGTTCTCTTTTTTATACCAATGATAGAACACATAAGCAAGCATAGAGGCAAAAATAAATTCCTGAATGAACTTCATCGCGATGCCTCCCACCTGTTGATCTACCTTCGGCGACATCACTTCAAAGAATGCAGGACCTCCAAAATTCTGAAGTAAAACAGAGGGGTCTCCCGAGATACAATAGCCCATAGCACGCGCCCAAGTCTCTGGATCACTGTAAGTGGCGTAGAGCGGATGATCGGCAAATATAATCAGCCCGCAAGCCGGTGTCAGCAATACCATGTTCAGAAAAATAAATCCAATCTTCCCAAGCCCACTCGCCATACGATGTTCCGGCAGCGGATTAATCAGTGTCCACCACATTAAAGCAGAGGTCAGGAACAAAACAATGTAATAAATACGATGAACAGTAAAATGCAGCATCACATAATCATGAATAACAGGAATATGGTACAAGGAAAAAAGTCCGTTAAACAATAGTGCAGCTACTACCGGATGAGCTAAAAAAGATAACCGCCGAAGCGGATTCACCTTTAGTATCCTGCGCCAGATAAAATCTGGAATTCCAAGCATAATCAGCGGCACCGCTACCAGATAAGACAAGGCCATACTGACCATGTGGAAGGAAAACATCATATGCCCTAAAAGGCTAATGGGTCCTCCTTGTGCCAGGTAAAGGGCAAGCATCCCACAGACAAATAACGCTCTACGCCAAAATGGCACCGGTAATGAATCGGCATAACGCCCAGCAATCGGACCAATCCACACAAAATAACCTGCTGTCAGCAGCAGCATTACCGCTAGAAAAAGCGGACTCCATAGTTCAGCAAAACTAAAGTATTCTAATCCCAGCATAATCCCAACCTCCTAGCGCAGGAATTCATATATCTAAACATCAAAAAGAGGGGGCATCGCAGCCCACCTCTTTCATTATCGTCCGTTAATTCCACCAAACCCAATACAGCGACATAACAATACAGGTCCCAGCGATAAAGAAGCCGCCCAGCATGAAGAGAATCGGCAGAAGATGCCCTTTATCTTTTAGATGCATCCAGAAGCCCATCTGCACAATAACCTGAAGAACAGCCATTACCAGCAGCAAAATAATCGCAAAGGTTGCATTTACGCCCCCAGCCGCAACAGCAGCGAAAGCAATCAATGTTAAGACAATGGAGAAAATAAAGACAACAATATGTTTCTGTGGTCCTTCATGCCGATGACGTTGCTTATACCCGCCGCTATCTGGCATATGCTGATCCGTCGTCATAGTGCCTAGCCCACCTTTCCGAGTAGGTATACAACCGTAAAGATGAAGACCCATACTACATCGATAAAATGCCAGTACATGGCTGACACATACACTTTTGGTGCAGTAACAACCGTTAACCCCTTGCGGGCGAGCTGCCCGATCAAGATGGAGATCCAAGCGATCCCGAAGGCTACGTGCGCACCATGAAATCCTACCAGTGTGTAGAATGCCGAGCTGAATGCACTTGTGGTCATTCCGAATTCTTCGTGTCTTACATATTGAGTAAACTCATAGATCTCCAAAACAAGGAAACCTAAACCTAAACCTACAGTAACTAAAAGCCAATTCCGTAGCAGTGCCGGCCGATTTCTGTGCATCGCTTGAATAGCGAATACACTCGTCAGACTGCTTACCAGCAGGATGAATGTTGCAGCGGCTACAAGTGGCAGGTGAAACAGTTCATTCGCCGAAGGCCCCTCATTCGTCTGATTACGCAGTGCGAGGAAAGTAGCGAACAACGTGCCGAACAATACCGCTTCGCCGCCTAGAAACAGCCAAAAGGCAAGAACCTTGTTGCGTCCTTCGAGCGTAGCTTTTTCCGGCTCGTGCGGAAAGGTATCCTTAGAAGCTTCTGCATGTGCCGTTGTCATGTCCGCTCACTTCCTTCCAGCTCTTCAGGTTCAATATGCCATCCGTGATCATCATACAGTGAACGCATCAGCATGGATCCAAATGTAATAATAAGACCGATGGCTGTAACGATATAATTATTAAACAGGAAGCTCATAAAAGCATTGCCGAATTCATCACGGCTAAACATAAAGCCAAGCCCAGCGATAAAAATTCCGATAGACATCGTAAACGGTAAAATCGTTGCTGACGGCATATGAATTGAGCCCACCGGCTCTGCTGGTGTCATGCCTTTATTCCCTGCTACTTTTTCTTTCCAGAAGGCATCAATCCCCCGAATAAGAGGTGTTTGCTTGAAGTTATATTCTGGCGGCGGTGAAGGAATGGTCCATTCCAATGTACGTCCATCCTCCCACGGATCATTGCCTGCATCCGCTGGTTTTCTGGAAGTCAGGAAGATGTTCACCAAGAAAATAATCATACCGACACCCATAAGACCTGCACCAATGGTACTGACTAGATTTAGCAAATCAAATTGCTGATTTGGTAAATAAGTGAACACGCGGCGCTGCATCCCCATAAGCCCAAGGAAATGCTGTACAAAGAAGGTCAGATGGAATCCGATGATAAACGTCCAGAAAGTCCACTTGCCCAGCGTCTCACTCAGCATCCTTCCGAACATTTTTGGCCACCAGTAGTGCAGACCTGCGAACAGGCCAAGCACCAAACCACCTACAATAACATAGTGGAAATGCGCTACAACAAAATACGTATCATGGAACTGAAAGTCAGCAGGTGCGGACGCCAGCATCACTCCAGTTACTCCCCCCATAGTAAATGTAGGAATAAATCCTACAGCGAACAGGTTAGGGGTTGTGAAACGTACTTGCCCGCCCCACATCGTGAACAACCAGTTAAAAATTTTAATCCCGGTCGGAACCGCAATTAACATCGTTGATACGGAGAACAACGCGTTAGCTACAGGTCCAAGTCCAGTTGTGAACATGTGGTGAGCCCAAACCATAAAACCTAAGAAGGCGATCAAGATGGTTGCAAACACCATGGAGCTATATCCGAACAGTCTTTTACGCGAAAAGGTTGGGATGACCTCGGAAATAATCCCGAAGGCAGGCAGAATGAGAATATACACTTCCGGGTGACCAAATATCCAGAAGATATGCTGCCATAGCACTGGACTTCCTCCGGCTCCGACTTCGAAGAAATTGGCTCCTAGAATCCGGTCGAATGTCAGCAGTACTAACCCTACTGTTATTGCTGGAAAAGCAAACAAAATAATGGCAGAAGTGATAAATGTGGTCCAGGCGAACATCGGCATCCGCATATAGGTCATTCCCGGCGCACGCATCGTAATGATCGTGGCTAGAAAGTTAATCCCCCCGATGAGGGTCCCTAATCCGGCAATTTGCAAGCCGATCGTATAGAAGTCTACACCGTGTGTAGTGCTGTATGTACTCGTAGATAGTGGGGTGTAGGCGGTCCACCCGGCATCAGGAGCACCACCCATAACCCAGCTAAGATTCAGTAGAATCCCGCCGAACAGGAAGGTCCAGAAACCAAGTGCATTTAGAAAAGGAAAGGCTACGTCACGTGCACCGATCTGTAGCGGAATGACGGCATTCATGAGTGCGAAGATGACTGGCATGACGCCGAGGAAGATCATCGTCGTACCATGCATGGTTATGAGTTCATTAAACGTTTGTGCATCCAAAAAGTTATTCATCGGCTTGATGAGCTGCCAACGAATCAGAAGCGCTTCAATTCCCCCGATGCCAAAAAATAATCCTCCGGCCCATAGGTACAAAATCGCGATTTTTTTGTGATCGACGGTTGTTAGCCAATCCATAAGTCCTGTATGGCGCTTCACACTGTGGCCGTGCCCCAGAGGCTTGGATGAATTCAAGGTATGCGCTGCTTGAGCCAAAGTTCGTCCCCCCTTTTCGAAAGTTCCGCCCGCCTTTAGGCTAAGGCATTAGTCCAGCTTATAGTTGGCCAGATACTCTGCAATGCCATCAATCTCAGCATCACTCAGGCCCAGATCTTTGGGGTTAGGCATCAGATTGCCTGGTTTTACGGATTGCGGGTCGTGCAGCCAGGTTTTGAGATTCTCTTCAATCGGCGCACCATCTTCCCTCGTGTCGTCGTTGAGAAGAATTCCAGCAATCGATTCCCGAGAACCAATTCCGGTCAAGTTCGGCGCATTATTAATCCCTTGATCACCTACAGCGTGGCAAGTCAGACATGCCGCTTTGAACTTCTCAGCTAAAGCAGGATCCTCTGGCAGCACAGCTACAGGTGCTTTCATAGAATCAATCCACTTTTGAAACTCTTGTTCACTAACTGATTTCACCTTAAATTCCATCAATCCATGAGAAGGTCCACATAGCTCCGCACATTTCCCACGGTAAACGCCTTCATTAGGCGCACTAAAGCTAAAGCGGTTAATCGTTCCAGCTGGGTTGGTATCGATTTTACCGGAAAGAGAAGGGACCCAGAAGGAGTGCAGCACATCTTTAGTTTCCAGTTCAAAGGCGATATCTTTGCCCACCGGAATAATCAGGTCCTGCGCTGTAGTTACCTTATAGTCGGTATACTCAAACTCCCACCAGTATTGGTGGCCGGTTACTTTAACCTTGATCGCATTCTTGTCATTGGAATGATCATCTCCAGCGGCAAACACAGCTTTAACCGTTGGCACGGCCAGTACTACAACAAGGATGAGCGGAATGACTGTCCAGAGAATCTCAAGTTTCATACTGCCCTCAACCTGCTCAGGGATTTCATTCTGACCCGGTCTTCTGCGGAAGCGGATCAGTACATAAGCTGCAATCGTAAAGACAATCAGCAACACCACGATCATAATGCTGATCGACAGCTCCATTAATCCGTAAGATCTGTCTGCTGCAGGTCCCTGTGGTCTGAGTACTGACAAGTCCTCACGACCGCACCCGGCAAGAAAGAGTCCAAACATAGCGGTCATGGGAAGGAGTCGCTTTACAGCCTGCCACGTTTTCATCATTGATCTACCCCGCTTTTCCCGATTTCGTAGATTCCTGTTTTTTTCTGTCAATTATAACAATCACTATTAATATAAGTTTAAGGGAAAGTTTTGTCAATCGTTCACAACTAGTTCACATTGTAATTTTCGACACAATAAACCCTTGTCCCATCTGGATTTCATAGCATTTTATGAAAACGCAAACAAATAAAAAATAATAAAGAAAGCGCATTCAATTTAAAATGTGTCTATTAATTCATTTGACTATTCTATGACGAAGACTTTTCCTTATTCGTAAATGGACATACAAAAAAAACCGATTCCAGCAACAAAAGTCGCTCGGGCACGGTTTATAAGAATCCTCGTGGATGTTATTACTCAAAATGATGTCTAAAGTTAAGCAAGTGACAAACGTATCTGTTAGCTAGGAGACGGATGAATTCATCCGTACCAACTCGTGTTCCACGACCATGGTCAGTTCTTCTTCATAGCCTCCTGTAATCCGATACTTTCGGACGTACTCCTTTACGAATTTCTTGGGATCTTTGGGTCGGAAAATGCGTGTCATTTCCCGTAGACTTTCCTTGACTTCGTTATGACCTTTACTTGCCATGATCAGTTCCCTCCCAAAACATTGAAAATGAATGCTCCGTTGTAGAGAATGCATGATGAAAAGTACGCCGTAACCTCGAATGCAAGTGAAGTATCCATTACACATACGTGGCTTGCACTATCCGTCAAAACGTGGAATCTAAAGCTAAATCTAGCCTTTGAGACACCGCCTTGCCGGTGAAGCAGGTTCGTCGTGATTTGGGCTGAGAGTAAGGACGCCTGATGAACGATAGCTCCTTGACACTTTTATTACCCGAAGAGCCACTTACTGAATCACTCCTTTCGGGCCTTATCGTTATATTGTATCATATTCCGGATTAACTTCCACCTTTCCTTGTAAAATGTACTATTTGGAAAATATTATTTTTTACAGCTGTCTTCGTAAGTCAGATGTCTCCAAACTGGTTAAAATACAATAACCTATACAGCAAGCGAAATTGTATTTATCAACAAATGAGAAGGAGATCTTTATGGCCCAGCCTGTAATTCCCCTAATGACTACCGCAGCGCCAGAAGACACCGATACACGCCGGGAGGGTCTTGAACAAGCCCATCAAGCTATCCTAAAAGAATACCCCAAGATGCATAGCATGCTTATTGTGCGTCATGGAAAACTTATCTTCGAACGTTATTATAACGACCATCATGCTGGAGCATTAAATGATCTCCGTTCTGCCACCAAAAGTTTTGTCAGTGTCCTTACGGGAATCGCTATCGGCCGTGGAGAGATGCCTGATCTCCATATTTCTGTGTCCGAGGTCCTTCGCAAGCATATTCCATACCTTCACTCCCCACATCTCTCAAAAATCACACTCCGTCATCTTCTTACCATGACTTCCGGTTTTAGCTGGATCACAGGGAAGAAGCTTGGTGAACCGCTTGTTCGGAACCTCCATCGCAGCCGCTGCTGGGGTTCCTTTGGCCTTAGCTTGAACATTATTCCAGAACAAATCGGCCAGTTCCAATATCGAAGCATCGACTCACATCTAATCTCGATAATGATTAGTGAATCTACAGGTCTTGATGCATTTTCCTATGCAGCACAGCATTTATTCACTCCACTCCGAATGGCTAATACCGCTTGGTTACCTAGCCCCGAGGGACATAGCATGGGTCATATCGGTTTGCACCTAACGTCTCGGGATATGGCTAAATTCGGAATCTGCCTGCTGAATAATGGAGTGTTTGCAGAGCAGCAAATCATCCCAGAACATTGGTTGCAGGATGCACTTACCGCTCAAGCTAAGGGATATCCAGCATTTGGTGATTACGGATATCAGTTTTGGATCGGTACGATGAGCGGGCAGCCCTACAAGCTCGCCCACGGGCATGGCGGGCAGCAGATTCTGCTCTTTCCCAATCTGGATGCTGTAGTGGTCTTTACAGCAGAGAGCAAGACAAACAACTGGAAGAACCCTCGCAGGCTGCTTGAAAAGTATGTTCTCCCTTCAATGAGATAAACATACTTTTTCCTGACAAGTCATAGGCTTGTAAGGAAGAAGGATTCGAACAATCAAGCCCCTTCTTCTCCAAGCAGAAGGAGAGTGAGCCCATTGTCCCCTTTTAAATCATCCACCGGATTGCCCGATAATATAGCGGGCGCGTTGTGTTACTTTTTCCCTTTTCTCGGCGGCGTCGTCTTTCTCGCATTGGAGAAACGCAGCCGCTTTGTGCTGTTCCATTCGCTGCAATCACTGATTACCTTCGGGGTGCTGATGATCCTCCACGTTCTAACCGGATTGGTCCCATTCCTCGGTCCCTTGATGAGTGCCCTCGTCTCTCTTTGCAGCTTTGGGGTGTGGCTGTTAATGATCTACCATGCCTTAAGTGGCAGGTGGTATAAACTCCCTTGGGCAGGTGATATCGCAGAAGGTCAGATTCGCCATCTGTAATCCCCCAAAAAGTAGCCCCTCTGATCTCTGAAAAGTATTCCCTTTTGCCCATCCACTCCTTACAATGTAGAAAGGGCATCAATGGAATTCTACAGGCTGGAGGAAATCATATGTATCTATTTATCATAAACCCGCGTTCCGGCGGGGGAGCAGGCGGCCGGACCTGGCATACTGTAGAGGCGCTCATGAAGGAGCGTTCGCTGCCTTTCATGTCCTTGTTTACGCACAGCGTAGAGGGTGCAGAAGCCCTTGTTTTAAATACACTAAAGCATCGCGAGGATTGGAAAGCCGTGATTGTAATCGGTGGTGACGGCACGCTCCATAGCATTTTGGGTGCACTTTGCGGCAAAGATATCCCCATGGGCGTGATTCCTGCCGGCTCCGGCAACGACACCGCCCGGGGGTTTGGCATTCCACTTTCAATAGAAGCCGCGCTGGAGGCCGCCCTTAGCGAGCGGTATATCGAAGCAGACCTGCTTTCAGGAGCAAACGGACTGACCGTAACAGCCGTTGCCAATGGCTTTGATGCTCAAGTGGCCGAGAATGTGAATGCCAGCCGTTACAAACGGCTGTGCAATACCATTGGAGCAGGCCAGCTCGCGTATATCATCGGCATATTGCATACGCTGATGACGTTCAAGCCCTGCCGGGTAAGCGTAGTCTGCGACGGTACGGAGCACGCCTTCGAGAAGGCATGGCTGGTCTCGATCTGCAACCTGCCCAGCTACGGCGGCGGGCTTTTGATCTGCCCGCAGGCAAAGGCCGATGACGGCCAGCTTGACGTCTGCGTCGTGCATGGGTGCAGCCGCGGGCAGCTGCTGCGGTTGTTCCCCACGGTACTGAAGGGCAAGCATGTGGCGTTGCCCTTCGTGTCTATGCTGCGCGGACGTAGCGTAGCTGTGGGCTTTGCCGAGGCCCGGCCTGCGATCGGCGACGGCGAGAGCCTCGGCAAAGGGCCGCTGGCCGTTCGCTGCGAGCCGGGGGCGCTGCGGGTGCTATCGCCGCTGGCGGCGGACAGCGTACAGCTGCCCGCCGACACTGCAGCGGCATGCGGCAGCAACGGGTAATCCTGACCCGTGCATACCATACACACAAAAAACAGCAAGCGACTGGTTCATTACCAAGTCGCTTGCTGTTTTGTATATCCTATAGCTTTTGTTTGAGAATGCATTCCAAAAGCCTCAAACAAGAGGCTCTTCCTCGTCTTCCACGAAAGTGACTCTTCCGTCCTCCAGTGAAGCAATACGCACAAGTGACTCTACGCGATATCCCGCTTCCTGCAGCAGCCGATTTCCTGGCTGGAACGCTTTTTCGATCACAATACCAATTCCAACCACACTTCCCCCCGCCTGCTCAACAATACGGGCAAGTCCGAAGGCGGCTTCACCATTCGCCAAGAAATCATCAACAATCAGCACCCGTTCTCCGGGAGCAATGAATTTCTTCGAAACGGTAATTTCATTCGTTTCTTTCTTCGTGAAGGAGTAGACCTTCTCCACGTAAATGTCTTCTGTCAGCGTCAGCGATTTCTGCTTACGGGCAAAAATCAGCGGAACCTCCAGCTCTAATGCTGTCATAATCCCCGGAGCAATCCCCGAGGATTCTATAGTCAGCACCTTCGTAATTTCTTCGCCAGCGAACCGGCGGATAAACTCACGGCCAACCTCACGCATCAGGAAGGGGTCCATCTGATGATTCAGAAAAGAATCCACCTTGAGCACTCCTTGCCCGAGTACAATACCTTCTTTCAACACCTTTTGTCTCAACAGCTCCATAGTGCTCCTCCTTCTCCCATCACTGAATCCATTCTCCCCACATTACAGACCTGTCGGCTTCTGAGGCAATAAATTTCCAACGATCGATTTTAAATTATGATCATCCTTGCTCTTTTCCTGACCGTTATCATAACCCGTAATTCGAATCTCCAAGAAATCTCCCGGATTTACCGGTTTAAAAATCAATTTTTCGCGGTCTTCCAGTCTCACGTTAAAATTCATATCCTTAAACATTTCGACTAATTCTGCTTCTCCAGGAGATGCTCCCTTATCCAGAAACAACAGTCCACGCAATTTCTTAGGACCATCACTGTGCACCACTTCAAAATGAACGATACATTCCATGCTTCTCACCTCCCTATGATAATAACTACTGCGCCTGTTCTTCCCCATCATCGCCTTGATCATACATAACATATTTGCTATGAATTTTGCTGTAACGTTCTCCATAACGCTCTACTAATTCTGCGCCCATATCCTGCTCCAGCTCGAACAAGACCATTTCCTGTGTAAAATGATTCAACAGCAGCTCCACTAACACCGGGTGCTCTGTTACCACTGCTTGCGCGGATCCATCATCATAACGCATCCCCAGCATACACCAGCTCCGGTCAATCACAAATGAGAACTTCCGTCCATCCGCCCGCTGCGAATCTTTTCCGAATGACGGCCATACCGGGTAAGAGGCAGCAGCAGCATTGCCACCGTCAAAAGCCCATAAAAGCCTAACGCCACGCAGTTCGGCCTGTTCAAGTTCGCTCCGCAGAAGCGACGCTTCCTCGCGCCACATATCCACTACAATTTCCTGCTCTGCCATGTTAAGCTGGCGAATCAGCGCCCCCATTACATTGCGGTCGCCCTCTACATTATAAAAAGAAGGACTAACAGGCCCTCCGCGAGGCATCTCACTTTCCATATAAGCCAGCGAAGCTTGAACTCTTCCCGAGATCATCGTCGCCAGCTCCTCCGGATTGAGAACACTATACCGCGCAGGCTCTCCTTCACCACATCGTACATATCCCTGCTGTGTTAGGCGCTGAAGCGCCGCATACACATTTGATCTTGAAACTCCGAGCTGTTTGGCAACCTCATAGCCAGAAGCCTGACCTTTAGTCGCAAGCTCGACCATGATTTTGGACTCCATCTCCGTGAAGCCCAGATTGCGCAGATGCAGCAGCAGCTGTTCCATCTTGTTGTCCCCCTAAGCCCTAAGCTGACTGATATCTGTACTATATTTGCTCCGATCCACAACGCGGGCACCATAAGGAGCCCTTGGGCAATTCATTCCGACAGATTTGACACTTAATCATATCACGAACACCACTGTCCTGGGTGACTGCGGACTCCTCCTGATGTTCATTCGCGTTCCAATCGCGGATGCGACGATCCAGCTCAAGCTGTCTTTGTCTTTCCCGTTCCAGCTGATCAGCATGTCTGCGATCCCGTTCAATGTCATGTTCGTTCGCCGCATATTCCTCCAATGGCAGCTCATCATCCTCTGAAGGCAGGATCTCAGAATACACCACACTTTGCGGATGGAGCTTCATTGCAATCTCCTTCTCTTCATCCGTTAGCTCATCCGCACCATAGTATTGATCCTCATCCTCTTCGTCCTCATCCACAGTTTTGACGAATACCGGCGGTGACGGAATCTTTCTTGATGTGGTTAGCTCCTCCAGCTTACTTCCACACTTTGGACAAAAGTTTGCATCGAGCGCCACAACATTGCCACAAGAACATAACCGTTCATTTTTCAGTTCAGCAATTCTTGCGCGTTGGACTTCAATTTTTTCCTGAAGCTTGGAACAGGTCCGTGCCAGTTCTACCATTTTGCCTTCAGCTACAGACATATCCTTAGAGCGATACCCTTCATAAAAAAGCCTGCCCATTTTCGTGAATTCCACTTCCATCTCACGTTCAATATCGGAAATAAGCCCGTTCAGCTTGCCGATCTCAACAGAGCTTTGTGCTTTTTCGGTAACCCGGCTCGCACTATCTTTGATTCGTTTCATAAAACTCATTACAGTTCCTCCCTCTCCAGCGATACGTGTTTCTATCATACCAAATGTATCGAACAGATTCATTAATGTGCTTTAATACGCGATTTAACGGAGAATGTTCCTATAAATTCTTATTTTCCCTGATTTCAGACGTTATTTTGCGTCAGGGGTTCTACATCGGTTAAAATAGAATTAATCACAAATAACGAAATTGGGAGAGTTTCAGTGGAAGAACATGACAGCACACAGCTTACGCTAAAACAGATGCAGGTACACGTTAAGGATCTGCAACATTGGCAGGATAACGAGGATTTCACAAATCTTATCAATGAGTTCAAGTCTCTGCCAGCACTCTATCGCCATGCACTAAATGATCTTGAGAATAAAATCGATGTGATCAAAACGGAATGGCAGGTCCGTGACGGCTTCAGTCCCATCGAGCATGTTAAATGCCGAATTAAAGAACCCAAGAGTATCCTTCAAAAGATGGAGCGCAAAGGTTTCGAGTTCAACTTGGAAAATATGGAGCAGCACATTCACGATATTGCAGGTATGCGGATTGTATGTGCTTTTGTTAAAGATATTTACCGTCTGGTTGATCACCTCAGCACACGCGAAGACATTCGCGTATTGGAGATCAAAGATTATATAGCCCATCCCAAGCCGAATGGGTATCAAAGCCTGCATCTTATCGTCGCAATTCCGCTCGTCCTGCTGGAAGGAACACGCTGGGTCAAAGCCGAAATACAGCTGCGAACCCTAGCCATGGACTTCTGGGCAAGTATGGAACATATTCTGTATTATAAATTCGATAAGCAGCTTCCTTCGCATGTTGCGGAAGAATTGAAGGATGCCGCACGCGCCGCCGATGAACTGGATCAAAAAATGCTGCGCCTACGCCGCGAGATTCTGGAACTTGCAGAAGGGGAATCCCCTGCCGGCGGGCAGGTTTAAGCTTTCATATTTCTACATTTCTCAAAAATTAAGGGGATGTCTCATAAGCCATGACAATGGCTGCTGGGACACCCCCTTCTTTTTAATCGATTAGGCCGTTTGATCATTACCCTTCGCCGCCGAAGCAAGGTGCTATCGGACACAGCCGATCTTATTCGCAAAATAATCCTCCATTTTGCATACTAACGGACCCCAAAGTCGCTAACGGCATAAAAAACACCCGATCTGCGCCCTACTATATGAAATAGCTGCACTGGAGTCCGAAAACATACTGGATAGGCGATAAATGTGTGAATAACGCCTCCTGAGTCCCTAAGCCTCAACCAACGGCTAATCATGACCCGGCGTTCCGCTGTATTCAGCCTCAAGGCTTACTAACCAAAGGCTTCCATGTAACGCCGCCATCTGTAGTGGTCTGTAGAAATCCTGGACCCGCCAACCAGCCGTTTTCCGGCGTAACGAACTGAATGTTTTCTGCCTTCGCGAATAGCTGTGATGTCGCAATCAACCTCCAGCTTACACCCCCGTTGACAGTCGCCACCAGTTTGCCGCCCTCCTGCAAAGCCCAACCTTCACGAGCGTTCAGCCATGTTGTTCTCGCTGCCTCAGTACCGAGCAATTGAGGGCCAAGCTTCCATGTCCTGCCTCCGTTATCACTTGTGTAAAACACCATACTTCGAATCCCATCGTCAACAATCTCCAGCGGCAGGATGCCTTTCATATTGTCTTTGCCTGAGAATTTAGGCGGATAACTATTACTGTAAGTAAAGGCTGCCAGAGCAGCTGGCTTCTTTAATTGCTCCGGCTTCCAGCTCTTCCCGCCATCCGTAGTTCTGAACGTTAAAATGTATTCTTGCCCATGGTTGCTGGAGGTGATCCAGCCATTCTGGGAATCCTGAAAGGTTATCCCTGTTGGATAGGCTTTAATACTCCCCGTTAGATTTCCGATTCGCTTCCAGCTGTTCCCGCCATCAGCCGTGCGATACAAGGATTTCTCCATCATCCCGAGACCAGGTTCTGAATCCAGCAGCACATACCCGTTATTCACATCGATAAAATGAATAAATCCGCCACTGTATCCTTGCTCCCAATCCTCCGTGACGGGAAGTTTTGTCTCCTTCCAGGTCTGGCCCTGATCAGAGGTATGATAGATCTGAATAGGTTGACCCATACCATGACTACTAATAATCCAGCCATTTGTGGCATTCAGGAAAAAGCTTGCTGCGGCAAAGATGCCTGTTTCTTGTGGAATAGGAACGATATTGCTGTCCGGATGGTACCAACTACTTCCTCCATCGTTCGTAGTCCATAATCCAGTCTCGTCTATTCCCCATCCATGCTTTATGTCATTCATGCTAAATTTAGCAGGATACCCCTGCAAAGAATTCATATTCGTCTTCAGCTCAGCGGTATTTGTCCCCATACTCGAATCTAAACCAAGATTATCGTTTACCATGTAGGATTGCAGAAATAACCCAGCAATGATTATCGGGGCAAAAACGGCATATAGTCTCAAATGAAACCCTCCTTTTTCCATTTCCTTCTATTCTATAATCATAGACAGAGTTTAATAGTAAAAGGTTACAGAAGCTTTACACAAAGAAGAAGCCGCCTCCTCAGATAGGAAGCGGCTTCTCTAAACTCCACTGCTGTTTAACTACGCCTTACTTGCACGACGGGCAGCAGCTTCTGCTACTCGATTCATAATCAAAGTTAGGCCTTCTAGAGCCTTAGGTGTCTGAGGCAGCAAAGCTCCCCAGTCTTCCGTTACCGCTGCTACTACCGGCGATGAGGGAAATGGCCTAGCCGTAATCTCATGGAACTGCGGTCCCGGCTGGTGAAGCGAACCTTCAGCAGCCGCTTCTGCAAGCCATTCCCCAGAAGAAATTGCGGGGCCCTTGCGCTCTAGCCGTGCTAATTCTGTTGCAAGCTCACTAGCTGGGGCTGCCTCTGTCTCAGAATCATCGGCAGCTATATCAGTTTCAGCCCAAAGGGCAAATATTCCATCCAGGAGTTCTCCCTTAGTAAATCCTCTCAGAGAAAGCGCCAGCAGCGGCTCTTCAGCAAGTCGTTCTTTTATAAGCTGCAGAGTCTCCGCCTGGTTCTCTAACCCTTCCCCCTCAAAGAGGGCTTGCTCCAGCTCAGTATCTGTAGGCAGAAGCTCCAGTTCCGCCAGCCCACCCGTCAATCTCCCTTGCAGCAAAGCAAATACCTCATCCGGACTTAGCGCCAGACGCCGCAATATTTCTTTTCTACGGGCAGCATGCCATACTGGAACCTTCAGAGAGAGAGGTTGCTCCGTTCTTTGTCCCTGAGGAACAGCAGAAGTACCGACATTCCATTCACCTTTTGCCCGCGACCCTCCCGTCACTTTCCCGGGCGAAGCCGTCCATGCTGCTTTTACTAATCCAGGCACAACTTCCAGCCGCATCTCTAACAGTTCACTCATTGTTCGATCCCTCCGTATTGCTCATGTCTTTCTTTACATCCAATCCTGATCCTGCAGTTCAATAAGCTCCTTCAGTTCATGATTAGACATCTCGGTCAACCATGTTTCACCAGAACCAACAACCTGCTCCGAAAGGCTTTTCTTCCGCTCAATTAATTCGTCAATACGTTCCTCCAGCGTTCCTTGGCAAATCAGCTTATGAACTTGTACGTTCTTATCCTGCCCAATTCGGAAAGCCCGGTCTGTCGCCTGATTCTCCACTGCCGGATTCCACCAGCGATCGTAATGAATAACATGATTGGCCCGGGTTAGGTTCAAACCTACTCCGCCCGCTTTAAGAGATAACACGAAGAAGGCTGGCCCCTTGCCCTCTTGAAAATCATGCACCATCTCGTCCCGCTCCCGTTTTGGAATCCCCCCATGAAGGAACAGCGGCGATGTACCATAACGCTTAGTAAGCTTGCTCACCAGCAGCTCACCCATCGCTACGTATTGCGTAAAGATCAACACAGATTCGCCAACTTCAGCGACACTGTCCAGCACCTCGAACATAACCTCCATTTTACCGGAATGTTCATTGCGTGGACTCCGTCCTTCTTCTTTCCGGAATAGCTGAGGATGATCGCAAATCTGCTTCAGCTTCGTCAGAGAGGATAACACCAGTCCACGGCGAGCCATACCACTGCTCTCCCCGATCACACCGAGCATTTCATCCACGACACCCTGATACAGGGCAGCTTGGGTCTCGGTCAGCGGGCAATAAGACTTCAGCTCCAGCTTCTCCGGTAAATCCTTAGAAATATCCGGGTCACTCTTCAGACGCCGCAACAGGAAGGGGGATACCAAGCGATGTAGCTCCCGCAGGCGTTCCCCACCTTCACCAGACACATAACGCTGCCGGAAGGAATGATAGGTTCCTAAATAGCCCGGGTTTAAAAAGTGGAAAATAGACCATAACTCGCCAAGTCTGTTCTCTACCGGAGTACCTGTCATAGCTATGCGATGCGGTGCCGATAATTTCATCACACTCTGTGCCTGCTTCGTCCGGTGATTTTTAATATATTGAGCTTCATCCAGCACTACTGTTGACCACTGGACATTGGCTAAATCCTCGCTGTCACGCCCTGCCAAGTGATAGGTCGTCAGTACGATATCATGACTGGTTGCCAGTTCTAAGAAGCTATCTCCCCGAACACGGCGTCCACCATGATGTATGTGTACATTAAGCGAAGGAGCAAAGCGCTGCAGCTCCCGCTGCCAGTTGCCAAGAAGCGAAGTTGGGCAGAGAATCAGCACCGGCTCCTGCTTCTCTTCAGGGGGAGCACTTAACGCCCGGTCCAGCAGGCAGGTGATAACCTGCACCGTTTTACCTAGACCCATATCATCGGCGAGACATACCCCAAAACCCAGACCACTGAGCTCGGCCAGCCATTGATAACCCCGCTCCTGATAAGGTCTTAAAGTTCCATGCAGACCTTCAGGTACGGGACGCACCGGAAGATTACGTAATACATCTCCGCGCATAAGTGATGCCAACAGCCCGGATGTCTCCATCCCAGTGACGGACATTCCTTTCCAGAGCCGATCCTCACCATCCTCGGCTTCTAGGCGCATCCAATCCGCGGCAGTCATTTCTCCGTTTTCATGGCGTTTCATATATCTAAGAACCTGGCGGATTTCTTTAGGATCTATCTCGATCCATTCCCCGCGGAAACGTACAAAAGGTACACCGGCCTCTACTAATGCATTTAATTCTTCCTCACTAATCGTACTATCTCCAAGCGAGGCCTCAATACGGAACGAGATCAGCTCTTCCATACCCAGAGCTGCGGGCGCCGGACTATCGCCCCCGTTCACGCCCGGCTGCATTTTCATCTTCATGCCAATGCGGCGGCGTCCCTCACGGCTCCAGCGCGAAGGCATCTGCACCGTTATTCCCCGATCGCGCAGCTGCTGCACCGTCTCCTTCAAAAAGAAATAAAGACGCTCCGGTTCCAAATCCGCCCCCGTAGGCGCAGGCTTAGCAAGAGCGCGCTGAATATCCGGCGATATCTTCGCAGCCCGGCCCAGCGCTATAAGCAGCTGCTGCTGGATATTGCGATAGCGTTTACCCCATAACGTAAACTCTCGTTCCTTACTGCTCCAGATCGATTTGGCGGGAAACCAGAATTCCCCTTCTTCCTTGTTCTCCGCCCAGAAGGTTAACCGCCACACTTCATTATTGTCTTCTGGCGGCTCCAGCCGTAACCCAAGACCCAGCTGCCCGCTCCGTGCTTCCTCTGGTTCTGAATGTGGCACATCGCTGCCAGCGGTCTCGTTCACAGTGACCAAAAGGTCTGTCACCTCTGCCGGAGTTCCTTGCACGGGTATATCTCGGCTTCCCGTGAGAAGGCTATTCCACCACAGTTCAGTTAAAGGGGAATAACCCCGGCGATAATTCGCTTTATAAGGGGTTAACTCACTTTCAATGCCCGCAATTACTTTTTTTATTTCAGCAGTCATTACAGCCTGCATAAAGGAGTAAAGCACATATGCTCCAGCCTCATCACGAGAGGATAAATCCCCTGCCTCTGCGATATGCGTTCCTAGTGCAAGAACAGGCATGGATGCTGCCAGCTGCAGAAAGATCTCTTTGTCCTCCTGCTTTCGGAAAGCTGGCGACCAGCAGACCGTCGCCGCCTGTTCGCCGCCACGGCGACGTGAGCCCACAGGGCGTGGTGGCAAGGCACCCGGCGTAATCCCGCCAGTACCCATCAGCTCCAGCGCAAAACGTGCCGCTGCTGCCCAGTAACGCAGTTCGCCGCCTGGCTCCACTCCCTGTTCTCGGCATAACGTCTCATCCCATGCCAGAAGCAGTTGAAATGCATCGCTAGGAACCAAGGCGAGCCCTTCGAACGTTCGTCCGGGCAATCCGCGCCGGGCTGGCTTCCCCTCTACAGGGGGAGCCGGATATTTCACTTCTGCCAGACGCAGAGCAGCAGTTGCAAAAGGACGCACTCCTCCCTGTAGCTCCATCCGCTTCACTACGCGAGTCCAAGCGTCAACCTTCGGCTCCGAAGTTTCGCCAGAGAAGCAAAATAAAACGTCCCCTAACCATATTGCATACAGATGCTTAGTCATCGGTGATCTCCTGTCTTTTAAGCAAGCAAAAAAAGAACCAGCCCCATACCATCAGGAAGGGTAACTGCAACCTTTTCCGCGAGAAATAAATTTTGAAGCTATACAAGTAGAAGTCGCTTCTTCCTCTTCTAGAGAGGGAATGCGGTCCTGCGGTAAATATAAGGATAAAGAACTAGGACAAAACTTATATTTTCTTGAATCTTCATCTCTTCATCTTATACGAAAAAGCGCTGATTTAAAAACATTTCTGCATATTTTCTGTAGATTTTTATGAAATAAAGTTGAAGGATATAGAAACACCCAGTAATTTGATTCATTTAAAATACCCCGCACTACTGCCCTGCTATCCAAGAATGTTATGACTCACTAGTCACTTCTTTTCTTTTTATAGTCTTAATTAGGCCAAAAAGGGGTATATTCTAAATAAGCAACACCCTATTAAAAAAGCTAGGGAGTGAATTATTTGAGACGTTATAATCCTTATAAATGGTGGAACCTCGTATTCTTTGTGGGTGTAATTATCGTAAATGTGCTGGCGGTAACCTTGCCTTTGGGCGGAAACAGTACAGGAGAAATCTCTGACAAATATAAGACTTACATGACTCCTGCTGGCTACGCGTTCTCCATTTGGTCGCTGATCTACCTCTTGTTAGCCGGTTTCGTTATTTATCAATTCCGCTCCTATACAAGTTCTAGGGATTCTGTACGAGCTATTTCGTTCTGGTTTATCCTGAGCTGTGTTTTTAATATGAGCTGGCTTTTCCTCTGGCAGTATCTATACATCGAGCTTTCTTTGATTGCCATGGTGTTAATGTTAATTTCCATCATTGTTATCTATCGCCGAACGCGCCAGATCGCAAATCCTACTTCAGGTGAGAAATGGCTGATCAAGCTACCCTTTAGTATATACCTTGGCTGGATCTCTGTGGCGACTATCGTGAATGTTAGCGTTGTTCTGGAGAAAAATCATTGGGATGGGTTTGGACTTAGCGGGATAACCTGGGCCGTGATCATGCTCTGCGTGGGGACACTGCTTGCGGTGTTAGTCAGCTACCCTAACCGAGACAGCATCTATCCTCTGGTCTTCGTATGGGCTTTCATCGCGATCGCCTTGGAACATAGAGAAGCTAATGCAGTCTTTGTAACGGGCACAGTAACGGCAGGTCTTCTGCTGCTCTACAGCATTTGGCTATTGCTCACACCACGCCGCAGAAGATACAGCAGATACTGATTGTCCTCTTGATAATATAAAAAGGCAGGCTAAGAAGGTGATCCTCCTTAACCCGCCTTTTTTTGTAGAATAATCTAGAAGTGCGAAATCATATTTATTTCTTACGTGCTACCGCTTCGATCTCAACAAGTCCGTCTTTGGGCAGCCGAGCAACCTCAATGGCACTGCGGGCAGGATAAGGTTCTTTAAAGAAAGTGCTGTAAACCTCGTTAACTGCTGCAAAATCATTCATATCTTTTAGGAATACGGTGGTCTTCACTACATGATCCAGTGATGCACCAGCTTCCTCAAGAATAGCTTGTACATTGCTAAGTGCTTGACGAGCTTGTTCCTGAACGCCTTCAGCCAAATTCCCTGTCTCGGGATTAAGGCCCAGTTGTCCTGAAGTGTATACCCAACTACCGGTGGTAATGGCTTGACTATAAGGACCAATGGCTCCTGGTGCTTTTGTAGTAGCTACTTGTTTTTTACTCATCTTGTTACCCCTCTCCATTAAACGCTGATCATTTATTGTCCATTGTAAGTCCTGTTCTCACCGTAATGCAAATTTATTAGCAGCCCGAAAAACTTAACGTTTTCCAATCACATGTATTACTTCATTCGTGTAGATATGCAAACCATGCGTGTCAGCAGAGGCAATGTTAACCATAGCTCTCGCCACAGTTACACCAGGTATGGCACGATATTTAGCCGCTTTGCCAACCATCACAAACTCCAGTGCTTTCATCAATCTAGCCGCGACGCGTTCTCCCAGTCTGAATTCCTCACGATGACCCAGCAGCAAGGATGGCCGAAACAAATGCAGCCCTTGAAAACCGATTTTGCTTAACGCTTCCTCTGCTCTCCCCTTAGTCCGACTGTAGAAATTGCGCGATTTGGCATCTGCCCCCATGGATGAAACAACCAAGAACTGTTTAACACCGTGATCTCTCGCAATAGCAGCAGCTGCAAGCGGATAATCCAGATCGACACGTTCGAACTGCTCTTGTGAACCTGCCTTCTTGATCGTAGTCCCGAGGCAACAGAAGATGGAATGAACGCCTTCGAACGAATCGCTATACTCCGCCAGGCTCTCCCAATCCACAACGATTTGCTTAAGCTTAGGATGTTCTAAAGCTAATGGAGTCCGTACAAGCACTCTCACCTCACCCCATCCTTCACGATTCAGCAATTCCTCCGTAACCGCTTTCCCTACTAATCCAGTAGCCCCTAATACCAACGCAATCCTTAACATGGAATAGTCCCCTTTACTTCTATTCGTCCTTTAGAATACGACGGCCCAGCAGGAAGGCAAGAGCGATCATAAGCGTTCCCACTACCAACTGCATACCGTATACTTGGGTCCATTGCGGCCAGTGGGCAATTTTTTCATACAGCTGTCCCCCAATAAGCGGACCAAAAAAGGATGATAAACCCGTAAGCGCCGCATAGGTCGCCATATACATAGGCCGTTCTTTTTTCGGCGTGTCTCCAATAATAAAATTAAAGGCCAGCTGGTTGAAACCGCCTACACCTACACCAAAAACAATATGAGCGGCAAACAACACCAACAGCATCGGCAACACAGACAAGAGTCCCCACATCAACGAGGACAAGGCAATAATCGGCAACGTAAAGAACAACAGACGTTTATTGCTATATTTTGCATTTAGATTACCCCAAACGTAGAAACTAGCCATCATAAAAAGAGTCTGGGACACATTAAGCAGTGATAACGTTTCATAATTTATATGAAGTAACTGCAACATGACATACGAGTATAGCGGAACAGTTAAATTCTGCAGCAGCAACCAGGCGGCCAGAAACAAAGTAGACTTCATAAATAAAGTATCTTTAAGCGGTTTCTTAAACATCGGTAAAAATTTATGTTCTTCCGATTTCTCGAAAGGCACGTCGGGATAAAAAAAGAATACAACGACGTTAGAGATCGCGAAGATCCACACAACAATATAAAGAATCAAAAAGCCATGGCTCCCGGGATAACGATCCAAAACGATACCCCCACCATACATTACCAGACTACCGAGTGCATTCAGGAACGTATTACGAATCCCAAAATAGCGTCCACGCACACGTGCCGGAACAAGATCGCTGATCACAGAGCTCCATAGCACACCACCTGCCGTATTAGCAATAAATGCAGTAGTATATAAGGCTATAAAAGCCATGACCCAATACTCTTTAGGAAAAATAAACGGAATTAGCCCCGTAGAACTCCAAAGTATCCTATGCAGGCCGATAAAAGTAACCATAGCCCATTTGCGGCTTGGCAGCTTCTGGATCAAAAAAGCTACCCCGATCTGCATCACATTAACCAAAGTGGTAAGCGCTAGCACAAATCCAATTTGACTTGAAGTGGCTCCTAAATATAGCAGGAATCCTGTTAGAAACTGCCCTTGCAGCAGGACCTGGAAAATGGTCGATGGCACACCTTCCCAGGTAGCAATGCGCAAATTTCTGCGATGTACTGAGGTTTTACGGACACGCTTTGAACTAGTAACTGTGTGCTTAGTTTCCATGTTGTTCATAGAGAGGGGTAACACTCCTTTGATGCGGCATTTGCTTCATTCTACTCCGCATCAATCTACTGTCAATACGCCAAATTAACAAATAATATTGGAGCTTACTCTTCTATGAATTCGAGGGGTAAATAAAGCGAAAAACGACTCCCTTTACCCTCCTCACTTTCTAAAGTAATGAACCCTCCGAGCAGTCTGGCCAAATCATTACTAATAGAAAGTCCTAATCCTGTTCCGCCATATTTTCGACTAATTGTTCTATCCGCCTGTTGGAAGGCTTCAAAGATCATGGCATGCTTCTCTGGTGCAATACCTATCCCACTATCTTCTACCTCAAATACAATCCAATGCTTCACAATAGCTCTTTCCCCACGTTCCTCTTGACGAATACGGAGTGCGACATGGCCAGACTTTGTAAATTTAAAAGCATTAGAGAGCAAATTACGCAGGATCTGCTGAATCCGCTGTGGATCGGAATGAATCATTTGCGGGATGTTTTCTTCCATAGCAATAGTAAATTCTAATTCCTTTTGTTTAGCCGTGACAGCGAATTGCATAGCCAGGATCTCTGGGATCTCAATAACACTTAAATCTTCATTTATAATATCCAATCGACCTGCTTCCACTTTGGACAGATCTAATATATCGCCAATTATCATCAATAATTCTTCACCAGAACGGCGAATAATGGCTGCATACTCACTCATTTCTGCTTCCGTAAGAGAATTATCATTGTCTTCAATTAATTGCGATAAATTAATGATGCTATTCAGTGGTGTTCGAAGCTCATGAGACATATTGGCCAGAAATTCGGATTTAAATTGCGAAGCCATCATTAACTGATCGGCACGTTCTTCAAGCGCTATCTTATTCTTATGCAGCTCCTCCGTCTGGGCGGACAGTTGTTCATTAGCACGCTGAATCTGCACATTCCGTAAGAGTCCTAATTGAAAGTCACGAATAATTAAGGAGAATAGAACACTTAGAATCAACCCCGCAGGGAAAGTAATCGGCATAATCTCTCTTATGTACTCTGGGGCGGGAATCACACCAAACACCATAATGTTGATTGCATTCATTACATTTACGACTAGAATCACGATCAAACCTTTGTTCACTATGCATAAGCTAGATCGTCTGACCCAGTAGCTAAGCGCAGCACAAATAAATCCTAGAATGGACAAATTAATTGTACCAGCCATTGCTGCCTCATTTACTCCAAAAGTTAACCGTGTAAGACCTGTTCCTATACCAATCAAAACAAGAATGAAAGGATGCGGATAAGCCAGCGTTGAAATAATAAGTGGCACAAAACGCAAATCAAAAATCACATGCTCATCCAGCCTATATCCAAAAAGAGTACTAATCCACCCGGCAAAGATGGCTAGTAATACCCAGCTTACTTTCTTTATTCTTACACTTGCATTTGAAATGGTGCTTTTATATATAAGATTAGCCAAATAGGCTACAGCTATTAGCATCGCGGTGTTTCCAAAAAATATTTTAAGATAACCCATAGATTCACTCCCACCTTGGCCAAATAAATTACAACTTTCATCTCATAATACTACCATACTAAAGCCCTATTCGATAACTAACCGCCCACGGACGCAGAAGAAGAGCGCAAATCAGATGCGATTTGCGCTCTTCTTCTGGAATTTTATTATAGACGTCATTAGTAACGAATTAATCGCGGTAGGATCGTCCCCAAGTTTGGTACTCTTTTTCCGCGTCTTCTTTCGTGTGTCCATAACGTTCTTGTAGTTTACCTACTAATTTATCCTTTTCACCATCAATTACGTCAAGATCATCATCTGTAAGCTTGCCCCATTGCTTCTTGGCCTCGCCTTTGAGCTGTTTCCATTTCCCTTTAAATACATTGTTGTCCATTATAAGCTCATCTCCTTAGCTGAATTAATTAGGGTAGGATCGTTATCCCGTGTTACCTTTACTTACCCTTCCCCATTCGCTATGAATCTTTCCGCCATTCATGGCATTAGCAAATTAAGTCGTATTCTGTCACATATATTTTTTAATTTATGTATTCAAATCTTTTAAAATTTGATATAATCCAGATATAAATTAAATATTTAATTTTTTAAGTGATTTATTTCACAAATGTTTTCCTAGTCCATGTGCTAGAATGCCATCGGAGATAAAACAACATCATTAAATTTTTTCCTAATGTATGCCGATATAAGTCATGATACTGTTACAAACGGGTAATAAGGTATGAGATTAAAGTGACAAATATCATTTATAAAGTGATTTTTATCACTTCGCTCGACTATTAAAATGTTTTACATTTTAATATATATATTTTAAACTATATTTTTGGAGGTCATTTGAAATGAAAAAAGCTTCTGTTATCTTGTCGAGCGCACTTATCCTTGGATTGCTCGCAGGTTGTGGTAACAACACAGACAACGCCGCAGCCCCTACTAACGCACCAGCTGAAACAACTGCTCCTGCAACAAATTCCGGTAACGCTGGAACTGAAGCTGGACAGTACAAAGACGGAGTTTACTACGGTACTGCTGACGTTGATGCTAAAACTGGCTGGCAATATTTCGCACTCTTAACTGTAGAAGGTGGAAAGATCACTAAAGCTGACTGGGATGCCTTTAACGTTAACACTGCAGGCGACCTGAAGAAAAAGGTTTCTGAAGATGGTAAATATGGCATGAAAGCTGGCGGTGCTTCTTCTGAATGGCACGAGCAAGCAGCTAAAGCTGAAGAATTCCTGATCGAAAAACAAGATCCAGCAGCTATAACTTTTGATGCTGAGGGGAAAACTGATGCCATCTCTGGTGTATCCGTACACGTATCTGACTTTGTAAAAGCTGCTCAAGCTGCTCTTGCTGCTGGTCCAGTAGAAGCTGGTCAATATAAAGACGGAGGCTACCATGCTGAAGGCGAAATGGACGCTGAATCCGGTTGGAAATCCACTGTTGACCTGACTGTTGCTAACGGTAATGTTGTAGCTGTTAAATTCAGTGGTTTGAATGCTGCTGGCGATGACAAGAAGCAATTCTCCGTTGATGGTAAATATGGTATGAAAGCTGGCGGCGCTTCTGCTGAATGGCATGAAGAAATCGCTTTGGCTGAAAAATACTTCCTTGAAAACAAAGGTACTGCTCCAACGCTTGATGCTGAAGGCAAAACTGATGCAATTTCCGGCGTGAGTATTCATGTTGGTGAATATTTTACACTTGCAGAAAAAGCACTCGAAGGCGCGAAATAATTTCGCAGGACCTTCTGCAGCTAATCAGACGAATGAGGTGAATTTCTCTTGAAGAAAATAGTCATTTTGGGCGGCGGCTACGGCGGCGTACTCACGGCTAAGAAACTGGCAAAGAAATTTAAGAAAAACAAAGATGTTGAAATTACACTGATCGACCGGAATCCATATCACACTCTATTGACTGAGCTGCATGAGGTTGCCGCGAACCGTGCTCCAGAGGATTCAATCAAGATCGATCTTAAGAAAATTTTTGCGGGCCTTAAAGTAGATGTTGTTCTTGATGAGATCAGCAATATCGATTTCAAAAGCAGAAAACTTAAGTCCGATAAAGCTACCTACGCTTACGATTACCTTGTAATCGGCACAGGTAGCAAACCAACCTTCTTCGGTATTCCAGGAGCAGAAGAAAACACCTTCTCCTTCTGGTCTTACGATGATGCGGTAGCATTGAAACGCCAAATCCGCGATATGTATACCAAAGCGGCTATGGAGAAAAATCCAGCTGTACGCCGTGCTATGCTGACCTTCGTTATTATCGGTGCCGGCTTTACTGGTGTCGAGCTGGTTGGTGAAATGGCTGAACAACGCGAGGAATTATGCAAGGAGTTCTTTATAGACCCATCCGAAGTAAGACTGATTGTGGCTGATATGGCTCCGAAGATTCTGCCTATCCTTCCAGATAAGCTGATTCAAAAAGCTGAAGCTCGCCTTCGTAAGCTGAACGTGGAAATCGTTACTGGCGCTAAAATCACCGAAGTAGGCAATGGTAGTGTTGCCCTTGGTGAGAAAAACGTCGTCGATTCCCAAACAATTGTTTGGACTGCTGGTGTTGAAGGCTCCGAAATCGTTGGTGGACTTGAAGTTCAACAACAAGGCCGCAAACGGATTGTTACGAATGAGAACCTGGAAAGTGTAGATCATAAGAACGTCTACGTAGTAGGGGACAACATTTTCTACATTCCTGAAGGTGAAACTCGTCCTGTACCACAAATGGTTGAGAACGCTGAACAAGCCGCTCCGATTGTTGCTGGCAACATTGCCGCCGACATTCAGAACACTGCTAAAAAAGCTTACAAACCAGGTTTCCACGGTACAATGGTCTCCATTGGTAGCCGCTACGGCGTAGCTAACGTTGGTCTGCCAGGTAAGTTCTTTATGCTTACTGGATTCATGGCAATGCTATCCAAACACTTTATTAATATGTTCTACCTGTCTCAGGTTGTCGGATTCAATAAAGTATGGACATATATGATGCATGAATTCTTCCATGTTGAGAACCGCAAGAGCTTCTTGGGTGGTCACTTCTCCAAACGTTCACCTAATTTCTGGCTCGTTCCACTTCGTGTTCTACTTGGGGGTATGTGGTTATACGAAGGTATTGAGAAGATCCAAAAGATTTGGAAAGATCCAGATAAGATTTTCTTGATTCCAGCTGCTCCTTTTGCAACGGATGCTTCATCAGCAGCCAGTGTTGCAGTAGATGCAGTTAAAGACACCGTAGATGCACAATCTGCAGCTTCAGCAGTATCCACTGCAAAAGAAGCAGTTGAAGCGTTGCCTGTACCTAACTTCGTATACAACATTACAAACTGGTTCATGGATTTGATGTTCTACAACAACGACGGAAGTTATACTTTCCTCGCGAAATGGTTCCAAATCGGTATGGTATGTGCAGAAATCGTCTTCGGTATTATGCTCATCGTTGGTCTCTTCACAGCACTTGCTTCTATAGCGACCGTAGGCATGTCGGTCATGATTTGGTCAACCAAAATGGCCTCGACAGAAATGTTATGGTACGTTGCTGCTGGTATTGCCTGCATCGGCGGATCGGGAAGCACACTTGGTCTAGACTACTATGTACTTCCTTGGCTTAAGAAACAGTGGAAGAGAATTCCGCTCGTCAGACGATGGTATCTATACACCGACTGATAATAAAACCCTGAATTTGTGTAATTTATCATATAGAACATATGTACAAATTGTATTTTATTAGGGTTAAATATGGATATACTTCAGAGTAATGTGTCCCTAGGACACATTACTCTCCTTATTTACAAGAAGAAAATAACCTTCCTAATCCTAGGAAATGGTGGTTTTTTCTTGAATGAATGGTTTTGTAGGGATGATCGGGGTATGGTTTCTTCCGGCAAAACCGACAAGAAGGAGAGAATCTTGTGAACAAACAACTCATAGAAGATACCCTCCGGTTGTTGCATACTGAAATGTCACCTATTGCCGGAATTGAGCTTCAGCCCTCTCCGGCTGCATGTGAACAGCTAATCTCGGTACTGGAACGCCATGATCTGGAATACAGCCGCAAAGTCAATTTGCTGGGTATTTACACTATTCTCACTTTGGCAGCAGAGCGCCATATGGAATGTATCCCACATCATCCCGACCTTACACGCAACATTTTGGATGGAGATTATTTGTATAGCTTTTACCTGCAGTTTGCGGTGAAATGCCGTGAGCTCGACTTAGTTGCTTATCTAGCTCCTTCGATCAAAAAAATGCAGATTAGACGGTCAAATGGAGACTTCGCGGAACATGATCCAGCTACTGGAATCGAAGAGTTCTTGATTCAAGAGTGCAGACAGCGTAGTCGCACAAGTAAAGCCATTTGACAGGTGGGATCCATAAATGAAGCTGCATGAGGCCTTAAATATAGACATAAATGAAATCAACCGCGAAATCGTAAACCTTGTAGCGCGTGATAAAGATGTACCTAAGAAATCTCAGCTCGCGCAAAGTGTTCTAGAGCTTATAAATTCCGGTGGTAAACGCCTTCGTCCCCTCATGGTCATTGTTGGCAGTCGGTTTGGCCGTAAGGATACCGGTCGCAGAGCGCTTCAATTAGCTGCTGCTGCTGAATTTATTCATGCCGCCTCATTAATTCATGATGATATCATTGACCGTTCAGAGTTACGGCGGGGCGTACCCGCCTTACATATTAAGACGGGTACATTGTCAGCAGTACATGTTGGTAATTACATGTCCGCTCGGGTCATCGAGCTGTTGAGCAAATATACAGGAGATAAAAACAGATACGTTCATGACTTATCCTCTGTAGCCACCGCTCAGCTGTGTCTGGGTGAATATCAGCAAATGGAACATGCTTTTGATTATGAAATTACAATGGATCAGTATTTGGAGAAATCCTTAAACAAAACCGCTCTTCTTATGGCAACCTGCTTACGGGTTGGTGCACTGTCCACTGAAAGCACCGAAGAAGTTGCCAATCTCCTTTATAATTTTGGAGAAGCCTTAGGGATGTCCTTTCAGATACAAGATGACTTGCTAGATTTCACACAGTCCGCCGATGTCCTAGGCAAACCTGCCGGTAGCGACCTGCGACATGGTCAGGTCACCCTGCCAGTGCTGTACGCCTTGCAGGACCCTAAGCTCTCGCCTGTGATCCGTGCAATCGGCCCGGATTCTTCCGACGCTGAAGTAGCACATGTGCTCACCCTAATTAACAATAGCGATGCCCTCGCTCGCGCTGAACGGGTCAGCCAGAACTATCTGGATAAAGCTGCAGCTATTGTGCAGCAGCTCTCCTCCTACCCTGCGCATGCTGATCTGGAAACGTTGCTGCAATATTTTGCGGACCGTGATCGCTAAAGCGTACGATCTAATACAAATAAAAACGGATACCTCCATTCACTTGGGGGTATCCGTTTTTTTGATTTAGACACATCATTTTATTGATCTTGTCGCAATTCAACTGCTATTTTTCCGCTTCAACAGGACAAGCTAAACACGCAAACGCATGCTACGCACATGAGCTAATTTAGTCATTCTACTCCATCGGATATAATTAGGGAAAACCTCCCTAAAATTAGCTAATAATCGTTCGAAAACCATGATATTAGGGAATTCCTCCCTAATAAAGTCCACTTTAGCATGTTTTTAAAAGTAACCAGCTGTATTTCAGGGACAAATTCCCTAAAACAGAGTCAAAGGATAAAAAACTCAATAAGATTAGGGAGGTTTTCCCTAATCTTTGCATTCAACTCGTAGCTTCCCCCTTGCAGAGCGGGGAACCGAGTCAACACAAAAAAGGAAAGCTAGCGTAGCCAGCTTTCCGATCCCCTTGCCTACCCCTTTTGGGTAGGCTATTGTCTTTTGTTGTTAGTTTGAGGGCAATGCGCCAATGCTCAGCCAGCCGGCTCACCAAAGCCAGCTCCCTAACTAACATAGAAAAAATCAATCAGCGTACACAATAATATCACTATGCTGATTACCTGATTTAGATTATAAGAAGCCACCTTCATCAGCTTACGATTCGAAGGTTTTATAATCTTATGCTCGGTCATCAGGAGCAATGTAGCGATGCCAATCCCAACCAGATACACCCAGCCGAGATCCTGCCATACGTATAGAAATAATAGCAGCATAATCATAATGAAATGTAGACCTTTGGCGATACGCAGCGCATTCTCTAATCCAAAGAAGCTCGGAATAGACCATAACCCATGCCGCCGGTCAAATTCAATGTCCTGAGTGCCGTAGATAATATCAAATCCGGCAATCCAGAGCATAACTACCGTCCCGATCACAAACGGGGTAAATGCGATATTTCCGGTTACGGCAAACCATGCACCAATCGGTGCGGAAGCAATAACAAAGCCTAAATATAAATGGCTTAGAAAGGTAAAACGTTTTGTATAAGAATAAGTCGATATTAACACGATTGCTACCGGCGATAAGAGCAGGCAGAGCAAGTTCAGCATGCCTGAAGCCACAATAAAGATGGCATAATTGACAATAACAAAGACAACCACTTCTTTTTCTGCCAATAACCGTTGTGGCAAATGCCGATGTGCCGTACGAGGATTCTGTTCATCAAACGTACGGTCTGCCAGCCGATTGAATGCATTAGCGCCATTACGGGCACCGATCAATGCAATCAGACCCCAGATCATCACATGCCCTGATGGCCAGCCCCCAGCAGCCCACACCATCGAGATAATGGCAAACGGCAGCGAAAAAAGCGTATGAGAGAACATCACCAGTTCACTGAACATTTTAAGCTTTAGGCCTGCAGTTTTAAAAATGTTTAGAATAGCCATTCGTTTTCCTCTTTCTTCGCTACTTGAAATTCATTATATTAGTCATTAAGCTCCGCAAAGACTTCATTCAGGTTGTTAAGCAGCCCGTCGATATCCTCTTCCGTAATAATCATCGGCGGTTGAAAGGCCAGTACGTTGCGTCCTATGCCATTTTTGCCGATCAGGTATCCTCTGTCTTTCATCGCTTCCAGTACTTGATCTGTAAGCGCCGCAGAGCCTTCTGCATCCTCACCAGCAAGCTCCGCTCCCAACATAAGCCCAATTCCCCGTACATCCACAATAAGCGAAGGATAACGGTCTTGAAGGGTCTTTAGCCCTGCTTTCAATCGTTCTCCGAGCAGCACTGAGCGTTCAGGAAGCCGTTCATCGCGAATATAATCAAGCACAGCCAGCGCCGTTGCAGCAGATACCGGATTGCCTCCAAAGGTTGAAGCCGACGGACGGTTCAGCGCAAGTGCAATCTCATCTGTTGTCGCAAAGGCTGCCACCGGAATTCCATTCCCCAGTGCCTTGGCCATACTAATAATATCGGGCACTACGTCAAAATGCTCCATAGCAAATATTTTGCCTGTACGACCAAATCCAGTTTGAATTTCATCAGCGATCAGAAGTACGCCGTATCTCTCCAGCAACATTTTGACCTCACTGAAATAGGTTGGCGTTGGCATAATCATACCACCATTGCCTTGGATTGGCTCTACGATCATTGCGGCGATAGTATTCCCCTTCTCCTCAAGCACTCGCTCCAGAGATTCCAGGGATAGTGCAGCGGCTTCCTCCAGAGATAGTTCTGGATGATATGGGCGAGGAATAAACTCAACGTCATGATCCAAGTATTTATCGGTACGCCACATCGGCAGACCTGTCACACTCATAGTTAGATTGGTACGGCCGTGTAAACCACTTTCCAGTGCAATGAACCCTTTGCGTCCTGTATACATCCGGGCAAGCAGCAGTGCGCCTTCATTAGCCTCTGAGCCGCTGTTCACGAAAAAGGTTCGGCGTAGACCGCCTGGCATAACCTCTTCCAGACGTTCAGCCAAATCCACATTTGGCTGAGTTAAATAGATCGTAGACGTATGCTGCAGCTGCTGCAGTTGCTCAATCGTACGTTCAGTTATGGCTGGATTGCAGTGCCCACAGGCAACTACAGATACACCTGCGAAGAAATCTGTATATTGTTTGCCATTTTCATCATACACAAACTGCATCGAACCTCGCACAAGCTGAGGCGCATCGCGGTAAAAATGCTGTGTACACGGATAGAAATATTGCTTACGCTTTGCCGCTACGGCTTCTCTTCCGATGAATTCTTGTTGTTCCATGATTGATTCCCTCTCTTCTTGTGAAAATAGTAACTTATTCATAGAGTACTGTGCATTCTTCTTACTAGCAGACGGTATTTTGCCCCAAAAAATAGAATTAGTTAAATTGCAGCGAACCTAGAGTATAACCCGCATAAATGGGCTCAAGACCACCTAGCATATCATCTTTTACTTCAGTACGATTCATAGCTTGTTGATAAGAAATTATAATTTCACGCAACTGCTTAGCGCTATATGTCGCTCCTTCAATACGGAAACTAGATATGCCTAGATCAATCATCTCACCAAGCAACGGTAAATAGCAGAGCTCTTTCGCGAACAAAAGATGGCAACGGCCGTGCTGATCACGATATACCGGATTTTCACCTTTGTCTGTTTTTAGAACCAATACATTATTGTGCACATATTGATTATCCTCTTCAGCGATAGGCTCCATTACTTCAGTATTCTCATAAAGGTCATGTTCCATATACATTAGTGCAGGTGTACCATGTACAACAACTTCCAAAGGCGTGTCACAACGCGAGGCAAAGGTAGCAAAGTGCTCCAGCGTCATTTCCGGTGAAACCGAAAGCTGAGTTAAACCTAATTTTGCATATAATTGGGCTGAAAGATGATTGTAGACATTTAAACTACCATCTCCAATTAACGGATAACCTGTAGAACTGTATCTGCGAATCGCTCCCAAATTAGTAACGATTAGACCGTCGATCGGCAAGCGTTCTCCACCAAGCAATTGATCATATTGATCGAAATGCAGCTCGGTCATCATGCGTGGCAACCCTAAATAGATTTTGCTATCGCCTTTTAGTTCACCAAGTTCCTTAATATCACATTTTGTAAAAGGTCTGTCCGGTTCAAATACATCCCCCGGCAAGTATAAACTATCCACACCCAGCTCCAATACTACGCGCGCCTGTTCCATATTATTCACACGTACAGCCAGCTTAGCTTTTGTTGCCATTGGTTTCTTTTCTTGCGCCAAACGTTCCCGCAATTCCTCTACACGTTTTTCAGATAGCTCACGTTCTGCGGTTGGTGTGCTAAATACTTTTCCAGTGCTATAGAATTTGCCCGTACCTTCATAACGACGGTTAATGTTAGCTAACCCTGGTTTACCAAAAGCATAAGCTGTCGAAAAGTCACGCTTGCGGTTGTTGTACAGCTCTTTAGTATCAACCGTACGATCAAAGCCAATCGGATCATCGATATATCGGTCAATGGCTTCGCCGTAGCTATTCGCCAGCATCACCATAAAATCCTTATCACGCATACGGCCTTCTATTTTGAAGGAAGTAATGCCTGATTCAATCAATTCCGGAAGATGCTCATACATAAACATATCTTTGACAGCCAGTGGATATTCAGCAGGATATACATATCCGTCTTTTTTAACCCGATAATCCCAGCGGCAAGGCTTCATACATTTTCCCCGGTTGCTGCTCATGCCAAAAACATGGGAACTGAAGTAACAATTTGCACCATGCACAGAGCACATATCCCCGTGAATAAAATATTCCAGCTCCATACCACTCCGCTGACCAAGCAGCTTAGCTGTCTGCAGGTCCATTTCCCGCGAGGTAACTACACGAGTTACACCCAGATCACGCAGCGCATAGATCATCTCCAGGTTGTGAACATTCATCATTACGGAAGAGTGAATAGGAAGGTTAAGCTCCATCTCCCGAATAAGCTCCAACACTGCCATATCCTGAACAATCAAGGCATCTGGCCGAGCACCATCAAGGAAACGCAAGTATTCTCTAGCTTCCTCCACATCTTCCTCACTAAAAAGATTATTCACAGTGATATACACTTTTTTGTCTAGACGGTGTGCGATATCAAGTGCCTCTACGATCTCTTCATGAGTAAGGTTATAACCTTTACGCATCATTCTCATATTCAATACAGGTCCACCAAAATAAACTGCATCACACCGTGATTGGATCACTTCCTTGAAAATCTCAAACGTTCCTGCGGGTGCGAGTAATTCGACTTCTCTACCGTTAAAATAACGTGCCATTCAAGTTCCCTCCCAAGTTGATACTACTAATAGGGAATGAGTATTATAACAAAGCTACTGCAATTCCCATGACCACAAACATCCCAATAAAAACAGTATCGAATTTGCCCCACCTTAGGCGGTGATACCGACTGCGGGGAGCATCCATGCGAAAACCGCGGGCCTCCATGGAATACACCAGATCCTGAGCACGCCTAAAAGCACTGGCGATAATCGGGACCAGCAGGGAGACTAACATCCGTCCCTTTTCCTTCAAAGGCAGCTCTTTCAGATCGGCTCCCCTTGAGGCCTGCGCTTTCATTATGATCTGCGATTCATCTAGAATCGTAGGAATGAAACGAAGTGAAATGCTGATCATCAGCGTGATACGGTCAGGGGATAAGCCAAGCTTTTTGAAGGGTGTCAAGATCCCCTCCAGCCCTTGATTCAGCTTCCCCGGCGTTGTTGTGAAGGTCAGAAGCGCTGTAAAGGTGATAAGAAAGAACATGCGGATGACCGAAAATGCCCCTAATCTTAGCCCTCCCTCATAGATAGACCAGGAACCAAGAGTCAGCATTACCTCCCCTGTCTTTACAGACACCACCTGCACAATAAAGATAAACAACATTAAATAACGTAAAGGCTTAGCTGCTTTCAGGAAGTATTTAAGCGGAATCTTCGTTGAAGCCATAACGGCTATCGAAAAAATAGCCAGCACAGCCATGGCCATCCACGAACGTGAGAGCAGGATAACAGCTACGTATAATAGCATGCCAGTGATTTTGGCACGAGCATCCAGCTTGTGCACCCACGAACCGGTCTCAATACTCCGACCTAAGATCAGTTTCTCATTCATGGTCATCCCTCTTTCCATCGGGCTTACCAGTGCTTATTGATTCCGCTGGCAGCGAAGCTATAAGCTCTGCCAGACTCTCAGCCGTCAAGCGGGGGGCTTCATCCACAAGACCTAAATGATCAGCAACTGCACGCCAGTAACGAAGGGACTGTGGAACCGTCAAACCACACTGTTCCAGAATTGAAGGATCATCTGCAAGCGCCTTTACACTGCCCTGAAACGCCGTGCTGCCCTCTTTAAGTACAACCCAGCTGTCCGCATAGGGCAATAACTCATCCATCCGATGCGTGACGATAATGATCGTTCTGCCCTGCTCACGACATAATCTCTCCAGCAAGCTGATTAGCTCTGCACGGCTAATGGGATCAAGCGTTGCCGTGGGCTCATCCAGAACGATGACCTCAGGGTCCATAGCTAGCACGGAAGCGATAGCCGCCTTACGCATTTGTCCACCGCTCAATTGGAAAGGATTCCGCTCTAGCAACGCGAGATCCAGCCCCATATCTGACATGGCCTGACGTGCACGTGACTTTGCCTCTTCGAGACTCATACCGAAGTTAAGGGGACCGAAAATGAGATCCTTCTCGACCGTATCTTCGAACATCTGCTGCTCCGGAAATTGAAATACCAATCCGACTCGGCGGCGCAGTGGCATTAGCTTAGGTGACTTCTCACCAGCCTGAATAGTTACATCAAGCACTTTTACCGTACCCTCGGTTGGTTTCAGTATCCCGTTAAACAATTGCAGCAGCGTCGATTTACCTGAGCCCGTCGCCCCCGCAATACCAACCATCGAGCCAATGGGTACACTGAGGTTAATGTCCCGGAGCGCCGTCAGCTTCCAGAGGCTTCGGTCAGCGTAGGTGTAACTTACTTGCTGTAATTCTATGGCCATAACGTGTCTATAAGCTCCTTTTCACTGGTCGGAACATCCACATGAATACCCTGGTTCTGCAGCTCACGTGCAAGGCGCCAAGGATAAGGTTCACGCAGATGGCATTTTTCCAGAAGCTCCTCGTTCCGGAACAACTCCGCCGGTGTAACATCTGCAGCCAAACCACCTCCATGCAGCGCAAGCACCCGATCCGATGCCAAAATCTCATCTGCATCATGCGTAATCATGAGGATCGTGTACTTCCCTTCTGCCCGCATATCCTGCAGAATACCGAGAAGGTCATTTCTGCTTCCTTCATCCAACATAGAAGAGGCCTCGTCAAAAATGACGATGCCTGGTTCCATAGCAAGAATGGAAGCGATAGCAACACGCTGCTTTTGACCTCCCGACAGCTCACCCGGATGCTTGGACAACAGATGATTTATTCCTAGTCTCGTCGTATAGGAGTGCAAACGTTCAGCCATCTCTTCGTACGGCAAACAAAGCCCTTCCAGGCCGAATAGGATATCTTCCTCTACAGTGGCTCCAATAAACTGATTATCCGGATTTTGGAACACCATTCCGATACATTGCCGAATGCTTCCGATCGTTTCCTCACTAAGCAGCATGCCACTAACCACAATCTCACCAGCCCCCTTAGGCAGCAGAGCATTGAGCAGCTTGACCAACGTAGACTTCCCGCAGCCATTAGGACCAACCAAGCTGACCCATTGTCCTTGAGAGATAGATAACGTTATATTTTGAAGAATCGGATGCTCGGGATCATAGCCAAACGATACCCCATCCAGAGAGATGACTGCTTGTCCCTCTCCCTCTAAGTCTTGACCTTCGTATGATTCATTCATGTTAGTCATCCTTCCGCTGATGTGACTAATCAGTCCAAAAATTCTTCAAACAGCGATATTTTTGACAATGACGCCACCAAATAACGGACTGCATAGCCCACGGCAATTCCTGTTACTACCCCAGTGATCAGCAGCATGGGAAGATAATAAAAAATACTAAGTGATGCAAATACCATAGAAGCTGCCAGCAGCTGACCGATATTATGCGCAATCCCACCAGCTATACTAATTCCGATCAAGCTTATACTCTTACCTTTGCCACTAATCAGCATCAGCACAAACATAACAACAAAGCTAAAAAGTGAACCAAATAAACTAAACAGCAAGCTTGAGAAGGTACCTAGCAGAAATGCAGTAAGCAGTGTTTTGAGGATGACAAGCAGCAAAGCATCCCGTCCACGTAAAAAGTAAATACAAGTCAAAATCATAATGTTGGCCAGTCCGAGCTTAGCACCCGGCACCAGTCCCATCCCGGATAACGGAATCTGTGCCTCTATTAAACTTAACACTACTGCCACTGCGGCGAAAATCGCAATAATCACTGTTCTTTTTAAAGCTGTTGCAGATTCACTACTGGACATAGGCATCTATATCATCCTCCCCCGACGCACTGGTGATTTCGACTAATACTCTATGCGGTAGACAGACAATCGTCTGTTTGGGCAGGGTAATAAAACCAAAACCTAGGCAAACTTTATCAGCGCAATCGGCATCGTACATTTCAATCCCGTAATCATGCACCTTCAAAATGTTATAGCCGCGTTCCGTGCGGACCTCAATGGTTTGTTCTTCTTTTGTAAGCTTTACCGTTTTAAATAACTCACCGTCCACCGTTACATTGGCTATGAGATTTTTACCGGCCCCACCTTTGTCATCATTGTCCGAAAACCATCTCGGTACGAGAAAAGCGAGCGCAGCAATCAATACGATGGAAATCAGCCACACATCTGCGCGTTTCATAAAAATCTCCCTTATTTTTTAATTAAAATCCAGACTTATTAATTATAACGGTCTACCCTCAATCCTTCAATCAATGTTGGAGTTTATTGTCAGTTTTAGAGAGCTGTTCACAAAATAGGCACGCAAAATAACCCCAGCAGACACAACCCATTCGTCTCTGGCATTTTCAGTTGAAGTTTGTAGCGTTTGCAAAAATATCCAACTTACATTTTAGCCCATTTGCACCGAGATCGCCCATCTCCTCTGGTTTACTAGCTTTTCCGGAATAATTCACAATTAACCCAATTTAAGTTACTTTCAAAATCTAAGCGCCCCTTATCGAGGTTTGTTCCTCTCTAGAATCAAATAAACCTTATCTTGGAATTCATTATTATATTTGCCTTTTAAACAATAGTGTGTTATATTTATATGGTATTTGTTTTTCGATATATTGAATATCCCCACCAAGAAGATGTCAGGCCGACTATTATACACATCGGCATTTTGGACAAAGAGGCTTTATGTTTTCTTGCAGTACTCTTCCTTTTTATGAGATTAAATTCGAAATATAGCATTCCGATTCACACTGGCGCGGTCAATGGAGCCGCAAGGGCAAAAGAGAGGTAGGGCTTTTGTCGTATTGGAAGGATTATTCTCGCCACACGGCTGCTGGAAATAACAAGGAATTAAGACACCCGTTACTCACGAACGGCGGGGGATGAATATAACGAGAAAGCATGACGGTACGATCCTTATTCAAGGACTACGTCATGTGTGGAAAAATATAGGCGCCCGATAACCGCTACCTAGCGGATATCGGGCGCTGTCTACGTTCAGGACTTATTTTACATATCGACTTACAAAAGCTGTTACTACATCTATATACCCCGCCTTATCCGTATCATAAGACAATCCATGCCCCGCTAGCGGTACTATGAGCCTCTCTTTTGGACTCTGGCATGCCTCATACAATTCATTCATCATAGCAAAAGGTACAAAGTTATCCGCATCCCCATGAATAAAAAGAATCGGAGCCTTCGCTTTCCGCACTTGTTTTAATGCAGAGGCTTCACCAAAGCCATACCCCGCCTTCAAGCGGGTGATTAGACTTGCACTTTGAACGAAAGGGAAACTTGGCAAGCGATACATTCGTCGTAGTTGGTAAGATAATTGTGCTTTTACTGAGGTATAAGCGCAGTCCGCAACAATAGCTTTTACCTGCGGCGGAAGATCTTCCCCTGAGGTCATTAGCACTGTAGCACCACCCATAGAGACACCGTGAAGCACAATTTGAGCACTGGGACCAGTCTTTTTAATCATGTATTCAATCCATTGCAAATAATCTTTTCGTTCCGGCCAACCAAAACCAATGTAATCCCCTGCGCTATCTCCATGCCCTCTTGCATCGGGAATTAGGATGTTAAAGCCTAAGTTCTCGTAGTAGATTTTGGCGTACGCCCCCATATCCTTTGCTTTACCTGAATAACCGTGGGCTAGAATGGCTGTGCGTCCCGCAGCACGATTAGATTGGAGTAAGTAACCTCTTAGTTTAAGTCCATCTGCAGATACGATCTCAATATTCTCGAAGCTCTGGCGAGAGACCCAATCCTTCCCCTCCCCCCAAGAAGCTCCGGCAACCGGAGGATCAGCCTTCAGATTAGGATTATTACTTAGAAATACCTTTGGCGCTCGTTTAATAGCAATACCATAGAAGAAAAATCCCACATAGATTAGAATCCCTATGATGATTACAGCGCTAATAATAAACCATATCAATTCGCCTTCGCCATCCCCTCTTCATTTCTTTTCCAACAAGAGTATACCATCTACTTAGAATGCACCAAACTATCGCAATCATGACATACAAATAGAGCCGCCATCGGAACACTCCCGAAAGCGACTCTATGTTGATCTAACCTTTATTATTTATTCTTTTTGGAGAACTTGGTTCTCATTAATAATCCGATAAGTGCAAAACCTAAACCTGCTACATAGTAAGGTGCAGGACTTGATTCACCCGTTTTTGGCAATTCCTTCACAGGTGGCTTTCCTAATGGGATCGTATCGTCCACTACGATGATTTCATCAGGTGTTGGTGTTGGCGTTGGTGTCACTGCCGGTACCGGACCTAATGGGATCTCATCATCATCAACAAGTACTTCTGTGCTATTCGACGGTGTTGGTACTGGCGCTGGTGTCGGCGAAGCTACAGGCCCAAGCGGCACGGGATCTTCTGCAAGAACTATAGTGCCAATTACGGATGATGGCGTTGGTGTCGGGAACACCGAAGTCTCTGGTGTCGACGTTGGTGTTGCTTCAGGCGTTACCGTCGGTGTTGGTGTTGCCTCAGGCGTTACCGTCGGTGTCGGTGTTGCCTCTGGTGTTACCGTCGGTGTCGGTGTTGCCTCAGGCGTTACCGTCGGCGTTGGTGTTGGCGTCACTGTCGGCGTTGGTGTTGGTGTCGGCGTTGGTGTTGGTGTCACTGTCGGCGTTGGTGTCGGCGTTGGTGTCACTGTCGGCGTCGGCGTTGGTGTTGGTGTCGGCGTCACTGTCGGCGTCGGTGTTGGTGTCGGCGTTGGTGTCACTGTCGGCGTTGGTGTCGGTGTTGGCGTCACTGTTGGCGTTGGCGTTGGTGTTGGTGTCGGTGTCGGTGTCGGC
The DNA here is from genome assembly GCF_038002305.1 of Paenibacillus sp. FSL R5-0887. NCBI lineage: Bacteria > Bacillati > Bacillota > Bacilli > Caryophanales > Paenibacillaceae > Paenibacillus > Paenibacillus sp. FSL R5-0887. The sequence goes on from NZ_JBBOCE010000002.1 coordinate 1,598,915, forward strand.
GTCACTGTCGGCGTCGGTGTTGGCGTCGGTGTCACTGTCGGCGTCGGCGTTGGTGTCACTGTCGGCGTCGGCGTCGGTGTCGGCGTTGGTGTCACTGTCGGTGTTGGTGTCGGTGTTGGTGTCGGCGTTGGTGTCGGCGTCGGCGTCGGCGTCGGCGTTGGTGTCGGCGTCGACGTTGGTGTCGGCGTCGGCGTTGGTGTTGGTGTTGGTGTCGGTGTCGGCGTTGGCGTCGGTGTTGGTGTCACTGTCGGCGTTGGTGTCACTGTTGGCGTCACTGTCGGCGTTGGTGTCACTGTCGGCGTTGGCGTCGGTGTTGGTGTCACTGTCGGCGTTGGTGTCGGTATTGGTGTCGGCGTCGGCGTTGGTGTTGGTGTTGGTGTTGGTGTCGGCGTCGACGTTGGTGTCGGTGTCGGCGTCGGCGTTGGTGTTGGTGTTGGTGTCGGCGTTGGCGTCGGTGTTGGTGTCACTGTCGGCGTTGGTGTCGGTATTGGTGTCGGCGTCGGCGTTGGTGTTGGTGTTGGTGTCACTGTCGGCGTTGGTGTCGGTGTTGGCGTCACTGTCGGCGTTGGTGTCGGTGTTGGCGTCACTGTCGGCGTTGGTGTCGGCGTCACTGTCGGCGTCGGCGTCGGCGTTGGTGTTGGTGTCACTGTCGGCGTCGGCGTTGGTGTCACTGTCGGCGTCGGACATGGTGTTGGCGTCGGTGTCGGCGTTGGTGTCACTGTCGGCGTTGGTGTCACTGTCGGCGTTGGCGTTGGTGTCACTGTTGGTGTCGGCGTCACTGTCGGCGTTGGCGTTGGTGTCACTGTTGGTGTCGGCGTCACTGTCGGCGTTGGCGTTGGCGTTGGTGTTGGTCCAGGTTCATCACCATCGTATGGATAGTGGTGAAATTCACCACCACCAGTACCTTTGAGTGAAGCCGCCACTAAAGTACCGTTAATCTGACCATTAATAAAATCAACATGAGCATAGGGGGCAAGTATGCTTCCCATTACACCTATGCCTGCCATATCAAGATACGCAGCTTGGCTAAAGTTAAGCAAAATTTTCTTGCTGTTCAACACGTTATTAGGTAGAAATCCGAAGTTTTTCATTTTTACGTTAGAACCATCAATATTAATAATTGCAGTAGATCCTGAAGGAACATTTATTGTAATTCCGTAGGTATTAGAGACGTTATCTCCTGAAACATTAAAAACATTGACCGCAGGATCTGTACCTGTCAGGGTAAGGCTGCCATATTGGTACACTGTTGTTCCATTCGCCGGCAATGCTGCAAGTTCTGCTGATTTGTCCTTCAAAGACTGACCTACGGCTGAAAAGTCAATCGTACTCCCCTGTCTTTTTGTACCACCCTTGAGGAGCGTTACATTCCCTGAAAAATCTCCCCCGTGCACGATATTCCCATAAACAGTACCTCCGTTGAAAGTAAGATGCCCTCCAACAACAAGTGTGTCAGTCAGGGAAACCTCTGCAGCGGTCAACCTATCTCCAACACTATAGTTGGTTAAGTTAACGTTACCTCCAGCAGCAAACCTTCCTTCCGTATCCGAAACTGTTGTTATATCCCCTAGAATAAACACGTTGTAGACCGCTGCAATTCCCAATGTAGAAGAACTACTAGCTCCAGCAACTCCAGCTCCTAATGAGGAAAGCCCACTACCTACCGTCAAAATCCCAGCTAATACAAGCGAGAGTAACGGTTTTATTCTTCTTTTCAAATGGCACACCTCCTAAAACTATGATTTATATTAATCAGAATAATTACCAGAAACTCTAAAGGACCTAACAACAAAAAAGACCGCCAAAAAGAAGTGAAATTCCCTTCTCATGGCAGTCGGACGGTCATTGTGCCTTTAAGACACTTTAGACTCCTGGACTTTGCGTCCCGCCCTTTCAGACGGTTTGCTATTATCATGACTATATATATGTATTACACTGCAAGTCCAGAACTGGTAGCTGAAGCATTCTATCCAATAACAGTCTATGACTTTTAATACTTTTGAATTAATAACAGTTTAGCTCCCGACACCCACAATTGTCAATCAATTCCTTTCGATAATTCCCCGCATTAGTACCACACAAAAAAAGCGCCTAAAGGCGCTTCGCATAAGGTTTTTCATTAAATTTTAAAGTAACTGTATATAGCCCAATATGGATATCCATAAGGGAACACTCAAAATTAAACCAAAAAACAATCCACGCTGGAGGCTGCCCTCTTTTTCCATCATAATTCTCCTTTATTTGCGTTCGATACATTAATTTTTATTATTACAATTTTTAATATAATTTATTCTTCGTTATTAAGTTGTGAATTTAATCACATTGGATAAGCTGTTTAGAAATACCATTGATTATTTTTGGAATATCGGGGTAGAATACGAATATACGTTCCTATTAGAGGTGATGAGATTCATGCATAGAGCAGAAAGCAGGGACAACATGCTGGTGAAATCTTATTTATTGCTTCCGATGATTTTATCAGCTTTCGAACGGGACTCCGCCATTTTATCTACACACTTACGAACACCCGCCCCTTATCTGGAGGTGCTTGGAACAGCTGCTGCAGTAGCTACAACAGATCTAAGGGATGTTCGTGCAGAAATGAGAAGACGGGGAATCAAGGTGTATGAGCAAAACAGACTTAATACTGGAATTGAAGCCAAGTATATATGTCGTGGCTATCATGAACGAATGCTGCTGTTGAATGACATTGTTGCGGCTCAGGCTGCCATCCATATGCGCAGATACCTAGGGCTGGATATTTCATCTTTTAAGAGTTACGAAGAACAGTACCAGATTAAGTAAAGCTGTATAGAAGCCGCTGCGCTCTCTCCCCCCGATCAATTAGTGAACAAAAAAATAGGCCTTACCATGGGAGTTGGCAAGACCTGAGAGAGATATACCACAAAACACTGGGGGGTGTTTGGTGTCTCTAATATATACCTCGAACCTGAAAAAAAGCTGATAGGCACATAAAAATTACATTAAAAATATTGTTCGCCGTTCAGAAGTGATTAGAGTGCTCCCACAAGCTTAGCCGACCTTTAGCTGGAATTGGATGGCTTAATGGATGAACCCCTTCAAGCTTCCAGGCAAACCGTCCTTCACTATAGTCGCCAAAATCATATTCATTCCCATTGATCCATTCCCTTAAATCCACCTCTGGAGTAACCACATAACATCCCGCGAGCTGACCTGTAGCAATAATAGCTCCTGTCGGCAAATTATTCGCTGTATAGCCATGTTTCGCCAATACTGATTTGTACGGTTCCTGTTCACAAATCTTTTTGTCAATCCTCACTCCGGCATGGATGCCTAACTCGCCGCGGTAGGCTGTTCTCCATGAACGAGTTTCAAACTCTTTTTCACCAAGAGCAATTAAGGTCGCCCAAGGCTGCCGTATTGTTATACACCGCATGATATTTATCCCCTTTGTTTATGTTGGACATTTGTCACGGATGCCACGGATCTCGATCTCGCGTTGTGTAATCTTGCTCACCTTGACCTGATAAATAATCCCAACCGTTTGGTCGATACTCATTTCCATCATTGATCGCCTCTAAAATAAGAACATTTATTTTTATTATATACAAACAAAAGTTCTTATGAAAATATCAATACTACAGACATTCACCTGTAACTCCCCAGAATCAATAAAGGTCGTCATAATGGAAAGGCTGCTGTTTATTCTTATATTGGTAATGTACTAAATGCTATGCCTGTGCAACCGATTTTAAACTAATGTCGTAACCACTGGAGGGGAAGGTCCATGATTCAAAAACCACGTACTACTATTAAATGGACTCTTATTTTTGTTTTTTTGTTATTCGTCACCGCCTGTAGTAAGAATAATGAAGTTTTGAAAGGAATTGTACACACAATAGATGTAGAAAATAAAAGAATTTTAGTAATTTCTGAATTAAAAGAAGAAGACTTGAACAAGGAATACAAGGAGGTTCTCGAATCTAATGAGTACTCTAAAGCCATTTGGGTAAATAAAGTTGCACCTTCTAAATATAAAAAAGGAGATGAGATTAAAGTGTTTTTTGAAGTAAGTGATGATTCATTCCCTGCACAAGTTACCGCCAAAAAGATCACCAAAATCAAGAATTGAGCAAAAAGAATAGAATCTACTATAAAGAAGCGGCGTCTCCAAAAGGGATGGCGCTTCTTTGTGTAGATTTAAGGAGAAATCAGAGTATATAATATGGAACATTATATACTCTCAACATCTCTGTTACGGGAATTCCTGAAGCAGAAATACCCTTCCGAACATATACTATGAATAATCTCTTCCGGACGAAACATTTACATAATCTGAATATAATAATTCTGGAACATTCTGTAAACAAAAAAAGCTCACCTACCGAAGCCAGTGGGCATAATCCCAAGCATTTGGGAATTTACTCTTTGTTGGAATTACTGAAACCTTACCATGTAACAACTATAGGAGCTTATAAAGTCCCTACAGTTGTTGGCAATGTACCTAATAACACGAAGGATCTACTTGAAGATACAGGATCAGCACAAACCCGCGAGACATGCATCGGCGGGTTTCGTATTTTTAAAATTCATCACAATTAATTAGTCCTAGGTCATCTACACCAATAAAACTCTCTTATTATAATATTCGACGTTTATTTATAAAAACTTACAAAACATCTCATTTTTCAAATCGATCTTATAGCTCATATACATCATTAACCATTAAATTTACTATTATCCATGTAAGTAAACACTTCATATGTGAGGATTATCAAAGTATGAAAAAACTAATCGTAGTTTTATCAATCGCTTTATTGACTACCGCAATTGCTCCTTTCGCATCAGCAAATCAATCAAATTCAAGTGTACTATCTCCACAACAAGTAAGCCTTCAACAAGATGCAACAGACAACTATACTCATAATGGTTTCCCAATTAATTCTCCCTGTTCAAAAAGCATCTCAATCTGGTGAAATACTAATAACATTCAGTAGATTGGAGGTTTACCATGACAGAAATTGATGAGAGAAAATGGGGGCAGCAGGATCCTATCAAAGAACCACAAGATCGTTATGAACAGTTTTTAAAAGTTGTATCACTAACCTTTGTGAGTGTCACATTCACTATTATTTTCACTGAGATAAAAATGGGCAACTTTCCCCTTAAGCTCATTTTCTTTGTTATTGGACAATTCCTCATTTATGGATATGTGATGAAGAATCTGTCCAAGACCTCAGAAAAATTCAAAAATTCCTGCAAGAAATTAAAAATAAAGCTACCCATTCTCTACATTTTATATTTCTTGTTTCTCTTCTATATTGGGCAACCATATTTATAAAATTACTCTGTGCAAAAAAGTGACCCCACCAACTTCCGGCAGGGTCTAGATCTATATTATAAGGGGGTTATGTAATTACTATAATCCTCTTAGCTTAAATAAGTATGAAGCCCGTCTAAAGATTTGCTGAATTTTTATTATTTTTATCGAAACCGATCAAACAAGGTAACGTATCAATCTTAATTTCCAAATTACTACATATACAAAATGGAGGTGTGTATAAAGATGAAAATATTCAGTCTATTGCTTGTAGCATTGTCTTCCATTGGAGTAGTTGCCACATTCGGATTTTCAACATTCGGCTTAATCACAGGAGTTATAGGAGGGCTTATTGCAGCATTTGCAATTTCAGGCTACTTGCAGTCTGTCAGACGTGATTACCCCAATGAGAGCTATGAGAATAAACAAGTTAAGTATCAATCGAACTATAATACTTGGTAAGCAAAAAACCCACCTTAAACTGGTGGGGATTTTCATATTCCCAAACACTTGTAAAATTACTTTGTGATATTAATGGTAGAAGAAACAAACGAGGGATAATGGCTAGCTGTAGAAGTGCTTACACCGAAAATTCATTCCTTAGTTCATAGACTACTTGAGCTTTGTCTTGTTTGGTGATTTCCCCTTGTTTTAACCTCTAGTTTAATCTGTGCAGGATATGATGTATAGCCTTTTTAAAAGCTTCTTTCCCATGATGTTCATATTGACTAATCCAATTAATGTATGACAATTAAATAGAAGAGCGCTGCTAAAACAAACCGGTATAGAGCAAACCACTCCAATCGAAGTCTCTTAATCAGTTTGATGAACGTCACTACTGCAATCATTGCCACAAGAAAGGATGTCGCAAAGCCAATTAACATTAGAAGCAAATCGTCAGAACTCAGCAAATCACGACTATCGTACAAATCTAACAAGCTTGCACCAAACATAACAGGCACGGAAATAAGGAATGTAAAATCTGCAGCGGCTTTTTGGCTAGTGCCAAGCAACAGGCCACCTGAAATCGTCGAACCTGATCTCGAAAATCCCGGCCATAACGCCAAGCATTGAAACAGACCAATTCCGAAAGCCTGTTTATAATTAATCCCATCGATAGTACCAGCGGTTTCAGTCCGCCTATTCCGCGCTGCAATGATCATCAACACGCCACCAACAACTAGACCTATCAAAACAGGGGTTGGGCCAAATAATTGGCTTTTTATTGTGTCCTTGAAGAGAAGATATAGGGTTAATGCTGGTAACATAGCCAAAATCATATGAATGACATTTAATCCTTTGCTTTTGGAAAAATCCATTCTAATCATATTAACCCCAATCTCCAAATACCTTTTCCAATAAAGAATTAAAACTGCCATCACTGCACCCAACTGAATAACAATTTTAAAAGTTATTGCAGCATCTCCCTCAAAGCTAAGCAAATCGCCTGCTAGAATAAGATGTCCAGTAGATGATACTGGTAAAAATTCAGTTAAGCCCTCTATTATGCCAAGTATTATTGCTTTAATTACATCAGTCATTAGTGCATTGTCCCCTTTCGGAAATAAAATCATTTAATTTCCAGTATAAGGGAGACAAGTAAACTTCCCCATCGATTAACCTAACAATATTCAATTCAGAATGACATAATTGTCACATTGCTCATTATTCCAATCTTAAGTAACTCCTTTATTAAACTATCCTTTCCCGTTAGCATAACAACAGTATCAAACATTAAATTCAACCTGTATCAATAAAAAATCCGTTAACCTTCTGAACTTGCTGCCCGTTATTTTGGATAATCAATTTCAGAGCATGCAGCAGATATGAATACCGAAACGTAACTTCCATTTGATCATTCTGCAGCCGCGTGCGTGGAGCCTCAATGACCATCATGATTCCAAAGCGCTGAGAAACCACACAGAACCGCCACCCCAACCAAGAATAGGGGGGCTTTTTTTGGCAAAACACAAAATATTAAGTATAATGTTATTGTCGAAACGCTAAGGCGTCTGTACAGGATGGCTACCTGGCACTGATGATGGCAGGCCAAGCGCTTTATAAAGTTTTCTTTATGTGTATTTATACTTTAGGAGCGTGGTTATCTATGAAAATTAATATTACAGCACATTTTAACATTGATATTACTTTATCTCTTCATCTGTTAGCCGTAGCCAGTCTTGCTTATGAACTCAGTTCACTGACGAGCTCGTGAAATTCGAGCGAAAAGTATCTGTACTAAGACACCTTGTGGTGTCTTTTTTATTTTTATAGTAATTACCATCTAACCGATCTGCCCCCGCAAGAGAAAAGCAGCTTATGCTGCTCCTCCTCCACCATTCTTCATTCTGATTGCTGTCAGCTTGCGCCACACCTTCCATCTGCTCGACAGTGACCACTAGTCATACCGTTTTCATTAGCGATTTCGCGCAATGTCTTATCTTCCTTGATACGTTTCTCCAGAAGAACAGGGAACAGCAGGGGCTGTCCATCATATTCGACTTCAGGAAAGATTAGGCCATTCATCAATAAATATCACTCTGGATACTTATTCACATGTTCTCCCCAATCTGCAGGAAGCGGTGCCCCGATGTATCGGAGATTCTATTCTAGGAACCCGAAAAGAAGTGGAGAAAATTGACGAGACACCCACTTTACTCGGATAAAGGGTAGAAGAATGGAAGAAGTCAGGGGGATTTAACGAAAAATGGCACGGTCCCGGAATCCCGGAAAACCGCGCCATTGCGCCATTCTTAGATATGCGGGTGAAGGGAATTGAACCCCCGGCCTACGCATTACGAGTGCGTTGCTCTACCCCTGAGCTACACCAGCTTAACGCTGTTTTTCTGTCAAACAAAAAATATTATACAACTTTCAGCCAGAAACGCAAGCCTATTTCTCCCTGTTTTCCGCCCTCCTAAACTGCTAATCCACCTGTAGCTTACGCTCCACAGACTCTAACTTTCCACGGCTAGTAGAGGGTTTATCGCGGCGGTCGTCTATTTTAAGTGAAGTAGAGACACGTTCTGCACCTGCGGCAAAAGGAGACTCATGCAAAGCTTCTACCGCGGCAAAAATGCGTTGCAGAGGCCCTTCGATGATCGTACCCATAGACGTAAGTTCATAAGTAATCCCTTCTACTGTCTTCAGCACCCGCTGCATATCCGCAACATAGCTGCTAAGACTGGTACTGCCTGTTCCAATTGGAATAACTGTAACTTCAGCGATAGGCATGAGAATACCTCCTCGAAATTTTATAGTAGCTGTCTCCTTCCATTGTAACAATTCCACCGCTCTGTCACAAACTAAGCAAGATTATCCTCCCTTATCTCTTCTATTTCTTCTGATTACTCCAAAATATGACTTTGGGCTAAGAGTATTTTCTCATGAGCAAATTCTAGGGTCATCTGCACTATATTTATGGACTCTTTGTGGCATCTTTTCGGACAATTTATGAATCATTTCGCATCTCCCTGTGGATCAATTGTGGATTACTTATGGACAGCCTGTGGATCATTTGTGGAGTACTTTTGAAGAACCCGCTCCCCGCGCGGGTTTTCTAAAAAACTGTTTACAAACACAACATCTTGGGTTATTTTTATCTAACGACAACAAAATATAGTGGAGACAGGCGCTTTGATCCTTAACCGGATTTAGAGCTTAATAGGGAAGCGCGGTGAGAATCCGCTGCGGTCCCGCCACTGTAACCGGATGGCCTTCTTAAGCTTCTGGGAAGCTTGAGAATCCACATCTCCCGGCAAATGCCACTGAGGGTTAGGAACACCCTTGGGAAGGCGCCGAGAGATCCCACGGAAGCCAGGAGACCTACCTGTTTCGACGACACCAACTATTGATGCCTGCGAGGAACAGGGATGGTGTCCGCATGCGGTCATCTACGTAGAGACCTCTGCAAATATCCGTGTGGATATTTACATAACGCATCGGGCATTTTCTGCCATCCTCGGGTAGGGGATGCTTTTTTTTATGTAATCTGAACAAATATACGACTGCTTATAGCAGTCCAACTTCTTATGGATATATGGATTTGATGATAGATGTTTTTCTTTTATACTGAGAGGAGAGCTGTACAATGACGTTGTTGGAGAGACAATTTAATGGAGTAGAAAATGCACGGGAAGTTCTTTTAGAAGAGCTCATTGATTTAGGCCGGGATATTATCGACAGTCGGGATATGGACCTATTGCGCGAGAATGCCAATTTGAATGGAGAGAGTTTCTCCGGTAAAATGAGCAAGTTCGGCAGTGAATATTCAAAATGGTACGCCCGCAATTTTACGATGCCGCCACAGCTAGTGCAGGCTATTGATGACAATGTCGTCTATGTGCATGATCTGGATCAATACGCGATTGGAACGACGAACTGTATTTTTATCCCGTTTGATAAACTTCTCCGTGAAGGTTTCAATACCGGCAACGGCAGCGTTCGTCCTCCGAACTCAATAATGACAGCTATGTCTCTGGTAGCGATTATTTTCCAATCCCAGCAAAATGCTCAATATGGTGGTGTATCCGCCAATAAACTCGATTACGATCTGGCACCTTATGTAACCAAATCCTTCGCCAAGCTGTTCCGCAAGGGTCTGGATTATTTTGAAGAAGGACAAGCTGACGAATCTTTGGGCGAGATTACGATGAGCCGGACCGATCTGGCGGAGTCATATCCAAGAGCGTTCCGTTTTGCACTAAAGGAAACCGAAATCGAAACCCTGCAAGCGGCTGAAAGTATGGTACATAATCTGAATACCATGTCCAGCCGATCCGGTGGACAAATACCGTTTACCAGCATCAACTACGGTACTTGTACTTCACCAGAAGGTCAGCTTGTGATCAGTTCTCTGCTAACCGCAACTATGAACGGACTTGGCAGCGGAGAAACACCAGTGTTCCCGATTCAAATCTTCAAATGCAAGCAAGGAATCAATCAACAGCAAGGCGATCCTAACTATGAACTGTTCCTAAAAGCAGCTGAATGTTCTGCGCGCAGACTATATCCAAACTTCGCTAATCTGGACGCTCCGCTCAACTTGCAGTATTATGATTCAAGTGATCCTGATACGGAGTTCGCTACAATGGGCTGCCGAACCCGAGTGCTCGGTGACCGTTTTGGGCGTAATCATTGCTCTGGGAAGGGCAACCTTTCCTTTAATACACTAAATCTGGTTCGGCTAGGTCTGGCACACGGCACAGTAACAGGCAGACGTACCGTCGCAGACGAAGCTGGCTTCTATGAAGATCTAAATCATTATATGGATATTGCGCTGGAAGGACTTCTCCATCGCTTCCACATCCAAACCGCACAAAAAGCTAAAGCTTCCGATTTCATGATGCGAGAAGGCGTTTGGGAAGGCGGCGAACATCTTGCACCCGATGACACTGTAGGCGATCTGCTGAAGCATGGCAGTCTGTCTCTTGGCTTCATCGGTATGGCGGAATGTATGAAAGCTATGTACGGCAAACACCATGGCGAGGATATGGAAGTTCATGCCAAGGCGCTGGCTATCGTGCGTCATATGCGGGACTATTGCGATCGGAAAAGTGAGGAACTGGATCTTAACATCACCCTGTTCGCTACTCCAGCAGAAGGTTTGTCCGGTAAATTCACCAAAGTTGACCGCAAGGTACTGGGTTCCATTCCGGGCGTAACCGACCGTGAATATTATACGAACTCTTTTCACATCCCTGTATACTTCGATCTGGGTGCTGCTCAGAAGATCAGCTTGGAAGCTCCTTTCCATGAATACTGCAATGCCGGGGCTATTTCTTATGTCGAATTAAACGGCAATGCCCGCAACAACCCATCGGCTTTTATCAAAATCATTAAATATGCGCTCGAACAACAGGTCAGTTATTTCAGCATTAACCATCCGATTGACCGCTGCTCCAGCTGTGGATACGAAGGCGTAATTGGGACAAACTGTCCTTCCTGCAACGCAAATGAGAATGATGTGCACATCCGCCGTTTGCGCAGAGTTACAGGTTATTTAACCGGCGACTATCAGACCCGCTTTAATGCCGCCAAACAAGCTGAAGTTCGGGATCGCGTTAAGCATCTATGAATATTTGCGGTTACTATCCGGAGTCGATTAACGAGGGAGAGGGCATGCGGGCCGTCCTCTTTCTCAGCGGCTGCCGCCATCGTTGCCCGGGATGTTTTAATCCCGAGACATGGAACTTTAAATATGGAGAAGTCTTCACCTTAGAACGACAACATGAAATCATTGCAGAAATCGCCGCTAACCCTTTGCTGGATGGTCTGACACTGGCAGGCGGCGATCCTTTTTTCTCAGCAGAAGAGTTGCTGGGGTTCATTCATGAGCTTCGCACTGTACTGCCAGGGTTCTCAATCTGGATTTACAGTGGTTATACGTACGAAGAACTTACAGCCCTTCCCGGTACGCCGGAGTGGAATCTACTTAAACAGTGTCAGGTGTTAATAGATGGAAGATTTGTAGAAGAACTGAAAGATACTACGCTTCTCTACCGGGGAAGCTCCAACCAACGCATTATCGACATTCCGGCCAGCATGAACGGCTCGGAGGTCTTTCTGTGGCAGCCTGCTGCGCTATAATATATCAATTTTTGATATTGAAAATTAATTTGAAATAAGAAGGGATGAACTAACCATGCCGCAATTCGTAGTAAAACCGGATAATCGCCAACTGGCTTTTGATGAGAACCGTCTCTCCGTCTACGCTGACCGTATTCTGGAAGGTCTCGATCAACTAAATAAAGAAACTTTGCTGCGTGGAGTGAATTCCAAACTGCGTCGTGACTCGGTAAGCGGAGAAGAAATCAGCAACGCCTTCACCATGAGCGCTCTAGAGCTTGTAACAAAAGAAGAGCCTAACTGGAAGTTCGCAGCTGCCCGCGCCCTTCTGACTACCCTTTATAAAAAAGCTGCCGTTCATCGCCGCTACAAAGCTTATCCAGAAGAGCCTTACGGTGAATTGTATCCACTAATTACGGATCTCGTGAAAAAAGGAATCTATCGCGAAGAACTTCTAAGTCATTACACCAAAGAACAAATTATCGAACTAGGCGGGTGTATCGATTATACACGCGACCTTTTGTTTGACTATATCGGTCTGCTTACGCTATCCGACCGTTATTTGGCGCATGATTTTGACGGCCGTGTAATGGAGCTTCCACAAGAACGTTATATGATTATTGCTATGTACCTGATGCACCGTGAGCCAGCTGAAAAACGTCTTGAGCTTGTAAAAGAAGCTTATTGGGCTATGAGCAACATCTATATGACTGCTGCTACACCTACAATGTCCAATGCCGGCAAAAAGGTCGCTGGACAACTATCCAGCTGTTTTATTGATACTGTAGACGATTCCCTAGAGGGTATCTTTGACTCCAATACAGACGTAGCACGTCTTAGCAAAATGGGCGGCGGCATCGGCGTTTACCTCGGAAAAGTACGGGCACGTGGTTCGGATATCCGTGGCCACAAGAACACAAGCTCCGGTGTAATCCCTTGGATTCGCCAGTTGAACAATACAGCAGTCAGTGTAGACCAGTTGGGCACACGTAAAGGTGCTGTAGCTGTTTATCTTGATGTATTCCATAAAGATATTCTCGCTTTCCTCGATCTTAAGCTGAACAACGGTGACGAGCGCATGCGTGCACATGACGTGTTCCATGGCGTCTCCCTGCCTGACCTGTTCATGGAAGCTGTAGAATCGCGCAGCCATTGGAACCTCTTCTGCCCTCATGAGGTGAAAAAGGTCATGGGCTGGACAGATAAAAATGGCCGTCCACTAGGATTGGAAGATTTCTACGATGAAGAGCTTGGCAAAGGTACTTTCCGTGAAAAATATGCTGAAGCTACAGCGAACCTGGAATTATCCCGGATCACTGTTCCTGCGATCGACATCATGAAACGGATTATGAAATCACAGCTAGAAACAGGTACACCGTACATGTTCTACCGCGATACCGTGAACCGGACTAACCCAAACCGTCATCAAGGTATGGTTTTCTCCTCCAACCTGTGTACAGAAATTATGCAGAATCAGTCTGCAACAGTTATTGAGCAAGAAGAATTAGTAACTAAAGATGGCCAGACCCGGATCGTTATTTCCAAAATCCCTGGCGACTTCGTAGTCTGCAATCTGAATTCGATTCACTTAGCACGGGCGATTCCAGCTGGCGTATTAGAAAGACTTGTTCCGATCCAAGTTCGTATGCTTGATAACGTAATCGACATTAATAATATTGAAGTTCTGCAGGCACAATACACGAACAGCCAGTACCGCGCAGTAGGTCTCGGCACATTCGGCCTGCATCACCTATTGGCACTCAAGGGCATTCGTTGGGAATCCGAGGAAGCCGTAGAATATAACAATCATTTATATGAACATATCAACTACCTGTTGGTTCGTTCGAGCATGGAGCTTGCCCGTGAAAAAGGCCGTTATCCGAAATTTGCTGGATCCGATTGGGAGACTGGCGCATACTTCACTTCCCGCGGTTATGTTAGCGGTGAGCAAGAAGGTAAATATGTAACGACTGAGCAATGGCGCGAGCTGCAAGAAGAAGTAGCTAAGGACGGCGTACGTAACGCTTGGATGTTCGCCATTGCGCCGAATGGATCTACATCGATTATTGCCGGCTCCACCGCCAGCATTGATCCGCTGTATGAACTGCTTTCCTATGAAGAAAAAACAACTTATAAGATTGCTAACCCAGCACCGGATCTGTCCGACAAAACGATCTGGTACTATAAGACAGCATTTACGATTGACCAAAACTGGTCGATCCGCATGGCTTCTGCTCGCCAGCGTCACGTCGATCAAGGCCAAAGCTTCAACCTGTATGTCCGTCCTGACATCAAGGCTACCGAGTTCCTGGAACTGCATCTGAATGCCTGGAAGGGCGGCTTGAAATCAACTTATTATGTGCGTAGCCGTGCTTTGACTATAGAAGAGTGTGAATCTTGCGCTAGCTAATTATCTTAGTGCCCTAAATAGAAAAACGATGATGAATTTCGTAACTGCGAGGAATGTTTGGGCTTCCGGCCGCTGTTGTCATCAGAGGTCTTGATCTTTACCGCTATTAGCGGATGACATCCGATGACAGCATATGCTTTCGATGCGAGCTTTCCTACGGAAAGCTTTCGGGCGAACGCTGACGCTCCTACAGCTCCAAACTTCCTCTCCGTTACTCCATCACCGTCTTTCTATGAACAAGACACCAAGAAAGATTACCCACGCAAAAAATGGAGGGATAAGAAATGCAATTACAAAAGATTTTTAATACTGAAGCACCTAACCAATCCACACGCATTATCGACGGTGAATGCTCAGGTATTCTGAACTGGAATGATATTCGCATGCCTCATATGTACAAGCTGTATAAGGTACTGCTGCTTAATCACTGGATCGCGGATGAAATTCCAATGTCCAAGGATGCGCAACAATTCCCGATGCTGGATGCCGAGGAACAACGCGTATTTAAGATTAATATCTCCCTTCTCGCTGTGCTGGATTCGATGCAGACGATGTTCGTGAGCGACGTGAAGCGTTATTTCACCGATTCCTCTTTGGAAGCTATCTCCGCTATTATCGGGCAGCAAGAAGTGGTGCATAACCAATCCTATTCCTATGTTCTTTCCTCTATCGTGTCGGAGAGTGAGCAGAAGGAAATTTTTGAATATTGGAAAAAAGACCCTGTCCTGCTGGAACGTAATCAGTTTATCTCTGATATTTATCAAGAGTTCCGTGATAACCCTACGAGACAGACCTTTTTCCATGCGCTGGTAGCAGATCTCATCTTGGAAGGGATTTTCTTCTACAGTACTTTCGCCTTCTTCTACAATCTGGCCCGTGACCAGAAGATGATGGCAACTAGCCAAATGATCTCTTATATTCAACGTGACGAGAATCAGCACTGCTACTTCTTCGCAGAAGTATTTAAGCAGCTGCTTGTAGACTTCCCTGAGCTGAACACCAAAGAAAACATGGATTACGTATACCGTACCATCGACCGCGCGGTAGAGCTCGAAACCAACTGGGCTTATTACACACTTACTAACGTGCGTGGTATTGATCTTAACGAGCTTAGCGACTACATCAAATATACAGCGAACAAGCGTCTGACTTTGATGGGTATGGAAAAAGCTTATCAAGGTGTTGACGTTAACTGTATGCCTTGGATCAAACCCTTCTCCGATGATGCGCTTAATGCTACCAAAACTGACTTCTTCGAAGCTAAGTCCCGCAACTATGGTAAGGTTGGCGACGATAACGGATTCGACGATTTGTAAGACCGGATATATAACGATCCCTATATAAAAAAGAGGCCATTTTCTACTTTCTTAGTGAGATGGCCTTTTTGCTATAGCTTATATAATGCAAAAAGCGCCCCTCTCCCCTGGTATCAGGGATGAAAGAGACGCTTATACGTTTGTTATTAGCACTAAGCACAGAAGGCATGCTACTTAGTCTTATGCCTTGCGTTCCACACGATGTGTAGTTTCTTCTGCAAGCTCATCTAATGCATCGTTCAGGCGCAGCTTCAGCTCCTCAGCAAGCTCTACCACTCCGTGATCATTACGAACCACTTGAGAATCCACGGCATAGACGCCGCCAAGAATGTAACGCGCGCCCAGTACAGACAACACAGGTTTCAATGCGTAATCAATTGTGAGCAGATGTGCAAGACTGCCGCCCATGAACAGCGGGAGTACAACTTTTCCGGCCAATCCCTTTTGTGGAACCAGATCTAAAAAGGTCTTCAACACGCCTGTATAAGAAGCTTTATAAACCGGGCTAACCACAATTACCGCATCAGCTTCCGCTACAAGGCCATTGGCTTTGACGATAGACTCACTTTCAAACTTAGTGTGAATCAAATCCTCCGCTGGTAGCTCTGCTACGTTAATACGCTCAACCTCGAAGCCCTGATTGGTTAAGCTGGCCTCCGCATATTCTATAGCTGCATTGATACGCGATACCAGGGAAGGCGTTCCATTAATCACAACAATTTTAGCCACTTCTCCACCTCTTCCATCCCACTTAAGCAGCTCACACTGCTTTATTTATTATCCCGACAAAATTACTTTAAATTAATACTAATCCTAACGTAGAATTGATATTTTTGTCAAACCATAACCACTTGCGCTCCCTCCGCTCTTACGTTATACTAAGCAACAATATTAAATCCAACAATCAGGCCAATGATCGGCATCCAACCGTGAGGCGTCTGCGACCGGAGTCTACAACAACTCCCTAAGTTCACCGGGTTTCGCCCGTTACCGCGAAGACCAAAGAGGGTCGGATTGTTCCTGCAGTTAAGGAGATTCGATCAACCTGGGTGGCACCGCGAGCTGACGCTCCTCGTCCCATGGATGAGGGCGTTTTTTGCGTTTTTTTAACCAAAAAGGAGCGAAACGGTATGCTGGATATGAACTGGATCAAAGACAATCAGGAACTTGTAAGAAACATTACGGCTTGGAAAAGAGTCGACTTCCCACTGGATGAACTGCTGGAATGGGATGAGAAACGGCGCGAATTGCGCCAAGATACGGAACAGTTGAGAGCCCAGCGTAACGGGCTGACCAAAGAGGTTGAACGACTTTTACGACAGGGTGACAGCGTGGCAGGAGAAGCAGTTAAAGAACAAGTAAGAGAACTGAACAACCGCCTGAATCTCTATGAGGCAGAACTAACTGAGGCAGACCGGCGCTGTGGAGAACTCATGCTGCTCGCACCAAACCCTGTATCTCAGGATACACCGATTGGCCATGATGATAAAGATAATGTAGAACTGCGACGAACCGGAACGTTGCCGGAATTCGGCTTTAAACCGCGTGATCATGTAGAGCTAGGCGAGCTCCACAATATCATCGATATCCCCCGTGGCGTCAAAGCAGGCGGCCCACGCAGCTATGTGCTGAAGGGTGCAGGGTTGTTGTTACATCTCGCTGTACAGCGGCTGGCCATTGATGTACTAACTGCCCGCGGGTTCACGGTGATGGATGTTCCCGTGATTGTCCGTCCGGAAGCGCTGGAACGTACGGGCTTCTTCCCCGGCGGGATGGATCAGACCTATGAGCTAAACGGAGACAATCGCTGGCTGGTAGGCACATCGGAGGTGTCGCTTGTCTCGCTGTATAGCGATGAGATTGTCGAACTGGAATCGCCAATGCGACTCGCCGGAATGTCGGCCTGCTTCCGACGTGAGGTAGGATCGGCGGGACGAGACGTGCGTGGCCTGTACCGTGTTCATCAATTCTCAAAAATTGAACAAGTTATCTTATGTCGGAATGATGAGGGCGTATCAGAGGGCATGCTGCAGGAGATTCTTGCGAATGCAGAGCATATTCTACAGCTCTTGGAACTTCCCTATCGGATCATGTCTGTCTGCACAGGAGATATGTCCCTGAAGACACATAAGCAGTATGACATCGAGACTTGGATGCCAAGCAGAGAGGCATACGGAGAGACACACTCGGCTTCCAACCTGCTCGATTTCCAAGCTCGTCGTTCGGGCATTCGTTACCGGGATGCCGACGGTAAGCTGCAATACTGCCACACCCTAAACAACACCGCAGTGGCTACACCAAGGATCCTAATTCCGCTGCTGGAGAATCATCAACTGGAGGATGGATCCATTTACATTCCGCAGGCACTGCGTAAATATATGGATGGAATTGAACGGCTTGAGCTTCCGCACCAGCAGTGATGTGTTGTCCAAGTAGATTTAAAATTAATAATGCCCTTCCACTTCTCGATAAGAAGCTGGAGGGGCATTATTTTTGTTCCGATACATTCTATATAATTCTAATCACTATTGTTTTCCCTATGTAAAAATTAACAAAACTCTAGAATAAATTTGTCGCAATCCATAATAAATTCAACAATATATATAACATAAAATTAAAATATCGGTGATCTATTAACCATAAAAATACTAAATTTATAATTAATATTGTATTTATGCACTGTTTTTATACTAAAATCACAACATTTCAATTTTTAGATTTAAATGATGCAAACTTTAATTTATATTCATGAAAGACAACCTTTCATTTTACATTTGAATGCTAAGATTTAATAGGTTGTAAATAAAAGATTCGAGGGGAGAATGACTTATCCAAATGATTATTTCTTCAAGAGTAAGGAAATGGTTCGCTACTGGACTGGCAATGTTAATGGTTGCCGGCAGTGTGTTACCAGCTGTCCAGACTGCCGAGGCAGCACCGGATAATAGCAATATTGTTATCTCGCAGGTCTATGGTGGTGGTGGAAACGGCGGAGCGGAACTTAAAAATGATTTTATTGAATTATACAATCCTACAAATCATCCAGTAGATTTGACTGGATGGAAAGTTCGCTATACCTCAGCTGCCGGAACCTTTAGTAGCGGAACAGACTTAAATGGAACCATCCCGGCAAATGGATACTTCCTTATTGAGGAGGCCGCTGGAACGGGAGGAACTACCGACTTGCCTACTCCTGATGTTAGCAAGGGAATCCTTGCTATGAGTGGTACAAACGGCAAAGTCGACCTCGTTGATAAATCAGGTACAACAATTGATTTAGTTGGCTACGGAACAGCTACAAATGTCGAGGGAAGTGCGACCGCTGCTCTCTCCAATACGACAGCCGCTATCCGTAAAGCTGCGGCTGGTGCACCGGCTGACAGCCGCGGTCTAGATACGGATAACAACTCTACGGATTTTGTTGTCCAAGCACCAAGTCCACGGAACAGCACCTACGGTACGTTCCCTGAATTACCGGAAACTGCTAGTTCCGCAGTAGCTTTACCAGCCCCTAATGCCTGGCCGGCTGGTACAGAAATATCTTTGAATTCTCCAACGGTTGGAGCATCCGTCTATGCAGCTGTTTATGGATCAGGTGGTTCAACTAATTTCCAACCTTACACAGGGCCTATTACCTTAACTGAGGACACTACGATTAAAGCGTATGCTTCAGAACCAAATATGCCAGACAGCCCTATATCGACTTTTGATTACACTATTCTGGCCAAAACAGATGTTGCAACAGCACGCCTTGCTAGTAAAGGTCAGAATATTTTAACAGAAGGTATCGTAACTCACATTAATGCAGCAAAAATGTATATTCAGGATGAATCCGGCGGGATCGTACTTTATGGTTTCCCAGAGTTCGCAAACGTTGGAGATCGTGTTAAAGTAAGCGGCACAATGGATATCTACAGCAACCTGCAAGAAATCAAATTCCAAAGTGGACTTCAATACAATGTAGCTGCACAAAATGTTGGGGTGCCTGCACCAAAATTGATTACAGCAACCGACTTGTCTGCCGCGAACGGCGAAAGCCACGAAGCTCAGCTGGTAACTATGAATAATGTGACCATAGACAATGTAAATGGCAGCACGGTGACTGCTAGCCAAGGTGGACAACAATTCACAATTTTTTCAACCCTGCCTAAACTAGTTAAGGGTAAAACCTTTGACAATATCACTGGGGTTATCGAGCAATATAGTACGACTTATCAATTCATTCCACTTAATGAAAATGCTTTGGTGGAAGAAACTTTTTCCGTTATGGCCAGCCCTGGCGCAGGTCGCATCATCAAAGGAAGTTCTGTGACCCTATCCAGCCCTACTCTTGGAGCACAGATTTACTACACGACCAACGGAACTGAACCAACAACAGCAAGTAAGCTTTATTCAGATCCGATTACAGTTAATCAAGATCTTACCATCCATGCAATTGTCGTAGCAGATGGCAAGACAAGTAAGGTTTATACCTTTGCATATAAAGCATCTGAACTCCCTCGTATACATGATATTCAAGGAGAATCTCATACTTCTGAGTATGCAGGTCAGAACGTTTCCGATGTAGAAGGCATCGTTACCCAATATGGGTACACCTTCGCCACTGGTGCTTATAGAGGTTTCTTTATGCAAGACCCTCAGCCAGACGATAATGTAAACACTTCGGAAGGTATTTTTGTATACAGCACTAATTCATCCCTTAAGCCTCAAATTGGAGATTTAGTCCAAGTTAGTGGAGCTGTTTCCGAATACAACGAAGGTAACGCAAGTAATTTAACCTCTACTCAAATTACTATGACTTCAATAAAAGTAGACTCCTCTTCAAGTTATACTGTGCCAGAGCCTGTCGTACTTGGTAAAGGCGGGAGAGCCATTCCGTCTTCCATAATTGACAATGACGGCATGGCTGATTTTGAGCCTAATGAAGATGCAATTGATTTCTACGAATCGTTAGAAGGTATGCTCGTCAAGCTCCCTACCCCTACGATTATCAGTCCTTACTGGACAAGTGGTAGCGGAAATTCCATGCTGTATAACATCCCTACAAGAGTAGAAAATGAAACACCTGATGTCATCACACCAGCTGGTGGATTAGTTCTCAAAGAATACAACCAATACAATCCTCAGCGCCTCATCATTGCTTACGGAAATCCGGGTCAAGAAGTCATCACCGGAGATAAGTTCGCGGGAGATGTAACTGGCGTCATCGGATACAACAACGGTAACTTCAAAGTGATTCCGGAAAACGGTAAGCTTCCAGCCATCACTCCAAGTACCTTTAAGCAAGAAACAACTACTCTTGAAGTCAATGATAGTAAGTTGTTGATCGCATCGTACAACATTGAAAACTTCTACCCGGGTGTCGGAGCAACAAAAATCCAGAAACTAGCCGACTCCATCACAAACAATATGAAAAAACCTGACATTATCGGCGTTGTCGAAATGCAGGACAGCAATGGTGAAGCCAATAATGGTATCACTGAAGCAAGTGCAGCCGAATTGATTAAGGCTATTGAAACCGCTGGCGGTCCTGTATATAAATACACAGATATCGCTCCGGAGAACAATATGGATGGCGGTGCCCCAGGCGGAAACATTCGCGTAGGATTCCTGTACAATCCAGCAAGAGTACAGCTTGCGGACAGTGTGAGCGGACAAAAAGGTACAGCTACACAATCCGTTGGATATAACGCAGCGGCAGATCAATTGACCTACAATCCAGGACGAATTGATCCAACAAACTCTGCCTTTGCAAGTTCACGTAAACCCCTTGCTGCACAGTTCGTATTCGGTGGCGAAACAGTAATTGTGATCGCTAACCATTTCAATTCAAAAGGCGGCGATACCGGTCCTTTCGGAAACATTCAGCCCCCTGTATTGTCCAGTGAAACACAACGCCATAAAATCGCGGCGGTCGTAAACGGATTTGTCAAAGAGGTTCTGACTGCAAATCCTAAAGCCAACATCGTAGCTCTTGGCGATTTGAATGATTTCCAATTTACTAAAACTGCAACCCTCTTAAAAGGTACAGAACTAGACAATTTGATCGATACATTACCTTTAAATGAGCAGTATACGTACACCTATGATGGAAACTCTCAAGTGCTAGATCATATTCTTGTCAGTAAAAATCTAACGGCTTCTTCTAAAGTAGATGTCGTTCATCTAAATGCCGACTTCTCACCATCGAACGGTCGGGTATCCGATCATGATGCGGTTTTGGCACAGATTGATTTTAATACTGCTGAAGACTTCCCACTAACCATTCTGCACACCAATGATACACATGCAGGATTAGATACTGTCAGCTCGCCAAACAACATCTTGCGCCGTGTAACAGCAATCAAAGATGCCAAGGCGACTACAGAGAATCCTATTCTTGTAGACGCAGGTGATGTGTTCTCCGGAACGCTTTACTTCAATAAGTATCTGGGTCAAGCAGATCTGGCCTTTATGAATCTGGTTAAATATGATGCTATGACTTTCGGTAATCATGAGTTTGATAAAGACTCAGATGTACTGTCCAAATTCATTGGCAACGCAAAGTTCCCATTTGTCTCCTCCAATGTGAACTTCTCAGCGGATGATATTCTTAGCAAAATGTTCACCAATGAAATCGGCCGGTCAGGTAATGCTGGAACCATCTACCCTGCGCTGATCAAAGAAGTAGACGGCCAACAGGTCGGTATCATGGGTCTGACGACAGAAGATACGGCGAACATTGCTTCACCAGGTAAAGTGACCTTTGAGAATGCCTTCGCTAAAGCGGAAGCAACGGTCGCTATGCTTGAAAAAGAGAAAGTTAACAAGATCATTGTTCTCTCTCACCTTGGCTATGAAGAAGATCTCAAGCTAGCCAAAGCCGTTAACGGCATTGATATTATCGTTGGGGGTCACAGCCACACGCAACTGAATCAAGCCGTTGTTGATAACACCGATCCAAAAGCACCGAAGCTAATTGTACAAACTGGTGAAAAAGGTCTTTTCCTTGGCCAACTTGAAGTTAAATTTAACAAAGATGGCGTACTGACCGATTGGAAAGACCAATTAATCTCCATCGATGCTAAAAACGGTACTAACTACGTTATCGCAGAGGATCCTGAAGCTAAAAAGATCCTGGATACCGAGTATAAGCCGGGTATTCAAGAACTAACCAATGAGGTAGTAGGAAATTCAGAGGTTGTTCTAAACGGAGTTCGTGATAATGTGCGCACAAAGGAAACTAATCTTGGTAACCTGATTGCCGATGGCATGCTTTATGCAGCTCAAAAAGCGGGCACTAATGCCGTAATCGCCTTGCAAAACGGCGGCGGTATTCGCGAATCCATCAACGAAGGACCGATCACACAAGGCGAAGTACTCGGTGTACTTCCATTCAACAACGATCTGGTTACGATCACTTTGACTGGACAAGAAATTAAGGATGCTATGGAGAACGGGGTTTCCAAAACGCCGGCAGCAGACGGACGTTTCCCACACGTTGCAGGGTTGAAATTCTATTACGACTCTACGAAACCTGTGAACGAACGTGTATTGCGTATTGAAGTGAAAAACGGGGAGAAATACGTTCCTCTAGATCTAAAAGCATCTTATGAAGTAGCTACTAATGCTTTCACAGCTAAGGGTGGAGATTTCTATACTTCACTTGAAAAGGCCTATAAAGAAGGCCGCGTGAATCTGCTGTACCTACCGGACTTTGATGTATTTACGAAGTATCTGCAGAAGGTTGGAACGGTCACTGCCAACACTTCCGCCGTTGAAGGCCGGATTGTTGATCTAAAAGGTGCACCACTACCGGAGACAAATCCAACTCCGACACCAGACCCAACACCAGTACCAACACCAGATCCAACTTCAGTACCAACTTCAGTACCAACTTCAGTACCAACATCGGCTCCAACAGTACCAACAGCTACACCATCACCAACTGTTGCTCCAACTGTTGCTCCAATTGCTTCAGCACAAGTAACAACAATTGATGCTGCTGATCTAACCAAACAACTTGCTGAACTGCCAACGGGTAGCCAAGAGCTGGTTATTCCGGTTAAAGCCACTACAGGCGGCGCTCAAGTAGTGCTTCCAGGCAGTGTGCTTGTAAAACAAGCAGCAGCACAACCTAACACAGTTCTTACCTTTACTACGGATGGTGCTTCTTATTCCTTGCCACTCCGTGTTGTAAACAGCGCAGCACTTGCCGCTCAATTAGGCACCAGCGACTTTACAATTACGGTATCCATTCTAGTAGCGAATTCGGGAACACTAAACAGCACAAACCAAGCTATCGCCTCACAGCTGGGTAATGCTACTTTAGCTGCTCCAGTAATCGAATTCAGCGTTTCAGCGCAAGCCGGAACTAAGAGTGTGCAGTTGAACAATTTCGGCAGCACTTACGTGAAGCGCACGATCAATGTACCTGCCGTCTTAAATTCAAATAACGCAACGGCAGTGGTCTTCGATCCTGCTTCAGGTAAGATCTCCTTCGTGCCTGCTATCTTTGTTCCTAAAGCAGATGGAACAACGGACGTTACGATTAAACGGAACAGCAACAGCTACTACACCGTTGTTAAGTCTTCCAAAACGTTCGCAGATATTAACGGACACTGGGCTAAATCATCTATTGATCTGTTAGCTTCCAAGCTGATCGTCAGCGGAACAAGCAACGATACGTTCTCTCCTTCACAGTCGATCACACGTGCTGAGTTCGCGGCATTAATTACGCGTTCTCTGGGACTTGCGACAGCTAATGGTGAGACCACATTTAAAGATGTAAACCCAAGTGCTTGGTATGCTGATGCTATTCGCACCGCAGCAGAAGCCGGATTGATTTCCGGTTATACCGATGGCAGCTTTAAGCCGGGTAGCCCAATCACTCGTCAGGAAATGGCCTCGGTATTAGCGAAAGCCATCAAGTACACAGGGAAAACCTTAAATGCCGATCCTGCAGCACTGGCTAAATTCAGTGACGCAGCAAGCATTCCAGCTTGGTCCCAAGCAGCAGTAGCAGAAATCGCTGCTGAGGGAATTATCCAAGGAGCAACAGATGGATCCTTTGCTCCACAGAAGCTGGCAACTCGTGCCGAAGCGGTTACGATGCTGGAGAAGACATTGAAATCTCTCCAGTTTATCAACTAGCAAAAGCTGATTTCCAGCTCTGAAGTCAAAAAGGCGGTTCTTCGAGTGCGTAATGCACCCGAGGAACCGCCTTTTTTATAAACCCAATCTGATCTTGCAGGAAGTGTTATGATTCCATCCCAGCTTCACTCTCTTCGTAATGGCTCGTATCCCCATGCAGCAGGATTTCGGGCACACCATCCGTAAAATCAACCCTGCATAAGCAGGTCGGATAAATGTAAGGCAGATCCCAGAGCTTAGGCAGTGCTCTGCCCTCAAAATAGGCCATTAACAGCTTAATCACTACTGTATGTGTGACAATAAGAATGGTCTCACCTTGATGCTCAACGAGAATTTCCTGAAGCTTACCCAGCGCCCGTGCCTGCACCTCTGCGAAGGTCTCACTACCCTCCACTTTAAACTGCTCAGGGTCTTGCCAGAAATTGCGATGCTGCTCCGAATACTCGCTCTCCAGCTCAGTAGAATCACGGCCTTCCCACACACCCATGCCAATCTCTTTGAACGCCTCAGAGGTCATAAGCGGAGTACTCCGCTCTCCTCGAATAATTTCAGCTGTGCGCAGCGCCCTTGGGCTGGGGCTTGCATAGATGACATCCAGCTGTTCAGTGTGCATCCCCCGGCTCAGCCATTCAGCCTGTTGTACACCAAGCGCTGTTAGTTCAGAATCCATATGTCCCTGCATCCGATGCTGCACGTTCCATTCCGTCTGACCATGCCGGGTTAAAAATATCGTTGTTGTACTCATGCCAGCTTCTCCTTCCGTTTCCCTATCCAATGAGGTTCTACTTCCTGTTCTGTTCCATCCAGTTCAATGCATAATCTACGATTTCCCGTTGCGGAATCAATTGAGCGGTTGCGGAAGCAACCTGTCCATATGTAATAAGTCCCGTCTCTTGTCCAAACTGATCTGCCAGCTGAACGAAATCGTCAGAATCCCAATCCAGCTCCTTAAATTCCACCCACTGCCTAACTCCATCCACCATAATGGGCGCCCCGCCAAGGGTTTCCTTCTTGCCAGCATAAGATGCGCGGCATTCGGCAAGATGCAGAGAAGTATTATTAAGATTGCCAACACCCAGCAACAGTACATGTCCGCCCAAATCGTAAATCCGAGCCAACGGAGAATCTTCCCCCAGACCCATTTCAAGCGAATGACCATACATAATTTCGTCTCTATGCTTGCCCCAAGCGGCAAACGAATGAATCGGATGGTCACTGCGTTTTACTCCTTTTTGTTTACGGAAGCAGTCCGGAATAACCCCCATTCCTCTAAGCTGGGTCAGGTCTGGATCATAAGCCGGCATCTGCTCGCGGATACTCTGCCACCACGCCTCCGGCACCGGTGGGTTGCTCCAGCCTGCGGGATCAGTCAGGTCACTGGAATGTGTGGGCATTACTAGCGTGCCAGATTCTCCGAGGACCTCCTCCAATGCCAAAATAACAGCGACCGGGCCCCCGGCTACCCATTGGCCTAACGATTTAAAAGAAGAATGCAATAAAATCGTCATGCCCGCCTTAACGCCCAGTCGACGAAAATCCGCTGCTAATGTCTGAACCGTAATCAAATTGCCTTGTATTTCTTCCACCCTTCATTCCTCCAATGAATCTTCTCAAATCCATTATATAGGAGGGCCGCTTCTAAATGCATCTTCAATAGCCTCAACACTCTTCGGATACTATTTTCGCTCTATAATCACCTGGGGAAATCCCTTCCAGCTCTTTAAAAACACGGGCAAATTGTTTACTGTTCTCGAAGCCTACCTCTTCTGAGACTGTTGCGAGTTTACTGCAGCCTTTTGCCAATAGCTCTTTAGCGTGACGGATACGGACCTTTTTTAAATAAATAACAAAATTCTCACCGGTATATGCCTTAAAGGCTTCGCTAAAATAAGAATAATTCAGGGACACATGATTGCTGACCATAGCCATATTCAGTGGACGGGCATAGTTGGCTTCAATATAGCTCAGTGCCTCTTCCATATCCGCATGCTCGGTATGCGCAGACCTTACGCCTACAATGTATTCATTCACACTCAAGAGTAAGTTCTCCAGCGCACGATAATATTCGTGGAAATGACGATAGTTGTACATATTGCCTACCGTACGATACAGCTTCAATACCTCTACCGAGGCTTCGCCATGTACCCGAAACACTTCATCCAACACCAGTTCGTTTACATTCTGTCCCACGGACTCCAGATAAGCTAGGTCCAGTTCCTTCAAATGCTCAGTTTGAAAAATCACAGATAGAAGATGCTTCATCTCCTTCTCGCGTTCTGTTCCCAGCATATTGAGCAGCTTGCGAAGCTCTTCCTTAGGTAACGGAAAGTTAGACCGTCCCTGACCAACATCCCCATAATCCAACAAACTCACTTGCGGATATAAAAAAGTATATTGCAGTGCCCGGCATGCTTCCTTATAACAGGAACGAAGGTCCTCAAGACTTCCTCCTTCGCTGCTAATCCCAATCGATAATCCCTTTATTTCCTTAGCTTCAGCTTGTCTGGACAGCTCTATAAAATCCTGTTTTCTGCTCCCGATTAAGACTAATTTGCCATCCCAATCCGTTGTGATTTCCGAGAAAAACTTTTCAAGCGGTCCGATCAATCGTTCCGCCAGTCCCTGAACATCCCCCGACTTCATTCTTGTTCCGTCATTGTAATAGTAATTCAACACACCAACTGTAAAAGGTGCTTGCAGATCACTTAGCCACTCTTGCTGCTCACGCTCCAGCGGAACCTCCTGCTGCATTAGCAGTCCCCGTAAACGACTGGACCGCAGTTCCCTGCGGAAGTGTTCCGTTTCCTGTTCCAGCTGCCTTGCGCTGAGATCCTGTTCTTCCTGTTCCTTATCGATATTCTTCAAAATTTCGAACAACTCATCTCGGCGAATCGGCTTCAGCAAGTAATCCTTCACGCGATAACGAATCGCGCTTTTGGCATATTCGAAATCATCATAACCGCTTAAGATGAGCACTGCTGGGCTTTTCTCACCACTTGTTAGCTTAGATATCTGCTCCAACAGTGTAATTCCATCCATCACTGGCATACGTATATCTGTAATAATAATATCTGCACCTTCGGTCTTAAATATCTCGAAACCCTCTGCGCCATTACTCGCCATTGTGATGGTATACACGGACGGAAATTCTCTTTCTATCATAGTCTTGAGACCGTAACGGATATTCTTTTCATCATCAATGATCAGTAGCTTCTTCATAGTTGTTTTTCTCCTGTCAAAAGAACTTTCGGCAAGGTCAGACGTACCATCGTCCAACTCCCTGCTTCACTCTGTACTACAAGCCCATATTCATCACCATAAAAGATTTGCAGTCGCTGATGTACATTTCTCAGTCCAATACCACCTGTTCGGCGGTCAACATCCCTCTGTTCTGAAGCACTCTCACAGCGCTCATCTTTCGCATAAATCGCCTCGTTCAAAGCAACCAAACGCTCTGGAGTTAAGCCGATGCCATTATCACGAAGCTCTATGCAAATATCACCTTCCGTTTCCGAAATATGAATATGAATGTTCGGGTCCTGTAAATTCTCTTTCTCGTCGCACCAAGCATGCTTAACACTGTTCTCTACAATAGGCTGCAGTGACATTTTCAGCACCTCCAGCTCCAAATATCGAGGTTCAATATGAAGCACTAACTTAACCGGATATTCAAAACGAATATTCATCACTTCAATGTAATTTTCAATGTGGCGGACTTCATCCCGCAGCTTCACATACTCTCCGGACCATTTAAAATTATAGCGCATCATCCCACCCAGCGAGGTCAGTGCGTCCGAGATCGTTCGCTGGTTCTCAATTTCAGCCAGCATTTTTATATTTTCCAGCGTATTATACAAAAAATGTGCGTCAATCTGGTTATGCAGCGTACGCAGCTCAGCCTCTTTAGACAACGCCTGCTTGCTCACTGCCTGAGCCACCAACGTATTGATGGTGTTCATCAGCTTGGAGAAATGATGGGCAAGCTCCCCGACTTCCCCTCCACCACGAATCATTATTCCAGTGTACGCTTCACCTCTACGCACTTTTTTCATCGTTTCGGTCAATCTACGCAGATTTTTTAGAATAAAGGCATTTGTCACATAAGCGATCAGCGTTAGTAAAGTAATAAAACCAACATTGGCTCCAATGATTAAGTTGCGCGTGCGGGAGATATCCTTCATCACTCCTTCCATTGACACTACATTTAACAAATAAGCATCAATTCGTTCTAGCGGAGTGTTAATTAACAAAAACGATTTACCATTCTCCGAGTAATTACTGTCCCATTCGCCAGTTTCCCGGAACTGCTTATACCGTTCTGCAATCATATCAGCCATCTCTAGATTATCCTGCAAAAAAGAATTGTCCGGCCTGGTGAAAAGCTGCAGCTCACTATCCACAAGAAACATCTGGGTCTGATTATCCCGTACATCTGTATACGTCTTGGGTGTAAATCGACTAAGCAGCATATCCACCTGCACCATGCCGATATGATTGTCTGCTGGCCGACTCTTCTCACGCAGCAAAGAAACCTTTGGCAGACTCTCCGTCGGTGCTCCCAAGTATCTCTGCATCAAATCCGGATCATTTTTCTGAAAAGACCAGTATTCCTGCCCCTTCAATTGAAGCGCTTTCTGAAACCATGGGGTGGAAGAAACCCGCTCTTCGCGAAAGATAATCGGCCAAATTTCATGCACCTTATTACTTCTCGAATACAGCCGTAAATGCTCAATATTCGGATTATTAAATTGAATACGAGTCATATTCACATAAGCATTTGTATTAAAATCAACCAAATCTACTAGCTGCGGTTCGGTTTCATTCGCTAAGAATTTTTCTACTTCGGCATCAGAATAAGCCATTTGCGCCGCCCGTTCCATCGCTTCGATCTGATTATGAATATGCAGCTTCTCCATTTGCGACAAATAATCATTTTTCTCGACGGCATCGCGGAGATAGGTATTATTAATGGCTTTATAGGAGTAGACAGAAACCAGCAAACACGGGCCTAAAACAATAAAAACATAAGCTGCAATTAAACGGCTCTGAAGTGATCTTCGCCCCCACCAATAACTAAAAGAATGCCATAATGCTCTGGTTCGATCTCGCCTATTCACTTTATACACTTCTGTCCTGTCCACCTCGCTAAAATAGTGAATATTCAAATACTTAATATCTATTCCTTATTATAATTCGAAAATAACCCAAAAGCCCGCAGTTAGCGGGCATTTTGGGTCATACTTTTTATTTTATGGACAGCTTCACTTTATTCTCTTCATATTTCTTTTGTTGGTAGGCATCAAATACATCTTCGCCTTCCTTCTTTCTCTTCTCTAAATACTCATTCCAAATCTTATCGAATTCCGCATCGGAGGAAGCCATGAGCAATTTCGGCATAGTTTTACCGCGCAGCTGTTTCAGCTTCGAAGCGATGATACCTTCAGGAGAGTTTCCTGTTGGTTCGATTTGTTGGAACTCCGAGGAGCCTATGGATTTACCTCTAGTCCAATCTTCCAATTGCTTAAATGGTTCTACCGATTTAGGAGCCCATTGGTCTGTGATATTCGTATTTTGCAGCATCCAGAATGTAAAGGAAGATCCGATTTGCTTATCAAACGTCGAACGGTCTTTATTCATCAAATCAAACACTTCTGGTTTAAATTGATCTTTTCCATCAATCGTATCGTAGCTGACACCTTTTTCGCCTAAGAACAAGTCTTTGTTGCCTTCTTCACTGTTCAAGTAGCTGAGGAAGCGGATAGCACGTGCTTTATCCTTAACATCTTTGGAGATCAGTGTTACCGTCCAACCGGAGATACCAGGGCCATCAAGGGTTGGTTTATCCAAGTTCGTATTGGAAGGTCCGTCAACAGCGATATACGTTTTAGTTGGATCCTGTTGGTAAATCGTTCCTAGTTGTGCTGCAAAGTCTGTACGTTGATACAGCATTGCGAAATAACGGCCTTGGGCAATTTTTTCTTCCATTTGTGGGCGTTTGTCGATAAAGATATCTTTAGCCAGCAGACCGTCTTGATTCGCTTGACGAAGTGCCTTCATCCAGCGGATATATTCAGGATCGGTTTCACGAGCATATACCTTGCCATCTTTTTCTCTTGGGATTGCCAAGAAGTTCTGCAGGTAACCTTCCAAAGAATCGTTACCGTTCTCGGTAAATTCATGCAAACCAAGTGGAATAAGCGGCTGTCCATTTACGTCAGGGAATTTCTCTTTCGCTAATTTAAGCGCATTCAAGAAACCTTCTGGTGTGCGCATATCTGGACTTCCAATAGCTTCATACATATCCTTGCGGACAGCGAATACTTGGTTGGATACGTAATTTTCTCCATATTTCTCATAGTCGGCAGGAGAGGAAGAAGAGTTAGGATAGCCATACACATTGCCGTCTTCTTGTGTATACCAGCCCAGCTTATCAGCATCGGATACTTTAAAGAAGTACGGATCATATTCATCAGCAAGTTTGTTCAATGGAAGAACAAGTTCACCTTCGACCATTTTCTTAATCGCATCTTCCCAGAAGCCCAAAGTGATGAAATCAGGCAATTTACCGGATGCAATCAGCGTGTTAAGCTTCTCATTCTCGTTACCAGCCGGAACGATGAAATTAATATCAACTCCGGTCTTCTTAGTTACATATTGGGAGGTTGGGTCCACGCCCCATTTATTAGGGAACCATGAGAAGTTCAGGTACCAGTCAAATGTAATGGGTGAAGTATCAATCTTCCATCCCGGTTCATCTGCTGATAATGCAGCAGCAGTCGGTTCAGCACTTGCCTCCGTATTAGTAGCTTTAGCGCTGTTAGCATTACCTTCGGCATTCTTGCCAGCATTATTCCCGCTGGAGCAGCCTGCGGCTGACAATGACATCATTATTGCGAGAAGCAGAACTCCCATTGCTTTTGGCTTACGTTTCATGCCCATGCTTGTTTACCCCTTTTCTATGAATGTTAATTATAAGCTCAACCCCAGTGCCTACAGCTGTAGGCAACCGGAGGAGTTATCACTGCTAGACATCAGCCCTTAATGGAGCCGATCATCATCCCTTTAACGAAATAACGCTGCAGGAACGGATACACGAATACTATCGGCAGTGTGGTCACTACCATCGTCGCCAGCTTAATGGACTGTGACGTTACGCTTCTCGTAACGCTGCTGCCTTGTACAGCGACCATCATTTGACTAGAGCTCGATTGTGCGACGACCCGGAACAAATACGTCTGAATCGGCTGTAGATCAGTATTATTGATATAGATCATACCCGTGAAGTAATCATTCCACTGATACACGCCATGGAACAGAGCAATGGTAGCAATTACAGGCATGGATACTGGAAGTACGATTCTTAGAAAGATGGACCAATCATTAGCACCGTCAATCCGTGCCGCTTCTTCCAGCCCATCGGGAATCTCCCGGAAGAAGGTCATGAAGATAATAAGATCAAAGAAGCTAAACATAACCGGAATAATATAGACTAGGAAATTCTCCAATAGGTGAAGGTCCTTCATCAGCAGGAAGGTAGGAATGAGTCCCCCGCCAAAAAAGAGAGTCACTGTACCCATCAGCATGTAGAACTTACCGCCAATGAGGTTTTTTCTGGAGAATGCATAAGCTACCATCGCTGTGAAAAATACATGCAGTACAGTACCCAAAAGTGTTTTGGCGACAGTAACCCACATCGCCTGCATGATGCCGGGGCTGGCAAACACGGCCTCGAAATTCTCAAAGCTGAACATCCGCGGCCACCAGTAGATTCCTCCCCGCATGGCGTCATTACCGTTATTGAAGGCGTTAACCAATACGTACCAGATCGGGTAAAGCGTTATGAAGCAGATACATAACATGATGAGGTTATTTATGATATCGAACAGGGCCTCGCCCTTGGTTTTACGCTTAAGTGCAAACATATATGGTCCTCCTTATCCTAGAACAACGATGTATCGTTGATTTTTTTAGATACTTGGTTGGCAATCAGCAGCAATATTAGAGCGATAACCGATTTTAACAATCCAACTGCAGTTGAGTAAGAGAAGCGGCCTGAGAGAATCCCTGTATAGTACACATAGTAATCAATTACATTACTTGCACTATCATTCAGTGAGTTGCGCAGGACCAGAATCTGATCAAAGTTGGAGTTCAGCACTCCGCTGACCGCGAGAATGAAGAGAATGCTGATTGTCGATTTAATCGCCGGCAAGGTAACATACCACATCTTCTGAAATCTGCCCGCGCCGTCGATTGTCGCCGCCTCGTACATTTCAGGAGATACACCGGAAATTGCTGCTAAATAGATAATCGCTGACCATCCAAGTTCTTTCCAGATATCAGAGGAGATAATAATTGTCCAGAAGTAACCAGGCTCAGCCAAGTATGTAATTGGCTGATCAATCAGATGAAGCGCTAGCAAAATGTTATTGATAATTCCTACATCAGCAAGCCATGTAGCCAAAATCCCTCCGAGTACCACCCATGAGAGAAAGTGGGGCAAATACGAAATCGTCTGTATGGTCTTCTTGAATTTCATTGAACGAACTTCATTCAGAAATAGAGCAAATATTATTGGCAATGGAAATCCGATAATTAGCTTAAACAAGCTGATGCCGAGCGTATTTTTAATTACATTCGAGAGATTGTCATCATCCATGAACTCTTTGAAATGTGTAAGTCCCACCCATGGGGCTTCTGCAATCGTTTTAACGATGTTGTAATCTTTAAAAGCAATGATAATTCCATACATGGGAATGTAGTTAAAGATTATCATCCACGCAATGCCGAGTAGAGCCATTGTCTGCAAATGACGCTGGGCAATGAACCTCTTCCAAAGCGGGCTCCGATTTACTTTACCGGTTTCGAAATTGCCAGGAATTAACGGCTTCATCGCTGAGCTTACTTCCATGCTTTTTTTGTTCTCCATCCTTTGGACCTCCAGGCTCTATATCTGTATTTAATCTAAAGCGCTTACAATGTTTATGTATCCATTGTATTTGCTTTTGCCTGTCTCCGTAAGGCTTTGAATTTCGGATTATAGGTACCATTTTTCGGATTGAGTGAAAATTTAAGGGCGAGCCGCAGCTCGCCCCTCTATTTTTATGCTAATACTGCTTGAATTTGTGCAATTTCTCCACGCCGCAGAGCCTCTGCCTCTTCACCGCGCACGAACGCTCCAGATATTTTAGTCACAGTTCCATTACGGTATACAAGCATCAAAGATTGAATGCTGACCTTCTTCTCGCCAAAGGTATTTTCACGTTTTGGGTTAGAATAGATTACCTCCGTATTCCCTAGGAAAGTGAAAGACAGTTTGCCCTCTTCATCAAACAGCCATCCTGGCAATACCGGATCGAGAGACAGCGTAAGCGCTCCATCCTCCATTCTGAAAACATGGCTTCCAGCCATCATTGTTCTCCACATGCTTAAGAATTCCGCGGTCGATCCACTAAGTCTCGCTACGAACCCTCTACCATGGTTATTGGGATCAGGATTGCCTCCAGTTGCGATAAATGATGAATTCTCCAGTGTACTGCGTCCATAAACAGCAGGATCAAGGAATGGCACCAGCGACGTCTTCAGCTCGCCGTAGAATTCCTCATACAGCCCGCCCTTCAGCAGCTCAAGCAAATACTTATAGGACATGTGCAGGAAGTTAGACTCCCGTTCTAGCCAGCCTGGTGTGAAGGCTCTCATCCGTCCGATTTCATGCGATTCACCTTCTAGACTAACAGAGGTCTGATACATAGATGTTGCCTGATCATACAGCTCTGTTTGCTTAATCAGATTATAGATTTTTTTTGCCTGCACCGGGTTCTTCATCGTCTTCAACCAGCGGGTAGGTCCTTCAAGGAAATAAGGCAAGGCATAAGCCTTAAACTCCTCTACCACAGCCTTTGGCAATCCGTATCCGCTAATGACTGGCTGACCCTCAGCATCTGTTACCTGATGGAATTTCTCCGCTTCAAAACGGAAATAGGTTGGGGTAAGTCCATTGCCCATTTCTACCGCCTTGTTGATCCCCTCATCAATTTTAACCAGGAACTTGGAAAGGGCTTCGCGGATGTGTTCCAAGGTTACTTCAGTTTCAGCACCAGTAATTCCAAACCGGATATTTGCTCTATAAGCTTCACGGGCTGAAGCTACTGTATCCCAATAGTTAAATTGTTCCACTTCTCCTGCTAGGACAGCAGTTACCGCGTGATATACCGCTTCAAGCAGCTCCGCGATTTCTTCTGGCAGCTTTACAGCTCCCTGTACATTCTCAGCACCGTTCAGCACATCCAGCAAAAAGACTACAGTACGCTTCAGCTCAAAAGTCTCACTCATTCCGGAGCCAAACAATCCCGGCAGACCGTTCATAGCATCGTTCCAGCCCGGTTTGTTGCCTTCCATCTCCACACCCATGCCGTAAGGGTCAAGCGTAGCAAATTTATTCAAAGCAAGAGACAACATCTTCACGAACAGATTGGTGTGGTAAATTGCACCTTGCCCACCTTTGGTACGCAGCCAATGGGTATCTCCAGCTTTCCATTTCAGCTTATGCAGCTTCTCCTCATCCTCAAGGAGGGCGCCATATTGCCGGGCTTTTCCGTCACTAATTACATACTTCTCACTACGGGGCAGCACATATGCTGGGCTGTCATAGAACGCATAAGTACTATCCCCAAATAAAAGCTCCTGCTTCTTGTCAGGGAAAATGTCCAAATAACCTACTACGAGATCCAAATTATATGTCCAGTGATCAGACCAGAAGCCTTCGCCAAAAGCAGCCTCAATGTTTTGCTGTGAAAGAGCCAGCAGACCCGACAGAAACTCCTGCTCACTAACCTTCAGCGTAACGTTTTGATCCGCAATGTAATTGATCAGGCTGCCTGGGGTGAACCGGCTGTTGCATAGCTTAACAAGCTCAGCTTGATGATCCGCAGCCGCTTCTCCGATCCATTCCGCAGCCTTCGCTTTGCTGTCTGGCTTCACTTCAAAGGTTGTTCCTTGAACACTTAGTGGATTGTAGCCATCTGCTTGAATCAAGCTATAGAACATTTTGATGTTGAAGCTGCCCACCTTCGGATTAAAAAACACATCGTTCCGGCGGTTCTGATTCATGTCGCGGAAGTTACCGTTCCCCTGTGAATAATATTCTGGGGCAAGTGAGAAGAAGTTATAGTCGCGCTCCAAATCGCCATGCTTGCGGGAATATAAATGAACTACAAAGCCATCTCCGCCATTGTCAAAAATAAAAGGATAGCCTCCGCGCAGGAAGTTATCGAGATAGGACTGACGGCAATAAGCATCAAACACAGCCGATGAAGTGTGCGTGGCAATGTCTTCTGTTAATTGCTCTGTCAGACCTGCGGCTTCCTTGGATTTGGACAGGATATATTCATCCCGGCATAACTGCTCCGCCTTTTTATTGATTTTGTCGATGTCATTTACATGCCCAACCAAAGTATTCAGGGTCAAGCTGCTGCCGGGTGCCAAACGTCTAGCCACACCACTGAAGCCGCAAGGAACCTTATTGACTGGATATTGTGGAAGCTCACTCAGCTCCGAAAGCGTTAATTCCGCAAAACGGTCTGGGTAAGTAAGAGAGGTATTGCCGCCGAAAATAAGTTCGAAATCAACGATTGGCGCGACTTTTTCTCCTTCTCCAGTAAACGACAGATAGAAATGTCCATTTGTGATTTCGCTAACCTGTGCACTATCATTGGTGCTGGAACGCAGCTTATAGAACGGAATACCGTTCTCCAGATTGTATACGTCCATCCAGCTGCGCAGCAGGTTACCAATCTCCTTGTAGCCGCTGTTTTCTACTCCGTAAGGCAAAATCTCAGGCAGACCATCCATCAGCTCCAGCTCAATCTCTTTGCCACCGATATTCTCAATCTCCACCCGACGTACCAACGCGGCATAATCATCATTAGGCAGATTGAAATAGTGTACAGTCGTCTTCAGCCCATGCCCGGCATGGCTTTCTTCAAGGGTCAGTCCGTTAGGCAAAATGGTCATGATCCGCTTGGCGGCAGAATCTGGACGTGCCGATTGAAATGGCTCATAAATCTCTTGCTCGCCTTTTATTTTAATAAAGGTTCGGAATCCGGTGGTTCCTACGTCTTTATAAGAGATATTTGCTGGAGAGAATTCCATGATTGGCGAGTTCTTGTCGCGTACCCCAAAGCTGCAAATCGCTTGCCCCCGGTTTACATAAAAAGTCCACATTGGAATTCCCTTAAGACCTGCAAGACCTGGCAGGAAACTAGAGAAAGGCTTTCCTGTATCAAACTGCTCCATTACAAAGTTACCTGATTGGAAATAATAATTACTCACGTTAATGTCCTCCTAAACTGTTACTTATTTATGAAATCAGATGCGTTACGATAGAATGAGGGGATAGCTCGCAGTTGGCAATCTCATCGCCAAGCCCCAGGGTTACTGTGCGAACTTCTTCGCTCTCATTCATCAATATGACAGCAATGCTGCCGTCCGGATTACGGAATGCTGTGGATAGGATTCCTTCCGCTTCAGAAGTAAAGCCAATCCGTACCGCACCTGGCGCGATAAATTTACTGAAATGCCCGATATAATAATAAGAGCTGTTATAGTGCAATTCGTCTGTTGTTGTATCTGCAATAATTGGGGCATCACAGAGATTCCCTACATGATTGGGCCCGCCGGTCTCATCCAGTACCAGGTTCCAGTCCAGGTACCCTTCTGTCCATGCATTGAGATCCCCAATCATATTTCTGCCGTAACGTTCACCTGTAAACCATTCGCCAAGCTTGACGCCGCCCTCTTGACAGCCCTCAGTGAACAATAGATGTTTGTCAGAAAATAGATCATGTACCTTCTCTACCTTGTCGAACTCCTCACCACCATACCAGTGGATGCCTGTACCCCACACATATTGTGCAGCTTCAGGATCAGACAACACGACCGAAGCACGTTCGACCATAATATCGCGGTTATGATCCCAGATGACAATGTTCACATCGGAATGGCCTGCCTGCTGCATCACTGGACCGAGATGATTTTTAACAAAATCGCGTTCCTCTTCCGCACTATAAATGCAAGAATCCCAGACTTGAACAGCAGCCGGCTCATTTTGCACGGAAACCGCCCAAATAGGTACGCCTTCCTTCCCATAAGCTTCGATAAATTTGGTATAATAGCGTGCCCAAACTTCAGCGTATTCTGGCTTGAGTGATCCTCCATTATTCATTTCACCATTTGTTTTCATCCATGCCGGAGGGCTCCAAGGAGACGCCAACATCGTGAACGGTCCGCCTTTTACCTGCATTGCATCCTTAATCAGCGGAAGCACCCACTTATGATCATGAGAGATATCAAAGGTAGCCAGCTCCGTATCATGATCAGCGACATAAGTATAATTTCCAAGAGCAAAGTCACAGCTATGGATATGAACACGACCCATGTTATAGCCTAATCCCTCTACCGGATGAAAATAGCGGTGAATAACCTCTGCCCGTTTCTCAGGACTGAGCCGTGACAACGTATAGGCCGCAGCTTCTGTGAAAGCGCCGCCAAATCCGATCATCTTTTGGAACTCCTGCTCTGGCCTAAGCTCTACATCGGCAGATCCAGAATCTACTCTTGTGCTAAAAACAATTGCCTCTTTCGGAGTTAAGCGTTCCCCTGTATCTTTTGCAGTTACTACAGTTTGAACTTTTGCCATTTCATCCATCTCCTCTAATTGTTTTGTTACTAACAACAAGCACTGCCTTTACTGGATCACCATCCGATGTTAGGGTTCGGAGCGATGGGCCACTGAAACGTTTGAGAAAATTCAAGGAAACCCTCGGTAAACTTTGATTTCATTCTCAATTCGAAACCTATAATCGAAACCGGTTTCGATAATAACGAAAAAAAATGATCTAACGAGAGCAGGAAAAAAGCGGCATAACAATATGCCCATTATAGCCCTATTCCTCTGAATACGCTGTAGCAAATACCACATAGGAAAAATTCGAGCTATGATGTCCTCTACTTTATCAGGACTCTTTTCTCTACGTCAAGATTTATCCTGTGGATAGCAGCCCGCTCTCTGTAGTTATGGAATTTGATACAGCTCTAATTCCTGCTAGCCGGAGGCGCACAGGATTCCCGTTCGATCACTTCTACCGGAACTAAAACCGCTTCCTTATCCAACTGTTTCCCTTCAATCGATGCTAAAAGAATGTCCGCTGCCCGGCTTCCTAAAAGTGCCGTATCCTGACGAATGGTTGTCAATGCAGGTGTAACATACTCAGCTAGATCAATATCATCGTATCCCACAACTGAAAGGTCCAGCGGGACGGAAAGTCCACTATCTTTTGCTGCCATAATAGCCCCTAAAGCTAACATGTCACCCGAAGCAAAAACAGCGGTTGGCCGATCAGGCAGCTTAAGAAGCTCCAGCATCGCGTTATAACCACTTTCACGAGAATAAAAAGCTCCATTCACAACATAGGACTCCGGCACTTCAAGCCCCTGCTGCTTCATAGCGTTCTTATACCCTAACTCCCGAGTTTTACCGGGAAAAGTGTTCATCCCCCCGGAAATATGAGCAATCTTGCGATGACCCAAAGAAACTAAATACTCTATCGCAAGCTGAGCTCCAGCCGTATTATCCGAACATACCGTATGCGACTGCGTAGTCTCAAAATCCAGAATCACAGTAGGAATATCACTCTCTAGCAGCTCACGGAAATAGGGGTCCTCGTAATCAGACAAGAAAACGACAACACCATCTACACCACGGATTCGGCAATTCTCCAAATACCCGCTTTGTTTACCCCCAACATCCTTGGAAATAAACATGAGGGCATACCCCTTATCCACAGCAACCTTCTTAAAGCTCTCGATCACAGCGCTAAAAAAGGGATGGCGAATACCAAATCCCGTATTCTCTACAAATAATACACCGATGGTCCATGATTTCTTAGTAGTCAGTGTACGGGCATGGGAATTCGGCAAATATCCCATTTCTTGGGCAACCCGGAAAATTTCCTGGCGAGTCTTCTCCCGTACATCGGAATAATTATTAAACGCCTTGGATACCGTTGTAGGAGAGTAACCGGTTCTTTTGGCAATATCGTATATAGTTGTCAATCCGGTTCACTCCTTGCCCAGACTAATGAAATACCTTCTGTTCACTGCAATTTTAACGTCTTTCGGTACCGCCGTCCAGCAAAAAGTAACTTTGTACGGAAGGAAGCAGCGTAACAGCTTGGATCAAAAGCCCTAGACTCATATAGACCAGATGTATGATTACCACACTGTCGAGCATATACGTCTGTACCATAATCCAAATAATTAGACCAAAGCCGATATATAGGGACAATGCCCAGAAGCTATATAATTTCTTAAAGGGATTCAACGTATTCACCCAATGCCATTCTGGTCTCTTGATCAACCCATATAACACGAGCATGGGCAGGATACCAAATACGATGAATAGCAAAATACCCGGAATTAAAAAATCTGAAAATGGCGATCTTTCCAGCATAGATGTGGGTATGTGTATCAGATCACCACTAGGATCTATGACCATTGACCCGCCTCCTGCTAACGCTCCAACCCCCAAAAATATATGAAAAATATAAAGCAATGTTACCGTAAACGGCCTTCTTTTGGTTGGCTTCATTTCAGTACCCCTTCCCATGTTTAAAAAGTAGAGCATTCCTTACAGCTCTTTTCGATTTTACATGTTTTTCCTGAATGTCACCA
Organism: Paenibacillus sp. FSL R5-0887; assembly: GCF_038002305.1. Classification (NCBI taxonomy): domain Bacteria; kingdom Bacillati; phylum Bacillota; class Bacilli; order Caryophanales; family Paenibacillaceae; genus Paenibacillus; species Paenibacillus sp. FSL R5-0887. The sequence goes on from NZ_JBBOCE010000002.1 coordinate 1,639,371, forward strand.
AGACAGATATCACACAAAAAGCCGTATTTAAGCTTTTTTTGAGTGCGATGTGAACGATTGTATTTTACGCTATACTAAGATTAGAACGAAATGTTAACCCTGCCGACTGAATCTAATAAATAAAATACATTGGATCCTAAAAAACAAGGAGACAGGACGGGCGCTAAGTTGCGCTGAACCTAACATATCTATGAACGATACCCATCTTTTATCCACCAAACAATGTACCTATTGCCAGCAACAGAAGCCGCTCTCTGAATTTCGTAAACGTACCGGCAAACGTTCCAAAGGTCAGTCTCGCCGTGGCGCTTGTCGGGAGTGCCGCAAACAACGACAAAACATAGATCTCACTCTTGCAGCAGGTCCCATTCCAGTACAACCTGATACCATTCAATCCCCTTCTTTGGCTGTCAAGGAACGCTCCAAACAAGGAAAGCCTTCTTCCACGGTTGCTTCTTCACCGCAATCCAACCCAAATCAGCGCATACGGGGCTTGGAACAACGAAGGAAACATTCTCATTCTCAAGGCGCGAAACTGAGTCCCGAAGATCCAACGCAATTGATTCCCTCTGCCAAAGGGAAAATTCTAATGCGTGGCCACAGTGATAAAGGACGGCGCTGGCATCAGGAAATTGACTACGAGCTTGCAGTTACTCTAGTCAGAGAACATGCCGCTATCGTAGTGAATCGCCGAACCATCCGCCGGATTTACAGCAATAAGGATTTCCGTGCTTATATATTGACCAGAGACAACTATACTTGCTACTTCTGTGGCTCCTATGGAGACACTATAGATCATTTGCTCCCCCGTGCTAAAGGCGGCCATACTACTCCGGATAATTGCGTTTGCGCTTGTACGTTATGTAATCAGACCAAAGCCGATCAGTCCGTTGAGGATTTTATGAGCAGATAAAAAAGAAAAGCGCCCCAATTTCTGTTGATTAGGGGCGCTTTTTTATAAAAATCAAAGGTAAAGTTTATTGTTGTTAGTTAGCAACAATATTCTTAACTCGTCCTACCTGTCCACTGGTTAAACGCACCTTGATGCCATGCGGATGTCGAGGTGAGTTCGTGAGAATATCCTTTACCGTTCCATGTGTTAGCTTACCCGTCGGCTGATCCTGCTTAAGCACAATATCCACTTCAAGCCCAGGACGAATATCGGCTCTTACCTGTCCGTTCATGATGTAATCCCCTTTCAATGGGTTATAATGTTGTCAACTATACTACATAAGGAGGAGACGTAATGGCCTTCGGCATCAACAGAGAAGAATTAACCCGCTGGAAAAAGGCTGTCTCCGCAGGAGAGATCGCTTTCTTAACCCATTACTGGCTAGACCCGCGTTTTCCCGGCATGACTACTGTCACCAAGGTCGGCTGTAGTGACCTGACCAGACTAACATATTGGTGTGAGGAAAATGGACTGCCGGCTAAATATATTCATAATCGTTCGCCATTCCCCCACTTTGACCTTTTGGGACCCAAACAAGCAGAAATCCTTCGGAAGGAAGGATTATGGGAACAGTTGGAACGTTTCAAAATGCTCTAAAATCACTTCTTTTTACGTAAATCCTGCATGATCTTGCGGCCGGTAGGTGTCTGTGCTAATCCGCCACCTGCGGTCTCGCGGTGTTTTTCTGGCATAGCTGAGCCTACCTCAAGCATGACCTTGATTACTTCATCTGAAGGAATCACGCTACGTACGCCAGCCAGTGCCATATCGGCGGCGGCGAGCGCGGTCACTGCACCGAATCCGTTTCTAACGATACAAGGAATCTCTACAAGTCCTCCCACCGGATCACAAATCAGTCCTAAGGTGTTCTTAAGCGCCAGTCCAACAGCATGCACTGCTTGTGCAGGCGTTCCTCCACGCAGTTCGGTTAAAGCTCCTGCCGCCATCCCGATGGCCGACCCGACCTCCGCCTGACAGCCACCCTCTGCACCAGATACAAACGAATTGTTGGCAATGACATAACCGATCGCTCCTGCAGCGAACAAACCGGAAACCATATAGTCATCATCCCAGCCAAACCGTTCCTGGCAGCTGAGAAATACACCCGGAATAATTCCGCATGAACCTGCGGTAGGTGTAGCAATTATGCGGCCCATTGAGGCATTAACCTCGGACACAGCCAAGGCATAGGCCATTGCTTGACCAGCGGGTCCACCTAGGCATGGTTCATCTGCTGCGTTATAGGCTCCTACACGTTGGGCATCCATTCCCGTAAGGCCGCTGCGCGAAGTGGTATCTTCATGCATCCCACGATGAACAGCCTCTTTCATCACCCCATAATATTCACGCATAGTGGCAAATTCCTGTTCACTGGAACGTCCAGATTCCGCGCTTTGCTCTTCAAGCATAAGGGCTCCAATGGTGAGGCCACGTTCCTCACATAATACAGCCAGTTGGCTAAGTGTTTGAAAATTCATGTTAAGCTTTCCTTCCCCTTCTCATCTTGCTTACCTTCGTTTAAATTAACCAATTTCACCGATTTCACTGCAGTGAGCGCTTTAAGCGCTTCAATAAGCTCTGGAGTAGCAGCTTCATCCAGCTCCAGTACCGTTAAGGCTGCACCGCTGCGATTCTTCCGATCCAGAGACATATGCCCTATATTAAATTGTCCGTTACGCATCACTTCTGTAACACTCGCCAGAACACCTAAATAATCCATATGATGAATCAATACCGTCGGATACATTCCCGTAAGCTTTACTCCAAAACCATCCACATCGACGATCTCAATGTTTCCACCACCGATGGATGTCCCCGTTAAAGTCAGCTCACTTCCTGTCTCTTGTCCGATAAGATGCAGTTTAACTGTGTTAGGATGAGGAAACAATCCCGTTCCTTGCTCAAAAGATACGTCCATCCCAGCTTCAGCCGCTAACTCCAGAGAGTCGGGTAACCGATGATCATCGGTAGCGTAATCCAAAAGTCCTCCGACAATAGCCCTGTCTGTGCCATGGCCCTGATAAGTAGCTGCAAAAGAACCAAAAAACGTCACTTCTGCCACACGCGGCACTTCACCCAGCACCTGCCTTGCAGCCCTTCCGATCCGTGCCGCACCGGCTGTATGCGAGCTTGAAGGCCCGACCATGGCCGGACCAATAATTGAAAACACATCTTTGAAACGCATAAAAGACCTCCTGCCTGCAAATAGGCAATTATCAAACTCATATATAGTATACTGCACTGGCAGTCGGAGTTCACCGTTACATTTGCTGTGATATATCCACTTCTAATCTAATGATATTTTACTTAGATAGTATTTTCATTTCGCATCTTATGTATCACAAGATATCCTGGGAGTATAACATAATTCCACCTCTATACTGCCAGCCTATCCCTTCCCAGAATCCTCTTCCTTGTTCATTGGTTCCAATCACCATCAGATGACATTTTGCGATACCAGCTGCATGTAAATTACCGAGGCAACGCTTTACAAGCTCACGCCCGATGCCCATGCCTCGGCAGTCATTACTAACTGCAACATGATACATATAACCTCTTCGCCCATCATGTCCACACAATGCAGTTCCTACAATCCGGCCGTCTTCATTCTCGCAGATCTGGCTGAAGCCAGCATTACGCTCCAGATAACGCGTAATCTCCAGTCTCGAATCCGCTTCACTAAGTCCCATTCCCTCTGTATTTTCCCATAGCTGGTGGGCAGCTTCATAATCATCCGCAATCATCTCTCGATAATTCATGTCTATCCCCTCGCTTGTATAGAATGACAAAAAGCATAAAGAGCACTCCGCGGAAGCTTTTCCAGCATCAGCAGCGCTTCATAAGGGTCGCCTTCCAAGCCCAGCACTTGCGCGAAGGCAGGTTCGGTCTTCCACCCGTTTGTTTTCATTGTAATGATCTGCTGGCGAAAATCATTATCCAGCTGAGCTAGAATTTCCGCTTCAATGATCATATGTAAGTAACCATTCTGCAGAGCTGTGGGTCGCGGCTGCCCAAACAGTTCTATAGGCCAGCCCCCGGCCATAAAGTTAATTTTCGTTCGTGGGACCCCATCAACCACACGCGATACACTAGTAAACTCATCCATGGTTCCGAAATATCGACTAACAATGTCCGTAAACTTTACGGAATCATGCACCTCACAAATAATATCCAGATCGCTGCCCTTCACCTGAATACCAAGCGGCACTGTGCCAACCAGCACCGGGTTATAGTCGGCCAGCAAACTCATAATATTTAATTTTCTTAACAGGGTATAGACCTCTTTTTGCACTGGAGTTCCACGATTCAGATACTCTATGTTTCGCCAATCATTCATCTCTGACAAACGCTCCCTCGAACTAGGTTATAAACACAGGCAGGACCGGATAACAGCGCACGCTTTTCTAGGCGCATGCATAGAAATATACGGAAGATAGAAGGCAAGGAGGAGTGTATGTAAAAATGAACCCCACCTACCCCTATTATGGGGAACAAACGATATGTAAGGAACAGCCTATTGCTTTTCCCCCACAGCACCAAGACCGTCAGCCTGGTCTAGAGAGTCTAATGAATCCTCGCCCCATCAGTGAAAATCCGGAGATCACCGGCAGCGGAAAGCTAAAAGGAAAAATTGCGCTCATCACCGGAGGCGACAGCGGAATTGGTAAAGCGGCGGCCATTGCTTTTGCAAAGGAAGGCGCAGATGTCGCTATAGCTTATTTATACGAAGCTTCAGATGCAGAGGTCACTCAGCGGCGAATTGAAGAATTAGGGCAACGTTGTTTGCGGATCGAAGTTGATTTACGCCATAAGGAAAACTGCTTCAAGGCTGTGGAGCATACCCTTCGCACTTTTGGCAAGCTGGACATCCTCGTCAACAATCATGGCGTCCAGTACCCGCAAAAAAGTATTCTGGATATCACGGAAGCACAGCTCTACCAAACGTTTCAGACGAATATATTTCCATTCTTTTACCTGACACAAGCCGCACTTCCACATCTAAAAAAAGGCGCAGCCATCATCAACACTGCTTCCATTACTGCCTATCAAGGAAATAAAGAGCTTATAGATTATTCCTCAACTAAAGGTGCGATCGTCTCCTTTACCCGCTCTTTAGCCTTATCACTCGTAGACTCTGGCATTCGTGTCAATAGCGTAGCTCCCGGACCTGTATGGACACCACTAATTCCCTCCAGCTACTCTGCAGATGAGGTTAGTGTATTTGGGACGGATACACCCTTTAAACGTGCCGCACAGCCATATGAGTTAGCAGGAGCCTATCTTTATTTAGCGGGACCGGATTCTTCGTATGTTACCGGGACATGTATTCATGTCAATGGTGGAGACATGGTCACCAGCTGATGCATTACACCACGAGAGGAATGTATATCAAATGAATAAGATAAATGATTATGATATCTCTTCTGTCCGCCTAAGCAGTGGCATGTACGCATTAACCAAATTAGCCTGCGCAGGGCTAACTTACGTCCTTATTACCTTACTTATGCTTGGATTTCCACAATCCGATGGAATTCCTGAAGGCTGGCCACTATCGATTCCTTATGCCATTTATGCTTATGGATTGCCTGCGGCGTTAGTAGCAGATGTACTGCTGCGTATTCTGCGCTCCAAATCCCCTATCCTGCCCCTTGCTGTATATGTCGTCACAGGTTTTGGTGCAGGTCTATGGCTGGCAGCGGAACAAGGTGCAGAGTATCTGCTATGGGGTCTGGGTGGAGTCCTTGGACTACTCCTTCTCAGAGTGACCCAGCTTGGTGTAGAAAGGTTTCCTCTGTTGCTGCCAGTATTCGCCCTATTTCTGCCACTGCTCTGCTTACTGCTGTCATAAGCCTTATTAGGGATACTCAAAGCGCTTCAATGATATCTCCGGCAATAATAGCCGCCGGATTATTCCGCTGACGGGCTGCTCCCTCTCCTGCTAATCCGTGCAGGTATACCCCAAAAGCTGCTGCCTGCGTAGCATGAAGTCCCTGAGCCAGCAGGCTGGAAATCATGCCCGTTAGCACATCACCAGCTCCACCAGTGCCCATGCCGGGATGGCCTGTGGTATTTACATAAGCTTGCCCTTCAGGAGTTGCTATCACGGTATGTGCTCCTTTTAACACAAGTGTAACCCCATGCTCCTTGGCATAGTCCATAGCCAGACCGATTCGGTCACGTTGGACCTCAGCCGTAGTTAGGTTAGCCAGGCGAGCCATTTCGCCTGGGTGAGGTGTCAGAATTACAGAATGACGGCGCCGCGCCCAACTCTTATAATCGGAGTCAGCCAGAATATTTAAAGCATCCGCATCGATAACCAGCGGGCAATCACTGCCTTCCCAAAGACTGCGAAGCCAATCTGTATCACCCGGGAACCGTCCAAGACCTGGTCCCACAGCGATTACATCTCGCTCTTCGCTTAACTTCAGTAGCTCGGGCGCGGTCTCAGCCTCCCAGTTTCCCTCTTCACTGCCACCTACATCAGCCAGCATGAGTTCAGGAACAACACCGATGACGGAAGGTAACAGCTTCTTAGGAAGCGCCCACGTCATCAATCCGCAGCCCGTGCGCAGCGCAGCACGGGCTGCCAGTAGTCCGGCGCCGCTCATCCGTAAGCTGCCGGCAGCAAGGAGTACATGCCCATAAGTTCCCTTATGGCCTTCTGGCGACCGCCGCCGGGCCAGATCGACCCCCAGATGGGCATGCAGCACTTCCGGTGTCAGCAGGTGAACCTGCACACCGCTGTTAAGAGCCAGAGCAGTCGGAATACCGATGGCCCGTACCTTGACATGCCCCGCTGCGCCTGCACCGGGGTATTGCAGGAGGCCTCGCTTGAGAAACGCGAGGCATACCGTCACTGACGCATGAATGCAAGGCTCATGCGTCTCTCCTGTGTCCGCGTTCAGACCACTGGGGATGTCCGCGGACACAATGACCTTGCCGCTGCTGTTCGCTGCGGCAATCAGCTCCGCATAGGCGCCGCGCGGGGCTCCCGCGCCGCCGGTGCCGAGCAGCGCATCCAGGATGCCGCTGCACTCGGCAAGGTCCAGCCGATCCCTGCCGTATACTACGGCAGGCAGGCCCATGGCTGCAGCCGCATCGCGCTGCAGGGCGGCCTCGCCGGAGAGCAACTCCGGCGGCACCGCATAGACGAGCGTGACGGCGATGCCGGTCTCGCGAAGGTACCGTGCGGCGGCGAGGCCATCGCCGCCGTTGTTGCCTTTGCCGACGAGGATAAACCATCGCTCGGCGGCGGCAGAGGCAAGCGTCAGCGCATGATCTGCGCTGACCTTAAATGCCTTGCCTGGGTCACCCAGCGCGGCCTGCTTTAGCCCGGCATCGTTCCCTTCGGCTGCATCTCTGCAGCCTGCCACGCCTCTCTCCCGGCAAAGCGCGATGATCTCCTCTGCGATAACTCTTCCCGCATTCTCCATCAGCGCAATCGCTGGAATCCCCAGCTGCTGGATCGTTTCGCTGTCCAGCTGCCTCATTTGCTCAGCAGTTACCAGATACATGATTTAGCCCCTTTCCGCTATCTACCGTTCCAAAGCTTCACACGCAATTCCAAGTACAATCCCGAGCGCAAGTCCGGCGCAAGTCTGATATCAGTAAGCGACAGTAAATCTGGCCCGACTAAAATTCCCTTCCTCCAGCTCGTCCACCATAGCTACAGCGAAATCCTCCACACTAATCTTGCTTTCACCATTCTCATCTAGAATAAGACGGTCCAATCCGATGCGGAAATGACCTGTACGACGACCTGGATGAACTACCGCAGCAGGACTGAGATACGTATAATCCAATTCTGTATTTTTGTAAATCTCATAAGCCTGCGCATGCGCCTCTGCAACTGGTTTAAACTCTTCCGGAAAATCCGGTGTATTCATCAGCAGCTCTCCAGTTTCAGTCTTTAAGCTACCTGCACCTCCAATAACCAACAGCCGATTTAACCCTGCCGTCTGCATACCCTCCACCAACGCTTTTGCCGCCGTAATCAGATCCTGCTCGTGGCCCGCTCCTGGTCCATAAGCACTGATTACCTCTTCATGGCCACGGACCGCAGCTGCTACTGAAGCCGGATCAAGAATATCCACCGTTGTGACATGTAAACGCTCGTGTTCGAGAGTTACTGACTCTGGATTGCGTACCGCAGCTGTTACTTCGTGTTTTCTTTTTAATGCCTCCTGTACAATTGCCTTTCCAATCGTTCCTGAAGCGCCCAATATTACAACATCCATCTTGTTGTTCCTCACATTCTACGAGCAAGGCCATTATCGTGCAGCCTTCCTGCTCAATTATTTTTTTGATGCTCATCTGAATAGCTTTCCCTTACAGCCTTTAAACATTATTTATCCGCTCAAATCCGATCGAAACCAGACGGCGCCTACTACTCCACTTCCAGACCAAAAACCCCTTAACCAATACAAGGGGCACTCTCTACTAAAAAAGCAGCATGAATTTGCCTTAGCTTAGCAACGCAAAAACATTCCCTGAGAACGTGGCATAACCGATTCAAAACCATATTGTGCATAGAGCTTCGAGGCTTCTCCATCTGCAATCAGACTTACATAAGCCTTGTCCGGTACAGTATTAAGGAACTCTCTAATTTCCCGCATGATCAGCTTTCCCAAACCTCGTCCTTGATGTGAAGGCTTGACCGCAATATCTGTGACCTGAAAAAAGCATCCCCCATCGCCAATCACCCGCCCCATCCCGATTAGGTTATTCTCCTCATACAAAGTTACCGCAAAAATAGAACGAGGCAAACCGATCGCTGCACCTTCCACACTCATTTCACTCAGCCCAGCTTCTTTTCTCAGCGCCAAATACTGTTCCACTGAAGGCTGTTCATGGCGTATATCAAGCTTACTAGTTGTTTCCATCCGCACTCCTCCGTTCAGCATTGCTGTTCCCACTATATACGACTGCATGGTTCACAGGCAAGGCTCACTGCTAGGGATGTTTTTGAAACTGAGGGATAAGCATTATATTCTTGAATTCCTTTACTGACTGTGTGGAATAGTATCTGTAACAATATTTTTAAAAGGGTGGGTGAAGCATTATGTCTCCTGTAGCCAAGCTGTTTAAATGGGGAACATGCCTTTATGAAGCTTTTCTGGCTCTGCCGTTGATTGGCGGACTCTTTATCATTGCTAATGGTTGGGTCCCTTTGGCCATTGCCTTTTTGCTTCATGCTGTAGCCGTTGTTGTGCTGCAAAGAGAACATAAACCATTCATGGGTAACGTTCTGGGCATTATCACCTCGATTTTAGCTTTTGTTCCGATCGTTGGTTGGATTATGCACGCCATTACTGCGTTCATCCTGTTGATGGAGGGCGTATCCGCCTCACGCCAAGCCCCTCGTTATTAACAAACGTACTGCGTCATCAAAATATGTAGCTATCCCACGGGCCGAATCATTTGTAAAAGTCGTAAAAAGACAGATCATCCTCTGCGACCTACCTACGGACCCAGATGACATATTGCTGTGTTTTTACTCATGAGCGGTCTGCTTCAACAATCATCATCATTCCCGGCGACCTGCGGACCCAGATGACATATTGCTGTGTTCTTACTCATGAGCGGTCTGCTTCAACAATCATCATCATTCCCTGCGCTTACGGACCCAGATGACATATTGCTGTGTTTTTACTCATGAGCGGTCTGCTTCAACAATCATCATTCCCGGCGACCTGCGGACCCAGATGACATATTGCTGTGTTTTTACTCATGAGCGGTCTGCTTCAACAATCATCATTCCTGCGACCTAGGGACCCAGATGACGTTATTTGCACCTTTTCAGCTTTTGGAGCGTGGTTTCGGACTCCAGGGACATTATTGCTTAGAATCAGGTCCATATGTGGCGTTTTTTATGCCAATAGCGGCTATGCGGTCCGTTATCGGGGCAAATGTGGCATAATACTGCGTTTAGCGTCAACTGAGTCCGATGGGGTGCGACATATGGTGCGTCATACGTGCCAAATATCAAGCATACGAAGAAAAAGGAGTTGCCCCAGCAGCCATTTCGTGGCTTATGTGACAACTCCATAATCTTTTATCCAAAAAGATGATATATACCTTTATGATTGCCCAGAGATTGAATCAACGTCCCGCCGATTGAGAATCGGCCCGCCGGCTGCCGCTTTCACCAATATAACGTCCATTTGCGTTGCCACTGCTATTCTCAAACCGTTTGCGTTCCGTACGCTCCATCTGAACAATCTGACCTTCATGAACCACAATATGCAATGAGCCAAATTCCATATCATCCAGAAGTCCTGCAATCCGCGTAAGCCATAAATCGTCCACTTTCAGCGGTTTAGCCATTCTCTAGCCTCCCTTTCTCACCAAAGGATTATATCCGCCTAAATTCCTTTTTTCCTCAATTCCGTTATTACCAACCAGTATACTATGAATTAACTTAGCATGGAACTAAAAGTCATGTCAATGGGCATTTTTTCGCGACAACCAGCTTTTAATAATCATCGTTACCAAAGCCAATAACAGGAGCAAAGAAGCTACTGCAAAAGATGCTGAAAATTGATATTCGTTGTACAAAATCTCAACATGCAGCGGCAGCGTATTCGTCTCCCCACGGATATGCCCGGACACCACAGAAACCGCACCAAACTCACCCATGGCCCGCGCATTACACAAAATAATGCCGTATAGTAACCCCCATTTAATATTAGGCAGCGTGACTCTGAAAAAGATTTGCCACCCATGTGCGCCGAGTGTAATTGCCGCTTCTTCCTCCTGTGTACCCTGATCCTCCATCAGCGGGATTAACTCACGCGCTACAAAAGGAAACGTCACAAACAACGTGGCTAGCACGATACCCGGAAGCGCAAATACGATCTTAATATCATGGGCGCTCAGCCAAGGGCCAAACCATCCGTTTGCTCCGAAGACGAGTACAAAGATTAGGCCGCCGATGACTGGCGAGACTGCAAAAGGGAGATCAATCAAGGTGATCAGAAACCCTTTGCCGCGGAAACGGAACTTGGTTACAGCCCACGCCGCTGTTACACCAAAAAAGGTATTCAGAGGCACAGTTATCGCCGCAACAAGCAGCGTCAATCGCAGCGCTGAGCGGGCATCCGGATCAGTCAGGGCAGCAATATATACGTCCCAGCCCTTCTTAAGTGCCTCGGTTAACACAACAACTAATGGCAGAGCAATCAGCCAAAAAAGGACTAGCCCAGCCGCTCCGATCAACACCCATTTTACAATTGGGGTTTCCGTTGTCGCGGACGAGGACGCATTCTTTTGTAGCCGGGGGGTATGGAGAGGGACGGTACCGGCCAAAATTATTCCTCCTTTAAAGGGTTTTACGAAGACAAGATAGCTTGAAATATTCAATATCAACGGCAGATATCGAGTGTCTCCGAGTAAGTTTGAACATGTTCGGACGTCTGCTGTCATGGCAATTACCTCAACGAGAAGTCTTACGAACCCAGCGCTGAAGTGTGTTAATAACAAGTAACATTAAGAAAGAGATGAGGAGCAATAGCAGGGCTACGGCGGTAGCTCCGGCATAATCATATTGCTCCAGTTTAGACATAATAAGCAGCGGAGCAATCTCCGTCCTCATCGGCATGTTACCGGAGATGAACACGACGGAGCCGAATTCACCGATGCCCCGAGCAAAAGCTAGAGCAAAACCTGTTAGCAGTGGCGGAAACAGCTCAGGCAGAACTACTGAACGAAAGGTTCTCCAGCGGCCTGCGCCAAGGGTTGCCGAAGCCTCCTCCATATCTCTGTCCAAATCCTCCAGCACCGGCTGCACCGTCCGGACAACGAACGGTATGCCGATGAACATCAAAGCCAAGGTAATCCCGAGCGGAGTGAATGCCACCTTTAATCCCAGCGGCTCAAGCCAAGACCCAATCCAGCCATTGCCTGCATAGAGCGCCGTCAAGGAGACACCAGCTACAGCTGTCGGCAAGGCAAACGGGAGATCGATCAGCGCATCAAATATTCTTTTGCCCGGAAATTCATAACGTACCAGTACCCACGCCAGCAAAAGACCTAGAATTGCATCTACAAAAGCAGCCGCAGCAGCTGTCGACAGGCTCACACGATACGAAGCTAATACCCGCGGGTCCGTAGCTACATCCCAGAATTTCGCCCAGCTCAGACCTGTAGAATTGAACAGTAGCGCCGAAAGTGGCAGTAGAACCACTAGACTCAGGTATAAAACACTGTAGCCCATCGTCAGCCCGAAGCCGGGCAGTATTTTGCGCCGCGTTGCTGCTGGTGCAGCCGTAGTGGTGACATTCATCCCCTATTCATCCTTTCTCGCCTTCGGCCTTTTAGCCGATCAGCCCCTACCGGGACAAATCTCAATGATCATATCCTGCATTTCATTCATCTGTTATTTGGCACCCGGCACATAAATCTTGTCAAAGATCCCGCCATCATTAAAATGCTTCTCTTGCGTTTCTTTCCAGGTTCCGAATTTGTCAGCCAATGTAAACAGCTTGATTTCCGGGAACTTATCTTTGTATTCTTCTTTCACACTATCTAATGTAGGACGGTAATAGTTCTCAGCCGCGATTTTTTGTCCCTCTTCACTATAGAGATACTTCAGGTACGCCTCGGATACCTCACGCGTGTCTCTTTTGTCCACAACCTTATCTACTATAGCTACTGGCGGTTCAGCCAGAATGCTCTCCGAAGGATTCACGATATCAAATTTGTCTGGTCCCAGCTCTTCCACGGATAAATAGGCTTCATTCTCCCATGCGATCAGCACATCACCAATTCCACGTTCCACAAACGTTGTCGTAGATCCACGCGCGCCGGTATCCAGCACTGGCACATGCTTGAACAGTTCTTTTACAAATTCCTCAGCCTTAGCCTCATCGTTATTGTTCTGGTCTAGTGCATAACCCCAAGCCGCCAAGTAGTTCCAGCGTGCTCCACCTGATGTTTTCGGGTTTGGTGTAATAACCTCTACGCCCTCTTTGAGCAGATCTGGCCAATCCTTGATTCCTTTCGGATTCCCTTTGCGTACAAGGAACACGATAGTCGAGGTGTAAGGCGAGCTGTTATGATCGAATTTACTTTGCCAGCCCTCGTTGATCAGTCCCTTTTCCTGCAAGGCATCAATATCATAACCAAGTGCTAATGTCACAACATCCGCTTCCAGGCCATCAAGCACAGCACGGCTTTGTTTCCCCGATCCACCGTGGGATTGTTTAATGGTGACCTTCTGTCCTGTTTCTTTCTCCCAATAGGCAGCAAAAGCTTTATTATAATTCTCGTACAATTCGCGAGTAGGGTCATAAGATACGTTCAGTAGTTCTACTGGATCTTTAGATGGAGTTTTGGTGGCTTCAGCCGCATTTGTGGCCTCCGCTGAATTGGTTGTTGCTGGTGCGTCTGTTGCCGGACTAGCACTATTGCCGTTATTGTTATTGCTGCCGCAAGCAGCAGTAAGCCCTGCCGTCAGCAACAAGCTAAACCCTACAAGAAGCCCTTTATTCATCTTTTTCTTCATCTTTTCCACTCCCCCATGTTTTTTCGTACCAGACAAACCCTTGGGTAACACAAAAAGAACGGAGGAAAGCCTACGTATGGCAGGTCAAACCGGTCCTAAGACCGTGTCTGCGAGCCTAATGCAGGCGTTCCTCCGTTCGTACGGTAAGAACTTTCTTCAATTATTCCTATCTACTTAGTTGGTTTATATGGATATAATACTGAAACCCTTTAACTGTGTCAAACCTTTTTTTCCAGCCTATGTCAAAGAAAACTCACACACACCACACCATACAAGCTATGGGGTCGGTTCCTGTAAGATCCACTTGTTATTGATGCTATAAAGTAATATTATTGCTACAGCTTATGGGTTAAGAGAAATTACCGCTTTATGTCAGGGGAGAGAGTCATGGGTATGGATTTAGAGTACGTCCCTGCGCCGTTGAAACCGCGGCTCCACAGACGTATGGCTCAAGAAATTGGACGAAGAATTAGGGGAACCTACCGTTACGATACAGCAGTTTGGAGAACAGCTATAGCCGGTCTGTGGATAGTATGCTTTTTAGCCTTTAGTACTGCCGTGTTAGGCATTCCTACTGGATTAGGTAAACCTACCGATATCGCTCTTGCTGCAGGTGCAGGCACTGTCCTGCTGGCGATTTCCGGCAATATCTTGGCTGTTCTGCTAGCGTTGACCGGACTGCGTATCCCAAGATTATTCGCAGGCTGTGTATTGAGTGATTTTGGAGCTATTCTACTAATCTTATATTATGCAGATTTTGAAATTGAGGCTGCGGTTGTCATTGCGGTCGTGCTTGCACTGCTAGGAGCACTAGGCGGATTAGCCATTGGCCTGCTCCGCAGCAAAAGAATAACATTAGGACTTCTGCTAACAGTGGCAGTGACTTTTTCCCCACTTGCGCTGGCAAGCGGAGTGCAAGAACTGCCTATTTCAGAGTCGGTCGACATCAACGATACGGAAGTTGTTCCACTTACAGCCTCCGATCCGGGAAAACCAGGTAATCTAGCTTATCAGACCTTCACCTATGCCAGTGGTACCGATCTACATCGTGCCGAATACGGTAAGGATACAAGCTTGATATCCTCTACGGCCGATGCTTCTGCTTATATTAAGGATTGGTCAAAGCTGCGCACTTTATTCTGGGGTTTCGATTATAAGGCACTTCCCTTGAATGGTCGCGTATGGATGCCAGAAGGCGAAGGCCCATATCCAGTAGTACTGATGGTGCACGGCAATCATATGATGGAAGATTACTCTGATGGCGGGTACGCTTATCTTGGCGAACTATTGGCAAGCCGGGGATTTATCGCGATCTCGCTCGATGAGAATTTTCTGAATTATTCTGCTTGGTCCGGTATTCCGGACAATGATTTTAAAGTACGGACTTGGATCCTACTGAAACATTTAGAGCAGCTAGCAGATTTTTCAGATGATCCGGGCAGTCCTTTTTATCAGAAAATAGATTTCACAAAAACCGCCCTGCTCGGCCATAGCCGCGGAGGACAAGCCGTAGCTATGGCCGCGGATGCCACTCGTTGGTTCAAGGATGATCCGGTGATGGCGGCAGTTAATCGCTTTAATATAACCTCTGTAATCGCGCTTGCACCAACGGACAAAACGATAGATGACCAGCAAGCCCGTCTCAAAGACATCAATTATTTGACCCTGCAGGGAGCCCGCGATGGAGATGTACATGATTTCTATGGTGATCGGCAGTATATACGTACCTCCTATTCCCAAGGATCGTCTGCTTTCAAAAGCTCGCTGTATATTGCGGACGCCAATCACAGTCAATTCAACAGCGATTGGGGCGGGTATGATCAGACCTTGCCAGCTGGACTCTTTTTAAATCGGGCACAAATCATGGATGCAGACAAACAACAGCAAATCGCTAAGGTCTATGTATCAGCTTTCTTGGAGACCACCTTGCATGAAAAAGAGGAATACCAAAGCTTGTTCCGGGATTATCGCAGCGGGCTGAAGTGGTTACCAGATACCGCCTACTACAATCGATTCCAAAGCGGGGGATATCGTCCTGTAGCCACATTCGACGATGACCGTAACAAAAACACAGTAGAACTAGGAACAGCAGAAGCATCGGGTGTTTCTTGGTCAGAAGAGCTGGCTAAAGACCGGGAGTCAAAAAGCAAAGCCACCTATGGTGTTGTCCTTGAACGCACAGCCAGCAAAAACGAAGAAGCTTATTACAACATTAAGCTTAACGACAGTGTCCGTACTGAAACTGCTCTTTTAGGGGCAGATGGCCTTACGTTCTCTATGGCAAATCTGAATGGTGACATTAGTGAAGAAATGGATGTTCCACTACCTCCAAAGGTTGAGGTGGAGTTAACTGACCATAATGATACCTCAGCCCGCTTGACGCTGGATGAAGTAATGGACATACTGCCGCTTCCACAAACTCAGTTCACGTTATTCCCATGGCTTGAAGAGCGGATAAACGATGGCAAATACGGTGACCTTTCCGAAGCTGTATTTCAAACCTACGAGATGCCGTTCGAACAATTTCAAGAGGAAGAACCAGAGCTGGATCCTGACAATCTGACGGAAATCACCTTCTATCTTGATGAAGAAGGCGACCGGATCATGCTGGATGACATCGGTTTTTACGATTTAGGTATTCGAAATACATTTTAAAAATCACTTGCTATTATCCTTAGGTCTTCATTTGCAAAATAGGGCTATTCCCAACCTCCACTCACGAAAAAATGAATGGTTTACGGGAATAGCCCTTATTTTTACGACATACAATAACCTAGTCTCAGCCTACAACGCTTGCACACAAACAGGTGACTTCATTTCCAATTCATTTCCTGTAGGGATTAATCTGCCACTCTCACTATCGATAGAGAACGAGGTAATATTATCACTATTCTGATTAGCAGCAAGCAGCTTATCCCCAATAATTGCAAAGTTACGCGGAGTACGCCCGCCGGTACCCTGCCAATCCACTGCTTCAAGCAGACCCGTTAATTCATCGATATGGAACAGGGCGATACTGTCTTGTCCCCGATTGGAGACATACAGGAATCTGCCACAAGGGGAGATATGAATATCGGAAGCTGTATCGTCACTACCGGCAGTATAATTATCAGGAAGCGTGCTAAGATGCTGTAAAACATTTAGATTTGCATCCTGTTCATCATTAGCAAATGCCGTTACTGTACAATTCAGTTCATTCGCCAGGTAGATCCATTGTCCAGAGGGATGCACCGCCAGATGACGTGGACCTGAACCAGGTGGCAGATTAAGCTCACGATGTTTTACCAGTTTGCCCTCTTCAGGGCGATAGATCACAATTTGATCCAGTCCCAAATCGCACACCAGCACATGTCTACCACTTGCGTCCGGAATGACAGAGTGCGGATGCGGAGCCTCCTGACGGTCTTCACGAATGCCTGAACCCACATGTTTTACTTGGTCGGACATCTCTTGAAGCGAACCATCTTCATTTACAGGAAAAGCATTAACATTGCCTCCCGAGTAATTGGAGACGAATATGTAATCTTCCTTAGGACTAATGGAGACATAACAAGGAGCGCCACCTTCCGTAGGACGACTTCCAAGTGATTTCAACGCTTTAGTTGCAGGATCAATTGCATATGCGTAAACCTCACCTTGATCCTTCTCACTAACTGCATACAACACGCTGCCTGCTTTATTCACAGCTAAAAACGATGGATTCTCAATTCCCTCGGTACCCTCAAGAATTCTCATTTCCCCCGACAAAAGACTAAGCGCACATAACTGAATCGCCTTCTCGTTCTCAGAGTTATACGTTCCTACATAAAACAATGCCTCATTAGCCCGTTCCATAATAGTGGCTCCTTTATCTTTTATGTATTGTATTACTTCTTACTTACCCTTTACTAATAGGGGTTTACTCATAATTTTATAATATTTTTTCACTATAGCATGTTTATAGTTGTAATACATTATCGAAACTGCATTTAGAGCCTACTTCCTAACCATTCCGGAAGAAGTAAGTTTTTCCATGTGGTTTAAAGATGGTCACAAAGGTTAATAGTAGACATCGCAAACAACAAAACGAAGGAGTTGAAGTAACATGAGTTTTCTATGGATGTTAATCGTTGGTGGGGTTATTGGTTGGTTGGCTGGTCTGATTATGGGCAGAGATATTCCTGGTGGTGTTATCGGTAATATCATCGCTGGTATTATCGGTTCATGGCTGGGTGGCGTGCTTCTGGGAAGCTGGGGACCTAAAGTAAGTGATTTCTACTTCTTCCCTTCTTTGATCGGTGCCGTTGTGCTGATCTTTATCGTGAGCCTTATTCTTCGCTCGACAAGTGGACGCAGCCGTTCGTAAGTCTGGGCTGAGATAATAATATTCACATCAATAAATCCTCGTCAGAGTATGCTCTGGCGGGGATTTTTGTATGTATCGTTCCTTTAAGAAAAAATTCCTCTGCTGGAATTGTTGCGGGGATGGAGCCAATACACTTCAATGTTTTGCCATCGTTTTTCTGTTATAATGAAGATACAAGTGACTGAAATCATAGAGAGGTCGTGTATCATGGGTAACATAAACCCCTCGCTTCTACATATTGGCTCCACATTAGGGGCTTTGTTCATGGCGCTGATGGTTATTTTCATTCGTCTAAAAGCAAGCGCACGTCCGGTTACTATTCGAAAAATATGGATTCCACCTCTCGGTATGTCGACGGGTTTTGCCATGTTTGTGGCACCTGCGGTCAGATTCCCATTATGGTGGGCGGCAGTCGCCTTTTTGATTGGCTGGTTCATCTTCGCGTATCCTCTTATACGCAGCACCCACTTTGAACAACGTGATGGACAAATTTACGCTCAACGCTCCAAGAGCTTTGCGTTTATCCTGCTCGGACTTCTTCTAGTCCGCACTTTACTCCATGAATTTATTAACCGTTATGTGTCTATTCCACAGTCCGGTGGTTTGTTCTTTATTTTAGCCTTCGGCATGATTGTTCATTGGAGATTTTTTATGTTCAAGCGTTATAAGGCTATGACCTCCTCGGGGAGTCTGCTGCCGCAGCCATGATTATCAATAATAATCCTAAGAAGCCATCTCAGGGTTCTTACCCGATATCCTTGAGATGACTTCTTACCTCTTGTAACTCAAGCTTATGTTCTCCTCTGCTTTTTTCTACTTTCCACCCTTTTCTGACATCAATTAGCCATCCTCTTATTACATCCTCTTTAAGCACTTTACATACACTATATGGATAGATCTCCTGAAATAACTAACTCATCATGTCACCTATTCAGCATTAAACAGAAAAAATATAATCTTTGCAAGTCCGATGTCAGGTAACTTGCGAAGGGATACGTTAAACTATAAGCATACCTAACGATAAGCTTCCAAAAGACCTTAATGCTGAAATAAATATCATTTGGAAGCCTATACTGCGTATAACTTTTAGAGAGTGAGGACAAGGCAATTGAAAAGTAAATCGAGAAAAGTAGCCATCGTCGGGGCCGGAATGGTGGGTTCAAGCTGTGCTTACTCCATGGTTAATCAGGCCATTTGCGACGAAATTATGATGATCGACCGCACCTATGATCGGGCTATGGCACAAGCACTTGATCTCTCGCACTGTATGGATTTCACAAGCACACGCACAAAGGTGTATGCCGGAACCTATAGCGATTGTGCAAAAATGGATGTAGTTATCTTAACCGCTGGCGCTAATCCAACAGCCGGGCAGACCCGACTTGACGTATTGGAAGCCTCTGCGGTTATTACTCGAGAAATCATTACCAACATCATGGCTGGGGGATTTGATGGAATATTCGTAGTCGCCGCTAATCCGGTCGATATTGTCACTTATATGGTCTGGAAAATATCAGGTCTGCCTCGCCACAGAATTATTGGTACCGGGACCTCCATTGACTCGTCGCGCCTAAAAACCCTGCTCTCCGATGTGTTCTCCATTGACCCGCGTAGTGTTAATGGCTACGCCTTAGGTGAACATGGCGAATCCCAATTTGTAGCTTGGTCCCATGTAACAATTGGCGGCAAGCCTATTCTGCAAATTTTAGATCAGCATCGCGAGCGGTTCCCGCATTTGGATCTGGAGGATATCTCCCGCAAGACAAAAGATGCCGGCTGGGAAATTTTCACCCGTAAAGGCTCCACACATTTCGGGATTGGCAGCGCACTTGCCTACATTACCCGTTCGATCCTGAATGATGAGCACAAAATTATCGCCGTATCGGCCATTCTGGATGGAGAGTACGGACATAGCGGTGTATGCACGGGCGTGCCCGCCATCATAGGCAACACTGGGATTCAAGAGCTGCTGGAGCTTAATTTAAATACAGAGGAAACCCAGAAATTGAACCACTCCTGCAACATTGTACGTGCAGGCATCGAGAGCCTACAGCTGGAAGACAGCGTTTAATTCGTAAAAAAATCGCTACTTTGGGAATTGGTGAGATCACCCGCCAGCTCCCAGAGAGCGATTTTTTGTATTATTAGGAGATGAATCTCAGTTTATCTCCTACTTTTTAAACTTTTCGATTTCTTCTTTCAGCACAGACATCACTTCATTAAGTGATTCCGCGGAGGACACGACATCCTTCATAATCTCTGTCTGCTCCGCTGAAGCTAAGGACACCGCCTGAGCATTCTCAGCAGATTCTTTAGCTATTCCGAGCATATCGGATATAGAAGCCGTTATTTCTTCCGTGCCGGCTGACATCTCTTCATTAATTGCTGACACATCCTGTATTTGCGACGATACTTCACGGATCGAAGAACGGATATGATCAAAGGAAACACCGACGTTTTGCATTTTCCCCATTCCATCGCCAATTTCCTCAATACTCTTCTTCATGGAATCCGCTGCACTTGTTGTTGAAGACTGAATGCCGCCGATTAGCTCCACTATACTAATGATGGAGCTGTTTGTCCGCTCTGCTAACTTTTTCACCTCATTCGCAACTACACCGAAGCCACGACCATGTTCTCCAGCTCTGGCAGCCTCAATAGAAGCATTCAAAGATAATAAGCTTGTCTGATTGGATATCTCAGAAATTACATCCACAATTTGTCCGATTTGTTCCGATTGCTCACTTAATTTCCCAATCATCTCGGCAGTCTGATTAGCTGTGGAACTGATAACAGCCATCTGTTGCAGT
Organism: Paenibacillus sp. FSL R5-0887; assembly: GCF_038002305.1. Taxonomy (NCBI): domain Bacteria; kingdom Bacillati; phylum Bacillota; class Bacilli; order Caryophanales; family Paenibacillaceae; genus Paenibacillus; species Paenibacillus sp. FSL R5-0887. The sequence goes on from NZ_JBBOCE010000002.1 coordinate 1,659,983, forward strand.
GTAGATTGAATTTCCAAATAACCACTCTCTACTTCTGAGTTGACTGTCTCAGCCTGATCTGATACCGCTGCAGAGGACTCAGCAATACGTTGCAAACCTACGGCCATCTCTTCCGTTGCTCTTGCGGATTGCTCGGACCCTCTAAATTGCTCTTCCATTCCTTGAGCTACTTCTTGGATAACTGTGGCAACCTCTGCTGAAGTATAGGACGAACGTTGAGCCGATTTCAGCATTCCTTCTGAGGAATAAGTAACCTCCACTACTGTTGTATCAATCTTGTTGACAATACCGGAGAGTGTCTCAATCATATCATTGATATTTTGACTCATCTCGCCGATCTCATCTCCGGACTGCACTTTAACCCTCTCATTCAGATGACCCTCTGCCACCTTTTTCATAGTCGAGGAAATTGCTTTAATGGGTCTAACGATAAGACGAGTAAGGTACAGTGAAACAAAAATTATGACAAGTATAACTGCCAGTAAGATGAACATTGCTGTTCTTTGTGCAGAGGTCACTTTAGCAAAAACCTCTTTCTCCGGCACTGTTACAAGAAGCTTCAGATCAGTATCTGGAATTGTCTTAAAGTATGTAATGACTTTCTTACCATCTTCACCCTTATAAGTTTCGGACCCCTCTTTGTTGCTCAAAATCTTGTCAACGACCTTCTGAAGAGCCGGCTCTTTAGCGTAATCGGTAATTTTTTTGCCCATACGACTGACGTCTGGATAAGTATAATACATGCCATCATTTGAGATTACATATCCAAATCCGGTATCCGCCATAGTAATTTCATTACTCATTTGGGCAAGAACTTCAGGAGTAATTGAGAAGACAATACCTCCCATAAATTGCTTATCCTTATCCATGACAGGAACTACGATTGGAATGATATATTTATCAAGCTGCTCCAGATAGGACATTTCCCCCAACACAGGCGCATGTGTTTCTTTCGCTTTCAAGAAATAGCTCGCATCTGCTACATTTGCGGTCATGTTCATCATATTGGTTAACTGGCCGTCTTTACTAATGACACTGTAACCTTCTGTCTCACTGTCACTTTCCTCCAGCACTTCTATCACAGGGAAGATACTTGCCGGATTTGTAAAATCGAACTCAGGATGCTGGGACACCAGATCCTTTACGGACGAGGTTTTGTTGGATAGCCACTCATCCATCCGGAATGTGTTCGTATTAATGGTGTCCTGCGCCATTTGCTCACTGTCTGTGCGTGTGACATTGCCGAAATAATCAAGTAAAAATATGGTCGCCACCATGAGCGGCACGATTGCAATAGCTAATATAACAGATGACCACTTAAGTTGAATTGACGTCGCTTTTCTCTTCGTTACATTTTTTCTCATTTTTTTCATCTTGTTTCCTTTCATTTCATTTTCATTCACGATGAAATAGCCTCCTCACTCCATTTGTTATAATATCTCCTGATGTGGATATATCTTCTATATCGGCAAAAATAGACAAATTCTTTGCTGGAGAATAAAAAAAATAAGCCCTAAGACCCCTAAAACCGGAATCCTAAAGCTTACTTTTGTTGAAATCATTTATTTAATACACCAAAGATTCTTAACCCTCGTCTTGCACTTTTAAAGCTCGAATACTGTTCAGTACGGCAAGTACGGTTACCCCTACATCTGAGAATACAGCCTCCCACATCGTGGCAATCCCAAATGCACCGAGCAGAAGGAATATAGCTTTTACACCTAAAGCAAAAATAATATTTTGCCATACGATGGCTCGAGTACGCTTGGCAATTCCGATAGCTACAGCAATCTTCGAAGGCTCATCGGTCATAATTACAATATCTGCTGCTTCAATGGCAGCGTCGGAACCAAGTCCTCCCATAGCGATGCCGACATCGGCTCTAGCCAGTACAGGAGTATCATTAATTCCGTCTCCGACAAAAATAATCTTCTCGCGTGGAGACTTATCACGATCCAGCTTCTCGATGGCCTCTACCTTATGCTGTGGTAAAAGCTCTGCGTGTACCTCATCTACCCCTAACTGCTTCCCTACATCTTCAGCTACGGCGGAAGCATCACCTGTCAGCATCACCGTCTTGCGTATTCCCAGCTTTTTGAGGCGCTGAATGGCCTGCAGTGAGTCCTCCTTCACTTCATCAGCGATCACCAGATAACCTTCATATTGATGATCTACCGCTATGTGAACAACTGTACCGCTCTGCTCTGGGACCTCATAAGCAATTCCCTCACGCTCCATCAGACGTGCGTTACCTGCAAATACGGTCTTGCCTTCGATAGTTACTTCGATACCATGACCAGAGATTTCATTGTAATTCGAGATAGCTTCCTTAGAAATCTGTTCACCATAAGCCGTCCGAATCGACTCAGCGATCGGGTGATTGGAATGGCTCTCCGCATAAGCGGCTGTCCGCAGTAATTCATCCTTAGATTTGCCACCCGACGGATAAATTCCTGTCACCTTAAACTGTCCCTTGGTCAACGTTCCCGTTTTATCAAAGACAACTACCTTCACATCATTTAGGGCTTCCAGGTAGTTACTTCCCTTAATCAGAATACCGCTGCGTGAAGCTGCACCAATCCCTCCGAAGAATCCCAGTGGAATCGAGACCACAAGCGCACAAGGACAAGAGATTACGAGGAATACAAGTGCACGGTAAATCCAATCCGAAAAAGTTGCACCACTGATCAGCAGTGGAGGAACGACGGCCAGCAGGACTGCTGTGATCACTACTACAGGCGTGTAGGCACGTGCAAATTTAGTAATAAAGTTCTCCGTTTTAGCTTTGTTGCTTGACGCATTCTGCACTAGCTCCAGTATTTTGGATATTGCCGATTCTCCAAAGGTCTGAGTAACTTGCACAGTAATTACGCCGTTCCGGTTAATAAAACCACTTAACACCGCACTTCCTGGACCAGCTGATCGTGGTACCGACTCTCCAGTAAGTGCAGATGTGTCCATCATGGCGTTACCTTCAAGTATTGTTCCGTCAAGGGGTACCTTCTCACCGGGTTTAACAACAATCAAATCTCCGATGGCTACTTCCTCAGGTGAGACCTTCTTCAGATCATTTCCAAGCTTGAGATAGGCAAACTCGGGGCGAATATCCATAAGTGCCGTAATAGATCGGCGTGAACGATTCACAGCCAGACCTTGGAACAGTTCTCCAATCTGGTAAAACAGCATTACTGCCACGCCCTCTGGATACTCACCAATCGCAAATGCACCGATAGTTGCCAGAGCCATCAGGAAATTCTCATCAAACACCTGGCCACGGATGATGTTCTTAACCGCCTGCCAGACAACTTCACCACCCACGATAAGATAGGCTGCCAAAAAGATCAGCAATTCAACTACTCCATTCACGGGCAGGAATATCCCAGCTAGAGCAAGAATTCCACCAGCGCCTAACCGCAGCAATATTTTGCGTGTATCACCTTCCCCGTGCTCGTGAGTATGACCATGACCTTCAGCATCCTCATGAACATGATGATGTCCAGCAGCTTGATGGCCGTGCTCATGACCATGCTCGTGATCATGCGTATGTTCATGAGCGCCACTATTGCGCGCCTTGTGATTGCCCCCAACCTTCTCTTTCACATTTACGTGGGGCTCAAGTGCCTTCACCGTCTTCTTCGCTTCTACAATCGCTGACTCCTCATACCCTGCGGCAGTTTCCAACGTCATTGTTTTTGTTACAAAATTAACGGAACAAGACGATACACCTTCAATCTTCTTCACCTTATCTTCAATTTTCATCGCGCAATTGGCGCAATCCAAGCCTTCTAATTCCCACTGACGTTTTAATTTTCCTTGCATTGTATCCATACGGCACATCTCCTCAAATAAAAACCATATATGAGCACTTGTTCATATGTTATCTTAGCCCTATTATATTCCCTTTATATTTCAAGGTCAATACGCGATATACACCATTTTTCTACATTATCTTAAAAATTAAATCAATTGACCTTTACGTGAAAATATGTAAAATCATGTATGACCCAAAGTAAGTTTCTTACATACGAATGACCCCATTATCAATGAAGCTCGATGGGCAAATGATTTACACAGAAGGGATGAATTTAGAACATGTCAAAGCTAGCCAAAACGTCTTCTTTTTCACAGAAACACCCTATTTGGAGCGTAGTTATTATCGAGGTGTTATTACTTGTAGCCGTAACTGCCGCCGGGGCTTACGCAACAATTAAGGAACTTGCGTACACCGCCCCTGTACTTATCTCCTTCATCCCAATCGCGCTTGTACTCATCATCTACTTTACAGTTAAGCGCAAATGGAGCACGCTTGGCTTCCGACCTCTAAACACCATATCCTCGGGCAACTGGATCTATTATGCCCCGCTAGTAGTGGTCCTGATTACCATATCCTTTAAGGGATTTCGTGAGATCAGTGCATCTGAGGTACTGTTCTTTATCTTCTTCACCCTGCTGGTCGCTTTTGTGGAGGAAAGTATCTATCGCGGTTTGATTTTTAAGACCTTGCTTCCTAAAGGGGCTAAAACAGCAGTGATCACTTCAAGTATTCTTTTCTCTATTACCCACTTACTTAATGCATTATCCAGCACAGATATCACACAAATTCTTCTACAACTCGTATATGCGCTTCTGATCGGTTTTGCGCTAGCCTTGTTGATGCTAAAAAATAATAATATTCTTCCGCTGATATCCTTTCACTTTATACATAATTTAATTCAGTTTGTGGGCAACGATAATACGAGTGAATACATGGGAATCGATCTATTTATCCTGCTAGTGCTTGCTGTGCAATGTGTCTGGCTAGTGTTGTCCTTTAGAAAACCAAACCTAACGAAGAACCTAAATCAAGCCAGCTAATAAGCTAAATCCTTACTTCGAAATACAAGGCTTCAGTGGATTTAAACGCATTGGTTAACCCCGACGCAGCCTGGTTTAATTGGGATGCTACTTAGTTTAGTTGAGATGTTACTTAGTTAAGCTGAGATGCCACTTAGCTTCATTAGAGCAATATTAGTCGCAAACCACACAGCTAACGGACCCAATTGACACTAAAAGCAGTATTATCCCCGGTTTAGCATATTATCGGACCCCATAGGCGCTATTGGCATGAAAAAGAGCAAAATAAGACCTCTTTCTAAAGAATAACTGCACTGAGGTCCGCAACTCTGCTCAAAAAGCGATTATTGTGCAAATAACGTCAGCTGGGTCCGTAAGCCGTAGTGGATGGTTGGGACTCGTCGGCATAATAAAAAGAGGGACTCCCAAAAGCCATTCAATGGCTGCTGGAGTCCCTCTTTTTTTGCAACTAGCTATTCGTGTCGGACATGCTCGTGGGTCTGCAAAAAGATCTGCTCCACATGCGCATCGTTCAGCGAATAGAATACCGTTTTCCCCTCTTTACGCCGCTTCACGATCCGTAGATTCCGTAAATAACGGAGCTGATGGGATATCGCAGATTGGCCCATATCAAGGATCACGGACAAATCATGTACACATAATTCTTGCTGTGACAAAGCGTAAATGAGCCGCACTCGTGTTGGATCACCCAACGCTTTGAACATTTCTGCCATTTTATCAGTAATCCCACGGTCTGGCAGGATCAATGCAATGGATTCCGGTTCAAGCTCTGAACCCTTGCATGTATTGTCGCAGTCCTCTAATGCCGTTGGCTCCATGCTCTCGCCCTCCTCCATCTTAGCTAATTATATTCTTTAATTATAAGAAAAACAGCACGGGATGTCCATTGAGGAGGAGTTTATAGCCTCTGATTGTGAATTAGACTGCTTTACGATAAAAGGAGATTAGTCCTGCGGCAAAAAAGACAATCAAGCTTCCTCCCACTATCATCATCAGTGTCTCTAAAGGCAGATTAAAGGCACCAAATCCGTCATCACCATAATGACTCATGGCCAACAACGGCTGTACCCAAGGATAATAGGGGCCGTAGGTTGAAGAATTAGCGATCAGTATATTGGGAATGGTCAGACTCACATTCAGCGCCAGCGGTGCGCCAAAACTGCTCCAGCTTTGCGAGATCGCCAGCTGCAATGCGGCGAGAGGTAGACAGGCTACAAAGCCGCCAAATACTGATTTTAGCAGTTGCGCCCAAGGGATTGGATCTGGAGCCCCTTGGAACAAGCCCATTCCCAGCACCATAACGAGGAACGTTATTTGCACAGCTGCCAGCAATCCGATGATCATCACATATTTTGAGAGATACACCGACAACCGGGTTACAGGCAGAGACAACAATAGCTTCCAACCACCGTCATGATGCTCATAACGACAGATCAGGGCCGCAAAAATGCCTGAAAGCACAGGCAGAAACAGCAAAGCATGCATCATTGACATCACACTTAACAGCAGCTCCCAAGACATCTTCTCACCTTGATTATCCGATAACAATCCGGGAACCAGTGATAAAACCGGACTTCCTATGACTAAAAGCCAAACATATGATTTAGACATTTTTAATCGCTCTGAGGACAATACTCTCCAAAATGACATCATCTTAATCCACATCCTTTCGAGCGAAATGCACTGCACCCGGCAAAAACACCAGCATTCCCAGCAGCAGACCCGCACCGCTGAACAAAAGGCGATTAGAAGAGTCCCACGCCAAATATGGCCATGTTAAAGGCACCCACTCCGAAAGGAACATGGAGAAAAATGACGTCAAAGATAATGTGATCCCCAGGGCAACTGGCAGTGTCTGATTACGATTAGCCATGGAAAGCCACAGCTGTAGCGCGATGACCGGCAGAGCCGCAATATAGGACATAAAGCCAATCCGCACTACATCCACATAAGGAATAAGATCCGCTTTGAAGCCCAAAATAAGCCCTAAAACAACTATCCCCACTGAGAGCAACAAGCAGGAAACTGCCACTAGCAGCAGACAGAGCATTAACTTAGCCATAAACACTGAGGTACGAGAGATAGGCAGTGCCAAGAGCTGCTTCCATGAACTCATCTGATGTTCGACATTTGCAATCAACGAGCATACTAAAGTGCCTCCCAGAAAAAGAGCTGTGGGCACAAACCCGGACACATTATCCAGAAGTCCTCCCCATAAATCCGCGCTATACTGCTGACGCAGATAATCATAACGAAGGCCAAAGTTAAGGCCCTGCATGGCTACTAGACCAATCGGTCCTAGAAACACTAGAAACCAAATTCCTTTGCCGCGAATTTTAAGCCAATCCGCTGACAACGCCCGCCACATCATGATTCCCCGCCTCCCACAACCTGTAGGAAGAAGTCCTCAAGCGATTGTCTCCGCTCCTCTACACGATAGACAGCGTGCCCATTCTCTACCAAAGCCTTGACTAGCAGCGCTACTCTTGCATCGTTCATTCTTGAAAAAATCAGTTTTTGCTCTTGTAGTGTCCCTTCATACCCCCGGCCTCCAGCGAGACGTAACGCAGACTCTGGTTCCGAAACCGCAAGGCGTATCTCGCCAGCAGCCTGTTGTTGCAGATTAGCTATTGTATCTTGGTATACCATTTGCCCTTGGCGAATAATACCCACGGTATCTGCCATTTGTTCAATTTCACTAAGCAGGTGACTGGATACTACAACCGTAATTCCTTGTTCCTGTGGCAAACGTTTGATAAGCCCACGAATTTCCTGAATCCCTGACGGGTCGAGTCCGTTCGTTGGCTCGTCCAGAATAAGCAGCTCTGGATTCCCTAGCAAGGCAGCTGCGATACCGAGTCTCTGCTTCATCCCGAGGGAGAACCCTTTGACCGGACGTCTCTCTTCCCCGGTTAGAGAAACAATATCTAGCACTTCAGCGATTCGTGACTTCGGAACATCCAGAATGCGGCGGATCGCTTCGAGATTGTCCACAGCACTCAGATGCCCATAATACGAGGGGGATTCGACAAGCGACCCTACCTTCCGTAAAATTTGCATCTTATTCTTCCGAAGATCCTGGCCGAACACTTCAATTTTTCCAGATGTCGGTGTAATTAGGCCAAGCAGCATACGGATTGTTGTAGTTTTCCCAGCTCCGTTAGGACCCAGAAAACCATAAATCTCTCCCTTACGGATATTTAAATTCAAATTTTCTACCGCAGCCCGGCCACGATATTTTTTCAATAAATCCTTAGTTTTAATCACTGTTTCTTCCATGTTCTTCACCTCGGTATACAGCATAACGTCCCAAGGTTAAGAACAAGGAAGTGCCAAGTTTAAGTTTTGTTTAAATTTCACGACGCGGATCAAAGATTACAATAGAAGTGCCTTTGCCTGTGCTCTCCACAACCCATTCCAGCTCCATATGCTTCATCAAAAGATCGACGATAGACAATCCCAAACCTGCCCCCTTGTAATCGGATGGACTCTGAATGCCTCGACCATGATCCGCAATAATTATGGCACGTTGTTCATTACGTTGCTCCGTTGAGATCCCGACATAATGCCCGCTGCTGGCATGTCGTACAATGTTTTGATACAAATTATCGAGAATACGGCGGAACCAGACCTCATCCACCCTCCAGAATAGCGGTTCGGCTTCCAGGTTAATATCAATATCGAAGCCCTCTTTTTCCCATACGGGGTACCAAGCAGCCGCACTTTCCCGTAACAAGCGTAAAACATCTTTACGTTCCAGCTTTAAGGTTACCCGTCCACTATTGAGCAGATTGTAAGATAAAAGATTCTCGATCAGGACGCTAAGATCCGCAATACGCTCATCCATAAGCTGTAAGGACTGCTTACCTTTTGAGGTCAGATCCTCTTTGGTCATAACATGGATATGGCTGCGAATGACGGTTAGGGGTGTGCGTAAATCGTGAGATAAATTCGAGACTAGACGCTTACGCAACTCTTCCTCTTCTATTTCCCTGCGTCGGCTTTCATCCAGTTTAGTTACCATCGTATTAAAAGCTTCCTCCAAGCGACCGATCTCGTCCAGTTTTCCTGTCACTATAGACTTAGGCATTCTATCCGGGCCTGTGATCGTCATCGCGGTTTGCAGTTGCAGCAGCCGTTTGCGAATTTTTCTAAAGAACATCCATGAAACCAGAGCGAACCCTCCAAAAAGGGTAAATAACACAAAGTTATACCAAGCCCAAGCCCCTAATCCCCCATAAGCCCCTTTGTTCAGCAGCTTGCTTGGAATTTGCATCACCATAAATCCCTTGTCTGCCTCCACTTTGTCCCCCACGAAAGCAACGATGGCTAAAGGATCACGATTCGTACTTTCTTTCATAAATGAAATAGCCTCAGCCGCAGTCCACTGATCAGGAACTTCAGGGTAAATCTTATCCTTATCCCCTTCTTCAGGCGTGAGAATCAACTGGGTTTTTCCCTGCCCGTCTACCCAAAACATAGTAGCCTCAGTGTATTTTCGACTCAATTCATGCAGCCGCTGATTTATGGCTTCCGAAGAGGCACTTTCTAAGTGAAGTGCCTCTTTATGCCACATAGTCTCCAGCGGTGCAATATTCGAATACAGGGATGTATCTACAGGCGAGGCACCTTTGGTCACTTCGTTAAGGATATTGTAGCCAACAAAAGACAACGGAAGGACCACAGGGATAAATAGCAGTGCAGATACGATAATTAGCAAATACCCTGATAACAAAGAGGAATTACGTTTCTTGCGAATGCGCTCTAATCCTCTCATGCTCTTACCCGGTAGCCGATCCCACGGACAGTTTCGATAATTTCCGGATTACCCGGATCAAGCTCCAGCTTTTCACGCAAATAACGAATATGTACCATTAGAGTTTTATCTCCTTCGATATAAGCCTCACCCCACACGGCCTCGTAGATCTGCTCCTTCGTCATAATTTGGTTAAGATGACGCAGCAAATAGGAAAAAATCTGAAATTGCTTACCTGTAAGCATGATTTCTTCCTGAGTCTGAGCATTCATCACGCGGTTATCCCCTTCATATACGACTAGATGTTTAAGTGTGAGTGAATCCTGAACCGATGCCCCATTCCTTCGGAGCAGCACTTCGATTCGAGCGGCCAATTCATCCGGATGAAAGGGCTTGGTCAAATAATCATCTGCGAACTCCAAACCTTGCAGCTTATCATCAATCGAGGTCCGGGCGGAGAGCATCAAAATGGGCAGCTTAGGGTAAGAACGTTTCAAACGTTGCCCGATCGTAAACCCGTCCAGACCTGGTAGCATAACATCGAGAATAGCCAGTTGGCAGGCGCCGGCTTCTTCCATCGCTCCTTCGCCGCTCCGTAACCAGCGGACACTATATCCTCTTTCGCTTAAATCAGCAGACACTACACTGCCAATTTCACGATCATCTTCAATATATAACAGAGTAACGCTCATGTAGCTTTAGCTCCTCCCCGATATGAATACCTAAAAAGTTGAAGTCATTATAACACATCAAACAGCCCTCCTACCCCATATGGGATAGGAGGGCTGTTTGATCAATTCAACGCTAAAGCTTACGGCTGCCATACTCCATGCTCTTTATTGCTGCCTACATACTCAATACGTGTTGGAGTAAGCTCCAGAATTACATAATTAGGATCATCAGGTCCTGTAAACCATGGCTCCAGCTCTTTATTCCATACCTTGGAGCGCAAGCCTTCATCCTTAGAGACGGTAGCAGTTGCTTCAATCTCCAGCACATCTTTGCTTCCGCCTGCCTCATAGCCAAGCAGTACAAAAGCATTCGGATTATCGGATAACTCCTCCACTTTATGAGTTTTGCGATTTGTAGCCAAATAAATCTTCAAACCCTCATGGAAAATGGCCATATAACGTACTTTCGGCTTATTTCCTTCTTCGATCGTACCAAAGGAACCGAACTTGTTGTCATCCAATGCTTTAATAATGAGTTGCTCCAGTTGTTTGTTATCCATTACGTAAATCTCTCCCTTCAAGCATGTAAACAAAAGTTTATATATCCAAGCTCACCGTTTGGATTTATCATAACAATGGTGCTTATTATAATGTACCCTTCAGGTTCACATTGAATCCGACCTTACTTCATAAACTACTTCAAGATAAGGAGCTTACTTCGTGAAAAAACTGATTTGGATCGGCTGTCTTTCCTACTTCGTTATCGGTCTGGCACATGTTGTGCTGGGATCTATTCTGCCCGTTCTACTGCAACATTATGATCAAAATTATAGTGCTGGCGGTGAATTAATCTTTAGTCAATTCGCTGGTTTTTTAGCAGGCGTGTTGGTCTCTCCCCTGCTTAATCGCCGCTTCGGTAAACGTGGAGGCATCCTCATTGCCACCAGTCTTCTACTAGTTGCAGAAATTGCCTACGCCTTTCTACCGCCTTGGGGCTGGATGTATGTTATCGCTGTTGCCGCAGGTTTTGGTTTCGGGATGATCGAAGCGGTTATCGGCACCATTATTATTGGTGCTGTAACCGAAGGAACTGCTATTGCAATGAGCCGGCTTGAAGTGCTATTCGGGATAGGCGCACTCGTGATGCCGCTTATCGCCAGTCCACTCATTGCTGCCGGAGCGTGGAGATTGGCCTTTCTAATCGTCGCTGCCTTCTCCTTAATTTCTCTTATCCTCTGGACAAGAGGGCACTTCGGTAATCTACAACGAATGCTGGATGAACGTGCCTCTGTCCAAGGAGCAGACAATTCGCAATCCTCAAGCTCACGTTCTAACAAAAAATTTCCGTATAAAGGTAAGCAATGGATTCTGTTAGGGATCTTCATCGTTTTCTTTTTTCTTTATGTAGGCACAGAGATGAGTTTAGTCAACTTTATGCCGGCTATCTTTATTGCCAAGCTAGGGATGACGGAGTCTGCCGCAGCACTGACAGTCACTTTCTTTTGGCTGGCGATGTCTACAGGAAGATTGTTTGCGGGTGTAATTGCCGAAAAAATATCTTACCGCGTGTACATTCTCAGCAGCTGTTTACTAACCTTGTTACTGCTGACACTCTTTCCGTTCACTGACAATCGAATGGCTGCTTTCATTGTAATTCTGCTGCTGGGGCTGTTTATGTCCGGTATTTTCTCCATTGCTTTAGTCTTCTCCAGCAAAATGCTGCCTGGCACCGAAGAGTCAACACCCAGCATTATGATTGCTTCCGGAGGTGTTGGCGGTGCTTTGCTACCTCTGTTTATGGGCTGGTCTATGGACCATTTAGAAGTGGCACAAACAGCCGGATTACTCGCCGCTTTTGCCGCCTTCTTGTTTCTGCTAAGCATTGCCGCATGGAGGTTCCAGTCCATGCAAGCGGTGAAAGGAAAGAGTTCCCGTATTTAGAACAGTATCAACGTTATCCTTTTAGGGTAATGTGATCTATAAGCATATTCTGAGCACAAGGATGGACGATGAATGAATGAGTCTTCAACTGAGCCTTTGTTACATACTGCGCTCATGCAGTTTATATTTCCCTTTTCTATAAAAAAGGGCGATTCTAAGCAGCTTATCCAGCAATTACAGAACGACGGCTTCACACGTTTTTTTCTGGATAATAAAGAGCTTGAAGCTGCCTATTACGGAGATGGCTACTGTGTTTCCCATGAACGAATGGAGCGCACCTATTTACCGTTTGCTGCACATGTCCTTTTTCCACGCAGGAAGGATGCCGACTCGTTTCGCCGTTTTTCCAGAGTAAATAATCTCGACTGCATTCTGGAGATTCCGCAGCAATCTATATTTTTCAAAATTCTCTCGACGGATATATTCATATGCCCTTTTCAGCTTGGATTCGTGACGATACGTGTCCAGCTGGAGGGGGATTCAATTCCCTTTAGTATTGCCCTAGAATTCGCAGATCGTTTCCGTGCGCTAGAGAATACCTTCATACAGGATGATTACACTTATATTCATTGCGGGGAACAGACCTATGAGATGGTAGAGGATTTTGTCTTCCGAAATTTGGTGGATGGACTGGAGCCATATCTGGATCAATCGGATATCAATGGGGCTTATTTCGAGACCCTTCCTTTTTTCGTAGATGAAAGAATGCAGGTGCAAGCTTTTTATGGCTTTCAGAATGAAGAAAGCTCTGATGAGATTAGTGTAAATCTGCGCTATCGTGCCTCACAGCTTGATGGAATTGATCTGAACGGAAAGCCCTATGCCAGTGCCAGCGATCCAGCATATATTGCGAACTATTGTCATGAACACTCCTATAATCGCTGGGGTCCAGACACGTATTATATGATGAATGAGCAGACCTTTTGCTGCATGACCCGCGCTGAACAGGAGATTGCTGTTAGTCTAGCCAACCAGATGTACGGGCAATATTATTACGGATTTTTACTCAATATTTTCCACAAAATCGTTCTGCTAAAGCTAGCCAATATGCACTCCCGACTTCGGATTAATCATGATTATGAGGAAATAGACAATCTAATCTACTCCATTAATAAGTTCTCGGCAAAGTTCTACTTCTTGGAGTTGATTTCCCAGTCGCAGGGCCGGGAGATATTTCTTCAGCTGCGTAAAGTATACGGAAACGATGCTTTGTTCGAGGAAGTGAAAGAAACCTTAAATGACCTGTTTCAGTATCAGGATAAGTTTCAATCCAAGCGACGGGATAATCTGCTGATGATTCTTACTGTATTTACGGTAGTAAGCGGGATTTACGGCATGAATCAGGTCATTGACGATCTGGATGGAAAGATTCAATGGAGTAAAATGATTGGTTATTCTCCCTTTGAATTTCTTGCCCTCTTCGTGATCATGAGCGGGATTCTGATCAGCGTTGTCCTCACGCTAGGGGCGCTGGTTAGTGAGCTTAAACGGCGTCACCGCAAGAAATATAAAGATCTAGACTAGCAAAAAAGAAACTACTGGATTGGAAAAATTCAGGAGTGCACTACTAGACATTCCGAGTACAGCCGTCTATAATACACCGTATGCGAGAAATATAAGATATAAAGTATGGGTACAAAACTTATGCTTACTTATATTGCACATAGAAATACCCGTTAACTTCATAGAACCAGGGGTGCTGGAATTGGCCGGCTGAGATTGTATCCCACAAGATACTGACCCTTATACCTGATCTGGATAATGCCAGCGTAGGAATCGCCAATTGGTTCTGGTCCCTGTGACCTTAACTAACCTTGCGCCAAGCCAGCGTCCCGATCACTCGGGGCGCTTTTTTTGTAAGATCACTAAAAGATGTAGAAAAACGTACATACTACAACTTACGGTTCATGTTGTGAAGACGGGATTCTTGTAACCTTAAAGGAGAGAAGAAGACATGCACCTTAAAAAAGCACTTACGTTGTGCCTCACCTGTGTACTCATTCTTGCCATTGCCGGATGCGGCAGCAACAATGGGAATACAGCCGGAAACAAAGCAAATGCTACTGATCCAACTGCTTCGGCTGGGACGGATGCTCCAAAAGAGCTCACCAAAGTTAAAGTCGCACTCGACTGGACACCGAACACAAATCATACCGGTCTATACGTAGCTAAGGATCTTGGTTACTACGCTGAAGAAGGTCTGGACGTCGAGATCGTTCAGCCAGGCGCAGCGGGTTCTGATACTATGGTTACTTCTGGCGAAGCCGCATTTGGCATCAGCGCCCAAGAAGGATTAACGCTAGCCCGTCTACAAGGCGTGCCCCTTGTCTCGATAGCAGCTATTATTCAGCATAATACGTCGGGATTCGCTGCTCCAGTAGATCGCAATATTAAATCACCAAAGGATTTTGAAGGTAAAACCTACGGAGGCTGGGGCTCACCGGCCGAAGAAGCAGCCATGAAAGCTATCATGGATCCTGAAGGTGGCGATGTGAAAAAGGTGAAGCTGATCAGTATCGGTGAAGCTGATTATTTTACCGCCGTCAAACGTGACATTGATTTCGCCTGGATTTTCTACGCTTGGACTGGTGTTGAGGCTGAGTTGCGTGGCGAGCCATTGGATATGCTGTACTTAAAGGATTATGCGCCGCAGCTCGATTATTACACGCCTGTGCTGACGACGAGTGAGAAGCAAATTGCAGATCATCCTGATCTGGTGAAGGCCTTCATGAAAGCCACATCAAAAGGTTATCAATATGCCATAGATCATCCGGAAGAGGCTGCCGGTATGTTATCGAAGGCCGTTCCTGACCTGGACGCCGACCTTGTCCTAGCTAGCCAAAAATGGCTTAGCCCAAAATACAAGGACGATGCTGCCCGCTGGGGCGAGCAAAAAACCGAGGTCTGGCAAAATTACGGCGACTGGATGTATGATCTGAAGTTGCTGGATAAACCGCTGGATGCTGCTAGTGCATTCAGTAATGATTTTTTACCGGCGGAGTAAACAACAATTGTAATGAATTACTTCGTTATCAAAGTTGGCTTTTTGAACTTACCTTATAAAATGAGAGGATTGATTATTGTGGCTAACACCCTACTAAGCATTCAAGTAATTCCAAAAACTCCGAACAATGAGGATTCCATCCCATACGTAGATAAAGCGATTGAGGTCATTCAGAAATCCGGCGTTAAACATCAAGTGAATCCACTGGAAACCACAATGGAAGGTGAGCTTAGCGAGCTGCTGGAGGTTGTGCGTCAGATGCAGGAGGCGTTGATCGAAGCAGGCAGTCCAAGCGTAATTTCGCAGATCAAAATCGCTCATAATCCTAACGGAATCAGCATGGATAAATTGACGGAGAAATATCGGCCGTGAGATCGACCTGGAAGCTAATATGGCCGCCCCTTGTGGCGGTCGTCTTCTTTTTAACCGTATGGCAGCTATCTGTATCTGTATTTCATATTGAATCCTGGATTCTGCCGAGTCCTGCTGATATTGCCCGTGAATCCACCAGTAACGCTTCTGGTCTTTGGGCTCATACGATGGCTACGCTGCGGCTCACTTTAATTGGTTTTCCCATTGGTACGGGGGTAGGCCTGATCGTTGCTTTGCTTTTGCATCTTTTGCCTTGGGCTAGACGGGCTTTTTATCCACTTATTATTCTGAGTCAAAATGTTCCCTCCATCGCGCTCGGACCCCTGCTCATTATCTGGTTCGGCTTTGGTCTTTTGCCCAAAATCGTGCTGATTACACTAGTATGTTTCTTCCCGGTAGCTGTCGCTGCGATGGGCGGTCTGGCCCAAAGTGATCAGGTCATGATGAATTATATGAAAATGGCTGGCGCAAGCAAGTGGCAAATCTTCACCAAGCTGGAGCTGCCCTCTTCTATCCCGGCACTATTTTCCGGCGTAAAAATATCTGCTACTTATGCGGTTATGGGCGCCGTGGTCGCTGAATGGATTGGCGCGGATAAAGGTATTGGCTATTATATGCTTCTGCAGAAATCCGCATATCGTACGGATCGGATGTTTGTTGCTATTGTTATTATTGTACTTTTAAGTCTTGTACTCTTTGCTATTATTGCATTGCTGGAAAAATGGCTGGTTCGCTGGAAGCCGCGCCGTAACTCATAGAAAGGAAGATGCCTGTATGTCTCAAGCGACGCAAATGCAACACAGAACAACAGAAGTCATAAGCTCTCCTGAAGCTCATACCGTGGCACCCGCCCTTGAAGTGAGCGGCATCTCCAAATCTTTTTCCCATCGTCGCCGTGAGACGAAAGTTCTGAATAATGTCTCTCTCAAGGTAGAGCAACAAGAGTTCGTTTCGATCGTTGGTCCTTCCGGCTGCGGAAAAAGCACCTTATTCCATATGATTGGCGGCCTTGTGAAACCCGATGCAGGCACGATCCGCATGAACGGTAAGGTCGTTACAGGTCAACGCGGTGAAATTAGTTATATGCCGCAGCAGCCTGCGCTTTTTCCTTGGCGTACAATTGAGGATAATGTGCTGCTTGCTGGGGAGATCAAAGGTGCACTGCGGGATGGAGCCCGCGAGGAAGCGCGCCAGTGGCTTACCAAGGTTGGGTTAAGCGGGTTCGAACATGCTTATCCGCATATGCTGTCTGGCGGGATGCAGCAGCGTGCAGCTTTTCTCAGAGCATTGCTCGCTCCCCAGGAGCTAATGTTGCTGGATGAACCTTTCAGCGCACTCGATGCACTAACTCGCAGTGAAATGCAGCGCTGGCTGCTTGAGCTGTGGGAAGAGAATCGCCGCTCTGTGCTGTTCATTACTCACAACATCGAAGAAGCGTTGTTGCTCTCTAATCGTATCTATGTATTTTCCGGCCGCCCCGGCTCCATTCTGCATACAGTCGATGTGCCGTTTCCGCGGCCACGCCGTGATGAGATTACGGACTCTCCCGAATTCCTTAAGCTCAAACGCCAGTTGTCACAGTGGATGCGAGAGGAACAAGCTAAAAATAGGCAGCCGCTAGCTTAATCGCTAAAAACTGTAAACTGATATCGCTGGTATAGCGGTGTCAGTTTTTTATTTTGCAGCGATAAACTCCTGCCCTATTTATAATTGACGCGGATGTATCTGCTCAATTAAACAAATTTCACTCATCATAGTAGGGATCACATTAAATGTGTGGCGAAAACCGACTCCCTGTTGGTAATGGATAGTAACCGGGCGGGTTGGGGACATTCTACGGGATTTATACCGGTGATTTGCTGCTTTGGGCCGGATTCGGCTCAGTCTACGGGATTTATACCGGTGATTTGCTGCTTTGGGCCGGATTCGGCTCAGTCTACGGGATTTATACCGTTGATTTGCTGCTTCGGGCCGGACTCGGCTCATTCTGCGGGATTTATACCGTTGATTTGCTGCTTCAGGCCGGATTCGGCTCATTCTGCGGGATTTATACCGTTGATTTGCTTCGTCGGGCCGGATTCGGCTCAGTCTACGGGATTTATACCGTTGATTCACTTCGTCGGGCCGGATTTGGCTCATTCTACGGGATTTATACCGTTGATTTGATTCGTCGGGCTGTATTGCACCCGATCTAGGGCATTTTTGCCTTCTATTTCCCACTTCGGCGGAATTCCAGTGACTCAGGGGCATTTTTGCCCTTATTGTTCCTCTTTAGCTTTTAGTTTGAATTAAATACGAGACTATGGCATCAACCAGAATCGGTGTTGTTTATTATTATTAATTTGTTTAAAGGTCACAGCTATAGTCGCACTTACATTCTACTCACTACTCTTACACATACTCCCACTACTCACTTTTACTCCTACTCCTTACCTCAATCCCACTACTTACTCTACTCTACTCCTTACCTCAATCTCACTACTCACTACTCACTACTCACTCTTGCTCATACTCCTCACCTTACTCCCACTAATCTCTCTTACTCTTCCCCCTACTCCTTACTTCCTACTCTCACATCTGCCCCCTCCTCCTCTCCCACCAACCGAACCAAAAAAAGGCCCCCATAAACGAGGCCTTTTCTTCATTTCCTAATCATAGCTCGGAACACGAATTTGGGCAGCACTGCCTGTCTGCGCCATCGCGACTTTTGTCCCTTCGCAACGGGAGCGAACAAAAGTCGATGCAACCACTCCAGATTGAGTTTTTTCCATAGCGCTGGTGCAGGAGTAACTTTTCCCGCTATTACATCTAAGCTGCCCCCCACGCCAAAAACAACTTTTACCTGCGTAAGCTCCTGTTTGTGCTTATATACCCATTTGTCAGAGTATGGCGCACCCATCGCAACGATCAGGAAATCTGGCTGTGCGCGCTGTATTTCTGCTACAATGGCAGGCTCCTCTTCCTTGGTAAGAAAACCATTATGTCTTCCTGCAATCTTCACATTCGGATATAACTCCGTGATCTTTTCGACCGCTTTACAGCTGGTAAGCTCATCTGTTCCCAAGAAATAAAAACTCCATCCCAAGCTATTTCCTTGCTCCAAAAGCTCAAGAAGCAGCTCATATCCAGTTACCCTCTCAGCAATAGGATCGCCTTTTCTTTTTGATGCCATCACAATGCCAATCCCGTCAGGAGTGATTAGATCCGCTTCTTGAAGTATGGTTCGTAGCAGCTCGTCCGATTGACTTGTTATCGTAATTTCCGGGTTAGCCGTGATCAAATGGAAAAGTTTCGATTCCCCAGATTGAATATGCTTTGTTAGATGAAGTGTTGTCTCATGTAGTGTTAGTTTTGAAAAGGGAACTCCTAATATTGAAACTGTCCCGTCCATATAATCACCTCTCACTAAAATTCCACTTCAATATACCTTACCATAATCAAGAGGAGGAAGGGGAGTCATTTAAGTTACTTAATCACTACAGCCAGCTAGCCACTCACCCAAATACTTATAGCCACTTCAACCATCCGACCATTCCACCACTCCGACCATCCCAGCCACTACAGCCATCCCCAGCACCCCCGCCACCACAGCTACTCTACTCACCAAACACCCTATAGCTCCACTCACTCCTCCATAAACTTCCACCACTCTACTAACCAAGGTTCATCGATCCCCCGCATGCGGAATTCCTCTACAAGTATCTTCCGGAATCGTTTTTCCATTTTGACAAAGTTATTATCCTCTTGGTACATAGGAGCAAAGGATTCATCATCTCTAATAAAACTCCAAAAATCGCCCGCACACTCCATAATCTTTCGGCCGACAGTCGTTTGTTTGGCTACAGGTACCAGCCATTTGTCATAGGGGTAGGGGTGACCTTCAATAGTAATGGCACAGCGTAATGCTTCTTTATAAAGAGAAACCGCTAAAAATAAAATAGGAAAGGCGTCGCCACGCACTACCGGATTATCTAAGCTTTTGGCATAACTTCTTAACTGTATGTATGAATTCTTACGAAATCTCATTAGGACTTCAGGTTGGAGGGGCACATAGGCATCAAAAAGCGACTTTACATCCAATCGGTCATAGTAGATATAAGAAATAGAAGCATTCCACAGCCATTCCATATTTCCGCTCATTAACGCCGCTTTGATTTCTGATATTTTATGCAGTGTGTAATGTCCGGACTTGCCGCTGGGAAGTCGTAAATCCATAAAAAAACTACTTTGCTCCGGGATCAGCCCCGCTTGCTCGAACCGATGATTAATGCTGCTATAATACTCGTCCTGACAAATAATGATTACATCCACATCCGACTGCTCATCCACCACACCAAGTGCGGTCGATCCATCAAGGAGAATACTTACCCGCTGACTCTCCTCTTTCATTAACGGATGATTTAGAATTTCTTGTGTGATATACTGCCCAATTTCCTCTAATAATTCGCTATGAACCTGCGTCTTATCAGGTGTTAATAAAATATCCGACAACACTGATTTCACCATCTCAACCCCAACCTCCAATCAATCTCAATTTCTCAAAAAATAAAACGCTTACACCTAACCTAATATTTGGATAATGGAGTACCATTCTACACTCCTAATATATATCTTGCAAGGATAAATGAAGTACCCTTTTGCCTAAGCCTAAATATAATGAAGTATCTATTTACTTGGAAAGGGGTAAAAGCATGGCGCAGCCAAAAGTGATTGCTACAGTCCGCTCTGCCGGACCGATCGGAGATATAAAAGTAAATGTCGTCACGAATCGAGTATACTTTGTAAACCCAGACACCGAGGCTGGAACTATCGGGGTATTGGAGGGCAGAACTAATCGCATTATCGCTCGGATCCCTGTAGGAAGACTGCCGTCTCAGCTCGGAATCAACCCCCAAACCAACCGGATTTATGTACCTAACTTCCGTGACGAAAACGTATCTGTCATAAACGGGCGGACAAACCAGGTAATCAAAACTGTCAAAGTAGGCCGATTCCCAGACAATATCGGAGTAAATGTTCGAACCAATCTGATTTATGTAACTAGCGCATTCGGAACCCTATTCGTCATAGACGGGAAAACAAATCAGGTCCGTAAAAAGATTGAAATCGGTGGACGCCCCTCCAGAATTGTTATCAATGAGCTTACCAACCGTGTCTATGTGACCAATACAGTAAATGATAGCGTCACCGTCATTAACGGAACTACACAGGCGATCATTGCGACAATAAAAGTCGGAAGTAACCCCGTGATAGCGCCAGCACTTAATAAAATTACCAATCGTATTTATGTCGCTAATAACTTGAGCCGGTTTCTTTCTGTGATCAATGGCCGAACCAATAAATTGTTGCGTAATGTACAGCTGGGACGTTTGCAAAGTGAGGTCGTTATAAATCCGCTGACGAATCGTATTTATGTCTCAAGTGCACAAGTGGAGGGTAAGGGCAGGCTGTTTGTCATAGATGGGCGCAACAACAAAATTATAACCACAAAGGTGTTGCCTACCTCCTCCAACACGATTATCAACCCGAATACAAATCATTTATTTGTTGGTAATTTTGATAAGAATCATATGTCCGTTTATAACGCCACCACGTTTAAACGGCTCGCAAGATTCTCCTCCGTATCAGGCAGCACTGTGCTAAACCCGCTCACAAATAGAATTTATGTAGGTGGAAACGACTCCATAACGGTCATTCAGGATGGACCAAGACTCACTCAGAGTTCTATTTTTAATTAAGACAAAAAGACGCCCACCATAGGTGAGCGTCTTTCTACATATCAAATTACATCGATCTAGCGGATGAAACTTGTTTAACAGCCACTTTTTCCTCGATTGTTTCTGTATCCTTAGGCTGTATCCCTCTTTTTATGAAGAAAGCTAGGATAAAGGCAATGATGGCTACGCCTACTGACACTAAGAATGCATCGTTAATTCCTTCGATCGTTGCTTTTGCGATGACTTGGTTTTGAATGCCAAGCAATTGCTCTGCAGAAGGCTTAGCCGTTAATTTACTCACAGCTTCAGCTACCATATCTTTGACATGTGATGTGGTACTGTTAGACATAATCGTTACAAGCAGCGCCCCGCCAATCGCCCCGGAGACTTGCTGAATCGTACTGTTCATGGCTGTACCATGCGGTGTATATTTAGCCGGAATGGAGTTCAGACCATTGGTCATCACAGGCATCATAACCATTGAAATCCCGAACATTCTCACAGAATACAAAATCATAAGTGTCGAATATTTCGTTGTCTCAGTTAGATCACTAAAGAAATACGTACTGATCACTACGATAGCCAGACCGATTAACGCTAAGACTTTGCCGCCGAATTTATCGAACAATTTACCTGTGATTGGAGACATAACCCCCATAATCAACGCACCAGGCAACATTAGGAGTCCCGAATCCAGAGGTGAAATGCCTCTAATATTTTGCAGGTAAATCGGCATTAACATCATGGCTGAGAACATCGCCATATTCAGTGTAATCGAAATCGCTGAGGATAAAGCGAACATCGGATATTTGTACACTCTGAAGTTAAGCATAGGCTCCTTCATCTTCATCTGGCGCATAATGAATATCACTAAACCAATAACCCCGATAATAAGGGTGGAGTAGACCATTGGATCATCCCATCCTTTATTCCCAGCGGAACTGAAGCCGTATAGAAGACCCCCGAACCCAATCGCTGATAGAACTACGGATAGAATATCAATTTTAATAGCCACATCTTTTTTAGGATCATGCAGTTTGAAGAAGGCAAGAATGAACACCAATACGGCGATCGGTGCAATCATAAAGAACAGCACAGGCCATTCATAATGCTGAATAATCCATCCTGAGAGTGTAGGACCAATGGCTGGTGCAAAAATCATAACCAAACCAAACATCCCCATGGCCGAGCCACGTTTTTCAGGTGGAAATGTGGTGAACAATACATTCATTAATAATGGCATCATAATCGCGGCCCCTGAGGCTTGGACCATTCTCGCAATCAATAATACAGGGAAACTTGGAGCAAAGCCTCCAATGAAGGTCCCTATTGCAAATAATCCAATGGCGATTAGGAATAATCGTCTGGCTGTATACTTTTGAATTAAAAAGGCCGTTGAAGGAATCATGATCCCGTTCACTAACATATAACCCGTCGATAACCACTGTACCGTTGAGGCACTGACATCAAAATCCTTCATAATCGATGGTAAAGCTATATTGAGCAAGGTATTACTCAGTAAAGCAACAAATGCACCAATCATAAGGATTGCCAAAATCCCATAGGACGCTTTACTTTCTTTCGTTTTCATTTTGGAATCCTCCATTCTATAATCATACCGTCGGTTCAATTTTGAACTTATGTTACAACGTAGAATATATTACTCTTATATTTACTGCTTGGCAAGTCAGAATTCATTTAAAAACTAAATTGTATTAAGTGGAAATATAAGCTAGTCTATTCTACGTGAAGTGTTTTTTTTGCACAAAAGAGTCCAGCTTAAAGGGGCACCTAAGATGATAAATAAACGGAAAGAGCAAGTGATTCAAAAAGCACATGAATTATTTATTGAAAAAGGCTACCACGCCACATCCATACAGGACATTCTGAATCACAGCCGGATCTCCAAAGGATCTTTTTATAATTATTTCCCTTCCAAGGGGGATCTCTTTAAAGCTGTATTCACCTCTATTCATGACCAGCTGGAAGAAGGCAGAAATGGCCTGCTCATTGGCCAGGACCCCTCTGACATTGATATATTCGCTAAACAAGTTCAACTGGTTATGAAAATCAATAAAAAAAATAAATTGTTGCAGCTGGTTGAAGATGCCCTGGTCTCCAATGATCCGGATTTAATTACGTTCATCAAAAAAACTAAATTCACCTTATTAACCTGGGTGCATGAACGTTTCCTGCATATATTTTCTGAAGATAAAAAACCCTATCTACTGGATGGAGCCATCATTTTCACAGGCATCTTGCAACATATGCTGCAAATTAACAGTGCCATGAATGAAGTCATTACCTCTCAACAAATCATTAATTATTGCACTACTCTTATCCAGACGATTGTTGAGGACTTAAGTGAAAAAGGAATGCAGCTTATCTCCCCCGATCATGTAGGGAAACTATTGCCTGTTGCTGAATACACTGATTTTTTTAATAATGATTTATCGTTTGCGACCGTAAGCTTAAAAAAAATCATTGATAAATCATTCGCCGCCGATGATCCCAGCCTGTCCAATGCACTGAAGCTGTTATATTTTATCCAAGAAGAGATCATGAACAATAAGGAACCAAGAGAGTTCTTAATCGAAAGCGCCCTGCTCTCCTTGAAAATGTGCCCTCAGTTTAATGAAACGAAGGAATTTGCACATTATCAGACAGTGTTATCTGCAATGCTCTAAGCACAATCAAAGTATGGCTTCAATCATTTAAGCGTATTCTAAACGCAAGGCACGAAACTAAAAGTGTGGTGACCGATTTGTTCAGGCTTTTATTAATCGAAGATGATACAACGCTGTTTAATGAGATCAAAGAGCGGCTTACGCAGTGGTCTTATGATGTATATGGCATTCAAGATTTCAACAATGTTACGCAGGAATTCACGGAAATCAAACCTGATTTAGTGATAATTGATATCCAATTACCCAAATTCGATGGATTTCATTGGTGCAGAATGATTCGCTCTCACTCTAATCTGCCGATTATCTTCTTATCCTCTCGGGATCATCCGACAGATATGGTGATGTCCATGCAGCTGGGAGCCGATGATTATATCCAAAAGCCCTTCCATTTCGATGTACTCATTGCCAAGGTGCAAGCCATTCTCCGGCGTGTGTACAATTACAATACGGATAACATTGAACTCAAAACGTGGTGCGGAGCTACCGTCGATTATGAGCGGAATTCAGTGACCAACGACACGGGAACGATTGAGCTTACCAAAAATGAGATTTTCATATTGAAATTGCTCATTGAGAAAAAGAATAAAATTGTCACCCGCGAGGAATTAATTAATAGCTTATGGGACGATAAGCGCTTTATTAGCGACAACACCCTTACCGTCAACGTAAATCGGCTGCGCAAAAAGCTCGACGAGCTTGAATTAGGGGCGTTTATTGAGACGAAGGTTGGACAAGGGTACGTAGCCATTGAAGAGGATTCTCTATGATTAAAAAGTACCTGCTCGAAAGACTCGGTTGGATTTTGCTTTTTCTCTTTGTACATCTATTTATGCTCTTTATCACCTTTATGGACCCGACCATCCCCCTGTCTTCAGTGCTCTATCTGGTCTCTTTATCGATGATTTTTTTCGTAATTTTTCTAGTCATTCGCTATCCTAAGGAAACCAGATTTTATAAAAGCTTAAATGAGCGGGACGATGATCTCGATCTGACAAGCATCGCTCTTGCCGAAAGTCCTTTTGAGAAAATCATCGAAGAGAGCATCACCAACCAAGTGAAATTGTTAAAGCGGACTGCTTCAGACAATTTAATGAATTTGGAGCAAGAGAAGGATGAGCTGTTATCCTGGATTCATGAAGTAAAGACTCCACTGACCGCAATGCATCTAATGATTGAGCGTATAGAAGATGATGTTATGAAGGGGCACTTGACCTATGAGTGGCTGCGTATTCACCTGCTGCTGGATCAGCAGCTCCATCAAAGACGGATACCATTTATTGAAAACGACCTGTACATGGAGCAAATCGATATAGAAACGCTTATTTTTAGTGAGATTAAGACATTACAATCTTGGTGTATTCAGAAGGGAATCGGCTTTGAGTTGAACTTAGAAGCTGCTGAAGTGCTTAGTGATGCTAAATGGCTGGCTTTTATCCTCAGACAACTCCTAACCAACGCCGTAAAATATAGTGAGGCTTCTGATATTACAGTGAATAGCTACCAGCAAGCTGAACATATCGTTCTTAAGGTGAAGGATTGCGGGCGCGGGATAGATCCGAAGGACCTGCCGCGCATCTTCGACAGAGGGTTTACTTCCACTACTGTACATCGCGACAATGCCGCCACAGGCATGGGCTTATATTTAGCTCAGAAAGCAGCTCAATCCTTACTCATCATCATCGGGGTTCAATCCAAGCTCGGAGCGGGATCAACATTTACGCTAACCTTCCCACTCAAAAATGAATTCGTTAAAATCTCAAGCATGTGACAACAATGTCACATGCTTTTATATTTTGTTCGGGCAATCGCAGGATAAGAACAATAAACTTTTTTATAATAAAGCTATACAAGAAGAAACGAAGGAGTGAATCATTATGGCAATTCTAGAAGCTACTAAAATTCATAAAAGCTATGGCAATAAATTAAACAAACAATCCGTGTTAAGCGGACTCGATATTCGTATAGAAGAAGGCGAATTCGTTGGCATCATGGGGCCTTCCGGTTCAGGTAAAACCACCCTGCTCAACGTACTCTCGTCGATCGACAAAATCAGTAACGGATCTATTACCATCGAGGGCAATGAAATCTCCAATATGAAAGAGAAGCAGCTCGCTGAATTTCGCAAGAATCATTTAGGTTTTATTTTTCAAGAATATAATCTCTTGGACACGCTGACGGTAAAGGAGAACATCCTGCTGCCACTATCCATTACCAATACACCCAAGAAAGCCGCCAATCAGAAATTCGAAAGTCTCGCAAAGGAATTGGGGATTTTGGAATTAAAAAATAAGTACCCCAATGAAATCTCTGGCGGTCAAAAACAACGTACCTCAGCAGCTCGTGCCTTCATTCATGATCCAAGTATTATTTTTGCTGATGAGCCTACCGGGGCGCTGGATTCTAAATCCGCTTCTGATTTATTAAATAAGCTAAGTGAACTCAATCAAAAACGAAGAGCAACCATCGTTATGGTTACACATGATCCAGTGGCTGCCAGTTATTGCAGTAGAGTTATTTTTATAAAAGATGGAAAAATCTATACGCAACTAAATAAAGGAGAACAATCAAGACAAGTTTTCTTCAACGACATTATAAAAACACAGGGTGTATTAGGCGGTGTGCAGAATGAGCATTAATGTATTAATGATTCGAAATCTGCGAAAAAACATCCGAAATTACTACCTATACGTGTTTGCGCTAGTTTTTAGTGTGGCCTTATATTTCGCCTTTGTCACCTTGCAATACGATCCCTCGATGGATGAGCTGGAAAGCTCTATCAAAGGGGGCGCAGCCATCACAGCTGCCTCGGTTTTACTAGTCGTAATTGTCTCTATTTTCCTGTTGTATGCTAATACGATCTTTATCAAACGACGCGGCAAAGAAATTGGCTTATTTCAGTTAATTGGAATGACCAAAAATAAAATTTTCCGCATTCTTTCGGCAGAAAACTTTATCCTATATTTCGGTTCCCTGATCCTAGGGATATTAGTAGGCTTTTCTATCTCAAAATTGATCCTCATGATCTTATTTAAAATAATGGGGGTCGATGCTATAGCCTCCCTTCATTTCTCTATCGAAGCTTTGATTCAGACGTTGATCGTATTTTGTGTGATTTATCTTTTGATCATGCTGATGAATTATGGATTTATTAAACGACAAAGTATCTTATCCTTGTTCCGGGTAACCTCAACAACAGAAGGTACAGTGAAAAAGTTATCCTTCTTTGAAATGATCATAGGGATTGTCGGAATTGGCCTAATCCTACTGGGCTATGTGCTCTCCTCTAAATTACTTACCGAAGACGTAACCTCAATGAATCAATTGGCTATATCCATGATTACTATTTTGGGATCCGTCATTATTGGGACCTATCTATTTTATAAAGGCTCGGTAAGTTTTATTTTTCATATCATTCGTAAGCGGAAAAACGGCTATCTGAACATTAGAGAGGTTCTATCTCTTTCCTCCATTATGTTTCGCATGAAATCCAATGCCGTATTATTAACCATCATTACAACGGTATCGGCACTAGCCCTGGGTTTATTATCCCTTAGCTACATTTCCTTTTACTCTGCTGAGAAAACTTCCAAGCAATATGTCCCAACGGATTTTGTATTCACGAATGCCCAAGAGGCTGAACAATTTACAAAGATCCTAACGGCAAATGATTTAGTATTTACAGAAAGAAGGACCCAAGTCCTTCAGGTCGATGTAGATGTTGAAGAGATTCTTGTTAAAAAACCGGACGGAGACAATATGTTTTCAAATATTATGACCCTGGCGGTCATAAGTGAAAATGCACTTGAAGACGTTGATCTAACTCCAGATAAAGCTTATTTTACGAAATCAAGCAGTGCACTGGATAATTTTGTTACTATGAAAGATAAAGGTGCGATTGAACTCAAAGGGTTACATGAGGTTTTTCCACAGGATTATAAAAGATTAGATATCGAAAGTCCCATTTCAGGGTATTACACAGGAGGTGGCTTACCGGTTGCGGTTGTAGACGAATCGATCTTTAAACGCTTAAAGAAGGATTTAGATCCTGCCCTTCAAAGAGGATCCTCCCTTAATATCGGGATTGATATGAAAGTCCGGGCCAGCGTTGAACAGGCAAATGAACTTTTCAAGACCTTGAAATTTGATGAGAAAAACAAACAAGACTCTCAATTAGAGTCGATAAAAGGTCAAAAACAAAATATGGGACTCATTATGTTTATCGTTGCTTTTCTGGGGTTAACCTTCTTGATTACCTCCGGATGTATTCTATACTTTAAACAAATGGATGAAAGTGAAAATGAAAAACCTAACTACACTATTCTGAGAAAGCTTGGATTCACGCAAGGCGATCTGCTCAGAGGTATACAGATGAAACAATTGTTCAACTTCGGTATTCCATTAGTCATAGGTCTGCTTCACAGCTACTTCGCCGTTAAATCCGGCTGGTTCTTATTCGGCACAGAGCTTTGGACACCGATGATTCTGGTGATGCTGTTATACACTGCTTTGTATTCGATCTTTGCAATATTGTCCGTCTTCTATTACAAAAAGGTGATTAAAGAGGCGCTTTAAAATAACGAAGGTGTTCCTAAAGCCATCATGGCTTAGGGACACCTTTGTTTGATTTGATATCATTTACAGGTAGGAGGCACCGGCATCTATCGGACACAGATGAACCTCTTTCTAAGTAATAGCGTCACTGGAGTCCGAAACCCTGCTCTATAGGCTAAAAATTCGCAAATAACGCCAACGGGGTCCGTAACGCTCAGAGGATCTGTCGAATCCCTCAGCTATTCACAATCCCCAATACAAATCCATCATAACCTTTGCTTCCCACCGTCTGAATGGCAGTAGCCGAAATTCTAGGCTCTTCAGCCAACAGATCATAGAATTCCCGTACGCCTACTACACGAGCGTCTTCGCTATTCTCATTAATGACCTCCCCTTCACGAATCACATTATCTCCAAGGATCACCGTTCCTGGCTGGGAGAATTGCAGCGCCCACTTTAAATAGTTAGGATTATTCGGTTTATCGGCATCTATAAAAATAAAGTCGAAGGGTTCAACGCCCTCTTGTTTCATCTGAGACAGTTGCTCTAATGCATCCCCTACACGAAGCTCTACCAGATGATCCACCTCGGCAAGCGAAAGATTAGCTTTAGCTACCTGCGCATGAATAGGATCCAGCTCCAAGGTAACTATCTGTCCGTCAGACGGCAGGGCTCTTGCCATCCAAATCGTACTGTACCCGCCCAAGGTGCCAATCTCCAAAATCCGGCGTGCACCTTTCATTTGCACCAGTAGATTGAGGAATTTCCCCTGACTAGGCGAAACATCAAAGGGCGGCAACCCTGCCTGTTGATTGGTGACCAACACTTCTTCCAATACAGCGTCCTGTGGAATCAGGCGCTCTGTAATATACTGATCGACTTTATCCCAAGTAGTCGTTTGATTCATATTTATCACTTCTCCTTTAGTATTGATTTTGGTTTAGATGAACTTATAAATTCCACATTTAGGGATCGTTCGTAACTATGAGGAGTGTTTGGACTTCCGGTCGCTGTTGTCTCCAGATTTCTTCAATTTAAACACTGTTCATGGTTGAAATCCGGAGACAAAGGCGATCGCTACGCTCCTACAGTTCCAAACCTCCTCTCCATTACTCCTTTCCCTAATCTCATCTTTCCAAGTTCATCTTTATATCTGTATTGTAAATCAGTTATAATCATAAATATAATATATCTTTATATTTAATTTATATATTTAATATATGAATCGAAGAATGGGAGTTTAACCATGAACCTACATGCCTTACG
The DNA here is from genome assembly GCF_038002305.1 of Paenibacillus sp. FSL R5-0887. Lineage (NCBI taxonomy): Bacteria > Bacillati > Bacillota > Bacilli > Caryophanales > Paenibacillaceae > Paenibacillus > Paenibacillus sp. FSL R5-0887. Next base: position 1,689,802 of record NZ_JBBOCE010000002.1, read on the forward strand.
CTTATTCCATGTAATCGCATCGGCAGGCAGTGTGACACGCGCTTCAGAAATTTTAAATATAAGTCAGCCTGCCATCACTGCGCAGATTAAGAAGTTCGAAAAGGAACTGTCCTTTGCCCTATTTAAACCTCAAGGCAGAGGAATTGCTTTAACAGATGCAGGGGAAGAGCTTACTCTACTCGCCAAGCGACTGTTCGCCGTAGAACAACAAATTGAGCAATTCGCTCAAGATTATGTTAACGGCAGTAACGGAAGTATCCGTCTAGCCGCAACGTATTTGCCTGCTCACTTTCTCATTCCTACCTGGATTGCAAAATTTAAGCAGCAATATGAACAAGTGGAGATGATGATCACCACTACCAACTCAAGTGATGCCCTCAAGCAGCTGTTAAATGTAGATGTGGATATAGCTATTTATGGAGGAATCGCCGAGGCTTATCCAGATACAATCCAGACAGAGGAGTTATTTCAGGACGAGTTATGGTTTGTAGTCGCACCCGATCATCGTTATGCCAATCAGCAAGTTTCTCTATCCGAAATGATGAAGGAACCCTTCGTTATGCGTGAAGAAGGGAGTTCAACGCGGGAGCGATTATTATCTTTATGCCGCACATACAACACACCCGCTCCTATCATCTCTCTGCAATTTAATGGACTACATGAAGCCATCAAAGCCGTTATCGCCGGATATGGTGCAAACTTCGTTTCTTCATTAGTCGTACGCAAATATGTAGAGCGTGGAGAATTGTGCCGAGTATATGTAGAAGGAGTCCATCTGAAAAATACCATTGCAATCTGTACACGTAAAAATGAGCCCTTATCAGCAGCCGCAGTGAATTTAATTGAGATGATTCGATACAATCCTTATACGATATAGCGGAATGATTGCTCATTCCCAACAAAAGAGGCCTTCCCTTTCGGGAAAGCCTCAAAGCTTCTTTTTTTACACCGTCCGATCCAATTTAACTTCAAACGCACCTCCAGTTACATAATCCATGTACCTAGTATTTCCGTCGAAATCCAAATAAGCTTGATAGCGGGTACGAATAGCCGCTGCAGAAATCAGATCCAGCACCTTCTCCTTGGCTACCCACATCACTTCAGATGTTTCCTCCGAAGTACTTAATTCTCCACCCACGGGCTTGCAGATAAAGTCTAACATGACCTTGGTAGGAACATCCGTCTCACCGTCATACCATTTATGCATACCTGTATTCGAATACACGCCAATCAATTGAGAAACAACGACATCTATTCCACTTTCCTCTTTAATCTCGCGAATTAGTGCATCCATTAGGTTTTCTCCAACTTCCACTTGTCCTCCAGGAAATACCCACCCACCATGATGTGTTTTTACTAAAAGAATATCTCCCTCTTCATTTATTGCAATTCCACCCACCGCTACAATATGTGTTGGCCAAGCCATAGATAGCACCTCTTTTTTTAGAAGAGTCTAGCAATTTATCGATAATCTGTAAACGATATTTTTCTATTCCATAACGCTTTAAAAGCTTCGCACTGTTCTATTAAATCATCAAACTTCCCTTCCCCAACAATTGACCCTTGATCCACTACCAATATCTTATCAACGTCTTTTATAAAATTAAGCCTGTGGGCCACAATGATGATAGTTTTGTCCTTAAATTCATTCAAAATCGTCTCCATAAGACTTTGCTCAGTGATATTATCAAGCGCTGACACGGGCTCATCCAGAATTAGAATATTTCTTTTTTGGGCAATGACTCTGGCAAACGCTAATCGCTGTCTTTCGCCTCCTGATAATTTGAGACCTTTTTCGCCTACCAAAGTATCTAAGCGATCCGGTAAATGGCTTACTTTTTCCTGCAAATGAACTTTTCCCAGAATCTCATATAGCTCTTCATCCGACAGAGTATCCTCATCAAATACAATATTATCCCTTATCGTAGCATCAAAAATCGGCGTATCTTGGGATAGATAGGAAATATGATCATAGTAGCTATTCAAACGAATCTCATCGATATCCTTACCGTCCAGTAAGAGTTCACCTTCGCCCTTTTTTAATAACCCCACAATCAATTTAATCAGCGTAGATTTCCCGCCTCCACTTAATCCGACAATAGCAACAGAAGTTCCTCGCGTAAGCGAAAAAGACAGGTTGTTCAGTATCTGCACATTCCCATAAGTAAAGGACACCTCCCTAAACTCAATATTGCCTTGGAGCTCAGTGATGGCTTCTCCGGATTCCAAGTTCTTATCTTCTGGGGCAGCAATAAATTCCTCGAATCTTCTGTAGGTCACTTTATTCAGTCTGTAATCTACAAATAAAACATTAAAGATGGCAACTGGGGTATAAATTTTATCGATGAACATAAACAATGCGACCACAATACCAAGGGAGGTCTCGCCTGCGACAATGCTTTTCACACCATAAATCAGGACAACAACTTTAATGATCGTGACAAATAACTCGAATATAGCAAAAAAAGCTTCATGGATCATTTTTAGCTGAGCATTTTTATGAATGATAGTGCGTGCAGTCTGGCTTAATTTATCGATCTCTTTCTCATATCTCTTGTTGGTTCTAAAGACGACCAATTCCATAAACCCGCGGATAGAGAATCTGGACATCTTTTCTTGCTCTTGGAGAATGGCAGCCTTCATGGCATACAGAAATTTCAACAACAGATTTGTTATCAGAAAGACAACCACGTAGCCAGCTGCAATCACTAACATGATCCTTAGATCATAGAAGCTGATAAAGACTAGACTGAATAGAAGAGTAGGTAACAACTCATGTAATGTTTTGAGAAAAAAAGAAAAAATAATGCTGTTTCCAGCCGCTGCCCCGTTCTCGATCACCTTAATCATCTGCCCTGTTCCCATATCCTGATACGCTTGATAATCCATTTTTGATATTTTGGACAGTGCAAGAATCTTTAACCGCTCCGTGATGCTGTTCGATAAAAACACACTCGGGTATTCGTCTATATAATTCAGGATCGCCACCCCAGCTAGCAGAAACCCATACACCATAATTAATGTGGATATTTCACCAAAACTGTTGATTACCGTGGCCTTATCTAATATTTTTTGAAAGACAACAACCCCTAAACTACTTAACAGCTGAATGGCAAAACCCAATAAAATATAACCACATACCCACCACTTTAGATGAGCTAGACTCTTTTTTAACATATCATTTATCCCCTCTTTTAATTGAATGCAAAAAAGCCAGGCGCCCCTATCCCACTGTAAAAAACCATCCACAAATAAACGGTTCTCTAAGTTAAATAGGTTAAGTGCCTGGCTCTACAAAAATAGCTGCCTATGGCACCGTTCAAAGCTCTAGTTAGTTGTAACCAAAAGGGTAGATTCCCCCCTTGATAGCTGGTACGCGTTTCACCCAGCCCGATAACTAGTTCCTTGTAACGGTACGGAAAGACATCCATTTCACCTCAATTAAAAGAATTGTTCCTATTATAATTCTGTAAGCCTTTTTATTCAAGAGTTCCGTTTAACGATACGTAGTCCGGCCACTTGGCCAACCTTATGTCCTTCATGAGAAGCAAACTTGATCGTAACTGCTGATTTGCCGCTCGTGATCGGCTGCGGGAGTTCATAGCGAATCGTCTCCAGCTTATTCATCTCCTCAGACTCAAGAGTGCCTACACCAAGTTGCTCCCCATCCGCCAAAATATCAAATGCCAGCGAAGTATCGTTCGACTTCAGATACGTGACCACCAGATCCACTTGCTCATCCGGCAAAACTTCCATCGTGAAGGAGAACCAGCCATTGATCCAGCTGTCCCGATACTTGCGATTGTGGATTTTACCTAAGCCTACAAATTCACCTGTGAAATTATGATCGCGTTCAGGCTGCATTTCAGCAGGTTGTACCGAATCGACAGTTAACTGCTCAAGCAGCAAGTTATTCTCCACGGCTTCGCGATATTCAGCCTCTGCCAGCTTCCACTCTTCCGGTGTAAATAAATCCCAATACACGGAATAACGATGATCATGCATAGGGTAGAACGGACGAAGCTCATGATCCCCTGTATACCCTAAACCTTTCATCCGGAACACATTTTTGCTCACATTAGATTGGATGAGGTTGTCCGTCAGTGTGTCCCGATCTCCGATTAATACGGAAGCAAGGGCGCGATCGCTATTGGCCTCTGCATTTATAGGCCCAAAATCACCTGCGAGCACAAGTGGCCCGTAAAGGAATGCAACTCGGTTCGGATTATCCGGCATCGTCTCGATTCTCACCGACATCGGAATATCGTATTCGACAACGTCTCCATCCTGCCACTCTCTATCCAAAGTAAAGTAGTTAGATTTGCCTACATTTACTTGAACATCTTCACCATTTACGCTAACACTCATCCCTTGCTCAGCCCAGTAAGGATATCTTAGCTTTAATGTGAATTTCGTTGGCTGTGCTGCACTGATCCGCAGTACACCTTGTCCCTCTGCCGGGAACTTGGTCTCTTGCTGCAAGCTAATGCCTTGCTCTTTCCAAGCCACTGTAGAAGGTACGTACTGATTGACATAAAGCTCATCTGCACTATGGAAGTATATCGCCGAGCCATACATAGAATGGCTTTCCATTCCCGAACCTACACAACACGTAAAGCTTTCGAACTGCGAATTAAACGATTTATGTCCACCCATCTCGAGAGATACGAAGTAACATACCCGGCCATCTACCGGCTCCTGAGAGGCTAAGATGTGATTATACATCGCACGTTCGTAGTAATCTGCATACGCTGCATACGCATCCCATTGGAACATATGCTTAGTCAGCTTCAGCATGTTGTACGTGTTGCATGTCTCACAGGAACCTTCACCCAATCGATCATTTAACTTATCCGGTTCACCAAAATGCTCATTATAGCTGTTGCCACCGATCACATAAGAATGATGATTCACGACCCGATCCCAGAAGAAGCGGGAAATACCTGCATAATGCTCCTGCCCAGTTACCTCATATTGTCTAGCAGCTCCGATGATTTTTGGAATCTGTGTATTAGCATGTCTTCCAGTTAGGGTATCTTTTTCTACGGCCAGATCATTAAGCACTTCCCCATGATAAAAGCTTTCCGCTAACGCGAGGAAACGATCTTCTCCGGAATCCTCTGCCAAATCCGTCAGCGCTTCATTCATGCCGCCAAACTCACAACGCAGCACCTCTTGGATCTGATCTTTACTCAGCCCTGCAAAAATATCCTCAAGCCACAGCCCCAGCTTCGTTTCAATAACGAGCGCCTTCTGATTGCCGGCCAATCGATAAGCATCGCGAAGACCTGCAAACAGCTTATGCATCGTGTAAAGCGGCACCCAACCTCCGTTGAGGTCAAAGCCCTGTGAGCGAATGTCGCCTGCCTTCACTTCCTCAAATAACTCCTTGCCACGAGGAATGCCGGAAATAAAGCCATTGCCATGCGCATCCTGACATAGCTCTAATTCATCTACTACATAATTCACGCGTTGTAGCAGCTCTTCATTTCCCGTAGAGGCATACATTAACGCACATCCAGAAATATAATGGCCTAACGTATGGCCGCTAATGCCCTGAGATTCCCAGCCCTCGTAGTGAGCAGCCTTAGGCTCTAAGCCAGCATATTCGCGAAAACGCGACAGAAGCCGATCTGCCTCAAGCTTGAGTAAATAATCAGTATTTAACTCCATCGCATGGAGAAGTGGACCTGAATCAATTCGTACGTTCTGTAGATCAAAAGCTTGCGTCTTCAATGAAATCGCTCCCTCGCAATCTTGTCAGGGTTAGATGACAAGTGTATATTTGTATCCATAAGATAACACCGGAACGTTGATTTGTCGGTAGATCAGTCGTACAAATAGTGGACAAACCCGACTTATTGATTGCTAGGAGGACCGCATGAGCTATTTAAAAATAAATGCAGATGCACCTGTTCATTTTACAGCGGCAGGTGAATTTATCTCAGAAACACCATGGAAGCATGTGGAGCGTGTTATGGGGAACTACGAACTAATCATTGGGGTGAACGAAACGGTATATTTGAGTGAGGAGAACAAACAATTTGAAGTAGGCCCTGACGAAGCTTTTCTGCTCATGCCTAATCGCACACATGTCGGCTATAGAGAGTCACGACCCGGGGTTAAGTTTTATTGGTTTCATTTCGAACTGACAACCGAGGGGTTATTACTGAGTGAGGAGGAAATGAAGCCTGAGGCAGAAGAAATCTTTTCGCGCACACAGCGCTTATGGTCCGTACATGATCTATATCTGCCCCAAATCATAAAAATCGAACATAGTGACCGGATTCATATTCTGGCGAATCAAATCCTTCATGTGGCCAACTCGGGGTATTTAACCTATTCCAGCGTTAATTATTTGCTGACCTCGCTTTTAATTGAGCTGTCTGAGCATGCACTTCAGCCGTTCGCCAGTAAGCTGATCCGCGCACAGCAAGATGTCACCTTCGTCAAAATAGCTGAGTGGACAAGGATACATGCAAGCGAACCGCTTACCGTGGCCATCATCGCGGATAAATTCAATTACAACAAGGACTATTTAGCTCGGCTATTTAAACAGCATACCTCCATGGGGCCATTGGAATATATCCATTCAGTACGTGTGACTAAAGCGAAGGAGCTACTAACCAGAACCGCATTAAGCGTGAGGGACATCGCGACAGAGACGGGATTCACCGACGATAAATATTTCATGCGCCTCTTCCGAAAATACGAAAACATGACGCCCACCCAATATCGTAACGCTTATCATAAGACGTTTATGAATAATGACTGAAGTAAAGCCACCCCTAAATATGGAGTGGCTTCTTGTTTGGGTATTGTCTATTGGATAGAATGAACTTCACACCAATTACGTAGGAATTGCAGATTAGTATTGAAGTAATGATCGTTTTGCCACCCACAACTCCAAACCTGTGCGTTCCCTGTGTGCAGACCCATCAACCATATCTCCCGGATAGCAACAAATATAGGGATTGCCTTTAAATCGTTCTCAGATAATACTTTATGCTTTTGGTATGAATCCAGGAAAACAGTCCATTGTTCATTGTCAAAATGCTCTCGTTCTTTCCCTCTAACCCTTGACCACAGAAACACGGAAACATCATAGGCCCTCCAGCCAAAACCTCCGCAATCAAAGTCGAAATGAGTCAGGGTATCCTCGTAGAAATGTACGTTCGCTCCATGAAGATCACCATGACATGCCCCCCAATCCAGCTCTGATGAGATTTCAGCTATGCTATTTGCCAATACTTCCGACAAAGATTCTAGATAATCGATATCCTCTTGCCTGTGGGATAAAGGCTTGCGAATCGATTGAAGCGGTTCTTGAAGCAGATGATCTAGATTAAGCGTAAATCTTTGCTGCCCACATTCGAAATCATCCATAGCCAGATGCATCTTAGCCACTTGTTCACCGTATAATTCACAGCTAGCTTTTTCATCGGAATAATTGCCTTTTGCAAAAGTAAACAGAACTGCGTAACGTATTCCTTCAGGAGCCTCCAGCTCAATTAGGTAACCACCCTCCCTGCTGATTACCGGAGCCGATACAGGGATATTCTTCTTATTTAAGTGATTCAATAACTCCAGTTCAAAATCAATCTCATGTTTATTTCGCCAATGAGCTTTATAGATCCTAAGAATGTATTTATCAATAGAGGTCTTTAGTAAATAGGTATCATTAAGTCCGTTCTCATAAAAACTACACTCCAAAACATCCCCGATTTCATAAAGATCATTAATTACGGGTACTATGGCATGGGAAGAAATTACGGAATGATACACCGGCAGTTTCAGCATATAAATCACCCTTCAACGTTAATTGCTACTCACTATTTATTTTCACGTTTGGCCCGTATAAAGGCGAGGGATTTATTAAATATAGCTAAACTTTCCGCATCGTTAATTTAATTGCTCTATAATGCTCTGCTTCGATATTGATCGTCTAACAAACTGAACCATACCAGTCTGGACAAGTAAAATAACCAAGAAATACAGGAAAATAGCACTCCAAGGGAATTGGTATTGAATGTAGGAAAGCCCCCCCATATTCCCTGCACTCTTACTTATCATGTATCCCATTAGATTGCCCGTAAAAAGAGCCATCGTAAAGCTTCCAACCACTAAAAATCCTGTTTCATAGGTTAACATAGCCATTAATTGTTTTCGGCTCATTCCTATGGCTTGCATAAGGCCTAGCTCCCCTTTTCTTGCAGAAATAGTGGTGATTATGGTGTTCAAGAGATTGATCATACTGAATACTGCTATAAAAACCATAAAACTATACACTGAAATAGTAATAGTTCTAAAAGCAATTCTATTGGATTCCACAACTTCGGAAAAAGACAATAATTTGAGTGTATCCTCATTGAGAATCACACCCTCTAACTCACTCTTTATTGACTCTTCATTCGATTTATCCATAGTAATAACTTCGTAGCTCTTATTGCTATTAAAAGGGGCTACAGTTTTCATTACTTTGGGCGGAAGATAAAATGAAGTTCCTGAATTCTTATCCGTAATATCTCCAATGATCTCAAAATCATGTTTAACCTTCTCCTGATCATTAGCAATTATGAATGAAATATGATCACCGACAGCGTAATGAGCCCCGTAATAATCTAAGTCACTACTGGCGCTGTTAAGGAGAATGTAGGATGCATCCGACGAATCAACATCTGGGATCTTCCCCTCAGCCAAATGACTACTCCATCTTTCGTTGTTTAACGTAGGGATATTCTCAATACTGACTATCGCGGCCCCATCATCCGTTTTTATTCCTTCGATAGCAGCTTCAATATACTGATGTTCGATTACGTCCTCAACTTCATTTATAGCTAGGATTTTATTTTTTAAAGAAGTAGATAGTTGCCCTTCCGTCTGAAGATCACTTAATGAGGTTGTTTCAGAATACAACTCATTATTAATTTGAATATCAAACCGACCATGATTCGGAAAATATTTCTCTGCTTTTGAGATTGGATCGACCGAGTTTAATAATGTCCCCAAGGAAACAAATAGCGTTCCGCTTAAAAAAAGAGACAGCAAAGTTAACACCGTCTTTTTCCTGCTTCTTGATAAGTTCAATGCAGCTAAAGAAAATGGTGTGAGTCTTTTCGAGTTTCTTTTCTCCTTTTTTGTATTAACATCGGCATCTACATGTCTAATCGCTGTTATAGGAGAGATTCTTGATGCGAATTTAGATGGTGCGTTTAATGAAGCTCTAACTGTTACTTTGGTGAGAAAACCGGCTAAAAAGGCAAGTGAAAAACTTGGAACTGCATTCCAGTGAAAGCCACTTAAAATCCAGCTCATTAAACATCCTAAGATAACTCCAATAGGGATATATTTTCTTGAAAGATTTTTCCCTTCATATAGAACTAGCTGTTTTATCTGCTTTTTTGTTGCACCGATTGCTCTAAGTTGTCCGTATTGTTTAATTCGCTTAGTAATTGAAATATAAAAGATATTGTAGATAACTAGCCAACAAGCCAGTGCGATGATCAGCATGATAGACAGGATGGATATCACAGTGCTTCCTGACAGATTATTACTGTCCACATTTACATTATTGATCTGAATATTTCTCTCAGAGATACCCATTCGCTGCCCTATTTCTTTGATTTTTGACTTCAGTTCCTCGTTGGAATAACTGCTGCTGTTGTTGATGCTAATTGCCGCGGAGAAATCCTCTTTGGAAAGAAATGGATCTGCCTCAACGAACGCGCTTGATACCAGAGCATTGTAGCCGATTCGATTCTCGTTACCTGATGCGGTTGTTTGCAGAATTCCAGAAATCACAAATTGGCTGGTTTGAAATTCTTTGCTGGCATTGTTTCTAAATTGCAAAGAAATAGAATCGCCAAGCCCCAGGCTTCGATCATCGGATAACTGAAAGTCTTTTTCTATTGCAATTTCATTTTCTTTTGTAGGGAACTTCCCCAGAACGATATTGGCATTTGATAAATCCATCATGGCTTGATCCGTGTAGAGAATGGACAATAGGCGTTCCTCTTTTTTCTCTCTGCCTATTTCCTTATAGAGTCCGATTTTATTAATTCCCTCTATTTCTTTCAATCGTGAGATTTCATTATTATTGAGATTATAGAATAAAGCCTGGAAATTCGACTCATGTTGTAGGTTAGTAAAAGAATTATAACCAAAGGTCATTACAACAGTTAATAAAAACGCAGCTAAAGCTATCACACTGCCTACAAAGTAATTTTTGGTTTTTTCCGCTTTTAAATTTGCTTTTGCAATTCTTATCATTGCTGTTTTATTCTGTATGGACATTGATACATCATCCTCCTATCGTATAACGAATATTCCTCCCTTTGCATCATCAAGTGAATACTTTCACTATTTATTCTATAGATAATATTCTCCAACAAAGATCAATCACCCTTTAAATAGATGATATATACTATATTTACTATTCATATAATATATGGATACAACAAAAAAGACTTCCCCCTCTGGAGCGTTTGAGTATCTCCAAATTAGCGGAAGTCTTTTTATGCTCAATATGCCTTGTGTAGCAAACATTTAGATTAATAAATTACGCCTCGGCACTTCTCTCCTGAAGCGCACCGACCAACGGATTCCACCGCCAGCGCGGAGTCAATCCTTGCAGATGTACACCTCCAAACCACTCATCGCTGCCATTCTTCTGCACCCAGTCTTCGTTTCCAGCTATTACACTCTTACCTAGCTCTGTTAATACAAGCCCACAGTCTTTAAATTGCATTACTGAATCGTTATAAACAGGGAACTCATTGCATCCATGAGTTTGTAGCAAAGGGTACGTGCCTTGTACCATCTTTCTTAGGATATGCCAATATTGCAAGTCGCCCATTCCCAAGATATGAAGCTTATCACTCACATTTTTGAACAGCTCATAGGGTGATTTTATTCCCTCATGGATCATCTCCAGCGTGATTTGTTCTACGATGCCAAGTCCGTTTGTAGTAGAAGGAAAGCGCGATAAATGCGCCCGGAAGGCGTCATGTGCAAAGGGTAAAGCCGACGTATCTATAGTTAATCGTTGTGACAGCAATTCTGGATTCGGTGATACATAGGCTTCCCAGAGTGCTTGACCTGCTTCTAATTCTTTGGCTCCGATTAGCTTCCATGTGCCTGATAATGTTTCCATCTGCTCTATAGAAAGTTGTCCAAGTCCTCGAAATAACTTTATTCCCGGATACTCTCCAATGCATAGTAAGCTTAGCTTGGTGGTTAACATTTTCTGCTTCGAGAACCAATGGAGTAAATAACTGAGCATCGTCTGATCGAAAAGGTCATGCTCGAACCATAACACCACTTCTTCATATTTATGGAAATCAGCTAAAATCTTCTCTTGCCTCTCACTATTGGCGATAAATTCCCTCTGCGGAATCCCCATCGTTTGTTCCAAATATTGCGCTCGAACAGCGCGGTTATCTCCATCGGCAGGATCCAAGAATACCGGCCCATGCGAATATACCTCTCTCCACACTAGTACATCACCTTTCACGATTCCTTGCCGCAGCTTCTCTCCCACTACATCTCCATTTACAATGTGAAGCACAGCTTTTCCCCCTTCGTACAAATGGTTGAATACGGAAAGAACATCTGCCACAGGCAATGCACCTTTCAGCTTGCGGCGGGCATCAAAAAGTCGCTTCTTCAATACCGAAACCGAAGTCCCCAGAAAGTCAGCAATCTCTTGTAGTGAGTAGCCTTGAAAATAATATAATTGAACGGCAATCCGCATATTGGACGTTAATGCAGCTATAGACTCGTGAACCAGCCGTTGGGTTTCCTTTTTCTCAATAATATCTGCTATAGAAAATGGAGATTCTGTCGCTTGCGCAGCTTCCTCGTAGGGTAATGCAGGATGCTGCTTTCTTCGCAAGATGCGATAACATTGCCGCACCACAATAGCTTTAAACCAGCCCGGGAATGCCTCTACTGCTCGTAATTTATTCAAATGCAAAAAGGCTTCTGTGAAAGCTTCCTGCACAGCATCTTCCGCTAATTGATAGTCACGCAGCTTTTCGAACGCAACTGCATTGGCCATCGGTGTAAAGTGCTTAACAATCTGTTCAAAAGCTTGTCGGTCTCCTTGTTTAGCCTCTTCGATATACTGAAGCATCTGTCCTCCGCTCCCTTCTTCCGTATTATATACAAGTGCCAATGAAGTTCCTAAAGGTTACGGATGGGATTGAAAAGTCAGACGTTATTTATTTTTTCCTATTACATCCTTTGCAACTTCTAGAGCTGAAGAGGCTCGCGGCCAACCTACATAAAAAGAAAGGTGGGTGATGGCCTCCACGATTTCTTCAAGTTGTAAGCCGTTCTCTAAAGCCAAGTGCAGATGATAGGGGAGTTGTTCCGTCATGCCCCCCATCACCAAGGCAGAAATCGTAATCATGCTACGATCCCGAAGTGATAATTGCTCACGTCTCCATAAGTCCCCAAATAACACATTTTCCGAGTAGTCGACGAATGCCGGAGCGAACTCCCCTAACGATTCCCGTACATTTGTGACGATTTTCTGATGCGCCATATTACACCTCCCTAACCGGAGGTTGTAGCATTTGAGCAACACCGTTACCAAACGACCAATCTTCGAATTCCGTATCGACGAGCACAATGAATATATCTTCTTTTCTGATGTTTAGCGTCATCGATAATTCCTCGGCTAGCCTCGCGTAAAAGCTTTTCTTCTGTTCCGTTGATCTTCCGGATTTTAGCGTAACTTGGATATATATCAGTCCGTCGCTTCGTTCAATATTTAAATAATCTTTACTATAAAAAAATTCCCCCGCTTTATGCGCATGAAAAACCTGAAACATATCATCCTCCGGTACATGGAAATGCTGAATTAACGCGCTCATAATCGCTCTGCATATTCCTTCTAGCTGATGAGTGTCGTATTGTTGCTCCAGATAACTGACTCTAATGAATGGCATTATAATTCACTCCTTCTTTGGAATTCTTTTATTGTACTCTCAGTATTTTGATTTATATAATTGAATAAGATAATAATCTTAATCAATTATACCGATAGAGGTGACAATCGATGGATCTAAAAGAACTGATGGCTTTTAAGACCATTCTTCAAGAAGGCACTTTCTCACGCGCTGCAGAGAAGTTGAATTATGCACAGTCTACTATTACCAACCAAATTCAACGACTTGAAAAAGAACTGGGCATACAACTCTTTCACAGAGGCTGGGAAGTAGAACTGACAAGTGCCGGGCAAGTTTTTGCAGGGGAAATCGATAACCTTATTCAACATTGGAACTATGTAACAGAACTCACCAAAGCTTTACAGCATGACGAAATTGGTACACTTCATATCGGAAGCATTGAATCCATGATGGAATCCGTCCTACCGAACGCCTTGCGAAAGTTTCAGGAGCAAAAACCAAAGATGGCATGTAACTTCATTCAGGGTAACACTGATTCCCTCTCACAACTTGTTCTACAAAGAGAACTGGATTTCGCCATCTGCGGTGAGCCGTCCGACCTGTCTTTCTTTTATTTCGAACCGCTTTATCACGAGAAAATCGCTTTTATAGTAGATGAAAATCATCCTTTAAACGGACGAGACGATATTTCATTTCGAGAAATTCTTGAATATCCAATTATAGCTGGAGGACGCACTTGCTTATATTACCTTCGGTTAGCTAAGCAATTTTCGAGATTCGAATCAAAGCCCACTTTATCCACCATAAGCCAAATTTCTGCTATTCCTCATTTTGTAAGAAAGAACCCTGGGGTGGGGGTAGTGCTTGATTCGACAGCTTTAATGACAGATATCGTAAAAATAGATGTTGAACTAAGCGAGCCGTTCATTCAAGTGGGTATATTGCAGCGGCGCAACCGAGAATATCTAGCAACATCATCTAAAGAACTAATCCTACAAATCATAAAAGAAGAAATTGAGAGGATTAGTAATGCTAATCCTACGCTCCACATTTGAACCTCAAGCTAGTTCCATATATGATAGCTTTATCATCGTTATCAGGGGAGGATTCATAGAAGTGGCAGTATTAATCAATGAACAAATCAGAGCATCCGAAGTAGTTCTTACAGGACTTAGGGGTGAGAAGCTGGGTATCGTCTCACGGGAAGAGGCGCTGGCCATGGCCAGATCAGCGGGAGCTGATCTGGTATGCACCTCGCTAATGAGCAGCCCACCGCCCTGCAGCCTAACTGCAAAGGGCAAAGCAAAAGCGGCCGCGCAGAAAGAAGCAGCCTCAGCACGCAAGGCCAGTGGTGGCTCAGCTGCAAAGGGCGGCAGCAAGGAGAAGGTCAAAGAGCTCCGCTTCACTGCTCATATTGAAGAGCATGACTACGATACGAAGCTCCGTCAGGCCGAGAAGCATCTACGCTCCGGCAAGCCGGTGCAATTAGTTGTCAAAGCATCCGGTGCGAAGGAAGCTGCTGCCGCAAAGACGGTACTAGAACGCCTCATAGCTGACCTCAAGGAAGTCGGAGTCAAAGATACCGGCATCCAGACAGGCGGCAAAGGTTCACAGGTGAAATTAAATCCACGGTGAAGAGTGGAATTTCAGATAATTTAGGCTCAAAACCAAAATTAGTGGACCATTTCATGAAAAAGCTGCTGCTATCTGCAAATGTAGCTTTATTGCGAGCAGAATTCAGAATTGCGTTCGGACACCACAGCCCTTATTCGTAACTATTTCGCTGTTCTGGGATGCTAACGGACTTCAGAGACTTTATATCACTAAAATAGCACGATATTCCCTCCATTTATGGAAAATAAGATCTCTCGAGTCCGCAACTTCCTCCAAAAGGCTTAAAATGTACAAATAGCTGCATCTAAGTCCGTTAGCACAATAGCAAGTGGAAATCAGGAACTGGGCAAGGGGCATGATTCTTATATGCAAGCAAAAGCGCCTTCGGTGTCCCTAAAGAACGGTAAGCGCTTATGCGAGAAATAGAAGGATAATGTCTCGTGCCAAACTTATACTTTCTTGTATTATTAAAAAAGACCATCCTCTGCGGGATGGTCTTTCACTTCATAGACAATGTTCTTGCTCGCTCTTAATCAGTCACCTTAAACATGATTACCCATTAATCCCCTTGGGCGATAGTTCATACCCCCAGCATAGAGGTGGGAGACATCTCCCAATCCAATACATCTGGGAACTGCATAGTGCTCGCTGCGCTCTTCAAACAAGATCGTCGTTACCGAGCTTGGAGCAAGCCAAAATACGGACCAAGCCAAGGCTAAAGGAATCTGCAATAAATGGGCTAGCCATGCAAGGCCAAAGCCACCGTGACACACAACTCCAATCTTCTTGGTAGAAGGCTCGAGGATACGATATAGGCCATCTTCTCTTTTATAGTGGTGGCTAAGCAAGAATTGATCTGAAGCCGCTTGTAGTTCGCTAAACCGCAATCTGTATTCCTCTTGTTTTAACCAATGATCTGTTTGATCAGACCATTCTCTTTTTCCACTCGATAGTTCACTAATATGTTCTCCGGGACTATCCCATATAGGCGCCATTTGTCCATCCAACATAACCCCTGTCCAATTCAATTCACAAGTCCAAGGTTCTGTCTGAATTACAAGTCCCGTCTCTTTGGCCACATAACTTGCTGTTGTCTGTGCTCTACCCAATGGTGAAGCATATAATTCATCCAGTCCGATAGATCCCATGCGTTTTCCCAATGCCGCTGCTTCCTGATGCCCGAATTCCGTTAGATCATCTATGGAATAGTCCGGATCACCATGACGAATCAGAAATATTTGCATAACAATGCCCTCCTCCCCTCAAATCCAGCCTTTTTCTTCCGCCAGCCGTACCGCCTCAATCCGGCTTTTCACTTCCAGCTTATTGAGTATTTCAGAGATGTAATTGCGGACAGTGCCATAAGACAGATGCAGCGAAAAGGCTATCTGGCTCGCGGTTTGCCCTTCTCCAGCCAGTTTTAAAATCTCGCCCTCCCGTGCTGTTAATGGATTCTCCTCCCGCAGACTGCCGAAGACTAACTCAGGAGATACCTCCCGATGTCCAGCCATGACACGACGAATAGATTCAGCTAGCTTATCTACAGGCTCGTCCTTCAACAAATACCCTTGAATACCAGCCTTTACTCCACGCTCAAAATACCCTGGACGGGCAAAGGTGGTCAAAATAATAATTCGGGTCGGACAACCCTTACTCCGCAATATTTCTGCAACCTCCAGCCCGCTCTTGAACGGCATTTCAATGTCCATGAGACAGACATCTGGCTGAAGCTTGTCGATTAAAGCTAACGCCTCCGCCCCATCACAAGCTTCTCCGACTACTTCGATATCGTCTTCAAGATCCAGCAAAGAAGCCATCGCTCCCCGAAGCAGACGTTGGTCCTCCGCTATAACAATGCTTATCATGCAGTCTCACCCCCTTGTGCATCTTTTACGATTAGCGGGATGGTAACGATCAGCGTAGCTCCCTGACCCTCAGCTGAGCTTAGCGACAGGGAGCCATCAATCAGGGATAGACGCTCTGCCATTCCCTTCATGCCATTTCCATCGCTAAGCCCACCATTCCCTCTCTCCCCATGCTGTAGACCAATGCCGTTATCCTTAACGGTAATTCGCACTTCTCCAGCCAGCTTTGCCACTCCTATGAAGCATTTGTCCGCTCTACTATGCTTTACGATATTAGTCACTGCTTCTTTGATACAGAGGCTAAGGATATTTTGCGTCAGGTCGGATACCCCCTCCAGAGAGATATCCCCTTCCACTTCTAAGGCGATCTCTGCCGTTCGCAGCATCTCTCCAGCTTCAGCCAGTTCCTCTGCCACTGAGACCGCACGCATTTCCGACACTAGCTCACGCACTTGACGGAGCGCAGCCCGTGAAGTGCGCTGAATTTCTCGCGCCTCCTCTTGGGCTCGCTCCGTATTTTTCGTCACCAGCTTCTCTACGAGTTGGCTCTTTAACGTAATCAAGGACAAGGTATGGCCAAGGGTATCATGCAGGTCACGGGCGATTCGCATTCGTTCCTCACGCTTCACCAGCTCTTTAATCACCTCATTGGCTTGATCCAGCTCTTTCTCCAGCTTCTGATTCCGATTCATGGACCTCACTCCGAACGGACTAATCAACATAATAATAATAAACGGAGCTAAAAACATCACGCTTCCCCACTCCATCTCACGACCCACTAAGACCAGCACCGAAAGGATCATGATGACAAAAGAAGCAAATGCAATTTTGAACCCTTTATTCTCCGTATAATATGCGATAAAATTTGCGGTGAAAAAGCCCATGTACAGATTATAGGGGGTATAGAACAAACTAAGCACCACGATGATTAACATTTGAATAAATAACCAAACATTAAACACTCCACCCCGCACCCAATACAGCTGGCGATAGCTGATGGCAAACACCGCTATCATAATCCCGCCCAGGATGAGCTTCATTCCAGTCTCCCCGCGCAAATTCAGGATGGGCAAAACCAGATAAACAGCCCATACAAAAGGGAAAAAACCCTGTTTTTGTGGAAATAACCGGAACTTCGCACGCTCAGACATTCATTCACACCGCTTCCTGTTTTTTTCGAATATAGACCGATAGTAACATAAAAACTACCAAATATCCGAGTAAAATCAAGACATTACTCCATGTCGGAGCTGAGCCACGAACGATTTCCCAGGCTCCATTCCCATAGTTATAGGAAGGCAACCAATGACCAATCCGCTGCATTAATCGTGGCAGTATCTCAATCGGCATCCACATGCCTCCTGCTACAGCAAGAGCCATATAAATCACGTTGCTGACTCCACTGGCTGTATCCACCCGTTTCATAGCACCTACAAGCGTACCAATCGCTAAAAATGGTAGAGAACCGATCAGGATCCACAGCCCGCTAAGCACCCATTGACCTGCGGATAAAGAGACGCCATTGATTAAATAGCCTGCGATAAAAATACAAATGACCGAAAACAGATGCATCATCGTCTGTCCGAACATTTTTCCGAAAAAATAGATCGATCCCGGCAGCGGTGTAATCCGAATAAAGGTGGTCCAGCCTTGTGTTCGTTCTTGCACCAACCGGATACCAAGCGTCATAATGGCTGAGCCCATTACACTGAAGGTCGCCATAGACATTAAATAATGAGCACGCCACGTTAGGTCATCGCTACCTGTATTGACCACCCGGGTGAAGATGAAATAGAACATGATGGGCATGAGCAAAGACCAGAACACATAATAGGGATTACGGATGATCCGCAGCATTTCCGCTTTACACTGTACAGTTATTAGTCTCATGGTTAGACAGCCTCCTCTTGGTTCATGGTCAATTGTTCAAAAGCCTCATCCAAACGTCCCTGATCAATTCGAACATCCTTCACAGGAAGTCCAGCCACAAAAATCGCTTTAAGCGCCTCATCTGTATCCTCTGTGGTCACGTGAATGCGGCCATCTTTTTCATAACAATCCTCTATAGCAGCTAAATCTAGCAGGTTTCTGCGCAATTGCGAGCGATCACCCACAGGCAGGAAGGACACGGAACGCTTCACAATCCGCGATTTAATCTCATCTGGACTTCCGTCCGCAACTAAGTGGCCTTTACTGAATAATAGAATACGATCCGCAATATCTTCTGCTTCCTGCAAATAATGGGTCGTGAACACAATCGTTTTTCCTTGCTCCGCAAGTCCACGAACCGTTTCCCAGAACCGCCGCCGGGAAGTAATATCAAGTCCGACTGTAGGTTCATCGAAAAAGATCAGCTCCGGATTACCCGCGAGGGCTAGCGCAAAGCCCAAACTACGCTTTTGACCGCCCGAGAGCTTCTCGGCGTATCTATTCAAATCGGCTGGCGCAAGTCCAGTAGCCTTAATTAGAAACTCCATATCCATAGGCTTTGGATAATAGCTGCGGATCAGATCAATGATCTCCCGCACCTTTAGCCGATCCATTACACTTACCTCCTGCAGCATCGCTCCAGTCTTTTCACGTACTGCTTTATCCTTCGGATGATGACCGAACAACTCCACTGTACCCTCGGTAGGCTCTATTAGCCCCAGCAGCATGCCTAATGCCGTTGTTTTACCCGCTCCGTTCGGTCCCAGAATAGCTGTAATCGAACCTTTAGCAATGTTAAAGCTGATATTATCTACGGCCTTTTTATCCTTATATATTTTGCTGACCCCGTGCATTTCTATAATATTATCCATAACGTAATCCCTCCGCTTCCGAATGCGTTTGATCTATTTCAATCATATGGAAAAAGAAGACATGACATTAGTATGGACTGTCATTTCTTTAAGATGACAACTGTCACCTTCCTGGCTTCGAATAAAAAAAAAGAGGCTGCCCTATCAGTAGAATGAACTACTAATAAGGCAGCCTCTTTAGGTGAAGAGAGTTTAGTTATCTCCGGAGGAATCCTTTTTCCAGCAGGAACTCCTTCATATGCAGCCGTGCTGGCTGTGCCAATCGCTCCGCCATAATGGCCGACCAAGGGGTGTCTTTGGCGCCGTGGGTCCGCTCACGCATATAGTCTGAGGAGACTTTATCGTAAGTTTTGACATGCTCCACAGTGGTTTCCGCATTGTAGCGATTACGATGCAGAACAGCCTCTAGTGGAAGCCGCGGACGCAGGCCCGAAGCTCCGTCAGGATAACCTACACACATCCCGAATAGCGGATAGACCAATTCAGGCAGTCCCAGCAATTCCGATACCTCCGCGATCCCGTTACGGATTCCACCGATATATACAATTCCAAGTCCTAGTGATTCCGCAGCCACTGCAGCATTCTGTGCAGCAAGCGCAACATCAACGGTAGCTACAATCAGGTTCTCAGCAGAATCTTCATAAGAAGTCTCTCCCTGCAAATGAGGTTTCGTCACCTCGCGCAGCCGATACAGATCAGCGCACCAGACCAAAAATACTGGGCATTGTTCTATATAAGCCTGATTGCCCGCTAGTCCCGCAAGCTCCGTCTTTAGTGCCGGGTCAGTAACTGCAATAACACTATAAGCCTGAACATTGCTTGAGGTTGAAGCCATCTGAGCTGCTCCAATAATAGCGCTAAGCTGATCTTCACTTACTGGCTTATCCTGAAACTTGCGGACAGATGCATGTTTCATTAACAGAGAAATTGTATCGTTATTTACTTGCACTGTGGCCACTCCCTAAATAGTGATAGTGATATTACAGCTTTACCCGCTGTAGCCGAAGTGCATTCAAGACAACAGACACGGAGCTAAATGCCATCGCAGCTCCTGCCAGCCATGGGGCTAGAAACCCAAGTGCAGCAATCGGTATTCCTATTGTATTGTAAGCAAGCGCCCAGAACAAATTTTGTTTAATATTTCTCATCGTTTTGCGGCTCATCATGATCGCATCAGGAATACTCTTCAGATCCCCGCGCATCAGCGTAATATCAGCTGCTTCCATAGCTATATCCGTTCCTGTCCCAATCGCCATACCCGTATCGGCAGTAGCCAGTGCCGGAGCATCGTTGATCCCATCCCCAACCATGGCAACCTTAGTCCCATTTTGCTGTAGCTTGCGAACCTCTTCGGCTTTGCCCTCTGGCAGAACCTCTGCTAACACTTTTTCGATCCCTGCCTGCTTCGCAATAGCCTCAGCTGTAATTTTATTGTCACCAGTGATCATTACGACTTCAATACCCATATCATGGAGCGCGGCTACAGCCGCTTTTGAGGTCGGTTTAATCGTATCAGCAACGGCCACAATCCCAGCGATTTCACTCTCTACCGCTACTAGCATAGCTGTCTTTCCCGACTCCTCCAGCTTCTTCATAATTGGAGTCCATTCTGTGATATCAAGCTGATGATCTTCCATCATCCGCCGCGTGCCTACCATAACCTGCTGATCGGAGACAACGGCCATAATTCCACGTCCGGGCACATTATCAAACTGCTCAGCAGTAGGCAAAGCCAAACCTCTATCAGCAGCGCCAGCAACAATAGCTTCCGCAAGTGGATGCTCAGATAGCTTTTCAGCAGCTGCAGTTAAAGCTAACAATCGGTTTTCTGCGTTTTCTTTTCCATAAGCTGCAATTCCAGTAGTAGTCACAACATCGGTAAGCACGGGTTTACCATTCGTCACTGTACCTGTTTTATCTAGTACAACGGTCTGAATCCCTTGCGCTCCCTCTAAATGCTCCCCGCCCTTGAAGAGAATTCCAAGCTCTGCTGCCCGGCCCGATCCTGCCATAATGGAGGTTGGCGTTGCCAGACCTAGCGCACATGGACAAGCGATTACGAGCACTGCAATGGCTTTTTCGAGGGCATCAGCGAACTGGCCAGGGGCTGCCCAGAAATACCAGATCAGAAAAGTTATTACGGCAATACCCACAACAATCGGCACAAAAATCCCTGAGATTACATCGGCAATCCGCTGAATCGGAGCTTTGGAGCCTTGAGCTTCCTCCACTACTCGGATAATTTGAGCCAGCGCAGTGTCGCGACCCACTTTATTGGCTTTGATTCTCAAGATACCGTTCTTATTCATAGTGGCACCGATCACGGTATCCCCTGGTTTTTTCTCCACAGGAATACTTTCTCCGGTCAACATCGACTCATCCACAGAAGAAGACCCCTCGACAACTTCGCCATCCACAGGTACCTTTGTTCCGGGCTTCACCAATACAATATCACCAGGAATAACTTCATCTGTCGGGATATTCATTTCTTGCCCATCCCGAATTACGAGGGCGGTTTTTGCCTGAAGACCCATTAAGCTTTTGATTGCGTCAGAGGAACGGCCTTTCGCCAGCGCCTCAAACCATTTACCGACAAGGATAAGTGTAATGAGTACAGCACTCGTCTCATAATACATTTCTACAGTATGATTCATTCCCTTCATACTTAAGGAATCAATAGTCAGATAAAGACTGTAGAAATAAGCTGCCGACGTCCCTAATACGACCAACACATCCATATTGGCACTCCGGTTACGAAGGGCTTTATAAGCACCGACGTAGAACTGCCAACCGATGATAAATTGCACAGGGGTAGCCAGCACAAGCTGGAACCAAGGATTCATAAATATATCCGGTGTTGGAATCCAGCCGGTGAAGGAGAAATGACCCGCCATCGCCCATAACAGTGGGAACGAAAGAATTGCAGAAATGATCCATTTCCACTTTTTATGCTGAATTTCTTTTCCACGACGATCCACATGATCCTTGCGGTCTTCTTTAAGAGAAGCTTTATAGCCGATACTGCTTACCTTCTCCATGATCTCCCTTGGACTGATATTACCGGGTGTATATTCTACATGTGCTGTTTCCAGCGCTAAATTCACATTAACTGCTGCTATACCCGGTGTACGGCTCAACACTTTTTCAATCCGTGAGGAACAAGCAGCACAGGTCATCCCCGATATATCAAAATCCGCAGATTCTTTAATAGTGTCATAACCAAGAGAACGGATTTTATCTTCAATTTGTGGCAACCCTGATACTGTCGGATCAAATCCAACAGTAGCCTGTTCCAAGGCTAGATTCACATTCGCACGAGATACGCCGTCCATCCGGGACAAACCCTTCTCAATTCGGGTTGCACAAGCGGAACAGGTCATGCCTGTAATCTGTACAGTTGCCTGCTGTTCGGTTGGTGAAGCTGTTGTTTTGGTTTTATCCATGATTTCCACGCCTCCACATACCCCTATAGGGTATGATAATTTCTAAAAGAAAAGGCATTGGAGCTTTGGGTAGCTTCCCCATATCACTCCAAGCCTTATTACTGTGCTTCAAATTAAACTACGTCATACCCTTGATCTACAATTGCTTCTTTAATCGCACCAAGGCTTACTTTGTTCTCATCATACTCGACAGAAACTTTCTTAGCAGCAAGATCAACTTTAGCTGTGGCTCCAAGATTGCCTACGGCTTTCTCTACAGAGTTAACACAGTGACCACAAGACATTCCTTCAACGTTTAATGTAGCGTTTGACATTAATATAACCTCCAATAAATGTTGTGAAGCTATGCTCTAGAAGCATTAGCTTATTATTTCATTAATTTGTTAACCGTAATTAGGAGCTCGTCGATAACCTCATGTTCGCCAGCTTCGATTCGCTCAACAATGCAACTTTTCATATGTCCTTCTAACAGCATCTTACCGACACCATTTAACGCTGCCTGTACCGCTGCGAGCTGGTTGAGCACATCATCACAATAGGTATCCCGTTCAATCATACCCTTTACCCCGCGGATCTGGCCTTCAATCCGGTTGAGGCGCGTATTCAAGTTATTCTTGAATTCTGCCGAATGATGACTTTTTCGTTCTCCTGATGATGAAGAATGACAATTTATGTCGCAGGATTCTGCAGCTTGCTCTTTCTTGGCAGTAGACATAAGAATCAGCCTCCTTGGTTATAATATAATATACCCCCGTAGGGTATGTCAAGAGGCATTCCTAATTCATCCACAGATGATCTCCACGGATAGTTTGTCCCTATATTACCGCCGTATTCTTCTACGGTTGGCTATACATCTCTATTTTTTAAAAAAAACTATTGCCTCCCTATTCAAATTTGAATATAATAAATTTTGCTTCTAATTATGAACATTTTTCGAACAGAACTATCACTATCACTATTAAGAAAAAGGAGCTGCGAAGCATGCATACTAAAGAAAGTAATCTTAAACTCGTAGTGGTTGGCCTGCTGCTTGGTATTCTTATGTCCGCAATGGACAATACCATTGTAGCTTCAGCTATGGGAACGATAGTCTCAGATCTTGGCGGTCTGGATAAAATCGTATGGGTCACCTCCGCTTACATGGTAATGGTAATGGCCGGAACCCCTATCTTCGGCAAGCTCTCTGATATGTATGGACGTAAACGTTTCTTCATTTTCGGATTGATTGTATTCCTGATTGGCTCGGCTTTGTGCGGTACTGCCACCAGTATCACACAGCTCAGTATTTACCGTGCCATTCAAGGGATCGGCGGCGGTGCACTAATGCCAATCGCCTTCACCATCGTTTTCGACATTTACCCGCCTGAAAAAAGAGGAAAATTGACCGGTCTCTTTGGAGCCGTCTTCGGAATCTCCAGTGTACTTGGACCTTTACTCGGTGCCTATATTACCGACTATGTTGGTTGGCAGTGGGTATTCTACATTAACCTGCCGCTAGGAATTATTGCCCTGTTCCTGATTGCAACTTCTTATAAGGAGTCGATCTCCCACGCTAAACAGCGCATTGACTGGGGTGGAGCCTTCACTCTGGTTGGCGCGATTATCTGCCTAATGTTCGCTCTGGAACTTGGTGGTAATCAATATGCTTGGGATTCCAGTGCCATCCTTGGCTTATTCGTAGGTTTTGCTGTTCTCTTGCTGGCGTTTATCCTTATTGAGAGAGTAGCTGCTGAACCTGTGATCTCGTTCGCTATGTTCCGCAAACGGTTGTTTGCAACAAGCAGTGTGACCAGCCTATTTTATGGCTCTGCTTTTATCGTAGCTACTATTTACATTCCTATCTTTGTGCAGGGTGTATTTGGCGGCTCAGCTACGAACTCAGGGCTGATCCTTATGCCGATGATGATCGGTACGGTCGTTGGCAGTCAGACCGGGGGGCTGCTTACAACAAAAACCAGCTTCCGCAACATTATGATCCTATCCGCAGTCTGCTTTGTCGCAGGGGTCTACAGCCTAAGCACTTTATCACCAGATACCTCCCGCCTCATGCTTAATGTATTTATGGCTCTGACTGGGTTCGGCGTAGGCTTTTCCTTCTCCGTGCTGAGTATGGCAGCTATCCATAATTTCGATATGCGCCAACGGGGGTCGGCAACATCGACCAGTACCTTCATGCGCTCCCTTGGAATGACGCTGGGAATTACGATCTTCGGGATTATTCAGCGGAATAGCTTTACTAACAGTCTAAGCGATGCTTTTGGCGGTAGTGAACAGTCAGCAGCTTTCGGAGATCCACGCGCTGCGTTAACACCTGAAGCAAGAGCGAAGATCCCTGCTGAAATATTAGAGAAAATATCAAGTGCGTTATCCACCTCTATTGCACAAACCTTTATGTGGGCCTTGATTCCTGCAGTGCTCGGTCTAGTCTTTGTACTGCTCATGCCAAAAGACCGTCTTACCATTCCTGCTAAAGCTGTTCAGGCGTCCGAGGGCAAAAGGTAACCATTATGTCCATGAAATTAGCCATTCTAGGTTTACTGCTGGAGCGGAACATGCATCCCTATGAAATCACATTAGTGATGAAGGAACGTTCCATGGACCGGATCACGAAGCTGCAGATGGGATCACTCTATTATGCTGTGGATAAGCTTGCACAAGATGGTTATATAGAAGCTTTAGAGGTCATCCGCAGCAGTGATCGGCCGGACAAAACAATCTATGCCATAACGGAGCAAGGTAAAGCTTTATTCGAACAGCTTATCCTGCAACAGATTAAGAAAAACGAACCCTTCTATCATCCGATGTATATGGCCCTAGCAATGTCCCGTCATATCGATCAGAGCAAGGTCGAGAGGCTGCTCGAGGAACGCCTCCGGGAAACAGAACATCAGGTTAATCTGGCTTATCAGGTATACGAGGAGCATATCTCCATCGTGCCTCGTTCTGCCCTGCATCTAATGTACGGTACATATGAGCACACCCTGACTGAGCTGAAATGGCTGCAGCGCCTATACGATGATGTTGTAGCGCGCAAGCTAAAAGACATAGGGACACCGTTGAATTTAGAGGCCTAATGGCCTCTTTTTTCTGTTTAAGGGAGGCAAAATACGTTTATTAACGAGCACAATAGCCATTAAATCTCAAAGAAAGGCGAGGCGGTAAAAATGACTCAAGAAAAACATCAGCTGAATAGTGACAAACGGGATCACCCGGAACAATATCCAACAGAAAAAGAAAGTCTATTCGATCTTCATGAAAGTGAGCAGAATGTAGACCCGATTCCGATGGAAGATTTGACGCTGGAAAAGCACGAAGAAAAGAATAAAGAAGAGACCAAACACCGCTCTTCCAGCGACAAAAAATACCATACGGGCTTCTGAGAGTGTACAATATCTACAAGTACGCAATCATAATTTCCAAGGAGGAATCACATTGTTGAAAGCGTTACCTTTAAACAAGCGCGGGATTCCCGCAAGCCGCATTGCTTTAGGCTGCATGGGGCTAGGCGGTGACTGGGACCATGAGCCGATTACTGCGGAGAATGTTAAACAGGGACATGAAGCGGTTGATGCCGCCCTTTCCATCGGCATCAACATGTTTGATCATGCAGATATCTATACTCGTGGGAAGGCGGAGAAGGTATTCGGTCAGATTTTTAAGGATCGTCCAAGACTACGTGAAGAAATCATAATTCAATCTAAATGTGGAATTAAGCTAATGGAGCCTGGAGACAGCACTAATACGTTTGATTTCTCTGGCCAACATATTCTGAACAGTG
This sequence comes from Paenibacillus sp. FSL R5-0887, assembly GCF_038002305.1. NCBI lineage: Bacteria > Bacillati > Bacillota > Bacilli > Caryophanales > Paenibacillaceae > Paenibacillus > Paenibacillus sp. FSL R5-0887. The sequence continues at coordinate 1,716,217 of NZ_JBBOCE010000002.1, forward strand.
TAGATGGAATATTGTCACGACTTGGGACCGAATACATTGATATTCTTCTACTGCATAGACCTGATCCCTTAATGGATCCCGAGGAAGTAGCCTCCGCATTACATCAACTGAAGGCCGCTGGTAAGGTTCGTCATTTCGGGGTTTCCAATATGAGCGCCGCTCAGATCAAGCTGCTGCAGACTTATTGCGATGAACCTTTTATCGTAAACCAGCTGCATATGAGCTTGGCTAAGATCAGCTGGGTGGATGCTGGAATCAGTGTAAATCGTGAACCCTGGAAGGATATTATCTTCCCTGAGGGAACCCTTGAACATTGTCGAATGGAGAACATTCAGCTTCAAGCTTGGGGGCCACTCGCCCAAGGTCTATTTAGCGGGCGTTCATTAGAGGATCAACCGGAGAATATCGTCCAAACAGCAGCTATGGTCCAACAGCTCGCAGATGAAAAAGGAACAACACCCGAAGCCATTGTACTGGCTTGGCTAATGACACATCCAGCTGCCATTCAGCCTGTTATTGGAACTGTGAATCCGAAGCGTATTACTGCCTGTGCCGATGCGGACAAGCTGGAGCTTAGCCGTAAAGAATGGTATGACCTGTATGTTAGTTCACGCGGTTCAAAACTTCCGTAACATATACATTTATATTCTCAACTTCATTACTCCGCTTATGCCCGGCTCGCGTTACTACTGCGAGCCGGGTATTTTTTTGCGAATCACTCTAACTTATCGTTCTTTATTGCGAATATATTTAGTAATCGAGCGATATATGGAGTTATTTAGAGATAAATTATCATTTTCGTTCTTTATAGAGTACAAATGCGCGTTATTGGCAGTTTTCTTTTTGATTTATTCCATGTATGATTCATTACAGAAGTTGTTCTTAATAAAGAACGATAATAACGAACCAAAGAAACAGACATTGAGGGGAGGTATTCCTCTGAGACCCAGATCAGCAAGGAGAAGACCTAGAAGAAACAGGAAAATCGGATTACGTATACTGCAATCAGGAATGGCTGTCTCCGTCTTATTTCTATATACCTCGCAGCAAGTTGGTGGTACCTATGGAGGCTTTGGAGCCGCTACGCAAACCACTAGCACGATTAGCTTTTGCGAAGTATTTCCGAATTCGATCAAGGCACTGCTTACAGAGTTCAAAGAGCATGTTAATCGAGCGCTCACTTTAAAAGAATCACTACAGCCCTTTTCCTCATCAGCTAACTACTCGGACGTTTCGGGAATAGAAGGGATGTCGCTGGAAGAGCTTGATGTCGCTGCAGAAGAGATTTCTTCGCAAATAGCGGCGCTTCAATCCCAAATAGATAGCGTTAACGAGCAACTGGCGGCTAACAGCCAAATTTGGAATCAAATCCACAATGAGCTAAGTGCAGCAGCAGCCTTACTCTTCCAGATAGGAGGATATATGACTTCTCTAGATTCCAACTGTCTAGAAATCAAGGACGAGCAATTTTTCAGAGATTTACAAAGCAGCCTAAATCAAAGCGGTGTGATCTCGGAATCCTTGAATGCTTCCTTAAATGGAGTTATTAGTTACCTAACCTCCATACACGATGTCGGTCTTCCATTCGCTTCGGTAGTTACCAGTGATGTTTATGGACAACTTGAATTACGCGAAGGAGAGTTCCCACAGCCACTGCCATTCCTGATTACCTTCACTCAACCAGACGGCGTGATCTCTAGCGACCTCACCTCATCTTATGAAGCTCTAAATACCGAATTGACTAACCATAAAGAATCGGCAACCTCAGGTATCACTACCCTTCAAGATAAACTCCAATTGATCAGTCAGACTCGCGAGCAAAAACTAGAAGAGCTTGAAAAAGCTCGGCTAGAAGAAGAGCAAGCAAAGAAAGAAGAAGAAGCGAAAAAAGAAGAAGAACGTTTGGCTGAGGAGAAAAAGCAACAAGAAGCCGAGGATAAAGCGAAAGCTGAGGCAACCCCTCCAACATCAGGCGAAACTGCTCCGGAAGCCCCAAATAAAGAACAACCTGAAGCCCCAGCCACTGATCCGGTAAAGCCGGAAATTGACGAAGAGCTCACAATTCCAAAAGATGTCCCTCAGCAAGAGGCTCCACAAGAGACGCCAAAGGCGGAAGACAGTACGACTACCCCGCCGGTAGCAACCCAAGCTCCTTCGGACCCTCAACCTGAGAAAGGTGGAGAATAAGATGCGAATTAAAAAAATTATCAATAATACCCTATCGAGCTTAATGCTTGTGATCTTTATTCTGCTGGTGGCAGCCGTAGTGTTATCCAAGGCCTCCGGCGGTGAACCTGCTTTCTTCGGATATGAGATCAAAACCGTACTCTCAGGATCGATGGAACCAGGAATTCAGACAGGCTCAATTGTCGCATTAAAACCCGGAGGGGATATGAATCGTTTCAAACCAGGCGATGTCATCACCTTTAGGAATGAAGATAATCTGCTCATTACTCACCGAATTGTAGAAGCGACCGTCAATAACGCTACTGGTGAAGCTGTTTATCGCACTAAAGGCGATAACAACGACGCGCCCGACATGAACCCTACCAGTTCTGTGAATGTTGTAGCTCAGTATACCGGGGTCACTGTACCCTATGTCGGTTACGCTATGAATTTCGCGGTTTCCAAAGCTGGAAGTGTAGTCCTCATGATCGTGCCTGGCTTGATGCTTCTGCTCTATGCTCTGTATACCTCTTGGAAGGCTGTAGCTGCATTAGAAAAGAAAAATGCTGCCCTACTGCCAGCCTCACCGCCCCCAACAGAAACACAGCCCTAAGTTGATTGTCCACTTCCGCTTACGAACCGGAAGATACAATATATAAATTTTATAAAAAATTCAAACACAAATTTGAGGAGGAATTTTATTATGGGTATCAAGAAAACATTGGGTCTTGGCGTAGCATCTGCAGCACTGGGTTTATCATTAATCGGCGGAGGAACCTTCGCATACTTTAGCGACACTGCGCAAAGCACAGCTACATTCGCAGCGGGCACGCTCGATCTGAACTCCGACCCTTCTGTCATCGTTAATATTCCTAACCTGAAACCAGGTGATACTGTAACTAAATCCTTCAAATTGAAAAACGATGGTTCGCTCGATATCGGATCTATTATTCTGAATACATCGACTCAAATCACGGATGCTAAAGGAGATAACTACCTGGATTTAGCCGAGTTCATTAAAGTTAAATTCCTTAGAAATAATGATAAAGGAGTACCTATCGTCTCTCCTGAAAATGTAGTTTATGAGACTACACTTGCTGCTTTAAAAAGTCAGCATCCGGATCTCGTAAAAAATACAGGTTGGGATCAACTCTTTACCGAAGCATCCGGTATTAAAGCCGGTACCAACGACAGCTTCTCCGTCCAATTCGAATTTGTGGAAAATAACCAAGATCAAAATATTTTCCAAGGCGATAGCTTAACACTGACTTGGGATTTCGTAGCTAAACAAGGTGCGAAAAAAGACTACTAAGATCAATAAAGTAATTTAATAAAATACTCGAAGAGCAGCAGATCCTGAATCCGGCCACGGATAAGCAGATTGCTGCTCTTCTCTTTACAATAAACTTTGTCCGATTTATTGATATTTGCTATACTAATAACAAAAATTACGGAGGGGCGTCAGCATAGTGCCACAGAATATGGGCCAACGTATCCAGCAGCTCCGCCTAGACAAGGGTTTCTCCCTATCTGAGCTTGCGGACAGAGCAGATGTGGCTAAGTCGTATCTTAGCAACGTGGAGAGAAACATCCAATCCAATCCATCCATCCAGTTTATCGAAAAAATCGCTGACGCGCTTCAGGTATCCATTCATGCCCTACTCTATGGAGAACCCAATGATGCAGAGGAATCACATTTAGATTCGGAATGGTTCCGATTGGTGCAGGAAGCTATGGACTCAGGCATTAGCAAACGCGAATTCAAAGAATTTCTGGACTATCAGAAATGGAAGCTCGATCAAAAGGATTAATACTTCCTACTAATCTGGTACGATCCTCTCTTCTACTAAATCATATCGAAAAAGGACACAGCGAAGAACCGCTGTGCCCTTTTTCGATATGTAACCCCTCTAATGTATTACTGCACGATCTGCACAGTTTTCTCATGAAAGAACTGGCGGATTTCATCTGCCTTAATGCCAGCCTTCTTAGCTGCTAATAATAAATGTACCCACTCTTGATCCAGATCAATAAACTGCTGTTCTCTGTTGCTACCCTGGTTGGACTTTTCCAAAAAATCTCCCCCTAAGATTTTACGTCCCCAGGCAATCCGGCTGTCATAGTATCTCTACCTTAGACCCGCGACTTTGTGCCCCTGCCTTTCGGCAAGTTTACCTTTTACTGGACCCTTTTCACGAAAGGATCTACTTAAAAAACTATAAAATTACTATCTGCAATAACATTATACAAAAAGAAAGCGGAAAAGTGTGTCGATTCCTGGTTACTTTCTATTTTAAAAACGAAAAATAAAAGATTTTTTTTCAAAGATCTTGTCCGATTATCACGATACTCGTCCGTTACATAAAATAAATTGTACTAGCAAAATAAATATTTACTGACCTAATAGTTAAAAATAAGGATAATAGAATCATTTTAATAGGCCTTTAGAATGGGTAATGAGAAGAAACACCCTTCTTTTCATTAGAACAAGCTAACCCATACCATTTTGCGAACGTATTGGACGAAAGAATGAATTGATTACAGTGGCCGAAAGTAGCACAATAAGATGAGAAATGAAACCGCAATCATCACAGCTCCAGTAAGCGTTGACACAAAATGTCACGTATGGAGTTCATCCGTTAAGGAGGATGTATTCATGGCAGCCAAAGAGCCCTATAACGAATCCATTTGGAGTAAGTATTACGGACCCAATTTAGGCTACATTCAAGAAAGATATGAACAGTTTGTGAAAGATCCCTCCACCGTAGAAAATAATTATCGCGAGCTTTTTACAAATTCGGGACCTCCTCCCCTAACTCCGGATAGCGAACCGGCTCCTCAGCCGCGCATCTCGGGAGACACCGAATGGCTTAGAAAAGCAGTAAGAGCTTCCAAGCTAATCGCCAATATTCGTATATATGGCCATATGGCCGCTGAAATTGATCCGCTGGTACGCGATCAGAATCCCATGGCAAAATATCTTGAGCTTGAAACCTATGGGCTGACCCGCGAAGACCTGATCGCACTGCCTGCCACGCTTATATGGGAAAATGCGCCGAATGATGTGCATACCGGATGGGATGCCGTGCAACGTATGCGTCAGGCATACACCAAGACTATCGCCTATGAATTCGGGCATGTGCATGAAGAAAAAGAACTGCAATGGCTAAATAGACAGGCAGAATCCACCAGCTCACCAGCACCCCTAAATAATACAGAACGCAAAGAGCTCCTGAACCGCCTGATTCAGGTAGAGCAATTTGAAACCTTCCTCCACAAGACTTTTGTAGGTCAGAAGCGTTTCAGTCTTGAAGGCAATGATGCTCTTGTGCCGATGTTAGATGAAATCGTACGTGCTGCTGCACATGACGGTGCGGAGCATATTTTGATGGGCATGGCGCATCGCGGCCGCCTCAACGTTCTTGCACATATTTTGGGCAAACCTTATGATATCATATTTTCAGAGTTTCATCATTCTCCGAACAAGGAGCTTTTCCCTTCCGAAGGCTCCACAGGCATTAACTATGGTTGGACAGGTGATGTGAAATACCATCTCGGTGCAGACCGTGCTGTCCGTGAAGGAGAAACCGTACGCACAAGAATAACACTAGCGAATAACCCAAGTCACTTGGAATTCGTCAATCCTGTCGTGGAAGGTTTCACTCGTGCCGCACAAGAAGATCGGAGCACTGCAGGACTGCCGAAGATTGATACCAGTAAAGCTATGGCGGTGCTGATGCATGGCGATGCTGCTTTTCCAGGTGAAGGAATTGTTGCAGAAACGCTTAATATCGGCAAACTTCAAGGTTATCAAAATGGTGGGACGATCCATATCATTGTTAATAACCGAATTGGTTTTACGACTGAAAGTGAAGATTCCCGTTCTACGCATTATGCGAGTGACATCGCCAAAGGGTATGAAATCCCAATAGTCCATGTCAACGCTGATGACCCAGAGGCCTGCGTAGCAGCTGTACGTTTAGCTAGCGCATACCGCCATCAATTCAAAAAAGATTTCGTAATTGATCTCATCGGCTACCGCCGTCATGGTCACAACGAAATGGATGATCCTGAAACCACACAACCTATTGTCTACGGTAAGGTTCGCAATCATCCAACCGTCTACAAGGTTTATGCAGAGAGACTGAAAAACGAAAAGGTTCTTACCGCCGAAGACGTACAAAAGATGAATGCTGAAGCAGAAAGCGTATTGCAGCGTGCGTACGATACTATGAAGGAAGGCAATCATAAGAAAAAAGAACCCAAAGCCTTCATTCCTCTACAAACGGACCGCGCAGCGGCAAACACTACAGCGGTATCCATCTCCAGCCTGCAGGAGATCAATCGTGAACTGTTGACGGTTCCTGCTGGATTCCAGGTTTATCCGAAGCTGGAGCGCATTTTACAACGTCGTAAAGATGCACTGAATGAGGGTGAAAAGGTCGACTGGGCACTAGCTGAAACATTAGCCTTCGCTACCATTCTGAAAAATGGAACGCCCATCCGACTGAGCGGTCAAGATGCCCAGCGCGGAACCTTCGCACATCGCCATCTGGTGCTGCACGACAGTAAAACAGGAGATTTATTCTCTCCGCTGCATCAGCTAAGCGATTCCCGTGCCTCCTTTGGCGTATACAACAGTCCATTGTCAGAGGCATCAGTATTAGGCTTTGAATATGGTTATAATGTGTTTGCACCGGAAACCTTCGTAATCTGGGAAGCACAGTATGGTGATTTCGCCAATGCGGGTCAGGTTATTTTTGACCAGTTCATTGCCGCTGGACGCGCCAAATGGACACAGCGCAGCAATCTCGTCATCATGCTGCCGCATGGCTACGAAGGACAGGGACCTGAGCACTCCAGCGGTAGGCTGGAACGGTTCTTACAGCTATCCGCTGAGGAGAACTGGACGGTCGCTAACCTGACTACCGCTTCGCAATATTTCCATCTGCTGCGGCGCCAAGCAGCGTTATGCGGGCAGGAAGATGCTAGACCGCTAGTCATTATGACGCCGAAAAGTCTCATTCGGAATACGCGCAGCACTTCTGCCGGAACCGAGCTGGCTTCAGGACAATTCAAGCCTGTATTAGCTGAATCTTTGCTTGGCCAGAAACCAAATGAAGTTAAACGGCTCGTAGTCTGCAGCGGTAAAGTCGCTATCGACATCCAAACAGAACTGGAAGCAGCACCGGATAAGGATTGGTCATGGCTGCATGTTCTTCGCCTAGAGCAGCTTTATCCGTTCCCGGAACAGGAGCTAAGCGAACATTTAAACTCCTTCAGCTCCCTTCAGGAAATTGTCTGGGTGCAAGAAGAGCCGAAAAATATGGGCGGCTGGAGCTATAGTGAGCCTCGGTTACGCGCCATCGCACCGAAAAATGCCGGCGTAAGATATATCGGCCGTCCGGAACGTTCCAGCCCGGCCAGTGGTTATGCAGATGTTCATAGCTTCGAACAGCGTAGAATTGTAACAGAAGCCCTAAAATCAAATTCGAACGTACAAGCGGCTGTACCGTCCTCTTAAGAGGGCGGTATCACAATAGCGTAAACCATTATGTTTGGGGAGGAAACGGCCTGTGTCAGAAATCTTAGTACCCGATCTGGGAGAATCCATATCCGAAGGAACCATCTACAAATGGCTGGTTAAAGAAGGCGACACGGTAGGTCAAGGCGACGTGCTTGCTGAGCTGGAAACGGATAAAGTCAATCTGGAAATTAGTGCAGAGGTGGAGGGTGTCATCTCCACCATCCTGCGTCAAGCGGGCGAGAACGTAGCCGTTGGCGAAGCCATCGGCATCATTGGAGCCGCAAGCGGCAGTACGCCGCGGGGTGCTGAAAGCGAAGCCGAAGCGCCTAAAGCGGCTCCGGCAGGCGGCAACGCAGTAGAAGCCGCCGCGCCTGTAGCTGCGCCCGAAGTGCCTGCAGCAGGTGGCGACAGCCATGCTGCATTGGCATCGCCGGGCGCACGCAAGCTGGCACGGGAGCGCGGCATCGACCTCGGCGAGGTTAGCGCCCGTGATCCTATCGGCCGGATTGGTCAGGCCGATGTGTCCGGTCATGGTGCAGCAGCGCCGCAGGCCGCTGCACCGGTAGCTCCGGCGCCGCAAGGCAAGCCGGAACCAGCGAAGCCGGCAGCGGGCAAAGCCACGCCGGACGAGGGCAAAAACGTGGAGCGCAAGCGCATGTCGCGCAGACGGCTCACGATTGCCAGCCGCTTGGTCGAAGCGCAGCAGACCGCGGCTATGCTTACCACCTTCAACGAGGTGGACATGACAGCGATCCTCGACATCCGCAAGCGCCGCAAGGATGCATTTAAAGAGAAACATGAAGTTGGACTAGGCTTCATGTCCTTCTTCACCAAAGCCGTGATCGGTGCGCTTAAAACCTATCCACTGCTAAACGCCGAAATCGACGGTGAAGATCTGGTCGTTAAGAAATTCTACGACATCGGTATTGCTGTTGCAGCGAAAGAAGGACTTGTAGTTCCCGTAGTCCGTGATGCGGATCGGCTCAGCTTCCCGGAAATCGAGCGCCAGATTGGCGAGCTCGCTTCCAAAGCACGTGCCAATACGCTCAGCCTCTCCGAGCTGCAAGGCGGAACATTCACCATCACCAACGGTGGCGTATTCGGCTCCTTGTTATCGACACCGATTCTGAATACACCACAGGTGGGTATTCTAGGGATGCATAAGATCCAACTGCGTCCGATCGCGCTGGACGAAGAAAGAACCGTAAACCGTCCAATGATGTACATCGCCCTTTCCTATGATCACCGGATCGTTGACGGCTCTGAAGCGGTAAGCTTCCTGGTCAAAGTGAAGGAATTGCTGGAAGATCCGGAAGCACTACTGCTAGAAGGCTAACGCTCTTCGAATTTTCGAAGATATAAGAATATTAAGAAGGTATCCCTACAGCTCTCGCTTTGGGGATACCTTCTTTTATATCTGAATCCAATTGCTGCCTTCCCTGCATACGATTTAACTGTATTTTATACACTTATTTATTTCTGATCCGCTCATAGCCTCTTCTCTAATTGCATTCTCTACAACTAAAATCCGTAAAAACGTCTATTTCCACTAATCTAACCAGTAATAGCTGCATCAAGTACAACTAAAGGGCCTATATACAGCTATTGGTGAACTTTAATTGCACATAATACAACTAACTTAGCGCATGCACCTACTAACTACTAACTTCAAACCTCAAACTTCAAAACTCTACTTCAATAGCTCCTCAGCCAGCTGTAAAAATTGCTCCTGGGTCAAAATCTTATCTCCATAGCTGGTGAGTGTATAATACGCATCCTGCTTCTCGTTATACCAGTTCAGATAATCATAGCTGACTTCTTCCCTTACTACCTTGTTATAGATAACTTCTGTCCCTGCAACTGTGAGCTTATTAACTTGATTCTCAGGCGTTTGTTCCACGAAAACCTTGCCGCCATGCATGAGCGTTGCTGAGATCCCTATAAAAGCATTGTTCTTCGAATAAGTTACACTTAGCGCCCCTGGCTCGGACCACGGTATAGCCTTCATAAACAAATTGCGGGTCCCCTTGTCCTTATTTGCCTGAGCGGTAAGATCATTTAATGTTTCCTTATACAGAGAACCTGGCTTAGCTGTATCCGTAGTCGGAGAATTAGGATGGATTACACCATATTTAAAAGCGTACCCCGCTGCCGTTTTGGGAAGCATTGGCGCCCCTGTTCTTTTGATTTCTTTTAAAAAATCAGAATACGCATCTATCCGCTGCTCTTTATACTTAAACTGCAATTCTGTCGCCAAGCCTGCTGCACCTGCTTTATTTTTCACAAGATAAGCGATCAATTCACCCGGTTTAGCGAACTCTTCTGCTTGCTGCGCATATTTATCATAAGAAGCATTTTCTGCAGATTCAGTCGGCGCAACATGTTGGACCTTCACTACTCCTTCACTATTGCGGATTTGGATATATTCAGACGCAGCATACGCAGTCACAGAAATCAGCAGAAACAGCGTTAACATACTGGCCACTGCTGTTGTTTTATTCATCACCCTCAGCGAGAACGATCGCTTTCGACCTGTTATGCCAGTAATACGCCCCATGACCTTCTCTTCTACATCTACCTCATCCAAAAGTTCATTGCCCGCCGAGGCATAAATTATATCTTGGTATTCATTGCTGATTTTGTTTCTTTCCATATGATCTCCTCCTCTGACTTCATAGCTTCCTGAACCTTTAGCTTGATCCGATTCATTCTTTTAGTTAGCGCATTGGGACTGACCCCTAGAATCTCACTTATCTCAGCATAAGTTTGTTCCTCAAATACCCGCAGAATAAGCATGTTTCTCTCCTCAAGCGACAATCGCGCTAAAGCTGCAGACAATGAAGGACTGTACAACCGAGCATCCAGCTCCTGTTCAGGACTTGCAGACAGTACTTCCGGACGAAAAATACGCATGACTTGCTTATGCAGACGACGCCTGCGCAGCAGATTTAAGCAATGATGATATGCGATACGATAGAGCCATGCCGAGAAATGCATTTGCGATTTGTATTGCCGGATAGATTGATAACCCTTTACCAAAATATCCTGAACCGCGTCCTCCGCATCCTGCTTGTTTTCTAACAAACGATAGCAATATCGATAGATCGGCTTTTGGAATGACCTGACAATTAAAGCATACTGCTCGGAATCTCCCTTTTGAATCCTAACGATTAGCTCTTCCAACTCTGTCGAGTCTAGCGAATCCTGTGGCGATGTAAGCACCTCCTTAACCTTTATATCTCTATAACACTTGACCACCGAAAAAAGTGCCTATGTAAACCAAACTAAAGGAAATTTTATAAAAGCTGACAGTCACGGCTTCGGAGAATGTCTGAATCACTGACTGCTGGTGTCCCCGGATTTCTTACTTATACCATTATGCACGGTTAAAATCTGGTGAGTCTATGCTTAGCAAATGCATAACAAAACCTCCCATTAGACCTGATAACTCCAGGTTTGCTTCTAATGGAAGGTTTTTTAATAAGGCTTATTATTCTAAGACTGAGGTGTAACGTCAACGTCTGCTAAATTGTAAATTGTTGCAAAGGTTACTCTCTTATCATGGAAGGAGATAGAGTGATCGTAATCGTCTTATCGAACGGGGTCATAAAATTGACCAACACCGCCTTGCAGTTATCCTGCAGCTTCGCCTCACGCACCGTAGCCGCCAGATGGCCAAGCTCGCCCCCTGTCAGTTCAATCCAGTCCTCTTCACAACTATAGCGGAGGTTACCGCCGTTCCAGAGATAATGGTCCTCTCCGACAGCCTGCAATTCACCCGATGTGAAACATCCTTCCCGTCCAAAAATAAAAGACAGCTGAGTCATAACCTCTGTAGGTTCCTCAGCATGCAACCGGAGGGTCCACCCTCTGTCCGTGCGTTGAACCTCCGTCTCCACACGGAATGTCTGTTCATGCGTAAGTGCGCGGCTCTGATGCGGTAGCAGATACCAAGGGCTTACCGGCTCCCCAGATGTTTGCGGAAGCAGTTCACCTTCTACAGGACCGTAATAACCCTTCTTTTGTTCTCCTGACAGGTGGTATCCGTCAGGTAGTTTGATCATTTTCTGCATCGGGACATATCCCGGATTAAAGTAAGAAGCCAGCTGCACTGCAAGCAGCCTGACAGCACCGTGACGGAGTGCAAAAAAAGACGGCGTCTCTGTGATTAAGGTCACGCTAGTGTTCCCGTCCCTGTAACGCGCAACCGGTGCTCCGAAATCAGTATGCAGCCGGCTGTGGTAAATTCGCCCTTGATGGCCGGACTTCTCCATATCCTGCAGATAGCCGTGTCGCGGAAAATCGCCGTTCAGTATTTTCTCATATTTTACAGGCAGAGCTGCCGAATCTTCAAAAGGTTGCTGAAGCTCCGGCTCCAGCAGCATACGTACAAGTACGTTGACAGAGCAGACCCCCGGATTTTCCAGTGCTCTGCCTGCCCATTCGGCCATCCCCGCAAACAATGGCTCCTTATCGGAACGGGCCAGAATAGCGTACGGTAAATAATATGGAGACAGGTCGTGAAAGCTCCCCAGATCCTGGCGCCCAGAATAATCGGTCACAACTTCGCCCTTAGGATGCACCAAATAGACCATCATGTGTAAATTCAGACGAACTGGCTCCAGCAACTGCGGCCGATCCAGCAGACGAGCGGCATGAATCAGCATGATGTCGCTGACCGCACTATAAATACCGTTGCTGCGCTCCGTCCATTCTCCATCAGGTGTAATATCCATCCCTTCCGCCAACCACTGTTCCGCCCGATGGACAGCCTCCTCCAGTCCGAACAGTTCATGCAGAAATCCCAGTGCTGCACACAATACCCAACGGTGGTTCGGCGTGTGACAGCCCCCTGTAAGCATGACGGGAATAGTTCGCTTAAGAAACAAGAGCATATTATCAAGCACCTGTTGCAGTGGCGCCCAATCCTGCGACGCCAACAGTTGGTATAGCTGAGCATAGCCGACGATGACAAAGGCTGTATCCGGGGGAGAATGATAGTTCGTCCAGCCCGGAGAGATCGAGCCATCCTCATGTTGTGCACGCAGCACGAACTCCGTCGCCAGCAGCAGGCGGGCCAGCAGCAGCTCATCACGGTAGAATGCGGAATCCGGGTTAACCAGAGCCGCTCCCCAATAACACATATCGGTTGGTGTGCCGGTCGTATGATTAACCCAGGCAACGCCAGTACCCGGATCTATTGTCCCTCCATAATAGCGGCTCGTCGGATCAAGCACCTGCCGGGATAATCCCTCCACTGCCGCTCTATCATTACTGGCTACCAGTTGCTTATACATTATACTTCCCTCCTTGTTAACAATCTGCTCAATGTCTGGGTGGTAACAGGAGCTGAAGCCGCGCCAGCTCTTGTCGGATACGGTCAGGAATTTCCGTGATCAGTTGATTCCAAGAAACGAACAATTCCTCCCGGTCCGCATATTCCCAGCACGAATAGGACAGGGAAGGCGTGAACCCGCAGGTTTGCAGATAACGGTGGACAAGACGGTCAGTTTCTCCATCGGACGCCAGAATGCCGTGAAAAAAGTCGCCATAAATCAGACCCTCCGCACCTGCTCTATCCTGTGTACTGGATGCGAATCCCGGTAACAGCTCAAAGACTTCAGGGAACGGGGCAAGAGCATGCTTGCCGGGTTGGACATATAGATCTACCCGTGTCCCGCTTAGATTGCTGCCCCCGCGCAGCAGCGCTTTAAGGAATTTCCCGTGAAAGCTCGCTTCGGCATCCACCACTTCCCCGTCTCTACCGATATAAACCCACACATGCTCCAGATCATATAAATGCTGAATATCATAATCGTAATAAATCGCGTATTCTACAACGGTCAACACATCCGGATGGTTCACAGCTAGACGGCGCCGGAAGGAAGGAGACTCCCCCTCCTGCCGCAACACCGTTATACCGAGACGTACCGGAAAAAATGGCTCGTTCTGATCGAATAATAAGCGCGGAGCATACTTCATAGCTAACCTACGGTCTTCATCGTTCAACATCAGACCTGCCCTCTACGCGCCAACTTGGCCATAAGCAGCCGATGACTTTCAGCAATTTCTTCCGGCTGGCAAGCTGCCTTCAGCTCATACACCTTGACCCGCGCCCGTTCAATCATCGGCAGATAAGCATCATAGAATTCCATATTCCCGCTGTTTACATAAGGGCACCAGTGATCAGACAGACCGATGGTCTCATGAATGTGAACACCTACAATATCATCCATCAGACCTTCCATTTCCCCCACACTGTCGTACAAACCCAAACGGTCCATCATAATGGCATGCCCGGTGTCATACCATATGCCCACAGGCGCTCCTTTTAGCGCCTTAATAATCGTTTTGGCTTCCGCAAGCGTCGGAATCTGCTGCGGTTTGGAACGTGTTTCGATACCAAAGCGTACGTTTAGCCCCTCAGAAACTGCCCGGTTACATACTTCATCTAGGCTTTCAATAATTTTCTGCACATAGCCGGCGCTATAGGCTTCCCGCCGCTCCATCAGTTCCGCCCATTTGCTGCGATAAGCGTTAGAATCTCTACCCTCTCCGTTATAAATCTGCTCCAGCTCTTTGCTGATATCATTTGGAAAGGGTACCTCACCGGGATGCACAACAACAGCCTCTCCTCCGTAACGCTGAGCGTACTTAGCCGAGCCAATCAGCAGCTCAATCGCCCGCTGCCGCTTCTCCTCATCCTCAAAACCTAGCAGCACGGAATCTGTGCCATAATCGGAGTCCTGCATATGCGGGAAGGTGTTGTGGACACTGGAGATCCCCATCTCCCCCCGCTCAAGCATCGGCTCGATCGTTTCCAGCATTTCCTTAGTCACATTATAGTTCAGCTCCACTCGCTGAAAGCCCAGATCGCGGATTTCCCGCAGCATTTCACTGCCGATGGAATGACGCTTAATGTTCCAGCAAGTTGAGAACGAAAATATGCCTTTGTCCTCCATAATTATGTTCTCCTCCCTTGTTACAGCTTACGGTTCAACCTTTTACGGCACCAAGCATTACACCGCTGACAAAATATTTCTGCAGCCATGGATATACGGCAAGGATCGGTACTGTTGCAAAGATAACGGTGGCCGCTTTTAGGCTCTCTGGTGTCAGTGGGGTCCGGTTGGCACCTTCCATTTGTGTCAGTTCGGATACCATGTTGTTCTGCACCATCTGGAACAGCTTGAGCTGGAGCGGATACAAATCCGGATTATTGATATACATCAAAGAATCCTGAAAGCCGTTCCACCTTCCCACTGCGTAGAAAAGCGCCAATGTGGCCATAACCGGCATGGATAGCGGCAATATAATACTCATCAGGGTACGAAGATGGGAACTGCCATCGATTTCGGCCGATTCCTCCAGGCTGGCAGGGATGTTATTGAAAAAGGAGATCAGGATAATCAGGTTAAAGGGGCTGACCAGACCTGGCAGGATAAGCGACCAGACCGAATTAATCAAATGCAAATCACGGATCAACAAATATTCAGGAATAATACCGCCGCTGAAAAACATAGTGATAACGATCAGATACATAAAAAATTTACGGCCCTTCAATTTTCTTTTGGTCAGCGGATAAGCTGCTGCGACAGTGAAAAGCATACACAGCACCGTTGTGGCAAACGTCAGAATAACCGTAAAGACAAGAGAGCGGATCATCGCATTATTGGAAAAAACATTAATGTATGCATTCCAGTTCAATTCAATGGGGAAAATCGTTACTTCTCCAGAAGTAATTGCCCGGTTGGAACTAAGCGACACGGCAATCACATGCAAAAACGGAGCCAAGCAGAACAAAACGAACAAGGCAACAAACGTTATATTGACGATATCGAATATCCGGTTTGAGGTACGTTCACTCATAGCACTCCGCCTCCTTCTTTCTTTATCATAAAATACCGTCTCCGGTCACTTTTTTCGAAATATAGTTGGAGCCAAAAATAAACACCAGTCCCACCACGGCCTGGAACAATCCGACTACAGTAGCCAACGTATATTGTCCGGATTCTAGACCCACCCGGTACACAAAGGTACTGAGCACATCAGAATACTCACGCACAGCAGTGTTACCGATAATGTAAGGGCGGTCAAAGCCGATGCTGACCATCTTTCCCAGATTGAGGATAAGCAGCGTCACGATGGTTGGTTTTATGCTAGGAAGCGTAATGTAGCGGATTTTCTTCAGCCTTGTCGCTCCATCCACTTCAGCAGCTTCAAACAGCTCTCGGTTGACACCGGTTAACGCCGCCAGATAAAGGATAGTCCCCCAACCGGCACTTTGCCAGACGCCTGTGAATAAATAAGTGATCAGCCACGGATTTTTTTCAGTCAGAAACGGGATGGGAGTAAGGCCTAAGCTCTCCAGCACACCGTTCACCATACCGGACTGGTTGCCGAACAATTGATATACGATCCCCCCGATGATCACCCAGGAAATAAAGTGGGGGATATACAAAATCGTCTGCGATATTTTCTTGAACCACACCGAACGAATTTCGAACAGCATAATCGCCAGGATAATCGGAGCCGGAAAAGAGACAAGTAAATCCAGAAAATTCAGCATAAAGGTATTGCGCAAGGTGGTGTAGAACTCTCTCATTCCAAAAACCTCGCGGAACGCATCAAAGCCAATCCACTCGCTGCCTCCAATCCCCTGAAACAAATTGAAATCCTTAAAAGCAATCTGCACACCATACATCGGACCATAGCGGAAGATCAGGAAATAAATAATAGGCAGCGAAAGCAGCGCGTACAATTGCCAATACCGTCTAAAGTATGTCGCTTTGCTCAAGTCGTTTTCCTCCTAAGGAGAAAAACCGGGTGGAGCGCAGCACCATCTCCCCCCGGTTTTCACTATATATTTGTTTATTGAGCCGAAAGTTCCTTAAACGACTTCTCCAGTTCCTCTTTCAGCTTGGTTCCGCCCAAAGTCATGTAATCTTTCATTTCCTGCTCGTAAACCGCTTCAAACTGCTCTGGTTTGGCCATTGCCGTCTTTACAATAATTACGTTGAGCTTATCTTTGAGCGTTGTGCCATATTGCGATTCCGCTTCTATCGGCTTGCCGAAGACGAGCGGCCCCACCGTGTCAGCGTTGGCGATAGCGATAGATTGAGTCAGCATCTCCCGGTTACGTTCCGGAAAGCCCAGCGCCCATGCTTTTTCATTAGTGGCCTGATCACCGATGTTTTTGCCGTTGGAGATAATGGCCATGTCGCCAGCATTAAATAGACGATCGGCGAACTCCTGGGAAACATCTGTTTTGGCCACTGGAATACCGTCTACCAGGTCGTAGTTTTCACCTTCAACGCCATTTTGGATATCAATCAGATTATTATCCGAAGCCATCCAATCAAGATACTTAACGGCTTCCACGGCGCGTTTACTACTCTTCGGAATCATGATGTACATGCCGTTGGAGGCATACCGGGATTTAATGTGCTTGTTATCAACGTTGGCGTTGGTTAAGACGTCTACCGGCAGCACCTTGCTTCCCTCTACATTTTTGTAGAGATTATCCAGGGTACCATCGGCATAGAACAAGACATCCACATCCTCCGACCAGTAGCCTACATTGCCGTTCTGGATATCCTTGGCCAACTGTGTTTTATCCTCGTCCAGACTGAAGTCCTTACTGATCATCCCTTCATTGTAGAGCTTATTAAGAAATTGCAGGGCATCCTTAAAGCCCTCATGCAGCGGCAGTTCATAACGTTGGCTGTAGGTCAGATCGCCGCTGATCGGCTTCATGAAAGAGAAAATCAACGTCTCGAATTGGGCTGGTGCCAGTGCCATGCCCATCGGGATGTTTTTGCTGCCGAGATTGCCCGGATCCTTTTCTTTAAACGCTTTCAAAGTAGTGTACAGCTCATCGGTCGTCGTTGGCACAGGCAATCCTAATTTATCTAACCAATCCTGACGGATGTAGGAGCTATAACGGCCTGTGATCGCCCGTTTACCAGGGATCGCATACTGCTGGCCTTCAAGCTGGCCGAACGCCAGCGTATCCTCG
Source organism: Paenibacillus sp. FSL R5-0887 (assembly GCF_038002305.1). NCBI lineage: Bacteria > Bacillati > Bacillota > Bacilli > Caryophanales > Paenibacillaceae > Paenibacillus > Paenibacillus sp. FSL R5-0887. The sequence goes on from NZ_JBBOCE010000002.1 coordinate 1,733,928, forward strand.
CCAATAAACTTTTTCAGATTCGGGCCATATTCGTCGAGAATTTCTCCGACATCAGTCAAGCCACCTTGCTGGGCATACCGATAAAACACACTGGAATCATACGTAAATACGATATCGGGCACATCCGTATTGCTCGCCATCAAAACATTCAGCTTGGTAACTTCCTCAGAACGCTGGATAGGTACAAATTCTACATCAATGTTATTCGGATCTCCGAACTTTTCCTGCACTAGTTTAGTTAAGTAGTTATTGGTAATGGTATGAGGGGCTGGGCTGTTGCCGCGGTCAAACACTTCCACCTTTAATGTAACGCGCTTGGCACTTTCGCCGGCTGGGGCACCCTCGGATGCTGTGTTGTTTTTAGAATCATTGGAACAGCCTGCTAGCAGAGAAACGCCCATTATTGCGGTTAATCCGATCCCGATTGCTTTCTTCAGAACTCCTTGATGTACGTTCACTGTCATTTTTCCATCCCCTTCGCCCTTGCAGGCTTTAATGGTGTATTTATGATCCCCTAGCCTTAACTCTATCCATCCCCAGCGGAATCCATATCACGTGATGCTTTTTACTGCCGTGCTACTGGGTCGCTTGTTGTTCTGGATGCCCACAGTATTTCATGAATTCCGGCAGTCTGACAATAAACCTCTTTCGGATGCTCATATCCCAGCAAAATCGGACTTCCGGTTTATCCATACAACCATTTTCGTAGAATAAACCGCTTTCAAAAGTGTGAAAATAAAGACCGCATCGGTGTTCGCGCCCTCATCATAGAGGTTGGCGTGCACAGATGCGGTTATAAAAACTATTGTTCACGTGCTATTGGATTAATAAAGTCGGCAGCCTATAGTCTGGAGGTCCCGCGCCCGCGCTTTAAAGAACGGTAGTCACCCGGCGTGATTCCTAATACTCGTTTGAATACCCTGCCGAATGTAATTGCATTCGCATACCCCACCTGAAGTGCGATATCCTGCAGCGAACATTCCGTTTCCACTAAAAGCTTTTCGGCTTCCTTCATGCGTAGCTCTGTAAGAAAATCAACAAATTTCATTTTAAATTCTGTTTTAAATAGATAGCTGGCATATTTGCCGGATACCTGAAACCGGTCGCTCAAATGCTTTAGGGAAAGATCGGGATTTGTAAAATTCTCTTCAATATAATTCTTCATCTCGGTTACCATCGCCCGGTAGCTTTTAGTTTCACTGACAGAAACATAAGTGCGGAATAAATCAGTCAAATACTCAAACAAAATCCCCTTCATTTCATCTATGGATTCTGCCTCTTCCAGCCGCTTCAGCTGCTTCTCCGCATTTTCTGCTGACAGCTCATCCTGCAGCTGCTCAGACATGACAGCCACTTCCCGGCTCAGCATCTGTAACATGGCCTGAATTAGAGAGCGAATATCATCATCTTGTAAATAATCCTGTTTAAAACCATCAAAAACACCTTCCAGCAGTTCCCGCCATTGGCCGCTCGACATCCGGAACTGCTTAACAAACTCGGCAATCATTTGTAGATACTTGAATGTCTCAAGAAGCGGCTGGCGCGTTTCTCCAAATTCCGTTAAAGCGATGTCTTCGTGCATTAAAAGCTTGTGCTGCATCACATTCTCCGCTGCCGCATAGGAATCCCGGATCTCCCCTGGCCCAGCCGCCACTGGCCCGATAGCGAAACTTAAGGAGAGGCGCAAATTCTGCTCCACCCAGGTGCGGCAGTCCTCAGCGAACACACGGATTTCCTCTGCCATCTCTTCATCACTTCCTGTGGTCAGGAAGAGAATTGCCGCCCGGTCAGTCCCTATCCACTCCGCCCAAGCTTGCAATTCCGCACTCCGCGCCAATTCTTGAAAGACATTCATCAGGGCAAATTTAAGCGTGTTCTGATCTCCCCTTGTATACCGATCTTGAAAAACCTTGTCGTAGCGGTTGATTTCGCTTAGCACAACCATAAAGCGGGTTGTGGAATGAGCTCCGGAGAGCGGCGACAGCTCTTCCATCCGCTGAACGACATTGTCCAACCGCTCGCTTTGCAAGAGATCGTTGAGAAGCTTGCTGCGCTGTAACAGCAAATTCTCTCTGCTTTTCTTATCATAATCCGTCATATGGTTGATTAGATCTTCCAGCACCCCGTCAATGAGCATCATTTCGTCCGGTCTGTCGCTGGATTGGTCCAGCTTGCGAATTTGATGACCTTCAATCCGGTTCATAATCACCTGAATTGGCTTATAGTTCCGCCGCGTAACATAGATCAGGTAAAAAATCGCGCACACAACCGTACCTAAGGCAATAGCTACCCAAAGGTAAGAAATCACTGACACCCAGCTGAATAGACTGCCCGTTTTGATCCCGCTGGAAAACGTCCAGCCAAGCCTTTCCATATATAAAGTGTTCAACTGCTTCCCATTCTTGGCACCTTCACTGTCCGAATGCGCCTGATAGACCACCTGTCCATCTGCGCCAAAGATGGTCAGAAAGGACAACTGTTCATTGACCATACCGTCAACGATCTGTTCCATTCCGCTCATTTTGAGATTGATTACGAGCACTCCCTCCGAACCGAAGGGCAGCGGCATACCTTTATTTATGGTAAGCACACGTATAGACGTACGCTGAAATTCATCTTTGTATTCCCTAACAGGCTGCCAGCCTTCCGATAAAGAGCCGGAGGTGATGCGGCCAATCCAATCCTCGTCTACAAATCCTGAAAGGTCCTTTAATCCAGTTTCTGTTAAAACGCTTTCATTTCTCTTGTCATAAAGATAGATGGACTGAATGTAGGGCGATTCACGCGTCAGGTTGCGTAGATTCTGGGCAACAGCGTAGACGGTCGCCATATCAATCTGGCCTTGATTGTTAAAATAACGTTTATAAGCATCGCTGCGTTCAGCAGCCTCCAGCACTGACAGTTCAGCTTCCTTGATCGTTCGGTCCACATTATCCATAAGATAACTGGCGGTGATACGGTCCGCTTTTTTAGTTTCCATTCGTGAAATATCATTAATAAATACAAAAGAGGCAAATATCAGTATCGTCACAGTAAGCAAAAAAATAGGAAAGTAGGACAGCAGCAATCGGCGATACCAGGAACGGAACAATAGATAACCCCCTCTGTACAACCGTTAGGATACCCGGCCACGGTTCAGCCGTTAATGCACGAGTAATTCATAGATATTTGGCTGCACCATCATGGAAATGGAAACTCTTCCGCCTAATTTGCTGCCATTATAACACATACAACATGAACCCGACCAACGAAGCCATTCGTATTTTATACCTGCTCATTAAAAAGGCGAGGTGCGCACAGCCATAGCCGTGAACCCCCGCATATAAATCTGTCCGAGCAGCCGCCAAGCACCAAGTGGTAGCCCTCCTCGGCCTATAAACCACTCAGATCTCTGATATAACGGCGCGCCTTGATCGCATATTCCAGCGGATCGGCAAGTGCCGGATCCTGCTCCGCTTCCACTACAAACCATCCCGTATAAGAGTAACTTGCCAATTCGCTGAAAATCTCCGCAAAGGATATACATCCATCGCCAGGTACGGTGAATGCGCCCGTTTTTACAGCCTGGAGAAAACTGAGCTGATCCCGCAGCACACGCTGAACAACCTCCGGACGTATATCCTTCAAATGGACATGTTTAATCCGAGGTAAATGGATGCGCAGTACCTCTAAGGGATTCTCACCCGCAAAAGCTAGATGACCGGTATCGAACAGCAGAGACACCTCTTCCGGTTCCGTGAGCTCCATTAGCTTAGCAATTTCGGCCCCAGTCTGCACCCCTGTCCCCATATGATGATGGTATACAAGCGCCATACCTTTTTCAGCAGCCAGCCGGCCAAGCCCACCCAGTCCATCGGCAAGTGCGGCCCACTCCGCTTCTGTGAATACAGGTTTATTAGCAAATAGCGGCGTATCCATTTGTCCCTGAATACTCCGCCCTTGCTCTGAGACGACAATCACCTTCGCACCCATCTCATATAAAAAATCACGATGCGCGCAAAAAGCCTCCACTGTCTCCTCATATGGCCGCACAGTCAGATATGCGCTGAACCAAGCGCTGGCAATCTCAAGTCCACGAAGCTCCAGTGCCCGGTGCAGCCGTTCCGGAGAGCGTGGATACTTGTTGCCCACCTCGCTTCCCTGAAACCCGGCAAGCGCCATTTCGCTAATGCACTGTTCAAAGGTATTGTCTTTTCCCAGTTCAGGCATATCATCATTAGTCCAAGCGATAGGAGCAATCGCCAGCTTGACCGCATGTTCTTTGAACATCCTCGATTCTACCCCTTCCGTTTCACAGTATTACTAATACTAATAACTGCGGGCCTTTCCAAGCTGTTCAAGCTTCTGCTCGTGGGCAGCCCGAACGGCTTCACTGCCGGACACTTCTGGAACACCAACATTCCACCAGGCTCCGTAACCATGTGTCATTGTCTTGGGCAGCACCTTAATGTCAATTAGGGTGGAACGATCCTGCAGCTGAGCCTCCCTCAAAGCGTCACGCAGCTGCTCAGCCGTTGACGCACGAAAGGTCTTCACTCCATATCCCGCGGCACTTGCTGCATAATCTATGCCTATCAGTTCGCCGCTCAGCTGACCTTCCGGGCCCCGGTAGCGGAATTCAGTCGCCATGCTATCCAGTCCTTGCTCCATCTGCAGGTTGTTGATACAGCCGAACCCCATGTTATCCAACAGAATGACGTTGATCTTCTTGTTCTCCTGAAGGCTCGTCACTAGTTCCGAATGCAGCATTTGATAGCTGCCATCGCCCACCAATGCATATACCTCCCGGTCCGGCTCCGCCAATTTCACACCGAGTGCACCGGAGATTTCATACCCCATACACGAAAAGCCATATTCCATATGGTAAGTATCCGGCACAGTGGAATTCCACATCCGCTGCATGTCGCCCGGTAAGCTGCCTGCGGCTCCTATCACAATGGCGTCTTTCGGAAGATATTCATTGAGGATCCCGAGTACCTGTGTTTGCGCCAGCGAAGTGTTCAACTTCGCCGCATATTCAGATAGCTTCTCGTCAAGATGTCCGGCAACTTCCGGCACGAAGGAAACTGAAGAACGATCTGGACGATCTGCCTCCTGATTCACCGTATACTCCACGTCAGATAGACGCTTTCTTTCCACTTCCCATGCCTTTTTTGCCACTACAATTTCATCTGTATAAGCGGTGCGGTAACCGCGCTTCTCCAACGTAGCAGACAGCGCCCTAAGACCTTCGGCAGCATCACAGACCACAGCCAGCGCATCCAGCTTGGAGGCATGGTAAAGGGAAGCGTTAATTGTCAGGAACTCCACCTCGGGATGGGCGAACAAACTCTTCGAACCTGTCGTGAAGTCCGTAAACCGGGTACCCACACCGATCACCAGATCCGCTTCTGTGGCCAGCGCATTGGCACAGCCATTCCCGGTAACTCCTATGCCACCGAGATTGTAGGCACAGTCGCTTGCCACGGCGCTTTTTCCAGCTTGCGTCTCACCGAATGGGATGGCGAATTTCTCCGCAAACGCACGTAATTCCATTCCTGCATCCGCATACCGGACTCCACCCCCACAGACCAGCAGAGGTCGCTGTTTGCTGGCAATAAGATCAGCTGCCGCAGCAAGCTCATCCGGATGCGGAGTACGGGAAACGATCCGGTGGATGCGCTTGCGGAAGAACTCAAGTGGATAGTCCCAGGCCTCCCCTTGCACATCCTGCGGCAGCGCAATCGTAACTGCTCCGGTATCTGCCTGATCAGTCAGCACACGCATCGCGTTCAGCAATGCCGTCATCAGCTGCTCTGGCCGATAAATCCGGTCCCAATATTTGCTCACCGCTTTGAAGGCATCGTTGACCGTTATCGACAGATTGTAGGTATGCTCCATTTGCTGAAGTACCGGATCCGGTTGACGGGTGGCAAAGGTATCGCCGGGGAGCAGCAGCACGGGAATCTGATTCGCCGTCGCAGTGGCAGCGGCTGTCAGCATATTAGCTGAACCCGGTCCTACCGAAGCGGTGCAGGCCATGATTCGCCGTCTGCGGCTCTGCTTGGCAAAGGCAGTCGCCGCATGCACCATTCCTTGCTCATTCCTCCCCTGATAGACCGTCATCTCACCCGGCGCTTCCTGAAGTGCCTGCCCCAGTCCAAGTACATTGCCATGGCCGAAAACGGTGAATATACCGTGTACAAAACGCTCGGGTCCATTGCCAAAGTCCACATATTGCTGGTTCAGAAATTTCACCAGCGCCTGCGCCGTCGTTAATCTAATCGTATCCACGTGAAACCTCCCTTTCGCCGTTTTTGTTACTGCCAGCGGGCAGTGACGACTTTTTTGCGTGTATAAAATTCAACCCCGTCGCTTCCATTCGCATGCAGATCGCCATAGAAGGAATCCTTCCAGCCGGAGAAAGGGAAAAAGGCCATCGGGGCTGGCACTCCAACATTGACACCCAACATGCCTGACTCGATATTTTCCCGGAAATAGCGCACTTTCCCGCCGTCATTCGTAAAAATACAAGCCCCGTTGGCAAAACGAGAGGTATTGGCAATTTCAATCGCCTCTTCTACATCCTTGACACGGATCACTGCCAGGACAGGCGCGAAAATTTCCTCCTGCCAGATTTTCATTTCCCGGGTCACTCCATCAAACAACGTTGGGCCGATAAAATAACCCTGTCCCTGCACCGCAGCATCCGCCCGGCCGTCTCTTAGCAACTTAGCGCCCTCGGCCATGCCTTGTTCAATATAAGCGACCGTTTTGTCTTTATGACTTTGGCGGATAACCGGCCCAAGAAACGTGTCGTCGTCCAAACCATTGCCGATGGTCATCTGCTCACATTCACGCAGGAGGATGGAGATCAGCTCATCAGCAACCTCTTCCTGCACCGTTACCACGGAGCAAGCCATACAGCGCTCTCCCGCCGAGCCGAAGGCTGCGTTGACAATCTGTGTTGCTGAAGCCTCAAGGTTCGCGTCTGCCAACACAATAGAATGGTTTTTCGCCCCTGCCAACGCCTGAACCCGCTTCAAACACGCCGTTCCCTTCTTGTAGACATATTCGGCCACTGGCTGTGAGCCAACGAAGGAAATCGCCTTCACATCAGGATGCTCCAGCAGGCCGTTTACCACCTCATGCGCACCGTTAACCAGATTGAGCACACCTTTCGGAAGCCCGGCTTCCTCTAGCAATTCGACCAAACGCGCTGCCAGCAGCGGTGTGCGTTCGGAGGGCTTCAGCACAAAGGTATTCCCACAGGCGATGGCCAACGGGAACATCCAGCAAGGCACCATCATCGGAAAATTAAACGGTGTAATCCCGCCGACTACACCGATGGGATAGCGATACATCCCAGACTCGATGCCTGTCGCGATGTCGGGCAACTGCCGGCCCATCATCAGCGTCGGCGCACCTGCCGCAAATTCCACACACTCAATGCCGCGCTGCACCTCTCCGTAGGCCTCTTTGAAGCTTTTTCCATTCTCCAGCGTGATCGTCTTCGCCAGTTCATCCCAATGGTCCACCAGCAGCTGCTGATATTTGAACAAGATCCGCGCTCTGCGCGGCACCGGTGTCTTGGACCAGCCTGCAAAAGCCGCCTTTGCCGCCGCCACTGCCCGATCAACATCGACTCTGCTGGACAGCGGAACCCTTGCCATCTCCTCACCAGACGCTGGATTGTATACCGTTTCTGTCTTCTCCACAGCCGCCTCAACCCACTGCCCGTCAATATAGTTGTTCAGCACTTGCACGGTTTGCTGTGCCATTCTACTCACTCCTTCATCTCTATTAATGCGATCCCGCGAATGTAATCTAATCTAATCTAATCTAATCTTGCATAGCTATTCGATCTGGAGTTGTTTGAGTTGTGATCTCTCCAACCTCCGCCTACTTACTCTGCACCTGAAGTGATTTCCTCGTTAGACAATAAAAACGCTTCCAATTCATCCAAGGTTGGCATGGCATCCGAACAGCTGTGGCGGGAGATGACAATGGATGCCGACGCGCTGCCGCGGCGCATGGCCTCACCGACGCTTTCTCCCCGCATTAGACTGTGAATGAAGGCTGAGGCGTAAGAATCTCCGGCTCCAAATGTCTTCAATACTTTAGCGGGAAAAATACCACTCCGATGCTTCTGCCCATCCGCCGTGTAGGAGATTGAACCACTCCCGCCACGCTTGATAACGACCAGCTTTGCTTGGTGCGAGAACCAGCGGTTAACTGTTGCTTCGTCATCTGCATCTGTCACATTGTACAGGCTCTCCATCATATTAAATTCCTCACGGGTACCAATGATACAATCGCATTTCTCAGCTGCCAGATTATAATAGACCGCTGTTTCTGCGGCTGACTTCCAAGTATAGGGGCGATAATCCAGATCAAAAAATACAGTAACATTGTGCTTGCGGGCGAACTCCAAAGCGACAAACACAGCCTCACGGGACGGACTTTGTGCCAGTGCAGTACCTGAGATCAGCAGTGCCTTGGACTTCCGAATATACTCTTCCGAGATCTCCTCCGTACTCAGCAGCAAATCAGCCACATGATCCCGGTACATCAGAATGCTGCACTCCTGAGGACTCTTTATTTCAGTAAAAGCAAGCCCAGTCACTGCACCAGTCTGGTCAACGCGCACCTGGCTATCGTCAATGCCATTCCGTTGCAGATAAGTTCGGATAAAACGGCCCATCTGATCATCGGATATCTTACCGATAAAGCCAGTGCGCATCCCTAGCCGTGCTGCTCCAATTACGATATTGGCGGGAGAGCCGCCGACATATTTGGTAAACGTCAGTGTCTCTTCCATTGGTCTTCCGGTTTCATTAGCGTTCAAGTCAATACAGAGCCGACCGACAGCGATTAAATCCAGCGGTCGTGCAGGATCGAACTGTAAACCGTTCATTATGACGCCTCCTTGAGAAAACTTCAGTAAAATAGATTAATGAGATACAACAATCATCGGGGGATGGGTTAAGCGCTTAACCTAATTTCCATTAGTATAGTTTAGAAATTGGAGTTTGGCAATCCTGAACTTAAACGAATTTGGATCTGAACCCATGTATCAGAAAAAAACAAAGAAAAGACCTGTACCTCGCCGCTAAGCGAGGTACAGGTCTTCAGATAGGAGTCGGCGTTCTTACTCCGTTTGTAGAGTTTGTGTCTTCCTAATTCGGTGCCGGTCCGGTGGAATGGCGGACGATCAGTTCCGGCATCAGCATGATCTTGCGCTTAGGACTATCGGGATTGTCGATAGATTCGTTCAGCAGAATCATCGCCTGTTCCGTCATCTCACGCAGAGGCTGAGCAATGCTGGTCAAGGTGGGATGGCAAATTTCAGCCAGCATTGTATTGTCAAAACCCACCACGGACAGATCACGGGGTATTGACAAGCCTGCGCTGCGCGCCTCCTTCAATATCCCAATCGCGAGCAGATCGTTGCAGGCGAATATGGCGGTCGGCCGGTCTTCCTGCGCCTGAGCCAGCATCGCGGCAGCCGCTTTGCGGCCGTTCTCCAGCGTGGCTGAAGTATGCGTGAGATTAGCCGGATTGTCAAAGCCAACACCCGCTGCCTTGAGCGCATCCATAAAGCCTTCCACGCGCAGCTTACTCCCCGGTAAATTGTCAGAGATAATGCCGAGCCTGCGATGGCCCAACGACAACAGATATTCTGTCGCCTGATAGCCTCCCTTATAGTCATCCACCGTGACGCTGTTGCTCTCCATCATCCGGATATCAGCCGAAAATAACACAAGCGGTACGTGATCAGCCAGCAGGCGGCGGACCATATCTGGATTCCCTGTATGAGAAGCAATGATTATACCGTCCACCCGTTTACGCAGGAGCAGTGAGATATACCGGGCCGCCTTCTCATCATCCCGGTCAGTACTGCATACAATCAAGTCGCTTCCCTGCTCCTGAGCATAATCCTCAATACCTCGGGCCGCCTCAGCAAAAAAAGGGTTGGAAATATCGGGAATCATCAGCCCAATCGTTCCCGTTCGGCGACTCGTCAGCGCAGAGGCCACCAGACTCGGCTGGTAATTCAGCTCCTCCATGATCCGATGAACCTTCTCCCGTGTCTTATCGCTAATTCTCCCGTTCTTGTTCAACACCTTGGACACCGTAGCGATGGAGACTCCCGCTTCCCGTGCCACATCATATATCGTAGGTTTCATCGTTAGTGAGCCCGCCTTTACGTTCGTACAATCCTATACCTAGATTATAAGGAACTCTTCTGACAGTGTCTATTCAGCGGCGCAAGAGACTCTCTTACTGTGGCGATCATTTGGTCAATACATCGACACAAAGAAGGAGCCTCCGCCTTGCGGAAGCCCCCCTTTCGTGCGTGCTGCTACACTATTTCTTCTTATCCTTCTGGTGTTGCTGCATCTCGAACAGCCATTCATGTTCCGGATCATTATGAAAAACCCATGTGCGGACCGGACCTGCCATCACATTGAGATAATAAGAATCATAACCCGGCGGTGCCGATACAGGATGATAGCCCTCCGGAACCAATACAATACTACGGTCAGACACGGCCATCGTCTCATCAAGGCTGCGATCGTCATTATACACCCGCTGCACTACAAAACCATTAGCCGGGTTAACCCGGTGGTAGTATGTCTCTTCCAGGTAAGACTCAGCAGGTAGATTGTCACAGTCATGCTTGTGCGGAGGATAGCTGGACCAATTGCCGCCACCCGTACGTACTTCCACGACCAGCAGGCTCTCGGCTTCACTCTGCTCAGGCAAAATGTTGACCACTCGCCGTGACATACTGCCAGAACCGCGTGCTTCGGCCACAGTATCGCACGGAGCGATCAAACGCGGCGCATATTTACCCGTTCCTGGTGCAAGGCAAACCGCAAGTTCCAGCTCCGTCAAGGCCGTAACTTCATAATGCCCTCCCGCCGGAATATACACCGCATACGGCGGCAAATCCTCAAATACAGACATACGTTCACCGATCCCGGCGAACAACTGGGCGCCTGCTCTCACATCCGCCTTGCCCGCCAGCAGCACCAAACAGATTTCATTCCCTTCCGCGCTGCGGCTCAGCGTATCCCCAACCTGCAGCTGGTACACTTCAAAACCGACATATTCCCATCCAGCGCTCTCCTTGCTCACTGCCGCTACAAGTCCATCTTTGCCGGGTGCTCCGGCTTTTATGATTAGATTGGACATCTTCACAGACCTCCCCCATCTTCAGCATCTGCATCCGCTTACAAAGCTTGTGTCGCCGATATTCCCTCTCCGGCACAAGAAGACAACTTGACCGGAAGCCCGGTAAGATAGGATTCCTTAGCGGCTTCGGCAATCCGTTCCGCCTGTTGCCCATCAAGCCCGCTGCAAATGATAGGCTCCTGCAGGCGGATTGCCCGGGCAAATGCGGCAACCTCTTCCACGAAAGCCTGGTTATACCGCTCGAGAAAGAAATGAAGCGGTTGATCGCGTGTGACCGAAGCAGCGGTTGAAACTTCTACAGTTGTTGGACGGCAGTTATCGGCGGTGGCTGAGCCGCAGGAACCGAACACCTCCACGCGTTGATCATAACCATATACAGCCTTACGGCTGTTATCAATGACGCAGATTGCGCCACTGGCAAAGGTCAGCGTGATGACAGCTGTATCCACATCATCGCAGCGCCCAAACATCGGATCAACGAGATTGGCACCTCGGGTATAAACTTCTTTTACTTCCTCACCCATCAGATAACGGGCCATATCAAAATCGTGAATCGTCATATCCATAAACATCCCGCCGGAAGACCGCACATAAGCCTCACCCGGAGGCTGCGGATCACGTGATGTGATCTTCACAATATGTGGACTGCCTAGCTCTCCTGATTGAACCAGTTGCTTAAGTTTGCGGAAGCTAGGGTCCATTCGCCGGTTGAATCCGACCTGTAGCAATACACCCTCATCCTCCACTATCTTCAGTGCCTGGTGGGTAAACTCTGACGACAGGCTGATCGGCTTTTCACAGAAAATATGTTTTCCAGCCCGGGCCGCTAGCTCAATCCAAGAGGCGTGGGTATCCGTAGGTGTGCAGATAAACACAGCCTCGATCTCAGGGTCATTCAGAATGTCTTGCCCATTCACAAATGCAGAGCCAAGATTCCGGCTCTCTGCCCAGACCAGCAATTCCTCACTTACCACAGCCTCCGCAATGGATTTCAACTTAAACGACGGCATCACACGCAGATTATCTGCATGAAGCCGGCCAATTCTGCCTGCCCCAATAATGCCAACTACGATCGGATTTACCATGTTTGCTTATCCTCCTTCGAGGTAAGCGCTTAACCATCCCGAAAATAGTATACTCCAAGCTCAAGTGAAGTTACAAGCAAATATTTCTCCAGCTTTTTTAACTCTCTCCTTAGCTATCTACTCCTCCTCAACAGTAATGTAACGCTTCACCTAGTGCGACTAAAACCATGGCCTGCCCGTAGGCCATAGGGGCAATAATGATTTCCTTATAATCTTCTTTTGCAGCACCAATCGGAGTGCCGCCGGATACACCAAGCACCGTGCCTTCATCGTCAATTCTGTCCATCACCGCCCGGATCGCTTTCAGGGCATGATCTGCATACGATTCCGGCAACAACCCCCTGCGTACGCTATGCAAAATACCCGCTGCGATAGCTGCTGAGCCTGACGTTTCAGTATAACTGCTAGAGTCGTCCAGCAGCGTATGCCATAATCCGTCTCCGCTCTGGCAGGCTAATAAAGCTGTTGCCTGTGCGTTCAGGATCTGTTGAAGATATTCAAACACTCCACTGTCCAGATACGACCCCATCAACTCCAGGTATTCAGGCAGGCCGAGTGTAAACCAGCTATTGCCCCGGCACCAGAAGGCTTCACTGAAATTATGCCGGCCGCCAAAATGCCAGCCATGAAAAAACAACCCCGTCTTTTTATCATAAAGGTATTTGATATGCAGCAACAGTTGGTAAAGCGACGCTTGCCGCCATGCGGAATTATCGTATTTCACACCCATTTTTGCCGTGAACAAAATAGCCATAAATAACGTATCAATCCAGATTTCATTATCATTGAGCGTAACTTCATCCTTGCTCGCTCCTGTTGTGACATGCTGATAACCAGACTCCTCCGTCCGCGGCAGGCCATGCATCAACCACTGCACCCATTCCAGGCTTAATTCCTCCGCTTCCTTCAGTTCCATTAATGACAGCAACGGCGCTGTTGTATTGATATTCCGGCTCGGCAGTCCCTTGCCCAGTTGCTTGCTCATCCAAAGCTTGGCATATTCTTGATAACGCTCATCCTTGAAATGCTGCTCAAGCTTTTGAAGTCCGTAAAGCCCCACTCCCTGCGGCCAATCCCATTCCTCCATGCCAAAATCACGGGCAAAATACCCCCGTCGTCCCGCATCCTCCCCTAAATTTTGCAGTTCGGCTTCGTTTTCCGGCCGCTCCAGCTTCAGCAGCTTATCCGTCACGCGGTTCAGCTTTTCAATGATCTCAACTTTACTAATCCGGCTGTTGTTCATCTGTTTCCCGCCCCTTCGCCTGCTATTTTGGGTCTTCCCTCATGTTGGATAGTTCCATTCACCCGTAATATATCAAACCATTCCATACAAAAACTACTTTATATTTGCTGTAATAACCCTCATATATTGCAAATCTTGCTTTTCTGAACCTATAATAAGTGCATATTACAGAATAAGGCGGTGAGAGCATTTGCTTGAAAGCGACTTACTGTACGAACAAGGGTATAGCGTACGTATCAACACGCCCGTAGATCCCCTTTTTTATTATTTTGATTATGACCAGCGTTCTCACGATATCAATATGGAGTTTCAGCATTTTCATGATTTTTACGAGATTCATATCTTGATGGATTCCCGAGCCACTCATATTATCGATGGGAATGTCTGCGCCCTCCAGCAGTATGACATCGTGCTCCTGCGTCCTTATCGGATGCATAAGACACAATATCCGGAAGGGCCGCCGTTTAAGCGGCTGATCATAAACTTCGCCATGCCCAAGGATATACCCGGTTTAGAGAACGCTTACAAAAGTATGTTTCTCTCATTTTGGGAAGAAATACCGATCTACCGTTTGCCAAAAGAGTTGCGCAAAGCCGTGTTTGATCCTCTTAACGCTATCTTCACCTTATCACACAGCACTTCACCGTTAAATCCAGTACTGATTCACAGCCTTTTCCAACAGTTCCTCTGTGCTTTATACCAGCGTAGAGACCAGAACAGCTATGTCCCAGAGGAGATCGGAAATGCCATTATGCAAAAAATCTACTCGATCACCGCATACATCCATAGCCATTACAACAGCGAGTTGTCCCTTGATTTCCTCGCTAAAGAGTTCTTTATCAGCTCCTATTACTTATCACACCAATTTAAGTTAATTACCGGCTCCACGCTGACAGAATATATTCAGATGACCCGGGTCCGTAATGCCCAGCAATTGCTGATCTACACCCGCCTGAAGATTTCCGAGATCGCCGGGCAATCCGGATTCAACAGCTTCTCCCAGTTCAACCGCATATTCAATAAACTTAGCGGGATGTCCCCATCCGAGTTCCGCAAGAATCAGGTCATATCCAACACTGCTTCGACCACATTTTCCTATTGATGTACTTGCTTACCTAGTTACAAAAAATCCGCTGTGCGTCCGACAAAGCTATCCACCCTCTAAGTAACTATATTGAGCAGTAACAGAGGCAATGTTTAGACGCAAAAGAGAGACGAAGGGAAAGGGATAGCAAAAGCGATGGTGCAGGCACACACATGTTGGGATAGATGCAGGTACTGGTGTAGGTGCTCGTAGTGATGTAGGGGCTGGGGCTGGGGCTGGGGCTGGGGTAGTCACGTTTAACTGTATTTCATACAACTATTTTTTCACGCATCACGCCACCATTAGATATAGCTGTATTTGGTGCAACTATTTCCTTGGTTTTTTCGCCTCTAAGCAACATCTCGAGATTTTAGTTGTACAGAATACAACTAAAATCCGAAGATTCACTATTTCATACGGAATAGTTGCACAGAATGCAGTTACTTCTCAGATCCCAGCAAAACTCCTTCTCCCAATTGAAGATAATCCGCCCAAACAAGTCACAGCTCAGCAAGCCACCACAAATCAAAAGAACCAGGCAGCGATTCTCCACTAACGGGAGAATCACTGCCTGGTTCTAGCTTCAATTACATCTTAAGCCGTACGTTCCGTTGCTTTGAGACGCAGCGCTTTTTTCTCTTTCGACTTCGCCACTGGCGGTTTCAGAGAAATCGCGATGATGCAGGCCAGCAGGCACAAGAGGCCAAAGATAACAAAGGTTGGTTTAAATCCGCCTAGGAAGACGGCGATAAACGAACCGGAAAGGGCACCAATACCAAAACCTTGGTAAACAATTCCGTAGTTCTTACTGTGATTTTTCAGTCCGAAGAAGTCGCTGACAATGGCGGGGAACACCGTGATATTCCCGCCAAAGCAGAACGCAATGGCTGCTACACAAGTGAAGAAAAGTCCGAAATTCAGGGTCGCGTAGCTGAGGGTCAGCATAGCCGCCGCAGTTACAGCAAGCGATGCGCCTACCAGCTTCAAGCGACTCATTTTGTCAGATAAAGCACCCAGAATTAAACGTCCCGCTGTATTAAAGATCGCAATCATAGCCACCGCACTAGCTGCTGTCTGTACATCAAGTCCAGCCAGCTGCACGCCGATATCTTTTACAATACCGATCAAATACAGACCACACATACAAGCGGTGAAAAAAATGATAAATAGCAGATAAGCTTCTTTTGTCCGCAGCATTTCTTTGACCGTATAGTCTTTCGGTGAACTCATTACTGTAGCTGTCGTTGAACCCGCTGGTGCTGGGGCCGCTTGAACCGGAGCTTCTCTTACGAGCAAGGAACCGATTACAATCATGCCCATAACAATCAAACCCCAATACATAAATGTATTAGACACACCCACTGAGTCAATCAACCCGCCGTTAATATATTTAAAGATCAAACTCCCCGTTCCATAAGCACCAACGGACACGCCGGAGATTAAACCTTTATTATTCGGAAACCATTTAATTAAATTAGATAATGAAGTGATATAAGCTGTCCCATCCGCAAAACCAACGATCACCCCAACCAATAAATAGAACATGAAGAGTGAATTGGCTTGAGAGCTAAGAATCAATCCTAGTCCGAGCACAATCCCAGCAGTAGCAGTCAAACGGCGAAGCCCGAAACGATCCTGCAGCTTCCCTGCGAACAAAGTCGCGAAAGCGAGTGCAAAGCTCGTTATAGAAAAAGTAATCGAAACGGAGTTAAGCTCCCAGCCAAATTTTGTTACCAGATGCGCATTAAATAAACTCCATGTATAGATGGTACCTAGGCCCATTTGCATAATTACTGTACCTAATACGATTAGCCACCGTTTGGTGCTTTTGCTGTCCATTGTCGTAGTCATGGTCTTTTCCTTCTTTCTCTCTCGTTGTCTGCTACAAGAGCTTCTATCGCCTCTTTATTGTAGCTAAACCAGCCGATGTTGAGAGAAATCCGGCATGAGATGACGGAAATGAAGAATGAATTGCATTTATAAGCGCATAATCTGCCTGAATTCCTTTACCTTACTACGACTTACCGGCACTTCAAAACCTAAATCATGCAGGCGCAGCAAATACGTATTGTTGAACCACGGGATGATTTCCTTGATCTTGGACAGGTTAACAATATAGGAACGATGGCAGCGAAAAAAACGATCCTGCGGCAGCCGCTGAAAGAAATCGCTAATACTAAGTGCCATGCTGTATTCCTCACCTTTAGTCATCACACTTGTACTTTTTTCCTGCGCGGAGGCGTAATAAATATCGTCGGCATTCACTACGATAATCTTTTCATTTTTCCACAGATTAACCTTGTCACTGACCGGATTACGCTCTTCTTCCCCCTGTCGTCCACGGCTGGCAAACGCATTCTCCAGCTTGTGCAGCATGGCTTTGATGCGTACCTCGCTATAAGGCTTAAGAATATAGTCAAAAGCTTCAATCTCAAACGCCTCAGCGGCATGCTCCTTATACGCAGTGATGAACACTATGTAGGGTTTTACCGAGAATCTACTGATATTTTGTGCCAACAGCACTCCGTCGATGGAGGGAATATTAATATCCAGAAAAATCACATCTATCGTATCACTCTGCAAAAATTTAAGCGCGTCCAACCCATCTTCAAACTGTGCCGTTATATCGATCCCGCTGTGCGTCTCTATTAAATAAGCCAGCTCCTGTCTTGCCAGCTCTTCATCCTCTACGATGATCGCTCTCATTGGTCCTCCTTTTTAACATCAAAAAAGATGTTCGTCCCTTTATCCAATCTCTGAATGGTAAGTCCAGTCCCATAGATCAGCTTTACCCGTTGGTGTACATTAAACAGCCCGATTTTATTCTCCGGCATATCGCCAGTATAGACCTTCTCTATCGTTTCCTCGCTGATGCCAGCTCCGGTATCGCGAATGCCCACCCGTACGGTATCCCCGTGGTCTTTTACAGAAATCGTTACTGTTCCTGTCCCTCTTACCTTCAGTATGCCATGTATAATCGCATTTTCTACAAGCGGCTGAATGATCAGACTCGGAATCCGAACCTGAACCTCATCAATATCATAAAGCACGTTAAGCCGGCTTCCAAAACGCGCCTTTTCGATCTCTACGTATTGCTGGACCTGCTGTAGCTCTCGTTTGATATCAATGAATTCATCGGTAAGCTCCAGATTGTATCTCATATAACCGGACAGATTCACAATCAGCTCGCGCGCCTTATCCGGGTTAATTCGAATCGAGGACGCAATCGCATTCAGTGCATTGAACAAAAAATGCGGGTTAATGCTGGTCTGCAGTGCCTTCAGCTCCGCTTTGTTCGCCATTTCCTTAATGCCTTCCACCCGCGACACTTCCATCAAGGTAGAGATCATTTGTGACAGACCCACGGCCATAGCTTGAAGCGAATAGGTAATCTTGTGGGCTTTGGTGTAATAGATTTTGAGCGCTCCCGTCACCTCACCCTTTTCCTTCAAAGGAATAATGATCAGCGACTTGATCTGCGGATTCACGTAATCACTATCATCGTTACGGATGGTAATTTCACCACTGGACAACGTTACTTTAGTTTCCTCACTGATAATATCGTTAGTTGTCTCATAATCCTCCTCACCCACGCCAACATAGGCACGAATAAACCGAGTATCCGTAATCGCTACAGCGTCTGCACCGATATCCTCTTTGATGATCTGGCAGATGGTGTGCAGCGACTCCTGATTAATATTGCGAAAATACGGCAAGGTCTTATTGGCAATATCAAGCGCCAGCTTGGACTGCTTAGCCGCGATCCGTTCCTTCTCACCTTCCACGCTCTGCACTAGCACAACAATCAGGCCAACACTAATCTGGCTCATAATCATCGGAAAAGCGATCTTGGACACGATATCCACACCCAGCGACATCGGCTGAGCCATCGCTAGAATGAGCAGCATCGTCAGTGCCTCACAGGCCATTCCCGCCAAAATCCCTGCTATCCAGCGACGTTCACCAGAGGTGCGGCGATAGATTATCCCAGACACTATGCCCGCGGTGATACTCGTAATCAGACAAGGAAGAGAGGTTACCCCTCCGATATCAATCAGAAAACGGTGAACCCCTGAGATGATGCCTGTTATAAGTCCAACCCATGGCCCGAACAAAATCCCGCCAGATACGATGGCGATAATTCGTACATTCACAAGCGAACCTTCCACATTAATCCCGCTATAAGTGCCGAAAATGGCAAATAAGCTGAAGATCATCGTCGCAATAGCAAGCTCTTGCGGAGCGTAACTCCCTTTTTGAAAAACCTCTTTAAACCGCGGCAGACGAGTCAATACAAACAGACACATCAGCAATAACGCAGCTCTTTCCAACAATTGCAGTAATATAGTAAACGTATATTGCACGGTCACCGCCTCCAAAGGTCTCGATGTCGATTCATTATAAAGATAGTTCATGCCTCTGTCCATTCAGCCTGTCCCTTTATACCTCTATTGAAACTCTTGTTGTATGATATTAACAGATTGGAAGCATGAATATTCGGAGGTGGCAGTTTGCACAAGATAGAACACGAGGCAGATATCATTCAGCTTGTACATAATGACCCCTGGATGATGGATATTTTAGAAAATGCCAGATCGCTACAGTTACCTGACTGGTGGGTTTGTGCTGGGTTTGTACGTTCAAAAATCTGGGATACCTTACATGGCTTTGAAGAGCGGACCCCTTTGCCAGATATTGATGTTATTTATTATGACGGCAGCAATCTTCATGAGGAAGTGGAAAAGCAATGGGAGGCAAAACTAAGAAATTTAAATCCCCATGTGCCATGGTCCGTTAAGAATGAAGCAAGAATGCATACCATTAACAACCTTGCGCCCTATACGTCATCTGTAGATGCCATCTCCAAGTTTCCGGAAACAGCTACAGCGCTTGGGCTTTCCTTAGATGAATACGGTAAGGTTATCCTAACCGCTCCGCATGGGATTGCAGATGTTATTAATGTAGTGTTACGGGCTACCCCTCATTTCAACAATAATCCGAACTTACTCCCTATTTATGAAAAACGAATTGCACAAAAAAACTGGCAGGCAACGTGGAAGCAATTGCAGGTCAGCGCTACCTAAAGCTAAGTTGTGTTAGCATCGGAATAAAAAAGACAGCAAGCCTCTGCTACAGAAGGGCTTGCTGCTGTTGTTTTATTACACCGCTAAATCAATACCAACCACGCCTACTACATCTCCCTGACGATTCCGGATTGCTCTAGATAATGTAATACAAGAACGTTTCGTAATCGCGGATACATAAGGTTTAGAGACATATTCACCCTCATTCATGGCCCCATTCCACCAATCACGCCGCTTAGCATTCAACAGGCCAGCCGCTGGCTCGGAGTAGATAAAGGTTCCATCCGTCCGATTGGACCAAATGGCTTGTACATCTGGAATTTTCTTAATGTAAGCGTTCAAAACACCTTGATGAACTTCAGTATCTGGAGCGTAAAGTTCTTCCTTGGCGGAAATTGTCTCCAAGAGACTCTGCATTTCCTGAAGCCGGGCTGCATATTGGCTCATCTCAATTTCCGCTCTGCCCGCAATGCTAGTAACCGATTGCTGCAAGGATTGCGACTCCGCTAACAGATTGGCGCTGACTTCGTTCAGCTGCCCAATTTGATCCCGCTGCCGTGTCACCTGCTCCAGCGTAAGGTCTACATTGGCAATCGTCTCATTCACGATAGCCACCGCACCGCTCAGCTCCGTTGTCACTTCTACAATCAGCTTGCCCTGCTTCGCGGCAGCATCGATTGTTTCCGTCACGGCGCTGCCTACTTCATCTACTCTCGACGCGATATCATCGAGTCGAAGCTTAACCGTGCCGACCTCGTTCACCCCACGCTCCACTGAGACTTGCTCTTTCGTAACGGATTCCAGCACCTGCTGTACTCCATTATTAATGTCAAGCAAGATGCCTGAGGAGCGGTCTACCGAGCTCTTACTTTGATCAGCCAGCTGCCGAATCCGGCTGGCCACTACTGCAAATCCGCGGCCCTGTTCACCGGCCCGGGCCGCTTCAATAGAAGCATTCAGCGCGAGCAACGAGGTCTCATTCACAATGGAGTTAATCAATGTATTGATCTCCTCTACCATCGCAATATGATTACTCAGGGCAGTAAACTTAGCTAACATGTCCCCACTCTGTGTTTGCAGATCCTTCATCACCACATCTGCAATGCTCAGGGAATCTACCATTGCTGTCATTCCTTGCCGAGCATATTGCATATTCGAGCCTAGTTTTTCCGTCAATTCTTCGATATGTGCTGTAACTGAGGCTACACCGCCCATCGTCTGATAGGCCCCTTCAATATTGGCTTTAGCTTCGTTGCTGCGAATCCTTAAATCCGTTTCATACGCGTGTGAATAATCTGCTGTCTGCTGCAGCTGCTCTGTATGGCGGCTGATTTCTTCAAGCGCACCATGCAGCCGATCCGAGGTAACTACAATCTCATTGCCAAGAAGCTCCACTTTGTTCTGTGAATCCTTCAGCAGCGCTTCTTTGCGATAACCGTAGCGGGATGTATTCAGCGAGAACCATCCTAGAGAACCCATAAGCAGAATAATCACCAGCTTATGCATCCAGAGCATATCAATCAATAAGCTGTACACACTGACAAGAAGCAACAGGACGACTACGAAAATCTGGTTTCGACGGATCTGCATCTTTACTTCCACTCCACTCGATTGATGTTATGTATTCTAACATTATATCAGCAGAGTTAATTAAAGGAAATACTTTCTATAGTATTCCTTTTCGATCAATCATTCCCCGGGCCAGGCAATCTCCCCTTATAAAGATGCTTGTTGATCTCCCGCTTCCAAGAAAGCCATCAAGAGGAAACCTGAGCTTATTGTCGAATATATAAGCATATTGCCACTGGAAAAGAGGATCACATTATGCGCGCCACACCTCAAACTCCTCGTCAGACCTATTGGAATCGTGTGCTTCTCAATTCATTCTGGATCATCCTGATTGTGTATTTAAGTATTCAGTTCATTGTTTCTCTATCCTTATGGAGCCAGCGTCCGGAAACCCCAACCAGGAACGATTATATTGAGCACTCGTTGATTTCTGATTCCATCATAGTGAGTTTGATCATTATTCTAGAAGTAATCTATAGATGGAGGCCTCTGTGGGCCCAACTCGCCATTACGGTTGCAAGCCATCTATTTGCGGTTTTGATTATCGTCAATCTCAGCGATGAGTTGCATGTTAAATCATTAATTATGCTGTTCCCGCTACTAGTCTCGATGATCTATCTGAAGAGCAGTTATATGATAGCCACTTCTGCTATTTCTCTACTGTACACGATCATTTTATTCACCAAGACATCCATTCACGAGTACTTCCCGATCACCCAAACAATCATTATCGCTCTTATTTTTGCAGGCACTGCTTTGGCAGGTTTTGCAGTAATCGTTCGTGGACGTGATTTGATGCAATCCCTGCAGAACTCCGTCAAGTCAGAACAGGAATTACGCATTCAGAATATAATCATGGATCGTCTATCTAAGATAGATCCCCTGACTGATCTGTATAATCACAAGACTTTTCACGAATATTTGGGTTGGCTAATCGAGCATCAGCAGAGTAATCCATTCTCCATGCAGCTTGCCGTTATGGATATCGATAATTTCAAAAAAGTAAATGATTGCTATGGACACTCCGTTGGAGATATCGTATTACAAAAAGTCGCAGCGATCCTGCTCGAGTATATCGGTCCTGATGATTTCGCCGCGCGGTACGGGGGCGAGGAATTCATTGTCATTCTGACAACCAAAACCTTTGAACAATCCTATGAAATCATGCAACAAATTCTAGCCAAAGTCGCCGATACCCCTTTTGCCGAAATGGAAGGGAAAAGCATAACCGTCAGTATCGGGATGCATGATTACACAGGTGCAGACTCCAAAAATTCTACTTTTCAGCAGGCTGATGATGCACTTTACGAAGCTAAAAACACCGGGAAGAACAAAATTGTCATCAGCTAGTGACAAGCTCCACAGACACTGTTTATCTGTCGGAGCTTGTTTTCTTTTGCAAAGCCTTAATTTCAGAAGCATTTCATACCAAAAACCCCCACCTTGTGATGAGGGCTGTGTATCCACTGCTATATTCCGTAACGCTTCTGCGGTTCCAAAAGCTCCACCACTTCCTGCTTCGGAACAGGTCTGCTAACCAGATATCCCTGTACCTTATCGCAGCCCGATTTTCTGAGGAAATCCAGCTGGCTGATCTCTTCCACTCCCTCCGCAACGACCTCCAGCCCCATATTGTGGCCCAGCTGTATAATGGTCTGCACAAAAGACTGGCTGTAAGCTTTTTCCGAAAGCGAATCGATAAAGGTTTTATCCATTTTAAGCGTAGAAATCGGCAATTGCTGCAAATAACTAAGAGATGAGTATCCCGTTCCGAAATCATCCAGCGCAATACGAATGCCTTGGGATTTGAGGAATTGAAGCTTATTCACGATACTCTCAAACGATTCCATAAAAATAGACTCGGTGATTTCCAGTTCAAGACAACTAGGCTTTAGCCCACTTTCAGCCAGACTTTCCTGCACCATCTCGACGAAATCATCCTGCAATAGTTGAATAATGGAAATGTTAACTGATATCTTGTAAGGAATGCCCATACGATCTTGAATGCCCTTCATAAAGATGCACGATTCCCTAAGCACCCATTCTCCAATATAAATAATCAGCCTGGAATCCTCGGCGATTTTGATAAAGGAAAGTGGAGATACAAAGCCCAGCGTTGGACTATTCCAGCGAATTAAAGCCTCAAAACCAGAGATTAATCCAGACTGGATATCCACCTGCGGTTGATAATATAACTCAAACTCATTATTATTCATGGCACTGCGCAAATGTTTCTCTATATTCATCCGTTCATTAAACGCAGTATGCATAGATTTGTCATATACCACATAAGTCCCCTTACCATCCTCTTTTGCCCGGTACATAGCGACATCCGCATTTTTTAAGATTTGCTCGGTGGTCTCCCCATCTTCCGGATAAAAGGAAATTCCGATGCTTACGGAAACGTACAAATAACTCTCTCCGATTAAAAAGGACTGCCTGAACGCTCTCATGATCCGCTCCGCCAGGTCTAACACATCCTCGTGGTTTTCTATATCCTTAATAAAAATCACGAATTCATCCCCGCCGAGCCGAGAGAGCATATCTCCTTCCCGCACCACCGACTGCAGCCTTTTGCTAGCCTTCTGAATAAGAACATCACCGGATTTATGCCCTAAGGTATCATTGATGTATTTAAAATTATCGGTATCTACGAACAACAGCGCCGCCTTGCCTCCTGAGCATTGCAGATATTTCTCCATAGATTCCAGTAGACATACACGGTTGGGTAGATTACTAAGCTCATCCACATAAGCTAGACGATGCATGTGTTTTTGATTCTCCACCAGCATATCGTATTGCTCTACAAGCTCCTGCTGTGTGGCTGTAAGCTGTTCATAGGTTGCCTCAAGCTCCTGATAACTGTTGCTCAGCTTTAGCTCTACCTGCTTCCGCTTACTAATATCAATCAGCGAACCGATAAATAACACAACTTCATTCTTTGGATCAACGATAGCTTTACCACTTACCTCAAACCAGACGAACTGATTATCTTTGGTCCGCATGCGGTATTCCGTCTCGTAGATAGGTGTTAAACCTGCCAGATGATCATGTCTTGCCTTTTGGGATGATGGCTGGTCATCGGGATGAATAATACTAAGCACCCCATTTTCGAAGGAATTGATTTCATCCTCCGTATAGCCCATGAGCTTGTACCAGCGATCCGATAGATTATACAGTCCTGTCTCCCAATCAAGCTCCCACATGTATGCACCAGAACCCTCTGTCGCGAGACTGAACCGTCGTTCACCTACTTGCAGCTTAGCAAATTGCTCCTGTAGCTCGACCTCTGTCGCTGACAGCTCTTCGTAAGTAGCTTCCAGTTCCTCATAACTTTGCTGAAGCCTTAGCTCATTTTGTTTGCGCTCATCGATATCCACTCCTACAAGCACAAAAATATCAGCTGCCTGCTTATCCAATCCTTTCAACAAGGTGGTCCGAAATGAAAAATACCGCGCTGCTGGCGAATTGTCTGGAAGTTTATGCTCGATATTATCAACATATTCAAGCTGTACGGCCCTTTCCAGCAGATTCCGAATAGCCGCCGTACTGCCTGTCAGCCCCTCTATATCCTCAATGTTTTTGCCCACTACTTCATTCTCGCATAGGCCCGTCATTCGCTCAGCGTAATTGTTAAACCGAACTACCTTTTTATCCGCCTGCACAGCCCAAACCACCATACCGCTATGCTCTATTACATCTTCAAAAAATTGCTGTTCCGAATAAACCGCCCGCCGTAAGTGATTAATATACATTTTTAGCAAAACCGCACTAATGATCAGAAGGCCGAGCAGAATAATGGCTCCCACAATAAATCTATTGCGCATCATAACTTTATAATAATCCGAATGAACGAAGAAATAGTGCTGATACAGCTCTTCAAAAGCACCTGAACGATGCAGGCGATCCAATCTCTCGTTAACATAAGTCACTAGCTCCGGAGAGGATTTACTTATTGCAAAAGCGACATCCCTAGGGTAGAGATTGCTCATTTTTTTGATAATACTCCCCTTCAATTTCTGCTCTGCAATCAGATAATCAATCACTTCCTGATTCTCAAATAGAAGGTCGATTTCCCCCTTTTCTAAAGCCTTCAAAGCTTCAGGAGTCGTTGCATATTCTATGTAATTTGTAATCCCCACCTTGCTGTTCAGCACGGTTGCAGAATACTGTCCATTCCCTAACCCAATCTTATAACTTCCCAACGTCTTTAAATCGATCTCATCCTCAAGCTCTCGCCTTGCATAGATGGAAATATAATTCTTAATAACTGGATCTGAAAATAACACCTCTTGGTTACGCGACTCCGTAATTGCCATAAGACCTGCTATCTCAATATCTCCTTGAATCAGCCGACTGTAAACTTCATCCCATTGCCCAGTACTGTAGTGAATAAGGTAATCCTGCTTCTCAAAAATCATCGTGCTCAAATTAATATCAAACCCGGTCAAATACCCGTTTTCTACATATTTATAAGGTGGATATTCCAGTTCTACTTGGTACCTTATATCCTCTCTTTCGGCGTGAGCGGCTGTAGGAGGTACGAGCAAAAGCAGAAAAATAATCAGAAGCAACATTGTGCACCGCTTCATTGCCCAATTCCCCTTTTTGCTAAAATTTAGAATTTAAAGCATTATTCTAAAAAGTATTCGACAAAATATGGTAAGATTCCTGCTAATTCTTTCCTAAAACCACACATTATACGCAAATCCCCATCTTTCGATGGACTCTTTTATTTGTAAATGATAAAAGTTACGAAGTCTTGATTTTTATATTGCTTTTTACATAGAAAATGTGGATAATAGCAATAACGATAAACGTTGATAATGATTATCATTATTATAAGCGTTAATAATTTCAATTTACTATATTTAAGTTAAAAGGAGACTGATCACCCATGAACGTTACCTCTACCCGAACAACATTACAGGTTGACGATTATCTGGATCTGCTCAATCTTGCCGTTAAAGTTGGAGATTTGAAATGGCAAAAAGAAATTAAATCCAGATTGCAATACATTCTCTGTCTGCCGACAAGATAATGCTTCCGATTATACGCCATGTTCCCTTATTTAGGGGCATGGCTTTTTTTGTTGGTATGCAGACATAACTATATAATAATTGGAGTATCTCCAGGTCACCTGATGGTTAATGATATAGTATAATTATCAGCATAATATATTGAATAAAAAGTCCTTCAGATCGGAGCGTGTCAGCTTGAAAAAGTATATAGCTTTATTCTTAATGCTCAGCCTGTTATGGGTACCTGGTGCATACGCCGCTGGAATTCCTGCACAGCAGGGATTTGTTACCGATAACGCTGAAATGTTCAGTTCCGCAGAAGCCGCGTCTATTTCTGCTACCGCTACTGGAGAACTCATGACCATCCATGTACTCACTGTAGATTCCACAGACGGTACTCCAGCTGATAAGTATGCAGACAAGGTTTACGACTCGTGGAAACTGTCCACGCGGGATCTTCTACTGCTGATCTCCGCTGGTGACCAGTCCATTGAGCTAAATTTCTTAAATCCAGGCTTTCAAAGCTCGTTAAATACTTGGTCTAAGAATCAGGGAGGGTCCTCGGGAAGTTCAGCCATCCAAAAACTGCTCGACACCTATTTCATTCCTTATGCCCAAAAAGGGGACTTCGCTGGCGGGACAAAGGCTTTGATTAATGCCATCCATTCCATCGGAGATCGTGCCGGCAATACTGGAGGAACCGCAGGAAGCGGGAGCGCAGCCGGCGTCGGGAATGATGTAAACCGCTCCAGCAGCTCCATGTTTATGATTGCAGCGATTCTTATCGGAGCCCTTCTAATCCTCCTTCTACTCTTTGTAATGGTTACAGGTCTGCGTCGACGCAAGCAGCTTAGCGAGCAACAGAAACAGTTATCTAATTTAATGGTCCAGGCAAATCGGGCACTGGAATCGCTAAACCCTTTTCAAGGGATCGTTCAAGGGAAGACGGGAGAGCTAGTCGAAGGTATTTCCAAGCGGCTGTCCGCCAAGCTCGTTGAAATCTCCGCACTACAAAGCGAAGGTCAAGGCGTTCAGCCAGCATTTTATCGTTTGGCTGCCCTCAAGACAGCCGTGAAACAATTGCAGCAGACCGAAGCTGCCTTCCGCACAGCGCTTGAAGAGGAAGAGAAACACATTGCTGTCATTAGCGAAGCTGACCGCAATGTCAAACAGCGTATTACAGAGCTGAAAGAGGATACGCCAGAGCTTGAAGAACAGCTGCAAGGTGCAGTTAAAGAAACCGGATATGAGCTTCAAGAAATTGTAGAGGAACTTAAGGAGCTTGCGGAGGAAACTGCTAAGGCAGACCAATTGGAGCTTTTTGATCCCATTGCTGCACAAGAGGTTACCGAGGATGCACAAGAACGTCAGGAAAAAATCGAACAGGATCTGAAGGATGTTGATCTCTATGATGATAAGCTAAACAAATTTCCTACGGTATTAGCTGCGGCACGTGCCAAAATCACCGGGATCATTGAACAGAATTCACTGCACAATATGAAGGTTAAGCCATATGACCACCTGGAGCAGGCCCGCGTAGAATCGTTGACTCTTGAAGCACCGCTGCGTATAGGAGATATGGATGAGGTGCGCAGAATCGGCGCCAGTCTAGATCTGCTTCTGGATGAAGCTGTTGCTATGACAGAGCAGCAAGCACTGCTGCGGCAGAATAACCGCAGAGATCTAGAAACATTCCGCACCACATGGAGCCATTTGAAGCAGCGGCGAGACGAGCTGCAGGCCCGAATTACAGAAGCACGTGTACATTTCGAAGAACAGCATATAGTTAGCGTAGAGAACATTCTGACGGAGTGGAGCACACGTCTTCGGGAAGGCGCAGGTGAAGTGGCGCAAATTGAGAACTGGACCAGTGATGAACGGGGCGAATATGACAAGGCCCACGATGCGCTGGAGCGCTTGCTGTCCTTGCAGGATGAAGCTGGCCGGCAATATGACGGCGTCTCTGAAAGTCTAAATGCATTAAATGAAAGACTGGATAAAGTACAACGTCTCTTCTCCGAAGGACAAAGTCGGGTAGAGACGACCCAGCGAATGCTGCACAGCAGAGGCTTGTCTTCCAGAATCCGCTTTGAGTTATCCTTACTGCCGGAATATAGCCAGTTGGAGCAACGGTTGTCCTCCCGGCCTTACAACCTGGAGGAACTGGAATCGATTGGCCACGCTTATGACGCTCAGATCACTTCCTTTGTGAATGAAGCGAACCGAATCGTTCGCCAAAAGGAAGAGGAAGAACGGCTTGCCCAGCTAGCCATGATGAGAGAGCAACAGCGGCGTGCGCAAGCCCGTAAACGGATGTCCTCCGGTCCTCCTTCTTCAGGCGGATTCGGTGGGGGACGTTCCTCCGGCGGCTCTTCCTGGGGTGGCGGCAGTGGCGGCAAATCCTCCGGCGGCTCTTCTTGGGGCGGTGGCGGCGGCAAATCCGGTGGAAAATCATCGGGTGGCTCTAAGTGGTAATTCCTCACCATTAGATGCAAATGGATATACAAAAAGACTCTTTCGCTTATATGGGCGGAAGAGTCTTTTTAATTATGAATTATTGCTGTTTTATTTGTGGTATGAATGTGCCATCGGAAGATAAATTGTAACGGCCGTGCCCACTCCCTCTTCACTAGCTATTGCCACATATCCTCTGTGGGCAGTCACGATTTTTTTGACAATCATGAAGCCAAGTCCATTCCCATCGCCTCTGGTCGTGTGAAAAGGCTCTCCTAATTTCTCCAGAACTTCCTTGTTCATACCCTCTCCATTATCGGTGAAGGTAATCACCTGAAATTCATCCTTCACATCAAGAGTCACTGTAATGCTCCCGCCAAAAGGCAAAGCTTCCATTGAATTTCTTAGGATATTGAGGAAAATCTGCTTAATCTGATTGCGGTCACATTCGATCTCAGCATCATAATGGATCTTTGTATTTAACACTATATTATTCATTTCCACCTGAATCGCGAAGATATTCAATACTTCCAGCAGGATCGTGCTACATTGTTCAGTCATATAATGCGCAGCCTGCGGTTTACCCAGAATAAGAAACTCGCTCACAATAAGATTCATTCTTTCCACTTCTGACATAATGAGATCATAATGCAACAGACGTGAATCTTTATTAGCCAGTTGAAGCATCCCTTTCACCGTAGTCAGGGGATTACGGATCTCATGTGCAATGCTCATAGCCAGTTGTCCTGCGACCACTAGCTTTTCTGTATTGCGCAGCACTTCTTCCGTTCTTTTCATCTCCGTGATGTTGCGCAAACTTCCAATCACACGCGCTAAGTAACCATTCCCATCGTAAACGGGTAGTACATCTAACATATAATGCTCGAACAACCCGTTTTTCTCCTGAATCACTTCTAACCCGGCACATGCGACATGATGTATGATGACATGTTGAAAGTATGCGCCCACATTCCTAATTTCAAAGACACTAGTTCCAACAACAGACTCTTGATGCTCACCACCCAAATGAAGCATAGCTAAACCGTTCTCATTTATATTCACGACTGTTCCGAATTGATCTGTTATGATTACCCCTAAGTAATTGGTCTCTAGCAAAATCCGATTTAATAATTGCAGCTGAGAATTCCCTCTCCGCAACAAAATCTCACGTTCAATCGAGTCAGCCATCGTACAGAGCAGAGGCAGCAAATGGGGATGGGCTACATCTATATCTGCCATAAATGAAATTGTACCTAAAATCTCTTGCCCATTTTCTTTATAAAATGGAGCTGTACAGCATACTAAATGATGCAAAATATGATGGAAATGGTCTCGTCCTGTCAGCTGGAATGGCCTCTGATATTCAAGGGCTAAAGCGATTGAATTGGTACCCACCTCTTTGTTCATCTGCACGCCTTCTTTGATGCCTACCTGTCCTACGAGATCAATAATCGTCGCATCTCCTTGGAACGCCAATAGATAACCTGCATCATCCGAAATCGTAACTAGGATCGGGTTCCCTTTGACTGAGGAAAGAAATTTTTTGACAAAAAATTCGATAACCTCAATCACTTCACTATATACGCTAAGCTGTGCCCCCAATTCATCAGTAGAATATCCCTTTGCAAAGACAGGCGGTTGCTCAGGATCAATTCCTTGGTCAATACAATGCTGATTGGAAGCCTTAATAATGGTCTCATCCGTCAGTATCCCTGTTGTCTCATCCAAAGCCCTTACCCCATTCTGTATGAATCTTCAATTTTGCATTGCATAATTATGTATTCTACCTCTCTCCCTCTAATCCTTTTCAATCCTTAAAAATCAAATAATCCCAATGTTAAAAAAAAACTTTCTGCACAAAAAAACTCCACCCCTATACAAGAGCGAAGTTTTGGAGAATTATTATTTTCTATTTTTCAGTTAATGCTTAGTGTCATCCAAAAAAGGTTTATTCACATAATAATACATTACCCCCATCAGTACGCCACCGCCAATTAAATTGCCGATCGTAACGGGGACAAGGTTATGCACCACGCCATACCACGATACCGTTCCGGGATGATCAAGTACTAGCGCAATCGCAAAGGTACACATATTGGCAATACTATGTTCATAGCCGGAGATGAAAAAACAGAATACGAATAAGACCATTGCGAACATTTTGGCCCCATCGCCTTTCATATTCATCGGTATAAAAAAAGCCATACAAACGAGCCAGTTACAAAGAATAGCCCGAAAGAAAAGCTGACCTGCCGGGGCTTCCATCTTATGCTCCACTACATATAGCAAAAAACCGTTTACATCTGAGCTATAGAACAGTCCTGTCAAAAAAATCAGCAAGGCAAAAACGGCAGCCCCAAGAATATTACCGATATAACTCATGATCCACATGCGGACAACCTCAGACCATTTCATTTTCCGTCTTAGTGCCGTGTATGTGTAATAAAAAGTATCCCCGGTGAATAAATCCCCACCACCAAAAGAAATTAGAATAATAGCCGCTCCGAAAGTAATCGCAGCCATTGGATATGCAAAGGGGGATTGCTCCATAAAGAAATAGTTGCCTGTCTTAAATGCTACAATTACACCGAATCCGATAAACATACTGGCCAGCATGGCTCTGGCAATATAGCGCATTACGCTTTGCCGGAATATCTTCTGTTTCTTAAGTGCTAATTGTTCAACCTGAAGCAGTGCCTCGTTCTCCATGTGACCTCCTTAGGGATTTTGGTATTTCCAGCTGATTATGGGCTAATCGACAGCCTTGCGTTATTATACCCAATAACCCGCTGGAAATTACTTGAACCAACTCGCGGCAAAAAATCCCTGAATACTTACGGGGAAGCGAAGCTACCTCTTGCTAATTGTCTTCATTCATTTTAGCAATGGCTTCTGCTTTTTCACTGCTGGCGACGATGATAAGCACGAGTATCAAACAGCCTAAAACCATAGCCTATCCCCACTTCCTCCACATGTAGTCTTGTGACAACTTATGTATTTGAATAGGGCTTTATGTTTGGCTACAGTAAACTTCATTTGATTAGATCACGTTTACGCCTATGTAGTTGAAGTAAGCTACTTCATATCCAAAAAAAAGCAGAGCAGCGAACCCCCCAGAAATGAAGACTCACTGCTCTGCTATATTTTTATGAACTTTTTTTAAAAACAATTAGTTCAAGAAGCTGCTCAGTTGGCTCTCTGCTTCACCTTGTTTCAGCGCCTCAGGCTTGTCCGCTTCATTGAGTCCTAGACGATTGCCCAGTTGGGTATTGATCGTCGTCATTTTGGATGTATAATCCTGGCAGCTTTCGATAATGCGACGGTTTGACTGTTCCGAAGTATCCAATGCGCTAAGCAAATCCCCGATCGCTTGATTCACGGCTTCCATAGACATGGAAGGTTTGGATAGAAGCTCGGTCGTTTTTTCTGTAGTCGTACGCAGCAAGCGTGCATTTTCTTTAAACTGATCTTCAATCGTCTTATTTGTTGCTTCTACAGCGTTGATAACATTCTCCTGATCGGCCAGCGACATCGCAATCATTGCCGACACTGTAATCAGATTAGAAGTTTTATCAATCGCATTATTTACGGAATCGATCAGTTTATCATTATTGTCATTGATGATATCTGTAGCAGCAATCGCTTGATTGTAGAGCAGAATCATCTCTGTCATGGACTGAATACGAACCATCACTTTACGCAGACCACGCTCCAGATAAGCTTTACGGAACTCATTCTCAGGCTTCGCAATCTCCACCTCGAACAGCTCTTTTAGCTTATTGCCGAAGGCAATTTTGGTTTGAAGGTTATAGATCTCCTCCATAGAGGTACGTTTCAGCTGGCGCATATTTACAATACTCTCTTCGAGGGTATCTCTGCCGTCGCGTAGACCAGTAACAATCGCATCAATATTTGTGCGGACAGACTGATATTTGTACACATAGTTCTTCATCGGACTCTTCCGCAGCATTTTGCCGAAAAAGCTAACATTCTTACTCTGTTGCAGATTTTCACACTCATTCCGCAGCTTCATAATCATGTTAGGCACTTCAACACGCTTACCGGACATCAGGTCATTTACCGGACGATCCAGCAGCTTGAGCGTTTGGCCTGCTTTTTCCTGCGTCTTCACCCCAAGCTTCCCGATATCATCCATCAAAGAATCCAACGTGACTGTATCTGTCTGGGATACCTTCTCGATCAATTGTGCGGCTTCTTCGACTACCTTTTGTTCATCTTCTTTTTTTAATTGGATCAACTGCGTGGACATGGGTTTCCCTCCTATAATTCGGAACTGCTATACCGCTGATGAATCAGTTCCGCCTTCGTCTGAAGTTCCATCAGGTCTTTATGTTCGATCGTCGAAGCAATATCCGATATTTTGGAATCAACATCTCTTAGACCGTTCAGCAGCGTTCTCCGATTCTTCGTCTTCGCTTCACCACTTAGGCGCAAAAATGGGTTAATCACACCATTTAAATCCTTCAGAATCAATCTGCGGACCGTATGATTAATATCGCCATTATTGAGCTCCTGCAGCAGCGGAATTACACGTTGAAGTCTCGCAAAAAGCGCCAGTGATTTCTCGACAATTTCATTGTCCAGTGTATCCTTCTGCCCCTCGGAGATAATCATATCTTCCAGAATGCTAAGGTACTCAACTACTGGAGCAAATTCCGGTCCAATCTTCGTTGGTTCGGCCTCAGTTCTACCACTATTGCCCGGATTACCTGGTGCAGCATTATTTGCCACACTAGGTAATTGCGGAGCATTTGCAGAGGGAGCTGGAGCAACAGGCACCGTCTCTGGACCTGCTGGCAGCACCTCAGCCGGAAGGTTGGTTCTTGGACTTCTCGTTGCAAGAACCCCTACCGCTGCACCCGCTACAGGCAACAGCAAGGAGAGTAACTCAGGCAAAAAAGAACTCGTTAATACAGCGACAACATAGCCAATACCGGCATACAGCAATATTTTCGATTTAAATTTAATTTTTCTCACCTCTTGTGAGCGAGATTGCGAACGCTCAATTCACGGGATCCGGAATTACGGATTCGCCGTTTATTTTCATAATTAGCGGCTGCTCTACATGGCTGGCAAGCACATTATCGCCGAACTCCGCAGGCTGGACCTCTCCGCCGAGTGCACTTTTGACAGCCAGGTATGGAAAGTTAATTCCAGACAGACAAGAAATATGAAGACCTCCAGACATCCGGGGGTTAATCTCCAGCAGTTTAGGAATTCCACCACTATACTTCATTTGAATATTGAAATTGAAAGGTATTTTATATACCTCTGCTACCCGGGAAGCGATCTCCTCCAGCTCCGGAATATGCTCCATCAGCCGCAGACGACCGCCAGCTTTACGACGGGGTACAGCCGCTAACAGCCTGCCATTCTCATCTGACAAGCAATCTATACTGTATTCATAACCTTCCAGCAATTCCATCACCATAAGTTCAGGGAATGTAGGTTCACTTCCCAGAATACGATAGGCCTCATCGAAGGATATCAGCGGAGTTACATGACCAAACAGCTCCTGTAAAGGACTACGTGTGTTATCAATGATACGGAAGCCAAGGCCTCCCTCTGTCTCCGTGGGTTTAAAGCATACGTGGTGTCCTTTGGCTACAAGATCATGATAAGCCTCTTTGAACTGCTCTGCTGTACTCACCACATGATAATCAGGAATTGTCATAATCCCTGTTTCCTTAACACTTTCGTAGAACTTCCCCTTATCCATGATGGTCTCCAATAAGTCCAAATCTCTACAGACTAGAACCTTGGTGCCAATCGCATCAAACATAGCAGCATGCAAAGCTATATCCAGCATATGTAACCGTGGAATGAAGATATCGATCTCATTGCGGCGACAGAAATCCACGCAGAATTGAACATATTCTATTCCAGTCAGTGCTGGTTCAGTCCCAGCAACATCAGCACCTTGAAGGGACATATGGTGAATATCAGGATGCGTGGCGAAGATTTTTACAGGAACGCCATCCTCATTATTGCGGATGAGATTCATATAATGGTAAGCGACGGAAAACCAGCGATTGAAATAAATGTTTACCTTTTTCATAGTGGCCCAACTCCCAATACGGTTAAGTTATTATAGATCATGTTTACATACTGTAGAATTTCATCACCAGCAAAAACACCCGCTTGCTTCGTAAAGGGATACCTTGATTTTACAAGACCACTCTGCTGCTCTGCAAATATTTCTCCATGACAAGGAGCAATCGCATAGTCCGCACTTTCTAGTAAACTCTTATCCAACAAGGAATCTCCCGATGCTACCATCGGTTCTGAACGAACCGTCCGGCGCACATGAACAATCGCATCACTTTTATTCACAGCGGCAGGAACGACATATAGCTTGCGCCCTTGTAAGGATACCCGCCAGCCCAAATCATATAATCGCTCTGCCAGATTCGTGATCTCATCCATAGGTAATAAATCACGAACTACTACAAAAGTATAGAATAAATCATCACAATACCGCTCACTAATGATCCATTCCTCGTGCACTACAGACCTAACGTGCATTCTAACTTCTTCTGCCGCAGCCGATTCATTTTGAACAAGTCTGCCCACAGAAGCTCTCCAGCTTTTATCTACTTCGCCACCAATCAGAATATTCCCGCCATTACTAGTAATCGCGTAGTCTGGAATAATCGTGTCTTGAAACAGATTAATACGCTTATACTGCGCTATTGTACGTGTTGTAACGGGCATAAAGATAATACGGGAAGTAAGCTCCATCAGATCAGCCAATGCTTTTTGCGAAATGTATGAAACCGTCTTACCATCCACAGCCTCCGCAGGGACCAGGCCCGGAGTATTCTCCGGGACACCGATTGCATTTAAGGAATAGATTAACGTTCGGTCCAAATCACTGGCATAGATCATTCCGTCTCACCTCTCAGCGGCTTAATAATCCCGCAACAGGAGTAGGTGAGTCCAGGGAATACTTCTACTGGAACCCCTCTATCCTCTGCTAAGAGAATAATATGACGAAGATTTGGATTATCCATAGTATCGACAAGAATCTTCCACGGTACTCTGCGCAGCAGCACTCGGGTAGTTTCTCCGACTCCGGGCTTGACCAAATTGATGTTATCTATGCCGAACACTTCTTGAATACTCTGAATATCACGCAGACCCTGCCATGTAATTTCTGGCGGCGATTGCTGCATCTGTTCAGCAATCGCTTGTGCTTTTTCCGCAACGGAGGAGAAATACGGGCAGATCGCCGCAATGAATACATTGGATACATCCGTATCGAGCCATTCCTTGTAGAATTTAGCCCCATGGAATTCTTCCGGACCGATTAAATCATCGCGCAGCACTGTCCGGCTCATCAGTCCTGACACCGTAGAATTGAGGCATGCACTAGGAATAAGATAATCCTCTCTAGTCCCGAACGTGCCTGAACAGTTCCCGGGATCAGCCAATACGGCCAGGTCATCATTTAGCCGAATGCCATATTTCTCATACAGGCTGTTGCACGCTTCAATCAATACCTGGCGAATAGCCCCTTTCCCCGTCCATCCGTCGACAAACTGCAAATCAGCGTCAAGCCCGTGCTTTTGCAGAATATAAAGGATTGCGTTCTCATCAATCCCCTTGCCCCGAATGATAGAGATACTATAATGCGGCAGATCAGCACCATATCGCTCTTGGATATAACGCTTAATCAGTACACCAATTGGCGTTCCCGCTCTTGCCAAAGAGACTAACACCGTATCAAGTCCCCTTTGAGCGACAATCATCTCAGAGACTACCGCTACTGCTAGAGCGACCTTCTCCGCAGATTGCTCCAGCGTCTCGTGAAATAACTCAATATACTGCTCAGTAGGCTGATATTCCACGGGCAGCATCTCAGAGTAGTGTACACCTGATTGAATGGCGGCCTCTCTTTCGTCAGTCGCCCGCTCCAGTGAAACATCGCTCAGATCCTTAAGCAAAAATATAACATCTGACGGAGAATAGCTGCCTAGCGGAACCGGTTCGGCTATACTTCTGTTTAGAATTTTTTCAGTTACTGTTCCCTTCATAGGTAGGGCCTCCACTTCTTCTTTCCGAGGTCAGTACAATAAGATGCACTTTATGGCGGGCCAGTTTCTTCAGTATATCAAGCATAGGTTTCATACGCTCATGCGGTACATCACGCTCAATCAGCACAAATATATCATCGTATTGACCAGGAGCTATATTATAAATAAAGTTTGTGATTTCCGGATCACCAGCTGAAGGATACGCAGCAGCACTATGTACCCCATAATCCGACCGACGCTCAGGGTGGATTGGACTTCTAGTGGAAGACTGGTAAGCAATCCCTTCCCCCATTTCCGCCGCCACTCTCATCGGAAGATACATAAATTCTCCTACACCCATTACCAAGGCTTTCGGTCCTCTACGCAATTGCCGCAGCTGCTCAGCTATTCGTTTCACACCCTGATCAAGCTCCAGATTATCCTGTGACTCCATTCCGAACCGTCCACTATATTTCATATACGGCGCTGTGTTGATCTCACCATAGGAATCGATAGAGGATACCTCCAGTCGTTCCATTCCATCTTGAGCATAAGTAGTTACAACCTCACACTCAAAAATGGCCTCTCTATCCAGCTGCTCAGTATCCTTATTAAACACCGGTGAACCTATCACTTCAATATTCCCTTGCAGCAGACATAACGACTTAATGCGAATCCCCAGCTCCTGCTCAAGCTCACTATAGTGTTGAAGATTGCTGCCGCTTCTCCAATCCAGAAGAGAGACTACCACATATTCCTCCCGCGGGAATTTTGACTGAATATCTCGAATTGTATTGATCGCGGTTTTCCCGGTCGTAATCTCGTCATCTACCAATATAATGGGCTCTGTCCCAGATAAGAGTTCGGTATCCAAGGCATAACATAGATGATCAACTGCATGGGAATGCTCTTCTACAAAACTTACAACAGACTCCAAATCAGGAATATGCTCACGCGTAGTATGAATATAGGATGCCTGCTCAGCAAAGATGTTGTACACACTGTGACCCAGTGCAGTTGCCGTTTCTGCGAATCCAATAAAAACCACAGGCTTGGGCAAAACCAGCCGGGCCGCTAGTAAATGTTGATAGGCTTCCTTAGCAAATTCAGGATGAATCAGCCCATGAACCGCCATATCCAATAGCTTTGTCATACGATCACTATCCACGGAATCGCCGTTCATCTCCTGATATAACAGCAGCGCCAACGCTGCTCCGCTTAGAAGTGAAGTATACGGATCGACGGGGATATGCTTGCCAAGCACCTTACTGACAAACAGAAAAGTTCGTTTTTTATTAATTCGCGCCGCCATAGAAAATAAAGAATCCAGAGGCATATGAAAGGGGTTAAAGGTTTCGGTTACATTCACTTGCAGGTTCTCGACTATGTTATACGTGCGTAAATTCGTTTTCGGGTAATAATCCGACAAAATGCTGTTGTTCATGTAACACCCCGTATATTTGAGATCGTAGTAAAATTCGTCTTGCCCAGTTCAGATGGGGCTTAATTTCGTTCATTTTATTAAAATATTGACTCTTAAACACGCCCAGACTGCCATCATTACTTTCTACAATGCTTAAAGCGTCGACGTATTCCTCATGCATCACCGTATACATCGCCTGAACAGGTCTGAGGTGAGAAGGATGAATAATCGTCTTACCCACAATTCCATTCTCTTTATCCAAAATAACCTCGCGAATTAGCCCGTCCACACTGCTCGAGATATAGCTATTCCGCATATCACGGCCGTTTTTGCCGTAAGTATCCTCAAATGGCGTCTGCCGTAGCTGCGGCCGGAGAACTCGATGACCTTTATTCGCAAAATACTCCCAGACAGGTCCTGAGATCACATATCCCTCTTCAACCCGCCCAAACACATTGATAATGTCCGAGATACAGTCACGGATAGGAGTAAGATCATAAATACTAACATCAGGACTGCGACGCAGTCCGAACAGGCTGGAGAAATCCGTTGCCCCAATTCTGACGTTTAGGACAAGTTCACGGTAATTACGGAGTAAATCACGGATAGATAGCAGACTGTCCACTCGACTTTCCCGATAAATAATAGGTGCAGTTTCCAAGATTGGCATCCCGTAAAGCACAGGATCATTATAACCACGCGTATTGTTGTACTCAGCTAACGTTTCAAAATATTGAATTCCATTGTCCACAGAGAACTTAGGAAATACAAACCCTGTTAACATCGTTACCAAGGATCCCAAGCGGAAAATCATTTGCCGGAGTTGGTCCGGGTTACGTACTCGTATAAAAAGAAGCGGGAGGCTGTTCGATGAATCCAGCTCATTTTCTGCGTAAGCAGCTAGGTAAATAAGATGCTGGATAATAGACTCCTCTGCATTGTCAACCTGGTCATCTCCGATTGCGTCCTCCAGATCTATAATAACCGTCACTAGACCTGCATTCTTGAGCTTAATGATGTCTTCTGCAACACTTGCACGGGTAGCCGGCATATAGAGGGCAGCGCCGACAGCGTAGGCTAGCAGTTCCTTGTTCGTGGTATGATCAAATGAGATAGGCGGAGTGTAAAACAAAGAGATTTCTTGTTCTTTCGTCAGGTAATCGAAGTATCTCAAATCGGTTCCCCCTTATAGTTTTGCGAAGCCAAGCAAAACAAGCGTAGACCTCTCCTCATAGAGAGTGTCAGAACCGGCAATACTCTCCCTTGGGGATGGCATCTTGGCTCTCTCAAATATAAGTGAAGGCCTACGCTATAACATATACGATTACCTGAAAGAAGCAGGCGTTTCTATTCTTGCATGATCGGCTCCGACTTCTCTATGATGCAATTACTTTTTTAATCATGCACTTTTATGGGCATCTTTTTTCTTACGTCTAGCACTATAGAGGATCGTACCCACGAATACCGCTATAAGGATTGTAAAGAATACGACATGCGGCAATTCAAAACCAAAAGCACCCGCTAGCATCTTACCCGCAATAATGGCGATAAGCAGGAACGCTGCCTGTTCCAATTCAGGGAATTTATCAATAAGCTTCAAGAATACCTGCGCCACTCCGCGCATCATCAGAACCCCTAAGATACCACCCATAAAGAGAACCCAAACCTGATCGCTAAGTCCAAATGCTGCAATAACACTGTCAATACTGAAAGCAATATCCATTAATTCAACAAGGAGAACCGTCTTCCAAAAAGAAGTGCCTTTATTCTCCGTATGCTCTTCGCCACTACCTTTAAATAAACCTTTATATGCGATATAAAAGAGATACAGTGCACCAAGAACCTTAACCAAAGTAAACTTAATAAGAAATGTTCCTAGTCCAATGGCCAGGAATCTGAACAAATAAGCCCCTAAGATACCGTAGAAAAGCGCCTTTTTCTGCTGCTCCTTAGGTAGATGCTTAACCATAACGGCAAGCACAAGCGCATTATCTGCAGAGAGCAAACCTTCTAGTAGAATTAAGCTCCCGATAATCCCCCAGCTCACAGGATCAGAGAGTGTACCTACTACATCACTCCATGAGAAAAAATGCCCGTAATTCTCACTAATATTTCTAAAAAAATCTGCGAACCAATCCATTACACTTTGCGCCTCCGGTAAAATCGATTATTTGCTGCCCGCAACCCAGCGCAGTCCCCAGCCATAGGCTTCATCCATCTCACGATGACCACTGTAATATTGCACCAGCCGTTCAACACTAAATGTTTCATTGCTTACATTCCGGAATAACGCAATGGCACACATCCCTTTACGGTTGTTATGCTCGTCCAAATTTACAATGATATCAGGTCCTCCGCCTTGTTTGATGGTGACAACCCCATCGGCCTCCGACCAGTTGGTTACCCCTTTATAAATAAAGGAAAACACTAGAATGCGTTCAATCTCGGAAATTTTGATACCATTTATACGCAAATTCTCACCAGTAGTTACGGAGCCTGTCCGATCATCCCCATCAAGCATGACATAAGGAGGTTGATTCAATGAGCCAAAGGCATTGCCCAACGCTTGTACCACTCCTTTACTGCCATTCTTCAGTTCATACAGACAAGCAAGATCTAGATCTACGCCATTTTTACGACTAAAGAGTCCGCCCTGTTTCTGGTTCCAGTTGAGATTAATCAACACTTCCCCTAAATCACCACTGGCTGATTTTTTCAAATTGATGGAATCGCCTTTTTTCTTCAGCTCGATTTTCTTCAAGTTGAGATTCATTGGCGAAGGCGGAGGTGTGGGTGGAGAGCTTTCTTCACGTTTCACTGGCTGCGCAGGCGGCGTTGCGAAGATTTGTGGTGGAATCTGCGGCTTAACCTCCGGCTGTGGAGCAGCAGGAGCAGGCTCCTCATTCGCTTCAATACCGAAGTTGCTGCATATCTCTTTCAAACCTCCGGCAAACCCCGCTGCAATGGCACTGAACTTCCATTCACTGTTATATCTATATAATTCCCCTACCACAATGGCCGTTTCCACGGAGAAAAGATTGTCGAGATCACATCGGAGCAGTTCCGCACCTGTCACTTGATTGAGAATCCGAAAATAGGCCTGACTAACTTGCCCAAAACTTTGACCCCTTTTCTCCCCATCATAAATGGTAAGCGTAAAGGCAATCTTCATCACATCGGAAGGAATCTTATCCAATTGAACTTCGAATTGCTTGCGGTCATTGAATCCTGGCACATCCTTATACCTAATATAAGATGTGGCTGGATTATTATAAAATATTAAATCCTCGTCTTTACTTACTTTACCCTCTGATCCAAGCAGGAAAGCAGAGCTATCAATCTCCAGAGCAGCCGGAGCATTCCAGCCGATCTCTACGATTATAGAATGAAGTCCAGCATTGCCTTTGGTCAGATCAGCTTTTTGCCCTTTGACTACGTTAACACTCATTCTTACGCCACCTTTATAAATGGAGTAAACCAACTAATAATTTTGTAAAAAAGAACCCCACAAAGTGGAGTCTGTACTGCTCTAAATATTTATAAAAAGGGCAGGATCGGTAATGACCCCGCCCACTTGGATGTTATTGCGCGTCCAGTCCATAGTTTCTGCATAAAGCGCTTAGACCGCCGGCAAAGCCACTTCCAATCGCCTGGAACTTCCAATCCGCACCATTGCGGTAGAACTCACAGAATACAACAGCTGTTTCAGTTGAAAAGTCTTCACCTAAGTCGAAGCGAAGCACTTCACGATCATTAGAAGCATCTACTACACGTACAAAAGCATTGGAAACCTGTCCAAAGTTTTGTGCCCGAGTTTCATAATCATAGATCGTTACCGTTATTCCGATGCGCTGAATATGAGCAGGGATTTTGCTGAAATCAACAACAATCTGCTCGTCATCTCCGTCACCCTCACCTGTACGGTTATCCCCCGTATGAGTCAAGGAACCTGCGCCACCCGAAGGATTGTTGTAGAATACAAAATCATCGGAGCCCTTGGCCTTACCATCTTCATGCAGTAAAAAGGCTGAGGCATCAAGGTCAAAATCTTGGCCGCCGCTATACTTATTAGTATCCCAGCCCAAGCCTACTACTACCTTCGTCAAACCCGGATTAGTCTTGGTAAGATCAATCCGTTGTCCTTTAGAGAGACTGATCGTCACTGACAAAACCTTCTTTCATTTATGAATTCAATTCATCTTAGCATGCAGAATGAAATTTATTGCAGGCCGTAGTCGCGAGTCAAACCGCTCAAGCCGTCTTTGTAGCCACTGCCGATAGCATTGAACTTCCATTCTGCACCGTTACGATACAATTCGCCTACAACGACACCAGTTTCAATAGAGAAATCCTCACCGAGGTCGAAACGAATCAATTCTTCATTGTTCAGATCGTTTACGATACGAACGTAGGAACGGGAGACTTGTCCAAAGTTTTGGCTTCTTGCTTCAGCATCATAAATTGTAATAGTAAAAGCTACTTTGTCTACATCAGCAGGGATGTTCTGAAGATCCACTTGAACCTGCTCATCATCACCATCGCCTTCACCTGTACGGTTATCTCCGGTATGAACAACAGAAGCATTCTCATTTTGCTTGTTATTGAAGAAAATGAAGTTGGTTTCTTTATCAACTTTACCACTAGCATTGGTCAAAAAGACGGATACGTCCAAATCGAAATCTTTTCCGCCGTCATATTTATTAGTGTCCCAACCAAGACCTACTGTGATTTTGGATAGACCTGGGTTTGTTTTCGTTAAATCGATTTTTTGACCTTTGGATAGATTAATTGCCATGATTACATACCTCTTTTCTTATATTTGGATTATACGTAGCGTTCTGCAAGTTGATTGATATGAGCGGCGTGGCTGCCTTCACCAATTGCAGCGAACTTCCATTCTCCACCTTGGCGGTAAAGCTCTCCACAAATAAGTGCCGTAAAACCTGTGTAGTTGTCTGACAAGTTGAATTTAATCAATTCACTATTCCCGGCAGCATTTATTACCCGAATATACGCTGATTTGATCATTCCAAAATCCTGTTTGCGATTCACCGCATCGTAAATGTTAACGACAACCAGAACCTTGTGAACATCGGCAGGAATGGCTTTCAAATTAACCATGATTTGCTCGTCATCTCCGTCGCCTTCACCCGTCAGATTATCTCCGGAATGAATGACCGAGTTGCAAGGACTTTGCTTGTTGTGGAAGCAGATCAGGTTACCCTTCTTAGTTAGCTTACCATCCTCATTTAATAGCAGTGCTGAGGCATCACAGTCGACATTCGCCTGTTTCTTGACTCCAAAGAATCCCCGCGAGGCTTCAATTGGATCCCAGCCTAAGCCCACAATTACATTGGACAAGCCCGCATTACCTTTAGTCAAATCAATCTTTTGACCTTTTACCAGATTAATTCCAGCCAAATCAACGTACCTCCGTTTCCGATAAAAATCATTATCTGTTAGTCTAGCTTTTAGGTGTTATATCAGTGATACGATAAAGAATAAATTACGTTTCAACGAACTTTTATCTATGACTTCACCTAATTTATAAACTGAATTCGCTAGGGTTTAATCCTAAGACGCCACAAATATTCCGCACAACTGCTTTTTCGTAATCATCAAAATCACCATCAGCTGATCCAATTGCCGAGCATACACCCACGATCAGACGGCCCGCTTCTGGTTTGCCGCTAAACTTAGCGATCGCTTTCAAAGCTTCTTGTTTTCCTATTTCTGGTGAAAATTCGAAGTTACTTACGTAATAGTTGAATTGAGCAATGACATCTCTCATGTCAAATACCTTCAATTCATTACTCATATTCATATAGCCGGCCATTTTGTTTTTCTCTGCTTCTTCTATTTTACCGTCCGCCGCAGCGACCAAAGCGCAGCCTGCAACTACCGCATTCATGAAATCTTTATTTTTGAATTTCTTCACTTGATCTGTAAGTCCGCTTTTGGCTGTATTCAACCAGTTTTTAAATGTGCTCATCGTATTCTCCCTCTATCACTGCTAGATTATGATAACAAAAGATATCCCAAGAGCCTCCTCTCCACGTTCCGACAGATTTTGCATATAAATCCCTGAAATAACCGTTACTCTTCTAATATACCTGATAAAATAACAAGATTCTACTTTCCACAAAATTACAGCACCTTTGATAGAAAGGATCGTGTCCGTTC
This sequence comes from Paenibacillus sp. FSL R5-0887, assembly GCF_038002305.1. NCBI lineage: Bacteria > Bacillati > Bacillota > Bacilli > Caryophanales > Paenibacillaceae > Paenibacillus > Paenibacillus sp. FSL R5-0887. The sequence goes on from NZ_JBBOCE010000002.1 coordinate 1,778,291, forward strand.
TTGCATAGGATTTCCGAACAGCTGCTCCGGACTTCCTTCTTCCACAATCTCACCTTGTTCCATGAACAGCACCCGATCCCCCACCTCACGCGCAAAGCCCATTTCATGTGTCACCACGACCATCGTCATCCCCTCACGGGCCAGTTCCTTCATCACCGCCAGCACTTCCCCCACCATCTCCGGGTCAAGCGCTGAGGTTGGTTCGTCAAAGAGCATAATTTGGGGCTCCATAGCCAGCGCCCTTGCAATCGCTACCCGCTGAGCCTGACCCCCAGACAATGAGGCTGGATACATCTCTGCTTTTTCACTTAGACCTACTTTTCGCAGCAGCTCCAGCGCTTTTTGCCGCGCTTTATCCGGAGACCATTTACGCACCTGAACCGGCGCCAGCATAATGTTTTCTATAACCCTCATATGAGGAAATAGATTAAACTGCTGAAACACCATCCCAAGCTCTGTACGGATATCGTTAATCTTCGTACTCGCCGCCATCAAAGAAGTGCCTTCAATTACAATCTCGCCGGCCTGCGGCTGCTCCAGTAAATTAAGGCAACGCAAAAAGGTGGATTTACCCGATCCGGACGGTCCAATAACCACCACTACCTCCTGACTGAAAATATCGATACTTATGTCGGCCAGCACCGTATTTGTTCCAAATGATTTATGTAAGTTCCGTACTGAAATCATAGGCTCCATCCTATTTCAGCCTCCGTTCAACGTAATTCAGCAGCTTGCTAAGAGAATAGGTAAGAATGAAATAAATAAGTGCCGCTGTCAAATAAGGCTCCCATATCCGCAAATATTGCCCTTTCATCGTGTTGGTCCAGTACATTATTTCCGGTGCAGCCACCAAAGCCAGAAGAGAGGAGTCTTTCACAAGCACAATAAACTCGTTACCAAAAGCCGGAACCATCCGTTTGATCGCTTGCGGTAAAATAATAAATCTCATCGCTTGCCGACTAGTCATCCCCAGTGAAATAGCCGCTTCCCGTTGTCCACGATCAACCGACTGAATGCCTGCCCGAAAAATCTCAGCCGAATAAGCAGCCGAATTAAGCGACAGAGCAACAAACGCAGTAATTAGAGCATTGGTTTTGCCGTAAAGCGGGGGAATCACTCCAAAGTGAACAATCAGAATCTGCACATACAGTGGTGTTCCTCGAAAAAAATTGATATATGAATGAAAAGGCCAGCGCAAATACCATTTTGGGGCCATTTTGCCAAATCCGATCCCCAGTCCCAAAATAGAGCCAAATAAAATAGAAACTACAGAAATACCGATAGTCAGCAGTGTCCCTTTTAAAAGGACGGGCAAATAATGAATGATAATGTCCATTCTAAAATCCATAGGACTCTCCCCTTCTCTTCTTTATGTCATCTCTCTTTAAAAAAATAAGCATGCGCAATAGCTAAGCTATCATTACGCATGCTTATTAGGTTTTTTCCTTATTTTGCCTTCAATAAGCTATCCAGGTTAGGTTCTTCGCCGAACCAAGTTTTGTAGATTTCCGCGTACTTTCCGTTTTCCAATACCTTCTTAATAGCCGGATCCAGTTTCGCTTTTAACTCACTGCCCTTAGGGTAAAGAATGCCGTAATATTCCGCTCCGAAATTCTCCGTGTCTACAATCCCCACCAGCTTCTGCTTAGGATTGTTTTTCATGTACTCACGTACAATGGCAATATCTGCTACGACCGCATCGGCTCCGCCGCCATTCAGCTCCATCAATGCCACCGCATTGCTGTCAAAACGTTTCAAGTTAGGGTTGTCGACACCCATTATTCCGCTCATCAGGTCATCTGCAGTTGTGGCCCCTTGTATTGCAACTACTTTATCTTTAAGATCAAGTGCGTTTTTGATGTCGCTGCCTTCTTTAACCATAATCATATTGGTAGATTCGAAATAAGGGATGGAATAGTCATAGGTTTCTTTACGTTCATCCGTAATCGATACTGAAGATAGCCCTGCTTGATACTCCGTTCCCTGCTTCACACTTTGCAGCATCGTTTCCCAGCCTGTGTTCGTTACGTCATAGTCTATTCCCGCTTCTTCCATAACTGCCTTAATGAAATCGATGTCGAATCCTTTGATTTTATCCGTGTCCATATACTCCATAGGAGCGTAGCTGGCATCACTGGCAAACTTAATTTTCTCCGCTGAGGATTCGTTACCAGCTTTACTGTTATTTGCTCCACAACCTACCAATGCAACCACCACAAATGATATAAAAACTGACATTAAAACACGACTTTTTATTTTCATATCCCCATTCCCCCTATTTTCGGAAATAACTTAAAGATATTTTAACAGATTAAAGGATTCATGACAATTAACTTTTCTAAATTATGTAAGGTTATATAACACAATATTATTATTTTATACGTTTTATGCGTACATCACTCTCAAAAAAATTCATCAAACACAAAAAGGCACTGCCAGAGATTGTATTCTCTCTAGCAATGCCTTTAGCATATTTAACTTTAAACCTATTAAAGTGTGATATCTCCATCATAAGAACCGATCAATTTATACAGATCCGGCCGGCGGTCACGGAAGATTCCCCACTCGATCCGGCCAACTTCCAAAGCATCCAGATCGAATTCGCTTACCAGCACGGTTTGCTCATCACGTCCAGCCTCAACGATTTTATTGCCCTGAGGACCTGCAATGAACGATGAACCGTAGAAATTAATGCTCGAATCCTCATCAATTTCCTCACCAATACGGTTGGAAGCCACGACTGGAATAAGATTAGCAGCTGCATGTCCAAGCATACAGGTCTGCCAATGATCCTTGGAATCGATCGATCCATCCTGCGGTTCAGACCCAATAGCCGTTGGATAGAACAGAATTTCTGCTCCCATCAGGCTCATTACTCTAGCCGCTTCTGGATACCATTGATCCCAGCAGATGCCTACACCAATCTTGGCATAACGAGTGTTCCATACCTTAAAGCCAGTATCTCCCGGATTAAAGTAGAACTTCTCTTCATAACCTGGGCCATCTGGAATATGACTCTTGCGGTATTTGCCCAGCACCGTTCCATCAGCATCAATTACAGCAAGTGAGTTGTAACGCGCGTAATTCTTTTTCTCATAAAAACTAATCGGCAGTACCACTTGCAGCTCCTTGGCTACTGCTTTGAAATGATTAATCGCCTTGTTATGCTCAAGCTCTGTTGCGTATGCGTAATAATCAGCTTTCTCTTTTTGACAGAAATACGGAGTCTCAAACAGCTCCTGGAGCAAAATAATTTGCGCACCCTGTGCTGCCGCTTCTCTGACCAATATCTCGGCTTTGCTGATATTCTCCTCAATATTGCTGGAACAACTCATTTGTGTCGCAGCTACTTTTACATTTCTCAAGTATCTGTCCTCCTTGTATATAAATGTCCCTTTGGACGTCTAGTTTCCTTCAATTATAGCTGTGCAGGCATTTGCTGCGTAGTGCAGTGGACATTTCCGCCTTCGGTGATAACGGCCATTCCGTTAACTGTACGAATCTTGCGATCCGGGAACAAACCAGCCAGCACTTTCTCAGCAAGTGTATCCGTTTCTGTCGCGGTGCCGCCAAACACAGGCAAGATAATTCCGCCGTTCACGAAATAAAAGTTCAAATAACTGAGCGTCAGACGACTGCCGTCATGATCGACCCGTGGTGGCTGCTGAATCTTGATAATCTCCAACTTACGCCCTTTGGCATCTGTAGTGTTCTCCAGAATACGCAGATTCTCTTGCGTAATCTCATAGTTCTCATCCTGCGGGTCCTCACAGACCTGGATAATAACTTTGCCTGGTGCAGCAAAACAAGCAATATTATCGACATGACCATCGGTTTCATCGCCACTAAGGCCACGTCTCAGCCAGATAATAGCTTCTGTACCTGTATAGTTCCGCACGTACTCTTCGATCTCTTCGCGCTTCAACTCCGGGTTGCGGTTTAGGTTAAGCAGACACTCTTCTGTAGTAAGCAAAGTGCCTTCTCCATCCGTATGAATCGAGCCACCCTCCATCACAAGCGGTGCATCAAAACGGGTGATCTGCGCATGCTCCAGAATCTGCGGAGCCACTTTGTCATCCAAATCCCAAGGTGAATATTTACCGCCCCAAGCATTAAACTTCCAGTTCACACCTGCCATTTGTCCTTCTTTATTAACAATAAAGGTAGGTCCGTTATCACGCAGCCAAGCATCGCTATGCGCAATAGGCAGCAGCGTTACATTCGGTCCGCCGACCAAATGTTCTACCCGCTCCACATCCTCCGGGTTCACAATAACCGTGATCGGTTCAAACTCGGCGATGGCTGTGATAATGTCAGCATAACCTTGGCACACTGACTCGTGGTTGTCCGGGAAACACATAGATTCCTGCACCGGCCAGGAGATAAAAGTACGTTCATGCTTGCCCCATTCCGGTGGCATTGTATAGTTCAAATCTTTAGGATTCATGTGTTAACTACCTTTACTAATATATTTGGAGCCAGTTCTACCCCTAAAACTCCTTCCTCATCATACAATAATATGTTCTAGTGCTCAATTCCCTGGGACATTAATAATGTTGGAAGGAATTTTTTTTGTGCGCAGCCCCCATTTTGCAGTTAAAAAATTTAAGTTTCATCCGTTACAACGAAGCTAAATTTAATTATTTTAATATAAATCAGGATATCATTTAATAATTTTACTTATTTTAGTGATTCTATTTTCATTTCTAATGGATTTTATATAATTAGCTTAAAGGAGTGAGTTGCAATGGATGACATCGATCTTCAAATCTTGGAATTACTGAAAAGCAACGGCCGCATGACCAGTTCCGAAATTAGTAAAATCGTTCATTTATCCGTGCCTTCCATCACTGAAAGAATTCGTAAACTGGAGAATAACGGAGTGATTGATCAATTCACGGTCAAGTTAAACCGTAAGGCAATAGGACAAACCCTATTGGTATATATTTTCGTGCAGCTGCACGGCTCAGTTGAAACCCAACACTTCCGCACAACCATTATTCAATCGCCGCTAGTACTGGAATGTCATCATATCTCGGGGGAATACGACTATCTCTTGAAGGTGGGTCTACCGGACTTATCCGAATTGGAGGGTTTTATAACGCATACACTCAAGGCCAATCATGACATTGTAAGATCAAATACCGTATTTATTTTGTCCACGTTAAAAGAAGAATAGATAAAAGGAGTGAAGCCTTATGCCTTGGGAGTGGATGGCAAAAGGAATGCTGCTGGGGCTTTCTATTGCGGCTCCTTTAGGTCCTATCAGCATCTTATGCATCAAGAAAACCTTAAGCTCAGGTTTCAAAACTGGCCTATGCTGCGGCTTGGGAGCGGCCACAGCTGACGCAGTTTATGGTAGTATCGCCGGATTCGGCTTATCCGCCCTCACCGCTTTTTTGGTTGATTATAAAACGGTACTGCAAGCCTTGGGCGGGTTGTTTATTTGTTATCTTGGCATGAAGTCGCTGTTAGAACTCCCAGACACAGACAGCACAGCACCCAATTCCCCAAAAAGCTCACTGAATTCATACATAGTAACGCTGTTGCTGACGCTGTCCAATCCCATGACGATTATTTTTTTCCTTGGCATATTCAGCGCATCTGGCGTCCTTCTGTCTCATAGCAGCTCCAATATGCCGTTTCTAGTTAGTGGCGTCTTTCTGGGTTCCGCATTATGGTGGATGGGTTTGACAGGGAGCACTGCTTTGTTCAGAACCAACATAATGTTAGGACGGTCGAAACAGCTCATGTTCAACAAACTATCCGGATTGGTAATGTTGTCCTTTGGCATTGTCTCCCTTATTCAATCTCTCAATCTTCAGGAGTTCCTTTAAACGATCCCTCTCACTATACGGTAATCTTTTTTACCACATTGCCTTCAAAATCCTTAACGATAAATTCCCCGCCCTCTAGAACAGCATAGGAATTCGGATTATTCTCTTTAGGCAGCGATATGGAGCCGGGATTCAGCACATACACTCCCTCTTTTACATCGGCAACTGGTATATGGGTATGTCCCTGAATAAAAATATCCTTCTCGGAAAGCGCCGGCAAATGCTCAATGCTAAAGCCATGACCATGTGTAGCGTAAATCCGTCTGCCTTCGTGCAAAAGCATTATATAATCGCCCATCATCGGGAATTCCAGCAGCATTTGGTCTACCTCGGCGTCACAGTTTCCACGTACTGCGGTTATAGGCTTGTTTTTGTTATATGCATTAAGCTTATTAGCAACCTCTTGTGGGTTATATTCCTTCGGCAGCGGATTTCTTGGACCATGATATAAAAAGTCTCCTAGAATAATAAGACTGTCCGGCTGCTCTTCTTCTACCTTTTCCAAAGCCCGTTCCAGCCAAAATAAAGATCCGTGAATGTCGGAAATAAACATTAACTTCATCATGTATTCTCCTTTTCAACTTAACTTAAGTAAATATGCGCTTAGACAATAATCTTAACCTTGAACATACCACAACGCAAAGCGGACGTTCCCAAAGGAACGCCCTGCCCGCTATATCTTAACACTCACGGCAAATTCGAGGATCCCATCAAAAAGCGGTCTACTTCGCGCGCAGTCTGACGCCCTTCGTCAATAGCCCAGACTACAAGGCTTTGCCCGCGCCGCATATCGCCTGCTGTGAACACACCTTCTACATTGGTTGCTTGTGCTCCGAACTCTGCTTTGGCGTTCCCCCGCTCATCGCGTTCCACCCCAAGCTCGCCCAGTACAGCTTCTTCAGGCCCTGTGAATCCCAAAGCCAGTAATACCAGCTGCGCTTGCAGGGTCTCCTCACTGCCCGGCACTTCGACCGGTACCATTCGTCCCTGTTCATTATGAGTCCATTCAATGCGCACTGTACGCAGCTCCTGCACTTGCCCGCCCTCATCGCCGACAAACCGTTTCGTCGAAACCAGATAACGGCGCGGATCTTCTTGATACAGTGAAGCGGCCTCCTGCTGACCATAGTCCACTTTAAGCACCTTTGGCCATTCCGGCCAAGGATTGTTAGACTGACGTGTCAGCGGCGCCTGTGGCATAATTTCAAGCTGAGTCACACTGCGGCAGCCGTGACGGATCGAAGTGGCTACACAGTCTGTTCCAGTATCCCCACCGCCGATTACAACTACATCCTTACCTGCTGCTGATAAATATTCCCCATCGGCAAGCCCTGAATCCAGTAGGCTCTTTGTATTCAGCGTTAAAAACTCCATAGCTTGATGAATCCCACGCAAATCGCGTCCTTCTATCGGCAGATCACGTGCCTGTGTAGATCCACCACACAGTACTACAGCGTCATGCTCTGCCTTGAGCTGTGATGCAGGGAGATCTCGGCCGATCTCTGTTCGAGTTACGAAGGTAATGCCCTCAGCTGCAAGCAGATCCACCCGGCGCTGTACAGTCTTTTTATCCAGCTTCATGTTGGGAATACCATAGGTAAGCAGACCACCAATCCGGTCCGCCCGTTCATACACAGTCACCGTATGTCCAGCCTTATTAAGCTGTGCCGCACAGGCAAGCCCTGCCGGACCTGAACCCACTACAGCTACCTTTTTACCCGTGCGATGAAGCGGCGGCTCAGGCACAATCCAGCCTTCTGCAAAACCTCTATCTACAATCGACTTCTCAATAGATTTAATGGTGACAGGTTTGCCATTCATCCCTACCGTACAAGAGCCTTCGCAAGGAGCGGGACAGACACGGCCTGTAAATTCAGGAAAGTTGTTAGTCTTATGCAGACGTTTCAGCGCTATCTCCCAATTTCCACGATAGACCATATCGTTCCATTCAGGAATCAAGTTGTGCAAAGGGCAGCCGGAAGCCATACCAGACAACAGACGTCCTACATGACAAAATGGCGTACCGCAATCCATACAACGCGCCCCTTGCTCGCGCAGCTTTTCTTCATCCATAGGTATCGAGAATTCATTCCAATTCTTAATTCGCTCCAATGCCTCACACTCGGAGGGTGTCTGTCGTTCAAACTCTAAAAATCCGGTTGCTTTCCCCATCTCTTTCATCCTCTCACCAAAGAAAAGTACTCTCTGTCACTTTCTGCTGTTATGCCACTCTAAAGCGCCAAAGTAAATGCCTTAATATTAGCATCCTAGATCTTTAACGAAAATGAGTAATGTCACCTTTTTATGTAAAATAAGAGCATCCATTCAAAAGAAAGTTCCACACAAAAAAGCACGCGGAGTACTGCACTCATTGAGCACAATACTCCGCATGCTTTTGAAGAATTATCTGTAAAAAAACATCTAGTCCACCGTCAGCACTACCATTCCAATCCCGCTTACAGTTAGCTTATTACCCGTCAGATTCTGCGCAAGATCGGCTCCAAAAACTGTTTTCCATGCACCAAGCTGTGGCAGAAGCAAAGCCGTCTGTTCTACATTAGCATTAAAAAGCACATAGATATGCTTCGCCGCATCGCCTCCAGCATGGCCACGCAATGTATACGCTACCGAACTTACCGGTGCTTTTTCAAATACTAGATGATTCCGAATGTCATCTGCCGTTCGCATACGGAAAGCCGGATGTGCTTTACGCAAGGCAATTAGCTGCTTCAGATAAACCACATCATCTTGATGAGCAGCGCACAGTTCCCAATCCAATTGGTTGATCTTCACCGAGGATTTATAGCTGTTCTCTACCCCGTTTTTCGTGCGCATAAATTCCTGACCCGCATGGACAAAGGGGATTCCCTGACTCATGAACACTATCGCAGAAGCTAACCTATGCATAGATTGGCGCTGTTTGTCCGTCTGCCCTTGTGTGGACAGTAATATTTTATCCCATAACGTATGATTATCATGACATTCCACATAATTGACGGTTTGCTGAGGCTCCACGGCAAATTGTCCAATGCCTGGGGCATAAGCAATGCCTCCCGCGACCCCTGCCTTTATCGCAAGCTCCAATCCCATCATTCCGCTGATGAAGCCCGGTTGATCATGCAGAAAAATATTCCCTTTAATGGCATCCCGGAAATCATCATTAAAATGTCCGATTCCCGGCAGAAGCGCAGCATTCTTCTGATGAGCGAGCCGCTCCATCGGCAACTCTGTCCCCATCATCCAACCTTCACCAATCGTCATGATGGACGGGTCAATCCCATCCAGACGACGCCGGATTTCCTCCATCGTGTCGAGATCAATCAAGCCCATCAGGTCAAAACGAAAACCATCGATATGGTATTCTTTGGCCCAATAAACTACGGATTCCACGATGAAGCTGGACATCATCAAGCGTTCTGAAGCCACGTCATTCCCGCAGCCAGAGCCATCCGACAGGCTTCCGTCTTGCTTGTAACGCAAATAATAGCCGGGAACCAGCTTGGTGAAATTCACACGATAGCCATCGTACACATGGTTGTAAACCACATCCATAATGACGCGGAGACCGCGATCATGAAGTGCTTGAATCATTTTTTTTAGTTCCCGGATACGCAGTCCAGGCACATATGGATCTGTAGCATAGGAGCCTTCTGGCACATTATAATTCTTCGGATCATAACCCCAGTTATAATGCGGTTCATCCAGCCTCGTCTCATCTACACTCTCTGTAGAATAATCATAGACAGGCAATAGCTGCACATGGGTTACACCGAGGTTCGCGATATGATCGAGTCCAGTGAGAATACCCTCCGGTCCGCGGGTTCCTTCTTCCGCCAAAGCAAGATATTGTCCTTTATGGGTCATACCGCTTGCTGGATGAATGGATAAGTCTCGCAAATGAAGCTCATAAATGATGGCATCCACAGGATCATCCAAGGGTGGCTTATCTTCCGTCCACCGTTCCGGATCTGTTTTACGTAAATCTAAAATAGCTCCCCTATCACCGTTCACTCCTACAGCACGTGCATAAGGATCAACCGCCTCATTCCACTGTTCTCCAAGACGTACTCGGTAGGTATAGAACTTGCCATTTAAATCACCGTCAACTGTAATTCTCCACGTTCCCCGGACATCACGGATCATAGAATACTTACACTCTGCTGCTCCCTGCCATGAATTATAGAGTACCAGCTCCGCTTCTTGAGCGGTGGGCGCCCATAAACAAAAAGCTGAACTCCCCGGTGAGTACGTTAGGCCAAGATCGTCCCCATCATAGCTGAATAACTGATCAAACTCCTGAGCAAACACGGAAATCCCTCTAGTAGCCGCAGGATCCCCATAATAAATGGGTTCCTTCATTTCCCTTTGTACGGACAAAGCACCTATCCCCTTTTCCAGTTATTAACTGGATTATAGTATGATCGTCTAAGTAGTGCAAACGTTTGGACTCAAATTTTTCAAGCTATTTTGTCAGGACAATCCCTCTACCTCGATGCATCGTCAATATCTAGCCCAACCATCGTAATAATGTCTTTATTCGCAAAATACGGAATACGCCGTTCTTTCCCTAGAGTGACTCTACCGTCCTTGTACCGCACACCATTATCGTGAACAATCAGGTTAGCACGCTCTCCGTCCTCAAATCCCTCATATCCTATACCTAGTACCCAATGGTAGTCGTAAGTAAACTCACCTCTCCACCGCAGACGAAACCACTTATCAAATTTAACAGCCACAGGCCGGCCGGCATCAATTTCTGTTTTATATACTTCAAAATCATTAAACGTAGTAATAAGTAACTTTTGCTGATCCTTAGGTAAAATCACTGAATGGATATAGTTCTTCAGTCCTTTGGTAAAACGGCGCACACTCATCCCCCAAGGTCTTCCACCGTGATGGCTGTATATGTAATTAATATGAGCGGCTTTGGAAGGAAAATGACCTTTGCCCCGAATAAAGTCCGCTCCTAAATGGGTGTTCCAATACTCCGCTAACGCGGCCATCGTAGCTGGGCCACATGCAGAGGACGGGGATTCGACCCCAACCTCCCACTGTGTATATGGCTCCGCAGGCAGTTTCTTGCTAATCCGAGGCTGTCCATGCTTCATTCGGATAGATCCCCTCTTAAAGGGCTAGACTTAGGAGCACAATGTGGAGTTGCCTCCGGAAGTAGAATTACATTTGCACCGGCATCCAATTCTTCTTCTGCAGCTGCTGCCCCTTCCATTGTTGTCTCCCGTTCTTCTGTTTGCACTGTATCTTCCACATTTATCTCAGATTTACTACTATCAGGATTAATCTGCAGCGTGAAATAGAAATTAGAGCCCTCTCCTTCACTGCTCTCTACAGCGATAGCTCCGCCCATCAGCTCAACGAGCTTTTTACAAATTGCCAGCCCCAATCCGGTCCCGCCATATTTGCGATTAAACGAGGAATGCAGCTGATAAAAGGACTGAAACAGCCGATGCTGCTTCTCTAGAGGAATGCCGATCCCCGTATCCCTAACATTAAATTTCAAAGTTAATTTCTTTTGATCTGCGGACAGCTTCTGCTCTACGTAAATACTGATACTGCCCCGATCTGTAAACTTGATTGCATTGCTGACCAGATTGACCAATATCTGACGCAACCGCCCGGCATCGCCCATAATCAGTGGCGGGACTCCAGGTGCCATGCTGCATGATAACTGAATATTTTTCTCCAAAGCCTTAGCTGTAAATAGATCGATTACGCTGTCCAATACGGCTTGAAGCTGCACGGGCTCATTTACAATCATCATTTTTCCGGCTTCAATTTTGCTGTAATCCAGTATTTCATTCAAAATAGATAGGAGCGAGCTGCTGCTCTCCTTAATAATGTCAGTATATCCAAGCTGTTCTTCATCAAGCTCCGTCTCCGCCAGGAGATCCGTCATCCCTACAATTCCGTTCATCGGCGTACGGATTTCATGGCTCATAATAGCTAAGAACTCAGACTTAGCCTGGTCTGCTTTTTCTGCGGATTCCTTCGCCCGAATGATTTCCTTCTCATCCGTGATGTCCCGAAACACTACAACAACACCCTTCGGCTCCCCTTTATCAAACAGAGGGGTTACCTGGTATTCCGCAAGAAAGCTAGAACCGTCCTTACGCCACAAGACCGCATCTTTACTCTGATAAGATACACCTGACTTAATAGCCTTCATCAGTGGAGATTCCTGCGGCCGATAATGGCTCCCATCAAGCGCTATTTGCTGAATATGATCCAAATAAGGATGGCCCATAATTTCATCATGTTCATAGTCCAGCATTTGCAAACCTGCAGGGTTAATGAACGTCACCTTCTCCTCCATATCGAGTCCAAAGATGCCTTCTGAAACCGCATTTAAAATAAGGGTATACTCATTGCTAAGCTTCTCAATTTGTTCTGTATAACGGATGCGCTCTGTAATATCACGGGAAATCCCATACACACCCACTACTTGGTCATCTACAATGATCGGAATATTGGTAGTATTAATTTCTACAAAGTGTCCGTCTTTATGAATAAGCGTTAGATCATAGCTTTGAGGATAACCCTGGGCGGCTAAGTTAAAATGATACAACGTCTTCTCTATGTCCTTCTCATGCACAATGGGGCCAAAGTACATTCCGATCAGTTCCTCCAGCGAATACCCGGTCAACTTCTCCAAATTCGCATTGGCAGTCAAATAGTCTCCATGCAAATTCATAGAGTACACAGCAGATGGATTGTATTCAAACAATGATTTATACCGTTGCTCGCTCTCCTTAAGCTTGAACTCGAACTGCTTGCGCTCCGTAATTTCCCGCCCAATCGCTATAATCTCCATGACATTTCCCTCATCATCATAGGTATAACGACTGCTCGACTCGAACCAGACATAGGTGCCATTCTTATGGCGGTAGCGGTAAGCTACAGCCGGAATAACGCCAGAGCTGCGGCTCTGCTCCATTAAACCTTGCATCATAACTAGATCATCGGGGTGAAGATAATTATAGGCGCTTGTCCCAACCATCTCTTCAGGTTCATAACCAAGCAAGGTACGGCTAGCTGAAGAACAATATAAGAAAACACTGTCTTTGACCGCATGACGCGAGATTAAATCCAGCGAATTCTCGGACATCAATCTATAATTGCGTTCACTTTGACGAATTTGTTCTTCCATTTGCTGCTGCTGATCCCGATGATCCACCGTTTCCTGAGCTGCGATCTTTAGTTCCGTAATATCCTCGGCGTATACTATAATATACGAAGGGACTTGTCCTTCTTCTGCTCCTAATCCAGAGAACATGAGAGACAGGCAAACGGGTTGACCTTCTTTGTTTAAAAAACAATGTTCCTTCTTCCAGCTGCCCGCTGGCGATTTCTGAAGCTCGTCCATTACTAATCTATAGGAGAGCTCTTTTGAATGTGCCTCTCTATTTTCCGATTCTGTAAAAAGAGCCCCGGCAAGAAACTCGGCCTCCGTAAAGCCAAGTAGATTGCAAAAAGCCGGATTGACTTTTATCCAGTTGAAATCGCCGTTATTTGAAAACAGTACGGCCATTCCTTCTGGAGACCTCATAAATGCATGATCCAGAATTGCGTTAAATTCTACCGAGCTGCCCATTTAAGCCAGACCTCCTTTGTTGCTAGTGCTAAAGCTCCCATACCTTCTTATGTCAGTATACGATAAGAGAACTGGGGAAAGAAATGTCTAGCGCATTATTTTAAATTGGAAATATTTAAATTTAAATTATTGACGCTAGCAAATAAACAACTTATATTTAAGAATAAATATATCGTTCGTGACCTATTACGATGGAAGCACCCGTAATAAAGGCTTTTGCCTTTGCTACGGGTGCTTTTTTGTTGTCTTCAGGGATACGGACAAAAGGAGGAGCAAATTAATGAACGCACTAAAGTCATTCCCCTTACTACTACTGGTGATCCTGCTATCGTTAAGCACATCAACGGAAGCTTTTGCTGCAGCAACGACTGAATTAACACCCTCTATTCAAGCGGCTTTTGATCTAACAGCTGCGACTGCCGACGGTCCTACAAGGATAAAGATGACTAATCTGTACAATGATTTATCTACTTTAAAGATGCAATACAATAATCGTGAGGAGCAGATCCGAACCCTTCACTATAATAATGAGCAAACACTGATTGCAGTACGTAAGCAAATTAAAGAGATTGATTTAGAAACCGTAGCTCAACTGGAGGCTACCGTTAAGAGCTGCAAACAGCACTATCAGCCCTTATTCGACCAGTACAATGCGCTTAATAAGCGTATCAAGATCGCCAAGGGTCTTAAAAACAAGACGTTGAATACCGTATTACAAGCCCAAGGTGATGCTATGAAGATCCTGGTTCAGTTGGCACGCAAAGAAATTAGCGACAGACAGAATCAGTTGAATGCAGCGAAACAGACACGTACCCGAAAGATAACCTATGCCCGCAAAACCTTGTCTGGCATTGATAGTCCACAGGTCTCAATTAAATCAAACAAAAGCGTAGTCACCTCATTGAATAAACGGATTTCCGCAGATTGGAGTGACTTCAAAGCAGCGATTCGCAAGCAAAACCTTACATTAACCACTCAGTCTCTGTCCTCACTCGTCTCCGGTTACCGCCAAATCGCAACACACAAGCAAAAAGTCATAGAATTAGAACAAAAGATTTCTGCTGTCATTGCAAATACGAGGAAACAGATCATTTAACAGACTTTTTCTTCTCATTCGCTCTGCGGTAAGCCATTACTTTGCGGTACATGCTTTTATCAGAAAGATGTTTAAAAATATACGGGTCCGGACTAGTATTCACTTCAATAATCCAAGGCGTCATGGATCTATCCAATCCTACATCGACACCAATCTGTCTAAACCCAGGATATTTCTTATGGTAGAAACGTCCGGTATCTTCTCCTAGCTTTCTCAGGATCTTAAGCATTTGCGCTTGCTGAGCTTCGTTCAGATAAGGAGACAGCAGCTTTTCCATAGCAGTTAGTTTGCCGCCGCTATGATAGTTGGTAACAATCTTACCTTTCTCAGCTACCCGACCGATCAGACCGGTAGTTTCCCATTTGCCCTGCGGGCTGAGCTGGACCATCACACGGATATCAAAGCGGTGTTTCCCGTGCTTTAGCAAAACTATTCCTCTCTGGATCAGGTAACTACGTCCACGCGTTGCTTTCTTTAAAGATAAATGGAAGGCGTCGAAGGTTCTAAAGGTTTTGAGTCTTGTTCCACTTTGGTACTTATATTCTGTTCCATGAGCCTCTCTACTCTGCTCAACCTTCATCACACCATTGCCATAGGTACCGTATTCCGGTTTAACATAAACCATTCCATATTTCAGCAGCATAGCTTTCAGATTGACTTTACTGAATTTTATCGTTTCGGGAATCAACGGTGAAATTTCAGCGCTTCGCATGAGCACCTTGGTTTTAATCCATTTGCTGGTCAATGCAGACTTTAACTTCTTTCCCAACTGTCCTCTCCCCTGTCCCTCAAAAAATAATCACGGCCTTAGTAAGCCTTAGTATTTTATGCTGCAACTGTACAAATGGCATGAGTGAAACGCCCTCTCCGCTTTCGGATGTATCTACTGTTTACTGTGTTGCATATGGTGGAAGAGGATATCCATTAGCGGATAAAAGGAGGCGTGAACCATGCACATTTGTATCATTGCACCGGAGCAGTTCCCAGTTCCGGGAGACGGTTCTGTAGAAATCTGCATTTGGGCCATTGCCAGAAGACTGGCGGAGAGACATAAGGTAACCATTGTTAGTCGGAAGGTACCTGGACTACCTGCTGCCATTATATTGGAGCAGGTCAGAATTATCCGATTGCCTGCAAGCACCCCAGCCCATTATCTTACTTCGGTATTAGAATACATTCAGAAAGAATCCTTTGACATCATTCAGGTTGATAATCGCCCCCATCTTATGTCTGCTGTAAAGAAGCAGCTTCCTCATATCCCGGTATTTCTGTTCCTGCACTCGCTTACCTTCACACCGGGTACAGATAAAGTGGCCAATGCCTTAGCAAAAGCAGATCTGATCATTGCCAACAGCCACTCCTTACAGCGAAGATTGGATCGCCGCTTCCCGCAACTGACCACAGGGATTCATATTGTCTTATTGGGAGCTGATCTTGACCGGTTTACGCCTGTGCAGATATCTGAAAAACAACAGCTTCGTAGTTTCTACAAACTCCCACAGACCTTCACAGTTTTGTTCGTGGGTCGGGTTATCCCCCGCAAAGGGGTGCCTATATTAATACGTGCTATGTCGCATTTAAACAAACACCTCCCCGCTCATCTGGTCATCGCCGGCAAAGGCAAACCGTCGTACATACGGCAGTTGAAGCTCCTTGCACGGCGGCTGAGAGTGTCTGTTACTTTTCTAGGAAATGTGGCTCATGAGAATATACACACCCTTTATCAGGCGGCAGACTGCTTTGTATGCCCTTCCCAGAATCATGAATCCTTCGGCCTTGTTAATGTAGAAGCTATGGCCTCCGGTCTACCTGTTATCGCTTCTAATAATGGGGGCATCCGAGAGATTGTCGCCTCTGGCCATAACGGTTATCTGGTAGAACGATATCGCGAGGCTTTACCCTTTGCCCGGCATTTGCTGCGGATAGCCCGCCATCCACAATTGGCAGTTACCATCGGATCACAAGGGAGAGCAGATGCGCTTGAAGCCTTCAATTGGCAGCGAACCGCAAACCATTTAGAACAGCTGTATCAAGCTTCTGCAACACCACAGCAAGGGTACAGAACTCTTGCAGATGGAATGCAATTGTAGACTCACCCAAAGTAGGGGCCTCCTAAGCCATCAACTGGCTGCTGGGTCCCTTTCTTTTTGGAGCTTGCTTGAGCTAAACACCAATCTCCGAATGAATTAGGTAACATATGCGCATACAAGGTAGCTATCGGACACAGCTGACCCCAAACGCAGCTTTATCCCTCATTTGCAATGCTAAGGACCCTATAACCCCTATTGGCATGAAAAATGCCCCATATGAACGTCATCCATAGGAATAACGCCAGTGGAGTCCGCAAGCATGTTCCAAGAGCCAAGAACTAACAAATAACGTCATATCGGTCCATAAGCCTCAGAGGAGGATTATTACTCCACGATGCAGACAGGCCATGAGCAACAACAAAAAGCAGCGATCCTCCCTCACGGGAGAATCGCTGCTTTTCTTTTTTCCTTATTTTACAATAAATAGTAAGTTTCATTCAAATCAATTGAATAACTGTAAGCACAAGCCCTACGACAAACCCGCATAAAGCTCCGTTCACACGAATCCATTGCAGGTCTTTACCCACTTTATCTTCCAGCATATTCACTAGACTAGCGTCATCCATGCTGTCCAGATTCTCTTTTACCAAAAGACCTATTCTGTAGTGGTTAGCCTCTACAAAGGCAATTAGCGAAGCGCGAATCCGCTCTTCCCAGCTACTGATCCATTCTTGTTCCTTGCCAATACGACGTACAAGCAGGGTATATAACGTGAACAGCTTGCGTCCGCCAGCCGCCCGATCTTCCTCCAACAGGGAAATTGCTTTGCTGCGAATGTTCTCCAATTGCGCATGCAGGAATTCGGTTGCTGCTTCGCCTTCAAGCTCATTCAGTGCCCATTCTTTTAATGAAGCCAGTCTAGCCTCATCATTAACAATCTGGAACAGGGCCACTCGAATCTCGCGGATAATCTCTTCACGGTATGGGCTATCCTCTTCCCGAAAATCGCGGATACCGGACTGCAACATACCTTGCAGCATTTCACCAAGCATATCTGCATCCATAAACCCGACAAAAGCCTGAAAAGCCATACCTTTAAGTCCGCCAAGCTTCACTTCAGCCAATTTCTCGCTGGCAATCTTGCCCAGCATAGCCTTCGTTTCAGGACGTCCACTCCAAGTAGATACCCCTTCCAGCGCATAGTCTAGAGCAGCTACATCTTTACCGTCATTCATTAACTTAGTAACTATTTTATCAGCCGCAACGCCAAGCTCAGCTTCACGAACATATTCGGAGGCTGCCTTTTGCAGAAACGGTACGGCCTTCTCTACCGGAAGACGAGACACGAATTCGCCAAGCTGCTCCAATATTTGTACTCTTGCCTTCTTTTTACTAAAAAACTTTGTCAGCAGCTTGGAGCCCATTGATATAAAGCCAAACTTACGCAGCTTGTTCTCAATGCTTTCCTTGTTAAGAAGCTCAGTCTCCATCGCGGTGATTAGTGATTGGATGATCTTATCACGATTCTTGAGCAGTAGTGAGGTATGTGGAATACGTAGCCCCATCGGATGGCGGAACAGCGCCGTTACCGCGAACCAGTCGGCAATCCCCCCCACCAAACCGGCCTCGAAACCACCTCTCAGTAGAATCACGGCTAGGTTTTCAGGTAGAAACAGTGTAATCAGAAACCCACATGCCATAAAGGCGAGTGACATGGTGGCTAAGTTTTTGGATCTCATAAATAGTCCCCTTTACATAAGCAGCTGCCGATGTCCTTACACAGGAAAAATACCGTCGGGTCACGTTCCACGAACATAAGCTGACGATAGATTCGGCTAGTCGGTTAGTTTGATAACTATTGTACCACGACTGAACTATTATCTAAAAATATACTGTAAAAACCTCTTATCTCTTGTTGGACGTTCATTATTGTACAGTTGCATGAAAATGGTTTTTGGTTTTCAGAATATTAATGATAAGATACAAGTAACGTTTCAATACCCCTTAAAAAGTACCACTTTACCTGGAAAAGGAGCTCATACAATATGCTGATTGCTTTAGATATGGATGGAACATTACTGAACGAAGAAGGAAACATCAGTCCAAAAAACCGCGAAGCTATTATAAAAGCTCAGAAACTAGGTCACATTGTTATCATTGCCACAGGCCGCTCTTTTATGGATGCAGAACGTCAGCTTCGGCTAGCGGATCTGGAATGTCCTGTAGTCAGTCTAAATGGCGCAGTCGTCACATTATCTGATCGCACCCTCGCGGCAAGCACGCCGCTGAATAAAGCAGACATCATTCCCGCTCTGCGCTGGATGAACGAAATTCCGGACTTGTATTACGAGGTATACACTGAGGATAACGTTTATGTAGAGCTGAACAAACGTGTACGGTTAGAGAAATTATCTGCACTAAGCGATGAAGAAGTTCCTGAAGAAGTCAGCTGGCTGCTGAAAGCAATGATCGATCAACAGTTTCAACAAGCAGCGGTTACCTATGTGGAGAGTATGGAAGAGGTGTGGAGCAAGGAGGAAAATGTTATTTATAAAACATTGGCTTTTTCTCTAAACCGAGAGCTGCTCAAGGAAGCTTCCACCCGCTTCGCAGCTATTCCGGGCTTAATTATTACCGCCTCCCATGTAAATAATATCGAGATTAACCATGAGGAGGCCAACAAAGGCTCCGGTGTAACCATGCTTGCTGACCATTATGGTATCCCGCTAGCGGATGTAGCTGTCATGGGCGACAGTTATAACGATCAGCCGATGTTCGAGAAGGCCGGCTACCGGATTGCTATGGCTAACGCAGCGCCAATTCTTAAGGAAATGGCGGAATTCATCACCACCAGTAATGAGGAAGACGGAGTCGCGGCAGGAATTGAGCATCTTTTGAAAAGAAATTCTAAAGAATAATTTCTGCATAAAGCAGCGGATGCACAAATAGCACCGTGGGCAGTTCTGCTCACGGTGCTATTTGTGGGTTTATTTTTGCTGGGTAGGGGTCTTCCATCACACTTTAGGTTTAGGTTATGGCGTGCCTATAGCTTACTTGTGGCTTACCTATAGCTTACTTATCGCTTTCCTGTAGCTTACTGTGGCTTGCCTATAGCTTACTGTGGCTTACTGTGGCTTACCTATTGCTTACTTATCGCTTTCCTGTAGCTTACTGTGGCTTGCCTATAGCATCCCCCGTCCCTCTCAAGAATTAGTTGTACTTCGTACAGTTAAATGCCCTCTTTTAGGCGATAATTCGGATTTAATTGCACTCTGTACACTTATATTCAGCAAATCTATTCAAAACGCAAAAATTCGCGATTTTTAACTGTACAAACTACATCTAAATCGCAAGGGATTCGCTACTCCACGAAATAGTTGCACTGAATACATCTATTTCACTTCAGCCGGTCAATCTCCCCATGTCTACAACTGCCTCCGGGTTAAAGCGAACTACCTTTCCATTCATCCCAAATCATCAAGGAAGCTGTCCTCCCCCTCCCATTCGACAGACACTCGTACGTAGTCATCCACCTCAGGAAATTCCAACAGTTCAATAATAATCAATTCGAGCGCTGTAATGGCCCGCAGTCCATGCTTCGTACCAGCAGGAATCGTGACCGTGTCCCCGGCGGCAACCGCATGAAGATGGCCATTCATCCGGTATTCTCCATTTCCAGAAAGAAAAGACCAAACTTCTTTAGTATGCCGATGAAAATGGTAGCTGGTGTGCTCGCCTGCCAAAATGGTTATTTTAGAGGTCGTAACCTCAATACCTGCCGCCGTGCGAGAGAAGTCCAAAATGCGTGAGGTACCCCAGCGTTTTTCTTCAATCATCGGCTTCGCCGCATGGCCCTCCAGTTTTTGCTTAATTCGTTTTGCCTGCTCTATCCCAGCAACCAAAATACCATCTGGCCCCGACGCCACGATTAAACCAGGAGCGCCGATGATATGCACAGGACAAGAGAGTTCGTTGATCAAATGGGTACCTTTTGAATCCTCAGAAATACTCCCACTGCCAATTACTCTTCCTTGCAAATGGGGAACAAGTGCATCCCAGCTGCCAATATCCGCCCACACCCCAATATAGGGGATGACTACCGCTCGCCGCGTGTGTTCTAGCACCTCATAGTCAAAGCTTCGTTCTGGCAATTGATCATAATGCTCCATAAACTCCATGTAATCTACTGGAAGATCCCGTTCGACCATACTTGAGAGCAAGTACCCTAATGAGCAGGAAAACACGCCGCAATTCCACAGTCCTCCCTGAGAAATGAACTCGACGGCTGTCGATTCGTTCGGTTTCTCTGCAAACTGCTTAACATTTAAAAAAGACGTCCCCCCTACCCCAGACCCTTCACCCGGCAGAATATAACCGAACTGTGTAGAAGGAAATTCAGGTAAAACACCAATCAAAGCAATGTCCGCTTGTGATTCGGCAAGCACACTCGGAAATTGATGAAGCTGCTTAAAAAAAGAAGCCTCCACATACGAATCCACCGGAATGACCACTACGATCTCTTTTGAGTCCATACCCTTCACAGAATGCAGATAACTCGCCGCCAGAGCTACTGCAGTAAAAGTCCCCCGTTTCTGCGGCTCTGCTAATAAAGGGACTTGAGCACTAACGGATTTGCGAGTAATCTCCACCTGACTGCGATGAGTCACAATGCAGCTTGAATCCAACAAACCTACTTCTTCCAGCCCTCTGCATACCCGTTCGATCATCGACTCCACACCGCCAGCTTCTGTTGGAAGCAGCCTTAAAAAAGCTTTTGACCTGATCTCATTTGATAGCGGCCACAACCGCTTCCCCGATCCCCCTGAAAGGAGTACGATCTGCAACCCTATCGCCCCCCTGCGCTAGATTTAGCCCCCGGTGTTCTCACATACCCCTTTCGTTTATGAAAAGACAATGATCTATACTTCTCAGCCAGCTGATTCACTTTCTGCTTGGATAGCTGTCCTGCATTCATATGGAGACCTTTATTACGCGCTTTTTGAATCTTCATTCCCTCGCGATTCTTCGAATACAGGTAATTGGCATAGGTTTCGAATTCGGAAAAGGCAAATTGCTTGGAGCGGTTCATACTGTGTAAAATAGCTCGATACCAGGGCATTTGGTGTTTTGCTTCTATCTCTCTTTTCATTTGAGCCAATTGACTGCGTTCAAACAGCATATAATGGGTCACAAATGATGATTTTGCGGTCACCTTGCGGCCCATGAGTTTCCTATAGGTTACAAAATACTGTGGTTGGCTCCAGTTCCGGCTGTAAAAGAGTGTCTTGCCATTCGCCCGAAAATGGTGGGGGGTGATCAGAACGGTATCGGCATCAATGACCAAAAAATAATCCGCCGTGCAGAGCTTGTCGCCATTCAGCTTCAGCAGCTGTTGGAATAGCCAGCCGGAACGTTCCCAGGTGCGTGAGCGGTAATGAATGTCTTTTTTCGTAATCGGCAGCACCGTATTCTCGTCAATAAAGGTACAGCCTTTTGTGCGGCAGAACTCAATCATCCGTTTCTTTTTGGGAGCAACAATTAATATCCGGCCGATGGGATGCTTAACCTGCTTTCTAACAGCGTCAATCACATGGGGAAGGGTCTGTAAATCTTTTTCAATCGCGGGAATCAGTACATCTATAGTAACGGCATGTCTGATGCGGGCCTTACTGGGCGAGGGCATAGGGTCATCTCCATATCATGTTTTTGCTTTAGGATATGAGCATGATAGGAAAAGGGAATGGGCATCACAGAATTGTTCAGGAGAGTGGCAAATGTGCGCTGGACAAGCCTGCGATGCGCGGGCAGAAATTTTTATATTATAAAAATAGAAGCAGACCTGCACCCGGCGCCCTTTACTGGGGCAAATATGCCCATTTTTTCGCTTATGGAGGTGGGTTTGCCCCTCTTCTACGTCGCTGCTCCTCTTCTGCTCATTTCTAGGGCATATATGCCTCTCTTTTCGCTTACGGTGGCGGCTTTGCCCTTTTCTAGGGCATTTTTGCCTCTCTTCCACGTCGCTGCTCCTCTTCTGCTCATTTCTAGGGCATATATGCCTCTCTTTTTGCTTATGGAGGCGGCTTTGCCCTTTTCTAGGGCATTTTTGCCTCTCTTCCACGTCGCTGCTCCTCTTCTGCTCATTTCTAGGGCATATATGCTTCTCTTTTTGCTTATGGAGGCGGTTTTGCCCTTTTCTAGGGCGTTTTTGCCCCTCATTCCGCCCACGCAGCCACAATCCAGCTAATCTACGGGATTTATACCGTACATTCCGCTCACGCAGCCACATTCCACCCAATCTACGGGATTTATACCGTACATTCCGTCTACGCAGCCGCATTCCAGCTAATCTACGGGATTTATGCCTCACATTTCGCTCAGGCAGCCACAATCCAGCTAATCTACGGAATTTATGCCTCACATTTCGCTCAGGCAGCCGCATTCCAGCCAATCTACGGGATTTTTACCGTACATTCCGCTCACGCAGCCACATTCCAGCTAATCTACGGGATTTATACCGTACATTTCGCCCACGCAGCCACATCCCAGCTTATCTACGGGATTTATACCGTACATCCCGCCCACGCAGCCACTTTCCATCCAATCTACGGGATTTATACCGCACATTCCGCTCACGCAGCCACATTCCACCCAATCTACGGGATTTATACCGTACATTCCGTCTACGCAGCCGCATTCCAGCTAATCTACGGGATTTATACCGTACATTCCGCCCACGTCAGCCACATCCCACCTAATCTACGGGATTTATACCACCGTTGTGTCCCACTCCCACACCAATCCCCAGATTTTTACTGGCTCAATATCCAACACTTTTCCTGTGCAGTAAAAAGCCTGGGATGGTATATTGTAGATTGGCTAAATTTTCGGCACATTTTAAGATGAACTCAAACATCATAGAACTAGATTTGTTGAGATCACTCTATACAGAAATAATGAAGGTGAATCTATTGAATAAGCTTTTATTTCATAATATCCCGCTGGGAGCTACTGGTGAGCGGATCCCGCAAGCGGCTGTGGCCTCAGCGCAGACAAGCCAAGAGCTGGTGAAGCGGGAGGATGAGGACTCCGCTTATTTTCGCAGGCTGGAAGAAGGTGGCATCCTGCTCAACCGTCCGCAGATTTCCGCGGTACGGCATCATAAAGGGCCGCTTCTAACACTGGCCGGCGCAGGCTCCGGCAAAACCTCGGTTCTGATCTGCCGAACCGGCTATTTGTTGTCCGTGCGCGGTGTCTCGCCAAGTCAGCTGCTATTGCTGACTTTTTCGAGTAAAGCTGCGGCTGAAATGCGCGAACGGATCGCCCTTTTACCGGGAGTAGGCCCAGCGGACGTCGCGCGGCTGCAGGCCCGCACGTTTCATTCCTTTTTCTTATTTTTCTTGCGCAGACAAGGATTGCAGCAAGAGATTTTCAGTGAGACGCGGCGCCAGCACATCCTGCTAAAACAAATCATGCGTGAGCTCGGGCTACCTAAGGATGCCTATCCACCGGAAACGCTACTCTCCCTGCTCTCTTCCTGCAAGATGAACATGGGTACCGTAGAAGGCTTGCCTGAAGGAACCACCGCTGAAAAAGAAATGAAATCCATTCTGGAAATCTACGAACAATGGAAACTAGACAATTTCAAAATCGACTTCGACGATGTCCTCTTAATCGCCTATCGGATGCTGAAGGAGCGTCCTACGCTTTTGCAGGAATTGCAGATGAGATATCTATACGTGATGGTGGATGAGTTTCAGGATACCAATGCCCTGCAGTACGAGTTAGTCAAAATGATTGCTCACCCGCAGCATAATCTAATGGTGGTTGGCGACGATGACCAGACGATTTATTCCTTCAACGGGGCACGCAGTGAATTCATTCTGGAATTCGAGAAGCTGTACCCGGGAGCAAGGGTTATTACACTTGATATTAATTACCGTTCTGGTCCAGCTATAGTCGGACTCGGTAACGGTATTATCCGGCACAATACGCGCCGGCGTTCCAAAACCCTGCAAGCTGCCAAAGGCAGCGGGAGTCAGCCCCGGTATATGCGTCCGCAGACAGCAGACGAGGAAGCTGAGCAGATGGTTGAGCATATTTTAAACGAGGTTTCGAGCGGCAAAAGAGAATATAGCGACTTCGCCATGTTATATAGAGCGTCCAGCAGCAACCGGGCCGTTCTGGAATTACTTCTTTTACGCGATATTCCCTATATTGATTATGGAGAAGGCCAATTACTGTACGAACACTGGCTAATTTCCCCGGTCGTGGATCATATGCGTCTTTCCGTGAATCGGCGGAATTTCGCGGCTATGGAGAACATCCTGCCTACTCTATATATGAACCGTGAAAAAGGTATGAATCACATCCGGCAGATGGAAGCCAGACAACCAAAGCAAGGCCCACTAATCCATCTGTTGTCCATGCCCGGCATGGAGGATTTCAAGGGCACTAAGCTTAGAGAGCGGCTGGATCTAATTCGCAATATGCGCGAGTTAACCCCAGTCCAAGCGATCCGCCAGATCCGCACGCAATTCTATGATTATTTCATCGAAGCGAATGAGCGGCATCAAGCAACCTTACATCGCGAGACGTTAAAAGAAATGCTAGATGAACTAGAATCGTCTGCAGAGCGATTTGATAGTATCCCTGCCTTTCTGGATTTCATAGATAATGTTACTGAACGTAATGAACATAATCGTCAGCCAAGCACCAAAGAACAAGGGAATCGGATCGCGCTTATGACCATTCACAAATCCAAGGGATTAGAGTTTCCTGTGGTCTTTTTGATTGGAGCCTCTGAAGGAATTCTCCCGCATAGCTCCGCCCTGGAGGGCGACCGGCTCAAGGACCGCAAGCTGGCCGCTGCAAATAGTGGAAGTTCAAGCTTGGCTGCCCTGGAAGAGGAGCGAAGACTGGCTTACGTAGCTGTTACTAGAGCCCGGGAAGAGCTATTTATCAGTTCACCTGCGAGGCATCGAGGCAAAAAAGCAGAGGTCTCCCGCTTCATGTTATCAGCCTTCCGCTCTGCCGTTTCTTCCACAGCAACGACTACGGTGAGCAGAACAGTGACAACAAGATCCTTACCTACCAGCCGGACAACTGCGACAAGAACCCATGTCGTTGCGGTATGGAATTGTACCAGCAGTACCTGTCCTGGCTGGACACGCATGAAAGCGGGCGGAGCTGAGGATCATTTAACCTCAAAGCCCTGCCCGTTATGTAGTTCCCCTATGGCAAAGGACCAACGAGAAGTTCCTGTATGATTCAACGCAAAAAAAGCAAGTTTCCTCTTCCCTGGAAACTTGCCTTTTTTATAAAAATATATGTTTAAGCTGGAGTTACTACCGCTTCTTCTTCCTCTTCTTCATGCACGGTCTTGATCTGGATCATTACGGTTGACGGTTCGGTCAACACTTCAATACCGTCCTTGAAGATCAGATCAGAGACGAGCAACTGGTCGCCAATATCCAGTCCGCTGATATCGACTTCCATGGAGGTAGGCAGATCCTCAGGCATACAACGAACTTCCACTTCATAGATTTCTACCTGAAGTGTGCCGCCTGCTTTAATCCCTACGGCTTCACCTGCAAAATGAATAGTCACCTTGCTGTCCATGCTCTTTTTCATATTTACATGTTGAAAATCAATATGCAGAATTTTGCCGGACAGGGTATCCTTCTGAATGTTCTGAACCACGACCGGAACCTCTAGCTCTTCCGATACCTTACCTTGCAGAATTGCGCGCGGATTCTTTTTGAGAATGTCCAGAAGTTCTTTTTCATTCACTTCCAACGTCAGAGTCTCTTTACCAATACCATATAATACAGCCGGAATACGTCCTTGCTTACGCGCCTGATTGATGTTGGACTTGGTGTCAGTCTTACGTGTGTTGAATTGAATAAACTTATTCATTGGGTTTCCCGCTCTCTTTGACCATAAATTCTTGTCACACCAAGTGTAACATGACCATATAATCTAGTCAAACTTACTGGAAGAACGCTAGGATTCATATTCGTCAAATGGGTCTGCGATTTCAATCTGATATGCTTCTGCGTCACTCACCCCTACAGACAATACCGCCCGGCCTCCTCCAAGACGTTTCAAGCCACCACTGAAGATGACATCCTCCAGTTCTTTGCGCTTGCCCGGGCCCGCCGGAAAATCACTGCGGACTGCTATTATTTTGACCGGAGTTGCCTTATAAGTCTCAGGATTCAGCGAAAAAGCCATGGCATAATAGTGTTTGTTTCCGGCACTATCGAAGCAAGCAATGTGGCCCAATACGCCCACCATTCCACCCCGCAGCAGATGAGCTTCATTGGCTCCCCCCCACTCTTCGGGCACGAATTGATCCTGTAAAACCTCGGCATCAATGAAGGTCTGCTCATTTAGTTCGTCCAGCGAAGGAATCACTGTGAACCCAATCTGCCCCCGCCCACCCCGCTCGCCCTGCGGCCGGGTAAATACGCCTACACTGCCATTATCAAGCTCGATAAGTCGGATATCCTTCATCGTGCCGGGACCTGAAGAAAAGTGGGTCAAAGAATCGATGTGATATCCCCGGTAGAACTGGGTCACCCAGGAGACAATCCGGTGCGGATCATCCGCTGCCGTAATCACTTCCACCCCGCCCACAATAAGTTCCCCCCTGATCCGGGTCCAGCACGGGTCCTGTAAATTGTACGTATGCGTATGCGCACGAGGTCTCCAAACCCCATCATGGCATGTAAAAAAGAAGACTTGAGAGAACTCACTGTCCCGTTCCTCAACTCTTCCCATTAGTACCTCTTCCCCGTTATACATAAACGGGGCGGTTATATTATAGACATCCCGGTGCCCAACACCCGTGAACGTCATTTTATTTACAGTGGTTGTACCGCGTCCGGCATGATATGTATCCAGAAGCTGCTTACAGGTGGCTGTCCGTGCCGGGTTCCTTGTCATCGCCGTCCTCCTCGTAATCATTTGAACGATCGATCACCCAATCGTTGTCTTCCGCATCCATGGCAATCAGCTCGCCGGGCTGGACATTAAAGTATACACATAATTTTAGCAACAGATCCCTTGGATACTGCACCATCTCATTCTTATACATTCGGCGTACCGAATCAAAATGGTAATTGATCTCTTTAGCAAGCTTGCGGATCGATAATTTCGGATCATGCCTCTCCATGACCTCACTCAGTTTACTGCGTATGACTGGCATTCCTACACCTCCTCCAATAATATATCCGCACTAACCCCAAGGCGTCAATCGAATTGACAAGATAAAACGGTCATGTTACAGTGGGATTAGGAAATAATTTGCAACATTTCTAATTTCAGAAAACCAAATACCTTTCCCTATTCAGAAAATAGAGTCTTCTTTATTTTCTTTTTTTGTATCCAGACCAATCGCAAGACCATTAGGGAGGCTCTTTGAATGAAAAATACAGTCCGTAATCACAACATCGTGTTCCTGGGAACCAGTCTGCCGCGAGAGTGCGGTATCGCCACGTTCACACAGGATCTGCTAGATGAACTTATCCACCTTCCCGGCTTCAACCCGCCCCGGATTATTGCCATAAACAACAATGAAACCTACGCTTACGATCAGCAGGTAATACGGCAGATCGACCAGCATAATTACGCAGATTATATAGATACGGCCGATTTCCTCAACAATTCCGATACCGATTTGTTGGTCATCCAACATGAATTTGGCATCTACGGCGGAGAAAGCGGTGAATACCTGCTGCCCTTTGTCGAACGTTTGAACATTCCGTATGTTGTTGTTTTTCACACAGTGTTGACCAAGCCCTCCCCTAAGCAGCATCAGATCATCCGATGTCTGGCCGAGCGTAGCGTGCAGGTCGTGACGATGGCGGAATCAACCCTTACCGATTTATCTACTATTTATGAGATCCCAGTTTCCAAAATCACATTCATCCATCACGGCGTCCCTCAAGTTAGCACAGCCTCACGCACCAGCCTTAAAGCACAATACGGTTATCCAGACCGCAAAATCCTCTCCACCTTCGGCTTCCTCAGTCCCGGCAAAGGGATTGAATACAGCATCGAAGCCATGCGCGGCGTGGTCAAGCGCCATCCCGAAGCACTGTACATTGTCTGGGGCAAGACCCATCCGGTCGTCAAGCTGGAATCCGGGGAAGTTTACCGCCAGAAACTGACGGACCTCGTAGAAATGTTTGACCTGCAGGACAATGTCCAATTCGTCGATAAGTTGCTGACCCAAGAAGAAGTAATAGAGTCCTTGGTCATGTCAGATATCTATGTGACTCCTTATCTGGGTAAGGATCAGGCCGTCAGCGGCACCCTGGCCTACGGAGTCGGTTATGGCCGGGTTATCGTGTCTACCCCTTACCGCTACGCCCAGGAAATGCTGGCAGAAGGCCGCGGTCTACTGGCTGATTTTCATGATTCTGCTTCCTTGGAAGCCTGCATTTTGCGCTTGCTGAATAGCCCCGCCCTGGTGCAAACGATGGAAGACCGTACGTTGAAGCTCGGGCTCACTATGCGCTGGAACGAAATCGCCAAAATCTATGCCGCCTTGTTCCACAGCCATATCCAGAGCTCGGCGTCAGCTGATCGGAGCGTGATTTAATGGAAACCTCCACCACAGTACAGGCTAAACCAGGCTATCTGCGCAGAATCACGGACGATACAGGAATCTTTCAGCATACCAAGTTTGGGGTTCCGGACCGTTCCAAGGGCTACACTACCGATGATAACGCCCGCGCCCTGATTGCTGCGGTCTTAATGTACGAGAATTCCCGGGATGCCGTGGCACTCGATCTCATTCATACGTATATCTCTTTTATCTATCATTCCCAGACAGCGGACGGCAATTTTCGCAATTTCATGGATTATAACCGCTCCTTTATAGAGGATAAAGGTTCTGAAGATTGCCAGGGACGTACCTTGTGGGCACTCGGGTTCGCCTTGTCGCATGCTGCTTCCCTGCCCGATAACCTGATGAATACCTGCCGGTATTTGATCAATCAGGCACTGCCGCATCTGGAAGCCTTGGGCTCACCTCGGGCTGGAGCCTATGCCATCATCGGCCTAAGTTATCTTACCGAAGCACCGGGCTCATTAGGTTATGCTTTTCCATACCCGCATACTGAAAACACGACCGAAGAAGCCGCCTTTCTGCCAAGGGCAACCATTGAGAGTCTGATCGAAAATATTGCGGTTCGGCTGCATAATCAATATACCCGCTATAAGGGACACGGCTGGAATTGGTTCGAGGACAGCATCACTTATGGCAATTCCATGCTGCCCTGGGCTCTGCTTCGGGCCTTCCTGATCTCCGGGAATAAAGACCTGCGGGAGACTGCCAAGGAAAGCCTGGATTTCCTAGCTTCCACCACCTTCTCCAGCAAAGGTTACTATAAACCGATCGGCAGCCATGGCTGGCTGCTGCGTGATGGGCTGGCTGCACCCTATGATGAACAGCCCATTGAAGCCTGCGAGATGCTGCTGGCCTGCCGGGAAGCAGCTGTTGTTCTTGAGGACCCCGCCTATCTTACGCAAGCAGAATTATGCTACAACTGGTATCTAGGGCATAATTCCTTGGGAATCCCTCTGATCGATCCGCAGACTGGTGCTTGTTATGACGGCATCCATGCCGCGGGGCTCAACCTGAACCAAGGCTCGGAGAGCATTATATCCTTCACAATTGCCCGGTTGGTGATGCATCATGAATAAATATGCTACGATCCTAGCCGGCGGGGGCGGAACACGGTTTTGGCCCCTGTCCAGACAAGAAATCCCAAAGCAGCTGCTGAATATTAGTGGCAACGACATTATGCTAAACGATACGATTGAACGCTTCAAAGGGATTATTCCTCAGGAGAATACAGTTATCGTTACTAATCGTACCCAAGCAGTATTGTTGGAGAGTATTATGCACAGCAGCGTTCTCAAAGCTAATATTCTAATTGAACCTGTGGCGCGAAATACAGCCGCTAGCATTCTTTTTGCAGCATTATCTATAGAGAAATCTCATGGCAATTCCTTAATGGTCGTCCTGCCTTCCGATCACTATATAACGGATGAGGAACAATTCCGTCTTACACTAGACGAAGCCTGTACTGTTGCCATGGAGTCAGACAAAATAGTAACCATCGGAATCAAGCCTACTTTCCCATCTACTGGCTACGGCTATATTGCCTTTGATAAGACGCCGATTGCGACAAGCCCAGTGGCTGTATATGATGTAGATGAATTTGTAGAGAAACCAAACTTTCAGAATGCACAGAGTTATCTGGCATCCGGTAATTATCTATGGAATAGTGGGATTTTTATTTGGCAGACCTCTGTCATTATTGATAATTTCAAACGTTATCTACCTCGACTCTACAAAACCATGCTGCCCATCAGTGATTATTTGGGTACAGATCAGGAAGAGGAAGTTATTAACGCCATCTATCCAACGCTTCAGAATATTTCGATTGATTACGGCATTTTAGAACGCTCTGATGAAGTTGTCGTGCTTTCCGGGCAGTTTGGCTGGAATGATATTGGCAGCTGGGATGCACTGGGTTCAATCTTCCCTCCGGATGATGCAGGCAACATTATAAAAGCAAATCATGTGGGGATAGATACCCATAATTCAATCATCTATGGAAATGGCAGACTGATCACGACCATTGGTGTAGACGGGTTCATCATTGCGGATACTGGGGATGCACTATTAATCTGTCCCAAGGACAAAGCGCAGTCAGTCAAAGATATCGTGGAGCTTCTAAAGGAACAGGGAATGACAGAATATATCTAACAAAAAGGAATGCAAAAAGACGGGCCATTGCAGTACATGCATGGTCCGTTTTTCATCTCATTATATAAGTTGAACAGTTTATAAATTTTTTTTAAGCGCGAAACCTAGGTCCAAGCCCACAAGAACCCGTCTCGATCCCAAGCAATTCTCCCGCCATGGAGTTTCCGGAAAGCTTTCTTCACTTCTTTGGAGAGTGAGGCATTGCCGTTCTCATTCACAAATACAAATTCTTCTCCAAAATTCTCTTTCACATATTCAATCGCCGCCGTCTGATGCAAGGTACCCGTAAAACGAATCTCCTTCACCATCCATTCTGCTACTTCTTGTGCGGTTATTTCCATATGGATGCGCCTCCTCTCTGTGCTTACTGCTAAAATGTGCCCTCATTATAACATGAATACAGCCCAACCGGACAAACGTCCGAATTGGGCTGTATTGAAGTCAATTTACATCACTGTGGATAGATATGGTTCGACGGATAACGGGACTTCTGTCCTCCACTCACCATCAACAGAATCCCAGTAATTAAGTGCAAGAACCAGCCTACAAAAGGAATCCATGCCAATAAAGAAGTTATAATTCCTAGCACTGAACCGTAGATAGACTCACGGTCTCTTGAAGATAAAATCAATGTAATCACATGTAGAATAAACATCAACCCCAGAACGGAATACCCCGTGCCAATAACAATAGCAGCACCCAGAATTGGAATTGCCAAAATAATTTCACAGGAACCCGTAATCCATTTCATAGCTTTAGAAGCGCTCAATAGACAACCTCCTAATTGGGTAAAATATATGATTTTTCTAGTGCTAATTATTTTATTTCATACCAACGGCAAAGGTTCTTCCACTTTGTCATGAGATTGCTTCTGCACAAGTGGAGGCAAGCCCTCCTTACTCATTGCTGCCGAAGGGGCCAGCCCCAAACAGTGGCACATTAAAGGAGCCATTCGCAGCTGTGGCAGCATTTCTTCCTCTTTTTCTGAAGATAATACATCTACCCCAAACGTATATAATGGCACATCTCGCTCGGAAGGGGTTATCCCGCCGTGGTACCCATTTGCGTTCATTCCGTGATCTGCCGTAATCATAATCTTATAGCCCTGTTCCATCCAAATAGGCAAAACAGTGGCCAGCAGACCGTCGGCATTACGCACTGAAAGCTCATATTCTTTACTCTCGCCGCCATAACGATGCCCGGCGTCATCTATATTCATGGAGTGAATGTATAGGAAATGCGGATCATAGGCACTCCGTAAATACACCGCGTCGGCAAACACATGACTGTCGGGATAGTGATCCTCGAAATAAAAGCTGCCATGCTGAATGGGCTTCATCACATTGTGCTGATGGCGATCAGCCAGCGGATCAAAAGGGGCCGAATTATAAAGCTCACTGACCCAATGATAGGCGACAGCAGCTGTGCGCAAATTAGCGGCCACTGCCAGATGGAATACGCTCTCTTCATGGCTTGGTCTCACAATATGGTTAGCCGTAATTCCATTTTTTGTCACAGGTGTCCCCGTCAAGAGTACTTCATAAAGCGGGCGTGACAGACTAGGCAATTCCGACTTCACTCGGTGACATGATATTTTCCCCTGCTCCACCAAATGCTCCATATACCCCATATATTCACGTGCGGCCTCATATCTAAGTCCGTCCAACACTACCACAATAAGTTTATTGTTCATTTCAGTCATCTTATTACGCTCCCTCTCGTTCCAGATGCAGCAGCTCAGAAGGGTTCAGAGCCAAGGTGACGTTAGCCCCTTCCACCAGCCTCAGCCAGCGTCCGTCATTTAAAAGATCAACCGTTAAGCAAATGTCTTCTACCTCTACCGTACACCTAATAATATTGCCCAACACGGAGACAGATTTAATGATGCCATCCACCAGTTGCACTCCGGCAGCAACCTCGTGAAGTCCCGCGCCCTCATGCAGCAGCGTAACCGCCTCAGGCCGAATAGCAAAGCGGTCCTGCGTGCTATCTATCCCCCGGAACAACGTCATCACTTCTGATCGGGTCAATACATTGTAACTGCCCATAAACCGGGCAACGAACTCTGTTCGTGGTGCGGAGTACAACCCCTCAGGTGTGCCATCCTGCACAATCCGGCCACCGTTCATAATACAGATGCGGTCAGAAAGAATCAGCGCTTCCTCCTGATCATGTGTCACGAATAGTGTCGTCATGTTAAACCTTTTTTGGATATCACGAATTTCTGCACGTAAATTCTTGCGTATCTTAGCATCTAGTGCGCTTAAGGGTTCATCCAGCAGCAATACTTTGGGCTGCACCGCTAGAGAACGAGCCAGCGCTACCCGCTGCTGCTGTCCACCGGAGAGGGACTGCGGATATACATCCCGTTTATCTTCCAGATCGACCAATGCCAGCAATTCCGCGCAGCGATGATGGCGGGCTGATTTCGATAATCCCCGCATTTTCATTCCATACTCGATATTTTGGCTCACCGTCAGATTGGGGAACAAGGCATAAGACTGAAACACCATTCCTACCTCGCGCTTACGGGGCGGCAAACTTCCCAGATCTTTATTTTCCAAAAGAATTCTGCCGCCATCCAGCTCTGAAAGACCGGCTATGCAGCGTAGCAATGTGCTTTTTCCACAACCGGAGGGGCCTAGCAGTGTCACAAGTTCACCTTCACGGATCTCCAAATCAACATTGTCTAACACACAGGTATTCCCAAACATTTTGCATACACCCTGCAGCTTTAGATAATCATTCATCCCTTAACGCCCCCTCCCATCTTTTTACCGAGCTTCATGAGTACCATCGAAAGAATTAGAATAAACAGAAAATAAGAGATCGCAATCGCGCTGGCTAAATGTCCACTTTCACCAACCCTTTGATATAGATATACCTGAATCGTCTGAATATGTCCGCCAACTAACATGTTCGTAAGGACAAATTCGCCGAATAGAACTGAAAATGATAACAGTGTAGAGACGATAACCCCAGGCCATATATTAGGCAAAATCACATTCACGAAGGCCGTTCTTCGGCGGGCACCAAGCAGCTCCGCAGCATGCAGCAGTTCAACGGCATTAACCGTTAACAGACTATTGCGAATGCCCTGATACATATAGGGAAGGATGACCACAAAATATGCCCCCACTAATAAATACGCTGTTCCAGCGATATCAAAGGGACCAGAGGAATAGGTACGAATAAGACCTACCGCAGCCACAACACCAGGCACCGCATAAGGCAAAACAACAATACCTTTCATAAAGCTCTCCCAACGCGGAAAATAGAGGGTGATGACAAAAACAGCTGGCAGCATCACGGCCAGACTCAGCACCACGCTGATCAGGCATAAATAAAGCGAGGTCCAAAGCGCCTCCAGAAAGCGAATATCCTCAAACATTTCCCCGAACCAATTCAGCGTCCAAGCCCGGGGCAGCAAGGTATTCTGCCAATCTTGTGCAAAAGCATAAATGCCCGTTGCCAAAAGAGGAAGCAGCAAATACACCATGAGCAGCAGCATGAAGGTGCGTGGAGCAAAGCCTGCTTTACGTATATTCATTGCCCTGCCTCCTCACGAGCTGTCCATAAACGCCGGGAAGCTTTGATTTTCACATCCGGTTTACTGAGTGCTTTCGTTCCGAACCTCTCCGCACGCCGCACCATTAAATGGTTCAGATAAACCGCCAAAATCGTAGTCAGACCAAGCAGAACAGCAAGCGTACTCCCCATTTGTGGCTGTGTAACCACATCTCCGGCAACCAGTGAACCGATACGTACCGCCAACAGATTGTAATTTCCGCCAACCAATGCGTAAGCCGTGGCATAAGCCCCCATTGCATTAGCAAAAAGAATTCCAAGTGTGCCGAAGATCGCCGGAGTTAGAATAGGCAGGCCTATCGTCTTCCAGAACTGCCAAGGCCCAGCCCCCAGTAAGGAAGCTGCCTCTCTCCACTGCTCACGAATTCCGTAAAAGGACGGGTACAAAAGCAGTAAGGCTAACGGAACCTGAAAGTATACATACACCAGTATTAGACCTGACCAGCTATATAGATCAAAATCGGCAAAAACACTCCAGCCCCACTGTTTAAATAAGAGTGTAAACACCCCATTATTTCCGAGCAAAATGATATAAGCAAAAGCCAGCGGAACACCTGCGAAGTTAGAGGTCATATTCGACAGCATCAGAAGTCTATCGCGTACTCTCGGGGTAAACCGGGTAATGCAATAAGCACAAAAAAGTCCGACAATGATCCCTATCAGACTTGAGGTTATGGAGATTAGCAGACTGTTCTTAATCGCCTGCATGTAATAGGCACTTTGCAACGCATGCAGATAATTGCCTAACGTAAATCCCGTTCCGTCCGCTGTGCGTAAGCTTCCCGTCAACATGGATAGTATAGGTACCAGTTGAAAGGCTAACACCATTAGTGCAAATGGAATAAGTGCCAGGATCACACCGCGGCTTCTTTGTTTCATCTTACTCGCTCCTTGTCGCAGGAATAGAACAAAGGCGCCTTACGGCATCATGACGAAGGCGCCCTGCTTCTTTTTTAGGGAGAAATGAATACTAATTCAAATGCACAAGCACACGTTCCTGCCACAATTGAGGAATGGTTTTTGCCGTCTCTTCCCATACCTTGTAATCATCAACAGGCTTAGCGTTGACGTATTCTTCTTTTGGCAACAGCTTAGCTGCAACATCATCCGGCAACGTTACACTGTCACGGATCGGACGAGCATAACCTTTGGCAAGATTAATCTGTCCTTCATCGCTAAGGATGTATTGACGTGTAAGCTTCGCCGCGTTAGGATGCGGCGCATATTTGTTGATGATCGTGGCATACCCGCTCACGACACTGCCTTCCTGGGGAATGGCTACTGCGAAGCCATCTTTGTTGATCTGATCTCTATAGTTCAAAGCGTTGAAATCCCACAGCAGGGTAACTTCTACTTCCCCTTTTTCAATGTTGGCAAGGGAAGCTTCTGCATTGGAGAGACGTCCGTTTTTAGCTAAATCCTCGAAAAAAGCAATCCCCGGTTCAATGTTCGACTCGTCGCCACCAAAGGCAATCGCTGCGGCCAATACAGCCATCTGTGCTTGAGCAGCCTTGGTTACATCACCAACGATGATTTTGTAGTTACCGTTCTTCAGATCTTCCCAGCTCTTCGGTGGATTCGCCACGAGCTTAGTGTTAGTCAGAAAAGAAATGGTGCCTTGATAGCCGACGATCCAATTCCCGTCCTTATCCTTAGCCCAATCGGGGATTTCATCCCAGTAGGATGTTTTATAAGGCTGGGTTACCCCTTTATCCACGGCAACCGAGCCAAACGCAATCCCCACATCTCCGATGTCGGCCGTTGGTTTGTCTTTTTCCGCATCAAACTTGGCAATTTCCTCCGCGCTCGACATATCGGTATCCGAATGTGTAAGACCATACTTACTGTTCATATCACTCCATGTATCTTTCCAGTTCGCCCAAGAATCCGGCATCCCCACACTGACGATACTGCCCTCTTCTTTAGCTTTACTCTCGATCTCAGTCAGACTTAATTCTTTGGTGCCAGCCTTTCCATTCGTTGTTTCTTCAGCCTTGGCTGAATTTCCACAAGCAGCAAGCAACAGGACGAGCAAGGATAACATTAGACCCATCGATAATTGATTTTTGATCCCTTTTTTCATGATTTCCCCTTCACTCCTATTTCTTATTTGCGGGCTTCTTTATGTCCAACTGTTAGGCACCCAATTGCAGTATAGGCGTGTACTATTTTCGCGGCATTAAGGAGAATAGGAATATTTGTAAATAAAAAGAAACGACCTGTCGTCTTTTTAGATGACCGCCGTTTCCCTTAGAAATGTTTTTATGAAAATAATTACATTAATTACACTAAAATAGAACTTTACTGATGTATAGTAGTATTTATTCATAATAAGAAATGACCCTCAGAGGAGCTTGAAAAATGCCGTTTACAAAAATTCAGATGGTAACAGGTTTATTTCTATGTACTTTGCTTATCTCAGCTTGCAACAATGCAGCTACTCCTCCTAAAAATAACACGCCAGATACAAGTAATAAAATCATTCAAATAAACAGTGATCTTTACACCCTCCCATTACGTGATCAGAATACAGAACAATACAACTACGCTGTCAATACCTCTGCCGGTATCGTATGGTTGCCAGCCCCAAAAATGAACATTGCCCCTGGAACAGAAGCAAATCCATTTTATTTTCCAACAGAGCCATTCACTTTCTATTTAAGTTCTCCTAATGAAAAAACACTAGCTGTAGAAAAGTCCAAAAAGCTATTGACGTTACCTTTAAATGATGGCGATGCTGTTCTGGTGGTTAGCGGCGTTTTTGGATTAGATGATTATATCCTCTATCATACCTTTTCCATTTTCACTGATGGAGCTCAGCCGATACGAGAACAAGCTTGGGTGATGAAAGTAGACGATCCAACATCTAATAAAGAAATTGCTCAATTCCATTCATCTGGAGGTAAATTTTATAGTTATGCAGTTGATGAAAAAGAAAAACTTTATCTATCGGTTTCCATACTTCCTGGAAATGCAGATGGTAGCTATAGTTACGAAGTTTATATTTATAATCTTCTGACTGGCAACAAAGAAAAAATAAATGATTATTCTCTTAATCCCTCATCACTGGATTCCATCCAATTTACTTACAATAACAAAAAATATTCGTATAAACTTCAATCCAAGTAAAAAACTGCCCGACATTTCCAGGCAGTTTTACATGTATGAATATAACTACCGTCTACGCGCTGCCACACTGACAACACCGTATCTGTAAAGCACCTTCTTACCGAACCAGCCAAAAAGCCGATCCGTAAAGAAGCCCATAAAGCCAAGGCAGAATAACCCGACAAAGATCCAATCCGTACGGAAAAACAACCGGGAATTCCAGATCAGATAACCTACACCTTCGTTCGAAGCAATCATTTCCGCGCCGATAATCGCCATATATGAGGTGCCCATCGCTAACCGGATACCCGTAAAAATATAAGGGATCGTCGCCGGAACGACCACATGAATCAGAATTTGCCACTCACTGGCGCCCATACTGCGGGCTGAGCGGATTTTGTCTTCTTCCACGGACATCACACCGGTTAAAGTATTCAGCACCACGATAAAAAAGGTAGCGTACATAATTAACGCAATCTTCGACTGCTCCCCAATACCAAACCATACTAAGAACAATGTAATGAATGCAATCGGCGGGATAAAACGGATAAAGTTCAGGAAAGGCTCCGCAAAAATACGGATCAAGTTCACCTTCCCAATGATTAGCCCTACGGGAATCGCCAGTAAACTGCCGAGTACCCAACCAATGAGCACCCGGTAAAAGCTAATCCCGATATATTGCAGCAAGGTTCCGTCTTCCAGCAGCTCCCGTCCGCCCTTAAGTGTACTCCATGGTCCGGGGATCACATCGGGGCCATAGATTACAGCTCCAAGCTGCCAGACGCAGAACGCGGTAATCCATAGAAGGGTTACGGAAACCCACTTCTTCTCCACCCATTTTCTCATCTGTCTCACCCTATCCTATTCTTCGAAATGACCTTGAATTTGATTGTATAACGAGTAGAATTCCGGTGAGGTTACGTCCCGCGGATACGGCAGTGTATTATCATAAATATCCGTAATATTAGAAGACGGTCCTACGGACATAATGCCAATTCGTTCCCCCAGCAATAACGCCTCCTGAATATCATGAGTTACAAAAATCACCGTCTTATGTGTCTGGCGCCAAATGTTGACCAATTCCTTCTGCATCGTTCGGCGCGTCATCGCATCCAGCGCACCAAATGGCTCATCCATCAGCAGAATCGCTGGATCATTCGCCAGCACCCGAGCCAGCTGAACACGCTGCTTCATCCCCCCAGACAGCTCCTTCGGGAACTTCTCCTCATGCCCGTTCAGCCCAACAAGCCCGATGAACCTATCCGATATTGTGTGCCGTTCCGCCTTTGCGATTTTCTTCATCCGCAATCCGAACTCCACATTCTGACGAACGGTTAACCAAGGGAATAAGGAGGAATCCGCCTGCTGGAACACAACCGCCCGATCTCTGCCAGGCTTATTCACCTCTACATTATCCACCCGTAGATGCCCACCGGATTTGGAGACAAACCCGGCGATCATATTCAGCAGTGTTGATTTCCCGCAACCACTCGGCCCGAGCAGAACGAAGAATTGCCCACCTTTAATTACGAGATCTACATCTTTTATAATGTAGTGAACGTCCCCAGCAGTCGGTTCGCTGTAGCTTTTACGGAGCTGCTCAATATGAATGGTATGCTGCTTAGCAGGTAATGACATGCTGAACCCCCCTATTTCTTGTACGTAACCTCTTCTGGCAATGCCTTCGCCAGCGGCTCGAGATTCAGTTTACTATCCAGATCGAAATCCTTCTCAATGATTCCGTTGTCGACCATATATTTCTTCTGCTTGGTCAAACTGTCATACGCTGCTTGAGTAAATCCTAGTGCCCACGGATTATTCGGCAGATCTTTTATCGTTGATTCCTTAGGCTGCTTCACTTCCTTATACATCAGATCAGCAACCTCATCTGGGTGAGCCTGAGCATAGGCTCCGGCTTCATCCACCGCTGCTAGGAAATTCGCTATACCTTGCGGATTCTTAGTCGCAAAATCATTTCCCGTTACAATCCCCATCCCCAATCGAACCGTGGTTTTAGACATATCCGTCAGTTCATGAACACCTTTAAGTGCATAGAGCTTATCATTCAGAACCGAACCATAAAACCATGCTCCATCCACAGCACCTTGCTTCAAAGCGATATAAGCTTCATCAAAGGCACCCTGTCCTATTAACTCCACATCACCGAGAGCAGCATTATGCTCTTTCAAATATTCATCCCAAAGGTACGGAATGAAGGTGCCGCGTATGAAACTCAGCTTTTTCCCTTTCAAATCTTCAGCCTTCTGAATATCATCCTGTACGAACAATTTCCATTCAGTGGACGCTTCATCAGTCGCTAATCCCGCCGAGGCGATAATAGCATAATCGCCCTTCGCCACTGCGTTCAGCAAGGGGAAGTCTGCCCCGAAAGCCACATCCACCTGTTTAATAAAAAGGGCATTTACACCTTCCGCAGGGGAGCCAAAGTTGACCAGTTCAGCGTCAATCCCGTGTTTGGCAAAGATGCCTTTATCTAGTGCCACCCGAAAAGTGGGATTCGTATTGATGTCAGCAATTTTTATCTTTAATGTCTCTGCTTTGCTATTCGCCGCTCCCTCTTTAGCGGCATTAGAGGTAGCCGCGTCGCCCTTGGAGCTGCAGCCCGATAAAAGGATAACCACTGATAAAGATAAGAGCAGAAAGCTTGAGCTGATCCATGATTTTTTCAACCGACCCATCTCCTCAAATTTGTTAATTTACCTTGCGGCTGCTGCCTTCATCCGTCGTCGCTACACAAGCAGCTCCTTCAACAAATGGCAGGGTTGTCGCCACACTTACCACAGAATCCGATCCTTTAGGTGCAGACCCCGGGACTCTGAACTGCGTTACGTCTATTGGCTCAATCGCTTGTTCAACTGGCGTTTCCAGCTGTGGTACCCATGCATAAGGCACACGGTAGGAACGATAGACCATATTGGTATTTCTGGAGTCCGTAAATGGCGAAATATATTCCCATACCAGTTCATGTTCTGGCGTAACTTCAAAGAGTCTGCCGTTAGAACCTTCTGTAATTAAGGTGTTGCCATTCGGAAGCCGTTGAGCGGAGCTGATATATGGACTGTAGAATTTATAAGAATCGGTTGGGACAGAGAAACCTGCTTCTGCCGCTGTATATTGCCACTCTATCTCAAAAGTCACGGGATTAATCTCCAGAATTCGCGAGTGGTCGCGGAGTGCATTTTTTTGCCCAAAAGGAGAAGATGGATTTGGAAGACCATAACCGCCCCAGCCCCCGTTATCGAATACAAGTAAGTTGCCTTCTCCCGGCAAACCTTTCGGAATGATGTGCGCATGATGCTGGCCAATGATCCAGTCGATATGCTTCACTTCTGGCAGCGAGTAATCCGGACCGATTCTCCAAACGATGGCTCCGGTACGCTTATCCGTGATCGCAATAATATTTGCTTCACGCGCATCCCAGATCACGTTATCCGGATGGAAACGCTCATCCCCTGCATCGTAAAACTTATTGGGTCCTACATAAGAAGCCGAATTGATATGCAGCCAGTCTCCAACACCACCACCTAGATTTCCGAAAGAGCGTGAGTTAGGATCACGAAATAGTACATTTTTGGCCGCTTCATCAAAGCCTAGCTCATCAAAATGTTCATTTGGAGCCCACTCCCAGACGATATTCCCCTCCCAGTCCACCTCAAGGATCGTGTCATCAAGCAATTGTTTGTCGGAGATTTGAGGATTGTAGATGTTTTTATGAGCAAGAATTAGCGTTTTTCCACTGTCTACCTTGGGTTCAAGCCCCGGTGCAAAATATCCGACCGGATTGCCTTCGCGCTGATAGTCATGATGCTGGCGGGCATACCAGAGGGGTTCATAACCCGGATCTTCTATATGTTCATAGCTGTTATATTTCCACACGATGTTCCCATCCCAGTCCACCTGTACCAGATCTACATTATCCTGTATTCCGAATTTAGGATCTCTTCTTCCTGTGCTGCCTAGCACATAACCACCCGGGAAGATTTTAGCCGGAAATCCAAGCAGCCCCTTCCACAAATGCACCTCTTTACCGTTCATATCAATCAGTACAACACCTTCTTCACCAGCTTGAAATACGGTATAGCCACTCCAGGCTTTGTTAGGGTTATATACGGTTGCTCCAGTTGGATAAATGGTTGAATGTCCCATCGTTCATCTCTCCTACGTTCAATTTTTTTAGTAGCTAAGATAATTACTTTTTTTGGTGGTTGTTCGTGGCTTCTGTTCAAGGGTTGGAGAGGTCTCTGCATTCTCCTTGGCGAGCTTCAGCAGGATATCCGAGAATCCTTCCAAATTGCTAATGATCCGCTGATAAAAGTCATTTTGCTGCGCCAATTCCTCCTCCGTAAACCCCTCAAACAAAAGCGAAATACATCGTTCTCCGATGTTGCTGTTCTGCTCCGCCATCTTGCGGCCTTTACCCGTAATATCCAGCATTACCGTTCTACGATCGCCTTCTTTACGTCTGCGTACGGTATATCCACCCGCCTCAAGCTTATCGCTCAATGCGGTAATCGCACCTGAGGTGAAGTCTAGTTCATCCGCTAAATCTCCTAGCCTTTGTTCACCATCGCGAATGATTTTGTGCAGAATCAGCATGCCTGGTAAGGAGATACCTGCTACGGCGACTTTATCCCGCTCTTTCACGAATCTGCGAACCGCCTTGCGAAATGCCCAATCTGTCTCCTCCAGCTGTCTCCAATATTGTTCATTCATGGCTTACTAACCTCTGCTTTCTCCCAATCAGCCCATAAAAAAAGACTCCCAGCACCTACCCCTGACAAGGGAAAAGTACGGGAGCCTTTGGTGGTCCAATCAGCTCAGTTGAATTATTTCACTGTTCATTTAATTACTGTTTAAGTATTGGTGATATCATATACCCCTTTATTCCTACCTGTCAAGTAAGTATTTTATATATTCAAAAAAAGAACACCTTCAAAGGTGTCCTCCAACTCGGAAGCTTATAGACCACTTTCCAGTACAAGCGCATGGCTGTCTTCATCATAAACCTGCATAAAAGATGATACGGCCGGTAAATAACGCTCTAACTGGTAAATATATTTTACCCGACTCCTGAAGTGGCAGATTGGAGATATTTAATTTCACTTGCACTCCTTGCAATTTACTTTTATTTTGAAAGATTCTGAAAATTTAAAATTAATTCAAAAATATTATATATGAAAAATCATATGAATAGTGGAAATTTCCTTTTTACGTAGAAGAAAAAGGAGACTACACGCAAAAAAGACAAAAAGCAGGCCAGAGTCACCTCTGCCTGCCTTTGCCAACCTATCTTATAATTTGATTATTCCATATAACAGTTTTGCGATTTCAGCACGGGTCACTTTGCCACGAGGGTCAAAGTTATTGTCGCCCTTGCCGTCAAGGATTCCCTTTGCTTGCAAATCAATTACCGCTTGCTTCGCCCACTCAGATACACTATTCATATCCTTAAAGCTTGCAGCAGCAGCAACGGAAGCTTGCAATCCTGCTTTATACTGCATCAGTTTCTGCAGGACAACTGCCGCCTCCTCACGAGTAATCGCATCTTTAGGTCGGAACTTGCCATCACTGCCTTGGATCAATCCAAGCTGGACAGCTTTCTCTATCGACTGTGCATAATAAGCATCTTTAGATACATCTGCAAAAGCACTCTGTACGATAGCCCCATTTGCTTCATCCAATCCGAGAGAACGAACGGCCAGTGTAACAAAATCTGCACGGGTTACATTCGCCTGTGGTCCATAATGCGTATCGTCGATCCCTTTAATCACATGCTTAGCCGTCAGCTTGGAAATATACGACTCTGCCCAGTGACCAGCAGTATCCCTAAATTGCTTATGGTATTCCAGTACCGCAAAGGAGGAAAAGTGATTTGTTGTGAAGGTAACGGTATTATCCTTAAACACTCCACCCAAATATTCCAACGTGCTGCCATTTACATAATAGACACCCGCAAAATCTGTATCAAGCTTAGCAAGCTGTTCCTTAGTCAGCGTCAAGGTAATCGTAACAGCACCTTTAAGCTGGTGGATAGCCGTTTCTTTGCCTCCTGCAGATGTACTGAGGTTCAGCGTAACGTTAGCTCTGAATGGACTCATTCCAGCGTCATTGGCCTGTACAGATATCATACTCGTATCAATGCTTAGTAGCAGCATATCACTGCCTGCCGGAATGGCTGGTAAGGAGCTTGTTGGTATGCTCAAGGTAACGTTAGATGAAACAATATTCAAATTCAACTTCTTTTCGACAGCCTGTTGAACAGCGGCTGCATCAAGAGCAATTCTAATCTGATCTTGAGCCGGGGTTGCTCCGCCTGCGCTAATCTTTAGGCTTCCCCCTGTAGCAGCTTCCTCTATCAGTTTCTTCAAGGCTGACGGATCAGCTGTAT
This sequence comes from Paenibacillus sp. FSL R5-0887, assembly GCF_038002305.1. Classification (NCBI taxonomy): domain Bacteria; kingdom Bacillati; phylum Bacillota; class Bacilli; order Caryophanales; family Paenibacillaceae; genus Paenibacillus; species Paenibacillus sp. FSL R5-0887. The sequence continues at coordinate 1,822,753 of NZ_JBBOCE010000002.1, forward strand.
ACGTCCCATTACTTCCTAATGCCAGTTCAATGTTTCCCTTTCCCGCTCCAGGTGTGGCTGTAGGCGTTGGAGTCACTGTTGGCACTGGTGAAACTACCGGAGGTGCCGTTGTCACCTCTGGTGCTGGTGTCGGCGTCACTTCTGGCGATGGCGATACCTCTGGTGTCGGCGTTACCTCTGGTGTCGGTGTTGGTGTTGGTGTCACCTCTGGTGTCGGCATCACATCCTCTTTTCCAGTGTAAAAGCCCCAGATATCTGAAAGCACACTACCGGAGTGATCATCCTCAACCTTTGTATACCATTGGTAGTAGCTATCCGGATTCAGCTTACTCCAAGTGACCTGAGTCTCCGCGCCACTCTCTACTTGTGGATTGGCCGCAATTTCCTGGTCGCTGTAAACCTTGACTCCGATATAGTCGGTAGCCACACGTTTAGTCACAGGCTGTAAATCCAGATCCAGAACGAACTCATCTTTGCCTGGATATTCGTCTTCATCATAGTAGTTATAATCATCCAAATAAGGCGAATAAGTCTTCACGCGAAGTTTGTTATTAGCAACATCGAACTGAAGCAGACGGATATAGCCGAGTCCCCCTTCTTCAGCGCCTTGGTAATCTGCCAGCATTTGATAGACACTGCGGTCTGGAATACCGTCACCGTTATCATCCAGCTCGTCTACCTTAAGCTCAGCATCATGATAATGGCCGGACAGTGCTGCGATTACGTTTTTGTTAGGTTTCACAACCATCTCAAAAATCTTATCTGCAATAGGTGCACGGTTATTAGAAACCAGCAAGTATTCATGGAGACAAAGAATCGCTTTACGCTCTGGATAACGGGCAACGATCTCATTCATCCATTCGATTTCTTCCTCAGCCAATCCCCAGCCCATGTATACAATAACAAAATCATTTCCGTTCGCAGACACTAAATCGTAATGGCCCCTGTTGTTGTCATAAGAGCCACCGAAGGTCGGCATATTCTTGAATCTCCACTCTCCAAAATACTCCCAGAATTTCGTGTAATCCCCGGTTTGATGACCTACGTCATGATTACCCGCAAGAACACCATAAGGAATGTTAGCTTCCTCCAGAACCTTCATGTCCCGGTCAGCTTCCTTCCACTCATACTCCTGATAGGATTTATCCACGATATCTCCTGTATGAATAACATACTTCAGGTTCAAGCTCTCTTTGTTGTCAGCTATCCATTCTACATTTTTACGGTAAATGTAAGGGTAGCTCTGTGAATAATATTGTGTATCAGACATCCATACAAAAGAAAAGTCATACGTATCTTGTGTTACTGTTGGTGCTGTCTTAGCCACCGAAGCAATTTCGTCCTGAACCATTACTGCAATGCTATTTCCATTAGCATATTCTCCAGCTGTAACCGTGGATTTCAGCTCAAAATCCTCTGTTCCAGCGATTAAATGATCCAGCTGTACCCATTTTTGTTGAGTTGGACTCCATGCGTAGAGACTTACTTTACGTCCCGGCAACGAATTCCCTTTCCATTCAATATCTACACGATCTGACGCCTTAACCGACTCATCCAGCTTAATTTCATAACGCTGATAAGGGAATTGATCGACAGCATCATTAATTAAATATTGTCCGTCTACCGCACTTATTTTACTGTAGTCATCACTGCTAAGCGCTTGTTCGCCCGCAGGTACGGATTGTTTCGGCGGCTCTGTATCGGATGCGTTTATAAATCCAGCAAAGCCTTGCTCCGGATGGTTAGCATCGTACTTAAATCCTCTAAAGAAGGTAACGTTTATCTTATCCTGATTAGGATCTTCAACCTTAACCTTTAAAGTCGGATTAGTACCTACAGCGGTCTCCCAGTTTGTAGGAGAAATAAGCAGTGGCGCAAATGGATTCTCATTCGGTACATGGAATGTAATGACCTTTTCTGCCTGATTGCCAATCCTATCTAAGGCTGTGATAGAAAGCGTATGCTCCCCAGCCGATAACTTCCCGGATGAAGTAGCATAGGGCAGTTCAATAACATTACCATCCAGCTTCACGCTGACCTTATCTACACCCGCATAAGTATCCTTAACTTCAGCAGCAATTTCAAAATTGCCACGGTAAGTTTGTCCTTCTTCTATTGATGCTTTGATGGATGGTGGCGTGTTGTCAACAATTACGTTTGATGATACTTTCGTTCCACCTTCGGTAAGCGTTACTTTATGTTCTCCGTCAGTTGCTTCCTTAGTATTCCAGTTGTACGCCTTTGAACGGAACAAATCCGCTTTTAGATCAAACTGGAAGCCGAGGGATTCATGCTTACCTGCGCTGTCCCCCATCTTGATTTCCTTATCACGTTCTGCATAAGCCGGATCCCAAATTTCGGTACCATCTGCCAGCAGGAGACGAACATTTTTCACTTCAAAATCATCCTTATTCTCCTCAGGACGAGGATCAAATGGAGATGATTTAGAGCCCGCCCGAATGTAAATCACATTATCCGTACCCTTTTTTAAAGCGGCAGAAGAAATAGGAAAAGTCAATGTAGTATACGTAGTAATCGGGTCCATAAAGGTATACAGAATACTGGCATCTCCTAGTTCTTCCGGTCCCATCGTGATCGCATTTTTAAAATAATAGTCCACATTTTTAGCTTCAAATACAAAGTAGGCATCATTCTCCAGTGCATTATATGCCTCGTTATTGCCCAGTAACTTACTGTCAATGCTCAAGCCTAAGACATCAGCCTTAGCGGTGGCAGAGGTTCCCTTTACGGTCACGGAGCCATTGATCAACTGCCCTTCCTTCACATTCAAACGAAGGGGTGATTGATCCTGTCCTCCTGTAACTTTTACTTTCATTACTGGAGATTGTGTTTCATTCGTTCCATCAGAAACAACAAAGTAATACTGGATCTCATTTCTGCCAATCAAATCCGCAGAGGTCAATTTAAAGTGATACAAGCTGTCGTTGAAGTCTTGGGATAGATTGTGGCTAACAGCCTCCGGCTGCTTGTCCGAAGACACTCTAACTTCCACAGAAGTAACAGCTTTATTGTCATCAGCAAAAGCCTTCAAATCGAGACCCAGCGACTGATCAATCTCCGTTACGCCGGTCAGATCTTCTACTGTTGGTTTCTCTGTATCCGGCTCCACATGGATCGGTGTGTTTGGAAGTTGTGTTACATCCGTCTGGCCTGGTGACGGAACGGCTGACCCCGTACTGATCTTGAGCATTTTGCTCAGCCCATTCACAGGATACTTATATAGAAGGGCTTTATTCTCTTTGGTGTCATCACCTTTAGCTCCACCATCGTAGGTGAGGTCAGCATCATAATACGCAGAGGAAATCTCCTTCTCCGTATTGCTCTTGATTACGACTGCCCGGCGGCCAGAGTTCGCCATACCATCGCTTTTGATCAAAAAGAGATTGGTGCCTTCAATTAAGTTTGTGTTGAATTCTGTATTGAAATCATTAGCAGTGTAAGTACTATTGGCACTATTAATAACCCAGAACACCACGGACTGCTGTGCAGGAATCAGAAAGTTCTCTGGCGTCGAAGGCCACTTCACATCGGAAGCGTTACCTTTATCAGGATAACGATAATAGACCTTGTAGTCCTTGAAATTAACAGGTGCATCAGTATTGTTATAGATCTCAATGAATTCAAAAGCGTCGCTGCTCGTTCCTTTTACATTCGTCGAATTCGGCAGCAGCTCTGTGATTAACAACGGCGGCACATTATTCGAATCGAACGCCGGCAGGTTCACATGAACAGAATAACTCTCTGTCACATTATTAACGCGGATGCTGTAATGCAGCTCCGGCTCTTCCAGCGCAGCTGCAGGAATCATTGCCGCATATTCACCCCCACCTTTTGAAGTCATGGTGATTACCGTATCTTTCGCCTGAGAAGGAGAGCCATACTGTAGCTTCACTACAGGCAGTGATCCATCTGCCCCGCTTTCCAGATTAGTAATCTTCGCACTGATAGGGAGATCGGCTGGATCGACACTACTCTGTGCAATATGTTCAATCACTGGCTGCTTGTTCCCAGGAACTAGCTCAGGCACTTGTTCTGCCTCTACGGTTCCAGGCGTAGCCACAACCGTTCCCGAATTCACCATGAGGTTCATAACGGAGCTATCTGCTTGCAAGTATTGATAGAAGATCCCGTTATTCTCCTTCACCTGTTCTTTTCCATAGGAAGCAGAAACAATTAGCGTATCTCCTGCTTTGCTTTTAATTTGTAAATTACGCGCAGAAGTGTTAGCCATCCCCCCGCCACCGTTGATCCGGAACAGATTCACTCCTTCCTGCAAAGCTGCAGAAGGATTAAAGTTTTTGATGAAATCCTCCGTAGGAACATTCAGATTATTGCCGTTCATAATCCAGAAAACAATATTTCCATGCGCCGGTATTACAGCATCACCATTAGGTGCCCATGTATCTTTGTCATTATAAAAGAAATAATAATCCTTAAAATTAACCGGCTTGTCCGTATTATTGTAGACCTCAACAAACTCGTAACCATCTACAGAGGTTCCATCTGTCCCTTTTACATTTTTAGTATCCGGAACAACTTCTGTAATCAGTAGCGCTCCTGGATTATTAGGTACCGCGTACACCTCTGCCATTACAGTCGGTTGACTTAAAAGCGTGTCGAGCTCAACCTGTTCATCAAAATGCGCCTCTAATTCGGAAGATGTCTGCTCCGTCTCCAGCTGCTGCTCTTCGGCATATCCTGCTGGAGCCATGATTCCCAACATCAAACTGCTGGCAATTATGCTGGAAAATAAACGTTTAGCTTTTGCTGTTATTCTCAAAACTCCGAACACTCCCCATTTGTTTGATTGTGATTCAATGCATAAATATGCAATGAAGCTCATCTGGAAAGTATACCTGCGGTGTATTATCGCTATATCATAGCCGTGTTAAATCTTTAGGTTATTTTTAATATTGCTTAAGCTTCAGTTCAGCTTCGCGGGTTACAATATAACTAGTTAGAACCCATTTTAAACGATACTTTAGACGGATGCTTAAGCAAGATAAGTTATTGCAGAACAAGAAAAGAGGACTCTAATGGATATAAAAAGAGTGATCATAGTCGGAACGGTAGTTGTAGTGATGTCTTTCGGAAATGCTTGGACTAGTCTTACCGCTAATGCAAGTTCGCCTGTAAAATGGTCCACGGCAGAGGTCGCGGATCAAGACGAATTATTGGAGGTACTTAACCAGCCAACGGACGAGGATCTATACGAGGCCATATATGACGGTAAGTCACTTCAAGATATTGCATCAGAACAAGGCCAAGATATTGAAGCTGTAATCGATCTGCAGGTTGCCCAGCTAACGGATCAATTGGATTCACGGTTAGCCGCTGGAAGCATAACAACCGAGCAGTATGCGGCATATAAAGCGGAGCTGAGGGACATCGTTTCAGATAGTGTCCATACTTCCTTCGGTTAAGGGAATACATACAGCGACGCTGTAACATACACACAAAAAAACCGGCTAAATGGATCTTCCATTTAGCCGGTTTTTGTATATTTAACACTTATTTTATAACAGAATCCCTAAGTTCCTATCTTGTTCTCTCTGTTAATCTCCAGAATATCAAGGAAGAATACAAAGATCGGAATCCCCAGAATCAGACCCCATACCCCGAGATAATGCTCAGAGAATAACAACACGATAAACGTATAGAACATAGGCAAATTCATTTTGGATGACATCAGTTTAGGATTTAGGAAGTAGCCTTCTACAAAATGCAGTACGGCAATCATTGCCAGTACGTATATCGTCATGACTAGGCCACCAATATTGTAACCAATAATACAAAGTGGGATTAGCGAGATAACAAAACCTACTACCGGAATTAAACTGAGCAAGAAGATCATAATGGATAATGCGAAAAGGTAAGGAAAACCTAAAATCCAGAGTCCGATCACCGTAAAGCATGTATTAAACAACGCGATCAGAATTTGTGCTTCGATCACTTTTCCGAAAGAGGAGATAAATTTTCTGCCAAAATACTCAAGCTCTACATAGAACCAAGAGATTTTGCTCTCTTTAAGGCGGGAAGTGAAACTAACGATCCTGTTCTTCTCAAGTATAAATACAAAGCTCAAAATGGTTGATAAAACAAAGCTGGTGCCCCAATTGCTTATTTTCAAGACATATTCAATACCGTCTTTCATGTACGACTGATAGTTCAAATCCTTAAGCTGGGCGAATATATACTGCACAATATCATTCTGCGGGATGTTCTCAGGGGTCAAATTGGTCAAAAAATTCGTTAACTGTTTAATCTGTATGAAAACCTTAGGCAGATAATTAACGAGGGTTATGACAATTACAGCGATTAAGGCAAGGTATAGAATAACAATAATCACTTTGCTGTTAACTGCTACATATTTGTTAATGCGCTTCGTGAGCAGCACTTGAAAGCTATTCATTACATACGCAATCAAAAACGTCAACAGTACCAAATTAAGCATATCTCTAATACTGAATAGCAGTAGAGCAACCAATCCTAAAATCAAAAAACGCCGGACCGTTAAATTTGCGTAATAACGCTTAAACAATTCCATCAGTTCTCTCCATTCGCCTACCAATTAGTACTCTGTTTATAGTCTACAGTAAGGAATTCACTTATAGCAACTAGTGATTCGCCTAAAATGACGAATTTACTCACTTTTTGTAATCTCATCATCAATAAAAGTGACACTTTTCATGCTCCTGCATCCATATGAGTCAATTCAACGATTCGGCGTTTCGGATCATATTTCATATCTATATGCAGATCTTTGCATAATTGATGAAATGGAACCATCAAGGTTCCCTTCCTCATTTCAGGAGAATTCCTTACCATATTCACCTTTTGGTTGTTCAAGGTCAATTCCATAGGCAAATCGATATGCTTCATCTGATCAAGCGTCAACGCAGCGGTAAGTGTCTCACTTCCCCCGTTAATTCGTGCGGCATTCCGATCCGCTCTGGTGTTAATCCCATCCTCAATTTTGAAGGTCAGCGAAATCCCTAGCGAATCACAAACAGCCAGCAATCTGTCATTGTAGGACCCATAAGGAAAAGCAATCGCCGAATCCGTATTGCCCAATTCTTCCTTCAGCCTTTGCTCCGCCTTAGCCAGATCACGTGTAACTCTGCTGTAGTATTCGACATTCATCTCATTCCTGTTCTCATCATCAACATATAACAAGGCACTTGCAGCTGGCCGCTGCCCGCCCTCGGCATCGACAATCCCATAATGGTGCAAATCATAGGTATGACTATAAAATCCCATCCCAGCATGCTTCATTTCCCGCATTTGCTCCCAAGTGAGCTTCGGTACGCTATTCGGATCTGGGTGATCTATTGTAGATACGATAACAAAATTAACGGCTGTATATCCGTATTTTTGCAAAACGGGGAACGCCAATTTATAGAAACTCTCATATCCATCATCAAAGGTCAGCAGCACTGCATTGTCCGGAACTGCGCCGTTATTCAGCATAAATTCGCGGTATTCCGCCATGGTGATCACATGAAAACCTTCCTGCTTCAGCAGATTCATTTGATCATCAAACCGATCAACCGATAACACCCAAGGAAACTGTGGCATGGGCTTCTCAGAAAGATGATGATACATCAGCACAGCCACCTGATCTCTGTAGTAAATACCTTTTGGAAGAGGGCCAGATTTCTGCCACCCGATTTGTGTATTTAGTGCCTGTTCAGCTACTGCCTTCGGGATCATAAGATCATCAGGCGAGGCTGGATTGGCAGCTATCGTCTTTATCATTTGACCATTTACGTTAATAGTTATTGTTGAAGGTTCACGTTGTGTATTCAAAATAGCAGCAAGGCTCAGCAGTAGAACTATGACAACAAGCAGCATATATTTTTTTGTTTTCAATCTCAGAATCTCCTTAACAACATTTCTTGTCCCTATGTAACTATATATTTTATGGAAGTTCCACCTGCTATTGGTTACATTTTCTTCTTATTTTTGTTTCTTTATCATAAAAAAGAGGGCGAACCTCAAGCCTGAACCGGCTTAAGGAACACCCCGCAAAAATGGAGATCTATATACAATTATGTACATCTATATGTGATTGTAGACGGTCTAGGACCTTCTCTTATCTGCGAAGTAATTCTCTTCCCCAAGCTCGTCCACGAACTGCTGCAGCCAATGATAATATTGAACGGCATGCTCCAGCTTCTCCAGATCCTTCAGGCAGAATTGCCGCTCCTCCTCAGACGTATCCACGGCTTGAACCAATCCCTCCAGCTCAGGAATGACAACGTCTAAAGCGTGCTTCATAACATCAATCTCCCGCTGTAGCTTCATCCCAAAAAAGTTCTTAAAGGTCTGAAAGAAATCTGTTTCCACTGCATACAGATCCTTTCGGTCCCGCTTCTCCTCCAGCTTAGTGACCATCTTGGAGGCCATCAAAGAACGGACTCCATAGCTCATATTACTCTTGCTCATATTCATCACATTCTTCATCTCTTCAAGCGTCATCGGACGGTCTTCAAAGAACATAATTCCATACAGCTGCCCGAATGAATAATTCGCACCATATAGGTCCATCGTCTGAGCAATCGCATCGATCATCGGACGCAGCAGCTGCTCGCGTGGAGATAAGTCTTTATTCTCTTCACCAAAGGCTACCTGTTTCATAGCTGCACCTTCATTCCACTTAGAATCTACCCTTCTATTTTACACAAAATAGCAACTACCTGCGCTAATCTCTTAAATTTTTACATAATCTCGCATCGATCTTTACGTCCACTTGACCACGCAGCCGCTCGATGAGTGTACAATTTTTTTTGAACGGAAGAGCTTGCCTCAGAATTATACCGCAAAAAACAGAAGATGGAATGGGGTATCGACAGAATAATGAAACGTTCGAGATTTATAGGGGAGTTGAAACCGGTGCTCTTCACCTTGCCGGCAATGATTCCATTCGTTGTATTTTGGCTAGCGCCATTACTTTATGTATTTTATCTCAGCTTTACCGAATGGGACTTCATGAGCCCTGAGAAAACCTTTGTCGGACTAACCAACTATCTGGATCTTTTCAGCAATCCTGCCTTCTATAAAGCACTTAGAGTGACTCTGTTATTCTGTGCCGGAAGTGTGCTGCCCGTTATTCTGATCGGACTTGGACTAGCACTCCTGATGAACGGGAAGCTGAAAGGCTCCACCCTATATCAGGTATTGCTGTTCTCCCCTTGGGTCACGCCGACCGTGGCTGTATCCATTGTCTGGTCCTGGATCTATGAACCCGAAATCGGCCTTGCCAATACTGTACTTGACCTCTTAGGTCTAGAAAAAATCGGTTGGCTTCAAGACCCTAAATGGGCGCTGCTTGGCGTTCTGCTCGTGACAATATGGAAATCGGTAGGCTGGGCGATGATTTTTTATTTGGTGGCACTACGCAATGTCCCTACAGATCTGCTGGAAGCAGCTCAACTGGATGGAGCAAATGCTGTTCAAAAATTCAGCCGTATTACTTTACCGCTAATCTCGCCAACGACACTGTTTCTGTTCATCGTACAGATCATCGGGGCGTTACAGGCTTACGACCAGATTAACGTACTTACACAAGGTGGACCGTCGGGATCAACACGTACCTTGCTCTATATGTATTATCAGTCTGCCTTTGAAGCCTTTCAGATTGGAGAAGCCTCTAGTGTCGCAATGGTTCTGGTATTTATATGTATGCTGCTATCCGTAGTCTCGCTAGAGGTTAGTAAACGGACAACCCATTATCAATAACAACTGCTGTAAAGGAGAACGACTGATGAATGCAACGATCGTACGCGCGGGCAAGCTGACCCGCCATCTATTTTTTACAGCTATTGCACTGATCATGGCCTTCCCCTTCTATTGGATGGTCACCAGCGCCTTAAAAACCAATGATGAAATCTGGCAGTCTCCGCCCACAATTTGGCCTAAGGATCCGCTGTGGAGTAATTTTTCAGCCGCCTGGCACGAAGCCCCTTTCTTCAGATATATGGGCAATAGCATATTTGTCGCTGTGTCGATTGTTATTCTGCAGGTCATAAATTCCGGGATGATGGCCTATGCGCTTACGCATATGAAATTCCGCTTCAGAGGGCTGTTCTCAGGCGTTATTCTTTTCGGCTATATGGTTCCAGCCACCGCTGTTTATCTTCCCGGATATTTGGTATTGTCCCAGCTCCATCTACTGGATTCATATGCCGGATTAATTCTATCCAACTGTGTAAGTGTCTTCTCCATCTTTCTAATTCGCCAAGCCTTCCTTCAGGTTCCCCATGAGCTGGTGGAGGCTGGAGAAGTGGACGGTTCCTCACATATGCGGATTCTGTGGACCATTCTTGTCCCCATTACACGTTCTTCCTTTGCTGTGCTAGCCCTGATCACCTTCATTGATCAGTACAATAACTATTTCTGGCCGATGCTGATCACCAAAGACCCTAATCTCCAGCTAGTCTCGGCGGGTCTGCGTAGTTTCTTTACTCAAGGAGGTGCTTACGGATTAAAATGGCCGCTGATCATGGCCGCTAGCGCATTCACCATCGCCCCGTTGCTGCTAGTATTTCTACTAGCTCAGAAAACGATCATGCAAAGTGTCAATATGACCGCTGGTTCCAGCAAAGGATAAGCTAACAATTCTATTTTAATAAGAGGAGAATGATGATGAACGTATTGAAGAGACTGTCCACCCTGTCTTTGGTTGCCGGATTTACAATGTTAACAGCTTGCGGAGGAAATGCGAATACAGGCAATGTTACAGCGGCGAATGGAGCTTCTTCCTCCCCCTCCACAGAGGCTGCACCCACACAAAATGCACCGGTAACAATTGAATTCTGGTATGGTCTCGGCGGCAAGCTTGGTGAGAATATGGAGGCACTGATTCAGAAATTTAATACCTCTCAGCAAGAGGTCATTGTCAAAGGTATCGCGCAGGCAGACTACACGGAAACCGAACAGAAGCTGCAAGCAGCTATCGCTACAGGGAAAGTGCCTGCGGCTGCTCTCTCCTCCAATGTAGATTGGGCCCGTAAAGGATATTTCGCTCCGATAGACGAGCTTATGGCACTGGAGCCAGATTTCAATAAAGAGGATTTTGTCCAAACCTTTCTAAATCAGGGCCAGGTTGATGGTAAGCAATACTTCCTGCCGATGTATGGAACAACGCAGGTCATGTACTATCGCAAAGATGTTTTTGAGAAGAATGGAATTGATGCGAGCACACTAAAGACTTGGGAAGATCTGGCTGCCGCAGCTGCGAAAATGACAGTGAAGGACGGCGGCAAAACCACCCTTTATGGTTGGGAGCCTATGTGGGGTTCAGGGAACATGATTGATGCCGTACTCAGCAAAGGAGGCACTATCCTTAGTGAGGATGGAAAACAAGTTATGGTCGACTCTAAAGAGTGGATTGAAACCTGGGATTTGTTCCGCAAGTGGATTCACGAGGATAAGATCATGCGGATTCATTCCGGCGGTCAAGGCTGGGAGTATTGGTACAAGACGATTGACGATGTAATGAAGGGTCAAGCCGCAGGCTACACCGGCTCCAGCGGCGATCAGGGCGACTTGGACTTCAGCATTGTTTCGGCTATGGAGCAGCCAGGCTGGGCTGGGATCGGTGAGGGCAAACCCGTAGCCCAAGCACTTATGGCCGGCATTCTATCCAAAGCTAACGACAGTGAAAAGGAAGCAGCTATGAAATGGCTAACCTACTTCACAAATGCTGAGAATACTGCGTCCTGGTCCATTAATACGGGATATATTTCGGTGCGCCAATCCGCATTGCAAGACCCGGCATTTGTGTCATTCAGCGAAAGTAATCCACAGATTAGGGTCCCATTGATGCAAGCTTCTCATGGTTCTGCACCTTTCCAAGACCCAACTGGCGGCAAAATTAACGATGCGTTGACAATCGCCGCAGATAAGGTGCAGATTGAGAATATCCCAGCAGCACAAGCACTTAAGGAAGCACAAGAAACGGCACAAGCAGCGCTTGATAAATTAAAATAAAGGGCGGTGGACTTCATGTCTGAGCTCATCACTCCACAAGGCAGATATGCTGTAGCAGCTATTCTATTCGATAAGGATGGTACGCTGCTCCAGTTCGTATCCCTCTGGGGCAGCTGGGGCGAATGTTTTTTAGAGAGATTCACGAAGTATATGAAGGAAAAAGGACTACAGATTGCAGAAGAGCAGCTCCCTGCATTAATGGGAACTGTACACAATGCCCAGGGGAGCATTATCGATTATGATCGCAACGGACCGCTGGCTATGGGGACTATGAGTGATCTTTATGCCATTCTGTCATGGCAGGGTTATCTGCAAGGTTTATGTTGGGCGGAGTCCATGGAGCTTGTCCATCAATGCCGTCTCGAAGCGGATGTTAGGTTAGAAGAGAAACGCCCCGTTCACTCCCTTCCGGGACTTCATCGTTTTCTTGATGAGTGTGTGAGTGCAGGCATTCCTCTCGCCGTGGTGACCGCAGATGAAACAGAGGCCGCAGACAAACATCTCCAATGGCTTGGCATACGGCATTATTTCTCCGAGGTAATTGGAACAGATCTTGTGGATCAGGGTAAACCTTTCCCCGACATGGTGCAGCTTGCCTGCAAAAGGTTAGCCGTGGAACCCGCGCACACAGCAGTTATCGGTGATACTAATGGGGATATGCGAATGGCTAAAGCAGCGGGTGTACAGGTAGCTATCGGCCTAGCAGAAAGCGACGGTACTAGTGCTTCAACACATATTCTCCCGGATGCAGATCTCATTGTACAATCTTACGCTGAGCTCAGAATTGAGGTTACTTCCCTGTGAGAATAGAAGGAATATGGGCATGGATGTTTCTGGCGCTGGCTATTGTGTTCGAACTCTCAGGGACCCTCTCAATGAAAATATCTCAAGGGTTCACCCAGCTCTGGCCTTCCGTGCTTATGTTCCTGTTCTATGGAGCCAGCTTCACCTCCCTGAATTATGCTCTCACCTCTATTAAGGTAGGCGTAGCTTATGCGATATGGTCAGGAGCGGGAATCATCCTGATTTCCTTCATAGGAACCCTGTTCTTTGAAGAAAAGCTAACCCTATCCTCACTACTTTGGATAGCCGTCATCATTGTCGGGATCATAGGACTGAATATTAGCGGCAAGACGCATTAGCGAACAGCAACAGTATTGGATAGGTTCATAGATGAAGGAGGATGCCCAAACATGAGTACGAACACATCACCTGAAGATAAACCAGTTATCACCTTTCAGATCATTACGGATACCCATGTCACTGCTGACCGCAATCATGAGTACAATCTTAACTTCGAGCTGGCTCTCCGTGATATAGCAGCGCATGGGGAAGGCAGCAGCGGGATTATGCATATCGGTGATGTCACAGACCACGGCTTCCCTGCTGAATACGAAGAAATGCTTCGTATCCTCAAACAATACAAAACCGAACTGCCCGGGATTACCTTTACCTTAGGCAATCATGATGTGGGCCTCGGAAATTGGGAATCACGTTTAGGAATGTATACGTCACAGACCGGAATGTCCGGACCCTATCATGATCACTGGGTCAATGGCTATCATTTTATTATGCTAGGGACAGAACAAGGATTGCCCAAATTCTGTGATCTTTCTTCTGAACAGCTTGATTGGCTGGAGCATAAGCTTGGAGAACAAGCTTCACCAGATCAGCCTATCTTTCTCTTCCTGCATCAACCGCTTAAAGACACCGTAGCCGGATCGCTGGAATCGCAGGATTGGTATGGTGTCACACAAGATACGGAATTAAAAGAAATCCTGTCGAGATACCCTCAGACCTTGTTATTCACTGGACATACCCATTGGGAGCTGGAGGTAGACAACACTATGTTCCCTGGCGATGGAGAGATCGCAACGATGTTTAATGCTGCTTCTGTCGCCTATCTTTGGACTAATGAAGATAAACATAAAGAGGGCAGCCAAGGCTTCTATGTAGAAGTGTATAGCGATAATGTGCTTGTCCGGGGCAGAGATTTTAAGACAGGAAGCTGGATTGAGGCTGCACACTATGAGGTATTTTACCCAGCGGTAAGCGTATATTAAAGATAAGCATTTAAGCGAGAAATATAACAAAAAAACGATTGTGCACAGGGAGTCCTTCCCCGCAACAATCGTTTTTTACTGTAGCTATTCAGCTTAACGTCCAATCGGTGCAATCCGGTAGACAGCTGTATCTCCAAACGCTGCCTTCGTATCGCTCTCGATCTGCCAACCGAAGGATAACACAGAAGCCAAACGTTCCTTCTCGGCCAAGGTTAAAGCCACCTCAGCGGCTTCCTTACCTTCCTCAAGCTCCAGAGCCGCTTCTTTGCCCAGAGCTACCCATATCCAGCTGCGAATCCCACGAATCGTGTTGTATTTAATCTGATAGCCTGTCTTCACCGCTTGCCCGAACAACTCCGGCTGCTCTGACTGCAATGTGGTCAGCTGCTTATAATCAAATTGGTATTCGCTCTCGTCAACGGGCAAATCGCCCTCTGCCACTTTACGAAGAATATCCTCATCAGACCACCCCAAGGAGCGGAGTGATTCCACCAATAACGCATCCCACTGGGATAACTTTACCCGGTTTAAGTTCTCTGACATTCTGATCCCTCCCAATCTATATATAGAGTCTAATCATACCGTAAAATCATAAGCAACATAATGGCCCGGACTTACTTCCTGTAGTGTGGAAGTCTCAGCTCTGCCATACTCTTGCGAATATCCGTCTAAAATAATTCTCTGATTGGCCCGCCGGGGATCCGTCTCCAAGATGGAAGACAGCAGCGCCTTTGTATAAGGATGAATAGGATTCTCGTACAGCTCATCACTTTCGGCTACCTCCACTAGACGACCGCCATACATCACGCCGATCCGGTCAGAAATATGCCGTACCATCGACAGATCATGTGCGACAAAGAGATAGGTCAAGCCGAATTCGGACTGCAAATCCTCCAGCATGTTCACTACCTGAGCCTGGACAGACACGTCCAGCGCTGAGATCGGTTCATCACACACAACAAATTCAGGTCTTACGGACAATGCTCTGGCAATCGAAATCCGCTGGCGTTGGCCACCGCTGAATTCATGCGGGAAGCGGTAGAGATGTTCTCTTTTTAAACCTACCTTTTCCAGCAATGCCGCAACAGCTTCTTTGCGTTCTTCACCTTCGTGGATACCGTGGATTTTCATCGGCTCACTGATCAGATCAAGCACACTTAAGCTTGGATTAAGTGATGAATAGGGATCTTGGAAGATCGACTGAATGCGTCTGCGAAAAGGTTTTAGCTGCTTCTCTCCAAGCTTGCTCAGCGGCTGCCCGTCAAAAGACACTTCACCGTCTGTGTAGTCATATAAGCGCAGCAAGCAGCGTCCAACCGTGGACTTACCGCTTCCCGACTCTCCAACCAGCCCAAAGGTCTCTCCCTGTCGTATCTGAAAGCTTACGCCATCTACTGCCTTAAGCACCGATGTATCGCGTCCCCACATATCCTTGCCTTTGGAGAAATGTTTTTTGAGATTATTTACGTCCACTAGAATCTTATTGTCACTCAACCGAACCGCTCCCTTCAACGCCAGCTACAGCTGGAGTCTCCTGCACACCATCTGCTAACCAGCACATCGAACGGTGACCGGGCGATAATTCGATTACCGGAGGACGTTCGCTGCAACGGGCAAAAGCATTAGGGCAACGTTCCATAAAGGGACAGCCAGAAGGAGGATTCAACAAATCCGGAGGTGTGCCTTCGATTGGAATTAGACGTTCACGCGATTTGCCGTCACGTTTCGGAATCGAGCGAAGCAGACCTTTCGTGTAAGGATGCTGTGGGCGATAAAAAATATCCTCCACCGTACCTTCCTCCATCACTAGTCCACCATACATTACGATAACCCGTGTACATACCTGAGCCACCACACCCAAATCATGAGTGATCAGCGCTATAGCTGTACTGGTATTATTTTTTAGCTCTTTAAAAAGATCAAGAATTTGGGCCTGTATTGTTACATCAAGCGCAGTTGTCGGCTCATCCGCAATCAATAGCTCTGGCTGGCAGGAAAGAGCCATAGCGATCATGACCCGCTGCCGCATCCCGCCGCTGAATTCATGCGGATACTGCTGCAGCCGCTGCTCAGGATTATTAATGCCCACCTGCCGCAGGATACTTGCTGCCTCTTTAAACGCTGCTTCCTTATTTAAGCCGCGATGCCGCCGGATGACCTCCGTAAGCTGCTGGCCGATTTTTTTCACAGGATTAAGAGAAGTCATGGGGTCCTGAAACACCATCGCTATACGGTTACCGCGCAGTTTTCTCCACTCTTTTTCCGAAAGGTTAGATAAATTGTCACCACGAAAATTAATATTTCCAGCGATAATTTTACCCGGAGGTGTAATCAACGACATAATCGCCTTCGCAGTTACACTTTTCCCGCTTCCGGATTCACCAACAATCCCTACCGTTTCTCCAGCATCTATATGAAAGCTAACGCCACGAACTGCCTGATTCTCTCCATCCCGAGTTTGGAAGGAAACCTTCAAATTCTCAACAGACAATAGCCGTTCCGTCATGATGTCTTCACACTCCTATCTTCGGATCAGCTTCGGTTCAAAGCCAACCCGCAAAATATCGCCCAGAACATTAAAGCTCAGAACCGTTAATAGTATCAATAACCCCGGGAACAATGCCAAATAAGGTGCCTGAGCGATATATCCCTGCGCATTGTTAAGCATACTGCCCCAAGTGGCATTCGGAGGTTGTACCCCGAACCCAAGGAAGCTTAGGGACGACTCCATCATAATCGCGGAAGCGATATTATTCGTCGCACCTACAATCACAACAGGTACTAGCCCCGGAAGAATATGACGCCAGATAATTCCAAAGTTGCTCTGGCCGGAAGCTTTTGCATATAGTACATATTCCCGTTCTTTAATCGTCATCGTCTCCGCACGAATCACACGGGCAATGTTCATCCACATTAATAGAGCAATGATTAAAATGATGTTTCCTACACTCGGCTTCAAAAATACGCTGAGCAGCAGCAGCACAAGGAAAGATGGAATGGACATCACTACATCAAGCATCCGCATCAATAGATTATCAATCCATCCGCCAAAATATCCACTGATTACGCCCACCGTCACACCTATACCCGTGGCAATGATCATTGAAGCAAAACCAACTAGCAAAGATACCCGGCCACCATACAAAGCTCGGGCAAAATAATCCCGGCCGTAATCATCCGTACCAAACCAATGATCCGCCCCGGGTGCTTTCAAACGTGCCAAAACATCCATTGCATTCGGATCATGTCCGGATAAAAAAGCAAATATAGAGCCTAGTGTGAAGACGATTAAAGTAATGAGGGCTGCGACACCCAATTTATTCGTAAATAGCTCATCTCCAACACTTTTCCATTTACTGCGATTCATGAGGTCACCTCGTTAATTTAATTCGTGGGTCCACGAAGCTATATAGAATATCCGCGACCAGATTGCCGATGATCAGCATTAAAGAAGAGAACAAAGTTATTCCCATAATTACGGGATAATCCATCCCTTTAACCGCAGTCATCCCTAAAGAGCCAATACCCGGCCATGAAAATACCGTCTCCGTTACAATTGCACCCGCCACCAGATCACCCATCGACATTCCGAGCAATGTAATTACTGGCAACAGTACATGCTTAAGCACGTGACGGAACAGAATCGTTGTCTTGCTGGATCCAAAAGCATATTGAATCTGCACATATTCTTCTTTTAGCTGTCCAATCGTACTAGAGCGGATGTATCGTACGTAACCGGCCAGAAATCCAAACGCCAATACGGCGCAAGGCAAAATACCATGCTTCAATACATCAACCGCTGATTCCACACCAATGGTTCGCATCCCCATAATAGGCAGCAGGTGCAGCTTAATTGCGAATAAGTACATAAGTAAGATGGCCAGCCAAAATAAAGGCACTGAAATTCCGATATAGGATAAAAAATTAATTACTTTATCCACCCAGCGGTTCCGGTTAGCTCCAGCAAGCAGACCCATCGGGATCGCCAACAGAACGGCTAAGCCGATTGCACTGCCCATCAAACCTGCTGTTGCAGGTAAACGTTCTAGAATTTGCTCCAATACAGGCTGATGATTCACAAGGGAATAACCGAAATTGCCCTGCAGTACTTCTTTGATCCATATAAAATATTGAATGTAGGCTGGCTTATCCAGCCCAAGGTTATGCCGGATGCGCTCAATATCATCCGCGTGCATATTCGGCGTAACGAAGGATAGTACCGGATCCCCCGGAGCCAGCTTAATCATCGCAAAGCACACAACCGAGACAAAAAACAGCATCGGCAGGGTTTGCAGTAATCTTCGGACGATAAGTTGTCTCATACGTATATTCTCCCAGTTCTATATCGGTAAAAAAATAAGCTGGATTGACCAGCTTATTTTTTCCCGTTCTTATTTAAGGTAGATTTTCGATAAATCTTCAAAAATAACGACAGGCTTCAAGACTGCTTCTTCTAGACCGCCGTAGTTCTTGGAGACAGCTACAATAGTCTTAGTATTAGCAATTGGATAAATCGGTGCATCGTCAGCAATGATCTCTTGGATCTTCTTATAGATCTCACCACGTTTAGTTGCATCTGCTTCTCCTGCACCATCATTGAACAACTTATCGACTTCAGCATTATTATAATGCGAGTAGTTAGAGTCTGCAGTAGAAGTATACAAAATTCTGTAAGCATCAGGATCGTAACCCATAATATAACCTGCAATCGCAAGTTCAAAATCTGTTGAATTCATATCACTGAACTTCTGGCCATATGCCGAGGCATCCATATTTTGCAGTTCAACTTCAGCGCCAATGGCCTTTAGCTTTTGCTGCACGTATAGTGAAATGGCTTCCTGAGCTTTATTACCGCTCGATACAATCAATCTCAATTTCAGATCGCTAACCCCTGCCGATTGCAGAAGCTCTTTGGCTTTTTCTACATCATTATCAAAAGAAGGTACGTCATTAGTATAGAACAATGCATCCGGAGTCAAAAAGGACTTCGCCGGGTCTGCATACTCGTTAGAAGTATAAGCAGCCTGAATGATTTCATCACGATTTAGGGCTAAAGACAAGGCTTGACGAACTTCTTTTTTAGCAAGAGCACCTCTATCACTGTTTGCATTGAACAACAGGTAGGACAATCGGCCTTCACTATAAGGCAGGATTTCGAAATTGTTCGAAGCCTCAATCGTTCCAACATCCTGTGGATCTAGATACTTAATGTTGATCTCACCATTCTGAAGTGCGAGATTCGCAGCATTCGTATCTTTAGCAATCCGGTACGTTATAGAATCAAGATGTGGTTTGCCGCCAAAGTAGTTATCAAATCTCTCGAGTGTAACATATTCGCCTGCTTTGTATTCTTTAAATTTAAATGGGCCAGATCCAACCGGAGCAGCATTCTTGGTGCTTTTCTCTAGATCCGTCTCATTCTCGAAAATATGCTTTGGAATCGGAAACACTTGCACTAGTGTAGCTTCAAAAGCTGGGCTGACCTGCGGAAGCTTGAACTCTACAGTCAGATCATCCACCTTAACTGCCTTAACGGGTTTATCACCGATGAATAAGTTCGCTCTCAGCATGCTGTTTTGCTTCTCATCGAGGATGCTATCAATCGTGAACACGACATCGTCAGCTGTAAGCTTTTCTCCGTCATGCCAAGTTAGTCCACTTTTCAGTTTCAATGTATAAGTCAGGTTATCTTCGGAAAGTGTCAGGCTGTCTGCCAAGTAGAAGGTCTTCTCTCCGTTATTCACTTGGAACAATGGCGCGTAGAGCGCTTGGTCAATCGTCAGACTGACACGATCACCTGCATAGTTCGGATTTAGAATGACAGGATCTGCAGCGACCCCAATAATTAAGTTGCCGCCATCTTTTGGTTCAGTGCTTGCTGTCGATCCTTCAGTAGCCGTAGGCGTCTGATTTGTATTTGTGGAAGCGGCGTTATTTCCCCCGGAGCACGCGCTAATCAAAAATGTTAACAAAACCAAAGTAATAACTCCAGATAATCCTCTACGCATAAGTTTCTCCCCCGTGTCTATATTGTCTTTGTTTGTTTTTATATTGTATATCGGGATACTAGGAATTACAATGGATAGCATTTCACATTAATGTAATATTGAGGGAACTGATAGTTTCGACCTTTTTCATGACATCCCCACGCCTTAAAGTATCCACAGGGTCCATACCTGAAATGACTCTTCCGAATACAGTATGCCAAGGGTCGCAATAATCAAACTCTGTTCAGCCACCAATATGAGCTTCAGTCTTCGCTTTCTCTTCCGGTGCAATCAATTTCCTCAGCATCCTCATTCAGCAGAGGTCGGTATTCACCCTTTCCATCATCCCAGAACACATCCGCACGAGGATTCATGGCCAGTAACAGATTGATTAACTACTGAACTTTTAGTGGTGATTTATCCATAGTCTCATTCCTGTGCTCATCTGGCTGCATTCTTATCTAATTATCCGGTAATTGTACAGCAGATTCATCAAAATTAATATATCTAAAAAGTTCAATTTATCCAACTCTCATTTCTCATTTACTATAAGAACTTTGCGAAATAAGGATTATTACTCTCTCACTGTAAATATATTGAGAACATACCTATACCTCTCGGAAGAAAGGGAGAGTCCCCCAAGGAGGCCGCAATGAATAAGACACGCGTATTAATCGGCAGCCCGATCCATCAAAAGCCCAATGTATTACGGGAATTTCTGAATTCCCTGCTGCGCTTGAATATCGAGCAAATCGAACTGGATTTCCATCTGATTGATGACAATGATGATGAGGAATCCAGCCGGCTGCTCCAGGAATTTAAAAGCAAGGGCGAGCATATTTTTATTCAAAGCTCCGGCTTTAACGATGCGTACATTCGCAATGATACGACTCACTATTGGAATTCTGATTTAGTCTGGAAAGTCGCCAACTTCAAAAACCTCATGATAAACCGAGCGCAAACCCTGAACTACGACTACCTGTTCCTGATCGACTCAGACCTCATCCTCCACCCCGATACGCTAAGTCATCTAATAGGGACGAACAAAGATATTATTTCAGAGGTATTTTGGACACAGTGGCAGCCAGATACCATGTTTCAGCCGCAGGTCTGGATGCATGACGAATATAATCAGTGGGAGATACTTCCCGGCGAAAAACTGCAACCCGAGGAGATCAACCGCAGATTTCATGAATTCATAGCCAAACTCCGCAATCCTGGAATCTATGAAGTGGGGGGTCTCGGCGCTTGTACATTGATTAGCCAGCATGCGATAAAAGCCGGGGTGAGCTACAATCAGATCCGGAACATATCATACTGGGGCGAGGATCGCCATTTCTGCATTCGTGCCGCGGCCCTTGGCATTCCGCTATTTGTTGACACCCATTATCCTGCCCTTCATTTGTACAGAGATAGTGATTTGAACAAGGTTGAAGATTTCATCAGAGAAACAACAGGGGTAAAAGCTGAATCGGCACCCACACCCATCGAGGAAAATTCCAATGAGGTTGCAGCTGCTCCTATAACAAAAAAGCGTCCCAAGCTAACCCTTACCATGGTTGTAAAAAATGAAAGCGGGCGCTTCCTGCGACAGGTTCTGGAGGAACACCGCAAATATATCGATGAGGCTGTCATTATTGATGACGGCAGCACCGACAATACGGCAGCTGTCTGTCTGGAAGCACTTGAAGGCATTCCCGTTCATCTCGTGCATAATACCGAATCCAAGTTCAGCAATGAAATTGAGCTGCGAAAACAGCAGTGGGAGGAAGTCCTAAAGACAAATCCCGAGTGGATTCTGAGTCTGGACGCGGATGAGATCTTTGAAGCCAGCTTTGCAGAAAATATAGATTCCTTGCTGTATGCAGATGGGGTCGATCTGTTCTGCTTCCGCCTTTACGATTTATGGAACGCGAACCATTACAGGGAGGATACCTACTGGCGCTCTCATCTGAACTACCGCCCTTTTTTGCTTCGCTATAAAGAAGACTTCAACTATGTATGGAATGAATCCCCACAGCACTGTGGGCGGTTCCCGGAAAATATCTTCGAGCTGTCTCATCAGCTAAGCAACCTGCGGCTCAAGCATCTCGGTTGGTCCAAAGCCGAGTTCCGGCTGGAAAAATATCTGCGTTATATGCTCCTCGACCCCGACGGCAAATACGGCTGGAAAGAGCAGTACATGTCCATCTTGGATGAACAGCCTCATCTAATCCCTTGGGTGGAATGAGGCTTACAATAAAAAGGGCGTTCACAAAACCATTAGGGTTTTGTGAACGCCCTTTTTTTATTCAGAACTCAATTCAGAACTCTCTGGTCCATCGACTTCTGGCTTCAGAATGGTTACTGTCAGCTCGTTGCCGGATTCATCCACCTGAATAACTGATCCCTCTGCGGCTTCACCAGCAATAATCGCACGCGCCACACGTGTCTCCAAGCTGCGCTGGATAAATCTTTTCAACGGTCTTGCCCCATACACAGGATCAAAACCTTCCTTAGCGATAAAACGCACCGCCGATTCAGTTAATGCCAGCCCGATCTCCCGTTCTGCCAGACGTAGACGCAATCCATCCACCAGTTTGTCCACAATTTTCTCGATCTCACCCAGTGTCAGCGGCTTGAACATTACAATGTCATCCACCCGATTCAGGAACTCTGGACGGAAATGACCACTCAGTTCCTTCATCACTCTATCCTTGGCAGCTTCCGTGAGCTGACCGTTTTCATCGGTGCCTTGAATCAGATGAGGTGAACCGATATTGGAAGTCATAATGATGATTGTATTCTTGAAGTCAACCATTCGGCCCTGTGAATCAGTCAGCCGTCCATCATCAAGCAGCTGCAACAGAATGTTAAACACATCGGGATGCGCCTTCTCCACTTCATCGAGCAGCACTACAGTATAAGGCCGACGCCGCACAGCTTCCGTGAGCTGCCCGCCTTCCTCATATCCAACATATCCTGGAGGTGCGCCGACGAGACGGGAGACACTATGCTTTTCCATATACTCCGACATATCTATACGGATCATCCCATCTTCGCGGTCAAAAAGAGATACCGCAAGCGACTTAGCGAGCTCAGTCTTCCCTACACCCGTCGGGCCAAGGAACAGGAATGAGCCAATCGGGCGATTCGGATCTTTGATTCCCGCTCTTGCCCGAAGCACTGCATCGGCCACCAAGCTGACAGCTTCGTCTTGGCCCACTACCCGTTCATGCAGCGTATCCTCCAGACGCAGGAGCTTATCCCGCTCACCTTCTACCAGTCGGCTAACCGGAACGCCGGTCCAGCGGGAGACAATATCTGCAATTTCCTCTTCAGTAACAGCCTCACGTAGCAATCTTGTATCCTGGTCTTGCTGTGCCGCTTCTTCCGCTGTTTTCAGCTGACGCTCCAGATCAGGAATAATGCCGTAGCTCAGTTCGGCTGACTTATTAAGATCATATTCCTCCTGTGCATCGACCAGATCCTTACGTGCTTGCTCCAGCCGTTTTTTGAGGTCGCGAATCCCTTGGATGGCCGACTTCTCTTTCTCCCAGCGCGCCGTCATTCCTAGCTGCTTCTCCTTCAGGTCAGCGAGCTCGCGCTGCAATATTTCGAGACGGCGTTTGCTGGCGTCATCGGTTTCTTTTTTAAGCGCTGCTTCTTCAATCTCCATCTGCATCAGGCGGCGGGTCACTTCATCCATCTCACCCGGCATGGAGTCTATCTCTGTGCGGATCATGGCGCAAGCCTCGTCCACTAGGTCAATCGCCTTATCCGGTAAAAATCGATCCGTAATATAACGATTGGACAATACCCCTGCGGCTACTAGGGCGCTGTCATGGATTTTGACCCCGTGGTGGACTTCAAACCGCTCCTTCAGACCACGCAAAATGGAGATCGTATCCTCTACATCGGGTTCGCTCACGAGCACCTGTTGGAAACGGCGCTCCAGCGCAGGGTCCTTCTCTATATATTTGCGATATTCATCGAGCGTTGTGGCACCGATACAGTGCAGCTCACCCCGGGCCAACATCGGCTTCAGCATATTGCCCGCATCCATCGAGCCTTCGGTTTTACCTGCGCCCACAATCGTATGCAGCTCATCAATAAAAAGAATAATGCGGCCGTTACTTTCGCGAACCTCCCTCAATACCGCCTGCAGGCGTTCTTCGAATTCACCACGGAACTTGGCGCCTGCCACAAGTGAACTCATATCCAGTGAAAAAATCGTCTTATCCTTCAGCCCCTCTGGCACGTCTTTGCGCACGATCCGGTGGGCCAAGCCTTCCACAATGGCTGTTTTCCCTACACCTGGTTCACCGATCAGCACAGGGTTATTTTTCGTTTTACGGGACAAAATCCGGATTACCCGGCGGATCTCGCCATCACGACCAATGACTGGATCAATCTTGCCCGCGCGAACCTCTGCTACAAGATCACGGCCGTATTTCTCCAGCACCTCATAAGTAGCTTCTGGCTCCCGGCTGGTTACCCGCTGATGTCCACGAATCTCAGCAAGCACCGACATCAGCTTCTCACGGGTCAGCCCACGGCGGACAAAAAGATCCCTTAGCTCACGATTCTCCCCGCTCGAATCCGACACCATGGCCAGCACCGCATGCTCCACAGAAACAAACTCATCCTGCATCTTCGCCGCTTCCTTCTCCGCCTGCTCCAGCAGATGAATCAGCGATTGCGAGGCGTAACGCCGTACCGTGCTTGCTCCTGACCCGCTGATGCTCGGCTTGCGTTGAAGCAGTTCATCTGTGCTGCGCATCAGCTCAGCCACAGGGATATTCATCTTTTGCAGCAATCTTGGCAGCAATCCTTCTTGCTGCTGAAGCAACGCTTTTAACAGATGGAGATTATCGATCTCCTGATGACCGCTGTCTGATGCCAGCGACTGCGCCGCAGCTACTGCTTCCTGCAGCTTTTGAGTTAATTTATTGAAATCCATAGCTCTCACCTTTCTATTTAAGAGTGATTATATTAAATCGGCCTTTTGGGCCGGGGATAGGTTAATTTAGTGGGATTTATCCCGCTTATTTCGAGTAACTAGTTGGTTTGCACTCATTCTGCGGGATTTTTACCGTTCTTTTCGAGTAACTAACTGGTTTGCGCTCATTCTACGGGATTTTTACCGTTCTTTTCGAGTAACTAGCTGGTTTGCGCTCATTCTACGGGATTTTTGCCCTCTTTTCGAGTAACTAGCTGGTTTGCACTCATTCTGCGGGATTTTTACCGTTCTTTTCGACCTACGAGCCCCATTCGGCACTTTCGAAGACACTTTTGCTTCTCTTTTCGCACATCGAGCTTAATTCAGCGCTTTCTAAGGCACTTTTGCTTCTCTTTACGCACATCGAGCCTCATTCAGCGCTTTCTAAGGCACTTTTGCTTCTCTTTTCGACCAACGATCTCCATTCAGCGCTTTCTAAGGCACTTTTGCTTCTCTTTTCGACCAACGATCTCCATCCGGCACTTTCTAAGGCACTTTTGCTTCTCTTTTCGCACATCGAGCCTCATTCAGCGCTTTCTAAGGTATTTTTGCCTTTCTTTTCGCCCAACGAGCCCCATTCGGCGCTTTCTAAGGCACTTTTGCTTCTTTTTTCGCACATCGAGCCTATTTCGGCACTTTCGAAGGCACTTTTGCCTTTCTTTTCGCCCAACGAGCCCCATTCAGCGCTTTCTAAGGCACTTTTGCCTTTCTTTTCGACCATCGATCCCAGTTTGGCACTCTCGAAGGCACTTTCGAAAGCACTTTTGGCACTCTTTTCCCACCATAGTTCCGACTTTCACCGTTTGAGCGAAACGTTCATTTATAGTTAGTGGCTAAATAAGTTACTGTTCTGCAACTAGCATTCAAATCACCTTATTCACCAACCAGAGTTGATCACAAACGAGTGAAATCACCTCACCTCTACCTCTTCTACCTATCTATTAATTACCCACTTTCGCCTTCTGCCGCTGGGTGCCAGTGCTTTGACGTTTAGCTCTGGCTTCGAAAGGGCTGGAGTCTGCCAGCTTTCGGTAGAGATTTTTCTCCGCTTCGCTGATAGGTTCAGGGATAACAATCTCAATTCCAAATAAAATATCGCCGTTCGCACCATTCTCACGTTTTAAGCCCTTGCCGGGGATACGTAGCGTTTTGCCGCTCTGAATTCCTGCTGGAATCTTCAATTTCACGGCGCCGCCCCCCGGTAATGGAACCTTCACTTCTCCACCCAATACCGCTTGCCAAGGAGCGATTTCAACCATGCCATATAAGTCGCCATCGCGAATCTCATAAATATCATGAGGAAGAATATGAAGTGCCAGCAACACGTCGCCACCCGGAGTGTTTCCCGCGGTTTTAATAATTGTACCCTCATAGGATCTAGGCGGAATGTTCACATCCACCGTTTTGTCACTGACCTGTACTCTTACAGTAGCGCCTTTATAAGCCTGCTCCAAGGTAATATCCAGCTGCGCCTGCATGGTACTGCGGGCCTCGCCCCACGGATTGCCATTCGCACGCCCCGTTCCACTTCCCGAGAAAAAATCAAAGCCAGCCCGATCCGCCGAGCCCCGATTTCCAAAAAACATCCCGAATAAATCTTCCTCCGAAATACCAGAACCTCCTGTTGAATAAGTTCCACCGTTCCAGCTCCCACTTCCACCAAAGTTTGAATCCCAAGAGGAGGCTCCACTCGCCGCCCCTCCACTAGCTCTGCCACGTTGAGCTCCATAAAGCAGCTCTTCATCATAGAGTTTCCGTTTATCCTCATTACCAAGCACTTCATAGGCTTCAGCTGCTTCTTTGAATTTCGCCTCTGCCTCAGGGGCTTTGTTAACATCGGGATGCCACTTCTTGGCAAGCTTCTGATAAGCCTTTTTAATTTCCTGTTTAGTAGCTTTTTTGCTCACACCCAAAGCATCATAATAGCTTTTACTAGCCACTCGCGCTTCCTCCTTTCCATCCCTATTCTCATATTGACCACCATTGCACTCCGAGAAAAGACGCACCATAGCCGGAATCCTCCACTACAATGCGCCTTCTATTCATAACACTATATTAAAAGCCCGCTGCCATCTCTAAAAGACTGAGCGGAAGTTCATTCCGCTTAATTTATGCTTATTCAGACTGCGAACCCGTAGAATTAGAATCTCCGTCTTGAATCTCGATGCGTTTACCTTGCATTTTTTGCCGTTTGGGAACTTCCAGCTTCAGCACTCCATCTTTCAAAGACGCGCGAATTTCTTCCTCGGCAATATCTTGAACATAGAATCTGCGCACATATTCACCATATCGGCGTTCTCTGCGTACAATCTGATGTTCCTTGTTCTCCTCGGCATTTTCTTCCTTACGTACCGCTTTAATCGTCAAATAAGGACTGGCATAATCAATGTCGATTTCTTCTTTTTTCAAACCAGGAAGTTCAGCTTCAATCAGGTAAGCCTGCTCACTCTCACGAATATCTGTTCTGAAGGACATCGTGGAGCTCTTAATCGGTGCAAAAAAATCATCATTAAAAACATCATTCAAAGACTTAGCCAGCATACCAAAAGCATCATCTCTACGTTTACCAAAAGGAACCATATCAAACATTATCCATTCTCCTCTCATTGACTTTGACTTTATTTGACCTATGACCTTATTATAGTCCCCTAACTGAGGAATAACAAAACCGATTTAAGCCGATTATCGCTCAAATTCAGGCGAATTAACTGAATTCACACAAGAAAATTAGTTTTTTTTATTTATTTGACCAATTTTGACCTTTGTTTGATCTTTCGTAAATGACACCTATATAATCAAGACCCAACTTGCAGTACGAATATTATATGTTCAGACCTTCCGTTCAATACAAGCCATTAGCTTCTAATCATCTTCACGCCAGCTTTTAAACAGAGTTTCCTTACGATCTATCAAAATTTAACGATTTAAAGATGAAGCCAGCAGAAGTGATATAATGAAAGACAACTAAAGACCATTTTCGTTACAGGAGACCAATTGTATGCAACCAACCTATCCTATGGATGATACGCAGTGGAGTAAGCTCATCCAAAATGTCGCCTATTATTTCGATGATCTTACCCTCAAGCGGGGGTTCCAATATTATAAACAAAATCGAGTGCAGCCGTTTACCATGACGGAGCCTCGTAAGATTAACGCTCTAGTTGAAGGTAGAGAGGATTACCGCGTCACCATTGATCTCGACGGCTTCACCAATTGTCATTGTAATTGTCCAGTATCAGGTCATTGCAAGCATATGGCTGCCGTGCTGTTGAATTATGCCGAACAACAAAATAGATCTGTACAGGTTTTGGCTAACGCTAAAGCTGCATCCTTTTTGCCTAAAATATCAAGTACAGCAACAAGTACTTCTATTGGAGCCGATGCAACTCGTCAGCAGCAAATGAAAGAGATGGCCAACCACATCGCTAGCGGGAAAATAACGGAGTGGCGGGAGTATTTTGAATTCTGTGTCTCCCCTCTAGCCCATACCACCCGAAATCCTGAATATGTGAGTCGGGCCTTGTCTGCAATTAATAAATTCAAACCAAAAATGCTTCCGGAAACGGAGAAGCTGTTCACTCTGCATGCTCATCTTTATCTGTTGGAAAAGCTCGCTAAGCCTTCCACGCAATCCGTCGGTCAGGCCGCTTACGCCCCTTCTCTTGGTTATTACACACAGGTAGCAGTCTCAGAGCTACAGGAAGTAATCACAGGTCTTTTAAAAAAGACACTTCCGCTGTCCCCCGAGCAAGAGCAGGATCTATGGCCATACGTCATCGATACTCTATCTTATCTGCGGCGCGAGATGTTGACGGAGTCACGGGATCGCTCACGGGATCAACCCTCTTTTTCTCTTAGCTATGATCTGCTGTGGAGAAATTGGATTTATCCGAATACAGGTGGAACTAAGCTTTACCTGAATGAAATCGAACAGCTGCAGCAAGCAGAAGGTGAATTAGGCGCTTCCCTGTCACAACATGCTTGGCTGTTAGCTCAGAGCCACATGTATTACTATCTGATGGATGACCAGAAGGCTTGGGACTTACTGAATAAGGCTGCCGAACGCCCGGGTCTCCATCCCGATGAGCTCATGAGCTTCACCTCTCCGCTGCTGGATGCAGGGGACTGGTTCCGGTTGGTGGGTTGGCTTGTTCAGATCGGTCCACTGCTGAGCAGCAGACTCTATAATCTCAATAGCTATTCAACCAGTTGGGAAGAAGCTGTTCGCCACCTGCCTGAAGCTGAGCCACAAATGTGGGATACACTAGCCACCATGTTACCTATCTCTGGCGAAGTCTATGAAGAGAAGCTAATCACCTATGAGAAATGGCAGACCTGGATGGATTATCAGCTGTCCATCGGTAAACAGCCCTCCGAATTTCGTGTCAAAGACCTCCAACCGGTGGAAAAGAATGCGCCTGAGGTTCTGCTGCCCTTTTACCATCAGGCCGCCGAAAGATTCGTGCTGGATAAGAACAGACATAGCTACAAAGCGGCTGTGAAATTATTGAAACGATTATCCAAGCTGTATAAAAAGCTGAAACAAGAAGAACGCTGGGAAGAGTTCCTCACTGCCTTCGCCATTAGGCATAGCAGGCTCCGTGCGCTGCAAGAGGAGCTTCGGAAAGGAAAGCTAATACCATGAACATGCATTTACGCACGCTAACCATCCGGCTTGCATTAAGCCAGTATGGCGATGCTTTAATATTTGGAATGAATGAGCGCGAAGATCTCGTGCCGGGCTTGCAGCTTAAGCAGCGGCTTTTCGCCTGGCATGAGGCGTCTTTTTATGGTACGGAGTTAACCGTGCAGCCCGCTGGCGAAGGCGTGGAGCTAGTGATTCTTCCTGCTGAGCAGGTCATCCCCTTCTTTGCCGAGCAGAAGCTTTTGGCGCATATCGAATGGAGCTGGGAGGGCGATGCCGCCCACCTCACAGAACTGGCACCACTTATGGCTATATGTCTGGAGCACAAACAGTATATTCCCGACATCTCCGCCTACCGCGCCGGGAGGCTGCAATGGACTTGGGACGAGGGGGCTCTTGCGCAGGTGGCAGTGGACAGTGACACTGCTAAGGGAGCCCTTGAGGCGCTAAATGGCGGCAGCGAATTTAGCCGTGGATTACGTGCGGCGTTCTCTGCCGCCGTATCGCAGCGCTATTACAGCACGGAGGCCGAGGCCGGCGACCTCCGCAGCGAATTTCCGCTTCTCTTCGATAGAAGCGGAGCACTTGCAGCGGGCATGGATACCGCTGCGTGGCTTATCGCCATTGGCTGGAAGGCGGACACCGCGCCTTTCCGGCCCGCTCTACAGCTGCTGGAGCCCGATGAGGATGAATCCTATTGGCGGCTGCAGCTGATCCTTCAGGACAAGCGCGATGAATCCGCGCTTGTTCCCATCAGGCTCGCCGATAACGGCGAGCCGTACGGCTTGTGGCCGGCCGCGTGGTCGGCTCACGTGCATGAACGGGCCGCGGGATGGCTGGAGCGCCTCCGCGGCAGTCTGCCGCCCGAGCGCTTCGCGGCGGGCGGCGATGTGCTGGCCGAACCGCTGAGCGATGCCATCGCCTGGCGGTTCTTGACGGCCGAGAGCCAGCGGCTGCTGGAAGCTGGCTGGCAAGTGCTGCTGCCGGCGTGGTGGGAAGCCGCCAGCCGGAAAAAGCCGCGCCTGCGCGCAAAGATCAGCTCCGGCGAAGACAAACGCAGCGGTGGCGAGTCGCTGTTTGGTCTCGATTCGATCATCGATTTCGATTGGCGAATCTCCATCGGCGATGCGGATCTCACTGAAGCCGAATTTGCCGAGCTGGTCGCAAGAGGGGAACGGCTCGTCCGCTTCAAGGGCAAATGGGTCTCACTCGATCCGGCTCTGCTGGCGCAAATCCAAAGAGCCATGGCGGGAATGGACAAGTCGCAAGGCTTGTCCTTCCAAGACGTGCTTCAGCTCCACTTGCTAGGAGCTGGTGAAGAGGCAGACGCTGAAGCTACGGAAGAGCAGCTGCAAGAGGATGCCGCGCGTCTGCGTCTGGAGGTAGAGCTGAACGAGCATTTGATCAGCCTTATCGGTCAGCTGGGCCAGCGCTCAGAATGGCCTAAGCCGCCCGTACCCGCAGGCCTTAAAGCGGAGCTGCGCACCTATCAGCATGAAGGATTCGCTTGGCTGACCTTTCTGCGCCGCTTTGGGCTGGGGGCCTGTCTAGCCGATGATATGGGACTAGGCAAAACAGTACAGCTCATCGCCTATCTGCTACACATCCAAGAAAACACGGATGCAAGCTCAGCCCGGCGGCAGACCGACCCACCAGGCTGGCCTTCATTGATCATCTGCCCGACCTCTGTGTTAGGCAATTGGCAGA
This sequence comes from Paenibacillus sp. FSL R5-0887, assembly GCF_038002305.1. Taxonomy (NCBI): domain Bacteria; kingdom Bacillati; phylum Bacillota; class Bacilli; order Caryophanales; family Paenibacillaceae; genus Paenibacillus; species Paenibacillus sp. FSL R5-0887. The sequence goes on from NZ_JBBOCE010000002.1 coordinate 1,854,151, forward strand.
AGGAGCTGCAACGCTTCGCGCCTTCGTTGAATGTTATGCTTCATTACGGAAGCCGCCGTCTGGACGCAGGATTCTTCTATGGCGCAGCTTCGCAAGCCGATGTGGTACTGACCTCTTATGCGACTGCTGCGCTTGACCAAGAGCTGCTAAAGGAATTCACTTGGGCGACGATCTGCCTGGATGAAGCTCAAAATATCAAAAATGCCCAAACCAAACAATCCGCAGCTGTACGTAGTTTTCCAGCTCTACACCGGGTCGCCTTAACAGGGACGCCGATAGAGAACAGATTATCCGAGCTGTGGTCCATTTATGATTTTATAACCCCAGGTTATCTGGGCAGCGCCAAGTCTTTTAATGACCGATTCACGAATGCTATTGAAAAGGAACGCGACGCGAAACGTACAGCGGACCTACAAAATCTAGTAAAACCCTTCATGCTGCGCCGCAAGAAAAAAGACCCTAATATACAGCTCGATCTACCTGATAAAAATGAAATGAAAACCTATGTTCATCTGACAGCCGAACAAGCGGCGCTTTACGATCAAACCGTAAACGGACTGTTGGAACGGATGAAGAAGCTGGAAGGCATTGAGCGCAAAGGGGCAATTCTCGGAGCTCTGACCGGGCTTAAGCAGCTATGCGATCACCCGATGCTTGTGACAAAAGAAGCTATCCCTGAACTTGATACGGACAATAAACTGGATACCAGCTTTCTTATTAACCGCTCCTCCAAACTCGAAAGACTGCTGGACATGGTTAAGGAGCTGCGCGCGGAAGACGAGCGCTGCCTGATTTTTACTCAATATGTGGGTATGGGAAAAATGCTTCAGGCGGTTCTCCAGCAGGAGCTGGGCGAACCCGTCCTTTATTTGAACGGAAGTACCTCCAAACAGGCGCGCGACCGCATGATCGAGCGGTTTCAGACACCAGCCCCTTCGGCGGAAGATGGGTCTACACGCCCAGACACATCGCCGTCTGATCAGCCGAATGTATTCATCCTTTCACTCAAAGCTGGGGGAGTTGGCCTGAACTTAACTGCAGCCAATCACGTATTCCACTTCGACCGCTGGTGGAATCCAGCGGTGGAGAATCAAGCAACTGACCGCGCTTACCGCATGGGCCAGACTCGTGATGTGCAGGTGCATAAATTCATCGCCCTGGGCACACTCGAAGAACGGATTGATGAGATGCTGGAGAATAAACAGCAGCTCAGCGATAATGTGATCTCCAGCTCGGAAGGCTGGATTACCGAGCTGTCCACAGAGGCTCTGAAAGATCTCTTCACCTTGCGTCGTGACTTAAATGACTAGCAAAAAGGAACATTCGCGTAAATGCGAATGTTCCTTTTTCACAAGAATAATTACCATTGCTCGGACATTTTAAAGGTAACTGCGAGATCGTCCCCGCCCGAGAGGGAGTTTACCACCAATGTGACAGGTTCATCATGGAACTCGTATGAGAGTCGCTCATTAAGTAAATTGACCGCCAGATTCGCATACGCCCCAGAAATCCCTGATCCTGTACCTTGCATAATAACTTTTCCACCCGTGACCGTAGTGCAGGTATAGTTCACTAGCAGCGCCGTGTCCGTGACAGGAATATTTGTAGTCGGTGTAGGATAATTCTCGAAGGCCCCATCAAGGGTCCCGCCTGCAACGACCATATATCGCACAGGTCTTTTGGACATAACATCTAAAGCTGCCGGTCGAATCTCAGCCGCAAGACCTTGTGGAATAGCAAAGCCAGGACGCCTCATGAAGCTGATTGCTGCAAAGTCAGTCGATGTAACGGTCACGTTATCACGTATTTCCGAAGTTATTCGGCTCACTTGAAACACTTCAAGATCAACGGCCGTCCATACACCGTCCGCATCAACAAGGAAAACCTGAATCTTCATCTGCTCCTGTGAATATACAAAATTAAATTGGAATAAATCCTCTACCATGACATAGGTCTTGCTTAAGGTCTCCTGATATTGCAGCTCAAATAACTCTTCAACAAAAATGGCCTGGGGACTGACACTATTGGATAAGCCCGTAATATAACAAAACGCGCCAGCCGATCCATTGTTGACAACTTTGATCACTACTTGATCTATTGGCCGAGTACCGTCGACTGGTAAATTAATAATGGTGTTTGTGGACAGAACAGGCAATGTCATCACACCTCCTATATATCAATTCATATATGATATGTAAACATTGTTTAGAATTATTGGGTGTAATTAAAATACAAGAGATGTTCCAGAGCATAAATAGAGATTTGCCACTAAATAACGAATGTGGTAAACTCGACTTAACTTTTTATGAACGGAGGGTTACGTGTGATAGACTTTATCCGAGTTAGAACTTTGCGCGGCTAATTGAATAGCGCTAAAGCTCTGCCCATGTGCAGAGGACTCAGGATTGGTCTACCCATTTTTAAAGGTAACCCGATGATTTAACAACAGCGTGTAGGGAGGATTCTCTTCACCTCCATTCCTTTAAGAATTGAACATCCATAGAAGCCGATTAGCCAACTGCTGCTCGCAAGGGATCAAAGTGCCTCTTCCCTGCGACTGGACTGTTGTTTAATTCATTCTACCTATGGAAGGCCCTAACTCTGACGTCCTCTAACGAACCGTAAGCACAGGCAGATTGCCTGTGTTTTTTTGCGTTTATTATTTACTATTGGAGGATGAATAAATATATGGAACAAATACGAGAAAGAGCAATTATAGTCGGTGTCCAGCTTCAGAACGAAACGAATTTCGCCTATTCGATGGAAGAGCTGAGCAATCTGGCAGCTGCCTGTGACCTTGAAGTCGTAGGAGAGCTTAGTCAAAAGGCAAGTCGAATTAACCCCTCCCATTATATCGGGACAGGTAAAATCGAGGAATTATCGGCACTTTTAGAAGCACACGATGCTCCTATTGTTATTTTTAACGACGAACTGTCACCTTCACAGATCCGCAATTTGGAGTCCGCACTGGATCGTCAGGTCATTGACCGGACCATTCTGATCTTGAATATTTTTGCGGAAAGAGCGAAGACCAAGGAAGCCCAGCTGCAAGTTGAAGTAGCCAAGCTGCAATATATGCTGCCGCGCCTCACAGGTCTTCGTGAGTCGCTGGGCAGACAAGGTGGCGGAGCTGGACTTAAAAACAGAGGTGCTGGTGAAACCAAGCTAGAGCTGGACCGCAGAAGAATTGAAGAGCGGATTACTGCTTTACAGGTTGAACTGCAACAACAAGTAGCAAGACGTCAAATCCAGCGGAAACAACGGCATAAAAATGAAGTTCCCGTCGTCTGTCTGGTAGGCTATACGAACACCGGAAAATCCAGCTTAATGAATGTCATGGTAGAGACTTACCATCCGGGTTCCCATAAACAAGTATTCGCCAAGGATATGCTGTTCGCTACACTAGAGACATCGGTTCGCAGCATTGAGCTGCCTGATCACAAAACCTTTTTATTAACAGATACTGTCGGATTCGTCAGCCAGCTTCCCCATCATCTGGTCAAAGCGTTCCGCTCCACTCTTGAAGAGGTTACCGAAGCGGACTTATTGATTCACGTAGTCGATATTTCCGATCCGCAGCATCAACAGCATATGGCGGTTACAGATGAGACGCTCAAAGCACTCGGCGCTGACCAGATTCCAACGATCTATGCCTATAATAAAGCTGATCTGACTGATTTGCCTTACCCGCAAATTGAAGGTGACAATGTCTACCTTTCCGCCAAGAAAAATAGTGGAATGGCTGAACTTACCGCTCTGATCCGCAGCCATGTTTTTACGGACTATGTCCAGTGTGAGATTCTGGTTCCATTTGATCGGGGTAATGTAGTCTCTTATTTCAATGAACACGCCCATGTTCAATCTACTAGCTATGAAGAAACAGGCACACGCCTTGAGCTGGAATGCAGAAAATCTGATTTTGATAAATTCCGCAACGATTTTATTGAGCTATAACAAATTAGAAACGACGTGGTAATCCTTAATTAAAAAAGAGGGATAGAGTTTTCAGAGTTATCTGAAGCTCTATCCCTTTCTTTTGTGAATAAAAAAATGAACAATACAAAAGAGCCCTCTCTTTGCATTGCTCAGTAAGTATAAAATAGGCAGACGCTAGATCTTATAAATATAGTTTCTAGACCCTATTCTTGAACATACAGTGTATCGGAAGCTTCTATTGTTGGCTGCCGGTAAAACCGTTCCTGCAGATAACCGCTGTAAGTAATTAAAGTCTGGATGCACCGATTCATCCGTTAAATAGGCCGAGATATCACTCCCATATACTCTTTCCTGATTCAGAGAGTCTATGATGATCTCTCCAGTAGTAATCCCTATGCCATGGCCGTAGAACAGATCATTTTCGAGTTTAATTGCATTCTCGCCCTGCCATTCTGGCTTGCTCGGAGCATGATCGGGATTCTTGAAATATACAACGTCTCCCCGCTGCGTTAGTTCCTTGTTGTAGTTTGTAATTAAGCGTAGATTCTCATCGTAATTCCAGTCCCATAAGAACAAATCCTTGAAATACTGATTAAACGCTTCCTCACCTATAGCTTCAATCGTCGCCCGATACATAACAATGACCATGGCTGTCGCGCATTCAAAGGCATATAAATGACCATTCCGAAAAATATCTTTAATTCCCACTGTGGGCTCTACGCCAGTGTTCAGCTGAAGTCCACCAATCTCTGTACGTGTCCAAAACTGCGGATTGCAGCGGGAATCATCAAATGTTGCAAAATCCACTCCACTTTCATTTAAAGCTTCAGCCGATTCCACGATGCTTTCTCTCATTTTGCGCTCAAAGTCAAGGGCATCGGGTGAACGAACTTCCTTCACCATGCTTAGTCCCTCCAATGTTATAGGTTCTAAATATAGGTTATTGTACGTGTTCGTCACCGGGTTGGTGCTTAATTCTCATGATTCCCTGGCATCCACGAACCACTGGTTAAGCTGCCGTGTCTCTTCCGTCAAAATATCCAGGAAAATAGAAGTGCGATAACCCGTATCCTTCAAGCTTTTGCCCGTAATCTCTGCAATTCGGTTTAATCTATAAAGCAATGTATTAGTGTGTATATGTAAAAAAGCCGCGGATTCCTTTAAATTGCCGCTTAATGATAAATAGACAGCGATGGTTTTGAGAAAATCACTTTTATGCTCGCGATCATGTTCTTTTAGCGGATATAGCAACGGGCTTTTACGAATTCGACTGCGCTTTTGCTCCATAATAGCCGGTATATATGCCCAAAATCCAATCTCCTCGTACAATAGCAGCTCCCGCCCATGAAAAGGCAGCAGCTTTTTGATCTCCACAATGGATACCGCTTCCCAATAGGCAATAGCCGCGGACATATATTCAGTGTAATCGAGACTACAGCCAGCAGCCAGTGTGCAGCCTTCACTCTTATACATATCCTCCATTGTTTTATGCAGGAATGAAGATAATCCACCCGCCCCTTCGATTACAAAGCTGAAGGAAAACAAAATAATCAGCCGATTATGCTCAGCCGTCAGAAATAGTAATTGCAGTCCGGAATAAGATGCCATAACCTGCCGAAACCGGAGTATTAAATGATCATCGATTACCTTGTCACTTTCAAACACGCTAATATAATATTTTTCCGGCAAAAGAATGGACCAAAATTCCGCATCCTTTTTAATATTTGCTTCGTTGTCGTAGTGGGAGGTAATCAGCTTCCAGAAAAAGTCCTCATGCGTTTTGTCCTGCTTCGTTTTCCAACCTCGCTGCTTAAGTAAATAACGGCCTACGATACCTGCCGCCTTCTCAACGATATTTTCGGCATGCCCTTCTACCAGGTTGCCTGTATCTACTACCCATATGTACCCGAGAATTTCCTTTTGATGTTTAATACAAATGGCCAACCGGGGACCAAGTCCCACCTCCAGCACTGCAGGAATTCGAATGGGATGTGCCGCGCTCTCCAGCTGCTGCATAATCCCTTTTTTGCGCAAGCCAATAATCACAGCGTTAGGTACACGCTTCCCGATAATCGTTGAAATCCGCGCGGAGTCACTCTCAAATTCATGCGAGCTGTAGCCAATCACATGATGATTGCTGTCCTCGATGGTAACTTGAGACTGTAGCGATTCACTTATCGTATCCGCCAATGATTCCATACTGTCGAAGAAACGATCAAATAATGGATCCTTATCTGTCACTAGCTTCACTCCCACCTGAAGAATAACCAAATCCTGTACTCTAGAGTGATTTCATTATAGTATGCATCCCCCTAGCTGACTATAAGATAAATAGCTGGTTTAGGTGAGGGGCGAGATCGGCTTGTTGAGGAAGGTGTTTGGGACGGGGATGATTGGTGGGGGTTTTGTTGGGGGGTGTGGGGAGTTTTGTCGGGGTATTTGGTAAGGTTTAATAGTTGTTGGTGTTTACGAATATTATAGATGGTTTTTAGGGGAAATCCTCCCTAATATTCTGCACTTTAAGCATCACATGATCATAATTGGGGAAATACTCCCTGATTTTCTTCTGTTTTGCGTATAAACAGGCGTATTCCTCGTTTTTTAGGGAGGAATTCCCTAATAACAGCATTTTTAACCTATTTCCGCGTTTTTTTAGGGAGAATTTCCCTAAAACATCTCTCCATCAAAGCTTTCACCCTATCCATCCAACTTCACTACGTAATCTATCCACCATAGCACCGCACGAGCAAACATCTACTGCATCTAATTACACTGAAACGCAATCTATTTACTTTAACGCCGTACTGACCAACTTCCACCCGGTCTCCACCGCAAGAAACGCCAAACAGCAAGCTCCCCGCAGAGAGCTTGCTGTTTGGCTCATTCCATTATGGAACGTGTCTATTTTAGATCAATGTGAATGTCTGCTCCATGGCTTGCTCAACCGAATAAGGTGTCTCACCCAACGCTTCGGCAACAGCTTGGCAGGTGATTCTGCCATTGGCTACATTCACGCCGCTTCTTAAGCCGTCATTATCCTGAATCGCCTTGATCACACCTTTATTGGCAATTTGCAGGGCATATGGAACTGTAACATTTGTTAAGGCAATAGTTGAGGTCTTAGGAACAGCGCCTGGCATATTAGCCACGGAATAATGCAGCACACCGTGTTTCACAAACACGGGATTATCATGTGTCGTCACTCTGTCGATGGTTTCTACAATGCCACCTTGGTCAATGGCCACGTCAACGATCACTGATCCCGGCTTCATAGTCTTGACCATTTCTTCAGTAACCAGCTTCGGTGCTTTAGCACCCGGAATTAACACGGCACCTACCAGCAGATCCGCTTCAGCCACTGCTTTGGCAATATTATAAGGGTTAGAGATCAACGTATTAATCTGTGCTCCAAAAATATCATCTAATTGACGTAGTCTCTCCGCGCTGAGGTCAACTATCGTAACATCTGCGCCTAAGCCAATAGCCATCTTAGCTGCATTAGTACCTACTACACCGCCGCCAATGATACTCACTTTACCTCGACTAACGCCAGGAACTCCGGAAAGAAGAATACCTTGTCCGCCATAGTTCTTTTGCAGGAACTGCGCACCCAATTGGACGGACATCCGGCCAGCTACTTCGCTCATCGGTGTTAACAGCGGCAAGGTGCGTCCATGAACAACCGTCTCATATCCGATCGCAAAGACGCCTTTGTCTTTTAGCGCAGCAGCCAAGGCAGGCTCTGGAGCAAGATGAAGATACGTAAATAGAATAAGGCCTGGACGGAAATAGGGGTACTCAGTTGCTAATGGTTCTTTTACCTTCATCACCATTTCAGCAGAGCTCCAGACCTTTGCTGCATCCTCAATCAACTGTGCTCCGGCAGAGACATACTCTTCGTTAGGAAATCCGCTGCCCACACCGGCTCCAGCTTCTACGAGCACTTGATGACCTTCAGTAATTAAACTAACTACACCCGCAGGGGTTATGGCAACACGATTTTCATTGTTTTTAATTTCTTTAGGTACTCCGATAATCATCATTCATCTCTCCCATCTAATGTAGATCCCTTATGTAAAGAATGATAACATATGATTAGCATTCCCATTTTGTTAAAAAATTAAAATATTATCTACCATGATTGTGTTTTTACACAAAGGATCAGACTTAACTGCCCATTAATCTTTAACCATTTTGGTACTCAACACAACCATCTTTATTATCTCATAAAAAAAGACACCCTATAGAGTGCCTTTTTGACGATTTTGTATGAAATTAAAGCGACTACCTTATCGTATGATGTTATATTAAGTGACATTACCTATCTTGATAATAACAACATCACTGTTTCTAACACTACATTTACCCCTTTTTCGCAGTCTTCATAAGAGGTTAGTTCCTCTTCACAATGGCTTTTACCCTTCACGCTAGGCACGAACACCATTGCGGATGGCAGAAAGCTGGCTACGAATTGTGCGTCATGCCCTGCACCACTTGCGATCTTTCGACTGGAATAACCCAAGGTTTGAGCCGCTTGCTCCACCAAATCACACACATTCTGATCAAACCACACCGTATCTCGGCCCCAAAGCTTAGTCTTGCTTACTTCACAATCCAGCAGTTGCTCTGGCAAACCGTTGATAATGGCTTCCACTTCACGCACAATCTCCATCTCTTTATGTCTGGCTTCAATGGTGAAAATCACTTTATTGGGAATGACGGTATGGATATTAGGAAGCACATTCATTCTGCCCATGGTATACACAAGCTCGGAATCGAGCGCCCCCAGCTTGCTCCGCAGCTCAATAATCAGATCTGTAGCAGCAAACAAAGCATCTTTGCGCATCGCCATAGGGGTTGTGCCCGCATGATCGGATTCTCCCGTCACCTCAATCTCGTAACAGGCCATACCAACTACACAGTCAACCAGTCCAATCGTCAGCTCCTCTTTTTCAAGAACAGGCCCTTGCTCGATATGAAGCTCCAAATAAGCGGTGGCTTCGGTGATACGATTGCTCATTTCTCCCTTATATCCACTCATCTCCAGCGCTTCACCAAAGGTGATGCCTGCTGGATCTTTTTTGTTCAACATAACACTTTTATCAAACTTTCCGGACAACACACCAGAGGCCATCATCGATGGCTCAAAACGTGCCCCCTCTTCATTCGTAAAATTCATAATCGTCACCGGAAACTTCGGCTTAATCCCGTAATCTACAAGCGTCCGCACCACCTCTAGACCCGCGATAACCCCCAGGACGCCATCGAATCTGCCCCCTTTTTTCACAGTATCCATATGCGAGCCAATCACAATCGGAGGCCCGGAAGTTTCGCCTGCCAGTGTGGCATACATCGTCCCCATATCATCCATCTTCACAGACATTCCGAGCTCTTCACAACAGGCACGAAAATAATCCCGAACTTTAAGATCCTCTTCCGTCAGCGATAATCGGGTCACGCCATTTTTATCTGTACGCCCATAATCGGCAAATGCCTCGATTGTATTCTTCAGTCTCTCACCGTTCACGAATATTTTTTGCAGCTGCATCCCAGATCCCTCCGCTTCGAGCATTTTGTTGGCTTTCTATCTATGTTAAACCAAACCATAATATTTTCATTTTACATATTGTAATAACTATTATTCACATGATGCTACAACGAGTAGAGCCAGCAATAAGTAAACTAAAGTAGTATATACAATCTTTTCATACGAGGGGTAAGCTTAAGATAGCTTATCATCCAGTTTTCCACAGGAAAGGAGCGAGCCCATGAATCTAAGCCTTGTGATCCCGGTATACAATATAGAGCAGTATATAACCCCTATGTTTAATTCACTGCTTGACCAAAGCGATCCGCATTTCGAAGTCATCATCGTAGATGATGGTTCTACGGATAACACTTACAACGTTATAGAAAAGATTCTTTCGCGTAATCCCGCCCTTTTCTGTAAAGTCATTCGAACGGAGAATCATGGAGTAAGCGCGGCTAGAAATAGGGGTTTAGCTGAAGCCACAGGTAATTATGTTCTTTTTGTCGATGGAGATGATTATGTCTCCGCAGACTTGGTCTCAACCATTCATTCTTATACTCAAGATGAACAACCCGAGATTATTTGCTGGGGTTATAATCATGTCTCAGAAGGCAGAGAAACTCTATTAAGCTGTACCTCTGATTTCAGCGACGTGACGGGAAGTGAAGCACTGGCGCGGATTTTCGTGAACAAAAGCTTGCGAATATGGACAGGGAGTATCGCTTATAAGCGAGAATTCTTACTTCTCCACGGGTTAGGTTATACAGAACGCTGTGTGAATGGAGAGGATCAAGAGTTCATCTACAAAGCCTTGTCCAGAGCGGCCAGAGTCATCTCAATCCCGGATATACTATCATTTTATTTACAGAGAAACTCCTCCATCTCCAACAGCTATAACGTGAATAAATTCGATGTAGTGGATGCTTTCAAAAGGGTGGATGAATATTTCAAAACCTATCCCTTTGCTGAACTAGACACGATCTCCCCTTTGTTAATGAACCGTGAGCTGATTGAGAACTACTTTTTCAACCTCAAAACCTGTCTAAATGGTACGGAAGGGGTAAGCATTCAGGAATTACTTCGTGACATCAACCATACCTATCCCAAGCTCAATCAAGAAATGGATGAACTCATAAGACGTTATAGAGGAGATAATCGCAGATTAACCCTTTATATCAGAACATTTTTAATCTCCCCGCTTCTATATCACAGATTCATCTCTGTGGAGAGAGGCTTATCCCGGTTCAAGCGCAACCTACTTAAAGGGAACGGAACCCGAAAGGAATCTAGAATATGAAAAAGATGCTGATATACGCCTATACCGAATTTAATCTGGGCGATGATCTATTCATTAAGGTGCTGTGCGAAAGATATCCGGATACCAAATTCAGAATTTGCGCACCACGCCTCTATAAACAATGTTTCAAAGAGCTCCCTAACCTCAAAGTGTATCCTTCCGATTCCCTTCTTCTAAGAGGCATTGGCTATATTTGCAGGAAGCTAAAGATACATAATGTGGCTCACAAATATCTGGCAGATCACTCAGATGGCGTCGTTCATATCGGCGGCTCAATTTTCATGGAAGCAGACCACTGGGCAGAGCATTTCAAGAATGCAGAAGTCATTCGTAATCAAAATAAGCCTTACTATCTGTTAGGATCTAATTTTGGCCCTTTTACAAATCAAGAATACTATGATGAGCACAAGCGGATTTTCAAGGATTATACAGATATATGTTTCAGAGAACAGTACTCTTATGATTTATTTAAGGATCTGGATAATGTCCGCTTAGCCCCAGATATTATTTTTCAGCTAGACCCGCCAGATATTCCAAACGAACCGGAGGATTACATCGTCTTATCCGTTATTAAACCTTCTGCGAAAGGTCTGAACGGTTTTGACAACCTCTATTATGAAAAAATGAAAGAACTCGCAATTTATTTCATTGAAAAAGGTTACGCGGTTCATTTCATGTCATTTTGCGAACACGAAGGCGATCAACTGGCGATTGAAGAGATTCAGCGCCTTATCGGCCCCTCCTACAAGGATGCTATTCAAGTGCATTTATATAAAACGAACATGGAAGAAGTGTTGTCCGTGTTAGCTAATGCCAGTTCTATTGTGGCTTCAAGATTCCATGCAATGATTCTGGGCTGGGTATTTAATAAACCGGTATTCCCTGTAGCCTACAGCAAAAAAATGGTCAATGTAATGGAAGATGTTGGATTCACAGGTCTGTATGCCGATTTCAACACGCTGGAACAGGTCCAGCCTGCACAGATTTTTGAAAGTATGATCACCTGCTCTATGGATGTCACACTGCAAGCAAAACAAGCCGAAAGACATTTCGAGCATCTAGATACGTATTTACCGCTTTACGAAAGGGGGATTCGTTATGAAAGCCAAGCGGAGCATTCTTAACTTATCCTTTGGACTGGGAAGTCAACTCATCACGATTATCCTCGGTTTTTTTATACCCAGACTGATAATGGTCAACTATGGCTCTGAGGCCAATGGGTTGATCGCTTCGATTGTGCAGATTATTAGTTATTTGGCGCTGCTGGAAGCAGGTGTTGGGGCGGCCTCGATCCAAGCACTTTACAAGCCGGTAGCTTCGGATAATAAAAACAATATCAACTCTATTCTGGCTGCCACCTCCAGCTATTATAAAAAAACAGGTATTTACTATTTCTTCGCCGTACTGCTACTCGCCATCGTGTACCCGCTAGTGATCTCGTCTGAGATCGATAAATTATCGATTATGGTCATTATTTTGCTTACGGGGATGGGCGGAGCAATCAATTATTATTTTCAGGGGAAATTCAAGGTCCTGCTCGCTGCGGAGGGAAAAAGCTATGTAGAGACTTCCATTGTCACTGTGGCTAATATTATGAACAGCCTGATCCGGATTCTGTTATTACTGCAAGGTGTGGACATTATTGCGGTTCAAGCTTCCTATTTTATCTTAACTTTACTTCAAATCATCGCTTTTTATATTTATATGAATAAGAATTACAAGTGGATCAACCTGAATCTTAAACCAGACTATGAAGCCATTGGTCAAAAGAATTCCGTATTAGTCCATGAAATCTCCTATTTGGTGTTTAGAAATACTGACGTACTTATATTAACCATCTTTACGAATCTAAAAATCGTCAGTATCTATGTTATGTACAATATGATTTTTACGATCGTGGATAATATCGTCCAGACCATAAACGGAAGTGTGAAGGCTGCCCTCGGGCAAAGCTACCATGAGAGTAAAGAAGCATTTATTAAATTTTATGATGCTTACGAAGTGTATTTTATGGGGCTTATCTTCTCGATTTTAACGGTGGCTTACATTTTGATTTTACCCTTTATGAAATTGTATACCGCTGGGGTAAACGACGTAAATTACATTGATATGTGGCTGCCGGTCTTGTTCGTAGTCATCAAATTATTAACCAATGCCAGAACGTCTTCCAATAATGTGATTACCATCGCTGGACATTTCAAAAAAACACAAAACCGTTCCATTCTGGAATCCGCCATTAATCTGGTGGCTTCTGTTGTCTTCGTAATCTTCATGGGAATTTACGGTGTACTGATGGGAACGATAGTTGCCCTCCTATACCGCTCCATAGATATTGTGATTTATGCCAGCAAACATTTGCTGGACCGCAGTCCATGGGTCACTTTTAGAAGATGGCTTACGAATGCAGTAGTTTTTGTAGGCATTATTCTCATCACAACTGCCATCGACATCCCGATCCATTCCTATCTGGGGCTTATGATCTGGGGTGTACTTCTAGGACTAGTGATCTTGCCTGTATATTTTGTAATCGGCTCTTTAATGGAACGGGAAGTCTTCCTCTATACATGGGAACATCTCAAAAAGTATCGATACAAACTCAAAAATAAAATTAACGCTCAGCCTGAGGTAAGTGGTTTATCCAAATAACACAACAGGAGGACTGGAAATGGATCATAGCGAGGTTTTGCAGCAAGCCTGTTACGTCTTTCTAAACGACCTAAATGATGAAATAAACCATTCACCCACCATCCAAATAGAGGATACAGAACTATTGCAAAGATGCCGCCAGATCATAGATCAAGAACAAAATGTACAAATCAAACCTTATCTGGAAACCTTATCTGAGGTTATTCATGCCTTTCTGACTGGGAGGGCTTCAGAGGATACTTTGAAATTCTATCTGTCTGAACAATTCAACATTGTTGCCAGTGATATCGCAGGTTTAATTCAGGGGTTGGTTAAAATGGAAAGCCGCATTTCGGATACGAAAATTTCCTACCCAGCAGTCCAATCCTTATCCGATTCTCCCAAGATCAGTGTCATTATCACCACCTATAATAGAAAAGAATTCCTATATCAAGCGATCCAAAGTATCTTAATGCAGGACTATCCCAATAAAGAGATTACAGTGATTGATGATTGTTCTACAGATGGCACGAAAGAGTTAATGCAGCAACACTTTGGGGCGGAGCCACGGGTCATTTACATGCGCAATGCTACCAATAGCGGACCTGGAAATAATCGTCGAAAAGCTTTTGCTGCACATGGTGATGGGGAATATGTTCTTTTTCTCGATGATGATGATTATCTGATCGACATGAATTATTTCAGTAAAGCAGTCCGCTTCCATCTCCTTCATCCCGAAATTTCATTTGTAGCTGCGAATGTGTTCCTTGAGTATTCCAAAGCCAAACAACTAAAAATCTCCAATCTGCAGCTTAGCAGCATTATTAAGAAACGCGATTATTTCATGAATTTCGAGAAAAAAGGATATCCAAAACCCGCCTCTACTTTAACTACTGTCTTTAAACGAGAGGCCTTAATGGCTATGGATATCCTAGATATGAATATGGTCAACGATGCTTCCATCTATTTGCGTTCCCTGCTGGTAGGTGATGCGGGCTTCATTGATGTGATTGCCGGCGTGTACAGAATACACGGGAACAATATCACCTTTAATCTGAGCCAGGGATTCTTAATTGAGAATCTGGAAGAAAAGAAACTCATTAAGAATATGGCCGTGCAGAAATATGGATATAACGCACAGGAAATGACGGAATGGTTCAACCATAATGCTTACGATACGATCTCATACTATTTATTAAATTCTGCAAAAGACGCTACAGACTTTAAATTCATGTACCATTGGGCGCTTAACCATTGCCCGCTGATCTACAATCAATTAAAAAATGAGTTTCGCATGAAGCTTATTAAAAAACAATTATTACGAATCTCCTTACTCCGTACGCTACTCGGCAGATGATTCGCTCATTAGCTTATCGAGCAGCATAAAAAACTCTCTAAGCTTTTCTTTTGGGATGTCGGCATACTTGTCTCCAATGCTGATCTCACAATAAGAAGTATGTTCCCCGGTAGCTCTTATACCCGCGCTTAAACCGATTCCTGTCGCCTCATACACCGCTGACAGAATCGGTTCAATTTGTTCCTTAGACATTTGAAAATGCATGTGAAACATATTGGAGACAGGTTGAGCGGGCAGAGTGGTTACGTCGTGACATTGATTAACCCAGGCAGCAAGCTCCTTTGCACCTTCATAATACTGCTGCATGTTGCCTTCTCTTTGCTGGTAATAATAATCAGAAGAAATGATGTACGGATATAAGCTGATTAAGTCTCCACCATGCCGCCGTTTCCATATCTTTGATTGCTTCGTAAAATCTTCACTGCCTGCAAGAATTGCCCCGGCGATTCCTCCAATTCCTTTATAAAAGGATATATACACACTATCAAAGAGTGCAGAGATTTCAGCTGCTGACTTCCCGTAATACGGGAGGATCTCAAATAATCTTGCCCCATCCAAATGCAATTTAATGCCGCGTGCACGGCAATGAGCAGAAATAGCTTCAAGCTCCGTATACTCTGGCAGCTGACCACCAATCTCGCGCTGGGGTAATTCCAGCAACAGACAGGCGATATCCTCCTTTAGGTTCGCCACATCCTCCAAAGTGATTAATCGGTTCTTGTCCGCAAGCAAGATAGGCTCAATATGATGTAATTCCTTCAGGCCATCCTGCTCATGGATCTCCAAGTGACATAAGGGATGATAGGCTACTTTTTTCACCTCTTTTTCATCGCACCAAATTCTTAAAGCGATTTGCTGCGCCATCGTTCCGCTCGGAAAGAAAACCGCGGTTTCTTTGCCCAGGATATTCGCCATTTTCGTCTGGAAATCTTCAATCACTTCGCCCGTTCCATAAATATCAGATGCCGTACTGTTCTCTACGGCTGCCAAGGCTTCCTTCAACACTTGCACATCTCTATTCCCATTCCCTGCGATTCGATAGGCCGTTTCATTAAAAGCCTCTTGTACGGTTTTTTTTCCGTTCATTCGTTGGATAACCCCTTCCGGATTTGCCTTGTCCCTAATATAGACGAATTTCCAAAAATCCCATCTTAATTTTACCCGATCTAAGGTGAAAAAACATGAGCGCTGTGCTACAATATTGGAATTGCAACGGCAATCTTAGGGAGGGTTATTGAATCACATGCTCATTATTGGTATCGCCGGCGGCACCGGCTCGGGAAAAACAACCGTAGCCCGCTCCGTCATTGACCGTCTTGGAACGGGAAAGGTAACTTTCATATCTCAAGATAACTACTATAAGGATCACTCACATCTCAGCTTTGCTGAACGTGAATCCATTAATTACGATCATCCTTTCGCTTTCGATAACGAGCTGCTCATTGAGCATCTTAAATCTCTGCGCGAAGAACAGACCGCATTCGCTCCCGTGTATGACTTTACAGTCCATGCCCGCTCCACTACAGAGACGGTAGAACTGAAGCCAAACAATATTGTAATCATCGAGGGACTCCACGTCCTTTCTGACGAGAATCTCCGTGAAATGCTCGACATCAAGGTATTCGTGGATGCCGATCCTGATGTACGCATTCTCCGCCGGGTCCTTAGAGATATTGAAGAACGTGGACGGAGCATCCAGTCGATCCATCATCAATATTTGAGTACAGTTAAACCCATGCATGAAGCTTTTATCGAGCCATCCAAAAAATACGCTGACCTGATCATCCCTGAAGGTGGCCATAATGAGGTTGGTATTCAGTTGTTGTCCATCCTAACGGAGAAGCATCTATATAACGATTGGACGTCTTAAAGTCTTAATTAAGCGCTTCTAGCTAGCTGCAGAGAATCTCTCTGCGGCTTTTTTGATATGCGTTGACCCATCCATGGTTCAGAATAATCCCACCTCATTCTGGTAATAGCTATATTTACAGCACCAGCGGAAGAGGGATAACAACTATGGGATTTCTGAACAGAACAATAACAAAAGTTTTTAAGAACCCTTCATTAGGGCACCCTAACCCCACTAAAGAATTACCCAAGGAACCCATTAAAGAAAAACTTCAAGATAATATTCAATATATAAAAACAACACTCGGCAATAGTACAGATCTCGTGATTAGAGAATTCTTTATTGGTTCCAAACACCAGATTAAAGCAGCTATTTTCTATACAGATGGATTGGCGGATAGTAAAGCTATTCAGGATTTCATTCTGGAATCACTAATCTTAGAACTTCCAGATCCAAGTCTTGATACACAAACAGCCAACTATCAATTATTAAAAGATCACATGCTCACTGTAGGGGATATTAAAGATGCGACGGAGTTCAATTCTTTATTCACCTCTCTATTATCCGGAGATGTGATCCTCTTACTTAATGGATATACCAAAGGGTTCACCATAGGCATGCGTGACTGGAAAGACCGTGGCGTAACGGAAAGTGCCACTGAAACGGTGATTCGTGGACCTAAGGAAGCCTTCACAGAAAGCTTACGCACGAATACCGCATTAATCCGGCGGAAAATAAAAGACCCCAATCTTTGGTTAGAAACACAGCAAATTGGACGTGTAACACAGACAGACGTAGCCCTCATGTATATCAATGGCATTGTTAGTGATGAGATTCTGCAAGAAGTACACTCACGTTTAGATCGGATCGACATTGACGGGATCCTGGAAAGTGGCTATATCGAAGAATTAATCGAGGATGAAACCTATACCCCATTTCCAACGATCCATCATACGGAACGCCCTGACGTTATAGCAGCTGCTCTTATGGAAGGAAAAGTAGCCATATTAGTAGATGGGACTCCTATAGTAATGACGGTGCCTACCTTATTTGTTTCCTTCATGCAGACGGCGGAAGATTATTATCAACGTGCCGATGTTAGCACCTTAGTACGAATGCTTCGATACTTCAGTATTTTCATTTCACTACTTGCCCCATCTTTGTATGTAGCTATTACTACCTTTCATCAGGAGATGCTGCCCACAACCCTGCTGATCAGTCTAGCCGCACAACGGGAGGGCGTGCCGCTTCCAGCATTTATTGAAGCACTCTTAATGGAGCTTGCCTTTGAGATTATACGAGAAGCGAGTGTACGAATGCCTCAAACCATAGCCCAATCTGTATCCATTGTAGGCACCCTAGTGATTGGGACTGCGGCAGTTGATGCCGGCATTGTTTCTGCTGCCATGCTTATTGTCGTCGCTATTACTGCTATCTCCAGCTTTGTGCTGCCATCCTTCGATCTTGCCCTGACCATCAGAATGCTCCGTTTCCCAATGATGTTCCTTGCTGCATCCTTTGGATTGTTTGGGATCATTATCGGCGTTATTGCGATAGTTCTTCACATGTGCAGCTTACGTTCCTTTGGAATTCCTTATTTGAGCCCGTTTGCTCCCTATAATCTCGCCGATCAAAAGGACACCTTTTTCCGAATGCCGCATTGGGCTATGTTTACCCGCCCTAGACTTATCAATAAAAAAAATATCGTTCGGGAAAAGAGTTCACCACCGGAGAAACCCGGAGATCTCACGGAGGAATAATTCATGAAACGAAGATCGCTTCTGATTTGTGTTCTTATTCTCATGCAAATATTTGTAACAGGTTGCTGGAGCCGCCGAGAATTAAATGATCTTGCGATTGCTGTAGGAATAGGTATCGATAAAATCGGAGATCAATATCAAGTTTCTGCGCAAGTGGTCTTACCCAGTCAAATCGCTGGCTCAAAGGGGGGCTCTCCTCAGGCACCAGTCAACCTTTATAAAGCGACGGGAAATACCGTATATGAAGCCCTTAGAAAAATCACAACCGTTAGTCCACGTAAAATTTATATCTCTCATTTACGAATCCTAGTCCTTGGCGAGGATTTGGCTAAAGAGGGAATCAGCGATGTTCTTGATTTCATGTCAAGAGACAACGATACGCGAAATGATTATTTTATAGTGGTAGCAAAGGATGCGAGGGCAGAAGATGCGTTGAAAATATTAACCAGTCTTGAAAAGATTCCTGCCGTGCGATTGTTTTCCAGTCTGGAAACCTCTGAGAAAAATTGGGCACCTACATCTACTGTGACATTAGGAACCCTAATTACAGAACTTGTGAGTAAAGGTAAAAATCCAGTCTTAACAGGTGTTGTCATCGATGGAAGTGTAGATGAAGGAGAAACTCCGAAGAATGTTGAAACGGTAGACTCTCCAACGGAATTGAAATACTCCGGATTGGCCATATTCAAGGAGGACAAATTGATTGGTTGGCTAAATCCAGAGGAATCAAAAGTGTATAACTATTTAACCAATAAAGTAAGGAGCACTGTTTTCTATATCCAATGTCCCGAAGGTAAAAAGGTTTCACTTGATGTATTTGAAGCCCGTTCCAAAATGAAAGGCAGCATCCATAGTGGCAAACCAGAAATCACTATTGAGCAGCATTTAGAATCAGATTTAGGAGAGGTACAATGCAGAAATCTTGATCTAAGGGACCCAAAGACCATCACTCAATTAGAACAAATCGCCAATAAAAAAGTAATAAATCTATTCGAAGCTACAATTAAAAAGGTACAAACTGAATACAAAAGTGATATTTTTGGATTCGGCGAAATCATCCATCGTTCTAACCCGCAGGCGTGGAAGAAACTGCGAAACAATTGGGATGAGACCTTTGTTAACCTTCCAGTAAGCGTAAAGATGGATATTAAGATTCGCCTGTTAGGGAAAGTGACTAACTCTTTCCTAGAAGAGGCGAAGTGATGAATTGGAGTGAACAAAACCATGTTGGAAAAGGGAAAAATAAGTACTCGCCAGCTAACCTTACTGGTTATGCTCCTTACTATTGGGGATTCCATCCTTATAATCCCTTCTTCATCCACACACTACGCCACACAAAACGCCTGGATTTCAGCTTTAATTGGAATGGCATTAGGTTTGCTGGCCAACTATATGTACAGCAAGTTCGCAAAGTTATATCCCAAATTAACGCTTATTGAGGCAATTCAAAAGGTCTTCGGAAAATGGCTTGGGACTATTCTATCGCTTATGACTTTATTGTTTTTTCTTATAGTTATCGCTGGAAGTATGAGGGAGATCAGTGATTTTGTGATTTCAGAAATGTTGCCTGGAACTCCTATCCCGGCCATCCTGCTCTTATTTATACTTATCGTAATTATGGCAACGCGGCTCGGTATTGAGGTTATCGGACGAGCGGGAGAGATCTTCACTCCAATGGTCGTTATCCTATTTCTGATCCTGACGGTCGCAATTGTTCCTCAGATGGAAATTATCAGAATATTCCCCATCCTGGAAGATGGAATAAAGCCAGTACTGAGAGGGACTATTCCCATTACGGCCTACACTTTTTTAGAACCAGTCGTCTTTCTAATGATACTTCCTTATGTAGATAAACAACAAAAGATAACAAGGAGTTTTTTACAAGGCACCCTCCTAGGGGGGACTGTAATTTTCATAACGCTCATCGTCTCCATACTGGTCTTAGGTCCGGATCTGACGGCCAGAGATATATATCCCAGCTATAACATCGCAAGGCGCATATCTGTTGGTGGAATCTTTGAGCGGGTGGAAGCCATGATAGCTCTACAGTGGATGTTAACTTTCTTTATAAAAGTAACTTTGTATTTCTATGCTTTTATTCTGGGGTTGTCCCAATTATTAAAATTGAAGGAGTATCGAGTGTTATCCTTACCGACAGGGTTGATTTTGGTCGCACTAGCACCTCTTATAGCCCCAAATTACACTTATTACGGCGAAATTTTTGATAATTATTGGGTGTATTATGTTATAACCTTTGGGTTATTTCTACCCCTGGTTTTGTTAAGCGTAGTAATGTTCAGAAGAGCACTGAGCAAAGACTTAATATCTCGAAACTAGATGGTTTGGGAGGTTGTGAATATTGGGTATAGTAGTGATTCTCATAGTTGTAGCCGTTATAGCAGCCATTGAAGTTCCCCTGATGTGGAGGAAAAAATTAATCAAGGAGATGTGGGTTTTCTCATTTCTTCTGTTGCTGGGAACTTTCTTCAGTCTTATTAATGCGTTACATATTTCGGTCTCTAACCCATTGGGATGGATGATATTTATCTATAAACCCGTCTCCGATATGGTAAATGCCTGGTTATCCTAAAATGGGACTGAACCATTCCCTTGAGATGGCTTAGTCCCCATGATTAAACGACATTGCCAAATCAGCAAGCGCCCTAAAGTTTGTTGCTAGCCGTTCACGCGCCAGCCAGTAATAGACTTCCTGGCCTCTCTTTTTATGGTCAACAATGCGGGCATCCCGTAGGATTTTGAGATGATGTGAAATCGCTGGCCTGCTTATTTCGAATTCACCTGCAATTTCCCCAACATTCAGCCGACCTTTATTCCCTAATAACGTAACAATCCGAATCCGAGTAGGATCACCAAATGCGGTGAGAAACCGTGTGATGCTGTTGATATCGTTAGGTTTAATCTCTTGCGGTTCTATCTCCCCACCCCGATTCGTAAATAAACTTAAACATACTCACTTGTTGAAACTACAATAAAGACCTTGTAGATTCTCTAACTATTAATTCTGCCGGGAAAATCTGATGCGCATGCTTAACCTTCTTATTGATGAGATCAAAAAGAATCTTAATCGTAGCTTCCGCAATCTCCACTACCGGCTGTTTGATGGTAGTAATAGAAGGATTATAATAGAAGGAAATATCCAATCCGTCATAACCAGCCACAGAGTAATCTTCCGGGACTTGCTTGCCCGCTTCAAATATTGCCTTACAGGCGCCGATAGCCATACTATCTGATAAGGTAAAAATAGCGGTGAACTCTTCACCTAACTCTAGCAATTCTTTTGTAACCGCATACCCATTTTCCATACTGTAACTGTCGATATCCTCTTTCATCCGCCGCACTAGCCGCTCATTATAAGCGATTCCATGATCAGCTAAAGCCCTTTTATAACCTTCATATCTTAACTTACCGATACTTACATCTTCTTCTGGTGCAGTAATGACTGCGATTTTCTCATGCCCCAGATTACATAAATAGTCCACAATCTTATAGCTCTCATTAAAGTCATCGACAGATACAGAAGAATAGTCGCTCAAATCAAACTCTTCCGTCATTCCGATCGTACTAAGGACAAATGGAACCGTTAATTGCTGTAATTTCTCTTGAGAGTGTGAGAATAGCCCTCCTAAAAAGACAATTCCCTTTAGCCTTTTTTCTTTCTCCAGCTCAATCGCCACTTCGATCTCATCTTGATTCTCATCAACTCGCTGTAGGATGAAGGAGTATTTCTTGCGTTGAATCTCTTTTTCGAACACTTTGATCATCGGGCTAAAAAATGGATTGGATATCCCTTTAATCAATACTGCAATCGTTTTCGAATCAGAACGTTTTAAATTTCTTGCACTGTTGTTCGGGACATAATGATTTTCTTTGATAACCCTCATAACCATCGCTTTTGTTTCTTCATTAATATCCGGATGATTGTTAATAGCCCTTGATACAGTAGTCACGCCAACACCGCATAATTTGGCGATGTCTATAATAGTCAGTCTCTCCATTTCTATCTATCCTTTACTTGTTAGTATCTATCAAACTCCTTAATCCTTATTCAACTTCATAGTCAAAATAAGAAAGCAGGGGATTCCTGATGGTCACCCACCAAGAAAAACACCCTACTCGCTTCTTACATGAATATTAATTTATTTAACGAGGTAGATCAAGCTTAACCCTTAACCGCACCTGCAACGACACCTTCGATGATGTACTTTTGACAAGTCAGGTAGAAAATGATGATTGGCACAATAGCTAAGACCAGCATCGCCATCATAGCTCCCATGTCAATCGATCCGTATCCACCTTTTAGGTACTGGATCGCAATAGGAATCGTTTTATACTCTGTACCTATCAGCAGGTCTGGCAATAGGAAGTCGTTCCATACCCACATTACATTAAGGATAGCTACAGTTACAGCAATAGGTTTCAGGATGGGCAATACCACTTTAAAGAAGGCCTGAGGTGGATTACAGCCATCAATCATTACCGCTTCTTCAACCTCAAGCGGGATAGACTTCACAAATCCGCTAAACATAAACACAGATAGCCCTGATCCAAACCCTAAATAGATTAAGATAATCCCAATCGGATTGTCGAGATGCAGCACGTTTGCAGTCTTAGTCATTGTGAACATAACCATTTGGAAAGGCACGATCATCGAGAATACAAACGCATAATACATCATGCCTGTGAATTTGGACTTCACCCGGGTAATGTACCATGCAGTCATGGAAGTAAATAACACGATCACAGCCACCGAGCATACCGTAATAAACAAGGACATTCCGAAGGCACTGAAGAAATCAATCTTTGCTACACCACTAGTATAGTTCTTTAAACCAACAAACGTAGTCTCATTAGGGAATAAGAACGGCGTATCACTAATGTAGAACTTACCCTTGAAGGAGTTCATCAGAACAATAAAAATAGGAGATAAGAACGCAATGGCCAAGACCAACAAAATGGTGAATATAGAGTAATCTTTTGCTCTAGTCTTTTGCATTAGTTCTCAACCTCCTTTCTTCTAGTAATGACAAGTTGTATTAAGGCGATTAAGGCTACTAAAGCAAAGAATACGACGGCTTTCGCTTGACCGACACCTTCCCATCCTGATTTTCCGTAGAATGTATTGTAGATGTCCAGTGCTAACATGGAGGTCTGCTTAGAAGGAGCACCAGCGGTCAACGCTAAGTTCTGGTCAAACAATTTAAATGAATTGGATAAGGTTAAGAATAAACAAATAGTAATGGACGGCATTACGAGTGGAATAGTCACATTACGCAAAATCTTAGAACGTGAAGCTCCATCAATTCTTGCGGCTTCTACTATATCTTTAGGAACATTCTGAATACCTGCAACATAGATAATCATCATGTACCCTATCAATTGCCAATTCATAAGAACGATTAGTCCCCAAAATCCATACGTTGCATCAGAGGTCAAAGTGACACCAAATTTGTACAAAATCCCATTAAAAATCAACTGCCAGATGTATCCTAATACGATACCGCCTATCAAGTTAGGCATAAAGAAGATCGTTCTAAATACGTTGGTACCTTTTAGCTTTCTAGTTAATAACATCGCCAAGATGAAGGCGAACACATTAATAGTAAGAACAGATAAAACTGTGAATTTAACGGTGAAACCTAATGCATTTAGAAACTCTTGATTCGAAAAAGCTTTAGCGTAATTGCCAAACCCTATCCATGTTGCATCATTGACTGTAGTAAACTCTGTAAAAGACAAATATATACCCAAAAGAAAAGGGATCACAAAGGCAATTCCAAAGGCTATTATGGTCGGTAATGCAAAAAGAGCAAAATATTTTTTTATCGATTTTTCCATGGAGTCTTCTCCTATCTCAGTATGGAAAATGATGAAACAGATGTAGCAAGATCCACTCCAATTGTTGCTTAGTGCCACTGAATCCCGAGGGAGCCCAGTGGCACTAAGCTTTTATCTGTATGACAACTGAGAGTTATTCAAGCATCTTTCCATGCATTTATTATTTTGCTTTTTCAGCCTTCCAAGTGTCCTTGAAGATGGTTACAACTTCATCCCAAGTTTTGTTTCCTTGAGCGTATTGCAAGAGCGCATCACCAAAGACGTTTTTGAATTCTTCACTTGGGAATGCTGCGAATGTCCAAGCTACAGAAGTAAGATCTTTTTCCATCCAAGCAGATACTTCTTTAGCAAGTGGATCTGCTGGTTTTTCGCTGTCTTCAAAGGTATTGAATGGTGCGATGAAGCCTAGATCGTTAGTTACATAAGCTTTACCTTTTTCACTGGAGAACAACCATTCCAGGAAAGCGATAGAAGCTTGTTGGTTCTCAGCAGATACTTTGCTGTTGATTGCGAAATAGTTTTCTGTACCTACAGCCAAACCTTGTTTTTCTTCGCCTTCCATACCTGTGTAGATAGGCAAGAATTTGATTTCTTCAGCTTTAACTACGTTACCGTCAACATCGTTGATTTGTGACCAAGCCCAGTTACCATTTTGAACCATAGCTGCGTTACCAAGTGCAAATTCAGCCATGGAGTCAGCTACGGATTTACTACCCAGCAAGGATTCTTTAGTTACAGAGTTCTTGATGTACAGATCGAAGATGTTTTTATATTTATCGTTGTATTTGAATTCAACTTCTTTAGAAGCTAGACCCGCAAGAACGGTGTTGTCAAACTCAGTATTGTCTTTGAATTCATAGTACAGCGGCAAGTTTGCAAGGTGAGTCTGCCATCTCCATTGCTCACCAGCAGCGAGGGAAGTGGAGGCGAATACACCTTTAATGCCCAGTTGGTCTTTTTTAGCCGTCATATCTTCTACTACTGCTTTCAAAGTGTCGAAGTTATTGATCTCAGTTGTGGAGGAGATCGATACCGCTTTATCAGCCAAAGCGAAGTATTTCTTCATAATTGCGTCGTTGTAGATGATGCCGTATCCTTCAACTACGTAAGGGATACCATACACGCCTTCACCTTCAGTTACAGCCAAGCTTTTGTCGGACAGATAGCTGTAAAGCTTAGTATCTTTCAAATCCAAGGTGTAATCTTTCCAGGATTGAAAACCAACAGGTCCGTTAATTTGGAAAATAGTTGGCGCTTCAGACTTGGAGATTTCGGATTTCAATTTAGTTTCGTAAGTACCCGCAGCAGCCGTTACGACTTTTACCTTAACTCCTGTTTCTGCTTCGTAATCCTTAGCGATCTTTTCATATATTTCTGCAATCTCAGGTTTGAAGTTCAAGAAATAAACTGACCCTTTTTTACCAGATGTAGCGTTTCCATCATTGGATGCAGAATTATTTTCTTTATTCCCACATCCTGCCGCTAAGACAACAACCATAGACATTACTAACATGAGCCCTAAATATTTTTTGATATTCTTCATTCTTCTTCCCCCTCGTACTTTTTATTAGATTACTTCGCATGAAGACGTTCCGATGCTGTTAGTGAAAATTATGTCAGCGTTTTCATTTGCTTAAGTAATCCCCAGCCTACTTTTTGGTATCCTTCTCGGTATCCTTATCGGTAACGTTTTCAATTGAAATATTAGCACACCATTTTGAACTTTTCAATAGCCAATCTTTTAGAATCATTTTATGGAAAAACTGCCCACGGCAAACCTTGCAAGCGTTATAATAGATTCATCCTTATTCATGAATGGTGAATGCTTAGGACATACTAATGGTTAACGACCCATTAAATAACTATGAATAGGTGATTGCATATTTTATCTCTGATCGAACAGTATGAGCTACAATTCTCCAATAATAATTATTTTGGCGATATCGGGGTAGATCCCTCCTACTCGATTGTAGAAGGCTCCCTTCCTGTACTTGTCTCAGCTCCACATGCCATTAATCATTTTCGAGAACATGCTGTAAAACCAGCTGACATGTATACAGGCTCCCTTGCCCTCTTGTTACAAAAGCTCACCAATTGCTACTGTATTTATTCGAATAGCTTTTCCAAAGAAGACCCAAATTACATCTTAGGTGGAGAATATAAGGCTGCGCTACGAGCGCTTGTCAAAGAACATCGCATTCAGTTTGTGATCGATCTGCACGGAGCTTCCAAACTTCGAGAGTTTGATATTGACCTAGGGACACTGTACGGAACCTCTATACGAGAGAATAATTTAAATGACGTCATAGGCATCTTTAACAATAATGGTATTACCAATGTTCGACAAAATCATACATTTTCTGCATCCCATCCTGGAACGATTACTTCATATTGCGCTAAGGAATTGTTAGTTCAAAGTATTCAAATTGAAATTAATCGAAATTATCGTAACCCGAATGCGTTTGATTTATTCCAAAAAACCATTCATTCCCTTGAACAAATCATTAAACTATTGGGCGGTGTCTGACATTATTATCGAGCAAACCTTTACTATTCTAGACAAACAAAGCCTTCAACCTCGTGAAGAAATCACAATGAACTCCGAAGAGTTAAAGGAATTAGGTTTAGTCCAGCATATCTTCGTTGATCTTACAGCAGAGAATGGTGTCAAAGTCAGCTGTTTAATTTTATCGGCAGATGAGGTGCCAAGAGGTACAATCCAATTATCCAAGCGGGCAAAGGACAAGCTCGGGGACTGCCTGACTACAGGATTAACAATAACGAAGCCAGAATACGACACAGTTCTTCGGGGAATTCCTAAAGTGGACGAGATTGCCAAACCCTATGTAAAAGCCTGTCCAGCACTCGTCCGTAAATATACGAATCAAGTAGAACTTATCAATCCCAAAAATGGCTTCCGGGTAAACCTAACTTTACGAGAAGATAGCACAGCCAAACCGAATACCCTTTACTTCAACAGATACATTATGTTATTGCTTGAAACCCATTCCGAGGGGCATGACCCATTAATCATTACTCGCGCTAGGACGCGTTCTCAACCCAAGCCAGGCATACATAAACTTATAAATCAACTGATCCAACGGCCCTTAAGTGCATTAGGGAACTTTTTTATTGGCAAAAGAGAGCTCACCCTCAGAGTGGGTCATCCTTACCCTTTTGATGAGCACCAGAATTTATGCAGAATTCATCCGAATGTTAGAAAACTGCTAGGCATGGAAGAAACAGATCAGATCGTGATCTCCTATAATTCCAAACAAATCACCATCCCCATCTTAGACATCGATACGGAGCATATTGCCCAGTCAGTCAAGCTTCATGCGGATAATGAGCAGCTTAAATTTATCGACGGCCACTTATTTATCGGGATCACCGCCTTATCGCGTAACGAGTTAGAAATCCCAAGCATCGGCACATCAGTTACCGTAAAAAGAAGTATGTACTCCTTATTCCTAAAGCACTTAAACAAACTGGTCTTACCTGTTATCGCTTTGTTGTTCACCATAGTACAGCTATATAAGGATTTGAACTGGAGCATCGCTCTGACCATCATCATTTCTCTTGTGTTACTTCCGATTATCATCTACACAACACTATCTGAGGAACGCGCCAAAATTAATTAAATGGAGGGATTTCCGTGGAATTCACTTCACAATCCCAAGTAGAAGATATGATCTACAGCTCTTACCTAAGGGCCATTAACAACATTACAGAGACTTTGGATGAAGAAGTTAGAAAACCGGAGTTAACCAGAGCATTACTGGATGCAGTCGGAAGTCCGGATCGCAATCAAAAATACATACTGGTCACAGGCAGTAAAGGTAAGGGCTCCACCTCTAGATTTATTTCCTCTCTGTTAAGTCACTTGGGATATAAAGTGGGGTTATTCACCTCCCCTCACCTGGTAGATTTCAACGAAAGAATCCGGATCAATGGGCAGGCAATAGCCACAGAAGATTTTGTACGATTAGGTAATGTAATTCGCGGGGGCTTCCACCAGATCGAAGAGCAGCTTGCTGCTGATGAATATCAAGGTCCGGTTGGGGTTGCTTTGGCTATTGCGGCTTTGTACTTTAAGGAGAAGGGTACAGATATCAATGTGATTGAATGCGGTAGAGGAGGAAGGTTTGATGACACCAATGTCCTGAGCAATGACTGGGCTGTCATTACCCCGATTATGGAAGAGCATGTAGCCCATTTGGGACCTGATCTGAACAGCATTACACTGCACAAGCTGGGGATTGTCAAAAACAACACAACAACCGTCTATGTTAGCAAACAGAAATCCGACGTTCTTGCGATCATGAAGGACAACCTCTCCTCCAACCCTGTGCAATATTATGAAGAACAGTTTTTAGCTGAATCTATCACAACCACTTCTGTCGGAACTACTTTTGATGTCCGGACGAAGCCAGCCGTTTATCCAGCCTTGACCCTTCCGCTATTGGGACAGTTTCAAGCGGTCAATGCTGCCAGCGCAGTCGCACTTTGTGAAGAGATTACAGGGGGACCCCTTGATCAGGAGATCGTACATCACTGTTTTGAACAATTACAATGGCCGGGACGTTGTGAAGTTATCTGTCATGACCCACTGACGATTATTGACGGAGCTATTCATAGAGATTCTGCAAGCTATCTGGCTGAACTTATTCAATTAGTGAATCCTGAGCGCAGCCGTACCGTCACATCCATCATCGGTGTCCCTAAGGATAAAGATTACACAGGGGTCATCGAAGTCATGAGTACAGTCTCGGATCAACTAATCGTAACCAAACCCGATATAAGCCATCTAATTTTCCCAACGGATGCTCCGCTTATCGCTAAAAGTTTTCTCGAAAAAAGTTCCGAATTCCCTTATTTAGAGGACGCTCTCACGTATGTTAAAGAACAATCACCTTCCGAGATTATTGTAATCGTGGGTACGCAAACTCTAATCGGAAATGCCAAAAGATTATTCGGGCAATCGCTGCTGAATATCGGCTTATAACTGATTCATACGCTGAAGAATAACTTCCCTGTAAAGGTCTGAGAGGCCAGGTACTTCACTTGGATTTTGCTTGCAATATTCATCTAACATTACCTTATGATTGACTTCGATCACCAACAAGCCTTGATTTGTCTCTAAGATATCTACTGAGCAGAAATCAAGGCCCAGCGCTTTAGAGGTCCGGGAGGCAAGCTCCGCCAGCGCCTCTTGTTTGGCCTGATCTTTCACCTCAATCGTAACAGCTCCGTTAATCAAATTGTGCTTCCACGAACGAACTCTTTTTTTGCCAAGGAATACACGCGCCTGATGATTAAAAGTTACAATTCTATACTCAATCTCCGCTTCATAATAAGGACCTATTGCCCCATTAAGCTGTAAAGAAAATAATAAATCCAGCTTTTCATGCAGATCGGCTATCTCATTGATTTTGTACACATGATTGCCCTGCGCCCCGTTATCCTGCTTCATAACTACCTCCCCATTGCACGCTTGGAAATAACGCTCAGCCAATCGATAAGGATTCAAATTGCTAAATTTGGAGTCTGGATGCGGCAAATAAATATGTTCTACGGCTGGGATATTCGCCTTATGCAAAACATCATAAGTTAGAGATTTACTCATGGCAATGATCGTAGAAGCACTGTTGTTTAGTCCGATCTCAGCGTCTACCATCACAAATGATTTCACTCCATCTGTCGCTCTATATACGAAATTCGGTGTAATTTCCTCAAAGCTAATCCCTGAGGCTGTAACAGAATGCTGGATCATTTTTAAGTAAGGTCTAGTCGTCATTCAGTTTCCTCATTTCTAACAAAATATGACCAAACCTAATCATAGCATGAGAAATATTAATAAAAAATAATAATATTACGTTATAATAGTTAACACAATAATCTCCCGAATCTTATTTCAGGTCCCTTTTTCACAAAAATGACAGACTGTATGTTACGTTTAATGACTGACAGCGCTTTTATAGTTAAAATAAGTGTTGATTATTTAGAGATCATCCTCTATGATAAGCTTATTAAAGCGAAACAAAAAGTTAAAGCGGTTAAACTTTAATCTATAGGTACCTAGTATTATTGCTAATTAATAGTGTTAGCATGATCAAAAGTTAAAGCGCTTATACTTTTAAAACGAGAGGTTGGTGTGTCATGATCAATCGCGAGAACAGGCGGCAGACGTTCTATATGTATCTGTTCATTTCTCCTTGGATTATCGGCTTCCTAGTATTCGCCCTTTATCCTATCTTATCATCGCTTTACTTCAGCTTTACTGATTATGACATCATACACCCACCTAAATTTATCGGGCTCGCTAACTACACAGAGATGTTTCACAATGACCTGTTCTGGAAATCGGTGGTTGTCACGCTGAGATATACCTTCATCGGTGTACCTATCCAGCTTGCACTCGGTCTTGGCTTTGCGCTATTGCTCCACCAGACCATTCCTTTGCGCGGCTTTTTCAGAACAGCAATGTATTTCCCAAGCATGGTATCCGGCGTGGCCATGTCCCTGCTGTGGTACTGGATCTTCAACCCGCAGATCGGGCTCTTCAATTACATCCTTTCCTGGTTCGGCATTCATGGACCAGCTTGGCTGATGAACCCAGACACTGCTCTATATGCCTTAATCATCATGACCTTCTGGACAGCAGGCTCAGGAATGATTTTATTCCTCGCAGGTCTGCAAGGCGTACCGGCTAGCTTGATCGAAGCCGCTAACCTTGACGGTGCCGGGCGCTTCAGAATCTTCCTGAACATTACCTTACCGATGATCTCTCCCGTGCTGCTCTTCCAACTGATTATGGGACTGATTGATTCCTTCCAAGTCTTTACCCAAGCTTTTGTCATGACTCAAGGGGGGCCGAATTACTCTACCTGGTTCTATGTCTATAATCTCTACACCAGCGCTTTCAAAGAATATCGTGCCGGTTATTCCTCAGCCTTGGCATGGGTGCTCCTTATCGTAGTTATGCTGTGCACCGCACTTATTATGAAATTGTCTAACCGTTATGTTCACTATGAAGGAGGCGGACGCAAATGAGTACAGTCAGAGCGCTAAGCCCCCGGACTAAAGGAACAAACCGCCGCCGGAAAGCGGAGCCTGTTAAGATTTTCAGCTTTATTACTCTAGTAGTTACAACATTTCTGATGCTGCTTCCTTTGTTCTTCATGGTCTCCACTTCACTTAAGTCCAAACGCGAGATGCTGAAGTTCCCACCCACCTTTCTTCCGGAGAGCTGGCAGTGGAGCAATTACACAGAAATATTTGATACCCTGCAGTTCGGTACTCTTTATAAAAACAGTCTGATTATCGCCGGCTTTAGTGTTGTGGGAACCTTGATTTCTTCGGCGCTGGTTGCCTATGGATTCGCCAGATTCAGAGGTACAGGTAATCAGGTGTGGTTCATCCTGCTGCTGAGCACCATGATGTTACCCTATCCGGCCATTATGATTCCGCAATTTGTACTCTTTTCGCAAATGAACTGGATAGATACCTTTTTACCCCTGATCGTGCCTGCTTTCTTCGGCTCAGCCTATAATATTTTTCTGCTGCGCCAATTCTTCTCCACATTGCCTGAAGAGCTGTTTGATGCCGGACGCATTGATGGCTGTGGTGAAATACGGATGTGGGCTACCATAGCAATCCCACTCTCCAAACCTGCACTTGCAACCGTAGCTATCTTTGCTTTTATCTACAACTGGAATGATCTGCTTACGCCAGTGCTTTACTTAAGCTCATCAGATAAGTTCACGCTACCCGTCGGGATGGCTTCTCTTACCTCATCGAGGTTCCGCATTCCACCTTGGCATCTGCTAATGGTTGCTTCAGTTCTAGCTATGGTCCCAATCGTTACGCTGTTTGCTGTAGCCCAGAAACAGTTCGTCGAAGGGATTGTACTTACAGGGATTAAGTAATAATCCGCCATCCGGCGGCCAAATATACTTGAAATCATGGAGGGTTTAGCTAATGAACAAGAACAGGAAAAGTATTGCGCTTTTACTTGCAGCAACCATGCTCGTTGTTCTAGCCTTATCAGGCTGTAGCGGCGGCAAATCGGCGGGTAACGCCCTATCTGGAGGAAACGTTGACTCTACTAATTCTGGAGGCAAAGCAGAAACGGTAACGATTACCCATTACACAATAGATTCAGAAGACCGCACATTTGTCGAAAAATTAATCCCTGATTTCGAGAAGCTGCATCCGAATATTAAAGTGAAAGTGGAAAAAGCGCCTTATGAGCAGTTCGACAGCAAGCTGCAAACGCTAATTGCCGGCGGCAAATCGCCCGACGTGACAAGTCACTGGGGGTATGGAGGTTTCGCAGAATACTACAATAAGGGTATGTTGTTCGATATGACCGACCTTATGAAAGAGGATGGTTTCAAGGCAGAGGATTATAGTATCCCAGAGAATCTAATGGGTATCTACAAGGTTAAAGATCACACTTACGGCATTCCGGTCAATATGTATGTCACCTTAATGCTCTATAACAAAGACATGTTTGATGCGGCCAAACTGACTTATCCAACAAGCGATTATGAAGATAAGAGCTGGACGTTTGAAAAAATGGTCGACGAAGCTAAACAAATGACGCTTGTATCCGATGATATCGCCAAAACTCAATATGGCGTAGACTTCACTTGGTCCGAACGCGATATGCGGCCGTTATATTTTGGAGCGGAGCCTTACTCAGAAGATACATGGACTAATGGCGGCGTGCCTTCCGAGACTTATTTTGACTCCCCTGAAGTGATCGCTGCCTACAACAAGCTTTTTGATCTTGTCTTTAAGGATAAAGTCTCTCCTTCTTCCGAATGGAGCAAAAGTGTAGCTGGACAGAACGGCGATCCCTTTGTTGCTGGTAAAATCGGCATGTCTATCGGAGGCTCATGGAACCTTGCAGGTGCAAATGACTTCCCCTTCAAAATTGGCGTAGCCGCTGTACCATGGGGAGGAAACGAAAAGGTACGCAGCACCCTTTATGTCGATCCGCTGCTGATCTTGAAGGACTCCAAACATCCGAAGGAAGCTTTTGAATGGATCAAATACCTGATCACAAGCGAAGTGCAAGAGAAATCCATTGAGCTTAGTGGCGGTAACCCACCAGTCAACACCGAAGCTGCAGAAGCTTACTATAAACATTTTGAAGGTATCGATCCACAGGATATCAAAAATGTCTACGAGGGTGCTGTTAACTACGGCTTCGAATCCTATAACCACTTAATCACCAACTACTCGCAAATTAATGACATGTTCATTAATGAATTGCAGCCAGTAGAAACCGGACATAAGACGGTTGAAGAGGTGATGGCGACGATTCAGAAGAAGGTTACAGAGATCATTCAGCGATAACTGTTTGGCAGGTATACCGCCCCCTTTAGGGACGGTATACCTGCGTGAAATCATACGTTTAGCGGACAGTCTGCCAACCCTGTATACTGAAAGTAGAAAACAGGATCGGAAAATCTGCCGTGAGGAGAATTAAAGATGAAAGTGAGTATTTTTGATGTAGCCAAAAAATCCGGATTATCCGTTGTAACCGTATCCCGGGTGTTAAATGGGGCCGAATCGGTGCGCGAGAATAATCGCCAAAAGGTGCTGGAGGCAATTAAAGAGCTGGATTACCGCCCTAACGCTGCGGCACGCAGTCTGGCAAGCGGTAAGACGGGAATTATCGGCATTATTGTCACTACCCTGCAAGATTCCTTTTTTGACGCAGTGGTCAAAGAGCTGAATGAAATATTAGCGATGCATGGTTATTTTTTAGCCATATCCATCTCAACAGGCATCGAATCGGATGATAGCCATTATTTAATTCAGGAGGATCGTGTAGACGGTTTAATTCTGCTCTCTCCGATGGAAGAGGACAATTATATTGTGGAGTTAAAACGGCGGGGTATTCCTTATGTGCTGATAGATAATCAGAAGCCCGAAAATGATACCTACTCCATCACGATCGACAACTTCAAGGGGGGATACGCAGCTACGCGTCATCTGCTGGAGCTGGGACACACTTCAA
Organism: Paenibacillus sp. FSL R5-0887; assembly: GCF_038002305.1. Lineage (NCBI taxonomy): Bacteria > Bacillati > Bacillota > Bacilli > Caryophanales > Paenibacillaceae > Paenibacillus > Paenibacillus sp. FSL R5-0887. Next base: position 1,888,394 of record NZ_JBBOCE010000002.1, read on the forward strand.
TCGCCCATCTCTGCGGTCAGGAAATGTTCCGGAGTACGCGGGAGCGGCGCAGTGGATTTCTACAGGCGCTTCAGGAACAAGGACTGGCCCCCTTTGAGATCGTGCCTGGTGATTTCGATATTGGGATGGGATACGATACCTGCAAACGTTGGCTGAAGGAAGGAAAGCTGCCCACCGCCGTCTTCGCCGGGGATGACAATATCGCGCTTGGAGTCATCAATGCCCTGATGGAAGCGGGCACTCAGGTACCCGAAGAGGTGGCAGTGGTCGGCTATGACGATCATTATATTGCTTCACAGCTTCATCCACATCTGACAACAATACGTCAGCCTGCAGACAAAATCGGGCTGGCAGCCGCGGATATGCTACTCAAACGCATCTCCGGAAAGATGAAACGTGGAGCCGGGATGCGGATTGATCCTGAACTTATCGTACGTGAATCTACCGGAGCTGAGTAGATTAAATTTATACACTAGGAGTGACGACCATTGACTTACTACTTGGGGATCGATGGGGGAGGCACGAAAACCTATGCTCTGCTAAGCGATGAACATGGCAATGTTCTTGGCAAAGGCAAGAGTGGTAACGGCAACCACCAGACAGGCGCCCTTGAGGCCGCCAACAGTATTCAAGAGGCCACATTCGGGGCGCTGGCTGAAGCCGGACTCCGGTTGGAAGACATCCAGCATACCTATCTCGGACTTGCCGGTGCTGATCGCGAGGCCGACTATGCTATTCTCCATCCGATGATACGCCAGATAGGATTCACCAAATACACCATTAACTGTGACACTATGATCGGTCTACGCGCCGGAACGAATCGCCCTTATGGTGTCGCGCTCATCTGCGGCACCGGCACCAATTCAGCAGGCAGAAACCTGCAGGGAGAGCATTATCAATGCGGCGGCTTTGACTATATGTACGGTGATTTTGGCGGGGGTGGCGCACTCAATATTGAGGTGTTTCGTTCCGTTATCCGAGCTTGGGACGGCCGGGAACAGCCCACCCTATTAACAGGCTTACTGCTAAAAATGTTAGGTTATGAGGAAGTTGGGCATATGTTTCACGATTTCCTCGATCATTGGAAAAAAGTACCTGTAAATGTTGCCCGCCTGCTCTTTGAAGCAGCAGCTGAAGGAGATGCCGTAGCATTGGAGATTTTACATCGGCAAGGGGTTGAACTAGGGAAGTCTGCGGCAGCTATCATTCACAAGCTAGGCATGGAGCAGGAGACCTTCGATGTGGTGCTGGCAGGAAGTCTGCTAACCCGAGGGGACCGCGGTTGGATTCGCCAGCCTATCGAGAAAGCTGTACACGCTGCAGCCCCTCAGGCAACCGTGGTTACCCTTGCCACAGAGCCTGTAGTCGGTGCAGTATGGTCAGCTATGGATCAAGATGGGTTGACCCTTAGTAGTGAAGTATATGAGAAAATGTGGAAATTTCAGGATTATGAATCGATCAAACAAACTACAAGACAGGAGTGATTAATCTTGGCAGCTAACCAAGGATTAAAGATTGCAGTTATCGGTGGAGGTTCTTCGTATACCCCAGAATTAGTAGAGGGATTCATTCTTCACTATAAAGAACTTCCCGTGCGCGAATTATGGCTTGTAGATATTGAGCCTGGTCTTCGCAAGCTGAATATTGTAGGTAACTTGGCAAAACGTATGGTGGAGAAATCCGGCCTTCCGATTGAGGTTCATCTAACAACAGACCGCCGTAAAGCGATCGAAGGCGCCGACTTCGTCAGCACTCAGATGCGTGTCGGCATGCTTGATGCCCGTGCTCGTGATGAGTCGATTCCGCTCAAATATGGCGTTATTGGCCAAGAAACAACAGGTCCTGGGGGAATGATGAAAGCACTGCGCACCATCCCTGTTATTCTGGATGTATGCCGTGATATCGAGGAACTGGCTCCCAACGCATGGCTGCTCAATTTCACTAACCCTGCTGGGATGGTCACCGAAGCCGTTCTGAAATATTCTAAGGTAAAAAGTATTGGTCTGTGCAACGCACCTATCGGCCTGATCAAGCAAGTCTCTGCCAAATATAATGTAGCAGCAGACCGCGTATATGCCGAATTTGTGGGCCTCAACCACTTGCACTGGATTACTCGTATCGATGTTGAAGGTGAAGACAAGCTGGATGATATGCTTGCAGATACAACCAGCTACAGCGCTAAGAACGTACCGGCAAGAGAATGGAACCCGGAATTCCTGCAATCCCTTCATGCACTGCCCTCATACTATTTAAAATATTTCTATATGACCGATGCCATGCTCGAAGAGCAAATGGACTCCCATAAGCAAGGCATTAACCGTGCTGAAGTCGTCAAACGTGTAGAAGAAGAGCTCTTCGAGCTTTATGGCAATCTAGAGCTAAGCGAGAAGCCGAAGCAGCTGGAACAGCGCGGCGGTGCTTTTTACTCAGAAGCAGCTGTTAATCTCATGAGATCGCTCCATAACGGATCAAACGACATTCAGACCCTAAATGTCGCTAACCATGGCATATTGGACTTCCTGCCAGATGACGCCAGCATTGAGGTGAACTGCGTGGTCACCAAAAACGGCCCGCTACCTCTGCCACTGACCAAAATTCCAACCATGGCTAAAGGACTCATTCATGCTGTCAAAACCTATGAACAGCTGGCGATTGACGCCGCTGTAACCGGAGACCGCGCCCTTGCCCTTCAGGCGCTCGCACATCACCCGCTTGTTCCGTCCGTGGACGTAGCGATTCGGATGCTGGACGAAATGCTGGAAGCTAATAAAGAGTTCCTGCCGAACTTTTTTGCGAATTAATTCATACCTCCTATCGAGAAATAACTAAAAGAGACCGAACCCGGTCTCTTTTTTTGCGCTTGTTGCTGATACTCGCTACCGAAGCAAAAATGAATAAAGCATCTTGGTAATTTGCACTTAGCGAATTCGCTATCGGACACAGCTGACCTTAAAAGCGGCTTTTTCACATTTTTAGAGTGCTAGCGGACCCCATAGCCGTTATTAGCATGAAAACCACCCAATATAACCCCTTTCGAATTGAATAGCGGCGCTGGTGTCCGAAAACCTGCTTCAAAGGCTAAAAACTAGCAAATAACGTTATCTGGGTCCGCATGACTCGGCCGAAGATTGCACAGAAAATGTGTTCGGATATTTATAGAAGAACCAGAGATTACTGCGAGTTGTACCGATAATGAGATCTGCTGTCCATCAATTCACTGCTGCCAGATTTGCCAACGACCCACAACGCCAAAAAACGATCCCTGTTACTGGAGGAACGCTTTTTTATTTCTACTCCAATGGACTTCCAGCATTTCCACCATTATTATCCACTCATTTATTGCTGCGCTCTCAGCGTATTTCTTGCATTACCTGTTCAATGCCAAAGCGAATATCCGGCTCTTTTACACTGGATACATTGAGCTTTAGAATCTTCTCTTTATTAAAAGAGGGCAGATACCCGCTGTCCGCCATTTCGATGCGAATGAACTTTTTTTGCAGACGTTTGATCATCTGTTCTGTCTTTATGCTGTCACTAAGCTTCAGATACGTATGCACACCAAGCTGGCCGGTTGGATGGTAGGAATAATGCTGTGCTGTCGCTGTATCTAACTCTCTCATAATCGATTCATGGAGCAGCGTGGATCTTTTTTCGTAGCAGGAACGCATCTTTTTTCGGTGGCGCTCGAACATTCCGCTTTTCAGATACAACTCCAGGGCAGCCTGAGACAGCATAGAGCTATCTATATCCATCAGTCTTTTGAATCGGTTAAAAGAGTCACACAGGACCGCTGGCAGTACAGCGACACCGACACGTAGACCCGGAAATATAATTTTGGAAAAGCTTTTCAAATAGATCACATGGGAAGCATCGTCATAAGCGTAGATCGGATCCTCTTTTGCATCCTGCTCCAAGTCCGCCATGTAGTCATCCTCAACGATGTATACATCGTATTTAGCTGCTAGCTGAGCAATCGCCTTCTTCTGGGGACGGGTATAGGAGACGCCAAGCGGATTATGAAATCGCGGGACGGTATAAAAGAACTTGAACTGGCCTGTCTTAAATAACCGTTCTAATTCATTCAAGTCAACCCCAGCATCCGAACGCTTTATTCCCTCTGTCTCAATGCCATACGTCTTCAGATATTCCATAAAAAGCGGATAACCCGGCTGCTCAATCAGCACTCGCTGCCTGCCATTCGGAAAAGGAATTCGGGTCAATACGCCAAGCGCCTGCTGCACACCTGAGGTAATAAAAATCTGTTCCGGATTGGCAAATACCTGATAAGAAGCCAGATGCCGCTGCATTTCACGAATAAGAGAAGGAAGCCCCTGCGGCGTTCCATAGATGAACAAGTCATTGCGGTACATATCAATCGCTTTATTAATACAATGTTGGAAATCCAGATACGGAAAAATATCCGGGTCGGGTGCAGACACCGTAAAATCGATCCAATGTGCACCTTCGTCTTTTCGCTGTCCGCTTCGTTTCATGACATAATAACCACTTTTTGAGGCGGCATAGATTAAATGTTTGTCCTGAAGATCCTGCAACGCGCGAATAACCGTACTTTTACTACATCCATAACGTAAGGACAACTCCCGGATAGACGGTAATTTATCTCCCTCACGATACGTATCCTCGGCAATTTGCGCTTCCAGCTCGTTGATTAACTCCGAATACTTATACATCCCTTTCACCTTCCTCCAAGCTTATTCTGTACCGGTACAGATGAATAATAATTACATTGTAGCACAGCTACTCTAGCCTTAGAATAAAGAGCAGAACAGGACCGGTACCTAAATGCGCGCAACACTTTGGAGGTCTTTACTAATGAATACATCTTCTACTCAAAAAGCGATAGCAGCAGCTGTCATGAATGCTATTATCGTCGGGTTTTCCTTTATATTTGTAAAAATGGCCCTAACCGTCTCGGATCCTTTTGATACGCTAGCTCATCGCTTCACGTTATCTTTCCTTGCCGCTTCTTTATTTACTTTTCCAGGGTGGGGGCGGGTGAAGTTTGGAATATCCAAGGCCGCAGTGATAATCCCACTGGCTTTAATGTATCCAGCGTTATATTTCACCCTTCAGGCGTATGGACTTTTGTATACAACTTCCGCTGTAGCGGGTATTATTCAGGCGACAATGCCCATCTTCACCATCCTTTTGGCGGCGATGTTCTTGAAGGAAACCACGAGCAGCTTCCAAAAGATCTCTACATTAATCTCAGTTGCAGGCATTATTCTTATCTTTGCCATTCCAGGTTTGAGTATCTCTTCTTCTAGTCTTTGGGGCGTCTTACTTATCCTAATCTCAGCTTTATCCCTTGCCGGTTATAATGTTGCAGCTCGAAAGCTGACACGTACCTGGAGTCCCAAAGAACTTACCTATATGATTACTTTGTTCGGATTTATATTTTTTAATGGACTGTCGATCATTAAGCATGGTTCGGCAGGAACCTTGAGTCAGTATTTCACACCTTTTCAAGAGCCAAAATTTATATTCTCCATGCTTTATCTCGGCGTACTCTCCTCCCTCGTAACCTCCTTCCTCTCCAACTATGCTTTATCACGGATGGAAGCTTCACGCGTGAGCATTTTCGGCAGTCTTTCAACAGTTGTCTCTATTCTCGGTGGTGTACTTCTGCTGAATGAGCAACTGGAATGGTACCATTGGACCGGTACAGTGATGATCATCGCCGGGGTGATCGGTGTGAACTGGCGGAAGCAAGTAAGGGCCACAGGCAAAGCGTGAAGATTGATATGCATATTAAAAAGACACCCCGCGAGGTGTCTTTTATCTTTACCCTTTTCAGTATCTCTATTCTGTAGCAAGCCTCGCTAATCGCTGTTATTTGGCTGTTTCAAGCTCCTTGATTTTCTCTTTATATTGATCCAGCAGATTAGCTAAAGCTTCCTTGATCACAGTCGCATCTTTGGATTTAGCGGCACTATTCAGATCATCTTGGGCTTTGAAAAAAGCTTTATCCGCGTCGCTAAGATCTGGAATGGAAATAGCAATTGAAGTCGCGTCTACAGCTTTAATTGAAGTAGTGATATTGCTATCTACCTGCATATCATCGACTACAGGTATTACTTCAAGGTTACGACCAGCTTCAATATATCCTGCAGGTAGAGCTTCGGTGGATAGTATTTCTTTAGATAATTGAACTCCCTCCACCAGTTCCGCAGGCACAAGCTCGGCAAGTGCGGTTATACTAAATCCAGCAACCTTATAATACTGATCCAAGGTGTTCTTCCAATCTTCTTGGGTATTAGGTGCGTAGGTCTTAGCCAACTCTAGGGGATTTACCCAATCAATAGTGGTTACTTTAGTGGCAATTGTTCCTTTAGAGGCAGCAGTAACCACGGCTGCAGCCGTTGTTTTCGTGTTTCCGTCTTGCGCTCCACTTGCTGCGTTCGTTGCAGACGGTGCAGCAACGGCGGACACTAGCAGGGCGGACAGCGCTAACTTTTTAAATAACATCTGTTGATTCATAAATACAACACTCCTCGTCGATTCGAATGATCTTACAAGACCAAGCTTACATAATGGGTGTGGCAGAACATTGGTTAATTTGTGGAAAAACAATGGCAGCCGCCCCTACCCACCTCTGGATTGATATACTTGTAGGAGAATAATCTGGAGGTAACCCGAAATGAATAATCCATATCTCATTGCCGTAGTCGACGATGATGAACATATACGCAATCTTGTTGAAGCTTATTTACAAAAAGAAAACTACCACACCATCGGCCTTGGCAGCGCTGAGGAAGCATGGACCTTGTGGCAGACTAGCCCCCCGGATATGTGGGTACTCGACGTTATGCTCCCCGGCATGGATGGTTATGAGTTCTGTAAAAGGATTCGTAACGAAGCCGAAGTACCGATCATTATGATCTCCGCAAGAGATAATGAAGTGGATAAAATATTAGGATTGGAGCTTGGCAGTGACGATTATCTAGTCAAGCCGTTCAGCCCTCGTGAATTAGTCGCCCGGATCAAACGGCAGCTTCAACGCTGGTACAAAATGAGTAATCAGGCCGAAAAATTGAATAGTCAGACCACTTCCACCCGTCTTGAAATCGACCAGCTTCTACTATTGCCGGAAGAAAGACGTGTATTCTGGTGTGGTGAAGAGGTAGACTTGACCAGCAAGGAATTCACCATGCTAAAAGTATTCGCTGATGCCCCTAACCGGGCATTTACAAGAGATGAGCTGCTGAGCTATGTGTGGGGAGACGACTATTTTGGAAGTGATCGCGCCGTGGATCATCTCATTAAACGGATGCGCAAAAAACTGGAGCATTTGCCCATTGAGGCTGTATGGGGACACGGATACCGCATGAGAACAGATGGGGGTGAGCATACGAATGAAACTAGCACATCAGATTAATTTAGCCTTTAGTATTGCATTGGTATTGCTACTATCTATTACTGCAGTCGTGATCCATTTTGTACTACTCAACCATTTTGTCGGAACACAAAAAGAGGATTTAAGAACCATTGGTGCGGCGATGTCAGTTACATTGACTGAAGAAAGTAAATACATCGGGGAGATTGGCACTCAGCTGGAAGCTCTGCCGGTGACCTTACCTTCTCTAAGCACTGCAGGCGTCGAAGCCATTCTTAGCGATGAGACAGGAAAAGTCTTGTCCACATCATCAGAGATGAGTTCAATTGCAATAAACTATGATGCCAAGAGTGTCACAGGCCAAGCCACTGAGCTCCAGAACATTTGGAATGGAACAGATACACGGTATATTACTGAAGTGAAGGCTACACCTATAGGCACGCTAACTCTACTAACCCCTATGAGCGCAGTCACTGCTATTGAACAAGCTTTGCTCAAAAGACTGCTGATCGTTTTCAGCGCAGCGGGAGCATTTATGTTCCTATTTGGCCTATTTATCACCAAGAAGTTGATTCAACCTCTAATGAGGCTGCAACAAGAACTCCGCAAAGTCAAAGAACGGCGCTTCTCAGATGTTAAATTAATTAAAGCTGGTGGAGAGCTTGGATCTGTCGCTCAATCGGTATATGACATGGCAGATGAATTAAATCGTTTCAACCATGTGCAGAAACAATTTTTCCAGAATGCGTCTCATGAATTAAAAACTCCCTTAATGTCCATTTCCGGCTACGCTGAAGGGATTAAGGATGGTGTTTTTGAAGGTGAGAATGTAGTAAAAGGGCTAGACATTATCATGAGCGAAAGCAGCCGCTTGAAGAAGCTCGTGTCCGAAATGACTTTACTTGCGAAGCTAGACAGCGAGGAAGATATATTCAAGCCTACGGTTATTTGTTTAAAAGATCTACTGACAGAAACCATCGAACGAATGAACCCTCTATTAATGAAAAAAGAATTAACCCTCCATATCTCCCACGATCATCAAGATTCTCTTACGATCCGTGCGGATAGGGATAAGCTGCTACAGGCGCTTCTTAATGTAGTATCCAATGCAACACGTTATGCTAACCAACATATCTATATCCATGTTTCGGTCAAGGAGGGCCGGGCCCTGTTATCCGTAAGTGACGATGGTCCTGGAATTTCGGACGATCTGCTTCCCTATCTCTTCCATCGGTTTGTAAAAGGAAAAGACGGAGAATCCGGACTTGGACTGGCTATTTCCCGCGCAATCATCGAGCGTTGCGGAGGTCAGATCAGCGCAGGCAACCGAAGAAATGGCGGTGCGGTAATCTCGATGGGGTTTCCTTTATAAATATCCATAAGAGGCTGTCTCAAAAGTAGTGAATTCTACTTGGGGGCAGCTTCTTTTTTATGGAATAGAAAAGTAATGGATTTTACTGTGCCATATGACTATATACCACGCGTAGTGTTCTCTGATATTGGGTTGGACGGTTGGATGGTGGGCAGTTGGGCGGTGAGCGGTGAACGATATATTAGGTGAGTTTTTCATACGGCTTGCGGTAGGGTTTAAACTAATTAGGGAAAAACTCCCTGAAAATAGCCGATATTCACTCTAAATGCACGAAATCAGGGAATTCCTCCCTAATAATTAGGGGGATTTCTTAATTAGTTACTAAATCGGCCGAAAATCAGGTAAGTTTTCCCTAATTACTCTATAAATACTTCACTTATTGCATCACTTGCAGCATCACTTGGTGCGACACATGAATCATCAATTGCTCATCACTTGGTGCGCCGCTTAATTCAATCGCTCAACATGTACATAAGAGCTGGAACAGGCCTCATCAGCTACTTGAACATTCATCGTCGGTCACCATCTATATTTTTACTGGTAAATGATGCCGTTTCTACTTCATGGTAAATATAGCTACTATTTTGGGTAATATATAGTCGAAGTAACAATTACACCTTACCTCTGATAAGAGTTAGATACTACATTTTTTCACAAAAAGGAGATACCAACATGAGCAGACTTGCAGGAAAAGTAGCTATTATTACTGGTGGAGCAGGCGGTATTGGTAAAGGGATGGCCCTGGCTTTTGTTAAAGAAGGCGCTAAGGTAGCTATTATTGACCTCAATGAAGAAACCGGCAAAGAAACAATTAAAGAATTACAAGAATATCAACCTGAATCTATCTTTATTCAAGCGAACCTCAAGGAACACGATAAAATAGCTCACCTTGCTAAACAAGTAGCTGATAAATTTGGAAAAATAGATATTTTAGTAAACAATGCCCACGCATCCAGAATGAAATCTATTGAAGAAACTACACAGGCTGATTTCGATTTATCTTTTGATACAGGCTTCTATCCAACCTTCTATTTCATGCAAGCAGCACTACCGTATTTAAAAGAAACACAAGGTAAAATTATTAATTTTGCATCGGGCGCTGGCCTTAACGGGGATACCAATCAAGGAACATATGCTGCTGCAAAAGAAGCCATCCGTGGAATTACCCGGGTAGCCGCTAATGAATTTGGTCCATTTGGTATCAACGTAAACATCATTGCTCCAATTGCTAATTCCCCTGGCATGATTGAATGGGCAGAAGCAAACCCTGAGTATTACCAAAACATGATTTCAAAAATACCTTTGAGAAGATTGGGTGAACTGGAAAGTGATATTGGTCGTGTTGCGGTATTCCTAGCGAGTGAAGATTCCGATTATATTACGGGCCAGACTATCATGGTAGATGGCGGGTCTATTAAGCTTCGTTAATTTCAAGCAGATACTCGACTTAAAATGAATAAATTTGATGCTAAATAAATAAGCCGGAAGTGAACATCGTAAAATGTTCGCTTCCGGCTTTACTACTTTCTATTTAATCGTGATTTCGTCCACATATACGGTAGCACTACCTACTGGATCAGTTGCTGTGGTCATGACTTGAACGCCAATCGCTTGGGTCAAATTACGATCCGCTACCTTGCTGATATCCAGTGTTATTGTAGTAAATCCATTGGCATCTACTGGTGTAGCCGTAGAAGCAGTCCATGTTCCCCAGCTTGAGCCACTTTGGGTAAACAGCTGAGCCATTACACCGCTAACATCGCTTGCATCAATAGGTACAACCTTGATTTTAAGCGTAATTGTTGATGCATTCGCTAAGTTGGTAACCACCATACGACGCAGCTGGAATTGCCCTCCATTCAATGTTAAGTCCGCTTGCATCGAATGAGTTCCCTCAGCATACACAGCATTGCTCACCGATAGATTCTGAGCCAGCGCTGTATTATATTTATTATTTTCATCCACATTGATGCTGAAGCCTTGCAGTGTATTGTCCTCGAAGCCATAGACGACAGCTTCAGGTGCGGTACCATTCTTCAGGGTCCGAACATCATCCAGATACAGCGTAGAAGTTCCCGTACCGCTGAATCCCTCGAGCTTGATACCTATGGCTTTTACACTATTAAGATCTGCAATACCTGCCAAGTTGAGCGAAACCGTAGTAAATCCGCTCGAATCTACTTTCACAGCTCCACTGTCAGCCCAAGACCAGGTTGATCCCGTCTTAATATACAAACGTGCATCCGCTGTTCCGTTCGACAGTTTAATTTGTGCGCTTAATTTATCAACCGCGCTCAGATCCAGACTGCCATTTTTGGTGAGCTCAAAAGCTCCATCTGAATCGAGTGAGAACAAAGTGCTTAACGAATGAGTTCCCTCAGCAGCCTCATCAGTCGAGATTACCGCCGCGCTTGCACTCGCATTATTTTGCTCTACTGTCCAGTCCTGAGTATCTTTTTCGAAACCATACAACAGCTTCGCCTGTTCTGGCGTGCTGCCAGGGCCTTCGCCCCCATTAGGAACGCCACCCGTTCCATCATTAAACGCTGCAATATCGTCGAAGTACAGCGTACCAGACGTACTTGCTACTATGTCCTTTTTATTTACGTAGATAGACACTGCCCGAATGTCCTTAAGGTTCTCTTTAGTGATTACTTTACCGGCATTTCCTGTATCCCATGGCGCTGGAGCGAACTGGCTGAATGGAATTTCCACCAAGCCAGGTGTCGTACCTGCCAGTGAAGGATAAGCTTCAAAAGAAATGCCGCTTGCATTGACCTGAATAACAAGCTTGTGGTCGCTGCCATCAGGTGCAATCCAGAGCTTCAATTTGTTGGCGTCCGACCAGTCGGCATTATTCATGTTTTTGGTACGACCTGTATAACCTTGGCCATCCACATTATAATCGAATCTCAGGCCATACTTGCCATCATTTTTATGGTCCGCATCAAGTGAGATCGTATTTAGATCACCCGCAGGACTTAATGCCGCACGAAGTAATTCATCATTCCCTTTGTAATTCTCAAAAGTATCTACAATCAATGGGTCCCCATTGCCCTCTACGTCACTTACAAAGATTTGGATCGTTTGTGAAAGTACAGAACCATCCTTTGCATAGGACTTAACAGTAAGCATCACGCCAGTTTCGTCGAAGGCTACACCTGGTGTCCAATCTGCCAAGTAATAGAAACCTTCTGCGTCAGCTGCCATGCTGTACTCTGTTGTGTCATCCCCAATCAGGTAGGTTACTTTATCTACGTCCTGATTCAACACACGAACACGAAGGGTCGATGCTTTTGTCGTGGGCACTGTTTGGTTTGCCGTTGGTGAGGCAATGTGTAAAAAAGGTTGCTCGGTTTCTGTAGTTACCTGTTTCGAATACGCATCCGCAATAGCCACTTCATGGCTGAAGCTTGTATACGGATCATTATAATAGTCTACAAAATCAGGGAGCAGTTCATGATCCCCTAGCCCGTTTGGAGCATTTCTATAAGGGACAAAGATAGAATCTGTATTGAAATTCGCCCAAGTCTGCATGTACGCCATCCGTTTAGCATCCGGATCAGACTGCAGTGCAGCGATTAGCTTGGTAAAGAATTTCAGGTCCTTCGTTCCAGTTGGCTTCACACCCGAATAACCGAACTCAGTAAATGCTGCGATTTTCCCCTTATCATCCGCCAGCTTCGAGATCAGCTTAGCATCCTTCACGACTGAATCAAACCAACCCTCAGTGGTTCCGTCATAATAATTATCGAAGCCAAGGATATCGACATAGTCATCTCCCGGATACGTCTCAAGGAATGTCGCATCTGTGCCGTTAAATGGACTTCCCGGTGAGAACGCATATAAGAAGTTATGCACATCTTTTTTGTCCCTTAAGTATTCAACGGTATAACGATAAATTTCAGCATACTGCTCCTTCGTACGGTAAGGCGCACCCCACCAGAACCAGCCACCATTTTGCTCGTGGAATGGACGGAAAATGACTGGAATAGCTTTACCATCATCATCTTTTAAGTTATTCGCAAAGTCCGCAATCATATCCAGGAATGCATTAAACTCTGCATGTTTGTCACCGCCGGGTAATATATGCGTAAGCACATTCCCTTTGGTGTCATAAAAGTCCTTTCCTGTGACGAAGTTCGGCATATGCGAGCTTAAAGTAAGCACGCCGCCTTTTTCATAAGCAGATTTCATCACGCCGATTAATTTATCACGATTCTCCAGCTGGGTTGCGCCTAGATCGCCTGGTTTCTCAAAACCTTCAAGACTAAGCGTATCCCAGCCGAACAGCCCCGGAAGGTCGCCTACTGCATTCTCGACCTCAGACTGCGTTCCGTCCTTTTCAGCAATAGAAAGTCCTTCTGTAGTAGCATGCTGATGTCCAAACAAGATCTCACTGCCGCGGATATCCTGTAAATAGGCGAATAGCGATCTAGTCTCACTACTTGCATCAACATCCGCTAAATTCTCGATACGTCCCACAGGACCCGTCGGGTCTGTCGGTGTCGGTGTTTCCGTTGGTATTGGTGTCGCTGTAGGTGCCGCGGTTGGATTAGTCGGACCTACCGGCGTTGTTGATGAGCCTGATGCCGAGGTAGGCGCTGGGGTAGTCGTTGCTACAGGACCTTGATTGCCTTTGATAATGACAATTGTGCCAGAAGCAATGGGCTTACCGTTCAACGTTACTCCTGTTGCTTTAACGTCCGCTTTTGCAATGTCGCCCTGACCGGAAAGAGTGGTTCCAGTCGCTTTGACAGCTACGTTTAGATTAGCAATCGATGCGCCTTCACCTAGGATCAGCCCCACAGTGCTATTTAGAATTCCCGTGGTGATCATCGTCCCAGTTCCAAACTCCAGTCTTGCTAGACTATCTACCGTTAGCTGAGAAATTTGGGTTGTACCACTCGTGAGGACACGAACCTCACCCTCTTTACGATTTATATTTACTTTGCCTAATGAGCTATTCTTAATAAGAATGGAGTTTATCCCGCCACCTGCAATAAATGTGGTGCCCGTAACCTTAATACCCTCAAGGGTCACTTCGCCGTTACCGATCCCAGCAGTTAGATACAGGTTTCCGTTTATCGTTGCATTTTTTAACACAACACCATCCTGATTAACGACTACATTCCCAGAAACTATTCCTCCTTCAAAGCTTCCAGATTGCGAGTAATAACTCTTCACTATTTTATTAATTAACGTTATAACTTCGGCACGGGTGATCCTTCCAAGCGGCTTAAAGGTTCCATCCTCATACCCTGTAATCAAACCTGAGAGCGCATGAACTGCATCCTTAGCATAAGCCTGAATCTGAGCGGAATCACTAAATCCACTCATCGATGAAGCGCTTTCAGTAGCTTGAAGAGTAAATATCCGAGCCAACATCGTCACCGCATCCTGACGCGTTATATAATCAGTAGCTTGTGCTTTATTCTCTGAGTATCCTTCATAATACCCAGCATATCGTGCCAACGAAAGCTGATCTGCATACCAATCGGTCGCTTTTACATCGGAAAAAGATTGATCTGACTTCATATAGAAACCAAATACCTTATTCAAGATCGTAGCAAACTCAGCTCTTGTAATTCCTTCATTGGGATGAAAAGAACCATCCTGATACCCGTTTAATACGCCATTTTCTACCCACTTCGCAATATTTTGTTGTGCCCAGTGACCCTGTGTATCACCGAATCCCACAGTCGATGGCGCTGCTGCTGCAGAAATTACAGAGGGGAAAGGAGACATTATCATTGCACAGGCAAGTATACTCCCCAGCCACTTTTTCGCTTTTTTCATTCCTAATTCTCCTTCGAAAATGAATGGATTTGATAATAAGAATAGCCAACCAGCTGTTATGAACCCAATAACTATCTGTCCTTATAGAAGACAATTACAGACCTACTCGCTAACTATTCACCTCCACATATTCAGCTTCGTTATTAATAACAAACACTAACAAAATATTCTTATTTCGTTAGATATTTCGGTATATGCAAGATTATAGCGGTTACATTGGCATAAAACAATCTAAATATTCCCTTTTGTTATAATCATTTTATTGTTTACGTTAGTATTAATGTTAGTAATTCCGAAAATATATAACAAAATTAAATTTAATATAACAAAAACAGACACCCCGCAGGAGTGCCTCCCAATAATCATATAGATGAGATCCGATTCATTTATCATGTTTTATTGGTGGCGCGGAAACACAGATGTACCTTCCCGCACCTCTTTCGTCAGATCGTCCATAGTGACAAGATTACGTGTAGTTCCGAGAACGATAATGACATAATACGATTGCCCACTTGAATCCTCGAGCACTACCTGATAACCCGACCCTCCAAATAAGGGTTTGCAAATCGTTGCAACTCTCAGCGACGCACTTTCCGTGTACTCTTTGCGCACATAATCCATTCCAAGGCTTCCTGCCGACTGCTTGTTCTGACGCTCCGAATTTCCGTGAATTACTGCTATTATTACCGCTCCAATAATTATGATAATAAGGAATAGATAACCTAAATGTTTTTTTCTCATCTTTCCTCCTTATTACATAGAGTGATATTGGCACAGCAACGGGGCGATTAGCAATAATCTCGTTTCCGTAGGCACCCTATCCCGTGATTAAGTATGCCGAAGCCGATACCTATAAGCATAATTTTACCCCTACTCTACTTCAACAGCTTAACCTATATAAAAACAAAAGGCACCCCCAAGGGCGCCTTCATTATCACTACATATTAGTTGTGCTAGTTATTTATAAGACTCTGCCAGCGAGTTCGCCACCACTATCGCATTGTACACATCTTCCGGAGTAACCGGGAACGGCATATTGCCCATTGTGTCTCCTTCTGCACAAGCAGCTTCAGCAACTTGGCGCCATTCGGATTCGATAAATTCCGTGCACCCCAGATCGGCGAGGGTTAGCGGAAGATCTACATCCTTGATAAGCTTAATGACAGTTTCCAGCTCCTCATTTGAGGCATTTTCCAGTACTAACTGGGCTAAAAGACCAAACGTAACCTTTTCACCATGCTGAGCTTTGTGTAGTGAAGGAACGGCTGTCATCCCATTATGAATAGCATGCGCGGCAGCCAGACCACCAGATTCAGCACCCACACCACTTAGATAAATTGTCGCTTCAATGGTCTCCTCCACCGCGCGTGTATAGAGCTTCTGATCAACCGCACGTTTTGCTTTTACCGCATTCTTAAGTAGAGCTTCATAACAAAGTCTTGATATACCTAGACCCGTTGTAGAAGGTTTCATAAGTACGAGATTGTCGCCATTAGAGGCATAACAAGCACGGGCTTCAAAATAAGTAGCCAGTGCGTCGCCAATTCCAGCTGCGAAAAAACGGGAAGGCGCTGAAGCTAAAATCGCTGTATCCGCCAAGACCACATCCGGATTACTTGGGAGGAATAAGTATTGATCAAATGAACCATCTTTATTATAAATGACAGCCAGCGCTGTACATGGTGCATCAGTAGATGCAATCGTCGGAAAAATAACTACAGGCAGCTTCTCATAATACGCAGTAGCTTTGGCGGTGTCCAGTGTTTTACCTCCACCGATACCGACGATGATATTCGCCCCAGCTTTACGGGCAAGTTCCCGATTACGATCAATCTCTTCCTGAGTACATTCATAATTGAATTTTTCAAAAGTAGCCTTATTCCCCGCACCTTCGATGGAACTTCCCGCCTCTTTCTTAGCACGTTCCAAAATGAACTCATCACAGATCACATAGGCATGATCGCCAAACGCCTTAATATACTCATTCAGATCTGACAGTAAGTTATGGCCGGAGATAAATTTCTTTGGTGAAGTAACGGATCTAACGAAATGTGACATTGTGCAAGACTCCTTGTTGTGTGTTTTAGTAAGCATAAAGACGCAATTCCTACATATTATTACCCCGCTTCCCAAGAAATACTCAAGCTGCATTCTCCAAAGGCACTCATCAGAGCATGCAAAAAAAGACACCCCTCAGGGCGTCCTTTGATTTTTTTATATCTATTATATAACACGATGCTGAACCCATTTCTTGCCCATAAATCGCCGCAGGAAAATCAAACCTCTGATCCCCCACTCACAATTCATCGCCAGCCAAACGCCGAGTATACCAAAGTTCAGAACAATACCTAAGATGTATCCGAGCACTACACGGAACAGCCACATCGTAAGCATCGAAACCATAGAGGTGAATTTGGAATCCCCTGCCGCTCTAAGCGCCGAAGGCGTAATAAAGCTTATAGACCATAACGGAATTTGCGCAATCGTATTGATGAGCACAATCAGGAAGATATCACCCACAATCTCAGCAGGAGGATGGAACATAGACACTAATGGATTGAAAAAAGGCATAATCAGCAACCCCATCACCACCAGGGAAAGAGAAGAGGCGACAAGGAATGATTTAATAAATTTTCGAGCATCCTTAACATTATTGCTTCCCATACATTGTCCCACCACTGTAATAATCGTCAAGGACAACGCATTCCCCGGGATTTGCATAATCCCTGCAAAGGAGGAGGCAATCGCATTAGTCGCAAGTGCATACGTACCCAGACTAACGATGAAGATCTGAGTCAGAATTTTACCACCATTAAAAAACATCTGCTCTGCCGCAAACGGCATCCCGATGAACATTATTTTTTTCAGCATAGACAGCTTAACCGCTACAAGATCGCGAATACGGATATGCAGATCGTTGTCCAATCGGAATAGATAATAAAGTGCGCAGAACGCCCCCAGGTATCTAGCTATATTTATAGAAATGGTCATCCCCAGAACACCCATATGCAACAGGTTAATAAAGACGAGATTCAATAAGACATAAGTTAAATTCATAATTAGCGAAAGTACAAGCGAGGCCCTCGTTCTACCAATTCCACGAAGAGCACCACATACCGCTTCCACAACAGCTATACCAAGATAAGAGATACAGCTCCCGATTAAATATATTCGGGCGTTCTCCATAACCTCCGGTGAGGCCGCTCCAAATAGTAAATTCAACAGCGGATTGTGAAAAAGAATTCCGAACATCCCAATAGCAAATGCCATCAGCGAAACAGATGACGTAGCACCTGCCGTAGCTTTTGACACCATGAGGTCATTGCCGCTCCCTTTATACTGCGCAACAACAACCGTCCCACCTGTTGAGACGGCAATAAACACACTAATGAGAAAAATATTAAGAGAATCTATCATATTGACCGCACTGATAGCTGCCACACCAGACGAGCTTATCATAGCTGTATTCACTAGATTAAGACCCACCACAAAGGCCTGATCCACTAGGATAGGGATGAATAAAGCAATCATCTGACGATAATCTATCGATTCACCAGAGAAATACTTTTCTAGAAACCGCACACTTTGCTTCGTATTTACACCTACATTAGGCTCCATCTTTGCTTCACTTCTTTTACATAGAGTTTGTCAAATTGAATTATGCGTATAAATAGAAAAAGGCTCTTCAGGTTGAAGAGCGATTCAAAAGTATTGCCTGTTTATATGCACTTAGGTATGCGGTCGAGAGGACTCGAACCTCCACGGGGGTTAGCCCACACGGACCTGAACCGTGCGCGTCTGCCAATTCCGCCACGACCGCACAAGATATAAAAAAATACAGTGCAGAATATAAGTTAACATGATTTCACAGAAAGAGCAACAACAAATTTAACAAGTAAAAGCGCCTTCGGTGTCTTTGTAAGGGCAGTAAGCGTTTAAGGGAAGACTATAAGAGTATTGGTGTCACTTATACTTTCTTATATTTAAAAAAAGTGTATCGATGCCCTCAAGAGGATCATCGATACACTTTTAGTTAGAACAATAGAATTATGATGCTTGTCCAAGCATGCGATAGATGATAACCGCTGCTTGAGCGCGATTAGCTATACCCTTAGGTGCAAATTTCCCACCATCAACACCGTTGACGATTCCCAATTGAGTTAGCTGTGCGATAGCCTCTTGTGCATAAGGAGCAATACTGGATTTGTCTGCAAACTTACCCAATGCTGCATTTTTATCAATCGGCTGTAGTTTGTCTTTCAGTGCGTTAGCAACCATAATGGCCATCTCTTCACGAGTCACTTCACGACCCGGTTCAAATTTGCCATTTCCAGAGCCTTGTACAAGTCCAGCCTTCACCGCAAGGGCGATAGAATCCGTGTACCAAACTCCTTGTTTAACATCGTTGAACGAACTGGTTGTTGCTGAACCCGTAAGATTCAGTGCGCGTACCAGCATCGTAACGAACTCTGCTCTAGTCACTGTTTTGGTTGGCGCAAAAGTATTTGCATCCAGACCTTTCAGAATGCCCTTAGCAGCCAATGCTTCAATAGCTTCTTGCGCCCAAGCTACCTTGCCCAGATCCTTGAAGTTTGCTGCTGGCGCAGTAGTTGGTGCAGGTGTTGCCGTTGGTGCTGTTGATGGTGCTGGTGTTGCTGTTGGTTTCGCGGTTGGAGTAGGCGTTGGAGTTACACCGGTAGAACCGCCTCCGCTGCCACTGCCTGATCCCGAATCAGCCTTTAATTTATTAATAATACGACCTTCAATGGCTGCTTTAATCTCTTTGCCATTAAACGTTTTTACAATGTAGTCGTAGAACACGTCCAAATCAATAGGTCCAGCCAATGAATCACTAGCTTGAGTCAGAACCTTGTAGTTATCTCCACCCGCAGCCATAAAGTTATTTACTACTGCTGTATATTTCTGCGTAGGATTAATTGGTGTTCCATCAGTTAGTGTGAGGCTCGCAATACGATCGGCTACTGGCAGATACATATTCGCTGTATATTTCAGTCCGGAAATTTGCAGCGTTTTGATATCTGGTGTTCCATCAGCTTTTACATTCCATTGCTGTTGCAGCAATGTTTTGATTTGCGCTCCGGTTAGTGTCAGCTTCACAAGCGTGTTGCCGAATGGCTGAATTTTAGCCAGATCGCCGAAGGTTACAGGACCTTTCGGAAGGTCCGCACGGATACCGCCTGGATTCATAAAGGCGAAATCGGCAGCTTTTGCACCATCGCCGAAGTCAGCATTACGCATAGAGTCAGCAATCAGATTACCAAGTGCAGCCTCATTATTGTAAGCATCGGTACGAGTGATAGTTCCGTCCGTTGTACCCACTGGTTGAGTGAGCTCAGGATGCTTCTCAAGGTAAGCATTAACCAGTGCCACACTTTCCGGATCTGGTGTTACCCCATCATGGAAGGTGGAAGTTACCACAGCAGACTTGTCCTTCACATCACCTGTTTTAGGATCAATGATCAACTTGATATCCTCAAATGCTGTACCGTAAGAATAAGCTTGTACAATCAGCTTGCCGTTTACTGTTCCATTTGCAAGTGCATGGTTATCACCAGCAACGATAACATCAACAGGGGATTCCGCAGGAAGCGCATTGGCTAGATCAGCCGCTTCACCTGTAGTCACACCATCTTTGGTTGTTGCAGGATCATGTGCAAGCACGATAATCGTCTCAACACCTTTAGATTGAAGCTCCTTAGCGTATTTCTCAACAGCCGCCACTTCCTCTTCAGGCGTGAGGAAATGCACGCCAGCCGTACCGGAAGGTGCCACCTTACTTGGTGTGGATTTCGTTACAAGACCAATAAAGCCGATCTTCACACCGCCTACTTCTTTGATTACATAAGGATTAATAATTGGCTCGCCAGTTTTGGCATCCACTGCATTCGCATTAACATAATCAAAGTTTGTACCCTTGTGGGTAACGTTGCTATCCTTAGGGTCCACTCCGCCGTTCAATTGTGTCATCAGTGCATCGACACCTTGGTCAAATTCATGGTTTCCTAGGGAGCCCACATCAAATCTCATCAAGTTCATCCACTCAATCGTCGGCTCATCGCGCTCAAGTGAAGATACTGGAGCAGATGCACCTACGGAATCTCCGTTATGGAAGAGTAGAGAATTATCGTATTTAGCCTGTGCTTCTTTCAGATAAGTCGCAAGAATAGCGGCTGTTCCCACGTTCTTATTGTTTACGACAGACACCGTATCCAGTTGACCGTGGAAATCATTAATTCCAAGAAGGTGAACTTCTACGTCCTTAGCTGGTAGAGCCAATTCATAAATACTAAATCCCTTAATATCTTTTTCACCAGTGTCCTTAATGTTGGCCGGCATAACTTTCGCCGCTTCTGGTGACGAAGTAAACGTGAGATTTACGTCATCCGAAAGTGGAGCCAAAGACCAGTTGCCATCCGCAGAAGGATCTATTGTACCTACTTCTTTGATGTAGTCCATAAGGATCTGGCGATTCTCATCTTGGGAATCGACTAGAATCTCCGAACCCTTCACACCTGGGAAATTCCCTCCGCCACTTGCACGGTAGTTGTTAGTTACAACAATAAAGTCTTGGTTAGGATCCAACGTTTTTCCTTTATACGTAATTTGCTTCACACGACTCGATGAAGCATCGTTAATCACACCGGTAGGACTATATTTTGCAGGTTTGGTTACATCAATTGTGTACTTAATGCCATCAATAACATCGAAGTTATAAACAGCAAACTCCCCATTCAGCAAGCTTTGTGGAGCTGTGATGTCTTCTTTGATGGTATTAAACGCACCCGCACTCATTTCAACCCATTCCTTAACAACAGAACCTTTAACTTTAATAGCTTTCAGCGTGTTGTCATACAAATACAAGTCACTTGCACTACGAATAGTCAGTGGACCTTTCTCAATACTCGTGTACTCTGAAGGACCGTTACGCCCAGCCTTGAAAGGAGCACCTACACTGAGAATCGGAAGATTTTTATACTGTGGAAGATTGGTATCAATATACTTCTCCACATACCACTTCTGGGCATTGGTAACAATCTGCACGGTAGGGTCGTCCTGAACCATTGCAAAATAGCTGTTCATCGGAGCGGTAGTAACACCTAGCTCTTGACCTGTATAGTCAATAGTAGCTTGGTGATCTGCTGCAACAGCAGCATCAACAGCAGCATCCGGTATAGCATTGGCTATGGAGCGGGTTGAGGCAATGGATTTATCTTTATCCACTTCCCATTTTCCGCCTACTTCCACCAATTTGAGATCAATCAGGCCCAAGTAACCCCCACCATAACCCGCTTGCACGGCTGGAGTCCCGTTAATGTGGCCGTAAACATTATCAACAACAGATTGAGCGTTATTATACGCCTGCCCTGTTAATGGATCCTTGAAAGAAGTGTCAAGGGATTTATTATCAACTGTTGGGAACACCTTGTGAGTGTGTGAGAAAGTAATCGCATCAATGCCGTCAACCTTACTTAAAAGATTGATAGCATTCTCTGCACCAGTACCTGCAACTGCAGTTGCATCGAAGCCGGTATGTGCCATTGCTACGATTACATCGACACCCTCACTCTTCATGATAGGAACATATTTTTCTGCTGTTTCAGCAATGTCCTTAGCAATGACTTTGCCTTCCAGATTAACCTTGTCCCATTCCATAATCTGCGGGGTCACAAGACCAAGCACACCGACTTTAATATCCCGGAGCTGGTTATCGCTGTCCACTATTTTTTTATTAAGAATGACATAAGGTTCAAAAGCATTTACGTCATTATCTGGATTACCATCTTTATCATCAATATATATATTGGCATTTACATAGGGGAAGTCCGCACCACTCAATGGGTTATTAGCACTGCCCTTAATAGTCCGATTTAAGAATTCCAGCCCATAATTGAATTCATGATTACCAAAAGTCGCAACATCATATTCCATAATATTCATAGCCGCAATCATAGGGTGTAGCTTAGTCTCTGATTCTACTAAATTACTTTCATTCGCGATGTAAGTACCCAATGGCGTACCTTGAATCAAGTCCCCATTGTCGAGCAGAAGATTATTATCAGGATATTCGCTCCTAGCATAAGTAACCAACGTAGCTGTCCGATCGAGTCCTACAGTTGTAGAAGCCGCATTCTTAAAATAGTCCCAGCCGTAGACATTGGTGTGCACGTCCGTCGTGCTCATCAGCCGGAGTTTGGCTGTGGCTGCGGATGCTGCTTCAGCTTTATCTGTACCCCAAGCTGCACCCAAACCAATACCTCCAAACACCTGCAAAGAAAGCACTGCAGTTGCTAATACAGAAGCAATCGGCTTATTCCATCGTGTCTTCCATCCCATAATAATATTAGTCCTCCCTATCATTTTCACATAATTTCTGTGATATTATATCACACAAACATAACCAATTATCATATAATTGTAAAAATAATATAAAACAATGTTAAATATAATAACATAAGAAGAAAGACCTAGACTTATGAATCCGTTTTTATAGGTCAAGAGTCAATAGATGCAAAAAGAACACATCTTCACCAGATGTGTCCTAAAAACAATCCTATATAAAGTCTAGAAAAGTCGAATCTATATCTGGCACTACTTTTTACCCATTCATAGCAGTAATCCCAAAACAAATTGCAGTTATTAGAGATAAGGGTGTCATTACAAGTTTTTCTTTCATGCTCCTCGACAATAAGTTCATTATAGTATTAAGCATTAAATAGACGGCAAAAAAATAACATACCCTTCTATCAAAAGGTAATCCAATAGAGATCACATTCCCTGCCTGCAATAAGTACAGGATGGCAATTAGCTGTATCACTACTGAAACTCCACACGCGACTCTCATTTGTGGAGGCATAATTCTATGCCTTCCTCCCATTGCAAATTCCCCATAAGGCAATCCCAGAGACAGCAGTATATAAAGAATCACTGCTCCCAAAAAAGTAATACTCCCAATCCATGCTGATATCAAGTTTTCACCCCTCCATAATTTATTTATCGCACATTAAATTATATGAGTGTAATGAATTATTATGGGCATCAACACAAGTGGTAGCTCTTTCACCCAAATATTTTTTTATGATGAACTAGCACAAGCAACACAAAAATATCTGAGTAATATAGAAGTAAATAGACCAATGAGGTGATCCACAAATGGCAAATACAACGAAGATTCGCAAACGTGCTGAACAGCTGAAAGGTAGACCCGTGTGCATTACGTTACATGATGGACGTACGTATATAGGATGGATAACCGGCCTCGATAAGAATGGACTGACCCTTTCCAAACCACGTAAAAACAAACACAGAAAATCAAAAAAACACTCTTCTTCCCGCTCCCGGAAAGCAAACGTATCAGGATTAATGCCCTTATTCGGCTCACTTTTCGGAATGGGTGGAGGCGCTCTAGGCTCCGCAGGAGCAGGGGCTGCCAGTTCTGGAGGCGGTGGTTTTGGCGGATTTGGCGGGTTCGGGGGAATCGGCAACTTTATTGGAATGGTACAAAAAACTATGCCGGTTATGAAGATGGGCTACAATATGATTAAATCTATTTCCCCCTTCCTTAACGGGCTAAAAGGATTAATGGGATAATCAAAAGACACCCCTCAAGGTGTCTTTTATTTTTGCTCATAATCTTATCAGGTTCTTTAACAATCTGCCTGCAGATCTTAACCGTGGATGTTTTAGATGCTCCTGTACATAACGATAATTGGTCAATTCAACCTTAGCATCACTGAGGGCATAGGTAAAATCATCATCAAAGGGCAACTTATACTCCCAAACTCGCTTACTCCAGTGCGGAATATTTGCTTGCATCCATGGATCGTCTATCCCGGGATGAATATAGGTCTCACTAACGCCATCCGGCAGCGAATACAGCTTAGCAATAATAGATCTTTTAAACCTTTCATACGTCTCGCCTTCCTCTACACCAAAAGGATGCGATAGCAAATAGTCGGGAATCGGCACCCCAAACGTATCCGCCAGCCCTGCTCCAAGGGCAACTGGTCGTTCAATATTTTTCAGCGATGCCAAAAGCGGATCCTCAGCATGGATGTATCTGAAGAATCGTGAGGGCAATCCCCAGCGCGAAATTTTCCACAACGTCTGCGGAAGCAAGCTGCGTCCTGTTTCCATTCCGTATAAACTACCCATGTGGTTGTCTACATGGCTAATCACTATTCCCGACTGTTTCACTCGCTCGTACTGCGCATCTATCTCCTTTAGTACGGCTTTTGTCTGCGCCCCCTGTTCGAACTCTTTTACCGTCCTATATTGATGTCCGCTCTCGTCGTGAAGAGAAGCCTCCCCCGTCAGGCTCGCCCAGCGCAAAGCCTCAAATTCACTAGTCATCGTCAAGTGAAGTCCCACATTCCGTTGTTGCCTGCGACTACACCATGTAGCCGCCTCCTCAAAGCCAGGGGCCACCGCCATAATCGTTGCTGAGGATACCTTTTCCTCTTCCAGCAGATGTTTTATCGCCTGATTCATGGGGGGACTTTGCCCAAAATCATCACAATTGATGATTAATTTTTTGTTCATAGTCAGCCTCACCTCTCAAAGAGTCCATAAATGTAAATTTCATTGTGAAGGATATGACAACAGCTATGGCCAACAGACATAATGGCACCACACTTATTAAATACCTAAATGTCGCTTCAGGATTGGACCCTGGATCATCGCCGCCTTGATAGCCAAAAATCATACCTACAATGAAAAAAGCTAACGCAGAGATTAACCCGCTTGAACGAGTAATGAATCCGCTTACAGCCGTGTAGATTCCTTCTCTTCTCAGACCTGTTTTTTCCGCATCCTCATCAATAATCTTGCCACCTACTATTGCTGGGGTCACTAGAAATCCGGCTAATCCGAAACCGACAACTACGCCAGCAGCCACACCACTTAAGAGATCATAACCAAACCATAACGGAATTACCGATAACGCATATAAGATCAGTGATAACCGCCACGCCTTAACCCCGTCCATCTTACGAATCATCCAGTACCACACGAATACTAATGGAATGACCGAAACAAAAACAGCTGCAAGTAAAATCGATACCTGAGCCTCTGAGATATGAAGTACATATTTTGCATAAAAAGGAATCATCGAGCTTACAAGTCCATTCACCGTTTGGGCAAAAGAGTTCGAAATATTAAACACCCAAAACTTTTTATTCCGAATGGTCTCCCGAAAAGCCGGAATCAACTTCAAGGGTTCCTGCTCTGTGGGCTCCTTCTTTTCTTGGACATTCATCATACATAAAAACATAAACACTCCAAAGAGACAGGCATACACTATAGCCATATTAGAGAAACCAATAGCTGCAAAAATAATTGGGGTTAAGGCAGTACCGATTAACAAAGCTACAACTTGATAGCCTTGCTGAATCGCAGAGGCTTTTGCCCGAATACGGTCTCCACGGAAGAGCTCCGGGAGTAACGCTCCATAATTCACCCATAACACAGTGGCGACAGCCTCATAGAAAATAAGTGTGACTAGAAACCAAGTGAACAATCCATTTTCAGATAATCCGCCGGGAGGGGAGAAAACCAGTACAAATGCCAGCATGAATAACGGAATTGAGCCAAACACCCATGGTCTGCGTCGACCCAAACGAGTATCTGTGCGATCTGACCAATAGCCGAATAACGGATTGTTTACCGCATCCCAGATCAGAAAGATGGTTCTGGCTAATGTAGCAAGTCCAATGCCCAATCCTAATTTTTCAACATAAAAGTAACTGTAAAATGAACTAAATGCCTGACTGGGAACCATCATCGCAAACATCCCTAAAGCAAAGGTGTACGGCGAATTGATCCATTTATGCTTCACTCACATACCTCCCCTATGGTAAAGATCCGGTTGTAATATATTACCATACCGAAGAGAGAACGCCATCAAATTTTTCCTTAGCAGAAACTACGGATAAAAAAAGAGGCCCCGCAGGCCATCAACAAATGGCTGCGGAGCTTTTTCATAACTAGACTATAAAACATCCTTCAGCTTGCTTCGGCTCTGAACATCCAGGGCTAGATAATCACGGATTTCGCATCTTTTTCCATTGATATCCGTAAGAATGATTCGTTTATGACTTGGATACTGCATATGCTCGTGCAGGTTCCGCATAACGATCCGGGTCTGGCCCAGATTCGTTTGCAGCTCCCAAATCCACATATCCGCTTTTTGCTTAATAGAATCAATGCGGGTTACAACCGGAAGAAAATACCGCAGCCGGAGCTCTGTGTCCACTTCCACCCGACTTTCTTCATCGAGCTGATCAATGTCACGAATGACTCCGATCTC
The DNA here is from genome assembly GCF_038002305.1 of Paenibacillus sp. FSL R5-0887. Classification (NCBI taxonomy): domain Bacteria; kingdom Bacillati; phylum Bacillota; class Bacilli; order Caryophanales; family Paenibacillaceae; genus Paenibacillus; species Paenibacillus sp. FSL R5-0887. The sequence continues at coordinate 1,915,247 of NZ_JBBOCE010000002.1, forward strand.
CTCACTCTTGGAGTTACGAACTGAAATATACTCCGTGGTATATTGGAATGGAAATATACGAAAAAGAATTAATTCCTCATAGACTTGACCCTCCACTACTCCTTGAAACACGCCACCTTGACTGCGGCTAAAAGAGATTGCACCCGGTTCAAGAATGTTAATCTCATAGGGATCTTTAGGATTCAATTCCCCGTTAACAAGATTCGAATCACTCATGCATCTCAACCCCCTTAATCTGCGACATTTCCTTCTGTGCCTCAACTAGCTTGAAGTAAGCACCTTCTGCAGCAAGCAATTCCTCATGTGTACCCACTTCAATGATCTTCCCGCGTTCAAGCACTACAAGACGGTTCGCATTTCTTAGCGTGGATAATCGATGGGCAATCGCGAATGTCGTTCTGCCTTTTACCAGTCGCGAGATCGCTTCTTGAATTTGTCGCTCGGTCACTGTATCTACAGAAGCTGTTGCTTCATCTAGGATTAGAATTCGCGGATCGTGAATTATTGCTCGGGCAATAGACACTCGCTGCTTCTCTCCACCGGACAATTTATGGCCACGTTCCCCAACTCTTGTATCATAGCCATCCGGCAATTGAACGATAAAATCATGGGCGTTGGCAATTTTTGCAGCGCGCATGATTTCTAATTCCGTAGCGTCCGGTTTAGAATAGGCAATATTCTCAGCAATCGTTCCGTCGAATAGAAACGTCTCCTGCAGCACTACACCGATCTGACTACGCAGATCTGACTGGCTGATATTTCGGATGTCCACACCATCGATGGTAATGGTTCCCTCATCTGTGTCATAGAAGCGACAGATCATATTAATGAAAGTCGACTTACCGGCACCTGAATGTCCGACCAGACCAATCATCTCGCCCGCACCCACTTTTAAATCCACGTTCTTGAGCACAGGATGATGTTTTTCGTATCCATAAGTAACCCGCTTAAACTCAACCTCACCGTTTACGCGGCCGATGGCTGCTGGATTCACAGTATCAGGCACATCTGACGGAGTATCCATAATTTCAAAGACCCGATCTGCTGCTGAAATCGCATGGCTGGCCCAGTTGATCATTTGGCTCACCCACTGCAAAGGTCCAAGAAGCATCCCAAGGTAGGTCACCAAAGCGATTAGCGTACCGATGGATAATTGGCCCTGTAGCACCGTTTTCCCGCCATAAAACCAAATTAATAACGTACCCACACCAGCAACCAACGCAAAAGCAGGAAACATCCCCTGCCATAAGCCTTCGATCCGAATATTATGCCGAACCAGCTCCTTATTGGCGACTGTATAACGTGACATCTCTGTTGTTTCCTGACCGAATGCTTTGACTACACGAATCCCCTGCAAAGAATCGCCAACCAAAGCGTTTAATCTAAAAATAGATCTCCACTGCTGGTACCAACGTCTGCCAATCATCGGCCATAACACGGTCGACAGCACCACCATAAGCGGCATAGGCAGCATAGCAAGCAGCGTTAGCTTCCAATCCATACTGAACATAATAGTGAAAATAGCGATTACCCGCAGCGATTCACCCGAGACCCAGATTACACCGTCAGTCATAAATTGCCGCATCGCCTCTGAATCATTATTCACCCGTCCAATAAATTGCGAAGATTGTCTTCGGTCGAAAAAAGATAAAGATAATTTCATCAAGGAATGATACACATCATGACGAAGATCACCCATGATTTTGGAACCAATCCATACCCCTATAAGTCCACGTACAGTCTGCATTAAAGTAATTACTAAGGACGTGGCTGCTAGCCCGATCACAATCCATAGAAGCGTTGAGCCCATATCCTTTTCTGTCAACACATTATCAACGATCATCTTCGTCAAAAAAGGTGGAACAAGCTCTACCAATGTAGTAAAAATCAACATAATCGCCGCAGCGATCATTTGGATCTTATAAGGCTTGGCATAGCTCAGCATCCGAAATAGAACCTTGCCGTTACTCTTGCACACCGGACAAGCTTGCGAATCTTCCGGCAGTGGATTGCGGCATTTTGGACAATTTCTTGGAAACTCTTTTTCAGAAGCGGTTGGCCGTTCCTCGCCTTTAGCTACAGCGCCAATTAATTTAGAAGCAAAACCAAATATAGAGGTAAGTGATGCTGTATAACGTATAAGTATAATAGGCCCCTCTTGGGTATCCACAAGCAACGATCCGCCGCCTACCCCGCCTACTACCCGGGCATCAGTAATATTCGAGACTAGAAGCTTTGAGACCAGTTTCCCGTCCGTTCCCCAAACGGAAATCTCCTTCTCAGTCAATACAAGCCACTGCTCACCGAATTGCCCATCTTTCATTAAATCAGATACAGAGTGAAATAAAGGTTGTTCTGTAAGCTGTATTTCTATAGACTTGGGAAGTTTATCAATAGATGTCATACATTTCTCCCCTTTCTTTACCCACCTATTTACTCACATATATTTACAGTGGTAAAGATGAAAAAATGATTATAATTGTTTTGTATGGTTATTTAAACAAATAAAAAGACACCTCTAAAGGTGTCTTTTTGTATTACTTCCTATGGTACCGGCTATACGCTTATTTCAAAGCTTTCCATACCCAGTTCTCTACTTCTGGCAAATCAATACCCTCTTCACGAATGAATTGGTGATGTTTCTTAACGATAGCATCCATTTCATCTGCGATCGCTTTATAGTCGTTAGCATTAGGCAAGCTCAGAACAGCTTCCTTCGCCAAGTCAAAGCGGTCCATTTGATTCAATACGCGCATATCGAATGGTGTTGTGATATCGCCATTCTCGCGGTATCCGTGTACGTGCAGATTATGGTTATGACGATCAAAGAACAAGTCTTTAATCAGACCTTCATATCCATGGAAAGCGAAGATAACTGGTTTATCTTTTGTGAAAAATTGATCAAACTCTTCGTCAGATAAGCCACGCGGATCTAATTTTTGACTTCTCAGTTTCAACAAGTCTACCACGTTGATATATCTAATTTTAAGGTTCGGCAGTTTTTCATGCAGGATAGAGATGGCAGCCAAGCTTTCGATAGTTGGTTCTGTACCTGCAGAAGCAAAGACAACATCAGGCTCTCCACCTTGATCGGTGCTTGCCCAGTCAATAATCTTCAGTCCTTTATCCACCAGCTCTTGTGCTTCATCCGCACTGAACCATTGTGGACGAGGATGTTTGGAAGAAACAATCAAGTTAATTTTTTGACGGTCATTTAAGACGGTGTCAAAGACAGCCAGCAAGGAGTTGGCATCAGCCGGCAAATACTCACGGATAAATTCTGGTTTTTTATCAGCCAAGTGACCTAGCAAACCTGGATCTTGGTGAGTATAACCATTGTGGTCTTGCTGGAATACAGTTGAAGTTGCTACCACATTCAATGATGGAATATCCGCACGCCAGCTTTGATCTGTTGCTTTACGCAGCCATTTGAAATGCTGAGTAATCATCGAATCCACGACACGCAAGAAAGCTTCATAGCTTGCAAAGAAACCATGGCGACCTGTCAATACGTAACCTTCAAGCAAACCTTCTGCCTGATGTTCAGACAATTGGGAATCGATAACACGGCCATAAGAAGCTAGGAATTCGTCATTCGGCTCAATCACTTGATCCAACCATTGACGTTTCGTTACTTCAAAGACAGGTCCCAGACGGTTGGACATTGTTTCATCCGGTCCGAAAATTCTGAAATTGCGGTTCTCTTCGTTCAGAGAGATAACATCTTTCATGTATTTACCCAGAACGGCCATATCTTGTGCTATTACTTCACCTGGTTTGGAATTATCAAGTGCGAACTTACGGAAATTCGGTAAGTTTAGATCTTTAATTTGGTTGCCAGCATTAGTAACTGGGTTCATTCCCATACGTCTGTCGCCAGTTGGCAGAATCTCAGCAAGTTCAGCGTTCAGACGACCATTGTCATCAAATAATTCTTCTGGTCTATAGCTGTTCATCCATTCCAATAACGCTGGAGCATGCTTCATATTTTTTTGATCCACTGGAATCGGCACCTGATGGGCACGGAAAGAGTTCTCATTCGGAACACCATCCCATTGCTTTGGACCCGTCCAGCCCTTAGGAGAACGGAAGACCAACATTGGCCAAACCGGACGCGTCAGGTCATTGTTGTCACGTGCATTCTTTTGAATCGCTTCAATTCTTTCAACGATGGTATCAAGCACCTTAGCCATTTCCGGATGCATTAGATCAGGATTTTCGCCTTCAACGAAGAACGGTTCCCAACCCATACCTTTAAAGTATGCAGTAATTTCTTCTTTGGATTGACGAGACAGAATCGTTGGGTTACTGATTTTGAAACCATTTAAGTGCAAGATCGGCAGAACTGCACCATCAGTAACTGGATTGATGAACCGGTTGGAGAACCATGAAGCCGCTAATGGGCCAGTTTCAGCCTCTCCATCACCAATAACAACCGCGGAGATCAAATCTGGATTATCCAGAATTGCACCTACACCATGGGATAGAGAATAACCTAATTCGCCACCTTCGTGGATCGATCCAGGTGTTTCAGGGGCAGCATGGGAAGCAACTCCACCTGGGAAAGAGAATTGTTTGAACAATTTCTTCAGGCCTGGGATATCTTGTGTGATTTCCGGATAAATTTCAGTATAGCTACCATCGAGATAGGAGTTCGAAACCATAACCTGACCGCCATGACCAGGGCCCTCGATGTAGAACATATTCAAATCATATTTAGTAATGACCCGATTCAAATGGGCATAAATAAAGTTCTGGCCTGGAATAGTTCCCCAGTGTCCAATGGGCTTAATCTTTACGTCTGCTTCTTTCAGCGGTTCTCTTAACAACGGATTATCTTTCAAATACAGTTGACCTACAGAGATGTAGTTAGTTGCGCGCCAGTATGCATCAAGCTTCTCTAAATAAGTTTTTGATGAGTAATCAACATCCATGGATAATACCATTTCTTCCACTCCCCAAAATTTTTTCTGTGTCTACATTGCCGTAATTTCTTCCACAAGTACATCATACCGCCGCGAAAAATTAATTCAACCTTTTCAACAAATGATACGGTCCAATTTTGTGAAAATATGAACATAGTATGAAATACAGTGTCAATTGTCTGTAAAAATACGTCAATATTAATATATATGTAAAAATATGGACTGAAGTTTGCGGGGGTATTTGCTCCTTATCCTTCATCTATTTTGCGCAAAACAAAAAAAATAAGACCGAGAAAAATTCCCCAGTCTTACTTTTAATGAACGGACACAAAGGTATTAAATTTTAAGTATTTATAGTGGAAGCGCATATGGGAGAATTCAAATGGCGTGCCATTATCTAAAAAGAAAATCCCTTCCATAATGCTTACTGGCTCATTTGCCTGCAAATGCAGCAGCTCTTGATCCGTAGCCTCAGAGGGTTCTGCGGATATCGATAAAAAGGATTTGGTTACCGCCAGATTTCGTGAATCCTCCAAATAATTAAAGATAGATCCTTCAATAATGGTCTGATTTAAATTCTGCACGATTTTGATTGGGATATAACCCGTTTCAATCATAAAGGGTTCATCATCAAAAAGACGTAAGCGAATGATTTTGTAAACAAAATCATGAGGGCCTAAAAACAGATCCCGCTGTAGTTCTTCCGTTGGTGGAATGACCTCAAATTTCAAAACTTTAATCTTTGGCTTCTTCCCATTCATTTGAAAATTGTCGGTGACACCTAAATTAGAGCCTTCGTAGTTAAAAATAGATTCATTTTTTATGTATAAAGGATTTATAAATGTCCCTGAGCCACGCTTTTTAAAAATAATGCCGGCATTTGCCATTTTAGTCAGAGCACTTTTAATAGAACTACGACTCACTTGATAAGTTTCACTAAGCGTTCGTTCATCCGGTAATTTCATATCGGGAAACTGCCCAGCAAAAATTTTCATTTTTAAGTCATCAATAATTTGTTTGTAGACAAACTGTGTCATGAAGTACTCCTTTTCAGGTCGATACAAGTTTTATTTCAATCTTTACTATAACATAATAACCAGACGTTTATAATCTATCCGGCCAGCTTATTTACGTCGGCGATTTGTCATGCGATTGTACATCACTAAACCGGCAATGACCATGCCCAGCGTCCCCATACTACTTGCTGATTCAGCCTGCATACCAAACAAAATGCACAGGTTAGTGACCAAGCTTTTTGTAAGTACAGCAACAATAATTAACATCAACGGGCGCCAAATGTTGTATCTTCTCATCCAGGCAACACTCCTAATCCAATTTTCTCAAACTATTGATCGATTTCATCTATTATATCACAAGATAGTAACCGCATTCATTTCCTATAACCGTAAAGAAATCGAAGCCGATCAGCATTTTTTACTTCCCTCTATCTTTTTCTGTATTCTAGCCTAGCGAACGTGACGTCTATGCGTCATATTCGCTTTCAATTCCTCAGCTTCTCCTATCCGTCAATTACGCCTTTATTCGACTTTTGGTCTGGACTTATCCTTTTTCACGGATTATAATAACGAATGCACACCAAAAGACGAACATTAAGGCGGAATTCATGAGAAATTATATGCAAATATTCCTAGGCACTTCATTTTCTAGCCTATCTCCAAAAGAAATTCAAATTTTAAAGGATCATCTCTTCTGTATCAATTCGGATGGGATGATAGAAATGATCGTTGCACCGGAGCACGCCGACTATCAACCCTTGCTTGATGCTTATCAAGGTCAGGACAATTTTCATGTATTAGCCGAGGGCCAGTATTTTTTGCCCGGCTTTATCGATCTGCATGTCCACGCGCCACAATGGGCTCAATCTGGAACTGCATTAGATATCCCGCTCTATGATTGGCTAAATACTTATACCTTCCCACTGGAGTCTAAATTTTCGGACCTGGCTTTTGCAAAAAAAGTCTACGATGACGTGGTTGGTACTTTGCTCGCAAACGGAACCACTACAGCACTTTATTTTGCAACGGTGCATAAAGAGGCCAGTCTATTATTGGCTAAAATATGTGCGGAAAAAGGACAACGTGGACTCGTTGGAAAAGTGGTTATGGACGATCCGCAGGGAAATCCTGAGAATTACCGCGACTCCGACACCCACACCGCACTAGTGGATACGGAAGAATTTATACTAGCTGTACAAGAACTCGCTAAATCTACTAAACAAGGCGTTTATCCAGTAGTGACACCAAGGTTCATTCCAAGCTGCACTAATGAGGCTTTACAAGGCTTGGGAGAACTTGCCGCTAAATATGATACGTATGTGCAATCGCACTGTAGTGAAAGTGATTGGGCGCACGGTTATGTGCAAGAACGATTCCAAAAGAACGATGCTTTTGCCTTGCATGATTTTGGTCTGCTCAGTGATAAATCTGTCATGGCTCATTGTAATTTTTTAGATGAAAATGATGTGAATTTGTTTGCAGAGACAGGAACAGCTATTGCGCATTGTCCGATATCCAATGCGTATTTTGCCAATAGTGTCATTCCGATCGCTGACTTCCATGCCAAAGGCGTTGAGATTGGTTTAGGCTCTGATATTTCCGGAGGTTTTTCACCTAGTCTCTTCGATAACATTAGACAAGCCGTAATGTCTTCAAGAATGCTGGAGGATGGTGTGAATCCCTCACTTTCTGCACAAAACCGCGGAGTACCGGGATCACGAATTACGATCCATGAATCCTTTTATCTTGCTACCGCTGGCGGCGGAGAAAGCTTAAGCTTACCTATCGGCCGGTTACTAGAAGGTTATGCATGGGATGTTCAAATAATCGATACGAAAGTACCCTCGGCGAAATTGCCCGTCTTTGATGAGAATGAAGATTTGCAAGATATTTTTCAAAAGATAATGTATCTGGCTAGACCTGAAAATATCCGTGAAGTCTGGGTACAGGGTGAAAAAGTTCATTCGCGTTAAAGATTAATTAAACTAGAAAACTTAAGGTGGGCATCGGAGTGAAAACACAAGTAAACGTACAAGAGCAAGCACATTTGGAATCACAGCTACTAACTGTCCTACCCGATGAAAAAGTTTCATTTAGTAAATCCGTCATTCTCGGCTTTCAACATGTATTGGCTATGGATGTCTATGTAGTGCCATTCCTTATTGCGATGTTAATCGGCTTACAGCCCAATCAGTCCAGCGCGTTAATCCAATCCACCTTTATTGCCGCAGGACTTGCAACGATTGTGCAAACCTATTTCTGTATGAAGCTGCCTATCGCTCAAGGTCCTTCTTATGTTCCACTGGGTGCGATCGTCAGTATTTATGCAGCTAGTGGTGGCGGGGAGCTCGGTTGGAGCTCCGTGTTAGGTGCCAGCTTAATCGGGGCCATCCTGGTTATTATTTTGGGTTATGCGGGGATTTTTAATAAAATCGTTAAAAACTTTATCCCGCCTATCGTAGGTGGCACAATCATTTTCATTGTAGGTCTATCTTTATTGCCTGTTGCGATCAGAGATAATATCTACGGAGCCTCCGGGGCTTCAATTAATCAAAATGTATTATTAGCCCTTATTTCAGGTGCTACACTGCTTATTTTTGTGGTTCTCGGTACTTTGTTCCGTAATAAAGGATCTGTCTTCCGAATTCTTTCCGTAATGATGGCGTTAGTAGTTGGATGTATTTCGGCTAATATTATGGGCGTTTTAGATTTCTCAGCGATAAGTAGTGCCAAGTGGTTTAGCATGCCGCGAATCGCTTTTGTTGATTTCGGCTTTTCCTTCAATTTTTCAGCTATTATCACCATGGTTATTATTTATATCGTGCTGCTGGCTGAAACAACAGGCACCTGGTTTGCGGTCAGCAATGTAATCAATAAACCTTTGACAGACAAAAATATTAACCGCGGCGTAATTGGAGAAGGAATTGGCTGTCTTATTGCTTCTGTGCTCGGTTCGACTCCTGTTACAGGTTATTCAACTAATGCAGGGATCATCTCCATTACAGGTGTTGCCAGCCGCCGGGTTTTTCTCGCTGTAGGAGGATGGTTTGTCCTCTTTGGTTGTTCCGGTAAACTCGCCGCTTTGATCTCTTCCATTCCATCCGCTGTAATCGGCGGCGTCTTCGCCATCATCTGCGGCATCATCGCAATTAATGGTGTGCAAGTAATGAAAAATGTAACCATCGGCGAAAAAGAAATGTACATTATTGCCTTACCAATGATCATCACCTTGGCTTTGGTACTCATTCCTGGTGACTACTTGAACTCTTTGCCTACATTCGTACAGTATTTATTAGGCTCACCTATCCTAGCTGCTTCATTGGCAGCAATCTTATTGAATAAATTATTACCTAGTGGAAAATAGAACATAAAAAGGAGCAGCCTCTTATTGATCCTTTTTTATCCCCGCGAATAAGCCGAGCTTTGTATGCTACCTTCTGGAATTCCTTAAACAAAAGACACCCATCGAGGTGTCTTTTGTTTAAGGACATGATTATTTTTTACTTGAGTTCATCCATAAAACCGCCTTACCATATGACCTCACAATTTTAATACAAATATCCATATGTCCCTTGATTATATTTAATAAACTAGGATTCCTCCAAAATAACGGAGACTATCAACGCATTGAATTATTCCCTGAAATATATTATGATACGTTTAAACAATTAAACATTATAACGGAGGGAGTTATGAACGAATCTAGTAGTAATCAGAAGGCGATTCATATTTTCGAGAATTTAAGCCCCTATTTCCAAGGCTTGGGGGATCCTATTCGTCAGCAAATCATTGCATTGCTGATCGACAAAGAGAGTATGAATGTGAGCCAAATTGCAGAGCATATCCCCATGTCCCGGCCTACAGTCTCTCATCATCTGAAAATATTACGGCAAGCAGGGCTGCTTAAGGTTCAGAAGAAGGGCACGGAAATGTTCTACAGACTTGAGTTTGACGAAGCGATAGCGCTTATGAAACAACTTGTCCATTTCGTTGAAGAGGAATGCCAGTGCTAATTAATGCCATTAACCTGACTAGCACTTGTCATTCCTATTTTTTTAAGCAATACGTTAAATAACTTAAACATATAAACATTTAAATGGAGGTTGCAGATATGCATAGGAAAAAGGTACTTATTGTAGGAGGATACGGTGCCGTCGGCAGACAAATTGCTCAAATATTACACGATCGACATCCCGATCTCGAGATTATATTGGGAGGAAGGTCACCGCAAAAAGCAGCACCTTTTGAGTCCACACGGGTACAAACAGTCGTAGTTGATAATAATGCGGATGATCCACTGCTTTATGCAGGCGATAATGTATCGCTAATCATCAATTCCGTCAACGATCTGCAGGATCGGCTACTTATGTCTGCAGTTAGAAGAAAAATCCCACTGATCGATCTTACTCGCTGGACAGAGATATTCCAACAATCAATCACAAAGTTAGAAAAAGCAGACCTCTATGCTCCTATCGTGCTTTCTTCGGGATGGATGGCGGGAACTGCTTCGCTGTTCGCCATGCTGCACTCGGCCACGTTTCAAAACGTCGCCGTTGATATTCACGCGTTGTACTCTCTACGTGACAAAGCAGGACCCGACTCCGCGGCGTACATGGATCGTATGACCATTCCATTCCATATTACAGAACGGGGGGGAAAACGTCTTGTATTTCCAATGACTGACCCCATCAAAGTCCAATTTCCAGATGGATATACAGCAAAATGCTATCGGCTTGACACCCCAGATCATGTCACCTTGCCAACAGCTGAGCATATCGACTCCGCCAGCTTCCGCATCTCCTTCGACAGCAAAGCCTCCACCTCCATCCTTGTCGGACTAGTTAACAGCGGAATATGGAAGATGATCAGCGGGGACCGATTCCGTTCGCTTAGACGAAGACTGCTCTACAATCCTGGTACTGGCAGCGCACATCATATCCTTATTCATCTAAAGGGCCTGGATCATAATGGGCACTGGGTTGAACGGACAATAGCGATTTCTGACCCGCTTGGTCAGACTCATCTTACCGCTTTGGGAGCTGCTGTCCAAGCAGAAAAGCTATTGCGGATATCAAAGGAAGAACCATTGGTCCCAGGCATTTATTATCCAGAAGATCTACCTGATGAACGGATGGACATCTCTGAAATCACCAACTTTTTTAAACAATATGGGGTTCTTATATCTCACTAATAGCACTTCACATATACCGAGCATTCTGTCTACTACAATTAAGCGCACAGACAGTAAAGAACCCGCTAATATAGCGGGTTCTTTACAATAGAGATGAGACGGAGCTAGGTAAGTTCACAAAAAGATAAAATCTTTGATTCGTGCTAAACCCTGTCCCCTGCCTATTTCCACCCTTAAAGGCGTTTGACTAGACCAGGCTAAAGTCCCTGAATATATTGTTATTATTTATCCTATTCAAGGGCTTTTATTAAATGGTGGGGGTGATCATTCTGGCTATCCGTTACAGCATCATAATTCCAACCTATAACCGACTTCAGCAGCTGCTACTTACACTCACTTCATTCGAGACACAGACCTATCCGAAGGATCGGTTCGAGGTAATCATCGCAGATGACGGTTCTACAGATGGTACTAAGGAAATGGTCGAAAGCTTTCAAACTTCTTATCCGCTTATTTATGTCGCTCAGCAGGAACAACGCGGCCGTTCTGCCGTAAGAAATTTGGGGCTGAGTCAGGCAAAAGGGAAATACGTCATCTTCTGCGATGCTGATTTTCTGGTATTCCCTGAATTCATTAGGATCGTAAACCAGTATCACCGTAAATATCCTAAGTCGATAATTTCAGGTATTCCACACTCATGGGATGACGCTTATACCCACTACTACCCAGACTTTTCTCCTGAAGAAAAAGAACATTGCCGTAATACACTTTCGCCTTCTAACTTATGGAATCCTGACTTCGAATCAGCGACTGAAATCATCCCAATAATCACACCCAATGATATCCTTCAGCAGACGGAGACGTTATCAAAAGTCACCTTTGCCTCAAGAGTTCCTCCAAATACTAAAAAGCAATTTGCCAGCACAGATGTAGCCCCTTGGATGTTACTCGTCACACGTTGTGTGTCCATAAGACGCAGCCAATTAACTCGGGCTGGAGGTTTTAATGAACAGTTTATCCTCTATGGACTCGAAGATTGGGATCTTGGGTATCGACTGCATCGATTAAAAATCCCTTTTCACAGCATCAAAGAAGTTGTCGGCGTTCACCAAGAACATCCAACCCACTTCAGAGGAAATCTCATAAATATTGAGAATCTAAAAATCATGTTCAAAAGCTACGGGTTCAATGACTCCTCCCTAAATCTGTTCGCCCTTGTTCCTCCAAACGAAGACCTGGAGAAATACAAACATACTATACGGGTCTTGCGCAGAGGATACCGAACGAAGTCAACACGTTCATCAGCAATATTAATGAGAAGGACGTTACGGATTGCCGCCAAACAGCTCTATGAACCCAATGATACCGCCGTATACCAAGAGTCGTTAAGACGGATAAGTGTAAAAGTAAAGAGAAGAAAAAGCCGGGTTGCCCGTGTTTTGCGAGAGATTTTGGTGAAGGCTGAAAAGCTGGGAGAATAATACCTAAAAATACATTAAACCGGGCATCAAATGATGTCCGGTTTTTACTTATTTTCTCAATTTATTAGGTAGCGGAATATGCCTAATCGACTCAATGGGGTGATAGAGCAGCATCCACGGACCAGAAAAACGCATAACCCCTTTAATTCTTTGGCGATAATCCGGTTTGTAACAATGAACAGGACATTTGGCACAAGCTGTTTTCTCTTCACCAAACTTACAATAGGCTAACCTCTTCAGCGCATACTCGTTTAATTCCTGACATTCCTCACAAAAGCCTTTATGATGATGTTTTTTCTTACAATATATACGAATCATTTTGGTAACAAGCTCTTGTTCTTTTAGAATTTTAGGACCCTCATTTAACTGCCGGTTTACCTTTGTTATCATATATGAACCCCCTTGTAACTTGTACAATAAGATCTCATGTAATTATAAAGGGTAAACCAACTGTGAAACTAGCCTTAACGCTAAACCTCCTTAATTCCCTCACATACCGGGGTTGAAAGCGATTATTATAAATCAAATTTATTTAAAAAAACTTGTAACGTTTATAGCTTTTTACGGATATATAACTTGAGGAGGTGAATGGATGCAGGACAACGAGCAATTATACAGGGAATATTCAACCCAAGTATATAAATTCGTATTTAGCTTTTGTCATAATCACTTGCTGGCAGAAGAAATCACCCAAGAAACTTTTTATAGAGCTATAAAATCGATAGATAAATACGATGGAACCTGCAAAGTATACGTTTGGCTTTGTCAAATTGCTAAACATGTGTGGTATCAGGAGCTGGACAAGCAGCGCAAGCGGAAGTCTGAGGAATTAGAAGACGCTCCTTTGGCTAACGCAAATTCAACAGAATCCCAGTTCATTTTTGCTCAGGACAAAATGGATTTATTTAAACAACTTCATTTACTTGATCCAAACACCAAAGAAGTATTATATCTGCGTTTGACCGGAGAATTCAGTTTTCGGGAAATTGGCGAAATTCTTGGCAGAGATGAGACCTGGGCAAGAGTTACCTTTTACCGTGGAAAACAAAAATTAATGAAAGGAAGATCTTCATGAAATGCGAGATCATTCAGGATTTATTACCTTCCTATATTGAAAAGCTAACCTCTGTACATAGTAACGAAGAAATCGAAAAACACCTGCAATCCTGTGAAAGCTGCCTTCAATCCTATAATGAAATGACCGCCACAGCAAATCTAAGTGTGCCTATTATTGATAAAGAGGAAGTTAACAAACTCAATTATTTTAAAAAAGTGAAAAAAAAGAATATAAAAACTCTCATTTTTTCCGTCTTATCGGTACTCATACTGGCTACAGCCCTTATTGGACTTTTTGTTATCGGTTTCCCTGTATCCTCTAAAGATGTAGTCATAGATTATCAGAAGACAAAGGATCGTTTGGAAGTTCATCTAACTTTGGAAAATGGCAAGGACCTCGTGTTCTCAGGAAAAACCAAATTTATCCGCGATGAGAATAATAATGTAATCGGTTCTGAAACTAGGTATACGCCTAGAGGTTTACTTCATAATCCCTTTGATGATGTAGGCAAAAAAGTTATGTTGGGGACGGAGATTCATACCGATCTAGATTTTCCAAACAAGTTTATTCTTGAATTCAAAGATAAAACTATGACGTTTGTTAATGGTGTTTTAGTGGAGTAGACATTGCCGCTAAAATAAAAAAAGACACCTTTTAAGGTGTCTTTCGCTTTACACCCTACTAAAAAAGTTAGCATTTTTGTTCGTTTTTTCGCTAAAATATAGGGTTATCGATTTACTAAAAGTATCTTATAATAAAATTACACATGGATATTTCACCTCTTTGTGAACGCGCGTTTATAGATCGGCCCATTAACCACTTAATAGGAGGAATGGTCATGCAATATGGTTATTTTGATGAAAAAAACAAGGAATACCTCATTACCAAGCCGAATACGCCTGCCCCTTGGGCGAATTACCTCGGCTCGCCGGAATACGGTGCAATCATCTCAGGTAACGCAGGCGGCTATAGCTTTGTAAAGTCTGGCGCAAATGGGCGGCATATCCGCTACCACTTCAACTCTAAGGACGAGCCCGGACGCTATATTTACGTGAGAGATTTGGAGAACGGGGATTATTGGTCCGGCTCTTGGCAGCCAGTGGGTAAAGATCTGGAGCAATATAAGTCGGTATGCCATCATGGAACCGGATACACGAACATTGTCTCGGACTACGATAACATCCATACAGAATCATTATATTATGTACCACTGAACAAAACCTATGAGGTGTGGCGCATGAAGGTGCGCAATGATGGCTCCAAAGCACGCAAGCTGGCTCTCTTCGGATTTGTTGAATTAACCAACAATAACAACTATGAGCAGGATACCGTCAACCTTCAGTACACTCTGTTTATTTCACGGACCTACTATAAAAATAATATGATCCTTCAAGTCATCAATGAAAACACCCCCGAAGAACAAACCTGGAGATTCTTCGGGGCTGCAGGTGCAGAAGTTACCGCTTATGACGGTGACCGGGATACGTTCCTAGGCGATTACCGCAGTTATGGCAATCCGGCCTCTGTTGAGAACGGCCAATGCTCCAATTCATTAAACTACAATACTAACTCCTGCGGGGCCCTGCAGATTAACGTAGATTTGCAGCCGGGAGAAGAGAAAGAAATCGTATTTCTACTGGGACAGTATGATGAGAAAGGCGCTTCCGAAATTCTCAGCCATTATAAGGACTTGTCCGTGGTAGATAAAGAACTCGAAGAGTTAAAAGCATTCTGGCACAGCAAACTTAACCGCTTCCAGGTTCAGACACCAAGCGATAACCTGAACAACATGATCAACACTTGGAATGCATATCAATGCTTTATCACTTTCATCTGGTCACGTGCAGCCTCCTTCCAATACTCCGGTCTTCGTAATGGACTCGGATATCGGGATACCGTGCAGGATATTCAAGGCATCATTCATCTGGATCATGAGATGGCCCTTGAACGTCTAAGACTGATGATATCCGCCCAGGTTTCCAACGGCGGTGGACTTCCGTTGGTGAAATTTGACCACAATCCTGGGCATGAGGGCACACCGGATGATCCAGAATACGTGCGGGAAACCGGTCACCCCCATTATCGGGCTGATGACGCTTTATGGCTGTTCCCCACCGTCATTAAATACTTGAATGAAAGTGGCAACTGGGATTTCACAGATGAAATAATCCCTTATTCGGATAAAGGCGAGGGCACAGTGTACGAGCATTTGCGCCAGGCACTTCAGTTCAGTCTGGATCGTATGGGCGCACACGGCATGCCGGTTGGGCTTCATGCCGACTGGAACGATTGCCTACGGCTTGGAGCCAAGGGTGAGTCGTTGTTCGTCGCATTCCAGCTGTATATGGCATTCAAGGTATTCATGGAAATCGCACAAAATAAGAACAAGCCTGAAGATATTCAATGGGCGCAGGGCCTGCTTGATGAGCTGGACGATAACATTCAAAAACACGCTTGGGAGAACGATCAATTCGTCCGCGGATTTACCGAAGACAACTATACCATCGGCTCCTGGGAAAATGATGAAGCCAAGATCTGGCTCAATCCGCAAAGCTGGGCCGTATTAAGCGGTGCAGCCCGCCCGGATCAGGCGAAGCTCGCCATGGACAAAGTGTATGAGAATCTGCGGACCGATTACGGCACTATGTTATTCTACCCTCCGTTCCGTGAATACGGTTTGCCAGTAGCGTTGATGGCTCTTTTCAACGCCTCAACTAAGGAAAACGGCGGCATCTTCAGCCAGCCGCAGGGATGGCTCATTCTGGCGGAAACCATGATCGGCAACGGTGGGCGCGCGTTCGAATACTTCCTGAATTGCAGTCCGGCCAGCATGAACGATAAGGCTGAAATCCGTAAACTCGAGCCTTATGTACATGGCCAGTTTGTCGAGTCCAAGGACAGCCCATATCAAGGCCGGGCGCATGTCCACTGGCTGACCGGCACCGCTTCAACCGTGATGGTCTCCTTGGTGGAAGGCATTATGGGGGTTCAACCGCAATTTGATGGCCTTCGCCTCAACCCGTGTGTTCCTTCCGGCTGGACAGACTTTTCCATGGTCCGGGAATTCCGTGGGAAGAAGCTGAACATCCAGGTGGAGAACAAGAAGGGTGTACAAAAAGGGGTTACCCATATCGTTATTAACGGTGAAGAAATTCAAGGCAACCTGATCCCGGTGGCCAAAATGGCGTCAGAAAACAACGTGCTCGTTATTATGGGTTAAGGCGTATTTATGAGGAATAGATAGGAGGACGGACCGATAAGGTGCGTCCTCCTGTTTTTACAATTAGAACGAGGCTTGTACACTTGCCTTCCGGCTCTATGACCGCGATTGAGCTGGATACAATTGACGAAAAAAAGACTGCCGGGACCTTCCCGACAGCCTGAACTCATTCTCATAATTGGCAAACCAAGTTTCTTCGCCTGTAACAATCCTCTACAACCTCGGGTCGATCTCTTTCTCTTTCGTTACCTCGAATAACAGGTTTGCTGCAATTTGCTTGTAGTCCTCGTTGTCAGACGAGATCTCATCCAGCTTCACTTCTAGCATTTGTCTGCCCAGCCGGTGTTCGATTAAGGACGTCCGAAGCTTAGGAGCGATATTCTTCTGTTTCATCAGCTTGGCATACTTATGTGGAAACTTGTAGTCGTACCCGTAGATGATCGACAGGTAGCCCGGATTGCGGACCTTCATGTATGGGACTACCCCCTGCTGTTCTTGCTCCGGTTTGATTACAATTCCCTCCATATGTTTCTCTACCGTTATCTTTGCGAAATACTCCTCTGCTCTGATGTAGGCATCAGGCTCTTTCAAGTCCAAAACCAGAGATTCATCATCATTTAAGAACCTGTATAATTCGGAGGTTTTACCGTCAGGTACCCGTTCAGCACCATTCTCCAGTACTTCCTTCAGGATTGCAAAAGGTTTGTACGCTAATTCTGCAGCACCCGCATACAACTCCAGTTGCTGCTTGTATACTCTGTAAGCTTCCTTACGCTGGTCAAGATCTGCATACGATTCTCTTATGTCACGGACATACTTAAAAGTCTGGTAAACATGAGGCCCATAGTTGTTGTTAAGCGCCTCTTTCGACATATGGTGCTGGTCTTGTTCAAACCCGCTTGCTTCAAAATCCTGTATCAGTTTACCCAGTGACTCCTCAAATCCATATTGTCTTAAGAAATCCAGCTCTGTCTCCAGCGCCTTGCTAATCGGCCGGAACTGACGCTCAATTAACCCATCCCCCAGCGCTTTCCAAGGCAGCAGCTCGCCATCCAGTAAAAGCACACGGATCCCCTGCTCAGCCATATAGGTTCCGAATCTATGCAGCAGTTGTTCGTAGATAGGCGTCAGATCGACCGCCTTAACCTTGTAGCCGTTCCGGCTAATTGCGTAACACTGCTCTATATCCCGGTAAAGGTACACACTACAGCGTGATCCCATATATTTAGGTTGCAGGACGACTTCAGATATACGACGCTCGGAAAAATAATCCAACCCTTTTCGCAGAGACTCAAGCTCACCGGCAGCCATATCCTTATCCGCAGGTGACATCGTCCCGGAGATGAAGTTGACCCGGTTCTGCGAGGAATACTGCAGTCTGCGCACAGACTCGTAATCAAGCTCTAACAAGGATACGGTTTGCTTTTCCCGGAACAGGATAGGTAGCTCTTCGTGCACCGTAGTCACATGCGATTTTTGACTTTTATAGAAAGGTTTAAACGACATGCGAACAGAAGTTAGTTCATTACCCTGCGCACTCCCTGTGTCGAGGTGGAGTTTGTTTTTGATCCGAAAAGTCTGCTTGGCTGCAATATGTCCGAAGAGATGAAAGGGGTGATTACTCACAGCCTCTTGCTTTAGGAAATCAAGCTGTTCCTCAAAGGAAACCTCACGATCCAGCCGAAAGTTACGCTGATGGCGTAGTGAATTCGTATCCAGCTTACCAATGTACTTATTACGGCAAGGAGCATGAGTAACATAAAAAGAAGGACCTTGCATACCTATATAGCGGTAAAAGGGCTGAGATTGCTCCACTAAAGCCGAAAATTTACTAAAAAGCGCGGTATCCTCCTTAAGCACTTGGGTGGAATCAAAGTACGTTCTTAGCAGTTCCGGATCGGTTCCTTGAATCTCACCCTTTACGTACTTGTATACAAAGTTCTCGTGATTGCCCATAACAAATAGGAAATGCTCGCGGTTATCAAATAAGAACTCAATCGTCTCCCGTGTCTTTTTGCCCTTATCAATCCAGTCACCAGCAAGAATGACTCGTGTGTTACTGAGCTTATCTGTTGCACTTAACTTACCTTCGTGCACCCTGTAGCCGTAATTACGTAATAGTCCCTGAAGCTCTTCGACGCACTCATGAACATCCCCAACCACAATATACTCTTGTGCTTGTAGAAGTACCGTAGATGCGTAAGTATCCCAATCCTGTATAATCACCCGGTAGTCCGGGTTAGGTATCCCTTCACCCTCGAGAATAAAATCTTTAGCACGCACTTTATGAATCTTGTTGTAACCTTCCCGTGACAGAACAGGCAGGACTTCTTTTCTCAGCCGGTTTAAATGATTGGAGATCAGCTTCTTCGAGCGCTCCGAGACGTAGTAATCCTCCCGTTTACGGTAATCAAACAGAATAACCTCCAGATTGTAATTATTTTGCCCGGCGATCTCACGGACTTTACTACGGTAATCTTCGGATAGCCCAATGGTATCCATCACCACAAACTCCGCATTAATTGGAAAAGAAGTGACTAGCTTCAATCTCTCAAACAATAATTGAAAGGTATGCGAACTGGCCTCCAGCATAACCTGATCATACTTATCATAGTCGTAGCCCAATATCTCCTGGCGGATACTATCCGAGGATAAGTACTGCACATTCGTACGTAACCCTTTAGAAGCATCCTCTAGTTTTAACTGCGGGATCAGAACTTCTTTAGCAAAAGTTGACTTCCCGCATTCCGTTGCTCCTACAAGCAGAAATATGGTGTGTACACGTGTTTGAATTTCCATTGCCTATTCCTCCTTTCTTCGCACAATAGCGCATTGCGTCGTACGGATCTCGCCAACCCGGTCACCAACCATCAAATATTCAACCTCGACTGCTAAACCTTGAACCGTATCCAAAACCCATTGCCCGAACGCTTCCTGTCCCATTTCCCACTTGTGATCTTCATGCCGGAATCCTTCCAGCTCATAGTAACGATTGAAATCAGCATTCGGTGTCGTCACAATAAGCTGTTGAAAATTCACATTACCGATTATTTGCTGAATAAGCTCTGCCGCTTCACCCTCACTCATGTGCTCTACAACTTCTGTTAGAATCACATCAACCTGCTCCCCATTGTACGACTCCAGAAAATGGTCCAGTGAGCCAAAGGTTGCAATGTTATCAATGTCCTTAGCTTTCGCTTTCCGATTCACAACCTCCAGCAACGCCTCGGCTATATCTACCGCATAATAGGTGCTCTCTATTTTTCCGGCAAACGGAATTGCATAGAAACCTTCTCCGCAGCCGATGTCCAGAATCGGCTTATTGAATGGAAGCACACTCGAAATAAAATTACGCCGCTGCATCGCAGTACCGCCATACTCCAGCCCAATAGAATACTGGTCTGTTTGTTCGATGGAGGCTTTATATCGCTTGAACCGTTCCTTAGAGGTAAGGAAATTCCTTGCAAATAGACTTCTTATATAAAAAGGTGCATCAATGACGTTAAGGCTGCGGATATATTTATCCAAAATAGCATCCGAAATATCTATGTACTCATCCCCAAATATGGATAAGAACAAGGACAGCACACCAACAACATGTAAGAGGTGATACAAGCTTTTATGTGTGGTAATCGTCAGGGAATAGCTCTTATGTGCCTGATGCTGCAAGGAGAAGGTATATCCCTTTAAATGCTTTTGGAAAAATTCAACATAGTGTATCCGCTCAACCTGAACCATATTGATGAAAAAAGAATGCTCATATCCTTCCGCATCCCGTTCATCCTGGGCTTTGAAGGGTGTAGAGAAAAACTCATTGACCGCATTAAGCGGAAATAGAGGTGTATTAAACCGGGATACATTTAAATACTCAAAGCTCTCGCTTCCATTCTGCTTGTAGGATATATCGTTATCTGCGTCCTTAAAATAAACGTTATAAGTTGCCTCATCAGAATACCATCCATAAGCCAATCCCTGACGAACCGGACGAAGCTGCATACCTGTCACTGGATTTTTTTTAATTAAAAAAGTGAATTTTGGATTCGTAGATTTCAGTTGTACAATAGCCACTACCATCTTCCTCCTATCAATCTTTCTATAGGGCCCGTCCCCATACTTCCTGTAAAGCTTCTCGAAATAGAGCATCCAGCTGATGATCTCTGTTGTTCTCCTTAGCATTCAAGGACGCCGCCACCTTATCCAACACTTGGAACTGTTCTTCTAAATAATCGTTAATCGCGGTTAGCTGCGGCTCGTAGTCTAGTTCCTCACCGGATTTTTTTCGTGCCAGCAATTGCTGAATCACCTGCCACAGCTCTTCATCCTGCGGAATAAGCCGATCTACCAGTACATCGAACTCCATCGGCGGCATCTCTCCATATCGTTGAGTCCATTCACAGGCTAGAACGGGACGAAGTACATAAAAGTACTTTTTGATCTTGACCTGTTCGCCTTGCAAATAATCACGGTAGTTCCCTCTTGCCATGTTTAAGTAATGGTACATACAAGACTTCGGCGAAAATGTGTACGGGGAAATGCTTCTAAGCTTCTCTGCTGTACTGTACTTTTCTGCATATTGAATGGGTGATTGCAGCCACTCCAGCAGCGGTGGATTAGACTTCCGAAATAAATTCAGTGCTTTCCGCAAATCCCAGCCATTGATATCAAGCATATTGTTAATAGGACGCTCGATCACATCCCGCTTATCAAAAATAGATAGATACCATTCCGGTTTATGTAGATAAATAAATCTCACATCATAATCGCTGTCCTGCGATGGGAATCCCCACGCCCGGCTGCCTGATTCGCAGGCATACAATATTGTAACTTGCTCCTCCTGTTCAATCTGTTCCAGCTGCTCACGGATAAGCTTGTTTATAGGATCCATCTTCATCCCTCCAGATCGGTTACTTCCCTATTCTCTACCCTTGTTACTATTCGAACGCCTCATCAGAATTGCTTTGGCTTCATGGATCTATCTTCGCTCATCTTCCCTGTAACGAACAGGGCGGAAGTATGGCGGCGGCCAAAAACACTTCCATTTTATTCAACTCTGGTGCTTAATATAATGAGTACTACTATTTCTTATGGATTCGCTACAGGCTGGAGGGATACAAATGGCCCGGGAAAGTTTTGACAAGGAGATTCAATTTCTTCGCATGCTCTCTTTAGCGGGGGGAGCTTACAGCAGACAACAATTCGCCGATCGTCTCGGCATTTCTGTACATACCTATGACAAAACGCTGCGCAACCTGAAGGGCATGGTAACCGTCTTACAACAGGATCTGCCTACAGAACAAGGAACAGAACTCTCTGAGTGGCTCCGCTATAACTACTATGAATCTGCCGACCCGCTGCTCCTGTTCTTGTTCCGGGCGAAGTCGCTTAAGGAAACGGAGAGCATCCGGCTTACACTACTATTAACTGCGCTCCAGACTCAGGAGCTAACGGCTAAAGATCTACAGGATGTGTGCAGTGAGCAAATGCCAACCGATTATCCAATGCCCGATGAGAAAACCATCCGTGGAGATCTGAAATACCTTGAGGAAGTTGGCGTTATTCTTCGTGTAAACGAAGGTCGGCCTTATCGATACAAGGCTGCTAACGATCTGATTGATCAATTATCCGGCGATCAGCTCTTGGATCTTTACGACTATGTTGATGTCATCGCCAACACGCAGACTCCGTCTGTGCAAGGTTACCTGCTGCGCGACACCTTAAAAAAGGTCCTGCGGAAGCGGGGTTATACCCTCGAAGCTACGGAAACCCATAGATACAAATATAATTATCATTCACGTATTCTTGATGAGGCACACCTATATACGATATTTGCAGCCATTCAGCAGCGAAAAAAAATCAAGTTTCTATATCTATCCCCTAAAAAGGGCAAAAACTACGCCTCTCAGAATACCAATCCTCTCTTTGAGCGGGAAACAAGGGGCGTCACAGAAACTGTTCTTCCGCTCCGCGTCATCTATGACCATCAATATGGGCGCTGGTATTTAATCGGACATAATTCACGTATGGGCATCATGAAATTCCGAATGGAGGGCCTCACTCAAATTGAGGAGGGCAACACTGTGGAAGAAGCAGAGTTTGCTCAGAAACTCAGCAATCTGGAAGAACAGATGACAACCAGCTGGGTTATAGATACCACCCGTGCAATTAAAGTGGTGGCGAGATTTTATAACCCCAATCGCCCAGGTGTTAATTTTATTCGGGAGCGGGTTGAAGCGCAGGGACAGTGGGGAGAAATTACGGAAGAGTCCGATTCTACATTCCTTTATGAGATCATAGTGAATGGTATTTATGAAATTAAGCCGTGGTTACGAAGCTTTGGCTCGAGCTGCGAGGTATTAGAACCCCCTTGGCTGCGTAAGCAATTTATCGCGGAGTGGAAGGAGATTCACAGCTATTATGAATCCATTTGAGAAAATATTTAACTTCCAAATCATTTCACGCCTCGACGAAGTGGGTTCATTAGCGCTGACCTCCCAGGAACGTTCCTGGCTGAAAACCATGTTAATGCACCCGGCCTCAGAAGCAGCTTTTACACTGGATACCTTAAGTAAATTGAACGCCATATTGGAGGCAGAAGCGTCCACAGAAGTGCGGCAAATTATTATGGAGAAAGCTAAAAGCAAAGAGCGGCAGGTCTATCATCCAATGCTTCGTACACTCCGCCGTATAATCATGCAGAATCAAGCGATCCTTATTACTTTCCATATTAAGCATGGAGGCCAACGAACTGACCAAGCCGGGTTCCCTCACAAGCTGGAATACAACATGTATAAGCGGGAGTGGTATCTGCAATGGTACAGCACCCGGCAACGTTCTCTTATGTCCACTAAACTAAAAAACATTATTTCTGTTGAAGTAGCTCCCTTCCCTGCCAAACGGATTAATGATTTAAAAGCAAGGATAATGCGATTATTAGAGGATCAGAAGGAATGTGCATGTATTCAAGTCATCCCCACCTTTAATGCTGAGCTATCACGAATTCTGTACGCCTTTTCCTGTTTTGATAAATCCGTGTCCTTTGATGAAAATTCGGGTATCTATCGAATCAAAGTCATCTACATGAGAGACGATAGCGAATTCCTATTGTCCAAAATCCGTTTTCTTGGCCTCCGCGTAAAAATCGTCGAGGGTGAGCATCTTAAGCGGCGCATGCTGAAATCCGCAGCTATGGCGATTGACCGGTATGGGGAATAACCGAGAATTAGTATAAGCTGGTCAACTATCCTGAAGTGCTGAAACGTGCTTATATAGTAAAGTAAAGGACACGGTTAAGGTGTCTTTTACTTACTTACAGCAGCTTTCTTAAAAACTCAGAGTTAGTGAGGGGATTAGAAGTGGGAAAGAGAGTTATAGTGAAAATTTCAGAATTGACCAAAAAACATAAGATTTCCCTACGAGAATTATCCAGAATATCCGATGTCCGACATGCCGCATTAAGTGAGTTAGCTAATGGAAAAAGGGAGAATATTAACTTTAGTCATATAGGCAAAATTGCAGAAGCTTTAAATATTGAGGATATTCGTGAGATTATTGATTTGGTTGATGATAAAGATTAATCAAATCAACACAAAATTAATAGTTTTTGAATCGACAATAACTCAAGTAATAAGATCATAAGAAAAAGCAAAGAAAAGCGCCCCCTACAGGTCGCTTTTCTGCTTTTCTGATACTCCATATTAAAGTAGAGGCAGCCATTCCCCTATTCCAGCTTCATATAGTATAGATTCGCCGTACTATCTTTTGTAATGGTATGTGCACCTGCGGCTAGAGAGACAGTGGCAATGCCATTGGTTATAGGATAACTTGTTCCATCCACTTTGATTTTCGTTCCCTCTGTGTTGAACACTAGGGTTAACGTTGAAGCTTTAGCAGCAGTGAATTGAATGCTGGTTGCACTCTCGATTTTTAGACATTGGGTTAGGGTTAAACCCTGATAGGCCACAGTTCCCTTACTTGTTGAGAGATTGCCTTGAATATTGAAGAAGCTGCTTGTTGTTCCATCCGTAGTAAAGTTGTGAACGGTTGCTCCCGCTGTCGGCACTGGCGTTGTTGTCGGTGCTGGAGTCGCCGTTGGTACAGGAGTTGCTGTTGGAGCTGGGGTCGCTGTTGGCACAGGAGTTACTGTTGGCGTAGGTGTTACTGATGGAGTCGGAGTCGGATTCGTTGGGTTTGAATTCCCCCCTACAGAGACAAGTCCCGTTGTGTAGCTTCTGATTGCAGACATCAGCGCTGTATTAAGCGCATACGAAACGTCATCCACTGAATCATTAAATTCCCATGTGAAGTCTCCGCCATTCAGACGGCCGGCTTTTGCCATAACAATCTGTTCAACATTGCTTACGTTATCAATATTAGATACGTTCACTCCTGTATTTACGCTCGTGTCGAAGTTGTTATAGGCTGTTCCGCCTTTTAATGCTTTGTATGAGCTTGGGACGGTTTCATTTCTTGACGAAGCTAAGTAAGCATCAAATGAGGTAACATTAGCAGGAGCTGTCCCTGTGTTTGAATTCGCATAGATGAGACTTGAAGCCTCTACAATAAGATTGTTATAGGCTTTAATCACACCTCCATTTTCGCCTGAGAACGTGCCCTCCCCTAAAGCATCTGTACCTTGTAAGGAGATCATCATTGGAAACTTAGCATGTCTAAAATAATTAGATTCTACAAAAGCTGAAGCACCTGTAGTAACACCCACACCGTATTTGGAGATACCATCGAAAAAGTTGTTATAGATATGGACGGATGCCACTCTAATCCGCGGATGACGGGAGTCCGAATGGTCAAACCAGTTGTGGTGGAAGGTAACAAAAAATTCAGCCGGCTCACTCAAACCAACTAACGAAGATTTTCCGGAATCCCAGTAATGGTTGTAAGAGATTGTAATATAGTTGGATCCATTTTTAAGGTCTGTGGAACCGTCGCCCTTGGCTTGGTCTGCATCGCCTCCAGCAGCTCCATAAAAAATATCATTATTATGCACCCAGACATTCATATTGCCAGAATCCATTGAAATGCCATCGTCGGGGAATAACATTACACCCAGGTTTCTTACTTCCACATTACCTACATATCTTAGAAGCATTCCCCATCCGTATGCGTAAGCATCATTTCCGATACCTTCAATAGTAATATTCATTTCCGAATAATTGTTTTTACCTTTGACTTCAAGATACCCACTGCTGTTAAGCTGTCCACTCAGATCAGCAGCTGTAACTTTTCCGATAATTCGAATCGCAAGTGGAGTTGTATCATAGCCTTTTTGTCTCAGTGCCAGAATACCGCCCAGGCCAACCCCTGTTTGTACAGCGCCGGAGCTGTTGATTTTCACACCAAGGGTTACGGTTTGCGCAGTCTGAGATGTTATATACAGCACTTGAGCACCATTCTTGAGGGTTCCATTCTCATTATAAGCCCCTGATCCCGTACCATATTGCGAGCTAGTCGAAAAAGCAAATCCTGAGCGGTCATATGACGTTACGGATAGTGGATTTGAAACCGCACTTACCGTCCCCCCCCCTGACAAGGTAGCTTCAACTTTCATCACATAATTTCCGGCTGCAAGCCCTACAGCATCGGCTCTCCAGTAGGAAGGATATTTGCGGATTAACTCATTATTAATTTGTTGATACCCAGAATCCGCTGCACTTGCCAATTTAACATAAACGTTATACCCTGTCGCATTGCTTACAGGTGACCATTCCACATATGCCGTTTCATTCCAGCCTCCACTGCCTGTTACCGCAAGACCAGCAGCATGCACCACCGTATTTGTCCATCCACCTACTATTAAAGAAAGAGCAAGAGAAAACAACACAACAATACTGGTTACCTTTGCAACTCTTTTTTTCATTTTATTTCCTCCCGATTTTAAATTTGTTGCAGATATCCTTGTAACCGCTTGCAAAAAAATGAAGTTTCTCTTTTCACCTCCTAAATATTTAGAAAGAGATCCTGCATCTAGCCCCTGTATCCCTTCGAAAATAATACAAATTCTGGAACCAGAACACGTTCAACATATCAAAACTAAAAAAGGTTCCGAAACAATCATTTACTCATATCTCCCCTATCTAACCGTGTTCTGAGCTAATGATTATAGGACAGCGAATGGATTGTGATCATACAACACGAATAGCCACACAGTAGCCAGCACATAATAAAATTCACAACCATTAGGTAAACAAGGAGGAATTTTCAATTGAGCGCAAATAAACCAGACAAGAATCTGATCAACACTGTAAAAGATTTGGAAGCCACGCCCGTAAACAGCCTGGAAGCCCAACAGCAACAACAAGCCCGTAATGATCGCCGCAAGCAATCTCAGCATGACAGCGACGGAAAATTCACGGAAAATGAAACCGGGAACTTTCATTAAAGTCGGGGATAATGTTGGCATCTTCTTTTCAAGCTGCAATAACGTAAAAAGACACCCTTCAAGGTGTCTTTTCTTTTACTACCTATGGAGCCGCATCATAATGTATTTTCCTCTGATCAATACGTATCAACTGCTCATCCTGTAATCCAAGCAATGATTTTGTCACGGTCTCACGCGCCGTTCCTGTCATATCCGCCAGGTGTTGATGCGTTAATTTCAAATCGATTAGAACACCTTTATCAGAGGGCACTCCGTGCTGTTCTGTTAGACGCAACAACACGTGAGCAACTCCAGATAGAACCAGATAGTGCTCCTCTCCCTCTTCACCCTCAAAAAAGATGGACTCTCCTTTTATATAAGTACGCTCGCCACATACCTTAGCAATTTCAGCTAATTATTCATCATCAAGATGTTCAAAGAACGGAAAATCCCGTAACAGTTGGGTTTGTGATTGAGTATGTTTCACAAATTTTCCAAATGCACCATCGTAAGATGGAAGGTTTTGGTTGCTGAGAACAAGAATAAAGTTAAGATTCTAAAATTCAAGAAGTGAGTTGATGAACATGAGTGATAAGATGGTGGCTGTTTTAAGAAGACAGTTTGATCCAACCGTAGAAATGTTGAAGAATCTTATCGAAGTATGTCCTGATCATTTTTGGAAGAATGCCAAGCATAAATACTGGAAGCATATATTCCACGCTACAACCAGCATGAAATTTTGGTTTAGGCAGCAGAAGGATGAAGAATTCACGATACCTGACTTCGGTAAAGATATAACAGAAGACTTAGATAAGGAGTGCTCTGACTACCCTACTAAGGAGGAAATGACGACGTACCTAGAGGAGATATTGAGTGTGGCTCGTAATTTTTTTGCTGAACTTACTGACGGCAGATTATTGGAACCATGTGTACTATACGAAGAAATAACTAAAACTGATGTTATCCTCATGCAGATAAGGCATGTTCAACATCATATAGGTTATTGCAACAGCATATTGAATTCGAATCACCTACAAACAGCAAAGTGGCTATGATAAAATGAGTGACCGAAATCAGCTTCTTTACCCGAGGAGTGTTATTTAGTATGGTTTATGAATTTGATAGTGAGATAAGGCTGCTGGAATGTAAAATGAAATGGAAAGTAGTCTATTTCCCCTATTCAGTAAGGGAGATATTCAATACTAATGGTAAAGTACCTATTCAAATCTCTGTTGACGGGCACGAATTTGACCATACTTTATTGCCGTCAAAGAATGGGCATTATTTTGTTTATAACGAATTTATTCGAAGAGCAGTACAAAAAGAGCTCGGTGATACATTACATATAATACTTAAGAAATGTGAGGAAAATCGTAAACTGATTGTGCCTGATTACATTACTACAAACCTTGAAGAGTACCACATGCTGAATACATTTCTAAACCAGCCTGATTACATTAAACGAGAGCAGATTAATTATATTGAGCTTGCTAAAAAGGAAGATACAAAAAATAGACGAATACTAACTCTAATTGATAAACTTAAGGATTAATAAAGGGACGACAATAAAGTTGAGGTAAAATAAAGACATCAGAGTTAAGCAACGAATAAAATGAGCACAAAACTTTAAAAAATCACAAAAAAAGCGATGAGAAACAATCCTCATCGCTTTCACATTACTAAAACCAGACTTGTTACAGCAAACCTCTGCCATAGTAATAGATGATCGTTTAAGAGTCAGCAACCCTCTGCCCCCTTACGTGGTGCTGGCACGTCGATTAGCAAGCGCCATAGCAGCGGCGTAGCCGGAGCTCCAAGCCCATTGCAGGTTATAGCCGCCGCAATCTCCATCCACATCCATCACTTCACCTGCCAAATACAGCCCAGGGACTAACTTAGATTCTAACGTTCCTTCGGTTAGCTCCGTCGTATCGATGCCACCGGCTGTTGTTTGTGCATTCGTGAAGCTATTGGTATCGGTCACTTTAAATTCCCAATGCTTCAAGATTCGATAAAATATTTTCTTGGTTTTCCATGATAAATCCATACAAAGCAAGTGCGGCTGTTGATCAATTCCAGCCTCCTTCAGCAGAACTGGAATCAGTTTCTTGCTGACGATGCCCACAAAAGAATCGGCAACCGTCCGGTGTCCGAAGATCCCCCAGTGGATCTCCAGAAAATCAATTAACTCTTCCTCCGTCCGCTCCGGCATTAAATCAACCGACAATGTCACCGATTCTCCTATTCCGAGATTATACGCAGCCTTTCTGCTGAGCTGAAGTATAGGCGGGCCCGAGATACCATAGTCCGTAAAAAGAATCTCACCAGACTCAGTGCGGATGACTTCATTGTTTACGATAACATGGGCCTCTCCCTCAAATTTGATGCCCGATAGTTCCTTCAAATACGGATAATCCAGCTTCAATTGTACAATGCCTGGCACCGGGTTGATCAGGGTGTGCCCCAGGCGTTGGACAAGCGTATAACCGGATCCGTCCGTTCCCGTTTTGGGAGCGGTAAGGCCGCCTGCACATAGAAAAAGATAGTCGCTGGTATACACAACCTGTTCCTCTGTCTCCGTCTGGCAGGTTATCGCGAACCGCGGATGTCCCGCCGAAACGGTAACATCCAACACTTTATGTTTATAATATACGGGAACATTCCGATCCTCCAGCGCCAGCTTAAATACACCCGGCACCGAAGCCGCCTGCAGCGACATCGGATACATCCGGCCATTCTCCAAGCTTACAAAAGGAAGCCCGAGTGAGGAGAAAAATTCGATCGTTTGGCGGACACCGAATTGCCGCAATACATGTATTGGGAATCCTTCCTGATTACTGTGATACTTGCGTGATAAAGCGGCCGCTTCATCCGTACCGGTGGCGGTGGATTGGTTCGTAATGTTGCAACGCCCGTTACCCGTCGTTATTATTTTCTTCCCAAGCCGGTCATTGCTTTCAATAATTGCTGTATCAATACCTTGATCCCTCGCTGTAACTGCAGCCATTAGACCTGCAGCACCCCCACCGATAATGAACAGCTCGTGGTGCTTAGAAGTCTGATCCTTATACATGTTAATTGATGCATCCCTTTTCCTAATAAATTTATTGAATTGACTTAGCTAGCGCCATGGCGGCCACATATCCGGAACTCCAGGCCCATTGCAGGTTATAGCCGCCGAAATCTCCGTCGACATCCATCACTTCGCCAGCCAAATACAGCCCAGGCACCAGCTTGGATTCCAGCGTTCCTTCGATGAGTTCCGACGTATCAATGCCGCCGGCTGTCACTTGCGCATTCGTAAAGCCATTGGTATCCGTCACTTTAAATTCCCAACGCTTCAAGATTTGATAAAATTTCCCCTTAGTTTTCAACGACAGAGCCTGGCAAAGCAGCTGTGGTTGCTGATCTAAGCCGGTCTCCTTGAGTAGGACCGTAACAAGCTTCTTGTTAAAGATGCCAACGAGAGAATCCGCAACCGTCCGGTGTCCAAAGGTCTCCCAGAGCCTTTCTAAAAACTCAACTAACTCTTCCTCCGTGCGGCCCGGCATCAGATCAACCGACAATGTTACCTGTTCTCCTCTTGCAAGATGATACGCAGCCTTCCTGCTTAGCTGAAGAATTGGCGGGCCGGTAATACCATAATCCGTGAAGGCAATTTCACCCTGTTCACTGCAGATGACTTTACCGTTCACAATGATATGGGCTTGTCCCTGAGATTTGATAGTGGACAGTGCCCTCATATTCGGATATTGCAGCTTCAATTGCACAATGGCCGGCAAAGGCTCAATCAGGGTGTGCCCCAGACGTTCGGCAAGTGTATACCCAGGAGGTTCTTTTCCCGCATTTGGACCGGCAAGGCCACCCGCAGATAGAAGTAGATAGTCGCTAGTATAAACAACCTCCTCCTCTGTCTCCGTTTGGCATTTTATCTTGAAGCGCGGATGATTCTTCGAAACAGTAACATCCAACACTTTGTTATTGAGGTATACCGGAACATTCCGATCCTCCAGCGCAAGCTGGAAAATATCCAGCACCGCTGCTGCCTGCAGCGACATTGGATACATCAAGCCCTCCTTCAATCTTGTAAGTGGAAGCCCGAGAAAGGAGAAAAAATCTATAGTCTGACGGATGCCAAATTGCTGCAATACCGCAAGTGGAAATCCGGCCTGATTACTGTGATACTTGTGCGATAAAGCAATTGCTTCATCCGTACCCGTCGCAGTGGATTCATTCGTAATGTTACAGCGGCCATCACCTGTCATTAATATCTTCTTTCCAATCCGGTCGTTACCCTCCAGAATGGCAGTATCGATACCCATATCACGCGCAGTAACGGCGGCCATTAGTCCGGCAGCACCTGCGCCGATAATAAACAGCTTGTGGTGCATAGAAGTCTGATTCTCATACATGGTTGGTCAATGCATCCTTTATCCAATTTTTCTAAAACACAGAGTCACTTTATTAAATTATAGCATAAGTATACTGGTTTTCATTTATATCTCCCTATTAACTCTTCCTATCCTAGGTTTGCCTTTTTTATCCCTATATAGAACCTTAAATTTTCCTTCACACCTTCTTCACTGCAATCTTTAATTCCACATACGAAAGATACTGGATCTAGCAAGATACTCATTTTTTTGAACCGCCACGCATAGTCCAGATCATATTCTGAAAATATGAAAAAAGACACCTTTCATGGTGTCTTCAATAGTACTCCATATGGAGCCGAGCCATGGCTGTACAAATCCACAATTCGCCGCCGTGTGATGATTCGGATGTTTGGCGAGGTAGCATAGTTTAAGATCATTCCTTGGTCAGCGTATCGATGCGCGTGTGGCATTGCCCAGCGGATCAAATACGCCATTCTTCTTCCCATTGATAATACTAGCTTCTGCTTCATCTTTAATTAGATTCACTGCATAAGAGCTTGCGGTAGACATATCCGTAACTTTGCCTTTGGAAGCATCTTTATTACACTGATTTAGCCATTCAAGGAAAACAAACTCTCCTATAAAGAAAGGCGATCCTTGAGTAGCATAAAAAAGAGTTGCAACGACAACAAGACCTAGACGAAGCGTTCGAAGCGGTTAATTACAAACTTCGCAAGTACGATCAAATCTAGAAGGGGCAAATAACGGCTGAGCAGGAGTTTGTAATGGGTGATCACGAGGTAATGCATGACGAGTTCCTCTAAATATACACAAAAAAGAACCTTCAACCACTTAGCTTGTGGTTGAAGGTTCTTGCTGTTACGAACTCAGTTTGGCCGCTTCGAGCAAGCGTTGTAAAATGACGGTAGCTTCGGCACGTGTAATGACATTGTTCGGCGTAAGCTGTCCTTGATTGCCTATGATAATTCCGTATTTAACGTTAAGTGCAGCTGCCGCTCTTGCAGACAAGTCGAGCAAATGATGGTCTTTGAATGTGCTAAGCTGTTGAGCGGCTTCGCTATCGGAAATCGCTGTATCCATCCCAGCAAGCTTCATGGCTTTCCCCAGCAACACCATTGCTTCTTCTCGGCTTAGCTTCTCGTTGGGAGTGTACTGGCTGTTGTTACTTGCCGTAACTAACCCGTAGCCTTCCGCAATGGAGACCGTTTCGTAATACCATTGCCCGCTGTTGACGTCAGTAAAGCTAGTAGGCTGATCAACCGTGTGTAATCCGAGAGCCCGGACCAACATCGCCGTGAACTCAGCTCGGGTAATTTGCTTGTTCGGTTGAAAGCTCGATTCAGTGACACCTTGGACGATCAGCTTGGACGCTACTTGTTCGATATCATACTTCGCCCAATGATTCTGAATATCCGCAAAGGTTTTGTCATTCTCTATAACGGCATAGACGCTATTTGTCAGGCTATAAATGACAGCAAAGGTCTTGCCGTTCTCCCTCATCATTCGGGTAGGTACCGGCACGATGTTTCCATCCTTCGTCATCGTAATCCCCGTTATATTTTTATTGTGATCATCTGCTGAATTGGGAATGACAATCGTCCGCTCGACATAGCTAAGAAACTTGTTGAGCTCAATCGTCTTACCGCCATGTGCTGCTGTGATGTTGAAATCAATCGGCGGCGACAAGAGTCTTGCCTTCCCTATACTATTAGCAAGTTGCACGATATCGCTTTCTGGTACATTGGTAATCTCGACTTGAATCACCATGTTTCGCAGTGCATCCTCCGAACCGAAACGCTTCGTGACAAGACTCCAATCGATCCGGTTGGCAGCTAGAAGATAGGAACCAAGCTCCGTTTGAATTAGAATAACTGCGTTTCGGTCATTCAGTGTTGTGATAAGCTGACCGTTTAAGAGCAGAAGAACACGATCTGAATCATTATGGACCGGTATGTTAATGACTGGCTTATCGGGTAAGGAATCGAGGTAACGCGATAATTTCTTCTCGTCGATGGTTACCGTTGTCACTTTCTTTCCGTTCATAACAGCAGTTGTTTCTTTGGCTAAATCCTTCTGTTTAACTCCATTGATCTCGATCTCTAGCCCTAAGCTTGGAATTGGGCTTGTACTTGAGCTTGTACTTGGGTCTGAGCTTGAACCTGAACCGGATTCAGGAGTCGAGATGTTCAGCGTAAACGTGGCAATCGTCTGATTTCCTGCTTCATCGATGACGACTAGCGTGTAGTTGCCAGAAGATATAACTCTCGTTCCGGTTGTGAAGGGCTGACCGTTTAATGTAGCGGTACCTTCATTAAATCCAATCGTCAACGGACTGGTGTAGTTGCTTATTCCTACAGTTAGACCGGTTATAATCGGGTTTGTTCGATCAATTGTGAAAGAAATCATTGTGACGTTACCCGCCTCATCCGTCACCACAAGCGTATAGTCACCTTCGGCAAAAACCGTTGCGCCACTTGCGAATGGATCTCCGTTCAAGGTCGCCGTACCTTCATTGAACGTAATCGATTGATTCGTGTTATAGATAGAGCCGTCGGTCACACCGCTAATGATCGGGACCGTTTTATCGATCGTGAATGCAATGGTTGTAACGTTGCCCATCGCGTCCGTTACGATGAGTGTGTAGTCGCCCTCGGCACTGACTTCAGATCCGCTAGCAAAGGGATCTCCGTTCAAGGTTGCGATTCCCGTGTTAAACGTGATCATTCTGTCGGTATTATAACTCGATCCGTAAACAACCCCAGTAACGGTTGGGCCGGTTTTGTGGATCGTAAAGCTGACTGTCGTAACGTTGCCCACCGCATCGGTCACAATGAGTGTATAGTCGCCTTCAGCGGAAACGGTCTCGCCACTTGCGAATGGATCTCCGTTCAACGTTGCCGTACCTTCGTTAAAAGTGATCGTTCTGTCGGTGTTGTAGCTCACCCCGTAAACAACGCCGGTGACGGTTGGAGCGGTTCTGTCAATGATGAATTTCACCATCGTGACGTTGCCTGCTGCATCGGTTACAACCAGCGTATACACACCATCCTGATCAATCTTTGTACCGCTTGTATAAGCAGTTCCATTCAATTGCGCTGTCCCTTCATTAAAACTAGGAACTACCGATATATAAATTCCGCCCTCCATTACTCCCGTAACAATTGGCGCCACATTTTCGATCTCAAAGTTAACCGTTGTTACATTACCTACTGTATCGGTTACAACCAGCGTATACACACCATCCTGATCAATCCTTGTACCGCTCATATAAGCAGTTCCATTCAGCTGCGCTGTTCCTTCATTAAAACTGGGAGTTACCGACTTATAAACCCCGCCCTCGCTTACCCCTTTAATTTTAGGTGCTGTTGTGTCTATCTCAAAGTTAATCGTTGTTACATTGCCTGCTGTATCCGTTACAATCAGGGTATACACACCATCTTGTGAAACCTGTGCACCACTAACAAAAGCAGCTCCGTTTAAAGTCGCGGTTCCTTTGTTAAAGGTAATCGTTTTGATTGTGTTGTATATTACACCATTCGCTATTCCCGTTACGGTAGGTGCTATCGTATCAACCTTGAAAACCACCGTCGCACTATTGCCTGCTTGATCGGTGACGATCAGTGTATACGTTCCATCCTGGGTGATGTCTGTACCACTGGTATAGGGACTCCCATTAAGCAATCCGCTGCCTTCATAAAATAGAGGATTAACTTTGCTATTATATACTATGTTATTCACTACATTTGTAATAACAGGAGCTATTGTATCTACTGTAATTGTACTACTAATAGTTGAGTTGCTCGAATTACCAACTCTATCTTTATATTGTACATATACGTTTTTGACTCCCTGTCCAGCCGGAAGGACCCATGACCTCCCGTTCAGATCAGCGATACTGAACCAGCTGGTCTGCCAAGTCCCATTAACATTGGAGAGACGCACCTGCTCAACTCCTGAGCCGCTTCCATCCGTATAGGTTCCTTTTAAAGTGACCATCTCTGATTTCGTCCATGCAGCACCATCATTAATAATCAGTGCACCTGTTGGTGCTGTCTGATCCAATAGAATGATCTGAGAAGAACTGGCAGATATCGCATTGTTGGAATCTCTCACCTGCATATAGATGTTCTTCGCCCCATCCCCTCCACTTAGACTGAATGTTGCTGTATTGCTGAAAGGCAACCAAGATGCCGCCGATAAATTAGCAACGCTATTCGCAAATCTCATATGGGTAACACTATCACCTGCATCAGGATCTGAACCTGTTACGGATAGATTGACTGTGCTGGCGCTTGTCGCTGTTCCCTCCGCAATTTTGAAAGAGCCCGTAGGCGGGGTATTCGTCGGTCCGGTCTCATAAGTAACGACTAGCTTCGGGCGAAATGCAGCATTCGAAGCTTCTAAGGAATACAATAAAAATCTCCCGCTGTCTGCATCTGCTTCATTGCCGTTAAGTGTAAAAGTTACTGTGCGATCAGAACCACCCGTAAAGGCATCGACAGCACTCTTAACATTGAAAGTAATCGATTGATCCTGAAGATAAGTGCCCATCGGCACTTCCGCAGTGCTTTTCGCCGTAAATTTATCTGAAAAAGGGCTATTCACATCTACGAAGGGGAAGGTACCATTAAAATTATGGTCCAAACTATTCGCAGCAGAGCCCCTTGCCTCCATGTACAGCGTGTGATTCGGGACTCTTAATACAGTAGCAACCGTCACAACCAGCTCTGCTGATACAATGGTCCCTTCTGGAGCACCTAAATTGAAAGATGCGGCCATTCTATTGCGCACATTGACGAAGCCGTCATTATTGCTCATGCCGACATATAGATAACCATCTCCGTCATTATCATAGATTCCGTTATATTCCGCTTGACCATTTAATTGCATCGTATCAGCAGTTGCTGTATAGGTCTTTGTAACTGTGCCTCCTGCTGCTTCAGCACTCGGTACCAACCCGGGTGTGATTGTCGTGAATAGAATAGCAATCGTCATGAATAGAGTTAGAATTCTTTCTCTCAATGTTTCTCCCCATTTCATATAAATATCAATATAATACTTTATGTAATATAATTACATTATAAATAAATAATACAAAATAAAAATTTATAGACAATAGCCTTACGAAGCCTATCTTGTCTATGTAATCTATCCATTATATAATTCCAGCATTTGAGAGAATAGTTACTGCTGTCATCACTATTGTCACATGACAAATTTGTAAATTTAACCAGTTATTATTCATCCTATTTAGGTATACTTTAGAGAACGAAAAAACTGGCCTCATGTGTGTTCAATCAGTTGAGAACAGTTACGTATCCCTTCTCGTTCAGCTACCTCCTTATAGCTCGATGAACCCTCTTAATACGCTCTGACCGCCTTTAATTTGAATTCCTCTGTATACTT
Source organism: Paenibacillus sp. FSL R5-0887 (assembly GCF_038002305.1). Classification (NCBI taxonomy): domain Bacteria; kingdom Bacillati; phylum Bacillota; class Bacilli; order Caryophanales; family Paenibacillaceae; genus Paenibacillus; species Paenibacillus sp. FSL R5-0887. The sequence continues at coordinate 1,952,249 of NZ_JBBOCE010000002.1, forward strand.
CTGAAATGTTTGACCTTTTTTAGCCATAAAAAATATCCCCTCCAAGTGGCACTCAAGCCTACATGATAACATGAAGGTTTTTTTGAGTGTCTACTTGAAGGGGATAATATCAATCAGCGGGTCTTTCAAATGGAGCCGAGGGGAGTCGAACCCCTGTTCGAAGATAATGACACATAAGCTTCTACGAGTCTACTTACAGTTTTGATGTCATCCTAGAAGCATTCTAACCAATATTTGATAAGTCATTCTGATTAAGGAGACTGGTCATAGGAATAACTCCTTAGTATAGTGATCCATTTATATAAGTTAATCCTGAATATATCGGTTTTTCACAGTGCTTCTTCAATACGCAGAAAGTACCTTTGGCGCTACAGATGATGGCTGGATCCTTTTAATTTTTAGAAGTTGCTAATTCCCTGCGGAATCAAGATACGCTTCAGCTTCTTCTATCGATTCGTACAAGTTTGCAATATCTTTAAACATACGATTCATTTGCGTTTTGTAGAACGCCGTAGGCGCAACATACACCCATTTGTGTTTTGTGGACATTCCAGCTTTCACAGCATCTTCACCAGTTGGAGCAAGAATTGCCATCACCTCTTGCTTAAATACCAGACCACCAGTGATTACAGTCATACCTGTAAACCCTCGCTTAGTTTTCTTCAGTATCTTCGGAAATTGTTCTGCGTACGCAAAGGCATCCTCAACTTCCATACCGTCCGATGTTACAATAATTCTGTTTTTATTTTTAACATAATCAATAGTGAAACTCATAATAGTAATTCCCCCGAATATTTTTGCTTTTGAGTGCTTAATGCCATAATCTAATCTTATATCAGTTCGAGCTCTTATAGATGTAGTTTCGGAAAATGTGCCACTAAATATTAACTTCAAAGTGAATGATCTAATTTTAGATGTAGACAACATGTCTACAAGAATAAATACTTTTAGTTCCCCATAATTCCTTGTCTGCATTCGGTCTACAATTCAATCACTAAACAGCAAAAAAACCGCTATCTCAGCGGGTTCCTCTTATGGAGCCGAGGGAAGTCAAACCCCTGTCCGAAGATAACGGCACATAAGCTTCTACGAGTGTAGTCAGAGCTTTGATGTCACAAAATTCATGACTCCCGCCAGAAAATTGTTTTACGGTGTAGTTGTAATTCTAAACTCAAAACTGTGCTATAGCGAAAAATCGGTAACACCCTTTTTATAGGAAAATTTAAGACTATATGTTTCTTCTTTTCCATAGGGCATTGTAGCAATTTTTATACGAGTATAATCAAGCCTGCTATCTCTTAAAACTCTCTTTACCAAGGCTATACTACGTTCTTCTTCCGTAATGATACAAAATATATTAAGAGCATATTTTTTTGGGTCGGAAATGCATTTGCCCATATCAAAGCCATCAACACAACCTAAGTTAGCATCTATTAGAGATATGTCCAGGTATTCCATTACTTTATCTCTTAACCAGTTATCACGTTGGCTTCCTTTTTCACTTTTTAGAGGATACTGTACTACTAACCAAAATTTTTCACTCATTCATAATCACCAGCCAATGAAGAGATTATTATAATAATTATAACAAAGAAACTTTGCAAAAGGGTATCGTTAACAATAGTATGGGAACCATCCTCATGCGGACGGTATTCGTGGTGGAAGAGAAATCTTTTTGCAGTTTAAAATGCATATCAAACATTCCGAAGACCTCATAGTAGACATGATAAACCACAAATACACGTTTGAGGAATTGGCTGAAATCATTAAAAAGCATTGCCTAACTTTAATTATGAGGATACAAAAAAGCGACCCCTAAAGGTCGCTTTTTCTAAAACTCCATATGGAGCCGAGGGGAGTCGAACCCCTGTCCGAAGATAACGGCACATAAGCTTCTACGAGTGTAGTCACGGATTTGATGTCACCCGAGTATCGCCCCGTAACCGGCTATACGTTGGGTCAGCCTGATTGTCTTCTTCAGCTCACCGCAGGCGGAGATGAGACAGCGTATCCCACTATTTGTTAGCCCCTATCCCTGTCACATGGGCGATGCAGAGTAGAAGCACGCACACAGTTTCTTAGGCTGCGAAAGCGTAGTTGTTTTGTTGTTTGCCGTTTAATAGGCTTTAGCGTTGATGAAGCGGACGCGTCCCCACTACTCGCTACTCATGCTCGAACTATCCCCGTCGAATCCAAGAACGGCCCCTCATTAAAAAGGGCGCTTCGGATCAAGCGGATCTTCCAAGCAAGAGAGATCCAATCTACAGCTTCTTATTCAAGAAAACTGTAACGAAGCAATAACTAACTTACTTACTCAGTATAGCACATTTATCAACACTTTAACACGTGGGTTAAAGGAATTGAAGGTTGAAACTGGAACTCCTTTGAATCGTCTAGTTCTCCCAGATTATCTGGCGATCTTTTGCTTATCACGCAGTACACGCTGGATATCACGTTGAGCATCTCGCTTGGCAGCCGAGTCACGTTTGTCATACTCCTTTTTACCTTTACCAAGACCAATCAACAGCTTCGCATAGCCATTCCGCACATAAATCTTGAGTGGCACAATCGTAAATCCATCTCGCTTGGACAAGCCCAGCAGTTTATGAATTTGCTCCTTATGCATTAACAATTTACGTGTGCGTGTGGGATCGGTAGGATTGGCACGGTTACCTTGTTCAAAAGGGCTGATATGCATGTTGTGAATCTGAATCTCACCATTGCGGATCGTAGCAAAAGCATCTCCAATATTAGCGCGGCCATTACGCAGCGACTTGATCTCTGTACCCGTCAGCACCAAGCCAGCTTCATAAGTATCCTCGATAAAATAATCATGGGAAGCTTTCTTGTTCTGGGCGAGTACTTTCCCGTCTGCTTTTTTACCCATGAGAATCACTCCTTGAATCATATTCATAAGTTAAAGTAACCATGTCTGTCTAATCTTAAACGACACAGCCATCGAACGTCTGATCTATATTGTAACAAATGGAATCAAGTGAGCGCAAGGAACCTTCAACCAAATATACCTCACCTAATTTGTCATATAGTTGTCAGTAACATTACCCAATATCTAGCATTTGTTACAAAAAACATTAATTTGAGTTGATCTGGACTTTTTTGGAAAATAGCGAGGTTACCCTTTTACTTGTGCGCCTTAATTAACAGATAGTTATCCACTAATTTCCACATATCTATATCCATCTACCCTAATTACTTATTACATATTTGTTCTCAATTATCCGCTTCCCCCTACTTGGATATACATCTATTCGACGCCTATTCAAATAGTGCCGCTTTTACCTATACTGTGCCTATCCTATCCTCTACCTATTCACTTGCTATCACCTACGTTTTTCTATATATAAATGTATTTCGTGCAACTATTTAAGCCTTATCACCGCCAAAAAACTAATTAGTTGCACTTTCTGCAGCTAAAAAAGCGAAATCAGACCAATTAGAGGTAACTCATCAGATTTAGATGTACAAAATGCAACTAACTACCACTTTTACTACATAACCCAAATTTAACTGCACATAGTGCAATTAACCAAGTTGATGATTAGTTAAAAAGCACCGCCCCAAGAGGGACGGTGCTTAGTATCGTTATAGAGTTACGCAACGCATAACCGTCATTTATTTCTTTTTACGCTTACGTGGTGCTCCTTCTGGAGCGCCGCCATTATTGTCACTCCGTTTAGAAGTGACTTGCTCAGAAGTCTCTACGTTGCCTGGTGTCACGGACTGGCCGATGAACACGCCGCCTTTGGTTTTCTTTTTGCGGCGGCCTTTGCCTGTAGGAGCGCCGTTACGGCCTTCTCCACCGCCAAAGTTACCCCCGCGATCCTCGCGGCTGCGGAACTTCGTGCTGCCGTCCACGCCCCGCGCTTCGCCGCCGGAGGAGTCGGACGCAGGAGCGCCGTATCCGCCTTTGCCGGAGCCAAAGCCGAAGCTGATGCCGCGTCCACCACCGGCACCGCCGGTGTCTCCGCCGCGGCCTCGCCCGCCGCTGCGCTCACGCGGCGCGCCTGCGTTGCCGCCGGCTTCGCCTCCGCGCTCTGCGCCCGGCGCAGCAACTACCCGGCTCGCATCCTCGCCGGCCTCGCGCCCGCGCTTCCGCTTACCGCGTCCGCCCGCTGCGCCAACACCGGCCGCTTCGCGCGGCCCTTCACCGGCGCGCACAGCTGCGCCCGGCTTGCCCTTGCCCGCGCCTGCAGCAGCGCCGCCGGGCTTGCCTTTACCGCCGCGTCCCTTGCCCGCGGCGCCTTTGCCCCCGGCCGGCTTAATGAAGCCGCCGCCCGAACGGCCGCCCTTGCCTCCGCGGCCGCCTGCAAAACCACCGCCGCGGTGCTCGCCTGGCGCGCGTGGCTTCATGTCGACCAACTCGAAATCGATCGTGTGGTCATCCATATTTACTTTGGCGACTCGGATCTTCACCTCGTCACCAATGCGGAACACACGCGATGTGCGCTCGCCAATGAGCGCCATATGACCTTCGTCGAAGTGATAATAATCGTCGCTCATTGCACTGAGACGAATAAGACCTTCGACGGTATTATCCAGCTCGATGAACATTCCGAAGCTGGTCACACTGCTGACCATAGCCTCGAATTCCTCGCCTACTTTATCCTGCATGTATTCTGCTTTCTTCAGTTGCTCCGTATCGCGTTCAGCTTCTACCGCCACACGCTCGCGTTCCGAGGACTGCTGAGCAATGTCAGGCATCCGGCTAGACAAATAATCATGCCGTTTCTGGGTCAGTGCCCCTCCATTCTCAATCACTTCACGCATTACGCGGTGAATGACCAGATCGGGGTACCGGCGAATTGGAGAAGTAAAGTGAGAATAGTATTCCGCAGCCAGTCCGAAATGGCCCGTGCTCTCCGCATCATACTTTGCCTGCTTCATGGAACGCAGCATCATCGTACTGATGACCGTCTGTTCCTTTGTGCCTTGGATTTGCTCCAACAGATCCTGCAAAGCACGTGGATGAACCGAATTGCCACGGCCCTTGACGTGATATCCGAAATTGGCCGCAAAAGCCATGAAATTCTGCAGCTTCTCTGGATCTGGATCTTCGTGAATCCGGTAAAGGAACGGAACCTTCAACCAGTGGAAATGCTCAGCAACCGTTTCATTTGCCGCCAGCATAAACTCCTCGATAATCTGCTCCGCTACAGAACGTTCACGCTTCACGATATCTACAGCCTTGCCGTTCTCGTCGACGATGATTTTGCTCTCTTCAAAATCAAAATCAACCGCACCCCGGCGCATCCGCGCATCGCGCAGCTTCATCGCCAATTCTTTCATGAGGCGGAAATCATCAATTAGTGGACTATAACGTTCCAGCAGCTCTGGATCTTCATCTTCGAGAATTTTACGAACATTGGAGTAAGTCATTCTCTCTTTGGTGCGAATCACGCTCGTAAAGACATCGTGCTTCACAACCTTCATTTGCTCGTTAAATTCCATTTCACAGGACATTGTTAACCGGTCTACCTGTGGATTCAAGCTGCAAATCCCGTTCGATAGACGGTGCGGCAACATCGGAATAACCCGGTCTACCAAATACACACTACAACCGCGGTCATAGGCTTCTTTATCCAGCTCAGAGCCTTCACGCACATAATAACCTACGTCTGCTATATGGACGCCCAGCTTGTAATGTCCATTCTCCAAGCGCTGTACGTTTACCGCATCATCCAAATCCTTAGCATCTTCGCCATCAATCGTAACAATGTTCAGCCCGCGCAGGTCGCGTCTTCCTTGCTCCGCAATCTCCTCTTCTGTAATTGAATCAGGAGCACTATCGGCTTCATCCATCACTTCAGCTGGAAATGCTTCAGGCAATTGATGTTTGCGGATAATGGAAAGAATATCAACACCCGGATCATCCTTATGTCCGAGAATTTCAATAATTTCACCCTCTGCCGCTGCTCGGCCTTCCGGATAACTCACAATACGCACAACGACCTTTTGACCATCTACAGCACCTTTAAAGGATTGCTTCGGAATAAAAATATCACGATTAATCCGCTTGTCATCAGGCAGCACAAAGCCATAGGTCTCCAGGTTTTGGAAAACACCTACCGTCTGCAACACGCCACGTTTTACAATACGTACTACTTCGCCTTCCATACGTCCGCCGGACGGACTTTTAGAGGTAATACGAATCAGAACGATATCGCCATTCATAGCTCCCTTAAGATCATTTGCATGGATATATACGTCAGGATGATCACGATCATCCGGGATTAAAAAAGCAAAACCCTTCGCATGTGCTTGTAAACGTCCACGCAGCAAATCCATCCGTTCTGGCACGCCATAACGTGCAGTACGGGTTAATACAATTCTTCCATCCTGCTCTAATTCAATCAGCAGCTCCTCGAACTTTTTAAACCCTTCACTATCCTCTAGAGCAAAATGACTCACCAGCTCTTCATAAGTCATTGGTTTATATGCAGTTTCCCGCATGAAATCGAGTAATATTTCTTGTGTTATCATGTTCGTCACCCCAGCCCTCCGCGGCTTCAAGCCGCTGGCAAATATGTATATCTTGTCCTGCCCTGCAGTAATGCCAAGTAAATTTTACCTTTACTACTTCATACCCTAGTATACACGAAATCAATCCTGCGCATCCCTGTTACTGTCATCCAAAGGTTAACACAGTACAAAATTTCCTTTAACTGCTGAAATACATCCATGCCAATTTCAGATTTACTTCCTATCGATCCAGCCTTTTTCTTTGCGAATATGAAAAGAAAAGCACCCTTAGGTGCTTTTTAACTCCTTTTAATATAACAAAAAAGCCTCCGCTCTATTCCATTTAGAACAGAGCGAGGGCTTACGGTAGATCTTTTAGTCGATTAGAATAGCAGCTAGAATCGCCATGATGAAGAAACCAGCAGCAAGTCCAACAGTTACACGTTGTAGTACAAGCTCCATACCACGAGCTTTTGTTTTACCAAAGAGATGCTCAGCACCGCCAGAGATGGCACCGGAAAGACCCGCGCTTTTCCCCTTTTGCAGAAGAACGACCGCAATAAGACCGACGGAAAAAATCAGGAGCACAACTTTCAAAAAGATATCCATTCACTTCCACCTCCTACGCCTAAGCATCACTATCTATGGTAATTTAGGTTATCACGATACATAAACAGTATTCTTATTTTATCATAGCGCTGTCGGTAATACAACAGCTTAGACTGTTAAGTCGTAGCTTTTCTTGCAAGATAAGGATAAACCTATTAAAGTCTATCTTCTTCAAATCATAAAAAAGACCCGCCATAACGGCGGGTCTTCGAAGTCTGCTATAAAAGCAGATTATCTTTTAAGGTTGTAGAAGGATTTCAGGCCGTTGTATTGAGCCAATTCACCCAACTCATCTTCGATGCGAAGCAATTGGTTGTATTTAGCAACACGGTCTGTACGGGAAGGAGCACCTGTTTTGATTTGACCAGCATTAGTCGCAACAGCGATATCAGCGATTGTGCTATCTTCGGATTCACCGGAACGGTGGGAGATAACTGCTGTGTAACCAGCACGTTTAGCCATTTCGATAGCATCAAAAGTTTCAGTCAATGTACCAATTTGGTTAACCTTAACCAAGATGGAGTTACCGATACCTTTTTCGATACCTGTTGCAAGACGCTCAGTGTTAGTTACGAACAAGTCGTCACCAACCAATTGGACTTTGTCGCCCAATTTTTCAGTAAGCAATTTCCAGCCATCCCAGTCGTCTTCGGACATACCGTCTTCGATTGTGATGATAGGATATTTTTCAACCCATGAAGCAAGAAGGTCAACATACTCAGCGGAAGTGTAAGATTTACCTTCGCCAGCAAGGGTGTATTTACCGTCTTTGTAGAACTCAGTGGAAGCAACGTCCATACCCAAGAATACGTCAACACCTGGTTTGTAACCAGCTTTTTCAATAGCTTCGATGATTGTAGTGATTGCTTCTTCATTCGAACCAAGGTTCGGTGCGAAACCACCTTCGTCACCTACAGCTGTGTTCAGGCCTTTGGATTGAAGTACGGATTTCAAGTTGTGGAAGATTTCAGCACCTGTGCGAAGAGCTTCTTTGAAGCTTGGAGCTCCTACAGGAAGAACCATGAACTCTTGAACGTCGATGTTGTTGTCCGCATGCTCACCACCATTGATGATGTTCATCATTGGTACTGGTAGAGTTTTAGCGTTGAATCCGCCCAGGTATACGTACAAAGGAATATCCAAAGCTGCTGCAGCTGCACGAGCTACTGCCATGGATACAGCTAGGATTGCGTTAGCGCCCAATTTACCTTTGTTAGGAGTTCCGTCCAAAGTAATCATCAATTTGTCGATGCCCACTTGGTCAAGAGCGTCCATACCGATAACTTCTGGAGCGATGATTTCATTTACGTTCTCAACAGCTTTCAGAACGCCTTTACCCATGTAACGGGATTTGTCGCCATCACGAAGTTCTACAGCTTCGTGAGCACCAGTGGAAGCGCCGGAAGGAACGATAGCGCGGCCTTTAGCACCGGATTCCAGATAAACGTCAACCTCTACAGTAGGGTTACCACGGGAGTCAAGGACTTCGCGAGCATATACATCAGAAATAATAGTCATGTAAGTTAATCTCCTTTTAACATTGTTTTGGTCTTACTTGTATAGCTTAAAATCAAAGGCGTTATACCTTACCTTACTTACGGCTAGCAATCATGGATTGTCCGGTCATTTCCGCAGGTTGCGGAAGTCCCATCAAATCTAGGATTGTTGGTGCTACGTCTGCAAGAATACCGGATTCACGCAATACAACATTCTCAGTAGTCACGATGAACGGAACAGGATTGGTTGTATGAGCTGTGAACGGGCGACCGTTCTCGTCAAATACCATATCTGCATTACCATGGTCAGCGATAATAATGGCAACGCCACCTTTGGCAACAACCGCATCCACTACTTTACCTACACACTCATCCGTCACTTCTACAGCCTTGATTGTTGGTTCCAGCATGCCGGAGTGTCCAACCATATCAGGATTGGCAAAGTTAAGAATGATAGCATCCTGTCTTTCCGCTTCGATTTCCGCTACGCAGGCTGCAGCCACTTCGTATGCGCTCATCTCAGGTTGAAGATCATAGGTTGCCACTTTAGGAGAGTTGATTAAGATCCGAGTTTCACCAGGAAGCTCCTCGTCACGTCCACCGCTAAAGAAGAAGGTTACATGCGGATATTTCTCAGTTTCCGCGATGCGCAGTTGCTTCTTGTTTTGTTGAACAAGCACTTCACCCAATGTGTTATCCAGGTTCTTCGGTGAATAGGCTACATAACCTTGTACCGTTTCGCTGAAAGTAGTTAGGCATACGAAGTGCAGGTTTTGCGGGAACAAAGGACCACGATCGAAACCGCGGAAATCTTGATTCGTGAACACTTGTGACAATTGAATAGCACGGTCAGGACGGAAGTTGAGGAATACGACGGAATCGCCGCTCTCTACTGCCGTTACAGGTTTGCCTTCACTGTTTACAATTACACTAGGTTCAACGAATTCATCAAATACCGAGTTTTCATAAGATGAAGTGATGGCTTGCACAGCATCCGTGTATTTAGGGCCTTCACCATAAACCATAGCACGGTAGGCTTTCTCTACACGTTCCCAACGTTTATCACGATCCATTGCGTAATAACGTCCGGACACCGTTGCAATTGTACCCACGCCAACCTCTTCGATTTTAGCTACTAGATCTTGGACAAACTTCTTCCCACTATCAGGAGCTACGTCACGACCGTCCATAAAAGCATGGATATACACTTCATGCATATCTTCTTTTTTAGCCAGGTCAAGCATAGCAAACAGGTGGTTAATATGGCTATGTACCCCTCCGTCGGATACAAGCGCATAAAGGTGAAGCTTTTTGCCAGTGTTCTTAGCATTTCTAACTGCGCTAACCAGGGTTTCGTTATCGAAGAACTCACCCTCGCGAATCGATTTATCGATACGAGTCAAATCCTGATAAACGATCCGGCCTGCACCAATATTCAAATGCCCTACTTCGGAGTTGCCCATTTGCCCTTCCGGAAGGCCTACAGCTTCACCGCAAGCAGTGAGTGTAGTGTTAGGATATTGTTTCAGGTAACGGTCATAGTTAGGTTTGTTGGCTTGAGCAACGGCATTACCTTCTGTCGTTCCACGCAAACCAAAACCATCCATGATGATCAAAGCTACGGGTTTTGGAGCTGACATCTTACTTCGCCCCCTCAACCAATTGAACGAAGGAATCCGGTTGTAAGCTGGCACCGCCAACAAGCGCACCATCGATGTCGCTTTGGCCCATGTACTCAGTTACATTCTCAGGCTTCACGCTGCCGCCGTATTGAATACGAACAGCTTCAGCTGTTGCTGCATCATACAGATCTTTTACAAGACTGCGGATGTAAGCAATAACTTCATTAGCATCTTGGGAAGTGGAAGATTTACCTGTGCCAATAGCCCAGATAGGTTCGTATGCAATAACAACTTTTGCTGCTTGCTCGGCACTAAGACCTTGGAATGCAGCTTCAGTTTGTACTTTACATACTGCTTTAGTTTGATCAGCTTCACGCTCTTCGAGCTTTTCGCCAACACATACGATAGGAGTAATTCCGTGACGGAATGCAGCATGCATTTTCTTATTCACGATTTCATCCGTTTCGCCAAAATAAGCACGACGCTCAGAGTGGCCAATGATAACATAGTCCACACCAAGATCACTTAGCATTACACCACTGATCTCGCCTGTGTAAGCACCGTTATCTTCAAAGTGTAGGTTTTGTGCACCAATCTTGATGTTAGTACCTTTTGCAGCTGCTACAAGTGCAGGCAGGTTAGTAAATGGAGCGCAGATTACAGTCTCAACGCCTTCTACTTCTGCTTTGCCTTTAATTTCAGCAATAAAGCTTTCTGCTTCAGGAACTGTTTTGAACATTTTCCAGTTACCTGCAATAATAGGTGTTCTCATGACTTATGTTGCCTCCTTCTTAGGTCTTACTTATCGTTCAGTGCTTCTACGCCAGGAAGCGCCTTGCCTTCCATGAACTCAAGGGATGCACCGCCACCAGTGGAGATATGATCCATTTGATCAGCCAGGTGGAATTTCTCTGCTGCTGCTGCGGAATCTCCGCCACCAATAACAGTGTAACCTTCAGTAGTTGCACAAGCTTTTGCTACTGCAAGTGTACCTTCAGCGAATTTATCGATTTCGAATACGCCCATAGGTCCATTCCAGACAACCAGCTTGGAGTTCTTGATAATATCGGCATAAAGTTCACGAGTCTTAGGTCCGATATCAAGTCCTTCCCAACCTTCTGGGATTTCATTGTAATCAACGATCTTAGTGTTAGCGTCAGCACCAAATTTATCAGCAACAACAACATCAACAGGAAGCATGAAGTTTTTACCAAGTGCTTTTGCTTTTTCGATGAATCCAAGAGCAACGTCAAGTTTGTCGTTGTCTACTAGTGATTTACCGATTTCAAAGCCTTGTGCTTTAGTGAATGTATAAGACAATCCACCGCCGATCAGGACGTTATCAGCCAAAGACAACAAGTTATCAATAACATCAATCTTGTCTTTAACTTTCGAACCACCGATGATCGCAGTGAAAGGACGTTCTGGGTTAGAAAGAGCTTTACCAAGAACGGACAATTCTTTCTCCATCAAAAGACCGGATACAGCTGGTAAGAAATGAGCGATACCTTCTGTCGATGCATGTGCACGGTGAGCCGCACCAAACGCATCATTAACAAACAAATCAGCCAATTCAGCGAATTGTTTAGCCAGTTCAGGATCGTTTTTCTCTTCACCTGGGTAGAAGCGAACATTCTCAAGTACAAGTACGTCGCCTTCGCCTAGCTCAGCGATTTTTGCTTTTACAGCTTCGCCAATTGCTTCGTCAGCTTTAGCTACGGGTTTGCCAAGGAGCTCGGACAGACGTTCAGCAGCAGTAGTCAAACGCATGGAATCTACGAATTCGCCTTTAGGACGACCCATATGACTCGCAAGAATGATCTTTGCACCGTTCTCGATCAAATATTTAATGGTTGGAAGTGTTTCGCGAATACGAGTATCATCAGTAATTTTACCGTCTTCTACAGGTACGTTGAAATCCACGCGTACAAATACGCGCTTACCCTTTACTTCTACATCACGGACGCTTTTTTTGTTCATGATTAATTCCTCCACACCCAAAATTGTTTCTAGCAGGAAACAAGAAATACATTTAGAAAGAGCGGAAACAAGGAATTTCTGTTTCCGCTCTATAGATGTTGCTTATATCAAGTCAATTACTTAGCGATTTTAGCGAATTTCTCCAAAGTACGAACCAATTGTGCAGTGTAGGACATTTCATTGTCATACCAAGCAACAGTTTTAACCAGTTGTTTGTCGCCAACAGTCAATACTTTAGTTTGTGTAGCATCGAACAGGGATCCGAAAGTCATACCTTTGATGTCGGAAGATACGATTTCATCTTCAGTGTAACCATAAGTGTCTGGATCGGAAGCTGCTTTCATTGCTGCGTTGATTTCTTCAACAGTAACGCTCTTATCAAGAACAGTTACAAGTTCAGTCAGGGAACCAGTTGCAACTGGAACACGTTGAGCTGCACCATCCAATTTACCTTTAAGTTCTGGAATAACCAGACCGATTGCTTTAGCAGCACCAGTAGTGTTAGGAATGATGTTCTCAGCTGCTGCACGAGCGCGTCTGAAGTCACCTTTAGCATGTGGAGCATCCAAAGTGTTTTGGTCGCCAGTGTAAGCATGAATTGTAGTCATCAAGCCTTCAACGATACCGAACTTGTCGTTCAGTACTTTTGCCATTGGAGCTAGGCAGTTAGTTGTGCAAGATGCGCCGGAAATAACAGTTTCAGTACCATCAAGAATGTCATCGTTAACGTTGTAAACGACAGTTTTCATGTCGCCAGTAGCTGGAGCGGAGATAACTACTTTCTTAGCTCCACCTTTCAAGTGTTTTTCAGCTGCTTCTTTAGTTGTGAAGAAACCTGTGCACTCAAGTACGATATCAACGCCTAGGTCGCCCCATGGCAATTCTTCAGGGTTGCGGTTAGCAAGAACCTTAACTTCTTTACCATTGACTTTGAAGAAGCCATCATGCACTTCAACATCACCTTGGAATTTACCTTGAGTTGTATCATATTTAAGCAAATGAGCAAGCATCTTAGCGTCAGTCAAGTCGTTGATTGCTACCACTTCGATACCTTCTACATTTTGAATACGGCGGAAAGCAAGGCGTCCAATACGTCCAAAACCGTTAATTCCAACTTTTACACTCATTGAATAGTTCCTCCTAGAATTCGTTTTATTTATTCAAAACAGACGGTGAGGTCTGTCATGACAACAATGTTAAGTATGATGCAAGAAGTATGTTATTGCCTGCAATCTAAAAACTACGAAGATAGCTGTAGTTGATTGTCAATTTCCTTGCCTATTTCTACTGCAGCAGCCTCGTCCGTGACGAGAATATTCTCCTGCCCGAAACGCAGCATGGCATGAATGGCTTTGGCCTTGGGTTTGCCTCCTGCAATACCGATGACTTTCTCTGTCCGGATAATATCTTCTAGACGTAGACCCATCGTAAGCATGGTATGGACAACCTGACCCTCTTCATTGAAATAATAGCCAAAAGATTCGGCCACTGCCCCTTCACCCTGTATTTCCGAGACTGTAGCCTCGTCCAGTTTGCGGCGGCGGGTCATTTCAATGGCATCCCCAATCCCATGTACAATAATACGCGAACTACGGATGGTTTGTACAATCTCTCCAATATTAGAGTCAAGTGCCAGCGATTGGTATGCATCCCCGCTAAGCAAATCAGGGACATGCAACAACCGGTAGTTGGCTCCAACCCGCTTTGCCATTGTTGAGGCAATCGTGTTGGCTTGAATCTCCATACTCTCTCCTAATCCTCCACGCGCCGGAACAAACCAAGCGTTCTTATAGGAAAGGGACAACGGCGGTGCCAGTTGATCAGCCATATCGGCAAGCGTCGATCCACCTGTGACGGCAACTGTATCATCTGCGCGAAGTATACTCAGCAGCGCTTTCGCACCCGCTCGGCCAAGCTCTCGTTTGGTGAACGGCGATGACTCACAATCACCCGGTACTACAATAACTTTATCCAGACCATACGTTGCTCGAATTTTCTCTTCCAGCTCATCCAGACCAAATAGGCTCTTAACAACCGGCTCTAGCAAATCAAGCAGTCTACGTCCAGCAGCGCTAATGCGCATGCCAACACTCTCGATCTCAATAAGCCCTTGCGATTTCAGAAGATCCGTCTCGGCACGCAGTACCCGCTCAGTCATATCTAGCGAAGCGGCTAGCGTTCTGCGCCCAATAATATCGGACAGCATGATCTGATGAAGAATCGTGTACCGTCTCTTAAGGGTTTCCATGAGATCAGGCAGAAGCTGCTTTTGGATATCTAATAAATTACGCATACTTTCACTCCTGCAACTTCGTCTTCCTCTATTCCCTTGTTCATGGTCTCAAAACGTCCCGGGTAAACTTTTTAAGTCCCACCCATATTCTAACCAAATATTGCTCGAAGCGCAAGTCTTCCGAGAGTAGAATTCTCAAGCGCTTGTCTTCTTATACATTAATAAGGTCAGAAAAAGATATAGCGCCCGATGCCTGTCCCTAGAGCGCTTGTCCAGTATTAATATTACATTGCAATTGTGTAAAAATTGTATTATAATCATTTTTGTTGCGCCCGTGGTCCAATGGATATGACGTAGGCCTCCGAAGCCTGAGATCCAAGTTCGATTCTTGGCGGGCGCGCCATTAATTTCATTTTTGCACATAATTTAGTAGTGCCTATACTACTACTTAACCAAAGAGCCGCTTGTCGGCTCTTTTTTTTGAATATAAGTTTGACTTTCTTTGACTTTTTGTTTGAATTTGTTTATCATGTGGGTAATACGGCAAGAGTAAAAATGAATACATTTGAAGAACCAATATCAAGGAGGTTTTCCACGTGAGTTATATTCCTATGGTAGTAGAACAGAGCAACCGCGGCGAGCGCGCTTATGACATCTATTCCCGCCTGCTGAAGGACCGCATCATTTTCCTTGGAACGGAGGTTAATGACGTGGTAGCCAATTCTATCATCGCACAAATGCTGTTCTTGGCTGCCGAAGATCCTGACAAGGACATTCACCTTTACGTGAATAGCCCAGGCGGTTCCATTACTGCAGGTATGGCTATTTTTGATACAATGCAGTACATTAAACCAGACGTTTCCACCATCTGTGTGGGTATGGCAGCTTCCATGGGAGCTTTCCTGCTAAACGCTGGCGCCAAAGGCAAACGCTTCGCACTGCCTAACAGCGAGATCATGATCCACCAGCCTTTGGGTGGTGCTCAAGGTCAAGCAACGGACATTGAAATCCGTGCCCGCCGCATCCTTAAATTGCGCGATAAGCTGAACCGTATTCTAGCAGAACGTACGGGTCAACCTCTAGAACGTATTGAGAAGGATACAGATCGCGACTACTTCATGACTGCTGCAGACGCGGCTGAATACGGTATCGTAGATAAAGTAATCGAGAAGACATTGCCTAGCGGTGTGTAAGCTATAAAGTAAAAATATAAAGAGGCTGTGCTCTATCCGTTATGGTTAGAGCACAGCCTCTTTATATTTTATAGAAGACCTAAATCCAATTAAGCCAGCCCGCCATAACCTAGCGCATCCAGCTTCTCGGCAATTACGCGATAACCCCGGCCATTCGGATGCAAATGATCAATGGATAACAGCCCTCTCTCATTTCCTGCGAACTCACTGTAAATCGAAGCAAATCCACATACTCGGCTGCTGTACTGTGCTGCGTATTGATTAAACTGCCTGACCCACTCTGTCGCACCAACCACCTGAGGATAGGGGTTATATAATCCCACAATTCTAATGATAAAAGGTCTACGCGTCCTCGCCTTCAATTGTATAAGGATATTCATAATTGCAGAGAAATTTTGTTTGCATTCCTGAAGCGATCTGCGCAGTTCTGCGGATAAGTTGCCTTGCTGTCTTGCTGCTGATTTGGCCGCGTGAATCAAATCATTACCACCGATAGACACAGTGATGATATCGGCTACTCGAACGGCCTCACGCATCATGGAATTTCCGCGCAGCCGCTGCTCCAGCTCTGAAGTAGTCATTCCGTTCACGCCTAAATTCGTAGAGGCTACAGTAGTCCGCAGTCTCCCTTCTGCCATTCTACGGTACACCGGTACAAAACCGTTACCTGGCAGAGCACCAAATCCAGTCGTCAAGGAATCGCCAATTGCAGTATATTGGTAGCCCATAGCTCTCCCCCGTTCATAAACTAGTTACTCCCTTTAGCATATGAACAAGAGACAACTCTGGTAAGGGGGAGATGTCTTGTGCCGACATTAGCGGAGACGAAGCATTTCCATTTATTTTATGCCAGCAAACGGGCTACTGCCATCCGGCAAAAGCTCTTTGAAACTAAAAGTATACTCAGGGAAGCCTGCAGCATACGCTGTGTACTCATATAATTGGAAGAACAGAACAACCTTGTCGTCCTTCAGATAGAAATATTTCTCCGTATTCAATCCGTTGAATCCTCCCAAATAACTATCCTCTGCCTTCAGCAGCTTGCTCAGCTTTGCATTCAGCTGTTTTTTGTAGTTTGGATTAGCTCCAAACAGGTCGCCCAACAGTAGACGTTTACCATCCTTAAGCGAGAAGGTGAAGGCTTCACGGTTAGTCATTCCATGGGCGCCGCCCGTATCACTATACTGATGCATCACTATGCTGATCACACCATTCTGATTGTAGGTCACTACATAACCTGAATCATAGGTGTATTTGGGCTCTGCTCCATCTCGATCGGAGATATCCTGTTCTGCACCCGCCGCGAATTTCATAACACTTTCCTTCAAAGTATTATTAATAGCTTGTTGCGCACTGGAGTTGCCCAATCCACTGATCTTCGGATAATCAAGCTGAATAAAAGCTTCTGCCCGATCTTTAGCATAAGTTTCCGTGGTTACCGTTAGCGCGTTCTGCGGTCTGTTCACCACATTCAGCCTACTGGCGGCCCGACTCCAATCTACCTTATAACCCATATAATCATTTAACAATCCTGATGGAACATAGAGGCGATTATTAATTAACTTCCCTTCATACTCTCGAATGAAATAGTTGTTCACCCACACAGAAGTACCGTAGCTGGATAACATCAACTTGGCCTTGGTCGATCCTTTTCCAATCATGTACGCATTTTCCTTCTTATCATACACAAGCGGTAATCCCAACACATCTCGCATAAAAGTTAGGGGAATCCAGGCCAGTCCTTCCTTCAAAATACCTTCCTGCAACGAATTTATCCCGTTTGCCTTTAAAACGATACGCGAATCAATAGCTTTATTCTCCGTTTTACTAGCTGCTGCATAACCCGTTTCGCTGGGCAGTAGGCCTCCAACAAACAATAAACCTGCTGACATCAGACCTATGCCCCATTTGCGCGCTGATTCTTTTGAAATAATATTCATCATCTTATTTTTCCTCTCCTTTCCAATTTATTAAACAGAATCGTAGAGAACTTACACAAAAAAAGAGGCGCCCCCCCACTATTACTAGTGGAAGACACCTCTCCTCTCTGCATTCACCTTGTTCTGATACTATTTCAATTCATACATCACGCTCAGCTGAGTTGTAACTTTAACTACTCCGGGTTGCACGGATGTGCTTGCACCAGCATCTGCTGCAGCCATATTCATTTTTAGATTCTGTTCAAAATAAACCGGAGTGATATCGCCATCATTTTGGCTGACCGTGATCACTTGACCCAAGCTGCGTTTAGCTGCCTTAGCAATAGCCCCTGCTTTAACATCTGCATTCGCCATCGCTTTTTCAATCACCTGAGCTTCAAATGCAGAAGTATCTTCCACAGAAAAACGTGCATTTCCGATATTATTCGCCCCTGCCGCAGATGCAGCGTCCAGCAATTCACCAACCTTGGTCAGATCTCTATAAGACACTAACAGCGTATGATTGGCGTTGTACCCCTTCACTTGCTGTCCTTCTTTTTCGCTGTAACTATAATTGGGTTGCACATAAAACTGCGTGCTTTGAATATCTTTATCTGCAATTTTCCAAGTATTCTTCAGTAAAGTCATAATCTTCTGAATTTTAGCGGCATTGGTCTTCTGCGCTTCTTGCGCAGTTGTGGCTGTAGTATCCACACCGATGGACAAGTATACGATATCCGGCTTGAGGGACAATTCGCCTTTACCTACTACACTAACGACATTTTTCTGCACTTCATCTGCGTAAGCCTTTGCAGGACCTTGGAAAACACCACTCATGCTGATCCCTCCAATTAACAAACTCCCTACGATCATCACTGAACCAATTTTCTTCAATAAACCTTTCATATTTGCCAGCCCCTTTCATTTCTTGTGATTTGTTATTATCCTCTAGACGAGTCATTTTGGTAAATGTTGCACGTTCTCCATCTATTTTTTGGTATTAAAAAAAGCCCCGAAGGGCTTTTGGTCATGCGATAAATAAAGTCTTCCTAGCAGAAACGATGTTGTCTTCCTATTATTGGTTCTCAAGCTCTTCTTTGCTGACCAGACTTGTCAAAGCGTTTACAGCTTGATCGGCATCCGCACCGTCCGCGCTAATGTAAATCTCCGTGCCGGAACTGATAGCGAGGCTCATAATCCCCATAATACTTTTAGCATTTACTTTTTTATCATCTTTTTCCACGAAAATCTCCGACGAAAACTTGTTAGCTTCTTGCACAAACAATGCTGCCGGTCGGGCATGAAGCCCTGTCTTCAACCGAACAACTACCGGGTGCTTTGTCATGAAACGCTTACCCCCTAATTGAGTTCTCCCCAAAAGTTTCACATTAATTTTATATTATTATATCATTATAACGTAAACCACACTAGAAAAAAAGTAATTAGCCGCCTCGAACCTTGTCCGCCAGCTCATCAATCTTACGAAGCCGATGATTTACTCCCGACTTACTGACTGTACCTTTGAGCATTTCACCAACCTCCTTGAGGTTGATATCTGGATGCGCCATTCGAATTTCTGCTACTTCACGCAGTTTATCCGGCAAATTCTCCAGTCCCACTTCTCGCTGCAACAGCTTGATATTCTCAATCTGCCGCACCGCAGCACTTATTGTTTTGTTGAGATTTGCGGTCTCGCAGTTCACGATCCGATTCACGGAATTACGCATATCGCGCATAATTCTTACATCCTCAAATTTGAACAGCGCCTGATGCGCTCCAATCAAACTTAAGAATTCAATAATCTTCTCGCCTTCTTTAATGTAAAGAATGAACCCTTTTTTACGTTCAATACAGCGTGCGTTTAGGTGGAATTCCCCAGCCAGATCCACTAATGCTTTACAATGTTCCTCATACATCGAGGAAATCTCCAAATGGTAGGAGGAGCCTTCCGGATTATTAACCGATCCGCCAGCCAGAAAGGCACCGCGCAAATAAGCACGCTTGCAGCAGTTATTCCCAACAATCTCATCATCAATACCATCGGTAAAAATAAATCCTTCCGACACAATTCTAAGATCCTTTAGGATCTCTTGTACACGGTTTGGGATTCTGACGATATAGACGTTATTTTTCTTCAAACGCATTTTTTTACGCACGAGTAGCTCAATATGGACCTGGTAATATTTCTTAAGTAAAGAATATACCCGCCTTGCAATCGCGGCGTTCTCCGTCGAAATGTCGAGAATAACCTTTTTGCTTGAAAGCTGCACAGATCCATTCATACGGATAAGCGCTGACATTTCCGCCTTCTCGCAGCAGGGTTCACTCTCCACCATCGTCAGCTCTTTTTTGGTAAGGGCCGCAAAAGACAAGGGTCTCACCTCTTTCTTGATAAGTACTTCGTTCTCATCTATAAGTTATACCCTAGGGTTTCTGTTTATCCAATCCTGCACAAGCTGATAAATGTGATGACTAAGCTTATCGGTATCATGTCTCAAATAAGTTCGGAATAAAACCAGTTTATCGGCTATAACCTTGTATCCATTGCCATCCAGCGCTTCTTTATCAAGCTGCACCGGGCGCGCGCCCTTCTCGGCGTACTTCGTCTGGACCTGTTCCGGAATCTCACCGTCATTAACAATAACATAATCGAATAAATCGATCCCGATATGATCATATACAGCTTGAAGATGGTCGCTGACGGTATAGTTATCCGTTTCACCCGGCTGAGTCATTACGTTGCAGACGAAAATTTTGATAGCATTCGAAGATACAACCGCTTCTGCCAGTTTCGGAACAAGCAGGTTGGGAAGAATGCTCGTATACAGACTGCCAGGACCCAGCAGGATCGCATCTGCATTCCGAATCGCCTCAAGCGCTTCGGGCAACGGTTCTACATCTGGCGGCTCCAAGGACACTCGTCTGATGATCCCGCCAGCTTCAGGGATTTTAGACTCCCCCGTGATAATCGTGCCGTCCGACATTTCTGCATGCAGGATTACAGCTTCACCGGCCGCAGGCAATACCCGGCCGCGAACAGCGAATAATCGACTAAGCTCCCGTACAGCCGTAACGAAATCGCCGGATATATCCGTGAGCGCAGCAAGAATCAAGTTGCCGAGACTATGACCAGCTAGTCCCTCACCCGTGTTGAAACGGTATCTCATAATCTCTGCCATGAGCGGCTCAACATCAGCCATAGCTGTCAATACGTTGCGGATGTCCCCAGGAGGAGGCATTTGCAGTTCACTGCGTAAAATACCAGAGCTTCCCCCATCATCGGCAACGGTAACAATAGCAGTAATATCTAATGGCTTCTCTTTTAAACCACGAAGCATAACAGATAACCCCGTGCCACCGCCCATAACGACGATACGTGGACGCTGTCTTTGTTCTTCAGCCACTATGACCCCTTCTCTCTAGTGCCGATCACGCTCGGAATCCCGATGACTAACGGTTACGGATTCCGTCTCGCTAACGCCCAGCATTTTACCCAAATACTCGGAAATGGCTACGGAACGGTGTTTACCTCCCGTACAGCCAATGCCAATGATAATCTGGGACTTACCTTCCTTACGATATTGCGGAATTAGAAAATGAAGCATATCGAGCAGTTTGGTCAGGAACACCTGTGTTTCAGGCCACTTCATTACATAATCGTAGACTTCACTGTCCTGGCCGGTTTTAGGCCGCAGATGGTCCACATAATGTGGGTTAGGCAAGAAGCGGACATCGAAGACAAGATCTGCATCAATAGGAATACCGTACTTAAATCCGAAGGATGTAATATTGACGGAAAGCGTACTTTTTCCTAGATGCGAAAACCGTGAAACGATCTTCTCCTTAAGCTGTACGGGCTTCATACTGCTGGTATCTAAACATAACGTAGCTGAATTTTTCAATTCTTCAAGCATCTTACGTTCTAGCTTGATACCATCAAGCGGCAGCCCCTTAGGTGCTAATGGATGATGACGTCGACTTTCCTTGTAACGCTGAACAAGTACTGAATCTGTAGCATCCAAAAACAAGATCTCACAGCCAATGGTTGACTCATCCTTGATATAGGCAAGAGACTCAGACAAAGCAGTGAAGAATTCTCGACCACGCAGGTCAATTACAAGGGCTACCTTGGCAATCTTACCCTTCGACTGTTCAATTAGCTCTGCGAACTTGGGAATCAGCACCGGTGGTAAATTATCGACACAGAAGAACCCTAGGTCTTCCAGACTCTGTACAGCAATTGTCTTCCCCGCACCTGACATTCCCGTAATAATAATCAGGGTGGCTCCAGCCGTTGGGGTATTGTCCAATTCGGTCATAAAAGCGTCCCCTCCCTAGATTTAGTATATGAATACTTCCCGTCTTTTAAGAACGCAGCAAAAGGCCGGCAGCCCCAACAATACCTGCGTCATTGCCAAGCTCAGCTGGAATAATCGAAACACCAGTTTGAAGCGGAGCCGGTGTCAATTTCGCAAACACACGACGAACCTCGTCAAATAGAATATCTCCAGCCTTAGACACACCGCCGCCAACGATAAATACTTCAGGGTTAAGCACAGCCGCAACAGAAGCCATGGATTTACCCAGATAGTACGCTGCACGATTCACTATACGGATAGCTACTTCATCGCCAGCCTTAGCCGCATCAAAGACTTCTTTCGCAGCAATCTTCTCTACCATAGAGAGGGAAGTACGATCGCCACGAGCTACTGCATCATTAGCCATGCGGATAATACCTGTAGCGGAGGAAACGGTTTCCAGACAGCCCATGTTGCCACAGCCGCATTGAATAGCTTCCAGATCCGGCACTACTGTGATATGACCAAGCTCACCAGCTAATCCCGCAAAGCCTTGATAAATCTTTCCATTAATAATGATTCCGCCACCGACACCTGTTCCAAGCGTATAGCAGACACAGTTATCAACGCCACGTCCCGCACCACTCCAAGCTTCGCCCAGTGCAGCCACATTCGCATCATTGTCTATTTTGACAGGCTTGTTCCAACGATCTTCCAAAATGGAACGGATCGGCACATCTCTAAATCCTATGTTAGGCGCAAGGATGATGATTCCTTCACGAATATTTGTGAACCCGGCTACACCCGCTCCTACACCTGCAAGCTGATCCCAAGAGTACGGGGAATCCTCCACAATTTGGCGTACATACTTCTCGATATTATCGATAACAGTATCGACACCCTCTGCAGTTCCTGTAGGTCCCTCATAAGTATGTAGCAGGGTACCTTCAGCATTACAGATTCCAACCTTAATTGCAGTTCCACCCAAATCCACGCCAACGTAGATATTCTCAGACATGTAACAAGCCACCTTTTTTTATACTAAAATAGTTAATCCTAAGTACCAACTATAATAGAAGCCCTCTCTGTGGTCAAGGAAAGACAACACACCCGGGAATTCCTTATTTTAAGAGTATACTCTATTATATTCTAAAAAGACCCCCTTACGCCTAAGTAAGAGAGTCTTGTACCTATATTATTATTTGGAAAATAACCCACCGCACCGATTTATTCTGATAAAATGCGCTTTTGGCCCTCTAATGCTCGGATTGGAGCGATATTCTGTGTGAACTCTAGCGTGCCCATATATTGGCCTGACTCGTCTCGTACAGCGAAGTAACGGATGTAGATAAACTTATCCTTGATATTGATCCAGAAGTCTTCAGCATCCTTACGGCCTGCCTTAAAGTCTTCCAAAAGCTTCTCTACCACATGAACACTTTGCGGGGGATGACAGTTCTGTACTGTACGGCCGATAACCGCTTTAGTTCGGGCAAAGATACGTTCCTTCCCGTGTGAAAAATATCGGACAACATCATTCTCATCAATGAAGGTTAGATCTACAGGAAGATGGTTGAGTACGGTCTCCAGCTGATGCAGTGACAACAACCCTGTCTCAAAACGGATGAACCCGCCTTGCGGCGTAGCTCCTTCTGTTTCTTCCAGCACTGTGCCGTCCGGCTCAGCGGCCCGCTCAGGGATCCACTCCTGCTCCGGTGCGGTTAGGCAGAACCCGATCTCATCACTCTCCCGGGCGATTTTGACCCATTCATCTTCCGTCAGTTTGTCCAGGGCCATGGGCAATAGAATATTTTCTTCCTTAAAGATCATTTCATTAACTTCCTTGATGATCTCCTCAAGCTGAATGCCTATTTCTGCTGCGTTTCCGCTATAAGTGCTGAGCGCAGCTTTTGCCTCTTTAATCATACGGCGGATATTATCATCCACTCCCCACATTACCTTGGTTGGGCCATAAATGCCGTATTTTTCGAGGTATGGGAACAGCAGATTTTCTTTTCGGCTATAGTGTTTATCAAGATCCAGCAGCAAGCTAAGATCCTCCAACAATTTGAAGATCAGTTCCTCACTATCATTCTTTTGAAACTTTGTTGCGTGCAGATCCATGCGGAAGTTAACAAGTTTTTCGATCTCACGATTCTCCAATTTGAAGGTGTGTACTGGATGGCCTGGCTGCTCCTCGGGCTGGGACGAGCGGTGAATTTGCTCAATAGAGCCTTTAAAAATGGCTGTATGCACCGAACAAAGACGTTGGACCTCGGATACCGGAATTCCTTCTTCGGTCATTAATGAATGCTCCATCGCGGAAATCTCCGCTACGGTAACATCACCCACAGCTTCGGCGAATCGCGCCTTAACCTCTTCTACACTTTTCCCTGCATGCAGCTCTTTAATAATCTCCTTAAGCATAGCCTGGCGACGAGTCTGTTCCGGCACATCAACTTCACGGTTGTTAATCAGTTCGCTCATATTAACACTCCTTTATTAAATAATCTCGAAACCATGACGTTCAAAAGTTTGCTTCACGTGCTCGAGATCCATTTTTTTCAGCTTAATTCCTTTGGATAAGGTCATGAAACGGCCAGCAGTCTGCAGCATGCCAGGCTTGGCAATATCCTTAAAGCCCAGCTCTACCATAATCTCGATGACCTCCGGATGCCGTGATACCATCTCGAATATAGATTCATCCAAACTCAGCACTTTTTCCATCTGACTCTTCTCCTTTATGTGAGAACTATTCTCAATAAAAGATTAGCACAGGCCGTACAGGACCATTGTGATTGCAATCACTAATTCAAAAGAAAGCAATTATCGTTCTTTTTAAGACGGATTATGTATGCTGTGAACCTAAAAAAACTGCCCCCTACGCTTAAAAAGCATAAGAGACAGCCTGATTTGTCATTAATTAATGATTTATTATAGCGTTACTCCTGTTTTGAATATGGAGATCTCACGGAAATTATTCTTTTCATTATTAACCCATTCACCGCTGGCCACCGCAATAATATAGTTTATGAAGCTGCGCAGGACCTCATCTGGAGAACCATCTTCCACCAACACACCTGCATTAAAATCGATCCAATGACGTTTGCCTTCATACAATGGGGTATTGGTAGATACTTTCATCGTAGGCACGAATGTACCAAATGGTGTTCCCCGCCCGGTCGTAAAGATCACCAATTGGCAGCCAGCAGCAGCCAGTGCAGAGGAAGCCACAAGATCATTGCCAGGTGCGTTAAGGAGATTTAAGCCTTTATTAGTGATAAGCTCCCCGTACTTGAGGACATCCATAACTGTAGCGTTCCCGGATTTTTGAGTACAACCCAATGATTTATCCTCAAGCGTAGTAATTCCTCCGGCTTTATTCCCTGGAGAAGGATTTTCATATACCGGCTGTTTATAGTCCATAAAATACTGCTTAAAGTCATTAATGAGATCGACAATTTTGTTGAAAATATTTTCGTCCGCAGCACGTTCCATTAGAATTTTTTCGGCACCAAACATTTCAGGTACTTCTGTCAGTACAGTGGTCCCGCCTTGAGCAGCCATATAATCAGACAGACGTCCAAGGAGCGGATTCGCAGTAATACCGGATAACCCGTCGGAGCCTCCACATTTCAGACCGATTTTCAGCTCAGAGAGTGATACCTCTTCCCGTTGATCGCCTTGGACATTATTATAGATTTCCTTCAGCAGCTTCACGCCTTCTTCAATCTCATTCCCAACCTCTTGGGAGACAAGGAAACGCACACGATCCTCATCATAGCTGCCCAGCATGTCTTTAAAAATATGCAAATTGTTATTCTCACAGCCCAATCCGAGCACAAGCACGCCGCCCGCATTCGGGTGTTTAACCGCGTTAGCCAGAATCGTACGTGTATTGTCATGATCATCGCCCAGCTGGGAGCAACCGTAGTTATGCTTAAGCACGAGCACGTTATCGAAAGGTGCGATATCTCCAACCTCTGCTTTGAAAATATTGATGATCTGCTCCGCCACTCCATTCACACAACCAACAGTAGGGACGATCCAGAGCTCATTGCGGATACCTACAGATCCATCAAAGCGGCGATACCCCTTAAAGGTCAAATTCTCCGCTGCAAAAGGATTCGGCGTCAGCTTCTGCTCAAAGGTATATTCCTCTACCCCTGTTAGGTTTGTCTTAGTGTTATGGGTATGCACCCACTGCCCCGGCGCGATAGACGCTATAGCATGACCAATGGGGTAACCATATTTCAATACGTTTTCACCTTCGCTAATGCTGGACAGTGCAATTTTATGGCCTCTAGCGATATCTTCAGTAATTTTAATCTCTTTTGAACCAATCACAATGGTGTCGCCTGCTTTATAGTCTTTTAGTGCAACAGCGACATTATCAGCCTCATTAATCTGCAATACTTCTTTCATCGTCTTGATCATATCATTGTCACCTCCAGGGTATTAGTTGTGTGCCGGTCTCTTCACGAACGCTTTTAAGGCTTGCTTCATGCCATTTTTCTCAATCGCAATCAGTCCTTCTGTCACCTTGTCAGTAAGTCCAGCCACTTCATTCAGATCACAGCCCCAGCGATTGGTTGCGGCAAGTACTTCGACGGCCAGTGCGCGCAGCCCGGTGTCTGTGCCATCCCATCCTCCCCATAAGGAGGCGAACCATTCCAAAATATCCGCATCATCAGCCAGTTGAATGTTTTCTTCCCCTCTGCGTCCTCTATAGAAGGCAATTAATGCGCTCAATGAGAAGACAAGCTTTTCAGGCAATTGTCCTTTGGCCTCTACATATTGCAGTAAAGAAGGCAGATCTCTTGTCTTAAACTTCGATATAGAATTAAGGGAAATGCTCATCAAGTAATGCTGCACATAAGGGTTCAGGAATCTTTCTAATACCGCGTCTGCAAAAGAATTCAATTCCTCTGCCGGCAGATCCAGCGTTGGAATAATCTCATCATAGATTAAGGACTTCACGTACGCCCCAACCTCTTCGTGCTCAATGGCTTCAGCAACCGTATCAATACCGTACAAATACGCTACGGGTGTCATAGCTGTATGAGCTCCGTTTAAAATTCTCACTTTACGAGTGCGATAAGGGGCCATATCATCCACCACCAGCACATTAAGACCTGCTAGTTCAGCCGGGAACTCCTTTTTAATCCACTGTGGCCCTTCAATCACCCAAAGATGGAATTGCTCGCCGACAACGACCAGCTTATCCTCATAACCCAGCTCTTCTGTAATCTCGGCAATGCTGTCTCTTGGATAACCGGGAACAATGCGGTCCACCAGACTGCAGCAGAAGGTATTAGCTTCATTCAACCAGTTCACAAAACCTTCTCCAAGATTCCACAGCTCAGCATATTTCAAAATAACCTTTTTGAGCTCATCACCATTCCGGTCAATCAGCTCGCATGGAATGATGATAAAACCTTTAGAAGCATCCTCATTAAAAGTTTGATAACGTTTGTACAATAAGGCCGTCAGCTTGCCTGGGAAACTACTCTGCGGCGTATCGGTTAACTTGTCGCCAGCTTCAAAAGCAATTCCCGCTTCAGTAGTATTAGACACGATAAAGCGCAGCTCTGGGTTCTCAGCCAGCTTCATATACTCCTCATGCTGTGAATAGGGATTAAGCGTCCGCGTAATACAATTAATTACCTCGTGTTCTTTTACAGCCGCTCCGTCTTTAATGCCTTGCAGATAAAGGGTATACAGCCCATCCTGATCATTCAGCATTTCTGCCAGTCCGTTAGCCAATGGCTGTACAACAACCACTCCACCATTGAAATCCGTTTTTTGATTCATGGTATGAATCTGCCAATCTACAAAGGCGCGCATGAAATTGCCTTCGCCAAATTGTAGAACCTTCTCAGGATACTGCTTGTAAGCTGTCCAATTATCACTATTTAATCTTTTCATATTAACGCCTCCTAATAGTAAATGCACACGATAAACTTATTAAATAAACTATATAAAATCATATTTATATTACTGATTAATTAAATATATGCACACGTGAAAATTATAGATCGCAACCCTTTACGAAGGTAAAGGATCAGGCTGCTATGCGCAGCCTCTACTTCTGCAACTTCCTGACTGATTCTCTGGCAATAAGCTCTGTTTCGATCGAGATCCGCCCGTCTTTTTCTGAGGGTTCCTTGACCAAGCTTAACAGCTGGCGAGCGCCTTGCTCACTAATCTTCTCAATAGGACGTTTGACCGTGGTGAGTGAAGGATTGGCAAAAAGTGAAAACCCAATGTCGTCAAAACCAACAACAGAGATATCATTTGGCACCTGCAGCCCTCGCTCAAACACGCCTTTCATAGCCCCGATCGCCATATCATCATTGGAGCAAAATACAGCAGTCGGTGGCTTCTCGAGATCCAGCAGCTTGCCCATCGCCTCATATCCACTTTGCATATCATAACTACCGCTTATCATGTAGTCATTACGAACAGGGATATTATGGTCAATCAAAGCTTTTATAAAGCCATCTCTGCGTTCCTGTGTGGATTTAAAGCCCTCGACACCTTCAATAATTGCAATGTCTTGATGCCCGTTTTCGATCAGGTATTTGCCTGCATTATAAGCACCTTCCCGGTCGTTCGAGATGATGTTGATAATGGAACGGTCATCAATTTCCCGGTTCAGCACAACGATTGGAATGCCTTGCTGGACAACATGGTAAATGAATTTATTATCTGCTTCACTCTGGCTCATTAGAATAATTCCATCAAAACGTTTGCGATGAATAGAGGAGTAATCCGCATAATCGTCGATCCCACGGATGAACAGATTGTACTCTACATCTATGACCCTATTTACACCACGAATCGTATCAGAGAAGAAACCAGAAGTTGTGCCGTTGGCAATACTCGTGAAGAACAGACCAATGGTATAGGATCGCTGCATCACAAGGCTTTTGGCATTGTAATTAGGGACGTAACCCACTTGCGCAGCGATCTCGGCAATTTTTTTACGTGTGACCTCTTTAATTAGAGGACTATTGTTAAGTGCTCTCGATACAGTTGTATGCGATACATTCGCCAATTTGGCGATATCCTTGATTGTAGGTGCCATGGGTCAACCTTCCTTATTAAACGGGTTTGGCTCTTCCATGTAAGGATATCATAACGATTACCTAGTCACCAATGCCTGTTTCGAGAAATTAAAATAATGATCAGCGTTATTGTAACAGATGTTCTCAATCATACTGCCCAGTAACTCCATATCATCCGGGGCTTCTCCAGCTTCTACCCAAGAGCCTACTAGATCACACAAGATTCTTCTAAAGTACTCATGTCTGGTATACGATAAAAAGCTTCTGGAGTCTGTTAACATCCCAACAAATTGGCTAAGTACGCCTAGATTAGCAAGTGTCTTCATCTGTTCCAGCATGCCGTCTTTATTATCGTTGTACCACCATGCGGTTCCGAATTGAATCTTCCCTGGAATACCGCCGCCCTGGAAGCTGCCCATTAGACTGGCAATAACATGATTATCATTAGGGTTCAATGAGTACAAAATGGTCTTAGGCAACGCATTCTCACGATCCAGCGCATCGAGCAGACCCGCCAAAGGCTTAGCAATCACGCCGTCATTGATAGAATCATAACCCGTGTCAGGTCCGAGACGTCCGAACATTACGCTGTTGTTATTCCGTAGCGCATGAATATGGAATTGCATCGCCCAATCCAGCTCGTTATACAATTTGCCGAGGAATACTAGCGTGAATCCTTTATATTTCTTTTCTTCACTCTCACTTACAGTGCCTTCATAAAGTGCTTTAGCGAATATAGCTGTAGCTTCCTCCAAGGTAGTAGGCTCAAACATTACCGCATCCAAAGCATGGTCAGATACACGGCCGGCTCTGGCGTGGAAGAATCTCACTCTGCTCTCCAATGCTGCAAGAAACTGTCCGTAATTCTTAACAGCCATTCCCGAAACTTCGCTTAGCTGAGCTACCCAAGGCTGGAAGGTAGGACGGTTGATTTCAAGCGCTTTATCTGGCCGGAATCCCGGCACAACGCTAGCATTGAATCCACTCAGATTACTGATTTTCTCATGATATTCCAGATTATCTACAGGATCATCGGTAGTACAAACCGTAGTCACCTTCGATTTAATGATCAAATCTCTTGCTCCGTATCCTTCACCCTGTAACTGTCTATTCACTTCATCCCAAATTTTTGGTGCGTTAGCTTCATTCAGCAACTCATATACACCGAAGAAACGTTGCAGCTCCAGATGCGTCCAATGGTATAGCGGATTCCCGATAATCATCGGAACCGTTCTAGCCCAAGCTAAAAATTTATCATAATCACTGGCATCGCCAGTAATGAATTTCTCTTCTATACCGTTAGCGCGCATCACTCTCCATTTATAATGGTCGCCATACAGCCAAGCTTCGGTGATATTGTTGAACGTTTTGTTCTCATAAATTTCTTTTGGACTGAGGTGGCAATGATAATCGATAATGGGCATGTCTTTCGCATGATGATGAAACAGCTTAATTGCGGTCTCGCTCGACAATAGGAAGTTCTCATCCATGAATTTTTTACTCATGAGGTTTGCTGCTCTCCTTTAAGTTCGAATGGGAGTTACACAAAGTTTAACGTGAACATTTATTCAATCGGTCAATTTCTTAATAAATATTTTAAACTTAAAATTATTGATTATAATAGGGTTTGTATAAATTGTTCACGTTAACATTATATCTTCATTGTAAACGTATTTTTAAAATGCGCAAGTC
Organism: Paenibacillus sp. FSL R5-0887; assembly: GCF_038002305.1. Taxonomy (NCBI): domain Bacteria; kingdom Bacillati; phylum Bacillota; class Bacilli; order Caryophanales; family Paenibacillaceae; genus Paenibacillus; species Paenibacillus sp. FSL R5-0887. The sequence continues at coordinate 1,982,841 of NZ_JBBOCE010000002.1, forward strand.
TTTTTATAAAGACATTGTTACAGTTATTTTAACTTCCGAGCGGTAATAAATAAACAACATATTTAATATCTGGACACGGCCCCGCCAATATTGAAAAAAGCAGGCAACCCTTTAGAAAAAGGATAACCTGCTTATATGTCATCGACTACGATTTCTCGCAAAATTAACTATCCAGTGTTTCGCTCCAGTCATGCACCATCGTGCCCTCTAGGTACTTCTCAGCATCCATTGCTGCCATACAGCCAGATCCCGCTGCGGAAATTGCCTGACGATAACGGGTATCCTGCACGTCGCCACAAGCGAATACGCCCGGGATGTTCGTTTCTGTCGTTCCAGGGTTGACCACAATGTAGCCGTTGGTATCGGTCGTAATTTGCCCCCCTAAAAATCCGGTGTTCGGCGTGTGCCCGATCGCGACAAACACTCCGTCCGCTTCGATGAGTTCATCAATTCCCGTCTCATTGTTGCGAACCGTCAGCCCCTTAACGCCAGACTCGTCGGTTGTAACCTCAAGCGGTGTACGGTTAAGAGCCCACGATACCTTACTGTTATCCCGTGCGCGAGCCTGCATAATCTTCGAAGCCCTAAGCTCATCACGACGGTGAACCAATGTTACATTGGAAGCGAACCGGGTTAAAAAGCTGGCTTCCTCCATCGCTGAATCTCCACCACCGACGACAATAATCTTTTTGCCACGGAAAAAGAATCCGTCACAAGTAGCACAAGTGCTGACCCCACGGCCCACATTCTCCTGCTCCCCGGGGATTCCTAAATATCTGGCAGATGCGCCGGTTGAGATGATCACTGACTCCGCCTCTAATACTCCCAATCCATCTACAGTCACTTTAAATGGACGCTGTGAAAAATCAACTGAATCCACCCAACCATTCTTAAATTCAGCCCCAAAACGTTCAGCCTGCTTGCGCATGTTGTCCATTAAATCCGGGCCTAGAATTCCTTCAGGAAAGCCTGGGAAGTTCTCGACTTCTGTTGTCGTTGTCAGTTGTCCACCTGGTTGCATACCTTCAATCACAAGTGGGTTTAGGTTAGCACGTGCCAAATAAATTGCAGCAGTAAGCCCGGCTGGGCCTGTTCCGATCACAATCGTTTTGTACATAACAGTGGCCTCCTCACAATAGGGTTTATTTAGAAGAAACGGGCCCTTTTTTGGCAAGCATAGACGCCTTCGGTGTCCCTATAAGGAACATTAGCGTTACGCAAGACATATATAAAGGGCTCCGTTTCTACGAAATACTACATGATCGATTTAGATATTCTCGGTAAATGGCGGAAGGCTGTCGCTCACACTTCCCTCGAAACTACATTCCTCATCTATGCGCCGAGCATAACGACTGACCATAGAAACGGAAACATTGTAACGCTGGGCTACTTCACGGTAGGTGACCGGCAGGTTATGCGTTTTAGCGATTAGATATTCTAAGGCAGCACACCAGCCATTCGCATGACGGATAAACGGAACATCCGGATAAAGGCTGCTCAGAAATTGCTTCCACAGTAATTCAGCATCTTTTTTGTGGATTGCATCATATCTTCGATCCATCATACTAAGGGTCTGGTCGATAACTTTCTGCCAATCCTCTCTCCATTCCGGCAGTCCCTTCAGACGCGGGGAAGAGGTTTCTTTGACTTCCTGAAGCACATTCTCTTCAGGAACACTTCCAATCAGCCGCTGCAGACTAAGAAGTGCCGCTTCTTGCAGCTTTTCTTCTTGCAAGGGCTGCTGCTTCAGAAGTCCTTGCAGAATTTCGGACATCTCTTCATCTTCGATCCACCGCAGAGCTTCTGTAACCTGAAGCTTCGTATTGGCATCCCCGTAGCGGAGCGCCCAGAAGAAGGAAGAGCGAAGCAGCGGATTGTTCCGTACCTCTTCGGTAAAGCTGCCCTTGTTGTCCTTCCACAGCTTCAGCTGCTCCTGAAAAGGAAGCTGATAGTTGTAGCTGACCAGCGACAGCGTTTTGCCTTCCCCTTGTGCCTGCTGCAGCTGAGCCAGAAAAAATCTCGGCACAGCTGATTCCGGATCGAGCTTAGCCGCCTTCTGCCAGCAGCGCTGGGCTTCTGTATACAGGCCACTATTGCTGGCAGCTGCCGCACAATAATGATAGAGACTGGCGTCGCCACCGACCTCTTCATCCTTCAACAGACGTCTAAAATGGCCATAGGCGGTTTTATGGCGTCCCAGAATCCCCATGGTGGTGGCCATTTTGAACAAATGCTCCTGATGAAACGGAATGGTGGTCTCCAGAAGGCGTAACAATCCATCCAGTTGCCCGCGGTCACCTTCATACTGAAGGAAGATCGCTAAGTTACAGAGTGCATGCAAATTCCCGGAATCCAGCTCCAGCACCCGCATAATACATTCCTTAGCTTTGGTAAAACGACCCATGTAAAAATACGCTAGGGCTAGGTTGTTATGTGCCGCCAGGAAGTCAGGCGTATTGCTCACAATCTCTTCAAGCAAAGTGACGGCTTGTGTAAACTTGCCCTCCTCCAACAGTGCTCGGGCTCGCTCATGCTCTATTACACCTTCCCGGCTTCTAATCCGGATAAGTGGAGCAGGACGGTCCAGCTCATATTGCAGCAGCTCCATCAATTCTTCCGATTCGGCCAGAAATTCACCGTTCACATCTTCTTCGAGATAAGTGACGAGTGAGCGTTCTGCCTCCTCATAGCTTTCCATATTGGCGAAGTTGTTAGCCATATAGAAATAACATTCCGTCATTGCCGGATCAATATTCTCCAGTACATGGGTTAAAATGTCGTTGGACGCTTCATAATTACCCATTTCTGATAATACGCCAGCCACGTTGCAATGATTGACCGGATTCTCCGGCTCGTACTCTACAGCTTTGCGAAAATTCTTTAATGCCTTATCATATTGAAAGCGATCCAAGGACCGAACGGCTCTTTCAAAGAAAAAATTGGCATTCAGAGTTACAGGAATCACATTATCATTCCCCAGTTCATACTCTGAAGTTCTCTCAATCATGGAAGCAAGGCACCTCCCTTATAAGAAGCTTCCTTATACTAACGAAAAATAGGAGGGCGGCGCCCTATGGGGTATGCCGGAGCTCCATCCTTAATCGCTATTCCGTTCCCTTATTGGGCGCGGGTATCTCCACACAGTATACCACATGTGACTGCGAGAATCTCAAGTTGAGAAAGACTCTACCACTCTGCTTACAACATCTTTTTTGACAAAAAATAAAAAAGACGGGGAATTAAATTCCCGCGTCTCTAAATAGCTTATCGATTGAACCACCCTCAAGGATGATGTGCGTAGCCTGGGCAAGCATCGGTGCAACAGATAATACTGTAAACCGACTTGAATGGTCATCAGGTAGTGCAATAGAATCTGTCGTAACCACTTCCTGAATAGAAGGATGGTCAAGCCGCTGTAGCGCGGGCCCTGAGAATAATCCGTGCGTCGCGCAGACAATACTGTCCTTCGCACCTCTCTCCTTTAGGCCTTCTACCACATTCACAATGGTCGTCCCAGTATCGATCAGATCCTCAATAATGATAGGTGTCCGTCCCTCGACATCACCAATGACATGAGTGATTACCGATTCATTATGGGCTGGGCGCTTCTTGATCATAATGGCAAAAGGTGAATCCAGCTTATTCGCCAGCTTCTCGGCCATAGACGCACGCCCTGCATCCGGGGAAACAATGACCAGATCAGACATTGCCTTGGCTTTCAAATGGCTGCTGATCAAATCGAGTGCAGTCAGATGATCGACCGGAATGTTGAAAAAGCCTTGAATCGCCGCTGCGTGCAAATCGATGGTGATTACGCGGGTTGCTCCAGCGGTCGTCAGCACATCAGCCACCATCTTAGCCGAGATCGGCTCACGAGGTGCGGACTTCCGCTCCTGCCGAGCATATCCATAATACGGCACAATAATGTTCACTGTACGAGCTGAAGCCCGTTTGGCAGCATCTATCATCACCAGCAGCTCCACGAACATCTCATTAATGGGATGCGAAAGGGATTGCACCAAAAATACGTCGCAGTTCCGGATGCTTTCTTCGTAATGCACGTAAATCTCGCCGCTCATGAAGCGGGTCAGCTTTATCTGCCCCAATTCAACACCAAGTCGCTCCGCAATATCAGCCGCTAACTTTGGATTCGACGAACCGGAAAAAATACGTAATTGTTGATGATGCATAATACCCTCCTGCGGATTATAAATTATTATAGTTTGAACTGAACAGTGGTACGGCGGCGTCCCTCAAATACAGCCAGCTCACGAAAACCAGTCTGCCAAAGCATACTACGCGCCTCTTGCAGCCCGTCCCCCAGCTTGGCAGGATCATGTGCATCGGAGCCTAATGTCAGCGGTATGCCGAGCTTTAGGGCCTCCTGTAGCAGATGCTCGGCCGGGAACATCTCAGCGCAAGGCTTCGTAAGTCCGGATGCATTCAGCTCCATGGCGATTCCGCTATCCGCTATAACCTTTAAGGTCTCTAGCTCCAGCGCCCTTACCTCAGCCGTGCCCTCCGGTGTTTGTGGGCCATAACCGAACCGTTTAATAACATCCATATGTCCTATAATATCATATAATCCCGATAACGCCGACTTCTTTACCGCATCGTAATAAAGACGATATACCTGTAGCGCATCTTTGCCTTCCCAACCATGAACCTGGCGGTGATCCGTAATATCCCACTCCCCAAGAAAATGTACAGAACCTATAAGATAATCCCATGGATACGGCGACAAAATCTCGCGAATTTGCTCTTCATAGCCTTCGATATAATCGGCTTCCAGCCCCACCCGCAGATCTATGACTCCACGGTAACGCTCCTTTAGGGTTAGACATTCCTCCACATAACGAGGCAGCTCAGCCATTGGCATAGCCATTTCAGGATAATAGCTGGCGGGATCTACGTGGATGAGCGGCAAGTGGTCGGATAATCCCAGCTGCTGAAGTCCAAGCTCTATCCCGCGCTGTACATACTCCTCAAGCTTACCCACGGCATGGCCACAGCGTTCATGATGCGTGTGGTAATCAATATGCATCACTCAGTCCTCCCTTAGTACTGATCCCGGCGTGGGCGTTCGTGACGGGTACTCAACTCTTCCATAATCTCATCCAGTGGAAGCTTGCGCTCTTGCAGCAATACCAACAGATGATAGATCAGATCACTAACCTCAAGACGCAGCTCGGCGTTATCTTTATTTTTGGCGGCAATTATGGTCTCGGAAGCTTCCTCGCCTACCTTTTTGAGGATCTTATCCACGCCTTTATCAAACAGATAAGTGGTATACGCGCCTTCCGGGCGTTCCACTTCCCGTTCAGCAATCACACGCTCCAGCTCACCAAGAACAGCAAAACGCTCACCATCCGTCAGACTAGACACTGATTTCGAAGCATCCGTTGTTGGGTTATTCAAAGGAATCTCACGGAAAAAGCATGACGTAGCTCCAGTATGGCAAGCTGGTCCTTCAGGCACAACCTTCACGAGTAGTGTGTCGCTATCACAATCATAGGATATGGAGGTAATAGCTTGTGTGTTGCCTGAGGTTCCGCCTTTATGCCAAAGTTCGCTGCGCGAGCGGCTCCAAAACCAAGTCTGGCCACTCTCCAGTGAGAGCTGTAACGATTCGGAGTTCATATAAGCAACCATCAGTACCTCTAAACTGCTAGCATCCTGAACAACGGCAGGCACCAGACCCGCTTCATTCCAGCGAATGCCTGCCAGAGCTTCTTTTTGGCTTAATGTGGTATTGTTTTGTGTTTCGCTCATCGGATTTCTACCCCTTTTTGCTTCAAATCTGCCTTTAAATCATTAATTGCAATCTCTTTATAGTGAAAAATGGTCGCCGCAAGTCCCGCATCGGCTTTCCCTTCCGTAAATACATCGTAAAAATGCTCCTTCTTCCCAGCGCCGCCAGAAGCAATCACAGGAATACTGAGCAAATCGCATACTGCCGAGGTTAGCTTCAGGTCGAAGCCGTCTTTTGTGCCATCTGCATCCATGCTAGTGAGCAAAATCTCGCCTGCGCCCAGCTTCTCAGCTTCTTTAGCCCAAGCCAGAGCACGGATGCCGGTGGGCTTACGCCCACCATGAGTGTACACTTCCCATTCCCCAAAAGCCTCATTATATTTAGCATCTATCGCTACTACAATACACTGGGAGCCAAATCGGCGAGCACCGTCCAAAATTAACTGAGGATTAGTGATGGCTGCCGTATTAATGCCGATTTTATCTGCGCCTGCACGAAGAATCCTTTTCATATCATCAGTTGTAGAGATCCCTCCACCCACTGTAAAAGGAATGGCAATCTCACCAGCGGTCTGCCGCACAACCTCGATCATCGTTGCTCTACCTTCTACGGAAGCCGATATATCGAGAAACACAAGCTCGTCTGCGCCCTCACGGTCATACAGCGCCGCTAGCTCTACCGGATCTCCAGCATCACGCAGATTCACAAAGTTAACGCCTTTGACTACCCGTCCATCCTTAACGTCAAGACAGGGGATGATACGTTTTGCTAACATTATGAAATCCCCCTTTCTTTAAAAAGCGTTTCAAGCACCTAAAGTGTGTCGGTACCCCTAAAGCCCTTTTAGCCCAGGGGGAGCCCAAGGGCCCCTGCCCCCTCTGGAAACCTTGATTGTTGGCATGGCGGATCATAGCCCATCCGGCTGAACCATAGCCCACACTACTGAACATGTGCTATGATCGCTAACCCCTTCGTGGCCGCTTTCTAGATCCATAACACCCTCATGTTCCGCGGTTTTGGCCCTTATGTGGTCGGAAGGGCTCACGCCACCTGCAAGCCCACGAGTATTTAATTGCACAACGTGCAGTTATTTTATCAGCCTTTTTGCAAGCTACTCTTTTAACTGCATTTCGTACAACTAAATCTGGGGATGAGCTTATAAATCAACTCATCTCTGAGTTATAGCTGCACGAAATACAACTAAATTAGCTAATCAGCTCTAAATGTGAAAAATAGCTGTATAAAGTACACTTAAATCATCATCCGAGGAAAAATACCCTTCCCGCCGCCTCATTACGCCTATTGTAGCAGATTGTGCAGCGGGTTTTAGCTAGCGGGTAACCTCCATCTTCACAGGTATTAAAATTTCACCGGATCCCTCGTTGAAACAGCGCCCAATTCGTTACGCCATTCGTAATGAGATTTTTACAAAGTGCAAACACATTAGCTAGTTGGGTTTGTTGCTTTATTGGTCCGCTGGTTTGTTTTAGCTCTTTTGTTGCTTTGTTATTAAGCCCTTTTGCTGGTTTGCTGGTTTGCTGGTTTGCTGGTTTGCTGGTTTGTTCGTTTAACTTTTGCTAGTTTGCTTCTCTGGGCGTTCATTTAATTATCATTAGTTACTCATTTACTGTTACGTCTATTTCTTTAACCCACTGCTCATTTACTAGTTCATCTATTGTCTTTTTGTTCATTCGCTCGTTTATTAATTAGTTTGGTGATGTAGTGATTTGTGTTCACTACGTTACTGTTAAGTCTATTTCTTTAACCCACTGTTGGTTCTTTCTGTTTCATTAATCCACTATTCCTTGGCTAGCTCATGTCGTCTTTTTGTTCATCCGCTCATCAATTAGCGCGCTCGCCCAACGCTATTTCTGCCCAAGCGCTCGCAAAGCTCCAGAAAGATCAATATTGCCCGTATATAACGCCTTGCCAACAATAGCTCCGCCTACACCGCTGCCGCTGTGCACGTTCAGACGCAACAGATCATCAAGACTGGTGACTCCGCCGGACGCGATCACAGTTTTACCGCTGGCCTGCGCCATGGACAGGATACCGTCCACGTTCGGTCCCTGCATCATCCCGTCGCGGGAGATGTCGGTGTAAATGAATGTCTCGGCTCCTTTTGCCGCCAATTCCTTGGCAAGAGCTTCAGCACGTACTTCAGAGGTGTTCAGCCAGCCGTGTGTCGCAACATAACCGTTGCGCGCATCAATGCCGATCGCGACTTTATCGCCGTATTTTGCCAATACCTCTTCGGTAAAAGCATGATCATTAATCGCAGCAGTACCGATAATAACGCGGCTAACGCCAAGTCCGAGCAATTTCTCTACGTCCGCAAGATTGCGAAGACCGCCACCCACCTGCACAGGAACGTTAGCATTAGCAGCAATAGCACCGATAATCGCATCGTTCACAGGATGACCCGCTTTCGCACCATCTAAGTCCACCAAATGAATGAACTTTCCACCTTGCTCTTCCCATGATTTTGCCACCTTTAGTGGACTATCATTGTATATCGTTTCCTGATTGTAATCCCCCTGCTGCAGCCTGACGCATTTTCCATCCCGGATATCAATCGCCGGATATACAATAAAAGAAGACATTTGGCGCTCCCCACTTTCGTTCCATTATATTTATAGCGTGACTTACGCCCGCTCTCTCTTAATCTTCAAAAAATTACCCAACAGCTTGATTCCCAGCTCTCCGCTTTTTTCCGGATGGAACTGCATACCGAACACATTATCTTGCCCGACAATAGCCGTGACTGGGTAACCATAATCCGTGACAGCCAGCAGATCACTCTCTTTTGCTACAAGCGCGTGATAAGAGTGGACAAAATACACATGCCCCTCCTCAAGGCCAACAAAAAGCGGATTCTCCGGCTGTCTAAAGCTAAGCTTGTTCCACCCCATATGCGGCACCTTATAGCCATCTCTAGGAGCGAACCGCACCACTGAACCCGAGAGAATATCTAACCCCTCATGGCTGCCATGCTCTTCACCGGTGCTAAACAACAGCTGCATACCAAGACAGATCCCAAGCAGAGGCTGCTCTCCAGCGGCTACCTGTTTGACGACAAGATCCAAACCATTCTCCCGCAGATGCCCCATCGCATCGCCAAATGCACCGACACCTGGCAGAATGACACTATCAGCAGCGAGAATTTGCTCGGCATCACCCGTCACTACACACTCATAACCGAGACGTTCTACCGCCTTACTCACACTGTGCAGGTTGCCCATGCCATAATCGACGATTGCAACAGTCATCCTACAGCACTCCCTTCGTAGAAGGCACACCCTTCACACGGGGATCAATCAATGTTGCCTCATCCAGCGCCCGTCCAAGCGCTTTGAATACAGCCTCAATCATGTGGTGTGTGTTAGAACCGTAGTGTACGATAACATGTAACGTAATCCGTGCTTCGAGCGCGAACTTCCACAGGAACTCCTGAACAAGCTCCGTCGAAAAGCTGCCCACCTGCTGTGAAGGATAGGTTGCACGATATTCAAAGTGCGGGCGATTGCTGATATCGATCACAACCTGCGCCAACGCCTCATCCATCGGTACAAAAACACTCGCATAACGTTTGATTCCTTTTTTATCACCCAGTGCTTCGTGCAGTGCCTGCCCTAGGCAGATCCCAATGTCTTCAACCGTGTGGTGGTCATCAATCTCGATGTCTCCACGCGCCTGTACAGACAGGTCAAATTGTCCGTGCTTCGTGAACAGATCCAACATATGATTCAGAAAAGGAACATCCGTCTCCAGCTCTGAAACTCCACTTCCATCTACGTTAAGAGACAACTTTATATCCGTCTCGTTTGTTTTACGGCTTAATCCAGCTTGGCGCAGGGCCTGTTCGTTATTGTTCTCCATATCCGTCTCCACCTTTTCCTTCGTTCTTGAGTCGAATCTCAATGGCTCGTGCGTGGCCTTCTAAGCCTTCGCGACGTGCCAGCTCTATAATGGTCTTCCCATCACGCAAGAGTGCTTCCTTACTGTAATAGATCAGACTTGATTTTTTAATAAAATCATCCACATCCACTGGTGACGAGAAACGTGCGGTCCCATTGGTTGGGATAATATGATTTGGCCCGGCAAAATAATCACCCACGGGCTCGGAGCTATACGCTCCCAGGAAGATGGCTCCAGCATTCTCAATGCTGCCTACGAGGCCCATAGGATCTTCGACAACAATCTCCAGATGCTCTGGTGCCAGTCTATTCACTACGGAGATCCCTTCCTCCATAGATTCCACAACAATGATCGCGCCGTAATTCTCTACCGAAGAACGGGCGATCGCCTGACGCGGCAGCTCTTGCAGCTGACGCTCCACTTCGGCCGCCACGTTATCCGCCAGGCTCTGCGATGGCGTGACCAGAATCGCCGAGGCCATCTCGTCATGCTCGGCCTGCGAGAGCAGATCCGCTGCGACATAAGCCGGCTCAGCGGTCTCATCTGCCAGCACGACAATTTCGCTTGGACCCGCGATACTGTCGATATCCACGGCGCCATATACCTCGCGTTTAGCCAGCGCAACGTATATGTTGCCGGGCCCACATATTTTATCTACCGGCGCTATGCTCTCCGTACCAAAAGCCAAAGCAGCTACCGCCTGTGCTCCGCCCACACGGTAGATTTCATTCACACCTGCTTCTGCGGCAGCAACCAGGATATAAGGGTCAATCCCTTCCTTGCCGCCGGTGGATGGCGGAGTCACCATGACGATCTCCGGCACACCCGCGATCTGTGCTGGGATCACGTTCATCAGCACCGAGGAGGGATAAGCTGCTTTGCCACCAGGTACATATACCCCTACCCGCTTCAGCGGACGAATAATCTGCCCCAGAATCGTGCCATCCGGCTGCAAATCCATCCATGAATTCCGTTTCTGTCTGGCATGGAACGCCCGGATATTGGCTGCAGCTGCTTGAATAGCAGATACGAAAGATTGCTCTACTCGGCCATACGCTGCCTGAAGCTCTTCCGGCGTTACCCGCAGTTGATTCGGCGTAAGTGCAACCCGGTCAAATTGCTCCGTATAGCGAAGAAGCGCTGTGTCTCCTTCTTTTTTAATGGCGGCCACAATTTCCTTTACCGCCTGATTTTGCTCTGGCGTACCATACTCCACTTCCCGCTCTAGCTTAAAGTCCTTGCTCGACACAACCTTCATCGCTGGTTCCTCCCTTTACCCCTAACATCTGTTGCCACCTACCGCAAATTAGGTTGCCCTATAACTGCCTGTAGTCGGTCACACAGTTGCTGTATCTCTTCATTTTTCATCCGATAGCTCACACGATTTGCCACCAGGCGGCTTGTAATTTCGAATATACTCTTCATTTCGATTAATCCGTTGTCCCGCAGCGTTTGCCCGGTCTCTACCATATCCACAATACGATCGGCCAGACCAATCAGTGGTGCAAGCTCGATGGATCCATTTAGCTTCACTACCTCGACCTGTTGGCCCTGCTCCCTAAAATACCTTGAAGCTACATTCGGATATTTCGTCGCTACACGCTGCTGAATTCCCGGCTGCCAGTTCGGCAATCCGATGATCGACATCCGGCAGCGGGCAATGCCAAGATCAAGCAGCTCGTATACATCACGATCTTCCTCCAGCAAAACATCCTTGCCCACGATCCCAATATCCGCCACGCCATATTCTACATATGTAGGTACATCTACTGGTTTCGCCAATATAAACTCCATCCCTGCCTCAGGCAGCGGAATAACAAGCTTGCGTGATGCCTCACCGTCCGGTGGAATCGGAAGACCTGCCTGGCGGAACAGCTCAGCAGCCTTTTCGTAAATCCGGCCTTTTGGCATAGCCACCTTCAATATCTGTGCCATTGTTAAGTTGCCTCCTTTTCCATCTCCATGCAAAATTTATGTTAATCGCTTTTTGTACTAACGATATCCTCAGCCATGCTCACTTACAAAAGATACGAATGTATAGATCTCACCGTACCGTACACCCTCTGCTTCAACCGTGTCCGTATCCAAACGCTTCACCGTTTCAAGCTCTTCTGGACCTGCAGCAAGTCTAGTAACGACTGCATGACCCTCTGACCGCAGGCGTGTTGCCTCTTCCAAGCCTTCTTTTCTGCGAATCGCATCATATTGGATCAAAATAGGCAGCTCTTCCTCTTCGACCACTCCAGTTACACCATCCAGGATGCGATTCGTTTTTAAGGAAAATCCTGTGGATGGGATCGGACGCCCAAACTGTTGCAGCAGATTGTCGTATCTACCACCACTGCATACCGGAAATCCTAACTCCGCTGCATAACCTTCAAAAGTCATGCCTGTATAATAGGAAAAGTCCCCGATCATCGTCAGATCAATCAGTACATGCTGTGATACGCCGTAAGAGACCAGCACCTCCCACACCTTGCACAAATGATCAATCGAATGACGCGCGAGCGGATGATTGCTCAGCTCTAGCGCCTGTCCACAAATCTCCTTGCCTCCGCGCAGACGCAGCAGCCCATCCAGTTCGTTCTTCTGCGCTTCTGTAAGATCCAGCCGCTGTAAAGTCTCCCGGAAAGAAACATAGTCACGGCCCAGCAAATGACTTTTCAGCTCCTCTTGAGCCTCGGGCAGTTCAGGAAGTACCTCTTGAAATAACCCATTCAGAAAGCCTACATGCCCCATAGCGATCTTAAAAGACTTCACACCCGCGGCTTGCAGCGAAGAAATAGCAAGCGCCACTACCTCCGCATCGGCCTCAGGTGAATCATCACCTACCAGCTCTACACCTGTCTGGAAGAACTCCGCTTCCCGCCCCGCTTCTTCCTCAATGGCACGGAATACATTCGCGTGATATGACAGACGCAATGGCAGTGGCTCATCCTTCAATAGAGAGGCAACAACACGGGCAACCGGGGCAGTCATTTCTGATCGAAGCACCAAAGCCTGACCACGATTGTTAAGTAATTTATAGAGCTTCTGGTCCGACGTAGAGCTAGCCACGCCAACTGTATCGTAATATTCCAACGTTGGAGTCATCATTTGCTGATATCCCCAGCGACTCATGCAATGCAGTACATCATTCTCAATTTTGCGCAATTTCGTTACGGCCCGGGGCAGATAGTCCCGAACGCCAGACGGCTTCTCAAATCCCTTTGGTTTGGACATCTTCATTGTTCACCTCGTCAGTTATCATTAGATACTGTTTATGTTTACTTTACTATGGTAAAGTGGTAGCAAATTAAAGTATTTTCAATATCGTATCATGTTCACTGCTTTTTCGTCAATCAAACCCTTAGTCGAGCGTTTGGCATTTTCTTTATTTTTGCCTCCCCGCTTATCGAATACTATAATGAGCTAATACGATTGTACTTCATAATTTTGTAATTGGTGTTCTAAAAATATACTTTCACCTAGAAAGAAGGGCTAACGCTTGACTAAATCCTATATGATTGGCGTTGATATTGGTACTACAAGTACAAAGGCAGTTCTCTTCGAGGAGAATGGAGCCATAGTTGCACAAGCGAATATGGGTTATCCCTTGCATCAACCCTCCCCTTCTATAGCGGAGCAGGACCCAGAGCAAATCCTACGTGCAGTCTTTCATACCCTCTCTAATGTCATGCGGCAAAGCGCCGTAACTCCAGATAAGATCCTATTCGTCTCCTTCAGTTCAGCCATGCACAGTGTCATTGCAATTGATCAGCTGGGTAAACCACTTACTGCCTGCATCACTTGGGCTGACAACCGTAGTGCCGGATCTGCACTTCGCCTGAAGAACGAGTTCAACGGACATGAGTTGTATTTGCGCACAGGAACGCCTATTCATCCTATGTCACCGATTACCAAGCTAATGTGGCTTCGGGAAGAGCAGCCTCAGTTGTTTCAACAAACCTATAAATTCATTTCTATAAAAGAATACATATTCGCTCGGCTGTTCGGCGAATACATCATCGATCATTCCATTGCCTCTTCTACAGGCATGCTCAACCTTGAACTTTTGGAGTGGGATAAAGAGGCCCTGGAGATAGCCCATATTTCACCAGATCAACTCTCACGGCTTGTTCCCACCACAGAGATCATGCAAGGCCTGCTTCCCGGTCTAGCAGAGGAGCTGTTACTGCTCCCGACTACACCTTTTGTCGTAGGAGCCAGTGATGGCGTCTTGTCCAACCTTGGCGTAGGCGCGATTAAACCCGGTGTAGTGGCCGCAACGATTGGAACAAGCGGAGCGATTCGCACCGTAGTGGATCACCCGCTTACCGACCCTAAAGGACGGACCTTCTGTTATAACTTAACCCCAAAACATTGGGTGATCGGAGGGCCCGTTAATAACGGCGGTATGCTGTTCCGCTGGGTACGGGATGAGTTCGCTGCTTCTGAAGTCGAAACCGCCAAACGTCTTGGCATTGACCCTTACGAGGTTCTAACGCGCATCGCGGAACAAGTTCCGGCAGGTAGCGGTGGTCTTCTATTCCATCCTTACTTAACTGGTGAACGGGCACCGCTGTGGAATCCTGATGCTCGTGGCTCCTTCTTCGGCCTTTCGATGAATCACCATAAGGAGCATATGATTCGCTCGGTACTAGAAGGCGTAATCTTCAATATGTATATGGTTCTGCTGGCTATGGAAGAGCAAATCGGGCGTCCTAGCAAAATTCTGGCTACAGGCGGCTTCGCCCGTTCCTCAGTCTGGCGGCAGATGATGTCTGATATTTTTGATCAAGAGGTCATCATTCCGGAGAGTATTGAAAGCTCCTGCCTCGGAGCAGTAGTGCTTGGTCTTTACGCAACGGGCCGCGTGGACTCCTTCGATGTTGTATTCGACATGATCGGTTCAACTTACCAGCATGATCCGATTGATGAACATACCAAAGTGTACAAGCAGCTGCTGCCGATTTATATTTCCGTCTACCGTAGTCTGGAAAGCCAGTATCAAGCTATTGCGGAGTTTCAGCGGGAACAAGCTGGAGAATAGACAAAAAATAAAAGCGCCGGTCAACCCGCATATACGGGAGACCGGCGCTTTTATATTACCTAGCAGTAGACTATGCGCTTATGGAGCCTGTTTTTGCTTTCTTTTGTGCGCCTGATCCGAAAATAATCCAAGACGCAGGCACATACCGGAAGACGAGAGCCACTGCCAGCCATGAAACCAGCAGCGCAACAAGCCATCCTCCTACAATCGCTGCGATGTACGCAAGAGAACCCCCGTGAAACGGTAATTTTCTATAGAAATACAGCAGCATAGGGTGCAATAAATAAATCCCGAAGGAGCATGCTCCTACGGATACCAAAAGTCTTGTCAGCAAGCTACGACCCACTCCATAGAGCAAGAAGGAGATTTGCAACAGCACCACACAAGAGAGCAGCGCATGTAGATTAGAGAAACCCTCATACCATAAGCTGTTGATGACAGTTTTTTTCGTGTAATTATTAAACCATAGGTCAACATGAACAACCCCTGCTACAATCCATAACAACCACAACGTAATCCAAACCGGACCTTTACCGGCGCGCCAGCCTTCACGTGAAGGCACTAACCATTTTTTCAAAGAAGAGTAATACACTGCAATCCCAGCACCCAGCAGGAAATACGAGAAATAAGTGATCGCCAGACTCCCCTTGGATAACTGCCAATACCCGTGATTGGTCATGTATTTATTCAGCAACACAAAACCCCACTGTAGTAATAACCCGATCAGCGGCGCCCAAGCCGCCAGATGACGAACCTTTTGCAAACACCACAAAATGAGCGGAAATAACACGTAAAACTGAATAATGATAATAATATAATACAGATGCGTATATGCCGTTCCTGTCCATAAATACTTCCATAGCTTAGAAGCCATCTCCCCCGGAGGTAAGCCCCAAGTATTCCCGGCATTCATTTTTAACGCAAAATACAGCAGTGAAAATACTACATAAGGCACAATAATATAAAGCAGCCTTCTAGTGTAGAACTTTCCTAGCGTTTTGCCACCCAGCGGACGGTCAATATAGTTATAGAAGAGCACGAACCCACTCAAAAATATGAATGAAGGTACGGCGAACTGGCTGAATTTATTAATAAATAAGAACGGATGAAACATGTTTGTACCTAGTGTCTCCGCCAACGTTCGTGAAGTAGCATGAATAGCCAGCACTGCAAAAATAGCAATCGCCCGAAAAATATCCAGCTGCGGAATTCTTTCTTTTTGTCTCATAATCTTTCCTCCTGTTAAGCTCCGCATCGAAGTGATGCCTTTTTAATCAAATATTATGAAGGCTACTTCCCCACGTTTAAGCGTGTGCGTGTATCAGACCTTCTTCTAACGCTATTTCTCCTGCTGCACGAACCCCTTTGCCCGTTCCTCAGGGATATAACCTGACTTTTCCTGCGGACTGGATTCCAAAGAGCGAGGCACGCTTCCAAAAATAATCCATGAACCCAGAACTCGCCGGAAAGCAAACTGCACAATAAGCCAGCTCCCTCCCAGTGCGACCACAAGCCCTCCGTAGATGAACAAAACATATGTTAGCGACTCTAGGGGAATCTGATATCGGAACCTGCGATATACCGCCAGCAATAGCGGATGAATCAAATATATCGCAAATGAGAGTTCACCCAAACGTGTTAAAAAAGCAACAATCCCGCGAGAGGCCTTACGATAGATCAGGAATGTAGCATACAACAGAACCAATGCTGATAACATCGTATGGACATTCCATAATAGCTCGTACCACAGCGAATCCGTCCACACCCCAAAATGGCGGGCCACATACCATAGCTGCACATGGATAAAGGCTGCAATTAACCACCCGCTCACTAACAGGGCAGTCCATCCTTTTTGCCTGGCAGTTAGCTCCCTCCATGGCTTCATCAGCCAAGTCTTCACCTTCTCAAAGTGAATTGCGATATAAGCACCCATCATATAATAAGCCAGATAAGAGATCGCCAGGCTCCCTTTTTCAACAATGTGCAGTTCGTATTTATTCCAGAAAATAAACCCCCACTGAAGTGCCAATCCGAGCGGAACCGCCCATTTAATTAAAAAGCGGGAACTCTGGAGTAGCTTAAGCAGTACTGGAAAAAGCAAATAAAACTGAATGCTGATAAATACAAAATACAAATGCGCATATGCGGAACCTGAGAATAACGCTCTAATAAAGCTGTACAGGTTGCCACCGAGGTTCTGGGTCAATCGTCCGTTCACAATATAAGGTTAGTGCGTAATAGCCCATAGAGGCTAGCAGATAAGGTAATAAAATATACTTTAATCGACGACGGTAGAAATTAATAATCAAGCTGCGTGTCACAGGACGCCCATAATAATTATAAAACAATACAAAGCTGCTCAGAAAAATAAATGAGGGCGTACCGAATTTAAAGAAAATGTTGATCCAATTCAGCCAGTAATAATAAGGGGAATGCAGTGCCTGCTCTCCAGCGGCAAAAGATGAGGAATGCACATGCAATACGCCTAAGATCGCTAATGCTCTGAAAATATCCAGCTGGGGCAGCCTTTCCTGTCTCGCAGTGTTCATATTATATTCCTCTTCTCTACTATGATGGTTGTTCATAGAGACGCTAAGCGGAATGTGGAAACTGAAAATACCAGGAAGCCTGCACCTGCTGATTTTACATTCTGATATTTGAAGCTGAATGCCTAGCGTGGGATTCGCCTTATCCTTATCACTAACGCTAATTATATCGAATGTATCTGTTCTAAAAACTTAAGAAGAACTTAAAGTTTCCTTAATAATCTTCTCTAAGACGCAAGAAACCCTGCAGAACCTGCGCTAAAAAAACGCAATATGTAACTGCAGGGTTAAAAAAGCATCGTTTACACTTGTTCCGCATGTTCTTCCGTTGAAGAGGGGCGCAGCTCTCGCAGAGGATTGCCTCCGACAAAAGAGCCAGCCGCCACATTTTTGTGCACCACGGAGCCAGCAGCTATAACTGCCCAATCTCCAATGGTTACACCGGGAAGAATCGTTGTATTCGCGCCGATCAATACATTTTCACCGATCACCACTTCGCCCAGACGATATTCCTTGATCAGATACTCATGCGCCAGAATCGTCGTGTTATAACCAATAATAGAATTCTCACCTACCGTTATTTTCTCCGGAAAAAACACATCCACCATTGCCATAAGACCAAAAGCTGTGTGTTTACCAACCTTCATCCCCAGCATCCGTCGATAGATCCAATTCTTTAACGGTAGAATCGGACAATAGCGGGCAATCTGAATAAAAATAAAGTTGCGGACACCCTTCCAAGGGCTGACCGTACGGTAAATATACCAAAGTGAGTTATGACCTTCTACTGGATAACGGGTTACGTTTCTCACGATTCATTCGTTCCTCGCTCCATAATTTCTATAATATCCTTCATGTTATGGATGATAAAGTCCGGATCATACTTGCGGAGCGTATCCTCGCCCTTCAAAGACCAAGATACTCCAGCAGCGTATACACCGGCAGCTTTGGCTGATTGAATATCAACTGCACTGTCACCTATCATTAAGGTTTTGCGAGGATCAACACCAAGGTTGTGGACCGCTGTCAGTACGGGCTCCGGATGTGGCTTTGGTTCAGTAACATCGTTCACAGTCACAATCGTATCCATGTACTTAAGTAAATCGAACCTTTCCAGGGTCTTGATCGTTGTTGGACGGATCTTAGTAGTTACAATCCCAAGTTTGATCCCACGACGCGAGAGCTCCTCAATGGTCTCCTTTACAAGCGGAAAGGAACGCACTAACTCATCATGATGCTCATTATTATAAGAACGATAGGACTTTTCTAACGTACCATTTACATCCTCTAGTCCAGAGAATACTCTCATCTGTTGCTGAAGGGTTGTTCCCATATGCGGAATTATCTCTTCTCTGGTCAGTGGAGCCAGACCATTGTCCTTCAGCGCGTACATAAATGAACTAATGATTAGCTCATTCGTATCGACAATCGTTCCATCCAGATCAAAAAGAACGCATTCTATCATAAGTTTTACTGCTCCTTCTTATCTCCATCCGCTGGCTGTCCTTGCTCAGGTTGTGTTCCTTGACGAGTTTTCTGCGGTGTATTTACTGCGCTTTCTGGCACTACAGTATCTGCTTGGATCGGTTTAGTACATACGATAGGGTCAGAATAATGTGCTTTAGGCTCTCCGGTTACTCTGCGAATAACGATCAGCAATATAGCTGCCACAATAATAAGTAGAGAAAGCAGCTGAGAAATACGAATATTACCATAGGCAGGATCCAGATATCCTTGTTCAAAACCTAACCATTCCATCGGACTCCATAAGCCGTTTATAAACGAAGCCAGTCCTGCACTTCCGTTAAAAGCTAAACTGTCAGTACGCACAGCCTCGATGAAGAACCGACCGATGGAATACCATATAAAGTAAGACATGAAGATTTCTCCAGCACGTACAAACTTCTGACGACGGAGAACCATCAATAACGCAATCCCTAGTAAGCTCCAAAGAGATTCATACAGGAAGGTCGGATGATGAAAAGCATCTCCTATGTACATTTGATTAACGATGAAGTCAGGTAAATGCAGTTTATCCCGTAAAAAAGATTCCTCAACTACGCTGCCGTATGCCTCTTGGTTGACAAAGTTTCCCCAGCGGCCAATCATTTGACCCGCCAGTAGTCCAGGTGCACAAATATCAACAATACGCCAGAAAGGGTAACCCTTATAACGGAAATAAATAATTCCGCAAATAATCGCTCCTATTAATGCGCCGTAAATGGCGATGCCGCCATTCCAGATCTTAAAGACGTCTATCAGATTATGCTTATAATCGTCCCATTTAAAAGCTACAAAATAAATCCGTGCCCCTATAATTGCCGAGGGTACACCCAGTAGCAGCATATCCATAAAGAATTCTTGCGGGATTCCGAACCGTTTGCCCTCGCGGATCGCAAGAAATAATCCCGCGAGTGCACCGACCCCTAGTATTAACCCGTACCAGTGTACAGGCAGTGATCCAATTGAGAATACAATAGGATCTATTGCTAATGGGAACATTGTCTCACACTCCTAATCGAGATCGTCCATATCCTCAGATATGGTCGCAGTTAACTTATTCGTAAACTGCAGGGCTGCATTAAAGCCCATTTGCTTCAGGCGATAGTTCATCGCAGCAACCTCAATAATAACGGCAAGGTTACGTCCTGGACGTACAGGAATGGTTACAAGTGGAACATCGGTATCAATAATCCGCGTTGTTTCCTCATCAAGTCCAAGCCGGTCATACTGCTTGTCTTGCTGCCAAGCCTCTAATCTAACGACAAGTGTAATCCGTTTATGATTACGGATAGCACCCGCACCAAAAAGTGTCATTACGTTAATGATACCTACTCCGCGAATTTCCAACAAGTGACGGATCAACTCAGGGGCTGTACCATGCAGCTGGTTATCTGAAGTCTGGCGGATTTCCACGGCATCATCAGCGATCAGTCTATGTCCACGTTTTACAAGTTCAAGGGCTGTCTCACTCTTACCAATACCACTACTACCAGTAATCAGCATACCTACACCATATACATCACAGAGTACACCATGAATCGTTGCTGTAGGGGCTAATCTCCCTTCTAAGAAGCTCGTCAAACGGCTGGAGAAAATAGTCGTAGCCATCGAGCTACGAAGCACAGGAAGTCCCTTTTCATTACTTATATCAATTAACTCCTGTGGCACATCCAAACTACGGGTAATTACGATACAAGGGGTATTGTCATTACAGATTCCACGAAGCCTACTTTTACGTTCAGCTTCAGGCAGCATGGAGAAGAATGCGAGTTCTGTCTTACCTAATAATTGAACACGTTCTTCCGGATAATATTCGAAATAACCAGCAATCTCTAGTCCAGGGCGATTCAGGTCATCGACCGTAATAGGTCGTTTTAGACCTTCCTGGCCGGAAATAACCTCTAATTGAAAATGTTGTACCAATTCAGATACTTTTACTTTCTTAGCCATGTAAATTCGTCCTTTCGTCACCTGCGGTATATGTCCGCTTACTGCGTCCGGTTGACAGCGATCTCATTACAATTCCGGAGGTAATTCTCCTGCTATCTTAATTGATAACGCTTGTGAATGCAATCTTAACGCCTATCCATTACGACCCTAATTAAACAATAAAGCCACCCTTTCGGGTGGCTTTATCAAGAGAGAAAAGATCCTGCGATCTTATCCCAACAGAATGTTAACTTCGGATTCTTTATCGAAGAAGTGAACTTTGTTCATATCGATAGCCAATTTTGGCTTGCTGCCTTCGCGAGTAGTGGAACGTCCATCTACACGAGCGATTACAGTAGATTTACCAAGGCCGCTCAAGTAAAGGAGCATTTCGTGACCAAGGTTTTCAGTTACATCAACCAATGAAGTAAAGATTGTGTTCGGGGAAGCTTCCAAGAATACTGGCTCTTCATGGATATCTTCTGGACGAACGCCCATAATTACTTCTTTGCCAATGTAGCCTTTGCTGCGGATGATTTGAGCTTTTCCGCCTGGTACTTCAACATCAAGGTTCTCAGCGCGGAAACGGATAGAACCGTTTGCTTCGGACAAAGTACCATTGATAAAGTTCATTGTAGGGGATCCGATAAATCCAGCTACGAACAGGTTAGTTGGTTCATTGTACAACTCTTCAGGGGAAGCAGCTTGTTGAATGATACCATCATACATAACTACGATACGGTCACCCATTGTCATAGCTTCTGTTTGGTCATGCGTTACGTAGATACAAGTGGTTTCAAGGCGTTTAACCAGTTTAGTGATTTCAGCGCGCATTTGACCACGAAGTTTAGCATCCAAGTTGGAAAGAGGCTCATCCATCAAGAAGACTTGTGGATCACGTACGATAGCGCGTCCCAAAGCGACACGTTGGCGTTGACCACCGGAAAGTGCTTTTGGTTTACGATCTAGCAAATGCTCGATATCGAGAATTCTAGCAGCTTCACGTACTTTCTTGTCGATTTCATCTTTTTTCACTTTACGAAGTTTCAAACCGAAAGCCATGTTTTGGTATACGCTCATATGCGGATACAGGGCGTAGGATTGGAATACCATCGCGATATCGCGGTCTTTAGGTGCAACGTCGTTGACTACACGATCGCCAATGTACATTTTACCTTCGGAGATTTCTTCCAGACCAGCGATCATACGCAAAGTTGTGGATTTACCGCAACCGGATGGTCCAACCAATACTAGAAATTCCTTATCTTTAATATCAAGATTGATATCCATTACTGTTGCTTTATCTGAACCCGGGTATTTTTTGAAAATATGCTCTAAACGTACGCCTGCCATTGTATTTCCCCCTCGAGTTAATTATTGATTAATTGAAAAATTCTTTTTTCCTTGTACATTTATATTACCCTAGACGGGACACGGTGGCTATTTGCAACGTTCACAAAAAACCTATTTCCTTTTCGTCACTTTATACAAAAGCATAGTAAGCTTCACAATAGCAGCGTCCCCAAAGCTACGCACATCGGCACCCGTCTCCTGTTTTATCTTGTCCAGACGGTATAAAAGCGTGTTGCGATGAATATATAACTTCTTGGCTGTTTCACTTACATTACAATCCATCTCAAAAAACGTCTCCAGGGTCATCAGCATCTCTTTATCCGATAATACGGAAGAATAGTCGCCAATCTGTCCAAGTAACTGTTTACGCCGTGCATCAGGAATGCTGTTAACCAAACGTTCCAAATGCAGCTCCCAAGGTAAATGAATATATTCACCCACTTGGAAAATACGTCCGAGTACAATAGTCTCCCTCAGCAAGGCCACGGATCCCGTCAATCCCTTAACAGGAACGATAGCCGGAGCTACAGCCAAATGGAATACACCTACCCATTCGCTAGCTATCAGTTCGTGCAAGCCCATACTGGTCTGAGCCAGAATTTCATCTACACTCTCTTCTTCCTCATCCTTATCATCTCCGCCCGTGAGTAGTTCCTTCCGGGCCAATATTAACCATTCTTTTTCTTGAAGAGGTATAAGCAGAATTTCATTCTCAAAATAGCTGCGCAGCAGCTTCATTAAGGAACGATAAGTGATCTGCGGGCTATGTGCATTCTCACTGCTAAGTAGGAATGGAACCATATCTCCGAATAAACGTCCCTTTAGAGCCATCTCATCGGGTATCTCAGAGTCATTTTTCTCTTGCTCCAGTTCGGTGTTCAACCAGGTACCCAGCTGCCGAGCCTCCGCTTCCCCTTCTTCTCTAACCCCAGTAGCTTTTAGTGCAATTGCAAAGTTTCGAACTGCATAATTCACTAATTGTATTTCCAAAGAGTTAAGTCCATCCAATTCCACCCAGACAGCGGTTACACGTCCATCAGTCTCATATAATGGTGCCCAAAGATGACCTTCATGGATTACCGGCTGTTCTTGTGCTTCCAATCCCAGGCTAAAAAGAGAAGCTGAATGTTGCCTCCCTAACTGCTTGATTCCGGTTTTCTTTCCGGTGAGCTGCTCTAACTTTTTTCGCAATGTTTCGCTATCCATAGTCACCATACTCCACCACTTTTGCTCTTTTCGCCTATTTTAGCATATTCTCTAATATTATGTTAATCACTACAGCAGCGCGCTACTATAATACGACATAAAAACACAAAAAAAGCCACCACCCTAAGGTGATGACTTTCTGTTTGGGATGAGCCATGAAGGACTCGAACCTTCGACACCCTGATTAAAAGTCAGGTGCTCTACCAACTGAGCTAATGGCTCATAAATGGTGGGGGATGATGGATTCGAACCACCGAACACGTACGTGAGCAGATTTACAGTCTGATGCGTTTGGCCACTTCGCTAATCCCCCAAAAAAGGTGGCTCGGGACGGAATCGAACCGCCGACACGAGGATTTTCAGTCCTCTGCTCTACCGACTGAGCTACCGAGCCATAAGATTACATGACAATTAAGCGGAAAAGTCTTACACTTCCCACTCATTTTGTGGAAAAAATGGCGGAACCGACGGGATTCGAACCCGCGGTCTCCTGCGTGACAGGCAGGCATGTTAGGCCAACTACACCACGGTTCCGCATTAATTAAAAATGGTGCCGGCGAGAGGACTTGAACCCCCAACCTACTGATTACAAGTCAGTTGCTCTACCAGTTGAGCTACACCGGCACGGTGTAAAAGCAATTCTAAAAGATGAAAATGGTGGAGGCTGAGGGGATCGAACCCCCGACCCTCTGCTTGTAAGGCAGATGCTCTCCCAGCTGAGCTAAGCCTCCAGGTATTATGGTAGCGGCGAAGGGGATCGAACCCCCGACCTCACGGGTATGAACCGTACGCTCTAGCCAGCTGAGCTACACCGCCACAATAATTAGTATTGCTATGGATTGAAAATGGCGGAGAGAGTGGGATTCGAACCCACGCACCGCTTACGCAGTCTAACCCCTTAGCAGAGGGTCCCCTTATAGCCACTTGGGTATCTCTCCAAACGATATCAGTACCACAGCAATCCAAACAGGAATTTGACTCCCTGAAAACTGAATCCGAAACGAATTTGCATTCTAAGTATAGGATAAGCCCTCGACCGATTAGTATTGGTCAGCTCCATGCATTGCTGCACTTCCACCTCCAACCTATCTACCTCGTCGTCTTCAAGGGGTCTTACTAATTGGGAAATCTCATCTTGAGGGGGGCTTCACGCTTAGATGCTTTCAGCGCTTATCCCGTCCGTACGTAGCTACCCAGCCATGCTCCTGGCGGAACAACTGGTGCACCAGCGGTACGTCCATCCCGGTCCTCTCGTACTAAGGACAGCTCCTCTCAAATTTCCTGCGCCCACGACAGATAGGGACCGAACTGTCTCACGACGTTCTGAACCCAGCTCGCGTACCGCTTTAATGGGCGAACAGCCCAACCCTTGGGACCTACTTCAGCCCCAGGATGCGATGAGCCGACATCGAGGTGCCAAACCTCCCCGTCGATGTGGACTCTTGGGGGAGATAAGCCTGTTATCCCCAGGGTAGCTTTTATCCGTTGAGCGATGGCCCTTCCATGCGGTACCACCGGATCACTAAGTCCGACTTTCGTCCCTGCTCGACTTGTAGGTCTCGCAGTCAAGCTCCCTTATGCCTTTGCACTCTGCGAATGATTTCCAACCATTCTGAGGGAACCTTGGAACGCCTCCGTTACTCTTTAGGAGGCGACCGCCCCAGTCAAACTGCCCGCCTGACACGGTCCCCGTACCCGGTAAGGGTACTAGGTTAGAACCTAGATACGATCAGGGTGGTATCCCAACGGCGCCTCCACCGAAGCTTGCGCTCCGATTTCTACGGCTCCCACCTATCCTGTACAGATCGTACCCAAATTCAATATCAAGCTGCAGTAAAGCTCCATGGGGTCTTTCCGTCTTGTCGCGGGTAACCTGCATCTTCACAGGTATTAAAATTTCACCGGATCTCTCGTTGAGACAGCGCCCAAGTCGTTACGCCATTCGTGCGGGTCAGAATTTACCTGACAAGGAATTTCGCTACCTTAGGACCGTTATAGTTACGGCCGCCGTTTACTGGGGCTTCGGTTCATAGCTTCGGGTTACCCCTAACCACTCCCCTTAACCTTCCAGCACCGGGCAGGCGTCAGCCCGTATACTTCGCCTTGCGGCTTCGCACAGACCTGTGTTTTTGCTAAACAGTCGCTTGGGCCTTTTCACTGCGGCCCCCTCGTGCTATTCACACTACCGGGGCACCCCTTCTCCCGAAGTTACGGGGTCATTTTGCCGAGTTCCTTAACGAGAGTTCTTCCGCGCGCCTTAGAATTCTCTTCTCGCCTACCTGTGTCGGTTTGCGGTACGGGCACCTTCTCCTGGCTAGAGGCTTTTCTTGGCAGTGTGAGATCATGACCTTCGCTACTACAATTTTCGCTCCCCATCACAGCCCAGCCTTAACGATGTGCGGATTTGCCTACACATCAGCCTCACTGCTTAGACGGACATCCATCAGTCCGCGTCACTACCCTCCTGCGTCACCCCATCGCTCATAGCGGATTACGGTGGTACAGTAATTTCAAACTGTTGTCCTTCGACTACGCCTTTCGGCCTCGCCTTAGGTCCCGACTTACCCTGAGCGGACGAGCCTTCCTCAGGAAACCTTGGGCTTTCGGCGGATCAGATTCTCACTGATCTTTTCGTTACTCATACCGGCATTCTCACTTGTGTAGTGTCCAGCGCTCTTTTCAGTACACCTTCAACCCCTACACAACGCTCCCCTACCCCAGATACATACGTATCTAGCCATAGCTTCGGTGGTGTGTTTAGCCCCGTTACATTTTCGGCGCAGAGTCACTCGACCAGTGAGCTATTACGCACTCTTTCAATGGTGGCTGCTTCTAAGCCAACATCCTGGTTGTCTGTGCAACTCCACATCCTTTCCCACTTAACACACACTTGGGGACCTTAGCTGATGGTCTGGGCTGTTTCCCTTTTGACAATGGATCTTAGCACTCACTGTCTGACTCCCGGCAATAAGTATATGGCATTCGGAGTTTGACTGAGCTTGGTAATCCTTGCGGACCCCGCACCCAATCAGTGCTCTACCTCCACTACTCTTATACCGAGGCTAGCCCTAAAGCTATTTCGGGGAGAACCAGCTATCTCCGAGTTCGATTGGAATTTCTCCGCTACCCCCACCTCATCCCCGCACTTTTCAACGTACGTGGGTTCGGGCCTCCAGTGCGTGTTACCGCACCTTCACCCTGGACAGGGGTAGATCACACGGTTTCGGGTCTACGTCCACATACTAATTCGCCCTATTCAGACTCGCTTTCGCTGCGGCTCCACCTTCTCGGCTTAACCTTGCATGTTAAACGTAACTCGCCGGTTCATTCTACAAAAGGCACGCCATCACCCATTAATAGGGCTCTGACTTTTTGTAAGCACACGGTTTCAGGTTCTATTTCACTCCCCTTCCGGGGTGCTTTTCACCTTTCCCTCACGGTACTGTTTCACTATCGGTCGCCAGGTAGTATTTAGCCTTAGCAGATGGTCCTGCTGGATTCATACGGGGTTTCACGTGCCCCGCACTACTCGGGATCCGTCTCGGAGAGAATACAGTTTAGGTTACAGGGCTTTTACCTCTATCGCGGGCCTTTCCAGACCTCTTCACCTACCATATTCCTTTGTAACTCCATGTGAGACGTCCCACAACCCCTAAGAGCAAGCTCTTAGGTTTAGGCTGTTCCGCGTTCGCTCGCCGCTACTGACGGAATCACTATTGTTTTCTCTTCCTCAGGGTACTTAGATGTTTCAGTTCCCCTGGTCTGCCTCTACATTTCCTATGTATTCAGAAATGAGTAACTGCGAATTACCACAGCTGGGTTTCCCCATTCGGACACCCCCGGATCAAAGCTTGCTTACAGCTCCCCGAGGCAGTTTCGTTGTTCGCCACGTCCTTCGTCGGCTCCTGGCGCCTAGGCATCCTCCGTGTGCTCTTATTAGCTTAACCTTGATTCTTCCGAAGAAAAATCTCACTAATAACATTTACTTGTTTACACAAGTTGCTAAAAGATGTTCTAAAACGCAAATTCGTTTCGGTATCCAGTTTTCAAGGATCAAGTCTTACTTGAGAGCTTAAACTCTCAAAACTGAGCAACGAGTGAGTAACAGGCCTAAACCTGAGTTTTGGAAGCTGAGCTTCCGATTTGAATGTTCTCATTGCAGAGAACGATTCTCCATAGAAAGGAGGTGATCCAGCCGCACCTTCCGATACGGCTACCTTGTTACGACTTCACCCCAATCATCTACCCCACCTTCGGCGGCTGGCTCCCTTGCGGGTTACCCCACCGACTTCGGGTGTTGTAAACTCTCGTGGTGTGACGGGCGGTGTGTACAAGACCCGGGAACGTATTCACCGCGGCATGCTGATCCGCGATTACTAGCAATTCCGACTTCATGCAGGCGAGTTGCAGCCTGCAATCCGAACTGAGACCGGCTTTGATGGGATTGGCTCCACCTCGCGGCTTCGCTTCCCGTTGTACCGGCCATTGTAGTACGTGTGTAGCCCAGGTCATAAGGGGCATGATGATTTGACGTCATCCCCACCTTCCTCCGGTTTGTCACCGGCAGTCACTCTAGAGTGCCCAGCATTACCTGCTGGCAACTAAAGTTAAGGGTTGCGCTCGTTGCGGGACTTAACCCAACATCTCACGACACGAGCTGACGACAACCATGCACCACCTGTCTCCTCTGTCCCGAAGGCCGCTGCTATCTCTAGCAGATTCAGAGGGATGTCAAGACCTGGTAAGGTTCTTCGCGTTGCTTCGAATTAAACCACATACTCCACTGCTTGTGCGGGTCCCCGTCAATTCCTTTGAGTTTCAGTCTTGCGACCGTACTCCCCAGGCGGAGTGCTTACTGTGTTAACTTCGGCACCAAGGGTATCGAAACCCCTAACACCTAGCACTCATCGTTTACGGCGTGGACTACCAGGGTATCTAATCCTGTTTGCTCCCCACGCTTTCGCGCCTCAGCGTCAGTTACAGCCCAGAAAGTCGCCTTCGCCACTGGTGTTCCTCCACATATCTACGCATTTCACCGCTACACGTGGAATTCCACTTTCCTCTTCTGTACTCAAGCCACCCAGTTTCCAGTGCGACCTCAGGTTGAGCCCAAGGTTTAAACACCAGACTTAAATAGCCGCCTGCGCGCGCTTTACGCCCAATAATTCCGGACAACGCTTGCCCCCTACGTATTACCGCGGCTGCTGGCACGTAGTTAGCCGGGGCTTTCTTCTCAGGTACCGTCACTCCGATAGCAGTTACTCTACCGGACGTTCTTCCCTGGCAACAGAGCTTTACGATCCGAAAACCTTCATCACTCACGCGGCGTTGCTCCGTCAGGCTTTCGCCCATTGCGGAAGATTCCCTACTGCTGCCTCCCGTAGGAGTCTGGGCCGTGTCTCAGTCCCAGTGTGGCCGTTCACCCTCTCAGGTCGGCTACGCATCGTCGCCTTGGTGGGCCGTTACCCCACCAACTAGCTAATGCGCCGCAGGCCCATCCCTCAGTGACAGATTGCTCCGTCTTTCATTCTTCTCTCAGGAGAAAAAAGAAATTATCCGGTATTAGCTACCGTTTCCGGTAGTTATCCCAGTCTGAAGGGCAGGTTGCCTACGTGTTACTCACCCGTCCGCCGCTAAGTTATTTTGAAAGCAAGCTTTCAAAATAACTCCGCTCGACTTGCATGTATTAGGCACGCCGCCAGCGTTCGTCCTGAGCCAGGATCAAACTCTCCAATTAGTATTGAAAAGAGCGATATGCTCATTTTGAAACATCTGACGAGAAAATTAATTCTCTAATTTGGATTTCACTTGCGTGATTTCCCACTCACTCGTTGTTCAGTTTTCAAAGATCAATGTCTCATCTTTCGTCGTCGTTGCTTGTCAGCAGCGACCTTTATAATATATCACAGCGCCTTTGTTTTCGTCAAGCATTTTTTTAATTTCTTTTTTTGCTTGACCATTTCAGCAAGTTGTTAATCAACAGCTTGTCCAAACGGGCGAGACTTAATGTATCATATTTTTCAAAGCCACGTCAAGCATTAAAATAAAATTATTCTTAATCCGAGTAACATAACCACGCCAGGAAGCCCAAGAACCGTTACTGCGCCTATAGTTGCAGGGTTCAAAGGGATATACACCTGCGTGAGCAAACCTGAGAAGTTCACTACATATATCCCGAGTGCAGCCAATACCAAATGAACCCCAAATAAACTTAGCCACCCAAAACCCAGCTTTTTTCTAAATACAACTAAACCTAATAAGATAACGGATAATATCAATACGCCCATAGCTATCATTCTAAGCATGTAGATCCCCCTTATACATTTATTTATAAGCCCTTATATTTGACTGCTGTTCAACCCCAAGCTTTTTGCATGTTTGAGATGTATCTGATATTTACGTTCTGCAGCCTCCAAAATATATATCGCGTAATCTATCTGATCCTGTCCCAACGCCTCGTCGAACATCAGGTACGCCCTCTCCCACTCTGAATGCGCCTTACGGACCTCTAAGAGGGTTTCCCATCCCTCACTTTCCTTTGCGCCTTGTTCCTTATCCACTCCCCACCACAGCTCTCTCCACCATCCCATTTCAATTCCTCCTCAGAATAATTCTGATGCAAAATACACATCTCGTTATTCTCATTCATATCGGGATAGGGACAAACTTAGAACAAAAAAAAAAGGAAACCCGAGGGCTTCCTTTTTGAAAAATACCACTATAGAGCTGCTAGAATAGCTCGCGACGGCCTTCCAACGCTTTGGACAAAGTAACTTCATCAGCGTATTCAAGATCGCCACCTACAGGCAAGCCATGAGCTATCCTGGTGATTTTAATCTCAAACGGACGAACAAGACGAGAAATGTACATCGCCGTTGCTTCTCCCTCAATGTTGGGGTTAGTCGCCATTATAAGCTCACTTACTCTCTCATCACTCAGACGGGTCAATAATTCTTTCAGGCGAATATCATCAGGGCCGATACCTTCCATAGGTGAAATAGCACCCTGAAGAACATGGTAATATCCATTAAACTCCTTGGTTCGTTCTATAGCCACCAAATCCTTAGAGTCTTGAATCACACATATCACTGAAGGATCTCTAGTTTTGTCCTGACATATCTTACATGGGTCCGTATCCGTAATATTACAGCAGACCGAGCAATAGTGAAGATTGCGTTTGACGCTTACTAGCGCTTTTGCAAAATCAATGACTTCATCCTCTTTCATGTTAAGCACATGAAAAGCTAACCGGGCGGCTGTCTTCGGTCCAATCCCGGGCAAACGCGTAAAAGCATCGATCAGCTTAGCTAGCGGTTCGGGATAATACAAATTAATAATTCTCCTTTAGACTGAAGTGGAGTGGGCTATTAGAACAAGCCTGGGATCTTCATTCCACCAGTGAATTTACCCATGTCATTGTTAGCAAGCTCTTCAGCTTGAGTCAATGCATCATTTACAGCAGTGATTACAAGATCTTGCAGCATTTCAACATCTTCCGGATCAACGGCTTCCGGTTTAATTTGAATAGACAGCAATTTTTTGTGGCCGTTTACTTGAACAGTAACTACGCCGCCACCTGATGAACCCTCAATAACCTTGCCTCCGAGTTCCTCTTGAGCTTTAAGCATTTGCTCCTGCATTTTCTTAACTTGCTTCATCATTTGGTTCATATTATTCATACATCGTCTCTCCTTTGGAATGCGCAATTAGCGCTAGTATGTTTATATTACTCTTTTATGACAACAAGGTCTTCTCCAAAAAGCTGGATAGCCTCATCAATCCAAGGTTCAGGTTTAGCTTCTGCAGTATCGTGTTCATGCTCCAATTGCAGTTCTTCTTTGCCAGTCTGTCCCACAGACTTCTGGGCAGCTTCATTCCAGTCACGAAGCATCATGGTTACAAGTCTATAAGGTTTGCCTAGACGCGCTGCAAGCACACTCTCAATAACCTGTCTGTTTGCCGGCTTCTCAGTAGTATCGCGGTGAATCGTGTTCTTGAATGCAACAAGTACCGCATCCTCCATAATCGATACTGGCTCACCGTCTACAAACCATGCATGAACCGTTACCTTTTCCTCTTTTACTCCCTGCAGGACAAGGCTCCACTGTTTATAGATAGCTGCAAAATCGGGACTATCCTTACCAGCAATAAACTTATCTACGTTAGGAGGCATTTTCGAGGCTGAGGAAACCCGTGGTGTTGGAACCGCGTGCGATTTCGGTGCAGGAGCACCATCACGCCCTCCTCCGGAAATACCACCGGATTGCATTGCCTGTTCCAGCTTCTTCTCCAGTGCTGCGATCTGTCTTTTGAGAAGATCCAGTTCACCAGAGTCAACGCTCGAATTATTCGTGCTTACTCCGGCATTTGTTTCACCTAACGGAGCAAATGCGGCGCTCTGACTTACCTCTTGCTGCAAGCTGCAAAGCTTCATCAGCGCCACTTCAAACAGTGTCTGAGGATGTGTTGCGTATTTCATTTCACCTAGGTATTTATTGATTGTATCTACAATCTGAAATAGACGCTCCCGAGAAAATGCGGTGGCCATATCTTTAAATTCAGCAGGATTCAGCACCCGCTCTGTTAATTGATCGGCCTCGGGTACCATCTTAATCATCAATAAATCACGGAAATAATACATGAGATTCTCTAGGCATTTATCTGCACTTTTACCTTCATGCATAAGCTGCTCAACGAGCTCCAGAAGAAGACCCATATCACCTTCTAATATGGCAGTGGCAAGACGTGCAAATTGCTCGGAGGGAATTCCTCCTGTCATTCCTAACACTTGCTCGTACGTAACATTACCATCTGTAAAGGATGAAATCTGATCCAGCAAGCTCAATGCATCACGCATACCACCATCAGATAGACGGGCAATATACTGCAATGCGTTGTTATCCGCTGTAATCCCTTCCTTCTCACAAATAGCAGTCAGATGGGCGGTCTGTTCTTCTAACGCCACTCTACGGAAGTCAAAACGCTGACAACGGGAAATTATTGTCGCCGGCAATTTGTGAGGTTCCGTTGTCGCAAGAATAAACATCGCATGTGACGGCGGTTCCTCCAAAGTCTTTAATAGAGCATTAAAAGCTTCTGTCGTCAGCATATGCACTTCATCAATGATATACACTTTACGGCGCACCTCGGTAGGTGCATACTTCACCTTCTCACGCAGATCACGAATCTCCTCTACGCCCCGGTTTGATGCCGCATCTATTTCCTGCACATCCATTACATTACCCGCAGCGATTCGCAGGCAGGATGGACATTCGTTACAAGGTTCCGGACCTGGCCCACGTTCACAGTTAACCGCTTTAGCTAAGACTTTAGCAGCACTTGTCTTACCAGTTCCCCGCGGACCGCTGAACAGATAGGCATGCGAAACCCGCTGTTCACGAATTGCGTTCTGCAGCGTTTGGATAATGTGCTGTTGTCCAACCATGTCTTGAAACGACTGCGGCCGCCAAGCACGGTACAGCGCGATATGTTCCACTATGCATTACCCTCTCTTAAGCTGCCGCTTTCCCGGCATTTGTCGCAAATTTATTATACTATATTCATCGGCTATTGACCAAAAACAAAAAGCATCTTTGCTTGTGGCAAAGATGCTATGATAAACAGAATTATAAACCGTGCACCTGTTATTGATGGCTACGATCCAAGCGGCAACCCTACATGACTGCTCGAGTTAGGCCACCCTCCGGCACAAGAGTAATCTTACTTATGGCTGCTTCCTTCCGGACCTGACCAGGTTCATAAGCACTCATTGCGGAGGACCCAACTGTCAACACAGCCCGTAGGAACCAAGGCCTCACATCGATAGCACCTCTAACAGGAATTCAACCTCGCTACAGCGGATTGCGAGTTACAGGGCACCGCTACCTCCCCGTCTAGCACGGCGAAGATAAGTATAGCTCACGCTCGGACAAAAATCAACTCCAAGACATAAAATGAGCCCCTCAGCTATACAACTGGGGGCTCAATCTAACCGTTAAGCCGCAAAGCGACTGTTCAAATTAGATACCATATTTCTTCTTAAATTTATCAACGCGACCGCCGGCATCCAAGAACTTCTGCTTGCCAGTGAAGAACGGATGGCAGTTGGAGCAAATTTCGACACGAAGCTCTTGTTTAACAGAGCCAGCTTCGAAAGTGTTGCCACATGCGCAGGTTACCTTAGTTACATTATACTTTGGTTGAATTGCTTCTTGCATTTTGAATTTCACCTCTCATGCCCTAAGCCTCATGCGGACCCAGAGTTATATGATTACACTGTGGTATTTTAGCACGAAATATCAAATTGGGCAATATGTTTCATTTTTACATTTTAGCTGCTTAAATATTGATTCCCCGCCGCTTAGCCCGCGCCATATCTGCTGGTGGCACATGTGTATAAGAGCCTATAACTACATCCGGCAGTTCATCGCGGAAAATATCAAGCATCGTCTTCATCCCAAGGATTTCACCCTGGGCAGGAGGAATCAACTCTAAATAACTCTCCGGGTCAATGTTTAGATTGCGCATCTGAATAAGCTTAAGATCAGTACGTCTTACAAACTCCAGCATCGCTTCAATCTCTTCTTCGCGATCAGTCACTCCAGGGAAGATCAGATAATTGATCGATGTGTAAACCCCCTGCGAAGCAGCGTATTTCAAAGATTTTTCTACATTGGCCAATGTATAACCGCGTGGTTTGTAATAAGCATTATAATGGTCATCAAGGGCACTGATTGTGCTGACACGCATCAAATCGAGCCCAGCATCAACGATTCCTCGCATATGATCGCTTAATCCCGCATTGGTGTTGATATTGATATAGCCCATATCAGTAATCGAGCGCACTTCACGAATAGCTTCTATAATAAGTTTTGCCTGCGTGGAAGGTTCCCCTTCACAGCCTTGTCCAAAGCTGATAATCGATTCAGGCGTCTTTAAATGCTCCAACATAACTTGTGAAATTTCGTTGACCGTAGGCCGGAAATTCATCCGAGTCTGCGGAGATACAAAGCCGCTATCATCAGGTTGCTCAGAAATACAACCAAAACATCCAGCATTACATGAATAAGAGACGGGTACACCGCCCTCCCAACGCCCTAAAAAGGTATTGGAGGAAGTCAGGCATTCATAGCCAAGCGCACAGTTAGAAAGATGCTCATAGAGGCGGTTATCAGGATATTTGGCTGTCATCTCACCAACACTGACTTCAAGATCTTCTTTGTCACAATTAAGTGGATTCCATTTCTCTGGATTATCGGTAGGGTCTGCCGCAACATAGAACCCGCCATCCTTCCACACTACAGCCGAATACCCAAACAGAGGAAGCTTATAAGACTTATCTGTCTTCACATAACCAGGAAGACATAGACGAGTGTAGCCTTGCGGCAGCAGCGCTCCGACAGCCTGCGAACCTTCCGGCAAAGACATCATTTCACCCGTCTCAGGATTCATACCCACAGCACGTGTACTAGGCAAGCCCACGAGCGTAGCACCTTCTGGTAATCGAATTAATTCTTCCTCCAGCATTTCAACAATCATATCCCCACTACGGGCTAGCCCGTACAGTTCAGGATGATCATATACGTTTCCTTGCCCGTCGGCATATACCAAATACATGTTAGTCTCCTCTTATTATCAATTCTCAAGTTGTAGGTACTGAAGGTGTCTTCGCCCGTGTGGTACGACGAGCAGCTGTACCGCTGTTGGAGGTGCCTCCGTTACTTGCAGTCCCGTTTGGTGTTGTTTTTGCCCCAGCAACGTCAAAGGATGCCAAGAACTCAGCATTAGTCTTCGTATCACGCAGCTTTTTGATGAATCCCTCCACAAAATCGTAGGACTCGTTCATATTTTTGCGAATCGCCCAAATCGTATCCAGTTCTTCTTTGCTCAAGAGCACTTCTTCGCGACGTGTACCTGAACGACGAATATCGATAGCTGGGAATATCCGGCGTTCCGCCAATTTGCGGTCCAAATGAAGCTCCATATTACCGGTACCCTTAAATTCTTCATATATAATATCATCCATACGCGAGCCAGTATCTATTAATGCTGTTGCCAAAATAGTTAATGAGCCGCCTTCTTCCACATTCCGTGCAGAACCAAAAAACCGCTTCGGCCGGTGAAAAGCCGCCGGGTCAATCCCCCCGCTAAGTGTACGTCCAGATGGTGGAACCACCAGATTATAAGCACGCGCCAGACGCGTAATGCTATCCAAAAGAATAACTACATCCTTCTTGTGCTCAACTAAACGGAGTGCCCTTTGTAACACAAGCTCAGCCACTTTAATATGATTCTCTGGAAGCTCATCAAACGTCGATGCAACCACTTCGCCTTTTACAGAACGCTGCATATCGGTTACTTCTTCAGGACGTTCATCAATCAGCAATACAAAGAGCTCAATCTCAGGATTATTAGTGGAAATACTATTGGCAATTTCTTTTAAGAGGAGCGTTTTTCCTGCTTTTGGAGGTGCTACAATCAAACCCCGCTGCCCCAAACCTACAGGAGCGAGCAAATCCATTATTCGGGTAGACAAATGAGTAGGGGATGTTTCAAGCGGTAGCTTGTCTTGCGGATAAAGTGGTGTTAATGCTGGAAAATGAAGACGCTCCGCTGCACTAGCAGGGTTCTCGCCATTAACGGCATTGACTTGAAGCAGGCCAAAATATCGTTCATTTTCTTTTGGTGTCCGACATTTACCAGACACAAGATCTCCGCTTCTGAGATCAAACTTACGAATTTGTGAAGCTGAGATGTAAATATCTTCAGCACTGGGCAAATAGTTAATCGGCCTAAGAAATCCATAGCCCTCAGGCAAAATTTCTAGTACGCCTTCCATAAACATGAGACCGCTCTGCTCTGCCTGTGCCCGAAGGATCGCAAAGATCAGTTCCCGTTTCTTCAGCTGTCCGTAATAAGGAATCTGGTATTTCTTGGCCAGCTTATATAACTCGGTCAGCTTCATTTCTTCCAGATCGGAAATTTGAAGATCCATGTAATAACCACCTATTCAATTTTTAAATGAGTTCTTCCTAGTCTATCTACTAGGCAAAAATATGATTCTATTAAAATGCTCATTAGGTTAGTATTACCCCAAATGGAAGGAAATATGCGGTTTGGCCGCAAATTAATACTCCTTCCAAGCGGGATATCCTAATATTATTCATTCTCACGCCAAACATGAGCACCAAGTTGCCGAAGGTTGCTCACTAAATTATCATAACCACGATCAATATACTCTACGCCGGTCACTTCAGTAATACCATCTTCTACTGTTAACCCGGCAATGACAAGGGCTGCACCCGCACGCAGATCAGCTGCCTTTACTTTAGCAGCATTAAGTTTACTGCCCTCAATAATTGCAGATCGGCCTTCAACACGAATCTTTGCGCCCATTCTTACCAACTCTGGCACATGCTTGAAGCGGTTGCTGTAGACGAAATCGCTAAGCACACTAACCCCTTCTGCCTGTGTCAGCATACTTGTCATAGGAGATTGTAAATCTGTAGGAAATCCAGGATAGGTCAGTGCTTTAACATCTGCATGTTCATAATTAGCTCTACCTATAACTCGGATACTTTCATCAAGTTCTTCAATATCCACGCCCATCTCTAAAAGCTTGGCTGTTAAGGCTTCCAAGTGCTTAGGAATAACATTATCTATCAACACATTACCGCGCGTAGCCGCAGCGGCAATCATATAAGTTCCTGCTTGAATCCGATCGGGAATAATGGAATGACGGCAACCGTGCATTTCCGAGACCCCTTCGATCCGGATGGTTTCTGTACCAGCGCCTTTAATAACAGCGCCCATAGAGTTCAATAGGGTAGCTACATCTATAATCTCAGGCTCTTTAGCCGCATTTTCAATAATTGTAGAGCCTTTGGCTCGTGAAGCCGCCAGCATGATGTTTATAGTGGCACCTACGCTTGATACGTCCAGATAAATCTTCGCACCGCGTAGCTCTTTTGCATATAAGTGGATAGAACCATGTTCGTTGGTAACTGTTGCTCCCAAAGCCTCGAATCCCTTGATATGTTGATCAATTGGACGAGGTTCAAAATTACAGCCACCAGGAAGACCTATTGTCGCTTCTTTGAATCTTCCAAGCAGAGCTCCCATCATATAATACGAAGCTCTAAGTTTCTTAACCGGCCCATTGGGCATTGGAATAGATACAATACGTGAAGGGTCAATTCTCATCTGATTGCCTGACCAGGATACATTAGCGCCAAGCTCTTGCAAGATTTCGGAGTAAACGGCTACATCACTAAGGGACGGTAAATTATCCAGAACAACTTCAGATTCGGCCAAAATTGCCGCAGGAATAAGCGCGATGGCACTATTCTTTGCTCCACTGATGGTTACAACGCCCTCTAGCGGACGTCCACCGCCAATCATTAATTTTTCCATAGATTTATCAATTTCCCCCTACGTGTATTGCAGCTGGGTGGGCAATACGTGCTGTGGACTTTTAGTGATGAAAATGGAAAGACACCGGCTAAGCGGTGTGCTTTCCTCATCAAACTATTCAACTGGACAGAGTAATAGCCCTATCCTTTAACAAATTGCTTGTCCACCTGAGGCGGAAGCTACAATGATTAGGCTTTGTTGTTGGATCCAAATTCGCGAATTTTACCAATAACGGTTTCTTTGATTGCATCACGGCCTGGTGCGATGAATGTACGTGGATCGTAAGCATCAGGTTTAGCAGCTAGAACTTCGCGAACCACTTTTGCGAACACGATTTGGTTCTCAGTGTTCACGTTGATTTTGGAAGTACCCAGGGAGATGGCTTTCTTGATGTCATGTTCAGGAATACCTGTACCACCATGAAGAACCATTGGGATGTTAGTAGCGTCACGGATTTCTTCCATTTCTTTGAATCCGAGGTTAGGCTCGCCATGGTAAGGTCCATGAACGGAACCAAGTGCAGGAGCCAGGGTGTCGATACCTGTTTCTTTCACAATACGTACGCACTCATCAAGCTTAGCATACATGATGCCGCCGATAACGTCGTCTTCTTGTCCACCAACAGTACCTACTTCAGCTTCTACAGAAACGCCTTTAGCGTGAGCATATTCAACGACTTTTTTAGTCATATCGATGTTCTCATCGATTGGGTGATGGGAACCGTCGATCATTACGGATGTAAATCCAGCATCAATTGCTGCTTTACATTTATCAAAGCTAGATCCATGGTCAAGGTGGATAGCTACAGGAACAGTGATATTCATGTCAATAATTAGACCTTCAACCATTTTAACAACAGTAGTGAAGCCGCCCATGTGGCGTGCTGCGCCTTCAGATACACCAAGGATTACTGGTGATTTTTCTTGTTCAGCGGCACCAAGAATAGCTTGAGTCCACTCCAAGTTGTTAATGTTGTACTGACCTACTGCATATTTTCCTTCAAGTGCTTTGTTCAACATGTCTGTCATAGATACTAATGGCATGGTTTCATCCTCCTAAGAATGTTGGTTGGCTATGTTTTTAAACCGACATCACATACAGGCTTATTATAGCACATCCTGTGTCAAATACTAAATAGGGTAAACAAAAAAATGTCCCGGTGGGACGATTTTTATCCAGCCCATATAACAATTACACTCATCCTCTTCGGAGTCACCACGCGAAATAGGACCGATACAGAAATCACCGTTCTAACTGCATTGATCCACAGACTTGTTATGAAGATGCATGTTTACCGCTACGCGCATTTCGTCTATGTCGAACGGCTTTGTAAAATGCATTAACGCCCCTAGCTTGGTCGCCTCCTTAATCATGTCCAGTTCACCATATGCCGTCATCATAATGACCTTAATGGACGGATTGATCTCCTTTAGATGCTTCAGAATCTCGAGTCCATCCATTCCCGGTATTTTCATATCGAGTAAGACCAAATCGGGTGACTCGCTGCGAACAATGTCTAATGCCAATTTTCCGTTAGCCGCTTGAAATGTTGTATATCCCTCACTATTGAACACTTCCATAAGAAGAATCCGGATCCCATTCTGATCATCGACAATTAATACTTTCTTCTTTTCCATACGATACCCTCCCAGAAATTAAGGCAGATTGACTATACCGCGCTCTCCACAGCGACCGGCCCCTTTAGAAACTACTCCATACGAAACCTATTATTCGTGCTTTACTGTCCAAATCCTGCTAATTGGATAAAATGGGTAAATAAAGAGTCTAAAATGAAATAAATGTCAGTTACAATATTTCTATTAAAGGGTAATACAAAAAGAGAGCCTTCGGATGAAGGCTCTCTTCGACTATTTAAGAACCGAGGGTTCTTTCTGTCTGTGTATAAATTATTGCTGCTCGGAATGCGTCAAAGAGGCTTTGACAAATTCACGGAATAGCGGTTGCGGGCGGTTCGGACGTGAAGTGAATTCCGGGTGGAATTGAACCGAGAGGAACCACGGATGCTCTGGAAGCTCTACGATCTCAACTAGACGGCCATCCGGAGAAGTTCCGGAGATAACCAGTCCTGCTTTTTCAATTTCGTCACGGTAAGCATTGTTGAACTCATACCGGTGACGGTGACGCTCATATACCAGTTCATCATCATAGCAAGACATTGCCAGAGAGTCCGGAATAATCTTACAAGGATACAACCCAAGACGCATAGTGCCGCCCATATCTTCAATATCTTTTTGCTCAGGAAGCAAATCAATCAATGGATATTGTGTATTTGGATCGATTTCGGAGCTGTTTGCACCTTGTAGTCCAAGAACAGAACGGCCATATTCAATTACAGAAACCTGCATTCCAAGGCAAATGCCAAAGAAAGGTATCAATTGCTCACGGGCATAACGAATAGCGGAGATTTTACCTTCGATTCCCCGATCACCGAAACCACCAGGAACAAGAATACCGCCAATACCACGCAGCATTTCGTCCACGTTCTCATCCGTAATTTCCTCTGCATTCACCCAGCGGATCTTAACCTCTGCATTCGCAGCAAAACCTGCGTGTGAAAGTGATTCAACAACGCTCAAATAGGCGTCATGCAGTGCTACGTACTTACCTACAATTGCGATTTCTACTGTCTTCTCTAATTTCTGAATCCGGCTAAGCATACTTTCCCATTCGCGCATATCTGGCGCAGGTGTTGTAAGCTTCAAATGATTAACAACAATCTCGTCCAATCCTTCATCACGAAGGTTCAATGGAACTTCATATAACGTCGAAGCATCGCGGCATTCCACAACAGCATTAGCATCAATATCGCAAAAGAGTGCGATTTTGGCTTTCATATCTGCGGAAAGCTCATATTCCGTACGGCACACGATGACATTCGGTTGAATACCGATACTGCGCAGCTCTTTAACGCTATGCTGTGTCGGCTTCGTCTTCACTTCTCCAGCAGCCTTGATATAAGGAATCAAGGTTACGTGGATATACATCACATTTTCCCGGCCAATATCACTCTTGATTTGACGAATCGCTTCCAGGAACGGAAGACTTTCAATATCCCCTACAGTACCGCCGATCTCTGTGATAACAACATCAGAGTTGGTCTCGCGGCCCGCGCGGAACACGCGTTCTTTGATCTCATTCGTAATATGCGGGATAACTTGTACAGTTCCACCCAAGTACTCTCCACGACGTTCCTTGCTGATTACGGATGAATAGATCTTACCTGTCGTCACATTGCTGTTCTTCGACAGATTGATATCAATAAACCGTTCATAGTGCCCAAGGTCAAGGTCAGTCTCTGCACCGTCATCCGTTACGAAGACTTCTCCGTGCTGGTAAGGGCTCATTGTTCCAGGGTCTACGTTAAGATACGGATCAAATTTCTGAATCGTTACCTTTAGACCTCTGTTCTTGAGCAGCCTGCCCAGCGAAGCGGCGGTAATGCCTTTACCCAGGGAAGACACAACGCCACCCGTTACAAAAATATACTTTGTCACTGTAAAACCCTCCTAAATAAAGTCCAAACATAAAAGCGGCACATGGTGTTTATCGTAACCCGTTTTACTATCATCAAAACAGGGGAAATCAAAAGTTTAATTCACCGGGGAAAACATAAACCGTCATCCCTCAAATTCCATTAATCTACAGCTACTTTGCATCTAAAAAAACAAAAAAGTGACACCCGTAGAACCGGGGCACTTTTTATTTTAGAAAACACGTTTATTAACTTACATGATAAGCCCATGCAATAGTTTACTCTGACGATCCCCCACTGTCAAGGGAGGAATTATGCCACAGACAAGACTCTTCTGATTATTGATCTTACTTGTCATCCTCGGAATCTTCATCGTCGCCATCTTCTGCATCGTCTTCGTCCGTATCGTCTTCGTCTATGTCATCTTCATCGATCACGACATCTTCGTCGACTTCTTCTTCGCTGTCGTCGTCAGAATAGAGGTCGTCGCGATCTTCATCGATAGCGTCGAAATCCTCTTCTTCAGCTGTGTAGTTTTCTTCTTCATCAGCAAAATCGTCATCTTCCAAATCGTCGTCTTCATCGTTGATGATGCGCACCCGTTTA
The DNA here is from genome assembly GCF_038002305.1 of Paenibacillus sp. FSL R5-0887. Classification (NCBI taxonomy): domain Bacteria; kingdom Bacillati; phylum Bacillota; class Bacilli; order Caryophanales; family Paenibacillaceae; genus Paenibacillus; species Paenibacillus sp. FSL R5-0887. The sequence goes on from NZ_JBBOCE010000002.1 coordinate 2,024,591, forward strand.
GTGTTACCAACCGGATCATCGGAGCGCTCAAGAGGATACCAGCGTTTCAGTCCCCAAAGGTTGGTTCCGACACAGGCAAAACGCCCGTCAATGTTAATCTCGGTATATAACTGGGCAATAGTATCTTGGCTTTCTTGATCGGTCATGCCGCGTAACTTGGCTACCTCGACCATCAGATCACGGTAATAATACGGTGTATTGGCTGCTTTAAGCACCAGAAAGGCAAGATCCACCATTGGCATTTCTTTAACTTTCTCAGGGTCTAGCTTTAAATTGAGTGGCGTACTCACTAAAGGACACTTCCTCTCACGCATTGTTCACATTACGGTTTATTTCAATAATATCCATTAACAAAACTAAGTAAAACCTATTTAACAACAAAATGCAAGTCAAATGCAAGAACCGCCCAACAGAAAAAGCCTCCTGCTTATTATCCATACAGGAAACCTGTCTTCATCAAGAAGAGTTGATATGTAATTGTAGCAAGGTTCGCCGCACCCAAAGTTTTTAGAAATGGGATTTAAAAAGGCGGAGGAAGACCTCCGCGCATGACTGTATCCACGCCAAGGATCGGCTCCTTACGGGATGTTACAAAGAGAGTTTTAATCTCTTCTGTTTATTTTATGTAAAGCGCCGTCTTTTGACACGCTGGGCAGCCCATTTCCTTAAAAAAGGGCAAGTTCCCATTCGGACCCCTCCCTCCGCTCATACAATATGGCAGCAGGGCACCGAGGAGGGACAGCGAAACCTATGGACTATTACAAATTTTGGAACATGCTTCTTGAAGAAATATCGGTTGCCCCCAAAAATGGTGAGCGGCGTATTCTTACCTTCAACGATCCCCGCCAGTATGCCGGAGCTTTCTCCCAATGGAAGGCTCTAAAAGCAAAGCAGCCCGAGCTGCGGCAAGTACAGGTATCTCCGCTGATTCGGGCCTTCTTCGTGCCCGCTGCCGCCGGAAAGCTGATGAACCGATTTGCAGACCTTCTAAATGTCGAAGACGATCTGCAAATCCAAATCCATTCCATAGCTAACGAAAAAAACGGAATCGCAGCGCTCCCATGGGGGGTGAAAGCGATTCATGCTCCTCAGGCATGGTCTAAATCAACCGGAGTTCACGTCAAAATCGGCGTCATTGACACCGGCGCGGATTACCGTCATCCCGATCTGAAGCATTCATTAGCCACTGGAGTCAACCTACTACACCGCGGAATGCTGCCGCTGGATGATAATGGGCACGGAACTCATATCGCCGGAACCTTAGCGGCAGCAGGGGGGAATCGCGGAATGATGGGAGTGGCGCCGCGAGCGCTGCTATATCCAGTCAAGGCTTTTGATCATAGTGGATCAGCCTATGTATCCGATATTGTGCTAGGTATTGATTGGTGTGTGCAGAACCGAATCGACGTCATTAATATGAGCTTTGGAATGAAGACTAGAAGCAAGGCGCTCCACAATGTGGTTATAAAAGCGTATCGGGCCGGAATCGCCGTCATTGCCTCCTCTGGGAATGACGGCAAACGTGGCGGGGACTATCCCGCACGTTATCCCGAGACGATAGCCGTGGGCGCCATCGATAAAAGACACCGGGTTGCCGGCTTCAGCAATCGCGGTTCATATATCGATGTATACGCGCCCGGCGAAGGCGTGCCCTCCTGCTGGCTGAAGGAGGGCTACAAAGAAATGAGCGGCACCTCCATGGCGACCTCGCATGTCACGGGAGCCGCAGCACTGCTGCTCGCACTGCGACCGGGCCTCACGCCAAGGGAGCTGAAGCTGCTCTTGCGCCGCACCGCGTCCCCGGTGCGGCTGCGTAAGGGGCAGCGCCGCGCATCCCTAGGCGGCGGCTCTGCCGATGCCCTACGCCTGCTGAGAGCAGGAGTAAGGGCGAAGCGTTCGGTCTCCGCGAACGTGTAGACCCCGCCCGGGCACCGGGTGGGTCACTCTGACGTTAGCGCAGCTGATGCCGGTGCGAAGAACGGCAGCAAAGAAAAATCCGCCCCCCAGGAAACCGGAAGGCGGATTTTTTGTCGTTTGCTGTTGATTTACATGCGATCCGGTGCAGAAACTCCGACAAGACGCAGTACATTGGCAATAGTAGTACGTGTTGCGCCCAGCAGTGCAAGACGCGCCACGGTTTGAGCAGCATCCTCAGTAATTACACGTTCAGCTTTGTAATAACTGTGGAACATCGCAGCCAGCTCATATACATAACGGATGAGGCGATGTGGAGCATAACCTTCAGCCGCAACAGCGATTTCTGCCGGGAGCTCACCAATTTTGCGCAGCAGGTCATATTCATGCACTGCTGTCAGCTTGGAGAAGTCAATTTCCGCGTAATCAGGGATAGAAATCCCTTGCTCCTCTGCCTGACGGAAAATACTGCAAATACGCGCATGCGCATATTGAACATAGAATACAGGATTTTCATTAGAAGTAGAGATCGCCAAATCCATATCGAAATCAAGATGAGAATCCATGCTGCGCATGGTGAAGAAATAACGAATCGCATCGATTCCTACTTCCTCCATCAAATCTTCCATCGTAACCGCTTTGCCGGTACGTTTGGACATTTTGACCTTTTCACCATTCTGGAACAGGCTGACCATCTGAGCAATCAGAACCACTAGCTTCTCAGGATCATTGCCAAGGGCTGACATTGCCGCCTTCATCCGCGGAATATAACCATGGTGATCAGCGCCCCAAATGTTAATCATTTTATCGTAACCACGGCCATACTTATCGCTGTGATAAGCAATATCCGGGGTAAGGTAGGTATATGTGCCATCATTTTTGATCAAGACACGGTCTTTATCATCCCCGTATTTTGTAGTTTGCAGCCAGGTTGCCCCATCTTGCTCGTACACTTCTCCACGATCACGGAGCTCGTCCAGCGAGCGCAGTACTTCTCCGTTCTCATACAGCGAGGTTTCACTGAACCAGATATCGAAGTTTACACGGAAAAGACCTAGATCACGTTTGATTTTATCCAACTCTTTATTAAGTCCATAGGTCCGGAAAAAAGCAGCGCGCTCACTAGGGCTCATCTCGAGCAAGGTATCGCCCTTTTCTGCCACAAGCTCCTTCGCAAAACCTTTAATATCCTCACCATGGTAACCATCTTCCGGCATTTCTGCCTCTTGACCCAGCTCCTGCAGGTATCTGGTTTCAATCGATTTACACAGATTAGCCACTTGGTTACCGGCATCATTAATATAATATTCCCGGGTCACCTCATAACCTGCATAATCAAGCACATTACACAGCGCATCACCGACAGCAGCACCACGGGCATGCCCTAAATGTAGGCTACCCGTTGGATTGGCACTGACGAACTCCATTTCAACCTTCTGACCTTGACCCAGATTAATACGGCCATAGTCATCCCCCTGCTCAGCAACAAGGCTGATGATTGGGTACAAGTAATTCTTAGACAGGGTAAAGTTAATAAAGCCTGGTCCTGCAATCTCCGCTTTCTCAATAGAAGCTCGGCTCGTATCCAAATGCTCAATAATAGCTTCAGCAATCTGGCGTGGATTACGTTTAGCAATTTTGGTCAACTGCATGGCAGCGTTCGTAGCCAAATCACCATGCGCCTTATCTCTTGGCACTTCAAGTACAATATCCGGAACCTCTTCCGGTGCAACCAGCCCAGCATTCACAATCGCATCGGCGATGGCTTCTTTTACCCGTTCATTTACAAGCTCTAACGGATTCTTACTATGTGTCATAATTTCGGTTCCTCCTGTATATGCAAACTAATAGCGAACTTTCCTGTCAATTCCTCGTAAACGTACAAATCATATTCCCAGGCAACCGTTAAAGAACGCCCTTCGCGCACAACTTCCAGCTTGTTCGTTTCCGTAGAAAGATTGAACTGCGTATATGGCGAGCGGTAGAATCCTGGCAGACGCCGTCCAGCTTCAAAGCTCTGCTCCGACTGAATCCCGCCATGGCGGATTAGCTTCAGTTGATTGCCTGCAATCTTTATCGTTGTACGAACAGAAACTTCCTCTCCGCGAGGACCCTGCTCTAATTCTTCATATTGAATATATAGATGCGGTCCCTTGGATGTTACTTCTCCATTCGCTTCCATAACATTTCGCTGACCATCTTGAAGGCTCACGAGCGTAATAGAGACATCATATTTGTCAGACTGTATTTCAGGCATCACACGTTCCTCCATTCTGCAAGCCTCTGCATTCTGCATAAGAAAAACGTCTAATGGCAAAGCTTAAACATTTTTATATTAATCAAAGGCCTATTTCGCTTTCCCATTGTACACTATAATCCAGTTCAAAGAAGCATTTCAATACAGAATCAAGCATATCTTCATAAGCACATAAAATATTACCATATTGATGATTAAAAGCACACTTTGAACGTCCATTCTCTATGTATATCATTTACTTCGATTATATTTGCACCTACCAAGCACCTATCGGACATAGATGACCTTAAACGCAGTATGATTCCATATTCGGTGTGATAACGGACCCCTTAGTCGCTATTGGCATAAAAAGCAACCCATTTGAACCTCTTTCTAGGCAATAGTGTTACTGGAGTCCGAAACCCTATCCCAAAGGCCGAAAATTTGCAAATAACGTCAACTGGGTCCGTACCCCTCCGAGGATGAGGGATCTGATAAGGCCACTGATAAGGGTACTATTCAAGCAAGCAACCAAGGATAAAAAATACAGAGCAGCGATTCTCCAAGTATCCGGAGAATCGCTGCTCTGCTGTCTATTTGCGATGTTTACAATACTTCGGACCCTTATATTTTTTTATTGAAGAGAATTATTGGGTCGTCACTTTTAAAGAAAACCTGCTTTCCCATGAAGCTCCGCCGTCTTTGGTCACATACAAGGAAGAGTAATCAAGCTCACGGATGGCGAGCCAGCCCTCTTTATTACTAGTGAAGGAGATTACCCCGTCATAACCAGCGAGCTCCGGAAGATTAGTCCATTGCTTACCGCCGTTATAAGAGCGTCCAACTGCCACTTTCTCTGCTGCTGGAGAAAATCCCACTAAAAAAGATGTGCTGTTTCCCACAAGCTGCAGGTTCCCGGGTTTGCCAGCGGCTGGCCCTTTATTGAATTCAGCCTTGCCACTGCCTGGCGCAGGCCCGCCGCCGGCAGTTTCCTGAGCGATCACACGATTCCAACTTTTCCCCCTGTTCGCACTTTCATACAGCGAGTAGGAGGTCTGACTCATCCCCGTACCGCCATAGAGCACTACAGCGACCTGATCTCCCTTAGCGGAGATTTGTCCAAACTCGGGCTCGGCAAAAGCCGCCTTCAGTGAAAGGCTCCAAGTTCCCCCTCCATCTGTGGTCTTCATTACCCGATATCCGCTTCCCGGCACGATTACAACCGCCCAGCCGGTATTCCGGTCACTAAAATAAGCGCCTCGTGTATTGGGTGGGGTGGAAATTTTACTCCAGCTCAGCCCCCCGTCTTTGGTGTAAAACGTGGCGGCTCTCTCATAAGCAAAACCTTTCTTACTATCGATAAAATTTATTCTTTCAAAGCTGACGGCATTGTTCGAAAGTCTCTTCCACTCCGAGCCACCGTTAGAGGTACCAATTAAATATTGAGCCTGCCCCTCCTCTACAGAAGCAAGAGCAAAGCCATGTACATTATCGGGAAAATCGAATTGTTTGAAGCTCCATTGGCCTTGATAGATCTCTTGAAAATGGCAACCTCCGTCAGAGGTACCAATCATAAATCCATTACCTGCTGCCCGTCCAATATTCCCATTCAAAAACTGAACATCAGAAAAGCTAAGCGGTGTGGATACATCGCCTGAATGCTTGTTTTGCAGGGCCTGTAGCAAGCCGTGATCTGCCGTGCCGCAAGTCGCTGGTGCTGGTGCAGCATGTACAGAAGTTACAGGTGCACTCCAGCCTGAAACCATAATAAGCGTCGCCGAGAGGGCGGTTATTGTCGTCTTATGAATCCTTTTCGTCCATTTCATGATGACACCTCCTAATATGTATATACCCTTACTCACAATCCCTACTCTGTTATACCGCCAGAGAGGATACCCTATCTACCTTAAACAATCACAAAATAGAAACAATTTGTTACCCTCCATATCCCTAATGAATATCCTTCCAGATCCTTCCCCATAATATGAAAGAAAGGAGTCTGGTGCCATGACACGCGAATCAACGAATCCACCGAAACGAAAAAGCCGCTTCCGGCGTTTATTTCGGCTGCTGGCAGCCTTGATCATATTATTTGTATTAACCACCGGAGCTCTGCTCGGTTATCTATATCAAAAAGATCTTCCACCGATTAGCGATGATGTGCGCTCCAAGCTGTTTGACTCCCGGGGCAATGTTCTTGCCACCTTTACCTCAGACGGCCGCAGCCGTGAACCCGTCAAATTAAGTCAAATTTCTCCCCTGCTCATTGAAGCTACACTAGCAGTCGAGGATCGTAAATTTTATGAGCATTCCGGATTTGATCTGAAAGGGATGGCACGAGCTGTTCTTGTCAATCTGGAAGAGGGGAACCGGTCGCAGGGTGCTAGTACGCTAACTCAACAGCTCGCACGTAACCTCTACCTATCCCATGAAAAAACGTGGACGCGCAAGGCTAAAGAAGCTGTCTATACGATGCAGCTGGAGATGAAATACAGCAAAGATGAAATCCTGAACATGTATTTAAATAATATCTATTATGGCCACGGTGCTTACGGCATTGAAGCAGCCTCACGGATGTATTTTGGTAAATCTGCAGCTGATTTAGACCTGGCAGAGAGTACCATGCTGGCTGGAATTCCAAAGGGACCTACCTATTATTCACCATACAACCACATGGACAATGCTAAAAACCGCCAGAGAATCATCCTGACCGTCATGGCGAATTTAGGTAATATCACTCAGGAAGAAGCCGGACAAGCTGTCCAAGAGAACTTAAACTTCAAGCCGCAAGGGCAAAAGGATACGCTTGTAGCTGCGCCTTATTTCCGGGATTATATCCGCAATTTGGCTACAGAATCGCTCCACATCAGTAATGATGAGCTGGAGCAAGGCGGACTAAATGTCTATACCACCCTTGACCCTGACATGCAGCATGCCGCAGAAAATGCTGTTGACACAGAGATGGATCAAACTAGTGATCTGGAGACTGCGCTTGTATCCATCGATCCTCGCACCGGTTACATCAAAGCAATGGTCGGCGGAAAAAATTATCGTACCAACCAGTACAATCATGCTTTGGCCACCACACGCCAGCCGGGTTCTTCCTTTAAGCCGATTATGTATTTGGCCGCACTCTCTTCCAAAGAGATGACAGGACTTTCGGTCTTCAATAGTCAGCCAACGATGTTTCATTATGATAACAACCGCAAAACGTATCAGCCCCGAAACTTTGGGGATAAGTATCTGGGTGAAATTAATATGCGGCAAGCTATCGCAGCATCGGACAATATCTATGCTGTTAATACAATTATGAAGATCGGCGCGGATAAAGTGAGCGAAATGGCTGCGAAGATGGGCATTGACAGTCCACTTCAAAGCGTACCTTCGCTGGCACTAGGCACTTCACCGATCAGTCCGCTTGAAATGGCTGCGGCTTTTGCTGTAATTGGAAACAGCGGTCAGAAAATGCCGACCACAGCCATTCTAAAAATAACCGATTCAAATGGCATGGTCCTGTATGAAGCACCTCAACCCAAAGGAGTAACCGTCGTAGAACCTTCAGCTGCCTATGTCCTGACTCGTTTAATGGAGGGGGTATTCGAGACTGGGGGGACGGGCAATCGTGTGGCTTCCATAATCAAACGTCCGGTAGCCGGCAAGACCGGCACTACGGATACAGATGGCTGGATGGTAGGATTCACCCCGGAGCTATCCACGGCAGTCTGGGTTGGATACGACAAGGGGCGCGACATCGCAACTACCGACGGACGGCGTGCGGCTCCTATTTTCGCCCAATTTACTGAAAAAGCGCTGGAAAATGTCCCTCCAAAAATTTTCCCCATTCCAGATGGAGTGGTCAGCGTATACGTCAATCCGCAATCCGGTAAACTTGCTACAGCAGCATGTCCCGACAAAGAACTGGAAACCTTTATTAGTGGAACTGAGCCCACCGAATACTGCGAATTGCATGGAACTGGCGCCGCTCCTGCTGTCGATGACACACAAAGCAAGGTAGATCCTGCTGAAGAGAATCGTTCCCTATGGAAGAACATTAAACGCTGGTGGTTGAATTAGCCTCTTCATTTATATTGAAGGGGTTTTTCTTTTTTTATAAGTCATATATTGTAGTAACAACAGGATTTCTAAATTCAAATATCACTTGTCGCATAAGGGATGTAACCGTTTTATTTATTATGCTTACCCCATTCTCTTAACTCACAATTACTGCTATAATAGTTATTAGAAACCAAAATATAATGATGTAAATGAGGGACATGGGATGAAGGATACAGGCATGATCCGGAGTTTAGACAGTCTTGGGAGAATTGTGGTTCCCGCAGAAATCCGTATGACGCGTAATATCGACATTGGTGATCCTATCGAATTTTTTGTTTTAGACGAAAAAATCATCGTCCTTAGGAAGTACACCTCGACAGAGTGTACATTTTGCAGAAGCCACGACCATGTCACCTACTATAAAGAGCAGTTTATTTGTAGCAGCTGTCTAAAAGAAATTGTCGATCCTGAACGCATGTCTCAATTGCCAGAGTCACGTGAGGATTTTGTTGTTGAGGCACCAGAGCACAACACCAGCATCCGAAAGTCGAAGACAGAGGAAATGTGCCAACGTCTGGAACAAGCTATTGAAGATCATCCCTATGCCAACCAAAAAGAACTTGCAGAAATCCTCGGGATTAGCCAAGCCAGAGTGAGTCAGCTCAAACGCAAGCTTAGCAGTACAAGCAAATCATAAATTAAAAAAGCTTCGACGCTCCTATTTCCGGAGGTCGAAGCTTTTTTTATATCGGATAACCCTTCTGGAGGCTCCTATACTATTCAGTCAGTGCAGCTTTAAGCTCATCTGAGGATGCATTCCACCATGCTTCATTATGAGAGATCAGAAGGGATTTGAGAGCCGACTTCTCAATGGCTCCAAGCCCTGCCACATCGATCTTGCGTTTAAGAGCTGCATCCAGCTTATTGACATGCTCGGCAAGAATTTTCCATCCGCGGCGCGCTTCTGTATCAATCCACATTTCACAGGCTGTGATTCCACCATAAAATTGAGCTTCCAATGTACGGTCTACCGCTACCCATACCACCCAAACCTGTCTTCCATTCGGTACATCTTCACGATTCATGGAAAATTTAATTCCTTTTTCCACCTTGCTCTTGGCATGCATGGCACCGATATCAATAACCGCCACATCACCATCAATAATGACAGGTGAAACGTTGTTGAGATCTATAGAGCCTGCTCCAAAGCCTTTATGTTTACTTTTAGCGTTCACAATATTTAAGGCAATCTGTTTCTTGCCCTCCGGTTGTATGTTGTCCACGAGTGCACACCCTTCCTCTTACGAATAATTTAATTTTAGCTAATAATGCGGCGATTGCAAACATATACATCCCGTAGATGCTTGTCACGGGAGGAATCACACTATGAAGTCACTGTCATTAAAGTACATCATCTTTGCGACCCTGGCCATCCTCGCGCTGCTGGGAGGAGGAATATGGGCCTTTTCAGGGGATAGCTCAACAGCTTCTGTTACTAGCTTTGCTTCAAAAGAGGCCAAGTCCTCCAGCGGCACAGCGCCTGCAGCCGTACCACAGCAGGTATTGCCTGAGAGCGCGCCTGTCCCGGCAGAGGAGGCTTTAAGCCAGCGGGTAGTCGAGTATCACATTGATGTCCAGCTTGTTCCTGACACAGAAACCTTAAAAGCTTCTGAGACAGTAACCTGGACACACCCCGGAGTAAAGCCAGTAAGTGATTTATATTTTCACATGTATCCAAATGCATTTGCCTCATCAGATACCACCTTTATGAAGGAATCCGGGGGGACGCTCAGAGGCGACAGCATGCCTGAGAACGGCTTCGGAAATATGACGCTGACCGATCTGCGCACGACAGAGGGAACTTCGCTAATGCAAAGAGTGCAATATGTTCAACCTGATGACGGCAATATCAACGATAAGACGCTTCTAAAGGTACATCTTCCTCAGCCTGTTAATGGTGGGGAAAGTGTAACACTTAAGCTTCAGTATGAAGTCCAGCTGCCCAAAATCTTTGCTCGCATGGGTGCTTCAGGTAACTTCGTTATGGCTGGGCAATGGTTCCCTAAGCTTAGTGTATACGAGCCTAAGGGCACACGCGGAGTTAAAGAAGAAGGCTGGGACCTGCATCAGTATCACGGGACCTCTGAGTTTTACAGTGATTTTGGCATCTTTAATGTAACGATTGCCGTTCCTTCCAACTATACGGTGGCTGCGACCGGATTTCCTGTAAAAAATGCCAAGCTCAAACAAGATCAAAAAATATATCAGTTCTACGCCGATGATGTCCACGACTTCGCTTGGGCTGCATCCCCTGATTTTACAGTAGCAGAGGAAGCTTTCTCTACGCCGGAAGTGCCTGGAGTACGAATTAAGGTGTATCTCGACCCACTGCACAAAGACTTACAAGAGCGTTACCTTCAAGCTGCCAAGGCTGCCCTGACCTACTTCAGCAAATGGTATGGCCCTTATCCCTACTCTACGCTGTCTATTATCGTCCCACCTAAGGAGGGAAACGGCGCGGGAGGAATGGAATATCCTACCCTTATTACAGCCTTTGGGGCCGCGGATTCTTCTCCAGATACCTCACTTGAAAGAACCGTCATTCATGAGATCGGCCATCAATACTTCTACGGTATGGTAGCCAGCAATGAATTCGAGGAGGCCTGGCTGGATGAAAGCTTTACTTCCTATGCCGAAGACAGACTTATGGAACAAGAATACGGTATCAAGTCTAATTTGCCTTTACAGGCCAGCCTGGTAACTATACCTGAGCCGTTAAATCTGGAAACGTGGAAATATGCAGGGGCGGATTCCTATAGCCGAAATGTTTATATCCGCGGCAAGCTTGTACTTAAAGATATCGAACGCCAGGTAGGTACCAAAGCAATGAACAACATCATGTCCTCCTACGCTCGTAAGTTCCGTTTCCAGCATCCCGCTACGTCAGATTTTCAGAAAGTCGTTGAGAAGGTAACCAAAAAATCATGGCAGGCCTATTTCGATGATTACATTTATGGTGATGGTGCGCCTGACTTCTCAGTAGATACGATTACTTTTAAAAAAAATAACAGCGGCGATGCTCAAAGCTACGAATCATTAGTGAAGATTTCAAATAAAGGGAGCCATTACGTTGATGTTCCCGTGAAATTCACATTCGCCGACAGCTCTTCGGTGCAGCGGGTCTGGAACGGTGAAGGAGCAGAGACTACGTTTCAATTGTTAAGCGATAAGCCTCTTCTCTCTGCTGAGATTGACCCTGAGCATTCCATCTTATTGGAGAGCAAACATTTAAACAACTTTAGGCTGGCGGAAATAGAGCCCAAGACGCTCTCTCGCTGGACGTTAAGTGTAACTAAACTACTTGAAACCGTGCTCGGAACTCTTGTCTGGTGAGGTGAATGATTGTGAGAACATCGATAACCCGCGGCTGGCAAAGCATGAAGGAGCAATTTTATATTTTAATTCTGCTCTTCATCTACCGACTGCTCTGGGGCTACTTTATGTATGGTTTCATCCGATCTGCCATTATTCCAATTCTACTGCGCTATCCAGATAAAGACGCCGGCGGCAGCGGTATGGGCAGACTGTTGTATTATATCGAGGGACAGTTCAGCTTGAATACTGACCCTACGATACGCACTTGGTTATGGATGCTTCTAGGACTTGTTGTCTTGCGACTTCTGCTTTCTCCTTTCATAAGGGCAGGATTGCTGCATGAGCTGCACCAGGAGCGAAAGGGCGAGCGCGGGCTGTTCTTTTTCCCCGGCATGAAGATCTATGGACTACCTGTCTTAGTCTTTAGCCTAATCGAATGGGTGCTGACCCTGCTGCCGCTTTACTGGCTTGCTCCAAAAATGTACGGGCTGTTCTTATCCTCTTTGTTTAACTACACTTTGTTACTTCATTTAGTACCATACGTATTGGCATGGCTTATATATATTTTTATCGTGCGCCTGTTTCTTCTATATATGCAGTTTGGTTACACCGGCGGTACAGGAATGTTCTCCTCACTGTTCATCTGCTTGCGGTCACTGATTCCTGCTATAGGTGTTTCCATTGTACTTGGTGCGGGAGGCTTGCTCTTACTGCTAGTGTGCGGACTGACGGGTCTGTTCTGTCCCGGCCTGCCGGCACTTATAATACGGCAAATCTCACCACTACCTTCTACGCTCTTAAAAATGTGGGGAATCTCTGCACAATATCATCTATGGTGTAGCAAAGCATTTCCACAATAAATTAACCTTATTTGACATAATAAAAAGGTCCCAATTCCTGTATTCAGGAGCTGGGACTTTTTCTCATTACGGATAACTTAAGAGTATTTGCAAAATCATAAAAGCTCTGTTACAATAAGTCCTGTGCTATTAGTAACAATTTTGTAATCAATTGAAACGATTCCTACATAACTAAATGTATTTATCGTAAGTGTAACTGTCGAAACGTCATTCTCTTGGTGCTTAACACGCCTAATTCCTTTGCACCGGGAAGTGGGGGAACCATATTTTGGGTGAATTGATCTCGCTTTACAGGGATCATAGGGAATCTTCTACCGAACCCTTAAGCTAACCTCGCAGGCCTTGGAAGGAGTACATCTTTTGAAAAGACATAATTTAAGAAAAAAATGCGTCGCTGCGGCGCTAGGACTTGTAATGGCATTATCTATTGGTGGAGGAAGCGCCTTTGCCGACTCTAAGATGGACACTGTAATCTCAAAGACTATTGGAGTTGCCTATAAAACCGGAGGTACAAGCACTGCCGGATTTGATTGCTCTGGATTTACAAAATATGTATTCAAGAATGTGGGTCTTACTTTACCTCGTACATCAAAAGCTCAATATAGCGTTGGAACTGCTGTATCCAAAAGCAATCTGCGTTCTGGTGATCTAGTGTTCTTTAACACACTTGGCAATGGAGTATCCCATGTCGGCATTTATGTTGGAAACGGAAAATTCGCACAATCGTCCTCTTCGCGTGGAGTGACCATCACTTCACTCAGTCAGGCCTACTGGGCCAATCGTTATGTTGGCGCTAAAAGAGTAATGAGTACTTCAGCTTATCAAGCTGTAGCCTTCGATTGAAACCTTCCTCACAACTATAACCTCATAATTACAACTATATGAACCTGAATCTGATTATTCCCGTAATCAAATTCGGGTTTTTCTTTTTTCCATAATATATTTTTACACTAATAGAGCCCAATTGAAACACGTTTATTTGATAAAAATTGCAATTATATTAAAAATTAGGTCATTATTAACGCTTACATATGCCTTTCTACCGTAAAAATGCCAATTTTTCTGCATTAATATGTTAAAAACGATTGCCAAGCGGCTTTCTGTTTGTTACAATTAGCGCAGTGAGATTTTAGTAACATTTTTGTAATCATTAAGTTGTTATTTACAAAGGTTTTGTCATGTATTGATTACAAGCTAATCCTAATCAACAGTATGAGCCGAGTTTCCTAACTATTAGGAAAACGGGGGAACCAACTTTGGGTGAATTGACCTCCATTATATAGAGGGGTCATAGGGGACCTTCAACCGAACCCTTAAGCTAACCTCGTAGGCATTTGGAAGGGGTATACACTTTTGAAGAAGAAGTTAGCAGCAGCAGTACTAAGCTTTTCCATCATCCTCACCATCGGAGCAGGAAGCGCTTTCGCAGATTCCAAAATGGATAAAGTGATTGACAAGGCCATCGGTACTAAATACGTATCCGGCGGTATATCCACTAACGGATTTGATTGCTCCGGATTTACAATGTATGTGTTTGATAAGATTGGCATTAACCTTCCACACCAATCAGGTTCCCAATATCAAATGGGCACAGCAATCTCCCGTGATGATATAAGAGCCGGAGATCTTGTATTCTTCAATACAAGTGGCAAAGGTGTCTCCCATGTCGGCATTTATGTCGGTGAAGGTAAGTTCGCACACGCTTCTACCTCACGCGGTGTTACGATTAGCTCTCTGAGTGATAGCTACTACGTGAAACGCTACGTTGGTGCTAAGCGCATTATGAGCACAGACGCTTACCAATCGGTTGCTGCTGAATCGGAAGACAATGATGATGTTCAATAAGTAACGTACATAGGCTCTTTTCCAAGGTAACTCTTGGAGGAGAGCTTGTTTTTTTGTCTTATTACTTATTTACCCCTCTCATAATTTGTAAAACATTCCTCTCATATAAAGTTTCTGAGTCGAACCTCCCCCATTTTGTATATAATTAGTAATATAGCAATGTCCTCGTGAAAGGAGATCGTTGACTTTATGATAAATCCCTCGGTAACTTTTCATGTTGTTCCTATGGAGGCAATTCACGGAGAAGCTATTTGTAAGTGGAGCTATACGCCCCCATATAATATTTATGGCTGGATGCCGTGGGAGCAGATGCAGGCTCTTGGCATCGAGTTTGGCGATCCGCAGCTCCGGGAGGAACAATATATCTCCATATTAAATGAACAAGAGGTTTTGTGCGGATTCGCACAGTTGTTCCCGATGGAAGGAGTCGTCCGTTTAGGAGTTGGGATGCGCCCCGATCTATGCGGCCATGGTTTAGGCAAACTATTCGTAGATGCCATCGTCCAGACAGCCTTGAGTCGTTATCCTGATCGAGAGATAGATCTAGAAGTCCTGACCTGGAACCAACGCGCCATTCGAACTTATCAAAAATGTGGATTTACGATTACAGATACGTATGAACGCCGCACACCTACAGGAGACAAACCTTTTTATTGCATGGTCTATGATAAATGATATTAAATACCAGATATTTCATAAGAATGATTGTATTCTCGTTCATTTTTTTGTCACAAACCCTATGATAACGCTTCACCATAAGCTATAATGTAGGGAGCAGCTTACATAGAAGGGACGAATTGGGATGCAGAAATGGATCATGAGCGGTTTGTTTTTTGCCGCCTGTGCCTTTGCGGTAGTACTCATGTTTACACTTCCGGGTAAAGAAGAGGTAGCGGAAGAAAATAAGCCCACGATGCCGGTAGTTCAACTGGACGCAGCAAAGGCAGAAGCAACCGTGAAAGCCAGCTGTATCACCTGTCACGGCGATCAGCTTCAAGGTGGAGTTGGACCAAGTCTTCAGAATGAAGGCGGCCAGCATGACGCTGAGGAAATCTACAGCATCGTCACCAAAGGACGTGGTCAAATGCCTTCCTTTAAGGAGAAGCTAGCCCCTGAAGAGATCGCCAACGTCGCACTCTGGCTCTCAGAGAAAAAGTAACCCATCAAGCAACTAAAAACGCCCGTGTATGAGATAGGTGACTATCTATGCACGGGCGTTTATTTTATGATTTTGGCTAAACTAATGATTTTTTTCAAAGGCTTCATTAAATTCATGCGCCGCTCGAAGATCTAGAGCCGTAATCCCATCTTCTTCATTAGATTCAAGTCGCAGGGTAACTGTTTTATAATCAATCGTAATATGTGGATGATGATCGAAGGCTTCTGAAATCGTGGCTACTTCATCAACGAACGCAATGCCCTTCATATATTGGCTGAACATATATTTTCGCACCATAACATTATTATCCAGCTTCCACCCCTCCAGCTTGGTGATCTCCTCACGCAGTTCCTCTTCCGTAAATAACAATTCGTTTCCTCCCTTACAAAAAATTGCAGTAAAGTGCGCAGTTCCCTTTACTTGACATAGGCGTTAAACAAAACATCCCTTAGCTTCTGAGGTCCAAGGGATGTGCCAGGATAAAGGCGATATTTTCGATTTAATGTATTCACAAATCCCAGCGATTATAACTCGGCTTTATCAATTTTAACACGGGCTACTAACTACGGGCAAATTACGTCCAGACGTCTCCTCTGCCTAAATCAAAACCACTGAAGCCAAATCCTCTTCGCCAACTAAAATATTAATGCGATGCGTGTCCTTATCGTAAATAATTACGCCGCTCCCCACTTCAATCATAGGTTCATTACCCAGCGCGAAGAAAAGATCCTCAGCCAATGCTTCCCATACCTCCAGCTTTGATTCTTGGGGTAGTTCCTGCCACTCGTCCGGATCCATCTCAAAAAATAAATATCCATCGGAAATTCGTCCGACGGCTTCGGTCAAATCTGTTAGAATTTCACCGTAATCTCTACCATGCTTTACACCCACGTATATCACTCCGTTTTCTTCACAGATGAATAATTACTTACCTTATCCATTATAGCCGAAAAAATGACTTCACAAAAAACCGAATGATGTCGATAAATAAGAATATACGTTAATTCGGTTTCGCACAGAGTGCCCTGCCGCTGTTTCAAGGATGATATACGCGGCATTGTCGGAACACATCTTAAATCTCACGGACGAGGTGCAAAATGGAAATTTCAACAATAATTGGTTTAATTTTTGGTTTGGTTGCTGTAATCTGGGGCATGATCCTCAAGCACGCTCCACTTCATGCTTTGGCCACACCTGCTGCTTACGTTATTATCTTGGTGGGTACGGCAGCGTCTATTTTCATGGCCTTTCCTTTCAACGAGGTCAAAAAGATTCCAAGTCTGTTCAAAATGATTTTTATCAAAAAGAAATTAATCAGTAAACCCGAATTAATCACTATGTTCATGGAATGGGCTTCTATCACACGGCGTGAAGGTCTGTTGGCTCTAGAATCAAAGGTCGATGAAATAGAAGATAACTTCCTCAGGAATGGCATGCGGATGATCATTGATGGAAATGATCAGGATTTTGTCCGCGATGTCCTCATGGAGGATATCCACGCCACAGAGGATAGACATAAAGCAGGAGCGCTCATTTTCTCACAGGCAGGTATGTATGCTCCTACCCTTGGGGTGCTCGGGGCGGTTATCGGCCTCATCGCCGCTCTGGCTGATATGAGTGATATGAACAAATTGGCTGCGGCAATCGGGGCTGCCTTCATCGCCACTTTGCTTGGTATCTTTACAGGTTACGTATTATGGCATCCTATTGCTAATAAACTGAAACGTCTCTCCAAACAAGAAATCGAAGTTCGAATGATGATGGTCGAAGGTCTTTTGTCCATACAGTCCGGTGTATCTACTATTGCCATCAATCAGAAGCTTGCTGTATTCCTAACACCTTCGCAACGCGTTAAGTTAAATGAGAAGGACGGTGGATCAGGTGAGCAAAAAGACTAGACACGAAGAGCATGAAGAACATGCCGATGAATCGTGGCTGTTACCTTATTCCGACCTCATGACTCTTCTGGTGGCTCTGTTCATCGTTATGTATTCTATGAGCGCAACGGATGCCAAGAAATTTGAAGAGATGAGTCAAGCCTTCAGTTCCGCACTTAATGGCGGTACAGGTATTCTTGAAGAGCGGGCAGCAATGCCTAGTAAAACTCAAGAAGATCTAGGGAAAAATGATAAGATGGGTAGCTCTACTTCCAAGAAAGCTGAAGAAGCAGAAATGGCAAAGCTACGACAAAAGGAACAAGAGGATTTAGAGAAGCTTAAGAAACAATTCGATCAATATATTAAGAGCAACGGTCTAACTGATCTGCTCAGTACGAAGCTTAATCAATCTCAGCTAATGATTACGATCAGTGATAACGCATTGTTCGCCTCTGGCCAAGCCATTGTTAAGGATGATTCGCGGCAATTAGCTAAATCCATCTCAACGATGCTGCAGCAATTCCCGGATTATGATGTAGTAGTGCAAGGGCACACCGACGATATTCCAATTTCTAATAGCAACTATTCATCCAACTGGGATCTGAGTGCGGATCGGGCACTTCAGTTTATGAAGATTTTGCTGCAGAACACGAATCTAAATCCGCGCAAATTTAGTGCGATTGGATACGGCGAGTATCATCCTATTTCGGATAATGACACAGCTACCGGTCGAAGCAAGAATCGCCGGGTAGAGGTTTCCATTATTCGCAAATATCAAGAATCCAAAGAGTTTACAGGGATTGTTCCCTCTGCTGAATAAGTGATGTCGTAAGGTAATAAAAAGAGCTGTCCAAAGGTCTTAGACCCCGGACAGCTCTTTTTTGTTGCGAGTACTACATTCTATATGGACCTGTAACATTGTAATAACATTCCTACAGTAATTCGTAGTTCAGCGTAGCTCCAAGCTCTTTCTTCTCATCAGCAGACAGCTCCCGCCATTCTCCCGTTTGCAATGCCCCCAGGCGAATATTCATAATCCGAATGCGTTGCAGCTTTCGAACCTCATAGCCAAAAGCGCTGCACATACGACGAATCTGGCGATTTTTGCCCTCTGTCAAAATAATACGGAAGACACGCTCCGTAATACGCGTGACCTCACAGGGCAGCGTCTTCTCACCTAATATTTTCACACCGCTCGACATGCCGGTAATAAATGAAGGCGTAATGGGTCTGTCCACGGTAACCACATATTCTTTTTCATGCCGGCCTTCCGCCCGCAAAATTTTATTAACGATATCACCATCATTAGTAAGCAAGATTAATCCTTCCGAATCCTTATCGAGACGACCAATCGGGAATATACGCTCATGATGACCTACAAAATCGACAATATTCCCCTTGATATGCTGTTCTGTGGTTGATGTAATCCCAACCGGCTTGTTTAGAGCAATGTAGACCGTCTGGCTCGAGGTTTCAAGCGCTATACCATCTATTCGCACATCATCGCCCGGAACAGCCTGACTGCCCAGCACAGCAGGCTCTCCGTTGATCGTAACTCTGCCGGCATCCACAAGCTTGTCTGCTTCTCGGCGTGAACAGTACCCTGTCTCACTGATGAATTTATTAATTCTCACGTTGTTCTTCACTCCGTTCATCCTTAATGTTGAGCCAAGGTGTAACCCCTCCAGCTGCAGGCAGCTTAATCATAACGGTTGTCCCCCGGCCAACTTCACTTTGTATTTCCAAATGACCCTTATGAGCCTGAATAATACGCTGGCTAATCATTAACCCAAGACCAGTCCCCGATTCCTTATTCGTGAAGAACGGTTCACCCAGCTTAGGCAGCACGTCCTCTGGAATCCCTTCACCCTGATCTTTAATTACAATAAAGACGCAATCCACAGAGTTCCAAAGTTCCATCGAAATGACGCCACCCTCGGGCATAGCCTCAATTGCATTTTTAACAATATTAATAAATACCTGCTTCAGCTGGTTCTCTTCACAATGTACAGTAGCAGGTTGTTCAGAGAATTTCGTACTAAATTGAATATCATGTAGATGAGCCAGACTATCCAATAGAGAAACTACATCACCTAATATGTAGCGAAGATCTTTCTCCTGAAAATGAACGGCTTGTGGCTTAGCCAGAATTAAAAATTCACTGACGATAAGATTAATCCGCTCCAGCTCGGATAACATCAGCTCTATATGAAGCGGAACCAAGAGCTCCTTCTCCTGTTGAAGCTGTAGAAATCCTTTTAATGTGGTAAGAGGATTACGAATCTCATGAGCTACTCCTGCGGCCAATTGGCCGACTGTAGTTAGTTTCTCAGAGCGTCTAAGCAGCTCCTCCATTCGATTGCGTTCCGTCATATCACGAGAAACGTGAATAAAGGAATGGGGATAACCCTCTTCATCTCGAATTATCGAGGTACTAACGCTAACTTCAACTAATGATCCGTCCCGTTTAAGTCTCACTGTCTCGATCGGCGGCAGAACTGCACCATTTCTTAACGCGTCAAGCCGCTCTTCCTCTTGCTTAAGCGCTGTCGCGGGTACAAGATATGGCATATTGCCTATCACTTCTGTTGCACTCCATCCGTACAGCTCCTCAAAGGCTCTGTTAGTGCTAGTGATTCGTCCCTCCATATCCAACGTATGAATCGCATCCGACGTACCGTTAATTACGGATTCCAAATGCTCCTTAACCGCCCGGTTCTCTTCCAGCGTCTGCTTAAGACGATTGGTGCGTTGCATAAGATGAGAAGTCATAGCGTTAATCCGCAAGGCTAATTGACCTAGCTCATCACGAGAGGTTACGCTTAATGGAGGTTCGAACTTACCTCGCGCTACATCATTGACTTTAGCAAGTATAGCCTGAATTGGACGGGTAACAAAACCTGAAAGTATGTAACTACATAGCAAAAATAATGCCAGCAACAACAGAGACGTAGTCAAATAATTGGTTAATTGTTCATGAACTACGGATGAAATCACAGAATAATCCAAAACTACACCGATTACATAAGGTTCCATTTTAGCAGTCTGGATAGGAATGAAGCTTTTGAGTACTCTTTTCCCATGTACTCTCGTCTCCAGTGTAACTGGCTTCTGCTTCTGCTGAGCTAATAGAATGGCCGCTTTATCTTGCTCCACATTACCATAAGTATAGGTACCGAACTTAATTGGGCGGTTGCCAAGTTTCTTTTTAAATGCATCGCTTCCATCGCCCGCCATACTCGCTAAACCAAATGTTGTTGGATTAAATCCTGTAAGCTCTAAAATCCCAGGATTAACTTCTTTGGTTCGCTCTACAATTTGATCGGGATTGGTGATTTTGACATATTCACTAGCCGCAGTATTGAGAATAACAGGATTAATGATGTAGTTGCTTGCTTCATCATGATAATAACCCCACTTCTCAATGAAATCGGGATTGTAGGTTGAATATTCAAATGGGCCTGACCAAAAATGATCCAATGCCTGACCTTGCCCCACAGTGACTTCCTGATTATCAAATAACTCCAAAAGGGCAAGGTACCAGTACCCCCAACCTTGAGTGGACATTCCAATATCAATAGGATTTGATGCCCTTGTCACCACGATATCATTATCAGTCTTTACCAGAATTGAAATATTAGACACGCCCAACTTGGAAGTTAGAGCCTTTAGTTGAGCGTTGGTTATATTCTTATAATCCGGACCCAATTCCTTAGAGGCAAAAATGGCAGCCATTCTTAAGTTATGCGCAATTTGATATTCTACATAGTTAGAGCTATAGTTACTTTGTTCTACAGAAACAGCCATTTGCATAGCGGTGATCTGCATATTATTTACGTTTTCATTTCTTAGATTATTCTGAGCGGCATAAAGGTTAAATGTCAGGTTCAATGCTAAAATTAGCAGTACCGCTCCAAAAATAATAGCAGATAGTTTTGTCTTTATGGACAAACTGTTATTCACCTCTTATCCACTGGTAAATCCTTGCGGAGCCTATAATAAACATCATACCTTTTGCCCCCTCATTTGAAAAGGACATTTAAAACAAGCCTATTAATTCACGAAATATTGAAATTCAAAAGGTGTTTCTCTACAATATATAAGAAACCATCCACATCTTATGCACATATAAACAAATTATTAAAGTCCGATGTGTACAAAAATGTGTATAAGTAGGCTGTTATCCACAGAGTTATGCACATTTTGTTAAGAACGAATATTTGTTCGTTGTACAATGGTTACAGAAGAAGGGAAGATGATCTTGAATATTAAAGCCAATGAATCGCCAGAAGATATACAAGTGGTTCATGAATATTGGATGAGGCAGGCGATCGCAGAAGCACGTAAAGCTGAGGCATTAGGTGAGGTTCCTATTGGCGCTGTCATTGTTCGACATGGTGAAATTATAGGACGTGGATACAATTTACGAGAAACGACAATGGATTCGACAGCCCATGCAGAGATGGTAGCCATTCGCGAGGCCAGCAATGTCATGAATTCTTGGCGTCTGCTGGATTGCCAGCTGTACGTCACCCTAGAACCTTGTCCGATGTGTGCAGGAGCAATAGTGCAGTCCAGAGTGCCTCTCACGGTATATGGAACGCCTGACCCTAAAGCTGGATGTGCTGGGACCCTCATGAACTTGCTTGAAGAGCCGCGATTTAATCATAGAACTGAGGTAATACAGGATGTTTTACAAGAAGAATGTGCAGATCTACTCACCTCCTTCTTTCGCCGTTTACGTAAAAAGCCAATTAAACAAAAGGAGGACTCCTAAATGACCCTTACTCTATATCATACCTCTCAAGGGATCTATATTTCTCCACTTGAGCTTAAGGATGCACAGAGCCTGCTAGAACTTCGTTTAAATAACCGGGTAACCCACGAACCGTTTGAGCCAAAACGTGATGAGCACTTCTTTACCCTGGAGAGTCAGCAACAGATCATCAATCAGCGTATTGAGGACGCCCTACAGGACAGAGCTTATATGTTCGGCATTTATCTGCTGGATGGACAGCTAATCGGTCAGATCACATTGTCCAACGTCTCACGAGGTGTAGCACAATATGCTGATTTAGGATATTTAATGGATCATCGGATGCAAGGACAAGGTTATATGACAGCAGCGGTCGGATTAGTCCTTGGCTATGCTTTCCGAGCCTTAGGTCTACATAGAGTTCAGGCAGCTATTTTATTGCATAATGAAGCTTCACGAAGAGTCCTGGAGAAGAGTGGGTTTAAACCTGAAGGGGTTGCCCGTCAGTATCTTAAAATAAATGGACAGTGGCAGGATCACCAAACCTACGCAATCTTAACTGAAGATGTGCTGACAGAGGAACAGAAATAGGATTCTGCATTGTCGCAGGAATCAGTGCTACTTTTTTTCCTAAAAAAAGACCCGCATGGGCGTATAATATACGCCTCATGCGGGTCTTTATCTTGCGAACTGGGATTAATAAGTTCCCAAACCACCGAATTCTTCTCCAAGTTGATCCATTGTAATTACATCATCACCTTGAGGGATACCAATCTTGAATACCGGCTTTTCGTTGATCTTGCTGTATTGGCCCGTTCCATTTACTGAGAAGGCCACTTTTGTGCCATCTTCCGGATCATTTACTTTAACATCCATCAATAAATCCTGATACACAGCGTATCCGTCCTTATTGATCGCAGTATTATAGTGGAACTGGTTGATGGTAAGGTACTTATCAAGATCAGCTAAGCCCTTATCCAATTCAGTTCTAGCTTCACCTGATGTCAGTTCTTCTTTAGCCTTAGCTAGATCTGCATCTTTAATCTG
Source organism: Paenibacillus sp. FSL R5-0887 (assembly GCF_038002305.1). Lineage (NCBI taxonomy): Bacteria > Bacillati > Bacillota > Bacilli > Caryophanales > Paenibacillaceae > Paenibacillus > Paenibacillus sp. FSL R5-0887. The sequence goes on from NZ_JBBOCE010000002.1 coordinate 2,047,716, forward strand.
CAGCATATCCTTGTATTCTTCCTTGCTTACGATATCAATAATTTTAGGCAGGGCATTATTCACCAAGATAGTGATTGCTTCTTTAACATTATCGTTAGTCACTTGGAACTGAACGACTTGTTCAGCTTCCACACCTTCTGGTAAATTAGCATCTTTGGGATCAATCTCGTTAAAATATTTTTCTTCGTCATATTCAGCTAGGACAGTGTCCACCACTTCATTAGACAGCTTCTGCATTTTTTGAGTATCCATCGTACTTGGGTTAAATTCTGCACCCTCCTGCTCTGCCAACGCCTTCAGATCAACCTCTACAAACTTATTGAGGATCGTCTCAGGAATCGGTACGAAAGGAATAGATGGAATCTTAACATACAACTTCTCGGCAGTCATTACCATAGGAACATTAAAGCTCATGCTCATATCGCCTTTCAGATTCAGAACCATAGTTAGTTCTGTCTGCATTGGCTCTGCTTGATATACCCCATCAATGGTAATATCAGCATTCTTAAGCATACTAAGTACCTGTGTAGTCATTGCAGCAGATTCAGCGTCAGAGGTCTCGATCGTAAGATCGTTGATCGTGAATTTACTCTTCATCTCATAAGATGACATTGTAGTCGCTTTAGTAGCGGCTGATTTTAAGGCCTCTTTTGGCGCCTCCTGTTTACTTGCACATCCCGGCAGAATTACTGCTGCTGTAAGCAGCAATGCAGCGGCCGACAAACCCCACTTTTTGTTCATTATTGTTCTCCTCTCCCATTGTAAAAGAAATCTCTCCCCCTCCTATGATAAACCATTTGTAAAAATCAAGAAACACTTCTTTAAAATTCTTAACGTTTTTATTTGTTAACCTTGTGGATTATGGTGGTCAACATGGTTCGCTTGTTTCACCTTTTTAGAACCTGAAAGCGGTTCTGGACCTGAAGGAGCATGGTCTTTTCTCCGCTCACCACTTGTTGGCTCTGCCCCAGGAACAGGGATACTTTTTGGTTTCGACATTTTCATTCCTCCTAAGGATTGGTCAAGTTCTGAAGAGCCTGAGCACATTCATGAATTTGCCGTGAGTATTGCTGTGCCAGCTGCTGTACGGCATCGCTACGCTCATCAATATGGAGACCGCTCTGTTCCACATCCAGCAGATCCACTGCCACTTCTCTGCTATCTACATACTTGCAGCGAAAATCCAGTGAATAGCCTTGATGACCTGCCGCATTAAAATGAATCAGCAAGCTATTCGGATCCCCATTATCCGCCAGCACACTGAAACTATCCCCATCATCCATCAACGCCGGCAAACGCTCCTGCCAGGCTGAGACAAGCTTATGCTGATCAACTTCTAATGATCTATCCATGATTATGATCATCCTCCTTCTCTAATACATTGCGGAGAAATGAAGCTTTTTATTCTCAATAGAACTGGGTCTACCAAACAAAACAAAAAAACCGTCCCCCAGAGGGAACGGTTTCTATCTAATTATTCTTTAAGTTCATAAAGGAATGGCGGAGAGGATGGGATTCGAACCCATGTGGGCTTGCACCCTAACGGTTTTCAAGACCGCCCCGTTATGACCGCTTCGGTACCTCTCCAAATGCATTTAAATTTCACATGCATTAGGATTGTACCATACAATGCAAAGAAAAAGCAACTATATCTTTAAATAGTTTTTGGTTGTATCGATTTTACATTGCGCATATAAGGTTGTAGGCATTCTGGAATCAGAACACTGCCATCCTCTTGCTGATAATTCTCAAGAATTGCAGCAACCGTACGTCCAACAGCCAAAGCAGAGCCGTTCAGCGTATGAACAAATTCAGGCTTCGATTTTGGATCCTTACGGAAACGAATATTTGCCCGGCGTGCTTGGAAGTCTTCTGTATTTGAGCAAGAGGAGATCTCACGGTACATCCCACTCTCAGGCAACCACACTTCCAAATCGTACGTCTTAGCCGATGTAAAGCCCATATCAGCCGTACATAACCCAAGTACACGATAAGGCAGTCCTAACAGCTGCAGCACACTTTCAGCGTCTGCTGTCATTTTTTCTAATTCCTCATAAGAGGATTCAGGGGTGGTGAGCTTCACCAACTCTACCTTGTTGAATTGATGCTGGCGAATCAAACCGCGAGTATCACGGCCCGCCGAGCCCGCCTCAGAACGGAAACAAGAGCTGTAAGCTACATGGTATTTAGGCAGGTCAGCTGCCGTCAAAATCTCTTCGCGATAGTAGTTCGTTACCGGTACTTCAGCTGTAGGAATCAAATAGTATTCGGTATCCCGCAGCTTGAACAGATCCTCTTCGAATTTAGGCAGTTGTCCTGTACCATACAAGCTGTCTTTGTTTACAATGTAAGGCGGCAGCATTTCCTCATAGTTATGCTCACCACTGTGAAGATCCATCATAAAGTTAATCAGCGCCCGTTCTAGACGTGCTCCAAGTCCTTTATAGAAAACAAACCGGGATCCTGTAACCTTTGCTGCAGCTTCAAAATCAATAATATCAAGCTGCTGCGCAAGCTCCCAATGTGATTTCGGAGTGAATCCGAACTCTTTGGGCTCCGACCAGCGGCGTAATTCAACGTTATCATCCTCGGATTTCCCTACTGGAACTGAATCATGAGGAATATTAGGGATATTCATAGTAAGATCAGCAATCTGAGCTTCCAGTTCACGTACTTCATCATCAAGCTCTTTAATTCGGTCAGATACTGTACGCATTTCTGTAATTAGATCATCTGCTGGCTCGCCGTTCTTTTTCTTTTTCGCTACTTCACCTGAAACTGTATTACGACGGTTCTTAAGACCTTCGGTTTCTTGCAGTAATTCACGTCGACGCAAATCAAGTTGTGGAAAATCAGCAATTAAATCCAGTGATTTGCCCCGTTTTTCTAAAGCCTCTTCCACTCTTGCGTAATCACTACGTAGTATTTTCACATCTAACACAAAGTTTCCCTCCTGAAAACAGCCTAAACTCTTTCAAAATGCTGATTACAGCTTTGAAAGAGTCAGGATGTTCTTTATATGCGATTTTGTTGTTGGACTTCCCTATTCGCCTCTACCATATCGGCAAAATATTGGTGCAGTCTGAAATCATCGGTCAGTTCTGGATGAAAAGAAGACACCAGCAAGTTGCCTTCGCGCGCGGTTACAATCTCATCATTATAGACTGTAAGCACATCAACTCCCGGTCCTACCTCGTTGATAAGCGGTGCACGTATAAACACAGCACGAACCGGCTCATCAATGCCTTTAACCTCCAGATCACATTCAAAGCTTTCCCGTTGGCGGCCGAATGCATTCCGGGCTACGGTAATATCCATTAGCTCCAAATGCCCCGGTTCACCACCGGCAATTTTTTTGGCCAGCACGATCATACCCGCACATGTGCCAAAAATAGGCTTACCCTGATCAGAAAAATCACGGATGGCTTCTATGAAGCCATATTTCCGCATTAGCTTTCCAATCGTTGTACTTTCTCCGCCGGGGATAATCAGGCCTTCAACCTCTTCTAGCTGCTCCACACGCTTGATAGGCACGCCTTCTGCACCGGTCTTCTCTATACTAACAATATGCTCCGTAACAGCGCCTTGCAGCGCCAATACTCCTATCTTCATCCTACAACCTTCTCTCTATTAACGGCCACGCTCCGACATACGTTCAGCCGGGGTGAGAGTTGCAATATCAATCCCCTTCATTGGTGCACCAAGGTTCTTGGATACTTCAGCAATCAGTTTGTAATCAGTATAGTGTGTAGTGGCTTCAACAATCGCACGCGCAAATTTCTCAGGATTGTCCGATTTAAAAATACCCGAGCCTACGAATACACCATCAGCACCCAAATGCATCATAAGAGCAGCATCTGCAGGAGTAGCTACACCCCCAGCGGCAAAGTTAACAACCGGCAGTTTGCCAAGCTCATGTACTTCGAGCAACAGCTCGTAGGAAACTCCCAGGTTCTTTGCTTCATTATATAGCTCGTCCTTGGACAAATTCGTTACTTTACGGATTTGACTGTTGATAAAGCGCATGTGACGCACGGCCTCAACAATGTTGCCTGTTCCTGGTTCACCTTTTGTACGAATCATGGAGGCACCTTCGTTAATACGTCTCAGTGCTTCTCCCAGATCCTTCGCTCCACATACAAAAGGAACGGTAAATTCATGTTTATCAATATGGAATACTTCATCAGCAGGAGTAAGAACTTCACTCTCATCCAAGTAATCAACACCCAAAGATTCTAGAACTTTCGCTTCTACATAATGGCCGATACGAGCCTTAGCCATAACAGGGATACTTACCACCTTGAGAACCTCTTCTACAATTGTAGGATCGGCCATCCGTGCTACACCGCCAGCTGCACGAATGTCAGAAGGTACGCGTTCCAGAGCCATAACAGCAACTGCACCAGCAGCCTCAGCAATTTTTGCTTGCTCTGCATTCATGACGTCCATAATGACGCCGCCTTTTTGCATTTCTGCCATGCCTCTTTTAACTCGCGATGTACCTGTTTCCATGTCCTAACCCCCCGAATGATCTATCTTAATCTAACTTGTAATTTTACCCCAATGAAGGGAAATCTACAACCCATTTACTCGGATTTACTGCTGATTTCGACACCAAACTGCATTAGAACAAGTTCTTGATCCCTGAAAATAAATCACCGAAGAAATCGCCAATCGCTCTAAGGAACAACTTGAACCAGCCAGCCTTCTCAGCTTCCTCTACTGTGATCAGATTAACTGTTTTCTCCTGTGCTGCTTGCATGCCTTCAGCCTTGTAGGAATAGGTAACTTTACCTACTTTAGAGGATTGAGCTATAGGAGCAACCAAAGTTGCAGGGTCATTTGTTACAACAGTTGTAGTAACTTCAGGAGAAACCGTTCCCTTAGGAACAATGAAAGAAACTCCTTCATCAGTAACTATAGAAACATCTTTATTCTTGCCTTTCAGTACCGGAACTGTTTCCGTGCCAGCAATAACAGCCTTCGGAGCTACAACCTGTTTGATTTCAAAGTTGTTAAACCCGTAGTCGAGCACTTTTTTTGTTTCTGTGAATCGATGTGCCTCTGAATTAGCACCCATAACAACACTGATTAGACGCATTCCATCACGCACAGCAGTACCGGTAAAGCAGTTACCTGCATTTGTGGTATGGCCAGTCTTCAGTCCATCTAGACCTGGATAAGCATATGCCTTAAAGTTGGGAATACTTTTGTTAGCTTCCAGCATCCAGTTGTAGTTAATGATCGGCGCTGTATCCCGATCACGGAATTTATAAGACTGAATCGTTGTAAATTCAGTGAAGTCCGGGTGGTCAGTAACTATAAATTTAGCAAGAGTAGCTGCATCTCTAGCTGACATTACAGTCTCTTTATCAAGATCAGGACGGAATTTCTTCGGCATGTCTGCCCGATCAAGTCCAGTTGAGTTAATAAAATAGGTATTTTTCATGCCCATCTTCTGTGCAGTCTGATTCATTAGTTCTACAAATTGTTCTTCTGAACCCGATACCAATTCTGCCAAAGCAACTGTGGCATCATTCGCCGATCCAACGGCCATCGCTATGTATAGCTCTTTAACCGTATGTTCATCTCCAGCTGCCAGAAAAATTCGTGATCCGACCTGTTTGGAAGCATTCTCTTGAATGATAACTTTCTGATCCCAAGAGATGTCTCCTTTTTTCACGGCATCAGATACAAGATATTCAGTCATCATCTTGGTCATACTCGCAGGTGGGAGTGGTGTATCTGGATTTAGAGCCATAAGTACTTGGCCTGTAGTTGGTTCTATTAGAATAGCAGAACTCAATTCCAAGTTAAGAGATTCCACAGAAGGGATCTTAACTGCGTTGGTCTTGGGTGCAGTTTCAGTAGCAGTTGCGGCACCTTCGGTTGTAACCGGAGTTTTGCCCGCTTCAGCCAATGCTGGAATTACAGGGTTCATTAACATATTTAAAAGCAGACCTACAGTCGCTGTCTTAATTACAATTTGCTTACCATTAAATTTTCGTTTGTGCTTCAATGATTACGACTCTCCTTTAAATCTCATATCAATAGCTTGTTCTATTCTAACACAGGGGTACCCGCAAAAAAAGACAGACAGGACGAAATAGTCCTGTCTGTCCAAAAAATAATACGGTTAGTCCATTATACGGAATAGTTTGGTGCTTCTTTTGTAATTTGCACATCATGCGGGTGGCTTTCACGAAGTCCAGCACTTGTGATGCGAATGAAAGAAGTATCGTTACGCAGTTCTTCCAATGACTTCGTACCGCAATAGCCCATACCTGAGCGCAATCCGCCGATCAATTGATGAACAGTGTCAGAAAGAGGCCCTTTAAAAGCAATACGTCCCTCAATTCCTTCAGGAACGAGCTTTTTATCATCATCTTGGAAATAACGGTCTTTACTGCCTTGTTTCATGGCACTCATGCTGCCCATACCACGATATACTTTAAATTTACGGCCTTGATAAAGCTCAGATTCCCCTGGGCTTTCTTCTGTACCCGCAAACATACTTCCCATCATTACAGCATGAGCACCAGCTGCGATAGCCTTAGTGATCTCCCCAGAATACTTAATACCGCCATCAGCGATAATAGGAATTCCGTACTCGCGAGCAACTGTCGCACAATCATAAATGGCTGTAACCTGTGGTACGCCGATACCAGCGATAACGCGTGTTGTACAGATCGATCCTGGTCCAATACCTACTTTAACTACAGATGCACCAGCTTCAATAAGTTCACGGGTTGCTTCGCCTGTAGCTACGTTACCAGCAACAATCGTAAGATCAGGATACAACTCACGAATTTGGCGAACCGCTTCAATAATATTAATGTGGTGACCATGTGCAGAATCGACTACAATCAGATCCACACCAGCTTTTACTAATGCTGCAGTACGTTCGAAGGTGTCTTTAGAGATACCAACAGCTGCTCCAACAAGTAGACGGCCATGTGCATCTTTGGCTCCGTTAGGGAATTGAATAGCTTTTTCAATATCCTTAATGGTGATGAGACCCTTAAGAATATTATTCTCGTCCACAAGGGGAAGCTTCTCGATCTTATGACGTTGCAGGATACCTTCTGCTTCCTGAAGGGTTGTACCCACAGCAGCTGTTACAAGATTCTCATGTGTCATAACTTCTTTAATTTGAATATTGAAATCATGAATAAAGCGTAAGTCTCTATTAGTCAGAATACCGACAAGTTTATTGTCACTGTCTACAATCGGCACTCCGGAAATGCGATATTTACCCATTAAAAGCTCTGCATCAGATACCATGTGTTCTGCCGTAAGTGAGAATGGATTCGTAATAACTCCGCTCTCGGAACGCTTCACACGATCTACTTCTTCCGCTTGCTGCTCTACAGGCATATTCTTGTGTATAATCCCGATGCCACCCTCACGAGCAATTGCAATGGCCATGGCTGCTTCTGTGACTGTGTCCATACCTGCACTCATAAGTGGAATATTCAACTTCACATTCTTACTTAGAACTGTGGTCAAATCCACTTCTTTAGGCAGTACCTCAGATTTACGCGGAACCAGCAGCACATCATCAAAAGTTAGACCTTCTTTACCAAACTTATCTTTCCACACCTGGGTCATTCCTCCTCGGTTGTTTTAAATTATACCCGCCTACAAACTTTATGAAAGAAGAACCTTTGACTCCAGTCCATTCACGACAGACAATTCTGTACATCTGGGGGCTGAACAAGTGTAGATCTTCAATTAAGGTTTGAGATGCTTATCCAAAAATATATTATTGCCATCTTAGCAAAGGGCATTTGGACTGTCAAGAACATTACATCATCAGAGTAGGTATTCAAAAAACGGCCGCCGAGTAAGCGAATTATTGGACGTTAGTCCGTGCTGGGCGGACAATTTAGTGTGTAAAAAATTCACAATGCATCTCTGTTCACCTTTTAAGCCACGCTTATCTCCATCTTAGTATCTCAAAATATAGCCTAATGAATTCTTTATTTACATAACAAAAAGACCACTGTCGATTACTCAACAGTGGTCTTGCGTGCTTGGCAACGTCCTACTCTCCCAGGACCCTTCGGTCCAAGTACCATCGGCGCTGGAGGGCTTAACGGTCGTGTTCGGGATGGGTACGCGTGGAACCCCTCCGCTATCGCCACCAAACATGCGTCTATGAAACAGACGCTGCCGCGTGAAATTCGGTTCATCACAGAAGTGACAATGAATTTCTAAGCGTGTTACAGGCTTGATCGCCTGAAAACTGAATCCGAAACGAATCTGCATTCTACGTATAGGATAAGCCCTCGACCGATTAGTATTGGTCAGCTCCATGCATTGCTGCACTTCCACCTCCAACCTATCTACCTCGTCGTCTTCAAGGGGTCTTACTAATTGGGAAATCTCATCTTGAGGGGGGCTTCACGCTTAGATGCTTTCAGCGCTTATCCCGTCCGTACGTAGCTACCCAGCCATGCTCCTGGCGGAACAACTGGTGCACCAGCGGTACGTCCATCCCGGTCCTCTCGTACTAAGGACAGCTCCTCTCAAATTTCCTGCGCCCACGACAGATAGGGACCGAACTGTCTCACGACGTTCTGAACCCAGCTCGCGTACCGCTTTAATGGGCGAACAGCCCAACCCTTGGGACCTACTTCAGCCCCAGGATGCGATGAGCCGACATCGAGGTGCCAAACCTCCCCGTCGATGTGGACTCTTGGGGGAGATAAGCCTGTTATCCCCAGGGTAGCTTTTATCCGTTGAGCGATGGCCCTTCCATGCGGTACCACCGGATCACTAAGTCCGACTTTCGTCCCTGCTCGACTTGTAGGTCTCGCAGTCAAGCTCCCTTATGCCTTTGCACTCTGCGAATGATTTCCAACCATTCTGAGGGAACCTTGGAACGCCTCCGTTACTCTTTAGGAGGCGACCGCCCCAGTCAAACTGCCCGCCTGACACGGTCCCCGTACCCGGTAAGGGTACTAGGTTAGAACCTAGATACGATCAGGGTGGTATCCCAACGGCGCCTCCACCGAAGCTTGCGCTCCGATTTCTACGGCTCCCACCTATCCTGTACAGATCGTACCCAAATTCAATATCAAGCTGCAGTAAAGCTCCATGGGGTCTTTCCGTCTTGTCGCGGGTAACCTGCATCTTCACAGGTATTAAAATTTCACCGGATCTCTCGTTGAGACAGCGCCCAAGTCGTTACGCCATTCGTGCGGGTCAGAATTTACCTGACAAGGAATTTCGCTACCTTAGGACCGTTATAGTTACGGCCGCCGTTTACTGGGGCTTCGGTTCATAGCTTCGGGTTACCCCTAACCACTCCCCTTAACCTTCCAGCACCGGGCAGGCGTCAGCCCGTATACTTCGCCTTGCGGCTTCGCACAGACCTGTGTTTTTGCTAAACAGTCGCTTGGGCCTTTTCACTGCGGCCCCCTCGTGCTATTCACACTACCGGGGCACCCCTTCTCCCGAAGTTACGGGGTCATTTTGCCGAGTTCCTTAACGAGAGTTCTTCCGCGCGCCTTAGAATTCTCTTCTCGCCTACCTGTGTCGGTTTGCGGTACGGGCACCTTCTCCTGGCTAGAGGCTTTTCTTGGCAGTGTGAGATCATGACCTTCGCTACTATAATTTTCGCTCCCCATCACAGCCCAGCCTTAATGATGTGCGGATTTGCCTACACATCAGCCTCACTGCTTAGACGGACATCCATCAGTCCGCGTCACTACCCTCCTGCGTCACCCCATCGCTCATAGCGGATTACGGTGGTACAGTAATTTCAAACTGTTGTCCTTCGACTACGCCTTTCGGCCTCGCCTTAGGTCCCGACTTACCCTGAGCGGACGAGCCTTCCTCAGGAAACCTTGGGCTTTCGGCGGATCAGATTCTCACTGATCTTTTCGTTACTCATACCGGCATTCTCACTTGTGTAGTGTCCAGCGCTCTTTTCAGTACACCTTCAACCCCTACACAACGCTCCCCTACCCCAGATACATACGTATCTAGCCATAGCTTCGGTGGTGTGTTTAGCCCCGTTACATTTTCGGCGCAGAGTCACTCGACCAGTGAGCTATTACGCACTCTTTCAATGGTGGCTGCTTCTAAGCCAACATCCTGGTTGTCTGTGCAACTCCACATCCTTTCCCACTTAACACACACTTGGGGACCTTAGCTGATGGTCTGGGCTGTTTCCCTTTTGACAATGGATCTTAGCACTCACTGTCTGACTCCCGGCAATAAGTATATGGCATTCGGAGTTTGACTGAGCTTGGTAATCCTTGCGGACCCCGCACCCAATCAGTGCTCTACCTCCACTACTCTTATACCGAGGCTAGCCCTAAAGCTATTTCGGGGAGAACCAGCTATCTCCGAGTTCGATTGGAATTTCTCCGCTACCCCCACCTCATCCCCGCACTTTTCAACGTACGTGGGTTCGGGCCTCCAGTGCGTGTTACCGCACCTTCACCCTGGACAGGGGTAGATCACACGGTTTCGGGTCTACGTCCACATACTAATTCGCCCTATTCAGACTCGCTTTCGCTGCGGCTCCACCTTCTCGGCTTAACCTTGCATGTTAAACGTAACTCGCCGGTTCATTCTACAAAAGGCACGCCATCACCCATTAATAGGGCTCTGACTTTTTGTAAGCACACGGTTTCAGGTTCTATTTCACTCCCCTTCCGGGGTGCTTTTCACCTTTCCCTCACGGTACTGTTTCACTATCGGTCGCCAGGTAGTATTTAGCCTTAGCAGATGGTCCTGCTGGATTCATACGGGGTTTCACGTGCCCCGCACTACTCGGGATCCGTCTCGGAGAGAATACAGTTTAGGTTACAGGGCTTTTACCTCTATCGCGGGCCTTTCCAGACCTCTTCACCTACCATATTCCTTTGTAACTCCATGTGAGACGTCCCACAACCCCTAAGAGCAAGCTCTTAGGTTTAGGCTGTTCCGCGTTCGCTCGCCGCTACTGACGGAATCACTATTGTTTTCTCTTCCTCAGGGTACTTAGATGTTTCAGTTCCCCTGGTCTGCCTCTACATTTCCTATGTATTCAGAAATGAGTAACTGCGAATTACCACAGCTGGGTTTCCCCATTCGGACACCCCCGGATCAAAGCTTGCTTACAGCTCCCCGAGGCAGTTTCGTTGTTCGCCACGTCCTTCGTCGGCTCCTGGCGCCTAGGCATCCTCCGTGTGCTCTTATTAGCTTAACCTTGATTCTTCCGAAGAAAAATCTCACTAATAACATTTACTTGTTTACACAAGTTGCTAAAAGATGTTCTAAAACGCAAATTCGTTTCGGTATCCAGTTTTCAAGGATCAAGTCTTACTTGAGAGCTTAAACTCTCAAAACTGAGCAACGAGTGAGTAACAGGCCTAAACCTGAGTTTTGGAAGCTGAGCTTCCGATTTGAATGTTCTCATTGCAGAGAACGATTCTCCATAGAAAGGAGGTGATCCAGCCGCACCTTCCGATACGGCTACCTTGTTACGACTTCACCCCAATCATCTACCCCACCTTCGGCGGCTGGCTCCCTTGCGGGTTACCCCACCGACTTCGGGTGTTGTAAACTCTCGTGGTGTGACGGGCGGTGTGTACAAGACCCGGGAACGTATTCACCGCGGCATGCTGATCCGCGATTACTAGCAATTCCGACTTCATGCAGGCGAGTTGCAGCCTGCAATCCGAACTGAGACCGGCTTTGATGGGATTGGCTCCACCTCGCGGCTTCGCTTCCCGTTGTACCGGCCATTGTAGTACGTGTGTAGCCCAGGTCATAAGGGGCATGATGATTTGACGTCATCCCCACCTTCCTCCGGTTTGTCACCGGCAGTCACTCTAGAGTGCCCAGCATTACCTGCTGGCAACTAAAGTTAAGGGTTGCGCTCGTTGCGGGACTTAACCCAACATCTCACGACACGAGCTGACGACAACCATGCACCACCTGTCTCCTCTGTCCCGAAGGCCGCCACTATCTCTAGTGGATTCAGAGGGATGTCAAGACCTGGTAAGGTTCTTCGCGTTGCTTCGAATTAAACCACATACTCCACTGCTTGTGCGGGTCCCCGTCAATTCCTTTGAGTTTCAGTCTTGCGACCGTACTCCCCAGGCGGAGTGCTTACTGTGTTAACTTCGGCACCAAGGGTATCGAAACCCCTAACACCTAGCACTCATCGTTTACGGCGTGGACTACCAGGGTATCTAATCCTGTTTGCTCCCCACGCTTTCGCGCCTCAGCGTCAGTTACAGCCCAGAAAGTCGCCTTCGCCACTGGTGTTCCTCCACATATCTACGCATTTCACCGCTACACGTGGAATTCCACTTTCCTCTTCTGTACTCAAGCCACCCAGTTTCCAGTGCGACCTCAGGTTGAGCCCAAGGTTTAAACACCAGACTTAAATAGCCGCCTGCGCGCGCTTTACGCCCAATAATTCCGGACAACGCTTGCCCCCTACGTATTACCGCGGCTGCTGGCACGTAGTTAGCCGGGGCTTTCTTCTCAGGTACCGTCACTCCGGTAGCAGTTACTCTACCGGACGTTCTTCCCTGGCAACAGAGCTTTACGATCCGAAAACCTTCATCACTCACGCGGCGTTGCTCCGTCAGGCTTTCGCCCATTGCGGAAGATTCCCTACTGCTGCCTCCCGTAGGAGTCTGGGCCGTGTCTCAGTCCCAGTGTGGCCGTTCACCCTCTCAGGTCGGCTACGCATCGTCGCCTTGGTGGGCCGTTACCCCACCAACTAGCTAATGCGCCGCAGGCCCATCCCTCAGTGACAGATTGCTCCGTCTTTCATTCTTCTCTCAGGAGAAAAAAGAAATTATCCGGTATTAGCTACCGTTTCCGGTAGTTATCCCAGTCTGAAGGGCAGGTTGCCTACGTGTTACTCACCCGTCCGCCGCTAAGTTATTTTGAAAGCAAGCTTTCAAAATAACTCCGCTCGACTTGCATGTATTAGGCACGCCGCCAGCGTTCGTCCTGAGCCAGGATCAAACTCTCCAATTAGTATTGAAAAGAGCGATATGCTCATTTTGAAACATCTGACGAGAAAATTAATTCTCTAATTTGGATTTCACTTGCGTGATTTCCTACTCACTCGTTGTTCAGTTTTCAAAGATCAAGTTCTCGTTGGCGCCGTTTAATGTCTCAGCAGCAACTCTTATACTATATCATGTTCGGCCATTTAATGTCAAGCTCTTTTTTTAACTTCTTTTTCGAGCTCGGCATGTGTACTTCTTGGCCGGACTTAGAATATATCATGTATGGAGTTGCATTGCAAGAGTTTTTTTGAAATATACTAGATAAATGAGAGACTGTGCTGCCAAAAGCCTCAATACTGCAATATATAATGGCTAGCACAGCCTTATTCCTTTGTACCTACGCCCTAAGCAATGATTTCTTGAATATACAATTCACGTTCCAACATCAAATTAACTATTGTTTCCTCTATCTTAACCATCGGACGTGTAGGGTTTGCGCGATCTGTGAAGATAATCTCCCCATGACGGCCATCACTTAATTTGATTCTAGTGCCATTAAAGAGATCAGTACTCTTCTGTATAAACGTCTGCACAATCACTGGGTCAAGCTTACCGAAGCTTTCTGTCAGAATCTGCTCTAGTACCAAATAAGGAGACTGTGCTCTTCTGTAGGCTCTTTCTAAGGTCATAGCATGGAATATATCTGCTACTGCGACTACTTTAGCGTAGAAATGAATCTGACTGCCGTCCAGCTTCAATGGATAACCAGAGCCATCAATCTTCTCATGATGCTGCAAGGCGGCAAGTCTTACCCCTTCATTAATCGCTGTAACATTGCGTAATAATTGATAACCATATGTAGTGTGTCGGCGAACCTCTTCTATTTCACTATTGTTAAGTGACTCCGGTTTCTGTAAAAGTGAGCTGTCTACTTTTGCATTGCCGATATCATGTAATAATCCTGCAAAAGCAATCTGCATCCAATCCTTTTGTGGGTACCCACACCACTGAGCGATTTTATAGGAGGTCAACGCGGACAACACAGCATTGTGATAGTTGTAATCCTCATACTTTAAAGTGCGCGGTGTAAACTTCAAGACATGATAATCCTTCAAATAACCTATTAGTGTCTCTAACTGACTGCGAAGCTCAAAAATAGGAAGTGAAGCTGCCGTTACCGATCGATAGCTGTTCTTAATAAGAGTGAGCATTTTATCGTATTCATCATGTAGAGGAGAATTAGTCTTGGCCAACATCGATTCGTTGATAATGGCTCCAGCTTTAGGGGAAGCTTGCTTAGCTGTTGTCTTGGCTCCATCCGAACTCGCCTCACCTTGGTCACCTTCGATTTCCACTTGCCCAATCAAAAAAGCCTGTAAAATATCTAGATCACGAGGGAGCAATATTTTTCCCTTAGTGAATAAAGTCCCCCCTAAAGGTGTAATTACATCCTTTATTATCTTTGAGCCTGCTTTAACTTCTCCAACCAATATATTTGGCATATACTCAGCCCCTTAATTTCTATAAGCCGTACACCCAGCATTACCTCACATTGATAAGACAGATAATTTCTGAGAAATTAGTACTTTATAGGATTCTATTGGCTAATTATAGTACGGATAAATGGAAGACACTAGTGCAGTGAAAACTATTCTTTCAAAATATTTATTTTATTTTTTGAAGCATCGGTCATTCTAAAAGCAACAAAAAGAGCAAGAACTTCTGTAATAGAAGCCCTTGCTCTTTTTTGAATTCAACCTATTCTAAGTCAGTGTCTTCGTCCTCAGTCAGGATCTCAGGCTGATCAATATCGCCAGATTCCTCGACTGTATCTTGCCCATCCAGGCCTTCTTGCCCTTCCAAGCCTTCCAGACCTTCCACTTCCTCAGATTCATCCTCTTCGTTCTTGTCAGCTCTACACAGGGTAGCTACTGCGTCATCCTCACGGATGTTAATCAGCTTAACCCCTTGAGCATAACGGCCCATAGTAGAAATTCCATCCATGCTGGTACGAATCAGGGTACCGCTAGTCGTAATAATCATTAAGTCTTCATCCTTCTTAACGACCTTAAGACCCACTACAGGACCATTCTTATCGGTGAGATTAATGGTCTTGATCCCTTTACCGCCACGAGTCTGGGAACGATAATCACCGGCTGGTGTCCGTTTACCATAGCCCTTGGTAGTAACAATCAGAACCTCAAGCTCCTTATCGACACAGTCCATACCAATGACATGGTCATTTCCGTCAAGCGTAATGCCCTTAACGCCAGTCGCGCTACGTCCCATAGAACGCACATCATTCTCTGAGAACGTGATCGACATTCCGCGAGCTGTACCGATAATGAGATTTTGCTGTCCATCAGTCAGCTTAACCTCGATTAGGGAATCTTCTTCACGAAGATTAATAGCAATAAGACCGCCTTTACGGATGTTGTTATAATCCCCAAGAGGCGTCTTCTTCACGATACCCTCGCGGGTAGCAAAGAATAAATATTTGTCGCTATCGCCATCTTCCACTTGGATTACCGCACTAATCTTCTCACCTTGTTCGATTTGAATCAGGTTGATGATTGGCGTCCCCCGGGCTGTACGGCCCAATTCTGGGATCTCATAAGCTTTAATCCGGTAAACTTTACCCTTATCGGTAAAGAACATCAGATAGTTATGAGAGTTACTCACGAAGAGATGCTCCACGAAATCCTGGTCCTTGGTGTCCATCCCCATGACTCCGCGACCTCCGCGCTTCTGACTGCGGTAGGTGCTGACAGGTAGACGTTTGATATATCCTGTATGTGTAATAGTGATAACAACCTCTTCACGTGGAATAAGGTCTTCATCCAGGATACTTTCTTCACCAACCGTAATCTCTGTCCGGCGTTCATCAGAATATCTATCGCGGATATCCTGCAGCTCGTTGCTGATGATTTCCAGTACAAGATGCTCGTTAGCCAGAATTTCACGGTACTCTGCAATTTTAACGATCAATTCGTTATATTCATTCTCGATCTTTTCCCGTTCCAGACCGGTCAGACGTTGCATCCGCATATCGAGGATAGCCTGAGCCTGCTCTAAACTGAGGCTAAAGGTGCTCATTAATCCTTCGCGGGCTATATCAGTTGTCCGTGAAGCACGGATTAACGCAATCACTTCGTCCAGATGATCAAGCGCAATGCGCAGACCTTCTAAAATATGAGCGCGTGCTTCAGCTTTTTTAAGATCAAATATAGTACGACGACGAATAACTTCAATCTGGTGCTGCAAATAATGATAAAGTACATCACGCAGATTAAGAATTTTCGGCTCGTTATTTACGATGGCAAGCATGTTGATCCCAAATGTGGATTGCATAGAAGTATGTTTATATAGATTGTTTAATACTACATTTGGATTAACATCGCGTCTCATCTCAACAACTACACGCATACCGTTACGGTCAGACTCATCTCGAAGATCCGTTATACCTTCGATCCGTTTCTCACGTACTAATTCTGCGATTTTTTCAACCAATCTTGCTTTGTTAACCTGGTATGGAAGCTCATGCACAATGATGCGAGCCTTGCCGTTGTTCTCTTCGATCGTTGCCTTCGCACGCATGGTTACTGAACCACGCCCCGTACGATAAGCCTGACGAATGCCCTCACGACCCAAAATATATCCAGCCGTAGGGAAATCCGGACCTTGGATAAACTCCATCAATTCCATTGGCGTGATATCAGGATTCTTAATCATCGCCTGCACACCATCGATAACTTCACCAAGGTTATGCGGTGGAATATTAGTAGCCATACCTACAGCAATACCAGATACCCCATTTACGAGCAGATTCGGATAACGGGCTGGCAATACAACCGGCTCATTCTCTTCACCATCATAGTTGGGTGCGAAGTCAACTGTCTCTTTGTTCAAATCACGAAGCATTTCGCCTGCAATCTTGGAGAGACGGGCTTCTGTGTACCGCATCGCCGCGGCCATATCACCATCAATCGAACCAAAGTTCCCGTGACCGTCTACAAGCATATAGCGCATCGAGAAATCCTGAGCCATCCGTACCATTGTTTCATAGACAGCTGAGTCACCGTGAGGGTGGTACTTACCGATAACCTCACCGACGATTCTTGCAGATTTCTTATGAGGCTTATCCGCAGACATTCCAAGCTCCGACATCGCAAACAAAATGCGTCGGTGAACCGGCTTGAGTCCGTCCCGCACATCTGGCAAAGCCCGGCTAACAATGATGCTCATTGCGTAATCCATAAAGGATTCACGCATTTCCACGCCAATGTCCCGATCTTTGACTTGTGGGTTATTTTGTTCAGCCATGAGTTGCTGGACCTCCTTCAGTTAAAAAACCGCTACCCTTAATTATATTACTTTCACAAAAGTAGCACAATTAAACATGATAGCCTTTTATCTTCTAATATTGATTTCTTTTTGCGCTTATCAGGGTATTTGCCCTTTCCGCAAATATCTTTACTACATAGACTGTAAAGACAAGAAACACGGTTTTATTATCCTAATATCGTTCGATAAGGCATAACCCCATATCCTTATATTATACCATTGTTTAGGTAGCTTGTCCTGATTTTCAGCTGTCAAAGATTATGCTGCCACTGCATTTTTTACAACAAGGAACCCAAAGGACCTATTCCTGCACAAAACTCATAAGGAGGAAGATAATGAAGATTCAACGCGTCCCAAGCAAATGGGCTAAAACGAAAGTCATCCTTCAAAATCACTCTCTATTGCAATATGTGCCTGATACCCGTAAATTCGATGTCAATGCTCTTAAGGAGATGCTTGCGTTATATACAATGGTCTATATTAAGCCAGATCGAGGAAGTTATGGTATCGGTGTAATGAGAGCTGAGCAGCGTACTGTAACTCTTAGCACTAGCAAACAGAAAGCTGAACACGGTACCGACCTCGATAACGTTAATAAAGAAGAGCCTGAAGAACAGATCTTGTATATTTTAAGATATGGGAAGACTGCGGAAGTGTTTTTCTCACCAGAAGAGCTGTATGAGAACTTACAGAAACGAATTCAGAATCGAACCTATTTGATTCAAAAAGGGATTGACCTTCTGCGTCATCAAGACCGCCCTTTTGATCTTCGGGTTCTTACCCAAAAGACTCCATCAGGAGTATGGGAAACAACAGGAATGCTTGGAAGAGTAGCTGCCCCTCAAAAAATCGTCACCAATTATCACAGTGGAGGCAGTATCCTTTCCGTAAGTACTCTGCTAAAAAATTATATGCCGCCCTCTGAAGTCCTAGTTACGACCAATCACTTAAAAGCTTTGGGTATACAAATCGCGACACAGCTTCAATCTGCCTATCCAGGAATCAAAGAGATTGGTCTGGATATTGCCATGGATCAACATCTGGATATGTGGCTGCTGGAAGTCAACACTCTTCCGTCCATTGCTGTATTCAAATTATTTCCTGATAAATCAATCTATCGTAAAATACATCGCTATGCCGTAGCCTATGGACGTGTAAAAGCAAGAAAATCCCCTTATTCGACACGCAATAAACAATCTACAAGAGCCTAAAAAGAAGCTTGAAATCAAAGAACCTCCAGCGTTCTCATTCCGTTAGGAATAGAAGCCGGAGGTTGTATTAAATATTGTTTTTACACATCAAGGTATCTAACGTTCTTGGCATGCTCATGGATAAAGTCACGTCTTGGTTCAACATTGTCACCCATAAGTGTATCAAAAATACTATCTGCCAGCATCGCATCTTCAATCGTAACCTGGAGCATCATACGGGTCTCAGGGTCCATCGTTGTGTCCCAAAGTTGGGTTGCATTCATCTCTCCCAAACCTTTGTAACGTTGGACGTTAACCTTAGCATTTTCTCCAAAAGAAGCGATAATATCATCGCGTTCCTTCTCGCTGCCTGCGTAGCGGATAACCTTATTGCGCTCAATCTTAAAGAGAGGAGGCTGTGCAATATAGATATAACCCGCGTCTACTAGCTTCCGCATGTAACGATAGAAGAACGTTAATAATAGCGTTCTAATATGGGCTCCATCGACGTCGGCATCGGTCATAATAACGACTTTATGGTAGCGAGCCTTCGATAAGTCAAAGTCATCGCTGATCCCTGTGCCCAAAGCCGTAATGATGGCGCGGATCTCCGCGTTAGATAAAATACGGTCAAGGCGAGCTTTTTCAACGTTTAGGATCTTACCACGCAACGGTAGAATCGCTTGGAAATGGCGATCCCGTCCTTGCTTAGCCGATCCACCCGCTGAGTCACCTTCGACGATGTATAGTTCGCTGATCGAGGCATCCTTGGATGAACAGTCGGCGAGTTTACCAGGCAGAGCACTGACTTCAAGCGCACTCTTCCGACGGGTTAACTCACGTGCCTTACGAGCAGCTTCTCGCGCGCGTGAAGCGGAAAGTGATTTCTCAAGAACGCGACGTGACACTGCTGGGTTTTCTTCCAGGAACTCTTGTAATTTCTCTCCGAACAGTGATTCTACGATACCCCGCACTTCACTATTTCCGAGCTTAGTTTTCGTTTGACCTTCGAATTGTGGATCTGGAATTTTGACAGAAATAATGGCTGTCAATCCTTCACGTACGTCATCACCAGTCAGATTCGAATTGCTATCCTTCAGTACTCCCGCTTTACGAGCATAATCGTTGATGATACGGGTCAGCGCACTTTTAAAGCCGGATTCATGCGTTCCGCCCTCATGCGTATTAATATTATTCGCAAAAGAGTAGATGTTCTCAGTATACGAATCGTTATATTGGAGAGCCACTTCAACTTGGATCATATCGCGTGAGCCTTCCACGTAGATCGGATCCTCATGTAGTGCTTCTTTTTTCTCATTCAAATATTTCACATATTCAACGATACCACCCTCGTATTTGAACACGTTGGTGACATCCGTCCGCTCATCATGAAGTGAAAGCTCGATTCCTTTGTTAAGAAAAGCCAGCTCCCGAATACGAGTAAGCAGTGTCGAATATTCAAAAACTGTGGTTTCCGTAAATATTTCAGGATCCGGATGAAAGGTTGTAGTCGTTCCTGTCTCATCTGAATCGCCAACGATTTTGATATCATACTGCGGTGCACCACGTCTATATTCCTGTTGGTAGATATGACCGTCACGTTTGACCTTAACAAGGACCTTTTCAGACAAGGCATTCACTACAGAGATACCCACACCATGCAAACCACCGGAAACTTTATATCCGCCACCGCCGAATTTACCGCCTGCATGCAGCACGGTCATTACGACTTCAAGCGTCGACTTCTTAAGCTTTACATTCTCACCTACAGGTATGCCACGTCCATTATCGATAACAGTGATCGCGTTATCCTCATGTATAATCACTTGAATCCGGTCACAATAACCTGCGAGTGCCTCATCGATACTATTATCGACGACCTCCCATACCAAGTGATGGAGACCTTTAGAACTAGTCGAACCAATATACATGCCCGGACGTTTCCGAACCGCTTCCAGCCCTTCCAGTACCTGAATCTGGCTCTCATCATATGTCGGTTGATTCATTGACATGCCTTCACCTACTTCTTTCTGATTATCTCTTTGTTACCCAATGCAAGTTATATTTCGAGCAAAATTTTGGCTCTTTTTTTAAGAGTGGAGGAGGAGATGGGGGAGTAATACACGATATTTTTAGTTACGACAATAGATTTTGCTTCCTCTTCGCCAATCCGCTCAAGCTTCTTATCCTGCTCAGAGTGAATAACGAATTGCTTAGATACCTTGGAAGATTTCTCAATCGAAATATCAAATATAGCAATTAACTCCGAAGACCTAATGATCTTCTCCCCGCCCAAATGAATATACATGATCGTCCTCCGCTCTTTTATAACTCAACTTTTCCATCATGAACATGAAATAGGCTGGCGCCCTTTAATTTATCGGCATTCAGACCCTCAATTCCGGTAGCGGTAATGAATGTCTGTACCTTGCTTTGAAAGGTTTCAATAAGCTGGGTCTGGCGGTAAGGATCAAGCTCGGATAAAACATCATCAAGAAGCAGCACAGGATATTCTCCGATTTCCTCATGGATCAGCTCGATTTCCGCCAGCTTAAGCGATAAAGCCGTGGTACGCTGCTGTCCTTGAGAACCGTAGACCTGAGCTTCCCTTCCGTTGATAAAAAAGGACAGGTCATCCCGATGGGGACCCGTCAGCGTCATGCCGCGCCTGATTTCTTGTTCTCTCGTTTGTGATAACTTTAACATAAAATTGTCTAATAAGACAGCTTCATCTTCCTCATCCCGATCGCCGAAAGAGGGGACATAGAGCAATTTCAGTTCTTCTCCGCCGTTCGTAATCCCCCGGTGAATGCTTTCAGCCCATATTTGCAGCTTCTTTATGAATTGTTTCCTTTTTTTGACGATTTTAACACCATGCTCTACAAGTTGAGCATCCCAGATTTCCAGAAGCTCTTTCCCTGCAGCCTCTTTTCCCCATAATTGCTTTAAGAGATTACCTCTTTGCAAGAGAATTTTTTGATACTGCTGTAGGTGAAATAGATAACTAGGCTGGACTTGGCCGATCTCCATATCAAGAAAACGCCGTCTGATACCAGGGGTCCCTTTTACAATCTCTAAATCTTCCGGTGCAAACATGACCACATTCAGAGATCCAACAAACTCACTAAGGCGCCGCTGCTCCAAACCATTGATCTTGGCTTTTTTACCTTTGGCAGATAGGGTGAGCTCCAGCTTGAGATCGCCATACTTGCGTTCCACCTCGGCAACGATCTGAGCTGCATCTCCGGGGGCATCGAAGGAGATAAGTTCGCGGTCCTTAGAGGTGCGGTGGCTTTTGGTCATCGCCAGGACGAACAATGCCTCCATGAGGTTTGTTTTGCCTTGGGCGTTCTGACCCAGAATCAGATTCACATCGCCCAGGCTCTCCAGACGCAGCAGCCCGTAATTCCGATAATGCTGCAGACCGATATTTTTAACAAACACGAAATGGTTCCTCCCCTAGCGTACTACTCTTTTACTCCTCCGCCTTCAACCTCAAAGGTACCGTTATCCTGCACTTCGATTTTGTCACCCGGATAAAGTTTTCTGCCGCGCCGTTCCTCTACCTCTCCGTTGACCAATACGTGACCTTCCTGCAATAAAGCTTTGGCCATTCCACCTGTGGATACACAATCTGCGAGTTTCAGAAATTGGTCCAGCTTAATGTATCCACTGTGGATAAGTATTTTTTTCATGGTTTTTATCCTTTCAGCCACTTATCCACATGTTCATGAATGTTGGCATTAATTTGTTGTACGGTAAGGCAAAATGATATACAAGCTATTGGTTTGGTCAAGTGGTTTCAAAATGATCGGACTCATCATCCCTGTAAATGCAATAACGAGCTGCTCACTCTCTATGACCTTTAATACATCAAGCATATATTTCGAGTTGAAAGATATTTTGAGAGGTTCACCTTTGAAATCAATGACTTCAAGTTCCTCGCGAACCTTACCCAGCTCTGATGAGCTTGAAGAAATTTCAATACCGCCTTGATCAAGCGTCTGCATACGAACAATATTTGTTTTTTCTTCCCGGGACAGCAAATAAGCACGATCAATCGATTCGCTTAATTTTTTTGTATCTAAAGTTAGTTCTGTTTTGTAGGTTGTTGGAATAATTCTAGAAGTATCAGGATAAATCCCATCTAGGATCCGTGAATAAAACAGTACTTTGTCGATTTTGAAGAGAACTTGATTATCCGCAACGACAATATCAACCAGCATATTTTGGTCAGGGATAATTTTGCTGAGCTCATTAAGGGTTTTACCGGCAATAACAATATTTCCGAAATTGACATTTTCCGTGCCTTCAAGTTTAGCAGCTCTTGTTGCCAAGCGGTGACGGTCAGTCGCTGTAAACTTAAACTCATTGTCGCTCAGATTCCATAGTATACCCGTTAATATCGGAGTTGTCTCTTGGGTAGAAATAGAAAAGGCTGTTTGTTTAATCATATTTTTCAGCAAATCACCTGGTAGAGAGATCGTGTCATTCTCTTCAATGCTCGGTAACACTGGGAATTCTTCAGGGTCTAAACCTACCATCTGAATCTCAGTGGATCCGGAAGAAATGTACGTTTGGAATCCTTCTTTTACTTCCATGTGGATTTCTTTGGAGGGCAGCTTCTTAATAATCTCGACGAAAAATTTAGCGGGAAGGACAACACTTCCTGGCTGATCTATCTTCACGATGGTGTGGCTGTCATTCTCTGCTGGAATAAACGATTGAATAGAAATATCGGTATCACTTGCAGTTAATGTGACGCCTTGATGGCTAACTTCCAGTTTAATACCGGTCAAAATAGGGATTGTTGTTCTGCTGGATATAGCTTTGGATACGTGTTGAATGGATTCGTTAAGCTCATTTTTAAGAATGCTTATTTTCATGATTTCACTCCTAGCTGAAAAATTGGGAATTTCGATGGATTTGAGTTTGTTAATTACGCGTCTTTACATGATGAATTATTATAGTTATTTAATAGTATTAGTAGTAGGGGCGACGAATATGTGGATAACCCCACCAAACAGCATAAAATTAAGCCTACCCACATGTGTATAGATTGTGTATAGGCTCTTTGTTCCTCTTAGGAAGGATTTTTAATTTTCTCCGCAAGATTATTTACCACTTTGTACAACTCCTGATCGACCTTTAATGCCTGTGTAATTTTATCGTGCGCATGAATTACGGTCGTATGGTCACGTCCTCCGAAAGCCTCACCAATCTTAGGCAGCGAATAATCCGTTAGTTCACGGGATAGATACATTGCGATTTGACGTGGAAACGCTACGGCTTTGGTTCTTTTGCGTGCTTTGAAGTCTTCAAGGCGCAAATTGTAGTATTCTCCGACTTTTTGCTGAATATCAGCGATGGTGATCATCTTGGGACGACTGGAAGGAATAATATCCTTGAGCGCTTCAGCTGCCAAATGAGTGGTTACATCCTGGTTGGTAAGCGAAGAATAAGCAACTACCCGGATTAATGCACCCTCAAGCTCACGAATATTGGTGTCAATCTGGTTGGCAATATACATCATGGCCTCATTAGGGATATCAAGGTTCTCTGCCTTAGCCTTTTTGCGTAAAATCGCAATCCGGGTCTCCAGATCTGGTGGTTGAATATCCGTAATCAAGCCCCATTCGAACCGGGAACGCAGCCGTTCTTCCAGTGTGGGAATTTCCTTTGGTGGTCGGTCGCTGGAGATGATAATTTGCTTGCGTTCTTCGTGGAGCGCATTGAAAGTATGGAAAAACTCCTCCTGTGTAGACTCTTTTCCAGCGAGGAATTGAATGTCGTCGATAAGCAAAATGTCAACATTACGATACTTGTTACGGAAGCTTTCACCGCGGTTATCACGGATCGAATTGATAAATTCATTCGTGAATTTCTCAGACGAGATGTAAATTACCTTGTTATTTGGGTTATGTTCCAGGACATAGTGCCCAATTGCGTGCATCAAATGGGTTTTGCCCAGACCTACACCACCGTATAAAAACAAGGGATTGTATGCTTTGGCTGGTGCTTCGGCCACTGCCAGTGAGGCTGCATGCGCAAAGCGGTTCCCAGAGCCGATTACAAAGGTGTCAAAAGTGTACTTTGGATTGAGCAGATGCGTTTGTGCTTCTTCTCTTGATACTACGGGAGTCGGAGCGGATTGTTGAACCACAAGCTCAGGCGGCTTGCTTTCTTCAATCACGAATTTTACATCCACTTGTTTCCCTGTGACTTCGTAGACGGTTGCTCCTACCAGTTTGGTGTAACGACTTTCCAGCCATTCTACTGCAAACGTTGTAGGTGCCGAGATAATGAGAACCTGGGAGTTGAAGGTTATCGCTTTAGTAGCCTTAAACCAGGTATCAAAGCTCGGCTTGCTTAATTTGGTTTGAATAATCGATAAAATTTGCTGCCATAATTCGGAAGTATGGCTGTCCACAGACTGTCACTCCTTTAAATCTTCCAAATGTGGCATCAGCCATGAAGTGGAAATGTCGAAGAAAATAGGTTGGTGCTGATATTTATCCCCAGTAGGCAATATGAAGAGACAAAAAAATATGGATAAATTTGATTTGTTCACAACTTTATCCACAGCTTGTTGATAATTAAGAGAACAAACAAATCTATTCACATTCAAAAGTAATACCATCATAGCAAAACGTCCCTTGTTTTTCAATGAGCAGGGCTATTTTATCCACAAATTCAAGCACTTGTGTACAATTATTAGGAACACCACTACATATTGTTGATAATTTGTTTACGGTTCGACACTTTACGCCAAAGGTTCGATAATTTTATACACAGGTTGTGCTCAACTGTGAGTAGTCGACTTTATTTTTTGATCACAGGTGGATAACTGTCATATCTTGTGGATTACTTTTTTCCTGGGGAGAGTTGTGGATAAACACCTGAGCTTGAGGGGGAGGAACAAGCCGGTTACTAGGTTGACTTTTGCTCATAAAATATGTTTAAATATATAAAGGTGTTTTCTGTAAGGATATGTCTCGATATATAAAAATGATAATTCTTGTAGATACTGTCCCTACTATAAGGACGGCTTAGTCCGTTTCTGCTTATATGACAGTAATTAAGTTCCTGTAAGGGAGGTGCAATTATGAGACCGACATTTAGACCAAATGTGAGCAAACGTAGTAAGGTTCACGGTTTCCGTAAAAGAATGAGCACGAAAAACGGCCGTAAAGTGCTGGCAGCTCGCCGCTTGAAAGGCAGAAAAGTTTTGAGTGCGTAAGTTAGGCCACTAAGGGACCACTGCGGTGGTCTTTTTTTACTGCTTTTTATTATTATTGCTCTGCAAAAGTCTAGGATCTCGCTTAATGCGCTAGCTACACTTTGCGGGGCTATTTAACGTATATTGAGAAATATTTTGTGAGAAGTTGAAATTATTTTTCCTACTATATATAGAAGCTTAATTTCAGCACAGCAAATGTAGTCGTTTATGGCTGCTTGCAAATGCCTATACTATTAGAAGAAAAAATTCGGAGGGACACTTAAACCGGATTTTTATGAAGGAGATTCCCGTGCACAAAAAGTTACGTTTACGAAACCGTGCCGACTTCAGTCGTGTATACCGCCATGGGAAGTCATTTGCGAATCATCAATTTGTAGTGTATTGGTTTGGCAAAAAAGAGGTAGAGCGATTTAGAGTAGGTGTGTCTGTTAGCAAAAAGGTCGGAAACGCGGTTGTCCGTAACCGTATGAGAAGATTAGTTAAGGAAATCGTCCGTCACCATGAACCTGAGATTGCAGGTGGCTTAGACATGGTGTTTATCGTAAGAAAAGGAGCGCTTTCCATGGAGTATGCAGAGCTCGAAAAAAGTGTGCTGCATGTGCTTCGTAAAGCCAAGCTACTCAAGGCTTCCCGCAAATAAAGGGTGCTTAAGAGGCTTGTTTATTTGTATTCATAATTATGGTATGATTTACGGTGGAATGGAATGTTTAAGAGAGGGGTTTTGAAGTGTCTCTAATGAAGACTAGACGAGGAAAATGGTTTCTCCTCATCACGGTAATGGTGTTGTCGTTAGCTGTTCTGTCGGGATGCGCTCCGTCGACTGCTGTCACGCACACTACGGAGGATTTGAAGAATGGAGGCTTCTGGCAAAGTAATGTAGTGTATTATTTCGCCATTGCCTTGGACAAGTTTGCAGATTGGTTTAACGGAGAATATGGTTTAGCCGTACTTGTGATGGTTATTATTGTCCGCACGTTGATTCTTCCGCTTACTATTAAACAGGTGAAGAGCTCGCGTGCAATGCAAGCCATTCAACCGGAACTCCAAAAGATCCAGAAAAAATATAAAGACACACCTGAAAAGGTGCAGCAAGAAACAATGCGTTTGTTCCAAGAAAATAAGGTTAACCCAATGGCGGGTTGTTTACCGCTGATCGTACAAATGCCTATCTTTATCGCTCTCTACAACTCGATCTACTATAATCCACATCTACGGGAGCATACCTTCTTGTGGCTGGAGCTAGGTAAACCGGATCATCTGTTTATCTTGCCAGTGCTAGCAGCATTAACAACATTTATTCAAACTAGAATGATGACCAAAATGAACCCAGTGCAACAACAAGGGCCAATGCAGTTCATGATGATGATCTATCCAGTTCTGATCTTCGTGATGTCGTACAATTTCCCTGCAGCCTTGCCACTATACTGGGTGTACAGTAACCTTTACACTATTATTCAGAACTACTTCTTATACCGCAACAACGATAAACACAAATTGGCAATCGCAAGTGCTGTAAAAAGTACAGATGACTCCAGTCCTGCTCCGAAGAGCAAAGGCGGCAACAAGTCATCGAAGGGAGCCAAAAAGTCAAAATGAGCAAAGTCGTCGCAACAGGGAAAACCATTGAAGAAGCTGTAGAACGGGGACTAACCCAGCTTGGAGTTCAAAAGGACCGGGTAACGGTCAACGTACTTGAGCAGCCATCAAGAGGATTCCTGGGATTGATCGGTGCGAAAGGTGCCAAGGTTGAACTAACCTTGATAGCCGAAGCCGCACCGGCATCAGCGGCGAGTGCTCCGTCACTGCCTCAACAGTCAGCAAGAGAGAGCAAACAGGAGGCCATCGGCGGTGTGCCACGCCAAGATTCCGGACAACCGGTGGAGGAAGCTTACCAAGAAGCCGTTCATTTCATTGTGGATGTCGCTAAGAGCATGGGGCTCGAAGTGGAGGTAGAAATCGTCCACACCAAGGAATCCACGATTCTGCAAATTTCCGGTCCAGATTTGGGACTGTTAATTGGCAGAAGAGGACAAACTCTCGATGCTCTACAGTATTTGGCTAATATTGTAGCTAACCGTTATTCCGACAGTTTTATACGGCTTGTGTTAGATGCAGAGAACTTCCGTGAGCGCCGTAAAAAAACGCTTGAAGAGCTGGCTGATCGTTTAGCCGGACGTGTAATTCGCACTCGTAAAGAGGTTGTATTGGAGCCAATGTCTCCTCAGGAGCGCAAGATTATCCACTCCAGGTTACAGGATCACCGGCAAGTGAGTACCCTCAGTAAAGGCGAAGAGCCAAATCGCCGCGTCGTTATAACCTTGAAGTAAAGACTATATGGATGCAATGACTCCTTGACCAATGTAAGGGGTCATTGTTTTTTTAAAAATAAAAGAACGTTTCTATTCAAAAAATATAAGTTTTGGGGTGAAAAACAGCATGCTTAGTGACACCATTGCTGCCGTATCGACGGCATTAGGCGAGGGAGGAATTGCTATTATTCGGGTAAGTGGCCCACAGGCTATTTCCCAAGTGGCACCATTATTTCGTAGCCGAGTTCCATTAACTGAAGCGGAATCGCATACCGTTCATTACGGACATATCGTCAGTCCTGATAACGGAGAGAAGATGGAAGAAGTGTTGGTAACCGTTATGAAAGGACCACGTTCTTTTACGACAGAGGATGTAGTAGAGATCAGTGCTCATGGCGGTGTAATTTCTGTAAGAAGAGTGATGGATTTACTTCTGCAGCAGGAGATAAGGTTAGCCGAGCCGGGGGAGTTCACCAAGCGTGCTTTCTTGGGCGGACGTATCGATTTATCGCAGGCTGAGGCTGTTATTGATCTGATTCGCTCTAAGTCTGACCGGGCTTTTTCTGTAGCTTTAAAACAGGTTAGCGGATCCTTATCGGATCGAATTCATGCTTTACGCCATACACTTATTGAGATGCTGGCTCATATTGAAGTGAATATAGATTATCCAGAACATGATGTAGAATCCATGACAGCTGAATTTATTAAAGATAAAAGCAGTGAGGTTATGGAGGGAATAACAAAGCTGCTTAAGACATCTAATGAAGGAAAAATACTTCGTGAAGGGATTACGACAGCTATTGTCGGACGTCCGAACGTTGGTAAATCATCATTGCTAAACGCATTAGCGCGTGATAACAAAGCGATTGTAACAGATATTCCAGGAACAACACGTGATGTAATAGAAGAATTTATAACGATAAATAATATACCGCTTAAGCTGCTCGATACAGCGGGAATTCGTGAAACGATGGATGTTGTTGAGAAAATTGGGGTGGAGCGCTCCAAAGCGGCAGTTAGTGACGCCGACCTGATTCTACTTGTGCTGAATGCTAATGAAGAGCTGCATGAGGATGAATTGGCATTGATGGAACAAATCCACGGTAGACAGTGCCTAGTAATCATGAATAAAATGGACTTACCGCCCAAACTGGATAAGGATAAGTTGCTCTCATTTTTTGAAGAGTCTAACATTGTACCGATGTCCGTTCTGGAAGAGGAAGGTCTAGACAAACTTGAAGATGCCATTTCGACACTCTTTTTTGGTGGAAAGCTGGAATCGGGTGACTTGACATATGTGAGTAATGTGAGACATATAGCCCTGCTCAAAAAAGCCTATAAATCACTTCAAGATGCATACGATGCTGCAGAACAGTATATACCGATTGATATGATTCAAATCGATGTACGGCTCGCATGGGAACAGCTTGGGGAAATAATTGGCGATACTGCAGCTGACTCTTTGTTAGACCAAATATTCTCACAATTTTGTTTAGGAAAATAAGATTCACGATTTAATATAATTTCAAGGGGGAAACAGGACATGAGTTATGATGGAGGCAACTATGACGTTATCGTCATTGGCGCTGGTCATGCTGGCTGTGAAGCAGCACTGGCTGCAGCCCGGATGGGTTGCAGTACGTTAATGATCACAATTAACCTGGATATGGTTGCATTCATGCCCTGCAATCCGTCCATAGGCGGACCTGCCAAAGGACATGTAGTGCGTGAAATTGATGCGCTTGGCGGAGAAATGGGCCGCAATATAGATAAGACATTCATTCAACTGCGTATGCTGAATACAGGTAAAGGACCAGCTGTACATGCTTTACGTGCACAAGCTGATAAATTCCTTTATCAACATACAATGAAGGAAACTATGGAGAAAACGCCTAATTTGACACTTCGTCAAGGGATGGTTGAGCGTTTAATCGTTGAGGATGGACGTTGTGTAGGTGTAGTTACGAAGACCGGAACCGAATACCATAGTAAGACTGTTATCCTGACAACAGGTACTTACCTGCGTGGTAAAGTGATTATGGGTGAGCTAACATATGAAAGTGGACCTAACAATCAACAGCCATCCGTGAAGCTTTCTGAGAACTTACGGGAGCTTGGGTTTGAATTGGTTCGTTTTAAAACAGGTACTCCACCACGTGTACATCGTGATACGATCGATTTCTCTAAGACAGAAATTCAACCAGGGGACGATGAACCGAAATTCTTTTCGTTCGAAACGAAATCATCCGATAACGAACAGCTTCCTTGTTGGTTAACGTATACCTCTGAGGTTACTCATCAGATTATTAATGATAACCTTCATCGTGCGCCGATGTTCACAGGTATTATCGAAGGAACTGGCCCACGTTATTGCCCTTCTATAGAAGATAAGGTCGTAAGATTCAGTGATAAATCTAAGCATCAGATCTTTTTAGAGCCAGAGGGAAAAAATACATCGGAATACTATGTACAAGGTCTGTCCACTAGTCTTCCTGAGGATGTACAGCTAGCTATCTTACGTTCCATTCCTGGTATGGAAAAGGTAGAGATGATGCGTAACGGCTATGCTATTGAATATGATGCAATGGTTCCTACACAGCTATGGCCATCTCTTGAAACCAAACGTCTTCCAGGTCTGTTCACTGCTGGACAAATCAATGGCACTTCCGGTTATGAGGAAGCAGCAGGCCAAGGGGTTATGGCTGGAATTAATGCAGCACGCAAAGTGCAAGACAAAGAACCCGTAATCCTAGATCGTTCACAGGGATACATTGGTGTACTCATTGATGATCTCGTGACTAAGGGAACGAATGAACCTTACCGTCTGCTTACTTCACGTGCAGAATATCGTTTGTTGCTTCGCCATGACAATGCAGATCTAAGACTTACACCTATCGGTTATGACATTGGTTTGATCACACAGGAGCGTTTCGATAACTTCACAGATAAGAAAGAACGGGTGGAGCGTGAAATTGTTCGTCTGCAAGAAACAAAGGTTAAACCTGTTGATGTAAACCAAGTACTAGCGCAATATGAATCGGCACCTATTGTAGATGGCAGTAATTTGCTTGTTCTGATGCGGCGCCCAGAGCTTGTATATAGTTTTGTTGATCAAGTATCACCATCACCAGAGATGCTGGATGCAGAAATGAAGGAGCAAGTAGAAATCCAAATTAAATATGCCGGATATATAGAAAAACAACTTCAACATGTGGAGCGCCTGCAAAAGATGGAGAAGAAAAAAATTCCAGATGACATTAATTATAATGAAATCCATGGATTAGCGATGGAAGCGCGGCAGAAGCTGACTAAGATTCACCCGATCTCTATCGGGCAGGCTTCTCGGATTGCGGGAGTTACACCTGCTGATATTTCCATTCTTCTTGTATATCTTGAGCATTACAACCGGGTAACCGCGGCGAAAGGATAAGCTATGGATAATACGGAAGTTCAATTCACACAACTATTACAGGAACGAGGCATATCCCTTACAGCAGAACAGTTAGCACAATTTGATCTGTATTATAAGGAACTCGTAACCTGGAATGAAAAAATGAATCTCACGGGTATAACTGAGCGAGAGCAGGTATATACGAAGCATTTCTATGATTCTATTTCATTAGCTTTTTTCCTTGATATTAACGAGATCACCAATCTCGCAGATATCGGTTCAGGAGCTGGGTTTCCAGGAATCCCACTTAAAATATGTTTTCCTCATTTGAAGCTAACGATTGTTGATTCGCTCAATAAACGAATTTCATTTCTGCAGCATGTAAGTACGACATTGGGATTAACTGATGTACAATTGATCCATGGGCGGGCAGAGGATGTCGCGCGCAAGTTCACTCATCGTGATGCCTATGATTTGGTTACAGCACGTGCGGTAGCAAGACTGTCTTTATTGAATGAATTTTGTCTTCCCTTCACACGCAAAGATGGGGTGTTCGCTGCAATGAAGGGCAGCGATCCCTCAGAGGAATTAAGCGAAGCTAAGTACAGCTTAAAAGAGCTTCGTGCTGAACTCAGCAAAGTGGAGTCGTTCAGCTTACCAGTGGAGGAGTCGGATCGACATATTGTTATGATCCGGAAGACAGGAGCAACACCAGCTAAATACCCAAGAAAAGCGGGAATTCCTGCCAAAATGCCATTGATAAAATAATGTTTCACGTGAAACATTGCCGATACTCAAAGTTCCTTTAGGAGCATTCTCTTTGAACAAAGGGAATGCTCTTTTTTTATGAAGATGATGATAACAAAAATCGATAAATATCAAATTAGATAAAAATTAGATTTATAAGCTGATTTGGTTGTTGCACCTGTAAAAATGCAGGAAAAATAGGTCTTTACGGAGAATATGATTATGTGGAGAAAAGTGATAGAATAGCATAGTAGACTTTAATTTTGTATATAACTCCTTCTCTGTACTCTTGTTCGAAAGAAGGAGAGATTATGATGCCTGTTCATTACAGGTAATTCCATAATATCAGAATGTTTTAGATTGCTGTACGATATGCTTTCCGTGAAGAAGGTCAAGAAGATCGTACTATAACGAAATTAGGTGGTTATGAACGGAATGAAAGAACAATTTACCAAGCTATTTGGGTTTAACGAGCGGAGCAGCGGAGAAGAAATTAAACAAATACCAGTTCATGAGGTCGTTAGCAGTCCTTACCAACCACGGACTATATTCGATGATGACAAAATTGATGAGTTATGTCAGACAATTAAAACTCATGGTGTCATTCAGCCTATTGTTGTACGTATGCGAGATTCCATATATGAGATCATCGCAGGTGAACGGCGCTGGCGGGCAGTTAAAAAGCTTGGTTTAGAGACGATCCCTGCTATTGTCCGTGAGTTCAATGATTCTCAGGCTGCATCTATTGCGCTCATAGAAAATCTACAGCGTGAAGGTTTGACCTCCATAGAAGAAGCTGTCGCTTATCAGAAGTTAATTGATCTTCATCAATTAACACAAGAAAGCTTAGCACAACGCTTAGGCAAGAGTCAGTCGACTATTGCGAATAAGATTCGTTTACTCCACTTACCTGAAGAGGTTAAGACAGCGTTGATGGAACGTCAGATTTCCGAAAGACATGCGCGTTCACTCTTATCACTGGATAGTGTGGAAATGCAATTAAAAGTTTTGGCAGAGATTATTGCAAAAGGATTAAATGTTAAACAGACGGAAGCTCGTATTGCTTTCTATAAACAAGTTTCGCAAACTAAAAAGTCAAAACGGGTCTCCTATACCAAGGATGTTCGTCTAGCTCTTAATACAATTCGTCAATCTATTGATATGGTGTCAGGCTCAGGTATGGAAATCAAAACGTCAGAAAATGACCGTGGTGACCATTACGAGATTGTGATCCAGATCCCCAAAAGATAAATTGTTTCAAAAGCTGAAGGCGGCCTTAAAGTGATTGGCCGCCTTTTGTGTGACTTAAACCAGGATGTATTGCTCAGTCCTGCATTTTAGAGTTTTAGCTCATATAAAGTAACATAGTTTGGCCGTTTGTACTTGCGATCTACGAGAAGATTCTTCCTAACTATTCGAGGTGAAATTAGTGTCCAAGATTATTGCCATAGCAAATCAAAAAGGCGGTGTCGGTAAAACAACATCCTCTGTGAACCTAGGTGCCGGTATGGCTACATTAGGAAAAAGAGTGCTTCTAGTTGATATCGATCCTCAAGGTAACACTACCAGCGGCGTTGGCATCAACAAGGCGGACGTAGCGAATTGTATATATGACATTCTCATTAATGAAGTAAATCCTCTAGAAACGATACTTGAAACTCAAAATGAAGGACTGCACATCATCCCGGCGACCATTCAATTAGCAGGGGCGGAGATCGAATTAGTATCAACGATTTCCAGAGAGTTGAAATTGAAAAAAGCCCTAAATGCGGTTAAAAATAATTATGACTACATCATCATTGATTGTCCTCCATCCCTTGGGATTTTGACGATCAATTCCCTTACAGCTGCTGATTCGGTAATCATTCCGATTCAATGTGAATATTATGCGCTCGAAGGGTTGAGTCAGCTTTTAAACACCGTGCGTCTAGTACAAAAAAATCTTAATCCGCATTTAAAAATAGAGGGAGTACTATTAACCATGTTGGATGCCCGTACGAATCTAGGGATCCAAGTCATCGAAGAGGTTAAAAAGTATTTTCAGGAAAAAGTTTACAGAACTATCATTCCTCGGAATGTCCGCTTAAGTGAGGCACCGTCTCATGGACAATCCATTATTACTTATGATCCTCGCTCAAAGGGAGCAGAAGTGTATTTAGAGTTGGCAAAGGAAGTGATTTCTTATGAGTAAACGTTTAGGAAAAGGTCTGGATGCTCTGATTCCTTCTTTATCTATTAATGAAGATGATAAGGTAGTAGAAATCCCATTAGCTCAATTACGGGCTAACCCTTATCAACCACGCAAGGATTTCAATGAAGAAGCAATCCAGGAATTGGCTGAGTCCATCAGACAACATGGCGTGATTCAACCGATCATTGTACGGAGTGTTTTGAAGGGGTATGAAATCATTGCCGGTGAACGCAGATTCCGGGCATCGCAATATTGTGGTAAACCTACGATTCCAGCAGTCGTAAGAAATCTAAGTGATCAACAGGTCATGGAGATCGCCCTGATTGAGAACTTGCAACGTGAAAATTTAAATGCAATGGAAATCGCAGTTGCTTATCAAG
Source organism: Paenibacillus sp. FSL R5-0887 (assembly GCF_038002305.1). Classification (NCBI taxonomy): domain Bacteria; kingdom Bacillati; phylum Bacillota; class Bacilli; order Caryophanales; family Paenibacillaceae; genus Paenibacillus; species Paenibacillus sp. FSL R5-0887. The sequence goes on from NZ_JBBOCE010000002.1 coordinate 2,082,479, forward strand.
GTTTGATGGATCAATTTTCACTCACACAAGAAGAGCTATCACTTAAAGTTGGAAAGTCCAGATCACACATCGCTAACTTCCTAAGATTGCTTACTTTACCGGAAGAAGTAAAAGAATATGTTTCACGTGGAACAATGTCTATGGGACATGCACGAGCTATTGTTGCCCTGAAAGATCCGGAAGTTATTAAACAATTGGCTGAACAATGCGTGGAACAGCAATGGAGCGTAAGAGAGCTTGAAGAAACAGTGAAAAATCTGGATCGAAAGCCAACGAACGGTACAAAGATTAAAGTTGTTAAACGTGATCCCTATATTGATAATGTAGAGGAAGTATTACGTGAACGGTTTAAAACAACGGTTAAGATAAAACAAGGTAAGGAAAAAGGGAAGATTGAACTGAATTACTACAGTGCGCAGGACTTAGAAAGATTGTTAGAATTATTGGGTAACTAAATGGGTATCTATGCCAAGAACATATCCTGAGCTATCCGTAATCGGATGAGTAGGGGTATGTTTTTTCAAAATATAAGGATGTATAAAGTGCAGCTGAATATTATCCTTATATTTTCTACAGATAAGGTTATTATCAATAAAGGGCGACAACGTTGTTTCTTCTTAATGAAAAAGAGTATGAGACGAGGAGCGGGGTTATGGAAGACTTCGTATATTTGGATCATGCGGCTACGTCCTGGCCTAAACCTCCAGAGGTGGCAGCTGCGATGATGAATGCTTTGCAGTCGGGAGCAAATGCTGGCAGAGGAAATTATTCGTTGGCCATGGGAAGCGGACGGGTGTTGGTGAGAGCCCGGAGTTTGCTGGCGGAGTTGTTTGGGGTTTCTAATGCACAAGACATAGCGTTTACCCAAAACACTACGATGGCATTAAATATGGCGATTAGAGGTACGCTCAAAGCAGGGGATCATGTAATCTCTACAATGACTGAACACAATTCTGTGCGGAGACCTTTGGAATATTTACGTAAGTCACTAGGGATAAGTGTTGATTATCTGAAGGTGGATCGAGCGGGTCAATTGGATTTGAACGAATTGGGCAAAACGTTTCGACCAAACACTAAAATGGTAATTTGTAATCATAGCTCCAACTTATTAGGTAGTATACTTCCCATTGGTGAAATCGGGGATCTAGCTAAAGCAAAGGGTGCTATATTTCTAGTGGATGCTGCTCAAAGTGCAGGCTCGCTTGATATTGATGTGAAAAAGATGAATATTGACTTATTAGCTTTTCCTGGGCATAAAGGATTGCTTGGACCACAAGGGACTGGTGGGCTATATATATCACCTGAATTGGATCTCGAGCCCTTAGTGCATGGAGGGACAGGCAGTCAATCTGAGAATAGTGAACAACCCTCTGTTCGCCCAGATCGGTATGAAGCGGGAACGCAAAATGCGGTAGGAATTGCTGGTTTACTAGCCGGTGTTCAAAAGGTAAAATCGATAGGGACAAACGTTATCCACGGAAGAGAGTGGAAGCTGATTCAACTACTGATGGAGGGCTTGTCCCATATTCCAAACATTAAACTGTTAGGGCCCACATTAGGGGCTCCGAGAACTGGAATTGTGTCGTTTGTAGTGGATGGGGAAGAATCGGCGAATATAGCCCACCGTCTAGATCGTGAGTATAAAATAGCTGTCAGAGCGGGTATGCATTGTACCCCACTGGCACATAAGGCTGTTGATACACTAGAAAGTGGTGCTGTTCGGGCGAGTGTAGGCGTAGATACAACAGAGCATAATATAAGCAGAATGCTAGCTGCTATGGATGAGTTATATGGCTGATGCCCGCAGCAGATAAATAAAAAGGATGGTCCATTCATGTCTGAAATGAATCAATTAATTAATGAACAGTTGCAGTGGTTTGTGTTTGGTTTCGTAGTAATTATGCTAGTATTGATAGTGACTGTAATCGCCCAGGGAGCTAAGCTGCGGACTATACGGCGCAAATATGAGGCCATGATGGCAGGAAGCGGTGTGGAGGATCTGGAAGGCCTTCTGGTTGATCTGAAGAACCAAAGCGACATGCTGGAAGAAGAACAACGTGAGCAAAAAGCGTTGATAGAAGCTACCCAAGTCAAAATCCGCGGCATGAAGTCAAATATCGCTCTGAAGCGTTATAATGCCTTCGGTGAACGTGGTAATGATTTGAGCTTCTCGGTGGCTATTCTGGATGACAATAGCAGTGGCATTGTATTAACCAGCCTTCATAATCGTGAGAACTCATATATTTACTCCAAGCCTATGCAAAATGGGGAATCACAATATGCCTTATCGCCTGAAGAAAAAGAAGTTATAACTCTCGCGTTGCAGCAGAAGTAGCATGCAGGTTCCATTGTTTTAGAGCAGAATATAGACTTGTAGCGATAATATCAGATAATCGCATGACTAGACTTAGCCGTGTATTCTGCAATACGAAATACTCCATAAAGCCGCCGACATTAACGATTCCAGTCAAATGGATATCTCCAACCGGCGGCAATTGTTTATTTACGCCAGCCCCTGGTCTGAGGGGACCTTCAACGACTTGGATGCAGCCAACACTAGTAGAGTGACCTAAGCAGGCATCTATTCCGATGACAAACGGGTTATTATATTTTTCATTAATTAGAGACAAAGTCTCTTCAAGATTGACGGCATGAACCGGTTCTTCAAGGGTACCGTATAAATGAAACAATGGACTATGAAAACGGGATAATGCAGTACCAACAAGAGGACCGAGAGAATCTCCGGTGGAGCGATCAGTGCCTACACAGATGACGATAATTTGAGTCTCTGGACGCGTGCGTGAAAAGTGAAAAAGTAGCCGATGAGTAATTGCGGAATAGATATCGGGATCTGTATGTGATATTTTTAAACAGGACGTTTCTTGCGCTGCTGTAGCCTTGGATGAGGAGTTCATACCATCTTCCTTTCTAAGGGTGATTCTATTTGTTGGTATCTAGTATATGGATAGAAGAGGGGTTTTATACTCCAGCAGCAAGAGATAGGACGATAAACCTATGGAGAGGCTTGACGTATATGCAGGATGAGATGTTAATAGCGTTTGACTCCACCCAGCAGGCGCTTCGTGCTGAAATGCTGCTTGAGTATGCTGAAATAGAAATTGATATATTTCCAACTCCGAAGGAGATCACCGCAGGCTGTGCAATTTCAATTCAGTTTTTTCAAAATGCGCTGGAAGAGGTAAAAAGAATTATAGTTGAGCAAGAAATAGAAATACGCGGCATCTACGGAAAACACAACGAGAACTACATACTGATTTAGGGGTAGGGAGGAGTACATGCGATGAATATGTGGATACTGGAGGCTGATACACCCGGTGCGGATACATTAAAAGATGCCATTCGCTTTAAAGATAAGGTGTGGAATTGGTTTACCGATGCTGATATGTGGGCGGATGTATTATTTGCGGGTCTACGGATTCTTGTTATTTTTCTCTTAACCCGGGTTATTATTAAAATTGTTTCTAATATTATTGATCGTTCGCTTGAGCGTAAAACCGGTGGCAGACTTCTGTCCAACACACGAAGGTTTACTACGGTTGGGGAATTGATGAAAAATGTAGTGACAGTTATCTGTAATTTTGTGATGATCATGCTCGTGCTTTCTGAGTTCCACTTCGATTTGGCACCATTGTTGGCTGGAGCGGGTGTGCTTGGTCTAGCAGTGGGTTTTGGGGCACAAAGTTTGGTGAAGGATGTTATTACAGGTTTCTTTATTATTTTAGAGGATCAATTTGCAGTGGGTGATGTAATTCAAACGGGGACCTATAAAGGAACGGTAGAATTAATCGGACTGCGAACAACCAGACTGTTAAGCACAACGGGAGAAGTATTTATTATCCCGAATGGATTAATCACGAACGTAACCAATTATTCTCTCTCGAATGCATTGGCTGTAGTTGATGTTCCTGTAAAAATGGAGCGGAGCTTGGAGGCCACGCTAGGTTTGATTGGAGAAGCGCTAAAAGGAATAGAAGAGCGTAACTCTAATGTTCTTGCTTATCCTAATGTGCTCGGTATACAGTCCATGAGTACTTCGGAATATGTAATTCGTATAGCGGCTAGTTGTTTACCTAATGCAAAAGAGGTTGCGGAGAGACAGATTCAGAATGATATTAAGCAGGCACTAGAGAAACTAAGCAGTCTAGAGCAGGCCCAAGCTGCTCAAGCCGAAGAGGAAGCGCGTTTGAAGGCAGAAGAAGAAGAAGCAAAGGCTGAAATTGAACTGGAAAAAACAGAAAATGAGCAGGAAGTATCGGATACGCCTGACACTGGATCAAGACGCCAAATCGCAGCTACACAAGAGGGGAAAAAGGGGGAAGGGTAGTGGAACGTAAAGTTTTTCAGCTTGGAGATATTGTACAGATGAAGAAACAGCACCCTTGCGGTTCTAATGAGATGGAGATCATTCGTATGGGGATGGATATCCGCATTAAGTGTACAGGATGTCAGCATAGTGTTCTGATTCCCCGGGCGAAATTCGAGAAGAATATGAAGAAGGTACTGCGTTCTGCAGAGGGAAATACAGACAATAATTAAGCTTGCAAATGGCATGTCTGCATGATACAATTATTTTTGCTGCGGAGAGGTACCCAAGAGGCCCAAGGGGGCTGACTCGAAATCAGTTAGGCGTGTCACAGCGTGCGTGGGTTCGAATCCCACCCTCTCCGCCACTTCAGCATAATATAACATTTTAATGAATCCTTCGTTCCTGTAACGGAGGTTTTTTTGTGTCCACTGAGCTGTTTGCAAAAGATCATAACATGCAAAAAGAAGGGCCCTTTCGGGTCCTTCTTCAAGAGGCAGTACATCAATGATGTTGGAATTTCTCTGTATATAGCGACTAAAGTGATTTAGGCGTTGCTGAGGTTACTGCTTTTTAGACAATAACCCACTACTATTCCCAGCTAACAATAGATGCTGAATCAGATATCCTGTGATTGTGTTCGTCTACGACGGCCAACGGAACCACACCTCTCTTTTGTACTGCCTGAGTATAGTATGTGTAATGTCGTTTTTTTTATACACATTTATTTTTATTTAATGTACACGTGCTTTTTCAACCTTTTTCCACTTCCGATTTTTGTTACTGGTCTCGGGGAAGGTGTCTCCTTTTTCCATTTTAATATGCTGTGGATTCTGAATTTCGGTATGGAAGCTTCGCGCTTCACCTACCTCTGTATACATGCCTGGATTGGGGGCCTTGTCGCCTTTTTCATATTCTGTCTTTTCGCCCATCATTATCGCTCCTTCCTTAAGTGCAGATGAATTCACCGATTATTGTGCGCAGGTAGGGTTTTTTTCATGTAAAAAGAGGGTGGAAGGTTGTCCGGTATTAATATTGCTTGCACTCTGCTGCTCGTTTTGGTATATTAATCAGGTGCGAGTCTATGTTTGTGCTCGTTCCTTGCTCCTGACGTGATTAGGGGCCTCAGACCATAAGGAGGTGAAAATTATGCGCAAATATGAAGTGATGTACATTATTCGTCCTGACATTGAACAAGAAGCTGTTCAAGCAGCAGTCGATAAATTCCAAGGCATCATCTCCAATGGCGGGGAAATTACAAAGCACGAAGTGCAAGGTAAACGCCGTCTTGCGTATGAGATCAAGAAATTCCGTGATGGCGTTTATGTTTTGGTTAACTTCAATGCAGAACCTGCAGTAGTTACTGAATTAGAACGTCTTATGAAGATTTCTGACGAAGTTATTCGTTATCTCATTACGAACGACGTTGCTTAAGATCTTGACAAGCTTTGTAATGAATCGCTCTAAAGGAGGGGACCAGAATTGTTGAACCGTATCATTTTGATCGGACGGTTGACCCGTGACCCGGAACTTCGTTATACTCCCGCTGGTGTTGCCGTAACTCAATTTACGCTTGCCGTAGATCGTAACTTTACGGGCCAGAACGGTGAACGTGAGGCAGACTTCATCCCGGTTGTTACCTGGAGACAGCTAGCAGAAACCTGTGCCAATTATTTGCGCAAAGGTCGTCTGACAGCAGTGGAAGGACGCATCCAAGTGCGGAACTATGAGAATAACGAAGGTAAACGTGTATACGTAACTGAAGTTATTGCTGATAATGTTCGTTTCCTGGAATCTTCACAAAGCCGTGAAGGTGGAAATACTTCAAGTGGTGCAAGTAGTATGCCTGAAGAGCCAGCATATGGTGGCGGTGGTAACGCTGGACGCGGAAATAACAACAATAATTTCTCGCGTAACAACAATACTCAAGATCCTTTTTCGGGCGATGGTAAACCGATTGATATATCGGATGATGATTTGCCATTTTAATTAGGAAGGACTGAAAAGAATATGGCTTTTAAACCAAGAGAAGGCGCTGACAACGACAAAAGACCAGCACGTCGTGGTGGACGCAACAAGCGTAAAAAAGTTTGCTTTTTCACTGTGAACAAGATTACTCACATTGATTATAAAGATACTGAACTTCTTAAGAAGTTCATCAGCGAACGTGGAAAGATTTTGCCACGTCGTGTAACGGGTACAAGTGCAAAATACCAACGCGCCCTTACCATTGCTGTAAAACGCTCGCGTCAAATCGCGTTGCTTCCTTACACAACGGAATAGGACGTTTTATAGAAGCAGTCGGGAAACCGGCTGCTTTTTTGTTGTGAAAAACCAGCGTGTGGATTACGTTGACGTTCCATCTGGAATGTGTTAAATTACAGCTATCCTATAACAAAAGGGGAAATATTGATGTTGGTGACCGTTCTTAACTAGCAATTTCATAACACTGGATTAGGAAGGCTTTAGCAGGCTCGTCTTTTGGCGTTTACGTGCTCTATTTGAGTTCGTTTCGCGCAGAGGTCTGTTGTTCCTAACGGTGGATGATTTAGTTAAGAACACACGAAGCGTCATATGGCCTCTTTACGGCTGTTGTTCTCTTTGTAATTAACCGTGCTCTTAGAGCACGGTTTTTTTGTTTTTCGGCCACCCTGGCTTTTATGGGGACCTTAAGACGCCAGAGAACAATAGCATAAAAAGAAGGGCAAGGACTGCCATAGTGGCATTCTTTGTCCTTTTTGCGTTAGGGAGATTTAGTTCCAAAAAAAGTTAGATCAATAAGGAGGATTTGCTGTGAATTTACAAAGTCTAAACACGTTGGAATACGAAATTATTAAAACCGAGCTTAGCCGTCATGCGGTATCTTATGTAGGAAAGAAAACTGTAGAAGAGCTTATGCCTATGACCTATTTGCCTTCGATTCAAAGAGCGATGGAGGAAACGTCTGAAGCTAAAGAGCTGCTCGAGCGGGGGTCCAGTATACCGATTCCTTCATTGGAGGGGATTGAGTGGATCATGTCACTAATGGGGACTGGATATTTGTACAGTGAGCAAGACTTCACTGCAGTGGCTACATTTCTAAAGAGCTGTAGTCAATTGCGCAAATATATGGCTTCTAAAGAGCAAAGTGCTCCCCGGATTGCTGCTTATGCTTCCTCGCTGCTGGAATTAAATCATGTGCGGGAAGCAATTGATCGTTGTATCCGCTTTGGGGCGATTGATGATGGAGCTAGTAAGGGGTTAGAGCGGGTTCGTAAACGGATTGGCGTAGCTAAAGAACGTCTTCATAAAAAAATTGACGGGATCATGACGCGCCATCAATCGATTTTGCAAGAGAATATTTATAGCCAGCGTGGTGGACGATATGTTATCCCCGTAAAGCGGGAGTATCATAAGCAAATAAAGGGATCGGTACTTGATCAATCCACAAGTGGACAGACGGTGTTCATTGAACCAGAGGAGATCGCCTCCATGCAGATTGAGCTGGATCTGTTATTAGGAGAAGAGGCGCGTGAAGAAGCTGTGATCCTCAGTATGCTGACCAGCATGGTAGAACAGGAACAAACTGCACTGCGCCTAAATATCGAGGTTACAGGCACCTATGATTTTATTTTTGCCAAAGCAAAATATGCACGAACGCTGGGAGCATCTGAGGTTACTCTAAATGATAGGGGTTTTCTAAGGATGAACGGAGGCAGACATCCCATGCTGCAGGGCATGATTCCAATTAGCCTGGAGATAGGGAAGGGATATAAATCCCTAATCATTACAGGTCCAAATACAGGCGGGAAAACGGTGGTGCTCAAGACCCTCGGGCTGCTGACCCTCATGGCTCAATCCGGGTTGTTGATTCCGGTCGAGGAGGGGAGTGAGTTTACGGTCTTTACGGATGTGATCAGTGTAATTGGAGACGGACAAAGTTTGGCCCAATCACTGAGTACATTTTCGGCACAAATGAAGAGTATTGAGGGAATGCTGAGAGATGCCTCTAAAGGGGTGCTGCTGCTCATTGACGAGCTGGCGGCAGGTACAGACCCTGGTGAAGGAATCGCCCTCTCAATCGCCATTCTGGAAGAGCTGAGCCGTAAAGGGGCCAATATTATCGTCACAACCCATTTTAATGAGCTAAAAGCCTTTGCCGCTGCGACAGCCGGTTTTCAAAATGCACGAATGGAATTCGATAAAGAAACGCTGCAGCCGTTGTATCGTCTGACTATCGGAGAAGCGGGGGAGAGTTACGCTCTGCAAATTGCCAAAAAGCTGGGTATCCAGGATAACGTTATCAAGCGATCGTGGGAGATCGTTGAGGCGCAGCAGCAAAGGCTGCAGAAAGGTGATGGGTCGGCATGGGCAAGTCTTTTTAGCAAAGAGGGGGAGAAAGGGAAGACTGCACCTGTTATAGAGGATTTTGAAAAAGAAGAAAAGTCTGCGGAATCACTGAGCGATAAGGAGAAGCAGACCCAATATGAAATTGGTGATGCTGTTCTTGTAACTTCACTGGGGCGGATAGGCATTGTTTATGAGAAAAGAGATCACTTAGGAATGGTCGGAGTGATGATCCAGAAGCAAAAAATGCGGATTAATCATAAACGTTTAAAACCATATCTATCCAAAGATGAGCTGTATCCTGAGGAATATGACTTTGATATAATTTTTGAGAGCAAGGATACCCGTAAAAAGAGGAAATTGATGCAGCGTAAGCATGTCGAAGGCCTGAGAATTACGCATAAGGATGAAGAATAATGTAATAAAAGGATCTGCCTATGAGGTAGGTCCCTCTTTTTTTATAAATACTATGAAATATGCGTAAATTCAAGCAGGAGTATAGGCCTAAAGCTTAGAAGTTATTGTAACCATTCTAAAACTTTGTTACAGTAAATATTTATTCCATAGCTTATATGTAGATATACGTTCAACTAGAGAAGGGAAGGAACACATGAAGAATAAGAAGATATGCGGGTTCTTGTTAACAATGCTCGTGATGACTACTGTATTGTCAGCATGCAGCAGAGCAGGTACCAGCAGTAATTCATTATCTTTACATCACAATGAGGTGGTCGAAAAGCCACAGACTGGCGGAGTAGTTACTTATGGATACTCATCGCCGTTTATGGGCTTCTTTGAGCCTGCTTTTTATGAAGGTGAAGATGACTTTCATGTGCTGGAGTTTATTACTGAGGCCATGTTTACGATAGATGATGATTTATCAACGGTTCCTAATATCGCCACTTGGCAGGAGTCCGAGGATCATAGAATATTTACCTTTAAAATTAAACCGGGAATCCGTTGGCATAATGGAGATGAACTGACCGTAGAGGACTGGAAATTTGCGATGGAGACTATTGCTAGTCCAGACTACACCGGATCGCGTTATTATAGTGTGGAAATGATTCAAGGTGCAGAAGCCTATCATAAAGGTGAGGCGAAGAATATAACAGGTCTTAAGGTTATAGATCCTTATACTTTGAAAATAACAATGACAGCTGCCCGCGTAAATACGATTGATAATCTATGGCCGTATCCGATGAATAAAAAATATTATACTGGAGTCGCTGTTAAGGATATGCCTGAGAGTGATCAGATGCGAAAAAATCCGATTGGGATTGGCCCCTTTGAGGTGAGCCTTATTGAACCTGGCCAGCGGGTCGAGATGAAGCGCTTTGATCAATACTATAAAGGTAAGGCTTTATTGGATGGTGTGTTGTATAAGGTATTTGATGACAAGGAAATCATCAGCCTGTTTGAACAAGGCGTAATTGATATAGAGAATGCCCCACGAGATACTTATGAAAAGCTGAGCGAACTCGATAATATTAATATTTTACAATCAAATGAGCTTGCTTATGAGTATATAGGGTTTAAATTTGGGTATTGGGATAGTGAAGCTGAAAAAATCGTAATGGATAACCCTAAATTTGCGGATAAAAGATTACGTCAGGCGATGTATTATGCACTTGATCGGGAGGGGATCATTCAATCATTTTCTCATGGGTTAGGCAAGCCTATAGAAACTCCGGTTTCCAGTGCAAGCTGGGCGAAGATCCCTGACAGTCAGATTAATACGTATCCCTATGATCCGGAAAAAGCGAAGCAGCTGCTTGATGAGGCTGGTTTTGTAGATGTTGATGGAGATGGGCTGCGTGAGGATCAAAAAGGAGAAAAGTTAGTTATTCATTATGATTCTATGCTAGGCAGTCATTCAGCGGAGTTACGAACTGCTGCTATTCTGGAGGATTGGCGAAATGTGGGACTCGATGTGCAGCTTAATGGTGGGGCGTTAAAAGAGCTCAACACCTTCTATGAAGCAGTAGAGGCTGATGATCCGTCCATTGAGTTGTTTAACGGGGTATGGGGATTAGCTAATGATCCTGATCCTTCAGGTCTCTGGAGGGAGAATGATTTGTGGAACTACCCACGTTGGTCCTCGGAGCGGAATGAAGAATTGATTCGCGATGGCACAAGTATGAAGGCATATGATAGAGATTATCGACAACAAATCTATTATGAATGGCAGAAGCTAGTGAATGAAGAGGTTCCAATGATCTTTTTTGCGGAAAGAGAAAGCATTACTGCTGTTAATAAACGTCTACAAGGTGTGCGTGTTGATTCTTTGGGCTCCATAATTGAGCCTAATAAATGGTGGATAAAGGACTAAATTAAAAAAAATAAAAAAAATTACGCAAAAAGTGAAATCAAATTGCTGTTTCATTCGTCATATATATTATGGAGGATGACAACGATGAAGAGACGGATATTGATATGGGCTGGTGCAGCTTTGATAGTCGTTGTCTTAATTACGGTGTGGAGGCCTATCGAGCTGGGCTTTAAACCGGATATTGACGCGGGTTCAGCAGTGCTGCTAGATATGGATAGTGGAGACATATGGGTCAATATAAACGGCGATGTGCCTATGCCACCGGCCAGTGTGTCTAAATTAATGACTGAAATGATTGTGCTGGATCACATAACCTCTGGAACCCTTAGGTGGGAGGATAGAGTCCCTATTAGTGCTTACGCCAGTCAAATGGGAGGTATGAGTCTCTCATTAAAACGAGGAGATTTCTATACAGTAAGGGAGCTATTCGAAGGCATTACCATCTATTCTGCTAATGATGCTGCAGTTGCATTGGCAGAATATATGGCAGGATCAGAGGATTCTTTTGTACTTATGATGAATGATAGAGCACGTAGTTTAGGTTTATCTCCTAATACGGTATTTACCAACGCCTCTGGATTGTCGAGCAAGGATCTTGGTATCATTCGTCAGCCTACGCATATCGGTGGCCAGACGATGATGACAGCGAGGGATACAGCCAAATTGGCAGCTGCGCTAATCCATAATCATCCTGATGTACTGAATATTTCCGGTCGTACTCAGATGCAATTAAAGGATAAAGGGTTATATGTTAGTAATAGCAACCTTATGCTTCCAGGTATGGGCGGCGCTTACGCATACGATGGGGCAGATGGGTTGAAGACTGGATATGATAGCCAGACGGGATATTGTATTGCGGGATCAGCCCAGCGAGAGGGGCACCGGCTTATTGCGGTCGTTATGGGGGCAGAGACCTATGGCAGCCGATTTGAGGGTGCTGCTAAATTGTTCGATTATGGGTTTTTCCGCGGTTTACATTATGGAGAACGGGTAAAACATATTATACATGCCCTTGGAATTCGAAGTTAAATTTGGAGCATCATACCAGTAATTATTACTTGGTATGGTGCTTTTTCCCTATTCATGTCGGTATTTGTTGTTTCTTTTTATCCATTTAGTGATTACAATAGAAATATTGTTTTATCCCATATTATTTTAGAAACGCAAAAAAACTTTTTTCTATAATTTAGAATGACCCGAATTTCCTGAAAGGGGGGACAATAAGATAATGGAATAAGGGACAGTAAATTCGCCGCCGAGAGAAATAAAACCATGACTGCCTGAGAACGATCAGGAGGCATTGTAAATATATGGTATTTGTAATTATTCTACAATAAAGAAGGAATCAAAGATGAAAAAAATAAAGAAAAGATACATTGCGCTAATTGTTCTCGTCGTTGTTATAGCGGGAGGCTTTCTGTTTCGGAATTCTTTGGCCGTATTAGCCTTTGACCTCTTTTTGTCCGATCGGGTAGAAAGCAAGCTGAAAGAAGAATCTTACCAGCCACTTAAGGATGAGAATAAGGTTAAGCCAGAGCCGGTTGTATACAAAAGCGATCCATTCTCGCTGATGCTGCTCGGGACTGATCAACGCGACAATGAAACCGCACGTTCAGACACTATGATGTATGCTGTTGTTCGCCCTGAGGATTACAAAATTCTGCTTATTTCTATTCCACGTGATACGTATACCGAGATTATTGGGCATAACGATAATAAAAAAGATAAGATTACCCATGCTTATGCTTTTGGTGGGCAGCAAATGGCTAAGGATACTCTGGAAGCACTGCTGGAGCATGATATTCAGTATTATGCCACCATTAACTTTCAAGGGCTCAAGGATGCCGTTGATGCTATTGGAGGCGTTCCGTTGCCAATCAAGAAGGACATTGTAAACAAGGGTAAGGACCATGAAAAGTTTACGATCGAGGGTGGAAAGTCGAATTATAACGGTCAAGAAGCACTCAACTATACACGCTACCGTGAAGATAGTGACTTTAACCGGACCAAACGCCAACAGGTTTTTATTGATGTCGTAGCTAATAAAATGTTATCGATCAGCCAAATCGGCAATATTCCTAAGCTGCTGGATATTATGGGCGATAATTTTAAGACCGATATTGAGCCTTCAATGATTATTAGTCTGGCCAAGAAATTTATGGGCGGCAAAGATATGGATATCTCAAGCTTTACGGTAATGGGCGAAGGAAAACGTATTGACGGACTTTATTATGATATCGTTGATGAAGAGGACTTGCGCGAAGCTAAGGCGCTGATTGATAATTGGATGAATGCAGGAACACCTGTAGATCAACTGATTGAGCCGGGAAAAGCAAGTAATGCACTCGAGCCCAAAGCAACAGCAGTTACACAGTAATTCTAATTGGAAAGCTAAACTCATATAAATAAATTGCAGCAGCCATAAACATTCTCATGGCTGCTGCTTACTGTCTTCATGTTATAATGAGTTGGAACTATTATTTAGCTGCTACGTATAATCACATTGGCATGGCAGTAAAAGGAAGTTAAAGAACCGTAATTCCTTCGGAACTCTTTGAGGAGGATCAAGAGATGAATATTGCATTTTTTTTACTTCCGAAACAGGAGGTGGCCTGCGTAACGCTCGATTCTACGCTGCGCCAAACGCTTGAGAGGATGGAGTTTCACCGCTATACAGCAGTCCCGATTCTTAACCGTAATGGAGAGTATGCCGGCACGGTAACGGAAGGTGATCTGCTCTGGTACATGAAAGAGTCGGAGGGTAAGGTTTCGTTTGAGAACGCTTCAAAATTTTTGCTGAAGGACGTTCCATTACGTATGAATAACAAGCCGGTCTCAATTGATGCGGATATGGAAGATCTAATTAATTTGGCTAAGGTGCAGAACTTTGTACCTGTGGTCGATGATATGAACCGGTTTATTGGAATTGTTCGCCGGAGTCAAGTCATAGAATATTGCGAGAAATTTGTAACAAGACAATCACAGGAATCATTATAGTCCCAGTGTATTCGCGGTTATAGAAGCTATCGGAACAAGGCCTGTATTTCCGGCGATAACGGAATGCGGGTCTTTTTTAAAGAAAGCTCCTCTCCAAAAAGAGGCATAGACAGCATGGATTGAAGCATACTTAAGGGGCGCGGGGCGTCCAGTGTGACACCGAATTTTTTATGCTATAATGGAGAATAAAGCTTTTTGCCGGAGGTAGAGAGACGTGTCCAATGTGCCGAAGGATCTGGATGTAGCCAAGCGCGCCAAGGTAATTGAATGGCTGAAAACCGAAGTGATTGATCAAGTTTCAAGGTTATTTAAAGCGTTATGGGAAGGCAGTACTACCCGTGTCGGTGACAGTCTGGCTAGCTTGATTATGAGCTCTTATATTTTGGGCCGCAGACTAGGGATTCCTTATCGTTCTTTAGATGACTTGCTACTGGAGAAGCTTAGAAAGCACAAGCAGGAAGGGCATCAACTGGAAGATTGGTACCAAGATATATCTGCTTTAGAAGAACATATGCGTAAGAGGTGAATACTGTTGAAATTTCGCTGGTCATCTGTGGCTTGGAGCGTAGCATACTTACTTTTGCTGCTTAGTTTAACGACTCCACTCCTCATCATCACTACCCTGTTTATGATTGTTCCGGCAGTAGTGTTGTTTACTACCCTGAACACGAGACAATTTGTGCTGCATGTATTGCCGGTGTTGCTGATTGTAGGCTTGATTACACCAATTTATCTGTTGATAGCTGCGTATTTCTTAATACCGGCTCTGGTTATGGGGCGCTGGTATAAAAGACATGCCCCGGCCATGTCTACCGTGATCGCAGGTACGGTTACGATTCTTGCACAGTTCCTGCTGCTTTTGCTGCTGGGTACGGCATTATTTAATTTTGACCTGTCTACCTATGTGAACGATGTATTGCAAATGGTTAATTCACCTCTGTCTGAGCTCGGAACTACCAATCCTCTGCTCACTGATATTGGATTTTCAACTGAGGATGTAAACAAGATAAGTCATATGACGGTTCAAATGATCCCTATGACTCTAATCGTAAGCTCCTTCATGATTGCTGTGATTACGCATTCTATTGCCCGCCCGATTCTGAACAGTATGAATTATGCAGTACCTAAGATGAAGCCTGCACGTGAATGGAGACTTTCAAGATCGTTTATTTGGTACTATCTGATTGGTGTTGTTCTACAGCTCTTCTTCTCAGGGTCGGAGAACAATTTCATCCTCATGATTTCTGCCAATCTTCTGCCACTGCTGCGAATTGGCTTTATGATTCAGGCCATCGGATTTTTCTTCTTCCTGGCGCATGAACGCAAATGGAACAAGATGTCTGCCGTTTTGTTAGCGATACCGGTTATTTTACTGCCGCCGCTGCGCATTATTGGTATTATTGATCTTGCGTTCCCACTGCGGGAGTATGTGACCAAATCGAAACGATAGGGTGAGAGTTCATGCCTAAATTTCTGCAAAGACGCTGGCACGGCTATCATACCGTATGGGCGTTCATGCTGCTGTTGGTCCTTATTATAATTGTCAGTGTTTATAACTGGGCGCTTGGGGTCGCCGGCCTGTTTCTCTCAGGTACTTTATGCTTCTATATGTTGAAAGCGGAGATCTCGTTCCGCCGTAATCTGGTGGAATATATTAATGGGCTATCTTTCCGCATTAAGCGGGTAGAGGGCGAAGCAGTCAGCATGCTGCCGCTTGGAATCATTCTGTTTAGCGAGGATCGAACGGTGGAATGGAATAACCGCTATGCCGGCGATATTTTCGCACGCAAGTCTTTAGTCGGGGAATCACTGCAAGAATTATTGCCTGATATGCAGTCTTTTTTCACAGGTGCTGCAGCGGGTAAGCGGGAGGTCGCCAAAGAAGGTGTGCTCCATGACACCCGTCTTGAGATCATCGTGGATGAACGATTTTATCAAGCTGTCATTATTCCGAGTGAGCGTATTCTTTACTTGTATGATATCACTGAGCTTGTGGTGTTACGTGAGCGGTATGAGGATGAGAAGCTGGCGATCGGCATAGTGATGATGGATAACCTGGATGAATCTGCTCAAGGGATGGATGATCAACAGCGAACCTCGCTGATTGCTAAGGTGACGAGTGAAATCACTGAATGGAGTAAGCAGTTTGAGGTTTATCTGCGGCGGTTGTCCTCGGAACGTTATCTAATGCTGCTTAATCATCGTAGCCTGCAAGCGTTGGAAGAGAGCCGCTTCGTGATTCTAGATGAAGTCAGAGAAATGACTGCTGATCTTAAGGTACCCATGACACTGAGTATTGGTCTGGCCTTTGGCGCAGACTCTGCAAGTGAATTAGGGGCATTGGCCCAATCCAGTCTAGATATGGCGCTTGGCCGAGGTGGTGATCAGGCGGCTGTAAAAGCAGGCCAACGGTTATCCTTCTACGGTGGCAAGAGTAATGCTGCTGAGAAGCGTACCCGAGTGCGGGCGCGGGTCATTGCGCATGCTTTGCGGGATCTGATGCAGGAGAGCGATCGTGTGCTGATCCTCGGTCATCGGACACCGGATATCGACGCTGTGGGTGCTGCAATCGGCCTGTTAAGGGCTGCGCAGATGTATAATGTAGAGGCTAGCATTGTGATGGAGACTCCTAATCCATCGATAACTAACATGATGGAGCAGATTCGTAAGGACGATGAATTGTATAAGTCATTCATCACAACGGAGCAATCCCTACAGATCATGACAGAGCATACCCTGCTAATTGTTGTGGATACACATAAGGCGTCTATGACGATGGAGCCGCGGTTAGTGCAATATGCTAGCAGAATTGTAGTGGTGGATCATCACCGAAGAGGTGAAGAGTTCATTAACGATGCTGTATTGGTGTATTTGGAGCCTTACGCTTCATCGACTTGTGAGCTGGTGACAGAGCTGCTTCAGTATATTCATGAGAAGGTAAAGATCAGTCCGCTGGATGCTACAATGTTGTTAGCGGGGATCACGGTGGATACGAAGCATTTTGCGCTTCATACGGGGTCGCGTACCTTTGAGGCCGCAGGCTTCCTGCGCCGGAATGGTGCCGATACCGTACTTATTCAGCGCATGCTCAAGGAGGATTTACAGGAGTATATTTCCAAAGCCGAAATTATCAAACATGCGCGGATGGTGTATGACCAAATCGCGCTTGTAGTTACGGCACCAGGCATGAAAATTCCGCAGCTTCTTATTGCTCAGACTGCGGACACGCTGCTTGGGATGACCAACGTAGTTGCTTCATTCGTCATCAGCGAGCGGCCTGACGGCCTGATTGGCATTAGTGCCCGATCACTAGGACGTATGAATGTACAGGTCGTGATGGAGAAATTAGGCGGCGGAGGGCATCTGTCCAATGCCGCGGTACAGCTTGAAGGAACATGTAAAGAAGCAGAAGCCAGATTACTGCAGGTGCTGGCTGAAATCGAATCGAAAGAGGGGTTATTCGAATGAAGGTCATATTCATAAAAGATGTTAAGGGTCAAGGTAAAAAAGGTCAGGTTAAAGAGGTATCCGAAGGTTATGCTTCTAACTTCTTATTGCCACGTGGATTGGTTCGTCCGGCAACGGAAGGTAACGTGAAGACGCTGGAGAATCAAGCGGCTGCTGAACAACGCCGTAAAGATAACGAAAAAGAAGAAGCACAGCAATTGGGTAAGAAGCTTGACGAGCTAACACTGACAATGAAAGCAAAATCAGGTGAAGGCGGACGTTTATTCGGTGCTATTACAAGCAAACAGATTGCTGAGACACTGGCTTCCACCAAAGGAATTACTATTGATAAGCGCAAGATTGAATTAGGTGAGCCAATTCGCCATATAGGAGTATTTCAAGTAAGCGTAAAATTGCATACTGAAGTAAAGGCCACACTTAAGGTTGAGGTAACGGAGGAGTAACATGGGTGGAGATCTCTTTTTCGATCGGGTTCCCCCGCAGAATCTTGAAGCCGAGCAGGCGGTAATTGGTGCGGTTCTGTTGCAGGATGAAGCGCTCATTACTGCAATGGAACGGGTGAATACCGAAGACTTCTACGATAAAGCGCATCAAATGATTTTTGAGGCGATGGTGCAGCTCGGAGAAGAGAGCCAGCCGATTGATCTTGTTACACTTACGTCCAGACTGCAGGACAAAGGAGAGCTTGAAGATATTGGTGGGGTTAGCTACTTAGCTAAGCTGGCGCATGCCGTGCCTACTGCTGCTAACGTAGAATACTACGCCCAGATTATCGAAGAGAAAGCCATGCTGCGCCGTTTGATTCGCACAGCCACGCAAATTGTGAGCGAAGGTTATACTGGCGGTGAAGATGTAGCCGATATGCTGAGTGATGCAGAGCGGCGCATTCTTGAAATCTCCAACCGGCGGAGCGGCAGTGGATTTATTGCGATCCGCGATGTCTTGATGGAAGTGTTCGACAAGGTTGAGTTGCTTCATCAAAATAAGGGGGGTACCTCAGGTATCCCAACCGGATTTGTGGATTTAGATCATATGACTAACGGATTCCAACGTAACGATCTGATCATTGTTGCGGCTCGTCCATCTGTTGGTAAGACTGCATTCGCCCTGAATATTGCACAGAACGTGGCAGTACGCGCTAAAGAAACTGTTGCGATATTCAGTCTGGAAATGTCAGCGCCACAGCTGGTACAGCGGATGATTTGTGCTGAAGCCAACTTAGATGCCAATATTATGCGTACCGGTGACTTCAAGAGTGATGATGATTGGTCCAAGCTGACGATGGGTATTCAGTCTCTATCTGAAGCGGAGATTTATATCGACGATACACCAGGTATCACGGTAACCGATATTCGTGCAAAGTGCCGGAGACTGAAGAAGGAAAAAGGACTTGGCATGATCGTCATCGACTACTTGCAGCTCATTCAGGGCCGCGGTAAAGGCGGAGAGAACCGTCAGCAGGAAGTATCGGATATATCTCGTACACTGAAGCAGATTGCCCGTGAGCTGGATGTGCCGGTTATTGCCCTGTCGCAGTTAAGCCGGGGTGTAGAGCAGCGCCAGGATAAACGTCCAATGATGAGTGACTTGCGTGAATCGGGTTCTATCGAGCAGGATGCCGATATTGTTGCGTTTCTGTATCGTGATGATTATTACAATGCGGATACGGAGAAGAAGAATATTATTGAGATCATTATAGCTAAACAGCGTAATGGTCCCGTAGGCACGGTAGAACTGGTCTTTCTTAAAAATTTCAACAAGTTCGTTAACTACGAGCGAGCACATGCGGAACCATTTGCTGGTTAAACCTGACATGTATAATTCCCGAACGATTGCACATTTCTTTGTGTAATCGTTCGTTTTATTTGACTTTGAAAAAAACCGCTGTTACACTGAGAATTGTCCTTTAGCGGGTTAAATCTGCTTGGCGTCCGGAGGGCCACGTACATAAGAATGACGTATAGGGTCCATATTATGAAAAATAATGGTGCTAAGTAGCACCTACGGAGGAATGAACATGTCAACGGTAGTCGTCGTGGGAACACAATGGGGAGACGAAGGTAAAGGGAAAATCACTGACTTTCTAGCGGAAAGTGCAGATGTGGTCGCCCGTTATCAAGGGGGCAATAATGCCGGTCACACGATTCTGATTGACGGTGAGAAGTTTAAGCTCAGCTTGATCCCTTCGGGTGTATTTTATAAAGAGAAAACTTGTGTAATTGGTAACGGAATGGTTATTAATCCGGCTGCCTTGATCCAAGAAATTAATTATATTCATGAGAACGGTTTTGATACTAAGAACTTAGTGATCAGTGATCGTGCTCATGTCATTATGCCATACCATATGGTGCTGGATGCTCTCGAAGAAGACCGTAAGGGTCCGAACAAGATTGGTACTACACGTAAAGGTATCGGTCCTTGTTATATGGATAAGGCAGCACGCAACGGTATCCGTATTGCTGACTTGATGGACGCTGAGGAATTCGAACTGAGACTCCGCCCCTTGATGCAAGAGAAGAACCAAGTGATTACGCAGGTCTATGGTGCTGAAGCTCTTAATGTAGAAGAGATTCTGACTCAATACCTGGAATATGCAGAAGTGCTGCGTAATTATGTAACAGACACCTCTGTTATTCTTAATGATGCCATTGATGCGGATCGCAAAGTGTTGTTTGAAGGTGCGCAAGGAGTAATGCTTGATATCGATCAAGGCACGTATCCGTTTGTTACTTCATCCAACCCATCTGCTGGTGGGGTGTGCATAGGTTCTGGTGTTGGACCGTCCAAAATCAAACAGGTTATTGGGGTTGCAAAGGCCTATACCACTCGTGTTGGAGATGGCCCGTTCCCTACAGAGCTGAATGATGCAACAGGTGATTATATCCGTGAAACAGGTCATGAATATGGCACAGTTACCGGACGTGCACGCCGTGTAGGCTGGTTCGACAGTGTAGTTGTGAGTCACGCTCGTCGGGTAAGTGGAATCACAGGGCTATCTCTTAACTCGCTGGATGTACTTAGCGGACTTGAGACTGTGAAGATCTGCACAGGCTACAAATACCGTGGTGAGGTAATTACTCATTACCCTGCTAGCCTCAAAATGCTGGCAGAATGTGAAGCGGTATATGAGGAACTTCCAGGCTGGAGCGAAGATATTACTTCTGCAAAAACGTTGGATGATCTTCCAGCAAATACACGCAGATATGTTGAACGTGTATCTGAGCTTACAGGTATTCCGATTGCTATCTTCTCAGTGGGTCGTAACCGTGAGCAGACGAATCAAGTATTGCCAATTTATATCTAAAACCTAGTTATACTAAGGAGCCTCGTTAGAGGCTCTTTTTTTTGTTCTGAGGACTATCTCTCTCTCTCTTTTGGGGCCTAGATTTATACCTAGACGTTTCCCAAGGCCGGTTCTAGTCAATACTGGATGTATAGAAGAACATGTACATGATCTACCAGATAGACTTGAACATAGGTGAGAGGAGAAATGAAGATGAAGATCGTGAAGCGTGCACTTAGCGTATGTCTGATTGTGGTACTTGCCAGCACTCTTTCAATTCTAACAACGGGCGTGGTTGTAAATGCTTATATTCAGTCGGTACTGGCTAGCTTCGATATTAAAGTGAATACTCCCGGTCCGGGATTTGGAGGAATGATTCGGAGCATCATTGGCATGGATAACAAATCTGACTCGGATACAGCCAATAAAGAAGTAACCACAGGGAGTACAGTTAGCAAGGAGACCGACAAAAGCACGGATTCGCCAGCTAAAGGCAAGGGCGAGCCCGTAGATGATAATACTCCGACTGATGCCTTACCAGTTATGGGGCAAGTTACAACCGAAAGTTCAACTGATAACGGAAGTGGAAGTGTTGGTGACCAACAATTAGTAATGACACCTGAGGCACTCAGTGACTTCAAAGATAATCTTCCATCGGAAGAGAAGGTAAATATATTCAATATTTTGATGTCCAAACTACCCCAGGATGAGATGGCAAAAATTTCAACAGCGATGGAGGATGGATTAACAGAAGATGAGGTTAAAGAGCTGCAACAGGTAATTGCAAAATATGTTGATGCAGACGAATATGAGAGCATAATGAAAATGCTTACACCAACTACAGAATCTACGCAATAGCTTTTATAATTGTCACTTTATAGACACAAGAAAAAGGTTAAAATTTCATATTTGCGCAAAAAACCCGCGTATTTGGCGGGTTTTTTGTCATGTCTAAAGTTGAAATTTTTCTCTAAGCTATGGTACAGTAAACAAGGACCTCAAGAGGTTAAATTTTTGTAACCTCCTTAACAGCCTTTTTATAGGTTCATTAGAAGCAGGAATTAAGCACTAGTATACGCAGAAATTTACATGGACGTAATCTATATAATCGAGGTCGTACAATTAGCTTGGCCGCTTTTGTCGGAAGTAAAAGCGGACTGAAAGGGAGAGTTTCATGAAGGGATTTAAGTTCATGCGTCGGATGAGCAAGCTGCAGGATGGACATCCAGCAGAATCCGAGGCGAATGTTCAACAGAGCCACAATTTCGATCACGACTCCAAACACTTTCAACAAGAGAAAGGTACTCGCAGATTTCGGCGTGCTTGGATTTTGGGATCTGTCGGCCTTGTGCTTCTAGCTACGGTGTTGGTTGGAGCAGAGAAAAAGTATGTAGCCGCTAACACGGTTACCTATTATCAAGTGTTGGTGAAGGGCGAAGAAGTCGGAAGACTTACCGATCAGACGCAGCTTAACCAGCTATACGATAAGAAACAACGAGAATATCAGGAGAAATATCCGAATTCAACCATGGTGCTGCAAACAGAGGGCATAACAATAGAAGAGCAGAAGGCATACAAGCCAGAAGTTGATAGTGAGGCGACACTTACTAAACTAGATGGAATGCTGAAAGCTTATGCGGTAGGCGTCCAATTGATGGTAGATGGCAAGGCCGTTGGCATAGTTAAGGATCAGGAAACTGCTAATGCTGTGCTCGAAGGGGTAAAAAATCATTATGTCCCACAAGCAGAAGTAGCAACGACGGCTAGTAAGCTAACAAGAACGGCTGCTTCCAGCTCATCTGCTGCAAAAGCGAAGGCTCCAGAGCAAGTAGAGTCGGTAGAGATTAGTGAAGATATTTCTATCGTTCCTATCAAAGCAGATCCTAATAAAGTGTTGGATGTGGAGGCAGCGGTCCAGACACTTACTGAAGGTAAAGAGGCGCCTCTTCTTTATACCGTTCAAGAGGGTGATACGATTTCGGGGATTGCCAAACGGTTTGAAATCACCCAAAAAGAGATTTATAGTAACAACCCTAACGTGAAAGAGCTGACGTTGAAGATTGGAGATACACTGAAGCTGAAGGTACCCCAACCAGATGTTACAGTAGTAACTGTGGAAAAAGTGACTGAGCAGATAGTGACTGAGCCGGAAGTGGTTGTGCGTTCGAGCGATCAGCTAGCGGCAGGCAAAAGCAAAGTGGTTCGTCCAGGACAAACTGGACTTAAAGAAATGGAGTATCGGGTAACAAAGGAAAATGGCATGGTTGTTCAAGAAGAATGGTTAGGCCAGACCGTTATAAAAGCCTCGCTGCCAGAAGTTGTTTATCGGGGAACGAAGGTTGTTGGTGAAGGAACAGGCATGTTCAGTTGGCCGGTAAGCGGGGCAACCCTGACAAGTAGCTTCGGTGAGCGTTGGAGCCGTGCCCATAAGGGTATTGATATGGTATCTAGCAATCGAAATATAAAAGCTTCTGATGCCGGGACCGTAATCTTTGCAGGGGTGCAGAATGGATACGGGAATGTAGTTATTGTGGATCATCGCAACGGATACCAGACCTATTATGGTCATTTAAAAAGCATCTCGGTTTCTACAGGCCAACGCTTGGAGCAGGGTGGCAAGATTGGCGTAATGGGCAGCACCGGACGTTCGACGGGTACACATCTGCATTTTGAGATTCGGAAGAATGGCACTGCTGTAAATCCAATGAAGTATTTGCAATAATTCATACTTAATCCTTTAACTGCTCGATTTTAATCGGGCGGTTTTTATTTTTTTAATCTACGAGTGACGGCAAAGCCGTTTCTTTTTGCTGGGCAGGGGGATTGCTTATTTCGTAGGATGTGACGGTTAGACAGGTATGTTAAAATAAAGGAATGATCATTAAGTAAGGATAGGAAGGTGAAGCTGGGACATGCAGATGGGAACGATTCTGGTAGTAGATGATGAACAGCCTATTGCTGATATATTGAAATTTAATTTAGAAAAAGAAGGCTACGAGGTTATTTGTGCTTTTGATGGTAACAGCGCAGTGGAGCTGGCATTGTCCAAAAGGCCCGATCTTATGCTGCTTGATCTTATGCTGCCCGGCAAAGATGGCATGGACGTCTGCCGCGAGGTGCGTTCTGCGCACTTGGACATTCCTATCATTATGCTTACAGCCAAGGACGGAGAGATTGATAAGGTACTTGGCCTGGAGCTTGGTGCTGATGACTATGTGACCAAACCTTTTAGTACACGTGAATTGCTGGCCAGAGTTAAAGCCCAGATGCGGAGACAGCATAAACCGTCACCACAGGGGATGGCGAGTGAACC
Source organism: Paenibacillus sp. FSL R5-0887 (assembly GCF_038002305.1). Lineage (NCBI taxonomy): Bacteria > Bacillati > Bacillota > Bacilli > Caryophanales > Paenibacillaceae > Paenibacillus > Paenibacillus sp. FSL R5-0887. Next base: position 2,106,519 of record NZ_JBBOCE010000002.1, read on the forward strand.
AGCAGAGAATAAGCAGGGCATTTATCATTTTGATCTGTTTATAGATACAGATATGTATATGGTCTATAAGGGCGGGGAGCCGCTTGACTTGACCCATCGTGAATATGAGCTGCTCTACTATATGATCAAACATGCCGGTAAGGTGATGACTCGGGAGCATTTGCTGCAGGCAGTGTGGGGATTTGAGTATTTCGGTGATGTGCGGACCGTTGATGTGACGATCCGTCGTCTAAGAGAGAAAATTGAGGAGAACCCCAGCAAGCCCGAATATATTTATACTCGGCGTGGACTTGGCTATTTGATGCATAGCCCTAAAAATGGAGGACTGTGATGAAGTGGCGGTCCTTTATCCGGACAATTCAGGCAAAACTTATTATTATTTACGTATTGCTGATTCTGATAGCTATGCAGTTGATCGGGGTTTATTTTGTGAGCTCGATGAAGAACTCGTTAACAGATAATTTCACCAAGGACCTTAAAGCACGTGCTGAGATGTTGTCTATCCTGACTGCTGATAAATTTGGTAGTGAGGCTGGAACGGCTGATGAGGAAACGGCTGTGGAAAGTCTGCGCGGGATGGTCAATAATCTGTACATTAACGGGGCTGAAATTCAGGTACTGGATGCCAGCGGCAAAATCATCACCACTTCTGTTCCCTCGCAGAATGACTATGTCGGGCAGCGTAACACCCAGACAGTTGTGAATCGGGCCTTGCAGGGCATCAGTGATAACGAGGAATATATTATTGCGGATGATAATGTGCGGAAAAAGGTTGTGGCTAAGCCTGTGCTCTCGGGGGACAAGGTAGTGGGCGCAATCTATATTGCTGCTGACATGAAGGATCTATACGCCACGATGGGCCGGATCAATAGTGTATTTATCTCAGGTTTGCTGTTAGCTCTAGCGTTAACGGTTGTTTTATGCGTCATTCTGGCGCACACTATCACGCAGCCTATTAAGGAAATGACGAGGCATGCTACGGCGGTCGCTGAAGGCCGATTCAATCGTAAAATGCCCGTATTGGGCAATGATGAAATTGGACAACTCAGTCAGGCGTTCAATTATATGACCGGTAGATTGCGGGAAGCACTCTCGCAGAATGAAGAGGAGAAGGAGAAGCTTACCTCTATTCTGACGAACATGAGTGATGGTGTTGTGGCTACAGATGAGAACGGAGTAGTGATTCTGATGAATCGGCGGGCAGCGTTGATGCTCGGAAATGAAGGTCCGTTGCCGGAAGGCGCTCCTCTAGATAAACTGTTGGGCTTAGATTACGAACAAAGCGGATCTCTGGCTAAAGGCAATGCCCAATCTGCAATGCTTCATCTGACCCATATGGGTGGAGAAGATTCTAATATCGTAAGAGTGACGTTTACTCCCATTCATCGTCGTGAGGGGGGCATTGCCGGCACAATTGCTGTGTTGCAGGATGTCACCGAACAGGAGAATCTGGAGGAATCACGCCGGGAGTTCGTGGCGAACGTTTCGCATGAGCTAAGAACACCACTTACCACTATTAAAAGCTATGTTGAAGCACTGGATGATGGAGCACTTGAAGATCCGCAGCTGGCGGTTCGGTTTGTTGGGGTGATTCGCAACGAAACGGAACGGATGATTCGTCTGGTTACGGATTTGCTGCATCTTTCCCGTCTGGATTCCAAGGAAGCTCTTCTTCGAATTCAGCAGACGGATATTACCGAGATGCTGGAGGATGTGGCGGATCGTTTTTCTTTTCAAATTCGGCAAAAGCGTATCGATATCAGTACAAGGGTCCGCAAAGATGTTACTACGGCGTGGCTTGATCGTGATCAAATTGACCAGGTCTTGGGGAATTTGGTCTCCAATGCGCTGAAATATACGCCAGAAGGCGGTACAATTGAATTGGAAGCGTTGAAGAATGAGGATGGAATGCTCTCCATTTCTGTACGTGATTCGGGGATAGGGATTCCGAAAAAAGATATCGAGCGGATCTTCGAACGATTTTATCGCGTGGATAAGGCACGTTCGCGGAACATGGGAGGCACTGGACTTGGCCTTTCCATTGCCCGGGAAATTGTGAAGGCACATGGAGGCTCCATTTCCCTGCAATCCGAGCTAAATGAAGGTTCAAAGGTAACCTTTACCCTGCCTTTGAACGAGCAAAGGGGGAGTGAGGCGTGAAGGAACGAATCAAATCATGCATTCTAGCCTTGCTCGTGCTCGGAAGCCTGGTTGAAAGCTATTATTTGATCTACCGCTTGCCTGGTGCTGATTCTGCGGTGCTTTCTGAGAACCTGTATGTGAAGACAGATAATATGGGTCCGGAAGAGAAGGTAGAGAACCTGTTATACCCTGACAAAATGATCATCCATATGGGGGAAGGCAAGCATACGCTTTTTTATCCGGACTCTACGTTCTATAGCTTGATCATGAATCGCTTAAAAGGTCGTGGCTTCGAAAGCTTTCAGCGGCACTCGGTACAGGATTATGATTGGGATAAGATCCGCAATGAGAATCCTGGGATTGAGCTTTCGTTCGGAGCGGGCATTCCGGTAACGTTATTGCAGCGGGTGATGCAGTTATCGCCAGATTCCCTTTTTGAAGGAGAAAGCATCGATCGCATTTGGATCTATAACATTAAGAACGATTCCAAGGCCCATGCTATTTTCTTCAGTACGAGAGGCGACATCATATACGAAGCGGCAAAAGCGGATTTAACGGTTCAGGATGTGCAGCAGCATGTTGATTTCGGTAAGAATTGGACGCCTTACAAGACCGTAAGCGGGGATTATTATGTGCCAGACAGTAAGATTTCTCTGGTTCAGGTAGACATGCCTTCCGGGATGTACACCATAGAGCAAATGCAGAGTAATCTTTTCTTCGATGTTGGAAGTACTAGATATATCCGGGAGAAAAACGGCTCGGAGATTTATACGGACAGCAAACGAAGCCTTCAGGTGGACCAGGGTAAGAACTGGATGAGCTATAGCGACCCTGCGGCTCTTCCAGCTGGAGAAAGTACCCCTGCCAAGGATGCTTTGGAAGCTGTAGAATTTGTGAACCAGCATGGCGGATGGAATGGGACTTACCGTTTGGAGGCTACAGAGGAAGGCAGACAGGAGAGAAAGGTCTCTTTTCAACAATATTATGGCTCCTACCCGTACGGCTCCTATCCGATAATGAGCCATTCATCATTACAGTATGGTGTAATAAATCTGGAACTGCAGCAGGGAACAGTATCCTCTTATGAACGTTCTCTAATCTATATAGATGAAAGTAAGGCCGTAAAAAAGGTAGTGGAGCTATCTGGAGGTGCGGATCTGGAGTATAGGTTGTCTCTGGTCAGTAAAACTTCGGCAGTGAAGGATTTAACGCCTGCTTATGTGCCTGAGGTGAAGGAAGATCATCTGGAGCTGATACCTGTCTGGAAAGTTACACTTAGTGATGGCAGCGTGCTTACTTTGAATTAATGGGCAAGTGGTTCATATAACATTTAGGAGGTTCGGGTATGGATTGGGGAAGAGCTAAAAATGTACTGATTTGCGCCTTTTTAGGTCTGAATCTGCTGCTATGTTACCAGCTGTGGGTCGATTTACGCGATCAGGTTAGTGCTAATCTTGATTTTACTTCCCTGTCTGCTGAGACCCAAGCCGTAATGGAGCAGAAAGGGATTCGTGTATTGTGTCCCATTCCGGCTTCTACCCCGCAGCTTCCTAACATTACTTATCGTTATTCTGCTGAAGAACAGACTGAACCACCAATTAAATTAGATGTACCTATAGACAGCAAGCTGATCTATTCTTCCTTCTCAGAGCTTAGCAAGGCGCTTGAGGATAAGGTTCCTGACATTTCCAATTATCGCTTTGATTCACAGGAAAGTGAGGTTGGGAAGTTCGTTCTTCATCCGCTGGTTCAAAATCAGTGGTCGTTGTTCCGTGTTAGGCTAGAGTTGATTAACAGTGATCAAAAAATCGTAGCTTACCGCTGGCCGAAGATTGAAATAGGGACAAGCAGCAGCGATAAAGAACAGAAGGTGCTTCCAGCATCGCAAGCACTTAGTAGTTTGATAGAGAAGTATTTCCCGGCAGATTCCGTAGTGAAGGAGATTGAGCTGGGATATTACGGTGAGCTGTTCAACTCGGAAAGTCAGGTAGCTTCGCCGATGTGGCGGTTTATGCTGGAGAACGGCAATGCCTATTATGTGGATGCTATTAGTGCGGACATCATCAGTCCTAAGACAACAGAGTAGAAGGAGTAAGGAAAATGGGGATTTCATTTACAGTACTGTCCAGTGGTTCTACCGGCAATGTAACGGTGGTACGAAACGGGGAGACAACACTTATGATTGACGCAGGTTTTAGTGCCAAGCGGATCGATGAGCTGTTGGCCATGCGTGAACTAACGGGTAATGATATAGACGGGATTCTAGTTACACACGAACATTCCGATCATATCAAGGGACTCGGGGCCATGGCCCGTAAATACGATCTTCCGATTTATGCGAACACCAATACCTGGGGAGCTATCGAGAAGGGAATTGGTAAAATACCGGAGTATAACCGTATGATCATGGAGTCTGGCCAGCACAAGGATTTCGGCAGTATGCGAGTAGAATCCTTTGCGATTTCTCATGATGCAGCGGAGCCAGTGGGTTACAATTTTTATGATGGAAAAGAGAAGTTATGTGTAGCTACAGACCTGGGCTATGTTAGTGATAAGGTAAGAGATGCAATTTCAGATGCAGATGTATTGGTGCTGGAGGCGAATCATGATATCGAATTGCTGAGAATGGGACGTTATCCGTGGAATACGAAACGGCGCATCCTAGGCGACATGGGTCACCTTTCCAATGAGGCAGCTGGAGCTGCGCTTAGCGAAATTCTTACAGGGCGGACTAAACGGACCTATTTGGCGCATTTAAGCCGGGATCACAATATGATGGATTTGGCAAAAATGTCAGTACGCGGCGCAATGGAGGATCGGGGCTGTTTTTTCAAAGATAGTGAGTTCAGACTGTGTGATACGTATTATGATCAACCTACGCCATGGGATAAGCTGAGCCAGTCATAAGCTGATCAAGTTCAGCGGTCTTGCGATCTAATTCTTGACGGGAGATTAGGCCTTTTTCAATCATCAATTCGATCATTGCGCTAAAGGCAAGGGTCATGTGGTAGTGTTCATCCTTTAAGTCACCAAGCTTACCGATAAACTCGACTAAATCCATACTTGTTGAAAAAGAACTCATAATTAATCCTCCTTTAATAGTGTGAATATATAGTGTAATTAGAACTGAAAACTGTAAAAAATTCGCAGGTGTTTTAGCTGAGGAAAATCCCGAATTGCAGGTTGCCTGTGATACAATTAAAAGCGTGATGAGCAATGCTAAAATTTTAGGGACACTTCTATTTTATTGTAGTCTTTTAAGTTGCAAAATATTCCTAATAGAGAAGATATATTAAAAGATTATCATAATCTAACGATTGACCGAAACTCTTGTGGGGTTAATGGATAAAGTGAAACTTTTTAGTGATATTTGGAGTCTAATGGTTACAGAGGTTTGGTTCGGACGTGGTTGCTATAGGTTCAGGTCTTACCAACAGTGAACGCTTGGCAATAGAAGGGGGAGATTTTCGGTGGGATTGTTTGATGATGATTTCTATTCAACTAAAGTTTCGCGGTCCAGAGGGGATGAAGCATCAAAGGGATCGTTTGCTAATCGTAGACATTCTGTACGCAGATCGCGTAAGGGTTTATCTACTTGGCAAATATCCGCCGTTTGCTCCTTAGTCAGCGCTGTGGTGGCAGTTTTGTTATTCAGTATGTTTACAGGCCAGATGAGTCATGAGACTGCTCAGAAGCCGGTTGTAGCAACTGGAAATGTTGCCCCAAGCAGTAGTGATCCATTTGACCGGATTATTCAAGCTGCTGCCACGGTTCGCCCTGCAGTAGTAAGTATTATCAATCATAAAGAAGATAATGAAGAATTAAACATTCTGGATGAGTCTGCACTAGGCTCAGGAGTGATCTATAAAAAGACAGGGAATAAAGCATTTATCATTACCAATAATCATGTCATCGAAGACTCCGGTAATCTCGAAGTAGTTACAGTGAACGGAGAGACTCGTAAGGCAACACTCGTTGGAACGGATAAAGTAAGCGACATTGCGGTACTCTCTATTGATGCCAAAGGAATCGATACCATCGCGCAGCTCGGTGATTCCTCTAAGCTTCGTCTAGGTGAAACGGTCATTGCTATCGGTAATCCGCTAGGACTTGGTGATACATTGACCTCGGGGATTGTTAGCTATACTGAACGGATGGTTCCCGTATCCCTTAATCAGGATGGAGTATATGACTGGGAACAAGAAGTGATACAGACCGATGCGGCGATTAATGAAGGAAACAGTGGCGGCGCATTAGTGGATCTGGATGGCAAGGTCATTGGAATTAACACAATGAAGATTTCAGATACGGGTGTAGAGGGTCTGGGTTTTGCAATTCCTGCGAATCATGTGATAGATATCGCTAATGAGCTGGCTGAAAAAGGACATATTGCCCGTTCGTACTTGGGTGTATATTCAGTTGATTTGAACAATCCGTACGTTCCACTAGCAGAAGATCAACGCAATGAATTGAACCTGCCGAACAGTGTTAAGGATGGAGTAGTTGTTCTAGAAGCCGTTGGCCCTGCGAAGGAAGCTGGACTGCAATTCAATGATGTCATTACCAAATTTAATGATCAATCAATCATATCTACCCTTTCTCTTCGCAAGTACTTATATAATCATACGAAGATCGGTGATGATCTGAAAATTACTTACTATCGAAACGGCGAGGCCAAACAGGCAACAGTTAAACTTCTAGAAAAACCACAGGAATAATATGCTGGAAGTCGGTATATAATGATATAGCAGTTACGACAAGTAGAGCGGACTACCCCTTCGATTCCGAGGGGGTACCTTCTTGAAAAAGCGGATAAAAGTAACGTTTTTGGGAAAGCTATTTTTCTAAAACCATGATAATTATGCCAAAAAAAGGATCTATTTAGGGAATAAACACTAAGTGGCAGCCCTTACATTGGAAGGTAATACTTATTAGGGCAAAAACGGATATATTCGGATGCTTGCTTGCCTTTGCTAATCAGGTGTGGTAATATGATATCAATCATACATTTAGTCCCTAATTCTCGCATTGAAAAGGGCTGTCATATTTGGTAATACAACCTTTTTCAATGTGTGAATTTTTTCTTTGTTTGAAGATAAAAAGAACATATTAATTTAAATTTGTGGAGGTAACACACATGCAAACAGGTACAGTTAAATGGTTCAACGCAGAAAAAGGATTCGGATTTATCGAAGTTGAAGGCGGAAGCGACGTATTCGTTCACTTCAGCGCAATCACTGGCGACGGCTTCAAAACTTTGGACGAAGGCCAACGCGTTGAATTCAACGTTGTTCAAGGCAACCGTGGACCACAAGCCGAAAACGTTGTGAAACTGTAATAATAGAAGAAACCGTCCCAGCTTGTGAAAGTTGGGACGGTCTTTTTATATCTAGTTACTCACTATTTGACTTACAGGATGGGAGGAACGGCAATGAACTACCGGAAGAAACCTTTGGAAGAAATACCGGAAGAAAATACCGCAATTTGGGCATGTACCAATGAGGGATGCAACGGATGGATGAGGGATAATTTCGCATTTGAACATGCGCCTTCTTGCCGTCTATGTGACTCTCCAATGGTTCGCAGCACGAAGATGCTACCCCAATTGCTTAATTCGAATGGCGATCTCAAATCGCTGAAGAAGGGTATTTCCATCTAACCAATACCTAAATGAGTCAAGCATTTAATAGAACGACGAACCACTCAAGACGGGTAAACCGTCTTATTTTTTTTGCTTTCTTTATGCTAAATTGTGATCTTTGTCACAAATCATTTGAATTTCACCGTTAAATGACTATCTTTATGTGACATTTATCACAAAAAGAAGTTTAAATTTTTGACAGAATATAATTAACGAAAAGGGGAGAAGGAAGGGACAAATATGGATACAGTAATGCTGTCGCGTATACAATTTGCGTCGACGACAATATTCCACTATTTCTTTGTACCGGTATCAATCGGACTAGCGCTCTTGATTGCAATCATGGAGACAATGTACGTTAGAAAAGGTAATGAAGAGTACAAAAAAATGGCGCAGTTCTGGGGAAAGCTATTCCTCATCAATTTTGCAGTAGGGGTAGTTACAGGAATCTTGCAGGAATTTCAGTTCGGGATGAACTGGTCCGATTATTCACGTTTTGTTGGTGATGTATTCGGGGCTCCGCTTGCAGTTGAGGCATTGGCAGCCTTTTTTCTGGAGTCTACTTTTATTGGGATATGGATATTCGGCTGGGATAAGGTGTCCAAGCGAGTACATTTACTGTCCATCTGGCTGGTAGCATTCGGTACGATGTTATCTGCATTCTGGATTCTAGCGGCTAACTCTTTTATGCAGCATCCTGTGGGTTTTGAGATAAATAATGGACGTGCAGAAATGAATGATTTCTTCGCGCTTATTACGAACGGACAATTGCTGGTTGAATTCCCACACACCGTACTGGCTGCTTATGCAACAGGTGCTTTTCTTGTAACAGGTATTAGTGCTTATAAAATATTGAAGAAACAAGAGGTTTCTTTCTTTAAGAAGTCTTTTCAGATTGCAGCCATCGTAGGGATTATTTCTTCTATTGGTGTAGCTGTTGCTGGTCACGCCCAAGCGCAATATTTGGTTGAAACTCAACCAATGAAAATGGCAGCTTCCGAAGGACTGTGGGGTAAGAGTGGTGACCCGGCACCTTGGACCGTATGGGCAAACATTGATCCAAAGAATCAAATTAGTAGTGGAGAATTTCAAATTCCTTATATGCTGAGTTTCCTTTCATACAGTAAATTTTCCGGTGAAGTTAAAGGTATGCTTGAGCTGCAAGCGGAGTATGAGCAAACCTATGGCCCCGGTGACTATATTCCACCTGTACGTACGACATTCTGGAGTTTCCGGATCATGGTTCTAGCAGGAACGTTAATGATTGTATTGGGAATGTACGCTATGTACTTAATGTGGCGCAAAAAAATGGACCGTCCGAACACTTGGTTTATGCGGTTTATGTTATGGGGCTTGTTGCTTCCTCCGATTGCGAATACAGCCGGTTGGGTTATGACCGAATTCGGGCGTCAGCCATGGACGGTATTCGGACTGATGACAACGGAAGACAGTGTGTCGCCTAATATTACATGTGGTCAAGTTCTGTTCTCCGTGATTTCTTTTACAACGATTTATTTAATTCTAGGATTAGTGTTGGTCGGATTGTTTATTAAAGTGATTAAAAAAGGTCCTTATGCAATGGATAACGATCACGGCGATTCGAATGATCCATATAACGAGGAGGGTTCCCATGATATCTCTTAATGAATTGTGGTTTGTGCTGATTGCAGTTCTGTTTATAGGGTTCTTCTTCCTGGAGGGTTTCGATTTCGGCGTAGGGATGGAAACACAAATTCTCGCTAAAAATGATACAGAGCGCCGTGTTCTGATTAACTCGATCGGACCCTTCTGGGATGGGAATGAGGTATGGCTTATCACAGCTGCGGGTGCAATGTTTGCGGCTTTCCCGGAGTGGTATGCAACGCTGTTTAGTGGATTCTATATTCCTTTTGTATTTGCCTTATTAGCTCTGATAGCGCGTGGTGTCGCTTTTGAATTCAGAGGTAAACGTGATTCATTGGCTTGGAAAAGAACTTGGGATGCTTGTATCTTTATCGGCAGCTTCCTTCCACCATTCCTCTTGGCAGTAGTATTTGCAAGCTTTATCAAAGGGTTGCCTATTGATGGGGATATGCAAATGTATGCAGGGTTCACAGATATCGTGAATGTGTACACTGTAGTAGCAGGGCTTACTGTTGTCCTTCTGTGCCTGGTGCATGGTCTCATGTTCACAACGCTGCGTACAGTGGGTGATCTACAGGCTCGTGCTCGCAAGTTGGCTCAAAGATTGCTAATCCCACTCGCAGCTTTATTTACTGCTTTTGTGATTATGACTTATAATATGACGGATATTTTCGAGCAACGTGGAACGATTCTTATGATTATTGTCGCCCTGGGAGTTATCGCCTTTGTACTGTCCGGTTACTTCATGACGAAGAAGAAGGATGGCTACGCTTTTGGAATGACAGGAGCGGTAATGGCGCTTTCGGTAACTTCTATCTTTGTAGGATTGTTCCCGCGTGTTATGATTAGTTCAATTGATCAAGCTTTTAATTTGACGATCACTAATGCGGCTTCGGGCCATTACTCTTTGAAGGTAATGACGATTGTGGCACTGACTATCCTTCCGTTCGTATTGGGATATCAAATTTGGAGTTACTTTGTCTTTCATAAACGGGTTCACGAGAAGGAGCATCTTGAATACTAATGGATAAAAACTTGCTTGGGTATAAAGGAGTTAAGCCAGTCTTTCTGATTGTAGGCTTCCTTACCCTGGTGCAAAGCTTGTCCATACTTCTGCTGGCTAAATCGCTGGCAGAAGTCATCTCTGCGCTATTTGCGGGAGAACCTCTGAAGGAACAATGGGGCACTGCGCTATTGTTCCTTCTTGCATTTCTTGTGCGCCATGCTTGTGCTATGCTGATGAGCCGTGTCTCTTACCGCTTCGCGGAAGCAACGGGCAGCACTATGCGGAGGGAAATGATGGACAAGCTCTTCCAGCTTGGCCCTAGAATGGTGGGCGGGCGTGGAACCGGGGATCTTGTTACACTGGTGCTGGAAGGCGTAACTAAATTCCGCACGTATCTTGAAGCGATCATTCCTAGAATGGTAGGGATGTCTGTTACACCGATCTTGGTGCTTATTTACGTCTTTACGATGGACACTACGAGCGGGATTATTCTTACGGTAACTATGCCGATTATTATTGTTTTTATGATTTTGATTGGGATGACGGCCCGTAAGCAAATGGATCGGCAATTGAAATCGTATCGTACATTATCTAATCATTTCGTAGACTCATTACGTGGGCTAGAAACATTAAAATTTCTAGGACGCAGTCGTAGTCATAGCGACAGCATTGCTACTGTCAGCGATCGTTATCGCTCGGCGACCATGCGTACGCTGCGAGTGGCCTTTTTGTCATCGTTCGCCCTGGATTTCTTCACTATGCTGTCTGTAGCTTCTGTAGCGGTAAGTCTTGGTTTGCGGCTTGTAAATGAACAAATGACATTGGTTACGGGCTTAACGATTCTAATCTTGGCTCCGGAATATTTCCTGCCTGTCAGATTGGTAGGTTCAGATTTCCATGCTACTTTGGATGGGAAAGAAGCCGCTGAAGCAATGAAGAGCATTATAGATCAAGATGAGGTGAAGGCTGAAGTAATCGTCCCTAACGGTGATCTATCTGTCGGTTCTGCAGCAAAAACATCGGAACAAATATTCACTTGGCATGAGAATAGCGTGCTCACATTAAATGACGTTAGCGTGAAGTATGAGGAAGCAGGGCTTTCTTCGCTGGAAGCGCTGAACCTGCAATTTAAAGGAGCTAGCAAAATTGGGATTATCGGAGAGAGCGGGGCCGGTAAATCTACTTTAGTGGATATATTAGGGGGTTTCTTACACCCTACTTCAGGAAGTATCACGGTTAACGGTACTACGGTTAGTGCATTAACGGATGAGGCTTGGCGAAAACAGACCTCGTATATCCCGCAGCGTCCGTATATTTTTAGCGGTACGTTAGCTGATAATATACGTTTTTATTACCCTGAGGCTTCTATGGAGGCTGTTGCCGAGGCAGTGAAAGCTACTGGTTTATCGGGTTTGGTGGATACTCTTCCGCATGGCTTAGATGAGATGATTGGTGGCGGTGGCCGTTCGTTCAGCGGTGGCCAGGAGCAACGGGTGGCATTAGCCCGGGCACTGCTTAGCAGCCGTCCGATTATGCTTCTAGACGAGCCAACGGCGCATCTGGATATTGAAACGGAATATGAGCTGAAGGAGACGATGGTGCCCCTTTTTGAAGGAAAGCTGGTCTTTCTGGCTACCCATCGCCTGCACTGGATGCTCGATATGGACATTATTGTAGTAATGAAGCAAGGCCAAGTGGCAGAAATCGGTACCCATCAGGAGTTACTTGCCCGCAAGGGTGCGTATTATGAGTTGATTGGGTCGCAATTGGAGGGAATCCATTGAAACGTGAAGGATGGTTTGCTCCCTATGTATCGTCGTATTTTTGGCGTTTTGTGCTAATTATTGTGCTTGGGGCGTTGACGATTTTTACTGCCTCTTCATTGATGTATACTTCAGGATTTCTGATCTCAAAAGCGTCTACACCGGTCGAAAATATCCTGATGATCTACGTGCCGATTGTTGGTGTACGTACGTTTGGAACAAGCCGGGCAGTCATTCACTACGTGGAACGGCTGATTGGGCATGACACCATTTTACGGATTCTTTCTAAAATGCGTGTGCGCCTGTACAATATTTTGGAGCCACAGGCCTTGTTCCTGTCGTCGCGTTTTCGTACTGGGGATATTCTCGGGATGTTAGCTGATGACATCGAATATTTGCAAAATGTATATCTGAGAACCGTATTTCCAAGTGTTATTGCTTTATTGATCTACGGGGTTGCAGTGATTGCGTTGGGCACCTTTGATATCGGTTTTGCGTTATTAATGGCTTTGTATATTTTGGTGTTGGTCGTGGTATTGCCGCTTATATCTTTGTTGTTCACCCAGAAACGTCAACGTGAAGTGAAGGTAGAGCGTAATCACCTCTATCAAAAGCTGACGGACGCCGTTCTCGGTATGGGCGATTGGGTCATTAGTGGACGGCAAAGCCAGTTCGTGGAGACCTACGAAGCAGATGAGAAAAAAGTGGCCAAAACTGATGCAGCGCTGCGCAGCTGGGCGCGTCTACGTGCGTTTATCGGGCAAGCAGTCGTTGGGGTTGGTGTACTTTCGATGTTATATTGGGCCGCCGGAGAGTATGCGGATGGTGCTATTGCAGGTACTTTGATTGCGGCGTTTGTCTTGGTTGTTTTTCCTGTAGCAGATGCTTTTTTGCCAGTATCCGAAGCAGTGGAGAAAATCCCGCAGTACCGTAACTCGCTGGAGCGGTTGTCTGGAGTGGTCGGAGAAGAGCAGAATATAGTTTCCGAACAGGCATCTATAGTCGATGTTCTACCTCAGGCCATAAAAAGTGCTCATATCAAGCTCGAAAATGTGGGTTACCGCTATGGATCAGAGGATAATTGGTCGGTTCGTGATCTCAGCCTCGACATCCCACAAGGCAAAAAAATTGCCATCATCGGCCGTAGCGGGGCAGGGAAATCGACGTTGTTAAAGGCTATTCAAGGGGTTATCCAACCTTCTGCAGGTTCGGCTATGATTAATGGAATCGCGGCTGCTGCCTATGGCGATAACATTCCGTCTATTATAGCGGTGCTAAATCAAAGCCCACACTTATTTGATACTACGGTAGCGAACAATATTCGCATGGGTGATCCGAAGGCTTCCGAACAAGCGATTAAAGAAGCTGGAGCATTAGCCAAAATGGATACGCTGATCTCCTCGTTACCAGATGGATACAATACCTTTGTCCGTGAAGCGGGGCAACGTTTCTCCGGTGGAGAGCGCCAGCGGATAGCGTTAGCTCGTATTTTGCTGCAAAATACACCTGTCGTCATTCTTGACGAACCGACCGTAGGGTTGGACCCAAGCACGGAGCGTGATCTTTTGCAGACGATGTTTGAAGCTATGGACGGTAAATCTCTGATCTGGGTAACGCATCATTTGGTTGGTGCGGAGCAGATGGATGAAGTGATTTTTATGGAAAATGGCTCGGTAGAAATGCGTGGAACCCATGCGGAGCTGATGGAAAAAGAACCACGTTACCGCAGATTGTATGAGCTGGATCGTCCAGTGGAGTTTCTAGGGTAGGATGGAGAGTTTGCAGATAACATTTATAGAAATTAGAGAGATATAAGTGAAGAGATTCCTTTTGCCCGTTTGGGGTGGGAGGAATCTTTTTTTTCGGTAGGGCAAGAATATAGACAATGGATGAACAGATTGCTGGAATGGATAGATAGGAGTTCCATTTTCGTGGGAAGTATGGTAGAACAATAGAAGGAGTATTAGGCCGCAGCGGCACAGAAAGGGATGCTTGGTTGAATGTATGTAGTATGTAAAGAACATGTAGAGTTAGCCATCGACAAATTTGTGGACGAGTATGAGGATGCACCTGATATTGTGGACTTGAAGGAGACCGAGTTCTCGGACTGGGACCCGCCGGCCAAATGTGCGGAATGTGAGAAGAATGCGGAATATTTAGTGGTCTAAAGGACTGTTAAAATTTATTAAAAACACCTTGCAGTTCCGGAAATGGGCCGCAGGGTGTTTTTTTGCATGAAATAATATATGTGTTAGCCGATTAGGTCTTATGCATCTGCTGCATCTACTATGTCGGTCAGCGAGCTACTTCGGTTGCCTCGGCGATAGAGAATAGCTGAGATGATGGCGATCAATGCTGCAATAGAGAGTCCCCAGTAGATATTGGAGTAGGCTGCAGAAAGCGGCAGTCCGCGCTGCCATTCCAGAGCGCTTGCGGCCATAGCCACGCTGAAGGCGCCGCTAAAGAATTGCAGCAGCTGGAACAGGCCCATCCCAGAGCCGATTTGCGAAGAAGGCAGAATCCGAGAGATTTCATTGGATACACTACTGGACAGTGTCGTGAAGGCCAGACTCATAATCATATAGATGAACATGACGGCAATCCATGACCGCCCAGCAAAGAAAGCGAATAGGATGGTAGCGGTCAATACGAGCAATGGTGCAAAACGTAAAATCCCCGCATTGCCATAACGGTCAATGATTCGCCCCACAGAGCGGGAGACAAAGATGGCGAGCAGCGAACCCGGAAAGATCACAAGCCCGGCATGGCTTGCGCTGAAGCCGAAACGGTGAGTCAGAATCTGCGGCAGCAGGAATAACGTGGCAAAACTGCACAGGTAGGAGGCAACTCCGATCAGAGCCAACACGAGATATGAGCGGTTACGGAAAAGCTCCGGCATCACGAACGGATCAGGTGTGCTGCGGATACGGCCAACAAATAAAGCAATGGCGACAATTCCGGCGATCAAGGCAATCCACAGCCCGCTGGTCAGGAACAGCAGCAGCCCGGTCGTGCCGACGCCCAAGAACAGCCCGCCAAGCACATCAAAGGAGCCACGGGTGGGTACTTCTTTGGGCAGCAGAATAAGGAACAGCGGCACTAGAAGCAGAATAGCTGCCGTTACAGAGAATAACCAAATCCAACCGAGATATTCGACGATGGCTCCGCCCGCGACCGGCCCAAGCCCTAGACCCAGCGAGACGGCTGACATAATTGTCGCCATTGCTTTGCCGCGGCGGGCTTGCGGGATATAGCGGGTAAATAGGACAAGCGACAAGGACATTACTGCGCCCGCACCTGAGGCCTGGAGAATACGAACGATAAGCAGGAAGATAAAGTTGGTGCTGAAAAAGCCGGCAACAGCCGCGAGGCCCAGCGTCAACAAGCCTATAACCAACAGACGGCGAATCGGCAGAAAATCAGAAAGCCGGCTGTACGTGATTGAGGCAATCGAGAACATAATGGAATACCCAGTGACAATCCAAGAAGCAGACGCAGCCGTAATCCCGAAGGCTTCGGTCACATCAGGCAGCGCCAGATTGAACATAGCCGTATTCATGATGACGAGAACCACAGCGACACTGAACAGCAGGGTCAGCAGGCCTTCTCGTGGAAGAGGCGCTTCCGGAACGGAGGCTTCATGATCCGCATTCGCGGAGAGGTTATTTACAGAAGTCATGTGCGAAGCACTCCTTTTATTATTGTTTAATAGTTCGATTACTTACGAACATTTGAAATATAGCATGCGTTGATATAAAATGCAATTAGGAACACCAATATTTTTTTCGCATTCATCGTACGACAAAAGGGGATAATCATCCGTGAAAATACTATTTCATCCGGACCGCAAGGACATTCAGCTTGCCTCCGTATTGTATGCACTCAGCGATCCGATTCGCTTACATATCGTATCGGATATTCACTTAAATGGAGAACAGGCTTGCAACTGCTTCAACGTCCCGATCGCAAAATCCACCATGTCTCACCATGCCCGTACTTTGCGCGAGTCAGGGGTTGTTTTTACACGAGTTCAAGGAACACAGCGCATGTTGTCCCTGCGGACTGAGGATCTTAATGCACGTTTCCCAGGCTTGCTGGACTCTATATTGAGCGCTTATGAAGCTGGGGGGAAACCGGATTTTGTGATGGAGGAGCAGGAAGAAAGTAAGTAGGGATGGATTGAACCTGCTGAGGACAGGCAATATAGGAAATCGTAGATTCAGGAAATCTAGGAATACGGGGATCAGGAGATCCAGGGATTGCATAAAAAATAGGACATTTAGAGAATGCGTAAGAGTAGGCCGTTTTAATTGTCGTTTCTTTTCCACCGAATATGTGATAGAACAGAAGGTACTTACTAAAACTACAAGGGACGCCCAGTGCGCGTCCTTTTGCTATTTCTATAGAGGATTATGACAGGAGGCACTTATGCTTATTCAAATTATTGGCGTAGGAAAGTTGAAGGAAAAGTACTTGATCGATGGCATCGCGGAGTATGCAAAACGGCTGACACCATACCTGAAGTTTCAGGTCATTGAGGTGGCAGATGAAAAAGCACCGGATTCTCTAAGCGAAGCAGAGGTCGTGCAGGTGAAGGGACGCGAGGGCGAACGCATCCTCGCGCAGATTAAGAGCGAGGCGCATGTCATTGCGCTCGCGATCGACGGCAAGCTGTGGAGCTCGGAAGAGCTTGCCGCAGAAATTGACCGGCTCGGCACCTACGGGACGAGCCATGTCGTGTTCGTCATCGGAGGGAGCCACGGGCTCTCCGACGAGGTCATGCGCCGCGCGCAGCAGCGCATGAGCTTCGGGCGCATGACGCTGCCACATCAGCTCATGCGCCTGGTGCTGGTGGAGCAGGTGTATCGCGCGGTGAAGATCAATCGGGGGGAACCTTATCACAAATGATGGTAAAGCGGAGAACAGAACTCAATATTAGTTTAAATGACTTGAACTGCACGGCATAACGGTTGAAAGCCAATACAATTGAAATAACAAAAATGTAAAAAGAGCCTCCACTTCGATTTTAGTGGAGGCTCTTTTAAGGCTGCTAATCAATGCGCCAGATGCTCGCTCATACTTATGTAAAATTAAATGTTTGCTACTTGGCAATGCTAGGCACCCATAATTCCTGCTCAATTTTGGCTCCAGGAGCCAAATAATTCTCTATACATGAGGAGTGAAGAGTTTATGGTTACCTCAGCTGAGAGCGATATTCAGGATATTGTAGGTATGCTTCGTGACGCTAATGATGAGAAGATGCGCGTGGCAAAAAATGTACTTAAAGAATTATTATGAGATACGTCCCTCAGAGCAAATGAGGTCATTTAAAACAAGCGCACAAGCCATTGGCTTGTGCGTTTTGCTGCAGCTTAAGTATAGTTCTTATTTTATGATTAATGGTAATAGTCTGAAATTTGATTTTCTAATAATCTTATTAATTTAAACGGGAGCGGCCATGTCGTCATTTATCGGATTTATAGTAGTTATTATCGTATTATCCATCTTAACTGGGATGAAGCAGGGGACTAAGAAGACGAGAGGACGCAGTACGGCAAGCGGAAACCTGCTGTTAAGAAAAGCAATAACAAAAGCGTGAAAACGACCTTTAACCGTTCTTCAATACCATGCAGTCCTGACGATGTACTTTTAAGAACACCTTTGGACAAACTAGCATTGCCGTTATTTATGGATCATAAGGAGGAAAAAATGACTGAATTACTAGCTCCAGCAGGAAATATGGAAGCTTTGAAAGCTGCAATATCCAATGGTTGTGATGCCATATACTTAGGAATGCAAAAATTTGGTGCACGTGCATACTCATCTAATTTTGATTTAGAAACGTTAAAAGAGGCTGTTACGTATGCGCACCTGAGGAACGTTAAAATCTATGTTGCCATGAATACCATCGTTTTTGAAAATGAAGTTGAAGAGATGAAAGAGCAGATCCACGAATTAAATGAAATCGGTGTGGATGGCATTATCGTCCAGGATCTGACTGCGTTCGATTATATCGTTAAAAACTTTCTTGATATGGAAGCACATTGTTCAACTCAAATGGGAATAGACGATTTAGACGGAACTTTATTATTAAAAGAACTTGGTGCCAAAAGAGTTGTTCTGTCCCGTGAGGTTGAGATTGAAAAAGTAAAAGAGATCAAAAGAAAAGCTGAGATACCTTTAGAAATTTTCGTTCACGGTGCTTTATGTGTATCTTACTCGGGAAACTGTCTAATGTCAGGATTAATGGGTAATCGAAGCGCAAATCGCGGAAGATGTGTGGGTTCATGCCGTAAGGAGTATGAACTCATGGATAAGACAACAGGTACATCTTTAGGGAAAAACCATATTCTATCTACCAAGGACTTAAACACAATCGACTATATCGAGGATTTAAAAGAAATCGATTCTTTAAAAATAGAAGGCCGAATGAAAGTGCCTACGTATGTTGCTAATGTTGTATCCAAATATCGCATGGCCTTAGATCATAAAATAACCGAAGAAGATAAAGAAAATCTGAAAAAAACATTCAATCGAACATTTACTAAAGGATATTTGTTTCACGAAGATAGGAGAAATATTACAAACATTTTAAGACCTAATCACTTTGGTTATGAAATTGGAACAATCAGCAAGATTGTTAAAGATAGGTATGAAATAACACTTACACGTCCTTTAAATCAGAACGATACCATTCGAATCAGTCACAACAATGAAGATGTTAATTTAACGGTTGCAAAACTGTACGATAAAGAGGGCGAATTAATCAACAAAGCAGAGGATGTCTGCTATATCAAAATCAAAGAAAAGATGTCTACGGGAGATTTAGTATATAAAACGAAGGATTATTTCTATAACAAAGAATTAGAATCATCACTGGAAAAAGAATTTAAGCGGTTTAACCTCGATATTAGAGTATATGCACGTCCAGATTCAAAGCTTGTCATAGATGCGGAGGGCTTAGGCTGTCATTATTCATATGAAAGCGAGGAAATACTAGGCGAAGCCATTAATAATCCAACAACAAAAGACCAGGTAATCAAGCAATTTTCAAGATTAAATGATACGATATTCGAACTTAATCATGTGGATTTTGAGGAATGCAATGCTTTTATTCCAGCTAAACTGTTAAATTCAGCAAGAAGAGATATTGTACTGGGCTTATATGACTTAAAGCTTAACAGCCAGAAGAAAAGAACCAAGGCTTTGGAAGCAAAAGAAAAAATAAGCTTTGCCCCTGAAAAACCATACTTTACGGCCTCTGTAACGACTAAGGAGCAGTATGATGCTTGCGTGAGCTGTGGAATTAAGGAAATCTATTATGAAAATGTTGTTAGAAGAAATCAGAATCGTTATAAGGAAAAAGAAGGGCAGCTACTAATCGGAGGATATGGCGGAATTTATCACTACAGAGAAACGAATCCGTTTGTTACGGACTATTCTCTAAATGTTGTTAATGCTACTAGTTGCTATGAATTATATAAATTAGGTGCAAAACGAGTCACTTTATCTTATGAATTGAATAAGAGCCAAATTGAAGATTTAAGGAATGCCTATTATGAAGAAAATGACGGCTATCCTGCACTGGAAATGATTGTATATGGCAAGGTTCCTTTGATGTTTACAAAATATTGCCCGATGAAAAAAATGAATCAATGCAGAATTTGCAAAACGAAGAGCTATGAGTTAAAAGATGAGCACGGAACGTTCCCTATCATTTCCCATAATGATTGTACAACGACTCTCCTTAATGGGAAGACGCTTAATCTTTTAGATGAGCTACAAAACATCAAAGGAATCGAGGCGCTCAGATTAAACTTCACAGTTGAATCAAAAGAGCAGGTTGTGAAAGTCATTAATATGGCGTCAGGCAAATTAAATGGCTCTATGAATAATGCTGTCTTTAATCAGGAAACAGACACAAGAGGACATTTTAATAAAGAGATTGTGTAGTCGTGGAATTCATTAAATGTTCTAAAATCTTGGGGAATACTATAAGTAAATCCGAGACAGGTGCAATTCAATCCAATCATAAGGATGAACTTCAGATGAAAATATTATTAGTTGAAGATGATAAGACGATCGCGTCGGGACTGGAATATTCGCTGCAGCAAGAGGGTTATTGGACTGTTCTCTGCCATAATGCCGCTTCAGCCCGAAAGGTGCTCGCCGAAGACATCGATCAGTTCACTATTACGAGCTAGAGAAGCTGTCCATCTATTTACGGGAGATTAGCAGCGGCCAGGCCTCCCTTGACCCTCGCGATAATCAAGAAGGTGAGCTTAGCATCTTAAAGAATGATATTTACAAGGTGACACGCATGCTCTCCGAGCATCGTTCTCTATTGCAGCAGGATAAGCTTCAACTGACCGATGCCATCTCCGATATTTCACATCAACTCAAAACACCGATCACCTCTATGACAGTCATGGCAGATCTGTTAAGCGCCCCTGATCTGCCTCCACTCAAAAGAACGGAGTTCACTCATCATATTCACATTCAACTTGAACGGATCGATTGGCTTGTTTCATCTTTATTAAAGCTAGCGAAAATGGATGGGGGACTATCCCGTTCAAAAAAGATCGAATACACATGAAAACCCTAATCCTAAATGCACTGGAGCCGGTTATGATTCCGATGGATATTAAGGGACAGACCGTTTCCATCACAGGGGATGACAACGTCTCTTTTGACGGCGATTTCCATTGGACTGCTGAAGCGGTTATCAATATTTTGAAGATTGGAGTGGAGCATACACCTGAGGGCGGTGCGATTACCATCACATTTTCCGACAACGTGCTATTTACGGAAATCGTTATTGCTGACAACGGAGAGGGCATTCCGAAAGAGGATTTGCCTTATATATTCAAACGTTTTTATAAAGGAAAGAATGCTAATGAAGGAACCATCGGTATAGGGCTTGCGATGGCTCACAGCATCATTGCAAGCCAGAACGGCGTGATTGATGTAACGAGCGACAGCGGGACTGGTACAGAGTTTCGGATCAAATTTTATAAGCATGTGATTTAACAGCACTCCATAAGTGACTAAACTGTCACCTCCAATGTCACTGTAAAGTCATTTTGGACAGATAAAATGATATTCATCAGATGAACGATGGAGGTACAACCATGCAAATGAAGCAGCATCGCAAGATTACTTTTTTTATCACGATAGGCTACACCCTGATTATTCTTTATTTTATGTTTTTTGCTTTCGGCAGAGCGGATAAGGTAGATCTAACCAGTCAGTACACCTTTATTTTTTTGCCGGACGATTTTTTTAGGGTGCCGGGTCTTTCCGATCTTCTACATCCGACACTGATGGACTTGGTGGGTATTGGAAACATTGCAGCCTTCATACCTTTTGGCATACTGTTTCCGTTGTTATACCGCACCAGCTTTGTTCGCTTCATGACAGGGTTTATCCTGTCCATTCTTGTGGTGGAGACCATCCAGGCACTAACATTCCTCGGCAGCTTTGACACGAACGACGTCATAAAGAACTCATTGGGCGCTGCTATTGGATTCGGGGCCTACAAGATTGGCTTCCGTACAAAAAACTACTGGAGAAATATCACTGCTACGGGAATTGCCAGTGCTGTCTTAATGCTCGGCGTGTGGGGGGTCTTAGGAGTAGTTGATCAAGTGTTCACCAAAGAGTTGGCCCCTTTTGTAGCGATAAACGAATGGGAAGATAGTACCGGAAATGGATTAACGGGAACCAAACAGGACAGTCTTAAGATTGGCGGTCAAGACGTGACACCCCAATATAATGTGTATGGCATCGAAGGTAAAAAGAAGGAAACATATACGTATTCATTAGGCAATAAGGGAGATCTGTATCTTAGCTTGAATTATGGAATTCCTGATCATAAGGATTTTCAGGGCAGCATTAAGGTTACCGTTGACGGGCATGAGCTCCTGTCTGTATCTGCAGAAGATCAGCTCCATGAGCCGGATATGAGGATCCTTTATCTCACCGGGGCTAAGGAGCTTAAGATAACCATTGAGGGGAATGAAACCCTTTGGGATGTTGGATATAGAGAGATGGTATATACCTGGAATTGAGCATCTAGGGAAGGAGGGATGGCAATGGAGATTTTAACAATTGAAAATTTGTCCGAAATATACGGCACAGGCGAATCGGCGGTGAAGGCGCTTGATGATGTTTCCTTTTCGGTCCAAAAAGGTGAATTCGTCGCAATTATCGGACCTTCCGGATCGGGGAAATCGACACTCCTTCATATGCTGGGCGGTGTGGATCGACCGACTGGCGGGAAAGTGTATGTTCAGGATACGGATATGTATACCTTGGACGAAACGCAGCTGGCCATCTTCAGACGCAGGCAAATCGGGCTGATCTTGTGAATACGTTGAATTTGCAGCATCGATTAAACCATCTGCCGAATCAGCTATCCGGTGGACAGCAGCAGCGTGTCTCGATTGGCAGGGCGATCATCGGCAATCCTGCGATCATGCTGGCCGACGAACCCACCGGGAATCTGGACAGCAGGAATAGCAGCGAGATCGTCGTTTTATTGAAAATACTGAATAAGACCTATCATCAGACACTGATCGTAATCACGCATGAAGAACGGATCGCCCTGCAAGCCGACAGAATCATTTCGATTGAAGATGGGAGGATTGCCAAAAACGAGGTGATAAGGCGATGAATATTGTCAATACATTAACCATCCGGCATCTGAAGCAGAACAAGAGACGAACACTTGTGACTATTTTTGGCGTAATTATTTCGGTATCCATGATGACCGCTGTCATTACGCTTGTTTTTTCCTTTGCGGATTTAATGATCAGACAAACTATCACAGATACAGGGGAGTGGCATATTCAGTATCAAGATATAACCAAGAAACAGCTTGCGGCGATACAGGGCGATGATTCAACCAAAACGGTTGCAATCACAAGAGACCTTGGGTATGCCCCATTAGAAGGGGGACAAAATTCCAATAAGCCGTACTTGTTCATTAAGGAATATGATGTGCAAGGGTTCACACAATTTCAGATTGAAATAAGCAAGGGACGTCTTCCGCACACGGACAAGGAGGTTGTGATCTCCGAGTCTGTTGCAACAAATGGCAAAGTGAAGTACGAAATCGGCGACCGTCTAACGCTTCGCGTCGGCGACCGATTCGAACAAGGGGGCGATCATCCCCTGGATCAGACGGAACCGCTGCGCAGGAAAGACGGCACATTGACCGAGACATTACAGCATAGCATAATTAGGGATTATACGGTGGTAGGCTTCATTAAACGTCCGGTGTCGGAAACGGCTTGGGCCCCGGCTTATACGATCATTAGCTATGTCGATGATCATATCATCGGGGGGGATGATCGGGTCGATGCGTCGGTGGTCTTGCAGCGGGTCAATCCGTTCTTGTTCGCACATGCGGAGAAGCTGGCTGAGAAAAACCAAATTGACACTGTCCAATATAATAACGATTTGCTTCGTTATTATGGCTTGTCCAGCAGCGGGGCCTCATCCAGCATGATGTTCTCATTATCGGCAATCATTATAGGGACTATTATAATTGGCTCGGTTGGACTCATCTATAACGCTTTTGCGATATCCGTCTCGGAACGTTCCCGCCATTTAGGGATGCTCGCGAGCGTGGGGGCGACGAAAAGGCAGAAGCGAAATTCCGTATTTTTTGAAGGTATCGTCATTGGTTTGATCAGCATTCCCATTGGCATCTTATGCGGTCTTGCCGGAATCGGAATCGCCTTTTCGTTCATGAACACAATGATTGAAGGGGCATTATGGACTAGTGAAAAGCTGAGGCTTATCGTCACGCCGTTATTGCTCTTGATTACTTGTCTTGTTTCGATGCTGACGATTTTCGTTTCGGCGTATCTCCCGGCGGTTAAAGCATCTAGGGTATCTCCCGTGGACGCGATTCGCCAAACCACTGACGTAAAGCTTACGGCCAAAGCAGTGAAGACGTCGAAGATCATTCGTAAGCTCTTCGGAATCGAAGCAGAAATCGGGCTGAAAAACTTAAAAAGGAACAAACGAAGACATCATGTTATTCTTTTTTCGCTTGTCATCAGCATCGTTTTGTTTTTGACTATATCGTTTTTCACGACTGGCCTGACACAATCTCTGGCATTGTCGCTGGAAGGCATCAATTACGATATTGAAGTGTCGTCCAGTAATGGCGAAAGACTAGATGACCGGTTGATGCAATCGCTTGTATCTCTGGATGGCGTCACGGAATACAACGTGAGTCATGAGTTAGTCGGGAACGCTTGGGTCGATGCAGCAAGCATCGCCGACGAGTTGCAAGAGAAGGTTAAGCAGGATAAGAGTATGCTGCAAGACGGGAAATACCCTTACGAAATTAAGCTCTATGCAATGAATGATTCGAGCCTGCAAGCCTATGCCAGAGCGGTTGGCGCAGATTACGAACAGCTTACGGATCTGGATCATCCCGCCGCAATCGTGATGGATACGATTCATTACAAAGATATAGATACGGGGAAATATATTCAGACGAAGTCCATATATGCGAATATCGGACAACATATCGAGCTAACGAGTTTTATTAAAGCGAGCGGGGAAGAAACGAAGGCAAATAAAGTGATATTTGCCGCATTGACGGATAAGGCACCGATGGGGATGAGCCCGGTAGGCGTAGGCGGGTTAAATATGATCGTGTCGGAACGCGTCATGAATCGGCTGGCAGACGGCGAGGAGCTGGCTAACGCTTCGATGTACCTCCATTTGAAAAGCACGGAACCGGTGAAAACGCAGCAGGAAATTGAAGCGATGAATGAGACCAATCTGAATGTCTACAATGTATATCAATTCAGAATAAGAGAAGAACAACAGATTCTGCTGATGAACGTCTTTTCTTACGGTTTTATCGTATTAATCTCTGCGATTTCTGTTGCGAACATCTTTAATACGATCTCAACAGGGCTGGCTCTTCGCAAACGGGAATTCGCGATGCTGAAATCCGTAGGCGCGACGCCAAAGGGGTTTGCAAAAATGCTGAACTATGAGAGTGTTTTTTATGGGGTCAAGTCGCTCTTGTATGGGCTTCCTGTCAGTTTCGCCGTGATGTTTCTGATCTATAAAGCATTTGCGAACAAATTCAGCTATGGGTTCACCCTGCCCTGGATGAGCATTCTGTCTGTCATTGTGTGTGTATTTGTCATTGTCAGCTCTGCGGTTGTTTATTCCGGAGCTAAAGTAAAAAAGGAGAATATTATTGATGCATTAAAGCAAGAGAATATATGATTCACTTACTTCACCCAGAGGAGGAGACGTTACCCGACGTCACACACAATCATGCGAGTCGACCGATTGCTCTCCATGCTGCTGATCATCTCCGGTAAAGGTACGGTAACGGGCAAGGAGCTTGCCGAGCATTTCGAGGTATCCTTGCGAATGAAGAATTTTCACGGCTTGTTTGGCAGGAACGAAGCTTTTAATGACATCATGTTAAAGGTTGAGCATACCTATAAGCGGGAGTCCGATAAGCACAAGCTGACTCTGGATATGTCCCATTTCAGCATGGAGCAGGAAAATAAAGAATACATTGGGATCATAAGCAAGGCCATCACGGATAACAGGCTGCTGGTGTTCGACTATATCAATAGGGATATGGAAAAGCTGGAGCGAACGGTAGAGCCAAGCTGGATTGACTTTCGCCACGGCCATTGGTATGTGATAGGCTTTTGCCGGGTCAGAGAGGACTACCGCAGATTCAAGCTCGTGCGGATTAGGTAACTGAGACAGGGGCCGCCTTTTGCAAAAAGAGAGCTGCCGGAAGACCAAATCGCCGAGGTTATTAAGCAAAGCTATTCGCAGCGGGACATACAGGTCGTACTCAGATTCACTTCGCGAATTGGCGCGCAGCTTACCGAGTATTTTGAGAAAGAGAAGATTAGCCGGGGTGAAGATGGCAGTAGGACGCTCCAGCTATATTATGATAGAAATGTGTATAAAGTGAAATTTATCTACATTGATCCATTTACACAAGAAGAAAAGCTAATCAATGAGGAAACCTATCGTTTCGGCGTACAATTCATGATTCCAAGTAAATCTGTCTGGGGATTAGGAGTGACTGGAATTGGATGGAAGGCGTTAGACGGGGCACCGGAAATTGATGAGTATGCTATGAACTTAGTGCCGGCACAAAATGTGACTTATGAGCTTATCTTGCCTGACGAAGGAAGCGGAGAAGGTGGAGAAGGTGGAGAAGGTGGAGAAGGTGGAGAAGGTGAAAATCCGGGATTTCAGGGAAGTCAATTCCCAGGCCTTACGGGTTTTATAAAGTTCTAATGTAGCTGTTATCATTTAGTTGGTTCTTATGAAAAGGTTCATCGCGGCTGACTGCTGCGATGAACCTTTTTTGCTGACTGTTCTATCACACAGACCACTTAATTTGCCGTCTTATTGATAAAATCAATCTCATTTCTGATCCCTTTATGGGCGTCATTCCACAGGCCCTTTGTCAGGCGAATGCGCAGCAGGCATGTGTTAGGATCTTCGTCGTTATTGGCTTCGTTATACCACCCGGCGAATATTGTGCGCAGCTTTGTCATCATCTCCGCGTTTTTCTCGTCACATACCCAGCCCAGGTTTTCACCGATACCATCGGCCGTAAAGTTTTCGACGATGATACAAACAGCGACTTCGGGGTTTTGGGCGATCTGCTGCATCTTACCTGAGGTCGCGTAAGTAACGGTGTAGAACGCACCGTCCTCATAATAGGCGTCTACAATGCGGGCGGAGGGACGGCTTTTGCCATTAGCCCCCGGTTCCAGTGCGATGGTGGATAGTGAGATCAGGCCGTCCTTGTTACCCGCTTGTTCTTCCAGCAGCTTCATGGCTTCGTCGTACTTGCTCATTATATTACCTCCTAAAGTGTCATAAGGCATACATGATTAAGCTTATCATTGTAAAATCTTAGTGCATGTGAAGAATAATACGATAAAATATTAAATCGCCATCAATCCAAGCTTATACTCGATGGTCTTTTTTTTATGCCATTTAATCTCCAGTCTACAAATATATCTATTTTTTTTATGTAATAGACATTGTAAATTACCCTGGTCCTATTGTAGAATCAAGAAGTTGTCGAATAATGGTGTAAAATGCCATCCTTGGAACTCACTAGGACGACAGACTCATTGATATTTTTAGAGTAAGAAGGGGGAAGAAACAATGTTATTCCAAGCAGCACGCCGTAAACTCAGTCTGATGATTGTGTTTGCCCTATTATTAAGCACTCTTACGCCACATATGGTGTTTGGTGAGGCCGCGCAGTTCAAAGACATCACAGGCTCTTATGCGCAAAAGGAGATTCAATCATTAACTGAAACAGGAATAATCTCAGGTTATGAAGATAACTCTTTTAAACCGAAAAAGGCTATGTCACGTGCCGAACTGGCGAAAATCATAGTCCTGTCGTTGGGGCTAGAAGCAAATGCTGATCAAGCCGCACCGTTTAAAGACGTTGCCGCGAACAGTTGGTATCGCGGTTATGTAGGTGCATTGGTAAAGGCAGGCATTACGGAGGGGACATCGGCCACCACCTTCAGTCCTAATGCAAATGTCACCCGTGAGGAGCTGGTTGTGTTTTTCATCCGAGCTTTCGAATTGGATGAAACAGCGAAGAAGCTTCCGGTTGATAGCAAGCTGTCGGATATCTCAGAGGTGTCCGAATGGGCAAAAGCGCAAGTATCCCTTGCCTTCAAAAATGGTTTCATCAACGGGGTCCAAGGCAGTGACGGCACTCTGAAATTCAAACCGAAAGAGCATGCGGAGCGCCAGGCTCTGGCTCGTCTGGCTTATGAGTTCAAAACCAATAAATCAGTATATGTCGAGAAATCCAAACAGCTTCTTGCTGAAGAGCTTAATAAGGGCAAGAGTCCTGAGGCAACACCGACTGCCACCCCGGCAACAACTGACCGCGGGACATCTGTGACAGCACCGGCGCCGGGAGCTTCAGGTCCGGGAACGCCAGCATCGGCAACCCCAGCACCGGCAACCCCAGCACCAGTGACACCAACACCAACATCGGCACCGACACCGACACCGACACCGACACCGGCAACCCCGGCACCGGCAAATGCTCTCCAGGTTGTGGTGAAGGGGGAGAGTTCAGATGCTATTTATGTGGAAGAGCCAACAGAAGTTATATTCCGCTCATCGATTAATGCGCCAGGAACGGTAATCGCTAGTGTCTATCAAGTAGATGACAGCGGCAAAGTCATTTCGCAAATCATTTCGTTGTACGATGACGGTTTGGAAGCCCATGGAGACAGTCTTGAGGCAGACGGACTGTACAGTGGCAAAGCAGTATTGACTGAAAGTACGGAGGGTTACATAAATCTGCAGGCGTTTGTGGGAGATGTGCCAAGCAGCACAGTTTTTAAATTATCTGTAATGAAGCATCTTACGGATGAACAGCTTGCACAAACGGAAATCATTGAAAATAATACACAGAGTAAGCTTGATCAACTGGCTACTTCATATGGTAATTTGCAAAAAGCAAAGGAAGAAACTGTGGCTTGGCTCCAAACCCAAGCAGAAGTAGAGCATGCTGGGATTTCGGGTGAAGGAGGAAGCATCTGGTATTTGCTGGACAACGGGATTCTAGGGGGGATATCCGCAGCTCCTGAGAATACAAAAGGGTTAAGCAGCACCGTAGAAGAGGCTGCGTCCAGTACTACATTGGCGGCTGAGGCGCTAACGCAAAATGTGGAACAAACCGTGGCCACCATAGGAAGCCAGCGGGTTGCTGTGATTTCTCCGTTCTCCGGCACACTTCCATCTTCGACTGTTTATGACGCTGTATATCACAGCTTTGACCAGTCGAGTTACCCTTTCCTTGTAGAAAGAGTAAAGGACACCTCAGCGGGCGTTAATTTCTTTAAAGGGCTGAATCAGTATGGCGTCGTGGTCTTGGATACCCACGGAGATACTTACTATGATGAAAAAGTGCTTCAAAAGCTCCATAATAAGTACGGCATTGATTTCAAATACGCTGGACCGCAAGTTATGTTCCTGACAGGAGAAAAGGCAACGACAGAGAGCAAAAAGACCTATGAGTTGGACTTGAAAAAGGGACGACTGGCTATTATATCCGGTTATTATGCTATTACACCGTCTTTTATTACACGGTACAACGATATGCTACCTGATACCATCGTATATAATGGCAGCTGCCGCAGCGCGTACAACGATTCCATGGCAGATGCCTTCATCAACAATGGTGCTGGCACTTATTATGGATATACCGATTATGTAAAGCTTGCATATGATCAAGCTATTGCTAAATCCGTATTTACCGCTTTAAACGATGACAACATGACAACCGAAAAAGCCTTTCAAGCAGCAGTGGCTGCCCATGGAGCAAACGATGGGTTGGCAGCATTCTTCATGAAAGGAAGCAGCATTGGCACTAAGACCGAAGGGGTCATCAACGGAACCTTTGAAAACGGAACTTGGACCGGCTGGAATGGAAACGGCGATGTTCGGGTGATCTCCAAGCTGGGACCGCTTAAACCGACAGAGGGGAACTACATGGCTATTATCAGCACTGGCCTTGGGTATGAAAACAATGATCAAGGAGGATATGACTACAATTCAGACAGTTATATCGAGCAAAGTTTCATTGTTCCGGCGGGTGCAACAACCCTATCGTTCGATTACAATTTCATTTCTGAGGAGCCTAAGGAATTCGTTGGAAGCAAATTCAATGACACGTTCCGCGCAACGGTAACTTCCAGTGTATACATTAATACGGCTTCCCTCATTACTTCTCACATAAATGGCGGCAATACAGTGACGTCCAGTGTCTATGGTAATGATTCTGTTATTATCGGGGCTGAATCGATTAATGAATCCACGGCCTATTGGATTGAAGAGAACAAAGTAGCGATTGATTTCTACGGCGGGGATCATACAACATACATGACGAATTGGAAGCATGTACAATTTGATGTAAGCCAATTTGCCGGCAAGGGCTCCATTGTCCTTCGGTTCCATGTTTGGGATCAAGGAGACAGTATCTACGATACGGCAATACTAATCGATAATGTAATATTAAAGTAATCAAAAAACGGCTGGATCAGGGGAACCTGACCAGCCGTTTCTTTTGGAAATAAGCTAATGGGCGTGCGTTTGGATATGGATTCCAAATAAAGTGTGCATATTGCACATAATTCGTGGTATACTTTATTATGTGCAATATGCACATAATATGGGGTGGAAGAAGGGTGTAAATATGAAGGCAGCAATCGTAAAGGTTAAGGGGACGATTCCCGTAATGGGTCATTTTGATTCCCCCGTTGGGACAGAGGGGCTAGTTATAATTAACGTTACGGCCACAGCCTTGAGTCGAGTTAGCAAGTTCCGTTCAATGGGTATGCACTATTCTTCTGAAGATAACTTTCCAATTGTAGCCGGTATCGACGGTGTAGGAACTTTAAAAGATGGGTCTCGTGTTTACTTTGCGCTGCCTACTGCACCATATGGTAGTTTCGCTGAGCAAACAATCGTCAACGAAAAGCTGACTGTCCGTTTACCAGATGGTATTGATGATCTCACTGCTGCCGCTATCGCCAACCCTGCTATGTCGTCATGGGCTGCATTGGTATTTCGAGCTGGTTTTAAATCCGGTCAAACTGTATTGATTAATGGCGCTACTGGTGCATCCGGTAGTTTAGCAGTTCAGATTGCTAAGGGTCTGGGGGCCAAGAAGGTCATTGTAACAGGACGCAACGAATCAAAGTTGCAAGCACTTGAAGCTGATGAGGCCATTGCATTTGATATGACAGCCGACAACGGTCAAAAAATGTTTGAAAACGCCCTAATGCCAGTTATTGCTGAAGGTGTTGATGTTATATTGGATTATCTTTGGGGCGACAGCGCACTCGCCATCATGTCAGCTCTTGCTAAGGCAAAAACGGATCGTTCAACCCGTTTTGTAAGCATTGGAACTTCATCTGGCCAAGAAAGCATTCATTTACCTTCATCTCTTTTACGCTCATCAACAATCGAACTCGTAGGTAGCGGAGATAAGAGTGTTTCCAAAGCTGATATGCTATCCGCTGTTAGAGGTGTCTTTGAAATGGCCGCCGAGGGGAAGATAAAAATTACCACAAAAGAGTTCGCTCTAGAAGATATTGAAGAGGCCTGGAATGCCCCGCTAATGCCTCGTCCTGTTGTAAGGGTGAAATAAAATGGAAAACGATATTTTTAAAGCGCTGATCGATTTAGTTTCCATTATCAATAGGCCAGACCGCGATAAGAAGATGATTGCTAATGCTGGCGTAAATTTGGAGGCAGCAACCTTTCGTGTCTTTGTGGGCATCGTGCATCTCCAACCGACTAGTGTTGGTGATTTGGCCGCCATGATGGGAAAAAACTATTCGAGTGTTAGCCGGCAAATCGATAAGTTAGAAAACGCGGGGTTGGTTCATACGTATCCATCAAGTGCAGATTCCCGCATTCGTGTGTCTGAATTGACGAAAAGCGGGGAGAAAATCAATGCAATGATTAGCCTCACCCGTGAACGAATTTTGCATGAAGCTTTGGATGACTGGACTCTGGAGGAAAAAAACAGCTTATTGAATAACTTAAGGCGTTTATTTGAATCGCTGCAAAGATTCGACTAGTTGCAGATTATGACTGTTCACACACAGTTCGATGTTTATTGCCATGGTGGATATTCGGGTAAAAGGAATTACGGATTCAATGGGGAACCATTCTGAAATCGGATTTACGAGGAAGCCGCAAAAATGCTAAAACGCTACTGACACAACGTTGTCAGTAGCGTTTTTGTATATTAGGTGTATAGCGAGTAGCGCATTGTTTTGGAGATAGGTGACCTTGCTCATAATCTTATTATAGAGGTGGAATTTATTCATGAGTAATATCAAATGGGAAGTGGATCCGGACCACAGCTCCGTTGAGTTTTCGGTGACGCATTTAATGATTAATAAAATCAAAGGAGTCTTTGAGCGTTTCCAGGCGATTTTAAGTTTTGATCCCAACGAGTTAACGACCATGGGTATTCAGGCTTCCATAGACGCAAATAGCATCACAACTCGCCAAGCGCAACGAGATGAACATTTGAGGGGCGACGATTTCCTTCATGCTGCCAAGTATCCAACCATTGCATTTCAAAGCACCAACTGTGTCTTTGCTGGTGAGCGGCAATATGAACTTACAGGCAATCTAACTCTGCATGGAGTAACCCAATCTGTTACTTTTCATACTGTTTTTGAAGGACTAAACAAGGACCCCCGCGGACGGGAACGTGTAGGATTTCATTCAACAGCCAGTATTGATCGTAATGAATTTGGATTGAAATTCAACTCGCCTCTGGAAACGGGTGGAATTATAGTCGGAAATGAAGTGAGGATCGAGCTTTGTATTGAGGCAATTAAAATAAATTAGTGACCCTAAAGACTATCCTTTTATCGGGATGGTCTTTATTCAAAACTTGCTGTTACAGAAATTGCGCTGAACCGTATTACTAATTAATGTACTCTTGCACCGAGCGGAGAAGCTGCTTGGGCTTTTTTTATGTGCAGAAATGACTAGAAGATGCCTTGACTAATATTTGCATTAAATGACCGGGAGGATGGCATGCAATTTCAACCAATTTATTATAATGGGGAATTATTTCTACCGAAGATCGAATTAAATATGACACCGAATCAATCGGTTGGCATCATAACGGACTTGAAGCGAAAGCAGCTTTTAATGAATCAATTAGGTGATCATTCCCAATATTATTTATTTCGGGCTGGGCAAAACGAGTATATGCGTTTATCGGTGGAGGAACTAATCACTTTTCTAATCAGAATAACGGAGAGGAATGAGCGTGCCGCTTCGTTGATAGATTATTTTGCTTTAAAGGAAGAACGGAAGGTAAAGATCAAGGATCTAAGCTCATCGAAAAGAATGTATGTGACATTGCTGCGTGTATTTTTTGCGCATCAGCCTACACTTGTACTGGAGGAACCCTATTTTTATTTGGAAGAGCAAGATTGTCGTCAACTCAAACGGATTCTTGATGATCTTTCACAAGAAAAGCAGATTTTAATTTTAACTTCGAATTTAGAGGATGCCCTTATTTCCTGTGATGCCATTTATCGGTTGAACGAATCGGGATTTCATCCATTGGATATTCGGGACTTCGACGAGGATAAGCAGGAAGTACAGAAACAAGACGAGGCCAATATAACCTTGCAGAAGATCTCTACCAAAAGAAATGACAAAGTGATTTTATTTAATCCGCCTGAAATTGATTTTATAGAAAGTGTAGAGGGGTCAATCCTTGTTCATGTGGGCGGTGAAAATTATGACTGTGCGCTGACGCTGACCGAGCTCGAGCAGAGATTATTAAATTTCGGTTTTTTTAGGTGTCACCGATCCTATATTGTTAATCTGCAAAAAGTAAGAGAGATTATTACATGGACGAAAAATAGCTACAGCTTGCGATTAAATACAGGTCAAGATGCCGTGGTTCCGTTATCCCGTTCAAAATTGTCTGAATTAAAAGCTCTTCTTAACATTTAAAGGGTACCATTCAGGCGCTTACAGCTACATTTCGGCGCGTTTTGATGGCAGGAAGCATGTAATCTGTATATGTTTAAGCCATCAACACTAAGGATGTGGAGTTAATGAATGTTATCCGGGTAGAACGTATCCGTAAGAGATTTGGAGAAAAAGATGCGTTAGCAGATGTTTCTTTTTCAATTCCTAAGGGTGAAATTTTTGGTTTCCTTGGCCCGAGTGGCTCAGGCAAAACAACATTAATCAAGATTCTAACGGCACAGTTAAATCCGACAAGTGGACAGGCAAGTGTATTTGACCAGCCGGCGGAAATGATGCAGCAGTCTGCTCAGAAGATGCGTTTTGGCATTTTGACGGATAACAGTGGTCTATATGAGAGGTTAAGTATTGAGGAAAATCTGGAGCTGTATCGTAAGCTATATGATCTTCCCAAATCTGCGGTCGACAAGGTGCTGCAGTTTGTAAACTTAAGCGGAGAGCGCAAAAAGAAAGCCAACCTCTTATCCAAAGGGATGCGTCAGCGTGTCATGCTGGCATGCGCGATTATCCATGAGCCGGAATTATTATTTCTGGATGAACCAACTTCGGCTTTAGATCCGGTAAACACAGCACATATTTATAAAGGCTTACGCTACTTAAATGAGAAAGGAACAACGATTTTTCTGACTACGCATGATATGTCTGAAGCAGAATTGATATGCAACCGGGTAGCGATTCTGTATCAGGGACAAATCCAAACCATAGGCTCACCAAAGGAACTTAAGCGGCAGCACCGGGAGAACGTAATTTGTGTGGATTTAATCAATGGGGAAACCTACGAGCTCCCGATCGATGAGGGGACGGCTGATCAAATCGCGGATTGGATGAAGCGGGGGCTAATTGACCGGTTAGAGACGAAAGAACCAAGTCTAGGTGATATCTTTATTAAAATGACAGGAAGTGAGCTACTATGAGTATCTCATACAAACGTGCCCGGGCGATATTTGTGAAGGATTACAAAGAGTTTTCACGTAACTACGCGCTGTCCATTATGCTGATTTTTCCTATTATTATCGCTCTGATTTTCAAGAGGGCAGGTGCGTCTTTACCTGGAGCCAGCGGTTTTCTTTTTAATAGTTCGTTTGTATTGCTAACATGTTTCGCACAAGCCTGCTTGATTGCGGAAGAGAAGGAGCGTAACACTTTACGGTCATTAATGATGACACCGGCTACGACCATGGATGTACTAATCGGTAAAAGCAGTTTGGTCTTTGTCATGTCTGTTGTTGTTCTCGCTATTTCCACATTATTATTTGGCTATGAGCCAGCTAATATATGGGCGTTTGTGGCAGTAATCATTCTTTCGATTATTCTGTACACTGCAGCCGGGACGATCTGCGGCTTATTCTCCAAGACGTTGCTTGAAGCCTCATTATCTATACTCCCTGTGGCGTTCATATTTATGGGGGCACCGTGGGGAGAAGTACTAGCGAAGGATTATCCGGTCTTCAAAGTGCTGGATTACATGCCAAGCAGTCAGCTTGTGCATCTGCTGGGTCTAAGCAATACAGGTTATACGACGGGCGATGTATTGAAACCACTCCTCATTAATTTGGTATGGACGGTTGTGCTAACAGTAGTGTCTGTCATTTTGTATCAGCGGCGGTTGAAGGACGAGTAAGGGAGCTCTGAAGGGACTTTAGCCAGCCTTCGGTGGGTCTTTGGTAGGGTTGAAACAAGCGGCCGACTGAGACTATACGACGATTATTTTCCAATTGAGGCTGTGATGTTGTCATGACGGGGCCTGCCGGGTAATAAAGATGATTAGAACTTTCAAATTTGGCTGATTTTGGATTAGGAGCCAAGGAAACGGGGGGAAAGATCATGGCGGCACAGACAGTATCAGGCATCAGCTCCGTACAGACCATTGCGGCCTACGGCGGTACACAGAGTGATGTCAGTTCTCTGGAGAAACAGCGAAACCGGCTGATGATGGAACTGGATAAAGTGAATGCGGCACAAGGAAGTGAGATGCAGACGCCTTATCGCCGGGAGCAGCTGCAGCGGCAAATCCGGCTGCTGGAGTCCCAACTGGTACAGAAAAGCGGGAGCAGCACCTCCGTAAATTTTGTGCCTGCTTCTCCGCTTCAGGATCACCTCCCCCTTTGGGGAATTGAAGGAAAGGGAGGCCTCAAGGGCATCGGCCTGACTGATCCCCGGACGGCGACGGTGGACGCGGAGGGTCATTTCGACGCGTTAATTTAGGCAAGCGAGCTAAGGTGCGGAAAGCGTCAGGTGATGAACTGACGGCCCATAATCATGAGGCTAGCTGAGCTTCCACCGAGGAGACCAGCAACACGGTAGAAACAACAAAATAGGCGAGAGGGAAGCTTCAACACTTCCTCCTCGCCTACTCGTGTTCATGCAGTTGCTTAGGGTTCAACTACTTTATTCTGGTGTTCCTTGGGTTACCCCATGGATATACGAGAGCGTTGGGGAATCGACAGCCCCTTGTCCCGGATTATAGGTGAAGGAGTACTCGATGGTATCCCCGTGTTGC
Organism: Paenibacillus sp. FSL R5-0887; assembly: GCF_038002305.1. NCBI lineage: Bacteria > Bacillati > Bacillota > Bacilli > Caryophanales > Paenibacillaceae > Paenibacillus > Paenibacillus sp. FSL R5-0887. Next base: position 2,142,797 of record NZ_JBBOCE010000002.1, read on the forward strand.
AGGTGATTTACAGGGTAGGTATAGTTACCGTTCCCTGCCGGGGTCATGGCTACGTTTAGCTGCCCACCGTTATTTAGCTTATAGTGTAAGTCGGCAAAGGTTGCGCCGTTCACATAGAACAGCAGGTCGTCGCCTATTTTCTTCAGACCCCGCACCTCATCGCCGACGATGATAACACCGGATGATGATGCCGGTACAACAGTGATGGTGGAGAGGGCTGTTTTATTGCCGTCGGCTGTTGTAGCCGTTACGGTTGTTGTGCCTGGAGTGAGTCCCGTCACGAGACCGTTCGGATTCACGGAAGCGACGCTGGTACCTGATACGTTCCAAGTGACCTGCTTATTGGTTGCATTAGACGGGGCAATATTGGCGTTCAACTGCACAGTCTGTCCGACTTCCACCTGCGCAGTAGTTTGATTCAGAGAAATACCGGTAACCGGTACGTTTACCGGATTCTCGCTGTTGCCTTCTTTATAGACACGAACATAATCCACTTGCATTGCTGCAGGAATATCGGACGGATCTGGGGTATGGCCGCTGTCGAAGTGCCCGCCGATCGCCAGATTCATAATGATGTAGAAGGGTTGATCGAATGGGGCGTTCGGATTGTTAGGTGCAGCTACGGAATACCATTGATCTCTACTGACTTTAAAGAAGAACTTGCCGTCCACATACCATTTCATATTATCTTCTTCCCAGATCATGGAGTACACATGATAATCATTGGCGAAGGTCTGGCCTTCAGGGAAGTGATATTCACCAGCAATATATCTGTTTACAGGCCATTGTCCGCCAAAGTGTATGGCCCCGCTGGTCGTGCCGGGCAAGCGTCCTTTGGCTTCCATAATATCAATTTCTCCGGATGCGGCCCACGCTCCATAAGCGGCATCTTCCGGAAGCATCCAAAGTGCTGGCCAAACGCCGTTACCTGTAGGCAGCTTAGCACGAATATCTACTCTGCCGTACTGGAAGGACAAGTGATCTTTGGTGTTAATCTTGCCGGATGAGTACTGGGCATACCGGCTTGGGTCCTGTGGAAAGGATTTTGAATCGTTCAAAGCTCTGATATTCAGCTTTCCGTCCTGTACAAATACATTTTGTGTACTGTCTGTATAGTGCTGCAGTTCCGCGTTGCCCCAGCCCCAGCTATTCGGATCGTCAGTAATATAATAACCTTGTTCGTAGCTCCATTTGCTCGTATCGAGCGCTGTTCCGTTAAATTCATCCTGCCAAATGAGATTCATACCCTCTATCGTGGTGTCGTTTGGTGTTCCGATGGCAATGTCATCATGATCGGATACATCCGGACGTGGGGCATCTGGATTACCGATAAAGGTATAGTTGACGTAATTGTTGCCGACACTTCCGCCCGCCTGTCCATTTAATGGATAGCCAATACGGATTTGCACATCCTCTTGGACGGGCTGGAACCAAAGCCCATAGATATAGTCAGCCCAATAGCCCCACTGGTTGGCATCGGACATGTTGTTATAGCCATTGCCGGCGTATACAAATCCGCTTTGGCTGGAATCACTCATAGCAACCCATTGTCCGTTGATGTTAATTTGGTAAACGTAATTTCCTAGCTCAGTGCCTATTGGAGCGCCCCCATCAATTTTGGGTAGCGGGACACCTATTACACCTTTTGCATCTGCGGTAAAGGTCGTTCCCTCATAAGGAGTTAAGACGTATGAATTTCTTACCGGTTTATTAAAGGTGAGGGTATAAACGACGTTAGCCGTTGAGGTTTTCGATTCTAACTTGACGTTGATAGACTCTGTTACGGTGAACCAGTAGCCACCGCCGCCTTCGGTGAATTGTCCGAAGTTGTTATCGTAGATCCAGCCGCTGGCTGCATTATTGTCAATATCAATCCATGTACTGCTGCTTACAGGTTTTACATATACCTTCAGATCTTCAGCTACGGCTTCATAGGTAACAGCCGGATCATTGTTGAAGGTAGGATAAGTAAAGCCTGCACTTCCTGTAAATCCTGCTGTAATCTGCGGCCCTTGTGTAGGGGCCATAGCAGTAATGGTCGTTTTGTTTATGTTTTGAAATACCAGGGTGTAATCAAGTGTAACTCCATTAGCCTTGGAGAATAGCTGAATCTCCGTTGTTGCGGAGAGAGTGAACCAATAGCCATTCAAGCCACCGTCGCTCCAGTGTCCCCAGTTTTGGTTGTAGGTATAGCCGCCTGCATTGTCAATATCCACCCAGTTTCCAGCAACTTTTACTTTTACACCGACGTCATCGGAAACATCATTCCAGGTGGCAGAGCCCCCATTAAATGTAGGCATGACGAAACCATAGCTAGCTGGCCCAACCCCTGATTTTGAGATGACAGGACCGTCTGCTGCTGAAAAGTAAGACATAGAGGTAACTGTGGTTCCTGCTGCCTGCACCTTTGAAGTCGGCAATAGGCCAACCCCAGCTAACAGTACTACTGCTAAGAACAAACTAAATACCTTCTGCTTAAAACCACTCTCCGTATTGTAAAGTCGTTTCATACTTGCCCTCCTTTAATAAAATAATGAAGAAACGAAACCGCTTACATTTAGGGACATCTCTATTCTATCGAATATAATAATCAGCTAAAAGGTACAATTATTTTTGTTCTAACCCAATTTTTTGGCTTTTGATTATTTATAGCGCTGTGTCACGGTACTTTTCCCCGCTGTCGTGCTTCCGGCGCATCATTTGCCGATATTCTGTGGGCTGCATATCCATGACATCCCGAAAGGATCGTGTAAAACTTTTGTAGCTTTCATACCCTACCATGGTGGCTACCTCTACAATTTTATGATCGGTTTCGGCCAGCAGCCGCCGGGCTTTATCCAGGCGCACATCGCGCAAGTATTCTGCAAAGCCTTTGCCGATATTTTTTTTGAACAGGTTAGAAAAATAGGCATAATTAAGCGACACGTGGTTCGATACCATCGCGAGATCCAGGGGTTTATGATAGCTTTCGTGTATAAAGCGTATGGCTTCATTCAAATCTTGCGAGTTGCGATAGCTGCACTTATATTCATAATAAAATTGGTTCAGCCGAAGCAGCTGTTGTTGCAGCGCCTGAATATAATCGCGAATACCCGGATAATCGAATAGATTTCGTAAACATTCGATGTCCAGCGCTTCTTCCCCCATGTACGGGCGGATCACACGTACAGATTCCTCCAGCATCTGTACAATGGCACGGCATAGCTGCTGTGTGTATTGGATGTGATAGCGTTGCAATGTATCTTTGTGAAATATCATAGAAATGCCTTGGGTGATTGTACCGCTGTTTTTGGTGCCGATTAACTGGAACAGGGCATATAACTCTTCATAGGGAAGCTCCCACTGCTGCTCCAGTCGCTCAATATGTGTTGGCAAGATGCAGCTCTTCTCTGGAAACAGGTAACTGTGGCGATAGAGCTCCAACGCTTGTGTATAGCTACGGGGCAACTCCTTCAATCCTTGCTGCGGGCTGGTCATGGCAGTAATGGCATCTATCTGTCCTGCTTTGAGGGCGGCCGGGAAGGCTCCCGTTTCTACGGCCGCATCAACCGCGAGAATCAGGTACGGGCGGTGTTGCAGGCATATACACCCTCGTCTGCCATACACACGGTAGGCAAGGGATTCCATGCTGTGGCTACTGTCGGCCCCCGGTTGGTTAATCCATAATTCCTCCCGCAGCAGACACAGGCGGTAATTACTCCACAACTCTGGATTCTGTTGCTGGGTCTGGATAACCCACGCCTCATCAATCATTGCACCCTGCATGAACATACTCAGTTCCTTGCGGTCTGTCTCCCGGGCGCGGCGCGAGATATGCTCCATATTACGCGAGAGCGTCTGCCGTGTTTTTATCTCATTCGCTACATGTTCTACTGCGGTTTGCAGATCTTCACGTTTCACAGGTTTGAGCAGGTAGCCCTTTGCTCCAAGTTCGATGGCCTTTTGAGCATAGGCAAAATCACTATAGCCGCTAATAATCAGATAATCTACCTCGATGTGCTTCTGTTTACTCTGCGCCATCAGCGTCAGTCCATCCATATCGGGCATCCTGATATCAGTAATCACCAGTTGGATGTTGTGCTGACTCAATATATCCAAGGCCTCAATTCCGTTTACGGCACAGTAAATATTGTCCAGCTGGAGCGCAAATTGGCGCAGCATAGCCTGCAGCCCATCACGAATGTGCTTTTGATCGTCCACAATTAGAATATTGATCATGCCCTACCATCCTCCAAGATTCACATTTTCCCAAGGCAAACGTATGGTTACACAAGTATAGGCGCCCTGCACACTGTCAATCCAAAGACCGCAGTCCTTACCATAATGAAGCTGTATGCGCTTATGCACGTTCTCCAAGCCCAGTCCGTTTTTGCTGGTAACAATCGGTGAATCTGAGTCGCCCCGCAGCACAGCCTGCAGACTGGACAGCATTTCCGGGTCAATACCTGCGCCATCATCTCGTATCTCAATTAGCAGAAGGCTGTCATTTTCTACCGATACGGTAATTTGGATACTTACGCTGCCGCCCGAGGGCGCTGCATGATGAACGGCATTTTCGACGATGGGCTGCATGCACATTTTAGGGATTGTATAACGCAGTACCTCCTGCGGGAGATCCGCCGTCAACTCAATGCTGCCACCCTCCATAAAGTTTATGAATCGGACATAGCTGTGTATGTTGGCAAGTTCTTCGGTAAGCGCAACCGTATCGCTGCGCCATTGCATACTGTATCGCAGTTGTGAGCCTAAAGACACCAACGCTTCAGCGATAGCCGGCTGTCGCTGAACCTCCGCGAGCATACGGATGGATTCCAGCGCGTTATATAAAAAGTGTGAATTGATCTGCGAATGCAGCGAGTGCAGTTGTGCATTTTTGGCGATCAGCTGTTTATCTACCACTTGGGTCATCAGATGTTTGATTTCGTCCAACATATTATTGTAGCTGACGGCCACCTCGTCGATTTCGTCACCGGTTTCGTTTTTATCCAGGCCGGTATCAATTTTCGCATCCAGTTGGCCTTGCCGCACCTTGCGCATAGAAACCAGCACCCTGTCGAGCCGGCGGAAAATGCGCCGAGTGGTATGTGAAACGAGCAGTAACATCAGCAGCAATATACACAATGTGATCGCTACTACGAGCAAATACCAGCTTCGTGGGCCTTTCATCAGCGCTTGATGAGAGGCAATATCCACTACATAGGCGTTCAGTGGGGCGATGTAGCGATACAACGCGTAGTAAGTATGGTCGCCTACCTTTACCTTAATGGGGCTACTCTGCTGCAGCACATCCAACCGCTGGTGAATGCTGCCTAGAATTTTATCCAATTCTTCACCGGCATTTTGAGAAAAAATATGCTCAGGATTGTATACCGATCGGGAAGAGTCGGCTCCATCCATCACTACAGAAAAGAAATCCCCCCCGCTATCCTCAAGCAAGTCACTGAAAAAGACGCTATGCTGGGCGCGGATTTCCATAATGGTAGGGAGTTTCTGCTGTTGCCCCTGAAGACGTACCAACCGGTAATAGGATAGCGTATGCTCTCCATCTTTAAAAGCAAATAAGCGGTATGCCGCACCGCCTTCCTCCCGAAGTGTCACCCAGTAGTCCTTCGGCCAGAACTTTTCATAATGGTAGATTTCAGGCCAAATCTCAAATAGGTTTGGATTATCGACATAGAAACTGAGCTCGCTGATCATCTCGTAGCTTTGAATGATATTATGCATTTGCTCAAATTGATTTTGTCTAAATTTTACGAGACGCAGGCCATCCCCGCGCATATTGGAGTGAATAAAATCTACAAATGCCTTTTGATTCAGCGCAGTAGAGGAAGCGTTCTCAATAATGCCCATTTTGCTGCGCAGCTGTTCGTTAATTCTTGAGACATGGCTGCTGCCGGTAGCCATAGCGTCCTTGTACAGCTGACTTTCCTGTGTGCGGATAAATAAAAAGGATACCACAATCGCAGGGATGGCAATCATCATGCTAAAGGCCAAAAACAATTTTTGGGAGATGCGGGAATTACGGTACAGCTTCTTCATTTTAGTCAGCAGATACTTCATTTAAGCAGCCTCCTACCCTTGTAATATACCATATATTACAAACTGCCCGGTAGGTAACTAGGCTGTTTTGTTAAATGGTTAAAAGAAGCGAAAAAGGGAATACCGGCCAACCTTTCGGTGGCCGGCAGTAATCTTTATACGGGCATTATTACTCTGCCATTTTGGATTTTCGCACATCCAGTTCAGCCTGGCGGTATTCCATCACCTTGCCAAAGCTGTAATTCTCGCGGCGGTCAAGGAAATTGTCGAAGATTTTATCAAATTCAGCCTCATTCTTGGCCGTAATTAGCTCAGGGAGTACTTCCTCCCAATTTTGCGAAATACGGGACCAGGCTACCGACACATCAGAATCGCCCTGTGGATCTAAGCCCTTATAGATACCGCTATCAATATCGGCCTGCTTATTGGCGAAGTCTTCCATTTGCTTAATGACAGGAGATTTCTCCGGTCTCCACTGGTTGACGATTACAGGGTTTCGCATCATCCAATAGGTATCCATGATGCCGTATTCTTTCTCCAGCTTCTCAATATCAGTGTCGAGTAATTTTACCATTTCAGGCTTCAGTTGCGGCTTGCCATCTACCATCTCCCATGTTTCGCCTTCCTTGCCAAGGAACAAATCTCGCTGGCCTTCTTCGCTGGCCAGATAGGTCAAAAAGCGGATGGCTCGTTCAGGGTTTTCGGTTGATTTGCTAATCATCGTCACCATCCAGCCGTCCATGTTGCCAGGGAATAACTTAGGGTTATCGCCCTTGCTGTTCTTTGGCCCATCGACTGCGATGTAGTAAGAGTCCGGGTTGCCGCTAGCAGCCAGCATAGGATTGACAGCCGACATACCGGTCCACTCACGGACCATCATGAAATAGCGGGCGTTGTTTGTTTTTTCCTCGACCTGAGTATCGGAATCCACCAGGAAATCCACATTAATCAACCCGCGCTCGTAAGCCGTACGGAAGGTTTTTAGCCAGGCAATATAATCGGGATCGGTAATGCGGTCGTATACTTTTCCGTCTTTCTCATGCGGTACGGCCAGTAGGTTCTGCAGATATTCGGTCATCCCGTAAGGGACGTTCCCTTGTGCAAAAAAGGGACTGATGGGCTGGCCTTTATATTGGGAGTACTTATCCTTTACCAGTTGCAGTGCGTTCAGAAAGCCCTCTGGAGTGCTAAGGTCCGGGCTGCCCATCTCTTCATACAAATCTTTTCGCACCAGGAAAGTCTGGTTGGCGGCCGTCATGCCAGTTTCATGCATCAGGTTGGGGCTATATGAATCATTCGGAACGCCATAGGTATTGCCATTTTCTTGACGATACCACTTCAGTGTACCGTCCCCGGCCACCTTGAAGAAGTAAGGGTCATACTTGTCAGCTAATTCATTTAAGGCGTAGACATGATCGCCTTCCCACAGCTTTTTGACAGCGGTTTCCCACGAACCCATTGATATCAAGTCTGGCAGCTTGCCCGAGGTCATCATTAGGGTAATATGCTCATTCGCTTCACCGGAAGGTACCTCAAGCTTGATGTTTACGCCTGTTTTTTCCGTTACGTACTTGGAGGTCAAGCTGTCTCCCCAAGTGTGGGCATACCAGTTAGCACCTACGAACCAGGTCAAATCAACAGGGCTGGTATCCAGCTTCCATGCCGGATCATCGGAATTGAGCTTTGCTTCACTCTGCGGCGGCTGTGTACTATCTGTAGGCTGTGGTATTGGCTTATTTTCACTATTCGCTGAATTGGAACACGCGGCTATGCCTAGCATCAGGCTTGCGGCCAGAACGAGGGTCAACCCCGGCTTAATCAGATTGCGTTTCATGACATTATCATCCTTTCTTTGCTGCTTCTGAATTTTGTATACCAGTTTCTAGACACTCACACTCTTATCCCTTAATGGCGCCAATCATCACGCCTTTGACCAGATAGCGTTGAATGAAAGGATAGACTATCAGAATAGGCAGTGTGGCCACCATCATGGATGCAAATTTAATAGAGTTGCCGGGAAGTCTTGCGCCGAATTGCGCCATAGCTTGCTGCTGCATGAAGGACATAGAGTTCTCCGCAATGATTTTGTACAGCATGGTCTGCAGTGGCAGTAATTCCTGCGAACGGATGTAGATGACCCCCTGGTAATAATCATTCCAATGATAAACGGCTGAAAAAAGCGATATAGTCGCAATGACAGCCATGCTATTGGGCAATACGATTCTGAACAGGACACCATAGTCTGAAGCACCGTCTACTTTCGCAGATTCCTCCAGGCTGTCAGGTATGGTGCGGAAGAAGCTCATGAAAATGACCATATTAAAAAAAGTGTACATGGAGGGAATGATGAATATCCAAAAATTATCATATAATCCCAGCTTCGTCATCAGAATAAATGTAGGGATCAGCCCGCCTGAGAACAGCATCGTAACCAATGCGATTTTAAGATACAGCTTGCGTCCGATTAGATTAGACTTGCTCATTCCGTAAGCAATAATGGCGGTAAACAACACATGCGTTGCTGTCCCGATCACTGTGCGCAGAGTGGTAATGTAAAAACCGTTCATCATTGTCTTATCATTGAACACAACGCTATAGCTGGCCAGCGATAATTCTTTGGGAAACCAGTTGACGGTGCCCAGGGATGCCTGCTGCGGCGCGTTAAGCGAGTTAATGAATACAAACCACATCGGGTACAGTGTTAAAAAGCAAACCGCCAGCATCAGCAGGGTGTTGCAGACCTCAAATACTCCAATTTGCCGAAATCTTTTGCGTCTTTCCATACCTCTGTCCTCTCCTTTCTAAAAAATGCTGTCGCCGGTTAGTTTTTTGGATGTGTGATTGGCCAAAAACAACAAACCTAGCGCCACAATAGAGCGGGCGAACAGGACGGCTGTTGAGAAGGAATGGCGCCCGGAGACCAACCCCATGTTGTAGATATACAAGTCTAGGCTTTCCGCCATCCTCATGTTCATATTGTTCTTCAACATAAAGATCTGCTCAAAGTTACTGCCAAGTATCCCGCTGACAGCGAGGATGAACAAAATAGCGATGGTGGGGCGTATGCTCTGAATGGTGATATGCCACATCCGCTGCCGCCGGTTTGCGCCATCCAGCTCAGCCGCTTCGTACAGCCCCGGATCAATGCCGGATATTGCCGCTATGTAGATAATGGCGCTCCAGCCGGTTTCTTTTAACGTATCGGTGAAAAAGGTGATCCACCAAAAGTACTTAGGGTCGCTGTTAAACAGGATTTCGCGTTCCTGGAGCCCGATCGCCATCATCAACTGATTGATCACACCGCCCTCGCCCAGCCAATTGAGCGCAATGCCGCCAAAAATCGTCCAGGCAATAAAGTGCGGCAGGTACGAAATGGTTTGTACCGTTCGCTTAAATCGAAGGCTCCGTATTTCATTCAGCAGCAAGGCAAACAAGATAGGAATGGGAAAACCCAGGACCAGCTTGATGCTGCTCATCCCCAGAGTATTGCGAATCGAACGCCAAAAACGCTCATCCGTCAAAAAATCCTGAAAATGCTTCAGCCCGACAAACGGTGATTCTAGTAAGGGTTTGGCGATGCTGTAGTCCATAAATGCAATAATGAGCCAAAACATAGGGATATAACAAAAGATAAACATCCAGATGATTCCCGGGATAACCATGCTTTGCAATTGCCACTGCTTAAAAAGCGCTTTCATTTGTTCCGTTCTGTATTGGAACATTTTCCGTGCCCCCTTTCTATTTCATCGTATGAAAAAGCGTATAGGAAAAAAAGCCCATGATTATCGACCCTATCCCATTTTTTTAGATTTGTTTGACCAGCCGCAAAAATTAAGTATGCTGTGATTAAATGAAGGGAGTGTGCAAAGGATGAATAAACCTATATGGGAACAGAATTTCTTAGATAGAAATGCCGATTTGAAGCTATGGAATATCCGCCTTGGCAACGACTTATTAGATAATGAAGGTAATCCCATAGACCCAGGTTGGGGCAACGGAGAGCAGCAGTATTACACGGATCATTCCAGCAATCTGTATATCGATGAATTTGGCTTAAATCTGTGCGCACGCAGTGAATCCATTGGAAAGGATGGGCGCAATTTTGCATATACCTCGGCTCGTTTGGATACAAAGGACCATTTTTCCTTTTGCTATGGGAAGTTAGTTGTGCGTGCAAAGCTGCCGGTGGGGCAAGGGGTTTGGCCTGCCATCTGGTTGCTTCCGCAGGAACAGGCTTACGGACCTTGGCCAGCTTCCGGCGAGATTGATATCATGGAAGCCAAAGGCCGCTTGCCTCAGCAAATATCCGGAACACTGCACTACGGAAAGGATTGGGAACATCAAATCGTCGAGGAGTTCTCACACCATTTTGAAAGCGGAACCATTAATGAATTTCATGATTATGCACTGGAATGGACCGCCAGTTCGATTCGATGGGTGGTAGACGGACATTGCTTTGCCGAGCGCTGCTTGGAGCCAGGGGTTATGCCCTTTAACGAGTCATTTTATCTGGTGCTGAACCTTGCAGTGGGCGGCTGGTATGACAATGTAGCGGTTGACGAGGCTGCACTGCCAGCGGTGATGACGGTTTCAGGGATATGGCTGTACCCATAATTAAGAATCTTTGTGAGGCTCTATTATCGATTTTCAATACCTACATCCCATCTGGTAGAATAGGGAAAACCATATTTCTCTATATTCTAGTAACTTGATTATAAGCTTGGGAGGTAGACCATGGACAAAGAACTAATCGCACAGCTGACACAGTGGCATGAAGATGATGAACACCAGAAGATTGTAGACACTCTGATGGAGATTCCTCCAGCGGACAGAGATTACGAGATGGTCAGCAGTCTGGCAAGAGCGTATAACAATTTGGAACGTTATGAAGAAGCCCTTGAACACTTCGCGAAGATTGCGGAACAAGGGCAGAATGATTATCTGTGGCATTTTCGTGTGGGATATTCCTACTATTATTTGAATCGATATGAGGAAGCGGTGAGAGTGCTGGGTATTGCCCATGACCTCGATCCGGATGATGAGAATACGGCCATGTTTCTGAAATTCAGCCAGCGTAAGCTACGCAAAGAACAACACGCCGCAGCCAGACAGGCAATCAGAGAGCAATATAATGATTCGGGGACGACTGCAACTCCTTTTGAAGGGATGGACCTCTCCGAATTTTGGAAAGATAGTGATTATGCGCTAAAAGAATATGTTTCGGCCCCGCCTACGGATGAGCTGATTGCTTCTGTAGAAGAAGAACTGGGTTACAAGCTTCCTGCCTCTTATATCAGTCTGATGAAGCAGCACAATGGGGGAGTGCCTTATAATACCTGTTTTCCTACGGAGGATGCGACCTCATGGGCTGAGGATCATATTGCGATTACGGGCATTATGGGCATCGGACGTGAGAAAAGCTATTCACTCTGCGGCGATCTCGGCAGTCCGTTTATGATTGAGGAGTGGGGATACCCTGACATTGGCGTGGTAATTTGCGATTGCCCTTCGGCAGGTCATGATGTCGTGATGCTGGATTACCGGAATTGCGGGAAGGACGGTGAACCCGAGGTGATTCATGTGGATCAGGAAGATAATTATGAGATTACATTTCTGGCCCCAGACTTCGAGACGTTTATACGCGGCCTGGTGAGTGATGAAGAATACGACACCTCTGAAGAAGATAAAGAGGAGGATTTGCGCAAAGTAGCCGTAGGCCAATTCTCACCATTGCTTGCGAAGCTGTGCAGCCATGTGTCTGAAGTAGATCAGCTTGAGCAGAAGATCCGTAAAGTATGTACCCGAATCGTTGAAGAGAAGGGACACTTCTCCTTTCATGCGGATGAGCTTTCTACTCTGATGTATGATGTGCAGTTCTGGCTATACACAAGCTCTTATCCAAATACGAGCCGTCAACAATATCTGGATGTATATGAAGAAATGATTGCTTTTGGCGGCGAGTTCGGCCAAGGCGGGTATGCTCCCGGCTGGATCAGCGATTGGCTGGATGGCCGAATACGGGAAGGACTGATCGTTCAGGAAAACGGGGTGCTTAGCTTCACAGATCAAGCCCGCTCAGAGGTCATTGCACGGCTGGAAGCGGAAGCTGCAAAATAGGAGACGTTGATGCGGGATTTATTCCCGTGCGGAGCTCGATTGATCACGATAGTATTCAAGGGTCATCCCACAAGGGATGGCCCTTAAACTTGCCGTTTCAGACAGTGCAATCCGCATAATAAGCGAAAGAAAATTAAAGCGCTTACTCGTGAAGTGTTTATATAAAAATGTAATTATTAACATTTTTCGACAACATTCACCTTACTTTTACATGGTAGTTATGATATATTCTGGGCGAATATGGATAACAAAAAAGAGAAAGGGGAATGAGTATGGAAGCGTTGGTGTGGACATCCAATCATAAGCTGGAGCTCTGCGAATGGGAAGAGCCGCAGATTGCAGCACCGGATGAAGTCAAGATCCGGATTGAGATGACAGGTGTATGTGGAACAGATTTAGCAGTCATAACTGGGAAAGAGGAGGGGGTTCCAGGGGTCATTCGGGGTCATGAGGCAGTAGGGACTGTAATCCAAATCGGCAGCAACGTTGACCGTGTTAAGGTAGGCGACCGAGTAGTTATCGATCCGAATCAAAGCTGTGATGAATGCTATTTTTGCCTGAAGAAACAGCCGCACCTCTGTACGGGCATCCATGGAAATGGGATGCCTATTGCGGGTTTGAATCGAAATGGGACTTTCACTTTTTTTTACTCAACTGCACAAACGTTTGCACACCGTCTTCCCGATCATATGAGCTGGGAGACGGGGGTTTTGATTGAGCCGCTTGCCTGTGTACTGCACAATTTCAAAGAAGCCAATGTCACAGCAGACGACAAGGTACTTATTCTTGGATCGGGTCCAATGGGACTGTTAAGCCAAATTGTGAGCAAGTCGAAATCTGCGCTCACGGTAGCGACTGAAGTCAATCCCTATCGGCTAGCTTTTGCCAGAGAGATCTCAGATTTTGCTCTAACCCCTGCCCAATTAAATCAAGCTACCGTAGACAAAATCTGTGCGGGACATAAGTTTGATGTGATTATCGATACGGTAGGCACTCAACTCGAAATGGCGGAGAAGTGGATTGAACGTGGAGGCCGCATCGTTCCTTTTGGTATTAATGCGAAGTATCGCTACACCTTTTCCCCTACCAAATTCGTGCAGCATGCAATAAAAATTATAGCAGCAGGTGAATACCGCTACATGTTCGAGGAAGCTTTGCGGTTTGCCGCTGAAACTCCTGAAATGGAGAAACTAGTAACTAGAAAAGTTAAGCTCAGTCAGCATGAAGCAGCGATAGATGAGTTAATCGGCTATGAATTGAACTCTTTGAAGGTGGTTGGGAGTGAAACCGTAAAGACGGTTTTTGTTCCCTAAACGTAAGACTACAATCAATGAGAGGTGGCACTGTTGATGAGCAATGATAGCAAATTCAGATTAATTCAAGATTACTTGTCTACACAAAAGGCCAAAGAGGTAGAGCCAATTTGGATACCCGCAGTGTGGAATGAGTGCCAATATGAACGTGTTCTCTTAGAAAAAGAGGGTGAAATTTGTGTACACCCGTATGATTTTTTGACTGATCATTTGAATTATGTGGACAGGCTTTCGTGGAGATATCTGCTTAAGGAACGCATAAATCTGGACGATAGCGCGATCTATTCTTCGCTTATTCGCTATTCTACGGCTTGGGATTACAACCATGACGGAAAAATTGAATCGGGTACTTTTTTAAGATTCTTTATTCTTCTGCCTCTGCTAAAGAAAATGGGCATCAATATTCTGTACATGCTTCCAGTTAACCAGTACAGCAAGTTGAATCTGAAGGGGGATATTGGGTCCCCTTACGCAGTGCAATCGTTATTCCATTTGGACGAGAACCTGCACGATAGCCTATTGGATGATATGGAGGAGTTTACGATCCACGATGAGCTCAGCGCTCTGGTAGAGGCTTGTCATTTACTTGATATTAAGACTGTTGTTGATTTCATTCCCCGTGTGACGGCGAAAAACAGTGTGTTCATTACTGAGCATCCTGAATGGGTATATTGGATCAAAATGGACGAATTAGAAGGCTTTGCGCCGCCCGCGATTCCCCAGCTTGGATTTTTTGAGGAGTGTACGCCGGACAAATTGGAGACGGTCTACCGCAGCCAGGAGACAGCAGTATTTCTGCGGAAGTTCACGCCACCGCCCAATGAACTCCATCCAATTCTTTGGCAGCACTTAAAGGAGAAAGCTGCTAAAACTGGAGATGAGCTATTAACTTTGGTGGAGCAAGAGATGGGGATAACGACTGCTCCAGCGCATTCGGATTGGATAAATGATGTGCAGCCGATTTGGACAGACATTACGTTCTTACGCCTCTACGAGGATTTCTCTCCGCAAGTGAGACATCTTATAAGTCCGGATCAGGCGCCATATGTCCTTTTTGATACGATTAAATGTAATGACTACCCGGGAGAGGAGCCGAATCTGGAGCTGTGGGATGTTCTGGAGGAGGCAGTACGGGTTAATCTCGAAAAATATGGGATTGACGGCTTCCGCATCGACATCGGACACGTGCTTCCTATTCCGTTGTTGACTCGTATTTTTGACACGATTAAAGAGATGAATCCAAATGCGATCTTAATCAGCGAAGATTTGTTCAATCGCAACCACAAGAAGGCGGCAAACACCGGCTATAACATTATGCTTGGCAGTGGGTGGAACGTCATGACACAAATTACTAAAGACAATCTCGTTTCATTCTTAGAAGAGCTGCCTGAGTTGAATATTCATGTATTTGCTTGTGCAGAAACAGCAGATACTCCTCGGATCACCAGCCGTGGCGGTGTTGAGGTTGCTCGGATGATTGCGGTATTTAATCAATTTCTTCCGAACGCAATTCCATACGTGACGACGGGTTATGAAATGAATGAGGAGCAGCCGCTCAACTGTGGTCTTGGAGACAACACGAACGGAGAGGAGATTTCCCGAGCTTTTTTTAACGTCATGCAAATTAATTGGACCAATCCTACACCGATGCTGCCGCTGTTGGCGGAGCTAAGTGAACTCAAGAGAGATTGGCGCCACCTAGTGAAGCCGGAAAACTTTTTCGTGGCTCAATCCCCGGAAGGTATTGTTCTGTATGGGTATATGCAAGGGGATGAAACGCTGCTGTGCTGCTTTAACTTGAGTGCTGATGCTTTCTGCCAAGTTGATTTGAAGGTAGCCGTACCTGGCCGATGCCCAATGACGGTAACACTGGATAGTTCCTTAACGGGTAGCAGCGTAGGTCAGGCGTTAGACTGCTTGCTGCTTGCGCCTAATCAGGCTTTAGTGCTCGTAAACAATCATAGACAATTTAGGTAAGGGAGAGAGGCTGCAATGGAAAAGAACAATAAGGAAGTCGTGATATGGCATGAGTTTGATGGTCCGGGAGATACCTCGATTGAGGTGCTGGAGGGAATTTGTAAGCTGTATACTGAGCGCTTTGGGGTACAAATTACGCCACAAGTCATGAATATTACGGAGCTGACTGCGCGCCTGAACCAAATTAAGGACACCCAGCAAGGTCCACATCTGGCGATGGTTCCTGCCGACATGTCCTCCTATGTTGAGAACGGTCTTTACTCCGAAGTGCCGGGCGGGCTATTTGGCGATACGCTGACTGAGGGTGCTCTTTCAACGATGCAAATGAATGGTGTTCAGTATGGTATCCCGGTATTGCGGGGCAATCATCTGGTTGTGTATTACAACCCGTCGATTTACCCTAGTGCGCCGACGACATGGGACGTGTTCGAAGAGGCAGCAGAAAGGTTATCCGCCCAAGGTATCGTACCGATTGGAGCAGACTTACAGCAAGGCTATTGGTTTATTCCGTTCCTTACAGCTTTCGGCGGCTGGCCTGTACAGAATGGAAAGCCGAATATCGTCACCTCTGAAATGAAGCAGGCACTTCAGTTTATTAGCGACAAGATGGATCAAGGCGTGCTCGTTAGTCTCGACGGCTCGACAGGACTGCTTGAGCAGTTCATTGACGGTAAGATCGGCGCCATTATTTGTGGCGAGTGGATTTATAACCATCTAGATAAGCATATGAACAATAGGCTTGCGGTTTGCCAGCTTCCGAGCATCGAAGGGCGGCAATCGTTATCCATGTCTTCTTCTATTGGCCTGATCTACCCTAATCATTCATTAACGTCCGAGGAGCGGGAAGATATTTTATCATTCACGCGCTTTATGCTGAGTGACGAATGCCAAACGATGTGGACGCTGGGTGTACAGCGGATTCCGGCTCATGAAGAGGTACTGAACCGTCTAGCTGCCTCTGCTGCGCCTAACAAAAAGATGATTTTATCGCTTCTAGATCACTCACGGCCGATGCCGACTTATCCCTTCATGATCCATGTATGGGAGGCGTTAAATGCGGGTCTTATCGAGCTGCCCTTGAGCAATCCTGAACAAGCATTGAACAAAATAGAACAGACTATTCAAGCCTCTTGGGGCGCATTTAAAAGCTAATTAGAGATGGGGAGAGCCAAATGAAAACAACGATATTCAGCCAAATTTCTATTGATGGAAAGCTCACTATGGGCGCTGGTAATTCGAGTAAAGAGCTTTTTTCTTTGTTTTCCAGTGAGGATATGGAATTTATTCATCTGTTCCGGGGGAAGGTGCAGGGAATTATGGTCGGCAAAAATACAATTTTGACGGACAATCCCTTCCTTACTAATCGGTATGAGGAAAATAAAAATCCAATTCGTATCATTCCGACAACTACCTTGGATATTCCGCTAGATTGCAATGTACTCTCGGACCAAGGGAAGACGATTATTGTCACGACCGAGAAAGGACGGGATGAAGAAAAAATCAAACAGATCCGGCAAAGAGGGAAGGAGTGCCTTATCTGCGGCGAGGATAAAGTAGATTTTGTGGAGCTTGAACGTCAGTTGGAGGAGAACTATGGGATTACCAGTCTGCTGGTCGAAGGCGGCGGATTCTTAAACTGGCATATTTTCAATCAGGATATCGTCGATGAGATTATTCTAATGCAGCTTCCAATCATCATAGGCGGCTCCACAAACATTACTTTAGTGGATGGAGACGGTTATCAGCAATTGAACTTTGCGAAAAAGTTCAAGGTTGTAGAAATTCAACCAAAAGATAACTACACGCTCATGCGCTACAAAAAGGTGATCTAACCTCACACTAAGTCATAGACTGCGAATGGCAATGAGTTCTGGAAAAATCGAGAATATGGGGGTTGTGAACGATACATGGCAGAGAAAGAAGATTTCTACAAAAGTGTGTATAAAATCGCTGTGCCCGTTACGCTTCAAAGCTTGCTGATGGCGTTGCTTAATTTGACGGATCAATTGATGGTTGGGCAGCTGGGAGATGTGGCAATTGCCTCGGTGGGGATGTCGACCAAAATATACGGGATCATCGCGGTTGTCTTGGCCGGTTTATCGACGGGTGTATCCATATATGCAGCCCAGTTTTGGGGAAATAAAGATTCCAAAAGCGTCTCTCAAGTACTGGGTCTCGGACTGATCACCGGCTTTGCGTTCTCGTTCCTGTTCTCTGCGGCTGTCTTTATCGACTCGCCGCTCTTTCTGAGCCTATTCACTACAGACGTGAATGTAATAGATGAGGGTTATATCTTTCTCCAGATAATGTCGATCGGTTTTGTGCCTGTCATGCTCACGATGATGTATTCCGCGATTTTACGCAGTACTGGCCATGCCAAATGGCCGATGTATGTAAGTCTAATTGCAGTTGGCTTGAATATTATACTGAATTACGTACTTATTTACGGTCATTTCGGTGCTCCTGCGCTTGGTCTGAAGGGCGCTGCCATTGCTACTCTTATCTCTAGGGTCTTCGAATGCTTGTTGATCATTGGTGCCGTGTACCGGTATCGTTTACCGGGAGCTGTCGGGTTAAAGAACTTATTCAGCGTTCCTAAACCGCTCATTCGCAAGTTTTTTGGAACGACCTATCCGCTGCTACTGACTGAATTGATTTGGGTATTGGGTGAAACGGCATATGCGGTCATTTATAGCCGTATGGGGACGATGGAAATGACTGCAATGACCATTACCTTCCCACTTCAGGGTCTTTGCATTGGTTTATTATCGGGTCTGGCTAGTGCAGCAGGGGTAATGGTTGGCAACCGTTTGGGTGCGAATGAATCTGATATCGCACTCGATCATGCGAAAAGGTTCATTCGTCTAGGCATCATTATCTCTCTGATCGTCGGGGTTATCATTGCGGCAGGCTCGAAGCTGTATGTCTCTGCGTTCAATATCTCCGAGGACGCTAAACAAATGAGCATGTATATCGTTATCGTGTTTGCTGGATTTCTTTGGGTCAAAGTATCCAATATGATTATAGCCGGCGGTATTCTAAACAGCGGAGGAGACAGCAAGTTCGTATTCGGCATGGAGTCTACCGCAACGTGGCTGATAGGTGTTCCATCCGGGCTGTTGCTGTCATACATTTGGAAGCAACCTGTCTACCTTGTGTATCTCGTCATCTCGCTGGAGGAGGTTGTCCGCTTTGGCTTCGGCTACGCCCGGATTTACTCCCGTAAGTGGATGAGAAATTTAGTTAGTGATCTGGCTGAAAAAGCTATGTAATGTACGACCTGATTGGGTCGATGTGGAGTATTAACCCCCCCTAAATTGGAGATCTCTTCACTTAACAATGAAAAAGGTACTGCCTCAAGGTAGTGCCTTTTTCATTGATTTTTAAATATTCAGTTGTTAACTGCCAAGTATCTTAACCACTACGTTTTAAAGCACCAGTTACTTCGTTGACGGTTATTTTGATCATAAAGTAGAATTTTTACTTCGAAGAAGTAACAAAAAACCACCAACTTACATTGGTGGTTTACGATCCATATAGTATTATTTCAATTCAATCTGTCCTTGTTCGGTTCCCCAGAACCCAGTTTGGACATTTAAAAGAAAGCCAGTCATATCTTCTGGGATTTCAAATACTACATTGCCTGTTTGAGCCAATCCAGGATTGATTCCTTCATATAAAAAATAGTCTCCGGAAGTAGTAATCAACATGCCTTTTAGTAGTTTCTTGGTAAGTTTTTAATAGTATTAGAGTGCAGTGTTTGAATATTTCTCGGGAGCCGTAGATGAGAGAAAAATAGGCCGCACTCCATGAAAAGAGCGGCCTATTTCTTTTTACATTTACTTAGGTTGCTTACGTCTTCTGAGATAGGCCCAGATCATAAATACCGCTGCTAGAGCAATAATGGCGCTAATGGTAATAGACCTTGTTAGGTGATTATTATCGTCCGGATAATACGCGGAAGCAAGGGTTTCATAGATCTAAAATAGTCTATGGACTGTTCAACAAATTTTGTGAGTGCTGCGGAGATGATTTTATAGGATCAGCTCCGCAAGACGATGAATGCCCTGCTCAATCGCTGCCTCATTTACTTTTGCAAACCCCAATACCCATCCTTTTCTTTTGCTATCCAAACAATAGGGTCCAAGAGGGTACACACGTATTCCATGTTGTAGGGCTAACTTTGTCACAGCTTCTTCGTCGAATGTTTCCTCAGCTTCTAATAACATATGTAATCCAGTTTCTACTCCACTGAGCGTGAAGTGCTCCCCTAAACCGCTAGCCATAATAGCTTTTGCCATGACCTCGTGTCTTCGCCGGTACACATTTCTGACTCTTCGCATATGGCGCATAAAATGACCATTTTTAATGAAGTGGGTTAGTGTTAGCTGATCCATAATCGGAAGATGACGGTAAGTCAGCTCCTGCACCTTCGCTAGCTGAGCAATTGCCTCGACTGATCCAACAATAGCCGAAATACGAATGCCTGGTGCAATCATTTTAGAGAAACTCATGAGATACAAAGTATTATTAGATGCCTGACTAAACAGCGTTGGCAGCGGCTCCCCGCGATATCGAAATTCACTATCATAATCGTCTTCAATGATCCAAAATCGTTCTTGAACGGCCTTATGCAGCAATTGTTGCCGGCGGGGCTCCGACATAACGACCCCTACTGCGCACTGGTGGGAAGGGGTGGCAAAGACCAGTTTGGATTGCGGGTGAATATGCTCAACCACTAGACCATACTCATCAACAGGAACGGGTACCACATTCATACGGCGGTATTTCATTGCCATCCAAGCAGCTGGGAAACCTGGATCTTCTACTGAGACAGTGTCCCCATCAGCTAAAAGTGACTGTGCGATTAAGTCAATACTATGCTGAGCTCCTGAGGTCAACAGAATCTGATTGGTTTGGACATGTATGCCCCGTTCAAGTGATAAATAACGCTGTATTTGCTCACGTAATGGTGTGTACCCGTAGCAGTTACCGTAAGCCCAGCTTGATAAATCCATTTCAGCGGATGCCTGGAGCAGCGATTGCCGCCAGTTTTTTTGGAATTGTTCGTCCAAATAGGGTTCATGGGGACTGAAATCAATATCCACTTCTAGCGGCTCTTTACCTCTGAACCAGTCATGTAATTGATCAACAGCTGAGTCTAGCAAGGAGAGTGAAGGAGGTGTGGGGCCCTCTGTTTCTATTTCCTTCGTTGATATAGCGACTTGCTTCCATGTACTAACTCGCGTCCCTCCCCGGCGGGAGGTAACTGTATAACCCCGACTTAACAATTCCTCATAGACGATCTGTATAGTTGAGCGGGAGACACCTACGATGTGCGCAAGTTCGCGGGTAGGAATCAGTAGTTCTCCTGGTGCCCAGACTCCGCTAGTAATATTATGGATCGCTTGATCAAGCAATTGCTGCCAGATCGGTCTCTTATCATTACGAATTACTTTCATCATCGTACATACCTCCAAATAGAAACTCCAATCATAAAAAGCTGGTTATGGATTGCTCTAAACAGCGAATTATGGATATTTTAATGCAATCCATTCATTGATATACTACCGTAACAACGCAGGTATCCGCAATTTAAATAAAAGGAGAGATTCGATATGAATTCGGTTCGTTACAAGACCAGGGAATGCCTAGATCAAGAGAAGATTGAAAGGTTCCTTCACCAAACGAGATTAGGTTATCTGGGGTTGGTTGATGGGAACCTCCCTTATGTTGTGCCACTTAATTATGTATGGACTGAAGGGAAACTGTATATTCATGGGGCTGGAGATGGAAGACGTAATCAGGTCATGCGTGATAATCCGGAGGTGTGTTTTACGGTATGTGAGGAATACGGAACTATTACAGATCCGGTACCAGCCAAAACGGATACAGCTTATATGAGCGTAATGATTTTTGGACAAGCAGAACCGATTTCAGATTTGGATGAAGCCACACACGTACTTCAGGAATTGATCAATAAATACGTACCCGGTTATTATAATCGCCCCTTGTCCAAGCAGCATGTGGAAAAGTATAGATCGGCTGTATTTGGCGGTCCGGTTCAAGTTTATCGGGTAATTCCGTATCATATCACGGCAAAAGAAAGTCCTATTGAAGCAGAAAAAATGTATAAAAGGGGCATGGGTACTGGACGAGATGTTTAGCCGCAAGATACCATTACAAATGGTGTTATGCTAACGAGGTCTTTGGCAGCCTTTATGTCCTAATCATATGGGGAGAGGGAGGCTTTTTAGAGGTACTATCTATCAAAGTAGGCCGCAATCCAATGAAGGAGGGCGGCCTACTTATTTTTACATTTATTTAGGTTGTTTACGTCTTCTGAGATAGGCCCAGAACACAAATACCGCTAATAGAGCAATAATGGCGCTAATGGTGATAGACCTTGTCAGATGATTATTATCGTCCGCATAATATGCGGAAGCAATGGTTCCCGACCCATCCTGCTCGTCATCGGAAGAATCGTTCTGCATCGTTTGTAACACATCAATTAAATGCCCGGGTGCTTGAGGCTCCGAAATATTGCTTAGTCCTTTTGTTTCTGCTGATGAGGCTTGTTGTGGGGCGATGATTAGTTCCTGATTGTCTTTCTTGAAGGCAGCTATATATTCGTCCCGCTCACGGATAAGTGTAGGCTCACTCACTTCACCCTCAGCTTCTAGTGAATGAATAGCATAGGCCAAAGTATTAGGATTTCCTCCAAACTCAGTAACTTGATAGGACCCGTTTGAATCCTTTTGAATGATCATTTTAGATTTGGGTATTCCGCCCGATAAAATAAGAAACTCCCAGTTGTCTTGGGGTGTGACCGTTTCAATCAGACTATCGGAAGCCGCCCTAAGCTTAGCGCCATCAATAAAATGAATCTGCATTCCTTGACCTACGGTAATTTCACTAATCTCTGCTTCATTGTTGTAACCATACCCTTCAGGATCTTTAGATAGCCCTTCTTTAATCAATGTTAATCCTTCTGTATTTGCAAAAGAAACAACATCTTCAGTTACGGTCTGAGCCCATACAGGTGAGAAAAAAGTCAGAAATAAAACGAATGAAGTTACAGTTAACAGCAGCGTTTTCTTAATGGGAAGCCCTCCTTAAATATATTTGTTGAAGCCATGAAGTCCCCATCTCCAGGTTCTATCGTAGCTGGAGCCACCTTTAACGTTGGTGTATAACATGGAGGTTTTTGTGCCCCCACTCGGGTTCATGTGTTGAATCCAATCATTTCCACTATATGTGTCGTACCCATAGATAACTACTGCGTGCCCGCCACCGGTAGCACTATTCCATTTCCAGCTTACATATATAGGACTGCCAACATTATCAATCTGGTTTTTTACATCGCTGTAAGATAGTGCTCCTGTATGATTCCAACTGGAGACACCATAATCATGAATGCCTTCTTGAACAGTTCCATAAGATTCACTCTCGTCTGTTGTACAGCCGGAGGTTCCCTTCACATGATTATAAAAAGAACATTGGCTTACAGAGATTCCGTAATATTGAAGTATGGTAACGCTAGTCGCAGCCCAGCACCAATTATTCTTAGCTTGTGTAGCTGTAGGGTAGCCAATTAAATTAGTCGCATATGCTTGGGAAACAAAAGAAAAAAGAAAGACTGAAACAAAGGTTCCAACAAGCATCAATCTCTTTTTTAAAGATAATTTCATGAATGGAATCAGCTCCTTATTATGGATTAATATTCCTTTTAATAACACTATTAAAATACCGTATATTAACTTATGTGTAAAGTTTACATATTTTTTCGTTTTTATAATACAGTCTACACATTTGATATGGAGAGGGGGATACTGATATGGATAAGGAAATATTGATGCTCGTAGGAATACGTGCTCCAATGATCCAAAGCAAGCCATTCATAACAAAAGCCACTCCGCTAAGGAATGGCTTTTCTTCATTTACTCTGCAATTACTAGTTACAACTGAGGTTCTTCCTTGCTAACTAGGTTTGCTTTCTTTTCAATCATGAGCTTGTTTTTCGTGGGCATAAATAAGGTTATAACAAATGCGGCAATGGATAAAATCATCATGAAGTAGTAGGCGTCACTTGCCCCAAGAATTGATGTAAGGGATTTAAGAATCTCAGGAGTAGTGGAGGGATTGTTCAGCATCACTGTAGTTGCATGACTTGTTGCCTGCACTGTATAAATTGTAATTACGACAGCAGTACCAATGGCCCCGGCAATTTGGCGAACGGTATTGTTCACAGCTGTACCATGAGTGCCAAGTTGTTTGGGCAACGCATTTAGTCCGGCTGTATTGAGTGGCATAGTAATGAAGCTTAATCCAATTCGCAGGCCAATAGTACGAATCATTAGATACGTATACGTAGTTGATTCAGATAAATCTGTTACCGCCCACATAGATGGAATAATAAACAATAGACCAATGATGAACAGCGGTTTCGCACCGAAACGGTCGTATAATTTACCGGTGACGGGTGACATGAACGCATTTACGAGTGCGCCCGGCAACAATAGTAGTCCTGCATCAAATGCTGTAAACCCGCGGCCATTCTGCAGATAAATAGGCAATAAGATCATATCTGCGTACATCATCATCGTGATTAATACGTTAATAAGAGATGTCATCGTAAAAACCTTATTTTTGAAGACCGACAGGTTTAGCAGCGGATCATCCGATTTGATTTGTCGAAGACAGAATACGGCTGTTACCACGACCCCAATCCCTAAGGTCAGGATCACGATTACATCATCCCAGCCTTTACTGCCTGCACTACTGAAGCCGTATAAAATTAAGCCAAATCCGACGGTTGATAAAAGAACACTTATGACATCAAGCTTCGACTTAGACGTCTCAGATACATTCACTAAATACTTGAGTGCCAACGCTATAACAATGAGGACAAGTGGAATAAGCCCGATAAATAACCAGCGCCAAGAGTGGTATTCGACAACAAAACCCGCGAGCGTTGGCCCAATAGCAGGAGCGAATATCATCGCCAGTCCAAGCAGTCCCATAGCGCTGCCACGTTTTTCAACGGGGAAGATCGCCAGCACAACACTCATCATGAGCGGCATTATAATGCCAGCACCGGCAGCTTGGATCATTCGTCCGATTAAGAGTAGACTAAAGCTCGGCGCTGCTGCACAAATTATAGAACCGATTAATAAAAATGACATGGCACTTATAAATAATTGCCGTGTTGTAAAACGTTTCATTAAATAGGCCGTAATCGGAATCAAAATCCCGTTGATCAGCATAAATCCTGTTGAAATCCATTGTACGGTTGTTGCCGTGACATCAAATACATCCATCAGACTACTTAAGGCGACATTTAAAAGCGTCTGATTGAGTGTGGATAAGAAACAACCAAAGATTAAGATGGTTAGTAAGATCCCTTTATTTATTTTCTTAATGTCTTCTTGCATGTTGCAGTCCTCTCTTCATTGCTTTTTCGACATAGTGTCAATAAAATAAATCATATCAGGATTTAAATAGTATTCCTATTTGCAATTTTATTGAAAATGTCGACTAATCGACAGAATAGGCAAATTAGTTGATGAAAGGCCATTTAAACGATAATAGAGGGATGAAATGACTGAACATAAAAGAGTTGACCCACGAGCTATTCGCTCAAAAAAGATGCTTAAGAACGCCGTTTTTTCATTATTGGCCGACAATGTGGAGATTTCGCAATTGACCGTCCAAAAAATCGCCAACCGCGCGGAACTAAATCGTGCAACGTTTTATTTGCATTATGAGGATATTAACGATTTATTGCGCCAGATCGTACATGAAATCTTCGATGACCTGTCCATGAAGGTTGAACCGCTATTACAAATGAAGAGCAACAACGAACAGGAGCAGCTGGTCACCTTTTTAAATTATTTTTTTGAATACCGGAAAGTTTTTGCTGTATTGATTGAGCATAAAGGCTTCAAAAAACACTTGACCAACCTGTTAAAAAGTACTGTCGAAAAACGAAGAAACGCGAGGAACATTGACCTTACTAAGGAGGTAGTCTCCGTTGATATTATTGCAGCCTCACTACTGGGGATTATTATGTGGTGGATTAAGGATGGCAACCAATATAGCGCTGAATACATAGCGGGGCAAATTACCTTGATGTATAAAAGAAGGTATTTATAAGAGCTTTTATGATATATTCAAGTAAAGTTTGAGTCCCTAGCCAATAATCTAAAAAGGAAGTGCGAACAATGGATTTAGAAACGGTCATGCAAGAGCTTGAAGCTCTCGGCAAGGAACGCACCAAGAAAATATATCTATCCAATGGCGCGCACGAACCGCTTTTTGGTGTGGCCACAGGCCAGATGAAGCCTATCTTTAGAAAAATAAAACATAATCAACCCTTGGCCGAGCAGCTTTATGCTACGGGAAATTACGACGCTATGTATTTTGCCGGGGTGATCGCGGAGCCTAAAGCAATGACCGAGTCGGATTTTGAGCGGTGGATTGCTGGCGCTTATTTCTATATGCTATCGGACTTTGTGGTGGCAGTAACGTTGGCGGAGACGGATATTGCGCAAGAGGTTTCTGATAAATGGATTGCCAGTGAGATAGAGCTGAAAATGTCGGCGGGCTGGAACTGTTACTGCTGGCTGCTCGGAAATCGCCCGGACAGTGAATTTTCCGCAGAAAAATTGGCCGCTATGTTGGAGCTTGCTAAAAATACGATTCATGATGCTCCTGAGCGAACGAAATACGCAATGAACAATTTCATCTACACTGTGGGCGTATCCTATCTGCCGCTTCATGATAAAGCGGTTGAG
This sequence comes from Paenibacillus sp. FSL R5-0887, assembly GCF_038002305.1. Classification (NCBI taxonomy): domain Bacteria; kingdom Bacillati; phylum Bacillota; class Bacilli; order Caryophanales; family Paenibacillaceae; genus Paenibacillus; species Paenibacillus sp. FSL R5-0887. The sequence continues at coordinate 2,169,039 of NZ_JBBOCE010000002.1, forward strand.
ATTGCAAAGGAAGTTGGCCCGGTGGAAGTCCATACCGGTAGTGCAAAAAGCAAGATTTTGAATGCTTCAATTAATATTCAAAAGGCAGTTGATAAATCGCAGCTCGGCTTCAAACGAAAACATGTAAGGTGTTAGTCAATCATGGACATCAATGACCTTATTGCTGTATGGAATCACGCGAATTGCAAAGTAGTTGATATTCGTCGGATGACCCTTAGACCTGGCGAATCTATACCTTCCTATTACGTCCCCTCAAGGCTGTTTCTTATGTCGATTCACGGTAATGCTACAGTTAACCTGGGAAGCCAAGTTCACCGTTTACAGCGCTTTACAGTGCTTCATGTAGGCAAAGGAACTGTGCTCAACATTGACGCAGGCAGCGAGGGGCTGGATTACTATAGCATTTATTATAAAGTGAGTATGCATCCCTCACTACCCTTAGAGATTGCTACGCTATACGAGGGCGCTAAATCCTTTGATCATTCGTACAGCATGACGCCTGACAATTCGGTAGCGCTGTATCGCATAGTGAGCGAGATGTTTAAGGAGTGGGAGAAGCCGCAGCCGCTTGCGCGGTTGCATGTTCGCACTTTACTCCATCAGTTTGTGTATGAGCTATTTCATCAAATGTCGGTGCAAGGGGTTAATACGACTAAGCGTGATCTGGCCGCCCGGATTGCCGACATTATCCATGAACATTATACGGATAACATTACGCTGGAATCATTATCGGAAAGCCTGAACTATAGCGTAACCCATTTATCTTCCTACTTCAAAATCCGTACTGGACTTAGCCCGATTGATTACTTAATTAAGGTGCGCATCGAAAAAGCGGTGGCACTTCTGCTGGAAACAGATGCTACGCTGAAGGAAATTGCAGTGGGTGTCGGTTATCAAGATCCTAGTTATTTGGGCAGGCTGTTCAAAAAGTATAAGGGTGTTTCCCCGATTAGCTATAGAGAATTGCATTCCAGAAAGAACAAACTAGAAGATAGTCCTGCCACAAGCATAGAATCCTCCATTGTTGCCCTTGAATCATTTGACTATACTGATTATATTGATAACGATTATCAGTATCATTTTGATCAAGAGGGAGATTCATTCATGTTTAAACATTCAAGGCCTACGCTGGCATCGGTATTGCTGTTAAGTTTCATTTTGGTACTGAGCGCATGTGGTACAAACGGTGCTACGGAGAATGCTGCCTCACAGCAGCCGAAGACCAAAATCGTTAAAACGGTTAACGGTGAGGTGGAGATCCCCCTTCATCCCAAAAGAATTGTTGCAGGTGAATATCTCGGCAGCTTAATTGCGCTTGGCATTACACCTATCGGAACCTCCGAACATCATATTAAAAATCCATATTTTCAGGAGTATTTGAAAGACGTTGAGAATATAGGGGACGGAAATGGAAATGTTGAGAAAATTCTGTCGCTTAATCCCGATTTGATTATTATGGATGATTTCTATCCTGAGCTAAATGAGCAGATGTCAAAAATCGCACCTACGGTCGTTATTCCATACGCTTCCTTAAAAACGGTACATGAGGAAGTGGGTTATTTCGGTGAGCTGCTTAGTGAAGAAGATAAGGCCAAAACCTGGCTTGCAGACTATGACAGCCGTATGGCCAATGCCAAGGAGAGCGTATTGAAGGTTGTGCCTGCAGATAGCACATTTTCCATTATTGAATGGTCTGAAAACAGCTTGATGGCCGTCGGAACAGACTTCGGCAAAGGTGGACAATCAATCTATAATGGATTGGGATTTAAGCCTCCTGCGGATATCGCCGCCGAAATGGCCGATCCGGGCTGGGCTTCATTCTCTGCTGAGGTCTTACCAAAGTATGCCGGTGACTATATTATTCTTACCTCCGACTCGAAAAAGCTGGATGAACTTAAAGCCGACCCGATCTGGGGCGCACTGCCAGCAGTCAAAAATGATCACGTATTTCTTTGGACAAGCGATCGCTCCGGCTACTGGGACCCAATAGCTATTCTGAGTCAGACAGAAGAGTTGGCGGCTTGGCTGACAAGCCACTAATACAACGTGTATTCCAAACCTAAAAGGCCCCCTTCGGGTGCCTTTTTAGGTTTTTTTGGAGATGGTTCGCCGCCATGTTCTATGTGTCATTCTCCAGCTGATTCTGCAGTAACATCAAGATAATTGATCCTGTATTGCGACGGTGACAGCCCATATTTCTTCTTAAAGGCAGCAGCAAAATAAGAACTACTATTAAAGCCAACTTCGCTGGCAATGTCGTTAATATTGAAATCTTTCTTTTCCACCAGTAGAGCTGCGGCTCTTTGCAGTCTTAATTGATTTATATAATCTGGAAAGGTCTTCTGCGTATAGCTGTTGAACAGTTTGCTAAAGTACGATGAGCTCATATTGTATTTTTCAGCAAGGGCATCAATGGATAGCGTATTATCGTTAATATGCTCATGGATATACTCGATCGCCTTCATAATGTTGTTTTGCACCGTTAATGAACGGGAAGTTTTTAACTCTAAACAAGCACTGTCGAGCATTGTTTTTAGCAGGGTACTAAGCTCATCAATATTATTGCAGCTTTGCAGCTTCACATAGACATCCAGATAGATGCTACGGTATTCCTTATTTTCTACTATGGAGTTATGCGCTAGCATAGCAGCATCAGCAAGCAAATTGGCTAAATAACTTAAACCTGCTTCATACTCAATATTCTTCACAAGCTCAAGTAAAGCTTCTATATTTTCAAGAGGGATTGTTTGCAATTGGTTGCTTTTAATTAGCTCCAAAATCTTCTGTGTCAACTCATTCGCTTGCCCTTTGGATAGACTACTTGGTGTAAAGGTGTCAAAGATAAAGTACGACTGCTTGTAGCAAAACAATTTATTTCTTATCAAATGTTGGACTTGTTCATAGGAATCCGGTAATTGCTGCAAGTTATATGCTATTTGTGAAATGCCTATAGTGATATGAACTTTATAGTTCTCGGCAAGCTTATGAATCATTTGTTCAGCGTATTGCGCCATAACTTGCAGATCGTTTAGTAAAATACCCGACCGTCCTTCGCTGACAATTAGAATGAACTGATTGCTGCTTATCGGATAGGCTTTATAATCTATTTCCCGGCTCCATATTTGTTGCCCGACATTTTGCAAAAGAAGTAAGAGATTATAATCGAGATCTAGAGCAGAAGGTGCAGTAACTTCTACACTGATAACGCGATAATGTCCTTGATCTCCTAGCTTTTCTTGCAGGCTTTTCAGTTCTCGCGGCAGTTGCGGGTCTGCATTTTGTTGACTATAGTTACGCTTTTGAAGAAAATCTATAAATTCATTGCTGCTGTGCCGTGATTCCAAGGCACTCATTTTAGAAAGCGCTTTCGAGATTGTCAGTGATGCTGTTTGTATCTCATCATAATGATTTCCATGTTCTTGCTCCTCTTCATCATCCTGCTCCGAGTTTCTGAAGGCTGTGTAAATATTGAGCAGCATATGATTAACTGGTTTGTAAACTTTATTAGTGAACACATAACTTAATAATAGCGCAATGAAAATAATGAAGATGGAGAAGATAATAATCGCATTTCTAGCCTTAAGTAATTGTTCAATACTGCTTTGATAGTCCATGACGGAAACGATACTGTATCCTTCATGCCCATTATTTACATAGGAAATTACTATATCTTCATCTTTACCCTTATTTTTCGATGAATAGCTGTTATAGCCATCTGTGGCATGCGCTATTTCATTTAGTGTAGTTGGTGCTATGGGATAATTATTGTTTTGTTCAGTTATAATTTGGCTTGTTTGATTATCTACGATTAATATACTGTCAGACTGATCTTCATAGCTGGAAAGAATGCTCTTACGTAATGTTTCCGTATTGGAGACTATGATAATACCACTTTGACTAGTGCCGTATAAGGCTGTGCGCGAGGTTTGAAAAAATACGAGTCGCTGGCTGCCATCTGCTAATGTAATCGGAATAGGATAACGATCCGTCTTAGATTGCAGTACTTGCTTTAAAATATTTTGTTTTTCATTTCGATTAAGATAGTAGTCATCCAGTTCATAAATGATGTCATCCTGATTAAAAAAGAAAATGGAGTTGACGGATTCGTTCGCATTCAAAATCGGGTGTAAGTTATTGCTTATCTCTATCGCGTCCAATACGCTGGTGTTTTCATAGTCATAAATGTAAGAAATAGATTTGGGCATTTTATTAATAAGCTCTGTCAGGCGACGGTATTGATCTAGTTTGCTGTTGTATACGGTACTGATATTTTCCAGCTTATTTCGCAACATGTCATTAATTTGATTTTTCATATAAACATTAAAATATTGGAAGGCCGCAACATTGATAATAATTACAGTAATAATAGAAATGGATAAAAAGTTCATATAGACTTTGGACTTAAAGCTTTTGCGCCATCTATTGGCATATTTACTTACAAATTGTTTGCCTGGATTCAACAGCTTCAATAGCTTCATTCCCTCCTTATATGAAATTATGAAGGAATAGCCTAATTGTGAGTTGATGAATCAGGCTATTCCGATAGTCATATAAGCTTAATTAGTTGCTTTTTTGCTGGAAATGAACTCACTAAATTGTTTTTGATATTCAGCAATAAATTTTTCTAAACCGGCATCACGCAGCTTTTTCAAGGCAGTGTCAATATTGGAGTCATAGTCTTTAAAACCTTGTGATATGGGTTGTATATATTCTTGTTCTACGGCTTGCATTTGAGCGTATTCCGTTTTTACGGGCTCCATGTTGAAGGAGAAGCCAATATCTTTTTGTAGTATCGAGCCTTCGTTCCAATTTTGATACGTACTGATTTGTTCTTCAGTAATATAATCTCTAAATCTTGTAAAATGAATGTTATCAGGCAACCAAGTGTCGAACAATGTATCTTGATTAATAAACTCAATCTGTCCATCAGCAGTTAGGTTATAATCTTTGCCTTCAACGCCATACAGAATAAAGTCTGTCCATTCTTGACTGCTTTGCAGTAAGTTAATTAACTTCACGTAACCCTCGAGGTCAGCACCCTTTACATTAGCCCCAACTGCAAACGCTGTAGAATATGTGCCGCGTGACATTAGTGGTTTTTTCGCAGGATCACCTAAATAGTAGTTTTTGAACACCGCATTAGGGTTAGCTTTGCGTATGGCATCCATATACTCAAATACGCGATAGCTTGCACCCATGCCGAATAATGCTTTGCCTGCAAAAAACGATGAATCTGCTTGTGCAGGATTTGACAAGGCGTAGCTTGGGATAAGACCTTCTTTATTCCATCTGCGGGCGATATCCGCCATTTGTTTGTATTCGTCCGATTCATAAAAGCTGTAGACAGTCGGATCTTCCGGCTTGTTGCCATCGGTCATAATAAAGCTATACGGCTGATAAATATTAATGTTTGAATTAATCGAGCCATTGAAGATATTCAAGCTCCAGCCGCGTCCTGAGCCAATCATATCAGGATATTTTTGCTTTGCCAATTTGTAAAATTGCTCAACATCCTCAACGGTTTTCAAATCGGTCATACCGACTTCTTGCAGCAGATCCTCTCGTGCAATAATCACATAATTTTCTCCAGCATTTGGTTTATTGCCGAAAGGTAATGCATATTGCTTTCCGTTGACCTTCCAGATGTCAAACGCTTCATCGCCGCCCGTATTCTTTTTTAAATCGCCAGCATATTTTTCAGCAGCTTCAGTCAAATCAGCATAATAGCCCTTGGCAACGGATTTTGCCATAAATGCAGTATCGGTATATGTGGCGAATTTTTCGCCGGATGATAGCATTAGCTCGGTTTTACCAGTTGCATACTCGGTCCACGGTAAATATTGAATACTTACATCGACGTTAATCGCTTGCAGAACCTTGTCATGAAACTCATTTTTCGCAAAATCAGCCATACGTTTTGACTGCTCCCCGTAAAGCACTAACGTTGCTTTGGTCGGCTGATCGCCACTGCCATTATTGCTATTGTTGCTACCAGCTTCGTCCCCTTGCGACTTGCCGCCGCATCCGCTTAAAAGTCCCGCCAGCAGTAAAGATGCAAGCAGTAAGGTGAACCCTTTTCTCGATTTGCCCATAAGAACACTCTCCCAAATTTATATTTAGCCTACTAAAATTCAAATAGGCCTAACTACTATTGTTTTTTCTTATTATCCTTTTACAGCGCCAACAGTAACGCCCTTAACAAAGTACTTTTGTACAAAGGGATACAGCAAGATAATCGGACCAATCGCAATACAGGTAATTGCCATCTTAATCGTTTGCGAGGGCAGAATAACATGGCCTGCCATGGTGCCACTTGGATTGGCTGCAAGGTATTGAATATTGGCCATCATTTTGTACAAGATGTATTGCATCGTATATAGCTCGGGATTATTATTGAGCATTAATGGTAAATAGAAGTCATTCCAATATTGCAGTGCATAAAATAATGAGATCGTAACAAGCCCCGGTTTGGCTAACGGCAGCATCATTTGCATAAAAATCCGCCCATGACCAGCGCCGTCAATTTGTGCACTTTCCAGCAATTCATGTGGGATGGACTTGAAGAAATTACGTAGCAGATACATATTGAATACATTTATTGAATAAGGCAAAATCAATGCTGCCAACGAATCCTTCAGGCCGAAAAATTGTGTGGTCACTAAATACCACGGCAACATACCGCTGTTAAACAGCAGAGTAAAGTAAGCGAAGAACGCCAGTTTATTACGGTGCTTAAAATCTTTTACGGAAATGACGTAGGCAAAGCATGCTGTTATCGACACCGATAGTAGTGTGCCAAATATTGTCGTAAACAATGTTATCTTGTAGGCTTTTAAGATCATAAAATCAAGATTGGAAAATACATAACGGTAAGTATCCAATGAGAAATGACGTGGAATAATCGAAAAACCTTGCATAGTGATCGCCATTTCATCAGACAGTGAACCGGAAATCGCTAAAACAATCGGGAACAAGCAGAATAGTGCAAATATTGCTGAGCAGACATAAAAGGCTATATTAGTTAACTTATCAGCATTTGATCGTTTCAAATAGACACCCCCTTAAAATAATGTGGAATCTTTGTCGTACCAGCTTGTAATCTTGTTAGCGATAATAACAAGGAAGAAGCCAAAAACAGATTGATATAACGAAATCGCCGACGCAAACGCCATCTCACCATTTCTTACGCCGCTGCGATAAACAAATACATCGATCAGATCCGTGAAGGGTAACAAAATCGGGTTCATATTCGTCAAGCCGATAATCATATTTAGGTTACCGCGCAGCATATTGCCGACCGATAATAGAAACAAAATAATGATGGTCGGTTTAAGCATAGGAATTGTAATTTTAAAAATTTGCTGAAGTTTACTGGCGCCATCTACCTCGGCGGCTTCATACATGGAGGAATCAAAGCCAGTCAACACACCAAAATAAATAATGGAGTTATAACCTGTACTTTGCCAAATCACCACAATGACCAGAATCGGAATCCAAATCCACGGCGTAGCATAAAAATCATAAGTTGAACCGGTGATGCTTTTAATAATCTGATTTAGAAAGCCTGTTTCATTATTCAAAATTGCATTTAGAATGGAGCCAATAACCATCCAAGACATAAAAAACGGAAAAAACATAATGCTTTGATTAACTTTGACGAATCGGCGACTAGAAATTTCATTGAGCATAATAGCAATCGCTACCGCGAAGATGGTGCCAAATACAAAAAATAAAATATTGAACATTATCGTATTAAATGTCGCCCGCATTGCAGTATCAAAATTGTTAAAGAAAAATTGAAAGTTTTTAAAGATGGGATCTGCCCATGGGCTGTTAAAAATACCTCCGTCAAAGCGATATTCCTTAAACACTAAAATCGACCCTGCCATTGGCAAGTAGGAAAAGGCCAACAGCGCTAATATGCCGGGCAGTGCCATCATATAAAGAAGCCCGTCTTTTTTGAGTGCGCTCATAAACCTATTGCTTGTTTTTTGTCTCAAATAAATTCCCCCTCACTTAGTTGCCATGCATAACAAGCTGCCTGTACTCCTCTAATAAAACGCTTTCAAAAGCTAAATGAAATACGTACTCCAAATAGTAATCTTTTGGGTCTTAAAGTAAATCGCAATTAGAGGAGAAGCTTTTAAAAACGAGCATTTTACCCTCGTTTAGGCTATTAATTTCTCGCATTTTTATTAAAAATCCGTATTATGTGTTTAAATCCAGCGGTAATTAATGTTATTGACAAAATATTTGACAATGATTAGTATTGAAAAATATTAAAAATGAAGTTAGCGGCATAACAATTAAATAATTCGCAAGCTATGATTGCTATGGATCACACTATAGCAGGAGCAGCTTCTGGAGAGACTGTGGGGGATTCCCCCGGCGCCGAAGGGTTCACAATCTCAGGCAAAAGGACAGAAGAGTACTAGATAATTCATTTGTTATTCTGATCATCGTCAGAATAAAGGATGTATTTTATTTATTATTCTTAGACCTAAGAGATTGGAGCGTATCCAATCTCTTTTTTGTTATCATTTTTACTTGTACATTTTTTCACATAAGGGGGAGTTTGAAATGGCAGCACAAGAATTAAAGAGAGATTTAGAGAATCGGCATGTTCAGCTCATTGCGATTGGTGGAACCATCGGTACCGGATTATTTTTAGGATCAGGTAAAGCTATACAGCTGGCAGGACCATCCATCATTTTTGCTTATTTAATCGTGGGTATCGCTATTTTTTTTGTGATGAGGGCATTAGGAGAACTTCTGTTGTCTAAAGCAGGTTATCAATCTTTTACAGACATTGCCGAAGACTATCTTGGACCGCGGGCGGCGTTTGTAACTGGATGGACCTATTGGTTTTGTTGGATCATGACGGCTATGGCCGATATTATAGCTGTTGGGGTCTATGTACAATATTGGTTTGATATCCCGCAATGGATACCCGCAGTCATTTGTTTAATTATTTTATTAGGACTCAATTTATTAACGGTAAAAAGCTTTGGCGAATTGGAATTTTGGTTTGCTTTAATTAAGGTAATCACTATTCTCGCATTGATTGCTATCGGGGTAGTCTTACTGGTGATTGGATTCAAAACAACTACCGGAACCGTTGCGCTCAGTAATATTTGGGCACATGGGGGAGTATTTCCAAACGGCATTTCAGGGTTCCTACTTTCATTTCAAATGGTTGTGTTTGCTTTTGTGGGTGTGGAATTGGTTGGCGTATCGGCAGCAGAGACCTCCAATCCAGAAAAAACTATCCCATCGGCGATTAATAAAATACCTTTACGAATTCTATTTTTCTACGTGGGTGCTATTATTGCCTTATTATGCATCAACGCGTGGACAGAACTAAACCCGGCAGAAAGTCCTTTTGTTAAAACATTTAGTTTAGTGGGGATTCCGATTGCCGCGGGGGTTATTAACTTCGTTGTATTAACTTCAGCTGCGTCCGCTTGTAATAGCGGGATGTTCTCAACAAGCCGGATTCTATACAATCTAAGCAGAAATGACCAGGCTCCAGCCAACTTTGCAAAGCTTAATAAAAATCATGTACCAAGTAATGCTTTATTCATATCCACGCTTGTCTTATCTGTAGGCGCTTTGTTGAGTAAGCTGATTCCGGAGACGGCTTTTGGCATCGTGACAACAATTAGTGCCATTTGTTTCATCTGGGTTTGGGGCGTCGTTCTAATTTGCCATTTGCGATATAAAAAGACGAAGCCGGAATTGCAGGCCAAATCAAAATTCAAAGCACCGTTTACACCCTTTGTGAATTATGTTGTTCTAGCTTTGTTTGCAATCATACTCATAATTATGCTATTTGCTGATGAAACTCGTCCGGCCTTATTGTTGACGCCTTTATGGTTTATATTATTATTCGTTTTGTATTCGATAAATAGAAGAAAGAGGGAAAGAATAACGCCTGATCCAAGAGCACGTCTCGAAGGTATTCGGACTAACACGGAGATCCGGCATGATTAGTCGATGAGGGTGCTTGCTGATATTACAGTTGGATAGGCAGACATAGAAATCCACCACCGCATACGGTGGTGGATTTTCTCATTAATGTGGTCGATGCTCTTTTTCGAACTTATGTATGCTATCGGGATATTCTTCCATGTTTTTTAATCAGTCTAAAATTATCCTCTATTTAAAATCAACTTTGATTTGTGCTATCTCACTATTCGTGCCAATTCGTAATGGCGGTCCCCAAGTCCCTGCACCAGATGTAACGATGACGTGAGGGCTGTTAGAATTCTTCTGATAGTGGCCATAATCTACTGTAAACATAGCATTGGTGATCAGATTTGCAGGGAATACTTGTCCTTGATGCGTATGTCCGCTAAGTATCAAATCAACGTCATCTGCGTATTCAATCCTATTGGTTGGTTGATGATCCATTACGATAACGGGCATATTTGTATCAATGTCACTCATCACTTCTGAAGTAATTGCTCGAGGGTTCCCTTGATTACCAATCGGTGATGAATCCCTTCTGCCAACAACAACGAATTGATTATCAATAACGACATGCTCATCATTTAGAAGTTTGATATTACTCTTATCTATAAAGTTCACGATCTCATCGTATGAGCGTCCTGCATCATGGTTACCTAAACAAGCATAAACTCCATAGGTTGACTGAATAGTACTTAATAACTCTATTCCTTTGGAAGGGTTAGAGAGCGCATAGTAGTTACCATTAAATATATCTCCTGTCATCAACACTATATCCGGCTGTAGTCCATTAATACGATCAACAACGTCTTCAATAAACTTTACATCATTTACGTAGCCTAAATGTAAGTCGCTGATCAGGACGATATTTAACTGATCTAATGAAGTGTTTTTATGTATTTGGAGCGGATAGGTGACTTCTTTTAAATGATTTGCATTATAAATCCCATAGGACACCAATCCTATGACTAGAATTAATACTATGGACCTTGTATGAAAAATAACACGTGCTGGTATAGGAGAAGGGAGGACCTTGATCCATTTACTAATTAGTAAGATTACATCTGAAAGGATCAAAAGCAAGAACAAATAGAAGTAGATACCCATCCAATAGTCCCCGAATTGACCAATAAAATTAACAATATTTGAATCGGTCGTCATAGCTGAAGAAGACAATAGTAAATTAATAATGATTGATAACGCACATAAGCTGTAGATGACTCCATATATGATCCCGTTTATATGTGAAAATATATGTTGTAACCATTTAAAAATCTTTCTCGCAATGTAATAGTTAGTTGCCGCGTACATAGCGAATATAAATAAAAATGCAAATACCATAGGGAACACCATCCTAATGCTTTAGATATCAGAACTAAAGTGAATACAATGATTATAGCAATAATTACTAGTTTCAGAAATTAAATGGGGTATTGAGTTTACTGGTTTTTTCAGTTATTGTTTATTACTATTTCAGCTGATATAATTCTTATTTCGACAATCAATTTAAAAGTGGTGAATTCATGAGAGAGTTCTACAGTCGGGTGAATCGAAAAACCTATTACATATTAATGTTAATGATCATCGTTCTTATGATGTCTGGATTAATACTATCTACTCTAGAGTTAGATGGAATTGATTTTGGTTATATCATTCATTTTTTATGTGTGACGTTTCTAACGGTTTGTTTATGGATTTACCCTAAGCATGAGACACATACTTTTAGAAAGATTATCATTCTATTTGGATTTGCGTATTTTTATACGCTATTCTTTTTATATCCTCAAACTTGGACTACCTATATCCTCATTTGTCTTATTCCTGCACTCTCTATTCTATTTTTTGATTTAAAATTGTTCTATTTTTCCTTCATTATAAATGGAATACTGATGGTAATTACATTTGGCTATATCCTCTTGATTGATAGAGGGGATCTATATACATATTTACATTATGATATTCTAGGGAATTTCATTAATATAATAGCGGTTCAAGTGTTATTATTTTTCATTTTTCAAATATCATTTAAACGGATGAAAAAACAGCAGCTTTATTATGAACAATTACAGCAATCTGAGCGCTTAAAGATGGTTGGACAATTGACAGCTGCCGTTGCGCATGAAATTAGAAATCCAGTGACAGTGGTTAGAGGTTTTTTACAGTTTTTTGATGAGGATCCTTCATTTGATGATCCTATGAAAAGAAAATTTAAATTAATGATTGATGAATTGAACACAGTAGAACAGATTATCTCGCAATTTCTAACCCTTTCAAAGCCAAATGGAGAACAAAAACTAGAAAAAGTAGATGTGAAGGATGTTATTGAGAGTGTCACAGGATTGCTCCATTCCTACGCAATGTTATCTGATAATCAAATTGTTACCTATGTAGAAGAAGACTGCAAGATCTCTATTAATAAAATTGAATTTAAGCAGCTGCTTATTAATATAATAAAAAATGCTTTAGAGGCTTCGGATGTTGGTAAATCTGTCTCTATTATGGCGAATAGGAACAATAATTTTATTGAGATAACAATCATCGATGAAGGAAGCGGGATGTCGGAAGCTGAGGTTAAGTCGCTAGGGACTCCTTTTTATTCATTAAAAAGTAATGGAACAGGTCTAGGATTAATGATTTGCTTTAATATCGTAGAAAAGTACGGCGGCGAAATTTATTATAGTAGTTCTGTAGGTAAGGGGACAACAGCTACTATCCGCTTTTTAGCTATAAATGACCAGTAAAACGGAACATTCTTTCCGTTGAAAGAAGGGGATTACCTCAAGCCTTCGGCCGGAGAGGTAATCCCCTTTTCCTAGATAAATATGTTTATGTTTGCTGCGCTAACGATTATTTTAGAGGGATTTTGATCTCCAATTGCTTGTTGTAATTTTTAACTACATTGCCTTTGGCATCTACTTTATAAGCCCCGGTGTTGCCTTTTTCAAATACGGCTTGATACGGTCTGATAATCAGATATTCTGCCGCTGAGCTAGGTGCTTCGAACAATAAATCTTCAGAAACCGTATTTTGAGTTGCTGCAACAGAATCCCTTGCAATAAATTCTAATTCATTTCCCAGATTATCATAAATGTCATATCCTAAAGCCTGTGCTTGGGTGGCAACCCCTTTAACCGCTAAAGCGATACGCACAGAAGTCTCTCCCGCAGCAACACGGGTGGTTTTGATTTCAAATTGGTTGTCTTTCTTTATAGCAGGCAGCTGAATGTTATGCACTAATCCTGCTTGCTTGAGAGAAAATTTAAGTACATACGGTTCATCGATTCCGTTAAGCTTCACATGGATACTCAATTCAGAGGAAGCCAGGTTTGCCTTTTGTTGCTCAGTTAACCATCCGGTCTGCAATACAACAACCGCCTTGTTGGCATCACCGTCACTGATCCAGCGTGGTGTTTTTAAATCAATGCCTCCTGGTTGAGTGAGCTTAGCGTCTATTCCCACAATAGTACCTTCTGCAAGATAGGGCTCACCTTTATCATTTAAAGTTACTCCTGCGAGCATTCCTGAAAATAGCGATCCCTCACGGCTCAGGTCGATCTTAATATAGTTACCATCAAACTGCGCATTGCCCTTTAAAGTAAGCTGATCGTGTGAATCGGCCACTTTTGTTGTATTCAGGGAAGCTTCAACAGCGGGTTGGGCACTGGATGCTTGGGTTAAAGCTGGCATTCCCAACGCTCCTAGGCATACAGCAGCACTTAAAATTACAGACATCTTCTTAGTCATTTTTTTCATGATATTATCAAGCTCCTTAATTTTTATTTAACTAGCACGTTTATCTCTAGACCGTCAATATAATGCTTCACTGGGTTTCCAGAACTGTCTGTTTTAAATGCTCCATTCTTACTTTGTGGGTTCTCAAACTCATAAAGATAGCCACGGATTGTGAGCATATTAGGGTGTTTCTCAAATGGCTCAGTAAGCAAATCGACATTAAGTGACCTATTGGAAGTCGAGAGGACTTTCTGTGAAATATCTTTCAGCACCTGTCCTTGTTGATCCTTTACTTCAAAGCCCACTAAACTCAATGCTGTATGATCTTCGTCTGTATCCTGTTCCAGCATGAGCGACAGGCGTGTCGTTAATGGACTATATTCCAGCTTTTTCAGGATCAAACTCCATCCTCCAACTTGTGCGCGTATGTCAGGTGTGGAAATTTTATTAATCGTAGCCTTCCGCGCAGGAATTTGGAGAACAAACGGTTCATCCATACCGTTTAAGCCAAGAGTTACGGTCAATACAAATCGATCAGGAAAAGGTTTGTTGGAGATTCCGGAATTCGAGGAATCCACTAGTCTAAAAATAGCTGTGTTGCTTTCCGCACCTTCTATCCAGCTTAGAAACGGCATAGCTTTCCAGAGACCATCAGAAAATTGCTCCAGGGAAGCGCCGTCGATCAATACTTCTGCAGAGGTTATTGCACCTTTCGCTAAAAAAGGCTTCCCATCCGCTCCAATCGTTACTCCGGCTAGCTTACCTTCCAGTTTTTCTCCCTCACGCTTCACCGAGAATGCCAACCGGCTGCCATCAAATACAGCCTCTTCGGCAGACAAGGTGATCCCTTCATGGGTATCACTGCTGTTTAGACGGGAAGTCAGTCCCAGACGCTGGGCCGCTTGTAACCCTATATCATCTGCCCGTTCAAAAATACCGCCTATCAAGGGAAGCTGCTTGAGCGCATTGGCCAACGTAGGCGGATAGATAGCCGTTAGCATAACACTTAACAATATCGCCGCAGTCACAGCAGCTGTGATTTTTGGATATATCCGCTTTTTCTTTTCCTTTTCCACAGGATCCTGGACAATGGTGGCCAGCGATGCATAAATCGAATCCTGCCGTGATCGTAGTAAAGGAGGAAGCTCCTGTATATTAGCTTTCCCTAGCTCCCTGATCTGCTTTTCTAAATTGTTATTATTCATTAGCAAGACCCTCCTCCCGCACAGGATGTATCTGTTTGGACAACAATCTCCGTGCGCGATGAAGTCGTGCCCTGACCGCTCCCTCGGAGATGTCGAGCACATCTGCAATCTGCTTAATGGATAAATCGTCATAATAAAAAAGCACGATAGCAAGCCGCAGGGATTCGTCCAACTGATTAATGAAGCTTTGCAGGTCTACGTTGCCTGAATCTTCAAAATGCACATAGGAAACGACCGGTTCCTCGGGAATTTCCGCCACAGCTATAGTTCGTTCTCGCATACGAAGTAACTGATTGCATTCATTAATCAGGATGCGTATAACCCAGGTTTTAAAAAACTTAGGCTGTTTAAGGTTGGCCAACCCTTTATACACCTTCAGTGTTGTTTCCTGAAGAGCATCCGCGCAATCTTCATCTTTTAGCAGAATGGTTTTGGCTAATCTGTACAACTGGGATTCCAGTTGCCTGAAAAGACGGGTAAACGCCTCGTGGTCGCCTTTCTGCGCTTTTTTGATATCCAGTTCGTTTTCCAGCAAATGATTTTTCCTCCTTGAGGGCCCTCTGTATAATTAGATGGAGAAGACATCCAAAAAGTTATATTTAGGATAAAATTCATTCTCCTACACAAATCACTTACCTCGGTAGTAGTATAAAATCCATGCAATTCATTGTTTTTGGCAAAGATGGAGAGGTTAATAGAAAGGGGGGGACTTCAAGTGGATAAACTGAAATAAATTCAGGAATTACCACCTTATCAGAAGAGAAGTAGTGGGGTAATCCTGAATTAAAAAGTGTATACATATACCTTGGTACGCAGTGTGTCCGTGCATGTTATGGTACGGACAGGCTGCATGCCTGGAAGGGCAAAACAAATGCTAATGACCACTGCGCCCGGCAGTAGCTCACGCTTGAACTTGTCCCCCAGCCGTTTCATCGCTCCGGGAAATAAGTAACAAAGAACTATATCCGCATGCTCGTAAGAGCTGCTATAGATATCCCCACGTACATAACGAAGCCTTCCGTGGAGCAGATTCTGGCCTTCGTCTGCTCGCAGCATACGTGTGCCGAACCTAGCAAGCAGCTGGGATGTCCACAAGGGAATACTGGAATTTTCAATGCCTGTCAGCCTTTTGCCTGGACATTGGCGAATAACATCCATGCCAAGTGTTCCCCAACCCGATCCCGCCTCCACAATGCTGCTATATCCCGGAATCCGATTCACCTCAACGGCAACAGCCGAGCGTACAGATTTTGACGTAGGCATCGGCGATATCCCGTTCCTCCAGCTCACCAGCACAATCGACACCATGGATAACAAGGCTGCGAAGGCGATGAGCCAAGCGATGACTTGAATCACGATCAATACTATCATTCCTTCTTCATCTGCTAGAAGCAGGATTCAATTCTCTTACTTTCTCCCAGCATTTCGTTTATTAACTTCATATGGATAAAGATCCTGAATTTCCTTGCTTTCAATATCTTGACCTACATAAAAAATCAGAGTGGGATCATTTGCTGGATGGGCATAAGAAAGATAAGTGCGATGTATAAAATCAAAGTCCATCTTACCCAGCTGGAAATCGATTTGATATTTATCTTCTAAATAGACTTCAAATTGCTTTTTTAAAGCCAGAGACTTCCACGGAAGTCCAAAGAATAAAAAGTAGGTTCCTATAAGAAATATCAAAAAAATTAAGAGGAAAAGCGACCTTTTACTGAGAATGGTATGTTTTATAATTCATAACCCTCCCTAGCGTTTATTCTACATGAACTTTGCTGGACATATCAAAATCAACCTCTTCAAGAAATTCGATAACTTCTCCATTGGGACTATGAATGATCGCGTTTTTTATTAGAAGAGGCGGTTCGCCCAGAGACAGAGAGTCCGGTGCTATAAAAGCCTTGGCCCCATGTGCAAGGGCTTTTTGATACATCTCCTCTACATTATCTACATAGAAGGCAAGGTGTAATAACGCTCCGTGTGCTATATCTTCATCAGACAAGGCTTTTTTTCCTTGAGCGGCGATGACTGCATCATTATCAAAAATCTCAATACAGGTTCTGCGGTCAGGCGAAATCAGCATGGAGGCTTCTTTGATCTGAAAAGATGGCAGACTCCAATGATGACCTAGCTTGAATCCTAAAACGTCAATATAGAAAGAAATAGTTGCTTTATAGTCTTTAGCTTGAATCGCTACATGTGCAAGGCCTTTTACACTCATTTATAATCGCTCCCAACTTTAATATATACTTATTATAGTTGTATTAAAATATGAGATATATATATAAGATAAGTGTTTTGTAGTAATATGGTTATTAAATTTAAGGTATTTTAGTGGAATAAGTTTATTTTATAAAATGAGTTTAGGAGGCGCTTGCTATGGAACAACTTGTGGATGAGATTGATAAAAAGATTATGCAATTACTTCAGTACAATGCCCGAATGTCCATTTCACAAATCAGTAAAGAGGTTTCGATGTCACAACCCTCTGTTAAAGAACGAATGATCAAGCTGGAGGAAAGGAATATCATTTCTGGGTATCATACAGCTTTTAATTTACGAGATCTGGATCGGGGCACAACTACGTTTATTCTATTAAAAACAGAACATTGCCAAGAGATTACGGATTTTTGCAAAAATGCTAAGGAAGTTACCGATTTATATCGGATTAGTGGAGAATATAATTACCTCATAAAGGTGCAAACCGCGTCGATTGAGGAGTTAGCTGAATTCCAAGACAACCTTATAAAGTTTGGACCTTCAAAATCTCATATCAGTCTGAAAAATATATTGGAAAACAGGGTGTTGCTCTAAAGCCCATTTTCCAAACACAATATCTGGTAACCGCTTTCATTCCATTGTAGAATGGATGAAAACAACGTTAGCATTAACTCGGATACAAGGGAGCATGGGTATGGAGAGGTTTTTATTCAGTAAAAAGTATATTCCGTTCACCTATAAGATGATGATACCGTACCTCATTCTAGTATTGCTGACAGATGTATTGGTGGGTTATATAGCTTATACGATGCTCGTAGAGTCCAGAACGGAAATGGCGGAAACGAATGTCCGGACAGCTTTGAAGCAGACGAGGAACAATATCGAATATCAGACAGATGAAATCAAACGAATGACTAACTCGCTGTTTCTCAATACGAATTTTCAGAATGCTCTGCAGTTTAGGGGAGATGCATTGGAAAACATGCTCAAAATGAGGGATGATATCGTTCCTTATATGAAAGCTCCTCTGCAATTGTATGGGAACAATCTGAGACTTGTGCTCTATACCGCAAATGAGACGATGCTTGAAATCCCCGGTGATGATATGTCTGTACCTATCGGTAGAAGCGATTATTATATTCTTTCTGATCAGGTTATTGAAGATAAGGAATGGTTCAAGTCGATTGTTGCCAATAACAAAGACAGCTTGTGGCTTCAGGCGGACAGCGACAGTAAACTAAGCAATATTTCGTATTTCCGCAAGCTGGTTTCTTCTAAGGGAGGCCCATCGATTATTGGTTATATTCGCGTCACGGCGAGAATTGACGAGCTTTTTGGCAATTTCGATACCTTTCCGATTGAACAGGGTATAGACCTTCGTCTAGTGGATCGGGTTAGTGGATTAACGCTTTATGAACAAGGTATTGTCGATGAACATGCGAAGCAAGATGCTTATCTGATCATTAGTGAAGATATTCCGTTGTCTGACTATGCTATCGAGGTACGGGTGCCGCATGCCTACTTGAATAAAGATGCTAGCCGAATGCAGAAGGTGATCACCACGGTTTGTTTGATCAGCTTTTTAGTCATGGCGGTGATCGGCTTCCTCGTTGCCCGCATATCAGGCAAAAAAATTAAACGGATCGTATATTTGGTCCGGTCGTTTCAGGAAGGGAATTTTTATAAAAGAATTGGGTTTGCCGGGAATGATGAATTTGTCTACATTGCTAATAGTTTTAATCAGATGGCGACTAGTATCCAGGACCTGATCCAGAACGTCTATGAGCAAGGGATTCAGAAAAAGCAAGCAGAACTGGATGTGCTTCAAGCTCAGATCAGTCCGCATTTTTTATACAATACATTGTCGACCATTGGCAGCTTAGCCAATTTGGGCGAAGTTGAGAAGGTTACACAGATGGTACAAGGTCTTTCTAAATTCTATCGCCTCACCTTGAATGAAGGACATGTCTATATCTCTCTTGAAAAAGAGCTGGAGCAGGTAAGGATGTACCTTGAAATTCAGAGGGTAAAGTATGCCGATGCGTTTGAGGTTTATTATGATATTGATCCTGATATTTTACAGGTTCCCATCATCAAGCTGATTTTGCAGCCATTTGTAGAAAATATATTCAAGCATGCTTGGTTTGGGGAGACGATTGCGATCCGGATTACCGGAAAACGGCTGGGTGAACGCATTGAGCTCAAGGTCATCGATAACGGAATTGGTATGCGGGCGGATACACTGCGAAATATGCGTTCGAGCTCATTCCATTCGAGCAGCTATGGACTGAGAAACGTGGAGGAACGAATCAAGCTGAGATACGGCCATGATTTCGGCATTCATATCGGCAGTTACTTTGGGGCAGGAACGACCGTTCAAATTATCTTACCGGTGGATAATGCGGAAATCCGGGAAGTTATGGGGGAGTAAATAGTATGGCGATGGAGATCAACGTTCTGCTGGTGGATGATGAAGTGATCGATTTGGAATGGCTTAGACGGCGGGTGGCGGGCAGTGATCATTTGCCTTTGCATAGCGTGAGAACGGCAACTAGCGGTTTTTCCGCTTTAAAAATGATGGAGCAGCACCGCATTGACATCATTCTCTCCGATATCCGCATGCCGATTATGTCGGGCGTGGAATTTGCCCGGAAAGCGAAGGAGATTAACCCTGAGGTCCATCTGCTTTTTATTAGCGGACATCAGGATTTCAACTATGCCAAAGAGGCCATTCAATTAAATGCCTCCGGTTATTTGCTTAAACCCGTCGATGATGACGAGTTAAATAAGACGCTGACTGAACTCTGCGCCAAGATTGAGAAGGAGAGGAAGCAGCATATTTCCTTATCGGAAACACTGACGCTTGTGAATCAGGAGCTGCTGCTGCGCTGGTTTAATGAGACTGCCCCGGGGCAGGTAGAGACGCATATTCACAACGTTCTTACGTCTTACTTACAAGGCGCGTCGGCGGTTGCCATCGTCGAGATCGACGATATGGCACGGAAAATCCAAACTTGGACGGAAGAAGAGCGGAGTTTATGGAGCAGCACAGCTAATCAGTTTATCCGGAAGTTCGCGCAAGATCAAAATTTAGGCATGGTCATCACAACCTATGACTATCATTTTGTGATCCTTGCTGCGGTTCAGGAACAATATTTTACCACTTTGATGGAAGAGCTCATTCGGTCATTCTATCAGGAGTTTTCCTGTTCAATTACGATTGGAAGAGGGATGTACACAACAGAACTGGGTAAGCTGCATGATTCCTATCGGCAGGCTCAGGCTGCTTTAAGTATTAAATGGATTGTTGGGAAAAATAGAATCATCCAAGATGCCTCGGAATGGAGCCCGAAGGAAAAAATCGCCTCAGATTTAGAGGTTATTGTGGACCGGATGCTTAAAGCGATGCTTGATTACGACCTTACCACCATTGATGATTGTTTGCTGCAGCTGTTTGCCGGGGACAGTCCGCTCTCCCAGAAAAATGACATCTACGATATCATTATTCGAATTACCTCCAAGCTTCATGCCGATCTGCAGCAAATGAACGAGCATCTATACGAGATTTTGAATTGGGATTCACATCATCCCTTTGTGCTGTTTCAGTTTGAAACGGTGCATGATATTCTCTCTTGGCTGAGAAGAAGATTTTTTGAGTTGTCGGAGCTGCTTTATTTGAAACGGCAAAGACAAAAGCGGAAGTTAATTGATGAAATCACGGAATATGTGAAAGAAAGATTAGATCAAAAAATAACGCTGAACGAAGTGGCCGCCCATTTCGATTTTACGCCTAACTATCTCGGTCATTTATTCAAGGTTGAAACCAACAGTTTATTCAGCGATTTTTTAAGTGAATTACGGATGAAACGGGTATGTGAGCTGCTCGAAGATCCGACTAAGAAAGTGTATGAGATTGCGGAACAAGCCGGATATAAAAATATTATTTATTTCAACAGACAGTTCAAGCAATGCATGGGCATGTCGCCCGGAGAGTACCGGAAGAAAAATAAAATCTAACAAAAAAGCGGTGAAAATGAAAACCCGGCGATGATTTTTCGGTTATTGGAGAATCGCTGCCGGGTGTTTTTGGTCTGCCGGCTAACCTTTTTTTGTCGAATCGTTGAATTAGTATTATGTTTAGTTGTTTCGCTGAATTATCTAGGCGCCTTCGCCCTTTTATAATAAGAGATATAGAGAAGAGAGGGGTGCAAAGATGAAAGGGCATACATTTTGGAGCGATTTAAAGAATTATAGGGTTCTCTTGCTGATGCTTGCTCCGGCGGTTGCTTTTTTCCTTCTGTTTGCCTATGTCCCGATGGCGGGCATTATTATTGCCTTCAAGCATTACGATTATGCGGGCGGTATTTTTGGAAGTGCCTGGAACGGGCTCGACAACTTCCGCTTTTTCTTTGAATCAGGTGATGCTTGGCGGGTAACACGAAATACAGCACTATATAACATTGCGTTTATCGTCGTCAATAACAGTTTGCAAATTTTTGCAGCGATTATGTTGTTTGAGGTCGGTGGTAAATGGTTCCGCAAAATCACACAATCGGCGTTGTTCCTGCCTTACTTTATCTCATGGGTCGTTGTCGGAGCGATTGCTTATAACCTGCTCAATTATGATATTGGCACCGTGAATGCTTTGCTCAGAGGTATCGGACTCCAGCCTGTCGATATTTATAATACACCTTCCTATTGGCCGTATATTCTGGTTATAGTTTCTGCCTGGAAAAGTCTCGGATACGGAACGGTGATGTACTTGGCCGCGATTACGGGGATAGATACAGAAATGTATGAAGCAGCCGAAATCGATGGGGCTAATATTTTTCAGCGAATTATGAAAGTAACCATTCCGAATTTGTATCCAACGATTATTATTCTGGTGCTGCTGGCAGTCGGGAACATTTTCCGTGGTGATTTCGGGATGTTCTATAACATGATCGGCAACAACGGCTTGTTGTTCTCCTCGACAGACGTTATCGACACTTTCGTATTTAGGTCACTGATTACTTCGAATGATATCGGCATGTCAGCTGCAGCTGGTGTTTTCCAGTCCGTTCTTGGCTTCGCGACGATCATGTCAGTGAACTATGCTGTCCGTAAATACGACAAAGACCGCGCTCTGTTCTAATCGTATCAGGAGTTAAGTCTTTCATAATGGAGGTAACGATATGAAGCAACTTGATCGTAAAATATTTTCAGGTATTGGTTATGTATCCCTGATTTTTCTCTCAGTTTTATGTATTTTTCCTTTTATACTTGTCGTATCTTCATCCTTTACGGAAGAATCCAAAATCCTAACGGATGGTTATCAATTTATACCGACTGCCTTCTCAACTGAGGCCTACAGCATTTTGTTTAAGTATCCCGAACAGATGATTCAAGCCTATATAGTGACAATAGGAGTTACTATACTCGGCACGGTGCTTGGCTTGTTTCTGACTTCGATGACTGCTTATGCGCTATCCCGAAAAGATTTTAAGTGGCGCAATAAATTTTCATTCTTCTTTTTCTTTACAACTTTGTTTAGCGGCGGTTTGGTTCCGTGGTATCTGCTTATGGTCAACTACCTTCATATGAAGGATACGCTGATGGCCTTAGTGGTTCCAATGATGCTCAATGTCTTTTATATCATTGTTATGAAGTCTTTTATGGGCAGCATTCCGGAAGCGATTGTAGAATCAGCAAAAATTGACGGCGCAGGCGACTTTAAGATCTATGCTCGTCTAATCCTGCCGCTGTCCAAGCCGGCGTTAGCTACCATTGGCTTGTTTCTAGCGCTGGCCTACTGGAATGACTGGTACAATGCATTGCTGTTTGTATCGAATGAAAACTTGATGCCGCTCCAATATTATTTGTATAAAATGCTAGGCAATATGGATGGCATGCGCAAAGCGATGATGGGTGCAGGGGCAGTCGTAACGACATCGATCCCAACCGAGAGCTTGAAAATGGCGATGACAGTTGTGGCCACTGGCCCGATTTTGCTGGCTTATCCATTCGTGCAGAGGTATTTTGTCCAAGGTTTGACGATTGGTGCTGTGAAAGGATGAACCCGGGGAAACTCGGTTTATCAATATAATTAAACACAAGGGGGAAGGCTTGAGATGCTGAAGAGAAATAGATTGATGATGCTAGCGCTCGTTTTAACCTTCGTAATGATTCTAAGTGCATGTGGTGGTGGCAATAACAATGCTAATACGTCTGCACAGGCTACAAATAATGCGTCAGAGGGAGGAAGCGACACTACGAACACCTCAGAACCTGCAACTACCTCAGACACCCTTGATACCTCTAAAGAAGTGAAGCTGAAAATGATTTTTGTTGGCCCTAAACCGATAGACTATGATAGCGTTTTTGCTGAGATTAATAAAAAGCTGAAAGAAAAAATCAATGCTACTGTAGAGGGCGAGTTTCTGGATTGGTCGGACTGGGCACAAAAATATCCGCTGAAGCTGGCAGCTAATGAGGATTTTGACCTCATCTATTCGGCAAACTGGGCTGGTTACAATGACCAGGCGCTGAAAGGCGGATTCCTGGAATTGACCGATGAGCTGCTTACCCAATATATGCCGCAGACTTTAGCAGCTATGTCTGATGTGAGCTGGGATCAAGCTAAGGTAAACGGCAAACTGTATATGGTTCCGCAAAACAGAGGGGAATCCGTTGAAAAACTGATTTTGTACCGCGAGGATTTGCGTAAGAAATACAATCTTCCGGAGATCAACAGCCCAGAAGCGTATGCCACTTACTTGAAAACTATAGCACAAAACGAAAAAGGAATTACACCGTTCACCCCGGAAACAGGAGACTGGAAATATCATAATTTGGACCGTGTATTGCTGAAGCAACAAAACGAATGGAATATGTTTGATCTCGACCTTCCGTTTGCTTTCAAATTGACGGATGAAAAAGGGCAAGTATTTAACGTATATGAAACGCAAGAGTTTAAAGATCTACTCGTATATTACAAAGATCTCGCTGATAACAATGCATGGTCGAAAAACGTTCTAAACAGTAAAAATGATCATCAGGCCGATTTTAAAGCAGGCAAAACAGCATCGATTACGCACAACAACGGAACACTTGGAGCACTTATGGCTTTGATGCGCCAAGAGAATTCCCCTTATGAAGTAGCATTGGCTGACATCAACCAAGGCAAGAAGAAATCAGTGGCGATTTCCACCCAAAACGGTACTTCGATCCACGCTACTTCCAGAAATGTGGAACGTTCCTTGATGTTCCTCGATCTGATGCAAAATGATAAAGAACTGCACGACCTGATGATGTACGGCCTTAGCGGTGTACATTACGAAGCGGTTGGCGATGACAAATATAAAGCCCTTGAAAAGAATCCGAACTATACTGGCTTCTCTAACTGGAACTTCAACTCGCCACTTAACCGTGACAATGAAGCATTCCCGCAAGAAGCAAACGATCTGGCTAAAGGCTGGGAAGCAAATGTCTATCACTACGCGCTTGAAACCTTCGTATTCGATAACAGCAAAGTGAAAACGGAAATTGCCAACGTTGGTAACGTAATGCTCCGTTATGCGATTCCGCTCGAATACGGCGTAATCAAAGATATCGACAAAGGTCTTGAAGATCTGAACAAGCAACTGAAATCCGCGGGCATTGATAAAATCCAAACCGAACTACAAACTCAAATCGATGCTTTCTTGGCAAACAAATAAGCTACAGAATAAGGGAGACCTAACAGTCATCAAATGGCTGTTAGGTCTCCCTGTTTAATTGGGCTCATCCGCGGGTGAAGCCGCTATCGGACACAGTTGACCCTAATAGCAGCATTATCGCACTTTTGGAATACTAACGGACCTCATAGTCGCTATTAGCCTAAAACATGCCTAGAATGAAGCCCAAGATAAAGAATAGCTGCACTGGAGTCCGAAAGTCTGCTTTAAAGGCTGAAAATAAGTAAATAAAGTCACCTCGGTCCGTTAGGCAGACCAGAAACAAAAGGCAGCAACCCTTTTGCTAGGGAAATGGATACTTAGGGAGAACGGCTACTCTTTGTGAAAAGGAATAAAAAAGAAGAACCGGCATGAGCTGCCGGTTCTTCTTAATATATAATTTGCGCGCAATGAAATAACGTGATATTATGAGAAGACCACTGTTAATCTGCGTATTTTAGACAGATTTATTA
This sequence comes from Paenibacillus sp. FSL R5-0887, assembly GCF_038002305.1. NCBI lineage: Bacteria > Bacillati > Bacillota > Bacilli > Caryophanales > Paenibacillaceae > Paenibacillus > Paenibacillus sp. FSL R5-0887. Next base: position 2,194,332 of record NZ_JBBOCE010000002.1, read on the forward strand.
CATCTTATTTATACATTAATGATACCACGCGGATTGGCAGTTTGTCAAATTTGTATTTTTGCTTCTTGATAACAACCTTGAAAAGGAGCGTGTTAGTAAAAATGTTAAACGAAAAAGATTGGCAGGGAGAACAGAAACGGCTAGATTCGGTCACGGAAGAATTGCAATCAAAGATTGGCGAGCTGGAACCGGAAGTGACAGGATTACGTGAACAGGTGACGGACATCCGCAAGCGGTTTTGGGAGGAAGTTACGGTTAATACGAGCACACATGAGGATTTCGAGGAGACCTTTTACAGTATAAAACAGCAAGAAGCGTTGTTGTCTGAACGGGAACGTAGCCACCGCCAACGGCTGCTGCGTTATAAAAACATGAAACGGCTGCTGCCGTCACCCTATTTTGGACGAATGGACTTTCAAGAAGATGGGTTGAACTCCAGTGAGCAAATCTATATCGGGGTGGCGTCTTTCATCGATGCAGAAGGTGTAAACTTTCTGGTATATGACTGGCGGACACCTATTGCAAGTATGTATTATGACCATTCGCTAGGCCCCGCCACTTACGATACACCGGGAGGACAAATCTCAGGAACGATGATGCTGAAGCGGCAATACCAGATCCGTCAGGGTCAGCTTCAGAACGTGTTCGATACGAGCTTAACGATCGGTGATGAATTACTTCAGCAGGTGCTTGGTAAGGGTGCGGATTCACAAATGAAGAGCATCGTGGCGACTATTCAGAAGGAACAGAACGCTATTATCCGCAACGATAGTAGCCGTATGCTCATTGTGCAGGGAGCGGCGGGCAGCGGAAAAACATCCGCAGCGCTGCAACGGGTAGCCTATTTGCTATATAAACACCGCGATAGGCTCAAAGCGGATCAGATTGTTCTTTTTTCGCCTAATCCGATGTTTAACAGTTATGTATCTACGGTGCTTCCCGAGCTTGGCGAGGAGAATATGCAGCAAACAACCTTTCAGGAGTATATTGATTATTGGCTTGGATCTACGCTTCGTCTAGAGGACCCGTTCGAGCAGATTGAATATGTACTGACGTCCAAAGCTTCTCCAGAGTATGAAGCACGGCTAACTGGAATGCAGTATAAAGCTTCAGAAGCTTTTCTGCATGCTTTGCAAAACTATGCGTTGTGGTTAGGGCAGGAAGGGATGTTGTTTCATAGTATCCGTTTTCGGGACCGCGAGTTGATTACTGCGGAGCAGATGAAATCGCAATTTTACAGCTATGATAGCTCCATCCGTTTGGCTAACCGCATCGTTTTATTGCGTGAATGGCTACTGCGTCAGTTGGCTTCGCTGGAGCGTCAGGAACAGGAGGCATTCTGGGTTCAAGATGAACTCGATTACCTCGATACCGATCAGTATGCCGAAGCCTACAGTGAGATACTTAAGAAGTATCGGCGGGAGGAAGCCGTCTTTGATTTTACGACTCAGTATCTTGAGAACTATGGGGATTTTCCTAATCAGGATCAAGGGGAAGAGAATGTTTTTGACTTTGGTCTGCAGGAAGAAGAACTGCTGCGCCGCATGATTGTGAAGGAGCACTTTAAACCGCTGAGACGCGATGTCAAACGGTTCAAGTTCATAGATACGATTGGGTTATACGATCAGTTGTTTAGTGCCGACGCCAGTTATCGGCAAATGACGAACGAGACTGAGGTGCCTGCTCAGTGGCAGGAAATTTGTAAGCAAACAAAGGAAAAGCTGAGCCGCGATGAACTCTTTTGCGAGGATGCCACTCCATTCCTGTATTTAAAAGAACTTGTCGAGGGTACTCGTGTGAACACTGAGGTGCGGCATCTGTTTATCGATGAAGGCCAGGATTATTCGCCGTTCCAATACGCGTTTCTCAAACAGCTGTTTCCCCGCGCGCGCATGACTGTGCTCGGCGATTTCGGCCAAGCGATTTTCCCTCAAGCAACGAATTTGCACGAGGTGGATTCACCTTTGATCCGGCTTTATGGTGAAGATGAAACGAGCCTGATCCGTCTAATTCGAAGTTATCGTTCAACTCGTCAGATTGTGGAGTTTACGAAGGCATTACTGCCTAATGAGGAGATCGTACCTTTTGAAAGAGAGGGTAAGAAGCCGTTCCTAGTGAACGCTAGTAGCGATGTAGAGCGGGCGAAAAGAATTAAAGAAGATCTCGCGGCGCTGATGGCTGAAGGGCTTGACTCTATTGCCGTGATTACCAAGACTGCAGCTGAAAGCCGTGCGGCCTATGAAGAATTAAAGTCACAAGGATGCGAAGCTCTGCGGCTCATTACGAAGGAGACGCTCACTTTTGAGAAAGGCATTTTAGTAATTCCCGCTTATCTCGCAAAAGGGGTTGAATTCGACGCCGTACTGATTTATGATGCTTCCACACAGACGTATGATCGGGAAAGCGAACGCAAGCTTTTTTATACAGCCTGTACGCGTGCGATGCATCGGCTTCTGCTGTACACAACAGGTGATTGGTCACACTTTATTCAGCCGTTAGAGGGATCTTTATATGAGGTAGTGCAATGAGATTGGAGAGATAAATGAAAAGCATATTGTATAAGTATATGAGTAAATTTACATCTCTTAACGAAGTGGAACAGCAGGATATTGTTGAAGGTATTCCTATTGAGGAATACAAGAAGGGAACGGTACTCCTTAGACAAGGAGACGTTCCCTCAAAATGTTTTTTTGTGTTAAAGGGATGTGTGAGGCAGTCCTCGGTAGATGAATCGGGCAAAGAAGTCACATCTAATTTTTATACGGAAGAGCAAGCGGTTTCGATTTTTAATCGGCATCAGGAGAGTAGACCCTCAGCGTACACCTTAACCTGCCTAGAAGACAGCATATTGGTGGTTGGTGATCTTAATGCGGAACAGGATATGCTCCATAAACACGCTCAGCTGGAAACCATGATACGCAAAATGGTAGAGGAGAACTTGGGTGAGGTTCAGGATGAGTTGACTTCCTTTATTGCTTCCAATCCTGAAGAACGTTACAAAGCCTTGTTACAAAAAAGACCTCATTTACTTACCCGTGTCCCCCAACATCAATTAGCCAGTTATTTGGGGATTACGCCAGAGTCATTAAGTAGAATTAAGAAGCGGGTTCATTCCGGTGATGAATAGCAAAATCGTTATACACTTTTGGGGATTTTTCCACCTCTAAGCAGTAGCCATATCCCAAAGCCTAGTTCTCCTACAATCATAGGAATAGTAAAAATAAAATTAAGTGTTGTAATGACTGCCTCATATTGTGGGAGAAACATTTTGCTTAGATGAATGATAATATAGCCTATTGAAGCAAGCAGCAGCAAGATGCTGATTACTTTAGGAATGACATCGGATTTTAAAGCCACATAGCCCACTATTAACAAATGCCCGCCAAAAACGACCAGCCCCATAGACCAAATGAATTGAAATGCATCCAGAAATAACATCATAAATGCTTGAGTTTGTTCGATTGTTAATGAGGAAAAGCCATTTGTGTTTCCCGTGAGCAGCAGCACAAATATCAAAGTTAATATAGAGATTGCCAATATAGCGGAATAGGTTAGACGGAGCCATGCGCCAAGTAATGAAAGATTTTGGTTGACGGGTTCTAGAAACACATAAAACGCCCAGGCGACCAGAATGTCAGTAATCATAATGATGATCCAGCCCAAGATTTCCCCTTTGAAAAGATTGTTGGAAGATACGATGTTAATAAATGTGGCACTGGCATCGCCTTGCACAACAAGAGTCCCATGGACAAAGCCATATGAAAAAAATGAGGCGAGGGTCATGATGATCAGTGATATTCCAGCTGTTAAAGCGGACTTACGCTGGTTCGATAGGTCTTTTTCTGAGATAGCCATAAGATAGCCTCCTAAAGGACTTTTATTTCATTGTAATTAGGAGTACTATGGCGGGCATTGACTTAAATCAAGACTCTGAATTTAATCAAGCGAAGTAAGTATCACTGTTATTGCGTTATCAACAAAGGATCGCTCCGGGCGGGATTTCAAGAGTACAGTAAGCCCTATTAGCGATACGATTAGTGCTTGTGCCAAGGCCTTCGCATTTACACCACCCTTAAGCTCACCTGATTGTATACCGCGTTCAATAGTTTCTTGAAATATAACCGATAGATACATTTGGTGTTCTCTTGTAAGAATCTCGAACTTCTCATCATGAGGTGCCAGCTCGACCATTGTATTGATGCAAAAACATCCTCGGTTCACACTGCCTGCATACTCCTCCGCCACCACATCTTCAAAAAAACTACGAAAGGCTTTTTTCGCGGATGGATTGCTTTGAAGTTGGGCTCGGACACGGGAAGCATGGGACATCGTGTATTTACGTAGCGCAGCTTCGAATAATTCTTTTTTGTCTCCAAAAGCTGAGTATATACTGGGGCGTTGAATGCCCATTCTGGAAGTTAAATCGCTTAATGAAGTAGCCTCATATCCCTTCTCCCAAAATAACTCCATAGCTGATTCTAATACTTTTTCCTCGTCAAATTCGCGGGTTCGAGCCATTATTAACACCCCTCGTTATATTTGATTTCAATAATTTATTACCGAACAGTATTTTATAATACTAGAACTAGTCGTCTATATTGTCAAATCAAAATCGGTAGAATCAAATATTTATGTTGACACACACCATTTTGTAAGATAAATTTACTGAGCACAATAACATACTGATCAGTATGAAATATGTTTGCGATTTAAATTTAACAGAGAAAGGGTGTATCCAAAATGCAGGGGACTAAAGAAAAGCTTTCGTCACAAGAGACGCATACGCCATCTGATTCTATTCATGCTTCCTCGATGCCTCGGTATATGACACTTTTGTTTGCCGTTGTCTGCGGGATGTCGGTTGCAAACATCTACTTTGCTCAACCGTTGCTTGATCATTTGTCGAAAGAATTTGGTATTGATTATTCAACCATTGGTATTCTTATTACTATCACGCAGATTTTTTATGCAGTAGGGCTGTTACTGCTCGTGCCACTAGGAGATTTACTGAATCAGCGCCGCCTGATTATCGGCCAGATGTTATTATCTGTGGTAGCTTTGATTATCGTGGGTACTGCCTCTTCCAGCACGGTACTATTCGTAGGTATGGCCTCAGTGGGACTACTCGCTGTTGTAACGCAGACGCTTGTTGCGTTCGCGGCGACAATGGCTGCCCCTGCCGAACGCGGGCGAGTCGTAGGCATGGTCACAAGTGGAATTGTGATTGGAATACTTCTTGCGCGATCCATTTCAGGAATACTTACAGATCTTGCAGGTTGGCGTTCCGTATACCTTTTTTCTGCTGCTTTAATGCTTTGTATGGTGTGTACATTATTTAGGGTGTTGCCAAATGTGGAACGTGAGGTAAAAACACTGTCATACGCTCAGCTGCTTAGCTCAGTGTTTATGTTGTTTGTACAAGAGAGAGTATTGCGTATCCGCGCTATTCTGGCTTTGTTGATTTTTACTGCTTTCAGTATTCTGTGGACTTCTGTGGTCTTGCCTCTTAGTGCTCCGCCGTTATCACTTTCACATACTGCAATTGGGGCATTTGGTCTGGCGGGAATTGTGGGAGCATTAGCTGCTGCACGGGCGGGAAAGCTAGCGGATCAGGGTCATGGACAGAGAACGACAGGCATAGCCTTACTTCTATTGTTGATTTCATGGTGGTTTATCAGTTTTACCGAGCAGTCGCTGTTGGCATTGGTCATTGGTATTGTTCTGCTTGATTTGGCGGTGCAGGCGGTGCATGTCACCAATCAAAGTATAATACTTACCTTGCGCATGGAGGCACGTAGTCGGCTCACCGCAGGGTATATGGTTTTTTACTCCATTGGAAGTGCTACCGGATCGATTGCTTCCACTCAAATCTATTCTCACTATGGCTGGAACGGGGTATGTTGGCTTGGAGCTTCTGTTAGTGCTGTGGCTTTTTTATTTTGGGCTTTAACCTTGCGTGCTACGAATGCCGCGTTGCAACGGCGCCCTGCTTGGAAATAATCGGGGCAAGTCCATAAGGGTGGAGGTTCCGTTTTCCGGGCATGTTATTTAAAACAGGTTTGGGAGGGGATAAGGATGTCTAGAAGAAACAGGAAATATGCAGTGCCGGGAGCCAGCCGCGGAATGCAAATTTTTAAAGCGGAAGTGATGCGGCGCGAGGGGTATGATGTAGATCCGGAGCGGCCTGATGATGTGAAATACGAAGTTGCAAAAGAACTGGGTGTCCCTTTGGAGCGCGGTCAAAATGGTCATTTGAGCACAGAATCGGTGGGCCAGATCGGCGGTAAAATTGGTGGATCGATGGTCCGCGAAATGATTCGTCTCGCAAAGCAACAATTAGTGGATCAGGAAAGGCAGTAGCATTTTTCTAATTTATGTTGCAGAGATCGCTGGAGGCGGTTTTCGTCCTATATTGTATGGGACTGAGGCCGTCCTTTCGGTGTTTGCGTTATTTTATATTTGTATAGTAAAAAAATTCCTGAAATTCCCTAAAACAACCTGATTCATGGTAGAATTTTACCGATGTTCCACGGTATAGTGGAGAAGGATATATCATCATTCAAGTCTGTAGTGGGAGAGGAATTATCAGATGAATCAGAGATATCGCAAACGCAACACGGCTGCTTTTACGGGGGCATCGTATTTTGCATTGGGGGCAGGACTTTTTCTATTCTGTTTGGGAGTGTACAACGACACTTGGGAGCTAAACGTAAAAGGGTATTATTTGCTCTGTATGGTGTTAATTACGATTTCCTGTATCGTTGTGCAAAAGGTGGTCAGGGACAATACAGAGGATAAAGAATTTCGTTTGGATAACCCTAAACACAGGATGAGAAACACAGGGGCCTTCACAATTATGGCTTTTGTGGGTTTGATTATCGGGTATGCGATGTTTTTTATTGGCCTTTACAATGCTCCATTTGAATTAAATGTAAAGGGGTATTACATAGCTGTTATTCTCTTGATTTCTTATAGCGCTATTGGCGTTCAGAAAGTGACACGGGATAACGCGGAAGATAACGAGATTCTTGCCGAGCAAGAGGCGAGACGGGACATCCAAGGGTAAAGAGGGATATATCCAGCTTTCTCGCTGGCAACAGCAGGCTGCTTCAACTTTACTTACCATCATAAATTGTAAACAGGAGCTTCGTGAATTCACGGAGCTTCTTTTTATTTTTTGAAATAGCAGCAATAATCTTGCGGATCTGAACATTATGAGGACTATTTGTTAGAACAACATCCTTAGTTTGGATTGTTTTTTACTATACGGTTCTCTATACTCTTCATAATACTTGAAGTAGGAGTGGATAATGGATGATCCGTCTGAAGGATATAGGGAAGTTCGAGGAACTGCCGCAAATGGCCATGCATATTTACAATGGAAATATTCCGCAATTAGAGGCTGCCATTAGAGCAGGCTGGGATATTGAAGAGGGAATCGTCCTTAGCCAATATACTACGTTAACCCCGTTAGCTTTGGTGCTTATATCAGAGAGAATGGATGTCATAAAGCTGCTGGTACAGCACGGTGTAAATCTGAATGTGAAGAATAATCCGGCTTTTTTGTTCGCGGTTCGCTATTGCAAAGAAGATATCGTCCGCTATATTGCAGCACAAGGGGCCAAACTGGACAAGCTTAATCAGGTCAAGTCAGGTGCATATTCGCAGGCCTACTATGGCAACAAAAACAATATCCCGCTCATACATGAGCTAGGATTAGATATTAAGCAGCATGGTGGGGCTGTATTACGCAAAGCGGTGTCAGATCACGACCTTAAGACCGTTGCTTATTTACTGGATCATGGGGTGGACATTAATTACAACAATTCCGATATGGTCTATCCTTATCAAGCCACTCCGTTAACAGTTGCCACAAGAATGGGTAATCAAGCGATGGTACAATATTTGATTGAACGTGGCGCAGACGTTACCTTGGCGGAAAAAGATGGCGATCGCCCTTACACCATTGCTGTGAGCAATAAGAATACAGCTTTGGCTGACTTTTTGAAATCGTTAGAGCCGGCTGAATTTCATGATATCGAGAATAAGAAGTTTGAGCTGAGAAAATATAAATTGTCTGATGAATTGGTTAGCTTTCTTACTGGAACAAAACTGCGTCTTGAGCTAACACAAAATGAATATGAAATTAGATATATCGACTTTTTCACATTAACTGATACCATTGAAATAAAAATCGGCCGGCAAAAGCTGCTCCGTCTGTCAGCCGATATAGATAATTACTCTGATCTGCTGCTTATGTGGAATCCGAAGAAAAAAGGCCTGATAGGCTGTTACGACGTGGAACATCAGACGTACGCGGATTTATGTAGTTTTGCAGATTTTCTCACGCAACCGGAGATATACCTCATTAATTTTCTTGAAGGAACATAGTTGTTAATATCTCATGATCTGTCTATTTCTTTTGCAGGAATCATTCTATTCGTCGTTGAATATATCCCGGTAACCGTATTACGTATTCAAAATACGTAGCCACAGGAGGAGAACAACATTGAAATCGATTACCGTTCAAAGCCTTACGGAAACGTTTAAGCTGGAAGTGCTTGCGGGTGCTAGCTGCATGGACCGCGAGATCACTCGCTCTAAGACACATAGACCTGGCCTGGAGTTCGTGGGTTACTTCGACTTTTTCCCCATGAAGCGAGTACAAGTGTTGGGTCGTAAAGAAATCAATTATCTGCTAAAGCTAAGCGTTGAGCAACGCAAGTTACATATTGGCAATATCGTTAAGTATCATCCCCCATGCTTTATTGTGACGACGGGTCAGCAGGAGATTCCCTATTTGACTTTATTCTGCGACCAAGAAGGTATACCACTACTTCGGACGGAAGAGACGACGTCAGAGTTCATCGCAAAGATTGATACTTATCTGGTGAAGGCGCTGGCGCCAGAACTTTCAATTCATGGAGTGTGTGTGAACGTGTCTGGCATAGGTGTCCTATTGAGAGGCAAGTCCGGGATCGGAAAAAGCGAAACCGCTCACACGCTCATTAGAAGAGGCCATCGGTTTGTGGCCGATGATATAGTTGTGCTTAAGAAGCTGGGACCGGCGACGCTTCTCGGCACGCATAATGAAACGACCCGTGAATTCCTAGCACTGCGCAGTATTGGTCTGATCAATGTTGTACGGCAGTACGGGCGTAGAGCTTTTCAGGAAGAGACACGAATTGTACTCGACATCGAGTTGTCACCATGGCGGGAGAATTCCTTGAATAATGAGCTCGAAATCGAACCCCAGTTCACAGACTATCTTGGCGTGCAAATTCCGCATATTGAAGTTCAGCTTCAGCCTGGCCGCGACGTGGCTGGCCTGATCGAAGCGGCTGCGAACAATTGGTACCTTAAGCAGCTTGGCTATAGTGCCGCTGAAGAGTTCCTGCAGAGGATCGAAAACGGGATGCAGTCGTAAAGGCAGGATAGAAAGCAGCAATTATAGTTACCATAATTAAAATGGTTTTCTGTATACGAAAAACAGACCGCAGATAAATGCTGCGGTCTGTTTTTCACAGCAAAAAGGGAAGTTGCTTTTTGATTGATAGGGCTAGGACATGTGTTATTGGCTGGGCATAGGTTAGAAATGGTATAATTTCTAATAGGTATTTTGAGTGATCGTTAATAGGAGGTATTAATGATGAGTGATGAGTTATTGGCAAAATTGGATGAATGGCATGAGGAAGATGAATTTCAAGAAATCGTGGATGCAATCACGGAAATTCCTGAAGAGGAAAGAGATTATGTTCTAACTAGTCATTTGGGCAGGGCGCTTAATAATCTCGGGCAATATGAAGAGGCTTTAGAGCAGTATTTGAGCATTGAAGATGAGGGTGAAGGTGACCCGCTCTGGCATTACCGTATCGGGGTTTCTTATTATTATCTGAAAAGATATGACGAAGCTTTAAAAGCGTTTACGATTGCCGATCAGCTGGAACCTGATGATGAAGACACATTGGAGTTTCTGGGCTGGATCAAACGTAAATTGGCTAAAAAAGCTGCGAAAAAGCCTGTAAACAAACCTGCTAAGAAGCCTGTAATAGCGTTGGATACCACTAATTTCTGGGATGACAGCGAGTATGCGTTCTCAGAATATATTTCTGACCCGCCTTCAGATGCATTGATTACTTCTGTACAAGAAGAGCTGGTCTTCAAGCTGCCTGCTTCCTATGTGGATATGATGAAGTTACATAATGGGGGAATTCCTCATAACAATCGTTATCCGATTCCGGGAACAGGAGAATTTATTACGATTTCTGGTATCCTCGGAATTGGACGAGATAAGAATAAGTCGCTGTGTGGGGCTTCAGGCAGCCGGACTGTGATTGAAAATGGACGTTATCCTGAAGTTGGTGTGGTGATTTGTGATTGTCCTTCTGAGAATGAAGTGGTGATGCTGGATTACCGTGAATTCGGGAATGATGGCGAACCTGAGGTTATTCATGTAGATCGGGATAACAAATACAAAATCACACGTTTGGCTGACAATTTTGAGACCTTTATCAGCGGACTGGTGAAATAGTCTATTTCGCTGGCTAAGAATACTTATAATCCAATCAAGGCATTCCTTAAGAGGAGTGCCTATTTCTATTAGGTGATTATTAGGGAAGCGTCTTTCGGACTCAGCTGACCTTAAATGCAGCTTTTTCGCATATTTGGAATGCCAACGGACCGCATAGCAGCTATTGGCATAAAAAACACCCAATATGAACCCGATTCATAGGAATAGCGCCGCTGGAGTCCGAAACTACGCACAAAAGGCTAAAAACATGCCAATAACGTCATCTGGGTCCGAAAGCCTCAGTGGACGAATACGATTCGGCGATTTAGCTGAAGGTGAGGCTGATTCGATTTCGTTAGGTTTTAACTAGCCAATAATCGGTCTTGAGTCAGCTAACCAACGACCCAAAACACAGAGCAGCGGTGCTCCCATTAATGGGGGAACCGCTGCTGCTCTGCTGTCTTTTTCTCGGATCATTGCTGGGTATTAAACACCTTAGATTGCAGGATATCGAGGGCATGGTTAATCTCGGCTAATTCCTCTGGGGGAACCTCTTTAATCCGGTTCAGAAAACGTTCACCGATCCGTTCAAAAGCCTCGTTCATCATCGCTTGTCCAGCATCAGACAACCGAATCATTTGCTTACGACGGTCCTCGGCGACATCAAGCTTCTCACACAGGTTTTTTTCTGTTAATTTCTTGAGCTCACGGCTGGTATTCGGCATAGAGATATTCTTACAATCGCTGATTTGGCTGAGGGTAACAGGCTGGCTAACCGCAATATATTCCAGAATACTATATTGAACGGGCGTAATGCCTTCCGGTCTAACATCTTTGGTAAAGTCAAATGTTACTTCATGGACTGCTGTCGTAAAGGTAACAATTTTCTGAAAAAACGCTTGTTTGTCCATAAGGATCACCTCTTATTGTAAACCTTAACAAAATAATTATCATAATACAATTATCATTTGACAACTAAATGAGGGTTGTGATACCATTTTGTTATCAAATGATAATTAAAGAGGTGGAGCAATGAACGTTTTAGTCATCTATACACATCCGAATCATAAAAGTTTAAGTTATGCTTTTTTCAATAAAGTCATTCAGGGAAGTAATGAGAATCAAAAGATCACGAAGATAGAGGTCCTTGATCTTTACGAAGAGCAATTTGATCCTGTGCTGGTCTTTAATGAAAATAAACGTAGAAGAGACATGCATATCGATCCCAAGCTCGAGAAGTATCGGGAGCAGATTCGTCAGGCCGATAAAATTGTGTTTGTGTATCCAATCTGGTGGGGACGTCCTCCCGCGATGTTGCTCGGTTATATTGACCAAATGTTTGCTTCTAATTTCGCTTACAGAGAAAAGGGTGGTCTCATCCCCGAAGGGCTGCTGAAAGGAAAGTCTGTGGTTTGCATTTCCAGCATGAAGGGGCCGACCCTTTATCCTTTATATTGGCTGAATAATTCCCATAAAGTGCTGATGAGAAAAGCACTATTTCAATATTGTGGCATCAAGAAAGTGAAGTTTTTCGAATTTGGGAATATGGAGAGTCCAAAAGGGAAACATGATAAGAAGTTAAATCAGGTGTACCAATATTTTAAAGCTGTGGCTAATTAATACCTCGAAAATATCTGCTCTATGATTATTCGAGATAACCCCGGAAATGGATGTCTCAAGCGATCCCATAGTTGGATGGTCCAAAACAACGGTGGGATCCTTATCTTTTTGACTAGCCAGAACGATTTTATTTTTGCTGGCTAGCTCATGATAGAGGACAGCCATTTCTTCAATATCTTTTGCGGCTAATAAGGGCACTAGTTGTGCTGCTGATGTTATAGCTTCGTTCCTCGTTCGTCCTGAAATCAAATCAAACCAAATGTTCTCCACGATATAAATACGCGCATACATTGTTGTCATACATTTCTTCCACCGGATGCTTTTTCATTTTTTTATAATACCTAGATTAATCTAAAGGAGCTTGTGAGCTCAGATGAAGATGGGGAAATAGCTCTCACACCGGTGTAAGGTATGGTGTTGCTGGCTAATTTTTTTTGTTGGCTTTTGAAATAAGGGCTGTTATATTTGAAAATACTATGTAACTTAAGGTTCAGCAACTGGGTATCGACACAATGGAGAGGCGGATTTACATGCAACAAATGTTAGACAGTATGATTAGTACAACAAATGACTTTCTTTGGTCGAAAATTTTGGTGGTTCTGCTTATTGTTTGTGGAATTTATTTCACCATTCGATCGAAGTTTGTTCAGTTTGGCATGTTTAAAGAAATGTTTAGGGTCCTTAAAGAGTCCAATGAAAGGTCAAAAGATTCCATTTCGTCGTTTCAGGCTTTCTGTATCAGTATGGCAGCAAGGGTTGGGACAGGGAATATTACAGGGATCGCAATTGCTATCGCAATAGGTGGACCAGGGGCTGTTTTTTGGATGTGGGTCATAGCTATTATTGGATCAGCGTCCGGATTTATTGAAAGTACTCTGGCACAGGTGTATAAAGTGAAGGACAAGACTGGATTTCGTGGGGGTCCCGCCTATTATATGGAGCAAGGCCTGAAAAAACGCTGGATGGGCGCGGTATTTGCGGTTTTGATCACGTTATCCTTTGGTCTTGTATTTAATGCAGTTCAATCCAATACGATTACAGTGGCCTTTGAGAATTCATTTGGCACTAATCGGGTGATTCTTGGACTTCTAGTCGCTGCTGCTTTTGCGGCTGTTATCTTTGGTGGGGTTAAACGTATTGCTAGAATGTCCGAGTATATTGTAGTGGTTATGGCAGGGATCTATATTGGGGCTGCTGTTATTATTATGTTAATTAATATTACGGAAATACCAGCGATTCTGGCGCTTATTGTGAAAAGTGCTTTCGGATTTGAACAAATCGCGGGGGGATCTTTTGGGGCAGTTATTCTGCAAGGGGTGAAACGGGGACTATTCTCCAATGAAGCGGGAATGGGTAGTGCTCCGAATGCTGCGGCAACTGCAACAACTAGTCATCCGGTGAAACAAGGGCTGATGCAAGCGCTGGGTGTACTTACAGACACGTTACTTATTTGTTCGAGTACTGCTTTTATTATCTTGTTATCCGATGCGTATAAACAGCCAGGGCTGGATGGAATTAAGCTGACACAAGCGGCATTAAGCGAACATATTGGTTCGTGGGCTTCTGGATCCCTAGCGATCATGATTTTGTTGTTTGCTTTCAGTACGTTAATCGGAAATTATTATTATGGTGAGACCAATATAGAATTCTTGAACTCCAATAAAAAAGTATTACTATTCTATAGATACAGCGTCTTGGCGATGATTATTTTTGGCTCCGTAGCTAAGGTTCAATTGGTATGGGACTTGGCTGATTTATTTATGGGCTTCATGGTCATCGTGAATTTGATCGCTATCCTTTTGTTATCTAAAGTGGCCTTTGCCGCCCTGCAGGATTATAAGCGCCAGAAGCGGGCAGGGAAGGACCCTGTCTTTTATAAAGATAGCATAGAGGGTCTGGAAAACGTGGAGTGTTGGGACAATTCTTCAGACATAAAAACATAGTAGGGTAAGTATTTGCGGGCTCAGGAAACTGAGCCCTTTTTGCTGTTATAGAGGGGGGTTAGAAAAACGAGCCTTTAGAATTTCTTCTTAGGCTCGTTTGGTGTACAGAATATTAAATTAGTCCCTCTTGATTTAGGGTTTAACCAGCAGCCCATACATCTAGCTCAATTTTTAATTCAGGTAACCCTAATCCTTTAATATAAGCAATTGTCATTGAAGGAGGTGTCATACCGAATACTTTATTCCAAATTTCATAGAAATGGTTCCAATCGATTTCTTCCGTAGCCCAAATGTTGATTTTGATTACATTATCAGGTGTTAGCCTTTGAGAAGCCAGGACTTCAACAATATTACTCATCGTATTTGTTACCTGTTGGTTAAAATCTGTAGGGATATGATTGTTTTGATCGATTCCAATTTGGCCAGAAAATACATACATCTCAGCATTTCTACTTATTTTTGTTACATGACTATAGTTACCAACCGGTTTAGCAATATTTTCTGGATTATATCTTGTAATAACATTATTATTTAAGTTCATTTTGTGAATTCTCCTTTAAATAGAAGATACATAACGATATCTAAGTTATATATCTCCGCTGTTTTTTAGTTTCTTTTAATTTTTGACAGACCTATCCTATCAATAATTAATTCTAGAAAAAAACAGCAGTAGAATACCCAATACCAAAAGATAAATATTTTAGCGATCTCTTTTTCACCGGGTATTCCTCCTTCATATTTAAAGTAAGATAAGTTTCCTCAGAATGATATCATTAATCCAAGTGATACTGCAACAATTCCACTTTCTACACAATTTTCTAAGTTTTTTTTGCTGTTATAAATGAAAATAATGAAATATTTTTTGAAAAAAGCAAAAAAGACTTACATTAATGATTTTTATATTGTTATAATAACAAACAGACCGGTTGGTATGTTAGGGGGAGTACGTTATTGTGGATACAAAATCGCTAATGATTGAGACGGCGACACTTCTTTTTCAGCAAAAAGGATATAAAAATGTAGGCGTGAATGAAATTTTAAAAGCCTGTAATGTGACCAAAGGAGCGCTTTATCATCATTTTCCAAATGGAAAAGAAGAACTATTAATTGCTTGTTTAAAGGGCTTAAATGAAGCAATTACGATAGATATTGAGGATATTTTTAAAAAGCATCCATCGACGTTAGAAGCTATACAATCCATGATCGACAAGTTGATTCACAACTTAGAAACCGAGGGCACGATTACCGGATATACCTTTAGCAGTATTGTCAGTGAAATGGCTACGGTGAGTGAACCTGTCCGCCAGGCATGTAGCTTGCTCTATGAGAACATGGAACGAATTTACTGCGATAAGCTTGTAACTGAAGGTTATTCGCAGGAATCAGCCTCCGAGATGGCATTGTGGATGACGGCTTCGATCGAAGGCGCGATGATGTTGTGCCTAACGCAAAAATCCACAACTCCCTTAAAAACTATCGCCAAACTATTACCGACAATTTTGAAAGGAAGTACATCATGAATCAAGAAGCAAGATTACCAAGAAACGGCAAGGAGGGGGCATTATATGGTGCAATCATTTGTACACTGACGGTACTGTTTATGTCCTCAATAAATATCATTTTAGGGGTTGGAGAATTTAATGGTGAGGTTGCCTTAACGATTCTTAAAGTGTTTCCGATCATTTGGGTAATTGTCATGATTATTGAGCCTGTTGTTATTGGCCGTATTGCCGAAAAGCTGACAGCTACATTCACACAACCAACAGATAGCTTCAACGCCAAAATCCTATTCCGTATCTTGTTCACCGTACTAGGAATGTCATTTTGTATGACGTTTATTGGAGACATTATCGGAAATGGGTTGAGTTCTCAAACGTTTAATCACTTCTTAGCCAATTGGCCAAGAAATTTCCTGATTGCACTGTTCGCTGAAAGTATATTGATACAGCCGTTTGCAAGATTTGTGATGGTAAAGCTACATGCTTCTCAGGACAAAAAGAAATCCAGCGCTGTTGGCGTAACTATACATGGATTATCAGAACAAAATTCCTAACCTAAATAAGCTCTCAGGCGAAGCGATTCGTTTGAGAGCTTTTCTATTACCGTGTATAATGATGTTTTGGTTGAATAATTGAAACTCAAATCTTTGCCCGATATCTTTCGGGTAAGCCCTCCTATAAAACCATGAAAGCATAACAATGAAAGGTGATTTTCTAACATGATGATCTATAGTCGTCTTGCTATAATGATGCCCCCATTTCCCTAGCTAGGCTCATATTCTTGTAGTTGTTCGAGGATATAAGCTTGTAGGAGGGCGAAAATAAGATGAAAAAATATGCAGCACCATCGTTACTTTTAATGATTGTTCTTGTGGCTTTTCCGCAAATTAGTGAGACGATTTACACTCCATCGTTACCGGATATCGCAGTAGCACTTGGGGCCACCAATAGTTCTGTACAGTTAACGTTAAGTATATATTTTATTGGATTTGCTTTAGGAGTTTTTAGCTGGGGTTGGTTGTCTGACTTCATCGGGCGGAGATCTTCCATGCTGGCTGGACTTCTTGTATACGGTATGGGAAGCTTGATGTGTTTTTACTCAGAATCCATTCATTTGCTGTTAGTCAGCAGGTTTATACAAGCGTTTGGAGCAGCAACAGGTTCGATTATTACCCAAACCATTCTTCGTGAGAGTGTCTCCGGGAATAAACGGCATGTTATGTTTGCCCAAATCTCGGCGGTCATTGCTTTTACTCCCGCAGTAGGTCCGTTAATTGGCGGATGGGTGGATCAAGCTTTTGGTTTTCGAGCGGTTTTCTTTACATTAGTAATGATGAGTGTGTTGTTATTTATGTATGCTTTTTGGAAGCTGCCAGAAACCACTGATGTTTCCATGAGAAAAAAGGTGGCTATTCTGCCTATAGTCAAAAAAATGCTCGCATTGCCACGTGTATTGGTGTTTGGATTACTAATTGGAGGCATTAACGGAATCTTGTTCAGCTATTATGCTGAAGCTCCTTTTATATTTATTGAACACTTTCAGATTTCGCCAGGAGTCTATGGTTTTCTCGGCATTATTGTGGCTTTGGCGTCGATTGTAGGCGCAATGATCTCCAAAAGATTATTAACCCTCTATGCCCCAGAAAAAATAATCCATATCGGCTGCCTTGTAATGGCGAGCGGAGCCTTGCTATTAACAATCGCAAGCAGTCTTGACTCGCTGCCGGATATGATAGTGATCGTATGTATTCTAATAACGCTGTTTGTCCTATTAATGGGTGCAGGGATTGCTTTACCTAATTGTCTAAGTCTTGCTCTTGTTCAATTTCAGGATGTTGTAGGAACAGCAGGTGCGATATTCAGCTTGGGCTATTATTTGCTTGTTAGCTTGGCGACGTGGGGAATGAGCGCTCTCCATAATGGTTCATTACTGACGATGCCTATTTATTTCTTAGGGATTAGCGGCGGAATGTGGTTATTAGGCAAAAAATTTATTGTAGTGGAATAGAAATAACTTCTTAGTCATTGGATTAGTAGGAAGATATGGATCGGGGCATCCATATTAAGGGCAGTCTGGAACTTTTTGAGTTCCGGACTGCTTTTTGTTTGTTAGTCCACTTCTGGCACAATGACTTGGATATGACGAGGGAGAACACTCAGCGTAATAGGCAAAGTTGGACCTTCTTCGCCATCTACATTGGTTCTTACGGTTTCTGGAGAGCTTACACTTACATTGTGGGCTGTGAAATAGACAACATCTTTATGATCCTTGAGGGTACCCAGCAGTAAAGATATACTGGCTGTAATGGTATTGAATATACTGAGGTCCAAAATAATAAAACAATGAAGCAGACCGTCGTCAACCGCAGCATCCGGTATTAGATTCTCGAACCCGCCGACTGAGTTGGTTAATACGGCGAGAAAGAGTAAGGAGTCTCCTTTCCACATTTGTCCATCATGGTGAATGACAAGGGGGTGGGCTGTAGGGCTTGTAAGTTGTTTAAGACCTTCTTTTAAGTATGCCAATGAGCCGAGTTTGGTTTTATCTTCGGAGGATACAGAGGATAATGCTCCGGCAATTGAACCTACAGCAACCACGTTGCCGAATAGGCGGTCATTTAAGCGACCGATATCTACTGTTTTTAAATTTGAGGAGGCAAGGGTTTGAATGGCTATTTCGGGATTCAGTGGGATTTGTAATGCACGGGCGAAATCATTAGCCGTTCCTAAAGGAACCACACCTAACTTTGGGTGGTGTTCCTGATCGATAAGACCATTAATGGTCTCGTGAAGCGTGCCATCCCCGCCGATGGAGATCACCAGATCATAACCTTCCTCACAAGCTGCGATGGAATAACGAGTAGCGTCTACTTCTTTTGCCGTCTCCTTGATCGTAACGGAGTAGTCTTTATCACTTAGAACTCTTGTTGCATATCTGACATATTGGCTGGCTTCTTCTTTGCCGGAGGAGGGGTTAATAATAATCATAGCTTGCCGCATAAGGATAATCCTCTCTATTGTGATCTAGTAGGAGTTTATTCTTACCATTACCCCAAAGTAGACCGGCAGAACTCGTTCTCATAAAAAAAGATGAGCAAGATTGACCTAAGTCATCCTGCTCACCTGTTTGTTCAATTAATAGACTTTATCTCCATTAAAAATGGAGTTCTTAACGATAACGTAATCCACATTACGGATAGCCTCTAACTTATTGCCACCTGCATAAGAGATGGAGGATTGAAGATCCTGCTCCATTTCTCTTAGGGTTTCTGCTAAAGCCCCTTTATGCTCAACCGCAATTTTTTTACCTTCGACGTTCTTCTTTTCACCTTTTTGGTATTCTGAAGCGGAGCCAAAGTATTCTTTATAGAGCTTCCCAGCGATTTCGATGGTTTCACCCGGAGATTCTTCATGACCGGCAAATAGTGAACCAATCATGACCATTGAAGCGCCAAATCGTACGGATTTAGCAATATCACCGTGTGTGCGAATACCTCCATCGGCAATAATTGGTTTGCTTGCAGCTTTGGCACACAAGCGTAGTGCAGCTAACTGCCAGCCGCCTGTACCGAATCCAGTTTTGATCTTAGTGATACATACTTTCCCTGGTCCAATCCCAACTTTAGTAGCATCAGCTCCAGCGTTTTCTAATTCTCTAACGCCTTCAGGTGTTCCTACATTTCCTGCAATAACAAAACTGGCAGGCAGGTATTGTTTAATATGTTTGATCATCCGAATAACTGCTTCGGAGTGGCCGTGTGCAATATCAATTGTAATGAATTCCGGAACCAGCTGTTCTTTGGATAATTGTTCGACGAAATCATACTCTTCTTCTTTAACTCCGACGCTGATGGATGCGATTAATTCACGGGAGTGCATGTCTTTGATGAAAGACGTACGTTTCTCCGGTTCAAAACGATGCATAATGTAGAAATAGCCATTTTGCGCCAAGGAGATAGCGATCTTCTCATCAATGATGGTTTGCATGTTGGCAGGTACCACCGGCAATCTAAATTTATGCCCACCGAGGGTGACTGATGTATCACACTCCGAACGGCTGTTTACGATACATTTTGCAGGAATTAATTGAATATCTTCATAATCGAATACTTCTTTCATAATTTACACCTCTAAATGCGAACATTATAGTATTTTGGTTTGTTAATTGTTCGTCCAAATTGTAATGTACCTCATTCTGCGCCGTAAGTCAAAATTCTAGTACATTATGGTGTGAATTGGACATAATTATACGGCAAATTGGTGTACAGCATTCTTTTTCCTCCATTTAAAAAAGCTTGAAGGCAATATAAGCAGCAACGATCCAAATAATGATCGCCGAAATCTTATTAATGATCCGCATGATTTTGCCGCTGGAGTCGATTTGTCCTACGGTTTTTCCGGCTACAGCCAGCCCAAAGAACCAAATCCATGACACTAGGATAGTCGCGCCAGCAAATACAACTTTGTCTACGCCTGTGTAACTAAGTGAGCTAGTGCCGATGACGCCAATAGTATCCAAAATCGCATGTGGATTTAATAAAGAAACGGACAGCGCGAACAGGATTTGTTTTTTAGAGGATAGAGGGGTTGCGTCTTGCGCTGACGATGTAGGTGTACTTTTCCAGATAGACCATCCCATATACAAAAGAAATAAAAGTCCTACAGCAAATAAAGCGGTCTGCAGAACGGGGATGGCAAACACAAGGACTGAAACACCTAATACGGCTAATAGAATAAGCAGGGTATCGCATAAAGCGGCTGTAACAATAACGGGAATGGCTTTTTTAAAATGTGGCTGCGAGGCCCCTTGGTTAAATACAAAGACATTTTGTGCGCCAAGTGGAAGAATTAATCCAAAGGCCAGTGCAATGCCATGAAGTAGTGCGGCTAACATAGTTTATTATTCCTCCGATAGTGTTCATACTTTATAGAATTTGCTGTCCTATTGGTTTAATTGGTCTACTACAATTTTATGGACAAATAATATGTACTATCATACAGTCTGTGTTTTGATTTAAAAAGCTGCTTAATATAATCTTGTTGTCCCTTAGAAAAGGTAGTAAAGTAACAGAATGCATACTATATATGGAAAGAAAGGTTGATATTTTTGAAAAAAGGAATATTTACAGGGTTGGTTGCTCTCTTGTTGATGACTACAAGTACGGTGACCTCTGGCACTGTAGAAGCTGCAGCAGCAGTAACCAAATTACCGAGTGCCCAATGGAGTCAGCTGAATGTTGTGGGAGAGCTGGAGAGTGTGGAAGGCAATCCTATGGAGGTTACTAAATTAAACACAGTGTATCTACACACCAAAGAAGAGCATGCTACTCAAACTAAGATATGGTTAGTGGATACGCTGAAATCATATGACACACAGACTGGAAAGCTGAAGTGGTCGGTTAATTTTGCAGACCCTGGTACATCGATGTTTCGTGAATCCAAAGAATATTTAGTGTCACCAGATGGAACGGTATACATAACTTTTACAGATAATCTTTCTCCTGACGCAACTCAAATCTACGCGGTGGGAGCTGACGGGAAACGGAAATGGAAGGTGAATTTATCTCAAGCAGAGGGATACTTGTATAGACTTGATAACGGCAATTTAGTCTTTGCATCCCGAGGACAGTTTGATGGTTCCGGTAATTATTCTGGGTCCCTAACCTTAATTAATAAAAATGGAACTAAAATAAAAAACGTAACTTACAAAGGGACGGTAGCAGGGAAAGGGAATCGTATCCTCATTCAAACAAATTACGGAAGTGGGAAAGGCTCGCGAATCCAGGCTCTTGATTCTTCGCTAAATTCAGTATTTACATACCAGTTGCCTGCGGATTCGTATACAGAAGTCGATTACAACGAGGTGCTCACCGATGGAACCGTACTAATTCGGGCTAATCTTCCCAAAACAGGGAACCGACTATTTGGTTTTGACTCTAAAGGTAAATTGCTGTGGGGTAGAGATGTCGCAGGTAATGCTGTCATATCATCCCTGGGAGAGGTATATGGGATTTATGCCAATGGGAAGCTGTCCTTATATAATGTAAAAGGATTGGTTAAGTCAGTAGCCCTACAAGATGAGACGGAATTTTTTGTTTCGTTGTATCAATTACAGGATGGTAATATTGAGCTTAGCTTTCCTGGTTCTGCAACATATATTTTAAATCCTAAAACGCTCGCAGTAGATTATACTTTCAGGCTGAAGGATGATTTTAATTTCAATTATGTGGGGAATAGCGTGGGATATGTAAAGACAGACAAAGGATTTTCAAGAATTAAGTTTTAAGTCTTGGTATTAAAGAATATGATTGATCAAGGATGCCTCCCTAAATGGGTTGGCATCTTTTTTACGTTAATGCTAAGTATACAAGGGTACCTATTCACTAATTACACCATTAGTAAAAATGTCATCTCAACTCATGACTTTTTGTAACTAGTGAGCCCTTAAGGGGTTACACTATAATAAAGATTAAGTCAGCAGAGTATATAGGGGGAAATGCCTTGTTTAATCTGGTCAAACAGTGGTTCTGGTACGATTGGCTCGTCCTCCTGTTTCGGATTTGTTTTTCTACTTCTTTTTTGGTCACCATGTGTTATCTTTCGGAGGATTTTACGATTCCTTTCTGGATCGCGTTTGTTTGGGGCGTGGTCTCTTTTTCTGTGCCTTGGTTTTGTTTGCAGCTGCATTACAAGTATTATCTGATAGCGGAGATCCTTTTTTCGGGTGGGCTTTGTTTATATTTGGCTGCTTTGTTTCCTGAATCGTACGTAACTTTTCTGCCTATCGCTTTTATGATCGCCAGCAATAGTGCACAGAAGTCCTATCGTTGGACAGCTCCGATCACGGTCATTTTGATTCCAATTATGTTATCTAGATTGTCACAACAAATGGATGCTGTATCGATGATTGTTAACATGGGTTTGGTGTATACGCTTGGGTTCGCTTTTCATTTACTGGTGGTGAATCACAAGCAGGGCAGAATTATTAAGGAGCAAAATGCTGTTTTAGAGCAGTACATCTCGCAAGTTGAACGTATGACACTTCTGGAAGAACGAGATCGTTTATCCAAAGATCTGCATGATACGGTGGGGCATTCTTATACTTCAATTATTATGGGGCTAGAGACTTTACGTTCGGAGGTGAATACTTCTGAAGGGGAGCACAAAATAGATGCCTTGTTAAAGTTAACCCGCAATGGCTTGGATGATGTTCGGCGATATTTGCACCATGTGGGTGCTTCGGAGGATTCATTGACGCTAATGCAGTCCCTGCAGAAATTAGTGGATGATTTCCAGACCTTCTCCAAGGTTAAGATTCGCTTAAGAACATTCGGAGAGCCGTATACAGTATCTAAGCAGGCCCAAATGACATTATACAGATGTTTGCAGGAGTCGATAACCAACGCTGTACGTCATGGTCAAGCCAGTGAAATTGTCATCAGCTTACATTATGAAGAGAAGCTGATTCGGCTGGATGTGCAGGATAATGGATTAGGCACTGAAGATTTAAAAGCAGGATTTGGTGTGAATGCGATGAAGGAGCGTGCCTCCAACTTGCAAGGACAAGTGTATTTCTACTCTAAGCCAGGGGAAGGGACCTTAGTGACCTGCAGTTTACCAAGGCTTGAAGAGATACAGGAGGAAACGATTCGTTTATTGCTGGTAGATGATCAACCCTATATCCGGGATAGTCTGCGAATTATTCTAGAGCAGGAGCCGGATTTTGTGATCAATGGGTTAGCTGAGAATGGTGAACAAGCGATAAGCTTCTGCGAGCAGGAACAACCTCACGTGGTGCTGATGGACTTAAATATGCCGGGCATGGACGGTGCGGAAGCGACCAAGCTTATTAAGCAAAAGTGGCCAGGGGTACGAGTGTTGATCCTGACTACTTTTCAAGAAGCAGATATGGCAGTCGAAGCACTGCAAAACGGGGCAGATGGCTACTTGCTAAAGTCTACCGAGCCGCAGGAGCTGTTCGAAGGAATACGTCTTGTACATCGGGGCGTAAAGATGATTACACCCGATATTACGAATGTATTAATTGATCACTATGAGATGCATCCAGCTTCAGAGGCACCACCGACAGAGAAGAGTAATGAATATGGACTGACCCCGCGTGAGCTGGAGATTCTAGAATGCCTCTCGAAGGGAATGCGTTATAAATCTATTGCCGCTAAACTATATCTGTCCGATGGAACGGTGAGAAATTACGCGTCCACCATCTATGCCAAGCTCGGGGTACGAAACCGTGAGGAGGCAGTCGAGAAGGCTTTTAGCATTTCGGATTAATCCTGACCGAAGTATTTGAAATTGATAAGCACCTTATTGTTTGCTTTCCCTTGTGGGAGTAGGCAGTAGGGTGTTTTTTTTGTCATATGACATTATGGCACTGGTCGATTTTACACCAAAAGCACTAGCATAGGAGTTACTTAGTTATGAACAATTTTTTATTGCAGAGAGGGAGAGAAAAACATGAATCAAATAATCCGGAAACATGTGAGAAATTTTTGTTTCTTATTAATTACTTTTGCCACAGGGCTATTTTACTTTTGTTTTTATTTGGTGGGCATTACCTTTGGAGTTTCGATGTCCTTCACCTTAGTGGGGATCCCGATCCTTTATTATGTTTTGCGTTCTACCGAGACTTTTTTACAGCATGAGCGAATTCGAACTAAAGTCTATACGGATATCTCGGTTCGCACGCTCCCAACCCGATCTCAAGAAGAAGGCAGCTTGTGGGAAAGGGTTAAGGCAGAGTTTCTGGATGAACATAACTGGAGAGCGATTTTAGGGTTGATGTTGCAGTTTGGAATCGGCATGGTCAGTCTCATTTGTGCCACTCTTTTTTACTTGACCCCTATTATTCTCTTGTTGTCACCTGTCCTGTATTTATTAGATGTGTCCTCTATATCGCTATTTGGGATTGAAAATAAAACATTCAACATCTCACTTTTCTTCATGTTGTTAGGTGCAGTGTCTCTATGGATAGGTGCTTATCTCGGAAACAGTCTGGTAAAGATGATCGGCAGGTATACGCGGCGTTTAGTGAAGGATTTTGCTAGAAGATAAACTTAAACAGGAAGAAGGAAAAATGATGGTAACCTCAGTTCCATTTATAAAATTATTCTCACAATCCCTTTGGATGATGTGGGAGAACATATTTGCTGTCATCACCAAATTTCGTAGTCAGTCCGTGCGTAGATATGGGATATGTAAGTTGGTAGTGTTGAAATATCACGGAGAAAGTTTGGTCTGCCAAGATGGGCAACGGATACTTCCGGGAGATTGGGTGGGTGAGCTTCATTTGGACAATCGCCAGATTGTGCAGCTGACACGTACGCTTGGCGCAGATCGGGCCGGAATTCGTACGGCACGCATGCTTCGCGAGGCTATGAAGGAGATCAGTCGTGATCTAGACAGCAATCCGGAACTAAGCAAAGTAAACGCGCTAACCGGGATTACACTGCTTCACCGGGGGATTATTCATGGAATAGGTTTTGAGCAGCGCCCCATCAAGTCCAAATGGCAGCGGCACTGGTTCGGGATATACCTTCGTTTTTTACTTCGCATGCTACATCCGGAAGGGAAACATCGTGTAGAGGACAGCACAGAGAAGTTATCTCCCATGATGCTTGTGCTTAGCAAGCAGTCCTTGAAAGCGCGGTTTGCCCCGCGTAAGACAGAGGCGGCTTCCTAATGTGGGCCTTCATAATTTTAGCAGTGGATGTGATTGTTCTTTATATGATCGTTCCTTTTGCGCTTACCCGAATATTGGGATGGGGGGTTCACTCGGAGGTAGGTGCAGAGAAAGAAATTGCGTTTACGTTCGATGACGGTCCGGATCCTTGTTATACACCTGAACTTCTAGATCTATTAAAAGAGCATGGCATAAAGGCGACCTTCTTCGTATTGGGCAAAAAAGCGCAGAAATATCCGGAACTGATCGAGCGTATGCACAGAGAAGGGCACCAAATCGGCATTCATAATTATACTCATACACCCAACTGGATCCAGTTACCCTGGACCAATAGACGGAAGCAAGTAGATCGCACAGCAGACATTGTTGAGCGAATTACAGGAGAGCGGCCTATCTTTTACCGCCCACCTTGGGGGCTTCTCAATCTAGGGGATTTCTTTTTGCTAAGAGAATCTTATCGAATCGTATTGTGGTCTGTCATGGTCGGAGATTGGAAAGCGTCACTGAGTGCAGAACAATTAAAGGATGCCTTAATAAAAAAAATAAAACCAGGCTCAATCATTGTTCTACACGACAGCGGAGATACACCGTGGGCAGATGAAGAAGCGCCCTTGAATATGATCACTGGATTAGAAGAAGTCTTAAAAGAAATGGATAAAAAGGGTCTGAAGTGTCTGCGGATGGATGAACTGCTGAACAAGGAAGTTAGTTATAGTAGAGAAGCTAGATCCAGAGTCAAACATAGGGGTCAGATTGATCTGTAGCTATTGAAATTTCTCAATCATTTTTTATATGGCAAGGGCTATGGTAACATTTAGAGTAAAGCGGTCCGTACCTATATAAATTGTTGAGAAAAGGATGGGGTAGCATGTTGAATGCTTCTTATTGGTTAACCAATATAAGATTAGAACAAGGTTATGTTATTGAGGATGGGCAAGTAGCGGGTACGAATACGAAGGTTTGTCATCTCCGCATTGACGGGGATAAGATTTCAGAAGTTGTTGGAGCAGACATCGAGCTTCAGAGCCAGCTCCCGAAATACGACTGTAAAGAGTTGTTGATGCTGCCTTCTTTCGAAGAAGCACATATCCATTTAGATAAAACATATTTCGATGGACCTTGGAGAGCGGTAAAGCCTGCGTCCAGTGTTTTCGAACGGATTGAGGAAGAGAAGGTATTATTGCCTAAGCTGCTGCCCATGGCGAGACAACAAGCAGAGAGCATCCTGACGCTTATTCAGGGGTTTGGTGCCACACATGTGCGCAGCCATTGCAATATTGAGCCTGTCAGCGGCTTGCAACGATTAGAAGCGACTGTACAAGCATTAAATGCATTCGCGGGTAAAATTTCATCTGAAATTGTGGCGTTTCCGCAACATGGCCTGCTGCGCTCGGATTCTGTACAGCTGGTAAAACAGTCTCTCGCAGAGGGAGCAACCTTTGTAGGCGGAGTAGATCCTTATACGGTGGATGGAGATATCGAGAAGTCACTTCAGACGATGGTGGAATTAGCAGTGATGAGTAATGCCGGCATTGATATTCATTTACATGATGGAAAAGAAGCGGGAAAGAAAACACTGACGCGGTTAGCTGATCTGACGGAAGAAGCTGGCTTGCAAGGAAAGGTCACGGTCAGTCATGCGTTCTGGTTCGCAGGAGCTCAGCAGCAAGAGGCAGAAGAGGTAGCTAAACGGATGGCATCACTGGGTATGACTATTGCATCCACAGTGCCTATTGGAAGAATGATGATGCCACTTCCGATGCTGCACAGCCAAGGGGTAAAAGTGAAGCTGGCAACAGATAGCCTTACCGATCACTGGTCCCCTTTTGGAAATGGAGATCAACTGGAGAAGGCAGGGCGTTACGCGGAGTTGTACGGCTGCAATGATGAATTGGCATTATCTCAATCTCTCAGATTTATAACAGGAGGAGTAACACCCCTTGATCCAAAAGGCGAGCAGGTATGGCCAAAGGTTGGCGACACTGCTAGCTTTGTGCTGCTGCATGCCAGTTGTTCGGCTGAAGCAGTAGCCCGAAGAGCGCAGCGCCAAGCCGTCTGGTACGAAGGCCGACTGGTGAGTGGTTCGATAACAAATAGAGACCTGTGAGGCAGATGATATGCTCCTCTCTACCTATCTGCAACAGTATAAATCGGCGATCCTCTCACTCCCGAAGGGTACAGTGCTAACTAAACAGGATCTGCAGGTGGATAAGCTTCTAATGGAGCGTAATGGCAAGGTGGAAATGTATTATGCCCCCCATAATGAGTACATTAATCCTTCTGCTAAGGTGATCATTATAGGGTTAACGCCCGGGTTCACACAAATGGGCGTAGCGATACAAGAAGCGATCATAGGTCTGGAGGCTGGTTTGTCAGATGAAGAGGTATGTAGGACAGCGAAGGAAGCGGCGAGATTCGCAGGCTCCATGCGGAACACGTTAATTCATATGTTAGATACACTTAAACTGCATCAACACTTGAACCTAACCTCTTGTGAAGAACTATTTCAGCAGCAGCAGACGATCCTGCACACCAGCTCTTTATTACATTTTCCCGTGTTCGTGGATAAGAAAAATTATAGTGGGGCCCAGCCCAAGCTACTTTCAAATTCATTCCTCAGGGCGCAGGCATTATCTTCCTTGCGTGAGGAGCTGAACATACTGAGCCGGGCCTTAATTATTCCCTTAGGAAAAACAGTGGAAAGTATACTTCAACTCCTTGTGTCCGCAGGTGAGCTTGATAAACAACGCTGCTTATGGGGATTTCCCCACCCCTCGGGCGCCAACGGACATCGATATAAGCAGTTCGCCAACCAGCAAGAACAAATGGTGAAGATACTGCATAATCATTCATGGAGGGGCTGATTCAAGCTTCCCATCAGATGATCTACATGAAGTCGAAAAAATAACGAATGACATGAAAAAAGACCGGTGAAGTGTAGGTCAAGCTATCGATCCGGCTTAAATGGCTTTGCTTCAATGCCACGAATTTATCGCCATCGCCGATTAGCAGATCCCGCTTTAACACGGAAACCGTTAAACTGCCAAAGAAGCCGCTCAAGCTGATCAACATGCCTGACAGTAACCCGAAGATTGGGTTGAGCGGCGTCAGGTAGGGATAGATTAGATAGGAAACTCCTGTCGTGATGACAAATGCGAAAGCGAAACCCTCCCAAGTTAAATACGGATTGGCGGTGGGAACTATTTTCCGCTTTCCTACATAAAGTGACGCCAGATAGTGGACCACATCATTGAGCTGCGTTAGCACTACTAGAAAAAGTACAAGCCCCGCTCCATACTCCGGTGTAGCAAATTGAAAGTAGGCCAAGTGACTAAGTCCGAATACCATCAGCATAAGCCCCCATTGGGTGGAGCTGACACTACGCATAAAACCAACCGTGCCTTTATTAATCATTCTGGGCAGCGGTAGGAGCAAGAATACATATACCGGGATGAAGACAATAAACATTCCGTACCACTCGATATAAATCCAGTAGAACTGCAACGGAATGGATAAGTACGCCCACAGAAATAGCCTGCGGTCGGATTTTCGTGATTTCATCATAGAGAAATACTCTTTCAGTGCAAAGAAGCAGAGCACCATGAGAGACAGCAGAGAGACGACGGGATTAAATAGGGTAGCTAGGCAAAAGATAAAAAGCATTCCCCACCACGTCTTGATACGAAAGCCAATGCCCGTATAATCCTTATTTGGCTGTAGCTTCCCTATAACTACATACATCAAGTGAATGGCCGATAAGGCCGCAAAGATAAGAATTATAGTTAATAAAGAGCGGTCGATAATTGATCACCAACTTGTCCTAGAGTAGATTCCATTAATGGGTTCATATGTTATTATGAAGGTAACGCTCAAACTTGATAAGGGGAAAATTGTAAATGGCAGCAGATCCATCGGTCTTTATATTACTGACGAATACCGGGACGCTTTTTACGAAGCTCATTCAAGGCTATACAAAAGCACCCTATAATCATGCCTCGATCTCCTTTAATCGGGAGCTTTCCGAGCTGTATAGCTTTGGCAGAAAGCATCCGAGCAACCCCCTGAATGGAGGGTTTGTGAAGGAGGATATTAAGACAGGTACGTTCAGCAAATACCCTAATACAACATGTGTCCTATATGAACTTCAAGTTACAGCCCGCGAAGTGGAGAAAATGGAGCGGGTCTTGCAAGTCTTTATCCGAAGCCGTCAAAAGTATCTCTATAATATTCTCGGCGTAATTGGCATTGCCCTGAAGGAGCCTGTCGAATTCAGCAACTCTTATTTTTGTTCGCAATTTGTAGCGGAAATTCTAGAGCGGTCGGGCATTAAGTTATGGGATAAGCTGCCCGCACTCGTTACTCCGGATGATTTTCGCCAAAGTGATCGGCTGCGTTTGGTTTACCAAGGTAAATTAAGTGATTATGAACCTGAGCGCTTAGGAGGAGACGAAGGATGAATAGCAAAGAAATATTTTCTAATCGGGTGGATTCGTATGTAAAATATCGGCCGAGCTATCCTGGAGAAGCCATTGATTATTTGTACAATACTATTGGGCTCCAACCCAATTGTGATATTGCTGATATTGGTGCAGGAACAGGAATCTTCTCAGCATTACTTCTGGAGCGCGGGAGTCGTGTGACTGCCGTTGAACCCAATCCGGAAATGCGTAGAGCTGCGGAAGAGAATTTCGCAAAGGATAACCATTTCTCTGTATCGCCGGGGTCTGCTGAACATACAGAATTATCCGATCAGTCCATGGACTTTATCGTATGCGCCCAAGCGTTTCATTGGTTTGATAGGGACGCAACGCAATTGGAATTCAAGCGGATTCTAAAACCGGGTGGAAAAGTTATTCTGATATGGAACTCCCGGCTTACTTACGGTACCCCATTTCTGGAGGAATATGA
The DNA here is from genome assembly GCF_038002305.1 of Paenibacillus sp. FSL R5-0887. Lineage (NCBI taxonomy): Bacteria > Bacillati > Bacillota > Bacilli > Caryophanales > Paenibacillaceae > Paenibacillus > Paenibacillus sp. FSL R5-0887. The sequence goes on from NZ_JBBOCE010000002.1 coordinate 2,224,512, forward strand.
GCAGCTGCTGCAGACCTTCGGGACGAACTACACTCAAGTTAATCATAAGAACATTACCCCTGAGATCCTTAGTTCCTTTTTCAAGAAAGGACAGATGCAAGTAGCGCATTTTAGCAATCAGCAGGTATTTGATTTGGAGGGCTTAAGCGGGCGGCTTCGATCGTCTTCCTACACTCCGGTCCCCGGAGATCCAAGCTATGAGAATATGATGGCCGAGCTGCGGAATATTTTTGAACGAAATAACCAGGGTGGGCAAGTGTTTTTTGATTATAAGACCGAAATTTATTGGGGCGAAGTGTAAAGTAAATAAAAAGACTCAAACCTTAGAGATAACAGGGTTTGAGTCTTTTTTACTTGTAGTTATGAAAGATGTACGTAAAACGTGGTGGACTCGCCGACAAAACTTTTGGCATAAATTTTTCCCTTATGCTGTTCAATAATCGATTTGGCAATCGCCAGCCCTAGGCCATATCCCCCTTGTTTACGCGCCCGGGAAGCATTTGTACGATAGAATCGGTCAAAGATGCTCGCTAAGTGCTCCGGCGCAATGCCCTCCCCCGTATTGGTGACCGCTAACACCATGTCATTATGTTGTTTTTTAAGGGATAAGGTGACTGAACCTTTAGGGTTCGAATATTTTACAGCATTGTCCAAGAGGATCATAATCACTTGTTTGATCTGTTCACTATTGCCTAGCACTGTCAGATCAGGCTCGATGTCATATTCAAGGGAGATATGCTTCTCAAAGATTACAGCTTCCATCGTTAAAATGATATTTTCAACCACGTCGCTCAGATTGAATTTCGAATAAATCATTCTCGATCTGGAATCGTCCATCTCGGTCAGGTACAACAGATCATTGGTCAGGCTGGTCATTCTTTCTGTTTCCGACTTGATATAGTGCAGCCACTTGGACTGATTGTGAATGGTGTCATCACTGTTGGACAGGAGAACATCCGCATTGGTGTTAATAATAGTCAACGGCGTCTTTAACTCATGGGAAGCATCCGCAATAAATTGTTTCTGTTTCTCAAAAGCCTCCTTTACCGGCGCAATTGAACGATTAGCAAAAAAGCGGCTAGCGAAGTACAAGATAATCAGCATCACTGAGCCAACTACAGAGAAGGTATAGATTAGATTGGTGAGGATTTTTTGCTCTGCAGTGATGTCCAGAAATACAAGCATCGCCCCATCATTCGTATGCTGGATGTTGAAGATCCATTTGCTGCTATCCAAGGTGAACCTTCCGGTATCTTTACCGGCGCTTAGTGCTTCTTGCAGAGCCGTATTATAAAATTCATCGTCCATAGTAAATTTGGAATCTTTCCCCGTAAGGTTGGACGCTGTATCTATTTTCAGCATAAATGAGATTGAGCGTTCTGGAGGAGGTGTTCCGTTATCCGTACGTTTATTATCCACACGTGGTAACGTGGCTCCCCCTTTGGTATTGCCTAATCGTCCTGTGTCACCACCGGGAGACTTGTAGTTTTCCATGATTCTGTGAAGATCCATCTGAATATCGTTTTGGACATCCCGGTACGTAATTACATATATGGAGATGAAGGCCACAAGCATGATCACCGAGATGGTGACTAAGTTAACAATAAGAAACCGATTTCTGAGCTTTGTGAACATCAGGTCGTCACCTCTAATACATACCCTACGTTTCTGATCGTACTAATGCGTACGGTCGAATTTAAGAAGGTCAGTTTTTTTCTCAAAAAAGAAATATACACCTCTACATTATTGTGCTCAGCATCTGAATCAAAGCCCCACAGCTTCTCAATAATTTGTTCTTTGGAGGTTACAGCTTGTTTCCTCAAGATCAGAAGCTCCAATAGCTCGCATTCCTTTAGATTGAGCTTGATCTCTTTGCCACCCACGGTAAGTTTCAGATTGGATGTATTCAGTTCAATATCCCCGAACTTTAAAGCATCATCTGGTATCACCTCGCCTTTACGTCTTAGTACAGCCCTTATTCTTGCCAATAAGATCTCCGAGGAAAAAGGTTTGGCGATATAATCGTCAGCTCCATAGTCCAGCCCAGTGACCATATCTGTAATTTCACCCTTTGCGGTAAGCAGGATAACGGGAGTGGGTATCCCCTTTTTCCGCAGCGTCTTGAGGACGCTGACCCCATCCATCTCAGGCAGCATGATGTCGAGCAGCAGCAAATCATAGATTCCACTCAGTGCGTAATCCAGACCCGACCTGCCGTCATGGACTGCATCCACCGAATAATTATGTTTTTTTAATATTTGAGTTAAGGCTTCAGCGAGATGAAGCTCGTCTTCTACTATTAATATTCTCATGGTTTTGCCATCCCCTACATAGAACCAGTATTTGTTATTGAGGTCATTATATCAGGATTACCTTTATTGAACCTTAATGAAGGTTGAGATAGAAGTGACTGCGAACAGCAGTTTGAAATCAAGAAATCTGCAGACAACAGCGGCCGGAAGAACAACATTCACCGCAGTTACGATTTACACCTGTGTTAAGGGAATGTAAAAGATAATCAATAATTTGTAAAACCATTTAAGATTCATTAAAGGTTTGGGATCTAAGATACATTCATAAGCACACGAGACAACGATAAACAGAAAGGATTGATCACATATGGCGATTGAGGTATTCAACCGTTATGAGAACAAATATTTGTTGGACAACGAAGCCTACTATAAATTTTATAACCAATTGCTTGAATACATGGAACTAGACGATTTCAACAAGCAACATGAGTTTTACTCCATAACCAACTTATATTATGACACGGAGCACAACACCCTGATTCGTAACAGTCTTGCGAAGCCCAAGTACAAAGAGAAGCTTCGTTTAAGAGCATACGGTGTTCCAAATCAAGATACGAAGGTGTATCTGGAAATCAAAAAGAAGGTATTTGGTCTTGTTAATAAAAGAAGAACGTCGCTCAAATTAAACGAGGCTTATGATTTTGTCGCCACCGGTATGGAACCGGAATTCAAGGATTACATGAATAAACAGGTGATTGAAGAGATCAAATATTTTCTGACACGCTATGATTTGCAGCCCAAGGTGTATCTGTCTTATGACCGAAAAGCGTTGTTCTGTAAAAACAATCGCGATCTAAGAATTACATTCGATACAAATATTCGCAGCCGCCGGTACGATCTGAAGATGGAGCACGGTGTTCATGGCGAACCCTTGCTGGAGCCGGGGCAGTGGCTTATGGAAGTAAAGGCTGAGAACACGATTCCGGTCTGGCTGGCCAAAATGCTCTCAGAGCATCAAATGTACCGTACAAGCTTCTCCAAGTACGGCAACGAATATAAAAAAATGCTGAAGAACAGTAAAACAGAACGGGAGAGTGCCCTCTATGCTTGATTCATTATTTACCGTAGCAACTAGTACAGAGTTAACGTTTACCAACGCACTGCTTACTATTTTTATAGCTATTGCTCTTGGCGGGATCATTAGCTACACCTATATGAAGACCAATGCCAGCGGCTATTCGCAAAGCTTCACACTAACAATGGTACTGCTGCCCGTAATTGTGGCCATCATCATTTTGCTTATCGGAAGTAATGTTGCCAGAGCTTTCAGTCTTGCCGGGGCGTTCTCCATCATTCGGTTTAGAAGTGCGCCGGGCGATCCGAAGGATATCACATTTGTTCTGTTCACCATGGCTTCTGGACTTGCCTGTGGAGTGGGTTCCTTTGGATATGCAGTCTTTTTCACCCTTATCCTATGCGCTCTTATGTTTATCCTTAACCGGACTAACTTTGGCGTAAGAACAACGTCGCAAAAAACATTAAAGGTAACCATCCCGGAGAGTCTGGGATATGAGGAAGCCTTCGCTGAAGTGTTCAATAAATATAACGTTGGGTATGAGCTTAAAAAGATTAGAACGACTGAGCTTGGCAGTTTATATGAACTGGTCTACGCTGTAACGCTGGGTGAGGCTGTGAACCAGAAGGAATTTTTGGATGCGATTCGTACCCGGAACGGTAATTTAGACCTGTCTCTGACCATGACTCCAACTGCTAATGACTATTAAGATAACGAAAGGATGGATGAAAAATGGATAAATATATAACCGGAAGTAAAGTAGGAATCTTGCTATTGTGTGCATTACTTATGTCGGCTTGCAGCACCAATTCCACAACAACACAGTCTGAAGCGGCGGGTACAGCAGCAGCCTCGGCAACAACGATAACTCAGAACGGGGCTGTCACGGGAGTGCAACTGGCAAGCGCCAAACTATCCGATCTGGTGACGTTCGATGAAGAGGATTCTAATACAACTTGGACGGCTGACCAATCGACGGAAATTGCTTTGGCTGGAACAAGTGCGCTTGTTGACGGCACCGGGGCTGAGTCTAAGGATGGCTCAGTGACAATTACTGCAGCAGGAACTTATGTGCTGTCTGGTAAACTGAGTGATGGACAGATTGTAGTTAATAATCAGGATGAAGGTACTGTGCACTTGGTACTGAACGGTGTGAACATCACGAACAGCGATAGTGCTGCAATTGATATTAAAGAAGCGGGGAAAGTGATCATTACCTTGGAAGACGGGACGGAGAACTCCGTATCTGATGGAGCAACTTACGTGTATGCCGATGAAACTACAGATGAACCGAGTGCGGCTATCTTCAGTAAAGCGGATTTAACGATTAATGGGACCGGGAAGCTGTCTGTTTCCGCTAACTATAATGACGGAATTACGAGCAAGGACGATCTGAAAATTATGGGTGGCACTATTGAAATTAAGGCTGCCGATGACGGGATTGTAGGTAAAGATCTTGTCGCTGTACAAGACGGAAATATCAGCATAACGGCAGAAGGCGATGGAATGAAATCAACCAACGATACTGAGACGGACAAAGGCTTCATAGCAATAGCAGCAGGAACATTTGATATTACGGCTGGTAATGATGGAATTCAAGCTGAGACTTCACTTGTAATAGAGGGCGGAACATACACCTTAGTTACGGGTGGGGGCAACGAGAAGGGTGAAGTGAAAACAGGTGATCAAGGGCAAGGTATGGGCATGAGAGGTGGCCGAGGTCAGGGAACAGGGGATCAAGCACCAGGAACAACAGGAACACCAGGAACAACAGGAACAACAGGAACAACAGGAACAACAGGAACCTCAACATCTGAAACCAAACCAGAGACGATGCCAGAAACAAAACCGGAGATACCAACAACGGAAGCATCAACAACGGCAACAACGGCAACAACTACAGAATCGGAAACACCAAGTACTAAAGGCTTGAAGGCTGGAGGAGATATTAGCTTAAATAACGGAACCTTTACCATCGATTCTGCTGATGATGCAGTGCACAGCAACAGTAACATTGCTATAGCTGATGGAGAATTCAACATCAAAACTGGCGACGATGGAATTCATGCGGATGCCTTGGTGGCGATATCTGGTGGTAAAATTGATATTACGAAGAGCTACGAAGGGATTGAAGGAGCAAACATCGAGATTTCCGGTGGCGAAGCTCATGTGGTTGCTTCTGATGATGGAGTGAATGTAGCAGGAGGTAACGATGAGGCGACTGTAGGCGGCGGCCCTCAGGAGCAGGATCAATTCAGCGATTCTGCTAGCAATATGCTAACGATTAGTGGAGGAACACTAACGGTCGATGCTTCAGGTGACGGGCTGGATTCGAACGGCTCCATCACAATGTCGGGTGGCACGGTTATTGTTAATGGACCTACCAATAGCGGTAACGGTGCACTTGATTTCGACGGTAGCTTTGAACAGAGTGGAGGAACTTTGGTGGCTGCGGGAAGTTCGGGCATGGCACAAGCACCGTCTGACACCTCTAGCCAACATGCAGTCAGCATGACTTTCCCTCAGACCCAGGAGGCTGGAACATTGGTTCATCTAGAGGACAGCGAAGGTAACTCGATCCTGACCTTTGCTCCTTCGAAGAGCTATCAAACGGTGGTGATTAGTTCACCGGATCTGAAGGACGGCGGTTCTTACACCCTCTACTCGGGAGGTACCTCGACTGGTAGTGAAGCGAACGGACTGTATACGGATGGTGAATATACAGGAGGAACAAAAGTAGTAGCGTTCGAAATTACAAGCAGCGTAACTTGGCTAAATGAATCCGGAGTAACAACCGCAAACACTAATCAAGGTCCAGGTGGCGGTGGAAACAGAAGACCTTAGGTTATAAATTGCATTCAAAAGCCACTCCAGCATTTTGGAGTGGCTTTTTTTAGTTTGAGATAAATTAGTCGCCGTTAACAGGGATGGAATTCTGTTTAATCGGTTGATTTGAAGTGTTGATGATCACATTATGTGAATTAAAAGACAGAATTTCAATCAGCTGCTCTGCCATATGGTTAGCTGTATATTTAAATCCGCCTTTTACCCACTCTATGATTAATCCAAATAGAGCATAGGCGGTATAACTGGAAAACAATTCGATATTTACATTGGTATTAGTGTTATTAACTGCGACTAAGTCCCGCTTGGTGAGCTCCTTTAAGAGGTCGCAAATCCTATTTTGGAACCCTGGCAGAACATTGGAATTTATAATGATGGTATAAAAATTAGAGTAAGAGACCACATGTTCAAAAATCTTGATGCTCGAGGTGGTCAGCTCACTAACTATAAATTTATCGGTATGAAGATAGGGTTCTTTATAAGCCTTAATTAAATCCTCCAACACATCATCAATTAGCTCATTTAGAAGTTCTTCTTTGGTTTGATAATGTTTATAGAAGGTTCCGCGGTTTAAATCGGCAAGAGTAACGATATCGGTTATCGTAATGGTGCGGAAATTCTTTTTTTCCATGAGTAATATCAATGCGTTTTTAAGCTCTTTACGCGATTTGCTAGTTCTCCGATTATTTTTAAGCAACAGAAGACCACCTAACTGTCTATTTTCTAATCCTATTTGAACAGAATCCCACGTTATATATATTTATGAACATTTGGTGTCCCATTTGTATATTGATAGTTAAATTTTAGAGGATTAAACTTGAGTAGTATAAATTTTAAGCGTTAAAGAGATTTTATATATTGATATTTACATTATAGATAAACGTAAAGGAGACTTCCAACATGAAACTTCAAGACAGAGTTGCAGTGGTTACTGGGGCGGCATCGGGTATGGGGAAATCTATCGCAGAGTTGTACGCTAAAGAAGGGGCAAAAGTGATTGTAGCCGATCTGAACCTAGAAGGTGCTGAACAAGTAGCCGCAGGGATCAATAGTAACGGTGGAGTAGCTAAGGCACTGAAAGTAAATGTTGCCCTGGTTGGAGATATTGATAGCATGATTGATACCGCTGTAAAAGAATATGGCACGTTAGATATTTTAGTGAATAACGCAGGGATTATGGATGGCTTTGAGCCAGTTGGTGATATTACAGATGAACGATGGGATCTTATCTTTGATATCAATACCAAAAGTGTAATGCGGTCCACTCGTAAAGCACTGCCTATTTTTTTGGAAAAAGGAAAAGGGGTTATCGTTAATACTGCTTCTACAGGTGGGGTAAGTGGTGCCCATGCGGGAGCAACTTATACTGCCTCTAAACATGCTGTAGTAGGCTTGACGAAAAACACAGCTTTTATGTATGCCAACAAAGGGATTCGTTGTAATGCTATCGCACCAGGAGCTACTGCCACAAACATCAGTGCTTCAATGAAAAATATAAATGAATTCGGCGTGAGCCGTACGCAATTAACACAGGCTGTGATCCCTCGTGTAGGTACACCTGAAGAAATCGCACAAGTTGCGTTATTCCTGGCTTCGGATGATTCCAGTTTTGTAAACGGAGCTATCATCGCTGCTGATGCGGGTTGGACTTCTGCATTCTAAATGTTGGTTGTCTACCTCTGCCTCAACAGTTTATCCACGGAGTCTTACGGACCCAGATGATGTTATTCGCAAATTTTCAGCCTTTTGAGAAGGAATTCGGACTCCAGAGACGCTATTTCATATAAATCGGCCCATATTTTGTGTTTTCGCGCCAATAGCTGCAGTGGAGTCCGATAGCAATTCAAATGTGGAATAATGGCGCATTTAAGGTCTTCTGGGTCCGCTAACCAATTTTTTGGGGCAAAATGTTATCGGATTGAACGCAGGGGTGCCCCAGCACGCTACCATTTTGCCAAATGATGACCCAAACGGGAGGCTACATAAAACTCCGCTAGAGATTAATCTAGCGGAGTTTTTTCTACGCTTGATATTTCCAGGGGAACCCTGCAAAATAGAGAGAATGCTAACTATAGAGGAGTTATATGAAATGAACGATGTTATGGTGCGGAATCATGTAAAAGTCATTGGAGCAGGAGAAAAAACTATCCTTTTTGCGCATGGATTTGGGTGTGATCAAAGCATGTGGCAGTTTATCACGCCATCATTTGAGAAAAAGTATCGAATCGTTCTATTTGATTATGTAGGCTCAGGCCATTCAGATTTAAGCGCATATACATCGGATAAATATCATACTCTCCATGGTTATGTACAGGATGTACTAGATGTTATCGAAACATTTGAACTCAAGGATCTTATTTTTATAGGTCATTCTATTAGCTCTATGATCGGTTTGCTTGCTTCAATCGAGCGGCCGGATTATTTTGATAAAATGATTATGATCGGACCTTCCCCACGTTATTTAAATGAGGGAGATGCTTATTTCGGGGGCTTTGAAAAAAGTGATATTACTGAGCTTCTGGATATGATGGAGATGAATTTCGCGGGCTGGGCTAGCTTTATGGCTCCACTTGCGATGAATAACCCTGACCCGATGTTGACTAAACAGCTGGAACGAAGCTTTATTTCGGCCGACCCTATTATCGCTAGAGAATTTGCGGAAGTTACATTTTTTTCGGATCATCGAGAAGATCTGCCTAAAGCGACAGTGCCTACACTCATATTGCAATGCTCGGATGATAGTATCGTTCCTATAGAAGTAGGAGAATATTTACATAGACATATGAATAATAGTACGCTCCGGTTAATGGAGGCCAAGGGCCATTATCCACATATTAGCCATCCCCAGGAGACCATTACTTTGATTAATGAGTACCTTGGGTGAGATGGAGAAGATTATGGTGTTGAAAGGATATTTAGACAATGGATGACCGGTTAAAATATGCGCCATGCGGATATGTTTCCATTACCCATGAAGGAATGATCCTCGATGTGAATCAAACCTTTTTGGATGGGATGGGATATCAGCAGGTTGATTTGGTAAATAAACACTTTGAATCTATCATGTCTACAGCCAACAAGCTTATTTTTCATTCATACTTCTATCCTTTTATCAATCTGAATGGACATGTAGAAGAGCTATTTATCAATTTGAAGGACAGCAAGGGGCAAGCCGTGCCTTACTTGTTAAATGGCAGACGCCTTGAGTGTGAAGGTGTAGAGGTCATTGATTGTATTCTCGTACAGATGGGCAAACGTATTGATTATGAGCTAGAGTTACGATCTGCGAAGAAGCAAATAGAAGAGGCATATTGGGAAAAAGATCAGGCGCTGGCAAAGCTCAAACAAATCCACCTGGAAATCGAGCAAAAGCAAGCTGAATTACTGGAGATGAATGCCGTTTTAGTAGAGCTATCTACTACAGACAAGCTTACTGGATTAAAGAATAGAAGGTTCCTGCAAGAAAAGCTGGAAGAACAGATTGCAGCGTATCACCGTGATCAGGCGCCTTTTTCATTATGTATTCTAGATATTGATCACTTTAAAAAGGTGAATGACACCTACGGTCATCAGATGGGTGATTATGTCCTGGAGAAATTGGCGAGTATCCTGAAGTCCCAATCTCGTAAAGAAGATATCGTAGCTAGGTATGGTGGTGAGGAGTTTATCCTTCTGCTGCCTAATACAGATTCATCGGATGCCACGGCTATAGCTGAGAGTCTACGACAATTCATAGCCAGCTCCACTTGGGAGATTGGCAGCATTACGGTAAGCATTGGCATAGCTACCTTTGAAGCAACTGATACAGACATCACTCTTCTGGAAAAAGCTGATCAAGCGCTTTACGTTTCTAAAGAACAGGGGAGAAATCGCGTTACGCATATTATGGATTTGAGTGAAAAGCTTCTTTAATTGGAGGCTTTTTTTGTTATTTATAAACGATACATCCTCTTTGCTCTAATTGCTCTAAAATGTCTGTTCCCTTCATGCTGTGATTCCATCTTAAATCCAGTTTCTCTAATCGTCCAAGCTGTAAAAGGGAATTCGGAATTTCATGAATGGATCTCCTTTGTAAATCGTATTGGCATCAAGCCTATGTGACAACGTTACGATAGAATATAACAGGATGATGATTTATTATCAGTATGTTGGCATACAAAACTATGGAATGTGGATCATGCCTACATTATCTATTCGGGGATTATGGCGATCTGGAAGTGATCCATCCCTCCAATATAAGAGTGCTGTCTGCGGTGGCTATGAATGATACTGTATTATTTGAGATTAAACATGAGCCTTTTAAGCAGATGCTTGCCGATTACCCGTTGATTAAGGAGCAATTGATGCTGCTGCAAATGGACCGTTTATTTTTATCGAATCGGTTATTATATGAAATGAAATTTCATGATGCGAGAGCGCGTGATATGATCGGAACGTTAAGGGAGACGGCTACCCTTGTGCTTAAAGATCTGCAAGAGCAAAAGATTATTGAGATTCAACATCAGCAGATCACCGTGTTAGACCCGGCGTATTTACTGGAGTATACGGATTTCGATTGAGAAGAGCCGTTCCGGGATCTTTTTCAGAGAATCGATTATTAAAGGGGTTATGAATGTGGCTTGTAATCATTGTGTAGTAAGAGAGCTGAATTTTCAAATCAAGGCTCATGGTGAGCTTAATCTTAGGGTTTTACCTGAGGTTATTCATCACTTGAGTAGAAGTAATACGATACATAAGGTGGAAGAAAATGTGATTACAATTAAGGAGGCTGGGGTGCGGGATTTTCTGGATTTCTGTATTGACCATATGGAGTCGGAGCAGCTTGAATTCCGTATAGATGACCAAACATGGAGACCTCTATCCGAATTACCCACTGTACTTGATATGGAGTGGATTGATGAGGTTATCACTAAGGGTCTTGTTACTTGCTACTTCCAACCGATTGTGAACGTAAGGGAAGAGATTTTTGCATACGAGCTCCTATCCAGATTTAAAAAAGAAGACGGATCTCTTATCTATCCTAATGAGATTTTTGCGGCGGCACGGAATCGTGGGCGTTTATATGCTTTAGACCGGTTATGTAGAATGACGGCTGTAAAATATGCTGCACCCTTAAATAAAAAAACGTTTATTAATTTTATCCCAACGTCGATCTACGCTCCAGAGTTCTGCTTAAGATCAACCGTTGAACTGGCCAATCAATTAGGCGTCGATCCTTCTCTTTTTGTCTTTGAAGTTGTTGAGACGGAGAAAGTGGATGATCTCGCTCATTTGAAAGCTATTTTGACATATTACAAGGACCGGGGATTTGAATACGCTTTAGATGATGTTGGTGAGGGCTTCAGCACGATCGAGATGTTATTGGAGCTTAAACCCCATTACATGAAGCTGGATATGAAATATGTTCAGGGTGTGTCCAGCGATCTGAACAAACAGAAAATAGCAAAGCAATTTTTAGAAAAAGCTTTAGAAATCCAATCCGTTCCTTTAGCAGAAGGTGTGGAGTTTAGAGAGGACTTTGAATGGCTTAAGCAGAGTGGTTATCAGTTGTTTCAGGGCTATTTATTTGGAAAGCCTGATCCTATTCCCAAACAGTAATCCTAATGAGTATATATCCGTCCAGAGGATGAGATGAATTTCAGGTCAGAGTCTGAGTACAGCCAACCCCCGGGGTTGTATAATTTAGGTAATTTGAAAAGGGGGACGGGATAGATATGAAATGGCATCAATTTGTAACGCGCTGGGCGGATTCTAGGGGCTTTGATGGACGAGAGATTGATTATCAATGGCCTTCTCCCTCATTTCCGGTCATCAGTATTCGCAGTAATCTAGGGCGATACTCAGGTCAGGCGTATGGCCGTGGAGGTAAACCCCGTGTGAAGACAGCCGTTGGATTAATCGCTATTGGAGATGTAGCTGTTGGCTTGATTTCCATAGGTGCGATAAGCGTGGGCGTATTATCCTTAGGAGCAATATCACTGGGAATGTGGTTAGCGATCGGAGCAATAGCACTTAGCTGGCTTGGCTTCGCAGTGGGAGCGATTGCGATTGCAGGCGTGGCTGTAGGAGCGATCGCAATCGCGGAAAAAGCGTTGGGGGCCATCGCCATAGGGGATACGGCATTTGGTGCGATAGCGATAGGCAGGATCGCTGGGGGTGCCATAGCTATCGGACAATGGGCATATGGTGTAATCGCAGTTGGCGAACATGGTTTCGGATTAATTCCCGTCACGGGCGATGTGTGGAATTGGTTCCGGCGTTTGTTTGGATCGGGGAGTTAAGTAGACCTACAGTCCTAAAGGATGCCCTTCTCTTCCGGGATAGTCGATAAATAATATCTATCACATAAGAAAAACTAATTGCAATTACCTATACTCATTTCATACCAATTAATCATGCGATCAGATCTAGGCTTATGTTACTCTTTGAATGTATTCGAAACTTCATAGGCAAACCTATGGAAATGTAGGGACGCAAAGCTATAGGGACTAAGGTTATCATAACTATTGTCAGCCAGCTGCCAAAGAGTGTGTAACGCTTTTTGTTAAAATATAAGAAAGTATAAGTTATAAAACTATACTTAATATCTTATATTTCTCGCTTAAACGCTTACCGTCCTTATAAGGACGCCGAAGGCGTTTATGCTTGTTAAGGTTTAATAAAAATTAAGTCTTAATTTTTAGGCGACTTTATACGCAATCAAGCTACTCTTTTGGGGTAGTTTTTTTTGTGCCCATTTTTGGGCACTGGAGAGATTCATATGACATCTGGGGGTAAGAAGAGATGAAGAAAATGATTGCGATCGCTACATCGGCGGCCATGTTGGCCAGTTTTTCGAGTGAGGCAGGTTATGCTTTAGCAAGTGAGGCAAGCAAGGTAAATGTAACAAAAACAGTGGCGCAAAGTAAGGTTAACTTATTAAGCAACGCCTCGGTTATTCCGTTTGAGCTGTACGGCAAGGATGCTCTAAATGCCTATAATGAGGTTTTTAGAATGAATCCAGCAAATATTAAATCCATCACAAATAACGGTGGCAACTACTCAGGCTCGCCTATAGCTAAGGCTATGGATGGGGATATGAGCACGCATTGGGAGACTGGCAAACCGAATAGTTCAACGTTTACGAATGAGGTTGTGTTTGTTTTCAATGAGTCCACTGAATTAAATAGAATGGTATACGCGGCTAGGCAATCCGGTGCTAAAGGTAAAGGTTTTGCTCAAGAATTTGATATCTACGGCTCCACTACCGATGCGGGTGATTTTACGCTCGTGTCTTCTGGAGAATATACAGGCTCAACCGGTGATGTAGTGGAGATTCAGTTCGCACCTACGGCTTTTAAGAGACTTAAATTTGTCTTCAAAAAAGCGAACCAAGATTGGGCGAGTGCTGCTGAGTTTTCTTTTTATAAAGAGGATAGTGTTTCTGCTAAAATGAAAAATTTATTTACAGATGATACCTTGAGCCAAGTTAGTGCTGCCTTTGATACGGCAGAGAAATTAACAGCTTTAGAGAATGAAGTGCAGGCACATCCACTGTATGCGCAGTTTAAAGAAGAGATAGAGAATGCAAAGATCCTTTTGGAGAACCATCAGGTAGAGGCAACGGCAGCCAAGGTTTCGAAGCTAAAAGGGTATGGAACAGCCTATGAAAATGCCTATAGCCAAGCTTATAGAATGCCGAATGCAAACGTATCAAAAGTAACGGTGAACGGTGGAAGCTACTCAGGTACGAAGCCTGAATATATGCTGGATGACCAGCCCACTACGCATTGGGAAACGAACAAAAACAATGATGCAAGCTTCACGAATGAAGTTGTGTTTGAACTAGCGCAAGCGGAAGTGCTGGACAGAGTAGCTTTTTTGGCTAGAGATAACCGCAAAGGATTCCCAGAGGCTTTTGAAATCTATGCATCAGAGACGAGTAAAGGAGAGACCTTCCAACTTGTATCTAGCGGAACCGCGATTAGTACCAATGACTTTCTGGAATTTAAATTCGAACCGAAGAAGTTTAAAAGATTAAAATTTAAGTTCACAAAAGCTAATATCAACAGACCTTTTGCGGCTGAATTTAGATTTTATACAGAAGATAAAGTAAGCGAAGCTGTAAATGGTATTTTCACAGATGGAACGATGAGTGCGGTTGTGCCTGCTTATAATAACGTTGCAAAAATCAATGCACTAGAGGAAGCGGCAAAGGTACATCCGCTCTATCCAATCCTGAAAGATTCTTTGGATTTAGCTAAGAAGCTAGTGAATGGTGAAGTTCAAACCGAAGGCACCATCATTGAGGCGGAACAACGTGGAGATATGAAAAAGCATGCGCAGGAAAACCTGAGAATTGGTTTTGGTACGAACAACCAGCCTACAGGTCTCGTTGCAATGCCTGGAGATACGATCAACGTTTATGTGGACGCAGCTTCTAACGATAAGCTACCTTCTTTAGTCTTTTCTCAACAAGAGGCCGCTTGGAATGTTTGGGCTAGAGGTGTGCAATTGCGTCCAGGTAAGAACATTATAACCGTTCCTGAATTTGCTACGAATAGTTATTATGTACATGAAGTGACTAAGGGCGGAACAGTGTATATCGTCAATCCATATACAGCTGAGGAACAAGGGAAAGCGCCATTGATCCGCTTCGAAGGTTTAGAAAAGATTCCTTTTATGACCAAGACCACGGATCCAGAACAATTCAAAACCTTCTTAATCACATACAAACAAAGACTGGACGAAGATAAAGCGGCTCATCCAAATGTTCAAGATCGTAAACTCATAGATGTGGTAGAAATGGCCAGCGATCATGTTATATTCACAGGAACGGCGACGGAGGCGTACAACAAATATATTACGCAAGGAAATAACCCGCTGGACACCGTAACTGGGTATGACACCTGGATGAAGAGCATTTTTGCCTTCTATGGCTTGGATGGCAGTAGCGAGATTCATGATGCCAAGCTAATTCGTGAGAATATTCGCTTGATGCAGCCTTATGGTGCGATGTATGCAGCGGGAGATCATACAGGGATCCAACTTGGAACAGTAGGAACCATGTTAGGTGATTTTAATAAAGCCTATCCGGGCTGGGGACTGAATCACGAAATTGGGCATCGCTTGGCTATGGGTGAACGGGAATATGGCGAAGTAACTAATAATATGGTGTCTATGTTTATGTCTGTCGCAGCGAATTCGATAGATAATCGTATACCGTATGAATCAGATATCTATAAATATGTCCTCGAAGAAAACAAAGTGGTTATGAATCAGCAGGGCTTATTTGCACAACTCGGAGCCTATTGGCAGCTGGAGCTGGCACATCCGGGATACTGGACAGAGCTGACCAAGCTATATCGGGAGCGGAAGGTCACCCTTACCAACGGTGACAATTCCAAGCAGCAGTATTTGGTGGAGTTCTCCTCCGAAGTACTGGGATTAGACTTAAGCAGCTATTTTGCCAGACATGGCTTCACTGTGAATCCTGAGACAAAAGCGAAAGTAGCCAAGTATCCGGTACCGCAAAAGTTATGGTATTTAAATAACTCGGTGATTAATTATGAGGGAACTGGAATAGCGGATAAAAATCTGGCCATTAAGGTTAATATCACACCTAACACCACGGCTAGAACGAACACGTTAAGTTTCAGTATAGATAAAGAGCTTAAGCAAGACTTTTTAGGATATGAAGTGTATAGAAATGATGTGTTAGTTGGTTTTACAGGAACTGACCAATTTGTGGATCAGAATGTAGATGCGAGTATCAACTATACGTACAAGATCGTCGGTTATGATAAAAAGCTGAACCCACTGCAGCCCGTACAGGTTAAAGCCTTTAAGCCAGCCTTGTCTGTTGAAGATCAGCTCACTTTAAAGCTTAATCAAACCTTTGATCCGATGAGCTATGTAAAAGCGGCTAACTATCTAGGAAACGATATTACTGCAGATGTCTCTCTGAAAGCCAATAACGTTGATGTAACGCAAAAAGGCAACTACGAAATTGTATATGAAGTGAAAAGCGAAGGGGTTACGGAAACGAAAACCACACAGGTTACGGTAACGAGCGACTACGCCTATATTTCCGATCTCAATGCCAAGTCAGTCGTTGTAGGCTGGGGTGAATTAAAGAAAGATAAAGCCGTTTCCGGGGGAATCATAACCCTTGTTCGCCAAGGATTGGCTGCGACGTACGCGAAAGGGATTGGTGTTCATGCCAACTCTGAGGTAGTTTACGATATTGAAGGTAAGGGTTACGACTTCTTTGAAAGCTACATTGGGATCGATCAAGCCATGAAAGGGAAACCTTCCTCGGCTACTTTTGCAGTGTATGTGGATGGAGAACAGAAATTTGAGAGTGATGTTTTCCGGGCAGGAACAGAACATCAATTTGTGAAAATCCCTGTGACTGGCGCAAGAGAGGTGAAGCTGGTTACAACAGATGCTAAGGATGGCAATGCTTCAGACCATACGGTATGGGCGGATGCGAAGTTCTCAAATAATTCAAGCAAACCTACCATTACAGTACCGGAAGAGACAACCTTCGTTAAGCTGAACAGCGAATTTGATGTGTTGAGCGATGTAACAGCTTTTGATACGGAAGATGGTAACTTAATTGGAGCCGTTGAAGTGCATTCAAATGGATTCACATCAAGCAAAACAGGGACTTACAACGTCGAGTTTTCAGTTACAGACTCAGATGGGAACTCCGCTGTGCAGGCCAGAAAGATTGTTGTATACAGCGCTAGTAAATACCTGAGTGATATAGATTGGCAATCGGCAAAAACGGATTATAATGTGGTTCGAAAAGATAAGGCTAGCTCTAACAATCCGATTAAGCTGCTGGTAAATGGCGAGGTCAAAGAGTTCGCTAAGGGCTTAGGAACCCATGCCAGCTCTGAAATCGTGTATAATCTGGCGGGTGCAAACTATGAATATTTTGAAACGTATGTAGGGGTTGATAGAAATATCCCTGAGCAAAGCAACTCCAGTGTAATTTTCAAAATTTTTGCCGATGGGGCAGAGGTTTATAACAGCGGACTGATGAAATTTGGTACAGAGGCCAAGCTTGCGCGGTTACCTGTTAAGGATGTAAGTGAATTGAAGCTGGTGTTAGATAATGCAGGTAACGGAAATGCTTCAGATCACGGTGATTTTGCTGATGCGAAGTTTATGATCTTGAACAATACACCAGAGCTTACCATACCTAAATCTGTCTCAACCAAAGTGGGCCAAGCGATTGATATCAGTGAAAGCTATTCGGCAATGGATTCGGAAGACGGTGACTTGACGGCTCAAGTGAAGGTCACAGGCCAAGCGCAAGTTAAATTCAACCGGGCCGGAAAGTATCCAATCACTTACACAGTAACAGATAGTGATGGAAATAAGACCACGAAGATTAGAACTATAGCCGTAGTAGACATGACGGACTTTACGTACCTGACGGATTACGACTGGAATTCTACTCAGAACAGCTATACTGCACCTTTGAAGGATAAATCTATTAGTGCAAATACGCTGAGATTAACAGATGAGAACAATCAGGTAGTGTCCTATGAAAGAGGAATTGGAGCGCACTCTAACTCGACGATTGTATACAATCTAAGCGACAAAAACGCGGACTATTTCACTTCCTATGTAGGTGTAGATAGACAAATGTACGGTTCTGTTGGTTCGGTGAGCTTTGAGGTGTTTGTCGATGGAGAGAAGAAATTCGATAGTGGGGTCATGGGTTCGAGAGATCCGCAGAAATTCATCGAATTGGATATTAATGAAGCAAAAGAACTGAAATTAGTCGTCACAGACGGGGGAAATGGCAACGGATCTGACCATGCTGCATGGGGTGGAGCCAAACTACATTTCGCGAATGGAGATCACTTATTCACTAGAGATCTCGAACAGGCGATTGCAGCGGCTAAAGCAATTTCTCTAGAAGGCTTCACACCTGAGAGCATCGCGGCATTTACGTCCAGCCTCTCGATAGCAGAGACAGTGTTGGCTAACTCTTCTGTTACGCAAAGTGAAGTAGACGAAGCTGTAGCAGCGTTGCAACAAGCAACCGAAGGTTTGGTCCAAATAGATCTTACGCAAGTAATTACTGTGGCGGACCCGTATTTAAGTGCTTCGATCAAGACTACATTGGGCGTAACTGGAGAATTAACATTAGGTGATATGTATAACCTTACAACGTTAACTAGCGAAACCAGAAGAGCCAGATCCTTGGAAGGTTTGCAGTACGCGAAGAACCTAGAGACACTTGATATTACTGGAAATGAAATTACAGATTTCTCCCCATTACAAGGATTAACTAAACTAACGAGCTTATTGGCCGACCCACAAATGGTAGAGGTAGGAGAATTTAAGGGACCTGTAGTTGAAGTGGCCAATCTGGTGAAAGGGCTCGATGGCAGCAAAGTGATCCCTAATTCGGCTGGAGTAAGAAACACTAGAACATCTAAAGAAATTGTGTTTGATATGAAGGAATGGGCTGCTAATCCGGATGTGTTCACTATTGACCTATCAAACGAGGAGAAAGGAACTTACATGCTGGGGTTAACTTACCAAGTCGCAGGTAATCTCGTGCAAATCATTTCTTTTATTGATAATAATTAAATTCCCAAGAAAGCAGGCGGATTGTGGTCTCTATAACCATGGTTCGCCAGTTTTTAAATGAGGGGTTTTTATGTAAAATTATCCATTTTGTCATATGACAAAAGAAATGACAACGCTCACTATAAGCGGTGTAGTCTTTTAACTATACTTAATCAGAAATGCGCCAAATTTAAATGAATACTCCAATTGAAGCTTTTTATACAAAGAAGTAAATAATGTATGCGGTTTAGAGGGAGGTGTTTCTGTGAAAATCATCATTGTAGATGATCATCCTTTAGTTAGAAGAGGGCTGGCATCTGTCATTGCAATGCAATCGGATATGCAATTTGCCGGTGAAGCTACGAATGGTCCGGAAGCACTTGATGTGATTGAAGAGACAAAGCCAGACATTGTCCTCATTGATCTTAAACTTGCTGATGAATCAGGACTGGATGTCATTAAGATAGCACGTACCCGCGGCATTGTTAGTAAATTCATACTGTTGACTTCCTCTGCGAGCAGAGAGGATTTTTTGAGGGCTGAAGAAGTATTGGTAGACGGATATGTTCTGAAAGAGGCACTGCCGGAGGAATTACTGTTTGCTATCCAGTTGGTGTACAAAGGGAGAAAATACTATGATCCTGGTCTAATGGAAGAAAAGATGCGAATGAGCGCCAGCAGTCCAACAGATGAATTGACACCAAAAGAGAAGGAAGTCCTGATTCAGCTTGGACAAGGTGCTTGCAATAGAGTGATTGCCACACGTCTTTTTATCAGTGAATTTACGGTGAAGAAGCATGTCAGTCAGATTTTAGCGAAGCTGCAGGTTACTGACCGGACACAGGCGGCATTGTGCGCAAACGCGATAGGATTAACGAAATATGAAATGTCTTATGAGTAGAACGGCAAGATCAGATGTTATAATGGCTTTAACTACTTTGTGAGATTGAGTATTCTGTCTAATTGTAATTAGGGAGTGCTGTTGATGTTTGAATTGCCAGGATACCAAACCTTAGATCTGATAGATAATACCGCAGATATCAGGTTATACAGACTCCTACGTCAAGAGGACGGCCTAAGAGTTATCGCTAAGACAACAATAGGAGAATATCCGGGAGCTGCCATGGTCGATGCTTTTCGTCATGAGTATGACATGCTTAAGCGACTTTGCGGTCGTGGTGCAATAGAGCCGTACAGTTTGGAAATTATGGCGGACCGACCAGTCCTTCTCTTAAAAGATATAGAGGGGAGTACCCTTGGGCAGATCCTGCGTATGCCTGTTAATTCACTGGGTCTTCCAGCGCTAATTCGAATCGCTACAGCTATTGCTGATTGTCTTATGCAAATTCATCGTGAAAAAATAACACTAAATGAACTAACCCCCGCTCATCTAATCGTCAATCCCATTACTTTTGAAGTGAAATTTATTGATATAAGAATGTGTTCTACCGAAAACACCACGAGTCCTTTGTCACCGTTAGGCGGCCGGCCCGATGTTCTGCTTCCTTATATAGCTCCAGAACAAACGGGACGAACCGGAGTCAAACCGGATTACCGTTCTGACTTTTATTCGCTGGGGATCATCCTGTATGAATGTCTCTCGGGCAGCCGCCCCTTTGAGCTGCATGATGTTGTTGATATTGTATATCGTCATCTTGCAGATACACCTGAGCCTCTGCACCGCAGGTTCCCCACTATCCCTCTATCGGTCTCTGATATTGTTGGTAAATGCATGGAGAAAATGCCTGAAGCGAGGTATGCCAGCGCGTTTGGTATTAAATCGGATCTTGAGGAATGTCTATCCCGTCTAGAAGAATCCGGACATATTGAGCCTTTTCCACTAGGAAGCTGGGATATCCCAGAGCGCTGGATGGTATCAGGACGCTTCTATGGAAGACATCTTGAGCAACAAAGCTTAAGAGAAGCACTGCAACGAGCATCAC
The DNA here is from genome assembly GCF_038002305.1 of Paenibacillus sp. FSL R5-0887. NCBI lineage: Bacteria > Bacillati > Bacillota > Bacilli > Caryophanales > Paenibacillaceae > Paenibacillus > Paenibacillus sp. FSL R5-0887. The sequence goes on from NZ_JBBOCE010000002.1 coordinate 2,245,202, forward strand.
AAGGTGCCGTAGAGACGGTTTGGATTAGCGGGGAGAGTGGTATCGGCAAAACAACCTTTCTGAAGGAGACCCTTACAAATACAGTCTCTTTGGATGGTTTCTTCGCCAGAGGCAAATTCGAATCCCGACATACCTCACTCCCTTATGGCATCTGGCATCAAGTCATAGAAGAGTTGGTTAGTCAGCTGCTGATGGAAACAAAGTTGCAGGTGGAGGTTTGGAGGCTGCGTATTCTACAAGCAGTGGACAATTACGGTCAGTTGCTGATCGATTTTGTTCCTAAGCTTGAACTCTTGATTGGCCTTCAACCCTCCGTGCCTCCACTGCCACCGCTGGAAGCTCAGCATCGCTTTCAATTAATCATGAGCCGATTTATTCAACTCTTTCCTCATGAGGATCATCCTTTGATCTTGGTATTGGATAATTTGCAATGGGCTGATGATACGTCGCTGCAATATCTCACTTCGCTTATAGAGGATACAGCAACGACTCATCTGCTAATCGTGCTTTCCTATCGCAATCGGGAGATTACAAGGCTGCACCCGCTCAGTAGGCTGGAAAAACATCTGATTGACCGCAACGTAGCGATGAGCAGAATTTCTTTACAAGCGCTTGAACTCACCGATTTAAAACAACTGCTACTTGATGTTATGCGTTACGAGGCAGCTGACTTGGACGAGCTGGCGCGCGTGCTGATTCATAAGACAGATGGAAACCCGTTATTTATTAAGCAATTCCTTCAAGATTTGATAGATGATCAGCGAGTGGAATTTGATGAGAATATTCGAAGCTGGAAATGGGATCTCCAGCGTATTACTGAATTGAATGTACCCGATAACGTAGCTTCATACCTTTCAAGTAAATTGCAGCAATTTCCTGAACAGACGGTATATGCACTTAGCAGAGCCGCATTTGTAGGCAGCCTATTTGATTTACGTACACTTGCTGATATTACGGAGACACCGATAGAGACATTGAACGATGCGTTGGCGGTTGCTGTACATGGGCGCTTGTTGCAGCCCGTTAACGGGGAGGAATATCCGCATTATAAGTTCCAGCACAACCGCATTCATCAGGCAGCATATACTTTTATTTCCGAAGAGGAGCGTTCCGAGCTGCATTGGAGGATTGGTCTTTTATTGCTAGGCCGCAACCCGCTAAGTGAAGGAACGACCCTATTTGAAGCTGTCCATCATTTGAATCAGGCACTTACATGGTTAGACCGCCCTGAAGAGAGGCTTCAACTAGTAGAGCTGAACTTACAGGCAGGGATAAAAGCGAAGCAAACAACCGCACATGAGACAGCCTTGCAATATATGCTTCAGGCAACGTCATTATTAGAGGAGCAGAGCTGGGAGGCGCATTATGGGCTGACCTTCCGGGTATTCCGTGAGAGGGCGGAGCTCGAATATTTATGTTCCCATTTTGATACGGCTAATGAATTATTCCATCTGTTGATTGATAAAGCTACGACAAATATGGATAAGGCTTACGTCTACGTAATGAAGGTGCAGTTGGAAGCAAGTAATGATAACCATGAAGAGGTGATCTCCTTAGGCCAGCATACCTTATCGTTACTGAAAGTGAAGCATCAATTTGATCCTGGTTATGCTCAATTGACGCTTCAATGGTTACGATTGCGGCATAGACTCAAGAAGGTCTCACTCGAATCGCTTACTCTTTTACCTCCAATGACTGATGAAGCACGTAGAATCGCAATGTCTACTTTAGATCATTCAAGCAATGCTTGCTTCTACGTCAATCGAGAAGGGTGGCTTGCTTCTTCCTTCACCATGATTGAATTAACGCTTGATTATGGGATGACTCCGGAGGCTTCCATTGGATTCATAGGTTATGCAATGTTTCAATATTATTACTTCCGTAATGATGAAGAGACATTCAAATGGGCCATGCTGGCGTTCAGCTTATCCGAACCCTATCCGAAACAGCACATGACAACCTTAGCCGCGTTCGCCATGTGCTACGATAGCTGGCGGCATTATGATCCTGCTATGCTCCATACATTTACCGAGAAGGCTGGTAAAGTGGGACTGGAATCAGGTGACTTATGGAAGGGCAACCAGAATGTGCTGATCAACTGTGCCTCCCTTTTGCAATTTGGTTATCCTCTCGGCGATATCTATGAGCGATTAATTACTCATTCCGGAGATTTGCTGCGCCATAACAACAGTCTCCATTGTAAGCAGGCTATTGTAGCGGCGGCCATTCTTGTTCGACTGACAGGTTATCGCTCTATAGATGATCCCTTTCCCATCGCGGAGATTAGCGAGCCTGCTTTTGCACAGTCGGTTCATGGGGACACCTTTGATTTTATACAAGAAATGGTCTGGATCTATCAATATTTGACGGGCTATCTATTTGGGGAATACCGAGAAGCCAGTGAGGCATTAGCCAAATCAGCGGCCATTATAAAATCACGCGAAGATGGCCTAGACAGTCCCATGCAGATCATGTATGAATGTTTAGTCTGGGCTCAGTTGCATGAGGAATATAACGCTGAAGAGCAACGTACATATCGGGCAAAAATGCGTAAATGCTTGAAGAAAATGAAAAAGCTTGCCAGGCGTTGTCCGGGGAATTATCAGCATAAATATCTGTTAATGAAGGCTGAGTTAACTCGTCTATCGCGAGATCCCCGCCAAGCTGAAGCATTGTATGAGCAATCCATTGAGAACGCTCGGATCCACGGTCATATTCACGATTTAGCGATGGCAGCGGAATGTTACGGTAAATATGGGCTTCGTCATGGCAAAATGCATCTGGCAAGAATCTATATGACTGAGGCCTATGAGGCTTATCTGCAATGGGGCGCAAAGGCTAAAGCGGCTGACCTGGAGCAGCAGCACCGCCATTTGCTGCATATTAAACGAGAGCCCGGGCTCGATCGTGTGGATTCCCTTTCTGTGGTAATGTCTGCCCAAGCATTATCGGGCGAGATGGAGATGAGCCGATTATTGGCCACGCTGATGCGAATCATGCTCCACAATGCTGGGGCAGAATATGGGGCTGTTATTTTTGATCATGACGGCAAATGGATGGTGGAAGCTTATGGGACCTCAGAAGCCCAGCATATCGAATCTGTTCCACTTGGGGAAGAATCGGGGTTGGTCCCGGCAGCGATTATAGCTTACGCGGCAAGAACACAAGAACAGGTTGTATTACATGATGCACTCAGTGAAGGAATATTTACACGTAATACTTACGTTAGGAATAATAGACTGAAATCGGTTCTATGTCTCCCCATCATGAATCAGAATAAATTGGTTTGCCTGCTCTATTTGGAGAATAATCTATCGCCGGGTGTATTTACTCCAAGCAGACTCGATGTGCTCAAGCTGCTTGGTTCACAATGCGCAATCTCAATCGCTAATGCCAAGCTGTATTCGGGAATCCAATATCTCAAAAAAAATCTGGAGGATCAGGTGGTAGAAAGAACTCGTAGCCTGGAGCGTTCGATGCGTGAAACATCTGCGGCTTTGGCCGAAGCTACTGTTTTTGAGGAACGCAATCGTATTGCCCAAGAGATTCATGATATTGTCGGGCATACCCTTACATCGACGATTCTGCAGATTGAAGCTGGCAAGCGGCTGCTTCAGAAGAAGGAGATAGACAGCGGCTTTCAGCGTCTGGCTGAGGCCCAGGATCTTGTGCGGCATAGCTTGAATGAAATCCGCGGCTCTGTCCATATGCTGAAAGAGGACAGGTATTCTGATCTAACCGTGATGCTGAAGCAGTTGATTCGAGATACAGAACGCAATGCAGGCGTTGTTGTTCATGCAGTTATTTACGATCTGCCGGAAGCCATGTCAACAGCCTATAAAAAGGCAATCTATCATGCTTTGCAGGAGGGCTTAACTAATGGGATCAGACATGGGAAGAGTGTGGAGTTCCATTTTAGTCTGGAGTCTGTTGGAGCGAACTTGCAGTTTAGACTCAAGGATTGTGGGCTAGGGATGGGTCCAATCGTGATGGGATTTGGACTTAGGACGATGAAGGAACGGGTTGAGCAGCTGGGAGGCAGCTTATCCATCGATTCAGAAATGGATGAAGGCTGTTTACTGGAAATTGATCTGCCCATGCGAAGGGTTGTGGATAGAACATGAGTAAAATAAAAATTGTAATTGCCGATGATCAATTGTTGACGCGGGAAGGACTTCGCACCATTTTGGATCTGGAAGATGATATGGAAGTGGTTGGTGCTGCCAAGAATGGAGAAGAAGCTTGCGAGATGGTTGAGGCACTCCAGCCTGATCTGGTGCTGCTTGATATTCAAATGCCAGTTATGGATGGCCTTAGCGCCTTGAAACGAATAAAGCAGATTCGCCCGAACATCTTCATTCTGATTCTGACTACTTTTATAGAGACTGATTATATTGTAGAGGGGATGGCCTACGGAGCAAGCGGTTATATGCTGAAGGACATGGACGCAGATAAAATGATCGCTTCGATTCATGATACGTTATCCGGGCAATTTATTCTGCCAGCTCTGGTAGCAGCCAAACTGGCATCGAGGATGAACAGGTTAACAGAGGACTATGAACACTGGCAAAGATCGGGTCTGGATCGTATCAGTCTGACAGAACGGGAAGAGGAGCTGGCACAGCTCATTATCCGGGGACTGAATAACCGTGAAATCGCCGATACATTACATATTGCCGAAGGTACGGCGCGTAATTATATTAGCAATCTTTACAGCAAATTAGAAGTGGTTGATCGGGCCCAAGCGATTGTGCGACTGCAAGCTATTTTGTAATAGTTGTTGCTGTTAACGAATTACTGTCGGGGCCAAATATTCAAACAGCGGGAGATTCCTCAGTATTCCAAATGTAACGGTCAGAATCAACATTATAGCCATAATTGCCTGGCTAAGAGGCCGGATTTGCTTCTTATTATTAATCCAATACAACATATACAGAGGTGCTAAAATAAACAGCAATGGGTTAAATCTAAACGCTTGAATAACGTCGAACTTCAGCAAGGAAAGAATAACTCTTGTGACTCCACATCCGGGGCAATACAATCCAGTCCATTCATGAAATGGACAAGGGATACTAATATTGGTTAAGGGTATCCATGCTTTGAGATATACTACGCCGACGAGACTTAAGGACACACCCCAAAATAGTTTAGGATGTGTCCTTTTATAAATCGTAAACTTATACCAGTTTATTAACATCGGATTGTACCAAGGCATACGTGACAATACCCAGACCAAAGAGTGTCAGGATCACATAAAGCACTGAATTATCTGACGGGTATTGGCCGCGCTGTCTTTGAGCTTCAGCAATATGTTTACCTACCTGATAGGCCCAAATGAAGCTCCAGATCCCACACGTAACCAACGTTAAAAGAAAATGTTTTCCTCCTGTAAATGTATAGTCTCCACTCAGTTCGCCTACCTCATTGGTTAGAACAATAAACCAATATATTGTATAGAGCCCACATGTAATTAATGACAAAATAATGGCGAATGCAACACTTCTGCGACTTATCATTACTCACTCTCCTATGTATTTACATAAAAATTCGACATTTCCATCTTATTGAATTAGGGAAAAATATACAAGACAATATTTGAGAATTACTGTCCGCTGTCGAAATCTAGACAAACTTACTGCTGATATCTAGTGGAAACCTTACCAAATATGAAATATACTTTTGAGGCTATGCACTGGAACCACAACTAGATTTACATTAACGAATGGAGGACACTTTGATGTCAACTTTGCCAAATTGCCCGAAATGTAATTCAGAATACACTTATGAAGATGGTAGTTTGCTCGTCTGCCCGGAATGTGCGCATGAGTGGAGCCTCGACACAGAGGCTGAAAGCAGTGAAGAGAACAAGGTTGTCAGAGATGCCAACGGAAATATTTTAAATGATGGAGATGCTATAACTATTATTAAAGACCTTAAAGTAAAAGGAAGCTCATCCGTTCTGAAGATAGGAACAAAGGTGAAAAACATCCGTTTAGTGGACGGAGATCATGATATTGATTGCAAAATCGATGGTTTTGGAGCTATGAAATTAAAGTCCGAGTTTGTTAAAAAGATCTAAAAAATAAGAATCAGCTTAACTTCAACAGAAGTAGGCTGATTCTTTATTTTAAACGTTATCTATTAATCTCAACAATCTGATTTCGTCCGGCATTTTTTGCTTGATATAAGGCTTTGTCCACTGATTCGAATAAATCATTTAGTTGATTGGTCAGGCTTTCTGTATATTGTGCTGCAAAATTACTAATGGACAGCAGTCCCATACTAACAGTAATCGAGAGGGAATGAGCAACATCCTCTACATGTACTTTATTAGCTTCTATTATAGATTTGATATGTTTTGCTAAGTGGTTTGCTTGTGTTTGATCTGTATTTGGTAAGTAAATGATAAATTCTTCTCCGCCATAACGCGCCAGAACATCCGTCTCCCTCAACGTTTTCTTAATTACCTCTACCGTGCTGCAAATGACGACATCACCGATTAAATGGCCGTAATTATCATTCACTGTTTTGAAAAAGTCGATATCCAGAAGGATGATAGCAAAAGGCTGCTTGAGTTTCATATTTTCTATGATCTCATGCTCTAAGTGCAACGTTAAGTAATGACGATTATAACAACCGGTTAGGCTATCCGTTATGGCCATCTGCTTAAGTTTTTGGTTAGTCTGCGATAATTCATCCTGGATTTCAGTTAATGTAGCATTACGCTCTTGCAGGGTCTCGTTCTGGTGATTGGTCTCGGCTATGAGGCGATGCAGCTCGCTTCTGTCCTGAAAAGTGAGAATGCGTCCAACCCTGATTCCACCTACCACAATCGGCGCCGCAGTAATGTTAATGTATGCATCGAGTGAGGTGTAGAATAGTTCAACCTCAGTCCTCTCCATGGGCTGGTTCAAGTATGTATGAAGGAATAAATCGAAAGCTCCGGAAGTTTGCTCTATGGGTGCGATGGTCGACACGTCAAAGTGAGCACCGATTTGCAGATGGATTTTTGGAAAAAGCGAGCGATTGATTTCTACTACAGTCTCACTATCATCCAGTACAAGAATTCCTTCTGTAATGGTGTCAATGATATCCTGATGGGCGATGGTTACGAGATCAAATATTTTATCCCGATGGATAGCAATTACGAAAAAGATTGCCGAGATTAAGATCCCCAGAGAGGTCAGCCCTGGAATAACTGGATCAGATTTAAGCAATACCACATTAAGAAAAACATCCAATAAAATAAATACCGTTAGCACCAGCACCCCTTTGAGCACATGAGCAACTTGTTTTTTGATCCGCTGTGTAGTGTTTGAGACTAGCGCTGAATAGATGATATACAGAGAAATCATTACGCTGGTGGTTAAGAAGATAATAAGCAGCCAAAAAATCGGACCATAATATCTTTCGATATATCCGCCGTTCATAGGGAGAACAAAACTTCCGTTTGGATTGGCGATCACCCCTACTAAGATCAAAGCTGCGAGAATGTATAGGATCAATGTGTTCTTTTTTCGAAGAAGATGTGAATTCCCGGTGAGTAGTACCGTGAACAGAAGCCAGCCAATCGTTAACAGAACCGAGTCGATAAAAGCGAGCTTTACATAAAACAATTGAAACTTGGGATCGTCGGTCGTTTTGATAGCGAATTGGCAGAAGGGCCATAACATCATAGTAAAATGAAAAACTAAGTATGCTTTATGTAGGTTAGTGATAGTTACAGACGCAAATATGTAGATGAACAAAGCGAACAAAACAAAAAATAATAACAAATCAATCCATGTCATGATATTCATTTCAGTGACACCTTCTCCCACCCGGTTAACAGTTCTTTCATGTTACCTTGAATTTTATTCGTTTGCCATATGATTATTTGTTCTACGACAACCGCTATTTGTTTAAGAGTCTTTCAACATATTCCTTCAAAATCCTCTATTTGTAAGCGTGGTTTTGCAAATTTTAAGGATGAGTTTCCCGGGAAACTGGGGTTGGACAGAATGACTAGCTTTTTTAACCTTAACTTGTGTTATAATCAAACAAACAATTTAAAGAGGAAATTATAGTTAAGGGGGATTTGTAAGTGGAAATAGGAATAAGCACGTTCGTAGAAACAACACCGGATGTTCAGACGGGTGAAGTGATAAGTCATGCGCAGCGATTGCGCGAGGTTGTAGAGGAGATTGTGCTTGCAGATCAGGTGGGTTTAGATATATTTGGCGTGGGCGAACATCATCGCAAAGATTATGCGGCGTCTTCTCCAGCAGTTTTACTGGCTGCGGCGGCCTCACAGACGACACAGATTCGGCTAACCAGTGCGGTTACAGTACTTTCCTCTGATGACCCCGTACGTGTGTTTCAGGATTTCGCTACCCTGGATGGAATCTCGAATGGACGCGCAGAGATCATGGCAGGCCGGGGTTCTTTTATTGAATCGTTCCCGCTGTTTGGGTATGATTTGAATCATTATGATGAGCTGTTCGATGAGAAGCTGGACTTGCTGCTCAAAATACGGGAATCCGAAAAAATAACCTGGAGCGGCGTGCACCGTCCTGCCATTAATAATCTGGGGATTTATCCGCGTCCCGTGCAGAATCCATTGCCAGTATGGATTGGCAGCGGAGGAAATACAGAATCCGTAATTCGTGCAGGTCTACTAGGGTTACCGCTTGTGCTGGCTATCATTGGCGGCAGTCCGCTACAGTTTGCTCCGCTCGTGAAGCTCTATAAGAAGGCTGCAGCGCAAGCGGGACATGATGTATCGAAGCTGCCCGTTGCTTCGCACTCGCACGGCTTCATTGCAGAGGACAATCAGCAGGCTGCCGATATGTTCTTCCCTTCTACACAAGCTAGTATGAATGTTATTGGCCGGGAACGCGGATGGGGTCAATACACCCGTGCAAGCTATGATGCGGCGCGTAGATTTGAAGGTGCCTTGTATGTAGGTGACCCAGAGACCGTTGCTGAGAAAATCATTCACCTGCGCAAGCAAGTAGGCATCACACGTTTTATGCTGCATGTGCCGCTTGGCACAATGCCTCATAAGGATGTAATGAGAGCCATTGAGCTATTGGGTACCCAAGTAGCACCCATTGTTCGCGCTGAGATATCGAGATGGGAAGCAGAGGTTGAAGCTAAGTAGTAACTATGATCTTACTTAATTATTGAAGCTGTTGATAATGGAGGAGGAGATGGATATGACAGAGCACACTATAGCGAGCAGACTCGAAGCATTAGGGGTTGTCCTGCCCGAGGCTAGTGAACCGGCGGCAAAATACGCTAACTACGTAATTGTTAATGGTTTATGTTTTGTGTCGGGAAAAGGACCAGCGGGCCATCCCAAAGGGAAGCTGGGACAAGATTACACTACCAAGGAAGGCTACCATTTTGCACGTTTAACGGGTATAGAAATCCTTGCCGTCCTGAAGACAGCTTTAGGTTCTTTGGACAAAGTGAAAAGAGTAGTCAAAATTCAAGGCTTCGTTAATGCAGATCCCCTTTTTGAAGAACATCATAAAGTGCTTAATGGTTGTTCAGATTTAATGCTTGAGGTGTTCGGAGACAAGGGTGTTCATGCTCGTTCTGTATTGGGTGCTGTTTCTGTAAGGGATAATCTTCCGATCATTATTGATTCCATTTTTGAAGTTGAGGAACCTGTCTAGCCGGCTCCATGAGGCATATTTAAAAAGAGGACTATGATACCGAAAGGTGATCGTAGTCCTCTTTTTTTTAGGTGCTTATGCCGAAGGCAGATGCTTACCCCAAAATTTGTAACAAAACTAATCACCCTTTTTTTAGTAACAATAGGTGTACATATCAATCAACGAGGTGATGACATCATGAAATTTCAAAAGAAAGCTATGTTACTTTTACTACTTACATCTATGCTCTATACTGCTCCGGCCTATGCGGCGACAACGCCTCAGACTCCGGTTACAGCCGTTTATCTGGATGATCAACAGCTACAATTGGGGGCTCAGCCCTTGTTAGTAAACGATACAGTACTAGTCCCTATGCGCAAGTTATTTGAAGCTCAGGGGGCAAAGATTACTTGGAATAATGATACCAAGACCGTTAAGGCAACCAAGGGAGACCTGGTGCTGACCTATCATATTGGTGATCAGGCAGCGAATAAAAATGGCCAGTCCTTAAGTGTAACGGTTCCCGGCCAGATTACCGGCGGTTATACGATGATGCCACTGCGTTTTGTCAGCGAAGCTTTGGGCAGCACTGTGAAGTGGGATACCACTACTCGCGCCGTTCGTATCTACTCGGCAGTGGATTACGATACGACAATTCTGTATGGGGTTAACCTGCGAAGTTTGCCAGACTCGTCAGCCCAATCAACGGTGCAGCAAATGTTGTCAGCAGGAGATAAGGTACATGTGGTTAGAGAAGTAGATGCTTTATGGTTAGAAGTACGAACACAGGATAACAAGAGTGGCTATATATCTGCTAAACCCAAATATAGCAATTATACGAGTGCTGCACTTGTAGAGCGGCAGGGAAGCGAGTTGCTTGCTTACGGAGAAAAATATCTGGGAACACCTTATGAATTTGGTGCTGCTACTAACCAGACGTCTACCTTTGACTGTTCTTCTTTTGTAGGACATGTATTTAAGGATGTGTTGGCAATTGACCTGCCACGTGTCTCTTACAATCAGGCCAAAGAGGGCAAAGAGGTTGGAATTAACGAGCTGCGCAAAGGGGACCTGTTATTCTTCAGTGCACGAGGACTCGATATTGGGCATGTAGCGATTTACGCGGGAAATAATCAGATCCTACATACGTACTCCAAGGAGCTTGGCGTTCATTATGAAGCCTTAAGTGACAAGTGGAAGAAACGTTTGGTCACGGCTCGCAGATTGTTTTAGCTAGGTAATAATTAGGCTATAATTATCACGGTGTAGAAAAGTTGAAATCCCCTCTCCATTAAAATTTATTTGCAGGCATAAAGACGGTTTTTTAGTCTCTTTTCCGTCTATGTTATGAGCTTGATGATAAGGAGGAAAATAGTGACTTGTACGGACGCAGAACTGGTAGATAAGGTGTGTAAAGGTGACATGGATGCATTCAGTGTACTTATCGGCAAATATTCCAATGCAGTATACGGGGTTGCTTATGGTAAATTGGGTGATTTTCATACCGCACAAGACATTGCCCAAGAGGTTTTTGTTAAAACCTATCGCAAATTACCTGACTTAAAGGAGCCTGAGAAACTCGCCAGTTGGTTATATGCGGTTACTGCACGGGAATGCATGGATTGGTTTAGGTCAAATAAAAAGAAAACTGCTTACGAATTCATGCAAAAAATGGAGGTTCCGCAGCCAGAATCTACCGAAGATCAGCTGCTCAGAAAAGAACTCCAGCAAGATGTGTGGAAAGCCTTAAACACCCTATCAGAAGCTAACCGTATAGTCACAATTCTCTACTATATCGACAATTACAAGGTTAGGGAAATCGCCGATTTCCTTGATTTATCCAGCGAAGCTGTTGAGAGTAGACTCCGCAGATCAAGAGCGATCTTAAAAAGGGAGATGTTGAGTACAGTGAATAATAATCTTAGTGAAAACAAATTACAGGACGAATTTAAGAAGAGAGTCTTTCAGGATGAAAGAATGACTGAAACGAATTTTCGTCGTGTGGCTATGGGCCAGAGTGAATTTGATGATATTGATATGCATAAAACAAACTTCTCCAATGTAAATATGGAGGGGACCGGATTCGATAATATTAATATGAGCAGTACTACCTTTAATGACATCAATATGCATTCTGTTAAGTTTAATGAAGTGGGGCTGTGGGAAATAGAGGTTAGTAATAGTGAACTAGGGGAGGCTTATTTCCACGATATTCATTTGTACGGTAAAGGCAATAAGTTTGAGCGATGCCAGCTGAACGGGACATCCTTTGTAGATTGTGATCTTTCGAATGTAGATATAAGAGACTGCAATCTTTCAGGCGTCACAGTAAATGGGATTTCATTAGAGCTATTGTTAGACAGCTATAATAAAAGGAAATAGACTATATAAATCATAGATTTAATCGGAAACCACTTCTTTCTAGGAGTGGTTTTTGAGTTTAGGGTATAATGGATGAAGAGTGTACAGCACAACCTATAGGAGTGAAAAATAGATGAAGCGCATCACCATTTTAATTGCGGATGATGAGGCGGAAATTGCCGACTTGGTGGCCTTGCATTTGCAAAAAGAGGGGTATCATATCCTCAAAGTGTCCGATGGAAGGGCAGCGGTACAAGCCATTGAGTCGCAAACGATAGATTTGGCGATACTGGATATAATGATGCCGGGGCTGGATGGTTACGAGGTCACCCGCCATATTCGGGAGCATCATCATCTGCCGATTATTTTTCTGAGTGCTAAAACTTCCGATCTTGATAAAATCACCGGACTGGTTATGGGCGCAGATGATTATATGACCAAACCGTTTAACCCAATGGAGCTGGTCGCCCGGGTCAATTCCCAGTTGCGGCGCTCCATACAATTCAGTCAGCCCGCAGCCATACCTAAATCGGTGCTAGAGGTTCGGGGATTGATGATTTCACCGGATGAGCATACGGTTACTCTTTATGGTGAGGTTATTGAGCTAACTCCAAAAGAGTTTGATATTTTGCACTTATTGGTCAGCCATCCTAAGCAGGTGTTTAGTGCGGAGAACATTTTTCAACAGGTGTGGGGCGATGCTTATTATGAGAGTGGGAACACGGTCATGGTGCATATCCGTACCTTGCGCAAAAAGCTCGGTGAAGACATCAATAAGAATAAATTCATTAAGACGATCTGGGGCGTTGGATATACTTTTAATGGGTAAAGCCAGTGAAATTTATTTATTTTAAGAAAAACTTTATATTTGTCCCGCCTTTTCTTTAAAGTGTCTTCGTTATTCTATTCCTATCAAGGAAATGGGAGGACATTGCTGATGAAGAAGTGGGGCTTTTTGGCGTTGGTTGTGTTGTTGCTGGGGTATGCAGCGGCTCGTTATTTACCGAATACGGGTAATTTAGGATACGATGATAAGATTCGCAAAGAATCTATTAGAAATAACAATAGCTTAGAGGTAGTAACACAAGATCAAGTGTATCAAGGGGATTTGTTGCTGGTGAACAAACAATACCCGGTACATGAGGATAGTGTGAAGTCTGATATCGTGACCTTATATGAGCAGGCGGATCTGGTGCAGGGTTATGGGCTGCTGGATACCTCGATTCGTTTGTCTGAAAGTGTAGCGCATAAATTCAATAAGATGGTCAAAGCTGCCGAAAAAGAGGGTGTGAATCATTTTTTAATTAGCAGCGGGTACAGGGACTTTGAAGAGCAAGAGAAATTATATCAGGAAAAAGGTTCGGACTATGCTTTACCGGCGCAATATAGTGAACATAATTTAGGATTATCTCTGGATATCGGGTCGTCCCAATCAGAAATGAGTAAAGCGCCTGAAGGAAAATGGCTGCAAAAAAATGCCTGGAAATACGGCTTTATTCTCCGCTATCCGAAAGACAAAACCGAGATTACGGGGATAAAATATGAACCCTGGCATTTCCGTTATGTAGGGTTGCCGCACAGCGCCATTATTCATGAGAAGGGGCTTGTGCTAGAACAATATTTGGATTTCTTGAAAGAGAACAAAGAGATTTCAACAACAGTAGACGGCAAAGCTTATACAGTAAGTTATTTTCCGGTATCCAAATACACTACGATCAAAATTCCACAGGAAGGGCAATATATGACGTCAGGCGATAACATGGATGGCATAATTGTTACTACATATTAATGACTAAAGAGCCGAAAAAAAAGTCTGCTATAAACCTTTTGCTGGCAGCGATATTTATCGTCTATATGTATTTTTTAATCCGAATTATTTTATTTAAAGGTGCACCGGTGAACTTATTATCGCTTTGGGAGCAAGGTGGACGTATGTTTGAACATCCAGACCGGATTTTTAATCGGCGAGGCAACTATATCCCTTTTAAGGAGATCTCCCGGGGGATGGACGAGCTGTCGCTTTCAGATCCTTTTTCATCGATTAATTTAGTAGGGAATTTGTTAGCCTTTATTCCGTTTGGGATCTTGGTGCCCATGCTGTTATCGCAAAAAGTAAGGCTGTTTCGAAGAGTTTTCTTCCTCTCGCTGGCGCTGAGCTTCTGTTTTGAATTCACACAATTAGTATTGTATATCGGCACCTTTGATGTGGATGATCTTATTTTGAACACTGGCGGCGGGGTGGCTGGTTACTGTATCTATAGACTGTTGACTTCTTTCGGATGGATTGCATCTATATCAAAGCGGTGTTAGTATTTGTGGATATAGATCTAGGGTAGAAGGGGCATGGTATGAAAAAGCGTATTTCGGATATTGTTTCCATCATTGTAGGAGCTTTGTTATTCTCCTTGGCCGTTAATTTGTTTGTGATTCCGAACGAGTTCGGTGAAGGCGGGGTCACGGGACTGACTATGATTACTTACTATTTGTATCAGTGGTCACCCGGTATTGTTAGCTTGATTCTTAACGCTTTATTATTAATTGTGGGGTACAAATTTCTAGACAAAACTACGACGGTATACACGATTATTGCGGTGTTTTTCAATTCGTTATTCCTGATTCTTACGAAAAATTGGAATATTGGCAGCGATGAGTTGATAATTAATGCAATATTCGGGGGTATCTTCTCAGGTGTGGGTATCGGGCTAATTATACGAGTGGGTGGAACGACTGCAGGGTCAACCATCATCGCCAGAATCCTACATAAATATTTGGACTGGAATGTTAGTTACGCGCTACTGCTCGTCGATTTAATTGTGGTGTTCGCTTCGTATTTCATCATTGGAGTACAAAGTCTGATGTTTACGATCGTGATGCTCTATGTAGCCACTAAGATAATGGACTTTATTATTGAGGGAGTGAACCCTAAGAAGGCTGTTACGATTGTATCCCAAGAGCAGGACAAAATTGCTGAACAGGTTAATGGAATTATGGATAGAGGCGTCACAGTAATATATGGCCGTGGGTACTATACCAAGACACCTAAAGAGCTGCTGTATATTGTGATTAGCAAGCAGGAAGTGACTATGCTTAAGAAAATCGTCAAATCCATTGATAAAGAGGCGTTTATTACCATCCACGATGTACGAGATGTATTCGGAGAAGGTTTTGTGGAGTTGTCAAAATAATAAGATAAAAAGCTATCCCGGAAGCTATAATGGCTGCTTGGATAGTTTTTTTGATTTCGGGTACGTTATTGTGATGGATATCATTGCAATTATTGAATCGTTCACATTTTTTCAATTTCCCGTGTGATTGAACGCACACTATGGGATGTTCAGCTTCTATATGCTTTTTATAGAGGAATTAATTTATTGCAGGAAAGAGGGTATTTAGATGTTAGATCAACAAACCATTGAAATCATAAAATCAACGGTGCCCGTATTGCAGGTTCATGGGAAGACCATCACAACTACTTTCTATGGCATGTTATTTGAAAATCATCCGGAGTTACTAAATATATTTAATCATGCCAACCAACG
Organism: Paenibacillus sp. FSL R5-0887; assembly: GCF_038002305.1. Taxonomy (NCBI): domain Bacteria; kingdom Bacillati; phylum Bacillota; class Bacilli; order Caryophanales; family Paenibacillaceae; genus Paenibacillus; species Paenibacillus sp. FSL R5-0887. Next base: position 2,260,743 of record NZ_JBBOCE010000002.1, read on the forward strand.
GGAAGGTAAACAGCAGACTGCACTTGCTAACGCCGTACTCGCGGCGGCAATGAATATTGATCAGCTGGGAAATATTTTGCCTGTGGTAAAACAGATTGCGGAGAAACATCGGGCATTGGGCGTATTACCTGAACATTATCCCATCGTAGGTGAGACTTTGTTAGCTGCTATTGGGCAAGTACTTGGCGATGCGGCGACGCCGGAAATTATTGATGCTTGGGCACAGGCGTATGGCGTGATCGCAGATGCCTTTATTGGTGTCGAAGCAGAGAAGTATCGTGAAGCTGCCGAAATTCCCGGGGGTTGGAGTGGATTTAGAAACTTTGTGGTTACTAAGAAGGTTAAAGAAAGTGAACTTATTACTTCCTTCTACCTTTCTCCTGAGGATGGAGGGGCTATAGCTTCTTACTTGCCGGGTCAATACATCACGGTTCGTGTTCAGCCTGAGGGCGAGGAATACACCCATGTTCGCCACTATAGTTTGTCCAGTGCGCCGGGACAGACGTATTATTACCGCATCACAGTTAAACGGGAAGGTGAAGGGCCGGATAAACCGGCTGGAGTCGTATCTACTTTCCTTCATGATGTCGTACAAGTGGGAGCTATATTGGAAGTAAGCTCGCCAGCAGGTGATTTCGTACTAAATAAAGATAGTGATCGTCCAGTGGTTCTTATCAGTGGTGGGGTTGGACTAACCCCTATGGTAAGTATGCTGGAGACATTAATTGCTACGCAGCCAGAACGAGAGGTAACGTACATTCATGCAGCCATCAATGGAAGCTTGCATGCTATGAAAGAAATGGTGGCGGATTTGGAGCAGTCCCATCCTACCCTACGATCCTATGTATGTTATGAAACTCCAAGTGAAGGAGATACGTTCCATAAAACAGGTTATATTGATCTAGCTTGGTTGCAAGAAGTAACAGACGTAAACTCTGAATTCTATTTCTGCGGACCGACTCCTTTTATGAAGGCGATATATAAGGCTCTTAAGGAATGGAAGGTGGCTGAAGACAGAATTCATTATGAATTCTTCGGCCCGGCTGGAAGTTTGGAAGCCTAAGCTGTAAAACCAAAAGAGCGTCCCAGTCCTAATGACTGTGACGCTCTTTTTTACAATAGAAGTTTATTTGAAGGCAGCGAATGGGTTAGTTCCCTTTGGTAATATTGAACTGAAATTAAAGGTGTACGTAGGAATTCCAGCCGCATAAGGGGCAATTTCGTACTGTTGGTAGAAGATTGCAAGGCCACTCTCGGAAACGTAGAAGTTTGGTTTTTCTGTTAGTCCGCCAGGTGTATCTGGAAAAGCTAGCTCCTTGGTGCTTTCCTTCAACATTTTATCTAATTTTTGTTTGTAGTTTGGCTCTGCCTTCAGCAGGTCCTTAAGTTCAATTGGTTTGCTGTCTTTCAGCGAGAAGGTAAATCCTTCACGAAGGGCTCCACCATGAGCTCCACCAGTATAGCCATATTGATCAGTCACGATGCTCAGAACCCCTTCACGGTTAAAGGAGACAACAAAAGTTTGAGAGAAGTCATATTTATTCTCTATAGTACCATCTCTACGGCTAGCCTGTTCTTCACTCTCTGCGACGAATTGTTCAGCTTGCTTTTTGAAGATCGCATTAATCTTAGTCTGCACTTCATCCGTTAAGCCACTGATTTTGGGATACTGTACTTTGATACTGGCATTTTTATTGCTCTTATCTAAGGTTTCAGAGGTGATTTTGATGTCATTCATTACTTTTTTACTTAGATCAAGTGATTTCAATGAAGGATTATAAACGCCTTGCACTCCTAAATAGTCAGACAAGAGTTTGAACGGAACATAAATCCGGTCGTTGATGACCTTCACATCATGACTGCCGGTCATGCTATAAATGTAATAGCCATTCAGGGTTGTACTAACACCGTAATCTGAGACCTCCATGTCCAGCTTCATGGAATCGCTGCCTACACTATAAGTTTTGGTGCTTGCATTATAGTTAATGGAGAGGCCAAAAGCATCCCGTAGTACAGTTAAAGGGATCATGGTGTTGCCGTTTACTATTTTCGCTTGCTGCGATAAGGTCTGGCCTTTATATTTAAGCACTACAGAGGGTTGCTGTGCGGCTTGTTTTACCGTATTTCCTCCGGTAGTTGCGGCTTGAACTGAAGTTCCTCCTACTAGTCCCGACCCTCCAAGCAATACTCCAGCAGCCAAGATGGCTGAGGTCCATTTCATACTTTTATTCATAACTTAATCTCTCCTTCCCAAGGATGGGCTTATGTAGTTGCAATATGATATTTTTTCCTCTATCACTCCTACAATTATACCTAGGTCCCAAATAGATTTGATTACAAAGACGGTTACAGTGTTGTTGCATAGATATGCAAAAGGTATATACTTTTTAACCATTTTGTACGATTAAGACACTAGCATTAAGAATGTAAAGTAATTACGGTGAGCTCGGGGCGACAATTAAAACGAACAGGCATACGAGTTACTCCTATCCCGCGAGTGGTATAGACCTGAAGTTGGCTGTTGGGCAGTTGATATAATCCACTTGAATATTTATTTCCGTGAGGCGGGGTATATAAAGCTCCGACAATTGGAAACCGCACTTGGCCTCCGTGACTATGACCAGACAATTGCAGATCTATAGGCAGCTTGCAAAAGTCATCGGCGAAATCAGGTTCATGGGCAAGGAGAATTGTGCAAGCCTCTTCCGGGATATGAAGCAGCGCTTGGGCGATGTCTGCTTTTCCGACCCAAGGATCATCTATTCCGGCAATATAGAGCTTGTCCGTACCTTGGGTTAAGACGATATGTTCATTATGGAGCACGTGGAAGCCCGATTGTGTTAGCCCTTTCGTTACAACCTTTCTGGTCCCAAAAGCATCATGATTGCCTAATACTGCAAATTGTCCAAAAGGAGCCCGCAACTGAGAGCACAAGGCTACGGCTTCTGAAATATAATCGGCTGAATGATCTAATAAATCGCCGGTGAAGCAGATCAGATCTGGCTTTACCTGTTGAATTTGCTGCGCTAGCTCCGTTAAAGCTTGCGGCTTGGAATATACCCCCTGATGTAAATCGCTAAAATGAACGATACGAAATTTATCGAAGGCTGGAGAAAGTCTAGGGAGTGTAATATCTACGTATTTGATTTCCAGCCAGTAGGGTTCGATCCAATGTGAATAGATGCCGGATGCACCAGCTGTTCCAAGAAGGCCTAGAGTTACTTGAGCGCTTTTCTGTAGAAATTGTCGTCTGCTAATAGTATTCATAAACAAATCCTACGCGGGGATTGTTACTCTACTATGACAATATTCATTTAATAACCCATTGTGACGATAAAACTACATATACATTTTTTTTATATGGGAGATGAAGAGATGAGTATTATCGATGCCTTAGTCCTCGCAGCACCTTATTTCAAAAAGATTCACTCGCAGGATATTATGATTGGAATCACGGACAGGGAGATCTTCCATTATTACGCACCGAGTAAAGTTATTGATCTCGGATTGGTTAAGGGTAACCCTATCCCGCCTGAAGATCTGTCGCTTTCAAATGGACTGAAAGGTATAGCAAGCTCTAACCGAATCCCAGCAGAAATTTATGGAGCTCCTGTAATCTCAACATGTGTACCTATCTACGGAACGGATGATGATGTAATCGGGGTTTTTGCCATTGCCTATACACTAGAGAACGAGAATAAGCTTGAAGGATTCACAGATGAGATTAATGAGATAAGCAGTCATCTAATGGAGATGGTGCAGAGCGTAGCTGCCCAATCTCAGGAATTATCAGCAACCTCGCAGCAAATATTAGATAATACGCGTAGAGCCGTAACAGAATCACAAGAAGTGAATAAGGTTGCCGGCTTCATTCGTGAGATTTCTGAGCAGACGAACCTGCTTGGGCTGAATGCGGCAATCGAAGCCGCGCGTGTAGGAGAGCAAGGGGCAGGTTTTGGGGTGGTTGCTACGGAAGTACGCAAACTGTCCGTTAACACTAAAGAAGCAACCCATAATATTGAAAAATCACTGAGTGATGTTCAAAAGTCCATTAAGCAAATGGAGCAAGAAATTGAAGCGATCTCTGCTTCTTCACACTCACAAGCAGAATTGGTCACTGAATTCAGCGGTGTCATTGAGCGCCTGAATAAAGCGAGTAATGAAATGACGTCCTTTATGCAATCCATTATCCAGTAGATAGTGAATGCATAAGATGACTTCACCCAAACCATGCTAGAAGAGAACAGGCGCATTTCAGAAGGGAGCGTATTTCATTTATGAAACAACCCGATTCCAGTCTGCAAGCGAATGACAATGTAACTCAAGCCAAAAATTCTTTGGGCAAGCTTCATTTCTCTGTCTCTCAGGCACTTAGTCATCCAACAGAACAGACTTTGGCACAGGCTGAGAACCGCCTGGCACATACTGAGCAGGCGATTCAGCAAGCTCAGGACTGGCTAGGTCCTCAAGGTGTGGAGTTGGCTGAAGAACTGTTGACCGAGGATAAGAGCAGACTTGCCTCATTGAATAAGCAAGGGAAACGTTCAGAGCGCTAAATGTTCCTGCCACAACCTGTGAAGCTCCAAGCTTCACGGGTTGTTCTTATGCGCTTTTCCCTGAAAGATGTGGCATAGGAAGAGGGATGTTATACTGGATTGGAGTTTAAGCAAGGGTTTAGATGGGGGATAAGGGATATGAATGGCAAGCACATCGAAGAATTAACCCGGCAGGCGGAAGCTTTCATTCGACAATGTTACGCTGAACTAGATAAGTCTGAAGCCGAGACGGATCATCGCATCCTAGCCGTACATGAGGAAATTAACCAATCAGGCAGTTACACACATACAACGGAAGAATTAGCGCATGGTGCAAGAATGGCCTGGCGCCATAATAGCCGCTGCATTGGGCGTCTTTTTTGGCAATCCATTGAGCTAATCGATGAACGCCAAGCAGAGACTGAGGAACAAGTTGCTGAAGCGTTGCTGCGACATCTGGAAAAGGCGAACAACGGAGGACGTATTCGTTCACTCATCACGGTTTTCCGCAGCGGAGAAGATCCGAATCAGCGGATTCGGATCTGGAACCACCAATTGATTCGTTATGCCGGTTATCCTGGCGATGAAGAACACGGACGTGCAGGCGATCCGGCATCGGATGAATTCACAAAAATGTGCCAGCAACTAGGTTGGCAAGGAACGGGTGGCGATTATGATGTGTTGCCGTTAGTGATCAGTATTGGCAACGGGCATCCCTACGTTTTCCCTATTCCTGATCACTTCATTCAGGAGGTACCGTTAACACATCCTGAAATTGAACGTTTTGCTGAGCTTCAGCTTCGTTGGTATTCTGTACCCATTATCGCGGACATGCAGTTGGAAATTGGCGGTATTCTGTACACGGCTGCTCCTTTTAACGGTTGGTACATGGAGACTGAAATCGGCTCGCGTAACTTGGGGGATACCGGACGATACAACACTTTGCCAGCTATAGCTGATGTGATAGGACTGGATCGCTCCAGCAACACAACGCTTTGGAAGGATCGGGCGCTTCTTGAGCTGAATCGCGCAGTGCTGCATTCCTTCAAGCAAGCAGGTGTCAGCATCGTGGATCACCATACAGCAGCAGATCAATTTGTTCGATTCCAGCAACAGGAGAACGAGCAGGGGCGCCAAGTCTCAGGGCGCTGGTCCTGGTTGATTCCGCCTATGTCACCCTCGTCTACACCGATTTGGCATGATCGTACGTTAAAAGAATATGATTTCAGCCCTCGTTTTCTTTATCAACAATCACCCGTCGCAACCTGCCCATTTCACTAGCTAACGAAGGCAGTATATAGGTCGCAACTTGAATCTGGATAGAGGCAATTTCCTTGGAAATGTCTCTTTTTGTTTTGACTATAGAAAAAGCGCCAAGTTCCCCTCCTAAGGAAACTGGCGCTTTTTAGGCTTTTAAATGATCCAGAAAAATTTGTTTAAGCAGCTCAAGCTGATCGTCGGAGTCTAGATCCGATTCCAGCAGGAGAATGTTTTTTTTCATCGTTAGTTTTCTGGAAAAGAGGGCAAAGCTATTCATGAGCGTAATTAAGGTCTCTTTTACGGGGAGACCCGCACGAATAGAGCCGTCTTCTACCCCATTTTGAATGATCCTGGAGTATTCATGCCAAATTTTGCGGTTGAGTGCATTGAAGCTCAGAACATCCTCAACAGGTTCATTTGAGTGTGAGGCGTAGCTTTCGAAATTGACCATAAAAATAATACTTAGATGATTTTGATCCTGAATAAAGAAATCAAATAATTTCTCGATTTGTTCAAGACAAGTAAGGGGCAAGTCAGCTACGTATTTAAAATGATCGAGCATAGGCTCCAGCATTCGGGTGGCTACAGCCACTACGAGTTTTTCTTTTCTGGGAAAATAGCGAAATAACGTCGCAATCCCGATATTGGCTTCGCTTGCGACATCTTGCATCGTCGACTTTTCGATTCCTTTTTGTGATAATACTCGTTCTGCGGATTCGAGGATCGTAATTAATCGTTGCTGCTTACCATCGGATCTTTCTTTTTCGTATCGTGTTTTAGGATTCATGAGGGCTAGACCCTTCCATTTTTTGATTGGGATTTTCAATTATTAGTATTATATCCACCGTTTATTGGATTAAGCAAGGAGTGGTTGTAGTTCTTTTGTAAAAATGATATGATGTATATCACAGTGATAGTGTGACTATCATCACTCAAATATTATATCACAATATGATTATAGAGGAGACCTAATTATGAATCGTCTAACTAATAAAGTAGCAATTATTACAGGTGCAGGCAGCGGCATGGGCCGTGAAGAAGCCCTTTTATTGTCCAAAGAAGGTGCTACAGTTGTAGCCACTGATATTAACGAGGCTGCCGTACAAGCAGTTGTGAAGGAAATTGAAGCAAATGGTGGTCAAGCAGCAGCTTATGCACATAATGTGGCTTCCGAAGAAGACTGGATCAAGGTTGTAGAAGATGTGATTAGCAAGTTCGGGAAAATCGACATTTTGGTAAACAATGCAGGGATCTCATTCCCGGTTCAATTGCTCGAATCCACTGTTGATCAATGGAACAAGGTAATGAACATCAACGTGAGCAGCGTATTCCTTGGCATGAAGCATGTTGTTCCTCAAATGAAGAACAATAAAGGTGGTTCCATCGTTAATATTTCATCCATCGCAGGTTTGACTGGCAGCAGCGGTGCTGGTGCTTATACAGCTTCAAAAGGTGCAGTTCGTATGCTTAGTAAAGCAGCAGCTGTAGACTTTGGTAAAGATAACATTCGTGTGAACTCTGTTCACCCAGGATTTATCGAAACCCCAATGAGTGCTGAATTTGTAAATAACGAAAAAATGCATAGCTTCTTTATGTCTCAGACTGCGCTGCCACGTGTTGGACGTGCTTCTGAAGTAGCTGAAGCTGTATTGTTCTTGGCTTCTGATGAAGCTTCTTACATTACAGGTGTTGAGCTGCCGGTTGATGGCGGAGTTGTAGCTAAATAATAATCTCTAATTAAGAAACATTAAGAAGCCGTCCCATACGTAGATTTTCTCTACGCGCGGGACGGCTTCTTTTGCTGTTTTAGGCCCATTTCTACTGAACATTAGCCTACACCCCTGCATACCATATAGCACTCGGATAGTAGGAGAAGGGTGTGGTGCAGAGATGGGCATCCAGTTAACAGCGCTCCATTATGTATATCTGGCATTTATCGTATTTATAATGGCACTTCTGATCAAGAGACGGGACACAACGATGATCTGTATTGCGGGCATCTTTGTACTTGGGTGGTTAGCCACAGAAACTGTCAGTGGTTCGGTCACAGGTGTATTCAACTCTTTTGTATATGCAACCAAGGAGCTAATGGGTACGATCATGATTATTTCGATCATAGTAGCCATGAGCCGGGTATTAACACGCACGGGGATTAACGAAATCATGGTTGCTCCACTTACCCGCTTTTTGCGCACACCGTTCATAGCCTTTTGGGGGATCGGTCTGATTATGATGGTCACCTCATGGTTCTTCTGGCCTTCACCCGCAGTGGCCTTGATCGGGGTTGTGCTGCTGCCGGTTGCCATTCGAGTGGGACTGCCGGCTCTTGGAGCGGCGATGGCAATGAATTTATTTGGCCACGGGATTGCGCTCTCAGGTGATTACATTATTCAAGGTGCACCTAAACTAACAGCAGATGCGGCCGGACTTCCGGTGACCAGTGTCATGGAGGCGAGTGTTCCGCTTGTAATTGTTATGGGCGTGGTGACTACGATAACGGCGTATTGGATGATGCGCAGAGATCAGAAGAAGGGAACTTGGCGAGACGGTCTTATTGCCGGGAAAAGTGCCGTGAGTGCGTTATCTGCAGAGAATGATACGGCAGAAGATCCAGCGGTGATTCATCCAGCATTGAAACAATGGCTGGCCATCGCCATTCCCATCCTGTTTTTAGCCGATGTAGCAGGCATGTTTCTGCTCGATTTGCAGGGTGGAGACGCAACTGCCTTAGTTGGTGGTACTGCGGTGTTCATTCTGGTTGTAGTAACCTTGTTGGCACATCGTAATAAAGGATTGGAGCAAGTAACTACTTATCTGATTGATGGACTTACGTTTGGCTTCAAAGTATTTGGTCCTGTGATACCGATTGCCGCTTTTTTCTATCTGGGGGATTCGGCGTTTGCTGAATTATTCGGCAAAGTGCTGCCCGCCGCATCTCAGGGGATTGTAAATGATCTAGGGGTCGCTCTAGCTCATAACGTTCCTCTGAACGGTGCAGTGGGTGCTGTGACCGCAACTATAACCGGAGCCATTACAGGCCTAGATGGTTCAGGGTTCTCGGGCATTTCACTTGCCGGGTCTATTGGGAAATTGTTTGCGGTGGCCACACATTCCGATGCGGCGACTTTAACTGCGCTGGGTCAGGTAGCTGCCATTTGGGTGGGTGGAGGCACGCTGATTCCGTGGGCATTGATTCCGGCGGCTGCTATTTGCGGAGTAAGCCCTTTTGAGCTGGCAAGACGGAATGTTAAGCCTGTATTGATTGGGCTGGTAGTCACGACGATTGTCGCCATGTTTCTGGTGTAGAGGTTGGATAACTATAGGAAACTAAAAAAAGGCTGCCGAGAAGATCTCGGGCAGCCTTTGGGTGTCTTTAATGTATCCCTTTCATGAAATTCTGAATTTTGGAAGAGAATAGGAAGAGGATAAGCGCAAGGATAAGGGCCACTCCACCAATTACTCCAAAGTACATCATTTCGGTATCCGGGGTATAGAACTTCACAATTTGAGCATTAATTGCTTGAGCAGCGGCATTCGATAAGAACCACATACTCATCATTTGAGCGGTAAAAGCCGCCGGTGCCAGTTTGGTCGTTGCTGATAAGCCCACAGGGGACAAGCATAACTCCCCGATTACGATGATAAAATAGCTGAGTACCAGCCATAATGGATTCACAAGTGAATTAGCTCCACCGAAATAAGCAGGTACTAGAATCACCAAGAAGGATAAACCGGCAAACAATAAACCAAGCGAGAACTTTTGCGGAATCGAGGGTTGACGGTTACCGAGCTTTAACCACAACCAGGCAAATATAGGTGCAAGAGTGATAATAAACAGCGGGTTAAGCGATTGGAACCAAGCAGGAGAAATGTGTAAGCCTGCAAAATCCAATTGGGTCCGTTTATCAGCAAAACTAGCTAGAACTGTGGAAGTCTGCTCTTGAATCGCCCAGAACATAATCGATGCGATAAATAAAGGAATGTATGCGAGAATTCTTGACCGTTCAACGGCTGTTGTTTTGGGACTGCGGTACATCATAATGAAATACATCGTAGGAATAAGTAAGCCTAATACCCCTACTATTTTTATTAATGTTTCAAAGGTAAGCACTCCGGTAAGAATGCCGATCGTAATCAAAATCGCAAGTACAACTAATCCTACACCAATCCAAGTAAAGATCTTTTTCTTCTGATCTGCAGGAATAGGGTTGTGTACAATCGTACCGGCCAAACCCAGATTTTTTGTGCGAGTCATAATATAAACGACTAGTCCAACAAACATTCCGACTGCGGCAATCGAGAAACCTAGATGGAAATTATTCATGCCTACTGCGCCAACAATTAGTGGGGAGAGAAATCCTCCCAGGTTAATACCCATATAAAAAATGCTGAAGGCAGCGTCACGGCGGTTATCCTGCTCGCTATAAATTTCGCCGACAATACTTGAAACATTGGGTTTCAGTAGACCCGTTCCGAGTACGATTAAAACCATCGAAGCAAAAAACAATGTGGTATTGCCTGGAATAGCCAGTAGTATATGCCCGAACATGATTAAAACGCCGCCGTAGAAAACAGCCCTCGAAGTCCCGAGAAGCCGATCCGCAAGCCAGCCTCCGATGATCCCTGACATATATACAAGCGATCCATAGATAGACATAATAGAAAGTGCCATATCTTCAGGTAATCCGAGACCGCCTTGGCTCACTTCATAATACATGTAGTAGACAAGGATAGCTCGCATGCCATAATAAGAGAAACGCTCCCAAAATTCTGTGAAAAAAAGGGTGAAAAGTCCCTTAGGATGTCCGAAGAAACCCTTTTGCGGGACGCTATCTACTATTTTTTGCCGGTCTGTTACTGCCATGAATCAAATCCTCCTAGATGACAAATATCTATATATCATGATGCAAACGCCTCTATTTTATTTATAATCCTCTACTGTCTAAGACCGCAACCCTTGGGCAGGAAGGTTTTGAATAATGCCATAATTTTTAGTAATATTTCCATTAGATCAATCGAACTTGCTTTTATTGTATTTATTTGACTGCGCCAGATTGAATGGTCTTACTTAGCGATTTATGATACTATTTACTCCTATATAGAAAGAGGACGTGAGCTAATGATCAACATAACGATTCCAAAAGCGGATGTTAGTATTACTAAACAAATTAACCCGCAGTTAAGCAATATTTACGGATTTACGGACTTTCACCTGATTCCGAGAGATTACGGCGGTATCTTTATGTTCTACAATGATCAGGATGAGTTGTTGTTTGTAGGTAAAGCGAGAAAGCTAAGACCAAGAATTAAAAAACATTTTGAAGACACCGTATCTGACATCAAGCAACATCGGGACGAGGTCACCAGAATTGATGTGTGTTTGATCGAAAGTCCAGTTCATAGAGAGATCTACGAAACCTATATCATTAATGAACTGAAATCTAAATACAACGTAGATAAAGTGATGTTTAGATAAAAGTAAGACCCAGGCACCGTCCACGTGATGGTGCTTTTTTGTGTTCTGAGAATAGTTGCGAATGAAATGGAAGTAAAGGTGCACAATATACAAGATATTCAAATCCATCACTGTTCACAAGGAGATAGGTCATATTGAAAAATAAGTATTTGATGTTGAAGCTAACCTTATTGTGTATGTTTCTGGTTGTAAGTGTTACACCTACAATTGCCGATGCTGCAGCAGCTAAAGAGAAAAAGAGCTCCCACAAGCAATGCTTAACCCCCTCCGTAATTGAGCTTAAGGATAATCTTAGGAAGTTATGGATCGATCATGTGGTATGGACAAAGAACTACATTGTTAGCGCCTTTGCAGATTCTGAGGACAAGGATAAGGTACTGGCAAGGCTGTTACAGAATCAACAGGACATAGGGGATGTCTTTAAACCGTATTACGGTGAGGCAGTTGGAGATAAGCTGGCTCAATTATTGCGGGAGCATATTCTTATTGCCGGAAAAGTTCTAGGTGCTGTAAAGGCTGGAAATCAGGCCGATGTGGAAAAATACAATAAAGAGTGGTATGCCAACGCTGATGACATTGCCAAGTTTCTTAGTAGCCAGAACCCCAAATATTCTTATGAACAATTAAAGGAAATGCTTCATGAACATCTGGAATTGATTACTGATGACGTGACAGCTAGAGTTAAAAAGGATTGGGATGCCGAAATTGCCGCATTTGATAAAGGGCTGGAGCATATGATCATGTTCGCAGATATCTTAACCGAGGGATTGATCAAACAATTTCCCGATAAATTCAATTGAAATCAAAGCACCCGAAGGGGTGCTTTTTTTATTTTGCAGAAGAGAATAGGTCTTTAGGTGCATTTCAGAAAGTTAGATATAAAGGCTCACTTACATACAAGATAAGTAAACTATAATAGACTCGTGGGCACTCGACATTTTTTGACATTTTTTTATAATTGAGGTGATAAAATCGATGATTTCCCCCTTTTTTAAAAAGAAAGATTCAGTGGATAAGCAATCCAAGTCGGATATGGTTCAAAAGGTACAATTATTAGATGAACAGGTCGAAGAAATAGAAGAAAAGACCTCGGACGAGACTTTAGCTGGATTGGTTACTACAGGCAAAGCTCAGCTTGATAAAAAATCACTCGATTTGATCTTCTCCGTGGAGCAGATTATTCAGGCCAGACAACATGCGGAGACCAATATTAATGAGCTTCAGGATCGGTTAACCCATTCCAGCAGTCATGTGGAGCGCTTAAACCGGGATATGAAGAACCTCAATAAGGTTATTGAGGAAAGAGAAAAGAATGTCCGCGAGCTTGAGCATAAGTTGATTGAGAGAAATTTGAAGGTCGATCAAGTGCTGGAGGATTACCGGGAGCTTCAAACTACGCTCACAGCTGAGATTGAGGAATTGAAGAGTACCATTGAGCTGGAGCAGCAAAAATATGTAAATCTGATTCAAAAACATAACGAAGCCCATGCAGAGAAACTCAAAAAGATGAATGATCTGGAAGAGAAAATCGGACGGGTTGAGATTGAGAATGCACATCTAAAACAAAAGTACGATACGATTCGCCAAGAAAAGGCGTATCTCTCGGGTATGATCAGCGATTTCACCAATCGGATGACGGTTCCTTTTGGGAGTGGCAGTAGTCTGACGGAGCGAAACGATGGAAACGGAGATACATAGGATTCATGGCATCTAAGGAACCGGACACCATTCTAATGATTGAGTTACTGTCGCTTGAGCATGAACAGGCCGGTTATCAGATTGAGGTAGGTCTAACCCGTAATGTTGGGTACGCAAGAAGCAAGCTCACCATAGATGAATTTACATACGAACAATTGAAGGCGCTAGGTCCCTTTTCCGGAGGGAGAATGAGATTGTCGCTGTATCCGAAGTGGGATCCGTTTCGGAATAGTTACTACAGCACGCTGATTATAATGAACAGAGCTTACAGCGAAACATTGTATTTTGCCTGTTCTGAAAATTATGTAACCCAACTTCTTCAATTAAAGCAGCAGGACTATCCTCAAGTAGAAGAGGAGAGGGTAGTTCAGACCATGCTTCCCTCTACAGAACCAGGGCATAGGATAAGCAGAATGAAGACCAAACGAATTGGACTGGTTGCACTGCTGTGTCTCATGTTCGCTTGTTTGATATTTGTGTTACCTCTGCGAATGGATGGACAACTCGTAGATAGTGCTGAAGCGCTGGACGAACCCGTATTAGAGGCCGACTCTGAGCCATTACTTTCGGTACCGTTCGTTACCCTTGCGCAGACGATATCGGTTCATAACCAGCAAGCCGAGCCTACACCAGAACCTTCAGTCCCTCCTCAAGAACAGACATTACCGTACGAAAAGTATGAATTACCTGAGAATGAATTTTTGTATAGTTTGCCGAAGGGTTATGTTGCCTTGTCATTTGATGATGGACCGTCAAAGTATACGAAAGAGATCGTAGATATTCTAGTAGAACATAAGGTGGCTGCCACCTTTTTATTCATTGGGAATAAGGTAGCTCATAATGCGGAAGCCGTTAGGTATGCTAATGAGCATAAGATGTCGGTTGGGAGTCATTCGTGGGATCATAGCAAAATGACTGCTAATGGCGTTGAGGAGAACCGGATTAACTTGGCGAAGACTAATCAGGCGCTGGAGGAAATTACACAATCACCGATTACTATTTTTCGGCCGCCATATGGGGCGATCAATGACAAGTTAACCGCCAAGGTGACGGAACAGCAGATGAAGGTATTATTGTGGAATCGTGATCCCGAGGATTGGAACGTCAAGAACCCAGAGGATATTCTTCAATATGTTCATCATGCCGATCCGTCCGGCGGAGTCTATCTATTTCACGAAAAGAAGATTACTGTAGAAGCTTTGCCTGCTATCATTAAGTATTTCCAAGAGAAAAACCTGAAATTTGTTGTTTTTAAATAGAATCAGAGAATCCATGTTATTGCAGAATAAAAGTGGCTGTTACAGGGTTGTGATCACTGTGTTCGAAGGATAACTCATGACCCTGTACGCCGCTTATGCTGACGTTTGGTGAGACTAGGAAGCCATCAATCACTGCGCGGAAATTCACACCTTCTGAATAGGCAACATCGAGCGTCCGGACGGAGGGTACCTTGGCATCTACAGCCCACTGAAAGCCCTGTTGAAAATGTTCAGGGAATTCCTGCAGCCATTGCGGCCAATCCTGCGTTGTCTCGAAAGCATCAGGAGCTGTACCCGGAAGGGAATGGTTCCAATCTCCCCCTAAGATGAGGTAATTCCCTTTGTCATTCTCCTTCTTGATATAAGCCGATAAATACTCCAATTGCTGTTTGCGAATCGTTCCGCCTTGGTCAAAGGCTGATAAATGAAGATTGACTAGAATCAGTTCTTTTCCATTATCAACGGGGAACCTGCTCTCCACAAAAGCACGGTCGAGATCAAATTGTTGGCGAGGCCAGGTTTCTTTGCCCGGGAGATCATATCTAATATTACTTGTGCTGTTAAAACGGGATAAAGTTAATAAACCGCTGTTCACCGAGCCCATCGGATCAAGAACAGGAAGCGGTACCCAAGGTACCTTGTAGTTGGTCGCGAAAACATTGCTGTAATCAGCGAACTTATTCGACAAGTAAGAGACTTCATCTATACCGTTGCTACGGGAAGAATCGATGTCGACCTCCTGCAGCATGAACAGGTCCGAGTCTGTAACTGTCATAAGGGACGCTACGGCCTCAAGGTTTATCTTCGTTTGTTCCCTACTGCTTGAGCGTGACTTTGTTCCGCCATCCATAAAGAAATCTTGGCCTTTATCCAACCCGGCGTAGCCAATATTAAAGGTGGTTACAGAAAAGGACTCTCCCTGCTTCATTACTTGCTGCGGATTATTGTTTACAGTAAGTGTAGTAATCTCCTGTGGTTTATAGTCAGTGAGAGTAATATACACTAAAAAACCGCCAAGGATTAGAACGGCAGCTAGAAGGGTGAGGCTGATTGCTTTTATTCTTGTTGAACCCATATGATTCCATCGCTCCTTAGATACATGTTCATAGAACAGACTTTAATGGTGTAAACTTCGACACAACCCAATAACTCCCCTTGTTTTAATAAAAAAAATTTGAGACAATGAGTAGTGATGGTCTGAACTTTAACGTTTTGAAAAGAGGATAACGAATGAATATAGAATCCATTTATGGATTAACTTTTGATCAACTGGCGGCATGGCTGTTAGAACGTGGACATAAAAAGTTTCGGGCTACGCAGGTCTGGGATTGGCTTTATCGGAAGCGGATTACAGACTTTTCGGAAATGCTCGATGTAAATAAAGATTGTGTAGAATTATTAGAGCAGAATTTTGTCATTCATACCTTGGAAGAACATGTGAAGCAGGAATCTGCGGATGGGACGATTAAGTTCCTGTTCCGCCTAAAGGATGGCAACCTGATCGAGACCGTGCTTATGAGACAGAAATACGGCTTGTCTGTATGTGTAACCACGCAAGTGGGCTGCAATATCGGCTGTAGCTTCTGTGCAAGTGGGCTATTGGCGAAGAGCCGGGATCTCTCCAGCGGAGAGATTGTGGAGCAGATTATGAAGGTCCAGCAGCATCTGGATGCGGCGAACCTGGATCAAAAGGTCAGTCACGTCGTAGTGATGGGCATTGGCGAGCCATTCGATAACTTCAAGAACCTGCTCGATTTCCTGGCGATTGTCAAAGATCACAAGGGACTAGCAATTGCAGGTAGAGGGATTACCGTATCAACGAGCGGATTGGCTAACAAAATCGTTGAATTTGCGGATGCGAATACGCAGGTGAACCTGGCGGTTTCTTTGCATGCCCCTAATAATGAACTGCGGACGCAGATCATGAAGATTAACAAGGCCATTCCAATAGAGAAGCTAATGGAGTCTATAGATTATTATTTGGAGAAAACCAAGCGGAGAATTACGCTGGAATACATTCTGATGAAGGATGTAAACGACGGCAGAGAGCATGCGCTTGAACTGGCCGAGCTGATTGGCGATCGACGCCCACTCGTCAATGTGAATTTGATTCCTTATAACCCGGTGGATGAACACAGCCAATATCAAAGAAGCGAGCGGGAGACGGTGCGGGCCTTTTTTGATACCTTGAAGAAGCAGGGTGTCAGCGTAAGCACTCGTCTGGAGCATGGTGTGGATATTGATGCTGCCTGCGGACAGCTGCGAAGCAAACAAATCAAGAAATCCAAAGCCATGGCTTGACGGACTACCTCGACAACAATATGTTACTTTTTGTGATACAATGACGTGGCAGGTATTAGGAAAAGAGGTTGATTGAGTTATGTTGACATTTACGGGCTACAATGTGGAGAATGTAAAAGATCCTTTCGGTATACTAACCGGTAAACGGTATGAATTTGTCGTTCAACTGGACGTTCCAGAGGATGATGAGCTGTATGTAGAGAACGGAGTATCCGCTAGAGCGATTATTAAGGTGGATGAAGATCAAGTCAGCATCGTAAGTTATGATCTACAGGAGACAACTTCAGGTCAACTGCTCGATTTCGATATGGAAGAGGACGAGGAAGAAGCGTTACTCCTTTTTTGTAAAGAGCATTTGCCAGAATAATTAAGCAGCATTGACCTCCTTGCCCAATGTTCCATTGTGGCAGGGATTTTTTTAAAATATAAGCATTTATATGATTTGTACTTTAAAGTATCTTTATATTTCTATGAGAAACGGTTGTCGTCCTTTAAGGACGACAATGTTGTTTCTTCTTGTAAGATCTTTCGCAAGTTTGGGATATATCGGTTAAAATATTATAAAGCATCCAAAATAGGAGTTGTATACATGTCTAATGAAGAAGTGTTCTTGACCAAAGAAGGGTTGGCTCAATTAGAGGAAGAGCTGAAGGAATTGAAAGGCGCAGGGCGTAAGGAATTGGCCGCACGGCTTAAATTGGCGATCAGCTATGGAGACTTGAAGGAAAATAGTGAGTACCATTCGGCCAAGGACGATCAATCGTTCATGGAGACTCGTATTATGATTCTGGAGAAAATGTTGACCAAAGCCAAGATCGTGGATGAGAGCCAAATGGATCTGTCAAAGGTTAGTATGGGTTGTATTGTTATTCTGAATGACATCGAATATTCGGAGAAGATCGAATATAGAATTGTTGGAGCTGCTGAGGCAGATGTTCTTAATAACAAGATTTCCTATGAAAGCCCGCTAGGCAAGGAATTGCTGGGTAAAAAGGTCGGCGATATTGTTAGTGTGAATGCACCGATGGGCATCATTAAATATGAGTTGCTTGAGATCAAAATGATGTAACAATATACCGAAAAGCTCCCAACCCTTTGTAAGGGTTGGGAGCTTTTTTGCTGGTATGATAGGTTTTGGCTATGAGATATATTGATTTCATATCTTAGACGTTCTGCGCTGTTACGCTTATAGTTTGAAGTAACCTACAGCAGAGGAGTTCTATTCATGATCCAAAGTGTGTTATCGACGTTATACCAAGTCATCATGCCTTTGTCCATTCCTGTGATCGTGGGTGCCCTACTTGGGCGGTTTAAGAATCTGGATACGAAGCCGTTATTGACGCTTTATCTATACTTTTTAACGCCGGCAATTATTTTAAATACATTGGCTACTGCAGAGATATCCATGGATGATATTTATAAGACGCTCGCCTTTTCGCTTCTAAATCTAATCTTCTTATGGGCGATTGCGAATATAGTCGGCAAATTATTGAAGCTAGATCCATCCGAAGTATCCGGTCTGACCTTGATTTCAACGTTTACGAATAGCGTGAATTATGGACTTCCGCTGGTGTTGCTAGCTTTCGGACAGCTTGGTCTCGATAAGGCCTCTGTATATGTGATCGGACAGATGATTATCGTGAATACGATAGGCGTTTATTTTGCAGCAAGATCTCAGTTCTCGGTAAAAAATGCAGTAAAATCGGTCTTTTCACTTCCTTCCATTTACGCAGCTCTGTTGGCCCTTCTTCTCCGTATCTTTGGCCTGCATTTGCCTGCAGAGGTGGCTACAGGGGTTGCCTTGGTAGCTGGAGGATATTCACCAGTGGTACTGGCGATCCTTGGCGCACAGATGGTTAAAGTGAGAAACATGCCATCCGCACGCAAGGGTCAGTCTACTTTTTGGACTGGGCTTTCGATTCGATTAATCTTAGCGCCGCTAGTGGCTTACCTCGGATTATCGATCCTGCAAATTACCGGAACCTTGTTCTCTGTGCTGCTGATTTTGGCTTCTATGCCAGTTGCCGTCAACGCCGTCGTGCTAGCCGAGCGTTTTAATGCCTCACCGGAGCTGGTATCCAAATGTATTTTGTGGACGACGCTTGCTTCGTTTCTCGTGTTGCCGGTGCTTATAGTGTTAGTGCAAGGTGCGTAATCCCTTAGAAATCAAAATGATCTGGGTCTGGACCTACCCGCTGATCTTGGTTGAGAGAGTTAATTAGAGTCATATCCTCGTCAGATAATTTGAAATCAAACACGTCTACATTTTCGACGATCCGGTGTTCTTTAGTAGACTTAGGAATGGTGATAATCCCCCGTTGCAGGTCCCAACGGACAATAACCTGAGCGACGGATTTGTCATGTTTGACGGCAATTTGTTTCAGTACAGGCTGATCGAACAATTGACCTTGCATTAACGGAGACCAAGCTTCTAATTGGATTCCTTGCTCTTTGCAGAAGTCGAGCAGCTCTTGCTGATTCAAATAAGGATGTAATTCAACTTGATTGACCATCGGCTTAATCTCAGCATCCTTCAGTACATCTTCAAGATGGTGAATCTGGAAGTTGCTGACCCCAATGGCTTTTACCCGGCCCTCTTTATACAACGTTTCAAGCGCTCTCCAAGACTCTTTATATTTTCCTTTTACAGGCCAGTGAATAAGGTACAGATCCAGGTATTCAAGTCCGAGTTTAGCTAAGCTAGTCTCGTAGGCGGCAATGGTTTCTTCGTAGCCCATATCTGCGGTCCAGACCTTTGAGGTTACGAAAAGCTCTTCTCTGGACAAGCTGTTCTCTTGCAGAGCCTCTTGGATGGCTTGTCCCACGCCTGTTTCATTCTCATAAATTGCGGCAGTGTCAATGCTGCGGTAACCGTGTCTAATAGCGGATTTGATCGCTTGTATCAGTTCTGCGCCTTCTTCCACTTTAAATACGCCAAGCCCTAGCCAAGGCATATTTACACCGTTGTGTAATGTAGTTGTATCCTGTAGATGTTGAGCCATAATAAAGTAACCTCCTAAGATATTTAAAAGTTTGTTTGGGTTGTTAATGGACTGCTCTTTAAGCAGCTTTAGTCTGGAGAGGAGCCTCATCTTTCTTCTCCAGAGCACGGCTCCATGCCGTTAGTAATACAGCGGACAGAACCATGATGGCACCTACCCAAGTGGTATGAATCAGTCCCATATGATCTGTGACGATGCCGCCAAGGTACGCACCAATGGCAATACCAGCGTTAAAAGCAGCAATATTTAATGCAGAAGCTACATCTCGTGCACTTGGCGCATATCGATCTGCAAGCGTAACGACATGTACTTGCAAGCCGGGCACGTTCATGAAAGCTAACAGTCCCATAAAGAAGATCGTAATCAGTGCGGCAACCTTGTAAGGTGCGGTAAAAGCTAAGACAAATAAGACGACAGCTTGGACTGCAAACATATAGAATAGAGCATTCATCGGTTTGCGGTTGGCGGCTTTACCTCCAATCACGTTCCCGATGGCAATCGCAATGCCGTATACAAGCAAGATTACGGCGACTGTATTCTCTTTGAAGCCGCTGATCTCATGCAGAAGGGGTGATAAATAAGTAAAGACTACAAATGTGCCCCCATAGCCCAAAGCCGTAATTGCGAAGGCAAGCAGTAAACGCCCATTGGTGACCAGCTTAACTTGCTCACGAAGGGGTGTATGGGTGCCTTTGCGCAGCCCGGATGAAGGAACAAGGATCAGATTGCCGATGAGTGCTATAAGCCCGATAGCAATAATAGCAACAAATGCAGCACGCCAGCCGAGTTGTTGGCCAAGGAACGTACCTAGTGGAACGCCCGTAACAGTAGCTACTGTAAGTCCAGTGAACATGATGGCAATGGCACTGGCCTTACGATCCTCAGGCACGAGATCGGCGGCAATAGTCGAAGCAATCGACATGAACAAGCCATGGGCCAGAGCGGAAATTACTCTCGCGATTAACAGCAATGTAATTCCGTCCGCAGCCGCCGCAAGACTATTGCCGATAATAAAGACGATCATAATGCTTAGCAGTAAGGTTTTGCGCGATATCGACGTGGTTAGCGACGTTAAGATGGGTGCGCCAAAAGTTACTCCTAAAGCGTATAAAGTAACGGTCAACCCGGCTGTGGTTACCGGTATATGCAGATCCGTGGCGATTAAAGGCAGTAGCCCCACACTGATAAACTCAGTGGTACCAATCGCAAAGGCACTAATGGCTAGAGCTAAGAGCGCCAAGGTGCTTCTTTTTTTATCTAAGGACATTTCTTTCACTCCTACGCTGTGTTAATCACCGGCCGGTAAGTGCTATTATGAAGAGATCTGTCCATTAAGTATAGTACGTACTTTAAAGTGCTATAGGTACTAAAAAGTACCTATGGCGCAACTCGCCAAACCGCAAAAAGCATGGGCACCCTGATCTCGTCAGGTTTGCCCATGCTTTTTTGCTATGCTTGTTATATAGTCCCAATAGGGTTAACGAGACCGTTGTTTAAGGTGGCGCCGTTTAGTTGTGCCTTTGTTAGTGGCGTGCCCACCCGATCCTCCACCAACCGCCTGCTGCTGTCTTGTTCCTGGGCTTTCAATAGCGGAGTTTGTTCCACCGGTGCTGAACGTTCCGCCTCCGCTTGCTACCTGAGTTGCGGAGGCATTCTGGCTCCGTTTAGGCAGTTTAACCGTCTGGGTATTGATAACGACCACAACTTCTTTGCGATACGGATATAATAAGAGGGGTTTAGCTTTGCCGCGTTTGTTGCCCCCACTGCCTAGGTTAGTCGCATCGCCGCCTGCGCCGACACTTTGTTGTTGGCGTGTATAGGGAGAAGCAATGGCGGCATTATTGCCGCTTGCGCTGCTGCGTCCTGCACCGCTTGCAATTTGTGTAGTGTTGGGGGCGTTCGTATATTGATTGTTGATGACAAAGACTAATCTGTCCACTCCGTGGAGTGGGGTCCTTGTAATTATGCGCCGTTTTCCTTTTTGAATAATGACAACGATCCGGTCTCTTTTATAGGCCACCCATATTCACTCTCCCATACTTTGACTTCATTAACATTAATGCAGATGGGGGGAATAAGTGATGAATACGGGCGATCTATCTCGAAAAACAATCATTTGCCTAAGTTAGCTGCCTACTAAACGGTTTATTTATTCAAAGCTATATTTGATCCCCCATTGCTCCCGGACATTGCTCATAATGTCCATGACATCCAAGGAGAGGTTGAGGGTCTCTTTATGGCTTTTATCTGCAATATACCGCTGCATATCTTCAATCTCGTATTGCAAAGCTTTGGCTGTATCTCCAGCTTCAATCGTCTCTACTGTGCCATCCAAATAGTGAATGGTGGCTTTGCTGGCCCGCGGGAAATTGTCTACGGTAATAAATCCGAGTTCTCCTGCAACCACCCCCCTTTTAGGCATTTTGGAGCGCATTGTAAGGGAGATTACCGCCATTTCATCTGCCGCATTGTTAAGAATAATACCGGATTGCTCGTCCACTCCTGTCTCGAATTGTTTTACCGTAGTAAGAATCTCATGGGGCTGTTTGGACAGGAAGAATCTTGTGAAGGACAGCGCATATGTCCCAATATCCAGCAGTGCTCCGCCCGCCAGATCTTTGCTGAAGAAACGGTTGTTCACATCATATTCTTTATGGCTGCCAAAGGAGACCTGCACCATTTTGAGGCGCCCGATGATGCCGTCATCAATGAGCTGCCGCAGTTTCTTATACAGTGGCATATGGTAGATGGTCATAGCTTCGGCCACAACCAGATCCTTTTCAGCGGCAAGTCGGGTGACTTCTTGAAGTTGTTTGCTGTTCACCGTGATTGCTTTTTCGCAGAGAACATGTTTGTTATTCTGTAAGCTTTCAATGATGTATTCATAATGATTGCTATGTGGCGTAGAGATGTACACTACATCAATTGCAGGATCTTGCAGCATTTCACTGTAATTGCCATAAGCTTTCGTGGCTCCATATTGATTAGCGAATTGTTGTGCTTTCTCCAAGCTTCGCGACCCAACCGCATACAACGTTCCTCCCGTTTCATTCAGCGCAGCCGCAAATTCGGCAGCTATACTTCCTGGACCGACAATTGCCCACTTTAAAGGGTTCATTTCCAGCACCTCACTTGTTTGATTTTTTGTTTTTATTTAGAGATACCTTGATTCCATCTGAACCATTCATCTTCATAAAAGTTTTGATATTAAGCACATTTGTGCAATATAATAATAAATGTGCAAAACAATCGTCTACAGTATAGCGGGGGGGTCTAAATCCGTCAAACTGTTGAATACGCGGGGGCGTTGTAACATGGATCGAAAAGAAGATAAGAAGCTGCTTATTAAAATAGCACAAATGTATTATGAACAGAATTTAACGCAGAGTGAAATCTCCAGCCAACTTGGTATATATCGTACCACTATCAGCAGGATGCTAAAGAGGGTACGTGAAGAAGGGATCGTTACAATAACTATTAATTACGATACTGGCGATCATTTTACATTGGAGCAGGAGTTGAAGGAGCG
Source organism: Paenibacillus sp. FSL R5-0887 (assembly GCF_038002305.1). NCBI lineage: Bacteria > Bacillati > Bacillota > Bacilli > Caryophanales > Paenibacillaceae > Paenibacillus > Paenibacillus sp. FSL R5-0887. The sequence goes on from NZ_JBBOCE010000002.1 coordinate 2,283,803, forward strand.
GTTCGGGCTACGGGAAGCCATTGTTGTGGAGGTAGATCCTGCACAGTCCAGCACGATTAAACGCAAAGCTATAGGACAAGCCTGTGCGAGATGGCTCGAGCAAGTGCTTCTCCCGAAAGATACGATTGGGTTTTCTTGGGGAAGCAGCTTAGCTAGCGTTGTAGAAAGCCTAACACAAGCCCAGAGACCATTTGTAACCTGTGTACCTACGGTCGGCGGCCCATCAGGAAAGATGGAGAGCGGGTACCATGTAAATAACATCTGTTATCAAGCTGCTCTAAAATGGGGTGCGCGCTCGTTAATGATTGATGTTCCAGCGATCACGGAGCAAAAGGAAACTAGAGATCAACTGATGAATTCGCAGTATTATCAGACCATTGCCAAGGCGTGGGACCATCTGGATATCGCTATGTTCGGCATCGGATCGCCGGAAATGAAAGGGGAAGAGGCGTGGCGCGGTTTTTATGGTGATGCAGTGATTGCTGAGCTGGAGAATGGAAAGGTCGCTGGTGATATCTGTTCACGATTCTATGATGGCAACGGGATTCCCGTGCATACCGGAATATCGGATCGAACGCTGACTATTGAGCTGGAGCAGATCAAGCAAGCACGGTATTCGATTGGTGTAGCGGAGTCACTTGAGAAGGTAACGGGGATCCTTGGGGCACTAAATGGGGGCTATATGAATGTAATTGTAACGACCCAAGAAACAGCGCAGAAGATATTGGAGTAGCAACTACTAAATGTAAACAATTGAATTTCGTGAAAATAACCTGAAAATGGCATGCAAATTGCTTAAAATTTTGCTTGTAAGCACCAGACAGAGCGTGTAAGATATACAAGGTATTCATATCGAACATTTATAAAAATATAAGTTTCACATTATACATTATCCTTATATTTGCTTGTTAACTCATATAATCTTGGGAATATGGCCCATAAGTTTCTACCGGATAACCAATGTAATTATCCGACTATGAGTGAAATAGCGCATCTAGGGTTCCGCTTCCTGACTATGGAAGGACTGGACCGAGCGATGCGGACACTATGCAGTGTTACACCACTAAGGGACAAAAACCCAGAAGGACAAATTCACTTGAGAGAAACGACTCAAGGGATTTGTCCTTTTTTTGTTTTTAATTCAGAAGGAGAGATCAAGTTTACTATGAAGGTACTTCAAGAGCGCATCAGACAAGAGGGTCTTATTTTATCAGAAACGGTACTAAAGGTAGATTCATTTCTGAATCATCAGGTGGATACGGAGCTTGCCTTACAAATTGGACAGGAGTTCAAGCGGTTGTTTGGACATTTGCCTATCACTAAGATCATCACTATTGAAGCGAGTGGCATTCAATTCGCCATGGCTACGGCCATCGCCTTAGGCGTACCGTTTGTATATGCGAAGAAAAAGAAAGCAGTGACCTTATCTGAAGCGGTCTATTCCGCGCCGGTACATTCTTTTACACGCAAAGAGGATTATATGGTTAGTGTCTCGCAAAAATATATCGGACCAAGCGATAAGGTGCTTATTGTAGATGACTTTTTGGCTACTGGTGCTGCTCTTGTTGGACTGGTTGATATCGTGCAAGAGGCTGGCGCTGAACTCCTTGGCGTTGGTTGTGTGATTGAAAAATGCTTCCAAGAAGGCCGGAGTCTACTCGAGGATAGAGGGATAGAAGTCCATGCTTTAGCCCGGATTACATCTATGTCACCAGGTGAAATTCACTTCATTGATAATGAAAGTTCAAAAGAGCCAATCAAGGAGAGTGCGAGATGTTAAGCAAGAAAAAAGTATTTGCGTTAGGATTTCAGCATGTACTGGCGATGTATGCCGGAGCAGTTGTTGTTCCGCTGATCGTAGGGAACGCGCTGAACCTGAATGCCACCCAAATGGCCTATCTTATCGCAGCTGATTTGTTTACTTGCGGGTTAGCTACTTTGCTGCAGATTATGGGCACTAAGTATTTTGGCAGCAGGCTGCCGGTTATTCTTGGATGTACCTTTACGGCAGTAGGGCCGATTATCGCTATCGGCAGTGCCAACAATTTGGCGACGGTGTACGGAGCAATTATTTTATCTGGTTTATTCGTGGTACTGGCGGCCCCCCTTTATGGGAAGCTACTGAGGTTTTTCCCAACGATAGTAACGGGCTCAGTCGTGACCATTATTGGGTTATCTCTTATTCCTGTAGCTATGAATAGCGTAGCTGGCGGAGAAGGCAGCGCTGATTTTGGGAATCCCCGCAATTTGTTGCTTGCACTGATCACGCTGCTGGTCATTTTAGCGGTTAACCGTTTTACTACAGGATTTCTTCGCTCGGTCTCTGTCTTGATAGGTCTTTTAGTGGGTACAATTATTGCTTATGGAATGGGCATTGTTAGTTTCTCTACAGTAGGTGAAGCCTCTTGGGTAAGTGTTGCACAGCCTTTCTACTTCGGATGGCCTCAGTTCAATCTTACGGCTATTTTCACTATGATCATTGTTAATATTGTTAGTATGGTGGAGTCCACAGGTGTTTACTTTGCGATTGGTAAAGTGACGGATCAGAAAGTGGAACAAAAGCAGATCGTAAACGGGCTGCGTTCGGAAGGTTTGGCGATTATGCTGGGCGGGATCTTTAATGCATTTCCGTACACAGCATTTTCGCAAAATGTAGGTCTGGTCTCGCTGACTCGGGTCAAAACTCGGAATGTTATTTTTGCAGCCGGCGGGATTATGGTTGTGCTTGGACTACTGCCTAAATTGGCGGCTCTGACAACAGTTATTCCCAATGCCGTACTGGGCGGAGCGATGATCGTGATGTTCGGATCGGTTGCTGTTTCCGGGATGTCGATTCTGTCAGAGGTAGATCTGCGCAAGGATGGTAATCTGCTGATTGCCGCTTGTAGTATCGCTGTTGGATTGGGTTCGGCAACAGTACCTGCAATGTTCGATCAATTGCCTGAATTCGCTCGGATGCTGCTGCAAAACGGTATCGTATCCGGTTCCCTTACAGCGATTGTGCTGAATATCTTCCTCTCCAAGACAAAGGATAATGTTCTGGCAGAAGATCCTGCTGCCCCTGTTCTAACGAAAGAAACTCAAGTTTCTTAATACGTCTAATTCATGTTAAAAGACCAAGCTCTGGTGTGCTGAAACCTAAGCTTGGTCTTTTTCTCATGCTCAGAGCTTGTGCATATGCACAAAAAAATAGGTTGTCCCGTCAATATTATTGGGTTTGTAAGCGCAGTATACTCAGTTTAGAAAGCGTTATCAAATTACACACTGTATAGTGTCAAATTCTTATACTAGGGGGCAACTAGAGATGGAAGGCACAGTAATTAACTGGATGGGCGCGATTGCGGGATTGATTCTGGCCGTCGTATTGATTTTCAAAAAGGTTAACCCGGTCTACGCACTTTTTTTAGGCGCGATTGCCGGAGGAATATTAGGCGGGGCATCCATTGCAGAGACAGTACAATATGTCATCGACGGAACGAATAGTGTTATGGGTGCAGTTGTACGTGTTCTCGCAGCTGGTGTGCTGGCCGGGGTATTGATTGAATCAGGGGCAGCCGAACGAATGGCCGAGACCATAGTAGATAAGCTTGGCGAAAAGAAAGCGTTATTATCTATAGCGCTGGCAACTATGATTATTACAGCGGTAGGCGTATTCATCACAGTCGCTATCATTATTGTCGCTCCAATCGCTTTGTCCGTAGGTAAGAAGATCGGCATTTCCAAAACCGCTTTGCTGCTCGCACTGGTCGGTGGCGGTAAAGCCGGTAACATTATTTCACCGAACCCGAACACCATTGCCGTAGCGAAAGGCTTTGATGTAGATTTGGCTCAGGTCATGATTCATGGATTCATCCCAGCCGTTGCGGGTCTGATTGTCACTGTTATTATTGCTAATCTGCTGGTCAACAAAGGTGTGAAAATTGCAGAGGGCGACGTTGTAACTAAAGAGGAAGACAGTACTAAGGTTAAACCTAGCTTTGGCCGTGCCATCGTCGCTCCAGTTGTCGCTATTTTACTTCTAGCCATTAACCCAATCGGAAATATTCTAAATATTGAATTGCTGAAATCATTTAAAGTCGATTCTATGATCATCTTGCCTCTTGCCGGAATTATTGGATTGATTGCTATGAAACAAACGAAGAACATCATTTCTTTTACAACCTCAGGGTTAAATAAAATGACAGGTACAGCCATTATCCTGATTGGTGCTGGTGCTATCGCTGGTATTATCTCGAGATCGGATTTGAGTGCTACTGTTGTAGATGCAATAACGGCTATGGGGATTTCCGGAACGTTCCTTGCGCCAATTGCAGGGATCCTGATGGCGGCTGCTACAGCATCAACCTCTACGGCTTCTATCGTGGCTGCCGGATCATTTGGTCCCGCTATTCTTTCGATGGGCACAGCGCCGCTAAATGCAGCAATTATGGTGCACACCGGGGCTACAGTTATTGACCATCTGCCACACGGTAACTTCTTCCACGTGACCGCTGATTCCGTTAAGATGAACATTAAGGACCGGATGTCACTGATTCCTTATGAAAGTCTCGTGGGTCTGACGATGGCTATCGTCGCCACTATATTATACGGCTTCATCCTATAATTTATATTTGCAACTAGAAGGGACGGATATTCTATGAATAAAGACTTTGTCATCGTATTGGCACCGGATTCTTTCAAGGAAAGCATGACAGCCAAAGAAGCTTGTGAAGCCATGGAAAAAGGCATTCACAAAGTAAATTCTAATATTACTTGTATTCATGTACCCATGGCAGATGGCGGCGAAGGAACGATGCAGTCCTTGGTCGATGCAACGGAAGGTACAGTATATATAACAAAAGTTAAAGGGCCACTGGGCAATGAGGTTAGCGCATCCTACGGAATCACAGGAGACGGGCTGACAGGGGTGCTGGAAATGGCTAGTGCGAGTGGCATTCAGCTGGTATCCCCTGAGACACGTAACCCGTTGATTACAACCACCTACGGGACAGGACAATTAATCAAAGCATGTCTTGATCGTGGGGTCAGCAAGCTGCTGATCGGTATCGGTGGCAGTGCCACCAATGACGGAGGCGCCGGGATGGTGCAGGCATTAGGCGGCAGGCTGCTGGATGCCGAAGGCAATGAGCTGTTGTTTGGTGGTGGTGAGCTCGGCAGATTAGCCCGTATTGATCTGAGTGGATTTGACCCTCGCCTTAAGGATGTACAGGTTGAAGTGGCCTGCGACGTTACGAATCCATTATGTGGTCCGACTGGGGCTTCCAATGTATTTGGTCCGCAAAAAGGGGCTACTTCGGATATGATCAAACAGCTGGACAGCAATCTGCATCATTATGCGAGTGTCATCAAAGAGCAATTGGGTTTCGATATTATAGATATGCCTGGTGCTGGTGCAGCGGGTGGCCTTGGGGCAGGACTGGTGGTGTTCTTAAACGGAATATTAAAAAAAGGCATTGAGCTTGTGATCGACTATACTGGACTTGAAGAAAAAGTGCAGCAGGCGGACATGGTGTGGACCGGGGAAGGAAGCATCGATTTCCAGACCCAATATGGCAAGACTCCGCTTGGCGTTGCTGAGGTAGCTAAGAAATATAATAAACCTGTGCTGGCTTTTGCGGGACGGATCGGCGATCAGACGGAAGTGTTGTATGATAAAGGGATCGATGCTATTTTTGGCATCATGCCAGGTGCAGCTTCATTGGAGGATGCCTTGAATAAAGGCCAAGAGAATCTGGAAAGAACGGCTGAGAATGTGGCTAGGTTAGTCATGCTGAACCAAGGAAGCTGATTGAATTATACAAAGTGATAGAGGGGCTGACTGAACGGAGTCAGCCCCTTTTTCTTTTTTAAGGTAGAAGCTTTCTGAGTAGAATATAAAGGGACAGGAGGTACAGACATGAAGATATCGAAATCACTTGCAGGACAAATAGCACAAGAAATGATGAGCGTAGTTCCTTATAACATTAATGTTATGGATGAGAGCGGCTTTATTGTAGGAAGCGGAGATCTCAAACGGGTCGGAACCTTACATGAGGGAGCGAGAATAGCCATTCAAAGTGGGCATGTCTTTGAAGTGTACGAGGATGGCAGCGGCATGAAGCCGGGGGTGAATGAACCCATTATTATAGATCATAAAGTTTTGGGTGTGGTAGGTATTACGGGACATCCAGATGAGGTTAGGCCGTTTAGTAAGCTGGTCAGAGTCACTACTATATTACTTATTGAGCAGGAAGCAAGGAACAAGCTGGAACAGGATGAGCGAGTAAAACGTGTGAAATTTTATCATGAATTGTCTTATCGTAAAGAAGCATATGATCTTGAGTTTCTGGAACGGGCGGGCAGCTATGGGCTTGATCTTAAGAAAAAATGCTGGGCGATCCTTGTGGAAGGCGATGTGAACGGAAAAGAATTCAAAAATGTATTTAGGTCTTATCCACATTACTGGAATTTGGAGAATGATAAGGCGGTTTTTTTCATAACGGATATTTTTCTTTATAAAGAGCTTATAGGAAAACTAAATTCATGTGCGAATGTGGGGCGAATAGGTTCTGGCGAAGCAGAGGAGTTAGCTGCTTATTCACTTGAACAGGCCCAGGCGGCGATTAGTGTTGGTAGTAGAGTCGACCCGCTCAAGAAACTGTACACTTATGAGGAACTAAAATTCTTAATTCATCTCTCCTATGACGGGGCGGAACGGCCTGGAACGATTTATGCTCTGCTGGATCAGTCGGGCGATAAGACAGGCCTGATTGAAACGCTGCAAGTATTTATTGCTGAGAATGGGGACCATAATCGTACTGTACAGAAGCTGAATATTCACCGAAATACACTGAACTACCGGCTTAATCGCATTCATACATTGACGGGCAAAAATCCACGCAACTACATGGAGTTGTTTGAATTGTTGTGCGGATTGATGTGGCGTAAATAGTCTAAATCCCCCTATTCCAATTGCCATCCTGATTTTATAGGCATAAACTTAGATAAGCTTGTATAGATAAATTAGGACAGGGATGGATAGGAATGAATGAGAAAGTAGTAATGAATGATAAAGTAGTCATGCCATTATGGACCGTGTGCCTTTTTATCGTAGTGATGAACACAACGATGTTTAATGTATCACTTCCAACCATTATTCAGGATCTCCAAATTTCTGCTGATCTAGGTTCATGGGTAATTTCGAGCTATTCGATTGGATATGCTTTATCGACGGTTATTTATAGCCGCTTATCAGACGTGGTGCCGATTCGGAGACTTTTGACCGTTGGCTTAATTACTCTTGGGTTGGCCTCAGTGTTTGGATTATTTGCGCATGACTTTAATACATTATTGATAACGAGAATAGTACAATCTGCTGGCGCGGGTGCGATGGCTGGATTGGGTCTCGTACTGGCTAGCCGTTATGTGCCTATTGAAAGACGTGGTGCGGCTATCGCCATGATCTCCGCAGGGAGTGCAATGGCCTTTGGTTTGGGCCCGATTTTTGGTGGTGTCATCAGTCAGTATTTTGGCTGGAACGGGTTATTCGGAATTACTTGCCTTGTGCTTGTTGTATTGCCAGTACTACTGCGGTTATTACCTAAGGAACAGCCGCAGCCTGCAAGCTTTGACGTTATTGGGGCGGCGCTGACCGTTGTAAATGCAGCAAGTCTGCTGGTAGCCGTAACCACCCAATCTCTGGTATGGTTGGCAGTGGGCGTAGTGTCTATTATCGTGCACGCTTGGTATTTGAAGAAGGCGAAGGAATCCTTTATTAACCCGCAGCTGCTAAAAATGCCGGGATACTTGAAGCTAGTTACCATAGGCTTTTGTATTCTGGTGCTGAACTTGGGGAATTTGTTCCTGATGCCGCTTGTGCTCGCTAATCTGTTTGGTAAATCCGCGTTGATGATTGGTTTGTTTATCGCACCAGGTGCGTTATTATCCGCATTTCTTACCCGTTTTGTTGGACGTTTTATTGACCGGTATGGCAACTTGCGCTTCTTAATCATAGGGCATTGTATTCTTGCCGCTGTTATGGCTGCATTTGCGCTGAACCTTTCTGTATCTCCTGTAGTTCTTCTGCTTGGTTATCTTTGCTTCTCTCCGGCCTTCTCGGCGACAATGGCATCCTTAAATAATGAAGCTTCTCGGGTTCTTCCGCGAACTTGGATTGGTTCAGGTATGGGGCTTTTACAACTGATTCAGTTCTTTGGAGGTTCTGTATCTGTTGCGGTCTGTGGGCTGTTGCTGCATGCTCAGCGTGATCTTGCGCCGGCAAAAGCCTATGAGCATGTATACGGACTGTTGCTTCTTGTCAGCTTGTGTTCGTTAGGAGTTCTCCTTTTATATAGACGTTCTTATTCCAAAAGTAATACTGGGCAATCTATACAAGCTTAGAACTGAAACGAAAAGGTGATAAAAACGTATCAGATGCTATAGCAGATATAAGGAAGGAATGGTAATAATGGATAACGGGATGAGTGTAGTTTTAATCGAAAAAATGCCAGAAGGTGATCTACGAGTGATTGAAGAGCGTACGTGGAGCATGAATATGATAACTGCACTTGAACATGTCAATTATATAGTGGTGGGCAGTAAGGAATATGAGGCGGTTGAAGGACGACTGAATGTGGATGAAGGCAAGCTGGAGCTTTTGCTTGTTCCGATGCACACTGAGGGATAGAAGATCATCAGGGAAGGAGAACCTTACGATGGCTAAAGAAGAAAGGGATAAGGAATTGCCTGCATCAAAATTATTTACCGCAGATGGCAAACCCATCCGTGTATTATCAACATCGCTAGGCATAGCCTTATTAGCGAATGCTATGTTTATTCCTGGCGGAGCGGGAGCTAGCGCGAATACTTCTGCGGGCGAACCACAGCTAGTCTCTTGGTCTAATGAAGAGGTTAAAGCTTATTTTGATAAAAATGTGGATTGGAATATTCCCTACCCCGAAGAAGGTACGAAAGAGGTAGAGGAGCAAGGCCAAGGCGTAGTAACTTCAAACGGAACAACGGTAGTGAATAACTATGGCGGTTATCATTCAGGTTTTGGCTGGACGGATTTGCTTCTGTATCACATGTTGTTTAACAGCGGTGCCAATTACTCCTCCAGAGGATGGGCTAAGGACCGTCCTACCTATTATGGAGGCACGAGAACCACTTATAAACCACCTACTTATAGCAGCGAAAAGTTCCAGAATAAAAAGGTGCCCGGTTCTGTAGTGAAACCTAAAACCTCAACCTCATCCACGGGTTCCATCACGAGAAGAGGTTCCTCTTCAAAGAACGGAATCGGTGGCACTTCCAGTGGCTTAAACTCTTCGAAGAACTCTAAATCAAGCTCAGGCTCGAAATCTTCATCGAGATCTGGTTCCAGTAAGAGTGGTTTCGGCGGATGAGTGATCAGCAGAGCGTGTTTGAGATTCTAGATTTGTCTGATCTGGAGCGGGGCCCACGGGTACAAGCGCTGCATGAGCTTGGGTTCACTTGGGCAGATCTAGAGGAAGAAGAGTACTGGATGGATGCAATAGCTGTGATGCGCAGCGACATTTATAAAGAGCTTGAGGAAGCCTCCGCAAAGCTGTGGGCTATCCTCGATAAAGCGGTTCGGTATATACATCTAAAACGCGATTTGTATGAGCTGCTGGGCATTCCTCCTGTTCTTTGGGAGATGCTTGACGGGTTTCCTATTCCAGAAGAAGGTCTAATCAGTCGGTATGCAAGGTTCGATTTTGCGATAGCTAATGATGGAACCATCAAGCTTCTGGAACTGAATGCCGATACACCTACAGGTTATGTGGAGGCTTCCATAGCAACACCTTGGATCTGTGAACAGGCGGGTGTGACTAGTCCAAATCATGCGATGAAGGAACAACTTGCCGCAGCCTGGCAGATAGAACGACCAGATACCGCAGCTTGTGTTGCTTATGGCTCTCATCTTGAAGATTCGGGTACGATTGAAGCCTTGGCCAGACATAGCGGGCTTACTATTCAGTGTGTGGACTGTCTCGATCTGTGGGTCGATGAGGGCATTCTGAAGGACGGGGAGGACCGGGTGATAAAGCGGATGTTCGCCCTATATCCTAAAGAGTGGATGGCCGTCGATGAGGGTGGAGATGCACTTGCCTATGCTGTTGAACAGGGAAATCTTCAGCTTTTTAATGGACCACACAGTATCCTGTTGCAGTCTAAGGGATTGATTGCAGCTGTGTGGGGAATGTATGAGCTTGGCTTATTATTTGACAATGAAGAGCGTGAGGCGATCTCACGTTATATTTTGCCTACTTATAATAAGCCTGTGTTCTCTGGCAGCTTTGTGTCCAAATCTGTATTTGGCCGCGAAGGCGGTTCTGTACGTCTCTTTGACGATAGTGGAACTCTAGAAATTGAGGACGAAGAGGGTTATGATAGCAGTCAGCTTTTTCCCTCTGTATATCAAAAAAGAGCTGAACTAGCCCGAATACACACCGCCGAAGGTGAATTCCACCTACTGACAGGCATGTTCGTCATTAATGGGAAGCCGTGTGGGCTGCTCGGCCGGGCTGGCGGACTGATTACGGGCAATGCCAGTCATTTTATCGCGTTGGGAGTGAGATAGTTGGATAAAAGTAAGGCTATAAACAAGTCGTCTACTAGATTAGTAAAGGCCCGGATCGGGGCTTTATGTATGATGCTTCTAACGGTATTGCTGCTTAGTGCATGTTCCAGTAATCAGGGGAGTGTGTTTGATTCAGGCACTGCCGAAACTTCTGACAGTGTTGCACGGGTACCTTGGGATTACCGGGTTGTGGAGAGTACTGTAGGTGATCTAATTGGTAGCGATATGACGGTGTTGCCGGATAATGAGCTGCTGCCGAATGATGAGAATTATGCTACTGGCGATAAAATATGGACACTGCAGTTCATGGACGCTGAGCTGATCACAGATGCCGACCAACGCAATGAAGTCCGCCTCTCTTCCTGGACGACCATTAAATCGTATCCCGATGAAAAAACAGCAGTCGAGGATCTTACCAACCTTAAGGTATCGGTAACTACAGATGTTGATCTTGTAGGAGTATACAAGACAAAATATAATGAGAAGACAAGAAACTTTGCCGTCCTTGAGCTGCCTTCCGGCAACCGGATCAAGCAGCCGATAGACGATGAGCGTTATGCAGCATTAGAGAAAGAAAAGACCGCTTCCGTAGTCCTTGAGGAAGTACATGATTTCGCCGATTATGACTCGGCATATGCGAAATTTCGGGGGTGGGCAAAGTGACGATTGTTGTTAATTTAATAGTCAGTATATTTGTGATTATTCTTCTGCAATTGTTGGGTATGGTTATCTTTGGCTTGATGACCCCGTTCAAGGATATGGAAGAGCTGAAAAAAGGAAATGTGGCTGTAGCTCTAGCGCTTGGCGGCAAATTTCTCGCTACAGCAATTATCATTGGAGTAGCGGCGTATACGAATACCTCTATTCTGCATATGATCATTTGGTTTGCTGTCGGTTATGTATGCCTCATCGCTGCTTACTGGATTTTTGAATTGGCGACCCCAAGCTTTAAAATTTCAGAACATCTGGAAAAAGGCAATGTGGCAGTAGGCACTATGCTCTGCTTGGTGTTTATCGGCACAGCATTTGCAGTCAGCAGTTTGATTGTTTAGTTCAAAAATCGCAGATGGACATGGATAAGGCTGCCCTCAGTAATAACCTCGAGAGGCAGCTTTATTAATGTGAGGAAGGGATGGCAGATGCATTTTTTTCTGAGAATATCCACCAGGATGATGCGTTTACGCAAACGGTCGATCGGTCTGATTATTTTGATCTTTATAATTCTTAGCGCATCGATAGCTTACCTGCTTGAACCGAGTACATTCCACAACTGGTTTAATGCCTTCTATTGGGTCATGACAACGATGGCCACCGTTGGGTATGGGGATTATTTTGCCGAGACGGTAGTGGGTAAGCTATTCACCATGTTTCTATATATTTTTGGGATTGGTCTTCTCAGCTTGGTTATTGGCAAGGTTATTGACTCTATTGCAGAGGTGCAGAGAAGGAGAGGAGCAGGAACATTGAGCTTCCGGGGAAAGGATCATGTGATATTAATCAATTGGAGTAAGAAAGCGCAAGCTGCGGTAGATGAGGTGTTATGTTATTCACCTAAATGTCATATCGTCATCATTGATGAGATAGGACGGCATCCGCTGGAGCATATGGAACAGGTCCACTTTGTAAGCGGTGATGCTTCCAGCGATGAGATTCTCCTTAAAGCTAACATACACGAAGCCAGGGCAGCCATTGTGTTCGGAGACACACGGATTGATGAAGCATCGCTAATTGACGGGAAGTCTCTGCTTATCGCCTCCAGCATTGAGCGCATAGCGCCACAAGTACATACTACCGTAGAAATTATGCAGGAGAAGAATATACAGAATTTCAGGCATGTTCAGGTCAATGAATTCGTTCTGTCGCATGATGCCATTTCTAGATTGGCTGTCCGATCCGCTCTGCAAGAGGGGAATTCAGAGGTGATTACGCAGCTGCTGAGCCGCCAGTATGGGGATGATATTTATGAGATTCCAGTGAATAGTGCATGGAAGACCTATGGGCAGGCGTTTCAGGAATTGCTCCTTCAAGGTGCAACTTTACTCTCGGATCGTAGTGACCTTAGCATCAATCGCAAGCTGGACCAGCCTATTCCTAAAGAGGCTAGATTATATATTGTTTCGGATGAAGAGACGTATCGGAGAATTAAAGGTTAGGTCAGTGATAAGCGAGTAAAGCGGATTTTCGGGAGAATGGCTTCTCGGAATTCCGCTTCTTTTTGTTTGCTGTTCCTTCCTTAAGGGTAAGAGATGAATATTATCGTTACTCTACCTTTCGGAAGGAGCCATTGTTAATGAGTGAACAGCAAAAAGTGAACGGAAATAGCAAAAATGAGCAACTGGAACAGTTTCGCAGTAAGGACGAAGGTCACGCTTTAACAACCAATCAGGGATTGAAAGTGTCCGAGGATGAGTTCTCCCTAAAAGCCGGTGACCGGGGGCCAACCTTGCTGGAGGATTTTCATTTTCGGGAAAAAATGACCCATTTCGATCACGAGCGGATTCCTGAGCGGATCGTGCATGCACGCGGATTTGCCGCCCACGGGGAGTTTGAAGTATATAAATCGTTGAAAGAATATACGAAGGCGAAATTCCTTCAAGATCCGTCCGTGAAGACCCCGGTGTTTGTCCGGTTCTCAACGGTAGCAGGATCACGGGGTTCAGCCGAAACTGTGCGGGATGCCCGGGGCTTCTCGACCAAATTTTATACCGAAGAAGGCAACTATGATTTGGTAGGCAATAATATGCCGGTCTTTTTTATACAGGATGCGATTAAATTCCCTGATCTAGTGCATGCGCTTAAGCCGGAGCCGCATAATGAAATGCCTCAGGCAGCATCAGCCCATGATACCTTCTGGGATTTCATCGCCAATAATCAGGAATCGGCCCATATGGCGATGTGGCTGATGTCCGACCGCGCCATTCCGCGCAGCTTCCGGATGATGGAAGGGTTTGGAGTTCACACCTTCCGTCTGATCAATGAACAGGGGAAAGCGCATTTTGTTAAATTCCATTGGAAACCAGTGCTTGGTGTACACTCTTTGGTGTGGGACGAAGCACAGAAAATATCCGGAGCGGACCCTGACTTTCACCGCCGTGATTTATGGGAATCGATTGAAGCCGGCAACTTTCCGGAATACGAGCTGGGCATTCAGCTTCTTAGTGAAGAAGACGAATTCAAGTTTGATTTCGATGTGCTGGACCCTACAAAGCTATGGCCAGAGGAAGACGTGCCCGTGCAGATCGTTGGGAAAATGACCTTGAACCGCAACGTGGATAATGTTTTTGCCGAAACGGAGCAGGTGGCTTTCCACCCTGGACATGTAGTGCCAGGGATTGATTTCACCAATGACCCGCTACTTCAGGGCAGATTGTTCTCTTATACGGATACCCAGCTGATTCGGCTTGGGGGTCCTAACTTTCATGAACTGCCGATTAATAGACCGGTGTGTCCTTTCCACAACAACCAGCGTGACGGATATGGGCGGCAGATGATTAATCAGGGCACTGTGAGTTATCATAATAATTCTCTGGCCCAAAATACGCCGAGACCTGTCCCAGAGGCAGAAGGCGGTTATGTGCATTATCAAGAAAAGGTTGAGGGCCGTAAGGTACGGAGCCGGAGTAAAAGCTTTGAGGATCATTTTTCACAAGCCAAGTTATTCTGGAATAGTATGAGCCCTCCGGAACAATTGCATATTATCGAAGCTTATTCTTTTGAGCTTGGAAAGGTTAAGAGTAAGTCGGTCCGACAGCAGGTCGTAAATATGCTTGCTAACATTACCTCCGAGCTTGCTGTACCTGTGGCAGAAGCCATTGGAGTAGCGGCTCCAGAAGTTGGCGGTTCCGAGGTTACTCAAGCTTCCCCTGCCTTAAGTCAGGCTAATACGAAAAAACATCCCAACACGCGGAAAGTAGGCGTGATTATCGGAGATGGTTTTGATGAAGCTGCGGTAATGCCTGTGTTGGACACGCTTATGGGAGCTGGGATACAACCGGAGCTAATCAGTGATAAGCTTGGATTTATTAAAGGCTCAAGCGGCACAGAGCTTGAAGTCATCCATACCTTGTCCACTACAGATTCGGTGCTCTTCGATGCGATTTATGCGGCGGGTGGAAATGCGGAACGCAAGAAATTCCATAAAGATGCAGCGTTATTCCTCAACCAAGCCTATGCACATTTTAAACCTATCGCGATGACGACAATACTTGCTGAGCTGCTTGCAACAGATGAACATAGAAGCAGTCCGGGAGTCATAATAGGCGATGGTGGGGAAGTTTTTGCGGCTAGCTTCGTTGCGGCCATTACTGCCCATCGTTTTTGGGAACGTATGGAATAAAGTAAGTAAATTACAGAAAAAGGAGGATCTGCTCGTCAGAAGGCGTGTGGATGCCTCCTTTTTTTCATCTAATGGTTTCATAAATTTAACATTTGGATTAAGGATGTGATGTATATTACCGTTATAGATAATACTAGGCAATATAAGCAGATGCTTAGAGAGGTGATTTTTTGAGGAAAGAGATAGCTGTTGCTATAGTGGTACTTACAGGTTTTACAGCATTAACAGCATGCGAGCAAACAGCAATGCCGGCATCAACACCCTCGCCCTCCGCGAATGTTCATACAACAGAGCCACCGAATCCTACGGGTTCGGCTAATAATGATATGGGGGACCCTTCACAGGAATTGGATGCTTTAGAGCAATTTATTGTTACGAAGCTTACCGGCTCGTCCGGTGTTTATACGAATTTAATTGAAACAGAGCAATCCGGGGAAGCAGCAAGCGGCCATGAGATTCTAAGTGAGTCTGCCTCTCTGAGGATGCTGGCAGCCGTACGGAGTGGTGAGAAAGAGCGATTTGCAGAAGAATGGGCGCTGGCTAAGCAAACCTTTGATATGAAGGGTGGTTTTAGCTACCGGTATAGCCCTAAACAGCAGAAATTATATCCTGTGAATGCTGCAGTTGATGACTTACGTATCATTCGTGCGCTTTATGAAGCGGGGGATACGTTTAGAGATAAACAATATACAGAAGAAGCGGCTAAGTATGGTGAGAGGTTTTATAACTATAATGTAAAAAATGGATATATGTATGACTTCTATGATGAAAATTACAAAAAAGCCAACACATTCGTTACTTTATGTTATATTGATTTAGGTACAATGCGAAAATTGTCGGTTTCTGGAGAATCTCGTGACTTTTTGTTGAATAATATGAGCGTTATTCTGAAAGATGGATATTTATCAGATGAGTTTCCCTTCTATGAAACAAGGTTTAATTATGAGAGTGGAACCTATAGTTCGGAGAATATCAATACAGTAGAATCGCTACTGTCTATTCTGGCTTTGGCAGAGGTAGACCAGCAGAAATCCTCCAGCATTAATTTTATCAAGCAGCAGGTCGAGGCTGGCACATTATATGGACAATATTCGCGTGAGGGAAAGCCGCTTAACGATATTCGCTCAACAGCCATTTACGCCATTACGGCTATGATTGGTGCCGAGATCGGAGACGATGCACTCTATCGCAAAAGCATTGAAAGAATGAACGAGTTCAGAATAACCGATGCCGGCAGCTCACTGTATGGAGGCTTCGGCGATGTAGCTAGTGGCCAAGCCTATTCCTTTGACAATCTGATGGCAGCATTGGCCTATGTCTATTAATTTAAACCTATAGTAACGAAGGTGAATCTGCATGATAAACAACACGGTGAAATCACCTCTGAGGCAGGGGATGACACTCGCTAACCTACCGTTGCCATTGTCCCCGGCTTTTATCACTGCTTTTGGAGTGTTGCTTATAACCATCATCGCCTTATTTACCGCCCCGTATGTCGGAATGGCGGATAATGGTGATTTTTTTCGCAGCATCTATAGTAACGGAATTTATTTCAATCTGCCGGATTATGACGAGCAATACTTTGGTTATTTTGTAAAGCAATATGGAATCTTTCATTATTTTAATGAGAATGGCGCGACATTATTTTCTTCACAGTCCCTATTTATTCAGCTGGCCATTGGACTTAATAAGCTGTTTTTTAGCAGCGAGGTTTTCGATATCCGGTTTCAAGCAGTCATTTACACGATTTTATATGCTGCGGCGATCTACTTATTAATAGAGGCTATTACATGGGGGATGACCCGCAAGCAGGGATGGGTCACTGCAGGTATTGCTATTTTTATATTTGGAGATACCGGGTATACCGCTTATTTCAACTCCTTTTACGGCGAGAGCGTCGTGATGATCACGATGATTACTATGTTCGCAGCTTGGTTGTTGTTATATCAAAAAAGATACAATGACTATGTGCTGCTGGCCCTGTTCTTGATCAGTACGATCATCCTGACTACTTCCAAACAGCAAAATGCGCCAGTGGGTATAATCATTGCGGTTCTGGGGTGTTCAATCCTTTGGATTCGCAGGGATAAGATCTTTCGTATTCTGACCCTGGTTTCCCTTGCCTTGATCCTGTTCGCAGGTGTGTTCACTTATTTGAATATCTCGGATGAGTTCGTGAATATTAACCAGTTCCATGCCATGACCCGAGGGGTGCTGAAGGATTCCTCCGATCCGGAGAAGGCATTGAAGTCATTCGATATTGATGAACAATATGCCATCTTGAAAAATAGCATTTACTACGAGAAATACGGAACTATTGATGTGAATTCACCGATCCTCCAAGAGAACTTTTACAGTCGTTACGGATTTGTTTCGATCCTTAAATACTATATATCGAATCCGGATCAGCTTAACTCGATTCTTAATGTAGCTGCTCAAAGTGCATTCTCGATCAAACCAGCGGCGATGGGCAATTACGAGCAATCCGTTGGGAAGGAATTTCGAGCACAGAGTCATTTTTTTACTGGATATAGTCAGCTGAAAAAAGCTTTAGCACCACGAACGATAGGTTTTATCTTCCTTTGGACAGTGCTTGTCATCGGTCTGTATATGCCTTCCTTTGTAACAGCCATTAAGGCACGCAATTTTAGAGGATTGCAGCGGATGGTATTGATTGTCGCTACGATAGGCATTGGTCTTTCAGGCATTTTTGTATCGATTATCGGTGCCGGTGATGCCGACATTTCCAAGCATGAATTCTTGTTCACTTTATCTTTTGATTTGGTGACCTTTTTGACAGTATCTAGTGTGATCGGACGCAGATTCTCCAAAAATCGCAAAAAGCCGGTTAACGAGAGCCCCACCATGTCTAGTCCATTTACAAAGCCTCAAAAGGATGTGAGTGTTTGAAGCGCAGAGGGATCTTATACTGTATATTGCTGCTGACGCTGAGCTTAACCATCCTATTGCTGCCCGCCACTCCTGTTCAATCTGCTGCATCGCCACAACAAGTCTTACTACTCTATGACAGCCTTGCCAAGGGGACCTTTAAGGATGGAAATGTGACTGAACTTCAACGTCTGCTGGCAGCTTACTCGACAAAGGTTACACTTCGAAGCCTAGATCAATACGAGCAGGGGATGCTGAAAAATTACTCCAGAGTGATCATGGTCCGTAACGAAGCGGATATTTCGATCACGAATAAATCCTATATAGAGGATTGGGAGCATTATCAGGGGCAATATTTGCATATAGGGTACAACCCACCCGCTAGTCTAACGAAGGCGTTACAGCTAACCACTGATGTGATCTATGACGGGAGTGCTGAGCTCGAAATTGGACAGTTCTCCGGAATTCAAGCTAAGGTGCAGGATATGCCTTATATTGTAGCGAGTCAGGCGGTCAAATCCTTTGGGAAACTCTCTTTTGCGGAGGAGGGTCTGCAAGCACCGTACGCTGTGAGTAAGGGGAATGATACATATGCCCCATATTTTGAACAAGGGAATATCAGTACGCTAGGAATGGCGTATGTTCTGAAGGATTGGCTACATATCACTGCTGCTGCTCCTAAAATGTACCTTGCGATCAAAGAAATCTATCCTTTCTCCGATCTGCGACTGCTGGCAGAAACGGGTGAGCGGCTGTATCAACTGGGGATTCCGTTTCTTGCAAGTGTGCGGCCTGTGTTCAGCAATACCGACTATCCGGCCATGCAGCGTTATTTAGTGGCTATGAAAAGTGTGCAATCCAGCAATGGAAGCATTCTGGTCAATGCCCCAGTGGTGATGCCAACGATAAGCTCCAGTGACCATACGCTTAAAGGAAAGATGAATGATTTCATCAATCTGTTGGCCGAAAACGGGCTTGGGCCGCTTGGAGTCGGAGCAGAAATGCATTGGTCGTATGACAAAGAGTATTCAGAAGCGGGGATGAGCTTTTTTGATTCCGTGGTGTTGTATCCGGATGAACAGATTGATTATATGGAGCAGAGCGACACCTCTAAATCCTTTCCATCCTCTTTATATAGCGTTCCGCTGGAATTTCTTCAAGCTTTGCATACATCCAATAAAGTGATACCGCAATTGCCGATGGATACTGTAATCACCGTCGACATGCCCGAGGATGAGCGTCAGCTTGAAGAAATGCTGCAAAGTCTGGAACGGAATTGGGTTTCTTTTGCCGATTATAAGCAAGAAGAGCATCAGGTCGTTACTGATCAGAACACAATCTCCTCATTAGATGGAATGATTTCTATTAATGGACAACCTCTAAGCCTGGACTATACACCGGAAACAGTGGATAGCGATTATCGCTACACAGAGGAGCAGCAAAAGAGCTTCACCCGACTTTTTAATATTCAGAATCAATTTTTTATTGTTGTGATCATGATTTCTCTGCTGCTGTTTGGCGGATTGTTAATGATCGGATACCGGTTATATCGCAGAAAGTTTTTGAAATGAGACAACTAATCGTGATTTGGAGGACCCTATGACGATTTCAGACGTGCTGATGGTGATTGCGGTGATCTGTATTTGGTCTCTGCTGCTGGTGAATGTGACCCTCATTATCGCGGGCTATCTATATTACATTAAATCCGAAAATGAGGATATACCAGAGATAGAGGGCGAATATCCTTTTGTTTCAATTATGGTTCCCGCTCACAATGAGGGGGTAGTGATTTGTAAGACGGTTGAATCTCTGCTGGCGCTGGATTATCCGCAAGATCGGTATGAGATTATTGTGATTAATGATAACTCCTCTGATAACAGTGCCGAGCTGCTTGCGGGCATACAATCCCGAAATCCGGGACGTCAGCTGGTAGTCATTAATACGGATGCAGTTACAGGAGGCAAAGGCAAATCCAATGCCTTGAATATAGGCTTTACCAGCTGTAAAGGGGAGCTAATCGCCATTTATGATGCCGACAATACTCCGGAGAAAACAGCTTTGCGTTATCTGGTTGCTGAGATCATGCATGATTCCAGTCTCGGTGCGGTGATTGGGAAGTTCCGGACCCGTAATCGTGATGCAAGTTTACTGACCCGGTTCATTAATATTGAGACCTTATCCTTTCAATGGATGGCTCAAGCGGGACGCTGGAAGCTGTTCAAGCTTTGCACTATTCCGGGAACCAATTTCATTATGCGCAGGTCAATTGTGGAAAGCATCGGTGGTTGGGATGTTAAAGCGATAGCCGAGGATACAGAAATCAGCTTCCGGATTTATATGATGGGTTACCAAATCAAGTTCCAGCCGAAATCCGTCACGTGGGAGCAGGAACCACAGACCCTGAAGGTCTGGTTCAAGCAGCGAACCCGCTGGGCGAAGGGCAATATTTATGTCATTGTCAAAAATATTCCGCTGCTGTTCAATAAATCGGCCGCAAAGGTGCGGTTCGATATTCTTTATTTTCTATCCATTTACTTCTTACTGCTGCTGTCGTTAATCACCTCGGATGTGCTGCTGATCCTGCATGCTTTGGGTTATGTGCATACTACTATTGCAGGTCTTAGTAATTTCTTATGGCTGCTCGCTATTATTCTTTTCGTTGTGGGGACCTTCATCACGCTAACGACAGAAAAGGGCGAGATGAGCTTGTCCAATCTAGGGATTGTAATGTTGATGTATGTGTCTTATTGCCAGCTGTGGATGGTTGTCGCGGCTAACGGATTATATCTATATCTGAAAGACCTCATCTTCAAAAGAGAAGCCAAATGGTATAAGACGGAGCGCTACTAACGAGGCACCAAAAAGTCATATGAGAAAAATGTAATCACAGGAGAAACAGAACATGAAGATAAAAAAACAGCTGGTTATACTGTTAACCTGCCTCTCCCTTTTGTTAATTCCAATCCATCCTGCTGCCGCAGAGACGTTGCCGCAGGATCATAAGTCCACTTACACAACCTCATTTACGGGAACGGACTCGTCCTTAACAGGTTCGAGTGCCCAGCAGCAATATTTTGAGGTTCTGGATTATTGGAATGTGGATCAAGTAAAGATCAAACTGCATTTTCAAATTTCACAAATTACCGAAGAGCAGATTTCTAGTGTTACCTTAACGCTAAACGGCAGCCCGTTCTATACGTTTCGTCCGTCACTACAAGACAACGGCGAACAGCTGTTGACCCTTGTGGCGCCCAAGGGGTTTCTGAAAAAAGGGACGAATACGCTGGGCATTCAGGGCTATTTAAAGACAGATCGTCAAGATGACCTCTTTTGTTCGGTCGATGAAACGTCGGATAATTGGCTGCATCTGTTCAATACGTCCAGTATTAACCTGATTTATACCGCAAAGCCCTTGAGTGGAGGGATCAGTGACTTCAGCGAGCGATTCGCCGGGATAGATACCTTAACGAAGAATCAGAGTATTCTGACTGTACCGGACAAAAGCACAGCGGCAGAAATGGAAGCAGCCACTTATGCTCTCTCCGGGCTTGTTAAGGGGATTACGTTAAATGATAAGACTATTCCCTTGCTTCCCTACCGGGCAGACACTGTGCAGAATAAGGCCGCAGTTGTACTGGTAGCTATGTATGACAGAGTACCAAGCGGGCTGAAAGCTCAGCTAAGCTCCACTGAAGATTTGGGTACGCACGCGCTGCTCCAGCTAGTGAATAAGGATACCCAGCCCACCTTGGTTGTAACCTCGAAGGATGAGAACTTGCTGATTAAAGCGGGTCGTTTGATTGCTAATCCAGAGCTGATCGGGCAGATCACTAGTGATCTGAAAACAGTAACGGATGCTACAGAAGTATCAGCACCTGCGCTTTCGATTAGCTCTAACATCACGTTCACTGAGACAGGTGATAAACTGACCGGGGCACATCATCAGGAGCAGACGTATTTTATTTCATTGCCAGCGAACCGCTCGATTGCTGATTCCGGTAAAATCAGCCTGGATTTCCGTTATGCACAGAATTTGGATTTTACTCGTTCATTGGTTACCGTGAGCATCAACAATACTCCGATTGGCAGTAAGAAGCTGACCAAGGAACTGGCGAATGGCGATATTCTTAATCTCTCGGTGCCTCAGAACTTGAATATCTCCGGAAATTTCTCGGTGACAGTGGCTTTTGATTTGGAGATCGAAGGAGCCAGATGTATTATCGATCGGGACCAAATGCCGTGGGCTTATATCAGTAAAGATTCTGTAATGCAGCTGAATACGAAGGATCGCACGGATCTCTTATTTAATAACTATCCATATCCGTTCATTCGCGATGGGATCTATAATCATGTGGCGGTTGTACTGCCCGAACAAATGGATGATTACGCCTATTTAAGTGTATCGAATATCTTTAATCTGCTTGGTAAATATGCCAGCGGAAATATAGGGAATATCCAGTTCTATACCGATTCTGTCAGCGCCGATCATTTGAAAAATAATAATATCATCGCTATTGGTGCTTATAAGAATAATAAGGTGATCCGTGATCAGAATACTAAGCTTTATTTTCAATATAACGGAGATGGAACCACAATTCGCTCCAATGAGAAAATGAGTATTGAAGAGCAATACGGCGCACGAATCGGAACACTGCAGCTGATTGATTCGCCATTTGAGGCGGGACGTGCATTGCTCGCGGTTACAGGGGTCAGCTCGGAAGAGTATTACTTAGGATCTAAACTGCTCGCTACAGAACGGGACAAGTGGAAGGTGTTTGGCGATGGTGCAATCGTTGATAAAGACGGTAATGTCAGCGCACACCGCTTCAAAACAATCACTGGAGCAGCCGAGGACTCTGTGGCCCAGAAAATAATGGAACGGTCGGATGTACTCAGTTTTATCATCGTGATTTTACTGGTGCTGACGCTGGTGGTTCTATCGCTGATCCTGCTGCTTCGCAAACACATGAAGAAACGTGGTGATAAGCGTGAGACGTAATCGCAGCTTAGTGTCGGACATCGCTCTCTTATCATTCCTGGTGTTATCGTTCCTCTGTATCGTCTTTATTGCGGGTGCACCGGATGATTACCTCCAGAATATTATCATTTTAACGGTGGCTTTTATTCTGGCCATTGTTACGTATTTTACGACGGTCACTGCGGGTCTGGTCTTGAATCTGGTGTTTATCTTTGCTTACGGATTCTACACGATGTACCAGACGATAACGCTGGGGGAAACGATTAGCCTGAATACTTATTTCTGGCTAATTATGACTCCGCTATTAACGGTCGTTCTATGGGTATTCACTTTAAGCAGCCGTGATTTGCAGGTGGAGAATGAGCAGCTACGCAAAAAGACTGCCAATATGGCTATCGTAGATGAAAACACAAATTTGCGGAACAGTATTTCTTTTCAGACGGATGCTACATTATTTACAAGCATTTCGACCCGCTATCAGATTCCGCTCACCCTGCTAGTGGTGAAGGTGAAGTATTGGAAAGAGATCAGACGGATCATTCCTGAAGATCAGCTGGCAGAAGCTATCTATGACGTGTCTCAGCTTAGTCAGGCGAGTATTCGTACCAATGATGCACTCTATCTGCTAGATAAGGATGAAGCAACATGGGGCCTGCTGCTGTTCACGGACAGCGATGGGGCGAAGATTGTGATCGAGCGGATTAAGCTCAAGCTTCAGGAGTTGAATGACAATAATTTCTCCAGAAAATATAAGGTCAGCCTGGGTCTTAAGATTGGGGCGGTCGAATACCAAGCCGGCACGATTGAGAATCCGCTGGATTTCATTGTTCAGGCCAAAAAACAGCTGGAGTACGACGTGTAGACCAGCTTAAAAATCAACAGTTTCACTATCAGCCTCTGTATGGATGGCGATGAGCACGCTTGCCGGCTCATCGCCTTTATTTATGACCAGATGTGGCACACAGGCATTCCAGCTAAAGGAATCCCCCGCTTGGAACATCCCGAAATCTTCACCTTGCTCCGCATAAACCTCACCTTTTATTACTAAATGGACCTCTTTGCCTTCGTGCGCCTGCGGAGTTTCACCCGTAGAAGTGCCCGGAGGGAAATGGACAAGCACCATTCGTACACCACCTGCCGAGCTTAAATGCTCAACTTGCAGTTTATCACTTCCGCTACTGGTGATTTGCCGCTCCTTGGATCGTACCACCTGCATCCGCTCTTCCTTTTTTAACAGCAAATAAGCCAATGGAACGTTCAGCGCATCCGCAATCAGGCTAAGGGTTGCAATCGAAGGAGAGGTCTTATTAGTCTCAACCTGGCTCATAAAACCTTGTGACAGGCCAGTAGTTTCACAGATTTGGGCAATCGTAATATGTTTTCTTTTACGGATTGTACGAATGTTTGAACCTATATTCATTAGTAAAGCCCCTTTTGATATTAGTAATAGCAAATATATTTTTATATTAACAAATTATTAATTGACATACTAGCTAGAGGTTTATAATATTATCTTTACAAATATTATTTTTGTATTACAAATATTTTGAAGGAGTGTTTAGTTATGAAGGCACCTTATATATATGATGTCAGTCTACCTTCCGGTTACGATGAGAATCGGGTTTATCCGGTTATCTTCACCTTGCATGGCAAAGGTTCCAATGAGAAGAATATGTTCGGGCTTGTTGAGTCCTTGTCTGAAGAGTTTATTATTATCGGGATTCGGGGAAATATGATTTTAGGGGCAGGATTTCAATATTATGATCTCAAAAGTCTAGGTCATCCCATCCGCGAGCAGTTTGATCAGGCTGTATCGCAATTGCAGCAGTTTATCGAATACGCCACCGACAAATACCCTATAGATGCTAAACACCGTTATCTGCTTGGCTTCAGTCAAGGAGCCATTTTGTCCATGACTCTCGCGCTTACAATGGGGAATTTGCTTCGGGGAATTGTAGCGCTGAACGGTTATGTTCCGGGGTTTGTGAAGACGGATTATGAGCTGAAGAGTGTGCAGGAGGTATCGGTCTTCATCTCGCATGGTGAATATGATTCTGTATTTCCAATTTCAGTGGGGACAGAAACAGCCGCTTATTTCGAAGGTCTAACCCCATTATTAACCTTTAAAACTTATCCTTCGGATCATGGGGTATTACCGCAGAATCAGCAGGACCTGATCGCTTGGTTACGGCAGAACTTAGGGAGTGATAAACTATGATACCTTCTTACTTTATTGCCCATGGTGCTCCTTCTCTGGTACTTGATAACAATGCATATACGAAATTTCTTGGGGAGCTCGCTGAGAGGAATGTCAAACCGAAAGCGATAGTTGTATTTTCTGCACATTTCGAAGAACACACACAATCGGTTGGAGTTATGGAGGCTTTCGACACCATCTATGATTTCTATGGCTTCCCAGATGAGATGTATCGAATGACTTATCCTGCCAAAGGGGACAATGAGGTTGCACAGCTAATTATGTCTTTGTTCCACAAGAATGGGATTGTCAGCAAATTTAATACAGAGCGTGGACTAGATCACGGAGCTTGGGCTATTCTTAAATTAATCTATCCGAATGCAGATATTCCTGTCGTGTCTTTGTCAGTTAATCGAGAGCTGTCCAATGAACAGCAATATTTAATGGGTAAGGCTTTATCTGAGCTGCGTGAGCAGGATATTATGATTATTGGCAGCGGTGGAACCGTCCATAATTTGCGTAGCGTGAAGTGGGGAATGGAGAACGTCGAGAAATGGGCGGAGACATTCGATGACTGGCTGCAGCACAAGGTGGAAGCTTGGGATACAGAGTCGCTATTTAACTATCAGGAGCTTGCTCCCTATGGCGTTGATGCAGTGCCGACTAATGAGCACTTTATCCCTCTGATAATAGCTATGGGAGCTGGCGATAAAGGGAAAGAAGCGAAGCTGCTGCACCGAAGTTATCAGTATGGTAATTTAAGTCTTAGCTGTTGGGAGTTTAATTAAGAAGGAGGCATTAATGATGGACTTGGGACTTCGTGGGAAATCAGTTTTTGTAGCCGCAGCAAGTAAAGGATTAGGACTCGCAACTGCGCTGGAGTACGCCCGTGAGGGAGCGAAGGTAATGATCGCCAGCAGGAGTATGGAGCAGCTTGTAGACGCACAGAAAGAGATTCAGGCAGCCACAGGACAGCAGGTGAACATGGTTCAGATGGATGTGACTGTCCCAGAGGATATCGTACATGCTATTCAAACGGCTGTAGCCCTAAACGGTGGGCTTGATATTGTAGTGACCAATGCGGGGGGTCCTCATGGCGGAGGTTTCGCTGATATGGAAGACGCGGATTGGAACCAGGGGTTTGAGCTCACACTGATGAGTACCATTCGTTTGATCCGTGAATCACTGCCGCATCTGCGCTCTTCTGGGGCAGGGCGAATCGTTAATATAAGCTCGATTTCTATCAAGCAGCCTATTGAGGGGTTAATTCTTTCCAATGTTTTTCGCGCTGGCGTGTATGCCTTGACCAAGAGCTTGGCTACTGAGCTGGCTGCGGATCGCATTTTAATTAATACGATCGCACCAGGGCGTATTGCAACCGACCGGATTCTTCAACTAGACGGCAAACGTGCGCAAGCAGAGGGGATCCCTATGGAGCAGATTCAAGAGGAAGCGCTGCTGCAAATCCCGTTAGGAAGATTGGGCACGCCCGAAGAATTCGGCAAGGCTGCTGTTTTTCTAGGCTCTTTTGCGAATACTTATGTTACGGGACAATCTCTTTTAGTCGATGGAGGAATGGTGAAATCGCTCTAACCTCCGGCGTTATGGGTAGGCTTTGAAAGGTTATGGAAAAATTAGTAATTTGAATATTAGTTGCTTTGTGCTCTAAATAAGCGTATGATGGAGCGGTGGTCTAAATCGTAAGATTTACGAATTTTCCTACGTTTATTAGGTTATTCTATATATAAACCTACAGATCATTTGGATAATTTACCATAAAGGCTCCACGAATTTATTCAGAAGGAGGACGATCAGAATGAGAGAAGGCATACATCCTAAGTACAACCAAGTGATTTTCTTGGATGCAAGCGTAGGCTTCAAATTCTTGAGTGCATCTACTAAATCATCCAATGAAACTATGGAATGGGAAGACGGCAACACTTACCCAGTGCTCCGTGTGGACGCAAGTTCCGCATCCCACCCATTTTACACTGGTAAACAAAGAGATACAGAACAAGGCGGCCGTGTTGATAAGTTCAAACAACGTCTTGCACAAAAGAAATAAGAATCCTTACGGATTGAAGAGGGACAACCCATGTAGAAGCAATCGCTTCGGGGATGTCCCTTTTTTGTGTTCAGGCATGTTAAAATGAGATGAATTTAAAAATATACATGGCGTCGAGGGAGCGATCAGTGATGGAAAATGTAATAAAAGTAGATACAGTCCTAAAGAGTGAAGACGTTCAGGAGTTTAACTTATGGTTCAGCTTGAATAGCCGGATTATACTCAACTCTTTTAGCGTAGTCGCTTACTTTATGATTTTGTTATTAATTACTAAGGATTACAGTACTCAAAGCATCTCAATCCTGGCTGTGACTGCTATAATTCTTGCCGCTGTCTTATGGTATATGACCAAGGCAAGCTTGATCAAAAAATCGAAAAAGGCGTTCAAAACAGATAACCTAATTCAGCAACCGCAAAATTATACGATTTCAGATGAAGGCATATCTTATCTTTCCGAAGCGGGCACTGGGCAAGTGAAGTGGGAAGAGATACATAAGATAGGTGAAACTACGAACTTGTTTGTGTTTTTTGTGTCCACACAGAGAGCGCTGATTATCCCTAAACGTTTCTTTGAATCGGCACAAGATAAAATAACATTTAAGGATTTAGCCAGAAAATATATGTTCTCCAATCGGGTGAAATTTAAAGCATAAGATGTGCTGTTATTGTTGATTCATTTGTACCAAGGATTAGGCTATAATGATAGGAGCGACTTGAAAAATAGGAGAAATATGGCATGCCATGGATTCAGGGATATCCGTATTACTTATTAATGGGCAGTGTTCTAAGTCTGTACATGGGCGTCAGCTCCTATCGGCACCGTAAGTTAGCAGGGAGACGCTATTTGTGGATCTTAATGCTGTTAGTCAGCCTTATATTTGTTGCAACGGCGGGAGAGATTATGTCACCCTCTTTTCAGTCTAAGCTGTGGTGGAAGAATGTACAGCAGGCTCCGCTTTTTTTTAGTGCGCTCTTTACTTATGCTGTGGTAAAAGAATACGTATCTCCTTCCACAGGGCGCCTGCCCGTGAAGCTTGCCATCTTCTCTATCCCTATTGTTATGGATGTACTTCTTATTTTTACGGATAGCTATCATCATCTGATGCGCAGTGAAGTGTCCGTCCTGACGGTTGCGGGTGTTAGTGGAATTGCTGTAAAGCCTACGCTCCTTAGTATGGCTTTTATTGCGTATGATCAGCTTTTTGGGCTATATGCAGTCTGCTTGCTTGCAGTTTCCCTACTAAATACCCCGAGAGTTTATTTGCGGACTAATGTCCTGCTGTTGGCGGGTTTGCTGGTTCCGGTTATTTCCGTCTTTTTACTCCCCCTCTTGAAGATTACCATTACAGGTTTTACGGCGTTTACTTATTTGCCTGCGATTATAGCGGCTTATTTTGCACTTTTTGTTAGCTCCAAATTAACCATCTTCCCTCTAACCAAAAACAAAATTCTAGAGCACATGAAAGACGGCGTAGTTCTGACTGACCGTTATGATAATATCATTGGCATAAACGATGCGGCGACTGCTATTTTATACGACATTACCGGAATAGCGAACGATAATTGGATGGGAAAAAACATTGATCTTTTTACGAAGTCTCACAAAGACATTGCAGCTCATTACAGTCAGAGGACGGAAGGACAGTTTGAGGTAGTTTGTTCTGGCGCAGGGGAGCTCTGTTATGGGGTTTCTTTAATTGCTACGGAACATGCGACAACAGAGAATAAGGGTATGCTTATTGTGTTTAGTGATCATAGTGAGAAAAAGCGATATGAGCGTGAACTGGTCTATCAGGCAACGGTTGACGATCTGACAGGGCTTTATAATCGCAGGCATTTCATGCAAAGGGTTCAGAATCAAACGATCCCGGATGGGTTAGGGTTGGCTCTGCTGTTATTTGACATCGATGATTTTAAATTAATTAATGATACTTATGGTCATTTAGCGGGCGATCAGGCGTTAGTTGATTTCTCGAATAAAATACTTCAGGTATACCAGAATAAAGGTATTGCTGGAAGAGTAGGTGGCGAGGAATTTGCTGTATGCTTTTTCGCTGAAGATAAACGTGCAGCCTTAAAAGAAGCAGAGGATTTTCGTACAATGATGAGTGATTACACGATAATCTTGAATGAACAGGATAGCATTCATCTTACCGCAAGTATCGGAATCTCTTTTACGGAGCGTAGAGAGGTGACTTTCGAAGATTTATATCGGGAAGCGGATGAAGCGTTATATCACTCTAAGAATACAGGGAAGAACAGAGTTACGTTAGGTCGTGAACCGATCATAAGAGAAGCGGTAAAGGGATAAGAACATCGAAGATAAGGGAGTGGCCTAATGAATCTGACTGTTGATGAAGTGATGAGCAAGCTTGAGGAGATGGGTACAGAGCAGACGAAACGTACTTTCTTACGACATGGCGCAGTGGAACCTTTATTTGGAGTAAAGGTAGGGGATATGAAGAAGCTGGTTAAGGATGTGAAAAAAGATCAGAGTCTGGCAAGGGCTTTGTATCAGACAGGCAATTACGATGCAATGTATTTGGCTGGACTAACGGTCAATCCTAAGAGTATGACGAAGGAAGAGCTTCAAAGCTGGGCTTCGGCGGCCAGTTGGCATGCGGTAGTGGAATATATAGTATCCCCTCTCGCCGCAGAGAGTCCATATGGATTGGAACTTGCGAGAGAGTGGATTCGTTCCTCGGATGAACTAATAGCCATTTGCGGCTGGAGCACTTATGCCAATTACATTTCAATTACACCGGATGATAAGCTGGACATCGCTGAAATTAGGGAGTTGTTACAACAAGTAGGCGCTACTATTCATCGGGAGCGGAATCGTGTCCGTTATACGATGAATACTTTCTTAATTATGGTGGGCAGCAGTATCACAGAACTGCATGAGGAGGCAGCAAAGATCGCAGCAGGTATAGGTAAGGTCCAGGTGAACATGGGACAAACCGCTTGTAAAGTTCCTATGGCTGTTGATTATATTGCTAAGATTGAACAAGCTGGGAAGCTTGGTGTGAAGAAGAAAACTTGTATTTGCTAAGTTAGATATTTAGGTAACCCTTCAAGGTGAAAGGCACTTGTGGGGTTTTTTTTATTCCGGGAAAAACAAGTGTTTCAACCCTGCGGAAATTGTTTAAATTAGCAGCAGTCAAAATTTACATAGAAGAATTAATGAAGCCTTATTCAAGTAATCTTTTACAATGATGTAGAATAGAAAGGGGTTTATAGTTAGAAGACAGGACGGAGGCTAGTTGTGAACAAACGCCGATTCACTTTGCAGTATAAAATACTGTCAATTACAGTTTTAATCGTGATCTGTCTATTAGGATTCGTTTTTGTCATGCATGGAAGAATCAATGCTCTACAGCGGGAAACCAGCTTCATCTCTCATCAGGATCGAGAGATTACTAATTTAGCTAATCTAATTGAGAAGAATATTTTGGATATGGAAACCGGACAACGCGGATATGTCATCACCGGCGATAACAAGTATCTGGAGCCCTACAATTTGGGTAAGGCTGAATGGGAGGCTAATTATGATAAGCTCTACGTGCTGACTGCTAATGATTCTTTACAGCTACAGCGTCTGTTGGGTATTGAAAGTAAAATTAAGCAATGGATCGAACAGTCCGGAAATTATGTGATCCAGTTGAAAAAAGAGGGACAGGACGTTGAGCTCCTAAGATACTTTAATTCCGACGATGGCAAAGATCAAATGGATCGGATTCGTAATCAGATCAGCACTTACCGCGAGACGATGAAAGAGAACACCAACAGTCTGATAGCTAGACAAGCAGACAAGAATAAATTATTGCTAGAGCTTCTTTATATTGCTTGGGCAATTATAGCGGTTACCGCGATGGTCGCTTCGTGGATCAATTCACGCTCCATCGTTAGTACGGTTCGTAAAGTTACCCATACGATTGCAGAATTGAAATCTGACGAAGATATGAAGACAAGGATAGAGATCACCACGAATGATGAGATCAGGGATCTGAGCGTAGCTACGAATCATCTGATAGACACGCAACAAGAACGGATATGGATTCAGGCTAACGCAAACGAACTGTTGGCGAGGTATCAGGGCATCACACATATCTCGCAACTGGGCGATATTTTTCTTGGCAAAACCGCAGAAGTGATCAATTATCCATATGGATCCTTATATGTTCGAACACAGGATCATGATCGGGATTTCTTTAAGAGAGTCTCTATTTTTGGCGGAAGCAGTAACATTCCAGATCAGCGGGCATTCCAGACCGGAGAAGGTCTAGTTGGACAATGTGCTAAAGAGGCGCGTTTGATGCAAATACAGGATCTGCCGGAGGATTATATTAGCATACAGTCTGGGCTGGGTGTTTCTGCGCCGAAGGCGCTTCTGTTAATGCCGATTTCTTTTTCGGGTGAGGTAGTTGCTGTGGTGGAAATCGCCGCCTTTGCTCCACTTACGGAATTGCAGGTTAAGTTCCTAGGGTCTATTTCGAATGCCTTTGGCTCTGCAATTAACAGCACGATTAACAGTATGAAGATTGACCAACTTCTGGCACAATCTCAGCGTCTAAACGAAGAACTACAGGTATATACCGAGGAACTACAGACTCAGTCTGAGGAGCTGCAGATCCAAACGGAGTCACTGCATGCAACAAATAGAAAGCTGGAGGATAAGAATCTGCTGGCGGAGCAAAAGTCATTGGAGGCGGAAAGAGCTCAAATGGAGCTTAGTGAATACACAGAGTTATTGCAGCAAAGCTCACAATATAAATCTGAGTTTCTGGCTAATATGTCTCATGAACTGCGAACTCCGCTGAACGGCATTTTGCTGCTCTCGGAATTTCTTATGGAGAACCAGTCGGGAGCCTTAAGTGAAGAGGATATTGAATTCTCAAAAGCTATTCATTCTTCGGGACAAGATCTGTTGGCGTTGATTAATGACATTCTGGATTTGTCCAAGGTTGAGGCGGGGAAGCTGAATATTGAAATTGAAGCGATAAATATATCGGAGATTCCGGAGGCGATGACTCAGAACTTCAGTCAGCTTTCCCGCAAAAAAGAGATTCCTTTGCAAATACAGCTCGGAGAGGACTTACCCCCCCTGTTCTATTCGGATGCTCAAAGAGTACGGCAAATTATTATAAATTTGCTGTCCAATGCGTTTAAGTTTACAGCGGAAGGCGCAGTCACTCTGGAAATCCGTTTAGCAACTAAGGACGAGTTGCTGGATTTGGCAGGTTCGTATACAGGGGAATTTATTGCCTTCGCCATCAAAGATACTGGAATTGGGATTTCAGAAGACAAACAGTCAATTATCTTCGAAGCATTTCAACAGGCGAATGGAAATACAGAACGTCAATATGGGGGAACTGGGCTTGGTTTATCCATATCCAGAGAGCTGGCAACATTACTTGGTGGTAGAATTACGCTGGAGAGCCAAGAGGGTGTGGGCAGTGTCTTTACAGTGTATTTGCCTTTGCAGCTTGAGGCTCCAAGCCTTGAGGAAGTGGCTGATCAAGCGACTGTTATTCAAGAGATCGGGAGTGGAGTGGTACTTGCCGCTACAACGGCTGAGGATACACGTACTGACTTCACTTCTTTGAATCAAAAGCATGTACTTATCGTGGATGATGATGAACGGAATTTGTTCGCTTTATCAAATACCCTAAGAAAGCGCGGGCTGCATGTAACTACAGCTACTAACGGAGAGAGCGGCCTGTATGAACTGGAGCAAGCGGCTTCTATAGATATCGTTCTTATGGATATTATGATGCCAGTGATGAACGGGTATGAGGCAATCAATCGGATCAGACAAATGCCCGCAAAGAAGGATATTCCCATCATTGCACTGACTGCAAAAGCGATGAAGGAAGATAAGGCTAAAATCCTACAGGCTGGGGCAACAGATTATCTTAGCAAGCCGATTAACCTGGAACGTTTATTAGCGTTGATGCAATTGATACTGGCTAGCGATTCATGAGCTAGACCTCCAACTTCGGATAACTCGAGTGAAGTTGCGCGAACGAAGTAACTATAATCTGCTCTGCTATCGGACACAGCTGACCGTTAACGCAGCTTTTTACCACATTTGTAATTCTAACGGACCCCACTGACGCTATTGGCATAAAAAACATCGAATATGCCCCTCTTTTTAATGAATAGTGGCGCTGGAGTCCGAAACGCTGCTCTGAAGGCAGAAAATTCGCAAATAAAGTCAGCTGGGTCCGTAAGGCTCGCGATTATGATCATCCCAAACTCTGCAGCAAGGCAAGTAAAAGTGTGACCAAGCGTTCAGCCGGCTTTCGTTTACCTCACAAATCGGCTGAAGCGAGTCAGCCAACCTATAGTCTATAACGCAAAACAGCGATCCTCCCATAACGGAAGGATCGCTGTTTTAATGTCTCTTTGGAATCTTTTTAATAAGATTCCAGTCTCTCTCTTATTGTTGTGCAGAATCTACTACAACTTTGACAGCTGTGCCGATGGGTGGCAGGCTTCTGGTCAGCACTGGGCTGTAGAATCCGATAACTTTTGTGCCTTTAACAAGCTCGCTGCTTTTAACAGCTTCGCCGTCTTTGTTAATGAGCACTGTGTCTTCGCTAATGCGCAGTACTACTTCTTTTTGTGACAATTCGCTCAGGCCACTACCTTTAACGGTGATACTGATATTTCCCTTATCGTCTTTTTGAACTTCTTCAATAGTACCAGCAGTACCTAGAAGATCATCTTGTTTTTGCTTATCCAGAACGGTGATTTTGTAAGTTGGTGTTTGTGGCGGAAGACTCATAGTCATGACCATGGAGTGTTCTGCTTTTACTGTCATCCCGATATGGAGATCTTTGAGTGCAATTTTAGTGCCGTCAGCCATCTCAATAGCCGTATCTTCCCCTACATTTAATACGATTCCATCCGTACCTACACCTTGGATTTGAACGGATTGGTATTTACCACCATCATAGACTGCTGTAATCACACCAGTCTTAGTCATGTGCTGCTCGGCGGCATTTGTGTTGATCACAATGGAATCTCCCTTCACAGTCATGTTTTGATGAATTACTTCGCTTAAAAAGGAAGCTGGGACATACAAAGTGGAGTCAACCAATTGTGGTGCAGTTCCAAGTGTTGTATTCATTTTGTTGATACTATAACGATCTTCTCCAGCTTTCACTGTAGTGAATACAGCGCCATTGATAAGTTCAACGGATTTATTCTGTGCATTCCAGGTTAATTCAAATCCAAGGGCTTCAGTAATTGAACGTAGTGGTACCATCGGCTCTTTACCGCTTGTGCTTTGGAAGCCTGTTTCTTTAATAGTCGATCCGTTGATTTCAATCGCAAACGTCTTTTGATTAACGCTAGCGGAGGTTTGTTTAGCCTCATTTTTAGCAGAAGTTGTGGTGGGTGCAGCATAAGCTGCTCCTGTAGAAAGTGCTAGGGACAAAGTTAAAAGAACTGTACTTGTTTTTAAAATGTTGTTCATGGTTGTGAGCTCCTTTTAAAATCTTTTGTTAGTGTTGTTATTATTCTGACGGGACACCCCTCCAAAATGTTGCAGTTTTTTTGCATCCCGATTGTAATCTTCATTCACTGCAAATATAAAAAAAGCATAAGACCCCCCAGCTATATGTAGTAATATGTAAGTATTAACAATCGCTCACATAAGGAGGCGCTATGGAGTCATTCAAAGATCGACTGAGATTCATGAAGGTACAGCAGGACGGGCTGATTAAGGAATATGAGGCTCTGATCGCGGAATATGAAAGTCACGATCTGGTCAACGAGAATGAATACTTGAAGAAGCAATATGAGAAGCATAAGCTCGCTTTGGTCGAGCTAAAGATTCAGGTAGGTAAGCTTCAAGAAGAGAATACTGAGCTAAGAGTTGCGCTAACGGAACAAATTTTAGATGAAAAGCTGGGCATTCTTAAAGTGTCGAGGCAGAAGCTGCAAACTTATTTTGCCTCTAGAAGCCACGCTCATACGGATCGGCTGACGGCTTTTGAAGTGGAGACGAAACGCCATATTCAGCAGCTGTACCACACAGCCTCCAGGCAGCTGGGTGAGGAACAAGCAGAGATATCCAGTCGACTCGGGGCGTTGGCGGCAGAATTAAATGAGCATGTGCTGGCACAGCGGCAGAGGCTGAGGGAAGCGGAACTTCGCCTCAACTCGGGCATGGATAATGGATTACATGATTTTGCTTCGGAAGAGATCAGTGAAGAGGTGCTTAAGCGCCGAAGAAAACAAAATCAGATCGAAATGAAGATTGGACTAAGCTGGATTAACAAGCTGGGTATTCTACTGTTGATTTTGGCGGTGGGGGCAGGCTTCCGGTATACCTATTCCAACTGGTTCACAGGTTATATGAAGGGAAGCGCTTTTTTTCTACTGGGATTATTGATGCTGGGAGGCGGGGAGTGGTTATACCGCAAAGGAAAAGGCACCTTCGCTTTAGGGCTGCTTGGCGGCGGGATTTCGGTGCTGTATGGCTCTATTTTTTATAGCTATTTTCTGCTTGATATTATTAGTATATATGTAGGGTTATCCTTGTCTGTACTCGTTACTTTAACTGCGGTACTCCTGTCTTTAAGGTATGAATCACGGAGTATTTGTGCGCTGGGCTTAATCGGAGGATATCTGCCCTTATACTCTTATCTGGGGGCGTTTGGCCTTTCGGGCAACGCGGTTTATGTGGCTATGGGTTACTTGTTTCTATTGAATTTATTCATCTTATTGATTTCTTTCCGCAAACGCTGGAACGTTGTCAATTATATCAGCTACTTATTTAATACACCCTCCATGCTCATATTAATAGCTTTGTCGGATAGCAACGGAATTAATATGTGTTATGCTGTTTTGACTTTTGCGATGTATCTGGGAATTACCTTGTGGTACCCGTTCAAATATCGTTCCAAGCTGTCCTGGTGGGATTTCTCTCTCTTAGGATGTAATACGTTTATTAGCTGTCTCACCTTGTATATTTTATTTATGGATGCAGGACTGAAGGATTACAATGGTGCACTGGCGTTGCTTTTCTGCCTGCTGTATCTCGGTCTGGGTCGAGGGCTTGAGAAGCTGATGCCACAGGAAAAAGAAAGCATGCTGCTGTTCTATGCCACTTCACTGACCTTCGGCATATTGATGATTCCATTTCAATTTGGAGCGGCTTGGTGGTCCATCGGTTGGCTGATTGAGGGCGTCGTTCTTACGCTGTATGGCAATCTGAACCGCTTTAAGGGGATGGAAAGGGCGGGCTGGGGCATTATGATGCTCTGCCTTGTAGTATTCTTCTGTCTAAATGTACCGACGCAGTGGGTCGCAGACTATCAATGGACGAATTTTAGAGATGTCTACTTCCCGCTAAAATATGTCTTTATCACAGCAGGCATGCTGATTGTCGCGGTGTTGTATGCTGTTCAGCATAACCGTAAGGATGCTCTTCAGCGCAGCGAACCTTATGAAATCACCTTAGCGTTGTGGTTCAAATATGCGGCGTTATTAAATTTCTGGATTTACGGCTTGTATGAATCGGGAAGATTGTATCATCTGGTTGTACCGGAGGATTTTGCGCATAGAACCTTCTATAACTTGCTGCTGTCCGCGGTATGGACCTTGGTTCTGGCTTACGTGCTGCCAAAGGTTAAGGTGCTGTATGACACGATTGTTAAATATTTTGTGAGACTTCTGTTTGGGATTGGCTACGTCATTTGTATAGTGATTACAGTAGGGCTGCCAAGTCTGCAAAATAATCTCGCGCAAAATACAGCAGCTGATTATATCGCACTGGCCGTACTGATTATCTTTAATATCTTTGTTTGGTTTAGCGGACGTGATCTGCTGATTGCAGCGCTGAATCGCCAGTTTAAGAGTATGGAGATCTATCCTGTTTTCATGGCGATTTATCTACTCGGCATTATCACCGCTTTCCTAGGAGTGCAATTGCAACTGAGTGATGCAGGGTTAATTTTTAGTCTCATTTATCTACTGTTAGCCGTTCTATTTATCATGTATGGCTTCCGCAAAAGGTATGTGTACATCCGGCGCTTCGGCCTTGGATTAACGCTGCTGGCCACGGGCAAGCTGCTGCTCTATGATTTGGGTCTGCTGAATACTGGCAGCAAAATCATAGCCTATGCCAGCTTTGGCATCTGCTTGCTCGGCATCTCCTATCTCTATCAAAAGGTGTCAAACCGGATGGAGGAGGGCCAGACAACCACCGACAATGGCAATGGTACTAAGACACAGAGAGAATAATAGGAAGGAAGACGGTGGATGTACGAGACTTATATTTTCGACCTGTATGGCACATTAATCGATATTCAGACAGATGAGGAGAAGCAGGAGGTATGGGATCGATTATCGCTCCATTTCGGATATCAGGGGATGTCCATAACAGGAAGTGAGCTACAGGCACAATTTCTGCGGGAGAGGGATTTACAGCTCGCCGAAGCCGCACGGAATTGTCAGTATCCAGATTTCGTAATGGAGGATGTGTTTCGTTCTGTGGCCCGTCAATTGGGTGGGCAACCGGATCAAGCGTGGTTACATGAAACGGTTAGATGGCTGCGGACATTATCGATGATCCATATCTCACTTTATGAGGGTGTGGTTGAAATTCTGCAAACATTAAGAGAACGTGGCAAAAAGGTGTTTTTGCTCTCCAATGGCCAGAAAACCTTTATAGAAGCAGAATTAATGATGCTGGGTATTCTTCCTTTATTCGATGGCATTGCCATTTCCTCCGAAGCAGGAGTGAGTAAGCCGGATCCGCTATTTTATCGTTATTTAGTTGAACATTATGGAGCGAATTTGCGTTCGGCCATCATGATCGGGAATGATCCCCGTACCGATATTGCAGGGGCGCTAACGATAGGAATAGATTCCTGTTACATTCGTACGGCTTCTTCACCCCACGATACGACTGTGGAGAGTACTCAATCGATTTGGGACGGGGATTTGCGGAAGATCCCCGGATGGAACGTTTAGACACACAAAAAGTCCCCGTAACCGGATTCTTGCTGACCGGTTACGGGGACTTTTGTATGTCGGGCGTTCGTGACTAGAGCGCCGGTAATTTATTTAGATTACACCTTCAGCCAGCATAGCGTCGGCCACTTTTTTGAATCCAGCGATGTTCGCTCCTGCAACAAGGTTGCCGGACTGTCCATATTGCTCGGATGCATTTACAGATTGTTCGTAGATGGAAACCATGATTTCATGCAGCTTCGTATCTACTTCTTCAAAGCTCCAGGACAACCGCATGCTGTTTTGTGCCATTTCAAGCGCAGAGACAGCTACGCCGCCAGCATTAGCAGCTTTAGCAGGTGCGAATAGTACGCCAGCTTGTTGGAACTGATGAATAGCTTCAAGGGTGGACGGCATATTGGCACCTTCGCCTACTGCTTTTACACCATTCTCAATCAGTTTCAATGCCATGGCTTCATCAATCTCATTCTGAGTAGCACTCGGAAGGGCGATATCACAAGGAATGGTCCAAATTTGCGTGGAATCTTCAGTATACACAGCGTTAGGATGTTCATTCACATATTCACTAATCCGTTTTCTTTCGACTTCTTTCAGGCGGCGGACAGTTTCGAGGTTAATCCCATTTTCGTCATAGATATATCCGGCGGAATCACTACAAGCTACGACTTTAGCGCCTAGCTGTACAGCTTTTTCGATCGCATAGATCGCTACGTTACCAGAACCGGAAACAACAACGCGGCTTCCTTCAAAAGAAAGGCCTTTTGCTTTCAGCATCTCGTTTACGAAATAAACTGTACCGTAACCAGTAGCCTCTGTCCGAGCCTGACTTCCGCCGTAACCAATACCTTTACCAGTCAATACGCCAGCCGGATATCCTCCGCGGATCCGCTTGTATTGTCCGTACATGTAGCCGATCTCACGACCACCTACACCGATATCTCCTGCAGGAACGTCTTGGTCAGGACCGATGTAATTTTGCAATTCAGTCATGAAGCTTTGTGCAAAACGCATGATTTCGCCTTCGGATTTACCTTTAGGATCAAAGTCGGAGCCGCCTTTACCTCCGCCGATGTGTTGGCCGGTAAGAGCATTTTTGAAGATTTGCTCGAAACCAAGGAATTTGATAATACTAGCATTAACGGATGGGTGAAAACGAAGTCCACCTTTGTAAGGTCCAATTGCACTGCTGAACTGTACACGATATCCACGGTTAACTCTGACCTTACCTTGATCGTCTGTCCAAGGAACACGGAACATAATCAAACGTTCTGGCTCAACCAATCTTTCCAGAATGGCATTTTCCTGATACTTAGGTTCAGCAGCGAGGATTGGAAGCAAAGATTCAAGGATTTCCTTTACGGCCTGATGAAATTCGGGCTCAAAAGGATTACGCGCAACAACCTGTGCGTATACGTCTTCGATATAACGATGTGCCTTGTTGCTGTTTGTGTCTAATTGCTGGGTAGATACAGAGCTCATGAATTCAACCGCCTTTTCTAGTATTCATTTGGTCCAACACTTTTTTTATATTTTGGCACAAGTCAATGTTCCTCACAACTGTTTTTATTAAATAACTTACTTCAAGTGGAACGTTATAGACGCTGGGATGATAAGAAAAGTGTGAATAAACCGCGGTATACTTCGCGTAATGACGCGTTAAAGCGCGAAATATGCTACAATGATTGTGTAATAATTGTAAGGAGATGAAATTTAAAAAATGAGTGACAAAGTAAATGAGCAGGAGCTAGTAAATGTATTATCTGCCAAAACCAAAGTGGATCCGCAAATCATCCGCTTAGTATTGAAGCATGAACAGACCTTTATCAATAAGGCCAAGGCGAACGCCAAGGGTGAGGTAGACATCGACAGCGATGATCTGGTCGACTATGTCACTGCCCAACGTGATGTGAAGCTGGATGAAATCACAGTAGAGACCATTCTTGATGCAGAAATGGATTACTTGATGGATAAAGGATTGGCAGGTTATATCGACTAACATGGGTGTTCGTCCGGCTCGGCTGCTGCTGTTTATAGGCAATAAGAGCCGGAGTGAAAATTAAATAGGCATACGCATTGCTTTTAGTGATTTAGTGTGGTACAATGAAATCAATCATAAATTTAACCCTTAATTCACATATTGTAAAAGGTTATCATTTGTGCGTATGAGTCCTTTTCCAATGTGTGAATTTTTATTTGTTCGTACACTACGTAGGAATAAAAGGACATGTGTTAAATAAAATATTGGAGGTAATATCATGCAAACAGGTACAGTGAAATGGTTTAACGCAGACAAAGGATTCGGTTTTATCGAGGTTGAAGGTGGAAGCGACGTATTCGTACACTTCTCCGCAATCACAGGCGACGGATTTAAATCTTTGGACGAAGGCCAACGCGTTGAGTTCAACGTAACTCAAGGCGCTCGTGGACCACAAGCCGAAAACGTTGTAAAACTGTAGTTTAAAAATCAGGCTGCCCTTAACACAAGTTGAGGGCAGCTTTTTTTATTTTCATAGTATGAATCTGCCCCTAATAGGGTAGCGATATCGTCTCGATTCGATCCAAGGAGGGGTACTTATGTATTTTCGTAAAAAAGCACTGGAGGAACTTCCGCAAGAAGACACAGCTATTTGGTCCTGTACCAAGGAAGGTTGCACAGGTTGGATGCGCGATAATTTCGCCTTTCAATATGTACCTACCTGCTGGCAATGCAACTCTCCCATGACTAGAAGTATGAAGATACTGCCAACGCTTGTGAATACGAATGCAGACATGAAGGCCATGAAGAAGGGCATTTCGATTAAGTAATCGAAGAAGCTAATATACTCAAACAGCTGGACCCTTGGACGGGAGCAGCTGTTTTTTTGTTTGAGTATTTTATTTACTGTGCAGTAATTTCTCCCATTCCGTTAAGGTTATGTTCTCTGAGATATTCTTCAGATGTTCAGGAACCTCTACGTGGCACATAAATTCCAAGCTGTTGCCGTCAGGGTCGTTGAAGTAGACAGAAGCATTTCCTTGATAAGCCCGGATAAAAGGCTCAACAGAAGTCCGGTTGCGGAACGGAACAGCCTCTACACCAATCGATTCCAGCCATTGCAGTGATTGCTTCAAATCCTCGTAAGTGATACGGAAGGCAATATGCCGCAAGGACGGATGGTATGGGGTTTGAACCTCCTGGCCTTCCCAAAGACCAATCCAGCTCCGACCTTCCTCGATCCAGAAGAATACAGTTTCTTCATCCCGCCAAGCCATTTTCAGACCTAATTTCTCATAAAATTCGATGGATACTTCAAGATTGCTTACTGGTAAATGTGCTTCATATAGTCCTTTGATCATTGGATAGCACCTGCCGGTCTGCCGATTTTGCGGGCTAAGTTCAGGAATGCTTCTAATACTAGGTGGATGCGATCTTCGATTTCTTGCCCACCCTCGTATCCGTCGTACCCGACCTCGAACCGCTTGCGTTGCAGTCCACCGATGGAGATCCAGTCTGGTGTATTGATGCCGTGCAGGTTGCGTACGATGGCTTGCAATTGAAGTAATGAGCTTATCCCTACCGCTCCCCCGGCTGAACTGGCGGATAACACAACTTTACCATTGAAATGCGCCTGGCCTAGATGATCAATCGCATTTTTTAATACGCCACTTACCGAGCCGTGATATTCCGGAGTAACCAAGATTACTGCATCCGCTGCTAACATCTCTTGTTTAAGCTCGTTTAAATGTTCATGCTCTGTGTAAGCCTCGTCTGGTGAATAAAAGGGAAGTGGGCGTTTGTAGAGATCAAACACGTTAACCTTTTCTCCTTGCTGACTAATGAAATGGGCGGCATGTTCTGCCAGCTTCGTGCTGGTTGCTTCTTTTCGATTACTGCCTGTCAGGATCATCACTTTCATCTGTATCCACTCCTATGTGAGGTCAGTTGCTATAAACCAATGATAGTTGAATCGGCCTCTGTTAACATCAGCACATGGAATGAACATATATAATAAAAACGCTCAGCCATTGTGCTGAGCATCTAAGACTAAAGTTGTAGAGGAGTTTTGATTCTAGGCGTTATAGCCGCCTTTCAATGCGAAAATGGCAGCCTGAGTCCGATCCGCTAAGTTTAGCTTTCCGAGAACGTGGCTGACATGGGTCTTAACGGTTTTTTCGGTGATGACCAGCTTGCTGGCAATCTCTTTGTTGCTCATACCGAGCGCAATCAGGTCTAATACTTCTTGCTCGCGTGGGGTAAGAAGCTCTAATCCGGTGATTGCAGCAGGTGTTGTGTTTGGCCCGTTCGGATCGGAAGTATTAAGTTCCATTTGCTCTAGTGTAGAAGTCGCCATTAGATTCATCAGTTGGCTGGCAGCCTCGGAATGTAGCTCCACTTGCCCGTTATGTACCTTACGGATCGCAACTACCAGCGCTTCTGGTTCTATATCTTTAAGCAAATAGCCTTTGATTCCTACGCGGATAGCCGGGAGTACATGATCCTGATCCGAAAAGGAGGTCAATACAATGACCTTGACCTGCGGGTGGGAGATCCTCAGCGCTTGAGCGGTCTCAATGCCGTCCATAATGGGCATATGCAAATCCATTAATATGACATCCGGGTTCAATTCGGCTGTTCTTTCCAGTGCCTCGCGGCCGTTGGAGGCCTCCCCGATAACCTTGATATCGGGTTGTGTGGAGAGAAATACTTGCAGCCCACGGCGTACCATTGCATGGTCGTCTACTAATAATAAGTTTATCGTCATTTATGATCACCCGACTTTATGTAGATTGGAT
Source organism: Paenibacillus sp. FSL R5-0887 (assembly GCF_038002305.1). Lineage (NCBI taxonomy): Bacteria > Bacillati > Bacillota > Bacilli > Caryophanales > Paenibacillaceae > Paenibacillus > Paenibacillus sp. FSL R5-0887. The sequence goes on from NZ_JBBOCE010000002.1 coordinate 2,326,612, forward strand.
GGGCAGAGGTATGGTTGCCTCAACCGTTGTGCCCTGATTTTCCACACTGTGGATATGAATACGACCGAAGAGGGCCTCTGCTCTTTCCTTCATAATATGCAGACCAAGAGATTCATTAGTGTCTGTGTTAGAACGCCGTTTGGCCCCGCCTTTACCTTGGTCGGCAACGCTCAGTACCACCTCGGCTGCATTCAGATGTAGAGATACCTCCGCTTTAGAGGTTCCGGAATGCTTACGTACATTATTGAGTGCTTCTTGGCCAATGCGCCACAGCCCTTCCTCCACGTTGCGGGGAAGTTCGTGAACACCGCTCCGTTGCGTCTGTATCAGCAGCCCTAGCTGCTGGCCATGAGCCTGCAGCGCAGTCAATAAACCGGCTTCCAGTCCGGCAGGCCGAAGCTGCATAATTAATACACGCATTTCTTTGAGTGCTGACTGGGATAAAGCTTGAATATCGCGGACAGCCTCAGTAGCAGGATGGGAGATATGCTCCTGCTTCAGCATACTTTCCACGCCTTTGGCGGTCATTGAGAGGGAGAAGAGGATCTGGTTCACGGAGTCGTGCAGGTCACGGGCCAGACGATTCCGCTCATCAAGACGCGCAATTTCGCGGCGTTTCTCTCCAAGCTGAGCACTTTCCAATGTAGCGGAAATATGCTCAGCGACAGCCTCAAGCACCTCTCCATCCGCAGTTGCGGAGGCTAGTGCTTTAGGTGAGGTGATCAGTAGAATTCCTGCACCTTGTGCGGCAATCTGCCGAAAGGGCACAGCGAGCATCACAACATGCTCCGCGACAGGTTGTTCAGAACAGCAGGACTTCGTAATTTCCTGCTCTTCATCAGGGGTTAATGTCGCAAAGCGTTGTCCTTTCGCGATATCTCCTAGACGTACTTTAAAAGAATCCGAGAGCTCGAAGGGAGCTATTTCCGGCATTATATTAGCCGCATAGGCAGCATGGACTTCGAATTGTCCCTCATGCTGCCCGATAATCGCTGCAAAGGGCCAATCGAAATAGTCGCCAATCAGGGCGGCGCTTTTCTCGATCAGAATACTGGGCGAGATACATTGGTTGGCGGTTAGATTTAAAGCTGCGCTGAATTCGCCTAATTTGGCGTACAGATTCGCGCGGCGCTGCTCGGTGCTATATAACTGCATCCGTTCTATAGCACTGCCAATTTGCAAAGCCACGGATTGCAGCAAAGCCAGCTCGCTGTCGGCGTAATGTGCTTTGCCTGGTGCGGCCACATTCATAAGTCCCAAGTAACGCTCACCTGAATGCAGCGGGACGGTGGCGTGGTGGGTGATGCCCAGCGTGTCGCCCCAGTTATACTGCCTGGCGTTACTCAGCCGCTTGCAGCTTAGGATGTTAACGGCATGCTCGAGCCGACCGTCCCATAGGCGGCTTAGGCACCAGCAGCTTCCGCACTGCATTGGTTGTTTATTGTCGCGCTGTAGTGCAGGTGGCAGGCCTCGATCAGCGGCACACTCATATTCCATGTATTCTTCGCTCAGGAAGATCCAGCCTGCAGTGTTTCCGGTTAACTCAAGTAGCTTGCCCATGACTGTGTCGAGCATGGGTCTGAGCTCATTGGAACTGTTTAAAGTCTCCGCAATCGTTTTGAGCGTCAGTAACTCATGGATTCCGGTTTCCTCCGGCATGAAGTTCTCTCCTTTAGCTTTGTGAATTATGTTCTATCTATTGTAACGTAGAATGGTTCATTCATTCTCAAATTTTATGTAATGTTGGCGTAAATAAATAGAAGGTCCCTTAAGATCTGATATGACCTTAAAGAACCCTCTGTATATACATATTAATTTACAGCTGCAGGAGTAGCGGAAGGTGTACAGTGTTCTGGAGCTTCGTGTTCGATAAGTCCATGTTTCTCCCAAGCTCGGCTCTTCCAGCGGAAATACATAATGACGGCTCTCACCCACTCATCGACCGCAGTAGCAATCCACACGCCGGCTAACCCGAGATCAAGTTGGAACACCAGGAAATAACCAAGAGGTAAGCTCATGCAGACCATGGAGATCAGTCCCATATATACAGGGAATTTGGCATCGCCCGAGGCGCGTAAAGAGTTAATGATAACCAGATTGGTTGTGCGCCCGGTTTCCAGGAAGAAGCTAAGCAATATGACCTGCGCCCCCATCCTAATGATGTTCTCATTGTCTGTGAAAAGCCCGAATAGCGGTACCCGGAAGAAAATCACCACAGCATCTATTATTACGGTAACCAGCAACGCCCACTTTACACTGGTGAATACACGCTTATAGGCTTCATCAGGTCGTCTAGCTCCCACGAGATGTCCTACAACGATGGAAGTTCCCATAGAGACAGCTACACTGAATAAATAAATATAATTGGAAATATTAAGCGCGTACTGGCGGGTAGCCATAGCTTCAGCGCCTAAATAAGTAATATACAGTGTGAATACAAGCTGGCACGACTGATAAGTGATGGATTCAAAAGCGGACGGGATGCCGATTTTGAGAATTTGCAGCACGTATTTTTTAGAAAGATGAATGTAATAGGTTACTTTCACCCGTACCTCCATCACTCTGTAGAGCAGCAGGAAGAATAGGATCAGGCAGATAAAGCGACTCATCACTGTTGAGATAGCCGCACCCTCCACACCTAACGCCGGAAGTCCGAAATGACCATAAATGAGCAGGTAGTTGCCCACCACGTGAATGATATTCATCAGCAAGGATACGACCATCGTCTGTTTGGTGAAACCGTGAGTACGGATAGTAGTCGCCAGAGCATTAATTAATGCTTGCAGAAAAATACCGCCCCCAACAATATTCATATAGGCTTTGGCGTAAATGAGGATATCCCCTTTTACATTCAGCGCAGTCAGTAGCGACCCTCCGAATATCAGCAAAAACGTACTTAGGAGAATGCCGACTAACAGGTTTAGGGTAATGGCATTGCCGGTCACTTGAGCGGCTTCCAGAGGTTTTTTGGAACCGAGATATTGGGAGACCACAATAGCTGCGCCGTTACCAATTACACTGAGGACTAAAATTGCTATCGCAATGATCTGATTCGCTGCGCCGACACCTGACACGGCATCGTCCGACACTGAACTGATCATAAAAGTATCCACACTGCCCATGAGCATAAAGAGGAATAGCTCGAGGAAAATCGGCCAGGTCAGTTTGACCAGGTTGAATTCCTGGTGATTATTTTGCTTCATTGTGCACCTTCTTATATTATGATGTACTTCCTAAAATTTCATAAACAAACTGTAATATTAGCACAGCTTTCATGGAAATGCAGTATTTTTACAGAAAAATGACAAAACGTTTTTAATTTAAGTCGAAAAGAGCCCTTTAACCGCACATTAGTATCCTCCAGGTAACTACATCACAATAAAGTGCCTACTTCCCTAAAGGGATGTAAGGAACTACAATTTGTACATGACTTACTAAAATATATTAATAAGGAGTGCAAATAAATATGAAATTACAATTAGCGTTGGATTTAGTGGACATTGCGGGAGCGAAAGAGGTTGTCTCAAAAGTTGCCGAATTTATAGATATCGTTGAAATTGGAACACCTATCGTTATAAATGAAGGGTTACATGCAGTGAAGGCAATCAAAGAGGCTTTTCCAGCTTTGACTGTGTTGGCGGATTTGAAAATCATGGACGCAGGTGGATATGAAGTGATGAAGGCTGTGGAAGCGGGCGCGGATATCGTTACTGTACTTGGTGTTTCTGATGATTCTACCATTAGAGGTGCAGTGGAGGAAGCGAAGAAAACCAATAAAGAGATTCTAGTTGATCTGATTAATGTGAAGGATATCCAAACAAGAGCGGCTGAAGTAGACGCACTTGGCGTAGACTATATCTGTGTACACTCTGGATATGACCATCAAGCGGAAGGTAAAAATTCTTTTGCAGATTTAAATGCGATTAAGAGTGTGGTTAAGCAGGCCAAAACAGCTATCGCTGGAGGGATCAAGCTAAGCACACTTCCAGAAGTGATCGCCGCGAACCCTGATCTTGTCATCGTTGGCGGAGGCATCACAGGTGAAGCGGATCAAAAGGCTGCCGCAGCAGAAATGAAACGTCTAGTTAGTCAGGCTTAAGATTACAATGGATACAATGAAATATGCGCAGCAAATTATAGAGGAGCTCCAGCGCTCCATATCTCAGCTTGATGAAGAAGAGACTGAGCGAATGGCTGAGCTGCTGCTTCAGTCCAACAAGATCTTCGTGGCTGGAGCGGGCAGATCTGGATTGATGGGACGGGCCTTTGCTATGCGGTTAATGCATGTTGGTAAAGAGGCTTACGTTGTAGGCGAAACGGTGACTCCGGGGATTGAACAGGGGGATGTGTTAGTCCTCGGTTCCGGTTCCGGTGAGACAAAAGGGTTGATCTCTATGGCTGAGAAAGCCAAAGGGGTAGGCGCAGAAGTTGTTGCCGTTACCATTGCGCCGGATTCGACGGTTGGACGTTTAGCGGGCTACACAGTGAAGCTGCCGGGATCTCCAAAAGATCCGGCCAGTGGAAGCTACAGCACGATCCAGCCGATGGCTTCTTTATTCGAACAGACGATGTTGGTCTTTTATGATGCTATTATTCTGCGAATGATGGAGAAGACGGGGCAGACGAATCAGCAAATGTTCGGCAAGCATGCTAATTTAGAGTGAACGTACAGAAACGAATACCTTCCAATGAGGAGGTTATTCGTTTTTGTGTTAGTATGATAACAGGAGAGAGGAGGCGCTTTAGGTATGGCAACCGAGATTAAAGATCGCATAAACTTGAAGGAAATTAACTGTGAGAAGGAATTGACGCTTGCGGTGATCGGAGGGAAATGGAAGCTGATTATCCTCTGGCATCTAGGGCTTGAAGGGACAAAGCGGTTCAGCGAGCTGAAGAAGCTAATTCCTCATATCACGCAAAAAATGTTGACCAATCAGCTTCGCGAGCTCGAAGAGGACCAGCTGGTTCTAAGAAAAGTGTACGCTGAGGTTCCGCCAAAAGTAGAGTATTCCCTGACATCATATGGCCAAAGTCTGCTTCCCGTCCTTCGATTGATGTATGATTGGGGTAAAAATTACGGAGAAAACGTGATCTGGAAGGACACGCCGCCGGAAGAAAGATGCTAATCGAATAGCCTATGAACATTAATAATCCCTGAGAGGTCTGGATCGGCCTCTACAGGGATTTTTTGGTGTTTTAAAGGAGTGATGCGGATAATGCTTTAGGCTTTCTGTTCGAATAGCTTAGCAATCTCCACGATAACATTTACCGCTTTTACCATATTGTCCGCAGACGCATATTCGAATTTGCCATGGAAATTCTCGCCTCCGGTGAAAATATTAGGTGTCGGCAAGCCCATGTAGGAAAGCTGCGAGCCATCTGTACCTCCGCGAATCGGGCGGATGATCGGTGTGATGTTAAGGTTCTCCATCGCCTCATGGGCAATATCGACGATATGACGCACTGGCTCGATTTTTTCACGCATATTGTAATATTGGTCCTTCATTTCAAGCACGATGTTCTCTTCACCATGGATGTTTTTGAATTCTTCTACGACAGCTGAGAGATATGCTTTACGTGCCTCGAATTTCTCACGGTCGAAGTCGCGGATGATATATTGCAGCTTGCTGAATTCAGGTGTGCCTTCTATAGAGCTTAGGTGATAAAAGCCTTCATAACCGTCTGTATATTCGGGCGCTTCCTCAGCAGGGAGTCTGAGATGAAGTGCCATGGCGATTTTGGCGGAATGAATCATCTTTCCTTTTGCAGTCCCAGGGTGAACATTAACGCCGTAGACTGAGATTTTGGCAGACGCAGCATTAAAGCTTTCATACTCTAATTCTCCGAGTGGACCTCCGTCTACAGTGTAAGCATAGGAAGCATTAAAAGCGGCTACGTCAAATTTATGAGGCCCGCGGCCGATTTCTTCGTCTGGTGTGAAGGCAACTCTAATCTTGCCGTGTTTGATTTCTGGATGTTGAATGAGGTAATGCATGGCGGTCATAATCTCAGCAATACCGGCTTTATTATCTGCGCCAAGCAGGGTCGTGCCGTCGGTTGTAATTAAGGTGTGGCCTTTGTATTCCGCCAGCTCCGGAAAGCTCGCTGTGGATAATACAACATTCAGCTCTTTATTCAAAAGAATATCTTGACCATCATAGTTCTCGATAATCTGTGGCTTCACATTCGTTCCGGTAAAATCAGTCGCTGTATCCAAATGGGCTAAAAAACCAATGGTCGGAACATCCTTGTCCGTATTCGCAGGGAGTGTCGCCATAACATAGCCATGCTCGTCCACCTGGACTTCCTCCATGCCGATTTCCTTAAGCTCTTCAACCAGCTTGTGGGCCAGAACCATCTGTCCCGGAGTGGATGGGCAAGTCTCATTATCTTCATTCGATTGGGTATCCATTTGTGCATACGAAATAAACCGTTCTACAACCTCTTTCTTCACCTTGGGTCATCTCCTCTTTACTATTGTATATATATAGTATCACTTTCCATATAAGGTCTCATCCCTGAGGAAGAAGATTGAGGTAATATTTAAGTTTAATGCGGCAATATTTCTTGTTTCACTAACTTCGCTGAAAGTAAATAACGGTCCGGTGCAGATCCCACATATGAAAAGGGATAACAGGTAATCAATGTGAGGATGGCCTTATCACTTGGCTTTATAGCACCACGTTCGTCCCCGTCAACAATTGTGCTGCCTGTTACTTCATAGGTAAAAGTCCCATCGGTACTTTCCAGCTCGATAAGATCTCCAGCGACGAGTTCTCCCAGATTACGGAACACTGTATCGCGGTGGCCTGCGAGTACACTGTTGCCGGTGGCACCGATAGCTGCGCTGCCTTTATAATGTCCGGCTCCCTTTTTTAGCTCGGGGCTTTCCGTGCCTTCTAGCACTGCGATCTTTTTGTTTAATTTGGGGAAACGAATCTCTCCTATGATTTCACCTTCTGAATAGGAATGAGCGGGGTGCGGCTGTTCCTTGGCTGAACTGATCATTCCCATGGGAAGAGGGATTTCTTCGGCAGAAAGGGGGCGGGCGACAGCTTCCTCCCTCTTTTTTGCCCAATCATTTAAAGCCTGTTTAGCTTCGAGCGGTGCTTTGACCACTTGTACAACCGAGTAAATCAACACAACTAAAGAGAGTATGAAGATTAGCTTCACGGCTAGCAAGACACCATTACGCTTCTTCATACTCTCTCACCTCCAGACTTATGCTGCAAAATGTGGTTATTTCTTCGATTTCAATCTGCGCATGATAATCACGCTGAGTACCGCAATGGCTAAGCTGGCAAGAATCAAGTTATACCAAGGCTCAGCGGTATTTGGAAGCTTGTTGCCAACCTCTGGTGCTCCCAGTGGAAGCTCATCATCAGGCAGGGAGATCTCATTGCTTGGCTGCGGTGTTGCACTGGTAGTTTGGCTGCCAGCACTTGGTGATACTGTCGGCTCATTATCGCCTCCACCCAGTGGGATCGGCGCTTCAGTGACACTAATTTCATCTACTACTGGTGAAGCTGTAGGTATTGGCGATGGTGTTGGCGTCGTTGATTGCCCTGGTGTGGCAGCTGCTGTTGCCGTTGGCGAAGTAGCCGTCGGTGTATTCGTAGGTGCCGCAGTTGGTGAAGCGGTAGTCGTCGGCGGATCTGTAGGTGTCGTGGTTGGTGAAGCTGTTGCGGTCGGCGAAGCTTCAGGTGTAGCTGTAGCCGTGGCAGTAGGTGTCGTAGTTGGCACTACAGTAGGTGATGGCTCAGGTGTAGGCTGAGCTGTGGCCGTCGCTGTCGGTGAAGGACTAGGTTCAGCGGAAGGCTCCGGTCCTCCAGAAGCGGAGAACTCAAAGGCTACAGTGGTGGTTTTCCCTTGATATTCGTTCCCTGCTTCCCACGGGAAAATTACATCCATTTGGATTACACTTTGTTCTCCCCCGGCAAGTGAACCGATGGCAACTCTTCCGGCAGCCTCACTCATCACCCCTGAATAGATGATTACTCCCTCTTTTTCGAGTGTCATTTGGAGAATATCGTATAATTCTGCGTCTCCAGAGATGAATTTGAAGTCCACATAGTAATTAAAGCCCTCACTACCTGCGTTAATAATTGTGTATTCTGAGTTCGTTTCATCACCAGGCTGCATATTGTTCATGGTGGCTGTGCTTGTCGTATGCGAATTCACCGTAAGCTTAATGGTATCTTGCGCACTAACTCCGCCAGCATGCCAGATGACTCCTGCTAGAATAGTCAGGATATAAGCAGCTATGAAAGCCGAGCGATATTTCTTCTTCACTTTACTCGCTCCTTTCTCCTGAACCCCATATTAAATTTTGTAGACATCATTTGCGGGCTTCCGGCAAATTCTTCTCTTCTAATCGGATTTTCCATCAAACATTGTCGAAATAAGTAGTATCTCACAGAACCACTTTCTTGTGCGTATATAGGAATCTCCGTGAAAGTGGAAGGAGAGGGTAGAGATATACCGCCAATTCGTTCGTTATAGCGAATAACTAAAGTATAATCAAAATAATATCTAAACAAAAATGGGATATTAGAAGGAAATCCATCATATTTGATCAAATATCAATTATATTAATGGTTTTACACCAGTTCTCTCTATTTAACTCTTTATTTTTATGTAATTCATTGTTTTTATTGTGTTTTATTGAGAACGATTATGAATGCAAAATAAAAAGGCAAGACATACATCTGGAATAGGGCTCAAACCCCGATACCAGACCTATCGTCTTGCCTTAATTATGATGATAAATTAGATTTCCTTCATAGCGTCGGCTACAATCTCATAAGAGCGTAGACGAGCGTTAGGATCATAAATTCCACCAGAAACAATCAATTCATCGGCCTGTGTCTCTTGCAGGATTTCTTGAAGCCGTTCTTTAATTGCTGCTTTATCACCAGCGAAAGAGTAACGCTGTTTCTCAAGCATGGCTGCTTTTTCTTGCATCGTCCATAGCCCCTCCATACTATCAACCGGTGGTTGTAACTTCCCCGTACGTCCGCGGATGATATTAAGGAATTGCTGCTGCTGCGAGGTAGCCAGTCGTCTTGCCTCATTCACGGTATCGGCTGCTGTAATACCAACTCCGACCATCACATAAGGCTTGTCGAGTGCTGCTGAAGGACGGAAATTACTATGATAGATGTGTAAAGCCTGTAGTAAATATTCTGGTGCGAAATGGCTGGCGAAAGCAAAAGGTAAACCTAGCTTCCCTGCCAGCTGAGCACTAAAACCGCTGGAGCCCAGCAGCCAGATGGGGATATTCAAGCCTTCACCAGGAACAGCACGAACCCCAGCCGGTCGTGATCCTGCACCTGCAGGATCGAAGTAGGCTCTGAGCTCACTTAACTGCTCGGGGAAGTCACTGCCGTCGCTTCCGAGACCACGGCGTAGCGCACGGGAAGCAGGTTGATCGGATCCTGGGGCTCTGCCCAGTCCTAAATCAATCCGTCCTGGATATAGGGATTCGAGGGTCCCGAATTGTTCCGCAATGACAAGTGGTGCGTGGTTGGACAACATGATGCCTCCAGAGCCTACGCGTATGCTTTTTGTGCCGCCAGCAATGTGGCCAATTAAGAGTGAGGTAGCAGAACTGGCAACACCAATCATGTTGTGATGCTCAGCAAACCAATACCGGTGATAGCCCCATGCCTCAGCATGTTGAGCTAAAGCTAAAGAGTTATGAAAAGAGTCTGCCGCTGTGCCACCCTCCACAATAGAGGCTAAGTCCAGTACGGAGAATCGAATATCGCGCTGTTGCTTCAATGTAATCCCTCCTATAATAAACGCTCAGATAGTCTAGAGCAGTATTTGTAGCTGCGAATAATGCTACTCGCCTAGTATACCATGTAATAAAACTATATACACACTTTAAGTAAGTTATACGCACTTTGTAATGATTAGATAAGGAATAAGTATGTCTTTAAAATAAAATGTAAGCGCTTTAAAAAATCTGTTGTTATTTCTTAACGGGCTTGCTATAATCACTTCGAAAAGTTACCTGAAAAAAAGGAAGTTATCGTTATGAAGCCAACCATAAGAGATGTTGCCAGAATGGCGGAGGTGTCGATCAGCACCGTATCGCGTGTTATGAATGCGCCGAATACGGTCGTAGAGAGCAAACGGAATCGAGTGATGGAGGCTGTAGAACGTTTGCAATATCAACCAAATGCGTTTGCACGCGGCCTGATCTACAAGAAGTCTTTTACACTGGGCCTGCTGATTCCGGATATTGAGAACCTGTATTTCGCAGGGGTTATTCGGGGAATGCAGGATGCATGCATCAAGCTCGGATACAGTTTAATGATCTGCAATACGGACCGTGACAAAGAACGGATGCTGTCTTACATTGATAACTTCCATGAGAAGCAGGTGGATGGGATCGTGTTCGCCAGTGATGTCCTTTATCCTGAGACACATGACAAATTAGTCGGTTGTAGAATTCCTTTTGTGTTGGTATCCTCGCATTCTGATGAGTACGACATTCCATCTGTGGAGGTGGATGATGAACAGGCGGCTTACGATGCGGTAAAGTTTCTGATTGATTTAGGGCATAAGGACATTGGCATGATTGGTTTTAACCATGATAACTCCGTATCCGGCCCGCCTCGTTATGAGGGTTTTGTAAGAGCATTAACAGAGTTTGGACTACAGCAGAATATTGTGAAGAGCAAATATGCCAATCACAGATTCGAACACGCTTATCAAGCTGCGCATGAGTTGTTTACTGATTATCCCGAGCTGACCGCCGTTTTCTGTGTTGCTGACGAATTTGCAATGGGGACGATTTCTTATCTGAAGGATCGTAATATTCTAGTTCCGGGGCAGGTATCTGTGATTGGATTTGATAATTTGCGGATGTCGAGTATGTTCATTCCAAAGCTGACCACGATTGCACAGCCGATTTATGAGTTAGGGTATCGTGCGGCGGAGATGCTGCATGAATTGCTCACAACAGGTGGTGTCCAGGTATTGAATGAAAAGATGGAGCATAAGCTGATTGTGCGGGAATCCACGCGGGAAAAATAAAGGCTCTTTATTTTTGTGACCTTCTTCTGAAAAGCTTTTCAGAGCCATGTATCGGTCTTAATTAAAATTTAAATGTTAGGATAGAAAATAGTATGAATTCTTATGAAAAACATCTCATTTTCCGATTGGAAACGGTTACTAATTATGATAATATAAAAAATGTAAGCGCTATTATTAAATTACATTTGTGATGGAGTTTGATTTTAGGATATTTACCTGTCTTCTGAAAAGCTTTGCAAGGAGGTGATCTGCTACAAGCTGCTAATACATGCCAGGGTGCCCGGATGATTGAATAAGATGTTATCTCTATAACCATTAAAGGGGATGTACAAAAGATGAAGAAGATCTCAGGACGTAAAAAGTCGTTGGCTTTAGTACTGTGTTTATCCTTCACAATGACGCTGAGCGCATGCGGCGGAGGCAACAATAATGCGGCGCCTACAGATCCACCGGCGGCAACAGTCAGCCCAACAGCAGATAACACCGAGAAAGCGACAAATGCACCTAGTGCTGAACCTTCGGGTTCCCCGTTAGATTTAGCGATGAAAGGTGAATATAAAGGGACTAAAGTAACCATGTTTGGACCCTTCGTAGATGCTGACCAAGTGAAATTTGAGAGCAGCATTAAAGAATTTGAAGAGAAGACAGGGATCGATATTCAATACGAGGGCTCCAAGGAGTTCGAAGCAACAATAAATATTCGGGTGGACGGCGGAAATGCTCCTGATATCGCTGACTTCCCGCAGCCGGGATTGCTGGCATCGATTGCTAAGACGGGCAAGGTTATCGATTTGACCAGTGTGCTGGATCAAGACAAATTGACGGCTAATTACAACAAGAGCTGGCTCGATATGTCTACGATGGACGGAAAAGACGGGAAGATCATGGCGGGGATTTGGAACCGCAGTAATGTAAAGAGCTTGGTATGGTATCCAAAGAAACAATTTGATGATGCAGGTTACAAGGTTCCTGAAACTTGGGATGAGCTGATGGCACTCACTGAACAAATTGCCAAGGATGGCGATCCTGCCTGGGCTATTGGCATTGAGAGCGGTGCTGCAACGGGTTGGCCAGCAACAGACTGGGTCGAAAATATAATGCTTCGTACGACTACGCCTGAGAACTACGATAAGTGGGTAAAAGGTGAACTGCCATTTACTTCACCAGAAGTAAAAAATGCTGTTGAAATCATGTCTAAAATTTGGCTTAACAAGGATTATGTTTACGGTGGTGCTAAGTCTATCGTGACAACATCCTTCGGGGATGCCCCAGCGCCAATGTTCACTGATCCGCCTAAAGCCTGGTTTAATATGCTCGGTAACTTTATTACAAGCTTCTTCCCTGAAACGGCAAAGGTTGATCAGGATTATGATTGGTTCTACTTGCCGCCAATTGATGCACAATATGGTAAACCAGTGCTGGTTGCAGGTGATATTTACGCTATGTTCAACGATCGTCCAGAGGTTCGTGCAGTCATGGAATTCTTCACCACTGGAGAGTCGATTAAGAGCTGGGTACAATCTGGCGGCGTAATTGCTCCTATGAATGATGCTTCCCTTGATTGGTATACCTCTGAATCCGATCGCCGGATGGCGAAGTTGGTTCAAGATGCTTCCACACTGCGTTTTGATGGCTCTGATTTGATGCCAGGTAAAGTGGGTGCAGGCACCTTCTGGAAAGGGATGACCGACTATGTGAGCGGTACAGCGACACTGGATCAAGCCTTGGAACAAATCCAGTCCGGCTGGAACAACTAACCTAATATTTAAAGCGCACAGTAAAAAGAGGGGCAGTGAGAAAAGAGGATTGTCTGCCCCTCTTTTTGTTTTCTAACTAGTGAGTTCGATGCTTATGATAAGAGTTTTGCTCCGCAAAACTTATAGGAGGAGCTGGAGCTAATATGGGTGCACAATCACAGCCACAGCCACAAATGCCAACACAACCACAAGCTAGGCCAACCGTCAGCCTGAAGGCGGTAATGCTGTCCCTAGTTGTGTTGTTAGCGAATATTGTTGTTAACGGCGCAATCTTTTTATTCTTCCGGGATTCCACATTAAATCCGCTGCTAACAGCGGTTCTGGCTGTCCTCTGGGGAGTTCTAGGTGTTTATCTGATTTACTATACGCTGACTTGGGCGGTTGAGCAGTACCCTGATCATATCCGGCGAAAGGTGCTGCCTTATATCTTTATTGGTCCGGCAGTGATTATTCTGGGCTGGTTACTGGTCCTGCCTGCACTGCGAACATTATATTTGAGCTTTTTTAATGCTTCTTCAGAAAAATTTGTGGGTCTGAGCAATTATGCAGCGATCTTTAGCGATCATCTGATGGCAACGGCATTGCGTAACAATTTACTTTGGGTATTCGTTGGCACGCTTGCTTGTGTAGCATTCGGGCTCTTAATTGCTATTCTTGCCGATCGCAGCAGCTATGAGAAAATCGCCAAATCGATCATCTTTATGCCGATGGCTATTTCCTTTGTAGCGGCAGGAGTCATTTGGAAATTCGTATATTACTATCAACCGGGTGACGAACAAATCGGGCTGTTGAACGCAATCGTTACTTATTTTGGGGGAGAACCCCAAGCCTGGACGAGTATGCTTCAGCCATGGAATAACTTTTTCCTCATTATCATTTTGATCTGGATGCAGACGGGATTTGCAATGGTGATTTTCTCGGCAGCAATCAAAGGGGTTCCTGACGACATTTTGGAAGCTGCACGAGTGGATGGAGCAAATGAGGTGAAGATTTTCTTTGGAATCATGATTCCATATATTTCATCAACCATTCTGACAGTGACAACGACCATTATCGTCTTTACGTTGAAAATATTTGACGTCGTCATGGTGATGACAGGAGGTCAATACGATACAGAGGTTGTTGCTACACAGTTCTACCGGCAATTCTTTATGTACCGTAATTTCGGCTACGGCTCCACGCTGGCTATTGTTCTACTGATCGCGGTGCTGCCTGTAATCATAATCAATCTACGTCAGTTCCGTAAGCAGGGGGGATTCTAATGGCTGGCAAAAAGAAGAGAAAAGGCAGCAAAACGGTTGTAAATATCGTGTTGGGTGTGATCTGTTTTATTTGGCTGCTTCCGACTCTTGGGCTATTTATTTCCTCCTTCCGTCCGGCTGCTGACATTCTGCAGACCGGATGGTGGAAAGCTTTTCCTCATCAGGAGTGGAAGGCTGGAGAGACGATTCAGCTATCCAAGGATGTGGATCTTCGGGAGCCAATTGAGGTGAACGGTAAAACTTATACAGATGATGAGCTGAAGGCTGGCGTGAAGGCAGATGGCAGCCGGCTTATGTGGGAGAATCGTAGAGCACGTACCGTAAATGAACAGATACAAGGTTGGAAGATGACACCGGATCTCACGCTGGATAACTATAATAATGTGCTTTCCGGTAAGGAATACAAGCTGAAACAGGCTGATGGTAGTGAAACGGTGCAAAAAGGCTCCGGATTGTCACAGGCCTTCTGGAATACGCTAACGATTGCTGTTCCAGCAACAGTTATTCCGGTGCTGATCGCTTCTTTTGCTGCATATGCTTTTGCCTGGCTGCGGTTTCCTGGGCGTAGAATCCTTTTTGTGATCATTATTGCAATGCTCGTCATTCCGATACAGGTTGCGCTTATTCCAGTGCTTAAGGATTATACCGCACTTGGGCTAAACGGAAGTTATCTGGGAATTTGGCTGGCGCATACGGCTTTTGGATTACCGCTGGTTACGTACTTTATGTACAACTTTATCAGTCAATTGCCGAAGGATTTGTTCGAATCGGCTTTCATGGATGGGGCAAGTCATTTCACTATATTCAGTAGGCTAATTCTGCCTCTATCAGTGCCAGCACTGGCTTCTATCGGGATCTTCCAATTCCTGTGGGTGTGGAATGACTATTTAGTCTCATTGATTTTTATCGGCAATCAACCGTCTGTGCAAGTCATGTCGATGAAAATTGCCGATTTAGTAGGCTCACGAGGCAACGATTGGCATTTACTTACTTCGGCTGCATTTATCTCTATGCTGATGCCGCTCGCTATTTTTTTCCTGCTGCAAAAGTATTTCGTCAGAGGGCTTATGGGTGGGTCGGTGAAAGGTTAATGATTTAGAACCCGAATGAAACTGTGATCAGGGGGAGCTTAGAGAGATGAAGATGAAACCATACGTACATCCGGCGGCGGTATATCCTTACCGGGAGTGGAGTCTTGATGAGGAAGCTTATAGTGAAGAGAACAATCAAAGAAGCGAGAGTATTTTTGCGCTTGGCAATGGATATATTGGCATGCGCGGTAATTTCGAAGAAGGTTACCACGGCAGCTCAGGCTCGTCTGTAACCGGCAATTATTTGAATGGTTTTTTTGATTCGGAGCCCATTGTATATCCAGAAGGAGCCTACGGATATCCATCCCGCAATCAAGCGATGCTGAACGTAACAGATGCCAAGATTATTGAACTGAGTATTGAAGGGCAGACCTTTCAGTTAAACAGTGGGCAAGTGCACCATTATGAACGAAAGCTGGATATGCGAAGCGGGGTTCTGCATCGGCAGGTAGAATGGGAATCTCCAGCTGGTCACCGGGTACAGCTTCATATCCGGCGGATGGTGACTTTGCAGCACAAACATCTGGCGGCGATAGATTATGAGGTTAAAGCGCTGAATTTCAGCGGAGTGCTTACCTTCACTTCATCCATCGACGGCAAGATCCAAAAACCTAAGGTAACGGATGATCCCAGATTGGGCTCGGGAGGCAAGGAGCCCAGTCTGCTCCTGGAGGATACCGGTCATGAACCGGGACAGTCCTTCTTATGGATGAAGCAGCGGACGCGGCATACCCGGTTTGCCCTATTAACAGGGGTAAGTCATAAGCTTGATTCAAGATCTGAGGGTAAAAGGACCGTACAGCATGAGGGGCAGAAATTATCCATGCAGTTTGTCGTCCCGGTGGAGCGTGGGGAAAGCGTCTCACTAACCAAATATATCTCTTACCATACCTCTAAAGATTATCCAGAAGACGAACTACTTAGTAGAAGTACTGAAATATTACACTTAGCAGACCATAGCGGGTTTGAAGCGCTTGCCCAGGAACAGCAGGCTTATCTGGATCGATACTGGGCACATACGGATGTGGAGATTCATGGTGATCTTGCGCTTCAGCAGGGCATTCGCTTTAATGCTTTTCAACTGCTTCAATCCGTAGGCCGTGATGGGGTTACGAATATTGGAGCCAAGGGATTAACGGGTGAAGGATACGAAGGGCACTATTTCTGGGATACCGAGATGTATATGCTGCCCTTCTTTACGTTCACACAGCCGGAGATTAGCCGAAAGCTGCTCGAATTTCGTTATGCCACGTTAGACAAAGCACGGGAGCGTGCAGCGGTAATGTCGCAGAAGGGAGCCTTGTTCCCTTGGCGGACTATAGACGGGGCAGAGAACTCTGCGTATTTCCCGGCAGGCACGGCGCAAATGCATATTAATGCGGATATTGCGTATGCCATCAAGCAGTATGTACTGGCTACCGGAGATTATGATTTTTTGGTTACGAAGGGAGCGGAAATTTTATTCGAAACTTCCCGCTTTTGGTTGGACTTGGGGTACTTTAATCCGGCTAGGGGCGGTGTCTTTTGTATTGATGCAGTAACCGGTCCTGATGAATATACAGCTATCGTCAACAATAATGCATACACCAACTTTATGGTACAGGATCAGCTTTATTATGCACACGAGATGGCAGGGATATTGTCTAAGCAATATCCTGAGCATTTTGAACGCCTGAAACAAAAAATCGGTCTGACTGAGCATGAGACATTAGTGTGGCTGGAAGCGGCGGACAAAATGTTTATCCCCTTTGATGAGGGACTTGGCATTTATGCTCAAGACGACACGTTTCTCTCCAAGAAAAAATGGGATTTCGAGCATACACCAGCTGACAAATATCCGCTGCTGCTCAACTACCATCCGCTGGTAATTTACCGTCATCAGGTGTTGAAACAGGCGGACTTGGTAATGGCGATGTTTCTACTGGGTGACCAATTCAGCTTGGCGGATAAGATCCGGAATTATAATTATTATGAGCCGCTGACGACGCATGATTCTTCATTGTCACCGTGTATTCACAGTATAATCTCTGCTGAGATTGGTGATTTGACGGGAGCCTATTCCTATTTTGACCGCACGGTACGGATGGACTTGGATGATATCAACCGCAACGTAAAGGATGGACTGCACACTGCTGCTATGGCAGGCTCCTGGCTGTCGATTGTGAATGGTTTTGGTGGCATGCGCTTATGCGGCGGGATGTTATCATTTAATCCTAGTGTGCCAGCGCAGTGGGAGAGCTATCGGTTTAAAATAACATGCGCTGGACAGCTATTGGATATTTTTGTGAGTGATACAGAAGTGATCTATACGCTGCTGGAGGGCGAAGAGCTTGAGATTATGCATAAGGGAAACCTTATACAGTTGTCTGCACAGAAGCCGCTGAGGCTTTCGAATGTGAAGCAGCTTGAAGCTGTTATTTTCGAGCTGGACGGGATAATTACTGATACTGGAGAGTATCATTATGAGGCTTGGAAGGATCTGGCGGATGAGCTTGCGCTTTCTTTTGATCGAGAGAAGCATAAGAGTCTTAAGGGCCTAAGTCGAATGGAATCTTTAGAAGTCATTCTGGAGAGTAGTGGACTGAATTTGCCGCAACCGGTAAAGGGAATGCTCTGCAACAAAAAGAACGAGAAGTATAGACAGCTGGTTCAGCAAATGACGCCTGCTGAGCTGTATCCGGGTATCCACAGCGTGTTGTCCGATTTGCAGCAAAGAGGGATTGCTATCGGACTGGCTTCAGTGAATGAGAATGCGCTGCTGATTCTCGAACGCTTGCAGATCGGGCATTGGTTTCAGGCGGTGGCTGACCCTGGCAACTTGCGTAGAAGCAAGCCAGATCCAGAGATTCACTTGCAGGTTGCGGAGATGCTGGGCATATCCCCAGACTGCTGTGTGGCGATTGAGGATACCGAGGAAGGAATAGCCGCAATTAATGCTGCTGGTATGAGGTCAGTGGGAGCTGGAGTGGCGCTCGTAACCGGGACCGCGGATCTATGTCTGGCTTCCACCGCAGAGATAAGTGTTGAGAAATTGTTAGAGCTGTTTGCGTAGTTACCCTGATAAGCAGCAAACCTCCCGATCATGGGAGGTTTGCTGCTTTGTTTATTTCATTACTTTTCGAACCAGCTTCACTTTATTGCCATAAGGTGGATATACGATTCCGAGGTCGATCCGTGTGCCTCGCTTGACGATGCTTTTACGATGGGAGAAGACCTCAAAGCTATACTTCCCGTGATAACCCCCGATTCCTGAGTTTCCTACTCCACCAAACGGAAGATAAGTGCTCGCCACATGTGAGATCGTATCATTGATACACCCTCCCCCGAATGAGACCCGGGACAGCACCTCATGTTCTACACTCTTATCCTCCGTAAATAGGTATAGTGCCAGTGGCTTTGGATGTTCATTAATACTCTGAATGGCCTCATCCAATTGATGATATTCCAATATTGGGAGGATCGGACCGAAGATCTCATCTTCCATAGCAGCATCCGTCCAAGTGGCAGGATAGATTAAAGTAGGCTCAATATAACGTTCTTCTGGCACGATGGTGCCGCCCATAATCACCTTGCTCTGATCTCGCGCAATGAGGTCAGCAAGTCTTTGCAGCTGGCGATCATTCACGATCCGGCCATAATCTGTATTAGGCTGTGCATCCTGACCGTAGAACTCAGTGATGTGATGTTTGAGTTTGGTGATCAATTCTTTGGCAATATCCTTGTGGACCCATAGATAATCCGGTGCGATACAGGTTTGGCCCGCGTTCAGCAGCTTGCCCCAGACAATCCGTTTCGCTGCAACATCAAGATTAGCGGTCTTATCAACAATAACCGGGCTTTTCCCGCCAAGCTCCAAGGTTACAGGCACTAAATTTTTCGCTGCCGCTTCCATTACGATTTTGCCGACAGGCACACTGCCCGTAAAGAAAATATAATCAAACTTGGCGTGGATCAGCAAATTAGTGGTCTCTTTTTCCCCTTGAATTACGCGGATATACTGCGGCTCGAAGGTCTCTTGAATAAGCTGTTCAACCACGGACGAGATGGCAGGTGTGCTCTCAGATGGCTTGAGGACAGCGCAGTTACCAGCGGCAATGGCGCCGATCAGAGGCTCAATCAGCAACTGAAATGGATAATTAAACGGGCCAATAATGAGCGTTGTGCCGTAAGGCTCACTTAAAATATAACTTTTTGCAGGAAATAAGTGCAGCGGCGATCGAACCTTTACAGGCTTCGCCCAACGCTTAAGATGTTTCATCATGTAGCCGATACTGTCCAGCGTAAAGCCGATTTCTGTGGCATAGGCTTCGAACTCACCTTTTCCTAAATCCTGTTGTAGTGCGGTGATGATACGTCCTTCGTATTGTTTAATAATATTCTTAAGCTTGAGCAGCTGCTGGAGACGAAAAGAAACCTCCTTAGTTACGCCGCTATTAAAAAAATTCTTATGCTCTTCAAGCATTCCTTGAATGCTGTCAGCTGTATAGGTTGTCATTAATCTTTCCTCCATCCTTGTAAGAAGTTAGAGCATACGACTATGGGAGCCGGTAAAAAGCGAACGGCTCGCGATAACGGAAGGAATCACTGGCTTCATCCAGCTTGGCCGAAGTTTCTTCATTAAGTACAAGTGAGGTACTAAGCAAATTTTGTTCCAGCTGTTCCACACGTGTAGCCCCGACAATAACCGTCGAGACGGCAGGCCGATTCATAAGCCAAGCTAAGGAGAGCGCGGTAGATGAGGTTTCCATTTCCTCAGCAATTTGACTCACTTGGCTTCCGAGCTTGATCCGGTCAGCATCAAGGAATCTTTTGAAATTAGGATCGGTATCTGCTCTGGACCCCGATGGCGCTGAGTCGCTTGTATTATATTTGCCTGTGAGAATCCCGCCAGCTAGTGGAAAGTATGGAATGATCCCTACACCTTGATCCAGGCAGAGCGAAAGGAGCTCATTCTCCGGTGTCCGGTCTGCTAAGGAGTAGCTGCACTGAATTGAAGTGTACTTGGTGAAGTTGCGTGCTTCACTAATCCCAATCGCCTTCATTAATTGCCATGCTGTATAGTTGGAGGCCCCGATATAACGGACTTTCCCCGAGGATACCATATCGTCCAAGGTTCGTAAGGTTTCTTCAAGCGGCGTATAGGGATCAAAGGTATGAATCTGGTATAGATCGATATAGTCCGTCTTAAGGCGGCGAAGGCTATCTTCAAGCTCCTGCAGCAAATGGCGACGGGAGGAGCCGCTACCGTTAGGACCCTCATTTTTGACTAAACCTGCTTTAGTTGCGAGAACAGCCTCATGTCTCCTACCTTCCAAGGCCAGACCGATGATTCGCTCGGATTCTGAGCCAGCGTAAATATTAGCAGTATCTATGAAATTAATTCCATGATCGAGCGCAGCATGTACAATCTGAATGGAGGTCTCTTGATCCGCACGTTTGCCGAAAGCGTTCGTTCCCAGTCCTAATGCGGATACCTGTAATCCGCTATTTCCAAGTCTTTTAAAGTCCATCTTCAGCACTCCTTATCATCTATTAATTAATCCATTTTATTTTTGAGTGAAAAGATCCAGCGCTGTCTCAATGAAGAGCTTTACAGCAATTGAAGTGTCGGCAAGCGAGCTGACCGCAATTTGGATATCTCTATAAGCATCCGGTTGCAGCTCACGGGTAACCACATTTGGAGGCAGAGATAACAAGGACAGTTCAGACATCACGCCGATCGCCAGTCCCTCCTGAACCATATTAAGAGCTGTTGCAAAGTTATTAACCACATATTTTACATTCAGATGGCTATTACTTCTGCGGAATAGCTCTACAACAGGCGGTTCATATCCTGCTTTGCAAATCAACATGGGCTCGTTCGCTAATTCCTGCACACATACAATGGATCGCTTTTGCAGGGGATGGTCATCTCTAAAAACGGCAAACAATTTCTCTCTATATAATGGAATGGTTTCGAATTCTGCACTGGGAGCGAGCAATAAGCCAACATCAATTTCTTTTGAATCCAGCCATTCTCTGACTTCAGCGATAGAACCCTCCTGTAAGCTAATTGTAATATTTGGATATCTTTCAGTGATAGAGCTAATAATCTTCGGTAGAAAATGAGCCGCTGCCACAGGGAAAGCTCCAATGCGGATACTTCCTTTTTCAAGACCTCTCTCCGCGTAAATCTCCTGATTGACCTTATCAAAGCCCATTAGAATTTCACGGAAAATAACAAGAATACGTTTGCCGATATCCGTAAGCATCAGGCCATTACGCCGGTCTCGAAGCAAGAGCTTCACGTCTAATTCGGCTTCGAGGGACGAGATCGCCCGGCTGACCGCAGGCTGTGTCATATTCAGTTCTACACCAGCTTTAGTAAAGCTGCCGCTTTCGGCGATTTTGACGAATAAACGAATTTGAGTATTGTTCATAACAAATATGATATGCCCCTTATGATTATTATTCATTTCATTTATGCTCTTGTTTATTGTATCATTTGTGATGAATCTACACCAAGGAAGTGAACAAATGAATCAGCAGAAGAAAAGTATGATCCTTCTTATTTTTTTGGTGATTGTATGGGGCATTAATTGGCCTATATCCAAAATCGCCTTAGACTATGCTCCACCTCTATTATTTGCAGGTATTCGAACCGTCGTAGGCGGTATTATTCTGATTCTAATTGCACTGCCCAAGGTGAAGGAGCTTCGCTTCAAGCAGCTCTGGCCGATCTATCTGATCTCGGCGGTACTTAGTATTGTGTTCTATTATGGATTTCAGACAATTGGCTTGCAGTATGTTCCGGCGGGATTGTTCTCATCGATTGTATTTTTGCAGCCTGTATTGTTAGGTATTTTTTCTTGGCTGTGGTTAGGTGAGAGCATGTACGGGCTTAAAATGGCTGGTTTGCTGCTTGGCTTTCTCGGGGTAGCCTCTCTTAGTATCGGCGGAATTAATGGGAGTATCTCCATATGGGGAATTGTGTTGGCTTTAGCCAGTGCCTTAAGCTGGGCATTAGGAACAATATATATGAAACGGAATGCTGTACGTGTGGATATGCTGTGGATGACGGCTATGCAAATCACGATCGGTGGCATCATTCTGCTACTTTCGGGATCAGCTACGGAGAAATGGTCGGATATCACCTGGAGTGGAACCTTTATTGTGGATACCTTGTTTATCGCAATCTTTGTTATTGCTCTGGGCTGGCTAATTTATTTCAAGCTGATTAACGAAGGAGAAGCAGGAAAAGTAGGTTCATTCACCTTCTTGATCCCCCTGATCTCGATAGCAACCAGCGTAGTTTTTTTGAAAGAGCAGATTACCATAAACCTTGTGATCGGATTATTGCTGATTGTCAGCAGTATTGTACTGGTAAATGTGAAGATAGGGCGTGCTGCCAAACAATCAGTCAGTTAAATTTGTTGGATGGTTGTAGTAACCAATCGTGCTAAAGGGCATTATGTCTAATAGGGATTGAACATAAAAAAAGGACACTCCCAAGCTTAGAGCTTCTGGGAGAGTCCTTTTTTAATTAAGCGTATAGCGCGTGTGATTTCAGCTGTTGAAGGCCGAGCTGCAACTACGTAAGTAGCAGAACTAGCGCGTTCCACTTCTTCGAGTACCCGGTTTAAGTGACTGAAGAGCGCTCCTAGATCACGAACTGATGACAGTGAGCACCGTCCTTGCAGTTCAGAGAAGCTGGCCGCCTGCAAGTCGCGGGCACGATGCAGACAATCTGTAAGTGAACGTTGGCATTCAGCCTTGGATAAGGTCTTGGTACCATAAACAGCTATACAATCGGCTGTTGCCTCCAGCACTTCCAGCATCCAGTCAGAATTGGCATGATGTGCTGGCAGCAAGCAAATATCGTCGGCAATTTCTTTAACATAGGAATGAATGGTCTTTAGATGTGCCGTGGCTTGTATAAGTCCCTTTAGATCACCACGACACTGATAGTGAGCAATGGTATAGAACATTTCCTTCTGTTGTTGATTGCTGGCAGACAGCAGTTTACCTGCTTGCTCCAGCATATTATTATCCTTTGATGAATCTCTTCTTATGCCTACGAGACCTTTTAAAGCATCCGAAAGTAGAAGGCTTCCATCGAGTGCCAATGCTTTTACCTTGACGAACCTGTTCGGTGGAACGATAATCATATTGATGATCAAGGCAATGAGCACACCAATAAAGGTTTCGGCGACTCTCCACAGCACGTAATCATTGTGATAAAAGGTAAGGGCCAGAACCGAGGTTACCCCCACCTGCGAAACCGCTTGGATATTCATCCGACAGGCTGTGGCAATTCCAATCCCGATGAGCAGAATTAGCAGAATGGAAAATGCACCTACATCGAAGAATTGGCCTACAATCAGGCTGACAATTCCGCCGATAATAATGCCGATCAGGCGGTAGATTCCTTTTTCAAGTGAAGCCTTCACACTGGCTTGAGTAATTAGAATGGCTGCAAGCGGTGCAAAGTATAAATATTGGTCACCATATAAACTGTGTACGGCTACCCAGGATAGTGATGCGGCAAGCGTAATTCGTATCATGTAAAGCGAGAATCCATATTTTTCAAGGCGGTCTAGTAACCCCTCGTTCATTATCATTCATCTTCTTTCGCAAAAATAAGAAAACCACACTGGCTTTTCAGTTCGTTTTCATTATAGCACCTCAAAAAGGGCAGGGAAGACTGGACTTTTTACAAACTTGTTAAGTTTATGCTTAGCATTTAACAATGTAAGCTATCGCATATAATGGTACAATCTAATATGCTATATCTATTGGGGCGTCGAAGAAGAGGGAAAATTGTCGCTTATTAGCGCTGAGCATACTCATTTCGATTGTTCTCCGCAAGATGCGGGTAAAATAGTATTGTATTACTAAGGTAAGGGAGGTTGTTAGCTATAGCTATTCAGGAAGGTACCATCATTTCATTTGAAGAAGTTACTAAGCAATATGACGACGAAGATCCGGTGTTAAAAGGAGTCAGCTTTGAGATAGAGCGCGGCAAATTCTATACACTACTTGGTCCATCTGGCTGTGGTAAAACGACTATTCTTCGATTGATCGCCGGGTTCGCTGAGCCAACGAGCGGTTCTATTTATTTAAATGGAAAAGTAATTAACCACATTCCCGCCAATGAGCGGCAGGTCAATACGGTATTTCAGGATTACGCATTGTTTCCACACCTGAACGTATTCGAGAATGTGGCTTTCGGACTGCGCATTAAGAAGCTTAAGAAGGATGTTATCACAAAGAAGGTGCAGGAAGCGCTAAGCTTCGTTAACCTTGTGGGTTATGAGCAGCGTGCGATTAATGAAATGTCCGGCGGTCAGCGCCAGCGGGTTGCCATTGCCCGGGCGATTGTGAATGAGCCACAGGTTCTACTGCTGGACGAGCCTCTATCGGCGCTAGATCTCAAGCTGCGCACGGAGATGCAGTACATACTGCGGGAAATGCAGCAGCGGTTAGGCATTACCTTTATTTTTGTAACGCATGACCAGGAAGAGGCACTCGCGATGTCCGACTGGATTTTTGTCATGAATAAAGGAAAAATCGAGCAAAGCGGCACCCCTAACGATATTTATGATGAGCCGATTAACCGTTTTGTGGCGGATTTTATTGGCGAATCGAACATTGTGCCGGGAGTTATGATCGAGGATTATCTGGTGGAGTTTAACGGCCGCCGTTTCGAATGTTTCGATGCCGGGCTCAAACCGAATGAATCCGTAGAGATTGTTATTCGTCCTGAGGATTTGGAAATTTCTACGCTGGAACAGGGTAAACTACGTGTGCGGGTTGATTCCCAGCTATTCCGGGGCGTGCATTATGAAATCAGCTGTTATGATGAATCCGGGCATGAATGGCTTGTACATTCTACACGTAAGGCGACGGTAGGCAGTGAAATTGGCCTTTATTTTGATCCGGAAGCGATTCATGTTATGCGTTTCGGTGAAACGGAGGAAGAATTCGACAGACGTCTGGAAGCTTATGGCGAGGTGGAGAGTCATGAAGAATAAGGGCAAATCGTACTATCTCATCCCTTATTACCTCTGGATCGCATTGTTTGTAATTGCACCGGTAGTGCTTGTCATCTATTATTCGTTATTTGATTTGGATGGTCATATTACTCTGGATAATTACGTCAGTTTCTTCACCCCTGTATATTTAAAAATGACGCTGACCTCGTTCTGGTACGCGTTTCTGATTACAGCATTCTCTTTGCTGGTTGCCTATCCGGCGGCTTATCTGTTGACGAGAACCAAACATAAGCAACTGTGGTTATTGCTGATTATTTTGCCGACATGGATTAATTTGCTGCTAAAAACCTACGCTTTTATAGGGATATTCGGTACATTTGGTCCGATCAATAATTTCTTTGATCTGCTTGGAATCGGAGAACAGCAAATTTTGTTTACGGGCTTCAGTTTTGTATTTGTATCTGTCTATATTTTTATTCCGTTTATGATCCTGCCGATATACAGCGCTTTGGAGGATTTGAATTTATCCTTGCTGGATGCGGCACGTGATTTGGGGGCTTCGGGCTGGACCACGTTTAGACGTGTTATTTTTCCGCTGACCATTTCGGGAGTACGCTCAGGCTGTATGGCAGTATTCATACCTGCGCTGTCCCTGTTTATGATCACCCGTCTGATTGCAGGCAACAGGGTCATTACGCTGGGCACCGCAATTGAGCAGCATTTCCTGGTCACTCAGGACTGGGGCATGGGTTCTACAGTTGCAGTGTTTCTGATTGCCATTATGGCGCTGTTTATGATTATCACAGGCGGATCGCGGAAAGGGGCGCGGAATGAGAAATAAAAATGGATTCTCTAACCTCTACCTAGTTCTGGTGTTCATTGTTCTGTATGCACCTATCTTCTATTTAATGTACTATTCGTTCAACAGTGGGGGGACGATGCATAAGTTCGAGGGCTTCACGCTGGATTACTACCGTGAGGTGGTCCAAGATAAGCGCCTGATCATTATCGTAATCAATACGCTTGTGATCGCACTGCTATCCTCGGCTATTGCGACCCTTATCGCTATTATTGGTGCGCTGGCCATTAAAAGTGTGCAGAATCGCCGCGCCAAGAACACCTTGCTGTCTCTGAATAACGTGCTGATCGTCAGTCCAGATGTCATTATTGGTGCTTCGTTCCTTATCCTGTTCACCATAGCTGGCATCAAGCTGGGTTTCGCGTCTGTTCTGCTTTCACACGTTGCATTCAGCGTACCGATTGCCGTATTGATGATTTTACCGCATCTACAGGAAATGAGCCCTACATTAACGGATGCAGCCCGTGATCTTGGGGCAAGCCGTAAGGATGTGCTGACTAAAGTAATTTTGCCGATTATTAAACCAGGGATATTCAGCGGATTTTTTATGGCGCTTACGTATTCACTGGATGACTTTGCGGTTACGTTCTTCGTAACAGGCAACGGTTATTCGACGTTATCGGTTGAGATATACTCTAGAGCCCGGCAAGGGGTGTCGCTATCGATTAATGCGCTGTCGACGCTGATCTTCCTGTTCACCATTCTGCTCGTGGTGGGTTATTACTTCCTGACCCTTAAGAAAAATCGCCATAACACAGCAGAAGCTGTGGCGGAGCCTGTTGCAGAAGCGGGGGTGCCTAGATGAAACAGCTGATAAATGCTTTTCTGGCGATCCTTATCACGGCATTTGCGCTCATGTACTTGGGCTCTTGGATGAATTCGAGAGAGGGATATTCGGGTGGAAACACACTGACTATCTATAACTGGGGCGACTATGTTGATCCCGATCTATTGAAGGAATTTGAAAAAGAGACCGGCTTAACAGTCATTTATCAAACCTTCGATTCCAATGAAGCTATGTTGACCAAGGTTGAGCAGGGCGGAACTACCTTTGATGTTGTAATCCCTTCGGATTATGCCATTGCCAAGATGAAAGAAGAAGATCTGCTCATCCCGCTGGATCATAGCAAGATTTCGAATCTAAAGAATATTGATTCACGCTTTATGGACCTTTCGTTTGATCCGGGTAACAAATATTCTGTGCCTTATTTCTGGGGGACCGTCGGGATTATTTTCAATCCGGAAATGACTAAAGGCATGGACTTCACCAGCTGGGATTCTCTCTGGGACAGCAGACTGCATAATAACATCTTCCTGGTGGACGGAGCCCGTGAAGTGATGGGCATGGCTTTGAACAGCCTGCATTATTCCGTTAATGACAAGGAAGAGGCACATCTGCAAGAAGCACTGACTAAGCTCAACAAGTTGTCTCCTAACGTGAAGGCGATTGTCGGTGATGAGATCAAGATGCTGCTGGCAAATGAAGAAGCTGCGGTTGGGATTGTCTGGTCCGGCGATGCTTCCGAGATCATGGACGAGAATGATAAGCTGGATTATGTAGTGCCGGAAGAAGGCTCGAACAAGTGGTTTGATAACATGGTCATCCCTCGGACAGCGAAAAATGTGGATGGAGCGCATCAGTTCATCAACTTCATGCTCCGCCCAGACGTTGCTGCTAAGAATGCAGAATATGTAGGTTATTCCACGCCTAACATTCCTGCGCTGGAGCTGCTTCCTGAGGAAACTTCTGAGGATACCCGGTTCTATCCACCTGCTGAAATTACGGACCGGCTTGAAGTATACGATAACCTTGGCAAACGGATGCTCGCTCATTATAATGAGCTGTTCCTAATGTTTAAGATGAATAAGAAGTAAGCTGACTAAAGCTAAAGCGAAACGACATTAAGAGCGTCTATACGGGTAACCGTGTTAGACGCTCTTTTTCGGTTTGATCATCGTGTAGTCTCAAGACAACAGACAGTTTAGCCGAAAGTATAATATAGTATAATAGTAAGAATGGACAACAGGAAAAGAGGAAACGAATGCCTACTATACTGGTTGCTGACGACGATGCGAACATTCGCGAACTTGTCTGTTTATTTCTCCGCAACGACGGATTCGAAACAGTTGAAGCTGTGGATGGCAAGGAAGCGCTCGCCGTATATGCTGGAACACATGTCGATCTTGTCGTGCTGGATATTATGATGCCAAATATGGATGGTTGGATGCTTTGTAAGGAGCTCCGCAGAGCTAATCCTGATCTTCCATTACTTATAGTGACTGCCAGAGGCGAAACCTGGGAGAAAGTGAAGGGCTTCGAATTAGGCACGGACGATTATTTAACTAAACCTTTCGATCCGTTAGAGCTGACGGTTCGTGTTAGGTCATTGCTGAAACGATATCGGATTGGCTCCACGCAGATGATCCAAATTGGCAATGTCATCCTTGATCGACAGACCTATAAGGTGATGAAAGGCACGGAGTCATTTGCCTTACCCCTTAAGGAGTTCGAGTTGCTGTACAAGCTTGCTGGAACCCCTGGACAAGTCTATACGCGCGAGCAGTTGATCGATCAAATTTGGGGAATTGATTATACTGGAGATGATCGGACGATTGACGTGCATATTAAACGCCTGCGTGAACGGTTTGCGACTACCCCTGATTTTCGTATTGAGACGGTGCGTGGACTTGGCTACAGGCTTGAGGTGTACGAATGATTAGATCCATATATACACGCGTTGTACTGACCTTCTTAGCCTCCGTAATCGGGGGCACAATCATTGCTTTGTTTGTTGCAACTTGGGTATTCGAAGATAAACTGAACGAGAACTCGCGAATTCCCTTATTGCATTTTGGGCAGGATATTGTCAGGGTTTACGAGACCTTCCCATTTCGTGAAGCCAACTCTTTCGTAAGTGGAATGAAGCAGCTTGATTCCTACCACATCCGAATTTTCGACGAAGCGGGTAAATTCCAATCTTACGGAACGCTTAATGGGCACAAGCCGGTCCCTGTAACTATGGAAGAAATAAAAAAAGTTCTCGCAGGAGAAGTATATCAACCTCATAACAGGAATATTTCTGCGCTTCTCCTAGGCTTACAACTGAGAACGGAAGACGGCACCAAAGCGATGTTTGTGGAGACGCTTAATCCCCCTTCCGTCACTGCCAGAAGGAACTTGGTATTAAATTTCTTGCTCTATTCATTGATAGCTGGAAGCCTCTTGATTCTGGTAGCTGCAATGTTCTTAGTCAGACCGATCAAGAAGCTAACCAAAGCGACCAGAAGAATAGCAGCTGGTGATTTTAACGTCGAGCTGAATATTAAGCAAACCGGTGAGCTAGGTACCTTGGCTCGCAGCTTTGAAGAAATGATGCACGATCTGCAGCAGCTTGAGCAGATGCGTAAGGAGTTTGTATCCAATGTGTCGCATGAGGTCCAGTCTCCGCTCACCTCAATATCTGGGTATGCGATTGCGCTCAAGCGAGTAGATCTTGCAGAACAAGAGCGAAATCGTTATCTGGATATTATTATCGCTGAAGCAGAACGGATGTCTAAAATGAGTGACAGCCTGCTGAAGCTGAGTTTATTAGAATCGCAGTCCCAACAGCTACGGCTAACTACATTCAATCTGGACGAACAGATAAGAAGAGTAATCGTAGCGATTCAGCCGCAATGGTCAGCTCGTAACATCAGCTTCGACCTTGATCTAAAGCCTATTATCCTACTGGCTGATTATGACCTGTTAAGTCAGGTATGGACCAATCTCCTTGGCAACAGCATCAAGTTTTCTAAGGATAACAGTGTAATTAACGTCAGCCTCAAACAAGATATCAACAACGTGACCGTTCGGGTAACAGACACTGGCATCGGGATTTCACTTGAGGATCAGCAACGTATATTTGAACGGTTCTTTAAGGCTGATCGATCCCACAGCCGTAAATATGGTGGCAGCGGGATGGGACTTGCCATTGTTAAACAGATCGTAACGCTTCATAAAGGGGATATCCGCGTGGAAAGCGAACCCGGCCAAGGAACGACCATCGTTGTCACCCTCCCAATTATAGCGCCGACAGAGTAATTAGCTTCCAGGCGGTGCCTTGCGAGGGCTTGAATGCATCCCGAATTTTTCATGCTACAGCAGTACAGGCAAGTTTTCTTGTCTTGTGCTGCCGTAGCATTTTTTTTACCTGTTCATTTTCAGTTCATATTGTCGTCATGAGGGGTACATCTTTGTTAGTTATGATCTCATTAGCGAAACGTTAAGGGAACTTAATAAACAGATTAAAGACAGGAGAAGATGAGGGTGACACAACAAGAGGACAAAAAAACGGGGAATGGACAGAAAAAACATAAACTGCGTAACCTGTTGCTCAAAATATTAGGAGCAATAGTGATCGTGGTCGTACTTTTTCTAGCCGTTGTCTATACAGTTAATGTGATCAGCAACAAAACAGATCAGAAAAAAATACAGCACTATGGTCAGTTAGTCCCTGTTGACGGGAAAAATATGAATGTTTTGATTCAAGGAGAAGGTAAACAGACGATCGTGCTCATACCAGGCTTTGGAACAGGAGCGCCAGCGCTTGATTTCAAGCCGTTGATTGATGAGTTATCACCATTCTACAAAGTGGTGGCGGTTGAACCGTTTGGGTATGGACTCAGTGATGAAACGAAAAAAGAACGAACTACAGAGAATATCGTTAGTGAAATTCATGAAGCCGTTCAGAATCTTAACATTGACCAATACATTCTAATGGGCCACTCGATTGGAGGTATTTACGGATTGGAATATGCGAAGAAATATCCAAACGAAGTGAGTGCTTTTGTGGGTATTGATAGTAGTGTTCCGGAACAAGGCGGTATGGATGTTAAATTTCCAATTAAAAAATTAAAGCTGCTTAAAGATTCAGGGATTATAAGATTGGGCTTGCAATTAAGCGGTGACCCTTATGATGGACTGCCATTTGATGATGAAACCAAAAAACAAATGAAATTGATTTCGCTTAAAAATATGAACAATTCCACTACCTTAAATGAAATGGAACATATTTATCCTAACTTTGTTGCCTCCAGAGGCTTAACATTCGACAAGAATCTTCCCATTATCTTCTTTATACAAGCGAATAATACTACCGTGAAAGACTGGATTCCTCTACATGAAGGGCAAGTCAAGGATTCAGTGCATGGAAAAGTAATGACATTTGAAGGCGGACATTACTTACATCATTCAAAATCCAAAGAAATCGTAGAGAACCTAAGGGTATTCATGGAGGAAGTTAAATAAAAAGAAGAAAACGCTCCGAACTCCTCATATGAGGGGGCGGGGCGTTTTTTTGGTTGTGATCGAAGATTATTTGATGCCGATTCTCATTCGGTAGCTGATCAGAACCTCTAATGTTCTGCCTTTAAAATGCTGTTCAACTGCGGCGGTGTAATCGGCGATGTCTTGCTCAAGCAAGGTAGCGTCTAGTTTCATTACGGTTTGCACTCCCCCTTGACTTAGGGTTAAACCAATATATCGCTGGGCATCGCAGGACTCTAGGTTGTGGAATACGATTTCTCTGGCAAAAGAGAAGGCTCCACTAGCTTTGATCCGTGACAAATGACCTTCTTTGTCCCATTTATGTGCTCTCTCCTCATTAGGTAAAAGCGAAGCCAGCAATTCTTCTGTTTTGGAGATCAGCTGGTTGTATCGTTCTTCTACATTTTGCTGAAGAGATAAAGGCCAATCGCAATCGTAGGCGGCAAAGACTCCGCCTTTTTTTAAGACCCGGGAGATTTCTTGCAGTGTACTTTCAGGATCCATCCAGTGGAATGATTGCGAGCAGGTAACTATGTCTACACTATCTGATGCAAGCGGAAGCTGGTTAGAGTAGCCTTGCACAAAAGTAATTGATTGGGGTGCTTCTAATCTGCTAAGTTTATCGATTGCTTTTCCCAACATATCTGGATTGGGTTCGATACCGATTACGCGTTCTGCGACATCGTTCCAGAGAAAAGTAGACAAACCCGTACCGCAGCCTATATCTGCGACGAGTGAAGGGGTGGTACCTAGGTAATCTGTTAGCAATTTGATAATCATCTCAGGGGCTTCGGGACGGTAGCGGTCATATTCATTTTGAAAGCCCAAAAAGCGGTCGATGTTTTGTTTGCTGTTTTTTTCAGGTATCATGTGATCCTCCCTCATAGATCATGTTTATAGGTCTATTGTATAATCACTGGTTCGATAAGCCAAATAATGTCTGGCTGGAAGGCTACGTAGAATAAATAAAATCCCCGGAGAACACCTTATAGGTGTGGCCGGGGATTGTTAAACTATCTGGTAAATGCTAACGAAGCAGTGCTGGATCGATTGCAGGCACAAGTCCTTCTGCCGCAGCACGATTAAGCAGGGCAGAGATTGCGGCATAGCCGTCCTCACCCAGATTCATCGAGAAGTCATTCACGTAGAGATCGATGTGGGATTTAGCCACTTCAGGAGCCAACTCTTGAGCATGGCTAAGCACATAGTCTCTGGAATCCGTTGGATGATCCCACGCATACTGAAGAGAGCTGCGAATCCAGCCGGTGATAGCATCGGCATCTAAATCACGGCGGGCAATGATAGCGCCGAGAGGAATGGGCAGTCCGGTATCGCTTTCCCACCAGCTGCCTAGATCAGTCAGCATATTAAGACCATAAGAGGCGTAAGTGAAGCGGGCTTCGTGAATTACCAGCCCTGCATCGATATGGCCATCCCGCACGGCAGGCATAATCTCATCGAAAGGCATTACGACTATTTCGCCGATGCCTCCAGTTACATTTTGTGCTGCCCATAATCGGAAAAGCAAATAAGCCGTAGAGCGTTCGCTAGGTACAGCAATCCGGCGTCCGGCTAGCTTTTCTGGGCGTTTGACCGCATGGGGTCCACTTGCTGTAAGCAGCAGCGGGCCGCAGCCGCGTCCTAAAGCACCGCCGCATGGCAGCAGTTTGTACCGCTCCAGAACCCAAGGCAGAGCAGCGTAGGAGATTTTGAGGACTTCTGGTCCTTCTCCGTCAGCAGCCAGCGTATTGGTAATATCAATGTCGGCATAGGTTACATTCAGCTTAGGTGCATTCGGGACAAGCCCGTGCGCCCAGGCATGAAATACAAAGGTATCGTTAGGGCAAGGGGAAAAAGCGATATTAAGCTCAGTTGTCATTACAGCACCTCCAGTAATATAGCGGCTGCCGCCGTTAATGCTTCCATTGCATCACCGATCTTCCAAGCGGCCCGGTCGCGGGGACCGACCGGGTTCGAGATGGCGCGGAGCTCCAGTACCGGGAGCCCCAGCGCCTGAGCGGCCACGGCAACTCCGTGGCCTTCCATCGCTTCCGCGACGGCATGGGGATGCCGCGCGAGATGGGCGGCGGCCGTCTCCGCGGTGCCGGTCGCCGTCGAGACCGTAAGCACGGTGCCCGTGCTTACGGGTAACCCGGCCGCAGCCAGCGCGGCCGAAACCGCTTGCACCGTGCCGCGGTCAGCCGGCACGGACACGCTGCCGAAGCCGAGCTCGGCAGCGCTGCGGAAGCCCTCCGGCGTCTCGGCCCCGAGGTCGGCGGCAATCATCTCGCTGGCTACAACCAGCGAGCCTAAAGGCGCCAGCCCCGGGAATCCGCCGCCGATCCCGACGCTCAATACGCAGCCGTAAGAACCGGCTGCGAGTGCCGCGGCGGTTCCCGCCGCCGCCGCTGCCGGCCCTGCGCCGGCAGCGATAACATGGAACCTGTCGCTGCCTTGCAGGCCGCGCAGGACCGCGTCACGCTCCGCGTCTACGGCTGTCACGATCAGCACGCGTCGTGCTCCAGCCTGCCCCTCCATAGCTTCTTCGGTAGGGGTTGGATTGAACGAACTCATCAGGTCGCCTCCTTTAGGGTATTGAAATCGCTTACTAAAGAGTCATTCGTAAAGACAAGAATACGCCCTTTTATAGGTCAGGTCAAACTTGGGGTGATTTTTATCACTCCCTGTAAAGTGTCAAAGGAAAACTTACCGGTCTCTAGACGGAAGTGACTTTTTTAGCGATGAGGTTGACAAGGAGGATGGGAAGTCGTATAGTTATCTTAAATTAAAGATACTTAACGTAAAGACAAATAAATGGATTGAATACAAGTTTGATTGAAGTGGAGGTGGAATTGATGAGTGATAATCAAATAAATCTGCGTAATACAGAGAGTGCACCTGACGAAGAACAAGCCGCCTCACTGAAATTGTTCGTAGTCTTATCTAAGGCTTATAAAAGCCTAATGGATCATGCGGTGAAGGATATGAAGAGTTATGGCTTGGCTTCGGCTGAATTCATGGTGCTTGAGGTACTTTACCATAGAACGCGGATTCCGCTGCAACAGATTGGGGAGAAAATTCTCGTTACGAGCGGAAGCATTACCTATAATATCGACAAGTTGGAGAAAAAGGGACTGCTGAAACGTGTACCCTGTAGCGAGGATCGCCGCGTTACTTATGCGGAGATTACGGATGCAGGCCGTGAACTGTTTGATGAGATTTTCCCTCGTCATGTAGCCTCAATTCATGATTTGATGGGTGGATTAGATAAGGAAGAGAAAGTCCAGGCTATCGAATTAATGAAAAAGCTTGGCAAAGGTGTATAGGCGCTGCGAACATGACGAATAACTAGGCGCTTCTATAAGGTTGGAAGTAGTTCGGCTCCATCCTCATTCTCCCAACTCCAGTAAGTATAAGTGAAACCCTGCTTTTTTGGGTATATCACTAATAAGATATTTAACTTAACGAAGCCAGGTAGCCATTTACTTAAGATTACCTGATATTTCGACTGGGGGCTTGGCCATGAAATGGCAGGGAAGAAGAGGGAGTTCGAACGTGGAGGACCGCAGAGGCATGAGCGGCGGCGGCAAGATGATTGGTGGGGGGATCGGAGGAATTATCCTTGTCCTGGTCATCACGTTACTCAGTGGAGGCAATGCCGGGGATATCCTGGGAAGTTTGACTTCCACAGGCTCCAGTTCAACGGCCCCTTATGAACAGACCGCAGAGGAGCAAGAGCTTGCGGAGTTTGTATCGGTAGTTCTTGCCGACACAGAGGAGGTTTGGGGTGAAATTTTCCAGCAGCAGGGAATGACCTATACGGACCCCACCTTAGTGCTATACAGTGGGAGTGTAGACTCTGCTTGCGGAACAGCTACCTCGGCAGTTGGTCCCTTCTACTGTCCGGGTGACGCCAAACTATATATTGATCTGAGCTTTTATGATGAGTTGCAGCAACGCTTCCACGCGCCGGGCGACTTCGCCATGGCTTATGTCATTGCCCATGAGGTTGGACATCATGTACAGACATTACTAGGCACCTCGAAACAGCTCGATTCCCTTCGCCAGACGTTGAGTGAGAAGGAGTACAACAAATATCAGGTTCGTTTTGAGCTGCAGGCTGATTATTTGGCCGGTGTCTGGGCCAATCATGCTCAGGGTATGAATCTGCTGGAGGAAGGCGACTTAGAGGAAGCTCTGGCAGCTGCAAGCGCCGTCGGCGATGATACGATTCAGAAGCAAGCTCAGGGCTATGCAGTGCCGGATAGTTTCACTCACGGTACCTCAGAGCAGAGAAAGCGCTGGTTCTACAAAGGTTTTAACTCGGGTACGATTAAGGGCGGCGATACGTTTAACGCCTCCGAGTTGTAGATAGAAGAGGAAAGAGGAGAGCAGCCCATAGGTTATTCCGGTTCGCCGGGCGCTCTTTTTTACCCAATATCTTAACATTAAGATAATTAAATCAAAGGAATAGGGGAAGGAAAAAATGATAAGTGTAGGACTGTTATTAATGAGATTGGTGATTGGGCTTGCTTTTATAGGACATGGCGCACAAAAGCTATTTGGATGGTTCGGAGGTTACGGTCCGAAGGGTACGGGAGGCTGGATGGAGTCCATCGGAATCAAACCGGGTGTGACTATGGCGATTTTAGCAGGGATTATGGAGCTGGTGGGCGGATTTATGTTCGCGGCAGGACTGTTAACGCCTGTTGCAGCGGTGTTGATCGCTGCCACGATGCTGGGGGCAATCGTTAAGGTTCATGCTCCAAATGGTTTCTGGTCCACTTCGAACGGGATTGAGTTTCCGCTCACGGTTTTGGTATTTGCGGTAGGTGTGGCGCTTACGGGACCAGGTTCGATTTCTCTAGATGCATTGTTTTTTAACTAAGAAGGGAGTTTATAATAATGACACTTCAAACTGCAGGAATACATCATATTACAGCTTTTGTCGGAGACGCTCAGCGCAATGTTGATTTCTACGCCGGGATTCTGGGCCTACGGCTCGTGAAAAAAACGATTAATTTTGATGCTCCAGAGGTCTATCATTTATACTTTGGGAATGAGCAGGGTTCGCCGGGAACGATTATTACATTTTTCCCTTCACCTGTAGGGCGTAGAGGCAGAATAGGCAGTGGTCAAGTTGGCGTAACGATCTACGCAGTGCCGGTCGGTGCTCTGCAATTCTGGGAACAACGCCTTGCTGAATACGGAATTTCGGTTACAAAAGGAAGTCGGATCTCGGAACCCTATTTATCTTTTGCCGATTACGACGGTCTGCGGATTGAACTGGTGGAACGTGAGGAAGGCCCGCTCAGTAAGTGGTCCTTTGGTGGGATTCCTACTAAATACGCGATCAAAGGTTTTGGCGGGGCTGTGCTGTATAGCAGCAATCCGTTGCAAACAGCTGAGACACTTGTTCATACGCTGGGTATGGAACATATTGCTGACGGAGATGGATATACTCGCTATAGAACCAATGGGGAGCTAGGTAATATTATTGATTTGAAGACATCACCCGTTCCGCTCGGAGCGGGAGGTGCAGGGACAGTTCATCACATCGCGTGGCGGGCAAAGGATGATGCAGAGCAACTGGAATGGTCGCGCCATGTACAGAGTCATGGGCATAGACCTACACCCGTTCAAGACCGTCAGTATTTTAATGCGATCTATTTCCGTGAAAGAGGAGGAATCCTGTTCGAAATCGCTACAGATCCTCCAGGTTTTGCCCGTGATGAAGCCCCAGATGCGTTGGGTGAAAAGTTGATGCTGCCGTCCTGGTTTGAGCCGCATCGCGCGGCCATCGAAGAAAACTTAACGCCTATTCAAGTAAGAGAAATTGAGGTGAAGCAGGGATGATTCATGTATTCCGTAAAGGTAAAGATATAACTAAACCTACATTAGTGTTGTTTCATGGCACAGGTGGTAATGAGCAGGATTTGCTGCCGCTGGCTGAGATGTTATCCCCAGATTCATCGGTGCTAGGTATACGGGGTAATGTGCTGGAGAATGGCATGCCACGATTCTTCCGTCGGCTGGCAGAAGGAGTGTTCGATGAAGCGGACTTAGTTTTCCGTACCCATGAGATTAAGCAGTTTCTGGATGAGGCGGCAGAGAAATACGGGTTTGATGCCAACAATCTGGTAGCGGTTGGTTACTCTAACGGTGCAAACATTGCTGGTAGCCTTCTGTTTCATTATAAGGACATTTTCCGCGCGGCAGTGCTGTTGCATCCGATGGTGCCATTACGCAATGTGGAGCTTCCTTCTCTAGAAGGGGTGTCTATCTTTATTGGGGCAGGTACGAATGATCCGCTAATAACATCTACGGAAACTCAGGAGCTAGAGGGGATTCTGCAGAAAGCAGGCGCTGAGGTTACAACCCATTGGGGCAATCAAGGTCACCGCTTGAGTAGGGCGGAAGCCGAAGCCGCCAAAGATTGGCTACAGGGGTTTAGCACATCTCAAAGTGCATAAAACAATTAGGATAACCGCCTTTTGGCGGTTATTTTTAAGTTATTAGCCCCGAATGAGGCCTTATAAAAGGATTGATCATTTGAGTTCCTTTACGTTAGTATGAAGAATACAAAAAAGGCCCCCGGGTTGCTTTAGAAAGGTTGACGTAAGGATCATGATTGGAATGCAAAATGCTAATAAACTTGCTGTAGATGGACCCTCAAGGAAGCAGAGATTGCAACTTGCTGTTATTCTGGGCTCCATTACAACCATTGGGCCGTTGTCGATTGACATGTATTTGCCAGCACTGCCTGCACTTGTCGACGATTTCGGTACGACAGCTGCTTTGGTGCAGCTAAGTCTCACCTTCTTTTTATTGGGACTGGCCTCGGGTCAGTTAGTAGCTGGACCACTGAGTGATGTATATGGACGTCGCCGTCCACTGCTTATAGGGATGTTCATCTATGCCGTTTCCTCAGTGCTATGTGCTTTTAGTCCTTCGATTGGACTTTTAATTGTTTTGCGGTTTATTCAAGGTCTTGCTGGTTCAGTGGGTGTAGTTGTCTCTAGGGCGGCTGTGCGTGATCTGTACAGTGGCTCTGAACTAACGAAATTTTTCTCTTTATTGATGATTGTTAATGGTCTGGGTCCGATTTTGGCTCCAGTCATTGGAGGCCAGCTCTTAAGAGTGACTACATGGCAGGGGATATTCCTCGTATTATTTGCTGCCGGAATTATTTTTTGCTTGACGATTCTCCTGCGCTTGCCTGAGACATTGCCGAAGGAGCGGCGCTCCAAGAGTGGGTTGAAGGGTACTTTGCTTACCTTTAAGGTGTTACTTGGCAACCGCAAGTTTATGGGTTATGCCTTGTCCCAAGGTTTTGTTACAGCGTCTATGTTCGCTTATATCTCTGGGTCATCTTTTGTTTTGCAAAATATTTTTGCGGTTACTCCGCAGGTATATAGCTTGATCTTTGCTGTGAACGGGATTGGGATTATTATTACAGGTCAAATTGCCGGCAGACTTGCTGGTAAGGTGAGTGAGACGAAGCTACTGCTTAGCGGGTTGCTGCTCTGTACAATGGGGGGCGTCTTGCTGCTGCTTACGATCCTGATAGGGGGAGGGCTGATTCCTATTCTAATCTGTCTGTTCGCTGTTGTCTCCAGTGTGGGGATTGTCGGCGCAACCAGCTTCTCACTTGCAATGCAGGACCAAGGAGAAGCCGCAGGCAGCGCTTCGGCTTTGATAGGGCTGATCCCGTTGCTGCTTGGTAGCTGTGTAGCACCGCTTGTGGGTCTTGGAGGCGTAGATTCAGCCCTTCCAATGGCGATTGTGATTGCCTGTACGGGTGTTCTCTCTATTCTGTCTTATCTTCTATTGGTCAAACGGGGGAATTCCAATTGTTGACAGCTTATCCTTATAACCTTGAAAGAGAGCAATACTTTCAGCAAACTTTCAGCGGGTTTTAACGTTCCTTATCTGCAAAAGGATTATATTGGAGGTAAGGAAGGGAGGGATGATTATGAGTATATCCGCAGTCTCAGGTTCTACATCGTATACTGCCTCGACGTCTAGTACTACAGATACCAGCGCGCTCGAGAAACAAAAAGCGAAGCTGGAAGCCGAATTGGACAAGATTGATGCCAGCTCGGATGACGCGAAGACCAAAGAAACGAAAACGAAACAAATTGAGCAGCAGATCAAGCAAATCGAGGCACAAATTTCCCAGAAGTCGCAGAGCAGTGCTTCCGCTGCAAGCAGTAGTGCAGAAGCACCTGCCAAACCTGCAAACAACGCGCTTGCTGCGGCAAGCCCGCAAGAAATCGCTACCGCAACAACGAATAGCCAAGGCAGATTTGATATTCGTGTATAAACCATACTAAGTCGTGTTACATAACAAAAAGGGCATCCTTTGCCGTGAGGGATGTCCTTTTTGTTATGTATTTTTAAGTTTAGACTACAATTTAAATGTTCTTTTATCACATTGTTGGCCAATACTAGAAAGATACCCCTAAAATAAAGTTCCGTCATATTGATCTGTCCAGCTTCGTAATATATTAACTATGCTTATCCTCATTTCCCAAAAAATCTTTAACTGTTGCAGGGGTTAGGGATTTGCTGGCAGTCTAATAGAGTAGGTGTTGATTATCACGGGTCTTCTATTCCAAGAATTGCTATAATGGACTAGTTGTAAAAATTGTCTAGCACAACGTGTGTCAGCGGTAAAGGCAGGTGGGCTCATGCATTCAAAGCAACAGACATTAGAAAGATTCAAAATTGTAAGACTGATCTTATCTATCTATCGGATCCGGGCGGTCAGAGCTCTTTTTCCAGTGGCTATCATAGCGTTCGTATACTGGGAGGGGCAACATGAGCTGAAGCAGGTTCATTTAGGACTTATAATGCGTGAACTAAGGCGAGTACCTACGTCTGCTATTTTGCAAATGATTGGTTTTGCACTTCTTTCCGTAGCTGTGATGAGTGCTTATGATTATTTGATTCGGGCCCATTTTCGTTTAAAAGTAGGGCTGTGGAGTACCTTTCGGTATGCATGGATTGCTAATACATTTAATAACTTGATTGGGTTTGCAGGTCTGGCTGGAGTTGGTTTAAGGACGCTGCTGTATAAAAAAAGCGGAGTGCCGACCTCCGTGCTAACGCCCGCCATTGTATTTCTTTCGCCGCTTATGATTACCGGGTTATCACTACTTTCATGGGCGAATATCTTTGGTTTACTCCCGGCAACGGCTTTGCTGGAAGAACATCGCTGGCTGGTATTTGCAGTATGGGGTATGGCGCTTTATTTGCCGGTTTTTGTGTTTGTGCAGCGCTCATCGCTTTATGCGAAATGGATTAACCGGGGAAAAGGCAGAACATCCTGGCTTACAGTCGTTAACTCCGTCGGTGCTTCCTTTCTGGAATGGAGCTTTGCTGGCGTGACGTTTTGGACCATCAGCAGCCATCTCTTGGATGAGGTCCATTTTATAGCTATCTTTGGTATATTTACGATTGCTGCTATTGCCGGAATCTTGAGTATGGCACCCGGCGGTATCGGTGCATTTGACCTTATCGCCTTGCTCGGGCTGACACAGCTTGGCTACCAGACCGATAAGGCGATGGCGGTGCTTGTCATCTTTCGATTGTTTTATTATGTCATTCCTTGGTTGATTGGATTGGTGCTGGCTGCACTGGAAATTGGTCTGCAAGGAAAAAAGGATCAAGATCGTTCAGTTCCAGGGTTCGAACCCTCTCTTAACAAATGGCAGAAGATCTGGGGCTGGCCGGGTCAGTATACCTTTCTGAGCGATCTTGGGATGTGGGCTCTTGGTAAGCTGGTACTAGCTAGCGGGCTTATTCTCTTACTATCTGCAGCAGTACCCGGATTGCTGTATAGGTTGAAGATTACGGAGGAAATATTGCCGTTTCCGGTAATGCAGCTTTCTCATCATCTGTCTGTCCTTATTGGTTTTATGCTGATTTTATTGTCGCGGGGCATTACATTGCGGGTCCATAGTGCATATGTATGGACTAGCATACTTCTGTTTATTGGATCATTGTTTGCAGTCACTAAGGGTTTTGATTATGAAGAGGCGCTTTTGCTACTTATAGTAGCGCTTATTCTTTGGATATCCAGATCGCGGTTTTATCGGATTAGTGCGCCAATCAGCAGACAGAGCGCGATCCGGTGGTTTGCCCTCACTTCAGTAATTGCACTAAGCTACTATCTGATGGGCTGTTATGTACATCGTGGATTTCTGAAGCATCTGCCTCCGGGTGTACAGCCTGAATGGTTGCAGCGATATAGTCATGTTGCATTTACGGCAGTGGGAGGATTGGTCTTGTCTTGGGTACTGCTCATAATGTGGGTAAACCTCAGGCCCCATCATAAGGAGAACGAGCTGTTCGGGACCTTGGATGTAGCTAAGCTGAAACATTTTCTAGATGGAGTTCGAGGCAATACCTTAACTCATACGTTGTTTTTGGGTGATAAGGGCTTCTTCTGGGCTCAGAACGATAAAGTGCTGCTCGCTTTCGCCAGAGTTAGGGATAAACTCGTTGTGCTGGGTGATCCGCTGGGAGAGAGCAGCTTAATAAGTGAAGCCATCAGTGAATTTAGACAAGCTGCAGATCAGTATGGTCTGGTTGTAGTTTTCTATCAAGCTTCACCTGCTTTTTTATCGGTCTATCAGGAGCAGGGCTATCGCTTTTTTAAGCTGGGTGAAGAGGCAGTGATAAGCCTTGATAACTTTGCACTCAGTGATCTGAAGAATGGTGATCTGCAAAGGGTAAGCGATCGTTTTGAACGGGAAGGCATGATTGTTGAAATTACAGAAGCGCCGCATGCTGATAGTTTGCTGAGAGATCTGCGAACGATTTCGGACGAGTGGTTGAATGGCCGAGCGGAAAAGGGTTATTCGTTAGGGTGGTTTAAGGTCGAGTATCTGCAACGGGCTCCCATTGTGGTGCTGCGGAACACCAAAGGTACAATACTGGCATTTGCTTCTATTGCCCCAGGGTATGATCAAGGATTGACCCTGTCCGTAGATTTGTTGCGCCAGCGGAAGAATGTGCCAAACGGGACGGTAGATTATTTATTGGTTTGTATGCTGGAATGGGCGAAGTCCAAGGGGTATCGGCGATTTAATCTAGGCAACACTCCTCTATCATCCAGTGGGGGTCAGGACCCCGGAGCTCTGAAGGAGGAGAAGCTGGCTCATCAAGTGTTTAATAGAGGTGGGCATGGGCATGGTTACGGTTTTGCCAGATTGCGTCGTTACAAGGAAAAGTTCAATCCAGAGTGGGAGCCGCGTTACTTAGCTTATCCAGCGTCCCTAACATTACCCGTCTTAACGCTGGATCTGGTGAGGCTTGTATCCCGCCATCCGGAGCATAAAACGAATAACTAAAAAAAGGTGCCCAACGCCAAACGGCGTTGGGCACCTTTTTAATCAGGTTTACTTCTTGTCAGCTTCTGCATCTGGCAAAGCCCAGACGGAGACGCTGCCGCCATTGACCGGGAAGGTCGCCCAACCATCTTTTTCAATGGTTATGGTGGCTTTATGGTTATGGGTGAAATCCACCCATGCTTCACCGGCGCGATGTTCTCCTACGAACATTCTCTTCTGGCCATTCTCACCATTACTGATCACAACCGCACAACCGGAGTGTTCAATATCCTCCACGCCGAGCCGTGTCCAGCCAATCGTGTTAGGATGATCGAAATAATCCTTCTGTTCACCATAAGCTTTGTGATAGCGGGTATACAGCAGAGGGTCAATCGCATCTTTTTTACCTGCTACAGGTGTTGGTCCTTCGATCCCATAATAATCCCCGTAAAAGACCACAGGATATCCATCCCGTCGCAGCAGGATAAGCGCGTAAGCACTTTGCTTGAACCAATCATCTACCCAGGATTCCAGGGCTTCGTGAGGCTGAGAATCATGATTGTCAACGAAGGTTACAGCATTGGTGGGATGGGTCTGCACCAGTGTGTCATCAAGAATTTTGGTCAGATCATAGTTTCTGCCCTCCAAAGAAGCCGAATGCAGCTTGTAGTGAAGGGATACATCGAAGAGGTCAATTTTATAATCGACGGTATTCAGAAATTGTCGACAGGACTCTAAGTCGGAATTCCAGAATTCACCGACGATATAGAAATCCTTCTCGCATTTATTAAACATCTCTACCGCGAATTCTTTAACAAACTCATGGTTGATATGTTTGATGGCGTCCAAGCGGAAGCCGCTGCAGTGGAGGGTGTCCACCAGCCATTTTCCCCATTGGATCATTTCTTTTTTGACTTCCGGATGGCTGTAATCAATATTAGCGAACATTAGATAATCATAGTTTCCGAACTCGTCGTCAACATTCTGATTCCACGCTTTATTCTCGCCTACTATACGGAATACGCCGGTTCGCTCTTCTTTGGCGTCAAAGTCAGTGCCGTTAAAATGATTGTGATTCCACTTAAAGGCAGAGTGTTCATTCCCGCGGCCAGGGAAGGTGAATTTTGTCCAGCCCTCAATCTCGAAAGGTTTCGAAATTTCTTTCATCCGATCATTGGGGTCGACCTCGATGACTTGGAATACTTCCTTTTCATCCGCGCCAGCCTTATGATTCATCACCAAATCAACGTAAACGGCGATGCCATTCTTTTGACATTCCGAAATTGCGTTGATCAGTGCTTGTTTGGTGCCATATTTGGTGCGTACCGTACCTTTTTGGTCATATTCGCCCAGATCGTATAGATCATACACGCCATAGCCTGTATCTTCAGCGGAGACGGCCTTTGTCACAGGAGGTACCCAAACAGAATCAATGCCTACGGCTTTTAGCGCGGGTGCAGTTTCTTTTAAGCGATCCCAGTGTTTCCCGTCCGCAGCAACATGCCATTCAAAAAACTGCATCATTGTATGGTTCCTCATTATTTCTTACGCCTCCATATCCCATCAAGCAAATTTTACTCTCAACACTCTGATTAGTTTTTCAGATAACTCTTATTAAACTTAAAAACAGACTATGAAAAATAAGGCCAGTTGTTGAATGCGCAGGAAGGGACATGATTGTCATTAAACAGGCTTGAAAAGAATGATTTCTGACCTTTGGGAGAGATGCACAGCGTTGCGTCCATTCCGTTTAGAGCTATACAGAGCATGGTCGGCTTCAGATAGCAGTTCTTCTAGAGTGGCCTCTGGATTTAGGGCCTCCACAACTCCAAAACTTGCGGTCACATTAATGGGCCCGATGACGGTAAATAAGGTACTTTGTTCAATATCCGCGCGGATAGTTTCGCAGAGCAATGCTGCTTGCTTCAGCGACGTCTCTGGCAGACAGATCACAAATTCCTCGCCACCATAACGGCCAAAGAGATCTCCCTCCCGCAGATGTCTGCTGCACACTTGGACAATATGCTGTAGAGCTTGATCTCCATATTGATGCCCATAGCGGTCATTAATGCTCTTGAAGAAGTCC
The DNA here is from genome assembly GCF_038002305.1 of Paenibacillus sp. FSL R5-0887. Lineage (NCBI taxonomy): Bacteria > Bacillati > Bacillota > Bacilli > Caryophanales > Paenibacillaceae > Paenibacillus > Paenibacillus sp. FSL R5-0887. The sequence continues at coordinate 2,371,331 of NZ_JBBOCE010000002.1, forward strand.
ACATCCAGCAAAATCATAGATAATGAGCTTCGCAGGCTGCCAGCCCGGGCAAGCAATGCTTGACTAAGCTCCAAAAAATAGGAGCGGTTATAGATACCCGTAAGGCTGTCCATCGTAGCCAATTGACGTAGCTTCTCCTGAAGCAGTATTCGTTCAGTCACGTCAATCAGCATGATCATCTGTCCTGCTATGTGCCCTTCTTGTTTCTGTACCGGAGAGGAGCGGATTTGATAATAGCAGATCTCCTCTGCTTTGTTCCAAGCCACTTCCCGTTCTTCGCGCAACAGTGGCTCGGCATCCATCACATAGGACAAGGCATCTTTGCCTGCGTTAAGAAACAATTGTGCTAGCGGTTTGCCAATCGATGAGGAGTTGAGCCCCTCTATCATATCCGCGGCTGCACGATTGTAATCGACGAGCATGTCCGAGCGGTCGGTGACAAGTACTCCCTCCCGCATGCTCTCGAACAGATTCTCACGAGCAATAGGTGCAGCCGTTAACATGCCCCGGGATAAAATAGCCCAAATATATAGGGAGGAGGTTAGGCTCATAATGATCGGGACGGGATCCATTCCGTAAGGAGTCAAGCCTATCAGATACAAAAAAGCGCCGAGGGTTGGAAGGCTTAACCCGATTATTATTGTGATGATCTGCCTGCGGTATACCCTTTTCATCCGGTTCCACTGCCATATCATGAGGCAAATGGCTGCCAGCAGACAGCCGAAAGTAAAGCTGCCGTGAACGATATACCAAGGTCCCATCACAACATCAACGAGTGGGGTGGGCGTATTTTCCCGTAAATAAATGGATTTATAGAAGAGATGATGGTAATCATTGGTCCAGACCAGCAGCGTTGTAATGAATGGAATGATAAATAACGCCGCCCGTATGCCTTTTTTAAACAGCGTCTCCAGCCCAACGAAATGGATCACCATGATTAGACTAGCCGGCGCAATAAAGGGCATCCCCAGATATTCTAACTTAATCCAGAAGCTGATTTCCTCCAGAGTTTTCCCCGATAATTCTAATGCGAAACCGAAGGTGTAAATAGCAGAGTTAAAGGAGCTTATAACAAAAGCCCTGATTCCTAAGAAATCAGTTTTTTTATAATAGGCGAAAAGGGCTAGTAAGACACTCAGCACACCTGATATAGCAACAATTACAATATAATTCGAGATTATAGATCCCATGGGTCTATTGTCACCTACCGAGGAAAGATATGGATAAATATTACCACATATCTGCGGATATAAAAAAAATACTTCGGGTTTGTGGTGAAAAAAATGTCTCCTAGACAAAATGACGCAATTTAACAGGAGCTATTTTACTAATTGTCTAGTGAGAGTCCAGTGAGCAGCGTGTAACATGTTAGTTAATACTACATGCAATAGAAGTTTTCTTTATTTTATCTAAATAGCGTCAGTTTATATAACATTATAAACATGGCTTATTTTGAAAAGGGGGGACTGAGGATGTCATCACTAGCGACAAATATTCCTGAGATTCAGCTGGAGAATGTTGAAATGCGTTATCGGACAGAAGCTGCGGAAGTGCTTGCCCTGCATCAGGTGAGTCTTGATATTGCAAAAGGGGAGTTCGTCTCCCTGCTCGGACCTTCCGGATGTGGCAAAACGACGCTGCTTAGACTGATGGCCGATCTCATAGCACCAACAGGCGGGAACATTGTGGTAGCTGGGAAAAGTGCCAGAGAAGCCAGGCTGGCGCAAAAATATGGCATTGTTTTTCAAAGTCCAGTGTTATACGACTGGCGAAAAGTGAAGCATAACATCACATTGCCACTGGAGCTGATGGGGGTAAAGAAGTCAATCCGTGAGGAAAAGGCGATGGAGCTTCTTGATCTGGTGGGGCTGCAGAGCTTTGCGGATAAATATCCGTGGCAGCTCAGCGGCGGGATGCAGCAGCGTGTAGCGATTGCCAGAGCGCTATCGATGGAGCCGGAAATTCTGCTCATGGATGAGCCGTTCTCTGCGCTGGATGAATTTACGCGTGAGCGATTGAATGAAGAGTTATTGTCTGTCTGGAGTAAAGTGCAGAACACAATTGTTTTTGTAACTCATAGTATTCCTGAATCTATATTCCTCTCTGACCGGGTGTTTGTCCTTTCCCCGCATCCAGGTCGCTTGTCCGCTGTGGTCGAAATTCCTCTGCCACGTCCGCGAACGGCGGAAATGAGAAATAGCCCAGAGTTTTTCGAACTGATCGCACGTATTCGCGACAGCTTCGAAGGGGTGTAGTGATGAAAGGGGGCAGTATCTTTGTGCGAGGCCGTCTGCTGCCGTTGTTCGTCTGGATTTTTGGCCTGCTGCTAGTCTGGGAAGGGACTTCCTGGATGCTGCTCCATGTGGTGGAGACGCCGTTGGCACAGTCCAAGCTGCCATATGTTCATGAGGTGTTAGCTACCTTATGGCAGTATGGAGACACGCTCTTGAAGGAGGGGGCTGCGACCTTCGGTAATGCTGGTGTTGGCTTCCTGATTGGAGCGGTAGCTGGTGCCTCATTGGCGGTGCTGATGAGCTTGTCGAAGACAATAGAGCAATTAACTTTTCCTTATGCTATTGCCTCGCAGATGATTCCGATTCTGGGGTTGGCGCCCATCATCTACGGGATTGTGCGCGATGAGCAGACCTCGCGGATTATTATTTCGGGATATATCACCTTTTTCCCCGTGGCTCTGAACATGCTGCGCGGCTTGCGGAGTGTAGATCCATCAGCGCTCGAATTGATGCATTCTTACGCGGCGAAACCTTGGGCGGTCTATTGGAAACTCAGATTCCCGGCGGCTTTGCCGGGTTTGTTCGGTGGGCTTAAGATAGCTGCCCCACTTGCTGTGACTGGAGCTATTCTGGTGGAGCTTATGGGTGCCCAGCATGGCATTGGTGTAATTATGCTGCGCAATCTCTATTATGGAAGCTCTCACACCTATATGTTCTGGTCTACGGTGATTGTGGGTGCCTTGCTGGGAATCGTAAGCTACTGGTTAATCAGTCTGATAGAACGCCTGGTAACGCCTTGGCAGCCTGAATATCGTCCGAAAGGAGGCAGCCGCTAATGGAAACTAACTCCGTTCGGGAGACCACGTTTATAGGCTCTACTGGTAAAGAAATGGCTCAGCCGGCGCTAACGGCTACACCAAAGAATGCTGTAGCCGTTCCGAAACCTGCGGAAGCTACGGCGAGTCGCGGCGGCTCACGGATGCTGAAGAGGATATTTAGCGCAGGGGTGCTGCTGCCTGTACTGGCAGGTCTGTTATTTCTTGCACTATGGGAATTTCAATTTTTTCATAAGATCTTTGATCTGAAAAAATATCAACTCCCGCTGCCTACAGCCATCGCCGAAACCATGCGAGATAATTTCAGCTTGTTGCTGTCCTATACCGGATACACTCTTGCTGAAGCTGTGCTGGGAATGTTGGTTGGTTCTGCTATCGGCTTCCTGATCGCTTTAGTCGCGACAGCTTGGCCGCGCTGGGGGAGTGGAAGCTTGACGCTGGTTGCCGCCCTAAATGCTGTGCCTATCGTCGCCCTCGCGCCCATCATGAATTTGTGGTTTGGAGATGGGATAGGCTCACGAATTGCCATAGTAACAGCAACTACAATGGCAGCGATGGCGATCAACGCCTATAAAGGTATGGCGGCGATTGATCCATTGGCGCTGGATCTGATGCATTCCTATGCGGCAGGTAAACCGGCAGTGTTCCGTTATCTGCGGATTCAGAGCAGTCTGCCCTATGTATTTACAGCACTCAAGATTAATGCTACTGCCAGTATGATTGGCGCCATTGTTGGGGAATTCTTTTTCTCCTCAAAAGGGCTTGGATATCTGCTCTCCAATTCCATTAAAGTTGCCAAAATGCCACTGGGTTGGTCCTGTATTGTGTTGGCTGCAATTGCAGGCGTGCTCTTCTATTTAGTGGTTGAGCGGCTGGAGAAAGTATTCATTAAGTGGCATCCTTCGCAGCGTACTTAATCTTCCCCTCATTACATCCGGCCATAGTGGGAATGGAAAAGAGAAACCGCCCACGGCTGTATGCATAAACGCACCACGATGATTGTCCATACTGTGCTTGTTACAAACTTAAATTACGATAGGGGGAGTTCGATTGATGAACGGGAAAAAACGCAAATTTCGTGGTGGTTTGTTGGCAATCGTGATGATGTTGAGTGTTTCTTTAATGGCGGGTTGCGGTGGCAACAATAATAACTCGGCAGCTGAAGCTACGACTGCCCCTGAAGCTTCAGCAGCTCCTGACGCAAGTGCTGCTACTGAACCGGCTGCTGATCCAGTTACAGTGAAGCTACAGCTGAAATGGGTGCCGCAGGCGCAATTCGCTGGGTATTTTGTGGCGCAGGATAAAGGATATTACAAGGAAGAAGGCTTGGATGTAGAAATTCTGCCGGGTGGGCCTGATATCGTTCCGGAACAGCAAGTGGCAGGTGGCTCCGCAGATATCGGTGTGGGTTGGGTAGCCAGCTTGCTGCCGAGTCTTGAAGAGGGAATGCCGCTGGTGCAGATCGCGCAAATCTATCAAAAGAGCGGATTGGTCCTGGTCTCCAAAAAAACTGCTGGCATTAATTCAGCCGCTGATCTTAAGGGTAAAAAAGTCGGCAACTGGATGGGTGGCAACGAATTTGAACTATTAGCGTTATTCGATAAATATAAGTTCGATCCGAATAAGGATCTAAGCTTTACGAAGCAAGGGTTCACGATGGATCAGTTCTTGGGCGATCAGATCGATGCGGCCTCAGCGATGACTTATAACGAGTACCAAGTGGTGTTGGAGTCAGGTATTAAGGCTGAGGATCTGAACGTCATCGACATGAATACAGAAGGCGTTGCGATGCTTGAGGATAACTTGTTCGCGAATAAGGAATGGCTTGCGGAGAATAAAGAGACTGCAGCAAAGTTTGTACGTGCCTCCCTGAAGGGCTGGAAAGATGCAATTGCTGATCCTGCAGCTGCCGTGGACAGTGTGATGAAACAAGCGGAAGACGGCAGTACGACGAAGGAACATCAGCTGACAATGATGACTGAGGTTGCCAAGCTGATTCTGCCTGAAGGCTTTGACAGTGCCAAGATGGGATATACCGATGCGGCGGCGTTCCAGCAAACCGCTGATATTTCGCTTAAATTTGGTGTCATTAAAGAACCGGTTAAGGTAGATGAGGCTTATACGAACGAAATCGTAGAAATGGCGGCAAAATAACCAATTGAGCTTAATGTTATAGTGGATGGCCGCCTGATCTGGCGGTCATCTATTATAATCAGCAGTCCATCAGTGCATCTGAAACAGAGAAAGAGGTGCGAGCTATGTCTCTCCTAGTAACGCAGGCTGAAAGAGTTAAGAATTATGTGAATGGAGCTTGGGTAGAATCGTCGTCCGGGCGAGATGAAGAGGTTTATAATCCGGCGACGGGTGAAGTGATTGCTTATGTGCCCATTTCCAGTAAGGAAGAGCTGGGTGCGGCGGTAGTAGCGGCTGCGGCGGCATTTCAAGCGTGGAAAAGGGTCGCTGTGCCGCGTCGTGCCCGCTATTTTTTTCAATATCAACAGCTGCTGGTAAAGCATTGGCATGAGCTGGCCGAGCTGATTACGCTGGAGAATGGAAAAAGTCTGGAAGAGGCGCAAGGTGAGGTGCAGCGTGGAATTGAGTGTGTGGAATTTGCCGCAGGCATCCCCACGTTGATGATGGGCAGCCAGCTTCCGGACATTGCTACCGGAATTGAATCCGGGATGTACCGTTATCCATTGGGGGTTATCGGGGGGATTGCCCCGTTTAATTTTCCGATGATGGTTCCTTGTTGGATGTTTCCGCTTGCCATCGCTTGTGGAAATACCTTTGTGCTGAAGCCTTCTGAACGGACGCCGCTGCTTGTTAATCGATTGGCAGAGTTATTTGCCGAAGCGGGCTTTCCTCCAGGTGTACTGAATGTGATACATGGGGCGCACGAGGTTGTGAATGGGATGCTGGAGCATGATGAAGTGAAGGCGATTTCGTTCGTGGGTTCGCAGCCGGTTGCGGAATATGTATATAAGACAGGGACGGCGCAGGGAAAACGGGTGCAGGCGCTAGCTGGAGCCAAGAATCACTCGATTGTGCTGCCTGATGCGGAGCTGGACAATACGGTCAAAAATATCATTGCGGCTTCCTTTGGTTCGGCAGGTGAGCGTTGTATGGCGTGCTCGGTTGTGGTGGTTCATGAGGATATCGCTGACGAGCTAGTGGGTCGTCTGGCTGCGGCTGCGGATGAGCTTAAGATTGGTAATGGCGCCGATGACGGGGTGTTTTTGGGTCCGGTAATTCGCCAGTCGAATAAGGAGAAGACGCTTTATTACATTGAGACTGGTGAAGCTGAGGCAGCCAAGCTTGTGAGAGATGGGCGGAAGGATGCGGCTACAGGTGGTACGGGTTATTTTATCGGGCCGACGATATTTGATCATGTACAGCCGGGAATGACTATCTGGAAGGATGAAATTTTTGCGCCGGTATTGTCTGTGATTCGTGTGAAAAGTCTGAGTGAAGCGATTGCGGTAACGAATCAGTCCCCATTCGCGAATGGGGCGTGCATTTATACAGATAGCGCAAAGGCGATCCGTGAATTTCGGGAAGAAATTGATGCAGGGATGTTGGGTGTGAATCTGGGTGTGCCTGCCCCCATGGCATTTTTCCCCTTCTCGGGTTATAAGAAATCGTTCTATGGAGACCTGCATGCCAATGGCCGTGATGGGGTGGAGTTCTATACGCGTAAAAAGATGATCACTGCCCGTTATTAGAGAAAATGAACTGCTGAGAGGAGAAAATGTTATGCAGATTCTGGGGAACGATAGTGAGCTTGCGGTGAAGAAGGATCAGGAATATTTATGGCACAACATTACGCCTTATAGTGAAAAGAACCCGCCTATGATTGCCGCCTCGGCAAGTGGGTCGTGGATTACAGATATACAGGGCAATCGATTTTTGGACGGGATGTCTGGCCTGTGGTGTGTAAATGTGGGATACGGGCGCAAGGAGCTGGCGGAAGCTGCTTACAATCAATTGCTGACCCTGCCATATTTTCCTCTGACACAAAGTCATCTCCCGGCGATTGCGCTGGCGGAGAAGCTGAATGAGTGGCTCGGAGACGATTATGTGATCTTTTTTTCCAATAGTGGATCGGAAGCCAATGAGGCTGCTTTCAAAATGGCCCGCCAGTACCAGCAGCAAATCGGCCAGCATTATCGCCATAAATTCATTGCCCGTTATCGTGGGTACCATGGCAGTTCACTTGGGGCATTATCTGCAACGGGCCAGGCCCAGCGCAAATATAAATATGAACCGTTGGCGGGTGGTTTTCTGCATGTAGCTCCCCCGGACAGCTATCGCCGCCCGGTCGGGATGACTGTGGAAGAATTCAACCTCCAGTGTGCACAGTCCATAGAGGATATGATCATCTGGGAAGGCGTGGAGACGGTAGCTGCGGTGATTATGGAGCCTGTAATTACGGGTGGTGGCGTCATTGTACCGCATCAGGTTTATTTGGATCGGGTGCAGGAAATCTGCCGTAAGCACGGTGTGTTGCTCATTATGGATGAGGTGATTTGTGGATTCGGACGTTCTGGACGTAAGTTTGGTCATCACAACTTTAATGTGAAGCCTGACATCGTAACGATGGCTAAAGGACTGACTAGCGCTTATCTTCCTCTATCTGCCACTGCTGTTCGTAAGGATATCTATGAGGTATTTAAGGACAATAGCGATGACTATGGGCATTTTCGCCATGTGAATACTTTTGGTGGTAACCCTGCTTCCTGTGCGCTGGCGCTGCGTAATCTGGAAATTATCGAGCAGGAGAAGCTGGTGGAACGTGCGGATCTTTTAGGTAAAAGAATAAATACAGAATTTACTGAGCTGCTTGATCACAAGCTTGTAGGTGATGTCCGCAGCTTTGGTTTGGTGACAGGGATTGAGCTGGTTGAAGACAAGGTCAGCAAGAAACCGGTTGATCTGAATATTGTGAAGGGGATTATTGCCGAATGTAAGTCCAAGGGGCTTATCATCGGTAAAAATGGCGATACCGTAGCTGGGTTCAACAACGTGCTTACCTTCGCCCCGCCGTTATCCTCCACGGATGAAGATATAGAATTTATTATCGATACCTTTAAATCTGTGCTGAACGGGGGCTAGGTAAAGTGATTTTGTCTGGATATAGAAATTGGTAAGCGCGCAGGGCGACTTGAATGGAGATCCGATTCTCTGGCTGCATGAAGTCTTCACCCAGTAGCTCTGTTATTTTGTCCAGGCGATAATAAAGGGACTGTCTGACAATGAATAGGTTTCGAGCGGCAATTTGTTTGGAACCATCATGATCCAGATAAACACGAAGGGTAAGCAGCAGCTCGCTGCCTTTGGTTTGGTCGTGGTCGATTAGCGGGCCGAGATAACTGCGAATGAAGTTCTGCAACGTTTTTCCGTCATTTAAGCTCAACAGCAGCTGGAATACACCCAGCTCTTCATAGAAGAGTAGTGACTTCTGGTAACAGGAGTATAACGACAATGCCTGTAGGGCTTCCTGGTAACCGGAATAGGCTCGTTTTAGGCGCTTATGCGATTTGCTGACTCCAATGACGAGCTGCAAATCCTTGAGCTTCTCATCGGAGCGGATGTTCTGCAGGGCTTCAAGTGCTTGTTGAAGTCGCATTTTTCCAGGCATTTTCGATTGGATATCGAGGGCGATGACGGTGAGGCGATTGTTCTTAAGGGTGATCAGCGGACGTAAAGAATATTTCTCAAAGATGGAACGCAGGATGAGCGAAAGGTGGAAGGTAATGGACTCCCGTTCGTTCTCCGAGCTGTTCCATTTTACATCTCTGGGGTTCTTGATCTCTATAAGGCATACACGGTAAGGGAGCTCGTTGACCACGTTGAAATTGGAGCCGATCAGGCCCTTTAAGCGGTTATCATCTTCAATGCGGCCATTGATCAGCTCGTCGACCCATAGATTTTCTGAAAAAAGCTTACGCTCCTCCATATACCGCGTCCGCAGCAGCTCTTGTGCAATGGACAAAGAGGCGGAATCCAGCAGCAGACAGTCGAACTCCTGTGGTTTGTGATTGCATACCATCAGAATGTAAGCCCAGGTCTGATCCAGCGCACCTACAGGCTTGAGGGCGATGGTCTTCTGTCCATATTCCCGGATATAGGGGGCAACGTCAGGTTGAATTCCTTCCAGCTCGTCGCCGAAGGCGGTGAAAAAATTCAGCAATGGAGCCTGCTCTTCCGGCGGAAGTGCCGGGAAAAATAAGGGTTTGCCTTGCAGCTGCATATAGACTATTTGTGTGCGGGTACTTTTGCACAATAATTGCAGCACTTTCAGCGTTCCTTGTGAAGTTAAGGTCAGGCGGTGGAATTCACGTGAGATTTTTTCAAGTTCTTGGAGCATCCGGTGATGCCGGTTAATGATAATCGAGTGAAGATCCAACGTGATATCTACGAAACGAACCGTGCGGGTGAAGATGATTAGCGGAAAGTCATGCCTGTCGGCTAAGTCGATCATCTCTTGCGGGATGGTGCTGAAATACGTACCTAACTCAATACATAGGCAAGCTGCATTTTTGTCGATCAGGTTCTGCATAAACTCCAAGGAGGAAGGGAGATCGACACTTGCACCAATCCCCGTAGTCAAAATCATTTCTTCGCCATGAATCAGAGTCTCGAAGTTGGCACTTTCCAGTACATGCACCCAGCGAATGGCACGGCTTAGGCCGCTTTTCCCGCCGAGCACCTCGGCTTCTGCGAATAGTGGTCTTTTTAAAGCGTCACGAATGGTTAATACAAGCTCCCAGTCCATAGTTACTCCCCCTCGATCTTCTGCGCTCTGGCCTTCGGCTAACGCCCTGTTATTCTCAGCCTATTCTCACACGTAAAAAATACAGTTTTGAAATTAGACAAAGTGTCTAATGCAACGAAAATTCGAAATGACTATAGTTTGATTAACGGATGTCAGTATATATAACCTAATTAGGAAGAACGTTGAGAGATAATTTCTGTTAATGCTTATATTACTACAATAAATTAAAGATGGAAGCAAAATATTCAGACAAAACTTGAAATAATGTTATATTATATAACACAAATATGAAAAATTACCCATAAGGAGGGACTAGTGATGGAGCATTCATCTCCGTTAACAGCATTTACACCTGATATGTTCATGCGCAATTTCGCCGAGGCTGAGCCGCCTCTGACCCATAAGGGTGCCCTGGATGAGTCCAATCGCTGTCTATATTGCTACGATGCCCCCTGTATAAAAGCATGTCCGACCAGCATTAATATTCCCTCCTTTATCAAACGGATCGCTACTGACAATTTGAAAGGCTCGGCACAGACGATTATGGATTCCAATCCTGTGGGTGCCAGTTGTGCTCGTGTTTGTCCTACAGATGAGCTGTGTGAAGGAGCCTGTGTGTTAAATGATGCCTCGGCGCCGATCCAAATCGGACTGCTGCAGCGTTATGCGACAGATTGGGCGATGAACAGCGGAGTTCAATTATTTAAGGCTGGCACCCCTAATGGGAAAAAGGTAGCTGTAATTGGTGGTGGTCCTGCGGGATTGTCTGCGGCTAGGGAGCTCGCCCGTGAAGGTTTTGCTGTTGTGATCTACGAAGCAAAGGCGTTAGCGGGTGGGCTGGATACACATGGGATTGTATCGTTTCGGCTCCCGCAGTCTGTATCTCTTTGGGAAGTAGAGCAGGTAGAGAAGCTGGGTGTGGAAATACGTACAGGTGTAAAAGTCGGAGTGGATGTTTCTGTAGATGAGCTGAAGTCGAATTATGATGCTATCGTTTTGGCAGCGGGTATGGGATATGTGCCTCCAATAGGGATTGAAGGTGAAAAAATGGCTGGAGTTTATGACGCTATTGCGCTTGTAGAATCTACTAAGACGGGCATTCCTCTGCTAGAGCTGATGGGTCAGCGGGTCGCTGTCATTGGGGCAGGGAATACGGCTATTGATGCAGCGACTTGCTCAGTGCGGCTGGGAGCCACCAATGTGAAAATGGTCTACCGCCGGACCCGCGAAGAGATGACGGCATATGACTTTGAATATGAATTCGCGAAGCAGGAAGGTGTGGAGTTCAGCTGGCTTACCTTACCGAAACGTATCGTGGGTGATGAGCTTGGGAATGTAACCGCACTGGAATGTGTGCAGATGAAGCTGACGGAGGAGCTGGGCAAAGATGGGCGTCCAATACCTATGCCGATCGAGGGTTCTGAGTTCTTGATTCCTGTAGATGCGGTTGTAATAGCTATTGGTCAAAAGCGTCGTCTGGATCTAATAGATTCCTTAGGTCTTATGCAAGACCGTGGGGTTGTTAAGGTGGATGAGGTCACCTGCCAAACCTCCGATCCGCAGATTTATGCCGCTGGGGACATTATTTTTGGTTCAGGTAAGGGTGAGGCCATGGTTGTGTCAGCGGCACAGCAGGGAAAAGATGCAGCCCATGCGATTGTTAAACAATTCTCAGGCCAGCAGGAGGTCGTTGTTAGATCAGCGGGCTGAGCGTAGAAATCAAATTGGATTTTACATGACAGGGAGGGAACATCATGGCAGATTTAAGTATTAATCTCGCAGGAATCAAATCACCGAATCCGTTCTGGCTGGCCTCCGCGCCGCCTACGAATACAGGTTATCAAGTGCAGCGGGCCTTTGAAGCAGGTTGGGGCGGTGCGGTGTGGAAGACGCTCGGCGATCCGATCATTAATACCTCATCGCGTTTTGCGGCAGTAAATTTCAATGGGCAACGGGTTGCGGGCTTTAACAATATTGAACTGATCACCGACCGTCCGCTTGAAGTTAATCTGAAGGAAATCTATGAAACGAAAAAAAGATTCCCTAATCATGCGATTATAGCCTCCCTGATGGTAGAACCAACGCAGCATAAATGGCATGAGATTGTTAAGCGGGTAGAGGATGTGGGTGTAGACGGCCTGGAACTTAATTTTGGCTGTCCGCACGGGATGGCTGAGCGTGGAATGGGCGCTGCTTCGGGGCAGCAGCCTGATCTGGTGCAGGCACAGACCACCTGGGTAAAAGAAGTTGCAACGACCCCGGTGATTGTGAAGCTGACGCCTAATATTACGGATATCACCGTCGTTGCCCGCCATGCGGTTAAGGGTGGAGCAGACGCGATTAGTATGATCAACACGATCAACAGTCTTGCTGGTGTAGATATTCATAGCTGGAACACAATTCCGAATGTTGGGGGTCAGGGTGCACATGGCGGTTACTGCGGGCCGGCTGTGAAACCAATTGCGCTTAGTATGGTGGCCGAGTGTGCCCGTGACCGGGGAGTAGGCATTCCTATCTCCGGTATTGGAGGGATTTCCACCTGGCAGGATGTTGTTGAATTCATGCTGATGGGTGCTACGGGCATTCAAGTATGTACAGCGGTCATGCATCATGGCTTCCGGATTGTGGAGGAAATGATCGATGGCCTGAACAACTATTTGGATGACAAAGGCTTGGCTTCTGTAACAGAGTTAATCGGTAAATCGGTATCCCGGTACTCGAACTGGGGTGATCTGGATCTCAACTATAAGGTTGTTGCCCGTATTAATGAGAACAACTGCATCAACTGTAATAAATGCCATATTGCCTGCGAAGATGCTTCACATCAGTGTATTGATATGTTAACTAATGCAGATGGGAAAGCTATTCTACAGGTCCGCGAGGAAGATTGTGTAGGTTGTAATCTTTGTTCTATTGTCTGTCCAGCAGACGGCGCGATCGATATGGTTCCAGTGGATACCGGGGCAGCTCCACTGACCTGGAATCAGCGGCAGAAAGTGATCGGCAGTTTGAATGGCACCTATTCGGAAGTGGAGGTGGTTTAAGGATGAAAAAGATTATTAAAAATGGCATCATCGTTACCGCAGCAGATACTTATACAGGCGATGTGGCGATTGAAAACGGGGTTATTACGGAGATTGGCCTTCATTTGGATGTCCCTGGTGCGGAAATTATAGATGCCTCGGGGTGTTATGTTTTTCCTGGAGGCATTGATCCTCATACCCATCTGGATATGCCTTTTGGCGGCACGGTTACAGCTGATAATTTTGAGACGGGAACTATTGCGGCTGCATATGGCGGAACGACCACAGTCATTGATTTTTGCTTAACCACCAAAGGACAACCGCTACAGCAAGCCGTAGATACATGGCATCATAAGTCGCAGGATAAAGCGGTGATTGATTACAGCTTCCACCTTATGGTCTCAGAATTAAACGATAAAGTACTGGGTGAGCTTCCGGAGATAATTGAGAATGAAGGCATTACCTCGCTCAAAGTATTTATGGCTTATAAGAATACTTTTCAGGCGGATGACGGCACACTTTTTAAGACTCTTCAAGCTGCGAAAAAAGAAGGTGCACTCGTTATGGTGCATGCGGAGAATGGAGATGTCATTGAATATCTTGTTGAGCAGGCCTTGGCCGCAGGCAACACTGATCCGATCTTTCATGCGCTGACCCGCCCGCCGGAGCTGGAGGGTGAAGCTACGGGACGCGCAGCTTATCTAACCGAACTGACAGATTCTCAGCTGTATGTTGTACACGTGACCTGTGCGGAAGCCGCTTGGAAGATTGCTGAAGCGCGTAAAAAGGGACTGCGCGTTTACGGCGAGACTTGTCCACAGTATTTAGTACTGGATCAGACAGCGCTGGAAAAGCCTAATTTCGAAGGTGCTAAATACGTGTGGTCTCCGCCCCTGCGTGAGCAGTGGAATCAGGATGTTTTGTGGGATGCGTTATGGAACGGCAGCTTGCAGACGATTGGCTCTGACCAGTGCTCGTTTGATTTCAAAGGACAAAAGGATCTGGGGCTGGGCGATTTCTCCAAAATCCCGAACGGTGGGCCGACCATTGAGGACCGGTTTACGATTCTATATTCGGAAGGTGTGCAGAAAGGCCGGATCTCATTGAACAAATTCGTAGACATTATTGCTACCTCTAGCGCCAAGCTGTTTGGCTTATATCCGCAAAAAGGCACGGTCGCAGTAGGTAGTGACGCTGACCTGGTCATTTTTGATCCTTCTGTAGAAAGAACCCTTTCTGCGGACACGCACCATATGAACGTAGATTATAGTGCGTTTGAGGGCTTTGAAGTGAAGGGAGAGCCTATTTCTGTTCTCAGTCGAGGCGAATTTGTTATTCGCGACAAACAATTTGTCGGCAAAGCAGGTTCGGGAAAATATTTGAAACGCAAACGTTTTGCAGCGGAGGCTCCTCTTCCTTCTAAGGCAGAAATCAGCGGAGGTGTAGTCTAATGTCTGCTTTTGCGGAATATGCCAAAGAACAGCAGGAGATTGATGGGCTGCTTTTTAAAGGATATATGATTGCCAGCATCCAAGAGGATTTGGACGGTGCCCGAATAAAGTTTGTCAGAGGGGAGCCGGCTAAAAGCTCGGTAGAGCTGTTACTGCTGACAGCGGATGCCCGTAAGTACGTGACAACCCTTGTGGTTGCGGGGCTGAGGGCGGAAGGTGAGCAGGCGGGTTGTTACAGTGGAGAGGTTTGAGGGAAATGGAATTGAAAGCTGAGTAGTGAGCCTGCGCAGGATAGGGGGCCTACTGCTCGGCTTTTTATTGTGCTCCTGAAAGGGGGCGAGGAAATAAATTCTCTGAAAATAGCCGATTATCATCGCGGCATACACTTTTTGGGGAAAACCTCCCTAAAAAGTGGCTGATTAGGGTCCCCAAATAGACGATTTAGGGAAAACCTCCCTAAAAATTACTGAAATACGCCGATTTTGCTCAAATTCGCTGAATATTAGGGAAGTTTTCCCTGATTTGCAGTTATAGGCACCTGAAAGACCAAAGATCAGGGAGGATTTCCCTAATCTATTTCTGTCGCTGCTGCTCACGCTCTATATACTCATACCGTAATATGGACATGATATGCAGAGATTCAAAATGTCCCTCAACCTTCATACAATCACGTAGAGTCCCTTCCAGTGTAAAGCCACAGCTTTCATAGACATGGCGAGCCCTGTGGTTGTGATCTCTAACATCCAACCATAGCCGATGCGTCTCGGTGTGCTGGAAGATCCAGTCGCTCACGAGACGAAGCGACAGTTTGCCATACCCAAAGCCCTTGGAATGGATGACGATTCGTTTAATACAAACGGTAAGATGAATATCTTGAAGTCCTGTTACGATGATATAGCCGACTCTTTTCCCGGACCTCTCCCAAATTGTAAGATGCAGGATATCTGGATCATGGATAGCCGTAATGTGCTCCTCTTTACTCCACTGTCCGATATAGGCACGATTAAGCTCACTTTGTTCAATGGCTAGAACGAACGCTAAATCCTGCTCAGTGGTAGTTTGCAGATCCAACGTTTCTGAATGAATGATCATAACCTTATGCCCCCGTCTAATATGTATTTTTGTCTATAATAACGAAGAATTTTCTCCCTGTCATTTAATTAGTCCCGGTTGCTCACTCTATATTGGCGGCACTGTAGGAATGAACGTAACTTCGTGTATAATTGAGACCAAGTGTTAAGAATTCCAATCGGATGAGGAGATCAGCTGGTTATGTATTTTCTTGATATTATGTCTTGGCTGACAGAGGATAATCTGCGGCATCTGCTTGAACAATATCGTTCGTTTGGGCCCTTTCCGGGCATTGCGTTAACGTTTATGAAATCATTTATACCACCACTGCCAACTATTGCGATCGTAGGGTTAAATGGGGCCGTATATGGTTTATGGTTAGGTTTTTTGTATTCTTGGATCGGTCTGGTTGCAGGCTGTGTGACTACCTTTTGGATTATCCGCAAAGTAGCCTCCCATCGTTATTTACGAAAATGGGCAGCGCGGCCCAAAGTAGCCAAAAGCATGACGTGGGTGCGGCAAAGCGGATTTAGCTATGTTTTTCTGCTTAGTATATTTCCGGTAGGACCTTTTGTTGTGATTAATATGGCAGCGGGGCTTGCCGGGATGAGGTTCCGTTCGTATCTTCTTGCGCTCACGGTAGGCAAAGCGATTATGGTATTCGCAGTTTCATACATTGGCAACGATCTGGAACGTTTCATTCGCCAGCCGTGGGAGATTATCTATGTTCTGTTGTTTATCGGGCTGTCGTTATGGGGAGTCAAAGCCATCGAAGCGCGTTTTGCTAGAACAGCACAGGATGGGAACAAGATAGCTTAGCATAGAGTCAGAATTAACTTGAATCCCTAAATTTAAATAGAATAAAGGAGGAAATGATGATGAAATATCGTAAGCTTGGCAGTACAGGAATGAATGTCTCGGTGATTGGCCTAGGGACTTGGCAGTTTGGCGGAGAGTGGGGCAAGGATTTCACTCAGGTTGAAGTCGATGCCATGCTGGATAAGGCTGGAGAGCTGGGTATTAATCTGATTGATACGGCAGAATGTTACGGAGATCACTTGTCGGAGAAGTTCATCGGGGATTATCTGGCGCGCCGCAAACGCGAGGACTGGGTTGTAGCTACGAAATTTTGCCATCATTTTCAGGGGCATTTGCAGCGGGAACAGCTATGGCGTGCTGAGGATGTGCTTAAGCAGCTAGACGACTCCCTCCGCGCACTCCAAACAGAGTATATTGACCTCTATCAATTCCATTCCGGAACGGATGAGCAATTCGATAATGATAAGCTGTGGAGTATGCTCGACAGACAGAAGCAAGCCGGCAAAATCCGTCATTTGGGTGTGTCGATCAGTGCATCGGGCTCGGGGGTGCACCAGACCTCTGCGGCAGCGGATGTGCAAGCAGAGGCCATACAAGTAGTATATAATCGGCTGGATCGTCAACCTGAAGAAGAGATTCTTCCGCTGTGCATCGAGCATCAATTAGGTGTGTTAGCTCGCGTTCCGTTAGCCAGTGGTTATTTGAGCGGCAAGTATAAGCCAGATGCGGTTTTTGCTCAGGGTGATGTGCGAGCTAACCATAAAGAGGATGTAAGACAAAAGCAGCTGCGCGCAGTAGCAGAAATTGCTGCTACTGAAGTGCCGTCAGGTCTGGATATGGCGCAGTGGGCTTTGGCTTGGTGTCTCCAGCATTCCGCAGTAACCAGTGTAATTCCGGGCTGCAAAAATGTAGAACAGGTCATCTCCAATGCCAGTGCTGCCGATTTGGACATGGTGAAGGGCAACGTGTGATAAGTTAGATTGTTACATGGTGAAGAGTTCTTGGAGCTTCATCTCGGGTGAATGCTGCGCGTAGATATGATTCCAGCTGTTCGTGGAAGTATCGTAAAGGTAGTCCTGCTTCCATTGCTGGACATGGGTCGCAATACTCCTTACAGCGGATACAATTCTCTCTACTTCCTGATTAGTCATAATGGGATGTAGGGAGATGCGAATCCACCCTGGTCTGAAGGATTGGTCGCCGCTCATGATCGCTCCGGCGATCTGAGCGGATTGCGTCCACCCTAATCCAAGAAGGTAATGTCCGTATGGACCTGCACAAGAGCAGCCGCCTCGAGCTTGTATGCCGAAACGGTCATTCAACAGCTGAACAGCGAGGTTGTAATGGATATCACGAAGTGTAAAAGAGACGATTCCATGACGTTCTGTATGATCTCCGGCCAGCAGCGCGCACTCCGGGATGCTGCGGAGTCCTGCCATTAATTCCTGACACAGCTCGTGTTCTCTAATCACCATATATTGACCGTTTCCATTCATCTGCTCCTTCAGCTTCACGCAAAGTGCCGTGCGAAAAGCCTGTAAAAACCCCGGTGTTCCCCCGTCTTCCCGCATCTCAATCGCATTAGTGTAGCGGCGTCCTCCCCAAGGGTTGACCCAGGCTACTGTACCTCCACCCGGTTCGTCAGGAATACGTCCATTGCTCAGTGCTTCATCAAAGATTAGAACGCCATTTGTGCCCGGCCCACCCAGAAATTTATGCGGAGAAAAAAAGATCGCATCAAGCTTCTCCAGTGGGGAAGGTGGGTGCATATTGATAGGCTCGTAGGGAGCACTGGCGGCAAAATCCACAAAGCATACGCCCCCATGACGATGCATAGTAGCCGCTAGCTTTGCGTAAGGCGTCTGAATTCCAGTCACATTAGAACAAGCTGTAAATGAACCAATCTTGAAACGGCGATTGGGGTACAGTCGCAGCTGGTCTTCAAGCTGTTGAGGGTCAATATTTCCGTCCTTTCCGGCGGGAATGGTAACGACGTCACCAAGTCCCTCCTGCCAAGGAAGAATATTGGAATGATGCTCCATATGGCTGGTGAAGATAACGGGGCGGTCTTCCAGTGCACGGTTATTATGTTCCTGTAGCCATTCCGGGAGCCTTAATCCCATGATACGCTGCAGCTTGTTCACGGCTCCTGTTGTTCCATTGCCGCAGAAGAGCAGTACATCCTGAGGGCCAGCATTTACATGGTTCTTAATGATTTGGCGAGCTTCATTATAAGCCTGCGTCATGATTAGTCCGGTGGTGTTGGAATCTGTATGTGGATTGCTGACGTAGGGACCGAAGGCTTCCTGCAACTTGCGTTCGATCGGTTCATATAAGCGCCCGCTTGCGGTCCAATCGGCATACAGAAGCGGCTGTCTGCCATAAGGGGTGTTGATTTGATGCCGAATGCCGATGGTGTGACCACGAAAAGTATCAAAATGGTCTTGTAATGAAGCGGGCGTCTCTGCAGAAGAGGCGTGGATGATGTTTAGCACGGATATTCCCTCCAGCCCGTACGCCGTCAGTGCTAAGTTAATGGGGTGTATTTTCGGCGTGCCAGTAGTTTCTATGGCAACAGTATATGCCTGCATGGGGGATTGGGTTAAAGCCTAGTCAGACTTTAAATAAATAACTGTACATCACTTTCTAAAGCATCTTTTAAATATGCCGCAGCATCGATGATTTCGACCTCTGGCAGCAGTTCCTCGGGCTTAAAGCCCATGATCTCCACAGAAAGCTTACAGGCATAGAATTTGATGTTTTTTTTACGAGCCCCTTTCAGAAAATGAATCAGCTTCGGTGCGCCTTGTTCCTCCATCATTTCCTCCAGCATCATTCGTCCCAGCCCGCTAAAGTTCAGATGAGAGAGCGGCAGCTGCCCAGGGCCCTTCGGTGTAATAACATCCATCAGCTTCTCGTAGATACTCTTGTCCTCAAGAGTCATCTTCTCCGGATCACGCACCAAAAATAGACCCCAGAATGAAAAAAACATAGTAACCTCGACATCGATATCTCTTGCGGCATTTGCTAGGATCAGTCCAGCCATCGCTTTGTCGTATTCCCCACTGAACATTAGCAGATTGATTTTTTTGCTCACCCTGATAATCCTCCCGTTACTTTTATTAGAATGTCATTAGTATGGTTGTGGTGGGGAGAACTATGCGAAGAAGCTTTCTGAAATTATAAAAAAAAGCCCCCTTTCGGGAGCTTGAGATTTACTAATGTACTTCAGGATCTTTAGATTCTGGGCCTGCATTGCGACTGATGTCGTAATAACGGGCGGACAGCCAAATAGCTCCGGTAAATAACACGATGAGTCCAAGGACGATAGAAAAGCGCCAATCGCCTGCTTTAAAATTCAACTGAAGCACCGTAAGTACTAGTGAAACTTGGGTCCAAACCAGTGTTCTTTTGCGAAAAGCCGCAATATCGCCAACCATCTTCGGGATATTCCGAATGATCAGGTAGGCAATAACTGCGAGAATAAGGGCGAAAATGGCAGTTACCGCTAATTCAGAAGAGGACAGGACATGCATAGTCTCAGCATCCTTTCGGCTTGCAAAAGTATTAGTTTCAGATCAGAACAATTTCTATTTTTTGAAGATGCCCAGCGGAGCTCCAATCGGTAAGAAGCTGCGGCCGAAATGAGCGTTTAGCACGGATGCTCCACATCCGTAAAGGGACACGATACCAATACCAAGCTCAGCACAAGCAGCTAGCTTATGGAAGAATTCTGGAGCGATCCCAAAGGAATCAAAGGTTAGTCCGATAAAGAGAAAATCTATCAATACAAAAATGATAAGCAGAACTCTATTTGCCTCAACGGCACCAATCGTCATAAAGAGTGTGAAGATCAAGTAACCCAGAAATACAAATCCGAGCTGCTTAGGATCTACAGCCTCCGCAAGCGTTGGACCAAATACGCCAAGCTTGATTAGCCAGCTGCTAGCCATGCCGAACCAAAAGAAAGCGTAGGCGCCAAAGGCGGTCATACCAAAGGTATTGTTGTGCTTAGCATCCTGAATGGCGGCGAATAGCTGCGCGAATGCTCCCAGGAAGATAGCCCAAGGAATAACGTAGCTAAGTCCTGTTGTAAATTCAAGCTTCTGTGAAGAAGCGACCAATGTGACAATAGCCAGTCCGAATAGCCCGATGGCGCTAGGGTCGGCAGTGACGATTTTGACAGATTGGGTGTTAGGGGATTGCGCTGACATGACAGTAAAAGCCTCCATTATTATATATAGTTTTACGCTCTTAAAAACAGCCCGTAAGGGGCGCTGTTCATAGGCTTGCCTATCATATCATATCGGTATGTGCTTGCCTATAAAACAACACTCATTTTTTGTCGTAAAATAGGGGTCCTGCGTGAAATAAGGAATTGTTTACATTTTTATCTTCCATTATCAAGATACTTAACCAAACAAACGGAAGTATTATGTCAAGAATAGACATTATATGCAGTGATAATCTTCACAATCTATTGAAAATTGATGTATAATAGTCAGTGATAATTATTATCAAATCATATGAAAAAGGCGGTAAGCTTGAAGTGAACAAATGGACATTATTTACCAAGGCGACCCGGTTTTGGAGTTTTTCTGTTATGCTCATCCCGATTGTTTTGGGGACCGTTGGGGCATATGTATGGGAAGGGACATTCCATCCGGTTTTATTTATTCTTACCTTAATAGGGGCGATTTCGGCGCATTTGTTCTCCAATATGGTGAATGATCTGTGGGACTTCCGCAACGGAACCGATACAGAAGCAAAGAATTCCGCTGGTGAAATCAGCACAAACTCCGGGCTACTGACAGGTGGAATCCTCTCGGAGTCTTTTTATGCAAGGATGACCTGGAGTATGCTGGCGATTGCCCTTATCTGTGGTGGGATGCTTAGTATATATAGCGGTTGGAATATCCTTTGGTTTGTACTTGTTGGTGCTTTAATCGCTTATTTCTATGTGGCTCCGCCACTGCGTTATGGCTATCGCGGCAAAGGTTATAGTGAGATGGCCATTTTTATTGCTTTTGGGATTATGCCTGTATTAGGCTCCTATTTCGTACAAACCGGTCAGTTCAGCATGAAGCCTGTAATTCTCTCGCTACCTGTCGGATTTTTAACTACATTATTGTTGTTTAATCACCATTTCCTTCATTGGAAAGCGGATGAGCAGGCGGGTAAGCTTACGCTTGTTGTAGTATGGGGAGAACAAAAGGCGCTTGTATTCTCACGTGTACTTCTTTTCACTGGCTACGCTTCGGTGATAGTCTGTGTGCTGTTGGGTGTACTTCCTGTTTACGCACTGCTGGCGCTGGTTACAGCTTTCTGGCCGCTGCGCATTTACAGTAGTCTGAAGCAACATAATGCTTCGCCGGCTTATATCCCGCTGATGGGTGCTTCACAAAAAGCCTCCGTCCGCTGCGGAGTAGTAATGGCAATAACTTTATTAATTCAAGGCTTGATCTGATACTAATAGATGGACTACAGAAGGAGTGAGCTTTCATGGAAAAGAAGGACAAGGAATTGATGGCAGAAGAACAACAAGTTAAAGGCAATCGCATGGTTCTTGGGGATTTCCACTCCATTTTAGAAGAAGGAAAGGTCTGGAAGACGGGTGGATTTACACTGCCTGACGGATCATTTTGGGCTTACCGTGAGCCGGAAGCTGTAGTTATCGTTCGTAATGATACCTTGTATGTACGTGCGAAGTTATCTCGTGAGAACCATCAAGTGCAAATTCTGGACAATGCCAAGCACATGTATTATTCAGCCAAGCCAGTGGAGATTCCGGAAGCTGGAGAGATTAGCATTGAGCTGCAAATTCGTTGCCGTACACAAGGAACTGCACCTGGAGATCTGTATGATGGATATGTATCGCTGAACCTGCTGGATTTCACGACAGGCGCTGCGCTCGATTTCTTCGCGGGAAATGACAAATATGCTAGTGTATATGGTATTTTGCCGTTCCCGGGTGTACAAGTGCCAGAAAGCACTGGAACGAAATATTTCTGTATCTTTAAAGAAGATACGGATTTCAAACCACGGGAATTCAATACGTACCGTATTACCTATCACCGCGGCAATGATGAGGCTGTATTCTATTTGAACGGCAAGGAAGTACGCCGCGAGAAAAATATACCGCTTAAATTCAATAACTTCACTGTAGCGCTCGGAATTATGACAGAGAAGGATCTGAGTCCTGAAGGCAGTGTGTCTGTACATGGACAAACAGTTATTGCAGAATGGTCCCCGGTGACGGTTACAACAACTGAACAGTAATGCCTTGCAGGCTCATTTGACAGATAAGGGTGTATGGTGTGAATATTAAAAGCTTTCTAAGATTTGTGGAGCTGCCGACGAAGGTAGCCAGTATTATTCCGTTTCTAATGGGAACGTTGTATGCCCTGTACCGGTTTGAGGATTTTTACGTATTGCGTTTTGGATTGATGTTCGTGTCTTTGCTTAGCTTCGATATGGCGACGACGGCGATTAACAACTATTACGATTTCAAAAAAGCCTCCAAAACCCACGGCTACGGCTACGAAACGCATAATCCGATTGTTCATTTTAAGCTAAAAGAGCGCACCGTCGTGGCGACGATTGTTATTTTGCTGGCGCTGGCAGCAGGGGGCGGGATTGCGCTTGTCACTCAGACGGGTTTGCTGGTCTTTTTGCTGGGTGGACTGTCGTTCTTGATCGGTATACTTTATTCGTTCGGGCCGATTCCCATCTCGCGTATGCCGTTAGGTGAGCTGTTTTCGGGTTTGTTTATGGGCTTTGTTATTATTTTTATCTCTGCCTATATCCATACGGATGAGCATGTGGTTTCACTGCTGCTTCAGAACGGCTGGGTCAGCTTGAATATCAACATCGTGGAAGTGCTGTACCTTTTCTGGTTTTCCGTGCCCGCTATTTTGGGGATCGCAGGGATTATGCTCGCTAATAATATTTGTGATATTGATGAGGATGTGGAGAATCGCAGGTACACGCTTCCGGTGTACATTGGCCGCCGCAAAGCGCTTGTGCTTTTTAAATATCTCTACTATGTCTCTTATCTGGATCTTGTAGTGCTGCTGATCTTAGGGATTAACCCTATTCTGGTTCTGTTGATTCTACTTACGCTGATCCCGCTTCGCCGAAATATTGCCTTGTTCACAGAGAAACAGGAGAAGGCGAGTACCTTTATTCTTGCCGTCAAAAACTTCGTATTGATGAACCTTGCGCGTATAGTTGTGCTGGGTGCGGCTGTGCTGTTAAATGCACTAATATAAACATTCATATTTTATAAAAAAGCAGTGTCTATCGGGGTTGGAGCTCCTTTTGGCACTGTTTTTTTGCAATTTGCAGGCTTCTTTCTGTTAGAGAAACGTTTCATTCTATGATAAGGTGGCTTTAAGTATAGTAAGTAATCTATAAGGAAGAAGGTTAGCAACGATGGTGCAAAAACTTCGCTGGGGAATCATGGGCTGCGCGCAGATTGCGACAGGTTCAGTGATGCCGGCTATAATGGATTCGGAGACGGGAATGATTACAGCGGTAGCCAGTCGCGGTTTAGAAAAAAGCAGCGCTGTAGCCGCAGAGTTCGGAATAGATAAAGCTTACGGCAGCTATGAGGAATTACTGGCGGATAAGGATATTGATGCGGTGTATATTCCACTGCCAAATCACCTCCATCGGGAATGGGTAATCCGTGCGGCGGAAGCTGGCAAACATATCTTATGTGAGAAACCGATCGCGCTGAACAGTGAAGAAGCGGCTGAGATGGTAAAAGCTTGTAATGATGCTGGAGTCCATTTGGCAGAAGCTTATATGTATCGGCATCATCCTCGGATTGCGGAATTGCAAGAGATTATCGCTAGCGGAGAAATTGGCCAATTACGCTCCATTCGAGGCACTTTTACTTATAATGACGCTACAGACACCTCTAATATTCGCTTTAAATCCGCTTGGGGCGGCGGCTCGCTTTATGATATCGGCTGTTATCCGCTAAGTGCAGCACGACTGCTGTTCGGAGCTGAGCCAGAAGCCGTAACAGTTCATGCTATGTTCTCTCCGGAGCATGACAACGTAGATATGATGGCTTCAGGACTGGTAGAGTTTCCGAAGGGGCTAAGCCTGATTTTTGATTGCGGGATGTGGGCATATAACCGCCAGCTGTTAGAGATTCTGGGGACCGATGGAATGATTGAAGTGCCTATGCCTTTTAATGCTAGAGATGAGGATGCTGAATTTTTTGTGCATACGGGAGAAGGGGTAAGACGGGTTGATGCCACCGGGGCGAATCCCTATACACGGGAGGTCGATGATTTTGCCGCCGCAGTATTTACAGGAAAAAAATTATTTGCACCTGAGGATGCAGTGCTGGGCATGCAATTGATCGAGACTTGTCTAGCTTCTGCTAAAAAGCGGGAAAGAATTAGTATGCTATAAGAAGATGAATCCAATAGGAATCTATGCAAAAAAAACCTCCGGGCGCTCTGCTTTACGCAGATTCCGGAGGTTTTTACAGTTTCAGCTTTTAAACGGTGCTCAAGAGAATATCATCGTCATCATTGCTATTAAACGCTTCGCGGTCAAATTCACCTTCGGAATTAGCTACTAACAGAGCTGTTACAGCTGTTCCAGTTGCGTTTACAGCGGTACGGCCCATATCGATGAGCGCTTCAACACCTGCAACGATAGCGATTCCTTCAAGCGGCAGGCCGAGAGCAGTTAAGACTACTGTGGTGGAGATTACGGCTGGTCCAGGTACGCCAGCTACACCAATGGAAGAAATAATACTTACTAATACCAGTGTAATATAGTCGGTCCAGTTCAGATCAATACCGAATACTTGGGCGGTAAATACAGCCACAATAGCTGGCCAAATCCCACCGCACGCATTAAAGTTCACAGATGCCCCTAACGGTGCGATAAAGCTCGCGATCCGCGGGGAGACATGAAGCCGCTTCGTAATCACTTCGAGATTGACCGGAAGGGTTGCGTAGCTGCTTCTGGTTGTGAAGGCAACGGTAATGGTTGGATACACTTTGCGGAAGAAACGAATTGGATTCACCTTCGCTACTAATAGAACCAATCCGCCAAAGATAAGTACAAAATGTATAATCATTGCTACGTACGAGGTTATAATTACACTGCCTAGTTCCTGCAATGTCTCCCAGCCATAACGTGCGGTGATTCCGGCAATCAGTGCGAATACGCCATAAGGCGTCAGGCGAATAATGAATTTCACAACCTGATGCAGTATCAGTGTCAGGGATTCAATAAGATCACGTACAGGCTTGACGGCTTCCGGTTTCTTGGAGCCAATCTTGATTATAGCCACTGCTAGGAAGATCGCGAAAATGAGTAGAGGCACAACCTTACCCGTAGCTGCTTCATTAACAGGGTTAGATGGAACAAGATCGAGGATAACCTGGGAGAAGGTCGGGATTTCCCGGGCTGCAAAATCTGCGGGTACATCTTGTTGTATACCTTGGCCGGGATTGAACAGCAGCGCAACGGATAGGCCGATAATAGAAGCGATGCCCGTTGTTCCGAGGAACCAGGCGAAGGTTTTGATCCCGATTTTGCGTAGATACTCCAGATTGGTTAAGGAAGAAATGCTGTTTAATACGAGTACGAATACTAAAGGAATGACGAGCATGCGGATCAAGCTGACATAAATGCTGCCGAATGTGCTAATAGCTTTGGTCTCTAAATCGAAGTATTGAAAGAATATACCGGCAATAAGTCCGATGCCAAGTCCGATGAGTACCCGGGTGCCAAATCCAATTCGTTTACGTGCCAGTAGAAACAAAATTGCAAACACAAATATGGAAGCGACAAATCCATACCAGTTCGTTTCGATGGCGGATAATAAGTTGTTATCTATGTTCACTACCAATACCCCCTTAAACCTAGTTTTTTAATGTGATTAATCCTATTGAGATCAATCTATATAGAATTTATAGTAAAGTCAATGTAATTATATGTTAAAAATAATTAATTCCGATAAAAACCATGTGAAAAATAAAAATTGATTGACAAGGCACTATGGCATGAATAATATGGAACTTAATCACAAGCCAATTGGAATCGACTGGACAGCCGGAGATTCAACGAAAGACGCGTAAATTGCGTCCCGTTGAGTCTCTTTTTTTTTACTTTAGAGAAGGGAGAGTTACGGATTTAAGGTACAAGAATGTAGTGAAGGGGTTTCTTATTTTATTTGAAAAGGATGGTACACATATGAAAAAGCTTTCGATCTCTTTGGTTGCCGCCGCTATCGTCTTCTCCGCATTGACGTATGCCGCGGTATCCGCTAACAAAAAAACAGCAGAGGCAGCACCCATTCAAGAGAGTAGTAATACAGCAGTAACCGCAGCAGCTTTACCAGCAGCTACTTCTGCGGCAGCAGTTGTTGTTCAGGCAGAAGCTACTGCAGCTCCTGTAACAGAAGCTGTCCAGCCGGAAGCTTCGGCTCCAGCAGCTGAGACAGTCACGGCAAAAGCGACTACGGCCCCAGCCGCAGCTGTTGATTCTGCGGCGAAGGTTGTGGCTTCAGCAGCTCCAGAAGCGGGTGCAGCTCAGCCTAAAGCAGCTGCATCCCCGGCTACGGACACCGCTAAGACGGCAACAGCTGCAACAACGGTATCTGCATCTGTTAAACCGCAAACCAGCGCGGCAACGCCTGTGCCAACTGCTGCGCCTACGACTGCTCCAAAAGCAAACGTAACCGCTAAAGCCGTTCAGCCGACCACCGCTCCTGTTGTATCTGAACAGCCTAAGGAAACCGCAGCTCCCGTAGCAAAAGCAACGGAGACACCTTCCAAAAAGGCTATAACCTTCTCTACCACAGAGGTAGTTAAGGCGACCCCGGCTCCGGTAGTTGAGTCTTCTCAACCGAAAACATCGTCTTCTGCACCTGCATCCACGGTCAGCGCACCAGCTCCTGCTCCAGCGGAAACGGTTCAGGCACCCGCACCGGCACCAGCCGCTGAGGAAGAGGTTTGTCCTTGATGAGCAGCAGGCTCATTCAGGA
Organism: Paenibacillus sp. FSL R5-0887; assembly: GCF_038002305.1. NCBI lineage: Bacteria > Bacillati > Bacillota > Bacilli > Caryophanales > Paenibacillaceae > Paenibacillus > Paenibacillus sp. FSL R5-0887. The sequence continues at coordinate 2,398,563 of NZ_JBBOCE010000002.1, forward strand.
TTCCTTTCAGCCCATTCTTCCCATAAACCTATTTAAGGCGAGGTGCACATAATGATACGACCATTAACCTTCAAAAAAATTGTAACGCTGCTGCTGGCAGCCTCCCTGCTAATCCTGCCTACTCAGGCAGGAAGAGCTTATGCTAATCCGGATACCGCAGAGGCGATAACCTCTTCCCAAGGCGGCGTTAACCAGTTTGACTATTTCAGTCATGTCTATGACCGTCTAAATGATGCTAACCATGTATTTAAAACAGCGACGTATGAAGATATCGTTCATCTTTTTGAGAGTGAAGGCACATACGCTGTTCTGGTTGGCGGCGCTTGGAGCGAGAATACACAGGCCGATATCGGCTTTATCAACGAGGCAGCTAAGGAATATGGCATCTCTACGATTTATAACTTTGATACTAAGCTGGACGGGGACACCCTTCAGATTGCAGACAGCAATAATAAATTTGCCTATAAATATGTTGATCTGGTCAACAAGTATTTGAAGAATTTAAATCTGTCTTCCAAAGATGATCCAGAACGCAATGTCAGCTATACCAATACAAACGGGGAAGTTGTGACTGCTAACAAGCTCGAGTCTCCATTCTTATTGGTATACAACAAGGATCACAAGGATGCACAGGGAAATAGTGCTCCTGTCGTATCCTATCTGGATAAGAGCTATTCGTGGAATGAGTTCCTGACGAACGGAACACTTGATGCGGCGAAGGTCAATGCGTATAAAACATCAGTAAGTGAGGTGCTGGGTGCCGCTTCCCGATATGACACTATCGACGAGTCGGCTTATATCAAGGCTGCATTTAATAAGAACTATGAAGGGGAAAATGAGGGCAAACCTACGATCTTCAACGAAGCGGATGGCACGCTTGTTTATGAACATGTGACCTATCATCAGCTGAAGCAAATTTTAGCGAGTGAGGGAAACTATGCGATTTTGTTAGGCGGCTCGTGGTGCCCTAACACGCAAGCGGTGATTAAATATATCAACGAATATGCCAAAAAACATAATATCCATAAGATCTACTTCTTCGACACTAAGCTGGATGCTGGTGTGACCGTTGCTGAGCCTAATAACAACAGCGGCACTAAGGGCAGTGCGAATCCGCATAATAATAATGAGCTTCAGATTAGAACCACCAATCATCCGTATGCGCAGCTTTATGTTGATCTGGTTCGTACTTATCTGACCAATATCAAGACCGAAAACAATACAGCTGCTAAACCAACTGTAATTAGTTATGTAGACGGACTTGGAAACACTGTGAGCGGAGACAGACTTCAGGTTCCATATCTGTTCACTTATAACAAGGACAACAAGGATGCAGGAGGCAAAAACACACCGATTCTAGGGCATGTTGAACTTATGTACAGCTGGACGAATATCCAACCGGATTACGTGCAGGCTAATTACCCAATCGGAGCCAGATACAATAACACTACAACAGCGCTGGATAAAATATTCTCCAGACTCGAAGCTGTGCCGGCAGGACTTACGGGTGTAGCACCAACTGCGGCCGACAATAAGGATGGGCAAATTGTAGGCACCAGTTCAGCATTGGAATTTAAGCTTGCTGGAGACGAGGCTTACACCCCAGTTTCGGGATCAGCCATCACAGGGCTTGCACCTGGTGTTTACAAGGTAAGATATGCCGCAACATCGGGCTATCAAGGGCCAACCTCCGCAGCTGGACCTACAATCATTCCTTATAATGCTGGCGAAGACGTAAGTGTGGAAGTTCCTGCTTACACCCATCAACAAGCAGCTCCGATAGGACTGGTAGGCGTAGCCCCTACTTCTGAAGCTAATGATGATGGGCAAATTACGGGTTCAGCGGAAGGACAGGAGTATAAAGGCGTTGGAGAAGCTGATTATAAGCCTGTAACAGGTGCGGCTATCACTGGTCTTACTCCGGGCTTCTATAATGTGCGATATGCGGCAAAAGAGGGATACAGCGTTGGTAAAGACGCTACAGTTGAAGTCCCGGCATATGGTGAGCAAGCGGCACCTACAGGATTAGTAGGTGTAGCACCAACCAGTGCAGCTAATGACGACGGTAAAATTATAGGAACTACGAAAGCGCTGGAATATAAGCTGTCTACCGTTACCGATTATGTCTACGCATCAGATGTAGAGATCGTTGGATTGGTGCCGGGTATCTATCAGGTAAGATACGCAGCTAAAGAGGGATTTAACGCGGGTAGAGCAGCAGATGTAATCGTTCCAGCATTCACTGCGGAACAAGCAGCTCCAACTGGGTTGCAGGGAGTTGCTCCTACCTCAGCAGCGAACAACGATGGAAGAATTACGGGAACCACGACAGCCTTAGAATATAAGCTGTCGAGTGTAACTAATTATGTGTATGCACCAGATAAAGAAATCACAGGATTAATACCGGGCACGTATCAAGTGAGATACGCAGCCAAAGAAGGTTATAAGGCAAGTCCAGCGACTGACATTGTGGTTCCGGCCTATGTGCCTATTTCAGATCCTGGAACAGGTGGAACAAGTGGATCGGGTGGCAATTCTACACCGAGCACGACTACACCAACACCATCAGCAAGCCCGCAACTGGTTGCTACGGCAACAGCAGGGAATACCGTGAACCTGTCAGCAACAGCGGCAACTAAAACGGATAAAACCACAGGAGTTACTACTGCTACGATCACAAAAGAAACGGCTGCTGAATTTGTGAGTCTCGCTAAGAAGGCAGAAGCTGATGGGAAGAAAGCTGTTCTTGAAATTAAAGTTGCAGCTACTTCGGATACTCAAACAGCTGATCTTATACTTCCAAGAAGCATAATTAATGAGTTAGCCGCCGGAACGAAGGCGGAGATTACCATTGATTATGAGAATGTGGGTACGATTACGTTTGATGCCAAATCATTGGCGAGCATTAGTGCAGCTTCAGATGCCGGAGACATCATTGTTAGAATCGCGAAGGTGTCATTAACGGCAGAAGGCAAGGCTGTTCTCGGAGACAGACCGGTTTATGACTTGTCGGTTATAGCGGGTGAAAGTACGATTTCCACCTTCGGTGGGGGGAGTGTTCGTATCAGCGTACCGTATGTGCTGCAAGCGGGAGAACGGTCAGATGCGGTTATTGTGTATCACATTAACAGCACTGGAAGTTTGGACAATGTACGTGGAAATTACAATGCCGCCAAGAGAACTGTAGATTTCGTAACCACACATTTCTCCCAATATATTATTGGATATAATCAGGTGAGCTTTGCAGATGTTCCAGATGCATCGTGGTATAGCCATGCAGTAGGTTTCTTAGCAGCACGCAGTATCACATCTGGTACGGATGCTGAACATTACAGTCCGAATGCTGCAATCACTAGAGGGCAGTTCATCGTCTTGTTGCTCAAGGCTTATGACATCACACCGGATGCCATTGCTGCTGATAATTTTGCAGATGCAGGCAATACGTATTATACGAATTATCTTGCTACAGCTAAACGTCTTGGGGTAGCAACGGGTTCGGGAGATAATCAATTCCAGCCAGATATTCAGATCACTAGGCAGGAGCTATTTACACTCTTGTACCGCTCGCTTGTAGCGCTAGGTGAACTGCCATCTGAGAAGACAGCGGCCACGCTTGCCGGCTTTAGTGATGCTGGACAGATCGCTGGTTATGCACAAGAAGCCCTTCAAGCGCTGGTAGAGAGAGGCGTAGTGACCGGAGCGAACGGTAAACTCAATCCAAAAGAAGTCACTACAAGAGCAGAAGCAGCACAGGTTATTTACAATTTGCTATCCAAATAATCAGCCACTAAGACATAGCGGACGTCACGTAAGTAGCGTTCAACTATGAATGCGGCGACTTGGTTTGACTAAGACAGCAGAGCAGCGGTTCCTCCTTTATTGGAGTATCACTGCTCTGCTTTTTTGTTTGTTAGCAGGCTGGCTGGTTGCCCTTGCCCTGTCCGCTTGCCCTCATGCCCTCATGCCCGCTTGATTCAGCAGTTCATTCATTATCGACGCGGCTTTCGGACCCAGATGACGTTATTTCCCACTTTCCAGCCTTTGGGGCATAGTTTCGGACTCCAGCGACGCTATCGCTTAGAAAAAGGTGCGTTTAGGGTGTTTTTCATGCTGATAGCGACTATGGGGTCCTTTAGCACTCCAAATGTGGTAAAAAGCCGCGTATAAGGTCAGCTGTGTCCGATAGCGTGCTCGCTCTCTTACTTATAAATGCTACCCGACCAAACGTACACTGATCTTAGTCCGGTTTGCTCAAATAAAGGGGGTGCCAACAGCCATTTCGTGGCATCGGTGGTGCTGCCTTTCGCTATAAATCTCTAGTGGGTGGCCTAATGGCCACACTTTTTTTAACTAGACATAAGATTAGCAGACTAAATCATGGAAGAGAATTCTACTAAATGATACAATTATTATAATTACATAAAGTAGTAATATTTCACATTATTGATTAGTTACTAGAAAGGGGACTGAGATATGGGTTTAGCTGACGATCCGGTCATAGCGATTTCAGGTTTATGGATGAACTATACAGACCGAATGGTGCTAAAGGGAATTGATCTTAAGGTATATAGAGGACAAATTATTGGTTATATCGGCCCTAACGGGGCAGGCAAGAGTACAACGGTGAAGATTATGCTCGGTCTGGTAGAAGGATATAACGGTAAAGTGGAGATTTTCGGTAAGGATATTGCCGATGGAGATGTTTCTTACAAGAAACGTATAGGTTATGTGCCGGAGGTAGCCGAATTATATGATAGCCTCACTGCAAGAGAGTATCTAACCTTTGTTGGCGAGCTGTATGGGTTAGGTCGTGCGGAGGCGGACTACAAGGCCAAAAAATTAACTACACTGTTAGGTTTGGAGAAGTCTTACGATATGCGGATTTCTTCGTTCTCAAAAGGGATGAAGCAAAAGGTGCTGCTTATCTCCAGCATGCTGCATGACCCTGATATTTTATTCCTGGATGAACCGCTGAGTGGTTTGGATGCTAATAGCGTGATGATAGTGAAGGAGATTTTTGCATCGCTGGCGGCACGGGGGAAGACCATTTTTTACTCCTCACATATCATGGATGTGGTTGAGAAAATCAGCAGCCGGATCATTTTGATTGATGGCGGGGATATTGTGGCGGACGGAAGTTTTGCAGAGCTGAAGGAGAAAGGCCGTGAAGGGACGCTTGAAGATATTTTCAATCAATTAACCGGATTTGATAAATACCGTGATATCGCTGGTGAATTTGTTGCGGTCATGCAGGAGCAAGAGGTATCCTCTTATGACTGATTTCTTCGTGCTGAGGCTGTTGGATAAGCTGCGGGGTGCCTTTATAAGATTTGGAGTCGATTACGACACCATGCGGAGTATTTTACAGATCAAACTGACCATGGACGGAAGAAGAACGCCTACAGCGCTTGCAGGTATGCAGAAAAAGGAGAACGCTAAAGAAGGTTCACCCTTGCGATTACAGTGGATTTATTTACTGTTTGGTTTAATATTAATTCCGCTAACGCTATCCAACGATCACTATATGCTGCAAATGAGCTTAACCTTTGGGATCATTATGTTTTTTGTCTCCACAACCCTGATCTCTGACTTTTCTTCAGTAATGCTTGATTTACGTGATAAAAATATTCTTTTTTCCAAACCCGTCAACCGTACCACCTTAAATATGGCCAAAACCATCCACGTTCTCCTCTACTTAGGGACAGTTACATTGTCGATCACTGGTCCATCTTTGGTATTTAGCCTATTTAAGCAGGGGATCGCTTTTTTTCTGATGTATGCGGTGACAATTGTCTTGTTAGACTGTTTTATCCTCGTAATAACTGCACTGCTCTACCTGATGATCATGCGGTTTTTTGATGGGGAGAAGCTCAAGGATATTATAAATTATACGCAAATCCTTTTGACGATCGGAATAATGGTGGGCTATCAATTCATCTCCCGGTTGTTCAACCTCACTGAGCTTGGCGCTGCTTATCATCCTGCTTGGTGGCAGTACTTTATTTTTCCGGTTTGGTTCGCGGCTCCGTTTGAACTGTTGCTTGGTGGAGCTAGAGAACCCTATTACTTCATTCTTTCAATGCTGGCTTTGATAACCCCACTTGTACTGATCGCAGCCTATATTAAGCTGATGCCGCAGTTTGAACGGAATTTGCAAAAGCTGGCGGAGCAAGGCTCCGGTGGAAAAGACAAGGGCCAGATCGCAGAGTGGCTCTCCCGCAGAGTATGCAAGGAACCGGCAGAGGGGATTTTCTTTCGGTTTACTTGGTCCATGATGAAGAATGAGCGCGATTTTAAGCTGAAGGTCTATCCTGCACTTGGCTTTTCTATCGCATTCCCGTTTATTTTTATATTTGGTATATTGCAGAATAGTTATGATGGTTCCCTTAAAGGTTCAAAAGTGTACTTGTTAATCTATTTCTGCACGATGTTAATGCAGACTGTAATACAGATGCTACGCTACTCTACAAGTTATAAAGGAGCTTGGATTTATAGGCTGATTCCTTTACCCGATAGCACGCCTATTTACCGTGGGATGCTTAAGGCGGCATTGCTACGGCTAGTCTTGCCTTTATTTGCTGTAGATGCGGTATTGTTCATTCTGTTGTTCGGTGTGCACATTGTACCTGATTTAGTAGTGGTATTATTCGCCATGCTGATTTTCTCAGTCATCTGCTTTCGTGTTTATCCCCGGAGCTTACCTTTTTCAGAGCGTTATGAGGCAGCCAAACAAAAGGATTATACTGGAGTCGCCTTCATGCTTATGTTTTTGCTGATGGGGATGGCGGGTATTCATTATGTCTTCACTTTATTTACCGGAGGAATTTACATCTATCTGTTAGTTCTGGTAGTTTTGAATCAATGGTTATGGCGAAAGACCTTCCCCAAAACCCCATCAACCACAGGTCACATATCCAACTTTTCGGGGTGAGTGAATGCGTCAAATATGGACATTTTTTGCCGACATAAAAAAAGGGTATAAATTCCAGTATTTTCTTAGACAATCGGCTGAATACAAGGTAGAATACATCTAAAGTTGCTTTTCAGGGATAACCTATAATCTTTACGCACTCTTCCATTTATCTGATATTCGTGTACTGATTTTTTACTTGAGAAATACGCTGCAGCGATTACGGTATTCAAAACCGGTGAAGAGGTTAACTAATGGATAAAATGGGAATCCACTATAACGTTTGGATTGTTTTACTATCATTTGCGCTAGCGGCGACTGCAGCTTATTCCGCGCTGAATCTGATCTCGCAAGTCCCTCGTTCGTTTGGGAAAGTTCGTCGCTTATGGTTAATATCGGGGGCATGTGTACTCGGCAGTGGCATATGGTCGATACATTATGTAGGGATTATGGCGAGCCGTTTTCCTTTTAGCGTGAATTATTATCCAGGCAGGGCTGTATTATCGTTATTGGTTGGTGTGTTGTGCTGCTATTCGGCATTCCGGATTACGTTTGTGCCACGTTTAAGAAAAAGTTGTTTAATAGTTAGTGGTGTTCTTCTAGGCAGCGGAATTTCGGCTATGCATTATATCGGAATGTCCTCCATGAAGATCGCAGCGGAGATTCATTATGAGATATGGACTCAGACATGTGCTGTAATCCTCGTTATGCTCTCGTCTTTTATCGGATTATTTCTATTTCACAAGTTTAAAGACTATGTGGGTTTTAACCGCTGGAAGTTATACTCTGCTCTCTTTATCGGATTTTCGGTGACTGGATTGCATTATACGAGTGTAAGGGCGACTCATTTTGAATATAACGGTCTGCTAGGCAATACAACTTTTTTTATGGAGACTGATGTTATTCTTTTAATGGGAGTGTCCTTGGTAACGCTATTTATGCTTGCGATTTCTGGTGGTGCTGTATTTCTGGACCGGCATGTGCTGGAACGGATGGCTTATTATGATCCACTAACTGATCTTCCGAACAGGCATGGCCTGGTACGTTATTTTAAAGATGAATTTTTCGGGAGTAGATCTGGCGCCGTATTTTTTGTGGATCTGGATCGGTTTAAGTCGATTAATGATACGCTTGGACATGATATAGGCGACTTGTTACTGCGAGAGGTCGCTATAAGATTAAGACGCTCTGTAGGAAGTAAGGGCAAGGTCTTTCGTTTGGGCGGAGATGAATTCCTGATCGCTCTTCCAGATTGTACTGTGGAGGATGCGCAAGAGGAAGCAGAGCACATTTTATATGAGCTTAAGAAATACTACAGCATTCAAGGTAATGAGCTATATGTTACTGCAAGCGTGGGGATCAGTATGACCCCTATGCATGGAACTGACCGCTCAGCGTTAATGAAGGCAGCCGATACAGCTCTTTATACCTCTAAGGATTCGGGTAAGAATAAATTCAGTGTGTTCGATCAGGAGATGAACCGCCATCAGCTGCGACGGATGTCGCTGGAGAAGGATCTTCGTAAAGCGCTGGCACGCTCCGAGTTTATGGTTGTGTACCAGCCAAAATGGGATTCGTATATGAACGTTACCGTGGGTCTTGAAGCACTGCTGCGTTGGCGGCACCCTGAACATGGGATAATCTCCCCGGCTGAATTCATTCCCATTGCAGAGGAAACGGGACTGATTGTCCCGATTACCTATTGGATGCTGCATGATGTATGCAGCCAGAACATGCTTTGGCATAAGGAAGAGATAGCAAATGTCGCAGTCTCTATTAATATGTCAGCACGGATGTTTGAGGGCGGGGGCTTATACGATGTTGTAGAAGAAGCACTCACACGTTCAGGTCTAGAGCCGCATTTCCTTGAACTGGAGATTACAGAGTCCATTGCGATGAATAACATGGAAGAGACGGTTGCGCAGCTCTCCAGACTTCGGGCACTTGGGGTAAGGGTATCACTGGATGACTTTGGGACAGGCTTTTCATCCCTTGGTAATTTAGATGAGATTCCAGTTAACACACTCAAGATTGATCAAGTGTTTATTCGTAAGAGCAAGATGCATTCCAAGAAAGCCATTATCAGTAATATCATTGCGATTGCCACCAATCTTAATATGGAGGTCGTGGCGGAAGGTGTGGAGACGCCAGAGCAGATTGAGCTGCTGCAATCCTTAGGCTGCAGAGTGATGCAGGGTTATTATTATGGGCGGCCAATGCCGGTGCATGAGCTGGGCCAGTGGTTTATAGCGAATACAGCAGTATCGTAGCAGATGATCTCAATACATAGAATAAGGGGCTAGCGTCTAAGCAGAATATCTCTGCTTGGATGCTAGCCCCTTTGCTATTAAGAAACCTTAAATCGTTCAATCAGAATTTGCAGCTTCTCAGCTAGGGAGGACAGGAAAGCTGCTGCGGACTCAACTTCCTCCATTGCGGCAAGCTGTTCTTCTGAGGAAGCGGATAATGTCTCTGCACTGCTGGCCGTCTGATTAGCGACATTTACGATATTCTGAAGGGTTGTAACGAGACGGTCGGAGATCAGCGAAAGCTGGCGAACCGTTCCTGAGATCTGCTGGCTTTGTGAGGCCATTCCCGAGACAGACATTTCAATCTCCGAGAAGGACTGGCCTGCCGTGGCAATCATTTCTCTGCCGTGCTCCATCTCTTCTGTAGAGCGTTTCATAGTTTCTCCTGCCTGATCCATCTGGTTTACGATGATGTTGACCAGTTGGCCAATTTGCGCAGCGGAATGGGCTGAGCGCTCAGCAAGCTTACGTACGGAATGGGCAACGACCGCAAACCCTCTTCCCTCTTCTCCAGCTCTTGCGGCTTCAATCGCTGCATTCAGGGACAGGAGATTGGTTTCTTCTGCGATGCTGGCAATAGTACCCACGATATTTTCAATTTCTTTGGAATAACCACCCAAGGTTTCAATAATGAGTGCTAGGTCGGTAATACTGTCACTTACGACTCTCATCTGCTGTGTGGTGGAATCCATTGCCTCACGGCCTGTACGCGCTTTATTAGCGTTGCTGACCGCATTATTCATTGCGTTATCTGCATTGCCTGCAATCTCTGTGATGAAATGAGACAGGTCTTGTACAGACTTATATTCACCCTCCATATTCTGCAGCTGCGAATTCGCGCTATCGGCAAGCTCAATCGTAACATTGACGCTATACTCACCGGCCCGGTTGGTTTCCTGCGCACTGGCGGAGAGCTCTTCGGAAGAGGAGGCTACCTGCATGGAGGTCTCATTGACCTCGGTAATAAGTAAGCGCAGGCTTTGGGTCATGTCATTGAAATCACGGGCTAATGTACCAATCTCATCCTTGCTGTTGAATAAAATAGGATTATGAGTAAGGTCGCCCTGTGCAACAAGATTGACCCCTTTGGACAGCTTCGTTAACGGACTAATCATTCGGCGGATTAACAGATAAGCTGCCACAATAGCTATAACCAGAATGGAAGCACCGATAATAAAAGGCTGAACAATGATATCTTGAGTTCGTTCTTGAATTATGGAGCCATCGAAATTAATAGCCATCAGCGCAACTATAGGTTTAGACGGATCATGATCCTGATAGATGGGGCCGTACCCTGTCTTAAGTGAGGTACCTTCGTATGTATAAACCTTGGAGTAGGAGGAATGCTTATGCTCAGTAATCATTTGCTTATCTTCATCTGAAAAATAAAAAGTATCGCCTGCTTTATAACCTCTAGCCTGGAAGCTTGAATCTGCGGCAAGTACTTTTCCGTCTAAGGATAAGATGAATGCCTCTTTAAAAATAGCTTTATGTGCTACAATCCAACCGATTCGATCCTCTACAGCCTCCAGTTTACTTTGATCGCCTGCCAACAATGCGGAAATGTCTGCGGGGTCAATCAGGCCGGTTGTAATATTAGCGCATCCTACCAATTCGATACCTGCGGCTTCGTCTACTTGCTTATAAGCTGTACGGTAACCGAAAAACCCGATGGATGATCCTACAAGAAGTAAGACGACGAACATCATCCAAGTTAATTTAGTTGCTAATTTCATTCTTCGCACCAACCTTGACAAATTATGTTCTCAGTGATAATAGCTCTCACCTCTACGATTATATCGTATTGATATGCTTATAACCTTACATGGAATATAGTATTTCTGTGTCGGAAATTGGAGAATGGTGGAAGTTTGCGCTTTCCATCATGCTTTCAATGGTTTAGTAGACAAAACCATTGAATCATAACCAGTTCTAATGGTACGCTTGAGTTATTAAAAACGGATTGGGGTTGAACAAATATGCCACATCAAATAGATCCGTTAATAGATCGTCTAGGACTATCCATGTGGAGAGTACAGCGTAAGATTATGTCTCAAATGTCTTTGCACAAAGAACTCGGACTTACGGTGCCACAGATGGGTCTGTTAAATATGATAGCGAAAGAAAAGAAGTCGCGGGTGGTACAGCTGGCAGAATGTATGGAGGTCAAATCCAGTGCGGTGACGGTGATGCTGGACCGTTTGGAGGTGCTGGGTTATATCAAACGTGAGCCGGATGGGAAGGATCGGAGAGCGGTTGTAGTGACGATCACCGAAAAAGGTCAGCAGGTGCTCGAAGAAGGACATTTCCGGTCCAAAGAACTGCTGGCGGAGCATTTATCCATACTGAAGCCCGAAGAACTACGCAACTTTGCAGAGTATTACCGTATGATCGAGGACCAGGAGCGTTAGTCAGCTAAGCTTCGGAATGGATATCTTTATAAAAACAGCAGAGCAGCGGTTCTCCTTATTGGAGAATCGCTGCTCTGCTGTTTTTGTTCGTTGGCTGCCTACGCCCTGTAATTTATTGTTTAGGTTGTTTGTCAGGCAACTGAGTGATATAGCTGTGGGAAAGCTGTAAAAGCCTCAAGGCACGGTTATATTCGTCTTCAGTGGCACTCGGCGTTGTTCCATTGTTATAAATAGAGTACTGAGTGTTGTCTTCAAAGCTGTTACCAGGAATAAGCAATCCTGAGCTGGCAATGAATGAACCAGAAGGTAAATAATATCGTTCTGGCAGCAAATTATAAGTCTGACTGAGTAGATCTTGACCAAAATATACGTTATTCTCTAATGAAATCCCAAGCAGACTGGCTGCGGTTGGCATGATATCTACTTCTCCGCCTACTTCGTCAATGGTCTGCGATGCTACGCCAGCACCTGCATGAATAAGCAGAGGGATGTTCATCATATCCGCATAACTGTATTCATGACCATAGATTTCAGTCATCAATTCTTTATCATCATGATCGAGGGAATAAATCGGCAATCCCATATGATCTCCATAAATCATGATTACACTATTGTCCCAGACACCATTTGCTTTTAGCTCTTCTACAAAATGTCCAAAAGCATCATCCGCATAGTTCTGGGAACGGATATAGTCACCAACAAAAGTACCTTCATAACGCTCCGGCAGCTTCATGCGGTATTTTTCTTCCGGAATAGTAAAAGGGTGATGCGCTGACATTGAAATGACTTGAGCGTAAAAAGGCTGCTCCTGTTGGTCCATTTCTTTTAGTTTATCGGCTGTCTTACTGTAGAGCGTATCATCAGAAGCTCCAAAGAAGAAGACATCATCTTCACCAAAAAATTTGCGGTCATAATAATGATCGAAGCCGAGGGAGTCATACAGCTCGCCGCGGTTCCAGAATTCTACGACATTGGTGTGGAAGGTTGCTGTCTGATATCCATTTTCTTTAAGCACGCGTGGCAGACTTGGAAGTACCTTATCCACATAAGACATCGTTGCCGCTCCACGTGGAGGGATGTAGAAGGAAGTGTTAACTACGAACTCTGCATCCGACGTATTCCCTTGGCCAACCATTTGATAGAAATTAGGGAAGTAAAGACTGTCCTTCATTACCTTGTTCAGGTTCGGTGTAATTTCTTGACCGTCTAATTTAAGTCCCAGCAAGAAATTCTGGAAAGATTCCATTTGAAGAATAATAAGGTTCTTGCCTTTAGCGATGCCTTGAAGTGGAGAACTAGCCGCAGTATTAATCCCCTTCAATTTGTTGATGGCATCCTGTGTAATGTCACTTGAATCGACTAGCTCAGGCTCTTCTTTAGCGAAGATCGTATAAGCTTCATAATTAAGAATTCCCATTTCTTGAGCTTTCTTAATTTCGTTCATACTGGCCTTATTAGGCAAGATGTTGAACAAACATAAAGCAAGTGAGACTGCAAACAGAACACTATACTTAAGTTTTCCGCCACGGCGGTGGTTGATATTCTCTTTCTTATAGACCCGGCCTTTTTTATTAAAGAAGAAATAGACGCCAAGAATAATGATGTCTGTAAAAATCAGCAGGTAGTATGGATCCATTAGTGAGAATACGCTGTTGCTGACGGCAGTGACTTGATTCACCTGCTCCGCTGCATGGTAAGTCACAATAACACCGTAATATTTAAAATACATAATGGCTGCGAAGAAAATGGCTGTCACTAATAAATTTACGGTCATGTAATATCCGAGCTTGCGCTTGGAACCAAAACGTTCAATGATACAGAAGAGCGCCCAAGCAAAGGGGATTTCAGTTAATAATGATTTCCAGGGCAATATATCGTCAAAGATTACGCCCCATGCCAAGAAAGCTTTTAGAATAAAAATTATTGTGAAAAACACAAAAGGTTTAACGATCCACTGTTTAAAGTTAAAGGATGACACAGCTTCGCCTTCTTTCTACATGATAAAACGCCATTTCCCGGCTAGGAAGAAATAGCGCCCAGACAAAATAATTCCATAGTAATTAAATTTATTATGCAGGGCTGGCTATAGAATGTCAAAAATCGAGAACCTAAGTATAAGCTTAGTGGAGCGCGTAAAGTTGAACACAAAGGGTTGAAGCTGACGCTCCTGCTCTCATGCAGGGTTATACAACGAATTCAGGACTAAAATGGCAATTGGGAACAAAAAGGATATATGGATAATAAAAGGAGGTGATGCTGGATGAGCTCTACAGTAGCTTTATCAGTTAGAACTCTCGTTGAATATGTTTTTCGCAGCGGAAGCATTGAACCTGGCTTTCATGGAACGGGCGCTATGGTCGAAGGCACAAGAATTCATCAGAAGATCCAAAAGCAATATAAGGAAGGTGACCGCAAGGAGGTTTATTTGAAAACGGAGATTCCTTATGGAAACCTGCTTTATGTTGTAGATGGGCGTTGTGATGGATTGCTTGTCTCGGAGGATGGGAGCTTTACGGTCGAAGAAATCAAATCAACCTCCGGACTCCTTGATTTACTGGATGAAGGACATGAGGTTCATTGGGCACAGGCGCTGATGTACGCATATATGTTGGCTCTGGAGCAAGAGCTTTCTTCTATTCAGGTTAAGCTTACCTATGTCCACCGGGCTACTGATGAGCAAAAAAGCTTGTACCGAACGTTGTCTTTTGAAGAACTGATTTCATTTGTGAATGACACAGTGGCTAGATATGCTCCATACGCTGAGATGATGGTTCGTCATGATGCTAAGAAGGAGCAGAGTCTTCGGGAGTTGAGCTTTCCGTTCTCCTCTTATCGAAAGGGACAACGTCATTTTGCAGGAGCTGTATACAAGTCCGTCGTGGAAAAGGTCAGTCTGTTCGCTCAAGCCCCCACAGGTATCGGGAAAACAATGTCGACGTTGTTCCCTGTCCTTAAAGCGATGGGCGAAGGACAAGCTAAAGGATTGTTCTATTTAACGGCAAAGACGGTTACCCGTTTTGCCGCGCAGGAAGCGATCTCGCTGTTGCTAACGCAGGGTCTTCAGCTGCATGTCATCACACTTACCGCTAAAGAGAAGGCCTGTTTTCGCGAAGAGGGGATATGTGGTAAGGATTCCTGTCCTTATACGGATGGTTATTATGACCGGATCAACGAGGCATTAATGGATCTGTTAGAGCATGAGACGCTGATGAGCAGAGACACCCTTGCACTGTATGCTCACAAACACAAAGTGTGCCCATTTGAGTTCTCGTTGGATGCAGCCTATGCCTGTGATGCTGTGATCTGCGATTACAATTATATATATGATCCTCGCATCAGTCTGAAACGGCTAACAGAGGAAAGAAAGAGAGAAACGGTACTTCTAGTAGATGAAGCACATAATCTGGTAGACCGGGGACGGGAGATGTTCTCCGCCTCTTTGCTGAAAGCCCCTTTCCTGGAAATCCAGCGCCAATATAAAGAAATGAACCGGAATTTGAGTACAGCCGCTAAATCGGTGAATGCTTTTTTCATCTCCCTTCGCAAAATTTGCAATGAAGAGGGGCAAGGGCAGTGGGACTCGTTCCCGGAGGAGCTGCCGGCTTTGCTTGAGATATTTTCTTTGGAGGCGGAACAGGAGCTTATTCACCCGAGCTCCAGTATTGTCTCACTGAATGGGGAAGGAGAAGGGGAAAATGTCCTCTTGGATACCTATTTTGCAGTTCAGGGCATGCTCCGCACCTTTAAGACCTATGATGAACGCTACATTACCTATGCGGAGGTTCGTAGAGGGGATGTCTATCTCAAGCTATTCAATTTGGATCCCTCGCATCTGCTACGGCAGATGTCCAAGAGCTTTCGCAGTCAGATCCTGTTCTCAGCTACACTTTCTCCATTATCTTACTACCGGGATATGATTGGTGCAGCGGAGGAAGATTACAGTTTAACCGTGTCTTCCCCTTTTCAGAAAGAGCAGTGGGAAGTAACCGTCTTACCTGTCTCCACACGTTATCATGACCGGGAAGCCTCCCTAGTTCCGTTGACTAAAGCACTGAGCCAAATGGTCTCTAAAAAGGGCAACTATCTGGTGTTTTTTCCTTCGTACCTCTATTTGCAAAACGTATATCAGGCCTTTACGGAGTATTACCCTGAAA
The DNA here is from genome assembly GCF_038002305.1 of Paenibacillus sp. FSL R5-0887. Taxonomy (NCBI): domain Bacteria; kingdom Bacillati; phylum Bacillota; class Bacilli; order Caryophanales; family Paenibacillaceae; genus Paenibacillus; species Paenibacillus sp. FSL R5-0887. Next base: position 2,414,347 of record NZ_JBBOCE010000002.1, read on the forward strand.
TCCGGACATTGATGCAGGATACTGGCATGAGCGAGCAAGCTAGAGAAAGTTTTTTAGCCGCATTTAGTCCAGATAATGACGAGACGTTATTGGGATTTGCTGTACTTGGAGGGATTTTTTCAGAAGGTGTGGATCTGCCAGGGGATCGCCTCAATGGGGTTATGGTTGTTGGCGTTGGCCTGCCACAGCTTGGTCTTGAACGCAATCTGCTGCGTCAATATTTTAATGCCAGAGGAAAAAATGGCTTTGATTATGCCTATGTCTATCCGGGAATGTGTAAGGTACTCCAAGCCGGAGGCAGGTTGATTCGCAGCGAGACGGATACGGGCATTATCGTGTTGGCGGATGACCGTTTTTTGCAGAGTCCATATATGCATTTGCTTCCCGAAGAATGGAGAGATTATCTTATACGCTCATAAGAGGTTATAATCTACGAAAGGGTATTCATAATCAATCGGCAGGAGGAAATAATATGACAATAAAAGTGGGTATTGTGGGTACAGGTTGGTTCTCTAAGGTACATGCTGATTTGCTGGCAGGGATGGCTGATGTCCAGTTGCAGGCAGTCTGTGGAAGCAGTAAAGCCAAAGGCGAAGATATGGCACGTCCATATGGAGCTGCTGGATATGGTGATATTACAGAGATGTTGGATGCGGAGAAGCTTGATGCTGTTTATATCTGTGTGCCTCCACAATCTCATGGTGCGATTGAACGTTCATTAATCAAGAGGGATCTTCCCTTTTTTATAGAAAAGCCGCTTAGTATGACTACTGAAATTCCTGCCAGCTTGCTGCAAGATATTAAAGAACATAATTTATTGACCTCGGTAGGCTACCATTTCCGCTATCAAGAGAATGTTAATAGGCTCAAGGAAACACTACGTGGTGACAAGATCGGTATGGTCATGGGCCAGTGGATGGGCGGCATGCCGGGCGTAGCTTGGTGGCGTGATCAGGAGCAATCCGGAGGACAGTTCACCGAGCAGACCACTCATATCGTCGATTTGGTGCGTTATCTGGCAGGAGAGGTAAAAGAAGTATACGGCATGTTCGGAAATCGAATTATGCATGAGCAGCATGAAGGTGTGAGTGTAGCCGATGTAGGTACCGTATCTCTGAAGCTTGAGAATGGAATCATAGCTAATATTTCAAATACATGTGTGCTGCCTGATCCGGTAGGAAGTGTAGGTCTTAGTTTCTATAATGATCGGGGATTGCTGGACTGGAACCCGGATCGTCTCTTGGAAGTGCGAAGTGGCAATAGCACCGAATTTGAAAACACAGGAAATCCATATTTAGTGGAAAGTGAAGCTTTTCTGTATGCTGTACGGACAGGAGATCGTTCGCGTATTCTCAGTGACTATGAGGATGGATTCAAGACGCTTAAAGTAACTTGTGCGGCTTACGAGTCCGCACAAAGTGGACTTCCGGTTAAATTCTAAGTTCGGATTCTTAAAAAAAGGACATGCCGCCTTAGATGTGCTAAAGAGACATGTCCTTGGCTCAAGCTGGGTTAGCCTAGTGGAGGAATATTGCGAGTAAAGCTGGCGCCACACCTATGGATAACAGCGCGGACAGAATCATCGCAATACTGGAGATGGTTCCGGTCAGTGAACTAAGCTCGAAGGCCTTGGATGTTCCTGTACCATGCGCAGCGGTTCCCAGCGATACACCACGCGCGATTTCATTGTCAATGCGGAAGATGCGGAGTACTGTAGGGCCCATCATTGTACCGAGTATCCCGGTAATGATGACGAAGACTGCAGTAATACTCGGTACACCGCCGATACTTTGCGAGATGCTCATAGCGATCGGTGTAGTCACCGAACGTGGAACCAGACTGGCTGCCAGATCGCCGCTGACATGCAGCCATTTGGCGAGCAGAATGGAAGAGATCACCGCTGTTATCGTCCCTGACAGCACGCCTGCCGCAATTTCGGCGGCGTGCTTTTTGAGCACCTTGAAGTTTTTATGCAGAGGGATTGCAAAGGCCATAGTTGCCGGTTGCAGCAAATCCGTCAGCCATTTGCCTCCCGCATTGTAAGAATCATAAGTAATGCCTGTGATGAGTAAGAAGATAATCATAAGCACGGGTGTAATGATCAATGGAGAGGTGTACACTTTGCCACTAGAAGCATAAATGCGTTTCGCCAGTAGATATACAGCAACCGTAAGACCGAAGAATAATAGAGCGTTTAACATGATCCTTTCCGCTCCTTTGCTTTGTAAATTCTACTGGTAAGTAATCCGGAACTGGCCATTACAACAATCGTACCCAAAATGACCACCGCGAGGATTCGTAAACCATCAGTTTCCAGAATATTGGCGTATTTCATTACGCCGATAGCAGATGGAATAAAGAACAGCAAGAGCTCAGCCAGTAGCCAAGAAGCACCAACTTCAACCCAATTCAGATGAATGACACCAAACTCAAGCAGAAGAAACAATATAATCATTCCGAGTATGCTTCCGGGAATAGGGATATGCAAAAATGGGGTTACAGCATTGATTAGTAATGAGAATAGGGTGAGTCCCGCTACCTGCAGCAAGCCTATAACAATCTTTTTCATAAGGCTTCGCTCCTTTCATGATAATGAAAGTTTACATCAATTGTTTTCATAGGTAAAATGAATAGATTGAATAAATGACATTCCTTTTGTCTATGGATCGGAGGTTGGAAAATGGATATCCGACAATTAGAATATTTCGTCCAAGCAGCACGAATGAAAAGCTTTACTCGGGCTGCCGAATCCTTATATATTTCACAACCTACGATCAGTAAAATGATCCGGAATATGGAGATCGAGCTGGAGGCTGATTTGTTTTACCGTGAAGGGAAAAGTGTCCGGCTTACAGATGCGGGGGAAATTCTGTTCACCAAAGCGCAAAATATCGTGGAGTCGTTCGCCAGCTTGTCTTCTGAGCTGGATAGCTTACGAAATTTGGAGCAGGGCCACATCCGCATCGGTCTGCCTCCAATGGTAGGAGCGAGCTTTTTTCCTTCGGTGATTGGTCAATTTCATAAACGTTATCCGCAGGTTACTATTCGTCTGCATGAGGATGGCGCGAAAAAAGTGGAGGAAGATGTAGAAACGGGCTTGTTGGATATCGGAATGGTTGTGCTGCCTGTAAATACAGCCAAACTTCATTGCTTCACCTTTGTTGAAGAGAAGCTGAATCTTATTTTACCTGTTGGACATAGATTGGCCGAGGCAGACCTTGTTCCGTTAAGTGAACTAGCCGAAGAGGAGTTTGTGCTGTTCCGGGAGGATTTTACGCTGCATGATCGGATTATTACGGAATGTGTGAAGGCGGGATTTCAGCCTAAGGTTATCTATGAGAGCTCCCAATGGGACTTAATTAGCCGTATGGTGGCTGCCGGAATGGGAATCGCATTGCTGCCAGAAACCATTTGCCGGGATATGGATCGTTCACGATTGGTCGTTGTGCCTTTGACGGATCCGGTAATTCCGTGGCAGCTTGCTATGGCGTGGCGTAGAGACCGTTATTTATCTTTTGCGGCACGCGAATGGATTGCTTTTGCAAAGGGACTTTTGCGAGAACAGTATCCAAATGAGCTCCCTGACGAACTTGCGGAGGACTCTGAATAAGTAGTAATTCCGTTTTTGTTAGAAGCTCTACAATTTTTCTTTTTTTTGAAAATATGTTTTTTGGTATCATGACTTATGATAGGAGAAGATGTTGATAGAGAGAAGGAGAGAGATGTGACACAAAATCCAAATTCCTCCAAGAATAATCATAGAAAAGATTATAAAGAAGATGAGCTACTTGTAACTATAGAGAGTCTTAGATGTGAATTGCTGGAGGTTGCAGAGCAACGCAGTCTTAGTGACCGTGCTGTTCTAGAGCTCAGTGAGCGATTAGACAGCTATATTTTGCTGGCACAAAATAAGATGATGGAAAATTTGCGCAACCGGAAAGCCGGCATTACATCCTATAGTAGAAGTTCCAAAACCGCCATCACTGTTAGCTAAACTACCAACAACATAGAATTATAATACTATGAAGATGTTACTGATCTAGAGGAGCGTATTAGGCTCCTCTATTTGTCGTACAATCTATTTGTTGTACAATCCATAACTTTCACCTATAATGTCAATTAATAGAATCTTTTCAAGTCAAACTTTGGGGGTGCCGAGTGGAGGGAAAGTTAACAACTATACGCTCAGAAATTGAGAAAAATTTGTCCCGCTCCGGCCATAATCTCGCCTCATTTTCAAAAATTTGTGGCCTGAATCGAGGCAGCCTCAGTGCAATTCTGCATGGAAATCCGCCGAAGCCTATGTCCTTGGGACAAGTAGATGCAATTATAAAAGCCTTTGGTTTTCCAGAAGGCTGGTTATATCCTCTATATGTTGATGAATGCTTCAATGATGAGAAGGTCTCACGCCGTAGAGTGGAGCCTTTTTTGATTCGTTGTGCTGAATTGGGCAAACAGCCTTGTATTGAGGACACTTTAAGCAGATTACTGGAATATCCGAAGTCTCTGGATATCGTTTATTCGGTAGCTGATAAATTGTTTAAAAAAGGTAAAATAGATGAATCGATATTTTTTTATAAAGTTGTAGCTGAGAATGAGTCCGACAGTTACTCGGAGCGGCTCGCAATAAGTCATTATCGTATTTTTAGAGCCATTTTATCCATCGTCGATTCAGACGAGAAGTTACATGCAGTTATTACTTTTGAACCTTTCAGGAATCGTCTACCAGAAAATATGCAATTGGATGGTCTCTTAACTTTGACACAGTTATGTTTCGATCTTCGTCGATGGAATAAAATGGAGTCTTTCGCTGATGAGCTAAGAACGCTGGCTAATGCTGTTTACCGCGAGCAACTGCGAAGTAATGTGGATAAACGTAAGGAAGTTCTTCATACGGAACGTCCATTAGTGGTTTATTACGGTCATGGGTATTTGCTTAAAGCGATTTCGCTGACCAAGCAAGGTAAATATGAAGAAGCCAAAAAGTATACTGCAGGCTACGCAGATCTTGGCTGGTTTGAAATGATGAACGAAGAAGGTCGTCAGGCGGTAGAACAATTTCGGTTATTCGCAATGGGCAATGGTTTCACAATTGAGTTGTTGATGGGTAATGTGGATGTTCTATCTTCCTACGCGGCCTTTTTAGCAGATCACCCAGGTGAAATCTTAGCTGGACTTATAACTATAATGGATGCTGCTAATCGTTACGGGTTCTCTGCTGACAGTGTACTTACACGATTCTCACGAGAAATGTTGAGGTTTGAAGGATTCCAGGAGCCTAATAATGTAGATCGCGTATTTCGTTTGTACTATCAAGTAGCAATCTATGAAATAAATAAGCAATGTTATAGCACAGGTGTAGATTATCTTCTGAAATCTTTGGAGTTATCTATAAAGCAAAACAACGGAAAAGATTTCATTAATTGTATAACCTTATTTGAGACGAGCAGGGATTACGCTACTGCTTCTCAACAGGATAAATATAGAGAACTAGTAAAGGGGGTGAGAAAAAATGAAAAAATCACTGTTGATGATGGTAAGCGTGTTAGCATTGTTTAGCTTCATTATCATTGGACCTGTGGGCTCTGGAAGTAATGGAGGCATTACAACCTATGAGCACGGAGCTTGGTTCTAAGGGTGAAAACATCTATTCAATCCTTAAAATACAGAGCAATACATAAACCGATAACTACTCCCTTGCACTCGTGCTGGGGAGTTTTCTTTTTCGTAATAATTGATAGCGTATTCATAATTTGACAAAGCAATCTGACGAAAATATAATTAGGTAGCCTAAATAATATAGTGTTTAATAATTAGTTGACCTAACTAAAATAGAGGTGAAGGAAATTGGGATAAACGGAGGAAATACAGAAAATACTGAAAATTCAGTCGCACACGGGCTTTTTGCGGCGATGAAACGCCTGCACAAAGCTCAATGGCAAAAGGGCGTTGAGGGCCACAAGCCAAGTGAGATGACTTTAATGATATGCATTGAAAAATGGAATCATTCTGATGAAGAGGGTCTCAAGGTGTCTGAAATCAGCCGACTACTTGGATTCACTCCTCCTACCATCACGCAGCTGATTAACAGTCTTGAAGCGAAACAGATGGTGGAAAGACGCGCGGATCCTTCGGATCGAAGAGTTGTACGCGTGAAATTAACGGAAAGTGGAAAAGAACTCACACGAAAAGCAGAACATTATCGTGATGTGATGCTTGATAAGCTTGTGCAACACTTAGGCGAAAAAGACACTAAACAGCTCACAGAGCTATTGCTTAAGGTACATGAATACGTTGAGGATAATCCACCACCTGATTGGGATAGGCTACAAATGAACGGAGATGAGAAGCTTGATTAAATTATTTAAACAACTGAAGCCTTTTAGGGTAGCTATTGGTGCTGTATTAATCCTTGTATTTTTGCAGTCCATGGGCGATTTATACCTTCCTACTCTGATGTCCGACATCGTCGACAAAGGGATTGTTCAAGGAGATCGCGCTTATATTTGGAAAATAGGTAGTTTCATGCTCCTGGTTGCAGGTGGCGGTGCTTTATGTTCGGTAATTGCCAGTTACTTATCGGCAAAAGTAGCAGCCGGGTTTGGTAAACTTACCCGTGCACGAGTATTTAACCATGTAGAAAATTTTACGCTGCATGAATTCGATAAGCTGGGTACAGCTTCCTTGATTACACGTACAACAAATGATATTACACAAGTTCAAACGGTACTTACTATGATGTTGCGCATGATGATCGGAGCACCGATGATGATGATTGGTGGTATCATCATGGCAGTATCTGAAGATGCTAAATTATCATTGATTTTTGTAGTCGTTATTCCTGTACTTGTAGGGGCGATCTTCTTTATTGGGATGAAGGGTCTGCCACTGTTTAAAGCCATTCAGATTAAGCTTGATAAATTAAACCTGGTGCTGCGTGAGCATCTGACAGGTATTCGTGTTATTCGTTCTTTTAACCGGATTGATCATGAGAATAGACGTTTCACCGAAGCTAACCGTGATCTTACGGATACAGCTATCAAGGTCAACAAAATCATGGCCGGCCTGATGCCGCTGATGATGATTGTAATGAACTTTTCTATGATTGCTATTCTTTATTTTGGTGGAATACGAATTGGTGATGGCGACTTGCAAGTTGGGTCCCTGATGGCATTTATCCAATATGCAATGCAAATTATGTTCTCTCTGATTATGGTATCGATGATGTTCGTGTTAATTCCGCGTGCTTCAGCTTCAGCCGTGCGTATCAATGAGGTGCTGGATATGCAGCCTGAATTTACAGATCCTACTGAGAGTGAACTGCATACAACAGCTCAAGCTACTAAAAAAGATGGACGCGATTCTTTGCGTGGTTTTGTTGAGTTTGAGAATGTATCTTTTTCCTATCCAGGGGCAGAACAGCCTGCACTTTCGAAAATTAGCTTTAGTGCTCGTCCGGGTGAAGTTACCGCAATTATCGGGGGTACCGGATCGGGTAAATCTACACTGCTTAGCCTGATTCCAAGATTCTATGATGTTAATGAAGGTGCTGTACGCGTAGACGGAGTGGATGTGCGTGAGATGACACAGGAAGAGCTGCGGAGCAAAATCGGTTACATCCCACAAAAAGCAGTATTGTTCTCGGGTACGATTAATGAGAACATCCGCTACGGTAAAGAGGATGCTACGGATGAAGAAATCATTCATGCATCTAAGGTGGCTCAAGCCTACGATTTCGTATCCGCGATGAAGGATGGGTTTGACTCAGAAATTGCTCAGGGCGGGAATAACGTCTCAGGTGGTCAGAAACAGCGGTTGTCCATTGCTCGGGCGCTTGTGAGAAAACCTGAGGTTTATCTGTTTGACGATAGCTTCTCAGCTCTTGATTTCAAGACAGATGCCAAACTTCGCGCGGCTCTCAAATCTGAAACTACGGAATCCACCGTATTGATCGTAGCTCAACGGGTTAGCACCGTTATGGATGCGGACCGGATTATTGTAATTGATGAGGGTGAAATTGCTGGAATGGGCACTCACCGTGAACTGCTCGAGAGCAGTGATGTGTACCGCGAGATCGTATCCTCGCAGCTGTCAGAGGAGGAAATAGCATGAGTGAACAAAACAGAGAACATAAACCTGCAGCTCCCCGCGGCCATAAAGGCCCGGGTGGACCGGGTGGTCCTGGAATGAGGATGCCGGCAGAAAAAGCTAAAGATTTTAAAGGTACACTTCGTCGCCTAATCAAATACTTGCGCCCACGTATGGTTCAATTGATTATTGTACTAATTATGGCGATTGCCAGTACGGTGTTCAGTATCTTCAGTCCAAAAGTTATGGGTAAAGCTACAACCAAACTGTTCGAAGGTGCTTACGGCAAACTGATGGGTGTAGAAGGTGCCTCCATTGATTTTGGATATATTAATGATATTCTGATCCTGCTCGCGGGATTGTATCTGCTTAGTGCTTTGTTTAGTTACATTCAGCAATATGTAATGGCGGGTGTAGCGCAGAAGGTAGTTTATGACATGCGTGAGCAGATCAACAGCAAGCTGGAGCGTTTACCTTTAAAATATTTTGACTCCCGTACACACGGGGAAATTCTTAGCCGTGCTACGAATGACGTGGATAACATCAGTACCACGTTGCAGCAAAGTTTAACGCAGCTAATTACTTCAATCGTCACTATTATTGGTGTTATTGTGATGATGCTTACCATCAGCCCATGGCTGACTTTAATCACGATTACTACGTTGCCACTCAGCTTTATTGTGATTATGGCGATCTCTAAACGTTCGCAGACTTATTTTGTGAGACAGCAGAAATCGCTTGGCCAGTTGAATGGTCATGTAGAGGAAATGTATACGGGGCACCGGATTATTAAAGCTTTCGGCCGCGAACCGCAGTCGCTTAAAGATTTTGATGAAATAAATGATAAGCTTTATGATTCTGGCTGGCGGTCTCAATTTATGTCAGGTATGATTATGCCGCTTATGATGTTTATCGGTAACTTGGGTTATGTGCTTATCTGTGTTGTGGGTGGTATTTTTGTTACTAAAAAAATGATTGATGTCGGGGATATCCAAGCCTTCATTCAATATTCACGTCAGTTCACCCAGCCGATTGCACAAACGGCTAATATTGCTAACATTATTCAATCCACCATTGCTTCCGCAGAACGTGTATTTGAACTTCTGGATGAAGAAGAGGAAGTTAAGGAAGTTAATACTACACTGGTGAAGCTTGATGAAGGTGCTCCGGAAGGTTCCGTTGAGTTCCGTCATGTGAAATTCGGCTATAAAGAGGATGCTATTCTGATTGAGGACATGAATATTGAGGTTAGTCCAGGTCAGACTATAGCGATTGTCGGTCCTACTGGTGCTGGTAAAACCACTTTGATTAACCTGTTGATGCGCTTCTACGAGCTTAACGATGGGGAAATTATCATTGATGGCGTCAACATTACCGATATGAAACGGAGTGACCTACGCAGTAAATTTGGTATGGTGCTTCAGGATACCTGGCTCTTCAACGGTACGATTCGTGACAACATTGCTTACGGTCGTGAAGGTGCATCTGAAGCTGATGTGGTGCGGGCTGCCAAAGCTGCGCATGCCGATCACTTTATCCGCACACTTCCGCTTGGCTACAATACGGTGTTAAATGAAGAAGCTTCTAATATTTCACAAGGACAGAAGCAGTTGATTACTATTGCTCGCGCTATTCTGGCCGATCCATCGATCCTTATTCTTGATGAAGCAACGAGCAGTGTCGATACACGGACTGAATTGCTGATTCAAAAAGCGATGAATGCGCTGATGCAAAACAGAACCAGCTTCGTTATTGCCCATCGTCTCTCGACGATTCGTGATGCGGATCTCATCCTTGTCATGAATCAAGGTAGTGTAATCGAGAAAGGCAACCACGAAGAACTGCTGGCCCAAGGCGGATTCTATGCGGATCTCTATAACAGTCAGTTCTCTGAAGGAGATTTGGACGTAGGCTAAATTGAAGTGAAGAAAAAAGTATAGATAACCCATAAACCCCTCTTTTCACATGTTGCTGATTTTTTATGTGAAGAGAGGGGTATTTTATATGTGATGATGTGTTTTAATTTTTCTGAGAAATAAAAAAAGTTTGATTAAAAATTAAAGCATATATATGATAGAATAAAAAATGACCCGCGGCTCATTTTTAAGGCTGCAAGGTAAAGGAGAGGATGAAGGGAATGTCAGGCTACGGAAAATGGGTGGCAGGAAAAAAGACGAAGTGGATTACTCTTCTCGTATGGATAGTGCTTGTAGGTGCACTTACCCTGTTATGGCCTGCAGTGAATTCTCAGGTTGCTAATAATGCGCCTAACCTCCCAGATGATTCACAATCGGTACAGGCAGCAGCTATTGCAGAGCAAGAATTCCCTAGTGGAAGTGGAGTGCCTGCGCTGCTCGTATGGCATAGAGAAGGTGGGCTTTCACAAGATGATTTAGTACATATCACTGCTGTGTACAAGAAGTTGGAGCAGCAACCATTGCCCCATCAGAATTTTGTTCCCCCATTAGGACAACTGCCGCCACAGGCATTACAAGCCTCGTTATCTGAGGATCTTAGTACGCTGGTAACCCCGGTGCTTTTTGATAAAACAGCAGATAGTGATCAGCTTGGCGAAGCTGTGACAGAAATGAAGAAGATCATAAACACAGAGACGGGTGGAGACCCCTCCGCGGCTAAGGTGGATGGAAAAGACCTGAGTTTACGTGTTACGGGTCCAGTGGGCATCTCCATAGATGCTTCAGGCCTGTTTCAGAACGCAGACGTTTCCTTGTTAATTGCTACGGTTATGCTTGTGCTGGTGTTCTTATTGGTGATTTATCGTTCACCGATCTTGGCTTTTATTCCACTTATTGCGGTTGGATTCGCTTATGGTGTAACTAGTCCGATTCTTGGAAAAATGGCGCAAGAAGGCTGGATCACAGTGGATTCACAGGCTGTCTCGATTATGACTGTTTTGCTATTCGGAGCTGGTACGGACTATTGCCTGTTCCTGATCTCACGGTTCCGGCAGTTGTTGAAGGTAGAAGAGAGTAAGAGTCGTGCGCTTCTTCGCTCCATTACCGAATCTTCAGGCGCCATTGCTATGAGTGGCTTCACCGTCGTGCTCGCGCTGTTTGCGTTATTGCTGGCTAAGTATGGAGCTTATCATCGTTTTGCCATTCCATTTAGCGTATCTATCTTCATCATGGGAATTGCCAGTCTAACCCTCGTACCAGCACTGCTGGCAATCTTCGGACGGACCTCGTTCTTCCCATTCATTCCGCGCACACCGCAAATGGAGGTAGAACGGGCTAAGGCTAAAGGCAAACCTATTCCGGAACCCAAAGTTTCCCGTAAAAAAGGAATTGGTGGTTTGGTAGTAACCCGGCCTTGGGCTATCGTAGGTGTGACCGTTATCGGACTGGGGATTTTGGCTTCATTCTCCAGTGGCATCAAATTTACGTATGATATCCTATCCTCTTTTCCTAAAAATATGGAGTCCCGCGAAGGTTTCGACCTTATTGGCAAACAGTTCTCTCCCGGAGAATTAGCTCCAGCGAAGCTGATTATTGATACCCAAGGAAAAGCGAGCGGAGAGGATTTAAAGGTCATTCTTGGCGGACTCACCTATGTGGACACGGTTTCCGATCCGCAGCAGGGGGCAGTAAACAAAGATATTGTTGGTTTTGATATTGAATTTAAAAGCAATCCATATTCACTAGAAGCGATGGGTCATATTCCTACCCTTCTTGCTACCGCAGAGCAGGCATTAATCGATGTAGACGTTGCGAACCCTGCGGATCACGTGTGGGTAAGCGGGCAGACGGCGACACAGCATGACACTAAAGAGATTGGAGATCGGGACACCGATCTGATTATCCCCGTGGTGATCGGAATGATCACCGTACTGTTGTTGATATATCTGCGTTCAATAGTGGCCACCATCTATCTGGTCGGCACCGTTATTCTCTCCTTTTTCTCAGCGCTTGGCTTAGGTTGGATTATCATTCACTATGTGATGGGAGCAGATGCCATTCAGGGAGCGATCCCACTGTATTCCTTTGTTTTCTTGGTGGCACTTGGAGAAGACTACAACATCTTCATGATCTCGAATATCTGGAAAAAGCGTAAAACCATGCCGCTTAAGCAGGCTATCGCGGAAGGAGTGAATGAGACCAGCTCGGTAATTACCTCTGCCGGCCTCATTCTGGCAGGTACATTTGCTGTATTGGCAAGCTTGCCGATTCAGGTGCTTGTGCAGTTCGGTATCATCACCGCTCTTGGTGTTCTGCTGGATACCTTCGTGGTTCGGCCGTTCCTTGTACCAGCTATTACAACGCTCTTTGGCCGTTGGTCGTTCTGGCCGGGTAAACATCAAGAGGTGGAGACCCCTCAGCCAGATGTAAGTAAATAATGAGTTTATAAACAAACAGGGATGTCTCAGAGCCATATTGGCTCCGGACATCCCTGTTTGTTTTAGGCTTGGGCACAGGACATCGCTGGATAATAGCGCTGCTTGTACCAACTAACTGAACAGTATCTATTAGGCTAATCAATCAGTCAGCTGGACGATAATTACTCTAAGTTTTTACTGTAGCAATTAGCATTTAGAAGCGATAACTGTGTTAATTAGCGGCTGATTGTCTTAGCCCAGTGGTAGAAGACAATTAGCGTGCTGCATTGGCTAGCCCAGTGGTAAAAGACAATTAGGTGGCTGCATCAATAATAGTCAATTAGCTCGTAGCACCGGTTACCTAGCAGTAATAGACAATTAGTTAACTGTACTTATCGGGCTACCATTCCGTACACACTGCTGGTTCAATCTAGCTACTGCTCTGTTTGGGTGGTCCAAATCCTTAGTTACTGGGCGTGCGGCTGATCATTAGTTCATATTTATCGATGGAAGCACCCAGGATTGCGTCATTACCACCAGCACCACGGTGCGACTGACGGAAGGACTCGCTGGAGGTCCAGCCTTTGAATGCATCCTCATTCTCCCATACGGTGCAGATTTTTAATTCCTCGACACCTTCTTTGGCATTTCCACGCCAAACCTCCATACGTACAAACCCTGGCATATCCTGCACACCATTATTTCCTCCGAAACGTTGAGCAATAGCTTCGCCATGGCCTTCTTTTACTTTAATAGTATTAGTTACTACCAGCATGATAGATAAACCTCCGATTAGAAAGTTAGTATATTTTTCAGGACATTGTGAATCGAAATAATATAACATGGGAACCTCGAAAATTAGCCAATATCTCAAGGTAACATCGTGATTTTCAACTAACAAAATAAAAGACCATCCCACAAGACACAAGAGTGCGGGCGTTTAATTGCACTTTGTACACTTAAATTATCCGTCATACCAGAAACGATCGAATAAGTGTATTCTCTGCAACTAATTTGTGCGAATCTGGTGAATCGACGAGAATAGCCTTCTTTTAACTGTATAGAGTGCAACTAAAGTATGATTTCTCCTCTAATTGCGCTGAATAGATGTACAAAGTGCAACTATTATCTATTTAAACGTTAAGTATTGTGCAAACTCAGGTACCTGCCAAAAATCAAAGTGTCTACTGCAAGAAAAGTGGCTATAGCAAGTTAAAGTAACTACTGCACGTTAAAGTAACTACCGCAAGTAAAGTGCCACCTCAACCATAACGTTACTCTAAGCCAAAGTGCCAACCCAACTCCATATTGTTTACTCAAAACCACCATTACAGCTAGCACCTAATTCCAGTCCCAGTTCCCTAATAAAGCCCCCAAATGAAGTTACATTGCAGAATGTGCAACAGAATAGCCTGAATGTTATCTGAATAAGGCAGTCTGTTGCATTCTGTACAATAGAATCAAGCCCAAATCGCCTAAAAAGGAGGGGAGCCACTAAACTGATTGCACAACGTGCAATCACCCAAGGCCTCACCCTCGTCTAGAGCGATTCTATTGCACAAAATGCAATCCCCCAGATCACCCGGCTCCCCCCGCGTCCAGCGCGATTTTATTGCGGATTGGTGGTCCATAGTCCTGCTGTTTTTAGGAAGACGCGATCCGGCAGCTTCAAAGCTGTCAGTGCCAATTCAGCAACATCTTCAGGTTGCATCATGCGGTCTTCGTCACCGATTTTAAGTCCAGCATTGGAAGCTAGGCCAGTGTTGACGGTGCTTGGAGTCAAGGCTACGACGCGAATATTGTGTTTGCGCACTTCTTGTGCGAGGGCTTCGGTCATGCCCATGAGAGCGAACTTGGACGCGCAATAAGCAGAGCCTGTCGCGAAGCCGCGTTCTCCGGCTGTGGATGAAATATTGATGATATTTCCGCCATTTTTCTCAATCATCGCAGGCAGTGCAGCACGAGTTACGTAATAAGTACCGTAAAGATTAACTTGGATGTGGCGCTCCCAGTCTGCAGGATCCATTTCTACTAAAGTGCCGAATTTTGCGATCCCGGCATTGTTGATTAATGCATCAAATGCTCCAAGCTCATTTTGCAGGGAAGCAACAGCACGTTCAGCTTCTTCGCGTACGGCGATATCGGCCACGGCAATGCTGACTTTAACGTCATATACTTCCGTTAAGGCTGATTTTAACGCTTCGAGATCACCTGAAGTTCTGGAGATCAGGCCTAAATTAGCACCTTCCTTAGCCAGTGCCATAGCCAAGGCTTTTCCGATCCCTTTGCCTGCACCAGTAATTACAACACTCTTTCCTCTCAAATCCATCTCTATCGTCACTCTCCTTCAAACTTTTTTGAAGCAGCTGCTTCATTCAAGTCTTATTATACCTGAATGCTGTAGGGCAATTACAATCGCCCCTTAGAAAATGGCCTGCAAATTTTCATGAAGCCGAACTGCCTTTTCATGAAAGGTATTATTCATGGAGTTTCGTCAGCGGTACCGAAGCTGGGCCCTCTAAAACCTCGCCATCGTAGGAGAAGCGGGAACCATGGCAAGGGCAATCCCAAGAACGATCCCCGTTGTTCCATTCGCATTCACAGCCCATATGGGTACAGGTTCTATCCACCAGATGAAGTTTACCTTCTGGATCCTTATAAGCTCCCACACGTTTGCCATCATGGAACACAACGGCTCCTTCGTCAGCTTCCAAATCAGTTGTCTTTTTATGGACGATTTCCACTTTGCCCGCCACGAGCTCTTTTGCCACATTGGCATTTTGCACGATGAAGTTTTTTAGACTGGTGCCAGCTTTGAAGCGGGACGGATCGTACAATTCGGTATACGGATTATCTTTGCGCTGAATCTGATCCGAGATGATCTGTGCGGCCAGCGTACCGCTTGTCATGCCCCATTTTCCAAAACCTGTGGCGATATAAATCTCTTCGTTGTCCGAAATCTTGCCGATGTAGGGCACTCTGTCTAGGGTGATTAAATCCTGTGCTGCCCAGCGGTAAGGGATTGTTTTGATGCCGAGCAGATTTCCTGCGAATAGCTCCAAATTCTCATAATGTCCTATCGTACAGATGCCCTGGCCTGTCTTATGGTTGTCTCCCCCGACAATGACCAGATTCCTGCCTTCCCACTCTACTGCACGAAGAGAACGGGTGGGTTCGCTTGCACTTAGATACATTCCACCCTCAAAATCCGTTTCAGGCTGGATCGCCAGACAGTAGGAACGTTCAGCATGCAGCCGCGAGAAATATAGTGCTCCTCCATCGTAGAATGGGAAATGAGAAGCTGAAACGGCGTAGCGGCAGGTGATCCGATGCTCGTCCTTTTCAGTAAAAAGCGTAAGCTTATCGTTCTTCTCCACCTTATCCGCCATCATCGTATGCTCATAGATTACGCCACCTTTATCCTGAATGACCTTCAGTAGCCCCTTCAGATATTGCAGCGGGTGAAAGCGGGCTTGTCCTGGTAATTTAATGGCACCACTGGCCATCAGAGGGATAGAGACGTTATCTAGCCATTCTCCGGGCAGACCCAATTGTTCATAGGCTTTATACTCTTCCTCCAGTTGTTTAAGCGTTTTATGATCTTCAGCATCCGCGTACAGAAAAGCCGCCTCATGTTTCATGCCGCAGGATACTTCAAGTTCCTCAGCCGTATTCTGGATCCAATTCATAGCCTCGCTGTTCGAGCGATAATAGAGCCGGGCTTGCTCCTGCCCAAAATGCTTTATCAAATGATGATAGATTAACCCGTGCTGTGCTGAGATTTTTGCACTGGTAAAACCCGTAGTGCCACTCAGAATTTCTCCGGCTTCTAAGAGCGTGACTTTGTAGCCTGCGTTGCTGAGGAGATAGGCTGTTGTAATGCCTGTAATTCCACCGCCTACCACTGCCACATCTGTAGAAATATCTTCAGCCAGCTTTGGAAAAGCCGGTAAATCCGTGGTATCTCTCCATAATGATTCCGGAAATTGTGGAAGACTTTGCGTTATTTTACGGTTTGGGTCCATCTATTATCCCTCCATCTTTACAATCTTCATCTCATTTATTACCACAGTCCTGTGAAAAGAAACTTCCCATTCCATCGTGCTGTGCATGAATTCAGAGAAACAGTGCCAAAATAAGGTGGAAACTGGGACGTAAAGGATAAATAGGAGGGATGATGTTCCATGTCAGTTCAACAGGATAAGGACAATATTTCTCTGGAATGGATCAAAGATCAGCTGAACGGGTTCGCGGATTTAATCGATAAAACAAGCGTTGCCCCTTTTGGGCAAATCAACCTGCTCTATATCAAAAGTGTTACAGATGCGCAGACACTCAGCCGCCACGTGATTGCGCCGTTTTATGAAATGGAGAGTATTAGCGCTTATCAGGATTACATTATGACTTATCCGGGCACTGAAGAGGCGACTACGAGAGAGAAGGCGATCGACCTTTTGCTCAGTGGTTATGTGCTTCTGGGTATAAAAGATGTGATATATTTCTTCGATGCTATGAGTACGGAGAGCAGCGGTGTTAGTGAAACGTCTGCCGAAAGTATTTCACAGGGGCCGTCAGATGCACTGACAGAGGATATAGCGATTAATTTGAACATGATTCGGCGGCGTTATCAATCCACTAATCTCAAAATGGAGACCATGGTCATCGGCGATGTCTCTAAAACAAAGATAGCTATTTTATACGATGACAGTCGTGTTGACCATAACGTTTTAAAAGAATTAAGGGAGAAGATGGGAACGCTAAAGGTTGATATTTTGCAGGCTACAGGAGAGCTTGAGAAGTTTATAAGCAGTGACAAATTAAGAATACTCCCTAAGTCCATCATCACCGAAAGACCGGATAGAGTGGTGTTTAATTTGTCTGAAGGAAAAGTAGCGATAGTGCTGGATACAACCGGTTATGCGATAGTGCTGCCTTCTATTTTTAATGATTTTTTCACATCCATGGATGATAAAATACAATTTCCTATCGTGGGGCGATTCCTAAAGCTGCTTCGGATTATCGGTGTGTGCATGACGTTGTGGCTGCCTGCGCTCTATGTAACACTCACCTCGTATAACCCAGAGATTATTCGTGTGCAGATTGCCTTGCTTATTGCGGGCAGTCGTGCGACTGTGCCTTATCCATCTTTTGTGGAAGTGCTTTTAATGCTCATGATGATGGAGTTTCTGACTGAGGCGAGCTTACGGCTCCCCAAGGCAATTGGTCCAACGGCCACGACGGTAGGGGGGCTTATCTTGGGGCAGGCAGCGACGGCAGCAGGACTTGTAGGAAATATCATGATCATATTGGTTTCTGCTGTTGCGATATCCAATTTTCTAATTCCGCTGAATATGATGAGCTTGTCCATACGAGTGCTGAAGTATATTTTTCTAATTGCCGCAGCTTTTTTAGGATTGGTTGGGGTAGTAGTCTGTGTCGTGGGATTCGCAATGTATTTATGCAAACAGCGTACCTTCGGACAACCTTATTTCAGATTGTTTTTTCTCGATAATCTCGGCAAGAAGAAGGGTGGAGAGCATTGATGGCCAAAAGCCGTTATTTCTACTGTCTTTTTCTGATGAACAGCCTGATCAACATCATTAATTTTGTTCCAAGGGAACTAATAGACAGACGTTTTGGTGGCGCTTTGATGTCCATACTAATCGGAACGATTTTGGGCACTTTGTTTGTCTATATATTTACTGTACTGATTGCTAAATTCCCCGGCAAGGGGTTCCCGGAAATATTTGACTCTTTGCTTCCTAAGAAGTTATCCAGAATCTTACTGGTCCTTTTTGCTGGCTTATGGTGTGTGGCCGGGGGAGTTACATTGCTTTCTTTTGTAGATATTACGCTGCGGTTTATCAGTCCGGATTCGAGTCCTTATACGGTTGTGATCAGTTTTTTAGTCTTGGTCTGCATCTGCTGTCGCTTCGATTCTCTATCACTCTTGTACGGGCTTGAAATCATTCTCAGCGTATCCTTACCTTTAATTATTTATGGCCTCGTAAAAGCATTGACCAATCCGGACTTTAATTGGGATTCTGTTCTGCAGGTCACTACATACTTCTGGCATAAGCCGGACCTAATGAGCCTTGCGGCGGCTACCTTTTCGTTTAGCGGTTACTTAAACCTGGCCATATTTAATCGGGTATTTCATGGGCTGAAGCTGAAGCATGTCTGGATTTTAGGGGTGGAGGGTCTTTTCGTATTACTCTTGACTTTTTTAGTTCCCATCGGCTATTTCGGAACCGTTGCTATTGATAGACATGTGTATACATGGTTCTCGACGGCCGACAGTATTCGGATGGAATCCTTTATTATTGAACGGATGCTGTTTATTTTTTATTTTGCCTATTTAAGTTTATCTCTGGTGAGTGTAATCGTTCATTGGCATGGAGGTTTAGAGCTTTTTAAAGGTGCTCTTTCATCTGCAAAAAAACAGTCCCCAAAAGCAGAGCGCTGGAAAGAGTGGGGGATCCTAGGCTTGTTTAGCGCGATGGTTCTGTCCTTAATGGGGCAGGATCAGTATCAACTTAATATGTTTGGTGCCTGGTTTCTGCAAATTCGCTGGTTTGGTGAGATGTTCATCATCGCTCTGTTGTTTTATTGTTATCGCAAAGCTAGGAGGGGGAAGCTATGAGAAGAGTACTTGCTGGAATTGGAATTACCTTGCTCCTTCTTCTTCCCGGTTGTGACTTCAAGGAGATTGATTTGCGGATTTTCGTGTTAGCGATCGGCGTTGACCAAGGTACAGAAGCAGGGAATTTTAAGATTAGTTTGAAGCTTGCCATCCCTCAGGGGGATGTTACTAAGATTGATGAGAAGATGCAAATCTTGACTGAGGAGTCTCCAAGCATTTCGGAAGCCCTCCGTAGAATGAAATCCAGAGTGGAAAAGGAGCTTGATTACTCCCATTGTAAATCAATTGTTTTGGGGGAAGGGGTTGCCCGTGAAGATATTCTCCATGTTATGGATTGGGCTGTGCGACGTAGAGATATCCAGCTTATTGTCAATTTTGCAATAGGGCGTCCGGAAGCACTTCAAGTGCTGAAGGTAAGACCCGAATCGGAGCGGATCCCATCGAATTCTCTTATTCTGGCTATGAGTGGACAAGGCACAGAGTCTCCATTTATTTCTAGTGTGTATTCCTTTCAGCTGATGAGAAATATCTTTGAGGAGGGGATTGATCCAATCCTGCCGATTATTGAGGCCAAAGGGGATAAGGAGTTTTTAATTGATAAAATTGCTCTGCTGAATAATGAGAAAATCAAAATGGTTCTTACGCCAAATGAGACCCGGCTATATAATCTGCTGTCACGCCCGAATCTGCGGACTAACTTACCCGCCCATTCCGAGGGAATTATGTTTCAATATTACACAGAGAGGTCATCCTCGCACTATAAAATCGTAACACCAGAGCATGGGAAAGCTACTATTCGTTATCATATTAAGATAAAAGGTATTCTCGAAGAGAGTAGTAGCCCAGATCTGGTGACACATCACATGTTGAAGAAGATCCAGGAAGCCGGGGAAAAGGAATTGGAAGCGGATATCTTAGCATTGCTGACCAAAATACAAGCCAGTGGCTTAGATCCCTTGGGTTGGGGGCTGCATTATGGAGCAAGGCATTTTAATAACGATACGGAAATGAAAGTGTGGAAGGAGCTCTATTCTAAACTTGATTTCCAAGTGAAGGCTGATGTAAACATTAAATATTCAGGAATGATTAGGTAGCTTGTAAAGTAGCATGTGGATAAAAATGGGATTGACGTTCCCATTCACAAGATTTATACTTGATCTAAAAATAAGTTAGAGGATGATAGGAATGAAAAGTCTAAATTTGACCTCCCAACGTCAAGCCGTTTACGATATCGTCCTTAATTCACATGACCATCCTACTGCTGCGGAAGTAATGAATCGGCTAGTAGAGCAGGGACATAGCTTAGCATACGGTACGGTATATAACTCTCTGCGTTATCTTTCAGATAAACAAATGATTCGTGAGCTTAAGCTTGGTGAAGCTGCCAGCAGATATGACGCACGTATGGATGATCACCAGCATATCATTTGTGAAGTTTGTGGAGCAGTGGATGAGGTTATGAATCAAGTTCCGCGTGAATGGATGAATACAGTGGCCAAGGATACCGGTTATACCATTGGTCATGCTCATGTAGTATTCGGGGGCGTCTGCCCAAACTGTAAGAACAAAAAGAATAATTAGGATAGAGGTGCCGGAGCCTGTGCTGCGGTAATAATATGTATATCCGGAGAGACCGCTTTCATTGAGGCGGCCTTTTTTGTTGCATTTATATGACAATTCTCAAAAAAAATGAGAAAAACAAAGAAAGATAGGAGGAAAATCGGTTCCTAAAACAGATTTTAAATTATATATTAAGTCTGGTAAATGTATCCTTGCCTAAGACTCAGATGAGAGAGAGATGATGACGTCTATGAAAAAAAATGCGGGTATGACTATCCGTACCAAGTTAATTCTTACATACCTAATAATACTGCTGCTGCCCAGTATTATAATAGGCTGGCGAACCTATCAAGCTGCCAGCCAGGAAGTGGAAGATCAACTGGTGAACAATGCTACCGAAAGTGTGTTGGCCGTAAATGAAATCATTAACTCTAATATTCAATCCAAAATAGATGCGATTTCTTATTTTGCCGCGGAGTTTTCATCTGAGGGGATCAACAGTGAGGGATCTGGGGGGACTTCCTCTGCTGTAAAAGCCAGACTGAAGGAATATGTGGCGCTGCATCCGGATGTACTGGACATTTATGTGGGTACAAGCAATGGCAAGGCTATTCATGCTTTAGATGCTAAGCTGCCAGAGGGTTATGATCCAAGGCAGGAAAGCGCCTATATTAATTCTCTGAAGCAAGGAAAAGGGGCAGTGATTTCTCCGGCTTTTCAAACCGTAAATAAAGAAACCGCGATTGCGATATCAACGGTTCTTAAGGGCGGTGATGGGGTGATCACAATGAATCTCAACCTGTCTACTTTAGGGGAGCTGACCTCAATTAAGGTAGGCAAGGAAGGTTATATCCTAATCGTTGATAACAGCAAGAAGTTTCTAGTTCATCCTACAGAGGCTATCGGGCAGGAATCGTCAGATGATTTTGTAAAGAAAATGTTCGAGAAAGAACAAGGGGTCTTCGATTATGTCTTCAAGGATACGTCCAAAAAGATGACCTTTATGGTCAATGAACTGACGGGTTGGAGAATCGGAGGTACGATCAGCATTGATGAGGTTAACTCAGCAACTAGTGGAATTCGCGATACAGCTCTGCTTGTTATTGTAGTTTCCGTTCTGCTTGCGCTGGTTGTGATCTATTTTAATATTCAATCGATTTTGAGACCGCTTTTCCGGCTGCGGAAAGCAACTGCGGTGATAGCCAAAGGTGATCTGTCGGAAGACATGGGTGTTTTCCGTAAAGATGAAATAGGGCTGCTGGCAGAGAATTTTCAATTAATGGTGATCAGCTTGCGCGAGATGATCATTGGCGTGCAGGAGATGACAAGCAATGTATCCTCCTCAGCGGAAGAACTGACGGCTAGTGCGGATCAGACTGCCCAAACGATTGAGCAGGTGACCATAGCGATTCAGGACGTAGCGGCAGGGACGGAGCGACAGGTGGTTAGTGTACGAAAAGGAATGGAGAGCACTGCCGCTACAGCTAGTGAGGTCGAGCAGATTTCCACATATATGGAGCAAGTATCCACAATGATGGACAAGACTTCACTCTCAGCATCAGAAGGTAATGATTCGGTTATCAGCGTGGTGGACAAAATCAATGGTATCCATGAAACGGTCGGAGAGCTGGGCAGTGTAATTGACAAGCTGAATGAAAGAACCAGTCAAATTGAGGGCATTGTTGGTGTCATCACCGGGATTGCCCGCCAGACCAACCTGCTGGCCCTCAATGCTTCCATTGAGGCAGCCAGAGCCGGGGAACAAGGGCGTGGATTTGCGGTGGTTGCTGCCGAGGTGCGTAAGCTGGCAGAGGAATCAGAGAGATCCGCACATTTGATTGCCGAACAGATTACCGCTATTAATAGTGAAATGCTGCTGGTAACTCATACGATGGAAGACACCAGACAGCGCGTATCCGAAGGTATTGAGGCTGTGGATACTTCCGGACGTTCTTTCTCTCGTATCCGAAGAGCAGTAAAGAGTGCCGCGGAGAAGATTGAAGCCATGGGTGGGGTTGTGCAGACTTTATTGGTGGAATCTAATGATATGGAGAAGGCTATTAGGGAAATTCGCGGCATATCGGAAGAGGCGGCTGTGAATACGGAAACTATCGCAACTGCCGCACAAGAGCAGCTTGCTTCTGTAGAGGAGATGGCATCCTCGTCTACCGACCTTAGCCGTCTTGCAGAAGAACTGCAGAAGCTGGCGAGCCGCTTTAAGATAAACGCTTCTGGTAATAAGAATGATTTCTGATAGGAGAACCGTGCTTTTTATCTTCCCTTTTGAACTCCTTTGCAAGTATACTGATAAGCAATAATGTTGGGTTAGGCAATGGAGAGAGGAGAGATAATAGGAAATGGCAGAGCAATTAAAAGGGTTCACTGTCGCCTTGGCGGGTCCACGCAAATCGGAAGAAATGGCCAAGCTGGTTCAGAATATGGGGGGAACGGCAGTATGCCGACCTGCTCAAGGGACTGTATTTCTAGATGATGAGGCATTGCAGGAAGGTTTGAATGCATGGATCAATCAGCCTCCTTACTTGGCGATCCTGACTACAGGGATGGGACTTGATGCTCTCTTCGATATGGCTGAGCGAATGGGGATCGAAGAACGTTTCTTAGAAGTACTTTCTGGTTCTATTATTGCCGCACGGGGTTATAAGACAGTGAATGCTTTGAAAAAAAGAGGACTTACGCCGGAGGTTCGTGACGACGACGGAAGTACAATCGGATTGATTCGTGGGCTTCAATCCCTGAATTTGCAGGGGAAAGAAGTCGTTCTTCAGCTGCACGGCGATCCAGCTCCTCATATGCTTGCATGGCTGCAGGAGGCTGGGGCTACTACCCGCCAAGTGCTGCCGTATCGCCATACCCCACCTGAGCCGGGCGAACTGGAAAGATTGCTTCTAGAAATCATATCAGGCAAAATTGATGCCGTGGCTTTTACGAGTGCACCACAGTTTCGTTTCCTCTGTCAATTTGCCCGGGAACAGGGAAAGCTGGAAGAAATGCTGAAGTCTTTTGAGGATAAAGTGCTTGCTGTTTCTGTAGGGCGGATTACCTCTGAGGCGCTTAAAGAAGAGGGCGTACAGCGTATCATTATGCCTGAGCATGAACGGATGGGAAGCATGATTGTAGAGCTAGGCAAATATGTGGCGGCGAATCGCTAAGTCACAAGTTGCGTCAGCTTTACACGAATGACGTTATCACACAGAAGCATTCCCACCTGTTATCATGGCCGGGGATGCTTTTTTACCCGAAAAAATAAGCCCAAAGAGCAATATACCTGCCATCTGCATGGACATTCGCGGCAGTTTTCCTTAGAATATAGGCAACATGTGACGAATAATAACAACGAATAAGGAGGAGGATCCCATGGACAAGAGAAAATGTCTATTACTTGGTGATTACACCCATCCCCGGTTTCATCCACTTCAAGGAGTGGACCAACAAATTAGTGAGATCTTAAATGATTTATTAACCGTGCAATGTTCAGAAAATAAAAAATTAATGCGCATTGAGCATTTAGCAAGTTATGACCTATGTATTGCTTACAATGAATTGTGGAACGAAACAGTCTCCCCTCAACAAACAGCTGGTTTGCTCAGCTATGTAAGTGGAGGAGGCGGACTCATTGTTCTTCATACGGGAGCTTCGCTGACGAAACGTAACGAGCTTGCACAGCTAATCGGGGGTCGATTTAACGGACACACAGCTTACGAACCCCTGAACTTCAAAGTGCTAGAGCATGACATCACCGAAGGTGTGGAAGATTTCCAATTGGATGAGGAGCCCTATCATTTTGAATTTGACCCGTTCACAGAACGGACTATTCTGCTTCAATATGAATCTGAGGGGCAATGGATTCCAGCTGCATGGTGCCATAGCTATGGTTTAGGACGAGTAGTATTCCTTATGCCTGGTCATCATGAACCTTCCTTCCGTCATCCGGCACTACGTAAACTAATTCTACAGGCGGCTACTTGGGCTGCCCGTATTCCGGTCACTAACTAAGCAATGTTGTGTTTTTTTTGAAATACGTACACAGTGGGGTATACTTTAATCATAAACTCCGTTATGTAATGAAACGGAATCTTTGGGAGGAAAGTGCCATGAGTGATTTGTTTAAAAAAGCGATCTCTTTAGGAGTGGGCCTCACCATTGTCAGTAAGGAAAAAGTAGAGAAGGTTGTTGAAGAACTAGTGAAACGCGGGGAGCTTGCTCCTTCGGAATCTAGGGCTCTCGTCGATCGGCTAATTGAACGTGGTGAGGAAGAACGAGGCATGTTCAAATCTGCTGTACAAGAGCAAGTACAACGCGTGCTGAAGGAAATGAATGTGCCTGTACAAAACGATATTGCCGAGCTGGAAGGGCGAATTGCAGTATTGGAGCGCCGGTTGGCCGAGCTAGAGGGGATTTCCCATCTAGAGGGAACATCGGCGGAAACGCGTTCGGACTAAATGGCAGTACGCATTAGACATGCCGGACGTTACCGGGCAATCGCCATGGCGCTTATGCGCCATGGTTTTGGCTATATGGTGGAAGAGCTGGGGCTCTATCACTTACTATCCCTTCCACGTCGTCTTGTAACGCAGGAAGCACACACAAGCCTTACGCTTGGGGAGCGGATTCGGCTGGTGCTGGAGGATTTGGGTCCAACCTTTATTAAGCTGGGACAACTCGCCAGTACCCGTTCAGATCTGCTGCCTGATTCTATTATTCAGGAATTGGTAAAACTACAAGATAATGTGCCTCCTTTTCCTGTCGACCGCGTGCGCGCGATCATTGAGCAGGAACTGGATCAGCATATGGATGAAATCTTTAATTCTTTTGAGGATACGCCACTTGCTGCGGCATCCATCGGTCAGGTGCATAGGGCTGTGCTTCACAGTGGACAAGTCGTAGCTGTTAAAGTTCAACGTCCTGGTATTCTGCGAACGATGAGCAGGGATTTGGAAATTCTCAAAGATTTAAGCACGCTTGCTGAAAAGCGGCTCGCTTGGGCGAGGCAATATCAGCTGTGCCGTATGGTAGAGGAGTTCTCGAAATCGCTGCTTGGCGAGCTGGATTACAGCCAAGAGGGGCGTAATGCAGAGAAAATCGATCAGCAGATGGATTATGAGGGAGTGTACATCCCGGATATCTATTGGGACTATACGTCAACACGAGTGCTGACGATGGAATATGTGGTAGGGACAACGCTGAGTCGTCGCGATGAGTTGCTGAGTAAAGGCGTTAAGCTTAAAGCCATTGCTCAGCAACTTGTGGAAATGATGCTTAGACAAATCTTCATTCATGGTTTTTTCCATGCTGATCCTCATCCGGGCAATGTTATACGGATGGGTGATGGAAAGCTGGCTTTGATTGATTTTGGCATGATGGGTCGGCTGAATGAGGAGATGAAGGAGCAGCTGTCTGCACTTATTATCGCTCTGATGCGCAAAAATACGGATGCGATGGTCCGGGCAATTTTGCGTCTTGGAGTCATTCCTGAGGATGCTGATCGAAGTGCGCTGCATGATGATATGGATCGGCTGCGGGATGAATATTATGATGTTCCATTTAGCAAAATGAGTATAGGCAAAGCCCTGAATGATCTGTTCGGCATAGCGCGAAAACACCGTCTAGTGCTGCCGCCGGATTTGACGATGTTAGGGAAGACAATGCTCACGCTGGAGGGAGTCATCAGCAACTTAGATCCAACCATCAGTATTTTGGAGATGGCGGAACCCTTTGGGCGGGAACTTCTGAAGCAGCGCTTTAGCGGCAGTCGATTGCAGCGTAAGTTCCTGGGAGGCGTAGCCGACTTAACAGAGAGTCTGCTGGAGCTTCCTGGGCAGGCTAAGCAGTTATCCGCGCTGATCAGTAAGGGAAAGATAAAGGTGGAGATTGTGGCACCTGAGATGCAGAATCTGGAGCGTAAGCTGGACCGGGTAGGTAACCGTTTAGCATTCAGTATTGTGATGCTCGCGTTTAGCATCATCATGACAGGACTCATTATTGGTACTGCGATGCGTGGACAGCCTTCAGTGTTATGGAATTTCCCTACAGTGGAGGTTGGCAGCGTAGTGGCACTTCTGATGTTCTTGTGGCTGATCTATGCGATTTTTAAATCGGGAAGGTTCTAGCTTAAGGGATTTGAATAATTATTCTTCAGCAGTTTCACACAAATGCCTTTCTATCAAGTACAATATAAAAGATAACTTTCTAAGCTTAACTTTACTTCTATTGTATAAAGTGGAATGGAACGCAAATGGAGTGCCGTCTTAACGTCCGGTGGATCGCTGCTGCCCAGAAACCGAACTTTGACCGCACTCTTTTAACGGGTCAAGGGATACATGGGACGGAAGGATGCCGGTGACGGTGTTCTTCCGCTTTTGTTTGAATATAGCTGAATCTGAAGCATATGCCCCAGAACAGGACAGCCTATGCAGGCTGCCTCATACAGGGCTTTTGAAGACGGAAGTTAAGAAAGAGATGTAATCAAATTAAACCGAGAAAATAGTGAGGTGGAGAATTTGCCGGGATTTAAAGATTTAGGAGTTTCAGAATTACTGTGTACATTGCTTCAAAGTCAAGGCATTGTTAAGCCTACGCCAGTGCAACAGGAAGCAATTCCGCCATTGGTGCAGGGCTTGGACGTAATAGCTAGAGCGAAGACAGGTACAGGGAAGACCTTGGCCTTTTTGCTGCCAATTATGGACAAGATCCATACGGAGCGGGCTTACCCTCAGGCGCTGATTATGGCTCCAACACGTGAGCTGGCTTTGCAAATTACAGAAGAGGCACGCAAGCTGGCGCGTCATACGGATATCAAAATATTGGCGGTTTACGGTGGTCAAGATGTAGAGAAGCAACTGCGCAAGCTGGAAGGCGGCAGACATCTTATCATCGGTACACCGGGCAGACTTTTGGATCATATGCGCCGGGAAACGCTGGATCTTAGCGGTGTAAAAATGCTCGTTCTGGACGAAGCCGATCAAATGCTGCACATGGGCTTTTTGGAGGATGTTGAGACTATCATTACGGCTGTGCCTTATCGCCGTCAGACTATGTTGTTCTCCGCGACAATGCCTGATCCGATTAAACGTCTCGCTGCTAATTACATGAAAGAGCCACTGGATATCATCATTAAGAGTGGTTCGCCGATTCCGCTGGATAATATCAAACAGCAAGTAGTGGAATGCTCGGACCGTAATAAAGAAGAAGCGCTCAAATCCCTCATTGAACGGGATCGTCCTTACTTGGCTATTATTTTCTGCCGGACGAAACGACGGGTATCCAATTTGAACGAAGCGCTGCAAGCAGCCGGTTATGAATGTGACGAGCTGCACGGTGATTTGTCCCAAGGTAAACGTGAAGGCGTGATGAAAAGATTCCGTGATGCGAAGCTGCAGCTGCTTGTAGCGACAGACGTAGCAGCTCGGGGTCTGGATGTTGAAGGTATTACTCACATCTTTAATTATGATATGCCGCTTGATGTGGATAGCTATATTCACCGGATCGGCCGGACTGGCCGTGCTGGAGGCAAAGGGCTTGCAATAACTTTCGTATCTCCACGTGATCAAGAGGGTCTGGATTTGATCGAGCATGGCATCTCGCAGCGGCTGGATCGCCGCCGTTACGAGAAGGATGAATTCGGCGTTGGCGAATTCATCCCTGTGCAAGGCGGCGGACGCCACGGCGGTCGCCAAAGCGGCGGCGCTGAGGTAGCGCGCACGGGCCGCGGGCCGAAGACCGGCGGCTCTGGCCGCGGCGGAGCTCCGCGCGGCGAAGGCGGAGCGCGGCAAGGTGGCCGTGGCCGCGGTAAAGAAGCAGGCGGCTGGGGCGCGCCTGCAGAAGGTCGCCGCGGTCGTTCCGATGCGGCGGCGGGCAAGCGTGGCGGCAGCGGCTATGACGCTGCTGCTCCTAAGGGCGGCGGCAAGGCTGCCGGCGTAGTGCGAGTAGGCGGCGGCTATGGCGCCTTCGCCTCCCGAGGCGAAGCGTCTGCCAGCGGTAACGCGGCAACGCCTAGCGCCGGTTCGCGCGGTGCGAACCGGAAGGGCGGACCAAGCACTGGCTACAGTGAGAACGTAGCTAGAGGTGCGGACGGCGGTGCCTACACTGGAGGCACTCCACGTGGCGGCTTAGGCAGCGGCTACGGTGCAGGCCCGTCTAGAGGCGGCAAAGGTGGTAAAGGCAGCAAAGGCGGATACGCCGGTGCCAAGGGTGGCGCTGCTGGCAAAGGCGGCCGCAACAGCGGCGGCGGATCTTCACGCGGTGGCCGTAGCAATGGATCCGGTGGCTTTAAAAGCGGCGGTCGCGGCACTTCCAGATAAAGTTAGTAGAGTTTTATAGATGAAACTTGTTACCATAGGGTAGTTAGCGCTGAAGCTAATGACCTATGGTAACCTTTATTTTATAGCGTGGAACATATTGATTTTTATATTAAAAATAGGTTCTTAGTGAAACATTTATGAAGGAAAGCCTGTCTAATAGATAAATAGAATGTTGGGCTTCGAGGAGGAAGAACTTACAGATGTCAAAAAAATTTAAAATTATAATCTTGTTAATTGTCGTTATTGCTGTCGGTTGGGGAATAGGAAAGTACACGTCTCCTTCTGCTTCGGAGAGTAACGGTTCAAATATAAATGTGGGGGATAATCTTCAAGGTGAGCCTGGGGAGACGGGGGAAAGTGATGGAGGGGGGATTACAGACCCGGCAGTAGCTGATCCATCGGATACACCAGATCCATCAGAACCCTCTAGTCCGCCTGAATCAGGCGGTGATAATGCAGGTAGTGTTCCAGATCCTATATCTGCAGAGCCTGATAGTATTACAGTGATGGTAAATAAGCAGTATGGTTTGCCTGATAATTATAAACCAACGGATCTTGTCTATCCTGATGTCCGGTTTACCTTCAAAGAGAAAATCGAAAAGCGTATGATGCGCAGCGAAGCCGCTAAAGCCTTGGAGAAGATGTTCGCAGGTGCAGAGGAAGACGGAATTTATTTAGCAGGCGTTTCTGCCTACCGCTCACAGGCAACCCAGACGACTTTGTATAACCGTTATGTGGAGAGAGATGGGGAAGAAAAAGCCCGTACTTACAGTGCAGTCCCTGGCTATAGCGAGCATCAGACCGGGCTGGCTATTGATGTCTCGGGAAGTGACGGCAAGTGTGCCGCTGAGAGCTGTTTTGGTGGGACGAAGGAAGCCGAGTGGTTGGCCAAGCATGTAGGGGAATATGGTTTTATCATCAGATATCCTGAAGGTAAGCAAGACATTACCGGATATAAGTACGAGCCTTGGCATATCCGTTATGTAGGTAAGGACATTGCTGCCTATATCAATGAGAAGGATATTACGTTGGAAGAATATTATGACGCAATTCCGGTATCGAAATAACACAGACGCAGAGAGCAGTCCTATGAAATTTGTAGGGCTGCTTTTTCTATGGCTATAAAAAGAGTTCAGAAGTTGCATTCCCTTACAGTTCGGGTAAGATACGTAGTGTAGTCTAAGTAAAAGGAAAGAAGGGGAATAAAGATGTCGATCTACAATTTTGCCGGCGTTACACCTTCGGGTAAAGAAGTGCCGTTTGCGGAGTATGAAGGTAAGGTGCTGCTGATTGCTAATACGGCTAGTAAGTGCGGACTTACGCCACAGTATGGAGATCTTCAGAAACTATACGAACAGTATAGCGATCAAGGACTTGTAGTATTAGGATTCCCCTGCAACCAGTTTGCGGGCCAAGAGCCAGGTACGAGTGAAGAGGCTGAGGAATTCTGTCAGATTAATTATGGAGTTACCTTTCCGGTATTCGCCAAAGTTGATGTTAATGGACCGGATGCCAGCCCGCTTTTCAATTATTTGAAGGAGCAGCAGCCTGGTGCTGGGGACAGCAGTGACATTAGCTGGAATTTCACGAAATTTCTAATTGATCGCAGCGGCAATGTAGTGGCTCGTGTGGAGCCCAAAGAATCGCCGGAAACGATGAAACAACATATTGAGTCACTACTGTAGATCCATTATGGGGTCAGTTGCAGAGTGATCTTCCAAGTATCCCCTCGACTCGGTTTCGACCGATGCTCGCGGGGATTTTCTTTTTTTAAAGGATTAATGGAGATTGCCTTGAATTTTTATTGTGATAAATTATACTTGACGCTTTAAAAAGACGATGTATCCTTTGAAGAGAATATAGCAACTGTGCGAACATGCATAAAAAAGCGGAGTACAGCAGGATAATAACGGCAGGAGGGTTTTATACAAGCATGAAGTTAATTACAGAGGTAGCAGCACAAGCAGGAATCGACGAGCAGCATCTGGAACTATACGGCAAATATAAAAGCAAACTCTCACCTTCCTTATGGGAGGATATGAAAAACAAGCCAGATGGCAAGCTGGTTCTGGTCACTGCGGTGAATCCGACCCCTGCTGGAGAGGGTAAGACCTTAACAACCATCGGGTTGGCGCAGGCAATGAATGCAGCAGGTGTGAAGACTGTGGCTGCTTTACGTGAGCCCTCGCTTGGGCCTTGCTTAGGGATGAAGGGCGGTGCAACAGGCGGCGGGAAGTCGCAGATTGTTCCGGCTGATGAGATTAATTTGCACTTTACCGGTGACATTCATGCGGTAACTTCTGCGCATAATTTATTGTCCGCAATGATTGACAATCATATCTTCCAAGGCAATGAGCTGGGACTGGATCCGCAGCGTATCGTTTGGAAACGTGTCATGGATATGAACGACCGCAGCCTGCGCAGTATTGTGACTGGGCTCGGGGACGGAAATGGAGCGGTACGGGAAAGTGGCTTTCAGATTACAACGGCTTCTGAGATTATGGCTGTGTTATGCTTATGCGATAACCTTATTGATCTCAAGAAGCGTTTAAACCGTATTCTGATTGGATATGACCAAGAGGGACAACCGGTAACAGCCGAGCAAATCGGGGCCGTTGAAGCGATGACAGCGCTGCTTAAGGAAGCAGTTAAGCCAAACTTGGTACAGACTCTGGAAGGTACGCCTGTTATTGTACACGGGGGGCCGTTTGCGAATATCGCTCATGGCTGCAGCAGTGTTATTGGCACTCGTTATGCCCTTAAGCTGGGAGATGTGGTGGTCACCGAAGCAGGCTTCGGAGCGGATCTTGGTGCAGAGAAATTCATGGATATCAAATGCCAACAGGCCGGGTTAACCCCTTCTGCTGCTGTTCTTGTCGTAACTGTTAAGTCCTTAAAATATAACGGTGGTGTGCCTAAAGGTGAGCTTCTAACCGAGAATCGGACGGCGCTTCGCGCGGGATTGGTGAACTTAGAACGTCATGTAGAGAATCTCGGTAAATTTGGAGTCCCTGTTTTAGTTGCCATAAATCATTTTGAAGGGGACAGTGAGGGCGAGATTAATGATGTATTGGAGGCCTGCCGCAATTTAAACGTGCCAGCCGCGATCTCAAAAGTATGGGCGGAAGGTAGTGCAGGTGGACAGGAATTGGCTTCTGAACTGAACAAGCTCTTGGACAATAGTGGCCCGAGCCAGTTTGCTCCTCTGTATGAGAAGGATCTCGACATTTCATCCAAAATCAACAAAATTGTCCGTGAGATCTACCGCGGGGCAGAAGTGAACTTTTCTCCGGCGGCTAAGCGGAGTCTGGCGGTTATCGAGCGGCTTGGGCTAAATGATCTTCAAGTATGTTTGGCGAAGACGCCTTATTCCTTCTCCGACCAGCCTAGACTCCTCGGAGCACCGGAAGGCTTTACGATTGGTGTCCGAGATATTACCCTTTCGCTTGGTGCAGGTTTTGCGGTAGTTATTACAGGCAACATCGTTACGATGCCAGGTCTGCCAGCTAAGCCAGCCGCTGAGGGACTATGGATGGATGAGGACGGAGAGATTCACGGTTTGGTGTAAAAGTGTTTTAATAAAAGGCTTCTCCTTGTTGGTATTAGAGGGGAGGCCTTTTTTTATGCTTCCTTTGGATTCCTGCAAATACGGATCATAATGTACCTCCCACGTGGCAAAGCTAACGGAGTCGCATTCGGCAGCAGTGGCGGAAAAAAACTTAAAATTGTGAACAATATGAGGATATAGGTAAAAAAGACTTGTAATGTGATAAATATCACAATATAATCAGTTTATAAAGTGAAATAAATCACAACTAACCCATTGTTGATCAGATTCCATCATTGATCGGTCATGCAAGTCAAATATATAACCCGATTGTCCATTTGAAGGAGGAAGAAATAATGAAAGTAGCTGTCATTGGATGTACCCATGCCGGAACCGCCGCAATTGTGAATACTGCTCAACTTTACCCGGATGCCGAGATTACTGTATATGAGCGTAATGATAATATTTCCTTCTTATCCTGTGGGATTGCCTTGTATGTAGGTGGAGTGGTTAAAGACCCAGAGGGGCTATTCTATTCTTCACCAGAAAAGCTTGCAGAGCTTGGCGTAAAGACCAATATGCGTCATGAAGTAACTGGAGTGGATACGAAGTCCAAAACATTGCGTGTACGCAATCTGGAGACAGGCCACGAGTTCGCTGATACCTACGATAAGCTGATTATGACTACAGGTTCATGGCCGATTGTACCGAAGCTTGAAGGATTTGAACTCGAGGGGATTTTACTTTCCAAGAACTATGATCATTCCAACACTATTATAGAAAAAGCTAAACAAGCAAATAAAATCACCGTCGTTGGCGCTGGATATATCGGCGTAGAACTGGTGGAAGCTTTTCAAATGAATGGCAAGCAAGTTACACTAATTGATGGTGAAGATCGCATTCTGAGTAAATATCTGGACCAAGAATTTACTGCACCGATCGAACAATCTTTTCAGGATCATGGGATTAAATTGGCACTGAATGAGAAGGTTAGCTCTTTTGCAGGCAAAGACGGTAAGGTAACAAAGGTTATTACAAGCAAAGGTGAGCATGAGACAGATCTGGTCATTCTCTGCATTGGTTTCCGTCCTAATACTGAACTCTTAAAAGGTCAAGTCGATATGCTGCCTAATGGTGCCATTGTAGTCAATAACTATATGCAGACTAGCTGCCCGGATGTATATGCCGCTGGCGACAGCTGTGCAATTCACTACAACCCTACAGGCAAACACGCCTATATCCCACTGGCAACCAATGCCGTGCGGATGGGAACCTTAGTTGCGCGCAACTTGGTAACAGAGACCATTCCTTATATGGGTACACAAGGAACTTCGGGCATTAAGATTTATGAAGACAATATCGCTGCAACAGGGCTTACTGAAGAAGGAGCTAAGGCTGAAGGAATGGACGTAGAAACCGCCATGATTATTGATAACTACCGTCCAGAATTTATGCCCACCTTTGAGCAGGTTCAGTTAAAAGTAGTGTTTGATCGCGCCACACGCCGTATTCTCGGGGCTCAAATTATGTCCAAGATGGATCTGACGCAATCGATCAACACAGTGTCTGTATGTATTCAAAATCATATGACAATCGACCAACTAGCCTTTATCGATTTCTTCTTCCAACCGCATTACAACAAACCTTGGAACTTCCTGAATACAGTAGGTCTTCAAGCGCTGCCGACAACAGTACCAAGCAAAGAGGCTGTAACGGTTTAAAAAGGGACGTTGTTCCTGAGTGATTTATCGAAGAATAAGACAGCCTTGTAAAGCTAGAGAAGCAGTGATCCTCCTGTTACGGGAGGATCACTGCTTTTTTTTGTTAGGTGCTGAATAGCTGCTTGGGTAGATGCAATCCAATGGCTTCGGTGATGGTAGCAAGCCAAATGTGCTCAAAAGCTACGTATAAGGTCATCTGAGTCCGATCGTGCTGAGTCATCGCCCCCCGCAGAAGCTTTCGGACTCAGAAGCCGCTAATTAGCAAATAATCGCCGTTTGAGCGTGGTTTCGGACTCCAATGCAGCTATTACATAGAATGAGTTACAACTAGTGTGTTTTTCGTGCTAATAGCGACCATGGGGTCCGATGGCAAGCCAAATGTGCTCGAAAGTTGCGATTAGGGTCAACTGAGTCCGATCGTGCTGAATCATCGCCCTCTGCAGAATTTTTCGGACTCAGAAGCCGCTATTTAGCAAATAATCGCCTTTTGAGTGTGATTTCGGACTCCAGTGCAGCTATTACATAGAATGAGGTACAACTAGTGTGTTTTTGGTGCTAATAGCGACTATGGGGTCCGATAGCGAGCCAAATGTGCTCAAAAGCTACGAATAGGGTCAACTGAGTCCGATCGTGCCGAGTCATCGCCCCCTGCAGAAGCTTTCGGACTCAGAAGCCGCTATTTAGCAAATAATCGCCGTTTGAGCGTGGTTTCGGACTCCAACGCAGCTATTACATAGAATGAGGTACAACTAGTGTGTTTTTGGTGCTAATAGCGACTATGGGGTCCGATAGCGAGCCAAATGTGCTCAAAAGCTACGTATAAGGTCAACTGAGTCCGATCGTGGTAAGTCACCGCCCTCCTCAGAATTTTCCGGACTCAGAAGCTCTGTATAAGGTCAACTGAGTCATCGCCCCCCGCAGAAGCTTTCGGACTCAGAAGCCGGTATTTAGCAATTAATCGCCTTTTGAGCGTGATTTCGGACTCCAGTGCAGCTATTACTTAGAATGAGGTGCATTAAGTGTGTTTTTCGTGCTAATAGCGACTATGGGGTCCGATATCGAGCCAAATGTGCTCAAAAGCTACGAATAGGGTCAACTGAGTCCGATCGTGCCGAGTCATCGCCCCCTGCAGAAGCTTTCGGACTCAGAAGCCGCTATTTAGCAATTAATCGCCGTTTGAGCGTGATTTCGGACTCCAGTGCAGCTATTACATAGAACGAGGTACAACTAGTGTGTTTTTGGTGCTAATAGCGACTATGGGGTCCGATAGCGAGTCAAATGTGCTCGAAAGTTACGAATAAGGTTATCTGAGTCCGATGTCCGGGTGTGGGCCAAATATGCTCAAAAGCTACGATTAGAGTCATCCGAGTCCAATAGAATGCCGATAGTGAAGTATGACTATAGTGAGGTATGACTACAGTGAGGTATAGCTACTGTGAGATCTAGCTACGTATAAGGTCAACGGTGTCCGATAGCTGCTGCGTACGCTCAAATGTAATCCAACGAAACAAGATATGCTGGCTTAGCCGGTCATACACAAACTTCTATTTGTGCACAGGTCGCAGTAAATTTGACATGTCAGTGAAAACTTTCACTTAGTTTTCTCAAAGTGATAATTATCACGTTAATGTGTTTTACGACACGCTACAATGGTCATAAAGGAACAAATTTGAAGTAAATAGATGAAGGGGATAGGAACCATGGCTTATAGCAAACCGCAGCAAATTGCCGAAGTAACTGTAGAGAACGGCATAAAAAAAGCTCATAATCCGCTAAGTACCGTACTTATTCTGGGCTTTTTGGGAGGAGCGTTTATTGCGCTCGGGTTTTTATTAGATATTCGCGTCATTGCTGGCGCACCACAGGAATGGGGTTCCATTGCTAACTTTATCGGAGCCGCAGTCTTCCCCGTTGGGCTGATCATGGTACTCCTTGCAGGTGGAGAACTGCTGACAGGGAATATGATGGCCGTGCCGCTCGCTTTTATGGCTAAGAAGATTTCTTTCTGGGAAGTTGTGAAGAATCTTTTGCTCATTACGATTAGTAATCTGGCAGGGGCATTATTTGTAGCTTATTTCTTCGGTCATGTGGTGGGTTTAACTTCAGAGGGTGTGTATTTAGAAAAATTGGTGGATATGGCTGGTCATAAAATCGATGCAGAATTCTTTCCGGCATTTGTTTCGGGTATCGGCTGTAACTGGCTCGTTGCGCTGGCCGTATGGCTCTCCTATGGAGCAGATAACTTCAGCGGCAAAATCCTTGGTATTTGGTTCCCGACGATGGCCTTTGTTGCGATAGGATTCCAGCACGTTGTAGCTAACATGTTCCTAATTCCAGCAGCTATTTTTGAAGGTTATTATTCATGGGGGCAATACTTCACTAACTTTGTTCCCGTCTGGCTCGGCAATCTAACGGGTGGAGCAATATTTGTCGCAGCTGCCTATTGGATGGCATACTTGCGTAAAGCACCTACGGCTATTCAATCCGTAGATAGCATGTCCGGCAGCAGTGTCAAAAAACACGCTTAAGCTCGTCTTATAGAGCACTCCATAGAACATTCAAGGTCTGCCTTATTGGTGGCGTTAATGTTTTAGGGGTGCTTTTTGTTATGTAGACACAAAAAAATCCGCCGTGATATATCCGCGCTCGGGGGAACGAAATCGGATCACGGCGAATTTTGAAGGGGGAGTGTTTCTAGGCTCTATTACCCCGTCTTTCTAAAAGCGAATCAGTTTCTTCTTGTTTAGTTTGCTTTACGGACGACAGCCACGGCTTTA
Organism: Paenibacillus sp. FSL R5-0887; assembly: GCF_038002305.1. Taxonomy (NCBI): domain Bacteria; kingdom Bacillati; phylum Bacillota; class Bacilli; order Caryophanales; family Paenibacillaceae; genus Paenibacillus; species Paenibacillus sp. FSL R5-0887. Next base: position 2,451,334 of record NZ_JBBOCE010000002.1, read on the forward strand.
AAATTAGAATAGATATTAGAACTAGGGAGGACTGCGGACGTGAACCCCAAGGGAGACGGGATATTTCATGCGATATGTGCGTCTTATCCTCTAGATTTCATGCGTACTTTATCACGATAAAACGTCAATGTGTATGCTTGCTCATAGCCCTGTTTTGGGATGATACTGGATGAATTAATGACACATATATAACAGGGGATGTACACTACTTATGAAGTTTTTACAGGCATATCCAAAAGAAGTGAAAATATTTCTAATTGCCAGCCTAATTAACGCAACAGGTAGTGCGCTGATGTGGCCGCTCGTTACGATGTATGTATTTGATGAGCTTGGACGCAGCATGTCAGATGCTGGACTGGTGATTCTTATTCAATCGGTTGGTGGGATCGTGGGTCAACTACTCGGGGGCTCACTCTATCATAAGGTAGGCGTGAACCGGCTGATTGTCGGAGCGCTCGCCATGAATGCTTTGGCACTGTTCACCTTGCCGGCAGCTAGTAACAACTGGACGTTATTTATGGTTGCAATGGGACTAGTGGGATTATTTAATTCCTTATCATTACCTGCCATTCAGGCATTTATCGGCTTTCGTTTCACGAAGCAGCGTGGTGAGCTGTTTAATGTTATTTATGTCGCCAATAATATTGGTGTAGCACTGGGGACGGCATTAAGTGGTTTTTTGGCCGATATTTCCTATATGCTAAGCTTTGTAATGAATGGTGTAACCTCGGCGGTATTTGCGGGTTTCTTTTTTATATATCTGAAGAAAATCGGTGGAGAACCTGCGCATGAGGTAATGGGGCATCAGAAGAATGAACCAGAGAAACAATCCACGTGGAAGCTAATGGGGCATACTCGTATTTATCTTTATATGGGGATCGGTTCTTTGTTCCTGCTTCTCGGTAACTCTATCTGGAATACAGGGGTATCTCCGTTCATTATTTCAGAGGGCTGGCCTAAGAAAACTTATGGTTTTCTCTGGACACTGAACGGTATTTTGATTTTTGCAGCTCAGCCATTGGTAACAATGATTAAGCGCTGGTTCGCGTCTACCTCAACGGCGCAAATGACTGCAAGTGCCCTGTTTTATTTGGGTGGCTATGCGTTTCTTTTGTGGATGCCTAATTATCCTGGATTAGTGCTTGGAATGGTGCTTGCTACACTGGGAGAAATGCTGATTTCTCCAGCGATGCCATCCTTTATCTCGGATCATGCGGGGCGCAGCGCACCGTTTTATTTGGGACTAAGCGGAGGGATTGGTGCAGTCGGGAGAGTCATTGGCCCTTACTTCATGGGCAGACTGTATGATAGCGGTGGTTTGGCACCAACAGCCTGGCTGGCTTGTGCGATGGCGCTGCTGTCTGTAGGGTTTTTCGTCATCCATGCTTTAGTCAATCGTAAAGGCCATTCGTTAGAGCGGTCCGCAGGATAACTATACACAGTGGATTCCAACATCTGCTGTGAATTCTATAGAGGTGCAAGGCAAGGGGTGTACATCTTATGAAACAAATCAACAAGGCAAGGTTAACTATTAGACCCTCAGAGATTAAAGACGTGCGAGAACTGATTGATCTGGACCATCTGATTTGGACAGAGGACACTAGCCCGGGACCTATGTTGTGGCGCTCACAAGAGGATTTCTTGCTGAATGCTCCCCCGGGCTCTCAGCTCGTAGCGCTGCAAGATGACAAGCTATGTGGATATGTCGGGTTTGGCTGCCCTAGTAGAATGGAGAGCAACCGGCATGTGTGCGAGGTTAATATTGCTGTTCATCCGAACTATCAACGTTTAGGCATCGGCCGGCAGCTCATGGAAGCCATTAAGGAACACGCTGCGGCGCATGCTATTCGTAAGCTTCGTCTGCGTGTATTATCCTGCAATGAATCAGCGATTTCTTTTTACCGGGAATGCGGTTTTGTGGAAGAGGGGCGTCTGCGGGAGGAGTTTTATCTTGGCGGTCGTTATGTGGATGAGATATTTATGAGCTGCATGCTGACAGGAGGAAATGGATATGGAGATCGTCTCGCTTAATGTCGGTCGGCCGGTGACGGTGGATTATCGGGGAAAACCTTTGGAGACCGGAATTTATAAAACGCCTGTAGATGGATCAGTTCAGCTACATACCAATGGATTTGTTGGAGATGGCCAGGCAGATCTTAAACATCATGGAGGTCCTGACAAGGCGGTATGCGCCTATCCCATTGAGCACTATCCGTATTGGGAACAGCAGCTGGGAAAGAAACTGGAGTACTCGGCTTTTGGAGAAAATATCACCACAACGGGTCTACTGGAGACAGAGGTGTGTATTGGCGATGTATATGAAATAGGCACCACTTTGCTTCAGGTTAGCCAACCACGATACCCTTGCTTCAAAATCTCACAAAAGCATGGACCCGCAGATCTACCGGCTCAAGTTCTGGATACAAGGTATAGCGGATTTTACTTACGTGTACTTCGTGAAGGAATGATTTCAACCGGCGATGCAATTGTCAAAAAAGAAAACGGAGACAGCATTGCTTCCATGGCGCATGTACTGCATTTAATGCAGGTTGGGCTGCAAGAGGAAGCTGCTCTGGCAGAGCTTGTGGAGCTGGAAGCTCTCTCAGCCGTAGTACGGAACAAGTTTCGAAAACAGCTGGGTATGCCAGAGATCTAATCTTGGTCTGCACAATAAAATAAACCTGGGGGCGTATGCCAGCCAGGTTTATTTCTGCTTACGTGTTTGTTTAACTTTGCTTTGCTTAAGTAACTTAGCCGAGCAGCTGCCACTCACTACGTAATAAACCATATACGGCGTGATTCACGTAGCCATCGGGCAGCTTTTCTGCCTGTCTGATCACACCTTCGAGCACAAAACCAAGCCGTTCAGGAATTGCCCGGCTAGTTACGTTGGCGGTTGCGCAGCGAATTTCTACCCGCTGCAGCTCCATTTCAAGCAGGGCGTAGTCTACTAGAACTCGGCAGGCACTGGTCATATAACCTTTGCCTTCATATCCATCACCAAGCCAATAACCAATCCCTACGGAACGGTTATGCCAGTCAATCTGGTGATACCCAATGACGCCAGCGAGCTCGCCGCGGACCCAAAGTCCAGCAGTGAAGGCGCCATTGTCGGTGCCTTGTTTTATAGCATTTTTAATGAAATTAAGGGTGTGATCCTGTTCCGTAACGGCATCAACCCAAGGAAGCCATTGCCTAAGTCGTTCCCGCGAGCGCTCCACTAACGCGAATATGTGCCTAGCATGCTCAGGCATGAGTGGCTTTAAGATAAGCTCTTCGTCGATGACATAATTAAACAAGCGGTTGCCTCCTTTTCGGCACAAGGCCTTATGTATGATTATGGATTTTTTCTTATGATTATCATGCTACTCTATCGCCCGCAGAGAAGTCAAAAGGTCTAAAGATGCTAAAAATTGATCCAGGCCATGTGCCCCCTTTTATTGAACAATCTACAGTTAACGGGTATATTAGTAGGAAACATGTTTATACAAGAAGTAGTGTAACACTACAGAACGAAAGGTTGATAGCTGTGGAGAACCGTACTACCCCCTCCAATTTTATTAAAAATGTTATTACCGAAGACCTCCGTACGGGTAAAGTAAAAGAAGTTGTCACACGCTTTCCGCCGGAGCCGAACGGTTACTTACATATCGGACATGCCAAGGCGATTTGGATTAACTTTACACTGGCGGACGAGTTCGGTGGCAAGACTAACCTAAGATTTGACGACACGAATCCTGCCAAAGAAGATACGGAATATGTGAACTCCATTCAGGAAGATGTAAAGTGGCTGGGCTATGAATGGGAAGAGCTGCGTTTTGCATCGGATTATTTTGAGGAAATGTACAAACGTGCCGAATTATTAATTACTAAAGGTAAAGCTTATGTAGATGACCTCAGCGCGGATGAAATTCGCCAATTGCGGGGAACGCTGACGGAGCCAGGACAGAACAGCCCACATCGTGAGCGCAGCATCGAAGAGAATTTGGATCTGTTCCGCCGTATGCGGGCAGGGGAATTCAAAGATGGTGAGAAGGTTCTTCGTGCCAAGATCGATATGGCTTCACCAAATATTAATCTGCGTGATCCTGTCATCTATCGGATTACTCATGCGCATCACCATAATACAGGGGATAAATGGTGCATCTACCCGATGTACACGTTCGCTCATCCACTTGAGGACGCCATTGAAGGTGTAACTCACTCCCTTTGTTCGCTTGAGTTTGAAGATCAACGCCCATTTTATGATTGGGTCGTAGCGGAATGTGAGATGCCTTCTGTTCCGCATCAATATGAATTCGGCCGTCTGAATCTCGCTCAAACCATGACTAGTAAACGTAAGCTGAAGCTGCTGGTAGACGAAAAACATGTGGATGGCTGGGACGATCCGCGGATGCCAACGATCTCCGGCCTGCGCCGCAGAGGATATACGCCGGAAGCGATTCGTAAATTCGTGTACGAAGCAGGGATCTCCAAGAGTCAGGGTCTAGTGGACCTGCAAATGCTGGAGCACTTTATCCGGGAAGACCTTAAGTTAACTGTGCCTCGCACCATGGCTATACTTCGTCCGCTTAAGGTTGTTATCACCAATTATCCGGAAGGCCAAACAGAATGGCTTGAAGCGGAGAATAATACAGAGAATGAAGAAATGGGTGTACGCCAAATTCCGTTCTCTCGTGAGATTTATGTTGAGCGCGACGACTTTATGGAGAATCCGCCCAATAAATATTTCCGCTTGTTCCCCGGCAATGAAGTACGCCTGAAGCATGCTTATTTCATCAAATGTAATGAAGTCATTAAAGATGAGAATGGCGAGGTTGTTGAACTGCATTGTACGTATGATCCGGAAACAAAGAGTGGCAGTGGATTTACAGGCCGTAAGGTAAAAGGTACTCTGCACTGGGTAGAAGCTAGTCAAGCTGTGCCTGCAGAATTCCGTTTATACGAGCCACTGATTTCTGCTGAAGAAGTAGATGAAGCTGCAGAAGTTGAAGGTCTGGATTCCACGGTAGAGAAAGCGGAGCCTAGCTTCTTGGATCAGCTTAATCCTAAATCCATTGAAATCTTACAAGGTTTTGTGGAACCCGAGCTTAAGGACAGTGTGGCTCAGGATAAATTCCAGTTCTTCCGTCATGGCTATTTTAATGTAGATAGCAAATATTCGGCGCCTGGGCATCTCGTATTCAATCTTATCGTTTCACTGAAGAGTTCATTTCAGCCTCCAAAACAAGGCTAACACTTGATTCGTTCAGGTTCTTTATAAAAAAACAGGCTCAAACGTCCCGTTTAGGTACGTTTGAGCCTGTTTTTTATATTTTCGCTTATAATATTTCGATGTGAGAGAGTTCTTCCTCATCCTCTGTAGGGGGCCGGTAGCCTCCACGGTTTACAAAGAGCCACATGAAAGTAAAGCCTAGCGTTCCAAACAGTGTCAAGAAGACACCCGCTTGATACATGCTCTGTGCCCCTAGATTTTGATACATCCACCCGCCGAGAACTCCTCCAACAATACCGGCTATACCGCTCCAAGTCAGTGTGTAGAGCGCTTGTCCTGAAGCACGGTAAGGTCTTGGAATAAGAAGCATGGTCAGTTGAGTGCCTACATAGAAGAAACCACCAAATGTTATGCAGTGTAAAATTTGAATGAGCACTACTTGGAGGGCTGTAGTCGCGTCCGCCATGAACCACCATCGTAGTACGAATAAAGCGCTAACCAGCGCAAGCCAGCCGAGCAGAACAGATATTTTACGTTTAAGGAATCGGTCGCAGAGAACAAATACACCCACTTCCAAAATAGAGGAGAGGAATACTGCGAGACCAATCATTCCCTTGGAGCCGCCTAGGTCCGTAATATACAAAGACATGAATGTAGTGTTCATGGTGTTCGGTATGGAAACTAGGATACCAAACAATATGAAACACAAGAAAAAGGGATTATAAATTAGTTTGCTGAAGCCTCTATACGGCATAGGAGCCATGCCAATGGTATGGTTAAGTTTCGGTAATGCAAGAATGGATAACATTGATGCACATAGTAAGCCTGCAAACAGATAGGACAAGATAGATACACCAGCCCAATCAAGGACCAATCCGGCGGCAATTGCAATTAGTGCCCACCCCAATGAACCCCAAAGCCGAAAAGAACGGAAGCGATAGTTAGTTCCGTCAATATAGCTGAGAATCATCGTATTGCTCTGAGCAAATAACGGTCCTTGGAAGAAATAGAACAAAAGAATGGAGATGTAGATCATCTCATATGTATTTGCCCGAAACATAAGCTGGGATAACACTAACGTTCCGATTAACATAAGCAAAACGATTCTCCGGATATTCTGGTATCGGTCAGTCCAGATTGCCCAGAATGGATTTGCAAAGATGGATACTAGCGCACCCATAGAAAATACGGCACCGATCTCTAATTTGTTCATCCCTACATCCAGCAGGTATAGTTGAAAGAAGCTGGAGAAGAGGACCATGGTTCCGTATACAAAAAAATTGAACCATTTTAAAGACGTGAAAGAAGATGGATAGTTAACGCCTTTCCGCAAATGCGTCACTCCTTTCCCACTAGATGTCTTGCATGGATATACTGACCAATATTAGGCCCTTCTATCACTGTAACACGTGTTGAAAAGGGATACAAACTTCCTTTTTTACTTTTTTACATTTTTTTAACGTTTATTTAAATTTGATCCGCTAAGTGACAAAAAACGCATATAACAAGTTTGCAGGTGGCAGAAATGTTAGGCGTTTGCTCTTCCTTACTAGGAATATACCTGAGGATTATCCTATCTATGTTTGTATAAAAGAGAATCAATGGGTTTAACTTCAGTTTACAATTCAGGGCTAGGATGGGGTTAGGCGAAACAGAGAAGATACATTCTTCTCGCAGATTCACCAAGAAAAGGGGAGTTTTTGCATGAAAAAATCCGAAGCTAAGGGGAAAACGGCGCTGAAGCCATTCCTCACATTATTAAAAGAAACCAAGCCTTCATACGGCTTATTGGCAATAGCCATTGCACTAAGCATGATCTCGACATTGGTTAGTCTGGTGATCCCAATGTTCACCAAAAATCTGGTGGATGGCTTTTCTTTGGCTTCTGTCAGCAAGCTGCAAATTGTGGGCATAGCGGGTGCTTTTATCGCGCAGACGATCGCCGGGGGAATCTCTATCTATCTGCTGAATTATGTAGGCCAGAAGATGGTTGCAGGTCTTCGTGACCGGTTATGGCGTAAATTTTTAGTGTTGCCAGTAGCTTATTACAATGATAATCGGACAGGAGAAAGCGTCAGCCGGATGACGAATGATACAGGGATCATCAAAACGCTGATCTCTGAACATCTGGCCAGCTTATTTACCGGAGTGATTTCCATTGTGGGCTCCATTGCTGTGCTTTTATTTTTGAACTGGAAGATGACGCTTGTTCTGTTCACCGTTCTTCCACTATCTGCGTTGATTTTGGTGCCGCTTGGACGGCAGATGTACAAAATCTCCAAAGGCATGCAGGACGAAACAGCTTCTTTTACCGCCACACTTAGTGGTGTATTGTCAGAGATCCGTCTGGTGAAATCCTCGGGTGCAGAGAAAAAAGAGTACGAAGCAGGCAAAACCGGAATTATGAACCTGCTCTCCTTTGGCATTCGTGAAGGCAAAATCAGCGCTATGATCAGTCCACTTGTCTCTTTTGTCTTTATGATGTTACTTGTGGTCATTATCGGTTATGGCGGAATGCAGGTATCTTCCGGGGCTTTGACAGCTGGAGAGCTGGTAGCCTTTATCCTGTATCTTATTCAGATTATTATGCCGCTTACTCAATTGACCACGTTCTTTACACAGATTCAGAAAGCTAAAGGGGCATCAGAGCGCATTATTGAAACCCTGGCAGCAGAAGAGGAGGTATATGAGGGCCAGGAAGAGGCGAACGGTGCAGAGGGTCCTATCTCGGTAGAAGATCTAAGCTTTGGATATAAAAATGGTGAGAATGTGCTAACCGATGTAAGCTTCCGGATGCTTCCGGGTCAGGTGACGGCTATTGTTGGACCGAGCGGGGGAGGCAAGACTACATTATTTTCACTGCTCGAACGATTCTATGAGCCTCAGAAAGGTATGGTTAAGCTAGGCGATAAACCAGTGTCAACCTTCTCATTACGCTCATGGCGGAAACTGATCGGGTACGTCTCACAGGAAAGCCCATTGTTGGCAGGTACGATTGCTGAGAATTTAACCTATGGATTGGATCGAGACGTTAGCATGGAGGAGGTGCGCGCAGCAGCAGCAATGGCTTATGCAAATGGCTTTATCGATGAGCTTCCTGAAGGATATAATACGGATGTCGGTGAGAGAGGTGTGAAGCTCTCGGGTGGACAGCGGCAACGGATTGCTATTGCTAGAGCGCTGCTGCGGAATCCAAAGATTCTTATGCTTGATGAGGCGACCTCCAGTCTGGATAGCCAATCAGAGGCCGTAGTGCAGAAGGCACTGTCCAATTTGATGAAGGGCCGGACTACGATTGTAATTGCGCACCGTTTGGCTACTGTTGTAAATGCTGAGCAGATTATTTTTATGGAAAAGGGCCAGATTACCGGGATGGGAAGACATGAAGAACTGCTGGAAAACCATGAGCTATATCGTGAATTTGCCACCCAGCAGCTGCAGATGAATAACCTTGAGATTCAAGACAATAAAGAGGAGGCTCCAGTGATACATGACAAAAATACTAGTAGCGGACGACGATCCGCACATCCGCGAATTGGTAGAAGTATTTCTGAGAGCTGAGGGGATGGATGACATCTATGGAGCTTCTGATGGACTGGAGGCTCTTCAGATTCTGGAGAGCCATAACATAGACTTAGCCATTATTGATGTGATGATGCCCAATTTGGATGGCTGGGAGCTGTGCCGGAAGATGCGCCAAACCTATGATTTTCCGATATTGATGCTGACGGCTAAGGGAGAGACCTCACAAATTGTGAAGGGCTTTGAGCTGGGAAGTGATGACTATCTCGTCAAACCCTTTGAGCCAGTGGTGCTTATTGCGCGAGTAAAGGCGCTGCTCAAACGTTACCAAATCTCTGCTGCACAAAGTGTGGGGATTGGCCGGCTGCGAATGAATCGTAAAACCTACGAGGTATCCTCAGCGTATGGAGAAGTCACCTTGCCACTTAAGGAATTTGAGCTGTTATTTAAGCTGGGCAGCTATCCGGGGCAGACATTGACTAGAGACAGGCTAATCGAAGAGATATGGGGTTATGATTTTGAAGGGAATGAGCGGACGCTCGATGTGCATATCAACCGTTTGCGCGAACGGTTCGCTCCTGATAAATACGGGTTTGTTATTCGTACCATCCGCGGATTAGGCTATCGGCTGGAGGCAGAGGCATGAACCGGTTTAAGGAGCTTCTTAAGCGGATTGGGATGACTTTTATTTACTTCGGTGGTGTTGGGATTAGCTGGAGTGCAGCTTATTTCTTGATGAACTGGATATATGGCAGGGTTGGACGCCCCTCTTCGGAGTATTTGACCCAGTTAATCGGCGTGATGGTCGGAATTGTGATTTTGTTTTTGATGGCATTGGTAACCTCCAAGTTATTCCGGGGCTGGGAACGTGTTTTTTATAAATCAATTATCGAAGGTTTAGGGCGGATTGCTAAGGGTGATTTCAATGTGGTACTTGATAATACAAAGGACTACGGTGATTTCGGTGAGATTGTAGAGAGTATCAACGTAATGGCCAGCGAACTGAGCCAGATGGAGACCATGCGTCAGGATTTTATCTCTAATGTATCGCATGAAATTCAATCTCCGCTAACCTCTATTCGGGGGTTTGCTCTTGCGCTGCAGGATGAAACTCTGAGTGTGAAGAGCAGGAGGCACTACCTTAATATTATAGTGGCTGAGAGTACCCGCGTATCTGGGCTCAGTGATAATTTATTGAAGCTGTCCGCGCTTGAATCGGGCAATTTTCCGTTTGAAAATCAGATTTACCGCCTGGATAAGCAGCTTAGAGATACGATTCTGGCTTCTGAACCACAGTGGTTGGAGAAAAAAATAGAGGTAGAGGCTGAACTGGAAGAAGTGAATGTATCTGCTGTAAAAGATTTAATGAGTCAGGTTTGGACTAATCTGCTGCATAACAGTATCAAGTTTACTCCGCAGAACGGTTGCATCCATATTAGCCTTCGCATGGTGGATGAGCAGGTAGAGGTGGAGATTCAAGATAGTGGGATTGGCATCTCGGAGGAAGATCTGCCTCGGATCTTCGAGCGTTTCTATAAGGCAGATAAAGCTAGAACCGCAAGTGGTGGCGGCAGTGGACTAGGTCTGTCATTGGTTAAAAAAATCGTTGAGCTGCATGAAGGTAAGGTAACTGCAAATAGTCGCCCGGGGGATGGGACAGCGTTCAAGGTGAGCTTGCCAGTACGAATGAAATAAACTTGCTGTATGTGAAAAACAGCTGAAGCCGGTATTCTGGGTGGATTCGAAGACAATACCTTCCGTCCTGAGAAAAAGGCTACAAGAGCCGAGGCGGCGGCGACTATTTCTAAGCTGCTCGAAGCTCTATCTCTCTAATAGTGATTGAATAGCTCATCGCTAAGCTTTAAGCACAACGCCGCTTTCCCAGATCGTTCAGTGGGAAAGCGGCGTTTTTTGTATTTATGCAATTAAAAGAGGAACTATAATACCGGGATGGACGTTTATCCACCAATTTGAGACATGCGCCGAGCTGTCGGCGTGTGGCTCTGTGCTTTTTTCTCCAGAGCTAAGGCCATTTCATGATTATGGGGTTTGTTGCCCAGCGCTTTCCGGAATAAGGCCTGCACAGCAACAGGATCGCTTATCAAAGGGCGGACATTGTATTCATCTGCCCAATACAGGCAAGCTTTGATGTGCCCATCTGCGGTAAGTCTCAGGCGGTTGCAATTATCGCAGAAGTGATCGCTCACCGGATGAATCAGGCCGAATGTACCAGGGGCTCCGACAACCCGCCGATTCTGGGAAGGGCCATTCCCGGAGGGCATTTCTGCCGCTTCCGTTTCCCAACCAGCCTCAGTACAAGCTTCTACAACCCTTTCCAGAGGCAGATAAGTTTGGCGCCAAGCATCAGTAGCACTGCCAATCGGCATGTATTCTATAAAGCGTACATTTAGAGGACTCTCCAGCGTAAGGGAGATGAAGTCTTTGATTTCGTCGTCATTAATTCCTTTCATCAATACAACGTTAAGCTTTATCGGTTGAAGTCCGGCGGCTTGTGCGGCCTCGATCCCCTTTAATACCTTGGCGACTTCGCCGCCACGAGTAATCATAGAAAATCGATCCTGCCGTAGGGAGTCTAGGCTGATGTTTACCCGTGACAGACCGGCTTCTTTTAGCTGTGCTGCTTTGGCTGGAAGCATTAAACCATTTGTAGTCAGCGAAATATCTTCTATACCTGGGATCGCAGATATCATAGCAACAAGCTTTTCCAGATCTTTGCGGACAAGAGGTTCTCCACCAGTTAGTCGTACTTTACGTAATCCAAGAGGGGCTAGCGACTTAACGACTGCGGTAATTTCCTCGTAACTCAGAATCTCGTCCTGCGGTTGGAATTGCATCCCTTCCGCTGGCATACAATAGATGCAACGCAGGTTGCAGCGGTCGGTAACCGAAATGCGGATGTAATCGTGTAAACGTCCAAAAGGGTCCGTCAGCGGCTCCATGGCGTTGCTCCCTTCCTTTAAATCTGGCTGATAAATTGCTCTTATACTTTCTCGTATACACGCATAACGTCCCTAATAGGACAGAACGCAAAGTTGTTTATACTTGTTTAGAATTTTAAAGATCGCTTGGATTCACGTCAATGAGCAAAGTTCTGGACGACAGGGTTTCATTACATAAAACTGGACAAACTAGATAAGAAGATAACGCATATTGAACAACGGAAAGTGTGACAAAAGTACGACAAATAAAGTTTTTAGACATAGAATGCTCACGGAAAGCGCTTTTAATATCCGATATAATCTAGGTGCGGATTAGTTTTAACGTTCACTTTTGCGAAAACAGATAGGATACCGGAAACCGCACGTCGGTAATGTGACGGAGAGTGACCGGGAAACCATTGAGGAGGATTTGCAAAATGAGTACACATACTGTTCCATCGCTCACCGTTCCGGAGGCTTTTAGCCGTTGGTTGGAAAGTCGGGGATTAATATATCAGCTTTTAGTGGATTTTTTGGGTAGAAAACCATCACTCTCTCTAGTGGCTCAATGGAGCCGCAATCGCCAGATGAGTGTAGCGGCTGAGATGACGGAAGGCGGTCGGGAGCTGAAGCGCTATTTGAGTCAGGAACCGAACAAGCTGCCAATGATATGCGAGAAAGAGAGCAAAGAATATAAACGGCTTATGCAAGAACAGTCCGTTAGTTCTTTTAAATTGCGCGAAGCAGCGATTTTAGGACGCTCGGAGGATTTCTGTAACGTGCTTGCGGATGTGTACACCTCCGCTGGAATTGTATTCAATAAGTGTAATGGTGAAGCCGATGATCATATTGCTATTGAGCTCGAATTTATGGCAGTCATGCATGAGCGTATGCTTTACAATAGCTTTTCAATAAGAAGTGCTATGGAGCTGCTTGATATTCAGGAGTCCTTTTTGGAAAAGCATCTACTGCAATGGACACCGCAGTTCTGTCAGAAACTGAATGCAGCAACGGATAGTCCGCTATATCTAGGCCTCTCACATATGCTTGAGGAATTTCTGCCACTTGATCTGCAAATGCTTCGTTCCTGGAGAGCTTCATTGGAGAGCAGTGCAGCTACAAGCATTTAATATTAGAAAGCCCGGCCTAATTGATAGGTCGGGCTTTTGCGTGCTGGTCAAGTAGATATGAAGCTTTAATAGAAGCTCTGTAGAAGCACAAATAGAAGTACCGTGGGAAGCATCCTAGTGATGATCTAATTAAACTCCGATAGAAGTAGAGGCTGAAGCACCAACTGAAGTAGTAATTGAAGTACCAACCGAAGCGCCTTATTGTTGCCTAACTCAAGCGCCGATAGAATAATTGGGCAATTTCTCCCTGAAATTCTAGAGTTTCTGGTCATTAGACTAATAATTAGGGAAAACCTCCCTAAAATATAGCTGATTCGGCGGTAATTAAAGAAATCCCCCTTATTATCAGGAAGGAATTCCCTAATTTCGTTCATTTAGAGCAAATATTGGCTTTTTTCAGGGATTTTCGCCCTAATTAGTTTAAGATCCACTCCGCACATCGCCCACGGTACTTCGTCCACCGTTCATAGCCCACTGCATATCGCATATTATACAGCACCCACAGTACATCAGCTATCACTCATCACGTATTTTTCACCGCTCAACTCTCCCTACTCACCACCCAACCTAATGGCGTTGAACATTGGCGCAGCACACAGTCTATTGGCTAAAGCAAGAATCCGCTGTGCAGCCTTTTACTAAAAAAAGAAGCTGCCTCATAAGTAGAATTCACTACTTTGGAGACAGCCTCTCGTTTGAGCCTATTTACTTGTTCACATCATAGTTCTAATCAATTACCTTTTTGCTGCGGAATTTCATCAGGAATTCATACACGACTGGCACTACTACAAGTGTCAGAAGCGTGGAACTGACCAAACCACCGATTACGGTCACGCCGAGGCCCTTGGAGATAATTCCTGCACTGTTTTCAAGTCCAGTAACCAATGGCAGCAATGCACCGATCGTTGCAAGTGCAGTCATCAGGATTGGACGTAAACGTGTGCCACCTGCTTCAAGCAAGGCTTGACGCGTAGTGAGTCCTTCTTTTTCCTTATGAATAACGCGGTCGATAAGGACAATCGCATTCGTTACTACGATACCAATCAACATCAGCGCACCCATGAGCGAGGACACGTTTAAGGTTTCTCCAGCGATCAGAAGGGCAACGAGTACCCCGATCACTGTGAAAGGAAGTGAGAACAGGATAGCGAATGGTGCTAATCCACCGCCAAATGTAACCACAAGCACGAAGTATACGATGGCAATAGCAGCCGCCATAGCAATTCCTAATTGACCAAACGTATCATTGATCTGCTCGGTTACACCGCCGAAGGTAACAGTTACACCATCAGGCAATTCCATAGCGTCTATTTTTTCTTTCACGCTGTTCGAAGCGCTATTCACGTCACTCGAAATAATTTCGGCAGTAACATCTACCTTCATTTTACCGTCCATACGAGTAATCGAGTCAGGGGAGGAGCCATTTTCAATTTTAGCGACTTGCCCGATTGGCACGGAGATGCCTAGTGGGGAAGTCAAAGTAGCCTCTTCCATTTCTTTAATACTCTTGTACGTTTCTTTATCTGTTTCGATATAGACTTTGTAGTTCTTGCCGTCCAATTCTACTTCTGTGAGCACTGGACGTGTGCCTGCTGGACTCAGCTTCATCGCAATTTGTCCGGCTGTAAGTCCAAGGGAGCTAAGCTTCTGTTGATCCGCTACAATCGTATATTGATCGTAAGCTTCCTTGAGACTTGTTTCTGCGTCTTTGAAATTAGTGGTGTCAGCCTGTACGATTGAGGCAATCTCATCCGCGACTGGCTTCAGCTGATCCAGTTCATCTCCGAATACATTCACGGTCAGAGTGCTTCCACCCATGCCTCCACTCATCAGAGCGGACATGTCACCCCATACACCATCTGGCACTTCTGCGGTCAAACCTTCAATAAGCTTCTCTTTAACAGCTTCAAAATCAGGAGTGTCACTATCATAAACAATGAAAAATAGTCCTGAATTGCTGGATCCACCCATACCCATCGGGCTTCCGCCGCCAATGGAATATTGCATTTTGTCTATATGCTTCTGCGCTAAAATGTATTTTTCAGCTTTCAGACCTTGCTCTTGAACTTCCTCAATCCGTTGTCCAGCCTTTGGTGAATAAGTAAGCATTACGGTTTTATCCTCTTGGGATGGCATAAAGCTTACACCAATAGGTTTGATTAAGAACAAGCTGCCTGCAAGGAGAAGAACGGCAACTCCAAACGTAACGAGCTTATGAGAAAGGCACCAGTTCAGAATCTTTTGATAACCAGCAGAAAGTTTGTCTGGTTTCTCGCTGTGAGTTTTTTTACCTTTCAATCCATTACGGAACAACGAGTGAGCCATTGCAGGAACTAGGGTAATCGCAACTACTAATGAAGCGAGCAGGGCGAAGACCATGGTTAGAGCGAAAGGCAAGAACAGCTCACCAACCATACCACTAACCAAAGCAAGTGGTAAGAACACCGCGATGGTTACAATTGTAGAGGACATGATAGGCACGAACATTTCACGTGTGGCCGCACTGATTAATTCTCTGCCCTTCAGTTTCTCACCAGATAAGGAGAGCCGTCGATATATGTTCTCTATGACTACAATCGAGTCATCGACTACCCGCCCAATCGCGACCGTCATCGCTCCCAGTGTCATCATATTAAGCGTAATGTCCATCTGCCGCAGACACAGTACTGCGATCAGCAGGGATAATGGAATAGAGATGATAGAAATAATCGTCGAACGAATATTCCGCAGGAACACCAAAATGATAATTACTGCGAATAAGGCACCAAATACCGCTTTGGACAACATCGTATTTACGGAGTCCTCAATGGGCTTACCTTGGTCAAGTAGAACAGTAAGGTCAATGCCTTTATATTGTGCTTTTAATTCTTCAGTTTTGTCTTTAACACCATTTACAACATCAACAGTGTTGGCATCATTGGCTTTGACAATCTGAATACCGATCGATTCTTTACCATTTGTACGGGAGATGGATTCGGAATTGCCCACAACCTCAATCGTGGCCAGCTCTCCGAGCTTCACGGTTGGAAGTCCCATACTTGCAGCTCCGCCAGTAGCAGCATTTCCAGCACCAGCAGCTCCGTTAGCAGCACCAGCATCAACGCCGGCAGCTCCAGTAGCTCCAGCACCAGCAGCGTTAGCGCCAGTTGGCATTACCGGAATGGTCACATTTTTAAGATCCTCAACGGTAGTGATGTTGCCATCCACGACAACTGCCTTTTGAGCCTTGTCCATCTCGAATAGTCCGAGTGGAACACGGAGGGAAGAGCCTTGAATGATACCTTTAACGGTATCTTCGGTCAGTCCATATTGATTGAGCTTATCTTGATTGAATTTGAGTGATACTTCTTTGACGTATTGACCAGAGATTTGGATAGAAGCGACACCCTCAACATCCTCCAGGGCCGGGCGAATATCGTTCTCAGCAATACGGGTCAGTTCCTCAAGATCCTGGGTATCCCCGTTAGAAAGACTGAGGGAGACAACAGGCATTGAGCTAAGACTAAAGCGGGAAATGGAAGGCTTCTGCACATTGTCTGGCAATGAGACTTCATTTAGTGATTCGCGCACTGCTGCTGTAGCATTATCCAGATTTGTTCCATAATCGAATTCAATTTGGATACTGGAGGCATTCTCCAAAGAAGTGGAGGTGATCGTCTTTACACCATCCACATTGCGGAGCTTTTGCTCCAACGGTTTGCTGACATCATTAACGACGCCTTCTGGTGCGGCCCCCGGATAAATGGTTGTTACGCTAAGATAGGGTATACTAATATTAGGCAAGGTTTCTTGCTTCATCGTCAGTCCGCTATATAAACCGGCAAACACAATAATTATCGTCAGAAGCCAAATGGCAAATTTGTTCCTGAGCGAGAAATTAATTAAGCTTTTCATAAGTTTCGTTTCTGCTCCTCTCGGCCCTCTTCTTTACGAAATAGGGCGCCATTATAAAAAATCATAATACTCACTATCCATGACTTTCTCTCTACCGAACTCTTCTTAGAGTCAATTAACGAAATACACATGAATTGTGCGGAATTGAGGCAATTAGCTTCCTCAGCTCTTCCAATTCTGCTGTGAGCTCAGAGCAGGATTGGAGGTTGGACAGCATCCCCTGAATGATTGCTTTTCGCGGGTGAGGGATAAGCACTTCACCTTCCAGAATGTTGAGCGATTCCAGCAGATCGGCTGCTTCTTCGGATGCTATACTATCTAGTTTACTGATCGCAGTCTTCATTTCTTTAATGAGCTGTAATGGATTTTTTCGTTTGTTCTCCTCATTCTCCGCCATCCAGTTTGCTAAAGTAGCAGAGTTGATTAGCGGAGCCTGTTTACTAGTAAGCAAGCCAGACACGATCATATCCATTAAATTCATTAGATGATCTGCCATATCGGCAATAGGTACCTGCGTATCCTTACGAAAAATAACCGCAATATAAGATTTGATGAGACCATGTCCGATCATACATAAATCTCCGGTATAGGGAACGACGTCTTTTCCGTAGAGCAACTCCATTTTTACCTGGAACCATCTTAAGAAGGAAGCGTTGTTTCTACGCAGCCAGTCTGGGACTTCAGTATCAAATCCTTTGCCCGCAACCTCCTGAATTTGACGCTGCAAGAACTCGCGTAATTCGTACACATGACTTAGCAGAATTTCTATCTGATTCCTAAGCTTCTCACGTGGTGTTCGTCGGGTTTCCTGTTCTTCACGTAACAAGGGATCCCGAATCATCCGATAACAATAAAGGAAGATACTGCGCTCCAGCTCTTCTTTTGATTTAAATACCAGATATAAACTGCCCTTCGAAATCCCGCATAATTCAGCTATCTCTTGCATGGATGTGGACGAGGAGCCTTTTACAGCGAATAACTGCATAGCAATCTTAATAATCTGCTCCTGCTTATCAACAGTTTTATCATTCATTAAAGGATTAACCTCCTTTCTGACTACCCGGTTCTATAATTGACTAGTTGGTCAGAATAATTATATTCTATACAACCAGGCATTACAAATATCGGAACAGAAGGGTTACAGTTTTGTCGTAAATAGACTTTAAACAGTAATTTGCTAGGAAGAAATGTGTTCTTCATGTAATATATAAAATGTGTCAATTTCGTGTTGCTTGTATGAATAAGAAGGTAGGTAGAGTATGAGAAGAGGACTTCAATCTATAATTATCATTGGGGCATTCATAGCATTTTATTATTTTGGTTTCGGCATTTTTGGGAGTACTGCGGGAACGATTATTAGTATCTTCTCCACTCTGACAGTCATTTCGATTAGCTTGGCTATTTTTATGGAGAACCGTAATCCTTCTACAACAATGTCATGGATCTTATTGCTTGCGTTGATCCCGGTGCTGGGACTGGTCTTCTATTTTCTATTTGGGCAAAATGTGTTCAAACGCCGTAAATATGATAAAAAGGCACAAAGAGACCTTATGGCCTACGAAAGAATTGAGAATGACGCTTTACGTACGCACCAAGATTGGTCAGTCTTTGATCCCTCGCGCCAAAAACTGCTGCTGTTATCCAAAACTTTAGCACGTACTCCTATTTCCTTCGCATCAGAAACACGTATCCTCACTAATGGTGAAGAGACGTTTGGTACGTTATTGTTGGAGCTCCGTCAAGCTAAACATCACATTCATATGGAGTATTACATCTTCCGGGCGGACCACATTGGAACACGCATTAAACAAATTCTGATCGATAAAGCTCGCGCCGGTGTTGCAGTCAGATTTATGTATGATGCCGTTGGCAGTTTTCAGCTTTCCAAAGCTTTTTTGAAGGAAATGAGTGATGCCGGGGTTCAGGTGGCTTCGTACGGAAATTCAACATCCTTTTTTTCCAGTCGTGTGAATTACCGGAATCACCGTAAGATTGTTGTGATCGACGGCGATGTCGGATTCATGGGGGGTCTCAATGTAGGCGATGAATATTTAAGCCGCAGTAAGACTTATGGGTTTTGGCGTGACACACATATGTTAGTTAGAGGCGAAGCGGTACGGACGATGCAAATTATTTTTCTGCAAGATTGGATGCACACTACGGGTGAAAAAATACTGGAGCAAGACTATCTCACTCCGCAGCTTCGCTTTATGACAGGTGATGGTGCCGTACAGATTATTGCTAGTGGGCCGGATAACGAACGTCGTGCGCTCAAAAACATTTTCTTCTCCATGATCACTTCTGCCGAGAAATCGGTGTGGATTGCCAGTCCATATTTTATTCCTGATGAGGACATCTTAACTGCACTGCGTGTAGCTGCTGTTTCTGGTTTAGATGTGCGATTGTTATTCCCGGCTAAGCCGGATAAATGGATTCCGTTTCTGGCTTCACACTCTTATTTTCCGGCGTTGCTGGAAGCTGGCGTGAAGATCTATGAATATGAAAAGGGATTTATCCACTCGAAGCTGCTTATCGTTGATGGTGAAATAGCGACCATTGGCACGGCCAATATGGATATGCGCAGCTTCCACCTTAACTTTGAAGTGAATGCACTACTGATTCAGACGGAGAGCGTTGCTCGTATTGTTGCTGATTTTGAACGGGATTTATTATCTACCAGCTTAATTGAGCATGAGGAATTTATGAATAAGCGTATGGTGATCCGTATACTGGAATCTGCTGCTCGGCTTATGTCACCGTTACTATAACCCAAAAACCACCGCAGAGGGTGTGATCCCTCATCTGCGGTGGTTTTTGCTTTAAAAAGTGGTTAAACCCAAGGTGGTCTGCAACCGGAACAGAATGTACTTGAACCAAGTTACTTCCCCCTGATAAGCTTCAAGAGGCAGAGTATACTCATGGTCCTCGTTATTCCACAGTCGATTGAAGTAGGCTTCCATCTCGGCATAAAGAGGCTGGTCTTGTTTTACAGATACCCACAGATTATTCTCCAGGTTGTAGTCATCCAGATTGCGTGTCGTGAAATTGGTGGAACCGCCAAGAATGATGGAACTTCCAGTCTGTTTGGCAATGAAGAGCAACTTTGGATGATATTGCTCTTTGGTCGTATTGTACCAGCGAATAGAGATCTTTCCGTTCGTGCGCTTGTTCAAGTTCATGGCAACTGGACGGTTAGGAATGCCGATTTTATCACGGCCGAAGGCGTTCTGATTGGGGTCCAGTATCAATTTTACCGTAGCCCCTCGTTCGGTAGCCTCTACCAATTCATCGAGAATGGCATCATCGGCAAGGTAGAACATACCCATCCAAATGGTGTCACCCTTCTGCGCAGATTGGAGGGCTTGCCGTGCATATTTATATACCTTTCCTTCCGTTAAATAGCGGACCTCCATAGATTCTTCAGAGTGCTGATCCTTCTCTTTGGTGAAGTCTGGCTCATAAGTGAGTAGTGGCCCTGCATCCGAAAGATTGGCCGCGGCTTGTTCCGTCTGGAGAATATCAGCAATAATTGGGCCTTGTACTTCCAGAGCGATATTGGAATGATAGGCGCTGGCATCATGGATATTTCCTGAGGAGACTAGAGCGGTATTCTCACTAACAACTACCTTACGGTGGTTAGCCTTCACATTAAGTAGCTTCAAATAAGAACGTGCGGTAATATCCGGTCCTCCGCTGGCCATAAGATTGGGAATCCGGCCTTCGCCCGACTGTCCGAACCATTGAATAAAGGTACGCCAGACAGCGGAATAAGCAGGCGTAGAATCGCGTAGAGCATTTACATCGGTCAAAATCACTTTAATCCCCGCAGCCTTCAATTCTTCCAGAAGATGATTGGGTGCAGAGTTGTAATTGGTATTAACCTCATCTGTAATGAAGACGATCTCCATCTCAGGATAAGTTGTTTTTTGTAAAATAAGCTTGTCCGTCAACATTCGGCTGACCGGAGGAAATGACTGATCTTTATGGGTATAATCATTGAAAAGAAAGAGGTCAATCACCAAAAATTCTTTGGACTCCTCGATAATTTGTAGAATCCTCGAAAGAATCTGACTCTCTTGAGTGCCCGTGGCTGTACCGTCCGAATAGGTCAGGTCGTGCCAGAAGGATACATGATTGGTTTTGTATATAGGGCTTTCATAGGAAATGCCGCGGGGTAAAGGTTTGTGGGTCTGGTAAGTCATTACGCCGATTAGCCAGAGAATTAGAATGAAGACAGCCCATAACACCATTGTACGGCGGCGTGAACCGGAACGTTTCTTCGTAGTTAAACCGGGAGCGTAGTTTATTTCTTTAGGTTTATAGGGGTGAACGGGTTGCTGACGATCTGAATTCATGGAAGTTCCTCCTGAAATTATTGCAGAGCACTTCCTTGTGATTGTTATGCTCCGGTGTATTACCAACCTATTAACACCTAGTGGAGCGAAATGAAGCAGCCCAAATATCCTTAACAGTAATGAAATAACATTCGGCTAGCTATAATGAGTTTGAGCAATTAGTACGATGTTTATGAAATTAATGATTACGAAACCGGAGAATTGTAATCGCTAACCTCATATTGTAAATTCATCTGTAGGGATATGTTATAATAAATCGAGTTTGGAAATAGGAGGAACGCAGCATGAATCATACGCCAGAAGAGGCCGTGCCATATGATGCGACTAGGCAGTCTGGCGCAGATCATGGCAAGGACCTACCGGCTGCAGAGGCTTCTGACAAAAGATCTTTATTGCCTACATCGAAGACAGGCGAACGCAAAATTGAACATGTACGCCTTTGCCTAAATGAGGAAGTAGGTGGCGTCGGTGTGACTACAGGGTTTGAACATTACAGATTTCAGCATAATGCTCTGCCAGAGCTGAATTTCGACGATATATCATTGCAGACTACGTTTTTGGATCGTAAGCTGCGTACGCCGCTGCTCATCAGCTCGATGACAGGTGGCAGTGCAGCTACAGGAGCGATTAATGCCCGGTTAGCCGCAGCTGCGCAGCGTCGGGGTTGGGCGCTGGGTGTAGGTTCGGTTCGGGCGGCAGTGGAGCGTTCTGAGCTTACGGCAACCTTTTATGTGCGGGATCAAGCGCCTGATATTCCGGTTATCGCCAATATTGGTGCTGTACAGCTGTCCTATGGTTTTGGGATTGAGGAATGTCGCCGGGCTGTGGATATCGCAGGTGCTGATTTTCTTGTACTACATCTGAATGGCCTGCAAGAGGTCTTTCAACCGGAAGGGAACACTGGTTTTGCCTCTTTGCTATCGCAGATAGAGAAGGTATGCCGGGCACTTGAAGTCCCTGTAGGTGTGAAAGAAGTAGGCTGGGGCATTGATGGAGATGCAGCTGCACGTCTTTATAATGCAGGAGCGGCTTTTATTGATGTTGCGGGTGCAGGCGGGACATCCTGGAGTCAGGTGGAGAAGTTCCGCAGTGTAGATCCTATACGGCGGGCAGCTGCGGAGGCTTTCGCGGATTGGGGCACTCCAACAGCTGATTGTATCACAGAGGTGCGTGCAGTTTCTCCGCAGGGCGCTTTGATTGGCAGCGGCGGACTGAAACATGGCGTGGATGCAGCGAAAGCATTGGCACTTGGAGCTGATCTGGCAGGCTTTGGCCGCAATCTGTTAGGGCCGGCTGTCGATTCTGAAGAGGCGCTGGATGCTGCATTAGCACAGGTAGAACTGGAGCTGAAAATAGCAATGTTTGGTATTGGCGCTCCAGATTTAGCAACTTTACGTGGAACTTCCCGTTTAATACGTAAATAGGATGGTAAATATTGAAGCGAGGAAGTGAGTAAGATTATGATTAAACTGATCCATATGGATGAGTCGGCCTTTCAATTTTTCTTAGGTCAAGCTACCCGGGATTATGCGGAAGATAAGATCAGCGCCGGTGCTTGGGATCCAGAGATCGCGATGAAGCTGTCTGAGGAAGCTATAACACGCTCTTTGCCAAAAGGGCTGCACACAGATGGTGCTTATCTATATTCCATAGTAGAAATAAGCAGTGATGAACAGGTGGGTTATATCTGGTTTAACGTAAGTGAAGGTCGTGGTGGCCGCGAGGCTTTCATTTATGATTTTTATGTTTTTGAACCGTTCCAGAGTAAGGGTTATGGCAAGCAGGCTATGATCGCACTCGATGAAGAAGCCCGGGAGATGAATGTTACCAAAATCGGGTTGCACGTCTTCGGCCAGAACAATCGCGCATTTGAGCTATACAAAAAAATGGGGTATATCGTAACTGACATCACGATGTCTAAAGATCTATAGTCCATAAGTGTGAGGACCTCGAAAGAGGTCTTTTTTTTGTTGTTCTACTGAATTATTATGTAAATAATTGTGATAAATATATTTGATTTAGGATGATTAGGAAAATATGATTAAAAAATAACTTCCTGAAAATGGATTAAGTCATAAAGAGAGAAAAGGGGGGATTAAGGTGAGGCCAAGGACTGTATCGTGGGTGGTTGTTTCCGCAGTAGTATTACTATTACTGGTTAGCTGCAACAGTGGCGATTTACCAGGAAAGAAGAAATCTGAGTCTGAGCAAGTCCAGGCAAGTCCGGTTGCACCGCTAGCCTCTTCAGCTGTAGTTGAAGAACAATCGAAAGTAGCGTTGCCTTCATTGACAGTAGAAAAAAGGCTAGAGGATTTTGATTATATGTGGAAGATTATTGAGGAGAACTATCCTTTCCTAGAGGTGAATAAACGTCTCAATGGAGAGGATTGGCTTGCTAAAAAAGAGGAATACCGCAATAAAATAGCAGCCGTGAAATCGGATGATGAGTTTTTGAGACGAATGAGATTTGTCCTTAGCAGATTAAACAATGGGCATACGAATTTTATATCCAAGGAGGAATATCCTTGGTATCTACATACCTATGTTCAAGCAGGTTTTGGTTATGAACCTTGGATCGACGTGGTTCAACAGCCTAACGTATTGGCCCGTTACAACCAGAAACCTTTAGCGGAGCAGCAAAGCTCTAATGAACTCAATAATGATATGCATAATGGTGGAGATGGAGTAGGAGATGTAACAAAAAAGACTTCTGGGAATGTAAAAAAAGTCATTATAGAGCCCGATCGAATCGCTTATCTCGGCATGCAAAGCTTTGACGGGAGTCTCATGGAGATGGACAGCTCCGAGATCCATGATTTTTTAATAGAGGTAAAGGACTATAAGACCTTAATATTAGATATCCGCGGAAATGGCGGAGGAAACAGTAATTATTGGAGAATTCATATTGTTCCTCTGTTGATTAATAAAACTATCGAATATAATACTTACTTCCTTTATACAAGAGGCAAATATGCGGAGACTTTTATGCAGGCACGTCAGATCACAGCCGGGCAACAACCTATTTCCGGCATCAAAGATGAGCAACTGCCTAATCTGCCATCTGAGGCTTTAAAGATGTTCAAGACATATAGAAAAATAAATGATGTAGTAACTCCTAATAAATCTGTTGGATTTAAAGGGAAAATCTATTTGCTGGTAGATAGCTCTGTGTATTCATCAGCGGAAGGTCTTGCAGCCTTTGCAAAAGGCACCGGGTTTGCAACGGTTGTAGGCGGCAGGACAGGTGGGGATGGACTAGGGATAGATCCGCTTGTTGTTGCATTGCCAAATAGCGGTTATGTATTCAGGTTTTCCTTTGAAATGGGTCTGAATTCTGATGGAAGTTGTAATGAAGAGGTAAAGACTGTGCCTGATGTGGAGGTTGATCCAGATAAATCTAAGCCATTACTGGACCAGCCGGCGATAAAAAAGGTATTAGAGCTTGCGCGTTCGGACACATCTGCTTGACATCCGGTGTTGCTGGCGAATATGTTCTAATATATAATGGTTTAGATCGTATAGCTTATTCGGATGATCAATTTAGCTGAAAATAGGAGTTGTCATATAAATGGCTTTGAAAGCTGGAATCGTCGGACTTCCTAACGTAGGAAAATCCACATTGTTTAATGCGATAACGCAAGCGGGAGCAGAATCCGCTAACTACCCTTTTTGTACCATTGACCCTAACGTTGGTGTTGTTGAAGTTCCAGATGAACGTCTTGATAAACTGACTGAGCTGGTACAGCCGAACAAGACCGTACCTACTGCTTTTGAATTTGTTGATATTGCGGGTCTCGTGCGTGGTGCGAGTAAAGGAGAAGGACTAGGCAACAAGTTCCTGGCCCATATCCGTGAAGTAGATGCTATCGTGCATGTGGTTCGTTGTTTTGAAGATGAGAACGTTACCCACGTTGATGGAAAAGTAAATCCGATCAGCGACATCCAGACCATTAATCTGGAGCTGATTCTTGCTGATATTGAGAGCATTGAGAAGCGGATTGAGCGTTCCCGTAAGAATATCAAAGGCGGCGACAAGAAATACGCTCAAGAAGTTGAACTGCTAGAACGCGTCAAAGAAGTGCTCTACGAAGATAAACCTGCACGCAGTATAGAATTGTCTGATGACGAGAAGCTTATTATCCGCGATCTTCATCTGTTAACATTGAAGCCAGTGCTGTATGCGGCGAATGTAAGTGAAGATGAAGTGGCAAGTGCTGAGGACAATCCTTATGTACAGCAAGTTCGCGATTTTGCAGCTACTGAAGGTGCAGAAGTGGTTCCGATCAGTGCTAAGGTGGAAGCAGAAATTGCTGAGCTTGAAGGCGAAGATAAAGCTATGTTCCTGGAAGAGCTGGGACTGGAAGAATCCGGCCTTAACCGGTTGATTAAAGCGGCTTATAAACTGCTTGGCTTGTATACGTATTTCACAGCAGGCGTTCAGGAAGTTCGGGCGTGGACGATTCGCCGCGGCACCAAAGCACCTGGAGCTGCCGGTGTGATTCATACAGATTTCGAACGCGGATTTATCCGAGCTGAAGTAGTGGCTTACGCGGATCTTGTGGCAGCTGGTTCCATGAACGGTGCGAAGGAACGTGGTCAACTACGTCTTGAAGGTAAAGAATATTTGGTGCAAGACGGCGACGTAATGCATTTCCGTTTTAACGTTTAAGAAGTTTTAAGTGTACGAATGATAAAGGGGTCATCTCGAGCAGTGGGAGTTTCTATTGCTGGGATGATCCTTTTTAAAAATATAAGCTTTTTATTAAGGTATTGTGCGTACGGAACTGTAGCCATTTCACAATATCTTTGGTATAATATAAAGTCGTATATCTATTTTTATGACAGTACAAATTTGATGTTATATTTGCGAATTTGAAATTGAATCAGGAGAGGTGAATTCCCTTGTTGGACCGATTGCAATCCCTGGCGGACCGCTATGAGAAGCTCAGTGAACTGCTTTGTGATCCGGATGTTGCAAACGACAGTAAGAAACTGAGGGACTATTCCAAAGAACAATCAGACCTACAGCCCGCATTTGAGGCGTATACTGAATATAAGAGTGTAATGGAAGAGCTTGAAGCTGCTAAGCAGATGCAAGGCGAAAAGCTTGATGATGAAATGAAAGAAATGGTCAAGATGGAAATTGATGACCTTTCCAAACGTCAAGTGGAGCTGGAAGAGAGAATCCGCGTATTGCTGCTGCCTAAAGACCCGAATGATGATAAGAACGTAATCGTTGAAATTCGTGGTGCAGCGGGTGGAGATGAAGCAGCATTGTTCGCTTCAGACCTTTACCGGATGTACACTCGTTATGCTGATGCACAAGGATGGCGCGTTGAGTTAATGGATGTTAACGCGAGTGATCTTGGTGGATTCAAAGAGGTAATCTTTCTTATTAACGGCCGTGGTGCATACAGTAAGCTGAAATACGAAAGTGGTGCGCATCGCGTACAACGTATCCCAGCGACCGAATCCGGAGGTCGTATTCATACCTCTACTTCTACGGTGTCTGTGATGCCGGAAGCTGAGGCTTTTGAGATCGAGATCCATGATAAAGATATTCGCGTGGATACCTTCTGTTCAAGTGGTGCAGGCGGACAGTCTGTAAATACGACCAAGTCTGCAGTACGTGTAACCCATGTACCTACAGGCATCGTTGCTACCTGTCAGGACGGTAAATCACAGAACTCCAATAAAGAAAAAGCGCTGCAAGTGCTTCGTGCCCGTATCTCTGATATGAAACGGCAGGAAGAAGAAGCGAAGTATGCCGGTGAACGGAAGAGTAAAGTAGGTACGGGTGACCGTAGTGAGCGCATTCGGACGTATAACTTCCCGCAGAGCCGGGTTACAGACCATCGTATTGGCCTGACACTGCACCGTTTGGAGCAGGTTATGAACGGAGAAATCACTGAAATTATCTCAGCCCTTTCAATCGCTGAACAAGCTGACTTGATGGATAATATGGATAATGGAGAATAATGCTTTGAACGATGGCGTATATGTCATGTCGGAAGTCAAAAGCATCCGGGAAGCCTTTGCGGAGGCTTCTTCTTTTTTGATCCGGAGCGGCTGCAATGAACCGCAGCGCAGTGCACAATTGCTGCTGGAGCATGTGCTTGGAGTGTCTGGTGCAGCTTATTACATGGCGCTGGCAGATCCTTTTCCAGCTG
Organism: Paenibacillus sp. FSL R5-0887; assembly: GCF_038002305.1. Classification (NCBI taxonomy): domain Bacteria; kingdom Bacillati; phylum Bacillota; class Bacilli; order Caryophanales; family Paenibacillaceae; genus Paenibacillus; species Paenibacillus sp. FSL R5-0887. Next base: position 2,478,559 of record NZ_JBBOCE010000002.1, read on the forward strand.
CGGTTAAGGAAGCATTTGAGGCGGGAGTTACCCGCCGGGGCGCTGGTGAGCCGGTGCAGTATATCATCGGTGAGCAAGAATTCTACGGGCGGCCTTTTGAGGTGACGCCTGACGTGCTTATTCCGCGGCCGGAGACGGAGCTGCTTGTCGAGGCGATTTTACGTTACGGCGCGGAGCTTTGGCCGGACGGCGTTGTAACGCCGGGCGAAGCGGCGCTGGATAGCGCGGGCGGCGCTGCGGCCCGCAACGGAGGCGGCGCGGGGGACGTGCGCGCCGCAAGACCGCTGGCCGCCGTCGATATCGGCGCTGGCAGCGGTGCGATCTCCGTCACGTTGGCGGCGGAAGCGCCGGCGTGGCGGGTCTGCGCCGGCGATATTTCGCCGGCGGCTCTGGCTGTGGCCGAGCGCAACGCTTTGCGCAATGGCACAGCTGTGGACTTTCGGCTCGGCGATCTGCTCGAGCCGTTCGCGGGGATGGAGACGGATATTCTCGTCTCCAACCCGCCATACATCCCCGGCGAGGATATCGCCGGGCTGCAGCGTGAGGTGCGCGACCATGAGCCGCGCACTGCGCTGGATGGCGGAGCGGACGGGCTGGACCCGTACCGCCGCATGATGGAGCAGCTGACGCTGCTCCCGGCACCGCCGCGCCTGATCGGCTTTGAGCTTGGCTTCGGTCAAGCTGAGCAAGTCGCTGCACTCCTTGCGGCAACGGGCCATTGGACTGAGATTATCACCATTAATGATCTGGCTGGAATCCCGCGTCATGTGCTAGGCATAACGAGATAATATTGCCTGCTATGCAGAGGGTCCATTTTGTCCGGGGTAGAGAAATTGTATTTTCAATCCGACTTCCTTTACAATAGAATTTAGCAGGATTTCTTAGGGGAACATAAAGAAAGCCCAGATATAGAGTAGGGAGGCAGAGCGTGCTTCAGAAGATTAAAAAGATTGATGGTGCTATTGTAGTCGTTCTGTTATTACTCATGGTGGTCAGCATCTTCGCCATATATAGTGTTACTCATGGAAGAGAGAAGCTGGACGGACATCATATTCGTATGATGATGTATTATGCTATTGGTTTTGTAGCTTTTATTGGAATGACCTTTTTGGATTACAGAATATTAGTGAAATATGCGATATATATTTATTTGTTTGGGATAGGGATGCTGGTGCTTGTCAGCTTTTTGGGCGAGACCAAAAATAACGCGCAAGGCTGGTTGACCCTGCCGGGGGGTCTGAGTCTGCAGCCTGCTGAGCTGTTCAAGCTGATATTGATTCTTTTTCTGGCAGCCATGCTTGTCCGCAAGAATAAGAGTAAGCTTCTGTTCTGGCGGGATGTTGTGCCGCTCGGCCTTCTGACCTTGTTTCCGTTCCTTATTGTCCTTACCCAAAATGACCTTGGGAATGCCTTGTCTTACGTTGTGATTCTTGCGGGTCTGTTGTGGATTGGCAATATTAAATACACGCATGCATTAATCGGGCTGGTCATCGTGGCTAGTTCTGCGATTGCAGGAATTATGAGTTATATCCACTATCACGATGAAATTAAAACCTTTCTTACGGATATTGGACGATCTCACTGGATTGAACGTTTTGATCCTTGGCTTGTTCCAGACAAAGCGACAGCCAAAGCCCTTTATCATACTAAAAACGCCAAGCTGGCGATTGCATCAGGTGGAATGAGCGGCGAAGGCTACATGAACGGCAGCTCCGTTCAGACGGATCGGGTGCCATATACGTATTCAGATTCTATCTTTGTGCAGATTGCCGAAGAATTTGGGTTTGTAGGTTCGGCGTTTGTGTTGCTGCTGTACTTTATTTTGATTCACCGGATGATTCTGATTGCGCTGGAGTCTAGGGATAGAGCTGGCCCTTTCCTGATTGTCGGTGTTGTCGCGATGATGTTGTATCAGATTTTTGAGAATATCGGCGCATTTATCGGCTTGATGCCATTGACTGGTATTACGTTACCTTTCATCAGCTTCGGGGGTACATCACTGCTCATTAATATGGCCAGCATCGGGCTGGTAATGAGTGTGCGCCTGCACGGGCAAGAAGTGGAAGAGGATTTTCCTAAACCTACTCCTTATGCAGCTGCCAAACAGGTGTAACCACGAAATAAAGTAGAACCGTCAGGTCCTTATTGTTTAATAGGGGTGCTGGCGGTTCTTTTTGATGGAGGACGGCTTCGTCGGATTGGTGTAATACGTAATACGGGCCGTTTCAGGTAAGCAAGCTGGAAGCAATTCGTATTTGTATTTGTATCGTATTCGTATTTGTATCCTGACTTGGACTCAGATGCCCTTATACTCGAATATTAACTACGTATTGGATAGTATCGGACCGCAAAGACGTTATTTGATCAAAAAGACTGGATTTACTGCAAAATGGCAAGTAATAACGACTCTGGAGTCCGCAAAAGTTCCCGTGAAGCAATAAATCCATAAATAAAGTCTACGGAGTCCGTTAGGTTTGGATCATAGAGTAAAATCACGTCAGAGTGTAATTTTAATAGAAAGATATTTTATAGATTGGCTACATAAATTTGGAATTATATTCACGAATGTTCTACAATAGAAAGGAACGACTTTCCCTGAGAGAGGAGAGTTGAAACCTTAACAGAGTAAGGGGCTTGCAGATGCTTCAAAAGTTCAAAAGGATTGATAAGGTAATTGTTACTGTTCTGATTTTGCTGATGGTGATTAGTATTTTTTCAATATACAGTGTAACCAATGGAAGAATAACGCCTCCGATGAAATTGGATGGCTTTCATTTACAAATGCTTAAATACTATATTTTAGGTTTTGTAGTTTTTATTGTGCTCGCTTTTGTGGACTTTAAGATATTTGTTAAACATGCACTTTATATTTATCTCTTGGGCTTAGTCTTGTTAGTGTCGGTTAGTTTTATTGGTAAAGTAGAGAACGGTGCTCAATTGGGACTTGAGATCGGTGGACTTAGGTTTCAGCCTGCCGAGCTGTTTAAATTGGTATTGATTCTTTTTTTATCATCGATCTTAATTCGAAAACAAGGGTCTACCTTAACCTTCTGGAAAGGGATTGTTCCTCTCACCATTCTTACGTTCATTCCATTTGGTATAGTGATTATGCAAAATGATTTGGGGAATGCCCTTAGCTACATCGTAATATTAATTGGACTTTTATGGATCGGGAATATCAAATTGTCGCATGCGCTCATCGGTTTGCTTATAGTGGGTGGGATTGGTCTTGCTGGGATTTTGAGCTATATAAACTATCATGATGAAGCAGTCGATTTTTTTGAAGGCATTGGTAAGGATCATTTAGTGGAGCGGTTTGACCCTTGGCTGGTACCTGATTTAGCGACAGATAAGGCAAGCTATCACACGAAAAATGCCAAAATAGCTATAGCCTCCGGGGGAATGAGTGGAGAGGGATATATGCAGGGCAGCTCTGTGCAGAATAATCGTGTCCCATATACCTATTCGGATGCGATATTCGTGCAGATTGCCGAGGAGTTTGGATTTGTGGGGTCTGCGCTGCTGCTCTTGCTCTTTTTTATTTTGCTGCATCGGATGATATTGATTGCTCTCGAGAGTAAGGAGCGTAGCGGACCATTTCTAATCATTGGAATTACGGCTATGCTGTTGTATCAAATTCTTGAGAATGTTGGAGCTTTTATCGGCCTGATGCCGTTGACAGGAATAACACTTCCGTTTATCAGTTATGGAGGCACGTCTCTTCTGATTAATATGGCCAGCATGGGGGTCGTGATGAGCGTGCATCTTTATGGGCAGGATGTAGAGGAAGATTTGCAGCTGCATAAGGAGCTGGCATTGAAGTTATAATTTTAATAGATTCATAGGTTTGCAGTCTCTTATCTCCGGGCATACTACTAGCATGAGAGTTAAGAGGAGAGGGGCTGCAACAAATGAATGATAATCATATGGATAAAAGAGATTCCTTACGTGTGACTTTTAAGTATACTGCCATTTTAATTTGTTTTTTTATGGTCCTCATGATGGCTTGGGAAGGTCAAAAAACCGATGCTGCAGTAGCTGAAGTATCTATTCCCCAAGAATCTATACGGTTACGTATTCTAGCTAATTCTGACGGAGCGCAAGATCAGCTGGTGAAACGGCAAATTCGCGATAAAATTGTGGAGCAAATGAACCAGTGGGTATCCGCTCTTGAGGATCCACAGAGCTTGGAGCAGGCACGTGCTCTGATTAGAAATCATCTGCCGGAGCTTAACGCGTTGGTTGGATCAGAGCTGGAGAAACGGGGCATTGAATATTCCTATAAAGTGGAGCTGGGCGTAGTCCCTTTTCCAACCAAATTATACGGTGGCACCGTCTATCCTGCTGGGGAGTATGAAGCTGTTCGGGTCACACTTGGTGCGGGCAAGGGGCAAAATTGGTGGTGTGTACTGTTTCCTCCGCTTTGCTTTATCGATGCAGGCTCTGGAGATGCGGCAGCACCTGCTGCTGACAAAGGTACAAAAACAGTGTCCGCTGCTGGTGCGGATAACAGTGCTAAGGTGAAATCAGCAGCTGCAAAAACAGTGCAGGCTGATTCCTCGGCAGGAAGTGCTTCATCAGGAGAAACTGCTGCTGAGCCAGAGGTACGGTTCTTCGTCTGGGAGCTGCTGCAAAACCTTTGGAACTGGATCAGTGGATTATGGTCGTAAGACCCCAGATATGTTACTATTTTATAAGCAGATCTATCACGGCTCCCTACTGGGGCCGTTTTTTTGCTAAGCTAAATTATATCTTCTAGAAAGCCTGTGATGAGAATGAATGAACACAATAATCCTTTATTCGCCGTTCAGCGGCGGAGTGGAAATAGAGATGAGACTGTATACTGGAAGTTGAATTCCGCTGAGGGAACGAACTCTGAGGTATTTCAGCCGAATGAAGCTGACAAGCTGGCGATAGCGGAGGCAGCAACAATGCTTCGTGAAGGCGGAACCGTGGCTTTTACAACCGAAACCGTCTACGGGCTAGGGGCGGATGCCCGAAATACGGCGGCAGTTGAGGCTGTTTTTGCGGCAAAAGGACGGCCCTCTGACAATCCGTTAATTGTGCATATTGCGGATACGGCAGCTTTGGACGAGCTTGTTGCAGAGGTGCATCCTAAGGCGGCCGCGCTGATGGCAGCTTATTGGCCTGGTCCGCTGACAGTTGTGCTTCCTGTTCGTGAAGGTGTACTGTCGCCCTGTGTGACGGCGGGTTTGGATACGGTTGGTGTGCGGATGCCGGATCATCCGGTAGCTCTAGCACTGATAAGTGCCGCAGGTTGTCCAGTTGCGGCGCCCAGTGCTAATCGTTCGGGTCGCCCGAGCCCGACATTAGCTTCGCATGTGATGGAAGATTTGGCTGGATACATTGATGGCGTCCTTGATGGTGGTGCTGCTGGAGTTGGACTAGAGTCAACAGTCGTGCAGGTACAGCCTGACGGAAAAGTTGCTGTGCTGCGCCCCGGCGGGATTACTTCGGAACAATTGGCTGCAGTGGTGGGAGCAGAGGCAGTAAGCTCAGAGCCCGGTAAAGCTGAGGCAACTGTTTCAGCAACCGCAGCCGCTACTGTCTTGGCTGATTCGGGGACGACAAACCCTGTTGTTGATTTCAGTACTGCTGAGCCAATCACAGCTAAAGCAACTACCGCGCAATCTTCAGCGGATTGCCTGAATGTTAACAATCGTGAGCCTTTCGAAAAGGCTTCCGCATTTATTGAGCAGCATGGTGCGGATGCTGCTAGCGACAATTCTGCGCCGCGCGCGCCGGGCATGAAGTACACGCACTACGCGCCGCGCGGCTGGCTTGCTGTAGTGCGCGGCTCTTCCCCGCAGCGCGTGGCGGACGAAGCCGCAAGTCAACTTCAGGCGGCGCAGCTAAACGGCGAGGTCACGGGCTTGCTCCTCTTCGATGAGCATAAGGCCCTTTATCCCGCCGACCCTGCCGCCTGTGTTCTTTCCCTCGGCTCGTTATCCTCGCCGGAGGAAGGAGCTCGCTCCCTATATGCCGCCTTGCGGCGCTTCGATGAAGCGGGAGCGACTTACATCTTAGCCGAGGCTTGCCCGTATACCGGCCTCGGCGCTGCAATCATGAACCGGCTTATGAAAGCCGCCGGCGGATCTGTCATCGACGCCGGATGACCACGGCATTGCTTTTTCGTATATGACTCCCATATGAAGTCATGATTACCCCCTTGTCCGCATATCGTTGTTGTACAAGATATTTCGGACTTGGGGGGTTAAGCATGGGCTTAGGAGATGTATATACCGAATGGGGGCAGATTGTTACCATTACTATAATGGCGGTTGCATTAGGGATGGATGCTTTTTCGCTCGGTGTAGGGATCGGGATGAAAGGTATTCGTCTGCTGCATATTCTGCAAATGAGTCTGCTCATTGCTGTTTTTCATATGCTGATGCCTCTCCTGGGTTTATTGACAGGAAGTTATGTCGGACACCTGTTAGGTCAAGTAACGACTTATGCTGCTGGAGGTCTTCTAGTTCTTTTGGGCGGGCATATGGTGTACAACTCCTTTCGTCCGGACACAGGAAGCTCACGAGCTATGGATCATCGAACCTTGTGGGGGATGATACTTCTTTCGCTCAGTGTCAGTATTGACTCTTTCTCCGTGGGGGTATCACTGGGGATGTTTGTGAATGGAGTACTTTTGACCATCTTAGCCTTCGGTGCTTGCGGGGGACTAATGTCGATTCTAGGGTTGCTAATTGGACGGCATGTCAGTCGTGGTCTCGGGGATTATGGAGAAGCGCTAGGCGGTGCAATACTTCTGGGGTTTGGCTTGCTATTCATCTTTTGATACAATAACGGCATTAGAATATTTAATTTCATGGGGGTGCAAAACATGCTGCATATTTTATTCGTCTGCACCGGGAATACATGCCGAAGTCCTATGGCTGAGGGGCTTTTACGAAAGCTCGCGAAGGAACGTGGAATCGACCTGGAAGTGCGGTCTGCAGGTGTATCCGCCATTTCCGGTACTTCTATATCAAGACATGCTGCAGCTATACTGCAGGAAGAAGGAATTCATGATTCAATGGAGTCGTCACAATTGACAGGTCAAGCTGTCGCTTGGGCCGACCTTGTGCTGACCTTGACGGGTGGGCATAAGCAGCATTTGCTGCAGTATTTTCCAGATGCTGTAACGAAAACCTATACATTGAAGGAATACGTGCATGATGAAGATGCGGTGACGGAAGATATCAAGGAATTGGACAGCCTTTACGCAGATGCGGAGTTGAGCTTAGCCCTTGGTGGTGAACCGAATGCAACGGATCTGCAGCGGATGATTGAGATTCGCCAGCGTATTCCGAGCTTCGATATTTCTGATCCATTTGGTGGCACGCGTGAGGACTATGAGCTAACTGCTGCTGAGATTCGCACTGCGCTATTCAGTTTGCTGGATAAGCTGGAAACCTTCCGCCATTTGTAAATGGTTGATTTTCAGTTCACTTTGCTTTAAGATGAAGTTACAAATAATCGGTTCCGATGTAACTGGCGACAAATGTGGATCAAACCACGATGGAGCATCGGAATAAACGGCCGGTCGCCTGGGCAAAAGAGCAAATCCGCAGCTACCTGCGGACTGCTCTTTTTTGTTTAAAATAAGCTTGTTTGAAGTTTGAGGAGGTAGAGTGATGGACGAAGTTGTGGAGCTATCATTAACTGAAGCCACCGTCACTGTGTTAAGGGAGTTGGCGGAGGCTGGTAACCTTGGGTCAGGCAAAATTGTTGTCGTCGGAGTGAGCACAAGTGAGGTTGCTGGTGTCCGGATTGGAACTGGTGGTGCACTTGAAGTTGCAGAACAACTGCTTGAAGGTGTTCGTTTAGTAGCAGCGGAAAAAGGATTTCATCCGGTGTATCAGTGCTGCGAGCATTTAAATCGTGCACTTGTCATGGAACGCTCTCTGCTAGAGTCACTTGGTCTGAAGGAAGTATCAGCTGTACCTATACGAGGTGCTGGAGGTTCGATGGCTACGGCTGCTTATCACGCTATGAAAGATCCTGTTTTGGCGGAAACGATAGAAGCTCATGCTGGTTTAGATATTGGCGAGACACTGATAGGAATGCATTTACGGCGGGTAGCCGTTCCTTTCCGTCCGACTCTACGATACATTGGAGCAGCCAGAGTGAATGCGGCATGGACCAGACCCCCACTAATTGGCGGGGAACGTGCGGTATATCGTGCTCCAGAACAAAGTGGTTCACAGTTTTGTGATTAACGAACTTTAGTTTTTATATTTTTTGCAGAAACGTAGACCTAAGTCTCTTTATGGCGGGCAAATCGTTTCTACTTAAATACAACATATCTACACACACTAGGGAGGAAATAAGAACATGGAACAATTGCGTAAGAGTGACCCGGCAGTACTGGAAGCGATGGAACTGGAACTGAAACGTCAGCGTGCCAACATTGAGCTTATTGCCTCAGAGAATATCGTTAGCGAAGCCGTAATGGAAGCTATGGGCTCCGTGCTTACGAACAAATATGCAGAAGGTTATCCAGGCAAACGTTATTATGGTGGCTGTGAAGATGTAGATATCGTTGAGAACCTTGCTCGTGATCGTGCAAAAGAATTGTTTGGCGCGGATCATGTCAACGTACAACCACATTCCGGCGCTCAAGCAAATATGGCAGTTTATCTGGCTGCACTTAAGCCTGGCGACACCGTTCTTGGAATGAATTTGGCGCACGGTGGTCATTTGACACATGGTAGCCCAGTTAATGCTTCTGGATTGCTTTATAACTTCGTTGCTTATGGAGTACAAGAAGATACTTTCCTAATTGATTATGATGAAGTACGTAAAGCAGCCTTCAAACACCGTCCAAAAATGATTGTAGCTGGTGCTAGTGCCTATCCGCGTATTATTGATTTCGAAAAACTTGGCGCTATCGCCAATGATGTGGGTGCGCTATTTATGGTAGATATGGCCCATATCGCAGGATTGGTTGCTGCTGGTCTTCATCCGAGCCCGGTTCCTCATGCTCATTTCGTTACAACTACTACGCATAAGACTTTGCGCGGTCCCCGCGGAGGTATGATTATGTGCAGACAGCCTTGGGCAGCTGCTATTGATAAAGCGGTATTCCCTGGTTCCCAAGGTGGACCTCTGATGCATGTAATTGCTTCAAAAGCAGTCGCATTTGGTGAAGCATTGCAGCCATCCTTTAAGACTTATGCTCAAAATGTAGTGAAGAACGCTAATGTTCTTGCAGAAACGTTGATCAGCGAAGGGGTTAACATTGTATCCGGAGGTACAGATAACCACTTGATGCTGCTGGATACCCGTAATCTGAACATTACCGGAAAAGATGCGGAAAAAGTACTAGATTCCATCGGGATTACTGTGAATAAAAACGCAATTCCATTTGATCCTACAAGTCCTTTCGTAACAAGTGGTATTCGTATTGGTACACCTGCAGTCACATCCCGTGGTATGGACGAGCAGGCGATGGTCACTATTGGACGTATCATTGCTAATGTTCTAAAGAATCCGAAGGATGAGGCAAACTTGGCAGAATCTGCGCGTCAAGTGGCTGAGTTGACTGACCAATACCCTCTTTATCCAGAGTTGAAATACTAAATCTTTGCTTCTAATAAGAAATGATTCTGCCTCCATCCATACCCTCTTCCGGGTTTGATGGAGGCTTTTTTGTTGCATATTGTTCACAAATATCACTGTAGGTAATAGATGGAATTGAATGAAATTAATCATGAAAGTTCATGGAACTTTCAATAAAATTAGTGAAAATAATGTGAATAGTATGAAAAAGCCAAAGTTGCACAACATAATCTAGGTTTTATAAGTGATTGGTTTCCTAATTAAGCCAATCATTACCTTTAAAAACAAGGAAATACAAAGGAATATGTTCAATGTGAGTTCAAGTACCATTCTGAGGTGAAATGCAGCGGCGGGAGTGCTATAATAGACAGGATTTAGCCACTGAGAAGCAAAGCGCTTTCTATGGCTATAGACAAGACTTACAATTACCGGAGGGACAGTAAATGGGAAAATTGGTGATTTGCGATCATCCTTTAATTCAACACAAACTAACATTTATTCGCGACGTTAGAACAAACACGAAGGATTTCAGAGAACATGTTGACGAAGTTGCCACATTGATGGCTTATGAGATTACACGTGATATTCCACTAGAGACCATTACGGTACAAACACCGGTCACTGAGACGGAAAGCAAAGTGATTTCGGGAAGAATGCTGGGGCTTATTCCTATTCTTCGTGCGGGTTTAGGTATGCTTGAAGGTGTACTGAAGCTTCTACCTGCGGCTAAAGTAGGACATGTAGGGCTTTTCCGTGATCCAGACACTCTTCAACCAGTGGAGTATTATATCAAGCTTCCAACGGATGTACAGGAACGTGAGTTGATAGTAATTGACCCGATGCTTGCTACAGGCGGATCCGCAATTGCTGCGATTACCTCACTGAAGAATCGTGGTTGTACACAGATCAAAATGATGAACTTGATTGCAGCGCCAGAAGGTGTTGCTGCAGTTCAGGAAGCTCATCCGGATGTTGATATTTATGTTGCAGCGCTTGATGATCATTTGAATGAACATGGTTACATCGTGCCAGGTCTTGGTGATGCTGGTGACCGTCTTTATGGAACCAAGTAATAAGTAATTAAGTATTAAGTATAGTAATGCGAGAATATTTGATGAGAGGGTAGGGGTTATGTCCAAAATCAAAGTAATGACTATTTTCGGAGTGCGCCCCGAGGCGATCAAGATGGCTCCTCTGGTTCTTGAACTGAAGAAGCATCCTGAGCATATCGAATCAATAGTATGTGTAACAGCACAGCATAGAGAACTGCTCGATCAAGTGTTGGAAGTGTTTAATATCACCCCTGATTACGATTTGGACGTGATGAAGGACCGTCAGACCTTGAATGAGATTACTATTCGTGTGCTTGAAGGTTTGGAACCTGTACTGAAAGAAGTTAAACCTGACCTCGTGCTGGTGCATGGGGACACCTTAACAACGTTTTTAGCTAGTTACGCTTCCTTCCTGCAGCAAATTCAGGTTGGGCACGTAGAAGCAGGACTTAGGACATGGAACAAATTGTCTCCGTATCCTGAAGAAATGAACCGTCAACTCACAGGTGTGTTAGCTGATCTGCATTTCGCTCCAACCGATTTGTCAGCTAACAATCTGAGACACGAGAACAAAAAAGAATCAAGTATTTATATCACAGGCAACACCGTAACTGATGTGTTTCAATATACCGTACAGCCGGATTACCGGCATCCTGTTTTGGATTTTGCTTCAGGAAAAAGACTTATTTTGATGACCGCTCACCGCAGAGAATCTCAAGGTGAACCGCATCGTAATATCTTCCGAGCTATTAAAAGAATCGCTGATGAATTCGAAGATGTCGCCATTGTTTACCCTGTGCATCCGAGTCCTGCCGTTAAGGAACCTGCGCATGAGATACTGGGAGGACATCCGAGAATTAAGCTGATTGATCCGCTGGATGTCGTGGACCTGCATAATTTTTATCCGCATACCCACTTGATATTGACCGATTCCGGCGGTCTGCAAGAGGAAGCTCCTTCTTATGGAGTGCCTGTTCTTGTGCTTCGTGATACAACGGAGCGTCCCGAAGGGATAGAGGCTGGAACGCTGGAACTTGTGGGCACGGACGAGGAGAAGGTGTATCAACGGACACATGCTCTTTTGACTGATAATGAGCTCTATCAGTCGATGAGTCGGGCCGCCAACCCGTATGGAGATGGCAAGGCTTCCCAACGGATTGTCAATGCGATTTTGCACCATTTTGGTGTTAATAAGGAACGTCCTGAAGAGTTTCACAGAATGTTCACAAAAAATAAATAATTTCAATTAAACTAATATCTGATCTGATTAAAATCAACATACAGTGAAACTGTACGGTTTATATGGTTTTGGAACGTTTTGCTGTGATTATTTTCATGTTTTCAAGGGTTTTTAGGCAATGTTCAATGAATTGACAAAGACTCAGGAAATTCAGTAAAATTAGTTGGGATTGTAGCCCATGAAAGAACAAAATAGCAAGGACAGCTTGTTACAGACCGCGCTTGTCATTGGAAGTGCAGGCACTTTGCTTGCCGCTTACATTCTTATTGGTTTTTTTGCGGCAAGATGGCTGAAAGACCTGATGGAGGGGCCGAAATATTGGCTCGCCATTGGCACTATAACTGGAATGATTCTGGGAATTGTGAATGTCGCCTTGTTAATTAAAAAATTTTTGGGGGAGCAGAATGGATAATATGACTCCCATGATCAATACCGTCACTAGAGTTACGCTCGTCCTTATGGCAGGACTCTTAATGGGCTGGGTGCTTCATCATGAGACCCGGGCGATTACACTGGGCATGACTCTGGGTCTGGTGGCGGGATTGGTAAACTTTCGTTATCTGGCCGTCAAGGTTCGACGGGTTACGCAGTCGATTGCGAGCAACGAAGGGAATGCCTTCAGCCTCGGTTTTGTTACACGGATTAGCTTCGCAATTTTGGTCACCATGTTCTCGGTCAAGATTGAGCATTTCTCCCTGGTAGCAACTGTTTCGGGCGTATTCATTCCTCAGCTTCTCGCCATTCCTGCGGGGATATATCTGAGTGTGAAGAATAAGCTTTAACCAGATTAAAGAGAAAGGGGGATGATACTATGCATGACATGCCGAAAATATTTGTCGGGGGAATACCGATAGATTTATCCGCCGTGTTGATGCTTCTGATCAGTTGTACAGTGGTGTTTGTTCTGGTTATGCTTTCGGTTCGTAAGCTTTCCGTTGAAAATCCATCCAAGCTTCAGAACTTCATGGAATGGGTTGTGGAATTTGTAGAGGGTGTCATAAGCAGTGCCATGGATCTGAAGAAAGGAAAACCTTACATATCTTTAGGGTTGACATTGATTCTGTTTATCTTTGTTTCCAATCTACTTGGATTGCCTTTCTCCGTTGTAACTGAGGCGCATGGACCTGTAACAGTGTTTGGCCACGTGATTGAAGCAACTAAGAACTTGGCGAATGGTGAGCATGCAGAAATTTTATGGTACAAGTCGCCAACTGCTGACATTAACGTCACTGCAGGATTGGCAATCATAGTATTTGTACTGATGAACTTTCTGGGCATTAAGCTCAACGGCAAACATTATTTCAAACACTACATCGAGCCGTTTCCAATCTTTTTGCCACTGAACATTATCGAAAACCTGGCAAAACCTGTAGCGTTGGCTATTCGTCTATTCGCTAACATTTTCGCCGGAGAAGTACTGATTACAGTCATTTTGAAGCTGGGGATTCTCAGTATTCCGTTCCTGGCTGTATGGCAGGGCTTCAGTATTTTCGTCGGGGCACTACAAGCGTTTATCTTTACGATTCTGACGATGGTTTATATCGCACAGATGACGATTCACGAAGAAGAAGCACATTAATGAACTGCTGCGAAGAGAACGGCTATCGTCTGATTTTCCTTCGTGGGAGATATCTTATATCATTAAACACAAATATGAACCGAAATTAAAGGAGGATATTTACAAATGGAATTTTTAGCAGCAGCAATAGCGGTTGGATTGGGTGCACTTGGCGCAGGTCTTGGTAACGGTATGATCGTTAGTAGAACAGTTGAGTCCATCGCTCGTCAACCAGAAGCGAAAAATGCTTTGCAAACAACAATGTTTATTGGTGTAGGTATCGTCGAAGTTATTCCGTTGGCAGCAACAGTTATCGCATTCCTGATTATGTTTACTTAATAAACCGTAGTTACGGTTTGGCGGGGACGGCCGATGCCATCCGCGCCTTACTTTTGTATACGTCCGCATGACGCGGTAACGGAAGGGAGTGACCTCAGTGGATATTGTTTGGACAAACATAGTATTTTCAATTGTCGCCTTTGGGATTTTATATTTCTTGCTTAGCAAGTATGCGTTCAGCAAACTTTTTGCAGTTATGGAGAAACGCCGTGAGCTGGTAATGCAGCAAATGGACGAAGCTGCGAAGACTAGAGAACAAGCGGTCGCGTATGTGGAAGAGCAGAAGCAAGCGCTGAACAGTGCACGCCAGGAAGCTCAACAGATTATTCAACAATCGCAAATCACAAGCAATCTACAGGTAGAACAAACTTTGGCACAAGCCAAAGCAGATGCAGCACGTGTCAAAGAAGAGGCCGTGCGCGATATCGAGAACGAAAAGAACAAAGCAGTGGAAGAGTTGCGCAGCGAAATTGGAACGGCATCTGTTCGTATTGCTTCTAAACTTCTTAAGAAAGAAGTTAGTGCTAACGGCGAGCAGGAGCAACTTGTGAACCAATACCTCAAAGAGGTAGGAGGCCAATCATGAGCCGCGATACGGTAGTTGCCAAGCGCTACGCTAGAGCATTGTACAGTGCAGCGGTAGAGAAAGGGATTACCCTTGAAGTAGAAGAAGAGCTCAAGGCAGTGGTTGGATTATTACATTCCGACCAAGAGATAAAGCGGTTTATTCTTGCACCGCGCATCTCGGAGTCCGACAAGCTGAAAGTGCTGCGCACAGCGCTTCAAGATAAGCTCTCTCCCATCGTGATGAACATTGTAGAATTGTTAGTAGAGCGAGGCAGAACCGATATTTTTGCCGATCTGCTGGATACGTATATCAAGATTGAAGGAGACGCTCTTGGCATTGGTGATGCTAAGGTATACTCTGTTTATTCTTTAAGTGAAGAAGAAAAAGCAGCTGTAGCTGCAGAATTCGGCCAACTCGTAAACCGTAAAATCCGGATTACGAATGTGGTGGACCCAAGCCTGTTGGGAGGACTGAAAGTTTATATCGGCGATACGCTGTATGACGGCAGTCTGTCTAACAAATTGGAGCGTCTCGAGAAATCCTTTAATGATAAGCATAGAAGATAGGGGTGAGGATATTGGGCATCAGACCTGAAGAGATCAGCACTTTGATCAAAAGTCAAATTGAGGAATATAAAGCCGATATCGAAGTTGCCGAAGTCGGCACCGTCATTCAAGTCGGCGACGGTATCGCCCGTGTCTACGGTCTGGAAAACGCAATGGCTGGCGAATTGCTAGAGTTCTCCAACGGAGTAGTGGGCATGGCGCTCAATCTGGAAGAAAGCAACGTCGGTGTTGTTATTCTGGGTGAGTACAAGGAAATTCGTGAAGGCGATCAAGTAAAACGTACAGGACAAATTATGCAAGTTCCTGTTGGTGAAGCTCTGCTCGGTCGTGTAGTTAACGCACTTGGTATGCCGCTTGACGGCAAAGGCCCAATTGCTACAACTGAATTCCGTCCTGTAGAAAATAATGCACCAGGTGTTATCGATCGTAAATCGGTACATGAACCGATGCAAACAGGTCTTAAAGCCATTGATGCGATGGTACCAATCGGTCGTGGACAACGCGAACTTATCATTGGTGACCGTCAAACAGGTAAGACTGCAATCGCAATTGACGCGATTATCAACCAAAAAGGCAACGGTATGAAATGTATTTATGTTGCCATTGGTCAAAAGCAATCCACAGTAGCACAGGTTGTAGAAACTCTTCGCCGTCATGGCGCTTTGGAATATACAATCGTTGTAACTGCATCGGCTTCCGAGCCGTCCCCATTGTTGTACATTGCTCCATACGCAGGTTGCGCAATGGGCGAATACTTCATGTACAAGGGCGAGCACGTACTGATCATTTACGATGACCTTTCGAAACAAGCTTCGGCTTATCGCGAATTGTCCTTGCTGCTTCGTCGTCCACCGGGTCGTGAAGCATTCCCGGGTGACGTATTCTACTTGCACTCCCGTCTTTTGGAGCGTGCAGCTAAGCTTAGTGATGAGCTCGGTGGTGGTTCATTAACCGCACTTCCATTTATCGAAACACAGGCATCTGACGTATCAGCTTACATTCCTACGAACGTAATCTCGATTACAGATGGTCAAATCTTCCTTGAATCCGATCTGTTCTACTCTGGTCAACGTCCGGCGATCAACGTCGGTATCTCCGTTTCCCGTGTAGGGGGCTCCGCTCAAATCAAAGCGATGAAGAAGGTAGCCGGCTCGCTCCGTCTGGATCTTGCCCAATATCGCGAACTTCAAGCCTTCTCACAGTTCGGCTCAGATCTTGATAAATCTACACTTGCCCGTCTGAATCGCGGGGCACGTATGATGGAAGTTCTGAAACAAGGTGTGAATCAGCCGTTGTCTGTTGAGCATCAAGTACTTAGCTTGTACACAGCTGTAAAAGGATATTTGGATGATATTCCAGTTAAAGACGTAAAACGTTTTGAAAAGGAATTCCTTGCTTACATGGATAGCAGTGCTGCTGATGTAGCTCAATCCATCAGGGATACAAAAGATTTGACAGCTGATAACGAAGCCGCTCTTAAAGCAGCGATTGATACCTTTAAAAGAGGTTTCGCTACTAGCTAATATAGATAGACTTTAACGGATTTTACTAAGTGAGCTTTGGCTCTGCCGAAGCTCAGGCTGTGCTTATGAAGTAGCTTTGACTCCGTCAAAGCTAAGATGATGCTTACGAAGTTAGCTTTGACTCCGTCAAAGCTCTAAGGTGGTGAAATCATGGCAAGAAGCATGCGTGATATTAAACGTCAAATTAAGAGTGTTCAAAACACAAGACAGATCACAAAAGCGATGGAAATGGTAGCCGCATCCAAGCTGAGAAAAGCTCAGGAGAAGGCAATTGCCGCCCGTCCTTATGCTGAGAAGCTAAAAGAGGTTGTATCGAGCATTGCGGCTGGCACAGAAGGTGTTCAACACCCTATGCTGGTTAGCCGCCCTGTGAAGAAGACTGGTTATCTAATCGTTACCTCTGATAGAGGGCTTGCAGGTGGTTACAACGCTAATATTTTGCGTAAGGTGACGATGCTCATCGCGGAGAAGCATAAGTCCAAAGATGAGTACGCATTGTTTGTTATTGGTCGTAAGGGCCGTGACTTTCTACGTCGCCGTGAATATCCGATTGTACAGGAAGTTACTGAGCTGTCGGATGCGCCGAAGTTTGCTGACATCAAGTCTATCGCGAATTCGGCAGTACAGCAGTTTGTAGATGGTACGTATGATGAGTTGTATGTTTGTTACAATCAATTCGTCAATGCTATCACCCAGATCCCAACCGTTGAGAGACTGTTGCCTATGGATGGAGTAGGGAATCAAGAGCATCATGAAGCTTCTGCAAACTACGAATATGAACCTTCACCGGAAGGCGTGCTAGAAGTATTGCTTCCAAAGTACGCTGAAACTTTGATTTATAGCGCTATTCTGGATGGCAAGGCCAGTGAGCTGGGTGCGAAAATGACAGCTATGGGCAGTGCAACGAAGAACGCGTCGAAAATGATCGGAGAACTTACCCTTACGTACAACCGTGCCCGTCAGGCGGCAATTACGCAGGAAATTACCGAGATCGTGGCCGGAGCGAACGCGCAGTCTTAAAATACAAGAAAAGTTAAACTAAGTGCTTAACTTGTCTTGTGTTTTACGAGAAACAGTGTCGCTTGCTTAGGGTGCATAGCTCCTTAAGAACGGCACTGTAAGTTCTTCTTAAAATATAAGAAAGTATGGTTTTACACTATACAAAATGCTTATATTTCTACGAGAAACGGTTGTCATCTTTATATGACGACAACGTCGTTTCTTCTTGATGTAACAGCTTTCGAGGAGGGAAAAGAAGATGAACAAAGGACGCGTTGTAAGCATTATGGGTCCGGTTGTCGATATTGAATTTGAACGCGGCCAGTTGCCCGAGATTTTCAACGCTATCAAAATTGAAACCGTCTTGGACAATGGTCGTCAGCTTAACCTAACACTTGAGGTTTCCAATCACTTGGGAGACAATCTGGTACGTTGTATCGCGATGTCTTCTACTGATGGTCTGGTTCGTGGACTGGATGCAATCGATCAAGGAGGCCCAATTTCGGTTCCTGTAGGGGAAGCGACATTAGGCCGTGTATTTAACGTACTTGGCAATCCAATTGATAACGCTGGTGAAGTTCTTGCTGAGAAAAAGAACCCGATTCACCGTCTCGCACCAACATTTGACGAATTGTCAACACAAGCGGAAATCTTGGAAACAGGTATTAAAGTTATCGACTTGCTCGCACCTTATGCTAAGGGTGGTAAAGTCGGCCTCTTCGGCGGTGCCGGCGTAGGTAAAACAGTAACAATCCAAGAATTGATTAATAACATTGCCCAAGAGCACGGTGGTATTTCCGTATTCGCAGGTGTCGGTGAACGTACTCGTGAAGGTAATGACCTTTATCACGAAATGACGGATTCCGGCGTTATTAAGAAGACAGCAATGGTCTTCGGACAAATGAATGAGCCTCCAGGTGCACGTCTTCGTGTAGCTTTGACCGGTTTGACCATGGCGGAATATTTCCGTGATGTGGAAGGCCGCGATACGCTGCTCTTTATCGATAATATATTCCGCTTTACCCAAGCGGGTTCCGAAGTGTCCGCTCTTCTCGGCCGTATGCCATCTGCGGTTGGTTATCAGCCGACTCTGGCTACTGAAATGGGCCAGCTGCAAGAGCGTATCACATCGACTAAAAAAGGTTCAGTTACATCGATTCAAGCAATCTACGTACCGGCGGATGACTACACTGACCCTGCTCCGGCTACAGCGTTTGCTCACTTGGATGCAACAACTAACCTTGAGCGTAAAATTTCCGAGAAGGGGATTTTCCCAGCGGTTGACCCACTGGCTTCCAGCTCGCGTTTGCTCGCTCCAGAAATTGTTGGTGAAGAACATTACAACGTGGCACAAGGTGTTAAACAATTGCTGCAACGTTATACCGAGCTTCAAGACATCATTGCCATCTTGGGTATGGATGAATTGAGTGAGGATGATAAGGTTATCGTAGCTCGTGCTCGTAAAGTTGAACGCTTCCTGTCGCAGCCATTCCACGTGGCTGAACAGTTCACTGGCTTTAAGGGTAAATATGTACCAATCAAAGAAACTGTACGCAGCTTTAAGGAAATCCTGGATGGTAAGCATGATGATCTTCCAGAAGCAGCTTTCCTATTTGTAGGTACGATTGAAGAAGCAGTAGAAAAAGCGAAATCGATGTAACCTGAGCTTAGCTAATGCTTTCGATGCAAGCTTTACTTCGTAAAGCTTAGTGCATGCTTTCGAAGCGAGCTTTACAATGTAAAGCTTTAAGGAGGAATGGAAGTGAATACCTTTTTGTTGGAAATTGTCACGCCGGAGCATCTCGTTTACTCCAAGCAAGTGAATAGCTTGATTGTAAGAGGGGTCGAAGGCGAGTTGGGTATTTTGCCGGGACACATTCCGCTTGTGACTCCACTTCAGGTTGCTCCGTTATCCGTCAAATCGGACGGTGTTACGATCTCCATCGCTGTTCATGGCGGGTTCGTAGAAGTGCATAAGGACAAAGTAACCGTGCTGGCTGAAAGTGCCGAGCTGCCAACAGATATCGATGTTGAGCGCGCCGAAGCGGCTAGAGAACGGGCTCAACGCCGTCTCCAGACTCGGAGCAAACAAGATGATATCGATCACCGCCGTGCGGAATTGGCGCTGCAACGCGCTGTTACACGGATTAAAGTGTCCACTGGAAAAGGACAACAGTAGGATAAAAGCAGTCAAGCCTTAGGGTTTGACTGCTTTTTATTATAGTAATCTATTGAAAAAAGGTTAAAATTTCTTCATTATTTTGGATAATGGCGTTGAATTGTTTAAAAATTTGTAAAAGTACTGGATTCTTTTGCCCTTCACAAGTATGATATAAGAGTCGATTTCCGAGTAATACGAACACGGAGGGTTAGCATGGAGGATATATTGTCGGGTGGGTTGTCTAGCGCAGTTGGAACCAGCAGTATGGTCTCAATGATTGTATCTTTGCTCAGTGTTGTATTATCTTGGTGGGCATTGCAGAACCTTAAGCTCGATTTGGTCATAAGATATCCCAAGAGTCCTCAGGGAAGGCTGCTGCACTTGCTGTTGGCCATTGTACTTGGTCGTTTTGTAGCGGGGTTCTTCCTGGATTACCTGAGCTGGAGTGGGATGATCCGATATATGTTTTAAGGGGATGTAGTTTGGTTATAAGTGTCTTAGGTCGCAGTGGTCAAAAGGTGTCGAATAATAAGGTTTTATTATGTCAACACTGAACTTTAAGGAACATGCCCGAGTAAATGGGCGTATTGATGGAGTAGAGAACTTTTTTGCAATTACTTTAATCTAAAAAAATAATTTAAGAAATAATGGACGCGGAGGGAAACCGAAAATGAGCAAATTTATCGTCCGCGGTGGCAACAGATTGACCGGGAGCGTGAAAGTTAGCGGCGCAAAAAATTCCGTATTACCGATCATAGCCGCCTCTCTATTGGCAGAAGAAGGAGTAAGCGTCATTGTAGACGCACCTCCGCTTGATGATGTGATGACGATATCAAAAATGCTGGAATCTCTGGGTGCAGGGGTTACATATCAGAACGATATTATCCAGGTGGATGCTACAAATATCACATCCTGTGAAGCACCTTATGAATGGGTTCGAAAAATGCGGGCGTCTTTTTTAGTCATGGGCCCACTGTTATCTAGACTTGGTCAGACAAGAATTTCCCTGCCAGGCGGCTGTGCCATTGGTACACGACCGATTGATCAGCATTTGAAAGGGTTTGAAGCACTGGGTGCGGAGATTAGTCTCGGCCAGGGCTACATTGAAGCGAAAAGCAACGGACGCCTGCGCGGTGCCAAAGTGTATTTGGATGTAGCAAGCGTAGGTGCGACCGAAAATATAATGATGGCAGCTACATTAGCCGAAGGCGTGACCGTTATCGAGAATGCGGCTAAGGAGCCTGAGATTGTCGACCTGGCCAATTACTTGAATGGTATGGGCGCAATCGTACGCGGTGCGGGAACAGGCGTTATCCGTATTGAAGGGGTAGAACGTCTGCATGGGGTCAAACATCATGTAATCCCTGACCGTATCGAAGCAGGTACGTACATGGCGGCTGCAGCAATTACCGGTGGCGATGTATATGTGGAAGGCGCAATTGCTGATCACTTAGGTCCTGTTATTGCTAAGATGGAAGAAATGGGTGTAACCATTATTCCCGACGAGAACGGTATTCGTGTAATCAGTGACAAGCCTCTCAAAGCTGTTGATTTGAAGACTTTGCCGTATCCAGGTTTTCCTACGGATATGCAGTCGCAAATGATGGCATTATTGCTGCGTTCTGAAGGTACTAGTGTCGTTACAGAAACCGTATTTGAGAACCGGTTTATGCATGTGGATGAATTCCACAACATGAATGCTGAGATTAAGATCGAAGGTCGCTCGGCGATCGTTACAGGTAATGCACAATTGGTCGGAGCTAAGGTTTGTGCTACGGATCTGCGTGCGGGAGCTGCGCTTATTTTGGCAGGTCTGGTTGCTGAGGGCACTACTGAAGTAAGCGGAACTCATCATATTGACCGCGGGTATGTTCATTTGGCTGAGAAACTGTCCGGATTGGGTGCGGAAATTTGGCGCATCTCCATGGAAGATACTTCAGCGCAAACCGTGAAGGATGAAGTTCTTAAACCGGAAGTATCCAAGAGTGAATCGACTAAAAACGAAGAGGTTAAACCACGCTTTCAGGTTCAACCAACTTGGGTATAATATCAATCATTAGGAGAGACCAGGCTGCAGTTTGCAGCTTGGTCTTTTTTTATGGAATCCTCATTTGATGGGGATTTTTTTGTATGCAATTTAATAGCCTGTGGTCTAGTAATAGATTGAGGACAGGAACTCTCTTTCTCTCAAATTGTGTTCTAGCAGTTGCTGCAAATTCATATCTATAAGAATCACCAGTGATTCACGGAAGGAGCCATAGAGATGAAAGATTTCCGCTACTTGCGAAGAAACAAGACAACGCGCTGGCACTCGCGTCCCCTTGCTCCCCGGCGCAGGCGACTCATCCCCGTCGCCTGGCTCGCAGCGCCTTTCCTGGCGGCGCTGCTGATTCCGCTGGCGGTTGTCCCACTACACCGGGGACAACCGGCGCCTGTGGCCGTGCCGACGGTCACGGCCCCTCCGGCGGCGCCGGAGACGGCTGCGCAGGAAGCGCCGCAGCCGGACGTCTCTGTCTATTTGTCACACAGCGGACAAATAGAGACATTGCCGCTGGAGGACTACGTCCGCGGCGTGCTTGCGGCCGAGATGCCGGCCGACTTTGAGCTTGAAGCGCTCAAAGCGCAGGCCGTAGCTGCCCGCACCTTTATCATGCGCCGCCTGGTGGCTGGCGACAGAAGCGGCGTACCCGTTCCGGAGGCGGATGTAACCGATACGGTAAGCCATCAGGCTTACATATCTAAGGACACGCTGGAACGGCAATGGAAGCTCGGCGGAAGAAGCGCCGACCTCGCAAAGCTGCAGCGCGCGGTCCTTGAGACGCGCGGAGTGATCATGACATATAAAGGGCAGCCGATAACGGCCTCCTTTTTCGCCTCCAGTGGAGGATATACTGAGAACTCAGAAGAGTATTGGAATGCAGCGATTCCCTATCTGCGCAGCGTGACGAGTCCTTGGGAGAAAGAGATTACCCCAAACTATGCAGTGACTAACACCTTTACTGTTGCTGAAATACTTACTAGATTGGGTCTGAACGATAAAGTCATTCCAGCCTCCAAAGAAACTACCAATTCAGGAACTACAACGAAGATTTCATCATCTTCAAGATTACCTATGGAAGTATTGTCTCTTACCACTGGACATCGGATTAAAGAGGTCTCAATTGGAGGCTCTATATTTACTGGACGTGAAGTGAGAGAGAAGCTGGGCCTACGATCCAGCCAATTCAGTTGGAGTCGTAAGGGGAATAAGATCTTAATCACGACCTTCGGAAATGGGCATGGAGTAGGGATGAGCCAGTGGGGGGCAAATGGGATGGCTAAAGAGGGTGGAACTGCTACCCAAATTCTCAAACACTATTATAGTGGTATCTCATTTACACAAATCTCAACTCTTCTGAAAAAATAACTTGAAAGATACGTATAAAAGAGAAAACCCCGGTAACACTGGTTACTGAGGTGATAACCATATGAATGAACAAGACAAAAACAAAACAAACCAAGATGAATCTCTCAAAAAAACTCAGGGAGATTTACCTGGTGCAAAACCTTCTTCATGGAACAGACTGGTATCTAAACGTTGGGTATTCCCAGCAGTCTACACGGCGGCAGCGGCAATTATACTAACCTTGGTGTGGGTCTATCAGGATGCCGGCCAGAAGCCGCTCAACCAGGACACCGCCGCCACTTCGCAGCAAGTAGGAACTTCCGCTAACGAAGCTGGTACGACAACCGGAGGTCCAGATGCACTTGAAGTTGTTGCTTCAACGGAAAGTATGACTTGGCCAGTAGCTAATCCAGGTGAAGTAGAAGTAGTTAAGCCGTATTATGATGAGAATGGTACAGAGGACAATCACGTTGCCGCTATGGTGCAATATAACGACAAATTTATTCCTAATGTCGGAATCGATATTGCCCGTGAAGACAACAATACGTTCGATGTTAAAGCAGCGCTCAGCGGTGAAGTGACCAGAGTGGAAGATGTTGCGGTATTAGGTAAAGTGATTGAAATTACCCATCAAGGTAATTTGAAGACTGTATACCAAAGTCTTGGTGAAACAAAAGTTAAACAAGGCGATGTAGTGAAGCAAGGAGATACTCTTGCCACAGCTGGTCGCAGTGAGATCGAAAAGGACCTTGGAAATCATGTACACTTTGAAGTGTACGAAGATGGCAAAGTAGTCAATCCATCGGATTTACTGCCACAGCGATAAAAATTTCTATAGCAGGGGGCGAAAGCCCCCTATTTTTTTTGTGTATATAAGGATTTTTAAGGTTGTGTTTGTGATGAGCCTTTTGTTTACGCGGGAAACGGTTGTTGACCTAAAGGGAGAACGACGGCTTTTCATCATGCTAATAACACGGGTTATTAGGTTGTCCATTAAATAAAATGAGCCCTCCATAGCTTGTCATGTCTTGAAAGCGCGAATATATAAGCCCGCCCCTCATATAATGTACCAAACTATCCACAGTTGGGAGGCGGGAGCGTGCACGATTACATCAAGGAACGTACGATCAAAATCGGACGCTGCATCGTGGAAACCAGGCATACGGTCCGGACCATAGCCAAGGAATTTGGCGTTTCAAAGAGCACGGTGCATAAAGATTTAACTGAGCGTCTGCCAGAGATCAACCCTGATCTGGCCGATCAGGTGAAGCACATTCTCGAATATCACAAGTCCATCCGACATCTTCGGGGGGGAGAAGCCACAAAAATCAAATATAAAAAATCGACGGGGAAAAAACGTGAGGTTGCTGTAGCATCAAAGCCATGAGATTTTCGGAAATTTAAGGAAATATTCAGCTTTAATACATTGTGTACTTCCCCTAAAGTATGGTATTTTTAAATTTAGTACTAACTGCTGTTTTTTCAATTAAAATAACACTTTGGGGGCTCTTTCATTATGTTTAGCAAGGATATCGGAATCGACCTCGGCACGGCCAATGTGCTCATACATGTTAAGGGAAGGGGAGTCGTTCTGGATGAACCTTCCGTGGTCACACTTGAAAGTGATACGAAGAGAGTCCTTGCGGTGGGAGAACAGGCACGTCGCATGGTTGGACGTACACCTGGAAATATTATAACAATCCGTCCTCTCCGGGATGGTGTCATTGCAGATTTTGAAATCACAGAAATGATGCTCAAGTATTTTATCGACCGCGTTGGCGGCCGGTCCTGGTACGCACGGCCCCGTATTCTGATTTGCGCCCCTACAAATATTACATCTGTGGAACAGAAGTCCATACGGGAAGCGGCAGAGCGGAGCGGGGCTAAGGAAGTTTTTATGGAGGAAGAGCCAAAAGCCGCTGCAATCGGAGCGGGAATGGATATTTATCAGCCTAGTGGGAACATGGTCGTCGATATCGGTGGCGGAACGACGGATGTAGCCGTACTTTCTATGGGCGACGTCGTTACCGCTTCTTCGATTAAAGTCGCAGGAGACAAGTTCGATGAGGCCATTTTAAGATATATTAAACAAAAGTATAAGCTGTTAATCGGTGAACGTACGGCAGAGGATATTAAGGTTACAATTGGCACCGTGCGTCCAGGCCTGATGCAGGCTGAAATGGATATTCGTGGTCGTGATATGGTAAGTGGACTCCCTCAGACGCTCACTATTACTTCAGGCGAGGTAAAAGAAGCACTATGGGATCCGGTTTCTTCTATTGTGGCAGCTGCTAAGTCCGTTCTGGAACGTACACCGCCTGAGCTATCAGCAGATATTATTGACCGGGGTGTTGTTCTAACTGGTGGTGGCGCTTTACTTAATGGATTGGACGAGCTCCTCTCAGAAGAATTACATGTTCCGGTGTGGATAGCGGAAGACCCGATGCATTGTGTAGTTAAGGGAACCGGAATAATGCTAGATAATTTGGACAAGGTCGTTAAGAAAAAGTTCTAAGCAGCCGATATAAAAGGTAGCAAAAGATTCGGAAGGGGACTACCTTCATGATAAGAGGATTATATACAGCCGCTGCAGGTATGGTTACACAGCAGCGTAGACATGATACGGCAACACAGAACATCGCTAACTTGAATACAACGGGGTACAAGCAGGTTGACAGTGTCAATCATGCTTTTCCGGATGTACTGATCTCTGCTATGAGTAATGGCAATACAAAGCCAGTGGGGCGCCTTAACACTGGGGTTTTTGCAGAACAATCGATATCCCAATATTTACAGGGTGATTTAAGGGAGAGCGGCAAGACCATGGATTTTGCTTTATCTACGGATTTGCAAGTAGCTGATCCAGTGACAGGTCAAAATATCTCCTTTGATGGTTCAGGCAAATATGTAAGCCCTGAGGGTGAGGTTGTTTATCGTCCACAGGCCTTCTTTACTGTACAGGATGCTGAAGGGAATAATCTGTATACGCGAAATGGGAGCTTCTCAATAAACGCGGCTACAGGAGAGGTACTGAGCAGTGGTGGCTTCAAGGTTCTTGATTCCACAGGCAAGCCCCTTGTCTTGACAGGAAATCAGGACACCCTTAAAGTGGACGGGCAGGGTAATTTGCTTAATCCGGTAACAGGACTTCCGACAGGGACCAAGCTTGGTGTGAGTGTAGTAACAAAGCCACAGGAGCTTGTACGTGACGGTAATGGTGTATTTCACGCTGATGATGTAGAGGCGGCAGATATCCGTTTCTCTAACGGAACAGATAACATGCAAGTACGCCAAGGTTACCTGGAAAGCTCCAATGTAGATCCTACTCAGGTTACTGTGGATTTGAATGCCGCCTATCGGGCTTATGAAGCGAACCAGAAGATTGTTCAATATTATGATGGCAGCTTGCAGAAGGCTGTAAGTGAAGTTGGCAGGGTATAGGCAGTGCTTAGGAATGAGCTTTACAGGTAGAGCTTATAGGAGGTTTGATCTATGAACAACTCAACGATTAGTGCAGCAGTCTCCATGTCGAGCCTTCAGCAGCGGCTTGATATTATAGCGGATAATCTAGCCAACATGGATACCAATGGTTATAAGAGCAAGCAGGGCTCTTTTGAGGACGTGCTGACTCGTGTACAACAGCAATCAGATGATTATGACCAACCGGGCCGTTCTACACCCCTAGGCTTTAATATGGGTTTTGGGACTTATGTGCCTTCGATCTCAACGAATTGGGAAGAGGGACCCCTTAAAGAAACAGGGAGTCCGACCGACTTAGCCATTCAGGGCAACGGGCTTTTTGGTGTTCAGGTCAATGGTACTACGGCGTATACACGTCAGGGCGATTTTCACTTTATTCCTGACACGACTGATGCCAAAAAGATGGTATTGGTTGATAACACAGGAAACTCCGTTTTAAATACAGAGGGCAAACCTCTAACGGTTCCTGTAGGTGTGAATGCTGCTATCGATGAATCTGGTCGTGTGTTAACAAAAAAGACAGAGAATGGACCTGTTCAGGTAGCGGGTACTATAATGATAGTAGAACCTAAGACACAGAATGCCTTAAAGGCTGTCGACGGGAATTTCTATATGCTTGCAGATGGGGTTACAGCACAGCAGGCTTTTGTACAAAGAGCGGCAGGCGAGGCATCTGGAATTGGAGTGCGCTCAGGATGGCTGGAGCAGTCGAATGTCGATATGACCTCAGAAATGACAGAAATGATGCAGATTCAACGCACGTATCAACTCGTAGCTCGGGCACTTTCGTCCAGTGATCAGATGTTTGGTCTAGCCAATAACATGCGCGCGTAGAGGTGAAGGAATGGATCGACAGGAAAAAGTTAAATCGGAAGAGAAGAAAGAACCCTCTCCACGAGGGATCTCCAAATGGACCATGATACAATGGGTTCTTATTCCCTTGCTTCTCGTAGCTGCACTTGGAGGCGGTCTGGCCGTCGGTTACGTTGTCCTGGGTAAGAAAGAGTTAAGCGATGCTCTGCAGTGGAGCACGTGGAGACATGTATATGATTTGGTTTTTGCTCCATAAATGAAGATGATTTAACCACTCCCTTGTTATATAAGGGAGTTTTCTTTTTTATGCTGAAAAATGTATAATGGTGGGGGGCCTCGGGCAGCAAAAAGGGCCCTCTCCGCCATGCTGCCGCATCCGGTGGAGAAAGCCCCTTATCTCAACCTCCACTTCTGCAGTTGGTGAAGGATAAATATAGTTTTTACCGAACCTGCCTAATTTTATGCATTTCGGCAAAGAATAAAAGAAAATGTGCAACATCCGAAAGGAGTTTTGTCATAATGCTGGATATCAACCAAATTCAAGAAATCATCCCCCATCGGCCTCCATTTCTGCTGGTGGACAAAATTATCGAGATTGAAATGGGCAAAAAAGCTGTAGGAATCAAAAATGTAACGATCAATGAACCGTTCTTTGTAGGTCACTTTCCGGGCTATCCGGTAATGCCGGGTGTACTGATTACAGAAGCCCTTGCACAAGTGGGTGCGGTTGCTATCCTGGGAGTAGAAGCTAATCGCGGCCGAATCGGTTTTTTAGCTGGGCTGGACGGATTCCGTTTTCGTGGTCAAGTGGTACCGGGCGATACACTTACTCTTGAAGTAGAGATCACCCGCCTTAAGGGCAGCATCGGAAAAGGACAAGCTACTGCTTCCGTTGAAGGTAAGGTTGTAGCCTCTGGAGAAATTATGTTTGCTCTGAGCTAAATATTTTATTTTTCTATAAATATATCTAAAGGAGAGATTCATATGACTCAATTAAGTGCGAAAGCGGCAGACACATTATCCCGCTGGTTGCAGGACCCTTCTGTTGACGAAGCTACAAAGGCAGAGCTTCGCGCTCTGGAGAATGAGCCACAGGAGCTTGAAGAGCGTTTTTACAGAGACTTAGAGTTTGGTACAGGCGGCTTGCGTGGGGTTATTGGTGCGGGCAGCAATCGTATCAATCGTTATACTGTTGGCAGAGCTACACAAGGCTTCGCTAATTATATTCTAGAAAAGCATACTGGAGAAGGCAGACCTTCGGTTGTTATCGCGCATGACTCTCGTCGCTTCTCGCCTGAATTCACACTTGAGGCTGCTCTTGTACTGGCTGCTAATGGCATCGAGGCGCATTTGTTTACCTCCCTTCGTTCAACACCACAGCTGTCATTCAGCGTGCGTTATTTGAAAGCAACGGGTGGTATTGTAATCACCGCGAGCCATAACCCTCCTGAATACAATGGTTATAAGGTCTATAATTCGGAAGGCGGACAGCTTGTACCACACGAAGCCGAAAAGGTCATTTCTTACATACTAGAGGTTGACACTTTTGATGGTGTAAAGCGGATTTCGCAAGAAGAAGCTGAAGCTCAAGGGCTGTTGCACTGGCTAGGAGAGAAGGATGACGAAGCGTTTACCGATACTGTTGCTGCGGTCAGTCTTGCGAGTGAAGAGATTGCCTCTACGCTTGGAAAAGACTTCAAAATCGTATACACTCCGCTGCATGGTACAGGTAATTTGCCAGTCCGCCGTGTACTTGAGAAAATCGGGTTCACCCAGGTACATGTTGTACCTGAGCAAGAACAGCCGGATTCTGAATTCTCTACAGTGAAATCGCCGAACCCGGAGGAGCGTGAAGCTTTTACGCTGGCTATGAAGCTGGGCGAAGAGTTGAATGCTGACCTTTTGATTGGTACAGATCCTGATGCAGACCGTATGGGTGCGGTAGTTCGCGACAATGAAGGTAAATTTGTTGTTCTGTCCGGTAATCAATCCGGAGCACTGATGATTCATTACTATTTGAGTCGTTTGCAGGAACAAGGAAAGCTGCCTAGCAATGGTGCGGTTGTAAAGACTATCGTTACTAGTGAAATGGGGGCTGCTGTAGCTTCTCATTATGGTGCAACTGTATTTAATACGCTGACTGGCTTCAAATATATTGGAGAAAAGATGACCCAGTTCGAACAATCCGGAGAATACACATATCTTTTCGGATATGAAGAAAGCTATGGTTATCTTGCAGGCAATTATGCTCGTGATAAGGATGCTGTTCTTGCTGCTATGCTTATCGCTGAAGCAGGTGCTTATTATAAAGCTCAAGGCAAAACATTATATGATGTTCTTCAGGAATTGTACAAGCAGTTCGGATACTTCTTGGAAAGCTTGGAGTCCCGTACGCTGAAAGGCAAAGATGGCGTTGCGCAAATTCAAGGAATCATGAATGATTGGCGTTCTAATGCCCCACAAGAAATTGCTGGATCTGCCGTAACAGAAATTCAGGATTACTCCCTGGGCTTAAATGGACTGCCGAAGGAAAATGTACTGAAGTATTTGCTGGCTGACGGATCTTGGTTCTGCCTGCGCCCTTCCGGCACAGAACCTAAGATTAAGGTTTATTTTGCAGTAGTGGGTGACTCCCTGCAGAATGCTAAGGATAAGGTTGCTGCACTGTCGAAACAGGTTATGGCTCGCGTTGACGGGGGACAATAATAAATATAGAGTGCCTTCTATATTGTGAATTATATTTTATGTAGAAACGGGTACCGTCTCTAAAAGGATGACGATCCGTTTCTACTTTTGTTAAAAGAGTTTTTAAAGCGAAAGAGGAGGTACTTTTGGTGCGGCAAAAATGGCAACGTTGGAATATTACTTCCCGAAAGTGGCTGTGGATCATAGTTGTGGTTGGCGTTATAGCAGCCTTGCCTGTGGTCTATGATCGACTGCAGACGGAGAAGTCTTCCAAGACAGTAGAATTTGTATTTGATTATCGTGATCTGGTTGATGTAGCCAGCTATCGTGCAAATCCACAAGATTATATTTCCGAACAGTTAGATCGCCTTAAAGACGCTGGTGTACAGAGCATGGCGATTTACGAAAGCACATTGGAAGATTACCGTAAGGCGCGTCGTCTAATGATATGGGGTGCGGCTGATATAGCTAATCTTACGGACACGATCATTCCTGAAAATGAGAACTATACCTATATTCTTTTTACCAGTGCTGATTACAGCGATACTTTAGCGCCTGTAATTAAAGAAGCATTTAGTAATCTTGGGATTAATTCAAGAGACTGGAGTTTCCGCGGACAGCAGGGGCTTATCATTGAGACTCCGCTAGAAGACGCTACATTGAAGCCGCTCCAGCCCGATCCATTTACACTGGACATGCTGCATAACAAGGGATTCAGTATTGTACCTCGTCTTGTGGATTCTCTGACTTATAATGAAGCCACGGTAAAGAAGCTGTTGGATCGTTATGAGGAATTGGGTGTTAAACGGATTCTATTTGAAGGTGAGTCTGTTAAAGGGTTTAATGATGATGCCGATACTGGCAGTATCACTGACTTTGCTAATCTCCTTAAGGAACGTGGAATGGGGATTGCAGCAATTGAGAATATTAAGAAACAGCAAAAGGGCTTTAACAGGCTCGCTTATTTGCTGGATTATAATGTGACACGTTTATATTCCCTTAGTGAGGGAGATTCTGCCTTAGATCCAAAAGTAATTTCGGACCGTTTCGCTCTGGCAACAAAGGATCGGAATATCCGCATGATCTACTTAAACACGATTCCTGCAAGAAATACTGCTAAGGCACAGGTTACAGATACATTAGATAACCTTATTACCAGCCTAAGTGAACCAGGCGGAGCAGTTGAGCAGATTAAAGACAATGGATTTAAACTGGGACAAGCTACGGCATTTGAGGTTGTAGATTCCTCTTATCAACGTTACTTTAAGCTAGTTGCGGTGGTTGGAGCAGTGTCTTTAGTGGCTCTGCTGGTCTCTTACTTCATTCCACAGCTCACGCTTGCTGCCTGGGTGTTAGGTCTGATTGGAAGTGCAGGCCTGATGCTAGTGAAGCCTGAAATGTTTGAACAAGCGCTCGCGCTTGCCGCTGCGATAAGTGCACCAACGCTTGCCGTTGTGCTTGCCATTCGTAAGGTTAATGAAATGGGGCCACCTCTACGGAGCAATCCCCTTACCTATAAGGCTATGAGCCCGCAACGCCGGTTTACACATAGCTTAGTGCTTTATTTTAAGACTTCACTGATCTCTTTGAGCGCTGTGCCGTTTATGATAGCACTGCTTAATAATGTAACTTATAGCCTGGTTCTCAACCAGTTCCGTGGTGTCAGTCTGCTTCATATGGCGCCTATCGGTCTTGTGGCACTTTACGTGCTTTTGTATCGCGGGGATTTTGTCTTTAACAAGACAGGTAAGCTGCTGCGGACACCAATCACATTTGCGATGATTATCATTGCCTTTGTTTTGGCGGTTGTTGGCTATTATTACATGACCCGTACAGGTAACGGTGGCAGTGTGAGTCCGCTGGAAATGGTTTTACGTACATTCTTGGAAAATACGGTTGGTGTTCGACCGCGTAATAAAGAGTTTTTGCTAGCGCATCCGTTATTAATTCTTGGCGCATTCTTGGCCTTTAGATATCGGAATGCAGCGTTTATCATGATTATTGCTGTAATCGGTCAGCTCTCGATGGTAGATACCTTTGCTCATATTCACTCGCCAGTTCTGATCTCGCTCATTCGTGGCTTGCTCGGTCTTGGATTAGGACTGATCATTGGTGTGATTGCCGTAATCGTATGGCAAATTGCAGAAGGGTGTTGGAAACGATGGTCGCCACTCCTAAAAAGATAGTTATTTCCGGTTATTACGGTTTCCATAACAGCGGGGATGAGGCGGTACTGCAATCTATATTGATTGCACTGCAACAACATTCTCAAGCTGCAGGAATAGAGATAGAACCCATTGTCTTGTCCATCGATCCTGAGTGGACTAGCGCCACATATGGAGTGAAATCTGTGCACCGGATGAAGCTGGTTGAAGTCCGTCAAGCTATTTATGAGAGTTCTGGTCTGATCAGCGGTGGAGGCAGCTTGCTGCAAGATGTAACAGGAAGCAAGAGTATTCCTTACTATTTAGGTATTATTAAGCTTGCGCAGTGGATGGGTAAACCGACCTTTATTTATGCTCAAGGTATCGGACCTGTGCATCGTAAGCTTTTCCACCCATTAATCAAATCAGTGTTTCGCAAATGTACTTATATCTCTGTGCGGGATGAACAATCCCGCGAGCTTTTACTTTCTATGGGATTAGAACAGAAGAACATAGAGGTTGTTCCTGACCCGGTGATGGGCTTATCTTTACCTGAAGAGACTGATGCTGTTGAATTACCAGAGTCTTCAGATTCACTTCCGGTAGTAGGTATTTCGGTACGTTATTGGGAACAAGATCGCAAGGAGCTGGACGCTCTTGCTCAAGGCTTGATTAAGGCGAATCTTGAAAAACCATTGCATTTAAGATTCCTTCCGTTTCATCTTCCATCTGATATTGAAGCCTCACGTTATGTGATGGAGAAGCTGGAAGAAAATATAAGCCAGCATGGGGGGCAGGTCAGTATTTGTGAAGATGCCAGTCATCCGCAACACATGCTGCGGGAAGTAGGGCAATGTGAAGTGCTGATCGGAATGCGTCTTCATAGCCTGATTTATGCCGCAGGGCGGCGAGTTCCGCTGATTGGTATCTCTTATGATCCGAAAATTGATCATTTTCTAGACAGAGTTCGGTGTCAGCCTGTGGGCACGACCCAATCATTAGATGCTGGACAAGTTGCTGCTGAGATAGGCCATCTTTTGGAAACAGCAGAGGGATGGAGAAATGAGCGGGAGACGATCCTCTCCTCGTTGATTCAAGAAGCAGGGGCTCCAGCACGGCAAATCGTAGAATATTTCCACCATAAAGGATGATCTAAAGTGAAAGCAGAAAGCGCGGTACCTACAGTTCCTATTTTTGGGATTAGAGTCTCCAAGGTTGATATGGCAGCAACTGTTGCTTATTTGACAGAGGCGGTTCATACCCGTATCCCGCATCAAGTGATTACAGCTAATCCGATTATGGTTATGGCTGCTTTGGAAGATCCAGCTTATATGGAGATAATGAAGTCAGCTGAATTGGTTGTCCCAGATGGAACCGGTGTGGTATGGGCTGCTAATTATTGTAAGGAGCCTGTAACCGAACGGGTAGCTGGTTTTGACCTGTTACATGAATTGATGCAACAGGGTGAAAGATATGGTTGGAAGGTATATCTCCTTGGTTCTACACCTGAAGTGATTCAGGAAACCGCTGAAAGGTTACAATTGCAATATCCGCGTGTTATTATTGCAGGATATCATGACGGTTATTTTGGTCCGGAATCGGACGATGAAATTATTGCTGGAATTGTTAAAACCAATCCTGACTTATTATTTGTGGCCAGAGGCGCGGATAGTCAGGAACCATGGATTGCAAAACACAAATCCAAGTTAGGTGTTCCGATCATGATGGGGGTCGGCGGCAGCTTTGATGTAATTTCTGGCAAGAGCAAGAGAGCACCAAAAGTTTTCCAAAAAATGAGAATTGAATGGTTGTACCGTTTATTAAAAGAGCCTACGCGGTACAAAAGAATGCTTGTGTTGCCGAAATTCGCATTAAAAGTGGTGCGTGAGAAAGATAAAGTAACAAAAGTCTAGTCAAATGCCGATATTCACCTAGAAAATCAGATGAATAGCCTAAAAAAGGGATTGGAATTTGTTTTTGTAACAGCGTATAATTCAATGCGGTAGAGAAATGGGGGTCGACTGATCAAATGTTAATCATATACATCGCTGGATTTATCGTATGCATGGGACTCGCACTTGGCCTCACACCTTTGGTGAAGAAATTCGCCATTAAGATTGGTGCGACAGATGTGCCGAATGCTCGTAAAGTGCACACGAAAATTATGCCCCGCCTTGGCGGATTAGCTATTTTTCTGGCGTTTGTGTTAGGCCTGCTTGCCGTATTGCCGATTATTCCATATGAGTTCACTCCGCGGGAGGCCAACTTCATCAAAGCGCTGCTGTGTGGCGGCGGACTGATTGTACTTATCGGAGGGTTGGATGACCGATTTGAATTATCAGCAAAGTTGAAGCTGCTGGGCCAAATTGTTGCAGCATGTATTGTAGTTTTCGGTTTTGGTATTACTGTAGATTTTGTGAATATTCCATTTAACAATACGTATTCTTCATTGGAAAGCTGGATTGCTATCCCGCTTACGATTTTCTGGATTGTTGGTGTCACCAATGCTGTTAACCTGATTGACGGGTTGGACGGGCTTGCTGCTGGTGTATCAGGGATTGCGATTGCTACGATTGCGGTAATGGCTTTCTTGATGGGTAACACGATGGTTGCCATGTTATGCCTGTTGCTTCTGGGTAGCATAATCGGATTCTTGTTCTTCAACTTCCATCCCGCCAAGATTTTTATGGGGGATACGGGATCGCTGTTCTTAGGCTTCTGCTTAGCTTTACTTGCTTTGCTAGGGTTTAAACAGATTGCCGTGGTTTCGTTTATTACACCTTTGCTTATTATTGGTGTACCGTTGTCGGACACGTTCTTTGCGATCGTGCGCCGTAAGCTGCAGAAGAAACCAATCTTTGCACCAGACAAAGGTCACTTGCATCATTGCCTTCGCGAGCTAGGCTTTAGTCATCGTCAGACTGTGCTCATTATTTATGGTATTGCTGCATTTTTTGGAGTTTTAGCTGTTATTCAATCCTCTGCCGCTCTTTACGAGGCGAACTGGGTTACCTTCGTAGTCATCTGCATCATGCTCTTCTTCTTGCAGATCGGTGCGGAAGTTACAGGTTTGATCGGTAAGACTAAACGTCCGCTGATTGATTTCTTTTTAAGAATTCGTATGAAGGCTAATCCGGAAAGAGGTTCCAAATCTTAATTTATTAATGGTATTATTCTAATATTTTCTATAACTAACAAAACTCATCCCTTTTCGGATGAGTTTTTTGTTGTTTTCCCTAAAAATATCGCTTCCTATGACCGATAAAGAACAAAGTGAAGGTTTACGAGAATTTATACTCAAAGGAGAGATATAACACATGCAACGCTTTAAGAGACCGTTCGTTTGGCTGATGCTGGCGGCTTTGATCGTTTCTATGTTCCCAGGTAAATACACGCCCATAGCGGCAGCGGCTACCACGAGCTCCACGACTTTCTTCAGTCCGGATGATCTCACATTACGTAATACTGTTCTGTTGAAACAGGATGTTGTAGCAACAACAGCTAATCCTAATCCTGAGGGACTTATTGACCGTTCTAGTGTTTACAAAGTAAGTAGCCCTACCTTTTCAATTACAGGAACCTACTCTCAGGTAACATCTTCCACGATGAAGGTTACTGTAGAGCAGCTTACAAAAGATAGTCAATCTAATAAATGGGTAACAGATGCTACTCACCTGACTACGGGAGCGGTAACAACAGATACCAATAGCCCGGATAACCGTTTTGTAGCATCTGGTCTTGTTTTGTATACAGGGTTTAATAAGGTGACCTTTTCTGGTATGCAAGGGAATCTCCAGCGTTCAGAATCATTTTATGTTCTTTATGATAAAGTTCCCTATGTAACAGAATTAAAAGTTTTGGGTGGTCCTTCTGCGCTTAATTTAAATGAAGGAACACAAGTTGTCGTACCAGTATCTACAGTTACTCTTCAAGGTAAAGTAACGAATGCCACTAAAGTCAGTGTCTCCGTGAATGGAGGAACTGCATTACAAACTTCCCTATTGGAAGACGGAACATTTTTCACCCCCGCGCTGAACTTGAGTCCGGGATTAAGTACGCTTAAGATTGTTATTCAAAATGCTTCGGATTCAATAACAATAGACAGATCCGTATATTTCTTTGATAAGGATCAACCGTACGCTTCTTTGAACATCAACCACGACAATGCGGACTATAATATCTTAAATGATAATGTGCCTACGTTGACTGCTGATTTGACTCCAAGTGTTGCAGGTTTTACTGGACAGATCTTAGTTCCATATAACGTGGCTCCGTTTGCAACAAATGCTGTGCTAACTCTTAATAAAGGTAATAGTTCCGAAAAAGTTGTAACGATTAGTGCTGTGACAGAAGAATTAACAATTCCTGGTCCGGATGGCGTTACGCCAACGTATAAATTGGTTAAATTTAAGACTGCAGCTGATTTAGAAATCTTGGCGGGTGTAAATGACTTTAAATTGTCTGTAGATTATGGCAGCCACAGCAGTTCTCATCTTTATTCATATAAATTTTTGAAAAATGAGACTGTTATAACAGAAATGTACTACCTTCCTGGATATACAGGCTCAGGTGATCTTACCAATATCTCTAAATTGCCTTTGAATGGCCAACAGTTAGAGACGGATAGTTTCTATATAATGGCGAAGACAAATAGATCAACAACCCCAGCAGATATAACTGCAAACTATTTGCCTTTGAGTAATAAACCACTATCCATAGATTATGTAACTGCAGGCACAGGAACAAATGAATATATTTATAAAATATCAGGGTTCTCTAATGGTCAACAAAAGGTACAATTCCGTTATAAAGGATCCGAATCCTTCTATAATGCTGATATTTCATATGTATCGAAAAACTATATATATGTAAGTAATCTGCAAGATGGTCAGACCTACGAATTCGATTCCAGTGTAGAAAGAAAACTTAATGTCGCTGGGGAATATATCGGGTTCGAAAATATAGAAAATGCACAAGTGCAAATTAACGGTACAGACAGTAACTCATTATCTAGCAATCCTTTTAAGCTTGAAGTAGAAAAAAACTCAACAGTAAATAAAACAACTTTTAATTTCACTGTGACAATCAGTCAGACGGGACCACTGGTATACGGTGAGAATAAAATCGTGTTTACTGGAGTCTCAAGAGATAATGCTGGTAACCAACGTATTATCAAAAAAGAACTTAAAATTTACATCATTGATACCAACATTTCTGGGGTAAAACAATTCCATCCTACTTTAGGGGATAATCGTTTACCTTTTACAACTACAACCCTTTCTAATGAAGTCGAGCGTAATGCCATGCTGGCATTGCCAGCTGAGATTGTATATAAGGATGAAAAATATACAACAAGCAAAGATAAATTCGACTTGGTACTACAAGGTAGTGGTGCTACAACGCTGAATCTTTATCAGGGCTCTACTCTGGTGTTTACTTCGACGGGGCAGGATAAGCTGCTAATTGACGGTACGGAATCCGATGGACCTATTGGTCCTAAACGTTACCCTGATGAAGTGGCTGCAAATGGTTTGTATTATGACTACATTGGCAGTGCTAAAAACTTTATTTTAAGATTACGTGACATTAAGTTTGATGCCCCAGGAAGTCAAGTTTATACCCTAGAGCTTATTAACAAAACAGGGGCAAGAACTACACAACGTCTTGAAGTAGTGCGGGAAGTTGCTCCATATCGTCTTCTGTCACCTGTAGCGACGGTAGGTGAGCAAATTGTTGTTAACAAAAACTTTGTTCGTTTTGATATTGAGGCTGAAGGTGCCACAAAAGTAATAATTGGCAAAGAAGAAGCAATTAAACGTACGGATTTGCCAAATCAAGATCGCTTCACCTATGATTATGTGGGTTTAAAAGCGGACAAATCGAATCCCATTAAGATACAAGTGGTTCGTGCTAACTCCACAATAAGCGATACTATAAATGTGTATTATGCTAGTGCAGTGCAGATTGATACACAATATATGGCGGAGAAGGTAGCTACGAAGTATAGTGTCTTTAATAAAACCTTGGAATTGAACTTCCCTAAAGGTACGATTATGAAGGGATATACTAGCTCTGGTGCTGCAAAATATTATCCTAATACAAAACTGTTGTTTGGTATCGCGGATCCCGCTGATGGCGTTGTTGAACGTAAGAATGATTACGGGAACATTATCAACGTAACGGGTAGTGACGACAGAACCGAAGGCGGGGGCGGGCAGCTTGTGATTCCACAGGATCTTGCTCTACGCTTTACATCAACCGTTTCTACTAATAACTTTTCGAGAGTATCGGATATCTATTGGCTTAGTGGTGGTCTAGGAAATGATGGCGTTAATCTTGAGACCAACGGGGTTACCCCGCATTTCGTGGATGCCAGTGGAAAGACTGGATACTTTACGCAGTATAGTCAAACAAGAAAAATCGTACCTTCCCAACGTGGTGAATTGACGCTTACTTTCAACTCCAGCATTGTGGATGAAGTGGGATCGACTATTACAGTATTCCGATATACAGATTCAGGTAAGTGGGAGAATTTGGGCGGCGTCGTAGATACGAAAAAACATACCATCACCGTTCCATTCGATGAATTTGGTTATTACACTGTTATGAAGCTGCGCCGTGGTTTTGTTGATATTACGAATCATCCTTGGGGCAGAAATATAATGAATGGATTGTATTCCAAAGGATTTATGACTAATCTTCGAGCAGATGCATTCGGAGCTGACGATTTGACCACTCGTGGTGAATTCGCTACATTGTTGGTGAAATCATTAAGTATTCCTTTGAACTATGATGCTAATAAACAAACCTTCTTTGATATTGTGCCAGAAGCCGTAGCGGCTACATGGGATTTCAAACACATTGAGACAGCTGCTAGGGCAGGTATTGTTACAGGCCTCAGTGATGGCTTCTTTGGGCCTGATCAAGCCTTAACACGTGAACAAGCCGCAGTAATGATAGCTAGGGCGTTGAAACTCAAGATGTCGTTGAATGACAGTAAACTGTTGGCAAGCTTAAGCAAATCATTTGTTGATACAAGCAACATGGATTTCTACTCACGTCCTGCAATTGAAGCTATATCTAAAGCTAAGATTATGGAAGGAAGTGCTGTGACCGTTACAGGCCAAAAGAAGCCCGTCTATAACTTTAACCCGAAGGGTAAGTTGACTAGAGCAGAGGCCGGTAAGATTACTGTGGCACTCTTACAGAAGAGTACAAGCATCTTCCCTAAGAACTTTAACTAAAGAATAAAAAAGTGCTCCGGCCTGCGAAAAGTATTCGTAGGTCGGAGTTTTGATGTAAAGATAACAATTACCAGCGACATAAATTTTGTAATCTGCACCGATTTACGATACAATAATGTAGAAAATATTATTTTCTGAAAGGTGAAAGCCATCGATGAAACCGATTTTATCAAAAGCACAGTTGGATTACATGAAAGCCAAGAATATGTTTGAGAATAGAGCAAAAGTGTTGGAGAAGGAAATTGCAGCTAAACGGGCACTACAGGAGATCACTCAAGAGGTCATGGAGGAACTGGTGCAAGCAACAGGATTCCACGATTCATACAACGAGCTTGTTGTTACTGAGAATGCTCTGATCGAATGGTCTCATACTACAATCAAGCATGAGAAGAGCTACCGCGAGAACCGCGCAGCTATTGATGCAATGTATGACAATGTGAACTCGAGTCCTGAGAAGCGTCAGGAATTGATCCAATTATCTATGAAGATTCGTTAGAAACAATGTAATAGAAGCAAGCGTCGGCAACGGCGCTTTTTTTGTTTTTTGTAGGAATGTTTAAATTAATAGTACAAGTGTTAATGATTCTTAGTAAATATTGCATAATGACGTTTAGAAAGCGACTATGATATACTGTTTTCCGTAGGCACCCATGATTAACAATAGTTAGTAGAACATACATATGTATCTTCTAATGGGATCACACCGGAAAATATAAAAAAGAAGATTTTTTTTGAGAAACCGCAACTTTTTCAAATCTTCTGCGTTTAAGGTGTAGAGTCATTTACACAGAGGCTGAAATTAACCGCTGGTAAAGCCAATTTAA
The DNA here is from genome assembly GCF_038002305.1 of Paenibacillus sp. FSL R5-0887. NCBI lineage: Bacteria > Bacillati > Bacillota > Bacilli > Caryophanales > Paenibacillaceae > Paenibacillus > Paenibacillus sp. FSL R5-0887. Next base: position 2,518,719 of record NZ_JBBOCE010000002.1, read on the forward strand.
CAAAATGGAAAAATTAGCTTTACGTGACTTGAGGCACATTGTATAATACTTAGGTATAATTAGGAATCTAGTATTGTCATGTCCTAAAATCGTTTACCAGTTTCTGTGATACCCGTCACAGACATTATTTATACTTAATTTGCTCAACTCGGGAAAGGGGGTGCATCGGCTAATGAGTGACATGAGCTACTCAACTAAAGAAAAATCTCAGTTTATGAACGTCCAAGGAGGAGAAAAAAAGGTTATGAAGAAAATTTTATCCGTAGCATTATCTACAGCAATGGCATTCTCGATGTTTGCCTCTGTAGCGTTTGGTGACGCAGCAACAACTCCGCAACAAAAATTTGATGCTTTGGCAGCGAAAGGTATTCTCAACGGATACCCAGATGGTCAAGCTCACCTTGAAAAAGATCTTACTCGTGCTGAGTTCGCGAAGATCGTTACTAAATTGTTCGACCTTACTGAAGTAAGTAACAAATTGTCTTACAAAGACAAAGGTTACAACGCATCGAACTGGGCTGTGCCTTACATCGAAGCTGTTACTGCAGTAAACTACATGCAAGGTAAAGATACTGTTAAAGGTATCTTCGATTACAACGGTAAAGTAACAGTTGAAGAAGTTGCGGCTGTATTGTTCCGCGCTTTGAAATTGGAACAACCAACTACAACTGATAACTCTGCATCCGCATGGGCTAAAGGTTATGCTCAAGCAGTAATCAATGCAGGTTTGGTTGCTAAAGACACTAACTTCAAAGCTAACGCTAGCCGTTCTTTGGTAGTTGAAACAGCTTATGCTGTAGATCAATTGAGCCAAGCAGCTACAATCGTTTCTGCTGAAGCATTGAGCCCAACTAAAGTAGTTGTTACTTTCTCTGACAAAACTACTACAACTGTTGAATTGACAACTGCTCTTGTAGCAGGCGTTGAAACTACAATCAACTTCAAACACAATGATCATGATTACACTACAAAAGTAACTTTGGCAGCTCCTAAGGTTGTTTCCGCAGAAGCTCCAAATGCTAAACAAGTAGTAATCAAATTTAACCGTTCAATCGATGTTGATACACTGGCTGAATCCAGCAAAGTTATCGACGGCGTAGTAAAAGTAACTAAAGTGGGTAGTGATGTTAACGAAGTAGCTAATGCTAATGTTACCTTCAACGCTGACAACACTGAAGCTGTTATTACCCTGCCAGGAGTTAAATTCCTTAAAGGTAACTACACTGTAGTTCTTAACGATGCTGTAACAACAACATCTGGTGAGGCTATCCCAGCTTACACACAACTGATCACTGTTGCTGATACAGTTGCTCCAACACTTGCTTCTGCTAGCTCTACTGCAAAAGCAACTACTAAAGATGTATACGTGAAATTCAGCGAACCAGTTAAAACTACTGGTATTGTTGCTTACGTAAATGGTCAAGTTGCTACTGTAACTGTAACAAATGATACTTACACTGAGTACAAATTGTCCGCAGGAACTTTGGATAGCGGCAAAACTTACGATGTATCATTGCTTAACGTTACTGACTTTGCAGGTAATGTAGCTAATCCTAACCCAATCAAAACTACTGTAACTGTAGTTTCTGACGTTGCTGCTCCAGTAATCAAGAGCGTAACTCCAGTAAGCGACAAGTATGTTGAAGTTGAGTTCGACAAAACAGTTGATCGTGCTTCTTTGGTTGGTAATGTTCGCTTGTTGAACTCCGTTGGTGAAAGCCAAGGTACGTTCCAAGTTTTGACAACTGACAATGGCAAGAAGTTTACCCTTCAAAGTCCACTGACTAGCTTCCCTTCTACTGGAACTTTCACTGGTTCTGTAGTATTCGGAGCTTCTGTAAAAGATACTCTGGGTAACATTTTGGGAACAGCTGCTAGCCAAGCAATTACCTTTACTAAAGACACTGTAGCTCCTACTGTAACTGGTGTTACTTACACAACTACAGCTGTTAATAAAGGTCTTGTTCTGAAATTCTCTGAAAATGTTGTATACAAAGGCAAAGGCACCCTGCAACTGATTAACGATACTACTGGTGAAGCTACAACTGTACTTCACAACGCTAGTCTTGTTAAAGGTAGCGGAAGTACTTTCACTATCACTGGTGTAAGTGTACCAACTGCTGGTAGCTACACATTGCGCATTCCTGCAGGATTGTTCGTAGATAAATCCTACAGTGCAAATGAACTGACTGCTGCAGTATTGCCTGTAACAATCGGATCTACTTCAACTGACGATAAAGCTCCAGAGTTGTTGGTTGTTAATGGCGCTGCTCCTATCAAGTTCTATGATAGCAAATCTGTTGGTGATGACACTTATGGTGATGCTTTGATCACTGTTGATCTGTTTGATGCTAGCGGTTTGAAATCATCCACAATTCTTGATAAAAACAGCTACACATTGAACAATGCTGGTCTTCCAAGCACTTCTTACGTTACAATTAAAACATTGAACGAAAAAGGCGAAGAAGTATCATCTGCTACTAACCCAACCCGTGCTCGTGCATATGTATATATCCCTAGCTCCAGCATCACAGAAACTAAAGACTATGTCTTTGCTGTGAATGGTGTTACTGATACTGCTGGTAACGTAATCGATGGTACAGTTGCACAACAAAAAGGTAAGCTGACTAGCAGAATTAGCCCTGCGTTTGATTCAGCTGTAGTATCCAGCGGAGGTTCAACTGAACTGATTCTCGGATTCTCCAAAGACCTGAATGAAGCTACAACTGAAGCTGACTTGAAAGCGAACCTGGAATTCTACATCAACACTGATGTTAATTCTAGCAACAAAATTTCATCAGATAACATTCTTTCTATCACTCCGATTAAATACGGATCTGATAAAGGAAAATGGTCTGTTAAATTCTCCAAGAAAATCATTGATTCCGCTGCTGGTGCTAAAGATGAACTTGATCTTAACGCCAACGGTGTTAACAGAATCATTGTTAAAGTTAAGAAAGACGCTGCAATCTTCGATGCTGATGGCAACAAGATCAAAGGCGAAACAGAAATCTCCGCTAAGTAATCTCCGATTACCGAAGCACAGAATAGCCTCTTCGGAGGCTATTCTTTTTTTATAGGTCTTTATCCCCAATAATGAGGAGGAACTTCTTTGAAATCGGTATGGAAAGTAACAACCACCGCTGTATTGCTGGCTGGTGGTGTATGGGTTGGATCTTTGCTAAATATTACTGCTGAAGGTGCAGGTGTTGGTTCTCAGCCTGGCACAACCGATGATCCTGTAGTTACGAAAAGCTACGTAGATCAGCAAATTCAGAAAGCACTTTCGGGTGGTACAGTGACGACTCCGGTAGCGAGTGCTACACCTGCGCCTAGTGCAACCACAGCGCCAGTAGCTACACCTGGTCAAAATAGCAGTAGTGAATCTGTGATTGTTGATGTGAAGCCCGGCCAAACTTTAATTGCTTCTGCAGGCGCTGAATTTATCGTTCGCGCCGGTAAAGCAGTAATCGTTTCACAAGATGCGAATGGAGTGGCCGATTTAACAGACGGTAAAGATCTTACAAACGGACTAGCTGCACCATCTAACCACTTATTGTCTTTCCCTCGTGATGGTCGTGGAATAGCTGTTCAAGAGGGTCAAACGCTTGGTCTTGTTGTGATGGTTCGTGGTGGATATACCTTGAAATAATGTGTAATGATATATATTCATAATGCCCGTAAACAGACGTAATCATACCTTCAAACTGTTTTCCAAAGTTACAAATCATTGGCGCGATTGAAGATTAAGTGATGGACGCACAATATTCCTGTAATCTTACAAATTCACAGGAGGTGCTGTAACATGGCACGTAATAATCGTACAGTCGTACCTGAAAGTCGGACAATGCTGAAACAAATGCAATATGAAATTGCAGCTGAATTTGGTTTATATGGGGCTCATTATGGAGGCGGGGCAGACACGGAGTTTGCTTCTGAGTTAGGAGCAGTCGGAGGTAGTAGTTCTGGCCGTAGTCAGTACCTTGGGCATCTAAGTTCAAGGGATAATGGGTCTGTTGGAGGAGAAATTACGAAGAGACTCATTAAGCAAGCTGAACAGTCTCTTTTTCAATAATATAAGGGGTTAGGATGCCCTTATTCCTTATCTGATATTGCTTTTTTATAGCGTGAAATCAATATTCATACTCTCACGGGGGGTTCTGTGTTTAATTGACACCACCCCCTAAATAAGATAATATGACTTTTGAGGAAAGCCTTAAACCTTTTCCATATGGAAAAGGTTCATTTTTTGAAGAGTTTAGTGAATGTAGGCATCAAATTTTGCAAAAATCCTTCATAAAAAGAAATCAGGCAAACCTGAATTATTTATATTATTTAGTTTTATTATTTGGCCTGTTGTCATTAAGGAATCCCTTATACAGTGTCAGACTAACCATATGGGAGGTTGTTTTACTTGTCTATTAAAGGGCGTCATTTGTTTACTTCTGAGTCCGTTACGGAAGGGCATCCGGATAAAATCTGTGACCAGATTTCCGACGCGGTATTGGATGCATTTTTAGTTAATGATCCTAATGCACGTGTAGCCTGCGAAGTAGCAGTAGCAACAGGTCTTGTACTGGTGATCGGGGAAATCAGTACCAAATCAGAGTATGTTGATATTCCTGCCATCGTACGCAATACCATCAAAGAAATTGGATACACACGTGCGAAATATGGTTTCGACTATAATACTTGTGCTGTGTTGAGTTCTCTTAACGAGCAATCGGCTGATATTGCCCAAGGTGTTAACTCTGCTTTAGAACACCGTGATCCTGCTCAAGTAGCTGAAGAAACTGCTAATATTGGTGCAGGCGATCAAGGACTCATGTTTGGGTTTGCTACGAACGAGACACCTGAACTGATGCCACTGCCGATTGCTTTATCACATCGTATTGCACGTCGTTTATCTGAAGTTCGTAAGAACGGAACCTTGGACTATCTTCGTCCAGACGGTAAAACACAAGTTACGATTGAGTATCAAGATGAAAAACCTGTACGCGTAGACGCTATCGTAGTATCTACACAACATGCAGAGGAAATTTCTCTTGAACAAATTCAGGCGGATATTAAAGAACATGTTATTTTGCCTGTTGTTCCTGCGGAACTGCTTGATGCAGAAACTAAATACTTTATTAACCCAACCGGACGTTTTGTTATTGGGGGTCCTCAAGGGGATGCTGGTCTAACTGGCCGTAAAATTATCGTCGATACATACGGCGGATATGCTCGTCATGGCGGCGGAGCATTCTCAGGTAAGGATCCAACTAAAGTGGACCGTTCTGCGGCTTACGCGGCTCGTTATGTAGCTAAGAATCTTGTAGCTGCTGGTTTGGCCGACAAATGTGAGATCCAACTTGCCTATGCCATCGGTGTAGCTACTCCTGTCTCGATAAATGTGGATACATACGGAACAGGTAAAATCAGTGAAGAGAAAATGGTTCAACTGATCAGCAACAACTTTGATCTTCGCCCCGCGGGCATCATTTCTATGCTTGATTTGCGTAAACCGATTTATAGACAAACTGCAGCTTACGGTCATTTCGGACGTACTGATGTTGATCTTCCATGGGAACGCGTAGATAAAGCAGAATTGCTAAGAGATCAAGCAGGGTTGTAATTCATCATACGGTCTTATAATATGTTAACCCGCAAGTTGGCCATGGTGTCAGCTCTGCGGGTTATTTTGCGTGCGAAAACGAGCAAGGCTAGTGAATCTAACCATAGAGAAGTAGACTACTAAACTTTGCCAGCCTTTTAGCCGAAATATAAGAATATACATAAAGACGATAGTATGGCTTGAGAGGAGTCTATCACGGAATGAAAAGAAAAATTTCAATATGGACGGCACTTATTCTAGCGGGAGAGTTAGTACTTGGTTCGGGTTATCCTGCTATTGGAATAGGGAATTCAGCAGTGTACGCTGCATCAGAGTTTGGTATAACAGTCTCACCAGCGCCTGGAGCAAGTTATGTAAGTATAGGATCATCCCTTAGACTGAGCTTTGATCGTCAAGTAAACCCGCAGTCAGGTGAAATTACTATTACGGGTCAAGGTGATAGCTCACCTTTTTTAACGATTCCTATTGGTAGTTATGGTCTAATTGGTAGTTCAAAAGATTACGAGCTTAAGCTAAATCAACAGTTTACTTCAAACAAGACTTATACAGTGACAATCCCTAAGGGGTTGTTCAAGGATAATGATGGTAATGAGTCAGGTGTTACTTCATGGGCATTTACTACTGCGCCTGAGAGTAATACAGCGATTACGGCAGGCAACTTTTCACCTGCTAATAATACAAGAGTGGATGCAGGAGCCCTTAAGGAGCTAAGTCTAACCTTAAATAAAAACCTGATAAAAGGTGGAGGTTCCATTCGAATTTTGTCGTCTGCAGATAATGCAACCGTACAAGAGTTCAAAATTAGGGATGATGATACTAGAGTCAACGTTCAGACTGATGCTAACTCTACTACAGTTAAACTAACATTGGATAAAACATTGGCCTCCGGAAGTAACTATTATGTTCTTATAGATTCTTATGCTTTTAAGGATGTTGATAATCGAACGTATTCCGGGATTTCAAGCGGTGATGTGTGGAGCTTCTCTACTAAAGGTGTGGCAGAGATTCCAGTGACTCCTGCACCGGCAAACGGATCAGGTGGGGTATCTACCACTGGAGCCCTACAGCTTACATTTGATCGTCCTATGATGCCTGCAGCTGGAACCATAACAGTATCTCCAGGTGCAGCTAACGATGCTAGAACGAGATGGCTTAATGTAAACTCCCCAGCCGTTACAGGAGGAAGCAGCAGAACTATAACATTGCTTCCAGCATCAGCAGCATCACCCTTGCTAAACAGTACGCAGTATACGGTGACGATACCGCAGGGAGCTTTTTACGATCAAGACGGAAATGTATTTCCGGCTTCGGGTGCGTATACCTGGACATTTACAACGGCTTCTTTGACAGGACTTAACGTAAGCGCGCTAAACCCGGCTGACCGGAGTGAATCCATAGCTAACAACAGATCATTTTCTGTCACATTCAATCGTAATGTGAATTATAACAGTGCTGTGGAAAATGGCGTAGCACTTTATAAAAGTGGTGGCGCACAGGTTCCGGTTACTGTTAACCGGAGTACAACTGCTGCAAACGAATATGTAATTACGCCTAAAACAGCTTTAGATAGCGACTCAACCTATTATATTGATATTGCTAAAGGAGCTTTTGTAGACGCTATTGATGCTAATGTTATCTATGATGGACTAAGCGGCAAAAATTCATGGAGCTTCCGGACCTTGTCTCAGGACAAAACAGCTCCACAGCTCACATCTGCATCACTCGAGAACAATCGGACCATTCGTTTAAAATACAATGAGAGTCTCAACTCTTCCATTGCACTGTTGATCTCCAGTTTTAGTGCTACGGTGAATGATGAGAGTCGTACAATTGAAAGTGTCTATATCCAGGGAGACAGCGCCTATGTGGTACTCAGTACAGGGGTAGCGGTTGGACAGAACGTGAAGGTTAGCTATACAGGGGGTCTGCGGACCATTCAAGATCCAAGCGGAAATGCAGCCAGCACCTTTAGCTCAAAGCAGGTTACTAACACTATCGAGTCCTCCATGCCTACACCCAAAGATGGACGGATCACGGGTAGAACGGTAGCGTTGAATTTCAATGACTCCTTAAAGGCAGTTTCCTCTTACGCACATAGTCAGTTTCTAGTGACTTCAGATGGGGGATCCCTAGGGGTCAACTCCATAAGCTCCAGCGGGAACACTGTATATTTAGGGTTAAATAGCGATGCTTCTAATGGCCAGACCGTTCGTGTCTCCTATTATGCAGGCTCTTATCCTTTGCAGAATTCTTTTGGACAAAATATTGCGGATTTCACAGATTTCTACATTCGCAACAGCAATGATACAATTCCACCCGTGTTCCAAAGTGCAACCGGAGGTGGCAATAAAATCCTTCTGAATTACAATGAAGGCTTGTCAACGACAAACCTCCCGATGAACAGCCAGTTCTCTGTGCTTGTTGGCACCACTCCTAACTATGTTACGAATGTATCGGTCAGTGGCTCACAGGTCACGCTAACGCTCCAGAGTGCTTTGACGGTGAATCAGAATGTTACTGTATCCTATGTTCCGGGGACTACCGGAATAAGCGATTTAAATGGAAACCGTGCAGCTTATATTAACCTGCAGCCTGTGTCCATCTCGGAAAACAGCGGAACTAGCATACCTGAGATTAGTTCTGCCACCATCAATGGCGACGAGCTTACGGTTACATTCAGTAAAAACATGCAGGCATCTGGTTCCCTCTACGCTAATCAGTTCGGAGTTAGAGCAGATGGGAGCAGTATGGGTGTACAAAACTACACTTTGTCAGGGGATATTTTGAAAATAACAACATCCTCAGTAGTAAAGACCGGGCAAACTATCGATTTGTCCTATATGTCAGGTTCAGGTACGATCAAGGATTTGAACGGTAATATACTGTCCTCATTCTCTTCTCTCTCTGTTAAGAACCTAACCGGCGTGAGCACCGGAACGGGAAATCGTCCATCCTATCTAGGGACGCTTGCAACAAGTGAGTTTGGAAAAGAATACGCACTGCTGAAGAGTGACTCTTCACAAATCGTGGATGACCGTTCGTTATACAATCAATCTGTAAAAAGATATACCTTAAACACAGATCGCCTGACGGCCAGTTATGAATATCTGTATAAGGCAAGTAGTGATACATTAGCTTTTGAGGTGCCTGCTACAGAACAATCGGCCTATGTGACTGTTCCTTTAAAGCCTTTGCTTGATGCTGTAAATCGTAGTAAAACCACAAAATTTATGATACGTTATGGCGATCACTTATATAGCGTAGGACTAGACGATATCGATATGAACGGACTAGCGACTAGCTTGATTGCAGACAGTAAAAATATCTCGCTGGTGTTCCGCTTAGAAAAGGTTCCGGCAGGTACGTTCTCCCCATTTGAGCAAAAGCTAAAAACTATGGGGATGCAGAGCGTTACTAGTCTTATGGATGTCCGGGTGACTGCGATAGTAAGCAGCAATTATTCTAATGCTAAGGCATTATCGGTACCTGGAGAATACACTGTGCGTACAACTTCTTCATTGAACAATGCGCAGACATCTGCTGCTAGACTGGATCTTTCCTATTACGATGCAGCTTATCTGCCAACAAAAGTAAGTACGGTAGGTAGCTATACGATTATTCGTGCTCGTACGGAGGGTAATCAGGTGTTAGGAACTTTTATATCAACCCGGGCCTTCTCAGATATGAGTAAGCATTGGAGTAGTTCGATCGTAGCAGAGCTTAGTGCAAAAACTATTATCGATAGCAGTTATGGGACTACATTTAGTCCAGAAAAAAAGATTACCCGTGCAGAGTTTGCAGTAATGCTTAGCCGGGGACTCGGTTTGCTAGGCGATCGCGAGACCGCACAGCGCTTCCGGGATGTGCAGCCTTCTACACAAACTGGAGACTATATTGGTGCAGCAGCTAAGGCTGGTATTATTACAGGGAACACAGATGGCTCCTTCCGGCCTAATGATAATATCACTCGTGAGCAGATGGCAATCATGATGATTCGGGCAATGGAATACACCAAACATCCTATTACATTAAGCGGCACTTCTGCCTCAACACTGGCTCGCTTTAAGGATAAGTCCAAAATTCAGAATCAAAGTGCAGAATTCGTAGCTAAAGCTGTGCAATCGGGGATTATTTTGGGAATGACCACAAGTGAGTTCCAACCTCAGGGTAATGCCACTCGTGCACAAGCTGCTGTGATGTTGCATCGGATGCTGAAGCAAACAGATTATTTGTAGAATAAATTGATTGGTAAAGCCTGGCATTCTGCTGGGCTTTTTTTTATGTTAATAGTTTGTGCTACGAGACTCTATAAAGCTTGAAATCTCTCAATTTCGCAACTTTTTCGCTTATTTTCAGTCTATTAAAAGAGTACTAGAAAAATAGGAACCAGTTTCCAGACTTTTGATAACGGACTTGAAGAGTAAAAAAGAGATGGGAGAGTTACGTCGAAATGAATGAAGTTTTCATGGAGAAGAAGAGTAGAGAAGTTGTTCGGGGAATAAAATTATCATCTACTAAAAAATGGGTTGCCGCTTCATTAGCAGGTGTGTTGTGGATTATGCCGGTAATTGGCAGTGAAGGCTTAGCTATGTTTGGTCATAGTTCCACACCAATTGCTGCCGCAGCCACATCTAATTTTAAAGTAAGCAAGCTGGGAGAAGAAGTAATTACTTCGGGCGCCATTATGATGAAATACAAATATACGGCTACACGTTCAGGAGCGAGTGCTTCTGGCTTGGCGGATGTTATTCGCGTTGACCTCAACAATCCATATGTTTCATTAGATGTTATGACAGGTAAAGGTGGAAACCTGACAACACGTCAAAGTACTGGCGGGATGGCTAAGGAAACTGGAGCCGTGGCTGCAGTAAACGGAGATTATTTTAATACAGGCGGGGAAGGCGCTCCGATTGGTGGACAAGTATCCAGTGGAGTATTGGTATCCACCCCTTCGCAATTGGATGGAATGTATGCCTTTGCAGTGACTAAGGACCGCAAGCCTCTTATTGATGAGTTCAGCTTTGAAGGAATGGTAACCGCACCTGACGGCGCACAGTTTGAGATATCCGGTATCAATAAAGGTGCTTATAGTCCTGAAGGTGGAAGCTCTACTTATAGCCATGCTAATGCAATGTACATCTATACGGATGTATGGACCGCACTCGATCGTCCCAAAAACAGCTCAACCACACCGACAGAGGTGCTCGTTGAGAACGGCGTAGTTACTCAAATATCTGAAAATGCTGCGCTTCCTACAGCGGTTCCAAAGGGAGCTTATATTTTGCGGGCCCATGGCTTAGCCGCACGGTATGTTACTGCCCATCTGACTGTAGGACAACCGGTAACAAGTGTGTACTCCCTGAAATCCAAGACTACGCAGCAATCGCTAGATCCTGCTAATCTGCAAACAATGATTGGTGGACATACGATTCTTGTAAATAACGGAAAAGCTGCAACGTTCTCTCGCTCGACTAGCAGTATTGGCGGTTATCGTGCACGTACGGCTTTAGGATACTCTCAGGATGGACGTTATGTTTATATTATAGCTACTGAAAAAAATGGCAACAGCTCAGGAATGTCATTGACCGAGCTGCAATCTTTTATGACCAATATTGGAGTCTGGAAAGGTCTTAACTTAGACGGAGGCGGCTCTACAACGATGGTAGACCGGCCTCTTGGTGAAAGCTCAGCCACACTAACCTTTAATACAGAGTATGGCACAGAGCAGCGCAGCATTGTTAACGCGCTTGGTGTTTATACTAACGCACCACAAGGTGAAGTAAAAGGAATTAAAATTAGCGGAAGCACTTCGCTATTAGTTGGACAAAAGGCTACTTATTCGTTAAAAGGTTATGACACTTACTATAACCCTATAGATGTAGCAGCAGGCAATCCTACTTGGACATCAAGCGGAGGAAGCGCAACTGTAAGTGCAGGAGAAGTAACGGCAGTGAAGCCAGGCACCGTTACCTTAACGGCTAAAAGCGGCGTAGCAAGCGCTTCTACAACCCTTACAGTCTTGGGTGGAGATGATCTATCCAGCATGAGTGTAGGCACTGCTACAGCGCCACTGACAGCTGGGACAACTGTATCTGTCCCTGTAAAGGCCTCTACGAAGAGTGGAGCAACCATAAGCGTTCCAGATTCAGCGCTGAAGTGGGAGTTTGTAGGCTTTAAGGGAGTCGTGCAAAATGGCAAGCTTACTGTAAACTCTGTGGATGCAGGGGTTACTACAGGTTACGCTATTGCTCGTTATGATGGATTTAGCACAGCGGTTGTATTATCGACAGCAGCAGCTACAACATGGGAAGATTTCGAGAAGGTAAGTTATCCAGTCAACTTTACTACCAATGTGCCAGCGGTACAGGGGACTGCAACAATAGTAGACGGATCGGCTGAAAGAGTAGGCTCCAAGGTGCTGTCACTCAGTTATGATATGACGGCTGGCAGCGGTAAAATGTACGCTTATGCTCAACTTAACGGCACAAGTGGAAAAGCCGTTCCAGCGCTTGCAACTTCGATGTCAGTTGATGTGATGGGCGATATGAGCTTAAATTGGCTGCGTGCTGAGTTTGTAGACAATAGTGGAGCTACAGCCTATGTAGATCTTGCGAAGATTATCGATTGGAACGGTTGGAAGAACATAAACATCGACTTGTCAGGATCAGGGATTAAATTCCCGGCTACGCTGAAGAGACTTTATGTAGTCAACGTAGAGGAAGGCCAGGATGAACGGGCGAAGACAGGTACCGTTGCTTTTGATAATATCACCTTCACAATGCCTTCACTTTCCAGTGATGCAGGGTTACCAAAGGGTACGGCTTCGATGAGCATCGGCTCCAAAGCAATGACCGTAAACGGAAATAAGAAGGCTATTGATGTAGCTCCAATTGTGAAAGACGGCAGTACTTATGTGCCGATCCGTTATGTGCTGGATGCTTTTGGAGGGAATGCTACCTGGGATCAGGTGAATAAGAAGATCATGGTGTTGCGCGGAGCCAAGGCACTGGATCTGACGGTAAATAAAAAGGAATACCTGTTAAATGGTAAGCGACAAAGTGCTGAAGTAGCACCTATTATTTTACAGGGTAGGACTTTAGTACCTCTGAGACTGGTTTCTGAACAGTTAGGATTAACTGTAAAATGGGAACAGAAAACGAAGACCGTAACTATCGAATCGTGATATGTTAATATATAAGGAAAACCTTAATACGATCCGATAGAAAAGGGGCAAGCATCCGTGGAATTTCAAGCCGATGCGATTGATCGCGTTATTAAAAATACCATCGACGTGATGGAGAGCAGCAAGTATCAGATTTTTGAAATATTGCAGGTTGCACGTGATGAACTTGCTGCACTCAACAAGGAACTGCAGCGGGTCATGGACGAAACGGATGAAACGTTGAAAAAGGTAGACAAGCTGGAGCTACAGTATCACCGCTCCAGAATCCGGCTGACAGAGGTCAGCCGGGACTTTGTCCGCTACTCAGAGAAGGATATCCGTATTGCTTATGAGAAGGCTACGGAGCTTCAGCTCGAACTCATGATGACGCGTGAGCGAGAGGTCTATCTTCGAAGTAGACGTGATGAATTACAAATGCGAGTGCGCAGTGTCGAAAATTCTGTAGAGCGTGCAGAGTCAATTGGTTCGCAAATGAGCGTAGTGCTCGAATATTTGTCGGGAGAACTAGGCCAAGTGACGAGAATTGTCGAATCTGCGAAGAACAGACAGATGATCGGACTCAAAATTATCCTGGCTCAAGAAGAAGAACGGAAGAGGATTGCCCGGGAAATTCATGATGGTCCCGCTCAAATGCTGGCAAATCTAGTCCTTAGGACGGAAATTGTAGAAAGAATGCTGGTAAAGCAGGAATTTGGGCTGGTGCAGGACGAAGTAGTAGATTTAAAAGGGCAGGTTCGTAACAGCCTGGAAGAAATGCGTAAGGTTATTTTTAATTTACGACCGATGGCTCTCGATGATTTGGGCTTGATTCCGACTTTGCGGAAATATGTGCATGATTTTGAAGAGAAGACGAAACTGCGGACGACTCTGGAAACCCGGGGACAGGAACACCGACTATCCTCAGCGATGGAGGCGGCGGTATATCGTCTTGTTCAGGAAGCATTGTCTAATGCAGCAAAACATGCCTACCCAAGCTTCGTATTGGTGGAGATTACATACCAAGCGCAGTTAATTAAGATTGTGATTAAAGATAACGGATTAGGCTTTAATGTACAAAAGTTAAAAAATCAGCAAGGTAATCGGGAAAGCTTCGGGCTAGTAGGTATGCGGGAACGTGTAGAGCTGCTTGAAGGAAGAATGGAAATTGTATCAGCCGAGAATCAGGGGACAACAATCGTGATCCATATTCCGACGAATGTGGAGAAGGGGAAGGAGTAGTGTGATGGAGAACTTAAACTCTAGTAAAACGCCCATTAAGGTTCTTTTGGCGGATGATCATCAGCTTTTTCGTGAAGGGCTGAAACGCATTTTGAATATGGAGGAGGATATCGAGGTCATAGGGGAGTGCGGCGACGGTATTCAGGTATTAGAGTTTTGTAACGGGACTAAACCGGACATCGTATTGATGGACATCAATATGCCTGTTGAGAACGGCGTAGAAGCCACTCAAAAACTTCGGGAAATGTTCCCGGAGGTTAAGGTAATTATTTTATCCATTCATGATGATGAGAGTTATGTATTTGAGACCCTTCGTAAGGGCGCCAATGGTTATTTATTGAAGGATATGGAGGCTGAATCCCTTATTAATGCCATTCGTTCGGTCTGTGAAGGACATGCCTTTATCCATCCAAAGGTTACTGGAAAGCTTATCAATCAATTGCGGCGTATGACTTACCTTAACGAGACTGGTGTAACTACAGATACAGTGGTGAAGGAAGCTGGTGTTAAATTTATTGCTGGCGACAACAATCCTCTGACCCGTCGTGAAGCAGAAGTGCTGCGTCTAATGGCTGAAGGTAAGAGCAACAAAATGATTGGTGAATATTTATTCATTAGTGAAAAAACAGTTAAAAACCATGTTAGCAGTATTTTGCAAAAAATGGAAGTGGATGATCGGACTCAAGCTGTTATTAATTCGATTAAATATGGCTGGGTAACCTTGTAGAAGCTTCACAGTAATACGTTACATATAGGAAAGAAATTAAGTAGACACAGCTTGCTTCCCTGATGGGTGTTCTAGGCAGTCACCGACCTTTTAATGCCGGCATATAGTGTTGGTATACAGAGGAGGTGCATCTCCATGGTAGCCCAGTTGATATGGATTGCGGTTGTTTATGTATCCGCTGCAGTGATGATTCATATGTTGCATAACCGGCAGAAGGTGCGTAAAACACCGCAGTCCGGAAAATGGATTCATTATATTTTTATTACCCGCAATCATGAATCTGTTGTGGAATGGTACATTCGGGCACTGACATTTCAAGCTCTTCTAACCGGAAAACGATTGCGAGTAACGTTCATGGATGATGGTTCGAGCGATGGAACACTTGGGATAGTTTCCAAAATGGCCGCTAGCGGCTGCTCTATCGATCTTGCAACATCTATGTACTCTCTTCAGATGAGTGAAGAATTGCAGCATGAAGGAATTGTAGTAGACTTGCGGCTGTCAGGGCAGTCTGTATCGCTGCCTTTTATGGGGATGGCAGGAAGTAGGGGATGCGAATCAAAGCGCAACAGATCTTAAGTAAATATGTAAGTAACGGGTGAAGCACACTCTCCAAGAACTGGGGGAGTGTGCTTTTTGCGTTTGGGGAGACGGAGTCGTGAATTTGGGATCAAATATGGAGTTGCTAAGTACAAGCGAGAGGTAGGAGGGATTATTATGCAAGTCGCTGTATATGCTGTGGAATGCAGGGGGAGCTGGAGGGTTGAAATTTCATTAGATCTTAGCGTGGATAGATGGTGGTGGTCTGTAGCTAGACCGGAGAAGAAAGCTGGGAGTTCCTTAGCGGCGAATAGTTTGGTTCTGCTTTCTTCTGCGTTGCCGCTAGGTTGGGCTGTGAAGCTCCGGGACAACTTTAAACAAAGAAGCGCAATGGGCACCTGGGGGATTAAGGAGTGGGGGCAATATATTAATAGTATGCTTGAGGCTGAGTTGAGAGAGGAGAAAGAGGCAGGGGGACTGTGGGAGGCTCAGTGGTTGAATGATGGAATATTCATATGGAAGCCTAATGAATCAAGTTTCGGAATAGATCAGGACAATAAGAAGAATGAAAGATACGATTGGTGTGAAAAAGAGGATTTTCAATCTGGATTACTAGAATCGGATTCAGAACAATTATTGCGGGCTGTGGCCGGGCGCTCTTTATTGGAGCCGGAAGTAGAAGCGCTGCTGGTAGAAGAATTGCCAGAGCTAGGAGGTTGCTGGCGCCAGGCGGCACAACTGGCACATCTGCAGGGGCGGCTGTTGCTTACAGCCGCCGTAGGCAGTGCGACCCTGGCTACGCACGGGGCGCGGGCCCGCCAGCTCCCTGCGGGTGCTGGCGTTATGATGCGTGCGGCGGCTAGGCTGCCGCACTTATTGTGGCGCGGCGCTGTCGCTCGCCGCGCGGTTTCGCGCTGCCTGCGTTGCGGCAGCGTGCCCACCGGCCGCACGGCATGCGCCGCGTGCGGGCTAATGGGCTGCGCCTATTGCGAGGCCTGCCTCGCGCTTGGGCGCAGCCGGGCTTGTGCGCTGCTGCTGTGCAGCGCAGCACTTCCGGCCGTGCGATGCACGGCCGCCCTTGACCCCGCCGCGGCCGCAGGCCGGTGGGGGCTGAGCCCAGCGCAGGCGGGAGCCGCTGGCGCTGCGCTGGGTTTTCTGGCGGAGCCGCGCAAGCGCTCCGCCACTTCATGCCCAGAGCGGTTTCTGCTCTGGGCGGTAACGGGAGCGGGGAAGACGGAGATGACCTTCCCGCTCCTAGAGGCAGTGCTCGCCGCCGGAGGGCGGGCGCTGGTAGCGACGCCGCGACGCGACGTCGTACTTGAGCTCGTGCCGCGGCTCGCCCGGGCTTTTCCGGCGGAGGTTATCGCCGTACTCTATGGCGGCAGCGCAGATCGCTGGGTGAGCGGTCGCTTAACGCTCTCGACCACCCATCAGCTCCTGCGCTTCCATCAAGGTTTTGATCTCGTAATCATCGACGAGCTGGATGCGTTTCCTTACCACAATGATCCTATGTTGGCCTATGCCGCTGAACAAGCCTGTAAAGTGGACGGCTCTTTCATCTATTTATCAGCTACTCCACCACAAGAAATGCAGCGTTTGGTCCGGTTAGGCAAGCTTCCACATGCCAGAGTGCCTGTCCGCTTCCATGGTCATCCCTTGCCTATCCCGCAGCATTTGAGTATACCCTCGGTTCTGACCTGTCTAAAGCGTGGAAGTTTGCCAAGATCGCTTATACAAAATCTTCAAAAGTCACTGGAGCGAAAAGCACAAATTTTTCTATTTGTGTCTCGAATAGCTCATATCGAAGGATTGCTGATACTACTTCGTCGTAGCTTTCCCGGCGTGGTTATTGAAGGCACCTCGTCCAAGGATTCATTTCGGGCAGAAAAGGTAACTGCTTTTCGCAACCGTATCATCTCTTTGTTAGTGACTACTACGATCCTGGAACGGGGAGTTACCGTGCCACGCAGTGACGTATTTATTTTGGATGCAGACAGTGGTCTTTTTGACGAAGCCTCTTTGGTACAGATGGCAGGCCGTGCTGGTCGTTCTAAAGATGATCCTGATGGCCATGTTGTATTTGCCTCCCCTCAGTGGAGCCGATCCCAGCGTGGAGCGATTGCTCAGATTCGTACTATGAATATCATTGCTCGCCGCCAAGGATATATTCGTAAAGGTGGGGCTATATGAATACCAAGCTTACAAGGTTCCGAAAATCCCTGTCTTTCCTCCTTACCCCCTCCGTGCCTCAATGTCTAACCTGCGGGAAGCACAGCCCACAGTCCTCACAGCTGCCTGGTATCTGTAAGAATTGTGCGGAATCCATTCCTTGGATACGCGCTCCACGTTGCTTGATATGTGGGCGGCATGTAGGCTGTCCAGACTGCACTCGCAGCGCTGAGCCCTCACCCATTGTATGTAACCGGAGTGCGGTAGCCTACACTAATGAGATGAGAGAATGGCTCGGTCAATATAAATATCGCGGGAATGAACGATATGCCCCTCTGCTTGGACTCATGCTGGATAGGGCATATTTAACCCTAAAGGAGGAAAAGCAGCAGGGGGCTCTTTTATCTCAGAAAGCATCTTTTTTTCATCTTATTCAACATAAAAGGTACATAAAAAACAGCCTTTGGTCAGCTGATTTATTAGTTCCGGTACCTGTCAGTGATACCAGGCTTCTAGAACGGGGCTTTAATCAAGCGGAAAGATTGGCCGATGTCCTATCTCGGCATAGAAAGATTCCACAGCTACCGCTACTAATTCGTACACATCATACAGGTAAGCAGAGCTTTAAAGGACGTGCGGAGAGACTGGCAGATATGAAGAATGCTTTTGGAGCAAATCCGGCAGTCTCCACACTATTTAAGGATTGGCTGAAAGATAACTCACCTATAAGCCGTCCTATTCGAATTATTATTGTTGATGATATCTATACAACCGGAAGCACGATTCGTGCTTGTGCCGAAATTCTAAAACAAATGGTTTCTAACTATGATTATGCTGCAGAAATCTATAGCCTAACCTGGGCGCGTTCCTAAAACGCGAAAAATGCATGATTGTGAACAGCTATATCCATTCCATTAAGGATTAGTTGCGGTTGGTAGCGTTTCTTCTGTCCCATAGACGAATTCCTTGCAATCATGTAATCTAGGAGCATAAGAATATTATGCATTGCACAGAATGTACGGAGAGGAGCGGCTGCTTGTTATGAATCTAGACAATTGTCCAAGGTGCGGCCGGTTGTTTGTCAAGAATCTTATGGGGTTGTGCTCGGCCTGTATCAAAGAGCTGGAGCATGAATATGAGATCTGCGTGAATTATTTACGGGAAAACAAAGGAACCAACATTCAGGAGCTCTCCGATGCTACGGGGATTTCTATTAAAGAGATTACCCGCTTTATTCGCGAAGGCCGGATTTCTATAGCTAATGCACCCAATATGATGTACCCTTGCGAAGTGTGTGGTACACTGATTCGGGATGGCCATATGTGTGACAGCTGTCGTAGCCGGCTCAGGAAAGATCTCACGAATGCTGTCAAGGAAAATTCTGCTGAGGATACTACTAAAAAGACATCTGATGGTGCATATCGTGCCATAGATAAGCTGCGTGACCTATAAAATCTGCAAAAAAACGTTTGCAGCTATAAAGAATGTTTCAGTCTACGCCGATAAACTTAGTAAAGATTATCGGCTTTTTTATATTAGAAGGAAGGTGGAAGTTATGAAAATTAACGAGACCGGACGAATTAACGCGATTAATCCGTATCAACGCAGCGCGGAAGCGCAAAGGCAGGAACAAATGAAGAAAAGCACACGCAAGGATGAGGTTTCGATCTCTGATGAAGCGATTCAACTCTTGCAAGCACAAAACACTGGCAAGAATGATCCAGAACGCGCACTTAAGATCGACAATCTAAAGCAGCAGGTCTCCGCAGGTACCTATCAAGTTGATGCATCTAAGCTAGCAGAGAAACTCGCCCCTTACTTTAAGCAATCCTCCGAGAATTAGGTGAAAACATCCATGGCATTGACGACATTGCTGGAATTATTGGAGCGGCTGGACGAAGTGCATAATCAAATGCTGACTCTGGCCGCAGACAAGAAACAAGCTATCAAAGAAAATAAGGTTGAAGTACTTATTCAAATCCTTAATAAAGAGTCCAAATTTGTGAAGCTCATTGAGCACCTTGAAGAAGAGCGTAAGCAAGCTACCTTTGTCTTTTTACGGGATATTGGAATCCGTTCCAACCTAAATCTGAATTTGACAGAGTTGTCTAGGCTTGTGTTTGATCTTGAAGAAAAGCAGCAACTACAACAGTCACAGCACAAGTTATCAGGTACATTGCAGAAACTTAAGGATGCTAATACACTGAACCAGCAGTTACTTCAACAGGCACTCTCTTATATAGATTTTTCGATAGAAAGCATGTCTTATTACTCAGAATCAGAAGCCACTTATCATCATCCGGCGGAAAAAATGGTTGGAGCAAAGCGCTCCGGGCTTTTCGATACTCGAGCCTAATTTGGAGGAATAGAAGATGGTCTCAACATTTCATGGTATAGAAACCGCTAAGAGAAGCCTTAATACCCAAACGGTGGCTTTGAATACGACAGGACATAATATCTCTAATGCAAACACAGAGGGTTATTCCAGACAAATTGTTAAAATGCAAGCATCTCTTCCTATGGAAGCTTACGGCTTCTTGAGATCAACAGCAGCTGGTCAAATGGGTACAGGAGTTGAGTTTAATTCGATTGAACGGGTAAGACAGAGTTATTTGGATGATCAATATCGAAATGAAAACTCAAATTACGGCAGCTGGAGTGTTCGGTTTGATACTTTACAGAAGCTTGAAACACTCATGAACGAACCGTCGGATACGGGACTACGTAAGGTTTTAGATAATTTCTGGAGTGCATGGTCTGACTTGAGTCAAGACCCTGAGAATATCACGAATCGTAAGATCGTCAGTGAAACTACGAAAGCTCTGACCGATGCTATGAACCAGATGAGTACACAATTGGACGCACTGACCTCTGATTTGACAACTAGTATTTCGTTGAAGGCGTCAGAGTCTAATTCCCTTTTGCAGACTGTAGCGGATCTTAATAATAGCATCACAAAGCTGGAGGGGCTGGGAGACAATCCAAATGATCTCCGCGATCAACGGGATCTGGCAATAGATAAACTTTCGAAAATAGCCAACGTTCAGGTTGCTCAACTGAGTGATGGTTATCAAGTTACAATTGGCGGACAATTAGTGGTGTCCGGAGGTGAGGTAACGGCAACAGTATCGGCAGAAAGTCTAAAATCAGCATATGATGGTGGTACGCTTACCGGCGGTGAAGTGTACGGATTGATTATGTCTAAGGATAAGTATGTAGCAGACTATAAAAGTCAAATGGATCAATTAGCCAGTACACTGGCTAGCGGTGAAGTTGAAATAACACTGCCTGCAGGTACAGTTCTTCCTGAAGGCACGGTACTTAATACCGGAACTAATGGAACAGCGGTTACTTACTCCAATGCCAATAATAACAGAACGTTGACCGCTGACACTAAAGTAACGGTTAAAGGAATTAACGGGTTACTACAACTGGGTTACACGGTTAGTGGTACTACGCCTGAGACGGGACTACCCCTCTTTACATCTAAAGATGGGGGAGCGATTACGGCTGGAAATATCACTTTAAATCCTGTTATTTCAAACGATCCTAATAAAATATCTACTTCAATGCGTGTGACAGGTGCTGGTACAGCAAATGAGAAGGTAGTGATTGGAAATAATGATATGGCATTGGCTATGGCGAGATTAAAAATTGCTAAATTCGACTTTGGTAACGCATTGTCAACACCGGGCTCAGTTGATGATTTCTTTAGCTCTATCGTAGGACAATTAGGTGTTCAAACGCAGGAAGCACAACGTCAAACTGCGAATGCAGAACAACTAACTGAACAAGTGGACCTGAATAGACAGTCGATTAGTGGTGTATCTTTGGATGAAGAAATGACCGATTTGATTAAATTTCAACATGCCTATAGTGCGGCTTCTCGTTTCATGACTTCGTTTGATGAATTACTAAATAAACTAATTAATGGAACTGGAAGAGTAGGTCTCTAATATATGGAAGGGGGGGTTGATATGTCTATTCGGGTGACACAAGGTATGATGAGTATGCAGACACTCAGCAATCTAAATAGAAACTACAGTAACATGAGTAATTTGGAGAATCAAATCTCTACCGGCCGTAAGATCAATAAACCATCCGATGATCCGGTTGGCGTAACTTATGCCCTTCGCTATAGAGCAGAACTGGCTTCTAACGAGCAGTTTCAGTCCAATGCGGATTCTGCTGTAAGTTGGTTGGATTTTACGGACTCAACTATGCAACAAGCAACGGAAGTAATGCGACGATTGAAAGAGCTTACTGTACAAGGAGCAAATGGAACACTTCCGCAATCTGGTTTAGATGCAATTAAACTGGAGGTTGATCAGCTTAAAGAGCAAATGGGTAACATCGGAAATGCTCAAATCCGAGGTAAATATATTTTTAATGGTCAAAATTATGATCAGGTTCCCTATGAGTTATCTAGTACAATAACGAATTTTTCTCAAATTGATACAGATTCTGGGGCGGTTAAATATGCCATAGGGGATCAATCAACTTTTCAGGTAAATACAGCGGGTAATGACTTTTTTGGCAGTTCTACTGATAGTGATAATATTTTCAAGGTAATGGATGATTTGATTGCAGCACTAAACAGTGGTGATGTTACGACTATATCTGCTCAATCAGCTAATATAGAATCTAGATCTTCTAAAATGCAGTCTTGTCTATCTGAAGTGGGGGCAAGAACAAACCGAGTTGAACTTGTTCAGGCCCGTCTGGATGACAGAGACTTAAATCTAACGACACTGCAATCCAAGACGGAGGATGCGGATATTGCCAGCTTAATGATTAAAGCTACGACCAGTCAGACGATTTATGAAGCTGCTTTAAAATCATCTGCTCAAATATTACAACCTTCACTGATGGATTTCATGAGATAGACTTGATTCTTTGAAATAGTAGTGAGAAGCTATGGACAAAGCAGTCCATAGCTTCTTTTGTGAGTATTCCGAGGAGGATGAGATAATGATGCAAGAACATGTTATTCAGAATAATTCTATTGATACGAATGAACCTATATATATATTTTCCAAGGGTTTGCCCGGATTTGAAGAATTAAAAAAATTTTCACTTAAGGTACACAATGATACATTTAGCTTGCTATGCGCAGTAGATCAACCGGAAGTAACTTTTATAACAGTTAATCCCTTTGAGTTCTATCAAGATTACGAATTTGTTCTTCCAGAGGATACGATTAAAGAGATCAAAGTGAATAACAAAGAGGAAGTTTCTGTGCGTTGCATAGTCACTTGGCACAGCGATCGACGAAAGGTGTCGGTGAATCTGCTGGCTCCGCTTATTTTTAACACAGTTGATAGTAAAGGCAAGCAGATTGTACTACAGAATACAACATATACAACCAGACATCTTTTATGGCCAGATTCTGTAAAATGTGATGAAGGCGGTGAGTCCTGATGTTAGTACTAACACGTAAAAAAGGTGAATCTATTATCATTCAGAATGATATTGTAGTTACAGTATTATCTGTTGAAGGAGATGTTGTTAAGATTGGTATTTCGGCTCCTAAAGATATCGATATTTATCGCAAGGAGATCTTTGACGCCATCCAGCAGAATAATCAGAATGCAGTCATGGATTTGGAGGCTATCCAGAAAGCTATGTTGGGTTTTAAAGAATAGATATGTTTGAGAAATATTTCTTTTATGGGAGAGAGTAGATATGGGAGTATCGGCTGCTTTAATTGTAAAAGATTCTGAGCGCTGTTTGGCCAGATGTTTGGATAGCATTGTAGATGCAGTGGATGAGGTGATAGTGGTGGATACAGGCTCTTCAGACAGAACCGTAGCCATCATAGAGTCCTATCAAAACAAACATGATCACGTCAAATTATTTCATTTTGCTTGGATAAATGACTTTTCAGCAGCCAGAAATTATTCTTTATCTAAGGTGACTAATAATTGGGTTTTCATTGTTGATTCTGACGATGTGTTGCCTGAACAGGATCAGCCCAAGGTTAGAGAATATGTTAATAGAATGAATAAGAAAAACGAGCAGGCCGTTTTTGATATTGTCTATGATAATACAGTTGATGGTATTATTACTGAATCTATATCGAATGGATATGTACGGTTATTCCCAAGTGAATTGAGATACGAAGATAAAATTCATGAGCAGATCTCATTTGGTACTTTAAAGAGAATCCAAAGTGATATCCATCTTCTGCACGATGGTTATGATATCAATTTTATCGATTTAAAAGAAAAAAAGAAGCGTAACTTAAATATGCTGATTGAAAGCCTGAAAGAAGATAATGATAATGCTAGATTATGGCTCCATCTTGGCAGAGAGATGAGTGTTGTGGATAAGGACAAGGCGAGAAGATACTTAGACATTGCTGAAACCAAAGCAAAAAGCATAGAACTAATTAAATGGATTCAGCGGTCAAAAGAAGATCTGAATTAATTAAATAAAAAAAGTAGAAGATTTATGAAATTACTCTAAACAATTCTCTTCATTAAGTCGATATATAGTTTAGAGCGGTAATTCTTCAGGGCGGCCGACCTGTGAAGACGCTAATACCACATGGACGTGGGAATAAAACCATTTCAGGGAGGAAATATCAAATGATTATCAATCACAATATTCCGGCATTAAACACACACCGTAACATGGGGCTGAACACATCAGCAACAAGCAAAAACATGGAGAAATTGTCTTCCGGTCTGCGCATCAACCGTGCAGCTGACGATGCAGCTGGCTTGTCCATCTCCGAATCCATGCGTGGTCAAATCCGTGGTCTGGAGCAATCACAACGTAATGCTCAAGATGGTATCTCATACGTACAAACTGCTGAAGGTGCAATGAACGAAGTATCTTCGATGCTGACTCGTATGAAAGAACTGAACGTTCAAAAATCCAGTGGAACATATAGCTCTAATGATAAGAGCAATATCAATGAAGAGTTGTCTGAACTGGGTAAACAAATTGATAATATCATGACTAAGACTACTTTTAATGGTATCAGTATTACTAAAGGTGCTACAATTACAGTCAATGATAAAGCAACTGGTTCTATTACAATTGGGAAAATTACAACTACTAGCTTCAGTACTCTGGGCTCCAGCTCTGGTCTTTCTAAGATCGAAGATGCAATTAATGCAGTATCGACTGAACGTGCTAAGCTCGGTGCTGTACAAAACCGTTTGGAATATACTTCCAACAACATTGGTACAACAGTAGAAAACTTGTCTGCTGCAGAATCCCGTATCCGTGATACTGATATGGCTAAAGAAATGGTTGCTCTTTCCAAGAACAACATCTTGCTGCAAGCTTCGCAATCTATGCTGGCTCAAGCAAACTCCGCTCCACAAGGTATCTTGTCTGTACTTCGTTAATCTATACTTCTTTTTGGAAAGAGGCCTTGAAATTCAAGGTCTCTTTTCTTTATTTCATATCAAACCTTACTACATATTCCTTCTGGATAATCCGATATATAAAGTAACAAACATAAACTGACTAGATGACTACTCACATAAATGAGGAGGTATGGGCCTTGAGCCACAAAATTGTACCAGGAGCAAGTTCTACTGCCGGATCGGGTGTCGTATATCCAACGAAGGGCAGTAATGAAAATGATGTTTCAATTAAAGGTGACAAGGGAATTATCACCATAGCCACCCAATCTGTCGAAAAACAACAAATAATTCAACAATTGGAGAAAGCAATTAGGGCAGTACAGGGACCTGAGAAAACGTTTGAAATTTCCATCCACGAACAGACACATGCAATTATGGTCAAGGTGTTCGATAAACAGTCAGGTGACCTGATAAGAGAGATACCTTCAGAAAAGTTACTTGATGTAGCTGCAAACTTGATGGAACTGAGCGGAATTATTGTAGACGAGAGAGTATAAAAAGGAGGCTATTATGAGAATTAGCGGACTATCTTCAGGTATGGACATTGACGCAATGGTAAAGCAATTAATGACAGCAGCAAAAGTTCCTTTGGACAAATTGAACCAGCAGAAACAACTATTGGAATGGAAAAGAGAAGGGTACCGAACAGTTAGTACAACCTTAGTTAGTTTTAATGAGAAGTTGTCTACTTTAAATAAAGCCGAGGCTATTAACTCTAAAAAAGCAACGGTTACTGGAGCAACGGGTGTTGTAACAGCGAAAGCAACGGGAGCAGCCACGAATTCAGTATTGAATATCTCAGTAAATAGTCTGGCGAAGGCTACTTCAATAGCTTCCAATGATTACAAAGCTGCTGATGGATCTTCTACAGGTACTCCTAAAAATGCGGGGGTTGCTTCATCCCAGCCTATCTCATCCATATATTCCGGTAGTGAAACAAGCATCACTATAGGAACAGGAGTGCCTGGAGAAACGGCTGCGACAATAACATTTTCACCCTCAGATACCATTGAGTCTGTAATTAACAAGATCAACAGTAATAAAGACGCAGGGGTCACTGCGGTTTATGACTCAACAACAGGCCGCATGTCTTTAACCCGCAAAGAAACCGGAGATAAGGCTATTGTCCTGACCGGTGCACTTCTGAATGAGGGATTTGAATTTAATACATCAAAGGTAACACAAGGACAAGATGCATCCGTTGTAATTAATGGAATTACAACAACTCAATCTTCTAATAGGTTTACTATTAACGGCATTGAAATCTCCTTAACTGGAACTACTCCCACAGGACAAACCAGTCAAATTGAGGTGACCCAGGATGTCGATAAAATGGTTGAATCAATTAAAGCATTCGTAGAGTCTTATAATGCAACCATTGCGACACTCAATCAAAAGACATCTGAAGAACGATTCAGAACGTTCTTACCTTTAAGTACAGAGCAAAAAGCGGATATGAAAGAAGATGAGATTACTCTTTGGGAGAATAAAGCTAAAAGCGGTATGCTTAAAGGTGACTCAATAATAGACAAGGCCTTGGCGGATATGAGAACCGCAATGATCAGTGATGTACTGGTTAACGGAAAAAAAATGAATATTACACAGATAGGCATTACAACAGGAAACTACAGTGAAAAAGGGAAACTGATTCTTGATGAGACCAAACTGCGTACTGCCTTAGAGTCCAATGCTGAGGATGTCTATGCTTTGTTAGGGCAGACGGATACCTCGAACAAAACAGACTACACACCAAGTGATGGTCTCTTCAATCGATTGAGAAAGATCGATAATGTAGCTTTATCCTCAATGTATGACAAGGCAGGAACATCGCGGATAAGCAGTGACCTGACAACCTCATTTTTGGTTACAAGCCAGATGGGCGACCAATTGAGAGCTTTTGAGACGAGGATTGCTGATTTGAACAGAAGGCTTACGATGAAAGAAACCCAATATTATAAACAGTTTACCGCAATGGAGACTGCTATGAATAAATACAATAGCACTTCGTCCAGCTTGACCAGTATGTTATCTTAATAAAAAGGGAGAGATTTCTTTTGATTACATCACCCCACCAAAAATATCAACAGACCCAACTGCATACAGCTTCACCAGCCCAACTTCTGCTGATGCTTTATGATGGTGCGATTCGTTTTTCTAGAGTAGGAATATCCGCAATCCAAGAGAAGAACTATGAGAAGGCAAACATCAATTTATGCAAAGCTCAAGCTGTAATTCATGAGTTGATCGCAGCGCTAAATTATGATTATCCCATCGCCAAGACGCTTTACCAGGTTTATGAGTATATGATTCACCAGCTTATTAGTGCTAATATGAAAAAAATTACTAGACCGGCAGATGAGGTTGTGTCCTATTTGTTAGAGTTGCGAGAAGCATGGGATGCTGCTAATAAGTCATTAAATGCCGCCACTGAACAAAGCTAATGAGAACTCCAATGGAGGTTTTCATAGGACAGCTTGAGACCATTACAGCAAGTTTGCTTCAGAGCATTGAGCATGCTAGCTATGAAGATCTCGCTGTATTTTCTGAACAAAGAGAATTAATAGTACTACAGATGATAGAATTAGAGGAAGTCCTTTCAAATGATCACTACAAGCGTTTAACCAGACTTGGAGAATACGATCAATTAATTCTATCTAAAATGCAATGCTTTAAAAATGAAGCGAGTACGTGGTTATCCAAACAAGGAGCAATCAGAGAACAGAAAAATGCTTACGGTGCTGCTTACAATGTAGATAGTTTTTATGTAGATCATAAGAAATAATAAAAAGGTTGGGGTTATTCACATGAAGCGTCTAAGCGTTTGCATGATTGTTAAAGACGAAGAGGAGCTGCTGCCCCGCTGCCTGGATAGTATACAAGGCATTGCAGATGAAATTATTGTTGTGGATACAGGTTCAACTGATCGTACTAAACAGGTTGCAAAAGAATATTCTGCACTGCTGTTTGATTATACTTGGTCTAATGATTTTGCTGCGGCTAGGAATGAATCTATTCGTCATGCATCAGGAAAATGGATATTAGTGCTCGATGCTGATGAGTATTTGGCTAAGGAAGAATTCAGTCTGTGGAATGATTTTTTAGAGAGAGAGGAGCCTCTTGGCCACCTTGCATATACTCTGCCAGTTATCAATTTCACAGGAGATAAAGAATCAGATGATGAGATGACCACGGCACCAGTAACTCGCTTATTCCCTAATTTTAAAGGGATATATTTTGAAAGGCCCATTCATGAGCAATTGACAAGAGATACCCAAGGTGAGCTTTTCCATAAAAAAATTGCTATGAATATTTATCATACAGGATATCAAACGAAAAGATTAATTGAAAAGAATAAGCATGAACGTAACATGTCTATTTTTAACACGATGAAAAAAGACGATAGGATGAGTGAATACGATTGGTTTACCTTGGGCAACCAGTACCGGTATGCAAAAAATGAGGAAGAGGCTATCCGCTGTTATGAACGAGCATTAGTGGATGATTCCTCCAGTTTGGCATGGTACCCGCATTGCTTAATAGGACTGATTAGTTTGTACTTCCAAGAAAATCGTTTGCAATTGGTGGATGAGTGGACCACAAATAAGTTGGTTATATTTAATGAATACGCTGACTATTATACGATTAAGGGTATTCAATATGAAACGATGGGTTTCTTTAAACAAGCGGAAGAGTGCTATCTTAAAGCCGTCAGAATCGCGGAAGAACGTGCTACTAAAGATCAGGAAATCTGGCTGGTCGATCCGATGTATAGCTTCGAGACTCCCGTACAGCAGTTGGTAGGGATATACTTTAGACTGAGTGAGAGTAAGCAGGCCATCTACTGGTTATCAAAGCTTCTTCATAAAAATAACAGGAATCCGCAAGTGTTATTAAAGTTGGTAGAGTGGTTGTGCCAGCATGAAAGCCAAGATGAAGTAACCAAATTGTTAAATAAAATTTATGATGTTACTAATACTTCTGACTGCGAGTTATTATTTAAAGTTTCACTTGTACTGGGGCAAGCTGGTTTAGTCCGTTATTATGCCGGCCTGTTGAGCACACTAGAAAACCTTAGTTCATTAGATTTATTGCGGTATGCAATTATAATGGAAGATGAGAAAGCTTGGTT
The DNA here is from genome assembly GCF_038002305.1 of Paenibacillus sp. FSL R5-0887. Taxonomy (NCBI): domain Bacteria; kingdom Bacillati; phylum Bacillota; class Bacilli; order Caryophanales; family Paenibacillaceae; genus Paenibacillus; species Paenibacillus sp. FSL R5-0887. Next base: position 2,547,684 of record NZ_JBBOCE010000002.1, read on the forward strand.
AGATTATTCAGATTTGCATCAATCTGTGTATAAAAATCAGTTTCAAGCTTGGATTCAATTAGCTGTAGGGGCTATTAAATGGAACAATCCCTCCAAACTTCAAGACGTTGCTAAGCAGTATCAAAATAAGAGTCTAGATGACTTAACTGTAATTATAGGTTCTTTTATTCAAGGTAATCTTGGCAATGAAGATCAAATGCTGATCCAATATGCTGATAATTTATTTTCAGTAGCTAAACAATTATTCTTGATAAAGGATTATGAGAATTTCGATAAATTTATCCATGTATTGAAAACCCCGGAACTGATTAATCAGTTGGCTAATTATTTCTTTAATTTAGGTCTTACCGAGCTGGCGATGAACTATTATTCAATACTGCTCGCGGAACAACGGTTGGATTTATCCAGCCTGGTCAACCTGGGAATGTATCATGCCAATCAACACTATTATCAGGATGCCATTGAATTTCTTAGTGCAGCTGTACAGCAGAACCCTTCTTCGAAGCATCTTTACTATTCTTTAATCAAACATGCTGATAATGAATCCAAGTTTTCTTATATCGATCAATTTATGGATGAATGCTCAGAATTTATCGATATTTCGTTCGTGAAAGAGTTCTTAACAAAAGAAAAACAAACGTCTGGAATAAGATGAGAAAAGGCACGTCCACTATAATGGATGTGCCTTTTTAAATTTATTTTAGTTTTAAATTTGTTTTAATGGAAGTTGTAGAGATATCAGGTGTTCTTTCGAGATAAATGACTTCGCAAAAAGGCTTGAGTTCATCGAATTTTCCATGCCAATCATCTCCCATAACGAATACATCAATATTGTATTTTGCGATATCCAATTTTTTCTGTTCCCAGCATTGTTCCGGAATAACCTCATCCACGTATTTAATGGCTTCCAGCATCATTTTACGTTCTTCATAAGAGAAATATGCAACTTTCTGTTTGATGGTATTAAATTCATCAGTAGAAAGAGCTACAGTAAGATGATCACCAAGTGCCCTAGCCCGTTGAAATAAAAGAATGTGCCCGTAATGCAGGAGGTCAAACGTGCCATAAGTAATTACTTTTTTCATAGCTGCCTCCTGTTCAAGTTATAGATTTTAGCTTTTCTCTTAGAAGTTCTGTCATCTCCACTCTGGAACTTAATCGAAGAGCTTCTTCATAATGCCTAATGGCCTCTGTCTTATCGCCTAGCAATTCAAAGACATATCCTAAATTGTACAAAATATCTTCGTCCCATGGGAAATGCTTATGACCAGCTTGAAACGTATGAATTGCTTCTTGAGGATCATTGTTTAATAAATGAAGCATCCCATTCATGGAAAAGATGTCTGGATCTGCTGAATTGCTCTCAAGATAATTCTGTATAGCTTCATTGCCCTGCGCAAGATGGCCTTGATCGATGATCCCTTGGATCATGCTCTTAACCTGCTGTTGCATCTGCCAATGCTGCAGTGATTTTTCTCGTCTATGATAAATTAATTCGGTGTTGTCCTGAACATAAGAATCAATAAGATTCCAGATTCTTTCGGATGAATGGTTATCTTGATATTTATGGCATAGATTCAGAATTGTACTTCTCTCACTCTTGTACCACTCGGGTTCACTCAGAAAGCGAATAAAGGTTTCTTGCAAATCTTTTTGTGATGAGATTTTGGGTCCGGGTGTCCAGAATTCATAAGGTTCTAGCAATAACCCACGACTTTCCCTATAGTCTTCTAGATCAGTAGGAAGGAACATCACAGGCCGATCTAATAACAAATAGTCGATGTACACTGAGGAGTAATCGGTAAGAAGCATATCAGCTGAATTAAGGACATCATAAAGATCTAAGCCAGCTGTTTCTAACCGTTCCTCGTTTAATGTGTACACTTTCTCGGTAGTAAGCTCCTGTAATTCCTTAGAGAAGAAACGCTCTTCAAAAGGATGGAGCTTAATAATAAGTATGCTATTGTGCTTGCGAAGGAACTGTAGCAGCTGATCCTTACTAAATTCAGATAATCCAAAAAGATTACTGAAGTTTTTGCCCCCTTCTATTTTATCAGGATTAATAATTGATTTCCGGAATGTAGGCATAAAAAAAATAATGTTCTCTCCAGAATCTTGATACTCAGGAATTGCACGTATTAAATTGGCTCGGCCGTCTGCTGAAAGCAAGGCATCATTGCGTGGGACACCTGTAATCTGGTATTGCTGAATCCGTGCTCCACTGCAAGAATTCATAGCTGTGTTATAGAAGGAAGAATAGGACATGATCATATCAACATTTGACCAATAGTTAGAGATCTTTTCATCCGTTGCAGTTTCTTGCTTGTCCATTTTGGCCATCCCCTTGAGAGGGAAGCCGTGCCACAATTCAATATTTATTTTGTCATCCCGCGTAGCATGTTCACCATGTGTAGTGATATACACATCGCTATTATTGAGATTACGGTTATACAAGGCTTGTTGTGATGTGAGTAATTCAATATCATATTTGGCTCTCAACGCGTCTGGAGCAGCGTTATATAAATGGTAACTGTTAGAACCTGATGAAGAGGTATGAAATAATGTGATTTTGATTTTGTTAGTAGTCATCTGTGGTCCTTTCTAGAGCAATATTATTTATCTTATACTTTCTTATCGGTTAATTCATTATGAGGATAAAGATGATTCCATCCTTATTGCAGTTGTTAAAATATTCATATTATATTTTTATGAAGAAAGCTCCATGAATTCGACAAAATAACCGATATAATCTTAAAAGGTATCGTTTATTGGGGGAGCTTATATATGCAAAAGACAAGTATAATTATGGCTGTTTTTCCAAACCAATTTGAATATATGAAGGCATCCATTGATAGTATCCGAAGATTTACTACAAAAGAATCTTATGAATTAATTCTTGTGGAAAGCGGTGGTTGTTTAGAAACAAGGAGTTGGCTGGCTGAGGAAACGGAAATCAGATCCTTGTTTTTTGATGAGGTAATATCCACGAGTGCAGCGTTAAATGAAGGGATTGAAATTTCTAAGTATAATTCTATACTGATCATGCATGAAGACACATTAGTAACTGAGGGCTGGTTAGAGCTATTATTGGATGAACTTTATAAAAATAGCAATACAGGAGCTGTAGGCCCTCTAACAAATTTTGCTGATGATGACCAGGCTCACGCTGTTCAATTTACATCAATGGAAGAGTTACTCTCTTTTTCAAAAGGATTAAATGAAATAAAGTCAGTGGATGAAAGAGTAACTTTATCTGATTTTTGCCTATTGTTTAAAAGATCTGTTATGGGAAATACAAGGATATTTGATGAGGAACTGAATGGGAAGATCTCAGTTATTGATTTTTGTTTACGGATCAAAGAGAAGGGCTACAGGTTGGCGCTGTGTAGACATGTGTATGTATACCATTATGGAACTAATGAAATAAGCGTAGATAATAACAGTGAAAAGAATTTCAAGAGAAAGTGGGATTTTAACGTCAAGGACATTATGATGGAGTACGACGTAATAAATTCGCTTGTTTTGCCTACCAAAAATGCCTTTAAAGTTTTAGTAGTAGGCTTTTTTAAAGGTGGTAGTGCAACAGTATTCAAGCTTATGAAAATGTACCCCAATGCTGAGGTTGCATACTATTCTCTTAGTCAGATTTCAAATTCTTTAATTCATGAGAAGTTTGACTGCATCATACTAAGTTCCGGAATATATTGTGAAGATACTATAGCACTAATGAAAGGGATATTAACTGATGAGGGTAAATTACTTGTTCGGCTATTCAATATAAATTATCTGGGTGTAGTTCGACAGTTACTGCTAGGAGAAGGCTTAGATGAGGGGAAACGCTATTGGAACCTAACTGAGATTGCTCCTATCTTTGAAAAGGCTGGATTTCAGGAATTGGATTTTGACTATATATTTAACGATAATCTTTCGGGGTATGATAATTCCATTATTGCAGGACTTGGAGATTTGGTTGAGGAGTTGCCTCGGGAGTTTGAAGTCTCAAGTTTCTTGGTAAGTGCGCGAATCATCCCCAAACATCAGTTATTGCATAGACTGTTTGATATGTTGAATCAGACTTATAGTGATGCTGTATTGGACGAAATACTTCGCTTTTCAACAACGCAAATTATTTCATCAATAGATAACTATGAGGGGGTGGCTATTCCTTTATTGAACTATTTAGGAATAGCTAATTTTGAAAGGGAAAAATTAGATGACGTTCTACCATACTTAGCAAGAGCTCACGAACTTGAAAATGATAATTACTTGACAATTATTAATTTAGCTACAGTTATGCATTCAGTGGGCAATATTGAAAAGGCTTTGGAATGGCTTGAAAGGATCAGAGACAAGAGTAAGGATGTTATAAAATGGATTGGTGTGTTAGAAAAAGACATTTATGATAAGAGAATTGCTAATACAAAAGTTAAGTTTCTTTTGAGAAGGATTGAAAATAATGTGGAACGTGAAACTTCTTCGATGGAGCTAATAGATTTATTACAACAAAATGGAGTTTCTACTAATCAAATTATAAAATCAGTAATGGTTGATATTGTAGATAAAACAGGGACATTAAATCGTGTAGCAATAAATTGTTTTAATTCAGGATTGTTTGAAAATGTAATTCCATTATTGGAAGAATCCTATACAGTTGATCCTAGAAATGAAGATACTTTATTTAACCTAGCTTATATATTATATAAATTTGGAGCTTTTAATGAAGCCTTGGATTTTGTGAAGAAAATTCCTAGACCGGATGAAGATGTGTTTCGCTTACAGCGGGATATTGAGGGGTGTATGAATCATGGAATTAAATAAAATGTGTTTTATTACTTGTTTTGATGATGAAATTCTGTATGAAGAATCTGTCCGATATATTAGTTCTTTAAAAATTCCAGATGATTTCCAAATAGAAATGATATCTATCCGTGATGCTGAAGGAATGGCAGATGGTTATAATAGGGCAATGAGTCAATCGAATGCGAAATATAAAGTTTATTTACATCAAGATGTTTTCATTGTTAACCCCGATTTTATAAGTGATGTGTTATTGCTTTTTTCTAAAAATCCCAACCTTGCTTTAATTGGTGTTAAGGGGGGGGCGAAGATGCCACCTAGTGGTTTATGGTGGGAGGCTGCTGAATTATATGGGAAGACATATGAAAGTTCTAAAGATAATCTAATGCAATTACGCCTACACAATGAAGTGACCTCTGATTATGAATCTGTAGAGGCTGTAGACGGATTAATTCTTATTACTCAATACGATCTTACGTGGCGTGCTGATTTGATGAAGGGTTGGCATATGTATGATGCAGCTCAGTGTTCAGAGTTTATAAGAAGAGGTTATGAAGTTGGTGTTGCTAATCAAAATAACCCATGGGTTATTCATGATTCTGGACCAATGACTTTTGAAGGCTTTGAACAGGGGAGGGTGGCATTTCTTAATGAATACTCTAAGGACATACACCCGCTGGTCAGTATTTTAATTCCAGCTTACAATAGACCATATTATTTGGAACTAGCTTTACAGAGTGCTATATATCAGTCGTATAAAAACATTGAAATTATTATTGGTGACGATAGTACGAATGATGAGGTTCAGAAAGTTATAGCACCTTATTTAGAAATGTACGATAATATTTTTTATTATAAAAACCCTGAAAACTTAGGTATAGGCAACTGGCACCAACTTTATGATCGTGCACATGGAGAATATATTAATTATCTCATGGACGATGATTTATTTAGTTACGAGAAAATAGAAAAAATGGTTCAGGTATTCTACCTTAATAAAAATATATCACTAGTGACTTCATTTCGAGAGCTAATTGATCAAAACGGCGAACATATTCCTTCAAAGCCATCCACTAGAAGATTATTTGACAAAGATACTCTTATAAACGGCAAGCAGTTTGGTTCTATGTTAATAAGCCAAAATTGGAATGCTGTGGGAGAACCGACCACGGCAATGTTTCGTAAAAATGATCTCACTCAATTTGGTTACTTTCATGGAGAAAGTTACACTTTTCTGAATGATTTCGCAAGTTGGATTTCTTTAATGGAGAAGGGGGACGTTATATATTTATCTGAGCCACTCAGTTATTTCAGACAGCATGGAGAACAGAATCAATTAAATCCGAAGTATAAAATCTTAACTAATAGTGAATGGTTTAACTTAATCTTTGAATCTAAGAATCGTGGTTTTTTAACAGAGGAACGAATGTATAAGGAAGCCATCAGTAACTATATAAAATTAGTGTTAGATAACATTGTTTTCTTTCAAGATTTAAATTTAGAAAATATGTTAATTGAGCAATCTGTTGACATATATCTTTCGAGAGCAATTGAAGAATTATTAGCCTAAATATCAGGAAGAAGGCGAGAGTAATGAAACGTATACCTTTTATGAAGCCGAATTTAGTAAAGAGCGAAACATACATTGAACTATTAAAAGAAATTGATTATTCCAGAATATATAGCAATTATGGCAAGTTGAATACTCGATTTGAACAGGAAATTATAACACAAATATACCAAGGTGAAGGTTATGCGTCGACTGTTAATAATGCGACGATAGGGTTGATGCTTGCAATAATGATTGCTAAACGCCCTCAAGGTAAATATGCAATTATGCCTAGTTTTACATTTGCAGCTACTGCCCAGGCAGCTTTATGGTGCGGGCTTCAACCATATTTTATCGACGTGAGAGCAGATGACTGGTGCATGGATGAAAAAATAGTGGCAAGACACATTGAAAAATTAGGCGATGATGTTGCTGTCGTTATCCCGTATGCCACGTTTGGCACAGTCGCAGACTTCTCGTACTATCAACACCTTTTAGATAATGGCATGCCTGTCGTAATAGATGCTGCAGCAAGCTTTGGTAGTATGCATAATGGTAAAGGGATCGAACAGACCTTCAGCGGACCTATAGTATACAGTTTTCATGCCACTAAATCTTTTGGCATAGGGGAAGGAGGATTAGTATATTGCAAGAATGAGCTTTTTATACAACAACTTAGACAGGCTGGTAACTTCGGGTTTAGCGAGGCAAGAGAGAGTACCCAAATGGGTTTAAATAGTAAGTTGTCTGAGTATGCTGCAGCCATTGGTTTGGCGACTCTGAAGGTGTTCAGTGAAAAATGCCTAGTAAGACAATTTATTAAAGAAACATATATCTCTAAAATGGATAAATTGGGGCTGTTTAATCATGGTTGGGACTACCACCACACAATAGGTAAAGTAGCCCATCAAAATGTATCAATTCTATGTCCGAAAGGGCATTTAGCACACGAAATCGTTAGAATGTTAGGTGAGTTTGGAGTTGAAGCCAGAACATATTTCTCTCCTGCCTGTCATCAACAAAGTTTTTTTTCGAATTACCCTTCCTCTGATCTTAGTACTACTGAGGAGATAGCTTCACGTGTTATTAATTTACCACTTTGGGAAGAACTTTTAGATGAAGAAATTGATTATGTAATCGAAGCATTAGCTGCAATAAATTTAGTGCTATTGGGAGAATCAATGCATGAAGCATAAAAGACGCCTTGCTGTTATAGATACGAAATTCCCTTGGATGATGAGTGGTTTTCGCTATTGGGAGAATTATTATATAAATCAAGAACATCCGGATACCTTCTTTTTTGCTGTACAACCACACTCAGACCCATTTCCAGCGAAAGTACATCATTTAAGTGAATTTGAAAAGATGGTAGTAAAACATGGGATAACTGATGTATATTGTGTATTTTTGAATTTGGCGCTAAGTTTACTTGGAGAGAACGTTATGGGAAATGAAAAAGTACCAGGCTCGAATTCTTTATGGTCTATCAGAGAAACCATAGAGAAATACAATCTTCAACTGCATACTACGCTCTACCCAGGTGGAGGATTGGATCCAAGTACTCCAAAAAAATTCATTGTCCGATTAGGGGAAAGTTGTAAAACAGTATTTACTAATATAGAAGAAGTCTCTAATATACTTCCGTATAGTATATACATACCAGGAATAATCAATACTGACTTTTACAAGATGGAAGGGAAGCAAAGTGGGTTGCCCGTACAGCTAGTATTTTGTGCAGATAACGCTATTCGAAAAGGATTTCCTACATTGGTTCAAGCCTTCAATCAATTAGATGATGATTTTCACTTGCATATAGTAGGAAACTGGAGTAAGGAATTAAATAGCTTTACCAATCGTAATTTCACTTTTCATGGGTTATTAAATCCATTACAACTAAGACAATTGTATAAACAATGTCATGTTTTTATAAGTTGTAGTACTCAAGATAGGTTTGCGTTGGATGGTTTTCCAACAACAGCGGCGGCTGAGGCGATGGCGACAGGTTGTATTCTTGTAAGTACTAATGCAAGAAAAGACGAGAGGATGCTTCAGGCAGAAAATGATTATTACGAGATTAAAGAGAATAGTCCTGAAATGCTTTATAAAAGGTTGAGTCTTCTTCGTGATGATTTCCCTGCGATTCGACAAATGGGGTATCAAGCTGCAAGGAAGGCTCAATCTTTACTCGATGCTAAAATGAATGTTAAAAAAAAACTGAATATAATATTAGCTAACTCTTAAGAATAGGAGGTAATTATGAGAAAAGCTATTGTAAAGGGCATAGAATATTATGTTCCTGAGAATTATGAGGTGAATTCTACAGAAGATAGTATTACTGGTAAGATTGGAATACTTCAAAGACCTACTGCTGGGGTTGACGAATTCGCTTCTGACTTGGCAATTGTTGCTGCGAATAAGCTATTTGATAGCAATTCAAATTTAAACAAGAGTGAGATAGATATGCTAATTTATTGCACACAATCACCAGATTATATTCTTCCTACTACTGCGTGTATTATTCAAAATGCTTTAGATTTACCGCGAAATTGTGCTGCTTTTGATGTAAACTTAGGATGCTCAGGATATGTCTATGGATTGTCAATAGCAAAGGCATTTATCGAATCTGGAATTGCTAACAATATTTTATTAATAACTTCTGACACGTATAGTAAATATATTAATAAGAAAGATAGAAGCGTTAAAGTTCTTTTTGGAGATGGAGCAAGTGCAACGCATGTATCTTGGGTTGATTCAAATTACGAGCTTATTGGTCCGTTTATTTTTGGTACTGATGGAAGTGGAAAAGAGAATTTGATTATTAAAGCTGGAGGTCTAAGGGAGCCAATATCTAACGAATCGGGAATTGAGGAAGTAGATGCATACGGAAATCTGAGATCAAGGAATAATTTATATATGAATGGCACGGCTATCTTTAATTTTGCATTAAAAGAGATACCTAATGCAATTGAAAATTTATTAAAATTATCGGGCTCAACCTTGGAAGCTTATGATCGATTTGTATTTCATCAGGCTAATAAATATATGAATGAAAGTTTAAGAAGAATATTAAAGATTCCTGAAGAAAAGTTCTCACAAAACATTGCACTGTTCGGAAATACTGTCTCTTCTAGTATCCCTATTGCGCTGTGCGAAGATATTAGAAATTACAAGATATTAGGAAACAATAAATTGATGTTAGTTGGTTTTGGTGTAGGCTACTCATGGGCTGCTTGTAACCTTATATTTAAGCAATGATAAAAGAGAGGAAGATGAAAATGAATAGAGTTGAATTTGTGCAAAATTTAGAAGAAATGGTAATAATGCCGGAGATAGAGGGTTCGATTACATTAGAAACTAGTCTTGATGGCCTTGTTGAGTGGGATTCACTAGCCAAAATTTCATTTTTAGCTTTTGCCGATAGAGAACTAGACGTAAACATAACACCCACCCAATTAGAAAAATGCAAAAAAATTCTTGATCTTTATAATTTAGTCTCAGAAAAAATAGAGGACTAAAAATGTTGGTTACAACTAAAAATGTATGCATACGGGGTATTAGTGCTGCTCTGCCGGACAATGAAATTGAATTGACTGAAGAATCTCCACAATTTAGTACCAGAGAAATAAAAAAGACTTTAAATATGATTGGTACAAAAAAAGTTTTCAGAGCACTTGAAAATCAAACTACAAGTGATTTATGTTTTTCTGCAGCTGAACAACTATTAAAAGATCTGAATTGGGAAAGAGAAAGTGTAGAGGCACTTGTTTTTGTGACACAGACACCAGATTTTATATTACCTGCAACATCCTGTATTTTACAAAGTAAATTAGGGCTTTCTTCAAAATGTATAGCTTTTGACCTTTCGTTAGGGTGTTCTGGTTATGTATATGGTATGTATGTTGTTTCACAGCTTATTGAATCAGGAGCTATCAAACGTGCGTTACTTTTAGTGGGAGATACTATTTCTAAGATGATATCTCCCTCTGATCGATCGGTTTCTCTGCTGTTCGGCGATGCAGGATCTGCAACAGCAATGGAGTATTGTGAAAATGCAGAAAAGATTTCTTTTTCATTAGGAACTGATGGGCAAGGCTCAGAACACCTCATCGTTCCCTATGGAGGATATAGACATCCTAATAATGATATATCTAAAAATAGAGTACTTCAAGAAGATGGGCATATACGATCAATGGAAGATTTATTTATGAACGGGACAGAGGTCTTTAATTTTACAGGTGAAGTTGTCCCTTCATTATTAAAAGGAATCATTGATTATTGCAAATGGGAAGAAGAGAATGTTGACTTTTATTTACTCCACCAAGCAAATAGGTTTATGTTAGATTTTATCAGGAAAAAAAGTGGCATTAGTCCGGAAAAATTACTTATTAATATTGAAAAGTTTGGTAACACAAGTTCCGCATCTATTCCTTTACTATTATGTGATTTTGGAGATGTAATCAGTAAAGATGGGGGAAAAAATATAGTTATATGTGGGTTTGGTGTCGGTCTTTCCTGGGGAGCTGCCTCCCTATCAGTGAAAAACCTTATTACATCAATTATCTATGTGTAAAGATGGGGGATAATTTGGATAATAGTCCATATAGCTTAGAAGGAAAAATAATCTTAGTAACAGGCGCATCTTCTGGAATAGGAAGAGTTATATCACGAATTCTCGATCAATCCGGTGCTAGACTTATTCTAATGGGAAGAAATCTGGAAGAATTGACGAAAACGTTAGAGAGTTTGGATTCGAACAAAGAGCATCTTTTGGCTTTATTTGATTTAAAAGATTTACATGAAATAAAAAAATGGATGAATGAATTCACATTTAAGCATTCAATTAAATTAGATGGAGCGGTTCATTCAGCAGGTATTCAGTACACTTTACCTTTACGCATTAATGATATTGATCACTACGAAGAGATCATACGAATAAATTTTAAGGCTGGGGTAGCCTTGTTACAAAGTATGCTTAATAAAAAATATGCTAACTCTACATTTTCTTTTATATTTATTAGCTCAGTGATGGGGAGTGTCGGTGAAGCTGGAATTACTGCTTATGCTGCTTCAAAAGGTGCCATTAATTCCTTTGTGAAATCTGCAGCGTTGGAGTTAGCACCTCGGAAGGCCAGAGTCAATGCTATCGCCCCTGGGTTTGTTGTATCTGAGATGTCAGATGATTTATTTGAAAAGCTTACAGAAGAGCAACGGAGGAAGATAATAGCTAAACATCCATTAGGAATAGGGAGTTCAGAAGATGTTGCGTATGGAGTGGTATACTTGCTTTCAGAGGCAGCTAAATGGATTACAGGAACTGTTTTGACTGTTGACGGGGGATACACATGTCATTAAGAAAACGACTTGTTATTGTAGGTGCCGATGCTTTTGGAATAGAGGTATGGCATTTGAGTAACGATATACCTTCTGATTCTAAAGATTGGGATAATGTAGTTTTTATTAATGATGAAATAAAAAATACACAAATTGAGCTTTATAATGCCAATATATCTTGTCTGATTATTTCAACAATTGATGATTATGTACCTCAGTTTAACGATGTTTGCATATGCTCTATTGTTAATCCAAAAACAAAATTAGATATTGTTGAGAAGTTGAAGGAGAGAGGAGTTAAGTTTACTAATATAATTCATCCTACAGCAATTATCGGCATCGGTTGTAGACTGGGAACTGGCATTATTTTGTGTCCCTATGTTGTAATGACCGTGAATGTTTCGGTTGACAATCATGTTATTGTCGATGTAGCTTCTTCAATTGGTCATGATGCAAAGATTGGCGAGGGTGTTACAATAGGTTCTCAGTGCGACATAACAGGATATTGCGACATACAAAGAGGTGCCTTAATTGGCTCAGGTACAAGTGCCCTTCCCAAAAGCATCATTGGAGAGAACTCAGTAGTATGTGCTGGAAGTGTTGTGTTAAAGAAGGTCCGAGCGAACAGGGTGGTTACTGGTAACCCTGCGTATTATGTTGATAAAATTACTAAATAATTAAGTAATTAATGGCTTCAAGGGTTATTTTGAAACAATGAATAATATGGAATGTAATCGAAATATCTATTGACTAGAGGTGAGGCATTGAGAAAACGTCTCGTTATTGCTGGCGCTGGAAGTTTTGGTAGAGAGGTATGGCAATGGTCAAAACATATTGCACAAAAAAATAAATGTTGGGATTCAGTCGTGTTTATTAATGATATAGATACTACTGAAAAAATTATTGAGTCACAGATCAATTGTCCAATAATATCGAATATTGACGATTACTTACCTTTAGAAAATGATGTGGTTATATGCGCGATAGGAAGTCCAGAAGGCAAGTTAAACATAGTCAAAAGGCTAAAGAAGAAGAATGTTACATTTACAAACATAATTCATCCGACAGCGATAATTGGCAGTGGAGTTAGATTGGGGTTAGGAATTGTGCTATGCCCCTATGCAGTTGTCTCTGTGAATGCGCAATTGGGAGATCATGTTGCTGTAAATATTTGCTCGACCATAGGTCATGATTCAAAAATAGGGGAAGGTACAATCATCAGTGCCCACTGTGATATAACAGGTTTTTGTGAGATTGACGATGGGGTGTTTTTAGGATCAGGAGCAAGACTGCTGCCTAATAGCAAGATTGGCACATTTGCTACGGTCGGTGCAGGGTGTGTAGTTCTTAAAGAAGTAGAGCCATATAAAACAGTAGCAGGTATTCCAGCAAGATATATTTAGGAAGCTTTTATTAAGCACTATAGTAAGAACAAGATTTCTCGTATCAACGATAAATTTTGGAATAAATACAACTGAAAATATTCCATTGGAGTGGCTTGCAAAAAAAAGGGCAGAGTCTCATTCAAAACTAGATTATCATGAAACAAGAAGAGAAAATGTGGAAACATTTAATTCTATACTTTTCTTACTGAAGGCTAACAACATCAAGCCAACGGTTATAATATATCCTACACAAAAGATATATTCATCCTATTTTTCAGAAAATAGATTAGCAGAATTTTATGAGATTTTGGACGAAGTAAAATTGCAACACGATTTTCAACTGATAGATATGTTTTCATCCTCCTATTTTAAGGAAAAAGATTTTTCGGATGGAGATCATCTCAACAAGATAGGTGCAAGGAAGATGACATTGTATCTTGAACGGAATATTTCATGGTAAATGATAGACTATTGCTTAGGGAAAAAATACGGGACAATTTGATATTGGTATGATTAGGGGGAACAACTAATATCAAGTGGACAAGGAGGTGCTTATAATTAATATATCAATTAAACTTGTAAATGCACTAGATCAAAACATTCAATATTTAATTAACAAGATTGGGATGCTTGAATTTCAAGAAAAAGATTTTGAGATTTCATTTAATAATATGGTTGACGATTATGTTACTCTTTATGAACACATGGCTAGTAGCGGGGTCAATATGGAGATTTTTAATCAATTTTCTTCAACATTAGTAAACTATATTGAAAAGTTCAACATTAATCATTCGCAGCCCCAATATATCCTATTGAATGATCTGTTTCCTCAATTTTATATTATTAAAGCTGTGGTTAAATTGAGCGGGTGTAAGTATTTTGTGAATAATTATGCCGGAAAACGAATTCTCACTATTACAGGATATGAAGAAGTAAACTTGGGCATTGAGTTGGATATTCTGAATATTAATAATTATGGATTTGATTTTATAAATATAAAATGCAAAGAATATGAGGAAATTAAAGCTGGACTCATTTATTTGTCGGTAAGCCGTAGTATTATTTTACCTTCGAGTTATCCCAGTAGGAACGGTATTGAAACGTTTCAACCAGAATCATTTCTTAACTTGGAAAATAACGATTTTAGTTTGATATCGGATGATTGTTGGGGAGGGTTTCTCTATAAGCAATTAGGTTTATCCTACAACACACCATTTATGTGGATGTATATTAGAAATAACGACTACTTAAAATTAATAAGTGATATCCCCTATTACCTTAATCAAAAATTAAAATTTATCAGTATCCCTGGATATAATCATCCTATCGGGCTACTGGATGACGTATATATCTTTTTTAATCATTACAGGAATGCAGAAGAAGCTGAAGGGAAATGGAAGAAAAGATTAGAACGATTTAATTGGGATAATATTTATTATAAGTTTTCCGCGGTATGTGAAGAAGATGCAAGTATTTTTAATACGATTTTAAAAGATACAGATAAAAAAGTCAGTTTTTCGCACCAAGCTTATGATTATCCTCACAATATACATTTAAAAGGATGGCAAGATAAAGAAGTTAGGCATCAGTATGCAGGTTTTTACCAATACCTTCACTTAAATTCAAATAAATACTTCGATGCGGTTGAGTGGCTTAATGGGAGCGAGAACTTTAGAATTCAGCATAATGAAAGGGTTGACTAGATGTATCCCCTAAAAACAAGCATCATCCTCTTAACGTACAACAAACTCCAATATACAAAGGCCTGTATAGAAAGCATCCGCCAGTATACCCCTAAGGGTACCTATCAACTAATCGTTGTGGACAACTTATCGACAGACGGGACACGTGATTGGCTGGCGGACCAGATGGACATTCTTACTATTTTTAATGAAGAAAACGTGGGGTTTCCAAAAGGCTGTAATCAGGGGATAGAAATTGCAACGGGTGACAATATCCTTTTACTGAATAATGACGTGCTGGTAACCCAGAACTGGTTAAGTTTAATGAATGATTGCTTATACAGCTCCAATGATATTGGTGCTGTGGGACCTGTCTCTAATAGTGCATACGGAGATCAGGAAATTAATGCAACCTATACTACACTTGATGAAATGTGGGATTATGCCAACAATTACAACATTATTACCGCACCTGATTGGGAACAAAAAATTAAACTGATTGGTTTTTGTATGTTAATCAGAAAAGATGTTGTTGAACAAATCGGACTCTTAGATGAAATATTTAGCCCAGGAATGTGCGAGGATGGTGATTATTCATTACGCATCATTCAGGCAGGATACAAACTGATGGTATGCCGAAATATATTTATTCATCATTTCGGATCTACCTCTTTCGGAGAGATGCCTGAACAACGCCAACAATTATGGGCACGAAATAGACAAAGATTTGTCGAGAAGTGGGGGTTCCCTACAGCGTACCGTTCTAAAGAAGAACTCGTTCAGCTGATCGATGAACCGGATCGCCAAAAGGCCATTAGGGTATTGGATGTAAATTGTGGAAGCGGAAGTGCGCTGTTAAAGGTTAAGTACCATTACCCTGCAGCCGATGTATATGGTATAGAAAAAAATGTAAGAGCAGCTGAATTCGCAAGTATATTTGCAAATGTTAAAGTGGGGAAGACTGAAGAGGTTAGGCTGGAAGAAAACTTCTATGATTACATCATTCTCAGTGATGTAGTTGAACAACTGGTCAATCCATGGAGTTACATTTTAGATCTTAAGAGCGCTCTAAAAACGGATGGGAAAATAATCGTTAGTATTTCAAACGCCTCTCACTACGGATTATTATTTTCCTTGTTAAAGAACAGATCGCTCTATGGAGACAATGATGTATTAAATGATAATCAATTACGTCTGTTTACACTAACAGAAATTCAAAAACTCTTTGTTCAAGCTGGATTTAGTCAGATCGAATATTCGCAGGAACAGAATCATACCTCTGAAACAGAACAACAATTTATTGATCAAATCGCAAAATTAAGTGGATTAAATAATTCGGATCATCTTAAAACAATACGATATTTCCTAAAGATAACGAATCAGACCCCTTCATCTTCCATGGATAGAATCAAGAATTTGTTGGAGCAATTAAGCGGTAGTAATAAAGAAGGACAATCGTCAGTTAGTAAGATAATTGGCATGATGAATGAGCACCTGATAGACTCATCGATTATCATTGATGTCATGAAGTCACTGACTATTGATAAACAGCGTGTCTATAATTTCTTGGCCAAAAAATTCTTTGAAGCGGGGTTATACAATGACATTGTACCTCTTCTTAATGCGTCACTAGAACTGAATCCCAAACATCATGACACGTTGTATAATTATGCCTTTATTCTCCATAGCGTAGGGGCAAGCGAGGCGGCATTACAATACCTGAAGTTAATGGATTCTGAAGATGAAGAGTCATCCATGCTTCTACATAATGTCCTTCAAAGCTTGGAGGGGATATAAATGAGATTATCTTTAGTGATGATTGTGAAAAATGAGGAATCTACATTAAGACGTTGCTTGGAAAGTGTTTTCAAATACGTTGATGAAATCATAATTGTAGATACCGGATCAACAGATAATACGAAATCAATTGCTCTCGAATATCAATCGAGAGTTTTTGATTATGAATGGACAAATGACTTTTCGGCCGCACGCAATTATGCCTTGGCTCAGGCAACTTGTAAATGGAGTCTGGTGATGGACGCTGACGAATATATTACAAACGACTGTACTAATGCCATCCGTGAATTCATCTCCCGTCCTCCAGGGTTAGGTCAAATTAAAAGAATTGATAAATTCATGGGCAAGGACGGAATCAGTTTCGAACAAAGTTATATTTCTCGTCTGTTTCCATCCAACTGCCGGTACTCCGGTAGAATCCATGAACAAATTCAATCTGAGCTGCCTAGGGTTAGAGTGGGAATCGAAATTCAACATGATGGATACTTTGAGCAGAAGAAAACAGGCAGAAATATTCCCATGCTTTTAAAAGAAATAGAGGATTATCCCAATGATCCGTACTACTATTACCAACTGGCGAAAGAGTATCGGGGTTTGGAAGAGCATGAACATACTTATATTTTTTTAAAACAAGCATACAGTAAATTCACTCATCAAGAAGGGTATGCTCCCAGCCTTATCGTTAATTTTTTGTATGCGATAATCGCTTCGGGTCACTTAAATGAAGGCTTGCCTATTATTGAAGCTGAGCAAGATTTTCTTAGTAATTCTTCTGATTTTTACTTTGTGTCAGCTCTCTATTTGCTCGAATTGATTCTGAGTGATCCTGAGGCGTACAGCAATTTAATTCCTTATATTGAGCGTTTCTACTTAAGGGCAATAGAGATAGGTGAGACGGGACAAGAAGGCAGTGTTTTAGGAACAGGAAGCTTTGCTGCTTATCATAATTTAGGTGTGTATTATGAGGTAATAGGCGAAGCTACTAAAGCAAAACAGCAATATTTATATGCAAAAGGCTTCGATTACGATCCTTCTATTGAAAGATTAAAGTTATTCAAATAAATCATATGATTTTTTGTTTTTGATGTTTCATTACTGAATCTACTAGTTAAGCACCCTTAAACGACAATCCATATTGTCTTCTGATAACGTCTTTTGTAGAAAAATGTTGAAAATAATTACTTAATATTCTAATGGTATTTTATTGAATGTAAACATTTTCTTTTCCAATTGACAATAAAGAAGTTACGGTGGTATAGTCGAATTGTGAGCAAGACTCACGTTCATCTGATGACGAAGGGAATGTTTAATCAATGGAAGGTAAAGTAAAATGGTTTAACGCAGAAAAAGGTTATGGTTTTATCGAGACTGCAGACGGTGGCGACGTATTCGTACACTTTTCCGCGATTCAAACTGATGGTTTCAAGACATTGGATGAAGGTCAATCCGTAGAATTCGATATCGTTGAAGGTGCACGTGGACCACAAGCAGCTAACGTAATCAAATTATAATCATCCGGCGAAGCCGACTACATATAAGTAGATGGTTAGCAATTTAGACAGCGCTAGCAGGGATCTTGGAATCTTCCAAGATCCTTTTTTTGTGCGTTCATATGTGTCTAGTATAGCCAATCCTAGTAAAGAAAATAGCCTATTTTGTAAATTCATTTTATGGAAAATGTTAGAACTCTGCAAAAGGTGGGTAATAGATATACGTTGAGCTGTTTATCTTACCTCGACACACACTATGTTAGCCTAGGTTACTACATTCACGAAGAAATTCAATATAGCCTAAGCTATCAAAACAATTAGGAGGGTGATTAGCAGGATGAAGAAGATGTGGCGCGGTCTTATGACCGGAATATTAGGTACTAGTATGTTATTGGGGTCTCTCGGCAGCGTATCTGCTGCAACTGTACCTAAGGATATTCAAGGCCACTGGGCGCAAGGTCAGCTGCAGGAATGGCTAGATAGAGGTTACCTTGGAGGCTACCCAGATGGAACGGTGAAACCAAACAAAGCAATTACGCGTGGTGAGTATGTGACTATGGTAAATCGCCTGTTAGGGTTTACAACTAAAGCAACAGTAACTTTCAAAGACATGAAGAGCACAAACTGGAATTACAGTGAAGTGGCTAAAGCCGTGGAAGCTGGATATATCGGAGGATACGAGGATAATACATTCCGTCCTAATAATCCGCTTACAAGAGAAGAAGCCGCTGTAATTACTGCAAAATTACTTAAATTGAGCACCAATACAACTTCGAACAAATTTAAAGACAATGCACAAATTGCAGCATGGGCAAAAGGTGCTGTAGCAGCCGCAGTGGAAAAGAAGATTGTTAACGGTTATCCAGATGGAACCTTTGGTCCTAAGAGATCGTTAACACGTGCCGAGGCTGTAGGTATTATCAATACTTCAGCCATCTATTATCCGGGTAGTGGCACAGGTGGTGGTGTAACACCTACACCAACTCCAACGGCTACTCCGACACCAACAGCTACACCAACCCCAACTGCTGCTCCAGGTGGCAGTACTGGCGGAGGTTCTGGTGGTGGTAACGGTGGCGGCGAAAGTAGCACAGCGCCAACAGTAAGTGGGGCAACCTACGGTAATGTTGGTTCGGTCACAGCGGATGTATACCTGACACCTTCCGTAACTGGTGCAGTATATTATGTTGTAGCTCCTTATAATGCTGATGTAACTGCTCCAACTGCATTGCAGGTGGAAAAAGGACAAATTAGTAACGGGACTGCAAGTGGTATCCATGGTAGTGTTGCGACTGTAGCTGAAACAACGGTTACATTCTCTGTTTACGGATTGAATCCTGGTACAGAATATGCAACATATATCACGCTGGCGGATGCAGCTGGTAACTTGTCTACTGTAACGACAGTTCGGTTGACTACTGCTCAAGCTACTGCTAGCTCGATTTCGCTTTTTGAGCCGGGACAAGTTAGTACAGTTACAGCAGATGTATATGTTAAATATGGTGTGACAGGTGGCACTACAACCCCAGTTAGATATGTAGTATTGCCAGCAAATGATAAGGCACCTACTGCAGCGCAGATTGCTTTAGGTCAAAATGGTAGCGGTACTGCATTGGCTGCTCCATGGACTAACACGCTTACGTTTGCTCCTGGTGTAAAGCATACACAGACTTTAACTGGTTTAGCAGCAAATACTGCCTATAAGGTATATGTTATTGCAGGATCGGGTTCTCAATGGTCACCTGTAGAAATCATTCAAATTCATACCAAATAGCCTGACCTTATGTGATTTCATTCGGAGAATATAAGAGTGGAATCCGTACTATAATAACGACAGGTTTACTTTTGGTCCGGTAGGGCGATTGGTTGCTCTTACCGGACTTGTTTTATTTGTGAACGCTATGACAACATTTGTTATCTAAATGTAAGGGCTGTAAGGAATTGCTTTTTACTTAGCGCTTACAATTTGGTATAATGAAGGTGTAACTAAAGGAGGAGTGGCCATGCAATTCACCATTCGAGGTCAACAAATTGACGTGACCGACGCTTTGAGAGAGTATGTTGATAAGAAGCTCAGCAAACTTGAGAAGTATTTCGAAGCACCCCCTACCTCTGAAGGGTCTGTGACGCTTGGCGTAGTTCGCGGCCTTCATACGGTGGAAGTAACCATTCCGCTTGCTGGCGTGACGCTTCGTGCGGAAGATCGCAGCGATGACATGTATGCTTCCATAGACGCCGTTGTGGACAAGCTGGAACGCCAAATTCGCAAACACAAAACGAAGCTGAACCGTAAGTTCCGTCAAGAGGGACTCAAGACGCTGTTTGTGGATGGAGCTAGTGCCGCTGTTGCTGTAGAAGAACAAGATTATGATGATTTAGAAGTGGTTAGGAACAAACGCTTTACGATGAAGCCGATGGATGTGGAAGAAGCGATTCTGCAAATGAACATGGTAGGACATAATTTCTTTGTGTTTTCCAATATCGACACCTCGGAAGTTAGCGTAGTTTACAAACGTGATGATGGTAAATATGGACTGATTGAACAGGGCTAAGATACAATGATGCCAGTTATGCTCTAAGTATAAAGGGCCTCGAGAGTTAGTCAGAACCTAGGAAATTTAAACCGAGCCCCTATTCGCTTATAGCGAATAGGGCTCTTGTGCGTATATATGAAAAATGTGGCTGTTACACCTTGTATTGCGGCATCTCTTACAAACTGTTACAATTTATGAAGCAGCGGAATCGAATTTATAAATGGCCCTTTCAATTTTGTGAGGATGGGCTCGGTTCCACCATCTGTGTTGCATGAAAGGGGTTAACCATGCTAGGACTTGTAAAGAAAATATTCGGAGACACAAACGATCGTGACGTTAAACGTCTCATGAAGACAGTCGATGTAATTAATGGATTGGAGCCGGAATTTGTAGCACTATCCGATGAAGCTTTAAAAGCTAAGACGGAAGAGTTCCGCGCCCGTATTGAGAAAGGCGAAACCTTGGAAGAAATTCTTCCTGAGGCGTTTGCAACCGTACGTGAAGCTTCCAAACGGACGCTTGGCATGCGGCATTTTGATGTACAGTTAATTGGTGGTATGGCCCTGCATGAAGGCCGAATCTCCGAGATGAAGACTGGTGAAGGTAAGACTCTAGTAGGAACATTGCCAGTGTACTTAAATGCTTTGCTTGGTAAAGGCGTACACGTAGTAACGGTCAATGACTATTTGGCTCAGCGCGACAGCGCACAAATGGCACAAATCTATAACTTCCTGGGCATGACGGTTGGGGTTAACCTAAGCGGTATGGACCATGCTGATAAACAAGATGCTTACGCCTGCGATATTACGTATGGCACGAACAACGAATTTGGTTTCGATTATTTGCGTGACAACATGGTGCTTTATAAAGAACAAATGGTTCAGCGCCCTCTTTATTTCTGTATTATTGATGAAGTGGACTCCATTCTTATTGATGAAGCACGTACACCTCTTATCATTTCCGGACAAGCTGAGAAGTCTACTGAATTGTACTTTGCAGCAGACCGTTTTGTGAAAAAGCTTAAAGCTGAAGAAGACTACACAGTTGATATCAAAGTGAAGTCCGTAGCCTTGACTGAAAAAGGTGTAGCTACTGCTGAACGTGCTTTTGGTATTGAGAACTTGTATGATCACAGTCATGTAACCTTGAATCACCATATCGTCCAAGCCCTGAAAGCAAACGTAATTATGCGTCGTGACGTAGACTACGTTGTTAACGAGGGTGAGGTCGTTATTGTTGATGAATTTACAGGACGTTTAATGTCAGGCCGTCGTTATAGTGACGGTTTACACCAAGCGATTGAAGCGAAGGAAGAAATCGAAGTACAGAATGAGAGCATGACGCTTGCTACGATTACTTTCCAGAACTATTTCCGTATGTACCGCAAATTGGGCGGTATGACAGGTACAGCTAAAACTGAGGAAGAAGAGTTCAAGAAGATTTATGGTCTTGAAGTTCTTCAAGTCCCTACGAATAAACCGAATCAGCGCATAGATATGCCGGATGTTGTCTACAAGAGTGAGAACGGTAAGTTCAACGCTGTAGTGGCAGAAATTGTAGAACGTCACAAAAAGAACCAACCTGTACTTGTGGGTACAGTGTCAATTGAGAATTCAGAGCTCGTATCTGAAATGCTGAAGCGCAAAGGCGTTAGACACCAAGTACTTAACGCGAAGCATCACGCTGCGGAAGCTGAAATCATTACACATGCAGGTCAGCCTGGTACAGTTACGATTGCTACCAACATGGCAGGTCGTGGTACGGACATCGTTCTGGGCGAAGGTGTGACAGATCTTGGTGGTCTGCATATCATTGGTACAGAGCGTCATGAATCGCGCCGGATTGATAACCAGCTGCGTGGTCGTGCGGGTCGTCAAGGAGACCCAGGTTCTACACAATTCTACTTGTCCCTTGGTGATGAATTGATGAAGCGTTTCGGCGCTGACAACGTTTTGAGTATGATGGATCGCCTTGGGTTTGAGGAAGATCAGCCCATTGAGAGCCGCATGATTACGCGTGCTGTGGAATCTGCTCAGAAACGTGTTGAAGGTAATAACTTTGATATTCGTAAAGTCGTATTGCAATATGATGACGTGATGAATCAACAGCGTGAAATTATTTATAAACAACGCCGTGAGATTCTGGAGTCTGAAAATATTAAAGATATCGTACTTGAAATGATCAAGCCAGTTATTGAACGTATTGTTCACGCACACTGCAGTGACGATATTCCTGAGAACTGGGAGCTGCAAGAAGTTGCTGATTACGTAAACAGCAAGCTGCTTGAAGAAGGTGCTTTGACTCGCGATATTCTGTGGGGCAAGGAAGCAGAAGAGATCATTGAGTACATCTTTGAACGTGTACTTGAGAAATATGCTGCTCGTGAAGAACGCCTAGGTTCAGAATTGGTACGTGAATTCGAGAAGGTAATCGTGCTGCGCTCCGTGGACAGCAAGTGGATGGATCATATCGATGCGATGGATCAACTGCGTCAAGGGATTCACCTACGTGCTTACGGTGGTACAGATCCACTTCGCGAGTATCAATTCGAAGGATTCGAAATGTTTAATACTATGACGGCTACGATTCAAGAAGAAGTAGCTACTTATATTATGAAGGCTCACATCGAGACAAATCAGGAGCGTCAATCCGTTGTAGAGGAAAATAAAATTTCCACTAACAGCGAACCTGCTGAGAAACGTCCGGTACATGTTGAGGCGGCAGCTGGTCGTAATGATCTTTGCCCTTGCGGAAGCGGCAAGAAGTACAAGAACTGCCACGGTCAAAACGCATAAGACAAACGTTTAGTAGCGCTCATATTCAGGTGTTGAAGATGTAAGTCTTTAGCCCTGATCTCTACGGGTATACTAACCATAAAGAGCGGCTGGGCCCGGGGGTATCCCCCGTTTACGGCCCAGTCGCTTTTTTGGATATTTAGCACTTGAGTGAATGTGGGAGAAACGGAGTGTTCGCCTTTGTTTCGGGATTCCAACACCTATGCGGTTATCAATTCAAGGAATCT
This sequence comes from Paenibacillus sp. FSL R5-0887, assembly GCF_038002305.1. Classification (NCBI taxonomy): domain Bacteria; kingdom Bacillati; phylum Bacillota; class Bacilli; order Caryophanales; family Paenibacillaceae; genus Paenibacillus; species Paenibacillus sp. FSL R5-0887. The sequence goes on from NZ_JBBOCE010000002.1 coordinate 2,571,271, forward strand.
GGAAACAACAGCGATCGGAAGTCCAATCCTTCTCGGAATGGCTGAACATTCACTCATTACTAACTTTCCAATAGTGAAGACCGTAACAACCTATTTTGAAAGGTGAAGTGACCATATGATTGAAGCTAATGTAAAGCAGGATCTGCGTGAAATAGGCAAGAAACTAACTGACCTTAGGGGGTCTCTTTGACTTAGATCTTAAGCAAGAGATGATCTCGAACTTTGAAGAAAAAATGGCTGCTCCAGGCTTCTGGGATAATCCAGAGCAGGCACAGAGCGTGATCGGCGAGATGAATGCCGTGAAATCGTCCGTGGATCAATACGAGAAGCTGCAACAAGAATACGACGATGCTGCGATGATGGCGGAGCTTGCGGATGAAGAGGGCGATGAAGGTCTTGCGGCAGAGATTGGGGAGACGATCAGCAGTTTAGGCAGTAAAGTGGATGAATTCGAGCTGCAATTGCTACTTAACCAGCCGTATGACAAGCTGAATGCTATTCTTGAGCTCCATCCGGGTGCGGGCGGTACGGAATCCCAAGACTGGGGCCAGATGCTGCTGCGGATGTATACCCGTTGGGCTGAAAAACGTGGATTCAAGGTTGAGGTGCTGGACTACTTACCGGGTGATGAAGCGGGAATCAAGAGTGTCACATTACTTATTAAAGGCTTCAACGCCTACGGATATCTGAAAGCTGAAAAAGGTGTACATCGGCTAGTACGGATTTCTCCGTTTGACTCTTCGGGCAGACGGCATACCTCTTTTGTATCCTGTGATGTCGTTCCGGAAATTGCCGATGATGTAGAAGTTGAAATTCGTACTGAGGATTTGAAGATCGATACGTATCGGGCGAGCGGCGCGGGTGGACAGCATATTAATACCACAGACTCTGCGGTGCGGATTACCCACTTACCTACGGGTGTGGTGGTAACCTGTCAGAACGAACGTTCACAGATCAAAAACCGCGAGCAAGCAATGAAGATGCTGCGTTCCAAGTTGTATGAGCGTAAACTGCAAGAACAGCAACAGCATTTGGATGAGATTCGCGGCGAGCAATCCGATATTGCTTGGGGCAGTCAGATCCGTTCCTATGTATTCCATCCGTATAACATGGTTAAGGATCACCGTACTTCCGTGGAAACGGGGAATGTGGGTTCTGTGATGGACGGAGATATTGATGTATTCATTGATGGTTACCTGCGTAGCCAGATCAAGATTGAGGCAGAATAAAAGAGAAAGTTTCGGGGGAAACGGATACCATTCATGGATTAGGATGGGATGGCCGTTTCTTCTTTCGTAGAGCAAGATGACACTTTAAGGAGAGCCTTTGAAATGCAAAAAGTCAATTCACGTAATAAACCCCCACTGATTCCTCTGAATGGGCCAATCCGACATGTGGTGGATACGATGTTAATTTTGCTCGGATCGCTAGTTACAGCACTGGGGTTTAATCTTTTTTTTCTGCCTAATCATATTGCTTCTGGTGGTGTATCCGGTCTGTCGGTATTGGCTGAAGCTTGGTTTGGGGCTGAGCCGGCATTTACGCAATGGGCGCTTAATATTCCGTTGTTTGTACTCGGGGTAATCTTCTTGGGTAAACAATACGGAGTTCGCTCGCTCCTTGGGAGCTTTGTGTTGCCGCTCTTTATCTTGTTAACAAAAGATTTGCCTGCACCTACCACCAATCCACTCTTAGCCTCCATTTATGGCGGTATCTGTGTGGGGGTGGGGTTAGGTCTTGTGTTCCGCGGACGGGGCTCGACAGGTGGACTTACTATTTTGGCGCAGATTATTCAAAAGATATCCGGTCTCAGCTTCTCGATTTCTGTAGTGCTGCTGGACGGGACGGTCATTGTGCTGGCTGCTTTTATACTCGGTATGGAACAAGCACTGTATGCACTGATCGGTCTGTTTGTTACAGGTAAGGCCATTAATGCGATAGAGGTAGGCTTCCGTTATACAAAGGTGGCTTACATAATCTCGGACAAGACGGAAGAAATATCTGAGGCGATTTTGAATGATCTGGATCGGGGTCTGACGAAGCTGGATGCACATGGCGGTTATACTGGTGATGAGCGTACGGTGCTAATGGTTGTAGTAGGTCAGAATGAGGTTTCCAGATTAAAAGCGATTGTTCAATCGGTAGATACTAGTGCTTTTGTGATTATCACTGAGGCGCATGAGGTGCTGGGTGAAGGCTTTAAAAGAGAAGTGTAATTTCTCCGAAAGGAGAAGCTACGCTTCTCTTTTTTTGTAAATAGAATTATATTTAGGAATAAAGAAAGTTAACACTATGTGTTGTATTTATATTAATTGAGTCGTATAATAATACATATTTCTAAGACGGTATGCATTATATTATTTATTATAATTCATGATAAGCAGGAAGTGGGGATGACAGTGGAGGGCAAGCTGAGAGCGGCGATTGTTGGATCAACGGGTTATGGGGGCGTAGAGCTGATTCGGCTGCTACAAAGTCATCCTAAGGTAGAGATTACTTCGGTAATTTCCTCATCAAGCGCAGGGGATGCTATAGAGGAAGGTTTTCCGCATTTGACGGGCATCATTGATCGAAGGCTGGATGGCGTTGACCCGGCTCAAATGGCTGAGCGGGCGGATGTGGTATTTACGGCGACGCCGTCGGGTGTGAGCGCAAAGCTGGTGCCGCAGCTGCTGGAAGCTGGACTTAAGGTCGTGGATCTGTCCGGTGATTTCCGATTGAAGGATGGTGCAGAGTATGAGCACTGGTATAAACATCCCGCTCCGGCTGATGAATATCTAGAGCAGGCTGTATACGGACTTTGCGAGGTGTTTGGAGAGCGTGCGGCAGGGGTTGATTTTATATCTAATCCAGGCTGTTATCCTACAGCTACACTTCTTGGACTAATTCCTGCAATTCAGGCAGGTTGGATTAAGCACGACAGTATTATTATTGATGCGAAATCAGGAGTTACTGGAGCAGGACGCGGAACAAGCCTGATGGTACATTATGCAGAGATTAATGAGAACTTTAAAGCTTATAAAATCAATAAGCATCAACATATACCGGAAATTGAGCAGACGCTCACAGAGATTGCTGGAGAAAAGGTAACGGTAACGTTCACCACACATCTCGTGCCGATGAGCCGGGGAATTATGAGTACGATGTATGCAGGGATGACGGACAATTATACGGAACAGGATTTTGTGAATTTATACCGTGAATATTATGCGGGCCGGCCATATGTGCGGGTGCGTGATGTAGGTGTGATTCCGGCGACAAAAGAAGTTAGCGGCTCTAATTATTGTGATATCGGATTTGCAACAGATGCTCGTACAGGGCGGGTGACCATAGTCTCCGTCATTGATAATGTTGTAAAAGGTGCGGCAGGGCAGGCAATACAGAACCTTAATTTGATGATGGGATGGGAGGAAACCCTTGGCCTCGGCTACACACCTGTGTATCCATAAGGATCAGCGGTACAAATAATATGAGCGAGATTGAGTTATTTACCACCTTGGAGGGTGGAAGCATCACTTCACCTAAGGGTTTTAGGTCCGGAGGATTGCATTGTGGATTGAAAAAAACAGATCGCAACGATCTCGGAGTGATTCTGTGTGAAGTTCCGGCAACGGCTGCGGCCGTGTATACGACGAATGTTTTTCAGGCGGCTCCGCTGAAAGTGACTCGGGAAAGCCTTTCGAACGGAGTATTGCAGGCGGTTATCGTGAACAGCGGGAATGCCAATGCCTGCACAGGCGAACAAGGTGAAGCAGATGCTTATGAGATGCGCGCTGCTGCGGCTCAGCATTTAGGTGTGGCCGTTAATGATGTGGCTGTTGCTTCGACTGGAGTTATCGGTGAACTGTTAAAGATGGACTGCGTACGTAGCGGGATAACTGCAATACCAGAGAAGCTGGATGGAGGAGCTATTGGCGCGGAGGAATTCTGCCAAGCTATACTTACCACTGATTTAGTTAAAAAAGAGATCGCCGTGAAGGTGCTCGTTGGCGGTGTAGAAGTTACAATTGCCGGAGCTGCAAAGGGCTCAGGGATGATCCATCCTAACATGGCTACCATGCTTGGCTTTATGACCACGGATGCTGATATTGCAGCGGAGGATTTACTTAGTCTTCTGCGTTCAGCTACGAATGTTACTTTTAATATGATTACAGTCGATGGAGATACTAGTACCAATGATATGTTAGTGTCGATGGCGAGTGGGCTTGCCGGTAATGAGAAGCTGACACGACTGCATCCGGATTGGGACGCTTTTGCTGCTGGATTCACGTATGTGTGCCAGACGCTTGCCAAAGCGATTGCTCGAGATGGCGAAGGTGCAACTCACCTGATTGAGGTTCAAGTGAATGGTGCTGTTCATGATGAGGCGGCGGCGGCGATTGCCAAGACAGTGGTTGGTTCTAGTCTAGTGAAATCTGCTATTTTTGGAGCGGATGCGAACTGGGGGCGGATTATTGCTGCGGTTGGACGCGCGGGTGTTCCGGTATCGCCGGAGCATGTGAACATTTCGTTAGGGGATATTGAGGTGCTTTTGCACTCGAAGCCAGTTGCTTTTGACGAGGAAAAGGCTTTGGCCTATTTGCAAAAAAGTGAAACTGTGCTGATCACTGTAGATCTGCATGATGGAAGCGGAAAAGCAACGGCTTGGGGCTGTGACCTAACTTACGATTATGTGCGTATTAACGCCGCATACCGCACTTAATTTATGGCGTGTTAAGCCCATAAGGGAAGGATACCGATTATATGACGCTAAATAGCGAGCTTGAACTTATAGATGCTTTAGATGGTAGTGGATTGTTTGTAATGAAATGCGGCGGCAGTACGCTTGCGGCTCTACCTGATTCTTTTTTTGAGGATTTGCGAGATTTGCAGGAGGAGGGCATTCAGCCAGTAATTGTTCATGGTGGAGGGCCAGCCATTTCCGAGAATCTAGCGAAACTGGGCATTGAAAGCAGCTTTGTGAATGGCCTGCGAGTAACCACCGAGGAAGTACTAGATGTTGTAGAGATGACGCTGGCAGGAAGTATAAACAAGGCGATTGTCCGGCGAATTCAAGGGAGCGGCGGTCTAGCTCTGGGGCTTTCGGGCATCGATGGCAATATGATTATTGCTAAACCAGTGGCGAACAGCGCCGAAGTAGGTTTGGTAGGAGAAGTAACAGAAGTTAAGGCTGAGATCGTAACTGGTATTGTTGGGATGGGTTATATTCCTGTCATTGCACCTATCGGAGTAGATGCAGCAGGTCAGCGCTACAATATTAACGCAGATACGGCAGCAGGGGCAGTTGCTTCCTATGTGGAGTCTCCCAAAATGATTGTCGTCACAGATGTTCCAGGCATCATGAGTACAGTGGAAGGTGAAAAGATTGTGCTTCCCTCCGTTACTGTACAGGAAATCGAAGCCTTGATCGAAAGTGGAGAAATCTACGGTGGCATGATCCCTAAAGTGCGGGCAGCTATAGATTGCATTCAGGGCAGCGTATCAGAGGTTATCATTGTGGATGGAAAAGAACCACGGGTGCTTAGTCGAGTACTGCAAGGTGAAGCGATAGGTACACGTATTATTCGTTCGTAGAATCATAGATGAATACAAATTAGAGGCGCAGCCTGTTCACAGGAGCAGCCGATGGGAGAGTGACTTAGAATGAGCAAGCTTACACAAGCGGAGTTGGATTCGCAAGCAGGGGCACAGCAGACCGATACAGTAGGATCAGGTACACCGGATGTTGCAACAAGCAAGCTGAGTGCAGTGTTCCCTTCTTACGCCAGATATGATCTCAGCTTAGTTAAAGGCAAGGGTACCTGGGTATGGGATGATAAAGGCAATAAGTATCTGGATTTCACCAGTGGATTGGCTGTGACCAGTCTAGGTCATGCTCCTGAAAAAGTCGGCGCTAAGCTGAAGGATCAGATTGATACGCTCTGGCATGTCTCGAATCTGTTCCATATTCCGGGACAAGATAAAGTTGCCAACCTTCTGACAGAGAATAGCTGCGCTGATCAAGTGTTTTTCTGCAATAGCGGGGCAGAAGCGAATGAGGCTGCTATTAAGCTGGCCCGCCGTTACCATCAGAAGATTAAGGGTGTCGACCGTTATGAGGTTATCACATTCGAACAATCCTTCCATGGACGTACACTGGCCACACTAACAGCTACAGGCCAGCAAAAGGTGAAAGAAGGGTTCCTGCCACTTCCAGCAGGTTTCAAGACCGTACCCTTGCATGATCTCCCAGCGTTAGAAGCTGCTATCGGAGATCATACAGCTGCTATCATGCTGGAGATGGTGCTTGCAGAGGGTGGCGTGCTTGAGGTAGAACCTGAGTTCTTGAACGCTGTAGTGGCCTTGTGTAAGAAACACGGATTGCTTCTGATTGTAGATGAGGTACAGACAGGTATGGGACGTACAGGTAAGCTGTTCGCTCATCAGCATTATGGAATTGAACCGGATATTTTCACCTTGGCTAAGGGGATAGCTAGCGGGTTCCCGGCAGGTTTAATGCTTGGCAAAGGGTATTTGCGTGAAGCCTTCTCAGCGGGCAGCCATGCGTCCACCTTCGGGGGAACACCGCTAGCAACAGCTGTTATGGCAGCGACGATTGAGACGATGCTGGAAGATGAGCTTCCACAGCGCGCCGAAGATATGGGTAAGTACCTGACAGGTCTTTTGAAAGAGAAGCTGGCGGACTGTTCTTTTGTGAAGGATATCCGTGGTAAAGGGCTGTTGATCGGGATTGAATGTCAATCCCCAGTGGGCGATATTGTACTGGCTGGACAAAAGAAAGGCCTGTTGTTCGTGACAGCCGGTCCTAATGTCCTTCGTCTGCTGCCTAATCTATATGTAAGCAAAGAGGAGATCGACCAAGCGGTGGACATCCTATGCGAACTCATTCATACTTATGCTAAACAAGCAAACGGGGAGGTAAGCTCATGAGTCAGGGCGTACAGAGTAACAAGCACACCATTGCGCAGCAACTGAAAGGCCGTGATTTACTGGAGCTGAACGACTACAGCCCGGAGGAAATTACGTATCTGATTGATTCGGCGATTGAGCTGAAGAAGAAGCAGAAAAATGGCGAAGAATTTCAGCCGCTGAAGGGTAAAACCATTGGTCTTATTTTTGAAAAATCCTCTACACGTACACGTGTGTCGTTTGAAGTTGGAATGTATCAGCTGGGAGGGCATGCCCTTTTCTTGAGCAAAAATGATATCCAGCTGGGACGCGGAGAAACTGTTGGTGATACAGCGCAAGTAATGTCGCGTTATCTCGACGGGATTATGATCCGTACCTTCGGTCATGACAAGGTTGAGGATCTCGCTCGTTATGCCTCTATTCCCGTAATCAACGGTCTTAGTGACCTGGCACATCCTTGCCAAGTGCTGGCCGATTATCAAACGATTTATGAGCACAAAGGAAAGCTCAAGGGCCTGAAGCTGGCTTACATCGGCGATGGCAACAATATGGCGCATTCCTTAATGATTGGCGGAGCTAAGCTGGGCGTGGACGTATCTATCGCCGGACCGGAAGGTTATGAGCCAGATGCAGCGGTTGTCGCAGAAGCTCGTGAGATCGCTAAAGAAACCGGAGCGAAGATTGTGGTCACTCGCAGCCCGCAAGAAGCTGTACAAGACGCTGACGTCATCTATACAGACGTATGGGCGAGTATGGGCTTCGAGGAGGAGCAAAAGGCACGTGAAGCGGCATTCAAGGACTATCAGGTTAATGAGGAGCTTGTAAAAGGCGCTAAGAGCGATTATCTCTTCCTGCACTGCCTGCCAGCCCACCGTGAGGAAGAAGTCAGCACAGGCGTGATTGACGGCCCTAACTCGGTGATCTTTGATCAGGCTGAGAACCGGCTGCATGCGCAAAAAGCTTTAATGGCTGCGTTGATGAGTTAAGGAATTTAAAAAATATAAAATATAAATCACTATATAAATTGAATTAATGTTGGGCGAAGTTAGACTTTGGACGATGGAGTAATGGAGCGGAATTTTTGGAACTGTAGGAGCGTAGCGTTCGCCTTTATCATCAGATTTTATCCGCACAATGCGGTTTGAAATAAAAGAAATCTGATGATAACAGCGACCGGAAGTCCAAATATTCAGTGTAATTGCGATTTATCGTCAGAGTGCTGGCAAAGGCACGTTTATTTTAATTTATATAGCCCACACGAAAGGAAGTTGCCACACCATGGCTAAAGAAAAAATTGTACTCGCCTATTCCGGCGGATTGGATACATCTGTTATTTTAAAATGGCTTAAAGAAACTTATGACGCGGAGATCATTGCCTTCACTGCTGATATCGGCCAAAAGGAAGAGCTCGACGGTTTGGAGGAAAAAGCACTCGCTACTGGCGCATCGAAAGTATACATTGACGACCTGCGCGATGAGTTCGCTAGCGATTTCATCTATCCAATGTTCCAATCTGGTGCCCTTTATGAAGGCCAATACTTGCTCGGAACTAGTATTGCTCGTCCATTGATCGCCAAGCGCATGGTAGATATCGCCATCGCTGAAGGCGCAACGGCTATCGCGCACGGCGCGACAGGCAAAGGGAACGACCAAGTCCGTTTCGAGCTTGGTGTAGCTGCATTGGCTCCGAACATTAAGGTGATTGCACCTTGGCGTCTAGAAGAGTTCCGCAATCAATTCCCAGGTCGTGCGGAAATGATCGCTTATGCGGAAGCTAATGATATTCCGGTACAAGCCTCTGCGGCGAAGCCGTATTCGATGGACCGTAACCTGCTGCACATCAGCTATGAGAGCGGCGTACTGGAAGATCCTTGGTTCGATCCAAGTGCACCAGAGAACAAAGGAATGTTCCTGCTGAGCAACGCTCCTGAGGATGCTCCGGATGAAGCGGAATATTTGGAGCTCGAATTCGTTAAGGGAGACTGCGTAGCCCTGAATGGTGAATCCTTAAACCCACTTCAAGTGATGGAGAAACTCAATGAGCTAGGTGGTAAACACGGTATCGGGCGTGTGGATATGGTTGAGAACCGCTTTGTCGGCATGAAGAGCCGCGGCGTGTATGAGACTCCAGGTGGAACAATCCTGTTCGTCGCTCATCGCAAAATGGAATCCATCACGATGGACCGTGAAGTGATGAACCTGCGTGACAGCCTGATCACTCGTTACAGCACTTTGGTGTATAACGGTTTCTGGTTCGCTCCAGAGCGTATCGCACTGCAAGCTCTTGTAACACAGAGCCAACAAAATGTAACGGGTACTGTTCGTCTTAAACTGTACAAAGGCAACATCATCGGCGCTGGAGTGAAGAGCCCAGTCAGCCTGTACAATCCTGAGATTGCAACGATGGAAGCTGATCCTACACAAGCTTATGATCAAGGGGATGCCACTGGTTTTATTCACTTGAACGCATTGCGCCTTAAAGTTTCTACAGGTGTAAATGGAGCTTCTAAATAGTACGATAACATATACTTAAACGGGCAACCCCGAAGGCCGTTCCTCCCGTCAGGATAGGAGCGGCCCTCTGGCGTCCAAGAGGAGGAACAATAGGTGAGCAAGCTTTGGGGCGGACGGTTTACTAAAGGAACGAACAAGCTGGTTGAGGAATATACGGCTTCCATTGGCTTTGATAAGGCTTTGGCCAAAGAGGATGTGCAAGGCAGTCTGGCACATGTCACGATGCTGGGCAAATGCGGAATCCTTCCACAAGAAGACGTGGAAACAATCAAACAAGGTCTGAACAAAGTGCTGGACAAGGTTAATGCTGGAGAGGTCGTTTTCTCAGTATCGGATGAAGACATCCATATGAATATTGAAAAACATCTGATCGAGGAAATCGGTCCAGTTGGTGGTAAGCTGCACACAGGACGTAGCCGTAACGATCAAGTGGCGACGGACATGCACCTTTATTTACGTGGCCGTGTAGTTGAGCTAGTTAGTTTGCTGCATGAGCTGCAGGAAGCTTTGATCGAACAAGCAAAAGACAATGTGGAGACCATCATCCCTGGTTATACGCATTTGCAACGGGCACAACCGATTCTGTTTGCTCATCACTTGCTGGCTTACGTATCGATGTTCCGCCGCGATGCAGAACGTCTGACGGACAGCTACAAACGGATCAACGTGCTGCCACTCGGAGCAGGAGCGCTTGCGGGAACGACCTTCCCGATTGACCGTCATTTTGTAGCGGAACAACTGGGTTTTGACAGTGTGTATGAGAACAGTCTGGATGCTGTCAGCGACCGCGATTTCATCGTGGAGTTCTTGGCGAATGCTTCCCTTATCATGACACATCTATCCAGACTCAGTGAGGAACTGGTCCTGTGGAGCAGCACAGAGTTCAGCTTTGTAGAACTGGATGATGCTTTCTGCACAGGCAGCAGCATTATGCCGCAGAAGAAGAACCCTGACGTACCAGAACTGGTACGGGGCAAAACAGGCCGCGTTTACGGCAACCTGATTGGCTTGCTGACGGTGCTGAAATCATTGCCACTGGCTTACAACAAGGATATGCAGGAAGACAAAGAAGGCATGTTCGATACGGTTACTACGCTGACTGGTGCACTGCAATTGTTCGCGCCGATGATCTCCACTATGAAGGTGAACAAAGGTCGTATGCGTGAAGCTGTGAACACGGATTTCTCGAATGCAACGGATATAGCCGACTTCTTGGTAGGTAAGGGGCTTCCTTTCCGCCAAGCGCATGAGGTAATTGGGAAAACGGTACTCTACTGCATCAACGAAGGCAAATTCTTGTTGGATTTGACGCTGGAAGAGTTCAAGCAATTCTCACCGCTGTTCGACGAGAATATCTATGCTGTTCTTCAACCGGAAGCTGTAGTTAACGCTCGTAACGTTTATGGCGGCACAGCCACCGTTCAGGTGAAGGCTGCAATTGAACGGGCAGAGCTGACATTGCACGAAGCTAATGAATGGATTGTACAACACGGGGACGCTATATTGTAAACCGTATCAATATCAAATCTCGCCTCAGACCTTTATAGGTGGCAGGCGGGATTTTTTTTATTATCTAAATGAACTATGACTGGATTAGCAGTGTTCTTTACGGTTATCCTTAGGTTAGGGATAGGAGGGTTCGTAGGTATGAACAGAGAGCAAATCCTAGACGAGCTTAGATCGGAATTAAAAGTAGGCAATCATATTATTGGAGTAGCCACCGGTGCTGGTATAACGGCAAAGTATGCGAAGCAGGGTGGAGCTGATTTCATTCTGATGTTAAACTCGGGTAAATTTCGCCAGATGGGGAGGAGCTCTCTCGCTGGTATTTTACCATTTTGTAATAGCAATGATATGGTGATGGACTTTGCATCTAGAGAGATCATACCGTTGGTCAGAGATATCCCTATTATTTTTGGCCTCAATGCAACTGATCCGACCAAAGATATGGAATCCTATATAAGTGAAATAAAGAATAGAGGCTTTGCCGGCGTTAATAATTACCCCACGGTGGGTTTAATAGATGGTCAATTTGGAGAAGCGCTCGAAGAAGAGGGGAATGGTTATCTACTTGAAGTAGAAGCCATAAGAATAGCCCATGAGAAGGATTTGTTTACCATTGCTTTTGTATTTGACGAAATCCAGGCAGCACAGATGATTGAGGCTGGAGCGGATATTATTTGTGCACATCTAGGTCTAACAGAAGGCGGGTTATTAGGCGCTAAAAAAGTATTCTCTCTGGAAGCTGCCAAGGCTAAAGCGGACAAGATATTTAATACATGCAATGAGCTAAAGCCAGATTTAATTAAGCTGGTTTACGGTGGTCCGGTGAAAACGCCAATTGATGTGCAATATATGTACAGCAATAATCAAAACTTGATGGGGTATATCGGGGGCTCTGCTTTTGAAAGAATTCCCTCGGAGAAGTCCATTACGAATATAACCAAAGCTTTTAAAGTGTCGGGGACGCTGGATGAAGATGATTTTATGGTCAAAATGTTAGACGGCATCACAAAGCACTATGATTATGTTGAATTTGTAAAAGAATACGTAGCTCAAAATTATAGGAATGAGATCTTGTTTGCAGATTTAGCTAAGGTGGCACATGTATCCCGAAGTTACTTGAGTAGTTTGTTCACCAAAAAAGTAGGCTGCAGCTTCCAAACGTATCTCGTGCAATTTCGGATGGATAAGGCGGCGGAAATATTACATAGAGACCCTATCCAGTTATCTGAGCTAGCGCCATTAGTTGGATACCAGGATTATGCGCAGTTTAGCAAAATGTTCAAGAAGTATAAAGGGTTCTCTCCAAAACAATATAAATCTAACATAAACACAAAAACATAAGACATAAAAGCGTTTTCATCCATAAATCAAAGAAGTATGATTAACTCATAAGTTGATCATGCTTTTTTTAATATAAGAAAGTATAAGTTTCACATTATACATTATCCTTATATTTCTTGTTGTAGATATTTGAAGAGGAGGTTGAAGAAATGAAGACGATTGCTATTGCCGGAACTTTTGACACCAAGGGTGAAGAATATCTCTACATTAAAAATTTACTGGAAAGCTTGGAGCTGGGTACATTTACAATTCATACAGGTGTGTTTGAGCCCACTTTTACACCGGATATCTCTAATAGAGAAGTAGCAGCAGCCGCGGGTGTAAGTATAGATGAGCTCGTTGCCAAAAAAGATAGAGCACTAGCAACAGAATTATTAGCCAAAGGTATGGAAAAATTAGTACCTGAATTATATAAGCAAGGCAAATTTGATGGAATTATCTCCTTTGGGGGCACTGGAGGCACTTCACTTGTAACACCGGGTATGCGGGCATTACCTATTGGTGTACCTAAAGTGATGGTTTCGACCGTAGCTTCAGGGAATACTGCTCCATATGTAGGCACTAGTGATATTGTCATGATGCCATCCGTAGTGGATGTTGCTGGACTAAACTCTATTTCAACAAAGATTTTTACCAATGCAGCTTTCGCCATCGCCGGTATGCTTAAATTTGAGAATAAACAAGTGATAGAGAAAAAGCCATTAGTAGCTACAACAATGTTTGGGGTAACAACCCCATGTGTAACGGCGGCCCGTAACTATCTTGAGGCTAGAGGATATGAAGTGCTTGTATTCCATGCAACAGGGGTAGGTGGCCAGTCCATGGAAGCGCTAATCGAGGCTGGTTTTATTGAAGGTGTATTGGATCTGACCACAACAGAATGGGCGGACGAAATTATTGGCGGCGTGCTGAATGCTGGACCTCATCGGTTAGAAGCTGCTGGTAAACATCATATTCCACAGGTTGTCTCGGTAGGCGCGCTTGATATGTGCAACTTTGGTCCTTATGATACGGTACCAGCGAAATTTGCTGGGCATAAGTTTTATAAACACAATCCAACAGTTACTCTGATGAGAACAACAGTAGAAGAAAATGAAGCTATCGGCAAAAAGCTTGTCGAGAAATTAAATATGGCCAAAGAGAAAACGGTGTTAATGCTGCCGCTTAAAGGGATATCCGGCATTGATGTTGCAGGGGAAGCTTTTTATGGGGTAGAGGAAGATCAAATGTTATTTGATACCTTAAGAAATGGTGTAAACAGAAATGTTGTCGAGGTTATCGAAATGGATTGTGCCATTAATGATATGGAGTTTGCAGAAGCAGCAGCGCAGAAGCTAATAGATCTCATGAGCAAATAAGGCTTTTATAAGATAAATAAATATTTAAATGGAGGCGCTACGCATGAACAAAAATACAAGAACTGAAATCATGGCGAAGTTTAGAGAAGAAGTGGCAAATGGAAAGATTCTTTTAGGCGTGGGAGCTGGCACTGGAATTACTGCAAAAAGCAGCGAAGCTGGCGGAGCGGATATGCTGATTGTTTATAATTCAGGAAGATACAGAATGGCAGGCCGTGGATCACTGGCAGGGTTATTATCTTATGGGGATGCCAACCAAATTGTAGTCGAAATGGGCTCGGAAGTATTGCCTGTTGTTAAAAACACCCCTGTATTGGCAGGCGTATGCGGAACGGACCCTTTTAGAGTAATGGAAGTTTATTTAAAACAACTTAAGGAACAAGGTTTTAGCGGCGTGCAAAACTTCCCAACCGTAGGTTTGATCGATGGCGTGTTCAGACAGAATCTAGAAGAGACCGGCATGGGATATGGTTTAGAAGTAGATATGATTAGAGCTGCGCATGAATTGGATATGCTCACCACTCCTTATGTATTTGATCCTGAGCAAGCAAAAGCCATGGCAGAAGCAGGCGCAGATATTTTGGTGGCACATATGGGCTTGACTACCAAAGGTACAATTGGAGCTAAGACCGCTCTGACATTGGATGATTGTGTAGAAAGAATCGAAGCGATTATTAAAGCAGGGAAAGCAGTAAATCCAGATATTATGGTGATTTGTCACGGTGGACCGATTGCAGAGCCGGAAGATGCGGCGTACGTAATTGAACGGACAGAAGGCATAGACGGATTCTTTGGTGCATCGAGTATTGAAAGATTTGCTGCTGAAAAAGGAATCACAGAACAGACTGGATTATTTAAAAATATCACCAAACAAGCATAATTGCCTTCGGCGTCCTTATAATTAAAAAGAACCCTCCGAAGAGGGCAATCTGAGTAGAACAGATATTAAGATGCAGCTTATGGCTGCATCTTTTTGTTGTCTATTAGGTACAGCTAGTTACTTTTTAAAGGTAGCCATGCCAGCACATCGCGGATTTTGGCATCCCAGTATCCCCATTCATGTGTCCCCGGACCTTCTTCATAGGTTAAAGAAAGTGAGGTTGCCTGGCAGGCATCGCGGAATCTCAAGTTATCGGTATATAGGAAATCCTCTGTGCCACAGCATTGATACAACGCTGGTTTTGGTCCCGTGGAGCGGTTCACTACCTCAAGCAGCCAAAGAAGGTCTTCCGGCGTTCCGGCGGTATCTTCTTTTCCGAAGATCATTTCGTATTCTTTACTTTTAGTGGTAGCACCTTCCCCGTTCAAGAAATTATGCGCCATATCAAGTGCTCCAGACAAACTCGCTGCCGCTGCAAAAGACTCGGGTTTACGCAGTCCCAGCTTAATTGCTCCATAACCACCCATCGACAACCCGGCTACAAAGTTCTCCTCGCGTTTATCGGAAAGCGGGAAAAATGAGCGCGCCAGCATCGGCAACTCCTCACTAATGAAGGTCCAATAACGGCCTCCCATCGCCATATCTGTGTAGAAACTGCGGTGCACATTCGGCATTACCACAGCTATCCCCATCTCCGCTACATACCGTTCTATGGAAGTCCGGCGCAGCCAGATCGAATCATCGTCAGACAAGCCATGCAGTAAATACAAAGTAGGGTGAAGATCACCTCTTGTTACATTACTCATCCCGATTTGTGTAGTTGTTTTTTGCGGCAAAATTACAGTCATTGAGGTATTCAAACCTAGTACTTCAGAATAAAATTTGCACTCTATTAAAGCCATTTCATTCATCTCCTCTCTTTCCAAATCATAGCATAGACCTAAAGTGAGAGATATTGTAGAAATATCTGAATTATAAGGGTTTTGAGGATTGCTGTAGCTGGATATGAGAGAATATAATGGAAGTAGAAAATTTAGGAAAAACGTGCAAATACGAAAAGTATTTTCATAGGCGAGAGGCGGAAAGTAGGATGAAACCGGGCCTAAAGCAGGAAAAAGGATTTACGTTAATCGAAGTTCTGGCCGCTATTGTAATTTTATCGATAGTTTCTCTGGTGCTTACGTCTTACTTTACTAACGCCATGAGTTACTCTAAATCGAACCAGAACAAAACGATTATGGTCAATCTGGCGCGAAACGCGCTGTTTTATGTGGAGAAGCAGGATTTTAAGGCGATGCAGGAATTTTTTGTAACAGATCCATTAGAGCATAAGAAGGTTGTAGATGCAGGTGGGGAACTGCCCATGATTAAGGCTTCTGAGTGCACGGCGAATATAACATGTGTTTATAGCAATATTTTTGTAAATGGTGGAGCTTTACCAGATGTATTAAATCCAGTCGTTAACAACATTAAATATGAGATTAATATTCGATACCAGTTTCAATTACATCAGGAGATGCAGGATGGAAAGAACAGTGGTGGAGGGGTAGATACCCGCAAGAGCGAGATGGCTCCTTATCTTATACCTGTTGAGGTGGAAGTTAATGGTAATGGTGGGCCTGGTGGAACAGCTTATACAACGGTGGTGGAGGGATATATTACGGATGAGAAGATTCGCTGACCGCCTAAAATATCAGCAGGGCTTCACACTGATTGAGATGATCGCCGCAATTACCCTCTTCGCTATGGTTGCAGGAATGATTTCTATGGTGATGATGTTCGGTTTTCGCAGCTATCATAAAATAACGATTGAGAACTCACTTCGTGAGGAAGCAGATTTGATTATGTCATCTATCATTAATGAATTATATGTATTCGGGCCTACTAGAGTGGAGAATACAACAGATGGATTGAATCTGATAAAGGATTCAGATGGTGTGATATCTACGCGAACTATTCAATTTGTTACTTCTGAGGGCGGGGGAGGTGGCATTACCACACTTACCATTAATAGTGTCATAAACGATCCTCGTACCTCAATTCATTCCGATCTTTTTGGTTCTACGATTGTTTCTACCAATTCTAATGGTACGGGTTGCAATGTTAATGTACCTTGTAGAAGCGGACTAGTCGATATAAAACTACTTCTAACTCAGCATTACGATGGAAGGACATATGATATGGAGATGGTGAGCAAATTTGGTTTTTAGGAGGAATCACACAATGACAGGACAACCATCACGGTCTACCCGCGTCAGAATAGCTCATACTAGTTTGCAATGCTTAAAGGAAGAGAGAGGCTCGGCACTTGTACTGGTCATGTTCATTGTACTGATTCTTACTATTCTCGGTCTGAGTGTACTTAGTGCTACAGTGGGCGGTACACAACGGACGGAGACGCGTAAAAATGATGTGCAAAGTCTACACTTAGCTGAAAAAACGCTTGATGAGGCTGTGGCGTATATTACATCGAGCTTAAATAAAAAGATAGAAAATAATGTAGATATGAGCCAGGAAGACTTGGATCAGTCTATAAAGAATTTTTTGGGAACACTTCCAACCACACTTCCAGATACACTTTCGGCAGGCCTTAAGACAAGTACTGGTTTGGCAAACGCAAGTGGGAAGATAAATGGGGTTACATATGCAATAGAGGGAACGATTGGAACTGGAAAGTTGGTCAAATACATAGTGACTATCAACTCGGAGGCTGAAGTTAACGGGGTCAAGCGTAGCCTTAAGCAAAGGGTGTTTATAGACACTTTTCCAGATTTTCTTAAATACACTATAGGGTCAGAAAAGAATCTTACGATTAATGGAGCCCCTTTAATTATTGGAAATATTTATGCAGGAGATACACTGATTATCAGCGACAAGGCTGAGTACACCTATAAGAAGAAATTCCATACACTTGTATCAAGTCCCTTTGAAATAGATGGTGAGGCGCATGTTCAATCTCTTGATAAGCTGATATATCGAGAGGAAGGCAAAAGTGAGTTGAAGGCTTCTGAAATTACTAAAGTAACCTCTATGACAGGAAAAATCCCTCAAGATAAGGTGGGAATTAGAAACCGTCGAACGTTTGTAGAAGTTAATGTTGAGGGTTCATTTGTGGATAAAGTAGCGGAAGCAATAGGGGCGGGGGCTGACAGAACTACGATTAGGAATAAGCTTGCTGAAGGCGAACTAGCATCTTATTTAGCAGGTATGAATCTTTATAATTTTGATGCTATTGACCAGGTTGACTTGATCAAACCAGTCCTTATGGATGATTCGCCTGAGGCTCAGGAGGACTTTGTTGAGGAGATGGAGGAATACAATGAAAAAGTAAACATTATAAAGCATCCAACCAAATCAGTTATTTATAAAGGAGATTTGGATCTGGACGGCAGTGGTGACTTTCCGGGTATTTTATATTTAGTAAATGACAAAAACTCAACATTATCCCGTAAGTGGTTCATTGTAGACGGAAATTTAATCATTGATAATTACGGTAATGAAAAACCAGTACAGATAAGTGCTAATATTTTGGTGACTGGAAAGGTGGAAATTCGGGGGAACGTTCAAATTGATTCCACTATGTTTGTATTTAAAGAACCCTCGACAATTAATGGAATTCCCGAACATACTACATTGGTGGAAGATGCAACACTTCAAGGCTTGGATGGTAAGGAACTAGTATTGATCTCCCGTGGGCCAATACTTATTAATCGATTGGCCGCCTTCAATAACACTCCTACTAAGTTAGATGCTTTTTTCTATACAGACTCGGATGCAGATTTATATGGTGTAGGATCTATTTTCTCGCTTAGTGGAGGATTCTTTGCAAAGGGGAATCTTACTATAAATGCTGTACGGGGAACAGCTGTAGGGAAAGATAATGATATTGTAATAGACAACAACAGCAATTTGATCCGGTTTAAGGCAGTTTATAACGATCAGATCTTTGAGGATCAGAAGGCCGGACTTCCCCGTGTCAAGACAGTGAATATTAGCGTAGAAGACATGCAATTGGAGTAGCAAATGATATAAATGTGGAATATAAAACCCCCGAGTCGCAGTATCTTTGCGACTCGGGGGTTTTGCCTTTTTAGTAACGATCTTCGTTCTCTACAATTACCTCTACAGAGGCTTGGATTTTAGGGTCTTCAATATACGAAACAGTAATAGTGGCTTTCCCTTTCTTTAGACCGATTATTTTACCATCTGCTGAAACCGTTAGGATGGCTGTGTTGCTGCTTGTCCAGAGGAGTTTATCTTTAAAGTCACTTTTGATTAAGCTTTCTGGCCAAAGTACAAGACCGTTATTAAATAAATCTCTGGAATTATCCGGCCCAACTCCTATTTTGAATGGCGCGGGTAATGATAGGTTAGTTAATTTAACACCAATTGCTATTTCTTTAAAGGCTTCAATAACAGGGGAGGATCCTTTTACAATCACTTTGACCTTGACTGATTTGGTAAACACGTAGCCCTTTAACTTTATAGTTTTGTTATCAGGGGTAGGTACGTATGTCGCATAATTACTTCCATCCCCTTCCAGGCTCCATACGTATTCAACCGGATCGGAATTCTCTACAGGTTGAACGACAGACACATTTAACGGAATTTCGCTTCCAATATTCACAAAAGAATCGCCGTTAATCCTTATCTCACGAACAGGATTAGTAATTTTAATTGTAAGTTCTTCAGTATCGGCTCCATCAGGCTTTCGGGTTGTGTTCACCGTAGCTACAATAGTCACAAATCCAGATCGTTTAGCCTGCAAGGTGGCGTTACTTCCGATGTATGGATCCGGATTCTTGGTTATCGTTGCATCGGCTGAATTAGATCCTGGCTTGATGGACCATTCGTAGCCAGTTATCGTTTCTTCAAAGGGCTCATAGCTCGCTTCGAAGGAAACTTTCTCGCCGACTATAGCGTGATCTGCTCCCTTAATAGTTAAATCAGGTGAAACGACAGTTACTATTGCAGTGGTAGAAACCTTACCTCCATCATTTCTTATATCTCTTGCCGTAATTACTAGTGTTGCTGCTCCGGATCTCAAACCTGTAATGACCCCTGTCTCTGTAACTGATACAACATCTGGCTGCATCGATAACCAAATTACTTCTTTATTGTTTGCATCTTCAGGCGTTATAACCGGTAGAAGTTTCAGCTCACTACCTACCCGAATCCGAGTATCTTGAAGTTGAATATTCGCTACTTTAACGATCGCTTCAAAGGAGATCGGCGAGAAGCTTATTGTTACTCGGTCCCGTATGACTGGTGTCGGGTTCGGTAAATTCCCAGTGAATGAAGATAACTCAATACTGTGCCCACCATTATATGGAGAGATGGATTTTCCGATTACCGAGCCAACAATATCACCTGTAAAAGATATATTTGCTAATGGAGCCAGAATTGAACCATAGATTTTGTATCCATGTAGGTTCAATGAAGTAGCTTCATAAAAATTGTATAAAACGTTATTACTGAGCACTCCTTCGAGGGTATTGGAGCCATTGCTGACGGTTACATTCTGTCCAGGAATATTGACAACAGTAGTGGAACTAGGTGGTGTATTAATGTTCAGACTTTTAATATTTCCATTGATTGGTGTTACATAAAAGACGTTAAGGTTAGGATCAATTCCTTTTAGAGTGATGGTGTGCTCCGGACCTGTTGGTTTGGCAGTCTCGGGTAATGCTGCATACGATAATGAGCGACTTTTCAGGACTTTCGCAACCTCAGCGAAATTAATGAACTTATCTTTATGCATGGTTTGGTTGAGGAGATAATCTGGAGCAGTTATACTACCTCCGTAATAAGCCATCCCATTCAGTGTACCGTCATTTAAGGTCAGGTTTCCTCCTGCCACAATAGTCGCAGTAGTATCGGTATTTGTTAATGATTTCCCTACACCAAAAGAACTGATGTGTATATTCCCACCTGCTGCTATGCGCCAGTTATTGGTGAATCCAAAGTTTCGAAAATCAATGTTCTCTAGCATAAAGATTGAATAATCATTAGCTATGCCGAGTGAAGTAATTGGAGCATTGGAACCAGGAAATGTAAGCATCTCAGCATGGATATCCTCATAAGTAATCTTTGAATTATCTAGCAGGTATAACTTCTTTTCCTGCGGAACTGCTGTAAGACTAAAAGTGATAGTAGTTCTGTTTTCTGGCGTATAAGATTTGACGTTGTTACTCTCGGTTAACTTGTAAGTGATGTTTCCTAGATTTTTTCTTAAAGTATATCCTGTGCTTAAAGTACCGCTCTTGGTCATACCATTCGGGAGAGGTTCGCTAAATTCCAAATTCGGAGGGAACTTTTCTTCAAACTGAACGTCTGAAATCACTAGGTTATTAATTCCTTGTTCACCGGGATCAACAGCAAGATAGGGAACAGAGTTTGGCGTTACAGTGTACGTAAATATAATCGGCTTACCCTTCTCAACAGTAGCGGAAGGCTGTGTACGTTGAATCGTGAGGTTCGAATCGATCTTTTGTACAGTCACGTTTACGATTTTAGTTGAGAGTGCGCCTTGTTTGTCCCAAGCAGTAATCTCGATTTGAAGATTTCCACCTGCAGGGAGAGGGTTGTTAAAAGCCTGAGTAACTGTCTCTCCAGAAAAAATTGCCTTCTCGTTCATTATGTAGCCGGCAATTACATTGTCGTTTTGTTTAAACTTTACACTGGTAAATAGGTTCTTGTCCTTCAAATCCCAGTCATCGACTGTATAACTGACGACCAGTTGGTTCTGATACGAAGGCTTTATGCTGTTGTCAGTGGGTGTGTGCACTGTGATTTCTGGAGCATGATTAGCACCTGTAAATGCACGGTACATTGTATTTACGAACAACTTTTGTTCCCACTTTGGGAAAGACGTTGCTTCAGTTTTTTTATAAGACGTTCCAATGATATGTCCGGTTCCGGAGTAAGTTACATTTCCTTTAGAATACGTATAGTAATGGTTCCAGCTATCATTGCTATCTCGGTTACTACCAGTGATATTGTACCAAGGGGTCACTGAGGGGTCCTCTAAGTCAAGGGTGAAATATTGATTATGTGTACTGGCTACAGTATTCCTACCATCTTGAACACTTAAATTAAAAGGATATTGTGTGAGTAACCCATCATTCACAGGAGTAATTGATGTTGATGTGCTTGGAGCATTTAATCCCAAGTTGGTCTGAGGGGTGGTTTGACCGGTAATTCCTTGGAACTTCTTCGTCCATTGGCTGCTATTGTTGTTGCTGGTATTAATATAAATAGTATCGTGAGTGAACATGGCAGATTGTTTAGTTTCATTTATGAATTTTAATACGGCATCCGCCGAAAGTTCGTTAATTGGAGCTTTTTCATTGTATATATCCCGGAATCCAAATAGGAGCATGTCGTATGTGCCATTCAAACCGTATTTTGGTGTAGAACTTTCCTTATTCTTAATGTAATCGTTGAATTGAGTCATTGTTTTTGTATCGATAACCAGTTCGTAGTCTTTGTCTAGACTATTTAGAAAACTGGAATCCATAACTAATTCATTATTAATGAGTTGGCTGTCATTATTTCCATCAGGTAATATCTGCAATACATTAACCATCGTCTTCTTACCCTTAAATTGAATAGTACCGGTAGTGAAATCACTTAGAACCTTTTGATTCAAAGAATCTACTGCTTCTAGCTTCCAATATAATAGACCTGAATAAGTTTTAGGAAGCTTATATTTGATTTCACCGGTTGGCGAAGTGCTCAAGGACGTGGTAGCAACGACTTGATCTTCAGTCATTTTTATGGACTTATCTAAGCCCAGATAGAGCTTAACAAGTATAGGATTCGTTCCTAAATTAACATTTGAAACATTGAACTTGAATGTGAGCTCGTCGCCGGGCGTATAGATCTTGGGCACAGTCGCACCGTATTCGATAATTTGACTCTTGTTAGTAATGTTTAGTTGAGGTCTTTGCTTCATTTTGGACAAATAAGTGGAATTACTTTTTTTCAATTCGGAGATAAAGGCATTTAACTCAGAATCATTGAAGAATAGAACATTTGATTTTGGTGTTAATGTCCGGTAGGTATTGAAGGTGTTGTACAATATTCCGCGTTGGTTAGTTGTTTGCGTATCAAACGGCTCTTTGTTGAGTAATACGTAAAGTCCTTTATTAATAAAATAGTCGGTAATTTCTTTGGCTTTCAGGGCAGTTATGTCATTCATAACTGCTTTGGTATTATGATCTTTTCCGGAGACCCCACTTGTACTGTAAGTCCCCTTCCCGATATATACCGCATCATATCTTCCGTCCAGATCATCCCGCAGCGCCACAAAGCGCTTCATACTCATCGTGTCGATGGTAAGGTTAGATATTCCCGTTTTTAGAGACGCAAGCTCACTAACCCCACTCTCTGTAACCTCCAGCATACGAATTTGGTATTCATTAGAACTGGCATCGACATTCATAAAGTGATTTTTGATTGGCAGAACAAGCAGAAGGAGAAGCAGGGTAGTTACTGTAAAAATAAAAACTTTTTTGTTACTGGCAAGTTTCATTGTCATCTCTCCCTGATTGTTAACTATTGGCAGATATGGTCGTATTCCGTCTCGTATATGCTAGATTCCGACAGCCTTTTTCATTCCGTGTCGTTGTAAAATTATCCAATCTATGTTATATACATTCTAGGACATTCAGCATTGATAGACAACATAAATCTATTGAAATATACCTATTAAATTATAACTAAAGTCCTAGTTATATTGAAAAATACTCAAAATTGACAAATTTATGGAAGGTGTATTTATGGTAATTATATCTTTCGTTTTTGAGCGAATTTTGCTGGGAGTTTGATTTCTATTTCTATAAAAAATATCCATTATTTCAGCCGGCATAAATAACGGCATACGGAGATGAATAGACTTGGCTATCGCGAAAAAGAGACTGGGCGACTTGCTGGTAGAAAATAATATTATTTCGCAGGACCAGTTGCTTGAGGCTCTCGCGGAACAGCGTAAGAGCAAACGTAAGCTCGGCGATCTGCTAATCTCTCAAGGTTATATCACGGAGCAGCAGCTGATTGAAGTGCTTGAATTTCAACTCGGCATCCCGCATGTCAGTTTATTTAAATACCAGATAGATCCCGCAATCACGCAGATTATCCCTGAAAGTATGGCTAAGCGATATCAGGTGCTTCCATTCTTAAAAGAGGGCGGCAAGCTGATGGTTGCGATGGCGGACCCGCTGGATTATTTTGCGATAGAAGATTTACGTATGAGTACTGGCTTCCGGATCGAACCCGCTATTTCTACGAGAGATGAGCTGCAGCGGGCGATTGCGCGTCACTATGGCATGCGCGATTCTATGAATCAGATGCTGGTAGAACTCCCGACACAGGAAGAAATAGAAGAGACCGAGATTACAGATGAGGACTCTCCGATCGTACGTTTGGTCAACCAGATGATTCAGCAGGCAGTTGCCCTGCGGGCGTCTGATATACATATGGATCCAGGTGAAAATAATTTAACCATCCGCTACCGCATTGACGGAACCTTACGGACAGAGCGGATTATTCCTAAGCAGATGCAGGGCTTTATCACCGCCCGTCTGAAAATAATGGCCCGCCTGAATATCGCAGAACGGCGTTTGCCGCAGGACGGGCGGATCAAAATGCAGTTCGATTACAAAATGGTAGATATTCGTGTGTCTTCATTACCAACGATGCACGGAGAGAAGATTGTGCTGCGGCTGCTAGATTTAAGCACAGGGGTCAAATCCGTAGATGCTTTGGGATTCAGTGAGGGGAATGCAGAAGCTTTTAAGGAGATGATAGCTCGTCCTTATGGGATTTTGCTAATCACGGGCCCTACAGGTAGCGGAAAAACAACAACTTTATATTCAGCGTTAAATCAACTTAATGTAGAAAGCGCAAATATTATCACAGTCGAAGATCCAGTGGAATACCAGCTTGAAGGAGTAAATCAGGTGCACGTAAACTCGGCTATTGGACTAACCTTTGCAGCTGGGCTACGTTCGATTCTTCGACAAGATCCGAATATCGTAATGGTCGGTGAGATACGGGATGCTGAAACTGCTGAAATTGCTGTTCGCGCCTCATTAACGGGTCATCTAGTGTTGTCTACTTTACATACAAACGATGCGATTAGCTCCGTCTCCCGATTGCGGGATATGGGGGTAGAACCTTATTTGATCGCTTCTTCGCTGATTGGTGTGGTAGCACAGCGGCTGGTGCGCAAAATCTGCACTGACTGCAAAGAAACCTACAAACCATCTGAACAGGAAGCAATTATGCTACGTAGCTTAGGACTACCTGCGGAAGAATTACAGCGTGGACGCGGCTGTGGTAGCTGTAACAATTCTGGCTACCGTGGACGAATAGCGATTCATGAAGTACTCAGTATTGATGATCACTTACGGCAGCTCATTACAAACACTGCCTCAGTAGAAGAACTGCGTGCAGCAGGTAAAGCTCGAGGGCTTGTTCAACTGATGGATGACGGACTGCTCAAGGTCAGTCAAGGAATTACAACGCTTCAAGAAGTCATGCGCGAGACGGTCTCACATTAGAGGTTAACAGGGATTTAGCATTCTAACTTAGGGGGAGCGGCTAATGCCAACGTATATGCGGGATATTAGACAACTATTACAAACGGCTTACTCCTCCAAAGCTTCTGACTTACATATTTCCGTAGGATCACCGCCGGTTATTCGGATGGATGGAAAGCTGCACTCGCTTGAGGGTGAATCCGTGGTTGCTGAAGAAGCGGCAGATATGGCCAAAATGCTACTTGGTAGTGAACGAATTGAAGCATTTCGGAATGCGGGCGAGTTGGATTTTTCATATCCGCTTGATGGTGGGGTAAGATTCCGGGTGAACGTTTATCGTCAGCGGGGCGAGGTTAGTATCGCCGCCCGGGCCATTCCTGCAGAGATTCCGAGTCTGGAACAGCTGTCGATGCCTTCGATTTTAACTACTTTGTCGCTTAAGCCACAAGGTCTAATTTTGGTTACAGGACCCACAGGCAGCGGCAAATCTTCTACGCTTGCAGCTATGCTGAATTATATTAACCAGACGGAGAGCAAGCATATAGTGACGTTGGAAGATCCGATAGAATTTCTACATAACCATGGAACCTGTCTAGTAGATCAACGTGAAGTGGGAAGTGATACGGCTAGTTTTGCTAATGGATTACGTGCTGCCTTACGTCAGGACCCGGATGTTATTCTCGTTGGTGAGATGCGGGATTTGGAGACCATTTCAGCAGCGGTTACGGCCGCAGAGACAGGTCATCTTGTGATGGCAACCTTACACACAACAGACGCACCACAGACGATTGACCGAATTATCGACGCTTTTCCGGGCCATCAGCAGGGACAGATTCGTTCACAATTAGCATCAGTGCTGCTGGCAGTAGTCAGTCAGCGGTTGTTCCCAAGGGCTGGAGTTCGGGGGCGTTTATGCGCTACGGAAATTTTGATCAATACACCAGCCGTAGCCAATCTTATTCGTACCGAAAAAACACATCAGATCAAAAATGTAATGCAAACCGGGCGCTCACAAAGCATGCACACCTTGGACATGAGCATCCGTGACTATTTATCGCAGGGGCTTATTGATCCAGCAGCAGCTAAGGCGTTTATGGCGGAGGTGAGCAGCTGATGCCTCTTTTTGAATATCAGGTGAAGACATCCGCGGGCAAATCTATCAAAGGGAAACTAACAGCAACCGATAAACCTACGGCGATGGAGGAGCTACGCAAGCGGGGACTTACGGTATTTTCACTGATTGAGCGCAAAACCACGATTTTATCGATGGACATTTATATTGGTAATCCCGTTAAGCCGCTTCATTTCATCATTTATTGCAGACAATTTGCCACGCTTATGCGGGCGGGGGTATCGATTGTGGATGCAACGCGTATTTTGGCAGAGCAGACCGAGAGTAAGCCACTGCGCAAAGCGTTAGTAGATGTTAATTCCAGCCTGATGCGCGGGATATCGTTCTCACAAGCCGTTCAGGATCATAAAAAAATCTTCCCGCAGCTATTTGTCAGCATGATCCGTGCCGGTGAGGAATCCGGTGATATTGAGGGGACGTTGGACAGGTTGGCTATGTTTTTTGAGAAACAGCACACCACGACAGAGAAGATAAAATCAGCGCTTACGTACCCGATTACCGTAGGGGTTATGGCGATTGCCGCGGTTATCTATCTACTTTGGGCGATTGTGCCACAGTTTGTAACGATGTTTGAATCGATGGATGCCGAGCTTCCGGCAATTACACAGATGGTCTTGGCACTTAGCAAAAGCATTCAAGGTCAATGGTATTTCTGGATACTCGGAGTACTTCTCCTAGTGATAGCTTTTCAGATTACAAAACGTACGGAAAAGGGTGCTTACGCTCTGGATTATGCCAAGCTTAAGATACCTGTGTTCGGTAAGCTGAATCAAAAAGGCTCGATTGCTCAGTTTACGCGTACTTTTTCTTCTCTTTATGCCAGCTCTGTACCGATCCTACAGTCCTTGGTGATTGTTGAGGAGGTAGCAGGAAATAAGGTCATCGGGAAATTCATCCGTAGTGCAGGGGATTCGCTGAGACAAGGTAATCCACTATCTGAGCCGCTAAAAAAAGCTTGGGTCTTTCCGCCACTAGTTACGCAGATGATAGCGATTGGCGAAGAGACAGGGGCGCTCGACACGATGTTGTCTAAGGTAGCTGATTTTTATGAGATGGACGTGGAGAATACCGTCGACCGTCTGAAATCGCTGCTTGAACCACTATTGATCGCTTTTCTAGCCGCTGTTGTAGGTGTCATTGTAGCAGCCATTATGCTGCCTATGTTCAGTCTGTACGGTAATATGTGAACCTCTTGGTTCCTTGTATATATTGAGAGGGGTGACGCCGGGGAGGCGGGGCAAGATCCACGAACTTACGCTGGCGATTAGACGACGATGGACGAGCTGTTTCCGTAAGCACAAGAAAGCTGATGCTGGATTCACTGAAATAAAGGATATAGGTCTTATCATCACACACCACTTAGAGGGGGAAATCAAATGTTAGCACAAGCGATTAAAAGAAGATTAAGCAAAGAGGAAAATCAAAAGGGGTTTACGCTGATTGAGTTGCTGGCGGTTATTGTTATTTTGGGGATTATTGCGGTTATTGCAATTCCGATGATTGGTGGAATAATTAATAACACAAAAGAGGATGCTGATGTTGCTACTGCTCGTCAAGTTTATGATGCAACTCGTATGTATATTACTTCCGAGTTAAATGGAGCATTCGACTCTGACACTACGACAACTGGTACTGCAGTTAATGTTACAGTTGCAGAATTAATAGCAGGTCATTATCTTGAGCCTAATCTGTTGTTGCCCAGCAATAAACATACAATTACCGCAGGCACAGTTACCTTTACTGATGGCGCATTAACAGCTCTTTCTCTAAGTACAACTGGTAGTACTCCATCAGGAGGGACTGCCCCAGCAGCGGTAGATCATACTTTTGTTGTTGCCGATGTTCTCAAATCTGAGAAATCAAAAAAATAAAATGAATTAGACTTTCAAGGAATCGGACTTCCCGATTCCTTTTTTAAAATCCAGAAGCTAACAGAGGACAGCCATGACGATATTTATCGCAAGTTACATCACATTACTGGGCCTGGTTCTAGGCTCCTTCTATAACGTAGTAGCGCTGCGGGTGCCGGCCAAGGAATCCTTGCTTAATCCGCCGTCACATTGCCCGAACTGCAATACGCGGCTGAAAGCGCGGGATTTGCTTCCGGTGGTAAGCTACCTGCTGTCAGGAGGCAAGTGCCGATACTGCGGCACAAGGATTTCGCCATTATACCCGCTTGGAGAAGCGGCAACGGGTTTGCTTTTTTTATGGGTGTATTTGCAATTTGGTCTGACGGGTAAGGGAATCATCGGGTTCATTCTTGTGAGTTTAGCGGTTATCGTGACGGTTGCGGATTTGAAGTACATGCTGATTCCCAACAAGGTATTGTTGTTTTTTTTACCGCTGCTGCTGATTCTTGTACTACTATTTCCAGAAGGACCGATATGGCATCATCTGCTAGGAGCTGTGCTTGGGGGAGGGGGCCTTATCCCTTTTGTTCTATTAGGTGGCATGGGGGCTGGAGATGTGAAGTTATTTGCGCTGCTGGGCTTGGTGATTGGCTTTCTGAATGTGATTTTGGCCTTTTTTGTGGCTTGTCTGCTTGGGAGCGTGGTGGGCGGACTGCTGATGCTGCTCGGTGTAATCAAACGTAAACAGCCGGTACCCTTCGGCCCATGGTTAGCTATAGGAGCTTTAATTAGTTTTGGATATGGTTCACACATCATCGGCGCGTATCTCTCGCTCATCGGATAGGAGGACATCGATCACATGCTTGGATTAGGCCCCAAAGTGGCCGGACTTTCAATTGAAGCTGCCGGAATCCGTTATATTAGTTTTAAGAATAAACAGTCATGGGAAGTCCGTAAAAAACGGTTTCTCCCGCTCCTTCCAGGCATGATCATTGAGAATCAGGTGGCGGATAGCGAGGCGCTTTATGATCGGGTAAGGCAGTGGGTGAAGAAGGAAGGGTTAAGGGGAAGTAAGGTTTCTTTGTCCATTCCACCTTCGCAGATCATTATCCGTAAAATGAGTATTCCTAGTACCAATGACAAACAGGTAGAACAACTCGTGAAGCTGGAAGTGGAGACGGGACTGCATTTACCTTTTGAAAATCCTGTCTACGACTATGTAACGCTCGAAGTGGATGAGGAGCAAAGTCACCTGCTCGTATTTGCTGCTCCGCGAAAATCGATTCAGGATTACGTAGAAATTCTGGAGCGGGCGGGTCTTCGGATAAGTAGTGTCGAAATTTCGGCAACCGCCTTAGCGCGTGCTATAACCACTGGGCACGGGGAGAGCTTTGCGGAGACGATGCTGATTAATATGGAGCCATCGGTAATGGACATTTATATGTTCAGAAACGGGAATCCGGTCTTCATTCGTACGATAAACTTACTTGATCTACATAAAGGAAGAAATTTAGCGGGAATGGATCTTTTGTCAGACAGTGAAACCTTGGCAGAAACAGCTGTCGCTGTGGAAGAACATTTATCACCCGAGCAAATGGTGGAAATCACTGCGGAAATCTCCCGTATGCTCAGCTTTTATCAATACAGCTTGCATGACGGTTCCACTCGTATCAACAATTTAGTGATTACGGGCACTCCCTCGATTCGTAAACAACTGGACCTGGAGCTCCAGCAGTCCCTAGCTGAACTTGAAATAACACCAATAAGTCTGGAACAGATGGCTAGTGCTGCTGTTTCTGACCCTGATCTAAATGATTACCGTGTAGCTGCCGGGACCGCTCTAAAAAATAGCATCAACACGGATACGATTGATCTATTGCCGAGAGAAGATCGAGAGACGTTGCTATTTCCTTATGTCACGATGGGGCTTGTAGCGATCTGGCTGCTGGGGATGATCGGAACGGGGATTTATTTTTCGGCCAATAAGGGTCAAATTTCTAATGGTAAAGAAGAGCTGCAAGGCCTGCAGGATCGCAGTTTAATGCTCCAAGTAGAGCTCGCGAAGCTTAAGAACAGCGGACCTGGACAGCTAGATCGGAAAGCAGCCATCACAGTGCTTCAGGACAATAAGGTGATTGCAGTCCCTATCTTGGACGAATTAGTGGAAGGATTGCCTAAGGAGGCACTAATCCGTGATATTAACTATACCTACCGGACATCTATAGATCTGACTGTAAATGTATCCACTATGGAGGATGCTTCCAACTATTTAAGACAACTTCGCCAAATGTCTTTTACGGCCGATGCCTCTATTCAAAAGCTTACTGAAGGTGCCGCCGATGCCATTTCATACAATACGTATACGGCTATTTATAAAGTGAACTTAGCAGCGGCTAAGCAGCAAAACAGTGAAACGGATGCCAGCCAAGGGGAGGTGAGCAGCGATGGAACAGATCAATAAATATCGCTCTCCCATCGTACTAGGGGTGTTAATTCTATTCCTGATATTGTTTGCATTCTATATGCTGGGTGTTCAGCCGACTACTAAGGAAATTTCCGCACAGAGCAGCGAGATCAGTCAGTTGGAAAAGGAAGCAGAAATGCTCCAAACCAAAATCAATGAGCTGAAGGGCAGCGGCAATGAGGGAGATCTAGAACAGAAGGAATTACTGGGGGAACTCCCAAAGGGCGATGACAGCGAAGGTCTGATTGTTGATTTGCGGGAGGTTAGCACGTCCTCACAAGCGCGGCTAAAGGATCTTAGTTTTGTTTTGGATGAGGCTAATCCGATTCAGCAAATGACAGGTTCAGCTGAGGTGTCATTCCCGACGGTCAAACAGATCAAAATGACTGCAGTGGTGGAGGGGACATATTCGGGGATACGGCAATGGATGGATGAACTACAAGCCTTACCTCGTATTGTGAATGTGGACTCTTTCAATTTTCAGCAATCCTACGAGGATCGTACTAAGAACAATACGGAGAGTATTTTGACTGCTAACGTAGCTTTTACAGCGTATTATGAGGCCACCGCAGCAGCATCCAATTAGGGTTCTAGTACTACTTTATTTAATTATATTACTCCGCTTTTCCTGTGAATCAGGAGGGTGGAGTTTTTTATATTTCCAAAAGAGTTGTAATACGTTTTCATTCCTCTGTTTATTGGGTATTTTAGCTTGCGGGGTGCATAAGCTGAAACAGTGGCGATCGCCTGTATTTTTTAGATGAAAGAGGAGGAACTTCAGATGAACAAAAAATGGATGCTTGGTTCGTTGGCCCTTTCCTTAGGCCTTTTATCAGCAGGTAGCGGAGTTATGGCAGCTTCATCATCAGTGGGAAGCTCGGCAATAAAAAATGTGGCTGTGATTGGTACAGGAAAAGAAGGTCCAGCTACCATAAACAATTTGACGGTAAAAAGTGTTGTACCGCTTGTTGTACATGCCAGAGCAATCTATTTCTATACTAGCCGCGGGGGCAACTTTTTCCCGATGGAAACCTTCATGTATAAAGCGCAAGAGTACCGTTACCTTTCCAATGATATTGGGACAAAGGCGAAGCTGATGAATTACATAAAAAAAGCCTACACGCATAATGCAGCAGCTTATTATGTGCAGACTCAATTTTTGGAGCATGAAGGTAGAATGTCACAGGTGAATGCGGATCTTGGAAACTCATTGATGTTTGAAAAAGCCACCGCCCGAATGCTCTCCAAAACTGCAACAACCGCTGAATTTGACTTAACAGTTCCTTATTCGAGCGGGCAGGAAGGCAGTGAGTCGGTGTATGTGAAGCTGAAAAAGGTGAATGGATACTGGAGAATTGATACGTCACCGGATATTCTTTTTTGAGGAAGGTTTAGGGTAGAAGAGGAAAGGTAAAGAGGTTCTACGCTTGGGCGCGGATAAGGTCAGAGGTATATGCAACACCAGCGAATTTACCTTTGCGAGTGATAATGACACAATCATTTTTCATAGGATCTGGGCGGTTCATAGCGAGGCTCAATACCATATCGAGTGGAGTGGAAATGTCAAGAATGAGCGGGGTTTTGTTCATAAGCTTCATGGCAGGTTCTCTGTAGAATAGATCTACTCCGGATCTTCCTGTAGCTTTCAAAAAGAAACGTTCGCTCATCAACAATCCGAGGGGTTCATTCGTAGCATTGCAGACGACGATACATTTGGATTCTGGATGCTGAAACATGACGCGAAGGGCTTCTCTGCAAGTGCGTGAGGCAAAAATAGCAGGAGCACTGCGGACAATACCAGTAAGATCATTTACAAGAGCTGTTGTCATAGGATGTTCATCCTTTCTGATTATGGGTCTACTTCTAATGTACCCCTGAATCGTAAATTTCAAAGCCGGGTAACGTAAGCTACAGGTAAAATAGATTGCTGGCACAAATAACCGATCAGACCTTAGGGGCTCTGACCGGTTATTTGTTGTTAGCTATTCACTGCGGACGCCGTCCTCCACCAGCTGCTTTCGGGGGACATCCGGGATTATGGATTTGCTCACGCCTCCACGATTAATGGCGATTAATCGTTTTTGTGCGTAATATACGTCGCGGGACAGTTTATTCACCTCAGTGGATTTACCGTCAACATACTTTGTAATGTAGGTTTCAACAATATATCCGGTTTTCCCATTTTGAATAACGCGTGAGCTGCCACGAGGCAGTGAAGAATCGTTTACGTATTTATCGACTGGAGGGAGCACCTCTACTGTTTTTGAATGAACTTTGTAAGTGACATTTTGCGGAAACGTGCCGAACAGCTTTATGGTCAGTGATTTACCCTGCACAGCTGCTTTAATTATGAGATATTTGCCAGTCGTATTGCGAAAACGAAAGTTGATATAACCTTCAGCGAATGTTGCGTCCTGACCTTTGGGCAAGTAGTTGACGGGCAAGGAATGATTACGGCGTTCCACAATTTCTAGCCCTATACGCAGTGCGGCATTGTAAAGAGTGCTCGACACTTGGCAGATCCCTCCACCAACACCTGCTTGCAGCTTGCCGTTCACAATCACCGGCGCTTCACGGAAGCCGTAATTTACCTTTGCTTTTTCTATAGCTTTTCCATAATCAAAGACGGCTCCAGGCGGGAGAATGGTTCCATCCACAGCTTTGGCAGCAGCTTCCACGTTGTAGCTTCGTCCAGGTCCACTTGCACCTAGAGAGGTGCTGAACTGCATTACTTTTCGCTCGATACCTTGTTCCTTTAATTTCTTTAAAGTTATGTCAGGCTGCAGGATTAACAAAGGGACCTGCATCGTGATTCCCTTCTCCAGCAGGGCATTCAGATGATTAAAGCTGGTGGGGGCAGCTGCTCCTAAGGAAGTCTCCAGAGCTGCCCAATCAACCTCCAGGGAAGTTTTCTCAGAAGTATATACGATTCGGTCATCGCCTGTAATTCGTCGTGTAGCGTCCACTGGTTCACCAAAGGACTCCTTCTCCCAACTGGGACTTAGAATCTTTTGAAATTGTGCGATTTCCAGATGGGTTTCAAGCTTCCACAACTTAGGGAAGTTATAGCGTGCCTTTACCCGCTCCCAAAGCGTTCCTTCGGCAAGCTCTTTTAAGCCCTGCTGAAAAGCAAAGGCTTCATAGCTCAACCCAGTCTTATTAAGGGTTAGGGAGAGATCTGCATTGCCTTCCACTTTTAGCACTAGAGGGACGGTTTCGAGGGCATGCAGCCGTTTATCCAGCTGGGAGCGGACCTCGGTGAGAGTCATGCCTCCGACCTGCCAGCCGGCAAGGGTTGTACCCTTTGGAAGCGTGGTTTTGCTGCCATATAGATGAAGCCCTCCGTAAATACAGGAGCCGATAAGGACGAGTGCGATGACCACTATGAGGGCAGCATGGATTTTTTTCATGATTAATCTCCTTTTGGGGATTTGGATTGCGCTAAGCAGGCGCGGCCCTGTAACAGAACTTAAAGAACACTTCGTGGGATACCGATAATAAATTAGTAAGAAATAAGTAGTCTCTAATAAAGGGAGTTACGACATCTGATAACAGGCACCGCTAGGTGCTTTTTTATATGTATATGTCCAGTCACTACAAAACTTTCGAATAGTCGTGCAGTTACGGGGTACTCAATCAGTTACAGATTTGTTACAATAGATACATTGCGGAAATATTGAAGTTTATGGAAACTTGAGGTGGACAATGTCGATTCGCACAAGTGGAAAATGTCATAATTGGGAAGTGAGAAAATGATTGAAATGCAAGATGTATGGAAAACGTACCCTAACGGAACTCACGCACTGCAAGGAGTTTCAGTGAAAATCGACCGCAATGAATTCGTGTACGTTGTCGGCCCTTCCGGCGCGGGTAAATCTACTTTTATGAAATTGATTTATAGAGAAGAAGTGCCTACCAAAGGACAGATTTCGGTGGGAGGTTTCAATATAGGAAAGCTAAAACCACGCAAAATCCCTTATGTCCGCCGTAATATCGGCGTTGTATTTCAAGATTTTCGGCTTTTGCCCAGAATGACGGCATACGAGAATGTAGCTTTTGCTATGGAAGTTATTGAAGCGCCGAAAAAAGTCATCAAGAAACGTGTGAATGAGGTTCTTGATTTGGTTGGACTGAGAAGTAAAGCAAATCGTGAGCCCTCACAGCTTTCTGGTGGTGAGCAGCAACGGATCGCTATTGCACGGGCTATCGTCAACAATCCTTCTGTTATTATTGCGGACGAGCCTACAGGTAACTTAGACCCCGAGACTTCATGGGGCATTATGCAGCTGCTTGACGAGATTAATTTTCGTGGAACAACGATTGTAATGGCTACCCATAACAGAGATATTGTGAACAAAATGCGCAAAAGGGTGCTTGCGATTGAGAATGGAAACATTGTCAGAGACCAAGCGAGAGGGGAATATGGTTATGAGTTTTAAAACCTTCTTGCGACATGTGCGGGAAGGCTTCAAAAGCGTATTCCGTAATGGCTGGATGTCGATCGCCTCAATCACTTCGATTGTTGTTTCTCTTTTTGTTCTAGGTGTATTTATTCTTCTTGTTCTTAACGTAAATTCTGTAGCTGATGAGGCAGACAGTCAGGTACAGATCAAAGTGCATCTAGCTTTGAATACAGATCAGAAGATGCGTGAGACCCTGCAGACTGAAATTGGCAATATGCCGGAGATCAGCAAGATTACGTTCATCTCCAAGGAACAGGGACTTAAAGATCTCCGCGCAGATATGGGCGAGGAGGCAGCAGAGCTTCTGGAAGGGTTCGATGAAGACAATAACCCTCTTCCAGATACCCTTCAGGTAGAAGTTATTGAACCTACTACCGTTGCTTTTGTGGCTGAGAAGATTCAAGCCCTTAACAAGACACATACCGAACAGCCTATCTACAAAGTGAAATATGGCAAAGGCTCGATAGAAACATTGTTTAAAATCACGCGTGCCGTACGCAACATTGGCTTTATTTTTGTAGCGGGGCTGGCACTTATGTCTATGTTCCTCATCTCCAATACTATTCGGGTAACGATTCTTGCCCGGCGTAAAGAGATTGGGATTATGAAGCTGGTAGGCGCGACAAATTATTTTATTCGTTGGCCTTTCTTTATAGAAGGGGCATTAATTGGACTCATTGGATCATTGATTACTTCGGGTGTTTTATATGCCGGCTACAAGGGTTTGGAATCTTCGATACAGGGAGATCCAATGCTCGGATTGCAGCTGATCCCTTTCAGTGATATTTGGCTGCTGCTCGTAGGTCTGTTAGTTGGACTAGGTGTGTTGATCGGCGTCTGGGGAAGTACGGTTTCTATTCGTAAGTTTTTGAAAGTTTAATTTAAGAGTGAAGGATGGGGAGTGCGAGTTGAAGAAGATTGCCGCCGGACTAGCCGTAATGTTACTAGCTGTCACTATATTCCAACCCTCTGATGGATATGCCAAAAAAACAAGTGTTGCCGAAATCGATAAGCAATTAAAGCAGCTGCAACAAGAGGTGCAGGAAGCTAAGGCGCAGCAAGAGAAAGCGGAGTCCCAAACGCAGGAAGCGCAGCACTATAAGAATAAGACAAATATCAATTTACAATATGTATTGCAGCAAGTGGATCAAGTTAAAGGCAAAATGACCGAAATCTCTAACAAAATTTCCGATACAGAAGAATCTCTTAATGTTACAGCAACGGAATTGGATGAAGCAGAGGCACGAGTGGCCTCAAGAGAAGAACTCTTAGGATCCCGTGTCCGGTTGATGTACACGGATGGAGCGGTATCTTACCTAGATGTTTTGCTCTCATCGACAAGCTTCTCTGATTTTCTGGGCCGCACCGATTCGCTTAAGATGATTGTGGATCAGGATCAGGAGCTGTTAGTCCAACACAAGCTGGACAAGCAGACAGTTGTAGAGAAAAAGCAGGAGCTTGAGGGGCAATATGCTCAAGCCAAGCAGTTATACACCTCCTTGGAAAATCAGAGAAGCCTGCTGAAAGAGAAGGAAGCGGAGAAGCAGGAGCTTATCGCATTTTATGATAAGCAGATTCAAGAAAGCGATGATCTAAGTGAAGAGCAGAATGAGAAGCTGGTTAAGCTGGCAAGCGAACGTTCTGCTTTGGAAACCCAAAAGGATAAGATTAAAGCTGAGGAAGCAGCGCGCAAAGCAGCAGCCGCCAAAGCAGAAGCGGCACGCCGGGCAGCAGCAGCTGCCAAGAAAGCCGCAGCCAGCAAGGCAAGCAGCAGTTCAAGCTCCAGCTCCTCAACTGCGTATGCTGGTGGAGATGGACCCTTCCTGCTCCCTGTAGGCTCGGCAAGAATCTCTTCCTCTTACGGACCACGGACACACCCTATTACGGGGGAGAAGGGGAAAGTACACACCGGGGTAGACTTTGCAGTTCCACAAGGAACCAATATTCATGCGGCTGATTCGGGAACGGTAATCGTAGCTGAATGGTATAGCGGTTATGGATATTGTGTAATTATTGATCATGGCGGCGGAGTTTGGACCCTCTACGGACATATCCGTAAAGGTGGTATCAAGGTTAGTCCTGGGGATAGAGTCAATCGTGGGGATGTGATTGCTGAATCCGGTTCTACAGGTAATTCGACGGGCCCCCATCTCCATTTTGAAGTTCGGATCGACGGCAAGACAGTAAATCCGATGCCTTATCTCTAATTTTTAAGAACTTATAACTCATATTATTTGAGCGTACGGCATATACTGGAAGAGATACCGTACCTTTCAGGACGGACTTATGGAGTTGTTTGCGAGATGGACAAGAAGGGACGGTGGGAACATCATGTTAAAAAAAAGCACAGCGGCGTTTATGATTATCGCCGCCCTGCTATGCGGTAGTCTGGTGACCTTGGGCGTGACGGGTTATAGTCATGTTATTGGACAAGCTGCAGGAGAAGGACTGGCCTCGGCATTGCAGGTTACTGGCCTTCAGCAGAAGGAATCCCAGAAGCTTGGAACGGCTCTCAGTCTGATTGAGAGCAATTACTACGAGACAGTAGATCGGGAGAAGCTGATAGACGGTGCTGTCAACGGTATGATGGAAGCGCTGGGCGATCCTTATTCCAACTATATGGGCAAAGAAACAGCTGAGAAATTCGAAGAAAGCATTGAGGGTTCCTTTTCAGGTATCGGTGCGGAGGTCTCTTCGGATAATGGCAAGGTAGTCGTGGTCTCTCCGATCAAGGGCTCACCTGCTGAGAAAGCTGGGATTCAGGCCAAAGATGTTATTCTGTCCGTTAACGGTGAATCGCTGGAAGGCATGGAGCTGAATGCAGCTGTTGCCAAGATTCGCGGTCCTAAGGGCAGTGAGGCCACTTTGAAAATACAACGTTCCGGCTCTGTAGAGCCACTCGAATTTGTTCTTACCCGGGATGATGTGAAGCTTGAAACAGTCTACGCTACCATGGAAAAGGACAATGTGGGTGTAATCGAGGTTACGCAGTTCTCCCTGAATACCGCAGAACGATTCAAGGAAGAGCTGGAGAAGCTGGAGAAGCAAGGCATGAAGGGACTTGTTATTGACGTCCGTAATGATCCAGGTGGTGTTCTTCCGATTGTTATTGAAATGGCAGAGCAATTCGTTCCAGCTGGCAAATCTATAGTGCAAATAGAATATAAAGACAAAAAACGCGAAGTTAGTACCTCAAAAGGATCGAGTAAAGCTTATCCAGTGGTCGTGCTGATGAATAAAGGTAGCGCAAGTGCTTCGGAAATATTGGCGGGTGCTTTGCAACAGTCGGCAGGAGCTAAGCTGATCGGTGACAATTCTTTCGGTAAAGGTACCGTGCAGACGAGCTTTGACAAACAGCTTGGAGACGGCAGCTTGCTGAAAGTTACCATTGCCAAATGGCTTACGCCAGACGGCACATGGATTCACGGTAAGGGCATTAAACCGGATATCGCGGTAGCGCAGCCGGATTACTTCTCGGTGGCTCCAATTAACAAGAGCGTGGCGCTGCAATATAATATGAACAACGCTGATGTGAAGAGTGCACAGACGATGCTGGACGGTTTGGGTTATAAGCCTGGACGTAAAGATGGCTATTTCGATGCTGGCACTAAGGACGCAGTGAAGAAGTTCCAAAGTACAGCAAAGCTTCAAGTCACAGGCATAATTGACGCCAAGACAGCCGAGGCGCTGGAAGCGGCGCTGATCAAGGTCATTCAAGACCCTGTTCACGACAACCAACGGAATAAAGGGATTGCTGAGATTCAGAAGGAAATTAAGGCGGCAGCGTCGAAAAAGTAAGAAGGCTGAATTCAGCCTTCTTTTTTTCTTTTAGATAAGAAAATGCCAACCGACGTAGAGGAATTAGAATATATACAAATCAGTCATCGGACGAAAAGGAGTGTGACGAACAGTTTGAATGTGATTCAGGAACTGTTAGGAAGCTTGGGCACTGCGTTCTTACACTTATTGATCCAGCCGTATTACTACATTGCTATTATATTTATTGCGTTATATTACCGTAGGCAGGTGGCATTAGAACGAAAGCTGATACATGTGAAATTACATAGCTGGGGTCAGGAAACGTGGCGGACGGTATGGAGTGGTCTAGTCATGGGTTTGGTCGTCTCTATAGCAGCCGTTCTGCTAGGAATATCATTATCAGGTACCGCTGTAGCCTGCATTTGGGTAGTTAGTCTCGTGTTGTCGCTATTGCGTGTACGGTATTTGTGCTTTGCGTATTCTATAGGCTTGTTAGGTATCATTCAGTTTGTAATTTCTTTCTTTCCAGATGCTTTAGATAGTGGAACGGTAGGGAATATTACCACCGCCATACGGGAGATGGATATTCCTGCTTTGCTAGTGTTAGCTGCGCTGCTGCACATGGCGGAGGCACTGCTGGCCCGCAGACAAGGGGCCAAGCTTGCAACGCCGCTCTTCCTGAAGGGAAAGCGCGGCATGGTCGTCGGCGGCTATCAGCTGCAGGCCTTCTGGCCGCTGCCGCTGTTCCTGCTGCTCCCATCGGGAGCAGGAACGGATTTGCCATGGCACTCGCTGCTCGGCGGCAGCCTTGGCATCGTCTCTTTGCCCGTCATCATCGGCTTCAGCGAGATGACACAGGGCATGCTGCCCGGGCGCAAGGCGGCCCGCACTGCAGGACGACTGCTGATCTACAGCATCGTCCTGCTCGGCTTAAGCCTGCTTGCCGCTTGGTGGAGCCCGCTGACTCTGGTCGCGGCGCTCGCAGCTATTGTGCTGCACGAAGGGTTAAGCTGGTACAGCGCTCTGGAAGAGCGCAGCATCAGCCCCATCTTCGTGCATCCACCGCGCGGCCGCAAAGTGCTGGCCGTGCTGCCGGGCAGTCCCGGTCAAGAGCTGGGCATCCTGCCCGGCGAGATCTTACTGAAGGTCAACGGGGTCCTGTTGACCGATGCGGCGCAGCTACATGAGGCGCTGCGCATGAATCCAGCGTTCTGCAAGCTGGAGGTGCTGAACCGTGAAGGGGAGAGTAAATACCTTCAAAGCCCGATCTATGATGGGGATCACCATCAGCTCGGCATTATTTTGGTGCCGGAGACAGATGGGATGATTACCGCTGAGGCGAAGCCTTCCAGCATCTACAGCATCATCGGGATGAAGACAGGCATACGCAGCCGGAATCTTCCGGACGGCCAACTTAAACGAAAAAAAACCACTGAAGCCAAGCAGGAATCAGCGGAAGGATAACTAGAAGATGCCCTATAAGCCATGAAATGGTGAATGGGGTATCTTTGTTTTTGATTAGATGGTAATTTCGCGTGCGAGAAGTTGCTATCGGACCCAGTTGCCCCTAATCACAGCATCTTCGCTTTTTTAGAATGGTAACGGACCCAAAAGGCGCTATTGGCATCAAAAACACCCCAAATGAGCCTCTTTCTGAGGAATAACGTCGCTGGGGTCCGAAACTCTGCTCAAACGCCGATAAAATTGTAAATAGCGTCACTGGAGTCCGAACCCGCGTCCAAGGAGTAATGTCACTGGAGTCCGAACCGGCGCCCAAGGAGTAACGTCACTGGAGTCCGAACCCGAGCCCGTGCCCAAGGAGTAACGGTACTGGAGTCCGAACTCGCGCCCAAGGAGCAGCGTCGCTGGAGTCCGAACCCGCGTCCAAGGAGCAGCGCGTCACTGGAGTCCGTAAGAAAAACTAACTTTGGCAGTGGACTATTCATATGCTATATGTTACTAGTTCAACCTTGCATGTTCTTCAAATAAAAAATTGCAATTTGCGTACGATCGCGGAGCTCTAATTTGCTTAATATATCCGTTATGTAATTTTTGACGGTGCCCTCGCTTAAAAAAAGTTGTCCGGCGATTTCTTTGTTGCTATGCCCCTCAGCGATAGAAGCCACTACAGCCAGCTCTGTTTTGGTCAATCCGAAGGATTCCAGTGGCTGTACCTGTGGCAATTCTTGCCGTGCCGTAGGCTGCAGAAAGGTTGCCAGCTTGCGGGCGATATCAGGGTGGATAAGCATGTTCCCTTCAAAAACCGTTTTAATGCCCTGGATGATCCGGTCTGGCGGTATGTTTTTGAGCAAATATCCACTAGCTCCGTTACGCAGTGCCTCAATGATATATTCATCGTCGTCGAAGGTGGTCAGCATCAATATTGCAATTTGCGGAAAAGCCTGCTTAATCTTCTCCGTTCCTTCAACGCCACCGCAGCCGGGCATGCGGATATCCATCAGAGCCACATCGGCCATTAATCCTTCTTGAAGTAATTCTAAAGCCTCGTTACCTTCACAAGCTGCTCCAACAACTTCAATATCTGGGTCCATCCCTAGCAATACTTGCAGACTTTGGCGAATAAAGGGGTCGTCATCAACAATTAACACTTTAATCATTAGCATGGCTCCTTTCGTTATACAATCTCATCTTGCTTATAAATGGGCAGCCGCGTAATGACTGTAAAATGTGGCTCCTGCCTTAGTTCGAGTGTTCCACCGATCAGATGAGTGCGCTCGTACATGCCTTTCATCCCGTCCCCACCACTCCCCAATAATTTGCGGAGCTTCTCTTCTTCTGGAAGTGATCCATTGTTGCTAACCTCCATAGTGATTCCTGCTTGCACATAGTCAATTTTGATCCGGATGGACGTTGCTTTTCCATGCCGCAAGGCGTTAGTTATAGCCTCACGGGCGTTTTTGTACAGGATCACTTGAATACTAGGATAGAGCGGATAAGGTATGCCTTGTACTTGGTATGAGGTCTCGATCCCCGTCTCACGCCCAATCTCTTCGAGCAGCCGGTCTAACGCATAAGCTCCCTCAAGCTTCGGGGTATAGTTGATACGTTTAACTGCGGACCGCATATCGTCCATGCTAGCCGACAGCTGGTCACGAATCAATTCCATCATTTGCATTCCGCTCTCGGGAGAGGTGGGCAAGGTCTGGAGGGCGGCCTCCATCATCATTTTAATCCGGATTAACCGGTGGCCGATATCGTCATGGAGCTGGCGTGAGATTCGGACGCGCTCTTTGGACTGGGCAGACTCTTCTACTTGCGCGCTGAACTCCAGCAGGCGGTTGCGAGCTTCATCAAGCTCGAAATGCTTTTTGCGCAACTCATCATATAGAAGAAGAGTGTCTTCGCGCCGCTGGCCAGCTTTCAATAATAGCTTATTTAGGTAGGCAGTGAGCAGAAATGAAAGGTTAATGTAAGTCACTACGAGCGATGGAGAATTCTGGAGTGCAACGTTCAAAGCTATCAGATGTACACCTGTGAACACGTAAGGCACCGCTTTAGGCTGGAGTCTGGAATAATAAAGCAGTGCTGATATAGCAGGAAAAATCATCATGCTGCCATATTGATAACATAACCAGGCCGTGAACAAGATTTCAATGATACTAATCAAAGCATGAATGGATCGAGGGAGCTTTGGCACCATGACCACAAGGAATAGAAGCATCAGGATATGCAGCGTGAAGATTCCATAATCGTTATATTGATAGACATAAATGGTAATAAACGCAGGGATTAAGATGAGTCCGTAACGCAATAAGTTTAGCTCTCTGGGCACGCCTTAGTCATCCTTTATGTTTTTTAATAATCTTAGCATATTATCCCACTACTTCAGGAGATGACTTTAGTCACCTTCAAAAAATGACCTTTCGTACATCCGTAAAAATTCAACCTAGAATAAAATTGAAAATATAGAAGCACACACGACAGGGGAGATAAAAGATGGCAATCGCGGTGTTGACCGATGTGGTGAAACGGTATGAGAACAAATTAACGGTAGATCATGTGAATGTTACGATTCAAGCAGGAGAGATCTTTGGCCTGCTAGGGCCGAATGGGGCGGGCAAAAGTACAACTATAAGTATGATTTGCGGCCTGCTAAAGATTGATAGTGGAGACATTGTTATTGATGGGTTATCAGTCTCTTCGTATGCACTGGAGGTTAAGAAAAAGATCGGCTTAGTTCCGCAGGATTTGGCTTTGTACAATACAATGACAGCAGCTGAAAATGTAACTTTTTTCGGAAGATTGTATGGCTTGCGGGGAAAATTGCTGAAAGAGCGGGTGGCGGAAGCTCTTGCTTTCACAGGACTTAGTGACCGGGCCAAAGAAAAACCAGCCACCTTCTCCGGAGGGATGAAAAGACGTTTGAATATCGCTTGTGCCATCATGCATCATCCAAAGCTGATTATTATGGATGAGCCGACCGTAGGGATTGATCCGCAGTCTCGTAATCATATCCTTGAGTCGGTCAAAGAGCTGAATCGACTTGGCTCAACTGTCATCTACACTAGTCATTATATGGAAGAGGTTGCAGCCATTTGTGATCGGGTAGCGATTATGGATAAGGGACATATCATTGCTTGTGGCACGGAAAAGGAGCTGCGGGAACGGGTTTCTCAAGAAGAAAAAATAGTGGTCAAAGCAACGAACATCACCCCGGAGCTAATCAATGAGCTTAGTCTACACCCGCGGATCACGAGAGTGGAAAGTAAAGAGGGAACGGTAGAAATGTATCTCCCCTCCTCACAGGATGAGCTGCAGGATATCTTATTTATTTTTGCTAAACATGAAGGCGTTATTGGTTCTTTAAATATTGAGGAGCCGGATCTGGAGACATTATTCCTTAGTTTGACAGGACGGACATTGCGAGATTAAAGGAGGGAGAGAACGTTTTGAGAAATATTTGGACAATTATGATTTATGAGCTTCGCAGGCTGTTTATTTCACGCTCAATCATCATTAATATGTTTCTGCTACCGCTGCTTTTGATCTTTCTGCTGGGTGCTTCCCTCTCCAGTGTAATCGGTGATAAGGCAGCGTCTAAGATTGACCCTGTACGTGTTGGTGTAGTTAATCTTTCTGGAGAAGGGTATGAAAGCTCGGCGATGATAGACAGCTTTTTGAAGACGCCGGAGCTTAAGGATATCATTATTCCGGTCAAAGTAGGGAGCCGAGAGACAGCGGAAAGCGGCCTGCGCGCCGGGAAATATGGTTATGCGGTTATTGTTCCCCTAGGCTTCGATAAGAAAGTACAAAGCGGCGAAACTGCACAGTTAGAGTTTGTTCTGGGCAAAGATCGGACAGATAACATGGTTGCGGGGACGGTATTCGATAACTTTTTGAACAATATTAACTATAAGCAATCCGTAGCTATGACGTTGGGTCCAGAAGCTTTGACTGCTACTGCACCAAGTTTGGGAGAGCAGCCTTCTGTTAAGGTTGGGGCGCTCAGTGAAGGTGGCCGATCCTATACAGCCTCCCAATTCTATGCGGTATCCATGATGCTGATGTTTCTGCTATATAGCGGTTTGACCGTCAGCAGCTCTCTTTTTAATGAAAAAGAAAATCACACCCTCTTCCGAATAACCTCAATGCCGGTAAAAGGTTCTGAGCTGTTTATTGGTAAAATGCTAGGCGTAGGGGTTGTAAGTGTAGTGCAGTGCGCAGCGATTATTATCCTGACTCATTTGTTGTTTGGCGTAAATTGGGGCAATCGTCCGGGCTTGCTGCTGCTCTTCTGTCTCTTAATGATCATAGCTTCCATGACATTATCGATTGTTATTTCAATGTTTTGCAAAACTAAAGCAAGTGCAGGAAGTATTGTTAATGTTATC
This sequence comes from Paenibacillus sp. FSL R5-0887, assembly GCF_038002305.1. NCBI lineage: Bacteria > Bacillati > Bacillota > Bacilli > Caryophanales > Paenibacillaceae > Paenibacillus > Paenibacillus sp. FSL R5-0887. The sequence goes on from NZ_JBBOCE010000002.1 coordinate 2,615,843, forward strand.
ACTGTGGTCATGACCTTCATTAGTGGAGGGATGGCTCCACTTCCGGAATCATGGGTGAACTCGGTCGGGGCATTTACCCTGAATCACTGGGTACTACAAGCTGTTCTAAAAATGATGCTGCATGCAGAGGTCTCAGAGATTTTGCCGAATCTGCTGGTCTTGTCGATCATCTGTCTGGTTCTATTCAGTGCAGCGGTTATCTCGTACCGGAAGGTAGGTTACCATGGATAAGATCTTAACGATTGCTTGGAATATGGTGAAAAGAACGATTGGTTCTCGGAATGGGCTGCTTTCGTATATTCTTCTGCCATGTCTTGTCGTGGCCGGGGTAGTAGCAATTAGTGGAAGTATGGGTGAGAGACCGGCTACTATTTTATATTCGAATATGGACGATGGTGCAGCGGGCAAACATTTGCTTACCGAGCTGGAGAATACCGGTGATTATAAGCTGGTAGAGAAGACAGATGAGGCTGATTTGAGGGAGAGTATTATCGATCAGAACGGAGAAACCGGTATTTTGATACCGCAAAACTTCACCTCCGCACTGCTTGCTGGAGAAGAGCCACAAATTAGTGTGTATGAGCTTAAGGCTACTGAAACATCCATTATGGTAAAAATGAAAATCAGTGTAATTGCTGATGAAATGCGAAACACTGCTGGACTAATTGGAGCAGCTCGGACTGAGGCTACGGACTCGGACTCACAGTTTGCTGCCGTAATGCAAAGAGCTGAGCAACATAGTGTAGGCAGTATAAGAACAGATTATGATTTATATCCCAAAGAGGGCTTAAGCATCGTCACAGGATTTACTTTGATGTTCTTAATGGGGCTGGTTACAAGTTCAGTGTCGCTTATTATGGATGATCGAAGAGAACGAACAATGAAACGTATGTTCAGTGCCCCGGTTCGTTCGTATGAGATTGCCCTCGGTAATTTTCTGGGAAGCTTCATTGTTGGGTTAATTCAAATTGTTGTAGTACTTGCTTTGGGCCGTTATGTACTGCAGTTTGACTTTGGATTACCGCTCTACTTGTATTTTTTGGTTCTTGCAGCATTTATGCTCGTTTCCATGGGCTTAGCCAGTACGGTAGCAGGTCTGATTCGCAATCCCAATAATACTGGCATGCTTAATTCGCTGATCCTGACCCCGACCTGTATGCTTGGAGGCTGTTTCTGGCCGTTATCCATTATGCCGGATTATATGCAGAAGGCAGCTAATTTTGTACCGCAAAAATGGGCGATCCAAGCGATCGATATCGCTGCTACAGGTGGAGGCTGGAATGAATTATGGCTGCCTTTTGCCATCTTGGGTCTTATGGCCGCGGTGCTGCTGGCGATTGGTTCTGCTATTCTACGTCCGAGTGAAGCCGGAATTAACGCTTAAAAAATTTACAGATCATATAGATATGCATAGCTTGGACTACTCTATTCAGGTACAATAATAGGTATCAAATGTCCCTAGTTCTTAATATGTGTAAAAGAGGGGATTTCTAGGAGGATGAGCAGATGAGCAGCAATAAATTGGCTTGGACATGGCGGGTGAAGGAAGAATGTTTAGAGGAGTATGTAGCTATGCATTTAAATCCTTGGCCAGAAATTTTGGAGGAGCACAGTAAGGCTGGTATTTCTAACTATTCCATCTTTCAGAATGGCAATCAATTTTTTTACTGTTATGAGTGTGAGGATAGTAAGGCGGCTTTTGATTACATTGCCAAAAGTGATGCCTGCAACCGCTGGAATGCGATTACCTCTAAGATGGTTGAAGGGTCATTTGATTTCAATGATGAGGTGCCTATGCAGCCCTTACGTGAAGTGTTCTATCTGAAATAAGCAATTCAATTCTAGAACAAATCAAATGTGCATAATTTATATTATCGGCGCATCTGGTTTACAGTTATTTTAAATATAGGTATAATATAATTTATAAAGTTAAATTGAATAATTATTTGTTTTTTGGAGGAGCCTGTCAACAAGGGCTCCTCTTTGTCTTTTTTTGGCTTGGAGAAGCTCCTGGTTGGCAGTTCTTATATACAACAAGGGAGTGGATTGAAAGATGGAGTTTGTTTTATATCTTATGCTGATCATATTGTTCACCAAAGTAGCTGGTGATCTATCTGTGCGGCTTGGGCAACCAGCTGTGCTAGGTAAGCTTATTGTGGGAATCATACTGGGGCCTGCGGTACTGGGCTGGGTTCAGGATGGAGAGTTTATTCATTATATCTCTGAGATCGGTGTTCTACTGTTAATGTTCATAGCGGGGCTTGAGACGGATCTGGATCAATTGCGCAAGAACTGGAAATCAGCTTTTGCAGTAGCCGTCGGTGGAATTATATTACCCTTTTTGGGTGGGTTCGCCTTAGGAGAAATGTTTGGTTTTGCTTATCATAATGCTTTGTTTATGGGCGTTATTCTTAGTGCAACATCGGTCAGCATATCGGTGCAGGTGTTAAAAGATATGAATAAGCTGAACACACGTGAAGGCTCTACAATTCTGGGGGCTGCCGTAGTAGATGATATTCTAGTTGTTATTTTGCTCGCTGTTCTGATGAGCTTTTTTGGTACAGGTACAGACGTTTCTATTGGTCTTTTAATTGGGAAAAAGGTGTTGTTCTTTGCCGTAGCGATTATTGCCGGCTGGTTCATTGTTCCTCGGGTCATGAAATGGATGGCTCCGTTGAAGGTGACAGAGGCGATTATTTCAGCAGCGTTAATGATTTGTTTCGCATTCGCCTATTTTGCTGAAATCATGGGGATGGCAGGAATCATTGGTGCCTTTGCGGCTGGGATTGCTATCTCGCAAACTTCCTTTAAGCACACGGTAGAATCCAAGCTCGAGCCGATTGCTTATTCGATTTTTGTGCCGGTCTTTTTTGTAAGTATAGGACTTAGTGTTTCCTTTGAAGGAGTAGGCAGTCAAATAGGCTTCGTGATCTTGCTTACGGTTGTTGCCATTCTGACCAAGCTGTTTGGTGGCGGTCTGGGTGCGCGTCTTACAGGCTTTGATAACCACTCGTCTGCCATTATTGGGTCTGGGATGATTTCACGGGGGGAAGTTGCGTTGATCATTGCCGCCACAGGGCTGCAAAGCGGCTTGTTACAGCAACAGTATTTTACTTCGGTCATAATTGTTGTCATTGTAACTACACTTGTAACGCCGCCACTATTGAAATTTATGTTCCGTGATCCAGTACGTGCGGAAGGGAAATAAACCATAACAAAAGGGAGTCCTGTTGGTCATTTATATGGCTAACGGGGCTCTTTTTTTATGCTCACGTTCCAGTTGCCATCATGAAGAAAAAGGACGGGGATCTGTCTACAGAAGGGGAAAGTTCCCCGTCTTAAGACTGAGTACGAAACCAGCCGTAGGGCTGTTTTGAGTTCAGCCAAAAATGACTAAACTAAATCTCGGGATGGAAATTAATACATAATCAAACAGACATAAGGGGAGTGCCAGAAATCATGTGGAGTGGAAGGGGAAAAAGAAAATGAAATGGTTAACAAAATGGTCGTTCGGTAACAAGGCTGCGGTGGGGCTTTTAGTAGTCATGGCTCTTGTGGTGGGAGGGATGAGCTACACTTCGCTACCGATGGAATTTATGCCAGAGGCGGATAATCCTCAAGTGACTGTAACTGTGCTGGGTCCTGGCCAGGATACACATGCTATGGAGACTAATGTAACGAAGCCGATAGAAGCTGGAGCAGCTTTTGTGAAAGGGAAGAAGGAAATACTGTCCACTTCCGGAGACGGATATGCGCAGGTAAATATTTTTTATGATTCGAAAACGAATATGAAGGATGCTGCGCAGGAGGTTCAGAAGGTCGTCGATTCATTGAAGTTCCCGGAAGGGGTAATGGCTCCTTTTGTACTTCAGTTGAATACCTCCATGATTCCTGTATCACAGGTTACTCTTGCTTTTGACGAAGGCCTGACTAAAGAGAATCTTAAGCTTGCGGAAGAAACTATCATTCCAGAGATGCAAAAAGCTGAAGGGGTAGCGAACGTTGCTTTATATGGTAAGGTAACTCCGCAGGTCAGCGTTAAGCTGGACCCGAAATTAATGGCTGAGAAGGGAGTCACGACTCCACAAGTATTAGGTTTACTTCAAGGACGTAATGTATCGGCATCCCTTGGGGAGCAAACGATTGGTGGGCAGACCGGCAATGTTAACGTAGTTTCTACGATAGATAGTATGGATACTTTGAAAAAGCTTCCTGTATCTGCGGGCGTTAAGCTACAGGATATCGCTGCTGTCGAATTGAAGCAGGATCAGGAAAGTGTCAGCCGTTCGAACGGGAAAGACGTTCTATTCGCCATAGTGACCAAAGAGGCTAATGCGAATGCAGTCAGTGTCGGAGATAACATTCAGGCTGCCGTAAATCATATTAATACAACCATTCCTAATGCAGAAGCAGCAGTGGTATTCAGTACATCGGATATGGTAGTTAGCTCGGTGAACAGTATGATGCGTGAGGTATTGCTAGGTGCATTATTTGCGACGATTGTGATTCTGTTGTTCCTGCGTAACCTGCGGGCTACTCTGATTACGGCAGTATCCATCCCACTTTCGTTAGCAGTCACCTTATATCTGCTGAATATTTCCGGCATAAGCTTGAATATCATTACACTCGGGGGAGTCGCGGTTGCGGTAGGCCGTTTGGTCGATGATAGTATCGTGGTGATTGAGAACATTTACCGTAGGCTGCAAAAAGAACCCTTTTCCCGTGAAATGATTATTAGTGCAACTGGGGAAGTGGCTAGAGCGATTACCTCATCAACCATTGCTACCGTAGCAGTATTTTTGCCGATGGGTCTCTTGCGTGGTAGTTTGCAAGCTTTCCTACTGCCGTTTGCTTTAACAGTGACCTATTCATTGCTTACTTCACTAGTAGTAGCTTTGACGGTTGTTCCTCTTTTAAGCTCATGGCTGCTGAGAAGAACATCAATGAAAGAACACGAACCTTCTAAATGGTTTATCCGCTTTCTGGACTGGAATCTTCGCCGTAAATGGGTTAGCTTATCGTTGGGTCTCCTGCTTCTGATTGGCTCCATTGCTGCTTATGTGACTATGCCCAAAGGGGCGCTCGATGCTTCGGATGCCAGCTATGTTTCTGTTCAGATGAATTATCCGAAGGATGTTCCTGTCAAAGATATTTTGGAAAAGGGAAAGCAGTTAGAACAAGATTTGATGAAGCAGCCACAAGCAGAAACGGTAATCATGCAATCAGGGAATAGTGCGGACGCCGCTAAGTGGGGGAGTGTTACCTCTGAAACCTTAGTGGACTATACCGTTGTTATGAAAAAAGGTGCAGATGCTCAGGCTTTTATTGATCATGTTCGTGAGGTAAAAGATTCATACACTGGAGCAACACTTGTTGCTAACCAAATGAGTATGATGGGATCCAGCTCTACCAGTGAATATATTGATATTGTCGGAGATAATCTTACAGATATTACTACTGTAGCAACAGAAGTCACCGCTAAGCTGAAGACCGTAGAGGGAATTCAAAAAGTCAGCAGCAATATGGAGGACACGAAACCTGTATTTTCCTTTAAGGTAGATCCGGCGCAAAGTAATGCGCAAGAGATTTCAATGCAGCTGTCAGCGATGCTTAATCCGATTCCAATGGGGCAAATTGAGCTCGATGGTGACGCAGCAGGTGTAGTGTTAGATCCTATGGTTCAGCCGCAAACGGAGCAGGATTTAAAAGCGCTGACGCTCATGACGGCTGAGGGGCCGAAGCCACTGTCTCAGCTCGCAACTTATGAGGTTCGGAATGAGCCTGCAATGTTGTTCCATAAAGATGGGAAGCCGTATGTACGAATTACAGCAGAGGTTGATCCGAAGAAGGTATCTGAGATCGGTGCGAATATTAAAAAAGAAACCGATAGTCTTACACTTCCGAAAGGCGTGACCTTATTTGCAGGCGGAGCGTCAGTTGATCAGTCAGAGGATTTCAACGACTTGGGCATGACGGCATTGATCTCCATCGGGTTGGTCTATCTGATTATGGTACTCACCTTTAAAACCCTTCGGGCTCCACTGGCGATTATGTTCTCCTTGCCGCTCGCAGCGATTGGTGCGATTGTTGGACTTATCGTGTCCGGTGTAACGCCTGACTTCACAGCTCTGTTCGGGGCGTTGATGTTAATAGGTATTGTTGTTACGAATGCCATTGTGCTCATTGACCGGATTAAGCAAAATGAAGCCAATATGAGTATCCACGAGGCTATTCTAGAAGCTGCCGGAACACGGATGCGTCCGATTCTCATGACGGCGATCGCCACCATCTGCGCCATGACACCGCTGCTGTTCGGCCATGCCGAGATGGGCAGCATCGTCTCGCAAAGCTTGGCGATTGTAGTCATTGGCGGTTTAACCGCAGCAACACTGCTTACGCTGATTGTAGTGCCGGCGATTTACGAGTTGTTCTACTTCCGTAAATCGGCAAAAGAGCGTAAAGGAGCAGAAAAGACTAATGCTCCGGCGCTTTAAATAAGCAAACGGCAAGCCTCCGGGTTAATGGGGCTTGCCGTTTTTTTGTTTTGTTACAAATCCCTATAAATATGGAGTTAACTTGTCTACACTAATAGCCAAAACTTTGTTTAGGAAAGGCTGAAAGGCGCTTTGCCAGATTGCAATATCCCCCCCCTGAAATAAATATTTATTTTTTAATTTTAAATATTGCTATTTTCACAACAATGTACAGAGCATTTAACATAATTATTAAGAAAGATATTATTGGAAATATTCTATTTACCGCAGAAAATGCCAATATAAATAATGAAAACAAAAGTAAAAATGGAATAGACTTTGTATACCTTCTACTGAAAATCCCTACTAAACTCTTGATGGAATTCATTCCTTTCAGGGTAGCAGATATAAATATGTTGAGCATGATTTCTCGCTAGTCTCAGACTCCATTGTGAAATTTTTTTCTAATCAACGAATATCCCTATTTTCATAGAAAAAATGGATTTCGTATATATTCTAGGTAGGATATAGACAAGTGGTAATTGTTATGCTCTATTCTTTTTTGACGAAATTCCAAGAATACAGGACAGGTGAAAATTTCTTATCAAATAATCGGCCATAGAAAAATAACCCAAACAATGTTATTTCAATTCTTACTAATCTCCCACAACCCTAACTAATTATGTCATTGTTTTCCTTTGAAGGGAGTGATATGATATGCTCTGTTTCATTAATACCATAAGTTGGGAGAATGGATTGTTTGAATATTGTTGAATGCGAACGTGCCTGGTTTACGGTAGATGATGTAGATAAAGAATCTAATAATTCCGTGTGTGAATTTTGCCAACCCTGGAGTAACCTCAAAACAGAAAAATCCTTTTCTATAGAAGAGCTGGTTCCCTGCGAGATTTTAGTTGAAGTATTACATTCAGAATTGGCGAAAGTAATGGAATTTCTCTTATTGCCCTTTGTCTTTTTCTTAACAGATCGAGCCGGCAATATTATTAATATTGTCAGTCCATTCGAAACGTTTCAGGAGAAAGTAGATCATTATGGAATTAGGAGTGGAACTAATCTTTCGAAGCAAATCTCTGGAGTGAATGCAGTTTCTTTAGCGATGGAGGTTGAGTCAATTGCAGTAGTGCGTGGAGAAGAGCATAGTATGCCAATGTTTAAAGAGTGGAATTGTGTATGCGCTCCTATAATGATAAATGATTGTATATGTGGATATATAGACATCTCATTTGAAGCCGAGAGGCAACTTGGTTTTTCGATTCTCTTTATTAAACAATTATCCGAAAAGATTGTGTTGAAGTTGAAGGAACGAAGCCCGAAGTTAATTGAGTACATATTTCAGGAGAAGTGTGATTTATATCGATTATCCCCTAGAGAGAGAGAGGTAGCGTATCACTGGGCACTAAGAAAAGGGGCGCTGCAAATTTCCAACGACCTTAATGTGAAAGAGGGAACTGTGCGGAATATCGTTAAGAGTATTTACAGTAAGATGAATATCAGCGAGAGATGGGAATTGATTGAAAGATTGGCCATTGTGGTCCCAACTATTTAGGAACTGTTCTATATCCGTATCAGCCAGAGAACGTAGGGGAAGCGGGTAAGATTGAGCTCCGGCGCTTTAGATAAGCAAACGGCAAGCCTCCGGGTTAATGGGGCTTGCCGTTTTTTTGTTTTGTTACAAATCCTTATAATTATGGAGTTAACTTGTCTACACTAATCGGATAGGTCTGATCCAGCATCCATTTGCCTGCTTTGGATTTCTTCAGCGTTGTGACAGAGGTGGAGCGGTTATCCTGAAACTCAGGACCCTTAAGCTTGATGCTCGTCTGAACCATATATACGGCTGCGGTATCCTGGGTATAATGAATGATTTTGGCAGATTCCAGAGTGAACTTTAGATCATAGACTGTGAAAATTTGGCTGAAGAGCTGTTTGGTTTGTTCGAGAGCAGGGGACTCAGGATCAATAGTAGATAGCACACCTTGAATATTCTCTGCATTGGTATAGTCCAAGTTGCTCTTAAGCACAGCTAATATATCCGTTTCATCCGACTTCGTCACAGCTGGCTTAGCGTTCAGCAGTTTATCTGGGAGTATATATTGTACGCCTTTAATCTGCAGGTTGTTGATTTTCCAGTCTTCAGTGCTGGCAGTACGCGTTAAGCTATAAATATATTCAGAGGTATTGTCTAAGGTGAATGGACCGCTGAGGTGTGTAGTCGTTTCAACGGTGTGAACCGTAGCCTCTGTGGGTTGAAGGCTGATAACCTCTAATTGATCAAGTGAAGTGGTCAGATCGTATTGTTCCATTTGGCTCTTAATCTGTGGCCCGATGATCACAAGAGGAGACTTGCTATCGATTAGGCTCATGAACCCTTCATAATTCTCATTGTTGGTATAGGTTACGTATTTTTCAAAAAAAGCATTGATTTCCTGCGGGTTTACCTGGTTAGTCTTGCCTGTAATGGTTACTGTCTTCGAGTGTGCATTCCAGGAGACTTCATTACCTGTAGCCTCCCCAACGAAGCGCAGCGGAATGTAAGTGGAATTATTGATGAGCTTAGGGGCAACAGAAAGTTGGGTTATTACACCATTGACGCTGGCCTGCTTGCTGCCTAGTTGCAGTGTAATCGTAAGCCCTTCCTTAGTACCCGTTATGGTACCTGTGGTTTGATTCCAATCGATTGAAAGTCCTAGTTTTTCAAAAACCGGGCGAAAAGGAACGACAATTGTACCATTATCATTGAAGGGAGCCTGTCCCTTCAGTGCGAGCTGTTGCTGATTGATCTGAATGGAGATTGGCTTCTCTGCGGCATGGACAGGCCAGGCGATAGCGGTAGAAAGAAGAGTTGCTGCGATTAGGCTAGATATGGTTTTCATCTTGTGATATCTCCTTTGGGTTATGAATGATAAATTAATGGTTATTAGAGGATAACTCCACTAAGAGCCAAAGTAACTTTTGCTTGGAATAAACCGTACTTTACTTTTTGCTTATCGAATTGCCGATTTAAGTTTAGTAAATCCAGCTTGTCCTGATCTGCCTGAGCCGCTGAGATTAACCCGCTATTTAGGAGAGTATCATTATCCTGGGAGACGCGTACGAGTTCCAATTGCTGCTCTTTTAGTTCTGAATATTCAAAATCAATTTCATTTGCTTCCGGCTTATAACTAGCCAGTTTTTCTTCGAGTTGTTGTTGTACTATATTTTTGTGTGCAATCTGGCTAGACCATAGGACTGAATAATAAGTGATGAGTTCAGCATCGGAAGCTTTAGCTGCGTCAAGATTATCTTTGGCGAGTGTGATACGTGCATCTTCTTCGCGTAAATCATAATTACTAGAGAGGCTAATTACTGTATTACAATTCACAGGCTCTGGTGTACTGGAAATGACATCATCTAGAAGGACTTCTGAATAGGATGATAATCCTAACTCAAGCTTAAATTGTTCTAACTGAGCTTCATAACTTCGAAGGTTACGTTCAAAAATAGATTTTTGTACTATGTTTTTACGATTAAAATCGTCCAAACTTCTCTTAGACAGAAGACCATGCTCATAGGACCGCAAGGTATCCTCAGACTGTTGAAACCAATATTGGCTTTCTTGTTTGTCATATTCAATCGTTTTTTTTAGAGAAGAGAGTTGATAATATTTCTGCACAGCATAGTAGCGGATGAGGGCTTCTGTTTTTTGAAGTCGTAACTGATTAATTACTTTATCTGTTTCTAATGTGCGTAACTGGTCATGAAATTCCTTAAGCTGCACTGTTTTAGTCTCTTGATTGTAACTGTTTTGGCTTTCATTCTGAGCGCTAACCCATTGATTCAGAGATGTGTTAATCATAATTTGAATGAGAATGGATTGATTGACCCCTGCCTGTTCTTCTTCACTTAAATCACCGTAACCAGGAATACTATTGATAAAAATATCAGGATTTACTGGCAGCAGCCCGCTGGTTGTGACTACATTTTTTTGCTCCAACTTTTTCTCTTCAGATGATACATATGAAAATTTGGAATCCGTTTCTGCAATATTCCATTGTGAGAGCTTGATATCTACATAGTTAGTTAATGCTAACTGGATTGCTTCTTCCATGGAAAGCGATTTTATTGCGCTGGATACCTGCGTATCAGCATAAACTGTAATGGAATGCGGCAATAGGAGTAATAAGAAGGAGAGTATCAAGAGAGCTGATTTCTTTAACATTTAGCTGGCAACCTCACTATTCCTTTAAGTTGATTTTTTCAAGAACAAAATCAATGATCTTCTTGGAGTCGGTAATAACAGAGGCTTGCGCTATCATCCCTACACGAAGCTCTCCACGTTCACCTCTGCGATTAACAAGTGGGTCATTGGATATCGTTGCCTCCACCAGATAGTAGCTTAGACCGTCTTGCTGAACAATTGAATCTGTGCTGATAGATGTAATCGTACCTTTTTGGGAACCGAAATTTTGTTTAGGAAAGGCTGAAAAGCTGAAATCAACTTTATTGCCAATCGCTATTTTTCCTGCTTCAGCATTAGGTACAGCGATGCTCATTTTATATTTTGACTCGTTGCTAGGTATAATGGAGATCAAGGCTTCGCCGGATTGTACCATGTCCCCGATGCTGGTTTCTTTTAAAATATTAATGGTCCCGGAAATTGGTGCTATCAGCAGTCTTTTGTCTCGTTCAAGCTCAAGTCCCTTAACAGCCTCTTGCAGCGTAATTAAGGTTCTTTTATTTTCTTCTACTGCTGAATGAATCTGTACAATACGGTCAAGTTTCAGTTTTTTCAATGAGGTTGCTTCAGATGAACGGTTAAGCTTCTCTTGATTCAGTAGATCATTTTGCTGCTCAGCCAGCTGTTTCTTTTGCATTTCTAAAGTTTTTCGTTCTGAAACTGATGGATCGTGCCCATTTTTTAGCAAATCGAGGCTGACCTCTATTTCAACCAATTGCTGATTGTAATTGGTGATATTGCTTTCTGAGCTGAGCACGGCTTCGGTTTGGAATTGGTTGATTTGCAAATATGAACTTTCATATTGATGCTGTTCATCTGTAATCTGGGATTGAGGCACAAGGCGGTCCCCCAAGCTGAGCGAACGATTGTAGATTTCTTTTTTCTCAGCAGATTGTTTAGACAGTTGGACATATTTAATTTGGTATGTATTATATTGTTCCGTCCGTTTGGTATCTTCAATTGGAAGAAGATTTTGATTCTCTTTGATGGATTGCACAAGCAATTTCTCGTTTGCAATTTCAACATTTAGCAGTTTCTTTTTTCGTTCCAATTCAATTTTATTCTGAAGAGATTTATCCGAACTAGATTCGGCACTAAAGGTAGCAGAATCTTGCAAGCCTATATTCTCGTGAATGGCAGCTGTAAGCTGATCCTGGGTTCCTTGAAAGGTCTGCTGCTGCTGGCTGTATTCAAGGAGAAATTGTTCTACCATGTCATAATAGTAACCCTCATCTGCACGTTCAGAAGAAAACTGATTATCTAAATTGCTAATGCTTTGTTTATACAGCCCGAGATAGTGCAGTTTCTTAGTGAGCTTATTGATTTCTGAATTACGATTTGATAATTCTATATCAAGTTCTTTATGCTCAAAGGAAATTAACTGCTCGCCCTGCTTAATTTGCATCCCTTCATGGACATATACCTGTTCCACTTTTCCCATAGATGAAGTCTGAATGGTACTGACTTTTTCATTGGGTCTAACTACAGCAGAGGCTTTGGCAACTTCATCGATCTGGCCAAAATAGGACCAGACTAACGCAGCCCCCAATAGAATGAATAAGATAAGTATGAAAATGGAAATCACAGGACTGGTCTTGGATTCCATGATTTCTCTGCTATCTGTCATTTCTGATAAGTTATGTATTTGTGCGCTCATACAAGAGACACCTCGCCTACTCCTGCGGCATATTGATGGTTATGTTCTTGTTTTTGTTCAACTCCAGGGAGTTGATCTTTCCACAATTCATAGTACTTTTCACGGTAATCCAGAAGCTCTTGATGAGTTCCATGCTCAATAATCCGTCCTTGATCCATGACATAAATCCGGTCACAACGCATGATTGTACTCAACCGGTGAGCGATAATAATCGTAGTCATGTCTTCAAAAGCATTAATCGTCTCCGATACAGCCTTCTCCGTTGTAGAATCCAGATTACTAGTGGCTTCATCCATTATAAGAATATCGGGCTGTTTAAGAACTGCCCTGGCGATAGCTAGTCGCTGCTTCTGTCCCCCGGAAAGGTTAGTAGCATTTTCTTCTAACAAAGTGTTGTAGCGGAGTGGAAGCTGATTAATGAATTCGTGTGCCTGTGCGGTCTGGCAGGCCGAAACAATTTGTTCCAGATCCGTATCCTGATTGACACCCAGACATAAATTTTCCCGGATTGTTCCGCTAAAAAAGAAAGTATCCTGTGATATATATGCGATTCGCTGTCTCAAGCTATCTAAATGAATATCTTTAATATTGTAGTTGTTAATTAAGATATCGCCTTTTTCATGTTGGTAAAATTGCATGATCAATTTGATCAGGGTGGTTTTACCCGAGCCGCTCTCACCGACAAAGGCGACTTTCTCGCCCTGTCTAAGTCTCAAATCAATATCATGAAGTACAAGGGAACGTGTACCATATCTGAAGCTGACACGATCAAATCTAATATCACCTTTTAATGAAGCAGGTTGAATCTTCTTGTCCTCATCCTCAAGCTTCTCCGCTTCTAAGTCGAGTATTTCCCCCAATCGGTCCGCCGCTACAACAGCTGTTTGCAGGGTAGGCTGGAGATTGATGAGATTTTGAATAGGTTCAAGGAAGTAAGCAAGTAATGAGTTATAAGTGATAAGTTGACCCATGGTCATATTTCCTTTTATTACTTGATTACCACCTACCCAGAGGATGGCTACACCTCCAAGCAACTGAACCACACCTTTTAGCGAGCCTTGTATATTATTGAAAATACCAAAGCTGAACACGGATTTCAGAAACGTGATGAATTTCTGTTCCGTCTCAAAGCCAACTTTAGACTCCGCATGGTAGGCTTTGACCGTCTCGATACCGTCTATGGATTCAACGATGTAGGAGGTAAGTTGGGCGTTTTTCTCCATTTGTTCACGGTTTAACCGGTCGAATGGCTTGTGGAATCCCCACACTAACGCTAGATACAAAGGAACCAGCAGCACAGTTACACCAAATAAAAGGGCACTTTGCGAATAAAGAATGATCCCCCCAGCAATAACCATGATAATATCGATCATGATGGTTAGGGTTGCGCTGGAGATGGCATCCCGTACCTTAGAGGCATCCATAAGTCTTGAGATGATTTCCCCCGTCTTGCGAGTACCAAAAAAGTTCATGGGTAGCTTCAACACATGATGGTAATAGCCGAGAATTAGCGAAATATCAAGCTTTTGGCTCAATGTTAGTAGAATGTGACTACGAAAAGCGTTCAATAAAACTTTGAATAGATATAGAATGATTACTCCAATGGATACTATATTCAGAGTCTTCTTTAAGCCAAAAGGAAGAATCTCATCTAGCAGAAATTGAAAATAAAAGGCTGATAATATACCTAATATTGTATAGAGCATGGATGTCAAAAAAATTCCTAGTAGCATTCTTCTCTGAGGAATAAGTAAACCAAAAAAACGAGTGAATAAACCCTTGGACTCACCACCCTTTTTGAACTGAGGGGTAGGAACCATTAATATGAGAACACCGGTCCAGATTTTAAAGAAGTCTTCTGGTGTATATTTAACAATGCCCTTCGCAGGATCCGAAACGACAACTGTTTTTTTTGTGATTTTATGAATAACAACGTAATGCAATAAAGTTTGGTCTATGACCACATGAGCAATAGCCGGAAGGGGGAAATCTTCGAAGAATGCCTCGTGAGTCCCTTTTACAGCCTTGGCAGTGAATCCTAATTTTTCAGCAGCTTTAACAAGGCCATAGGCGCTGGTACCCATTTTATCGGTTCCCGACATCTCGCGAATTTTAGTTATAGGATAGTTGAGACCATAGTTTTTACTTATAGTGGCGAGACAGGCAGCCCCGCAGTCTTTAATATCTTGTTGTTTGACACATTGGTATTTAGTGAATGCCATATAATCCTCCGAAAAGCAATTATTAAATGATGATTTTATATTGTGACCTGTGCTATACAATGAATCATTTATCTTTGTTGCTCATGTAAAATGCAATGAAAAATCCGATCAGGCCTAACGCCACTAATCCTACGCTTAATAAAATATCTCCAGATCTATTGTCACTTCGAATAATACCTTTTGAAGTTAACATATCTAATATGACTAAAGAAAAATAGATGAAAGCATAAATAAAAACTGCTATAAATGTCTTGTTTTTATTTTTCTTATATATATATATACCTGTTAGAAAAATTAAGAAATTCATTATAAACCATTGGGATGGGAGGATTATATTAGGTCTTACAATTAATAAGAATGATATTACTAGCCCTAAAGTAATGTCTATTCTAATTAGATACGATATTAATTTATCTATTTTCAAAAAAATCACTCGCAATCTATTTATGATTATTCTCTTCTTTTATAGAAGAAAAGATGGAGACATATCCATCTGAAGATGAATGTCTCCATCAAAATTTAGAATGAAGTACCCACTAAATATCCGGCAGCCACTGTACCACTTATGTAGACAACTGCGGCTGTGGCTGTTACTGGTGCGGCAGCAACAGCAGACATGATTGTAACCATACCTAACACTCCTGCACCTACCTTGGCCCAATCAACGCCACCATCAATATTGATACTATCTTCAAGTGTAAGTTCTGAAAAACTAGGGGCATATGAAAGCATTTAATTCCTCACTCCTTATAACAGATATTTAATGTTTTAGTCCGCTACCAGTAAGATATCCAGATACTATTGATCCACCCACTGCCATAATCGCAGTAGGAATCGTTACTGGTGCTGTGGTAACAGCGGCTACCACGGTTACCATTCCCAAGACTCCATAAGCAACATTATCCCAATTTATACCTCCGGAAATCTCCATCGTTTCAATGTTGGACAATGTTGAAAATTGACTATTAAGACTCAGTTCCATTCTATTCACCTCCTTTCGAGATAGACGAGTTTTGACTAGTTAAAGAAGACTAGGATTGATGCCAATACAAATATCTATTTTTATATTTTCACTAGTACCTTCAGATAAGTTTATATTATATGCGGATGTTATTTGATGTAGATTGTTTTGAGAGATATATTTGACTAAAAATTCATAAGCAGAATTGATGCCATTCATTTTACCTTCATACATCAAGCAAATTGCATTTATTAACTTGAATTCTTGCTTATATATAAAAGGGGGATTTTTTTTAATTTCTCCTTTTACTGGTACCATAATCTCAAAATCCACCATCTCTATGCCATTATTTCGGGATACAGAATGAGTAGAAGTGATTAAAGGACCATTCTTTTGGAGGTTATAGTTGTTTAGTGAAAGGATAAATTCGTTTAGTTTATGATGTAAACAACTGGAAGGAATAGTGTTGCGATATGAGACTAAATTAAAATACTGGAATGTTTGTTTTTCATTAATTTTATACAATTCCACTGTGTTATCTCCTTAGAGGTTTCTTTTTTCTATGACTTAAGGCACATTGAATAGAAGAGAGTGTAAGGATAATTATTAATAATAAATGGGGCATCTAGCGGTTATTTAAGTTCTACAAATGTAATTATGGTCTTTATAACAAAGTTTGAAAATATCCCCCATTGGATATTTACTAATATGAATAAATATGTTAATAGTTGGTTGAATCTTCAATATTTAAATATATAATGGTATCATTTTACATTATAAATGATGGAAATCAGGAGGAGTTGGAATTGACAGTAACATACGATCAGACAAAACTTTGGTGTTCAGCTGAAGATCTAAAAAAGGAACAAATGGATTCTATCTCTTCATTGGGTAAAGTCAAAAGTTCAAAGGCCCCACAAAGAACGAGTGCGCACTCTTTTGAGGAGATTGGCCAGGAATCTATTTATCACGAGGCAATGATTCTTTCCCTACATAACGAGATGATTAAAATTAGTAAGTATATATCGGTAGATTTTGCGGCTTTTCTAACAGATGATATGGGGGGAATTCTCGATCTGTATTTCTCTTCAGTACATATAAAAGAAGAATTTGATAAGGCAGGAATAAGAGTTGGGAAGAGTTTTGCCAAACAGGATTTCGGGCTAAATGGTGTTTCACTTTCTATGGAAATGAATTCTATTGGAGTAGTTAAAGGGAGCGAACATACGAATTCTATATTTTCTAATTGGAACTGTGTATGTTCTCCTCTCTACTCAGATGGTGTTATAAGAGGCTATGTAGATATTTCTTTCTACAAAGGACTGCAAATCGAATTTGCTATTCCATTTATGCAACAGATAGCTGAAAACGTTACCGAGAAATGGATGTGGAGTAACCCTGAGATGCAGTTACTTAGACTAGAGTTTAGTTTTGAACAATTCAACTTGACTGCCCGAGAAAAAGAGGTGGCTCAAATGTGGTTATGTGAAAAAAGTGCATTGTGTATTTCTAACGAGTTGGGAATTAGTGAAGGTACAGTTAGAAATGTAGTGAAGAGCATATATAACAAAATGAATGTAACTGACCGTTGGCAGTTCACTAAGAAACTTTCATTTAATCCCGTACATAATCCAGAACTTCTGTATGTAAAATAGCATTTTTTAATATGAGAAAAGGAGACCACGTGTTAAGTGGTCTCCTTTATTTAGTGCGCCCAGCCGATAGTTATGGATTTCGTCCGAAAAGACAAGGGCATGATGCGGTAAGGAAAGCCAGAGCATTCATGAAAGAGGGATATCGATTCGTAGTCGATCTAGACTTGGAGAAATTCTTTGATCGCGTCAACCATGACCGACTGATGATGAAGATTTCGGCTAAAGTGAAGGACAAGAAAGTTCTCCTGCTGATTCGTAAATATCCTCAGTCAGGTGTGATGGAGAACGGGCTAGTAAATACGACAACAGAAGGGACACCGCAAGGTGGTCCACTCAGTCCGTTGTTATCTAACATCGTTTTGGACGAGCTCGACAAGGAACTCGAGAAAAGTGGACACCGCTTCGTCCGTTATGCGGACGACTGTAACATCTATGTGAAAACACTAAGAGCAGGAGAGCGAGTGAAGGCATCCGTCACCAGATTCATTGAGACAAGACTAAAACTAAAGGTGAACCAAGCGAAGAGTGCGGTGGACCGCCCATGGAGACGGAAATTTCTTGGGTTTTGCTTTAGTAGCGATAAAGAGCCCAAGGTGAGGATAGCAAAACAGTCCTTGCAGAAAGCGAAGGCTCGAATTCGGGAGATAACGTCCCGGAAGAAAGCGATGCGAACGGAAGAGCGAATCCAGGAGCTCAATCGATACTTGATGGGATGGCACGGATATTTCTCGCTGGCGGATACGCCAAGTGCCTTTAAAGCGATGGATATGTGGATTCGAAGGAGATTGCGAATGTGTCTCTGGAAGCAATGGAAGAGCCCGAGAACCAAAGTCAAAAGGCTTATATCCTTAGGCGTGCCTAAGGATATAAGCCTTTTGAGTGGGGAAATACTCGGAAAGGGTATTGGCGAATTGCAGGGAGTCCAATTCTGCAACGTGCATTGAATAACCAATATTGGGAATCCAATGGATTAAAGAGTGTATTGGACAGATACAACTCCTTACGGAAAACCGCCGTATACCGAACGGTACGTACGGTGGTGTGAGAGGCCGGGGGCTCGCCGCCCCCTCCTACTCGATTTATTATTGAAATATTAACCGCAAGAACAATTCAAAACCGGCTTACGCGCAGCCTGTGTCTCATCCAAACGGCTAATCTCTGTGGTATGCGGTGCGTTGATTACGATTTCCGGTGTCTCCTG
Organism: Paenibacillus sp. FSL R5-0887; assembly: GCF_038002305.1. NCBI lineage: Bacteria > Bacillati > Bacillota > Bacilli > Caryophanales > Paenibacillaceae > Paenibacillus > Paenibacillus sp. FSL R5-0887. Next base: position 2,634,249 of record NZ_JBBOCE010000002.1, read on the forward strand.
CGCTTCTTTAACGATCTGAATCATCGTATCGATAAAGCCGTCTAGCGTTTCTTTACTTTCGGTTTCCGTCGGCTCGATCATCATGCATTCCTCAACGGTCAGAGGGAAGTACACGGTTGGCGGGTGGTAGCCGAAGTCGAGCAATCGTTTAGCGACGTCTAAGGTGCGCACGCCATATTGCTTGAGGTTTTTGCCGGACATAACGAATTCATGCTTACATACACCCGGATATGGGATTTCAAAATACGGCGCCAGACGGTGCATCATATAGTTCGCATTCAGCACGGCATTTTCGGATACCTCACGTAGTCCGTCTGGACCATAGGTGCGAATGTAGGCATAGGCACGAACCAGAATACCAAAGTTTCCGTAAAAAGCTTTCACGCGTCCAATGGATTCGGGTCCGCCGAAGTCGAGTGAGAAGCTGCTATCTTCACTCTTCACCACAGTAGGTTGTGGTAGGAATGGAATCAAGATGGATTTTACGCCGACTGGTCCGGCCCCAGGGCCGCCACCGCCATGTGGGGTGCTCATTGTCTTATGCAAGTTCAGATGCACAACGTCAAAGCCCATGTCGCCAGGTCGGGTAATGCCCATAATGGCATTGGAGTTGGCTCCATCGTAATAGAGTAGGCCGCCTGCTTCATGCACGATCTCAGCAATCTCGACGATTTGGGTTTCGAACAAGCCGAGTGTGCTTGGGTTAGTCAGCATTAGTGCGGCTGTGTCGCTACCGACGGCTGCTTTCAGTGCTTCAAGATCGACCATTCCTTTATCTGTGGAAGGGATCGTGATCGTTTCAAGTCCTGCTGCTGAGGCACTAGCAGGATTGGTTCCGTGCGAGGAATCCGGCACGATAACCTTAGTACGCGTCTCGCCGCGACTTTCATGGTAGGCGCGGATCATCATGAGGCCGGTCCATTCACCATGAGCACCTGCGGCAGGCTGTAAGGATACAGCATCCATGCCCGTCAGCGCGGACAGATCATTTTGCAGGGTATACATTAATTCCAGTGCGCCTTGAATACTTTCTTCCGGTTGGTAGGGATGAATTTTGGCGAAGCCGGAGAAGCGGGCAACATCTTCGTTAATCTTCGGATTGTATTTCATCGTGCATGAACCGAGTGGATAGAAGCCATTGTCTACACCAAAGTTACGACGTGAAAGAGAAGTGTAGTGGCGAATGACATCCACTTCCGATACTTCTGGAAGTACGACGGGTTCGCTACGGAGTAAACCTGATGGAATCAGGGACTCCAAGGTTTCTTCCTGTGGTACATCGCATAGTGGCAAGGAGTAGGCCGAGCGGCCCGGACGGCTTAATTCAAAAATTAGACTTTGCTCCGGTTTCATAAACAGCCCTCCAGTGCGCTAGCGAATTGGTCGATTTCGGTTTTGCTTCTTTTTTCCGTTACGGCAACCAGCATATGTCCAGCAAGTTCAGGATAATCACGACCCAGATCATAACCGCCGAGATAACCGTCCTTCAGCAGCTTAGAATTAATAGCGGTCACGCTGCTGCCTTCAGGAAGCTTCACAACAAATTCGTTAAAGAATGGGGAGGAGAAGGCAAGTTCAGCACCTGTTAGTCCGCTAAGTTTATTAGCAGCGTAATGGCTTTTGCGAATATTTAGTTCGCCTACTTCACGCATGCCTTCTTTGCCCATAACGGACAAGTAGACGGATGCGCAGAGAGCCAGCAGTGCCTGATTGGAGCAGATATTCGATGTCGCTTTTTCACGACGAATATGCTGTTCACGCGCTTGAAGTGTAAGAACGAAGCCACGTTTACCATTACGGTCTACCGTTTGGCCAACGATCCGGCCTGGCATGCGGCGCATCAGGTGATCAGCTACGGCAAAGAATCCGCAAGTTGGACCCCCGAGAGAAGCTGGAATACCGAGTGGCTGAGCATCACCGACTACGATGTCGGCTCCAAGTTTGCCCGGAGTTTCAAGTACACCAAGAGCTATTGGGTTGGCGCTGACTACAAGAAGACCTTTAACCGCGTGAATCAGCGGCTCAACCGAGCGAAGATCCTCAATGCTGCCGAAGAAGTTAGGCGATTGCATCAGTACTGCGGCAGTATCACCATCGATAGCTTCAGCAAGCTTAGCTTGATCGGTAACACCGTCTTTATAGTCAATCTCCACCACCTCCAGACCCCAAGCATTAGCCGAAGTACGTAGCACTTGGCGAGCCTCAGGATGAACGGTACGGGAGACGATTAATTTTTTGCGTTTGGTAGCACCAGCCGCGAGAACCGCTGCTTCGGATAAAGCTGTAGCACCATCATACATACTGGCATTGGCAACTTTCATACCGGTTAGTTCGCAAATGTAGGATTGGAATTCGAAGATCGCTTGCAGCTCACCTTGGCTGATCTCCGGTTGGTAAGGAGTGTAGGCAGTGTAGAATTCAGAACGGGAAATGACATGGTTGATGACCACAGGGATGTGATGATCGTATAATCCGGCACCGAGGAAGCTGGCGTGAGAATCAAAGTCGGCATTTTGGTCAGCCAAACCTTTCATGTGGCGCAGCAGGGCGTATTCATCGAGTGGTTCAGACATCGGCATAGTGCCTTGGTAACGTACCGCTTCAGGAATATCGGAGAACAGCTCATCTATAGACTGAATCCCGACGGCCTCCATCATCTCTACGCGGTCCTGTTCTGTCATGGGCAGATAACGGTGCTTCATTAAGGTTTCACTCCTTGGCTTTTTTAAAATATAAGAAAGTACAATTTTCACGCTATACTTTATTCTTCTATTTCTCGCTTAAAAGCTCACCGTCCTTATATGGACGCTAAAGGCGTTTATACTTGTAAAAAGGGGCCTTAATCACTACAGCCTTAAGCTGCTTGCCGCGTATCTCTACGTAAACCTCTGTGCCTATTTCACTGTAAGCAGCATCAAGCAATGCCAACCCCAGGTTACGTTTCAGCGTAGGAGACTGTGTTCCGGTTGTGACCTCACCAATCTTAACGCCATCTGCCCAGACAGGATAATGGGAGCGTGGAATGCCTCGATCAATCATTTCTAGGCCGACAAGGCGACGGGGAATGCCAGCTTCTTTTTGCTGTATTAGTGCATCGCGTCCGATAAAGTCTATTTTGTCCAGCTTCACGAAGAACTGTACTCCTGCTTCAAGCGGGGTGATATCAGCAGATAGCTCCTGACCGTACAGTGGTAATTTCGCCTCAAAACGCAGGGTATCCCGGGCACCCAGTCCAGCAGGTGTTAATCCGTGGGGCGCGCCTGCTGCAAGCAGTCCATTCCATAACGTTTCTGCACCTTCCAGCGGAGAGCAGATCTCGAAGCCATCTTCACCGGTATAACCCGTACGGGAGATAAGTACCTCTACACCGCAAACGGTAGCGCGTTCGATGAAATGGAAAGACTTGAGTGCTGAAATAGGGGCATCAGTAACTTCCGCGAGAATGGTCTCTGCCAGAGGACCCTGCAAGGCGAGCAAAAGCGTCTCGTCAGAGACATTAGTGAGCGTGACTTCGCCGAATTCAGAGGTCAAATGCTCTTGCAGCCATTGGAAGTCCTTGTCGATGTTGGAGGCATTAACGACGAGCATATAATGCCCTTCGCTTAGGCGATACACGAGTAGGTCGTCGACAACTCCGCCATTTGGATAACAGAGCAGCGTATATTGCGCCGCACCATCTGTGAGGCGGCTGACATCATTGGTTGTCATTTTTTGCAAAAAGTCTTCTGCGCCGCTCCCAATCACCATGAATTCACCCATATGCGAGACATCGAACAGCCCAGCCTGCTGGCGAACGGCTTCGTGCTCTTTCACGATACCTGTAAACTGTACTGGCAGCTCCCAGCCACCGAAGTCAATGCACCTGGACTCCGCATAAGCGGAATAGAGATCATAAAAAGGTGTTCTTCTCAAAGCATCCATGTCGTCACTCCCCTTGATCTGATTACATACGAAAAAAGGACAGGCAGAAGCAATCATGCATAAATGCACAAATCGCTTTCTGCTCTGTCCTTTGTACCTGAGAGTTACCCTGCCGTAACTAGCTTGCAGGTTTCCCCGTTGGTGATCTGACGCATCTAGCCTTGCGTCTGATGCTCTCCAGAGATACGTCCGACAAAGGTCCTTTTGCCTGAGAGATTCACCCCTGTTAGGGCTTACTCCTTCGGCGCCGTCTTCAAGTGAGACAGTCTCTCCCTATGCCATCATCCGCAATTATATTTCTTCGAGAAACGGTTATTGTCTATAAAAAGACGACAATGTCATTTCTACTTGTATGTCTCCATTAAACGGGTATAGTCGGGCGCTGTCAACAAGAAAACGTCGAAAAAATGACAAATTTAAATTTCCTGTTAGTAATATTGACATTGTGAGCCGGGATAACTTAGGCTATAACTAAATTTAGAACTCCAAATTGGAAATGAGGCGGCTTGAAATGAGTGAAGTATTAGACAACCTTCTTTACAGCGAAGAGCATGAATGGGCACAGCAAGTAGAAGGACGAGTAGTACGTGTTGGGATTACGGACCATGCTCAGCATTTATTAGGCGACATCGTATTTGTTGAGTTTCCTGAGGTAGGATCGACCATTTCGGCCGGTGACAGCGTAGGCAGTATCGAATCCGTTAAGACGGTATCGGAGTTGTATTCGCCCGTCTCTGGGACGGTTACCAAGGTGAATGATGGATTAGAAGCTAGTCCGGAGCTTATCAATGATCAGCCGTATGGCGGGGGTTGGATTTTTGAGATTGAAGTTGATGGAGAGTATGCTGATGCTGTAAAAGGTCTGTTAGATGCAGCTGGTTATAGCGCGTTAGTTGCTGAATAATTGGAAATCGGGGACGGAAAATAGTCTGATCAAGTGTGATATTTTTAGCAGCAAGTTTCTGTGATTCGGGGACTTGCTGTTTGTGTTTCTTATGTAGATTGTGCGAGTATTCGTAAACCCAATCGAGTGGTTTGAGGGTCTAGTGGAGTATGGAATTAGGGAAAACCTCCCTCATTTTAGACGATTATAGCGTGAGAGTTAGGGTTTTAGGGAATTCCTCCCTAATCATCTCGGTAAAACCACTATTTCAGACTAAAAAGAGTAATAATCAGGGAGAAATTCCCTCATTCCGCGATTGGATACGATAATAGGTGAATAATCAGGGAGGTTTTCCCTAATTAAATTGGATGAAGCCCCTTGTAAGCTCAATGTGGTAATTGCAAAGGCCCCTGCCGCCGAACTTAGCTCTGAGCGCAAGCAACTATATTTTATTCCACCTCTTGAAGCTGTCGAAGTACAATGATCTCTACGCGTCGATTTTTCTGTTTGCCTGCTAGCGTAGTATTATCTGCTGTTGGTCGGGTATCGGCATAACCTGCATATTGAAAAGTGTCCGGGTTCAGTCCTTCATTATCTAAGAAAAAGCGCAGCACAGAAAGCGCACGAGCACCCGATAGCTCCCAATTGTCGTTATAACGTGAAGCTGATGACACTGGTGTATTATCCGTATGTCCTTCAATGCTGATCGTTGCTCCGATATCTTTGAATAAGCCAGACAACTGCTGAAGAGCAGGAAGGGCTGGTGACTTCACATCTGCTTTACCCACATCAAAAAGAAAACGGTCGCTGAGCGTGATTTCTATGCCCTGCGGTTTGTCGGCTACAAATATTTGTTCACCGAGATTATTCTCCTCCACATAGTGGGTGATCACACCCATTAACTCAGCAAGCTTCGCCTCTTGTTCTCGAAAAGCCAACTCCCGTGCTGAAGGTGTTTCATTCTCCGTTTGTTCATCAGAACCGTCATTTGGTTTTGTAGTTGCGTTCGCATTCCCATCTGTACTCTCTGGTTTGTTGTCAGGGGTCTTTCCAGCATCTAAAATACCATCCCCGCCTTCAAGAACAGTGCTGTTCGACTTGAAAGTCTGGGATAAAGAGCCGGTCACGATATTATATTTGTCAGTGTCCAGGCTGCTCATCGCATACAATATAACGAAAAATATAAGTAAAAGTGTAATTAGATCAGCGTAAGTAATCATCCAACGATCACGGCTTTCTCGATTCTCTTCCCGCCGTTTGCGCCGGTCTCTTTGTCTCATATAAAACCTCTTGCTTCTGCACGGTCATCTGTGGTGGTGTCTGAAATGAAGGAGTTCAGTTTTTTACGCACCAGCAGCGGATGATCCCCGTTCTGTAGAGAAAGAATGCCTACTAGAAGCATCTCCATGCTATGCAGCTCACTTTGGCTGCGGGATTTGATTTTGGAAGCAATGGGTAAAAATATTAGATTAGCGATGGCTACTCCGTACAGTGTTGCAGTGAACGCTACTGCGATAGAGGTACCTAGATTTGATGGGTCCGTAAGGTTGCCCAGTACCCTAATGAGTCCCATAACTGTACCGATGATCCCCATCGTTGGAGCATATCCGCCAGCGGCTTCAAAAATCTTGGCGTAGCTTTCATGCTTCAATTCTTTCGCATCCATTTCCAATTCCAAAATCTGTCTTACCTGCTCAGGGTCAGTGCCATCGACGATAAGCAACAGTCCTTCGCGTGTAAAAGGATCAGGATGCAGTTCCGCTTGTTTTTCGAGCATTAAAACGCCGCCGCGGCGGGCCACTGTGGCCATTGCGATAAGCTCTTCTGCTTTCTCTTCATCACGTTCAGGATTGCGGCCAAAAGCCATGCGCAGAGCGGCGGGAATGGAGCGTAGCTTAGCTGCCGGGAAGCTGATCATTACGGCAGCAATCGTACCTCCAAATACAATCAAAGCTGCATTAAGCTGCAGCAGTCCGGAAAGGCTTCCGCCTTCCCAGAGGTAGCCGCCGATTAGCGCAGCCAGTCCGGCCACTAGGCCGATTATTGCGGTAATATCCATGCTTCAAGCTCCTAACATTTCTGTGTATTATGGTTTGCATCGATCTAAGCAACACTGTATAATGAACGGGAACACATATTCTTATCTTCCATATTTTTTACTATCGTATGGAGAGAGAAGATTCAGACAACAATTATAATATATTAATCTAGTTTAGACGATAGAGGGGAGACGGGCAAATGAGTGATATTGTCGTCAGTACGAAGACTTTTGAATTGGAGTCCGAGTATACACCCCAGGGCGATCAGCCTCATGCCATAGATGAATTACTACAAGGCATCCGGCAGGGTAAGAAGCACCAGACGCTGCTGGGAGCGACAGGTACAGGGAAGACCTTTACTGTCGCGCAAGTTATTTCCAAATTAAATCGCCCCACGCTGGTTATTGCGCATAACAAGACACTGGCTGCCCAGCTGGCAAGTGAGTTTAAGGAGTTTTTCCCGAATAATTCGGTAGACTATTTCGTCAGCTACTACGACTATTACCAACCAGAGGCGTATATTCCCTCCTCCGATACTTATATTGAGAAAGATTCCAGTATTAACGAAGAGATTGATAAACTTCGCCACTCCGCGACAAGCTCCTTGTTCGAACGGCGTGACGTTATTATTGTAGCGAGTGTGTCTTGTATTTACGGTCTCGGTTCACCAATGGAATACGGAAGCTTGCTGTTGTCCTTGCGGGTTGGGATGGAGAAACCGCGCAATGAGATTCTGAGCAGACTGGTGGATATTCAATACCAGCGCAATGATATCAATTTTGTACGCGGAACATTCCGTGTACGTGGTGATGTGGTTGAGATCTTCCCAGCCTCTCAGGGTGAACATGCGATTCGTGTTGAATTGTTTGGGGATGAGATTGAGCGGATCACTGAAATAGATGTTTTAACGGGCGAATTGATCGGTGAACGCGATCATGTCGCCATTTTTCCGGCTTCTCACTTTGTTACCAAGGAAGAAACGATGCGTGTAGCAATAGTCAATATTGAACGGGAGCTAGAAGAGCGGCTGACCGTGCTTCGTGACGCAGGCAAGCTTCTGGAAGCGCAACGTTTGGAACAACGGACACGTTACGACATTGAAATGATGAAGGAAGTGGGTTTCTGTTCGGGGATCGAGAACTATTCCGGGCCACTAACCTTCAGGGAACCGGGAGCAACTCCATATACGTTAATGGATTATTTTCCTGATGATATGTTAATCGTCGTAGATGAATCCCATGTTACCCTTCCGCAAATTCGGGCGATGTATAACGGTGACCGGGCGCGTAAAACAGTGTTGGTAGAGCATGGTTTCCGTCTGCCTTCTGCACTGGATAACCGTCCGCTTCAGTTCGAAGAGTTCGAAGATAAAGTAAACCAGATCATTTACGTTTCCGCGACACCTGGACCTTATGAAATGGAACACTGCGAAACTATGGTGCAGCAGATTATCCGTCCGACTGGTCTATTGGATCCAATCATCGAGGTCCGTCCTACAGAAGGTCAGATTGATGATCTGATTAGCGAAATCCGTGACCGGGTTGAACGCGATGAACGTGTACTCGTTACCACTTTGACGAAGAAGATGTCGGAGGATCTGACAGACTACTTTAAGGAAATCGGGATTAAGGTTCGTTATATGCACTCTGACATCAAGACGCTGGAACGGATGGCGATCTTGCGGGATCTTCGTCTCGGTACGTTCCATGTACTGGTAGGGATTAACCTCCTGAGAGAGGGTCTCGACTTACCGGAGGTATCTTTAGTTGCAATTCTCGATGCCGACAAAGAAGGGTTCCTTCGTTCCGAACGTTCACTAATTCAGACGATTGGCCGTGCGGCTCGTAACTCTGAGGGTCGTGTAATCATGTATGGTGATCGGATCACTGATTCGATGGAGAAGGCGATGAGCGAAACATCGCGCCGTCGCGCCATTCAGATTGCCCATAATGAGAAACATGGCATCACCCCAACCACTATTAATAAAAAAGTGCGTGACATCATCGAGGCAACGAAGGTTGCTGAGTCTAAAGCTGATTATCTCACAGGTGTTGGTGGCAAGATGAATAAGAAAGAAAAACAAAGTCTGATCCAGCGTCTGGAAGCTGAAATGAAGGACGCTGCCAAGAACCTGCAATTCGAACGCGCGGCAGAGCTACGCGACGCATTGCTGGAGCTTCGGGCTGAGTAACAAACCATTAATGCATCACCGATATTTAAAATAGGTATTGAACGGTGCTGTCCTAGACCGTTCTTTTTGAATCAATAGAGGGTCGCGTATCCCGCGATGTTTATGACACTTATGCGTATCCGCAGGGACAGCACCATGCAATGAACTTGGCATTTATGCGTATCCCGCAGGGACAGCACCATGCAACGTCTATGACAGTTGCTTGTACCTGCTTTTAGGTAGTGCGAGAATGTCCAAGCGGTCCCGCAGGGATAAGCGCTCCGAGCGTCGTAGTCACTAAGTTACCTCCCACCATACTCCTTCTCCAGAAAATGCGGGTGTCCAGAGGGTGCAACCCTTGGGGCCCTCCCTTGGAAGGGAGGGTTTGGGAGGGATCGAAAGGCTTTGAAAGGGCTTTGAAAGGGCTTTGAGAATATTTTGAAATAAAGTTGAAATAGTTTTTTTAAAAGGAGAGGTTCCGTTGGCGAACGAAAATATTGTAATTAAAGGCGCGAGGGCGCACAATCTCAAAAACATCGATGTGACGATTCCACGTGACCGTTTCGTCGTGCTGACGGGACTTAGCGGCTCAGGTAAATCATCGCTTGCATTTGATACGATTTATGCTGAAGGACAACGGCGTTATGTTGAATCTTTGTCGGCTTATGCACGTCAGTTTTTGGGACAAATGGAGAAACCAGATGTGGATTCGATTGATGGTTTGTCCCCGGCGATATCTATAGATCAGAAGACAACAAGCCGGAACCCACGCTCCACGGTAGGTACAGTTACGGAGATTTATGACTATTTGCGGCTGCTCTTTGCACGTATTGGTCATCCCCATTGCCCAGAGCATGGCATTGAGATTACCTCCCAGACCGTTGAACAGATGGTAGACCGGATTATGCAGTATCCAGAGAAAACTCGGTTACAGATCCTGGCGCCAATCATTTCAGGACGTAAAGGTGAGCATAAAGGACTTTTCACAGATATCTCTAAGCAAGGCTTCGTACGTGTGCGTGTGGACGGGGAGCTAAGAGATCTGTCAGAGGATATTGAACTAGAAAAGAATAAAAAACATACAATAGAAGTTGTGGTAGACCGGATCGTTGTTAAAGACGATGTGGAGACCCGGCTGACGGATTCACTGGAGACGGCGCTTAAGCTTTCGGGCGGTAAAATCCTTGTTGATATCATCGGCCAGGAAGAGCTGCTTTTCAGCTCTAACTTTGCTTGTCCAATTTGTGGTTTTAGTATTGAAGAGTTGGCACCACGGATGTTCTCTTTCAACAGTCCGTTTGGAGCTTGTACAGAGTGCGATGGACTTGGCATGAAGATGGTGGTCGATCCAGACCTGCTTATTCCTGATGCTGAGAAATCCATTGAAGAAGGTGCTTTTTTAGCTTGGACTGGAAGTACTTCTAATTACTATCCGCAATTTCTGAAGTCGGTTTGTGAACACTTTAAAATTCCTCAGAACGTTCCGGTAAGCAGTCTGACACCTGATCATATGAATAAATTACTGAACGGTACAGGCAGTGAGAAGGTCCGCTTCCGTTATGAAAATGATTTCGGTCAAAAGAAAGATGCGATGGTTGCTTTTGAAGGGATTATACCTAACCTCGAGCGGCGTTACCGTGAAACTGCTTCGGATGGTATTCGTGAATTTATCGAAGGATTTATGAGTGCTAAGCCATGTCATGTATGTAAAGGTAAACGTCTGAAAAAAGAAATATTAGCTGTGACTATCAATGATCATAATATTTCTGATGTTACGGACCTTTCAATAGGAGACTGTCAGCATTGGTTTGAAGAGATAAAATTGAGCGAAAAAGAAACAGCCATCGCCAATCTCATTTTAAAAGAGATCTGCAATCGGCTTGGATTCCTTGTGAATGTAGGCTTGGATTATTTGACGCTTAGCCGTGCAGCGGGTTCGCTTTCCGGTGGTGAGGCGCAGCGTATTCGGTTGGCTACTCAGATCGGTTCAAGTCTCATGGGTGTATTGTACATTCTGGATGAGCCAAGTATTGGTTTGCATCAACGAGATAATGATCGCCTGATCTCTACGCTTGCGCATATGCGTGATTTAGGCAATACGCTGATTGTTGTAGAGCATGACGAAGACACGATGATGGCAGCGGATTACATTATTGATATTGGTCCGGGCGCAGGTATTCATGGTGGACAAGTTATGGCTCAAGGGACGCCAGAAGAGATTATGAAAGATCCGAATTCATTAACGGGTGAATATTTAAGCGGACGTAAATTTATTCCGGTTACCGCTAAACGCCGTCCTACCGATGATCGCTGGGTAGAAATACGTGGTGCTAAAGAGAATAACCTGAAAAATGTGAATGTGAAGATTCCATTAGGTGTATTTACAGCGGTGACAGGTGTATCGGGTTCTGGTAAATCCTCGCTTATCAACGAGATTCTTTACAAGAGTCTGGCACGGCAGTTGAATAAGGCTGTGAAGGTGCGTCCTGGTCAGCATAAAGAAATTCGTGGACTAGAAAATCTCGATAAGGTTATTGAAATCGATCAGTCGCCAATCGGGCGGACGCCGCGTTCCAACCCAGCAACCTATACAGGTGTATTCGATGACATCCGTGACCTGTTCTCCAAGACAAATGAGGCTAAGGTACGTGGTTTCCAAAAGGGACGCTTCAGCTTTAACGTAAAAGGCGGACGTTGTGAAGCTTGCCGTGGAGACGGGATCATTAAGATTGAGATGCACTTCTTGCCGGATGTGTATGTCCCTTGCGAAGTATGTAAGGGCAAACGGTATAACCGGGAAACACTAGAAGTGAAATATAAAGGCAAAAACATTTCAGATGTGTTAGAGATGACGGTAGAGGACGCAACAGAGTTTTTTGTAAATATCCCGCGTATCCATCGTAAAATGCAAACATTGATGGATGTAGGACTTGGGTATATTAAGATTGGTCAACCGGGAACCACTTTATCCGGTGGTGAAGCACAGCGGGTAAAATTGGCTTCTGAGCTCTACCGTCGCAGCACGGGTAAAACACTTTATATTTTGGATGAGCCTACAACAGGCCTGCATGTAGATGACATTGGTCGTCTGCTTGAGGTATTGCATCGTTTGGTGGATTCCGGAGAATCGGTTCTTGTTATTGAACATAATCTGGATGTAATCAAGACAGCGGATTATATCATCGATATGGGACCGGAAGGTGGTAGCGGCGGTGGTACCGTCCTGGCAACAGGGACACCGGAGAAGATCATTACAGTCACAGAGTCTTACACAGGTAAGTATCTGAAGCCGGTTCTGATTCGTGATACAGAGCGGACCGAAGCGCTTATGCTTGAGACGGCGGAAACCCTCTAAATAAACAGTAAGTAATATAACCTATGTATAATAAGGCCTCGGTATCTTGCCGGGGCTTTTATTGTAGGATTATCCGGTAATTATACGAAAGACGGCTCATAGATATATGATGTGATCTTTCTAGCAAAAGTTATACGGATTCTATAGAAAAAATGGATTTAATAATAGGTAAGGTAGGCATATGTAGGACATGTTCGTAGTAAGATTCAATGAGGAGTATTCTGTTGATAGAGTTAACGGGTAAGTGATTAACATTAGGGTCAAAAGTTCCTTGAAAACCGAATAATTAATCCTTCATATCACTCTATCAAATAACTGTTTATTAGATTAGGGAAAACCTCCCTGATAATCACAAAATGAGCTGATAATCGGTCAATATTAGGGAGAATTTGCCTAATTCATTAAAGCCTAAATTTCGAGCCCAGAGTTCTAAGTTCTAAGTTCTGAATTCCAATTCCAATTCACTGCTCAATTTATCTCATCTCTAAAGCAGTTAACGGACTTTCTATTGTAACCTTCACGACGAAAGAGTTGATTGGACTCACAGCACTTTCACTAAGCCGCCCCAATTGTCAGTGATTAATCTCATCGTTATTACGGATTTTGCAGGTATAAAATATATTTTTTACGACAAATACATAATTTTTCTACAAAACCTATTGCATCGCCCAAATGGTAGCGATAACATAGAAGGTGATATGGGGATTACTGGATCTTGCTTGACAACATTTTTGAGGAGGTAAGGTTATGCTGCTTGCAGAAGTTGCCGCGCAAGGACCGTCTAAATTTCATACCTTTGATGTGTTTATGATTTTATTTACCATCTTGATTTTGGTCGGGGTTGTTCGACTATTGAAAGCTCCCCAGAAGAACAAATTTGCCATTGGTTTTGGAGCCGTTAGTTTGCTGGTTTTTGTGATCTCTGACTATGCCATGGTGATGCATTGGTTAAGTTAATGAAAGAACTAAATTGAACAGCTTTGCACCAAAAGACTCCTTTAACGCCATGGGCGCATTGAAGGCGTCTTTTTTCAAATAATATAATGTAAAATTTATCCATGAGCAAAGAGAGGGTCTGGTGAGGAATGAGGAGTGTTGGGGAGAAGCTGGTGAAGAAAGGATTAGGTCTATTACTGTGCGGCGTAGTGCTGTCGGGAGTATGGAGTCAGTCGGTGTTTGCTTTTGATAGTACTAGTAAGGTGGTTAGTAAAGCAGCGGCAGAAGATCCGATACCTGGAATTATTAAAAGTATCACTCCTTCTGTTGTGGGCATTATCGGCAAAGACGAGAGTGGCGGGAATAGTGGCCCGGATGATCGGTACAATCTGACGCATGGCTCCGGCATCATTGTGAAATCGAACGGATGGATTGTAACCAATGCTCATGTAATCAAGGATCTGCAAAATGCCATAGTGGTCACTTCGGACTCCAAAACCTACAGCGTTAAAGAAACCTATCTGGATGAAGTTAGTGATCTGGCGCTGATCAAAATTAATGCCACCCATTTAAAGCCCGCCAAGTTTATTCCAGCGAATAGCAAAACAGTGGTTGGGGAGAAGGTTATTGCTATCGGAACACCGATTAGCTTTTCTCTACGAAACTCAGCGACTGTAGGCGTTATAAGTGGTCTTAACCGTGAGGTAGATGCGGCTTATCGTCTTATCCAGAGTGACACTGCGATTAATCCCGGAAACAGCGGAGGGCCGCTTGTAAATATGAAAGGTGAGGTGCTGGGAATCAACAGCCTGAAATACTCAGCGGTGGGTGTGGAAAATATGGGGTTTTCGATTCCAGCGAATACTGTGCAGTATATTATGAACCAGCTTTTAAAATATGGTGAGGTACAGCATCCGAGTCTAGGGCTAGAGCTGGAGGCGAGCTGGTCTACGATTGTGGGATTGCCAACGCTGGACCCGCTGTCCGTCACTAAGGTGGTGTCTTCAGAAGCGCTCAAGTCAGGGGTTGCTGAAGGGGACGTCTTGTATAGCATCGATGGGCATCGTGTGGTCTCACTAGTTGATATTAATGAATTGTTCAAAAGCTACCTGCCGGGAGCAACTGTGCGGCTGGTTATGCAAAGCGATGGGGATATCGTCGTCCGTAAACTCGTGCTCACTCAAGGTGATCCATTGTTAAGCGGAGATGATTATGAAACGGATGGGGACGAGCACGCGGAAGAGTGATTAGCAAACTGGAGAGGGGGACGGTAAATGGGCTTTAAAATTTTAAAACAAGGATTTTGTGCGATGCTGACCTTATTACTGCTATTTTCTATATTACCCATACAAACAGTATTAGCTTCACAAGGAGATAAGCTACAGCTGAGTCTAAAAGTTGGCAGTACTTCAGCTACGGTGAATGGTAAGAAGGTGGCTATCGAGCGGCCTTATACGGAGAATGGAACGGTTATGGTCCCGCTTGGGGTTTTTAAAAAGACGTTTGGCAGCACTGTTTCCTTAGAGCAGAACAATGTTGTAAAAGTAACCTATGGTGCTCATTCAGGGGTGATGACGATTGGGAGTGATATCGCTTGGAAGGATGGGATCAAAGTTAAACTGGGCTCAGCGCCCCGGATGGTTTCAGACGTGCTGATGGTACCGCTACGTTTTGTAGCTGATGTGTTAGGTGCGACTCTCTCTCAAGGGAGTGGGGGTGAGCTAATGGTTACCCTAGTGCCTATAGACAACGAAGAAGAAACGCCAGAGGAGACTGGGATTGACAGCGATGTTGGTAAGACTCAAATTGGGAACAGCTATTTTCAATGGACACTGAATTATCCCTCTGGGCTGATTGCTGGAAATAGCGGTGGAGATGAAAGTGTGGCTACCTTTTCAAGTGCGGACAATCTATATTATGTGGAGATTCATGTAAGTGACCAGGCGGTTGCGGTGGATGCGGATGGGCTGCTGGAACAGCTGGTTCGGGAGGTCGAGGCAGGTGGGGAGTTGATATTGGATCGGGAGTCGTTCCCCAAGGCCGCGGTACCTTATGCTAGATTGATCAGTAAAGATTCCAGTGGAGCGCTCTGGGAGAGCAGACTGTTATATGCTGAAGGTCGACTCTACGAGATTTATTTGACGGATAACAAAGCAGTTAATTATAAGGATTTTGCTAAATATACAGGATTACTTAACTCTTTCCAGCCTTCTTTTGATACTAAAAGCAAAAAAATCCGTGATCTTTCTACGGTGAAAAGTGGATTGCGTGACGCGTACAATGAGGACTATGGGATTTCACTACAGGTTCCCGCAGATTGGAGTAAGGACGACCAGCATCTCTATTACGAGAGTAAGCAGGGAAGTCATCTGAGTGTGGCAGTTACCTCGGCACCTGCTGGTTCTACACTAGAGAGCTGGGCTGAAGATCTGAAAATGAAAACTAAAGAAAACTTTGTAGCGGATGCTTATATTCTGAAAGACAGCAACAAGTCGGAGATCTCGGGCGTATCCGCACAAATTAATGAGCTACAGCTAAATTACGGCAACGGTGTTACTACAGAATATCAAGCTCTCATACTCAAAAATGGGTATCGTTATTATTTTGAATATGTAACAGCAGTTGGGCAAGATGACGATAAGGCAAAATTCAAAGCCATCATATCCTCTATTGATATTGATTTTGCTCTGCTGAAGGAGAACTTCGGGCGGCTCGCTAGTGATGATTATAAGACGCTCAAAAATAAGACATTAACCAAAGTATCCAAAACCTACGGCTATGCCATCGATATTCCAAGTTTATGGACACCTTATCAGGATATTTTTGAGACGCAGTCGATTGAATATCGGTTCAGCGGAGGACGTCTACAGATCAACTCAAAACCCGAGGGTTCAGTGGAGTATACAGTTAATGTGCTCAAAGATGCTTATCAAAATAAAAATAATGATCCCAAAGGCCCTCGTATAGAAGGTGTAGTGGAGTCTACCATTGCGGATGTCCCTGCTACGATCATAACTGCACATCAAATCAAAAATGGTATCCCTTTTCGCAGTAAGCAGGTTGTGTTTGGTAAAAATGATGTGGTCTACACAATTACCGTTACGCTGAATGATGCCAATGCCACTGCAGAACAGCAGGCTCTGTTAGACAAGACACTACAATCGTTTCGGTTTACAGGCAGCAAGTAGTTAAAAGAGTACCAATGTCGTAGTTGACACACGAATAGAAGCGTGTAATTCAATCAGACGAAGAACGTCCCAGTTGCCGATTTGGCTTGGGGCGTTCTTTTTTTGTATAAAGGGGGAAAAGTAATATGAGGTGTACGATTGGAATCGTTTGTCACAATTTATTGATATCGCTAGGTTCGGAGCCAATGTTATCCAAGTTGGGTATAATGTGAATAGCTAAAGGGTGGATTGATGTATTTGATAAAACATTCTATCGTATGTCCCGTATGTCACGGAATTCCTAGTGAATTGTTGTAAATGTTGCAACTTTTTGTGCCGGTTGTCGATACTAGAGTGTGAGAATGATGCTTTATGTACAACATTTAGTTGTCGAAGCACTGGATTAGGCAATAAAGTTGCATGTTCTACAACATTCATGGAGTAAAGTGCAATAAGCAAGAAGTCAGCTTCCTGACAGCATTATGACTTTTATTCTATATAAATGTTGGTAAACGCATAGCGCTCAAGTGTGATATTTGATACAATTATCAAGTTAATCAACTAGAAATGACCCGTCAAATGGCGGTTTGGGAGGATATAAATGAAAGAGCAACAAATACGCAGAGAAGACGTGGAGCTATTGGCACCCGCAGGTGATTGGGACTGCATGCGTGCAGCGGTAGCAAACGGAGCGGATGCTATCTTTTTTGGCGTAGAGAAGTTTAATGCACGGGCCAGAGCGAACAACTTTCGCATGGACGAGCTGTCGGAAATTATGGCGTTTTTGCATAGCTATGGTGTGAAGGGCTTTTTGACCTTTAATATACTGGTATTTGAAAATGAATTGTCTGATGCAAAAGAACTGATTGATGCGTGCGTGGATGCTGGCGTAGACGCAGTAATTGTACAAGATTTAGGTTTGGTCAAAATGATCCGCGAAATCTCACCGGATTTCCCGATTCACGGATCGACACAGATGACCATTACTTCGCCGGAAGCGGTCGAGTTTACTAAACCTTTCAGTTTGGAACGTGTGGTATTAGGTCGTGAGAACAATTTGAAACAAATTCGTACGATCGGAGAGCAAGCCCGCTTACCGATGGAAGTATTCGTACACGGTGCTTTGTGTGTTTCCTACTCAGGTCAATGTCTGACCTCTGAAATGTGGGGCGGACGTTCAGCCAACCGCGGTGAATGTGCTCAGGCTTGCCGCTTGCCTTATGATCTGATGGTGGATGGTGAGGTAAAACCTATGGGAGACGTAACTTATTTGCTTTCTCCTAAGGACCTTGCAGCAATTGATCTAATGCCCGAACTGATCGAGGCGGGTGTGACTTCTTTTAAAATCGAAGGCCGCCTCAAAAGCCCGGAATATGTAGCGAATGTAGTTAGTAAGTATCGTAAAGCGATTGATCGGTATTTTGAAGGCGATCTGTCCAAACCTTCGAAGGAGGAGGTGCGCGAGCTGCAACAAAGCTTCTCCCGCGGGTTTACACATGGTTTCCTGGATGGAACGAACAATAAGAAACTGGTAGACGGGACTTTTCCAAAAAGCCGTGGCGTATATTTGGGGACGGTTGAGCAAATTCTGCGTGACGGAGTGGTCTGCCGTATTCATGCACCGCTTAAGCGTGGGGACGGAATTGTTTTTGACGCTGGCGATCCGACGAAAAAAGAAGAAGGCGGTCGTGTCTACGACCTTCGTCGTAAAGGTGTGAAGCTGGAAGGCGAAGCCGGAGAAGGCTGGATCATTGACATCGTAGCCGGTCGTAATGATGTGGATCTTCGTCGTCTAAATGTCGGTGACCGCATTTGGAAGACAAATGACCCTGCGTTAGATAAGGCGCTGCGCCAGACTTATGAAACTGAAAAGCCGTACCGGGTATTTCCGGTACATGTTAGAGTGCAAGGCTGCGTCGGCGAGAAGCTGACGACTTGGTGGACGGACGTTCAGAAGAACGTTACCGTCCGTGTGGACTCGGAGCTCGCGCTGGAAGCCGCGCAAAAGCGTCCGATGGATACCGCGCTGCTGGAAGAACAATTCGGCCGCCTGGGCGGGACCGTGTTCCAGCTTGACGCGTTGGAGTCGCATCTGCAAGGCGACGTCATCGTCCCTATGCGCGAGCTGAACAGCATCCGCCGCCAAGCGGTGGAGCTGCTTGCGGGCGAGCGCCCGAAACCGCCCGTCTACGTGAAACGGGCGATCGAGGTTTACGGCGACGCCACCCGCAGGGGCGTCGCTCCGCAGCGCGCTGGTGAAGCGGAGCTCACCGCGCTGTGCCGCAGCCTGCCGCAGGTGCAGGCTGCGCTCGAGGCCGGCGTGAGAAACATCTACGCCGACTTCGAGTTTATCAAGCAGTTCCCGGCAGCGGTAGATGCGGTACGGGCTGCAGGGGCCAGCATAGCGCTGGCCACGCCGCGCATTCATATGCCGGGCGAGAACGGCTACCACGCGAATATTCTTCGCTTGCAGCCGGATGCTGTGCTCGTGCGTAATACAGGCGCGTTATATTATTATCTGCGCCGCCGCCAGGAGCAGCCGGATGCTGTGCATCCACGCCTGATCGGTGATTTCTCACTGAATATCGCCAATCATAAAGCAGTGGATTTGTTCCTTGAGGCTGGCTGTGACATAGTAACGCCATCCTATGACTTGAACATTCAACAGATGGTCGATCTGCTTGAACACAGTGATACGTCCCGGATGGAGGTTGTTATTCATCAGCATTTGCCGATGTTCCATACTGAACACTGCGTGTACTGTACCTTTATGAGTGAAGGCACAGACTATACGAACTGTGGTCGTCCTTGTGAAGAGCACCGTGCTTCTTTGCAAGACCGTATTGGAATGTCACATCCAGTTCGTGTGGATGAAGGCTGCCGTAATACCGTCTATAACGCTGTTGAGCAGTCTGGTGCGGAGTATCTGAATAATTTCCGTGAACTAGGAGTATCTTCATACCGTGTGGAGTTCTTGGAAGAGACGCCAGAGCAAGTGGCTGAGGTAATCAGCCTCTACAGCCGCGCTCTGCGTGGTGAAATCTCTGGTACACAGGTATGGAAGAGCCTAAAGGCTACTAACCAACTTGGTGTAACGCGTGGGCAATTGGTGAACGCGAAGTAATAAGAGTTAAGAGTTGAAGAATAAGGGCTAAGTAACTACCAGGTTGATGCTGGTATTGCTTAGCCCTTTTTTTAGAATTGATCTCGTCCTCATCCTAATTTGCATATACTAAATAATATATCATGAGGGTCAGCAAAGTGTTTATTCTAGCAGTAAATGATTTTATAATTCCTTCTCTCTTATTTCAATGGAATAGATATACAAATATAACAAACACTCTGACATAAATCTGCTATAACTGCTATAATTGAAGGAAATATGCCATTTTACATACTGAGTATTTAGAATGGAAGAGTATCTGACAGAAGGAGTTAATGTGATGAAGATCCGTAAAGCCATTATACCCGCCGCAGGTCTTGGTACCCGTTTTTTGCCTGCGACCAAAGCAATGCCTAAAGAAATGCTCCCGATTGTAGATAAACCGACGATCCAATATATTGTTGAAGAGGCTGTTGCTTCTGGGATCGAGGATATTATTATTGTAACAGGGAAAGGTAAACGTGCGATTGAAGATCACTTTGATAACTCTTTTGAACTGGAATTTAACTTAGCAGAGAAGCAGAAGTGGGAGCTGCTTGAATCCGTTCGTAAATCTTCCGAAATGGCAGATATCCACTACATTCGTCAAAAAGAACCAAGAGGTCTCGGACATGCAATTTGGTGTGCACGTAAATTCATAGGAAACGAACCGTTTGCTGTCCTGCTAGGCGATGATATTGTTGAAGCGAATAAACCTTGTCTCAAACAGATGATAGATGTTTATGACGAGTATAAATCTTCTATCGTGGGTGTTCAGCCTGTTCCATGGGAAGAAGTATCACGGTATGGTGTTGTAGATGCTTCGCCTTTGGCAGAACGGGTATATAAAGCTAATCGTCTAGTAGAAAAGCCAAAGAGAGAAGAGGCTCCTTCTAATCTAGCAATTTTAGGACGATACATCTTAACCCCACGTATCTTTGATATGCTAGGTGAGCAGCAGGTAGGTGTAGGTGGAGAGATCCAACTTACTGATGCGATAGCACGTCTAAGCGAGGTTGAACGAATTATTGCCTATGACTTTGAAGGTAAACGTCATGATGTTGGTGAGAAAATGGGCTTTATCCAGACCACCATTCATTATGCACTTCAACACGAGGAGCTTAAAGATGACTTGCTTCGTTATATGAAAGAGCTTGTTGAGAGTGAAGCGGCTAAGACCGGGCTATAAGTAAATCTCGTATAATCGAAAAAAAAGCGCGCCACGGTTATTACAGTGGCGCGCTTTTATGGTTTCTTTCTTTTTTAAAATTGTGAATTTGTAATGGCCTCAACTTGTGCTGCTTCCGCAGGGTCAGCTGCAATCAGCGAACCGTATAGTGCCTGATCCTCGCCACCAGTTTTCGCCAGTGCAGCTAGGTACCAACGAGCAATCTCTCGATTAGTTGCATCTGCGAAATCTTGGCTTAAAGCTGTTTTTAAGATGGAGGAGGCAATTTGTATCTTTCCAGACATATACTGCATCTTTCCTACCTTCAGTGTTACATCCGGATTAAATGTCTTCGAAGGATCATTATCCGCAAGTACATGATCGTAGGCCAAAAGCCCAATGACAAAACCAGCTTTCATATTGTCTATTCTATCTGGATTATCTTGTTGTGCATAAGCTGTCTGCCCCAAATCAAATGAACGGCTGATGAGTGAACTGTACCAATTTATATCCCATGGAGTTTCACTGTTCATGATATCCGTGTAATTAGCATCTGAATTAAGCTTGAGGGTGGTCTTCGCTGCATCCTCTTGTCTGGATAAAAGCTGCATTTTGCCAACGTTCAAAGCGATAGTTGGCGTTACTGAGAAAGGACGCCCTTGCAGTTGTTCTGGTGGAAGAGTCTTCAGATGATCTATTCCAGCAAGAACGTGATTATATGCTTCTTGCGCTTCATTGAAATACTCTTGTTTCTTTGTCTCATCCTTTTGATTAAGTGCTTGCTGACCTAAGGCAAAGGAACGGCTGATTATTGCATCATACCAATCGATATCCCAGTTGAACTTATCTGCGTTGTCACGGTAAATACCCAAGGCGATGTCGCTTTGACCTTTCAGATCGTAGTAGCTCACTAATTGGAGCAGAAGATTTTTGTTGTATGGCTCATCTTTGAGTGCACGAGTTAAAACATTGTAAGATTCGTCAAGGAACTGTTCCTCTTGGGTCTGGCTAAATACCTGCTGATCTAAGGCTGAAAGATAAATTGTCGATTCTGGATGGCTTGGACGTTTGTTCAAAGTCTCTATCAAGGGAGCTCTAAGCTCTTCGTAAGAATTGCTATAACTCCTCAATTGTTTAGCTTTCAAAGCGGAGTTACTGGAGCCAATATAGCTAATTGATAAGAACACTAGGAACAAGGTTCCTAAAGAAAGCACAGCGAGGTATCCAAAACGGATGCCCGCTTTATTCCAATTTTTCCGTAGTGGCTTGCTATCCATAACAGCTGCCATTCCAGCAAGACCAATAAAAACTAGTATGCCCATAAAGGCATAACTCATATTGAAATCAAGTAGACTGTGCACAAGAATAGATAGAGCAATAATTAAATAGAAGAAACCATTCTCGAATTCATTCTTATCCCGTTTTACATATCCACGAATATATTTATAGAAGATATACAGAATGAAGCTCATAAATATTATAAATCCAACAATACCTACTTCAATGAGAAATTGTAAGAAGAAGTTATGCACCTGCCGGCTTGTATAAGGATTATTCTGATAATGCTCATAGAGTGATGCCCAGCCTCCTCCACCAGCACCGAGGATCGGATAATCCTTAACCACCTTCAAGGCATCCTTATAAAAAGTAATCCGCTCGAGTACGCTATGTTGTTGGAAGTTGATGTTCTCTAGGCGAGTCTCCATATTGTCGGGTAAGATGCTTTTTGCACTCGTACCGATAAGCAAGAAAGCTACAATAGCAACTAGAGCGACAGATCCGAGCGGAATCCAAAGACCTGTCCGTTTACGTGACGACCAATTCTCTAGTTTTGCATACAACCATGGAGCGACAAAACGCTGAATGACCCAAGAAAGGCCAGCCACAACTATTGAGGCTCCTAATAGATACGTCCAACCTTTTAAAGCTGAAGAAGAAGTGAAATTAGCATTTAACTCTATTCCTAGGTTAGTAACGGGTGTCGTAATGAGCAAAGCTACAATACCAGCAACTCCTAGATGCAGAATCCAAAGAATTTGCTGTGCAGGTTTTAGGAATAGAAGTAGGAGTATGAATACTACAGGTAGCAGGACTAAGCCGCCACGAGATAAGGTTAACAAGATCGACACAATGATGGGAACTAACATAAAGCCATGAGTTAACGATCCATACCAATTTTTAGAGCGAATAAGCGCGAATATTGCTACAAATAGAAAGGCCATCAAGAAGGCAGCGTACGTGTTTGCGTACTGAAAGATCGAAGTCAGACGAAGTCCGTTAGAGTCAGTCATAACAGCATCTAAATAGACATCATTTCGGACGGTGTTTGAGAACCAACCTATAAGATTTCCTGCTAATTTACTACTGCCTAGCCAATTTAAAAGTCCAAAACCCACTATAAAATAGGCAATCGCTAATATAGCATTTTGAATGACAACATTTACTTGCTTTTGCTTCATGAGATAAAAGGCTATAATGAAAACTGCGGCATATGTACACTGAATGAACAGCATATTCATCGCCGTATAATGCGAAACTGCGACAAACAGTGACAGAGCATAGGTCACAGGGAGCAATAATGCTGCCCAAGCCACTAAATCACTCTGCTCTTCAAGCTTGAATTTTTTGTAGTACAAGCCAACACAGGCCAGCAGCATCAGAGCGCTTAATAGTGCGGACAAATATATTGGCTTCTCGTAATCTACTAGCGATCCATTAAACAATCCCACTTGAAATGGGGTCCAACACAAAAATAGAATAAAACCAACAACTAATGCCCATATCGGACTTGCTATCTTTTCAACATTTCTCGACTGAGCGGCGTTTTTACCGTATACTGGTTTCGACACGTTATAATCTCCTTTTCCTGTAGGTACGACAATATTTTAGCATAAGTGTATACATACTAAAAGGAGCTTAAATCTAGATGAAATAAAGGAGACAGAGAATTGTTTAAACTATCAGTATCAGAGGCATTAATATCTAGGAACAAACTAATATATAATTTAGCCAAAAACGATTTCAAGAAAAAATTCAAAGGATCTTATTTTGGAATTTTTTGGGCATTTGCTAATCCTTTGATTACAATCTTACTTTATTGGTTTGTTTTCCAAATTGGTTTTAGATCAGGTGTAACAACTAGTGGAGCTCCCTTTGTCGTTTGGTTAATTTGTGGAATGATTCCTTGGTTCTTTTTTGCGGAGGCGTTTGCTAACGCTACCTTAAGTTTTGCAGAATATAGTTTTTTAGTGAAAAAAGTAGTATTTAAAATCAGTATTCTACCTATAGTTAAAATAGTTTCTTCATTTTTCATTCATTTATTCTTTCTTCTCTTTTTGTTTTTGATATTGATTATTTACGGGATTTATCCGGATATTTATTGGTTTCAGGTTATCTATTATATAGTAGGTATGGTGGTCCTATTAGTTGGTGCTAGTTTTATTACATCTTCTATTGTCCCGTTCTTTAAAGATATGAATCAAATAGTCTCTATAATTGTGCAAATTGGATTTTGGCTGACTCCAATTGTTTGGTCTTTAGATATAGCTCCATCTAAATATCAATTCTTATTTAAACTAAATCCGTTTTATTACATCGCTGAGGGCTATAGGGACAGTTTT
Source organism: Paenibacillus sp. FSL R5-0887 (assembly GCF_038002305.1). Taxonomy (NCBI): domain Bacteria; kingdom Bacillati; phylum Bacillota; class Bacilli; order Caryophanales; family Paenibacillaceae; genus Paenibacillus; species Paenibacillus sp. FSL R5-0887. Next base: position 2,658,650 of record NZ_JBBOCE010000002.1, read on the forward strand.
CTTAATGAAGTCTGGTTCTGGGAAAAACCATTTGAGACCATGTATTTTTGGATTGTTGCTTTTGCAATTTTATTGATAGGCGGACTGCTATACAAAAAATTGAAACCTCACTTTGCTGATGTTTTATAGAGTTAAGGAGATTGAATATGGGGAACGTAATTGAAATAAATAACTTAACAAAGATATATAGATTATATAAGAACCCTGTGGATCGTTTGAAAGAATCTTTAAATTTGTTTGGAAAGAATTATCATAAAGATTTTTTTGCATTGAATGGGATGACCTTACATGTAAAAAGAGGCGAGTCGTTGGGCATCATAGGAAAGAATGGATCTGGAAAATCCACATTACTTAAAATAATGACAGGGGTCTTGTCGCCTACTTCAGGTAGTGTTGTGGTTGATGGCAGAATATCTGCCCTACTTGAATTAGGTGCAGGATTTAATCCCGATTTTTCTGGCTTGGAAAATGTTTATTTGAATGGAACAATGATGGGTATGAGCAAAGAAGATGTTGACAAAAAACTAGATGATATTATTCAATTTGCTGATATTGGAGATTTTATACATCAACCGGTTAAGACTTATTCAAGTGGCATGTTCGTGAGACTAGCTTTTGCAGTGGCAATTAATGTAGAACCTGAAATATTAATCGTAGATGAAGCTTTATCAGTGGGAGATATTTTCTTCCAAGCAAAATGTTTCAAGAAATTTGATGAGTTCAAATCCTTAGGCAAAACAATAATATTTGTTACTCATGATATGAGCAGTGTTATGAAATATTGTGACAGAGTTATTGTAATGAACGAGGGAGTTATTGTTGACGAAGGTGCTCCTGGCAAAATGATAGATATATATAAGAAAATCTTAGTTAATCAGTTTGCTGTCAAAGAGGAATCGAATGTCATAAACCATGATTCTACTACTGAGTGGAAAATAGGGATTAATATCAATCCCTCTTTTAGTGATTATGGAAACAAAAAAGCTGAGATCATTGATTTTGGGGTTTTTGATCATGCTAAGGATCTAACTAACGTTATTATGAAAGGAAAAGAATTTAAACTTAAAATAAAAGTACGCTTTAATGAAGATATATTAGATCCCATTTTTGCCTTTAGTGTAAAAGATGTACGTGGTACTGAAATAACTGGAACAAATACAATGCTTGAAATGATTAACACAGGCTCAATTAAGAAAGGCGAAATATTCACAGTAGAATTCACACAAACTAATGCTCTTCAAGGAGGGGATTATTTGATTTCATTTGGGTGTACTGGATATGAGCAAAATGATTTTGTAGTGTATCATAGATTATATGATATTTTTAATATTCATGTAATTGCAGATAAAAATAGTGTTGGTTTTTTTGATCTTAATTCGGATGTGAAAGTCATGGGCGATGAGAGGTTTGAAACAAATGGATAAATCTGAAGATAAGAGACTTAATTATTCGTTCTATAACGGAGTGGATTTGTATTCAGATGGTGAAATAGAGGACGAAATGCTTGAAATAGCAAAGAACAATAATGATTTCGAATCTGTTATAGCAGGCGATAATCGATGGCCTATACTGTATCATTTTTCAAATAAAAGGCATAATTTATTGGAATGGTATCCGTTTGATAAAGAAGCAGAAGTTTTAGAAATCGGTGCGGGTTGCGGCGCTATTACAGGTGTTCTGTGCAATAAATGTAAGCATGTGACTTCAGTGGAATTGTCTCAAAAGAGATCGTTAATAAACTACTACCGAAATAGGGACAAAGAAAACTTAGAGATTATCGTAGGTAATCTGAATGACATTCAATTTGACAAAAAATTCGACTACATAACGCTTATCGGCGTGTTAGAATATGCTGCAATGTATACTTCTAGCGAATCTCCTTATGAGGATTTTTTGAAAACAATTAAAACACATCTTAAACCGAGTGGAGTATTGGTGACAGCAATCGAAAACAAATTCGGTTTGAAGTATTGGGCTGGTAGTAAAGAAGATCATACGGGTTCTATGTTTGATGGGTTGGAGAATTATCCATCTAACCAAAAAGTCTCCACATTCTCTAAGCTTGAATTAACGAAGCATCTGGTAAACGCAGGATTTTCAGAAAATGAATTCTACTATCCTTATCCTGATTATAAATTACCTAATTCAATTTACTCAGATGATCGATTACCTAGAGTTGGGGAACTGAATAATAATATTAATAACTATGATCAATCTAGAACGATCCTCTTTAATGAGCAATCAGTTTATAATAATATTTTATTCAGTGAAGGTGAATACCCCTTTTTCTCTAACTCGTTTTTGGTTTTTTCAAAATAAAGAATTTATTATTCATTTTAGGGAGTGGGATTTTTTTGAAAATACTATATGCAAGATATAGTAGAGAAAGACATCCTCATTTTCAAATGAAAACCGTTATATATGAAGAAAACGGTATAAAGAAAGTGATGAAGCAAGCAATTAATCCTTCTGGTTCAGCCCATGTCCGGAGAATTTTACAAAACTATGAGGATTTAAAGATTCATTATAAAGAGGATGTCCTATTAGAGTCGATTTTTACGGGTGATACATTAATATTTGAATATATCGAGGAAGTCAGCCTAGACCAACTTATATTAGAAGCAGCCTTGACAAAAAATAAAAAAAAATTTTTTTCCTATATAAATTTGTACAAAAAATTCATATATGAAGTGGCAAAAAACAACTATTGTGAATTTAGTAATACTGATGAATTTATTGCTTTTTTTGAAAAAAAATACCCGCTAGACGGTTTGAAAAGTTTTGTTCTTCCAAATATTGATTTGAATTTCGATAATATTTTTGGAGTGAATGATAATTTGAAAGTACTAGATTATGAATGGGTACTACCTTTTCCGGTTCCTGTTGAGTTTGTAGTTTTTAGAGCAGTTAATACTTTCTACTATGCTCATTATTCGACGATGAATAGCTTCGTTGATATCGATGAGTTATTTGAACTGTTCGATATACCATCTGAGCGAATACAACACTATATCGATATGTCAATCCGCTTTGCTAATTTTGTAGGAACAAACCAAGCTACCCAAGAGCAGATTAAATATCTAAAAAAATCTATCCCGTTCAAGTATAAAGAACCGGAAATTATTTCGTCTCAGATGTTTATTAGTGATTTTGATAAGGGTAGTTTTACAGAGGAAAACAGTACAAAGGTAGAAATTAATCCTGATACTGATACACTTCAGTTTTCAGTGAATTATAAAGCTAACCGTTTTAGATTTGATCCTGCAGATAAAAAATGTATCCTTTTGTTAAACAGCATAACTGTGTACGATGAAAGTAATAATGCCTTTATAGTAAACGAGATAAGTTCTAATGCGATCCTATCAACTAATTCCACATATTTATTCGTAACGGACGACCCTCAATTATATTTTGAAATAGAATCAAGTCTTATAGCGTCGAAGATTGTTATCTCTTTAAGATACGTTCACTTTTTCGAGGATGAGTTTTTTCATGAATTAGGTAAGTCTTACGTAGAACTAATGAATAACAATGTTTTCCTTACAAATTCGATAGAACAAAATAGAAATATATTTGATCAAAAAGCTTTGATTTATCAGTCTGAAATAGAAGAAAAAAAACTTTTATTACAGGAGTATCAGAATACAAATGTTAAACTTAAAGATGAAATGAAAGGTCTCCAATATAAACTATCGGAACAATTAGATATTAATGAAAGTCTTTCTAACGAGAAATCACATTTTCTATCTTTAATTGAGAATCTTCAAACTGAGCTCATAGCTAAGGAACAGTTTATCAATAGCATTAAAAATACTTATTGGTGGAAAGCAACCCGAAAAATAAAAGGTTTTATAGAGAAAATAAAAAGTGGACTGAAAGGAAAGAAAAAATGAAAAGAATATTAAATGTATCTTCTTTATTTGGTGTCGAGCAGACTACGACATCTACCGAAATATATGAATGGAATAGCCTTAACAATGACCCACAAATGTATTTCAGCGAAGCTTTTCCCAAAGGAATTTATAAATTCATGTGGCAGGGGGTCTCCAGAGACACAAGGTATTTACGCCTTTATATAAACTATGGGGAAGGTTTCAGTCAAGATAATTCAATACTTTTAGGTTCTTTGAATGAGAAAGAGAATGAACACTTTAAGATTGTTAAATTTGATCGAGAAGTAAAGGATCTAAGACTAGATCCAGGAGATATGCAAGGTCTATTTAAATTGGGTCAAATGAGTATTGAGAAAATTTCGTCTGTATCCTATATAAGAATAGCTTTGGAAAAGTACTCCAATTTATACGGTAAAGAAAGTCTGTTTAAATTAGCACAGAAGGGGTATCGAAAATGGCGACAACATGGATTCAAATGGGTTATTGCCAGAGCAGAAGCTCTATTAATTAATCATTCTTCAGATGCGGAAATACAACATAGTTATACCTCTTATAAATACGTTGATCAAGATGTGATCGTAGACCCAAATCTACCAAACGATATTCTTTATACATTTGTTATACCATATCATAGTGGGAATATTGAATTTTTAAATAATTGTCTAGAGTCTATAGCAAGGCAATCATATAAAAAATATGAAGTGATTGTTATAGGGAACAATTTCAATGGATTTAATAGAAGCGTTATTGATTATGATATTAAACTTAATGAAACTAAAAGTGATAATTTGGTAGAACACATTAGTTCAGCTATTCCTAGTATTTCTGGTGATTATGTGTTCATTCTTGAAGAAGAAGATTTCATATCAACTAATACTCTTTATTACGTTTCACAAGCAATTAAGGAAATGAATAGCGATTTACTTTACATTGATGAGGATCGTTTTATCGGAGAGGAACACTTCGCACCTTTCTTTAAAAAAGAGTATATTTTTAATGATATTAAGAATAAAAGTGAATTCATTGGACCTGTAATTGTAAAATCTAGTATTTTGAAAGAAATCTGTAGTGCAAGTGTCTTTAGCGAATTAAAGGATAAACTAATTAATGAAAGTGAAATTATTACTCATATACCGCAGGTTTTATATCACAAAAGAGCTAGTGTCTCGCAATGGAAGGAGGAACAAGGAAAGGAAAAGATTAAAATCATTCCGTTCTACCTTCCTCAATATCATGAAATACCGGAAAATAATGAGTGGTGGGGTGAAGGGTTTACTGAGTGGACGAACGTTAAAAAGGCTAATCCCTTATATGAAGGACATTACCAACCACATATTCCTGCCGATCTAGGATATTATAATTTGGTTGAGGATGAGGATATCAAAAATCGTCAAATAGAATTAGCTCAAAAATATAACATCTTTGGTTTTTGCTACTATTATTATTGGTTTAATGGAAAGAGATTATTAGAGAAACCATTGAATGATCTATTGGCTAATAAAGATCTCGATTTTCCGTTCTGCATATGTTGGGCAAACGAAAGTTGGTCTAGACGTTGGGATGGTCAAGAAAAAGAACTTCTAATGCAACAAGTTCATGATGAAGATTCTGATAAAAGGTTTATTGAAGAGATTATCCCAATGCTAAAAGATAAGAGGTACATTTGTATAGAGGATGGAGTGCCAATAATCTTAATCTATAGAGCTGAACTATTTCCGAATTTAAAAAATACAATAAAATTCTGGAAAGAAAAGTGTGAGGAAAATGGGATAAAGGATTTACATGTATGTATGGTCCAATCTTTCGGGCAACAGGATCCTGAAGTTCATGGATGCGATTCTGCAGTTGAGTTTCCACCACATGGAATCTATGCTAGTGAGATTTCTAAGCAAATCGAGGGCTTAAATCCTGACTTTGACGGAAATATCTATAATTATAAAGAAGTTGTCGAACGTACATTGCAAAAAAATAATTTGAGTAACTACACTTGGTTCCGTGGAGCAATGTTAAGCTGGGATAATACAGCAAGAAGAAAAACTTCATCGAATATATTCTATGAGGCTTCCCCTACAGAATATGAAAAATGGATGATAGGTTTAGTAGACTATACCAGAAGGTTCAATAGTGCCAAGAGCCAAGTTATTTTTGTTAATGCTTGGAATGAATGGGCGGAGGGAACACATCTAGAACCTGATGAAAAATATGGACACGATTACCTCGAAGCTACACAGAGAGCGGTAAATGTGCGTTAATAAAATAGGAGAGAACTCAATGACCAATACCCCTTTAGTTAGTGTTATCGTTCCGTCGTATAACTATGAGAAATTCATCATCCAATCTTTAGAATCAATAATATCTCAAACGTATGTAAACTTAGAGTTAGTGATTGTTGATGATTTTTCCAAAGACAATAGTGTGTCACTAATAAATGGACTGATTTCACAAGAATCAGTTAAAGAACGTTTTTGTGGAAGAATAAAGTTTATAAAGCACGAACATAATTGTGGTGCTCACTATTCAATAAATGAAGGGATTAACGTATCTAGTGGAGAATTCATCTCAATTTTGAATGCCGATGATCTGTATGATAACAATCGGTTTGAGGTAATGATGTCAGAGATGATTTCTCGAAATGCAAGGTTCGCTTTTACAAAAATATGCGTGATTGATGGAGAGGGGACTCAATTAGATAGTCAGACAGAGGAAGCTGCAAAATTTATTGCGGTTCAAAACTCAATAAGTAGCTTTCCAACAGTTGGATGGTCCCTCATACCTCATAATGCAGCAATATCAACGGGCAATATGTTATTTATGCGAGATCTATATCATAAGGTAGGGGGATTCAGGAACCTAAAGTACTGTCACGATTGGGATTTTATTTTAAAATGTTTATTAATTACGGAGCCGCTATATATATCGGAAACCAACTATTATTACAGACTACACGGGAATAATTCGTATTTGCAGTTAAATGATGTAGTCGATAGAGAAGTGAAAACTGTGTTAGGGGATTTTTTCTTTAAATGTAGGAAGAAAAGCATGGAAAACGCGTTGTGCCCGAGTCCCAAAAACTGGGGGAGTGATTTCATGAACCATATTCATAATATGTCACTTCATAAATTTTGGCTGTTTTCTAGGTCACCTCTGAATTTTATATACCAGACCAGACAAGCTTTTATTGATCGTAAATGATTATTGGAGTAGTGATAATAATCAGAGATTAAATAATGCGCCTCTAAAAATAGTGTGAAAATTCATGATTAAGGATGTTATAAATGAAAATTCAAATAAGTGTTGATGATAAAACGCTTAATGCTTATAGAGTATCAATAATCTTTTTATCAATTATTATTTTTGGGTACTTCCTTAAGCTCAATGGATTCACTCCTTACTGGAATGATGAGTTCGCTTATAGTTTTATAATAGGTAGCGATACGAGAGTAAATAGTATGATTGATATCATAAGTTCACAACATTACCTGTATTTTAATTGGACAGGGAGGGTAATAATACAATCTTTAGTACAATTTTTCTTGTTGATAGGTAAAGACTATTTTAATATTATAAACTCTATCTTAGTTGTATTCTTAATATATTTAGTTTGTTCATTTGTTCGAATTAGAAAATTTAACACTAAGGATGATTTAAGAGATTTTATAATTGCAACGCTTCTTCTATGGTCGCTGATTCCTGTAATGGGACAAACTATATTCTGGCTTGCAGGAGCTGTGAATTATTTGTGGGCGACAGTGATTGTTTTAACCTTTCTCTTGCCATATAGATACTTAATAGAAGGTAAGTACATTATCAAAAATAATATAACTAGTGTTACGGTTATGTTTTTTTTAGGTCTACTGGCGGGGTGTTCTCATGAGAATACTGTTGTAACTGCTTTAGCTTTTGTAGGAATAACTTTTGTATTTGTGATGTACAAATACAAAAGAATACCTTATTGGTTTGTAAGTGGTACTATAGGTCTTGTCATTGGGGCTGCCTTCCTTCTTTTGGCTCCAGGTAATGGGGTACGCAAGGAGAAAATGTATTTTGATATAAGTTTGAATGATCAAATTAACGGATTTATTCATTCATTAAAATATATATTGAATGAACAGATGACCTTATTTATTTTGTTTTTTGTATTGTTTATTTTTGTGTTGTTTAAGAGATCAAAATCTAAAGCAGTGGATATTGGATTAGTAGCTTTACTTTTTGTGTCAGGGATTATATCGTACCTTGCTATGATTGCTTCTCCTGAATTTCCAACTCGGTCCACTTTTATTGGAGTAATCTGTATTATTATTTCAATAATGATTCTTTCGTCCTACATTAATAAAAAGGTAGTATATATCATTATGTTGATTTCTAGTATTCCTTTTTTTCTGTCCGTAACTAATCTATATAAAGAACTTCAGACTGTCGCACATGAAAATGATATTCGAGAGAAAATTGTTACAGAAAGCATAGCTAAAGGAAATGTTGAAGTTAGACTCCCTGCTTATTCAGTAAAAGAGAGTGATAGAGTCTTTATTTATGATATTACATCAAATCCTAAATATACTGCTAATGATCATTTTGCAAAGTATTATGGGCTTAAGTCAGTAGTTATTGATGCTCCGGTTTTAATTGTTGACCTCAAGGATCCTGTAATAAATCAATATCAATTATATTATGATACTGGTAACGGATTTAACGAGAATGATACATCATATGCGGGTATCTATAATCGAACAGATGGGAACAAACTCTATTTTGATCTTCCCGATAAGCCTATTTATAAATTTCGGTTTGATCCTGGGATAAATGCGGATAAGAAAATTGTCATTTCTAAAATTACAATTCAAAATGGGGATATAATTAAACGTTATGATAGTGCCCAACTAAAAAAAATGTTAGTACCGCAACATGACATTGCTACGATAAAACGTACGGATGAGTATTTAGAATTGATTACCTCTGGTAATGATCCGCAGCTTGAATTTGTAAATGACTATACAGATAAAGGCACGAAAGTAACGATTGATTTTGGAGCTAAACTTACTGAAGAAGTTCAAATATTTTATGACCTAGGAAATGGGTTTAGTGAAAGCAATTCCATTAAGACTAACGTTAGTAACGCGGATAATCTAGTTGCTCAGTTGCCCGCTAAAAATATATATAATCTTAGAATTGATTTGGGGAACGAGCCTGATAAAGTTATAGGAATTAAATCAGTAAGCATCGAGAGAACAAGGGAGATTAATATAAAAGATATAAATAATAAAGCCACTTCCTTGGTACAGTTGGAAAACGGTGGAGTTAAGGATGGTATAAGTTACTTTATAACTAAAGGCAATGATCCATCGTTCCAAATTGCTGACTTGGATAAACTTTTCGAAAATTGAATGAAAAAAACTTGGCAATAGTTTATTTGAATAATCGGATGACACCTCGGTTAGTGGGATGAATATTGTGAAATTAATAAGAATAACATTGGGAGGTTAAAATTACTATGAAATTGTTCATTACCGGCGGAGCCGGCTTTATTGGTAGCAACTTTGTGATATATATGCTGAAAAAGCATCCTGATTACCAAATTATTAATGTGGATGCATTGACATATGCGGGTAACTTGGAAAATCTGAAATCAATTGAGAATTATCCGAACTATACATTCGTGAAGGCTGACATTACTGATGTAAGAGCTATGGATAATCTCATTAGCCAAGGTGTGGATATTGTTGTTAATTTTGCGGCGGAATCGCATGTGGACCGAAGTATTTTGGAGCCCGAAGTATTTGTAAAGACGAATGTATTAGGTACTCAAGTGCTGCTTGATGCAGCTAAGAAGTATAGTGTGAAGAAATATGTGCAGGTCTCTACTGATGAAGTATATGGAACACTGGGTGCTACAGGACTATTCACGGAAGAAACTCCATTGGCTCCAAACAGTCCATACTCCGCAAGTAAAGCTGGAGGGGACTTGTTGGTGCGTGCATACCACGAGACTTTTGGACTACCGGTAAACATTACTCGCTGCTCGAATAATTATGGACCGTATCAATTTCCGGAGAAATTGATTCCATTAATGATGTCCCGTGCAGTTGTGGATCAAGCGCTACCGGTATATGGCGATGGACTCAATATCCGTGACTGGTTGTATGTTGAGGATCATTGCAGCGCGATTGACCTCGTTATTCATGAAGGTGTTAACGGTGAGGTATACAATATCGGCGGCAACAATGAACGCACTAATATTCATATTGTGAAAACCATCCTGAAAGAGCTCGGTAAGCCTGAGTCACTGATTGCCTATGTGCAGGACCGTCTAGGTCATGACCGTCGTTATGGTATTGATCCAACCAAAATTACGAAGGAGTTGGGCTGGAAGCCCAACCATACATTCGAAACAGGCATCAAGGAAACAATTAAATGGTATTTGGACAACAAGGAATGGTGGACTCGCATTCTATCTGGGGAATATCAGAAATATGCTGAAAAGCAATATGGCAACAGTCTGGGGGATTCATTGTAATGTCGACATTGAGGGTGCTTGTCACAGGTTCAGCAGGTCAATTAGGTCAAGACATATTGTTTTTGCTAAAACAGCATGGGTATGAGGTAATGGGCTGCGATCGACAGGAGATGGATATTACTGATCTGGAGCAGACTAAAGCGGTTATCGGCGGCTATGTTCCTGATGCAGTGATTCACTGTGCTGCTCATACGGCGGTAGATGCTGCAGAGACAGACATCGATATAGCCTATCTAATTAATGCAACGGGAAGCCGTAATGTGGCCTTGGCGGCTGAAAAGGTTGGGGCTAAGTTAGTTTATATCAGTACAGACTATGTGTTTAACGGTTTAGGCTCGAATCCTTACCACGAATATGATAATACTGATCCCCAGAGCATCTATGGCAAGTCTAAACGCGCTGGTGAGATGCTGGTGCAGTCGCTGTCATCCAAATACTTTATTGTTCGCACCTCTTGGGTGTATGGTAAATACGGCAACAATTTCGTTAAAACGATGCTAAAGTTGGGGCAAGAGAAGCCTTTGTTGCAAGTGGTTGACGATCAGAAGGGGTCACCTACGTATACTGTTGACTTAGCACGCTTCTTGACTGAACTGATTCAAACCGAGAAATATGGAGTTTATCATGCTTCAAACACTGAATCCTGTACGTGGTATGAGTTTTCGCAGGCGATTTTTGCTGAAGCTGAGGATATTTTACACCTTAAGTTTACTGCCAAATTAGAACCATGTGCGACCGAGCAGTTTCCTCGTCCCGCGCCACGCCCACGATACTCGGTGATGGAGCATTTATCTATACGTACGAACGGATTCCAAGATCTTCGTCCATGGCGTGAAGGATTGAGAGATTTTTTATATGATTTACTAGAGGATTAAATACATCATCTAAGTGTTTTTTTCATTGACTTATAATCTATAGTTTAGAGGATGCTTAGATAAATGAGAAAATGAATTAACAAATAAATCTATATTCCCGGAAGAATATTTTATTTATCTTTCGGGATTTTTAATGTTTGGAGGAGAAATGGTGAACTGCGTGAAGAAGAAATGATTAGAAGGGCTAAATTCGTTGAGAGACATAGCCGCGACTATGATAATATTTTTTCATGTACTATTTTTAGGCGGCTTTGCTGATAGAATCAGTTATAACAAAATTGGATATAGGGGTCCGACTATTTTATGCTTTGAGCGCATTTTCTTTATTTTATGGTTGTTATGAAATCAATATGGAAAACGGTATAAAAAACTTTTATCTTGGTAGATTCTTTAAAAAGCTCCCTTGTTCTACTATGTATAATTGTTTACTTCATAAAGCTAATGTTGCGATGTCGATATTTTAGCAAACATATCTTTTATTTATGCTTTGTTACCAGATAAACAAGAGAGTATTGTGTGGGCAGGATGGTCTATAGGTGTTGAGTGGATATTTTACTTTTAGTTTCCGTTGTTAGTGGTTTTACAAAATAACTTATAAATTCTATAATTATTTTTTTGTGTCAGCTTTTGTTTTTGTTGAATTTCACCTATTCGGTAATGAACTTAAAAGAATATCTGAATCTACATTTGAGTTGAACTTTTTTAATCAAATTTTATTTTTTTCAGCAGTATTGTTTTTTTAATACATTAAATCTCTTATTTTCGACCAAGACTTCTTATTAATCGTTTTTTAATTCTCTTGAATTAAGTAGCTTTGGTTTATATTTAATACATCCAATAGTATTAATATTAAATATGAACACTGGAATTTTGCGAAAAATTCATTTTTTAAATCACGAAAGTATGTCCTATATTCTTTCATTTATTTGTGTTTTCGTACTAACGTTTCTAATAGCTTTTGCTCATATAAATATTATGAGAAACCATGATAAGACTTGGGAAAAGTCAGCTTAAATAGTATAAGATACTTATCGTTTCTTATACTATTTAAGCTGATTCAAGCAAGTTATCTATTTATAAGGAGAGGTGCAGTTTGAGTAGCAATAATCAGCCCATTTTAACTTTGGTAATCCCATGTTATAACGAAGAAGCTGTATTACCAGAAACAATAAAACGTTTAACTTTAGTTTTAAAAGATTTGCTTTATCAAAACTTAATTTCAAAAGAAAGCAAAATTCTATTTGTCGACGACGGTAGTAAAGATAATACATGGAGTATTATTCAAGAACATAACTCAAGCAATATATTTGTATCTGGTTTGAAATTAGCTAAGAATGCTGGCCATCAGAATGCATTACTCGCAGGATTAATGAATGCTAAGACTAAATCTGATTGTGTCATTTCAATTGATGCAGATCTTCAAGATGATTTGAATGTAATAAAGGAATTTATACAACAGTATAGAGAAGGATACGATGTCGTATATGGAGTGAGAAAAAGTAGAGATACCGATACCTTTTTTAAACGATTTACTGCCCAAAGTTTTTATAAATTAATGCGGTTAATGGGAGTGAACGTTGTATACAACCATGCTGATTATCGGTTAATGAGTAAAAGAGTTCTTGAACACTTAACTGACTTCAAAGAAACTAATTTGTTTTTAAGAGGTTTAATTCCCCTTATTGGATTTAAGACAACCGAAGTATATTATGATCGAAATGAAAGGTTTGCTGGAGAGTCTAAGTATCCGCTTAAAAAAATGCTGGCTTTTGCATTTGATGGAATCACGTCTTTCAGTGTTACTCCCATCAGGTTGATTAGCGTACTTGGCTTCCTCATGTTTGCAACTAGTTTAATTATCGCTGCATATGTAATACTTAACAAGGTAACAGGCAATACAGTCGTTGGATGGCCATCACTAATGATCTCGATATGGTTTATTGGTGGACTTCAGTTAGTTGCTTTAGGTTTAATCGGTGAGTATATTGGAAAAATATATAAAGAAGTTAAAAGAAGACCTAAATATATCATCGAGGCTGAACTTACCAGTTGTACTCAAAAACAATTTGAAAAAGAATTTATTATGTCCTAAATCCTTCGAGGGTGAAAACTAAGAACTATTGCAAATGCAAACTTGGTGGAATACGCACATAAAAGTACGCCTGAAATTGATTAGATAAACTATAAAATAGACTTGCCTGAGATCACGCATATTTGGTATTTTTTTACTTCAAGTGAAATTTGTGGTATGGATAAAATTTACGAACAACACAAAAAAAGGTGTCTTTTGATAGCAGCTTCTTGTTTTTTCACTCACAGTTTTTGAAAGAAGTATCATACATCCGAAGCTAGTCATATCCTCAAGTAGACATCTAAAAAAGACTAAGCTGTCAGCGCGTGTTGGTACTCTACCGGCATGCGCTGTTTTAGGTACCTTGAAATCGTTGGTATTGTAAAAGTAGATGTATTGAGCTAAATGTTAGCCATCATATGCTCATTGATTTCATGATCTCTTTTGTTGCTATTCAGCTTCTTGTACCTTGCTCTACGTCACTTGTAAATAGTTCGCTTCGCTCTCTGTACCCTTGCCAAGTTGAGTAAAGTGGTTATGGTATAAAATTCTTTCAATTTTTCCACGATTTGGTATTGACCGTGCAAACCGAGCTTACTCCCTGAAGCAGATTGGGGTACCTCTTTTTTAGTAATCCCTCTGCGAATAATCCCTATCTTCTTCCACATTTTTGCCGATGGTACGTGGACAACCCTTGAGTCGACTGGTACTACCAGTGCCTGCTGCCTTTGCCTTCTAAGTAGGCTTGTGCCAACTTATTATTGAATGATAACCAATTAGTTTGATAGGTTTATCGTATTTATCAAATGTAACTAGCTCCCAAACATAGGCGGCTCCTCTCAGGGAGGTTTTATGTTATAATAATTGTCGGTAGATTACTATATTTGTCAGGAGCGTTACGCAGTGAATGTAGATGTAAGCATACTTATTGTCAATTACAACACGTGTCGCCTGACGATGGACTGTATCAGGTCGGTATATGACTCAGAAACGAACTATTCCTATGAGATTATTTTGATAGACAACAATTCCCATGATGATTCGGTAGAGATGATTGGTAGAGAGTTTCCAAGTGTCATATTGATCGCAAATAACGACAATGTCGGTTTTGCCCGTGCAAATAATCAGGGGATGGAAGCTTCATCCGGACGGTATGTACTATTGCTCAATTCAGATACGGTGGTACGCAGGGATACGCTGGAGACGATGATCTCCTTTATGGATGGTCGTCCCGATGTTGGGGCGTCAGGATGTAAGATTATATTGCCAGATGGGTCGCTGGATAAAGCGTGTAAGCGAGGATTTCCTACACCGTCAGCTTCCTTCTATTATGCTTTTGGTTTCAGTAAGTTGTTTCCGGATCGACCGAAGTTTAACGGTTACCAGTTAGGTTATCTGGACCCTGATCTTGATTACCCGATAGATTGTCTGGTGGGTGCGTTTATGCTGCTGCGGCGGGAGACGATTGATCAGGTCGGCGGATTAGATGAAGAGTTTTTTATGTACGGTGAGGATTTAGACTGGTGCTATCGTATTAAAGAGGCTGGTTGGGAGATTTATTATTATCCGAAGACCTCCATCGTACATCTCAAAGGCGGCAGTGCCAGACGTAGACCGTTCAAGATCGTCTATGAATTTCACAGGGCAATGATTTTATTTCATCGTAAGCATTATAGTAGGAAGTACAACAGTATTATAAATGGAACAGTATATGCTGGTGTTGGTATGAAGTTTGCTCTGTCCCTTTTGCGGAATGCCCTAATCTTTCCTAAAGCAGTTCCATCACCTGCACAGAGTCTTAGCTCTGCCCCTGAAACAGGCACTCGTAACGATAAGAATACTGAGGTGAGATTATGATTCGGCGGAATCAGAAATTTTTGACACAGCTCTATATGGTTGCTGATTTCATTGTCATTCAGCTGTCTTTTTTGGCGGCTTGGTGGCTTAAGTTTAAGAGTGGATGGATGGAATTTTACAATCCTCTACCCGTAGAGTCGTACGCTTATTGGAGTATGATCTATGGCGGAGTAGCTGTCTTAATCGGTATCCTTTTATCGCTTTATTTGCCTAAGCGTAAGAAACGTTTTGTCGATGAATTTATTAAGATTTTCCAAGTGCATATCATGAGCATCTTCATCCTGCTCGGTCTAATGTTTTTCGTGAAAGAAATTGATATCTCCCGTACATATCTGGCTATTTATATGGGATTTAACGTTCTTTCCATTATGCTTTACCGTTATGTGTTGAAGAAGATGCTTAAATCTTTTCGAGAAAAGGGATTCAACCGCCAGTTCGTGCTTATCATCGGCGCTGGTACACTCGGCAAAAGATTCTACAACAATTTGGAACAATATCCTGAGCTTGGATATGAAGCCATTGGCTTTTTAGACGATTACCATACTTGGGATGGGATTGAGGAGCAACGGTATAAACCGATTCTAGGTACGGTTAATCAGTTATCCGGAATGCTGGAGATGCTGCCTGTGGACGAGGTTATTCTTGCTTTGCCGCTCGATGCGCATTCTAAATATCCTTCGATTATTGCGGCCTGTGAAAAAGCAGGGGTACGCACATTGATTATTCCGGATTTCTTTGATTATTTACCAGCTCGTCCTTACTTTGATAACTTTGCAGGTATGCCAATGATTAATGTTCGTGATATTCCACTGGATATGACGGGGAATAAGATGGCAAAACGTTTGTTTGATATCGTGTTCTCTCTATTCGCTATTATTATGATATCTCCCGTGATGCTGATCGTAGCTCTCGGCGTACGTCTTACCTCACCGGGACCGATCATATTCCGGCAGGAACGGGTGGGACTTAATCGGCGTAATTTTATGATGTATAAGTTTCGTTCAATGAAGCTGCAGCAGGACGGGGAAGAGGATACAGGTTGGAGTACGCGGGAAGATCCTCGTAGAACTCGATTTGGAACCTTTATCCGTAAGACAAGTCTGGATGAGCTTCCGCAATTTTTTAATGTATTACTCGGTCATATGAGTGTAGTTGGCCCACGGCCAGAACGACCATTTTATGTAGAACAATTCCGTGATGAAATTCCGAAGTATATGGTGAAGCACCATGTGCGTCCAGGAATTACGGGCTGGGCACAGAGCAATGGGCTGCGCGGGGATACTTCAATTGAAGAACGGATTAAGCACGATATTTTCTATATCGAGAACTGGTCCTTACTGTTCGATATTCGAATTATTTTCAAAACGATTCGCAACGGCTTCGTTAACAAAAACGCATATTGAGACCTGCACTTATTTAGATTTGTGAAATTTTAATAATACCCCGTTTTGCCACAGGCAGAGCGGGGTATTAATTTTCTAATCTAAACTTTGCAAAGGAAACTCACAACTATGAATAAGAAAAAGATTATTGCAACCGTAGTAATGATTGTCGCACTAATAATAATTCTTGTAATAACGTTGAACAAAGAGGAAGAGCAACAACCCGCGAGCGGTTTTGAAGCGCACAGAATCGTTGCACATGCCATGGGGGGAATTAACGGCTATACGTATACCAATGCTTGGGAGGCCTTTGTCGCTAACTATGAACGGGGAACTCGCGTATTTGAAGTTGATTTTTTGTTATCGAAGGATGATCAGTTGGTTGCTCGGCATGAATGGACAGGCAATATGAGCAAGCTTTTAGGTCAGTTGGAGGTTCTCCCTGCTAATAAACAGGGTGTGGCACTAGATTACGAGGAATTTATGGACAGCCCCATCCTGAATATATACTCTCCGCTTGATATTGAGAAGGTGCTTGATCTAATGCAGAATTATCCAGATGCTTATATCGTTACGGATACCAAAGAAATCCAACCGGAACTTATAGAGAAGCAATTTACATTGCTGACCGAAGCGGCGCAGCGTCGGGATCCAGCGTTGTTGGAGCGGATAGTTCCACAGATCTACAATCAGCCGATGCTTGATGAGATCAGTAAAGTGTATTCTTTTCCAGAAGTGCTTTACACCCTGTACCAATCTAAGGATACGGATGAACAAGTTATTGAGTTTGTTAAAAAAACAGGTGTGGATATTACGATGCCAGTTAGCCGGGCCACCAAGCGTTTTGTCAAACAGTTAAAAAATATCGGAGCTCGTGTATACGTTCATACAGTGGATGAAGAGGATGAGATTAGAGCGTTATCTCGTATGGGTGTAGACGGATTTTATAGTGATTTTGTGCCTGAAAATGATTTGAATAACCTCAGAGGTATACGCTGAAATTTATCTCCACTCATTACAACTAATATATCCCTGCAAAGTGCAGCTTTCCTCAGATGTGTATTCAGGTACTTTGCGGGGACCCCAAATTTATATGCGAAAAAATGTTCGTATTTTTGTTCGCTTTAAATTGACACACCTCCTGTGCTGGCATAGACTAGATCTATATCTTTTGCGGCGGCAGGAGTGTTTTGTCTTGCCCAAATGACAATTAAGGATGATTCCCATGAAATCAGTACAGCAAATGATCAAACCTTGGCGGCATGTGTTTAAGTTGGACCCAGATCGTATGATTTCAGATGAGGATTTGGAGGCCGTTTGCTTGTCCGGCACGGATGCCATATTGATAGGAGGCTCTACAGGAGTTACTTATGAGAATACAGTAGATCTCTTATCAAGAGTAAGACGTTTTGAGCTGCCCTGTGCACTCGAGGTATCCGAACTTGAAGCTGCTGTACCCGGATTTGATCTTTATATGATTCCTATGGTGCTAAATACACCTGATCCAGCTTGGATTGTAGGCCATCATCGTCGAGCTATAGAGCGTTATGGATTTATGATCCCATGGGATCAGCTGCTAACGGAAGGTTACGTCGTTTTGAACAGTGATTCTTCAGTTGCGCGGATTACAGGGGCCGAGACAACCATTAATGCTGAAGAGGCTGCTGCGTATGCCCAGGTTGCGGACAAGCTGATGTCCCTGCCAATAGTCTATCTTGAATATAGCGGTAGATTTGGGGATATGGAGACAGTACGTATAGTGCGTGAGATGGTGGAGCAAGCCCAACTATTTTATGGAGGCGGCATTACTTGTGAGGCAGAGGCCGAGCAGGCAGCAGCTCTATGTGATACAGTAGTTGTCGGCAATATTATTTATCGGGATGTAGAGCAGGCAATTCGTACGGTATTTGCTGTTAAAAAGACGGTGCAAGAGCAGTTCGACTAGCGGTTAGCTTATGGACTACTTATGATTTGTAATTTCATTTTTAGAAAGGAGCATGTTACACATGCAACTTATTAACATACAAGACGCGGTCAGCCGATTGAATCCTCCACAAAGGCAGGCTGTCGAAACTACTGAAGGCCCCCTTTTGATTATGGCTGGTGCGGGCAGTGGGAAGACGAGAGTGCTGACTCACAGAATTGCCTGGCTGATTGCTAATCGAAAGGCGCCGCCTTGGGCGATTTTGGCGATTACATTTACGAATAAAGCTGCGAGGGAAATGCAGGAACGTGTATCTAAGCTCGTTGGACCTGAGGGAAGAGATATTTGGGTATCCACCTTTCACTCCATGTGTGTTCGGATCTTGCGGAAGGATATTGAGCGCATTGGATTTACTTCCAACTTCTCGATTCTGGACTCTACAGACCAGTTATCAGTCATTCGTAATTGCATGAAGGAACTGAATATTGATACGAAAAAATTCGAACCGAAAGCTGTACAAGCCATAATTAGCGCATCTAAGAATGAACTGATTACTCCGGCGCAGTATGAGCAAAAAGTCGGTGATTATTTCGAAGGTTTAGTTGCCAAGGTTTATAAAATGTACCAACGGCGTTTGAGAAGCAATAACTCGCTTGATTTTGATGATTTGATTATGAAGACTATCGAATTATTTAAGGAAGTTCCCGAGGTTCTAGATTTTTACCAAAAGAAGTTCAAATACATCCATGTGGATGAGTATCAGGATACGAACAGAGCACAATACATGTTGTGCCGCATGCTGGCAGACAGCCACCACCGCATTTGCGTGGTAGGGGATAGTGACCAGTCGATCTATCGCTGGCGTGGTGCGGATATTACGAATATTCTTAATTTTGAAGAGGATTATCCGGAAGCGAAGACGATTCTGCTAGAACAGAATTACCGTTCAACCGCTAATATCCTGAATGCAGCCAATGGGGTAATCGCGCTTAATAGTGGCCGTAAACCGAAAAAGCTGTGGACCGATTCCGAGGAAGGCGCCAAGATTAAGGTGTACCGGGCGGATTCCGAGCATGACGAAGGGTATTTTGTAACCGGAGAAATCAGCAAAAATGTGAAGCAAGGTCAAGCTTACCAGAATCACGCGATTCTGTATCGGACGAATGCCCAGTCACGGGTAATAGAGGAAATTTTGATCAAATCAGATATTCCATATCAAATCGTTGGCGGGATCAAGTTCTATGATCGTAAAGAAATCAAGGATCTGCTGGCGTATCTACGTTTACTGTCTAACCCTGATGATGATATCAGCCTGACGCGTATTATTAATGTTCCTAAGCGTGGATTAGGGGATACAACGGTTGGCAAGCTGGCAGCTGCTGCTGGTGAACGTGGTGTTTCTATTTTCCGAGTGCTGCAAACGGTCGATGATTTGGGCTTTGCTGGACGGACGCGGAATATGCTAGTAGAGTTCTACGATATGATTGAGGCTCTACACCGTATGGTGGAGTTCTTGTCTGTAACCGAATTGACGGAAAAAATACTGGAAATGTCGCAGTACCGTTTGGAGCTGCAAAATGAAAACACACTCGAATCACGCTCGCGGCTAGAGAATATCGATGAGTTCTTATCGGTGACGATGGAGTTTGAAAAGAACAACGAAGACAAGTCGCTGGTCTCCTTCCTCACGGATCTTGCACTTATCGCAGATATCGATAGTGTGAACGATGACGAAGAGGATCGTAGTGATGCGGTTGTATTAATGACGATGCACAGCGCCAAAGGTCTGGAGTTCCCGACGGTATTTATCGTCGGAATGGAAGAAGGCGTGTTCCCACACAGCCGTGCCTTCCAGGACAACGACGAGCTGGAAGAGGAACGCCGGCTTGCGTATGTGGGGATCACCCGCGCGGAGAAACAACTGTTTCTCTCTTGTGCGCGGATGCGTACGCTCTTTGGCCGGACGACGGCGAACCAACCGTCCCGCTTCTTAGAGGAGATTCCGGAGGAACTGAAGGAAGATACCGTTAAGACTCAAGACCGCTTCCAGCGCGGAGGCGCGGAGGCAGGCGGTGCTTACGGCGGACGCGGCTTCGGCAGCGGTGGCCGTGGGAACTTTGGCGGCCGGGGTGGCGCCGCCGGAGCTACGCCGGCAGGCGGCGGAAGCACGGCGTCAGCGGCGGCAAGCAAGAGCAGCGTGACCGTGACCTCCGGAGGCGCACAGCGTGCTACCGGAGCAGGGGCTGCAGCAGCTGGCGATTACAAAGCGGGTGACAAGGTCTCCCACGGCAAATGGGGCACGGGCACCGTTGTATCTGTTAAAGGCAGCGGGAATGACACGGAGCTACAGATTGCTTTTCCGGCACCCGTGGGTGTGAAACGTCTGCTTGCGGGGTTTGCGCCGATTACCAAAGTGGAATAATAACAGACAACGATTAACGAACGGATATTTAGACCACGCTAACTTTAGGAAACTTATTGACGGAGGGATGTACCTGCATGGATGCTATGCATGTGATGGAAGAGCTTGTTGCGGAATTAAATAACTATAATTACCACTACTACACGCTGG
This sequence comes from Paenibacillus sp. FSL R5-0887, assembly GCF_038002305.1. Lineage (NCBI taxonomy): Bacteria > Bacillati > Bacillota > Bacilli > Caryophanales > Paenibacillaceae > Paenibacillus > Paenibacillus sp. FSL R5-0887. The sequence continues at coordinate 2,679,735 of NZ_JBBOCE010000002.1, forward strand.
ATGCACCGCTAGTCAGCGATAAGGAATACGATGTTTTATACGACAAGCTTGTAGCACTGGAGGCTGAGAGTGGCTTCGTACTACCGGATTCGCCTACACAACGTGTAGGTGGAGAGCTGCTTAAGGGCTTCACGCCGCATCGGCATCTGGCACCGCTTTGGAGTCTGGATAAAGCACAGAATATTGAACAGCTGCGCAGCTGGAATACCCGGGTGCTCCGGTTAGTGAATGAATACAATCTCAAGAATCCAGACACCCCTCTTCCTGATCCTTGTTATGCAGTAGAACTGAAGTTCGATGGCTTAACACTGAATTTAACCTATCGTAATGGTGTTCTCGAACAGGCATCAACGCGTGGCAATGGTGTAGTTGGCGAAGGAATACTTGCACAGGTGAAGACCATCAAATCCGTTCCATTGACGATTCCCTTCAAGGATGGGGTCATTGAGGTTCAGGGTGAAGGGATTATGAATCTGTCTGTGCTGGCTGATTATAATACAAGGGCTGCAGAGCCGCTGAAGAATGCGCGTAATGCAGCAGCAGGTGCACTGCGTAATCTTAATCCGAAGACTACTGCGGACCGCCGTTTGAACGCTTTTTTCTATAATGTAGGCTTTGCAGAAGGCGCGGAGTTCGCTGACCATCAGGAAATGATGGATTTTCTGCGGAATAACAAATTTAAAGTGAACCCATACCTGACCTACTGCAATGATTTTGATGATGTAACTGAGCAGCTCGCTGGAATCGAGGAGAGTCGTTCGAGTCTTGATTACCTCATTGATGGGGCTGTAATTAAGGTCACGGATTTCCGGATCCGTGAGGTGCTTGGCTACACTGACAAGTTCCCGCGTTGGGCAGTAGCTTATAAATTTGAAGCCGAAGAAACGACGACCGTGCTGGAGTCTGTTAGCTGGAATGTAGGTCGTACAGGTAAAGTGACTCCGCTGGCTCGGGTTGAGGCTGTAGAGCTTGCCGGAGTTACCGTTCAGAACTGCACCCTGAATAATGTGGGTGATATTGAGCGCAAAAACTTGAAATTCGCCTTAGGTTCGCGGGTCTTTATTCGCCGTTCCAATGATGTTATCCCAGAAATTCTCGGCAAGGTAACAGAGGAGAATGACGGTGGAGAGATTATTTTCCCTGAGGACTGTCCAGCTTGTGGATATCCGTTAGAAATGCGCGGAGCACATCTTTTCTGTAACAATAAACTGAATTGTAGGCCGCAGATTATCAGTCGGATCACCCACTTTGCTTCGCGAGATGCGATGGATATCGAGACATTCAGTGAGAAGACGGCGGGTCAGCTCTATGATGAACTTAATGTACATGACTCTGCGGATCTGTATGAACTGAACTTTGAGCAGCTTGTACAGCTGAACCGTTTTGGTGAGAAAAAAGCACAGAATTTGCTGCAAGCTTTAGAAGATAGCAAAGGTAGAGATCTTGCTTCATTTCTCTTTGCGTTAGGGATCCCTAACACAGGTAAAGCAACGACGAAGATGTTGGCTGATCATTTCCGCGATCTGGATGCTGTGATGCAGGCCAAAGCCGAGGAGCTCGCTGAGTTACCAGACATTGGTGGGATTGTCGCCGAGAGCATTGTCAGCTTCTTCGCAGATCCAGTTGTAGTAGCTAATGTTTCCCGCTTGCGGGCGTTGGGTGTGGAAGCGAAGGCTCCTGAGGCACCACGTCCTGTTAGTACCGATTCCTTCTTTAGTGGCAAAACGGTCGTATTGACCGGTTCCTTGCAAAAGCTTACCCGAGATGAAGCAGCTGAACGTCTGGAAGCACTCGGAGCAAAGGTGTCGGGAAGTGTGTCCAAGAAGACGGATTTAGTTATCGCTGGTGAAAAAGCTGGCAGTAAGCTGGCCAAAGCTCAGCAGTTAGGCATTCAAGTCATTGAGGATGAAGATGAGCTAATTCGCTTGTTGGATATGTAAGTAACAAACTATATTCGATTCCAAAAGGTTCCCGGTTCCATTTCGTTTAAGTACGAGAGGAGCAGGGGCCTTTTTTGCGTGGATTACAACTAAACGTTTCATTTTTAGAAAAAAATTCGGATGATCTGCTAATATATAGCTATAGATATTTATTACTATATTTGAAAGGAAACCCTTCCTGTGAAGAGAGAAACGATATTGTTAGTAGACGATGAGAAGGAAATTGTAGAACTGTTAACGATTTATCTCTGTAATGAAGGCTATAGACTGCTTAAGGCTTACGATGGAATGGAAGCGCTGGAATGTCTGCAGAAAGAGGAAGTTGATCTAATTATTCTTGATGTCATGATGCCTAAAATGGACGGGCTAGCTGCATGTATGAAGATCCGTGAAGAGCGGAAAATGCCAATTATCATACTATCAGCCAAAAATACAGATATGGACAAAATCTCCGGCCTGAGCCTCGGGGCAGATGACTACGTGGGCAAGCCGTTTAATCCTTTGGAGATTGTGGCACGAGTAAAATCACAGTTGCGCCGTTATCACGGATTTAATAAGGATAGTAATACGTTGGGAAACGACAGCAAACTAAGCTTTGAGGATCTGACTATAGATACGTCTAAGCATGAGGTGTATGTAGACCAGCAGAAGATTAAACTGACTCCGCGGGAATTCTCTATTCTAGAGCTTTTAGCGAGACACCAAGGTCAAGTGCTTAGCTTGGAGCAAATTTACAATAAGGTATGGAATGAACCCTTTTTAGATGGCGGTAACACAGTGATGGTACATATTCGTAATCTCCGAGACAAAATCGAAATCGATTCGAAACGCCCACGTTATATACAAACCGTCTGGGGAGTTGGCTATAAATTAGACGGACCTTCCTGAAAGGATTAGGTGAGGCTTCTTGAATTCTAAATATATAACGACGATTCGCTGGAAGTTTATGTTTGCTTTTTTGCTGAGTGTGCTTTCGGGCGCTTTGCTGCTCATGGCAGGGTACCAACTCGTCAACTTTATGATCTATCTAAATCCGGCTTCAGAGTCGGCTCCCTATTCACGCATACTGCGCTGGATTATTAATCATATTGGCTCTATGCCACTAATGACAGCAGCGGGTATTATCAGCTTTTTATTATTCTTTTTTATCTACACTCGTAAAGTTGTGCTGTATCTGGAAGAGATCACAAAAGGGATTCGAGAAATTACAAGCTCCGGGATGTCCCATAGAATTGAAGTCAGAACCACGGATGAGCTGGGTGTGCTGGCTGAGAATATTAATGAAATGGCTGAGCGTTTGCAGCACTCCATAGAGGAGGAACGTAAAGCTGTAAATGCGAAAAATGACTTGATCACAGGTGTTTCCCATGATTTACGCACCCCGCTCACCTCTGTCTTGGGCTTTTTGGAATACATCGAACAAGATCGATGTCAGGAAGAAGCGGAAATCCGGTATTACGTGGATATAGCCTACAACAAATCCCTGGTGCTGCGTAAACTGATCGATGATCTTTTTGAATACACACGTGTAAATAGTGGAGAGTACCCTTTGGTTATGCAGAGATTGGATTTGAAGGCCTTCATACGGCAGCTGGCGGAGGAGTCAGTTCCTGAACTAACAAAGGCGGATATGATCTATGAAATCGAGGACGTTGCTGATGAGTTATGGATAGAGGCTTCGCCTAAAGAATTAGTACGTGCTTATGAAAATTTGATTACTAACGCGATCCGTTACGGCAGAAGCGGCGGGAAATTGGAGATAGGTTTCAGTAAAAAGGAAAATGATGCTGTGGTCCGTATTAGCAACTTCGGAGAGAGGATTGCGGAAAGTGATATCCCTTTTATTTTTGAACGATTCTATCGGGCAGAAAAGTCGCGTTCACAGCATACAGGCGGCTCAGGGCTTGGACTTGCGATTGCCAAAAGTATCATCGAACGCCACAATGGCGTTATTTATGTAGAAAGTACATCTCTTCGCACGGATTTTATTACCCGTTTCCCATTCTTCATAGAATCTTAAGAAAACTCTGGCGGGTTCTTAAGATTTGGAAGTTATCCTTGTGGCACAAGGAGGAACTACCATGCCAAAACTTCGGACGGTTCGTATCAGCTATTTATATATTTTTATGGGTTGTGCTCTTTTGAGTGCTGCCTTTCTTTTTGTTGTCCAGCGGGCTGTCGCTTTGCTGTATTCTCATTATTCGGGTCAACCAGGAGCCTTTTTTGTCCGGCTTATTCATTGGGTTATTAATCATATGGGTCAAACCCCTAGTGCCATCCTTCTATTTATTCTAGTCTTCGGTGGGCTGTATGTTCTTCGTTCACAGAAAATGGCTGATGATTTGCGCTCGCTAGTGGTGGGAACCACGGAGCTGGCAGATAAAGGAGTCGCCCAGAACATCAAGGTTCTCTCTGGAGGAGAAATAGGTGAAATTGCTGCTAACCTCAATCGAATGCAAAGAATAGAAGTTCCTGATAGAGGTGCAAGCTCAAATCGGATAGAGGACACACCAGCAGTAGCTTTATTAATAAGGACTAGGGCGATACTTCGCACTCTCCGTGAGGTTGAAGAGGATGGGGCGGAAGTACATACACTTCTTGCAGCAGCGAATGATGAAGTACGCAGTATGGAGCGGTTCCTGGAGAACCTGATTATCGAATCATGAGCAGATGGAATGCACGCACCCGGATATTGCGAGTAGGGTACCTATTATTTGATGTGAGTGTTATTAGTACGGTATTGGCGCTTTTGATTTTGTTTTATGTATACCAGTATGGGGGGATTGTACTTAACCGGCATGAGGATAGGCTGCAATTGCCAGAATCAAGCCTCATCACAGCTTCAGATGGAACAGTTATACGAATGACTCCGCTACCGAGCTCGGGTTATAGGCTTACAGCAGAGCTTGAGGAGATGCCGGCTTTATTAATAGATACCTTTTTAACAGTAGAAGACCGCCGTTTTTATAGCCATCAAGGGGTCGATTATAAAGGGATATCACGCGCGTTCTTAAAAAATATCTTGGACATGAGTTTATCAGAAGGTGGCAGTAGTATTACTCAACAGCTTGCTCGCAATCTTTATTTGAACAGAGATAAGAATATGCTGCGCAAGTTAAATGAAACCTCTATTGCTTTTGCCTTGGAGCAGCGACTGACGAAACGTGAGATTTTGCAGCTGTACCTCAATCAGATTTATATGGGGCGGGGACAATATGGAGTAAAAGCAGCAGCGAAGCGTTACTTCGGCGTGTCTGATCTGAAAAAATTGGAGATCTGGCAAATAGCCACTCTGGCGGGAATCCCTAAAGGCCCCTCTATTTATAACCCAGTAGACAATAGTGCATTATCCAAAACGAGAAGAAATCTAGTGCTAAAGATGATGTTCAATCAGCGACTAATCACGTATGAGCAAATGCAGGAAGCTATGAATAAACAATATCAGTCTCCAGCTGCGGTCGAAAATGGGGTTGCCGGAGTGTATTATGTGGATGCAGCCCTTAAGGAAGCGGCTCAGATCACAGGGGAATCCGTAGAGGAGCTTCGTACAGGCGGCTACACTATAGTTACAGGTTTGAACATCAAAGCACAGCAGGCACTTGAGCAGGCCGTTCTCAAAGAGGCTTCATTTCCACCTGACGGAAAAGATCAGCAGGTAGAAGCAGCTATGACCATAATGGATCATCGTACAGGAGAAGTAGTGGCATTGATTGGTGGGCGAGATCAAAACGAGGGCAATTTGAACAGAGCTATTATTGATGCACGTCAGCCGGGTTCCAGCTTTAAGCCGATCATTGATTATGGACCTGCACTCGAGAGCGGGAAATTCAACCCGAATAGTATGCTGTCCGACCGTAAAGTTGCTTATGGCAGCTATAAGCCTGAGAACTTGAACGGTATATACCAAGGTCAGGTCACAATGAACACAGCTTTGCAAAAATCCATCAATGCACCAGCCGTATGGGTATTGAAGCAGGTTGGAATCTCTTCTGCGCGGCAATTTGCCGCCAAATTAGGAATTGTACTGACGGAGGAGGACAATCATTTATCAATAGCTTTGGGGGGGCTTCATAATGGGGTTTCTCCACTAAAAATGGCCCAGGCCTACAGTGTCTTTGCTAGTGGAGGAAAATTTAATGCGGCTCATATGGTGCGCTCCATAACGGATTCAAAAGGGAAGGTCTTGTATACTCATCCCTCTGAATCACGTCAGGTAATCTCGCCGCGTACCGCAGAAGCGATGACGGCTATGTTACGCAATGTTGTTAATGAAGGAACAGGGAAAAAAGCGCAGATGAACAGACCAGTAGCGGGAAAGACCGGTACGACCCAATTGGACTTGGCTGGCGTGAGCAAGAAAGCTAATCGGGATCTTTGGTTTGTAGGCTATACTTCGGAGTGGACAGCTGCGGTATGGATGGGTTTTGATCGTACGAATCAGGATAATTACATGACTGAAGGCAGCGGGAAGGCTGCCGCTCTATTTTCTACAGTAATGAGTAAAGCCTTAAGTGATCATTGAGAAGTTATTGCGCCGCCCATTCTTCTAATTTCTCATCTCTAGGAAGCAGCAAGGCAAGAAACCCAAGCAGCGGGAGGAAGCCGCAAGCGATGAACACTTTAGCAATCCCGATACTATCAATGAGGTTGCCGAGGACTAATGAGCCGATCCCGCCGAGTCCAAAAGCAAGTCCCGTGATCAGACCTGAAACTGTGCCAATGTTGCCCGGATATAGCATTTGAGCATAAATGACGGTAACAGAGAAGCTGGACAGAAGGATGAAACCGCCAATCAGCAGCAATACAGCCGCCCATAATGGACCTACAAAGGGTAGAGCAAGTGCAAAGGGAACGGTTCCTACCATTGATAGTAAGATGAGATTACGCCGTCCAAAACGGTCAGCCAGCGGACCTCCAAAAAATGTGCCCACTGCGCCAGCAGCCAAATACATAAAAATATAGATTTGGGCTTTATCCAGCGTCATTTGATATTTGTCCATTAGATAGAAGGCGTAGTAACTGCCGATAGAAGCGCCATACCAAGACCTAACAAAGACTAGGAATACAAGAATAATCGTTGCTGTTCGTATACTTTTTCGGCGGGTGGGGTCGATTGCTCGTGCTGTTGATTTTTTATGAAAGGTATAACCGGCATCTAGCATTTCTCTATACCAGCGAGCTACATAGGTCTGAACAGCGATTCCGGCAGCCGCGACGATCGTGAAGCCTAGGGCACCAATCTGGCCAAAGGGGATGAATACCCATTTCGTAAGCATTGGACCCAGGGACTGGCCAGCATTGCCGCCCACTTGAAAAATAGATTGCGACAATCCCTTTCGCTGACCTGCGGCCATATGAGCAACACGCATACCTTCTGGGTGGAAGGTGGCTGAACCGAATCCGATCAGGATAACCGAGAATAAGACCAGAAAATAGCTATTGGCATAAGCCAATAGAAGTACACCTAAAAATGTGCTGCACATACCCAGTGGTAATAATATAGGACGGGGTTTACGGTCTGCAGCATATCCAATGACGGGTTGGATTACTGATGACGTCATATTTAAAGCGAATGAGATCCATCCAATCTGGGCGAAAGAGAGCAGTAGATTATCTTTGAGAATAGGGAAGATTGCTGGAATGACTGCCTGTATAGAATCATTAAATAAATGAACAAAACTGACAGCTAACAAAATTTTATAAATCGTTGCTTGCTGCAAATTACGCTGCTCCTTGTCCTTGCTGTCTACCTTGGATGCAGCGTCTGTAGGTTTGGTCTCCATTTTGACTCCTCTCTGTACTGATAGTTAAAAGGTAAGATTGGCGAATACGATAAATTCTATTTAGCCACAAATAATGGATGAATGGTATCAATTTGTGTTGTATCGAAGTTATTTATACGAATGATTTTTTTATTTCAAAAAAAGCTTGCAAACTCAATGACAGCATGGTATATTATCTCTTGTGCTTACGACGCATCGCACATACGAAACACAAGCGATGAAGAAATAAGTTGACAATATAGAAACAAACATGATATACTCTAATTCCTGTGCAAGAGACATTGAATGTCGAAATGCTAGGAGCAAGTTCTTTGAAAACTGAACAAATGGAACACGTTAATTTTTAAAAAGATTCAATTAATGAATCGTCAGTTTCAAAATGAGCATATCGCTCTTTTCAATACTAATTGGAGAGTTTGATCCTGGCTCAGGACGAACGCTGGCGGCGTGCCTAATACATGCAAGTCGAGCGGAGTTATTTTGAAAGCTTGCTTTCAAAATAACTTAGCGGCGGACGGGTGAGTAACACGTAGGCAACCTGCCCTTCAGACTGGGATAACTACCGGAAACGGTAGCTAATACCGGATAATTTCTTTTTTCTCCTGAGAGAAGAATGAAAGACGGAGCAATCTGTCACTGAGGGATGGGCCTGCGGCGCATTAGCTAGTTGGTGGGGTAACGGCCCACCAAGGCGACGATGCGTAGCCGACCTGAGAGGGTGAACGGCCACACTGGGACTGAGACACGGCCCAGACTCCTACGGGAGGCAGCAGTAGGGAATCTTCCGCAATGGGCGAAAGCCTGACGGAGCAACGCCGCGTGAGTGATGAAGGTTTTCGGATCGTAAAGCTCTGTTGCCAGGGAAGAACGTCCGGTAGAGTAACTGCTACCGGAGTGACGGTACCTGAGAAGAAAGCCCCGGCTAATACCACTACGTGCCAGCAGCCGCGGTAATACGTAGGGGGCAAGCGTTGTCCGGAATTATTGGGCGTAAAGCGCGCGCAGGCGGCTATTTAAGTCTGGTGTTTAAACCTTGGGCTCAACCTGAGGTCGCACTGGAAACTGGGTGGCTTGAGTACAGAAGAGGAAAGTGGAATTCCACGTGTAGCGGTGAAATGCGTAGATATGTGGAGGAACACCAGTGGCGAAGGCGACTTTCTGGGCTGTAACTGACGCTGAGGCGCGAAAGCGTGGGGAGCAAACAGGATTAGATACCCTGGTAGTCCACGCCGTAAACGATGAGTGCTAGGTGTTAGGGGTTTCGATACCCTTGGTGCCGAAGTTAACACAGTAAGCACTCCGCCTGGGGAGTACGGTCGCAAGACTGAAACTCAAAGGAATTGACGGGGACCCGCACAAGCAGTGGAGTATGTGGTTTAATTCGAAGCAACGCGAAGAACCTTACCAGGTCTTGACATCCCTCTGAATCTGCTAGAGATAGCGGCGGCCTTCGGGACAGAGGAGACAGGTGGTGCATGGTTGTCGTCAGCTCGTGTCGTGAGATGTTGGGTTAAGTCCCGCAACGAGCGCAACCCTTAACTTTAGTTGCCAGCAAGTAATGTTGGGCACTCTAGAGTGACTGCCGGTGACAAACCGGAGGAAGGTGGGGATGACGTCAAATCATCATGCCCCTTATGACCTGGGCTACACACGTACTACAATGGCCGGTACAACGGGAAGCGAAGCCGCGAGGTGGAGCCAATCCCATCAAAGCCGGTCTCAGTTCGGATTGCAGGCTGCAACTCGCCTGCATGAAGTCGGAATTGCTAGTAATCGCGGATCAGCATGCCGCGGTGAATACGTTCCCGGGTCTTGTACACACCGCCCGTCACACCACGAGAGTTTACAACACCCGAAGTCGGTGGGGTAACCCGCAAGGGAGCCAGCCGCCGAAGGTGGGGTAGATGATTGGGGTGAAGTCGTAACAAGGTAGCCGTATCGGAAGGTGCGGCTGGATCACCTCCTTTCTATGGAGAATCGTTCTCTGCAATGAGAACATTCAAATCGGAAGTTTAACTTCCACAACCAATTAACGTGTATCCATTTGTTCGGTTTTGATGGAATTTGCGGGGCCATAGCTCAGCTGGGAGAGCGCCTGCCTTGCAAGCAGGAGGTCAGCGGTTCGATCCCGCTTGGCTCCACCAACAAACTTCATCTATTTGTTATGTCTATACACTTGATCCTTGAAAACTGGATACCGAAACGAATTTGCGTTTTAGAACATCTTTTAGCAACTTGTGCAAACAAGTAAATGTTATTAGTGAGATTTTTCTTCGGAAGAATCAAGGTTAAGCTAATAAGAGCACACGGAGGATGCCTAGGCGCCAGGAGCCGACGAAGGACGTGGCGAACAACGAAACTGCCTCGGGGAGCTGTAAGCAAGCTTTGATCCGGGGGTGTCCGAATGGGGAAACCCAGCTGTGGTAATTCGCAGCTACTCATTTCTGAATACATAGGAAATGTAGAGGCAGACCAGGGGAACTGAAACATCTAAGTACCCTGAGGAAGAGAAAACAATAGTGATTCCGTCAGTAGCGGCGAGCGAACGCGGAACAGCCTAAACCTAAGAGCTTGCTCTTAGGGGTTGTGGGACGTCTCACATGGAGTTACAAAGGAATATGGTAGGTGAAGAGGTCTGGAAAGGCCCGCGATAGAGGTAAAAGCCCTGTAACCTAAACTGTGTTCTCTCCGAGACGGATCCCGAGTAGTGCGGGGCACGTGAAACCCCGTATGAATCCAGCAGGACCATCTGCTAAGGCTAAATACTACCTGGCGACCGATAGTGAAACAGTACCGTGAGGGAAAGGTGAAAAGCACCCCGGAAGGGGAGTGAAATAGAACCTGAAACCGTGTGCTTACAAAAAGTCAGAGCCCTATTAATGGGTGATGGCGTGCCTTTTGTAGAATGAACCGGCGAGTTACGTTTAACATGCAAGGTTAAGCCGAGAAGGTGGAGCCGCAGCGAAAGCGAGTCTGAATAGGGCGAATTAGTATGTGGACGTAGACCCGAAACCGTGTGATCTACCCCTGTCCAGGGTGAAGGTGCGGTAACACGCACTGGAGGCCCGAACCCACGTACGTTGAAAAGTGCGGGGATGAGGTGGGGGTAGCGGAGAAATTCCAATCGAACTCGGAGATAGCTGGTTCTCCCCGAAATAGCTTTAGGGCTAGCCTCGGTATAAGAGTAGTGGAGGTAGAGCACTGATTGGGTGCGGGGTCCGCAAGGATTACCAAGCTCAGTCAAACTCCGAATGCCATATACTTATTGCCGGGAGTCAGACAGTGAGTGCTAAGATCCATTGTCAAAAGGGAAACAGCCCAGACCATCAGCTAAGGTCCCCAAGTGTGTGTTAAGTGGGAAAGGATGTGGAGTTGCACAGACAACCAGGATGTTGGCTTAGAAGCGACCACCATTGAAAGAGTGCGTATAGCTCACTGGTCGAGTGACTCTGCGCCGAAAATGTAACGGGGCTAAACACACCACCGAAGCTATGGCTAGATACGTATGTATCTGGGGTAGGGGAGCGTTGTGTAGGGGTTGAAGGTGTACTGAAAAGAGCGCTGGACACTACACAAGTGAGAATGCCGGTATGAGTAACGAAAAGATCAGTGAGAATCTGATCCGCCGAAAGCCCAAGGTTTCCTGAGGAAGGCTCGTCCGCTCAGGGTAAGTCGGGACCTAAGGCGAGGCCGAAAGGCGTAGTCGAAGGACAACAGTTTGAAATTACTGTACCACCGTAATCCGCTATGAGCGATGGGGTGACGCAGGAGGGTAGTGACGCGGACTGATGGATGTCCGTCTAAGCAGTGAGGCTGATGTGTAGGCAAATCCGCACATCATTAAGGCTGGGCTGTGATGGGGAGCGAAAATTGTAGTAGCGAAGGTCATGATCTCACACTGCCAAGAAAAGCCTCTAGCCAGGAGAAGGTGCCCGTACCGCAAACCGACACAGGTAGGCGAGAAGAGAATTCTAAGGCGCGCGGAAGAACTCTCGTTAAGGAACTCGGCAAAATGACCCCGTAACTTCGGGAGAAGGGGTGCCCCGGTAGTGTGAATAGCACGAGGGGGCCGCAGTGAAAAGGCCCAAGCGACTGTTTAGCAAAAACACAGGTCTGTGCGAAGCCGCAAGGCGAAGTATACGGGCTGACGCCTGCCCGGTGCTGGAAGGTTAAGGGGAGTGGTTAGGGGTAACCCGAAGCTATGAACCGAAGCCCCAGTAAACGGCGGCCGTAACTATAACGGTCCTAAGGTAGCGAAATTCCTTGTCAGGTAAATTCTGACCCGCACGAATGGCGTAACGACTTGGGCGCTGTCTCAACGAGAGATCCGGTGAAATTTTAATACCTGTGAAGATGCAGGTTACCCGCGACAAGACGGAAAGACCCCATGGAGCTTTACTGCAGCTTGATATTGAATTTGGGTACGATCTGTACAGGATAGGTGGGAGCCGTAGAAATCGGAGCGCAAGCTTCGGTGGAGGCGCCGTTGGGATACCACCCTGATCGTATCTAGGTTCTAACCTAGTACCCTTACCGGGTACGGGGACCGTGTCAGGCGGGCAGTTTGACTGGGGCGGTCGCCTCCTAAAGAGTAACGGAGGCGTTCCAAGGTTCCCTCAGAATGGTTGGAAATCATTCGCAGAGTGCAAAGGCATAAGGGAGCTTGACTGCGAGACCTACAAGTCGAGCAGGGACGAAAGTCGGACTTAGTGATCCGGTGGTACCGCATGGAAGGGCCATCGCTCAACGGATAAAAGCTACCCTGGGGATAACAGGCTTATCTCCCCCAAGAGTCCACATCGACGGGGAGGTTTGGCACCTCGATGTCGGCTCATCGCATCCTGGGGCTGAAGTAGGTCCCAAGGGTTGGGCTGTTCGCCCATTAAAGCGGTACGCGAGCTGGGTTCAGAACGTCGTGAGACAGTTCGGTCCCTATCTGTCGTGGGCGCAGGAAATTTGAGAGGAGCTGTCCTTAGTACGAGAGGACCGGGATGGACGTACCGCTGGTGCACCAGTTGTTCCGCCAGGAGCATGGCTGGGTAGCTACGTACGGACGGGATAAGCGCTGAAAGCATCTAAGCGTGAAGCCCCCTCAAGATGAGATTTCCCAATTAGTAAGACCCCTTGAAGACGACGAGGTAGATAGGTTGGAGGTGGAAGTGCAGCAATGCATGGAGCTGACCAATACTAATCGGTCGAGGGCTTATCCTAAAAATACCCCAAAAAGTGAAGAAGAAGCTGCGAAGCTAATTCCGAATACTTTCCGGGGGCCCCGAAGAGATGACGGGCGACGCAAATTCAATTCGGATTCAGTTTTCAGGCATCAAGCCTGTAACACGCTTAGGAATTCATTGTCACTTCTGGTGATGAACTGAATTTCACGCGGCGGCGTCTGTTTCACAGACGCATGTTTGGTGGCGATAGCGGAGGGGTTCCACGCGTACCCATCCCGAACACGACCGTTAAGCCCTCCAGCGCCGATGGTACTTGGACCGAAGGGTCCTGGGAGAGTAGGACGTTGCCAAGCACAAATAGACCACTGTTGATAACTCGACAGTGGCTTTTTTGCGTCTATTATAGATTGTGGAAAACTTGTGGATAATTCATTGGAATTTACAGAAAACTTACGCACATGTGGATAGATGATTAAAAGGCAAAAAATCACCAAATGGTGTGGATTAAGTACATATTTATGTAGATCTGTCAACAGAAAACCTAAGTAATACACGGGTTGCTGTGGATATAGTCATATTTATGTGGATAGAGGGATTGATAAGTGGATAATTATTTTAACTTGAATAGAACAAGATTACAAGACTATTTTTAAAACTGCCTAAGGCTGTGGATAACTGAAAAAAGTTCGAAAAATATCCTTATAATTCGCACACAATACACTCTCTTGTTATACTAACCATAAAAGTAAATTCATAAATGATGAGGTGAGTTTTGTGGATATCAGACAATTGCACTCAGAAGAGTTTGATCTAAGCATGGATTTATCTGAATATGCTTTTCAATACAAGCTGCCTAGTGAGAAAAGGGCGAATGCTAAGGAAAGATTTAAAGCAGAACGCGTATGGGGTGCTTTTGAAGAAGGTACTTTGGAAGCTAAACTTACTCTTCTTCCGTTCGAAGTGTACATACAAGGTAGATTAGTACCTATGGGAGGGCTCGCAGGGGTAGCGACATGGCCAGAGAATCGCAGACAGGGGCATGTGGCAAAGCTCCTGGCGCATACGCTGCAAACGATGAATGAGGCGGGGCAGACATTATCTTTTCTGCATCCGTTCCTGATCCCCTTTTATCGCAAATTTGGTTGGGAAGTTTATTGTGAATATAAGAAATACTCCATTCCTGTTGCCAAGTTTCCCAAGAAGGTTGAAGTTGAGGGCAAGGTAAGACGTGGTGTTAACGATATCGAAGTATTGGACAACTTATACAATCGTTTTGCAGTTAGATATAACGGAACACTTAAGCGTGATTTGGACTGGTGGGAGAGCTCTGTTCTGGATGATGAAGGTCAGACTGCGGTATTTTATTCACAGCTTGGGGAACCTGAAGGATACGTACTATATAAGATAGAAAATAGAGAGCTGGTCATTGATGAATTTGTGTTTTTGAACGAACAGGCCCGGCAGGGGCTGTGGACATTTCTTGCGAATCACGATTCGATGGTGACCGGTGCATCGCTAAAACTGGTGCCATCCGATGATATGTTACCCTTTTTGCTGCCTGATCCGCGTATAGAGCAGGAGAATTATCCTTATTTTATGGCGCGTATTGTTAATGCTAAAGCATTCGTGGAGAGTTATTCTTTTAAGCGTCACAACAGTCAGAAGAAACAGGTTATCTATATTGAAGATAAATATGCCCCATGGAATGACGGGTTGTGGGAATGGACTGTCTCCGAAAAGGGAGCAGCAGCTTTCTTGCGTATAGAGGGTGAACGGGATGCAGCTGACTTAAGCTGTGAGATTGGTACGCTGACGATTCTAATGTTTGGATATAAACGCCCGGCAGAGCTGGCTCGTTATGGACGTGTGACTGGTAATCCGACGGCTCTGGAATGGCTCGAAGAAATCATACCGCAAGCTGAAACAGCACTTTTTGATCATTTTTAGAAAATAATTAGGCTCTCCCCTTCGAAAGAAGCTGGGAGAGTTCTTTATTTCCGAATACATTCGCTGAAAAAAGTGAAAAATAAGAGAATCCTCTTGGAATTAGCACAGAATATGTTATAATATTAAAAAGTCAAAGAAAGTCAAAGTCAACGCACCTGATGACATACAGTGCGATCCTCTGAATTCGTGAAGTTTTCTTCAGACTTATATGAATGAAGTTCACTAATGAATGTCATTAAGGATGCGGGCCGTAAGCGATATTATGAAGCTTTAAAGAGCACTGGAGGATGAGTGATGCGCAATATCTCTGATATTATTGAACAATATCTGAAGAATATTTTGCATGAAAGTCCCGAAGGTACGGTGGAAATCCAGCGAAATGACCTGGCGGACCAGTTCTCATGCGTACCGTCACAGATCAATTATGTTATTAGTACACGCTTTACACTGGAAAAAGGCTATGTGGTGGAAAGTAAGCGTGGTGGCGGGGGATATATTCGTATTCAACGTTTTGAATTGCCGCCCAACGTGGCACTGCATGCCCATTTAAACCATACTATAGGTGGCGGGATAGATCAGAACGCTGCCGAAGGGTTGATTTATCAACTGGAGGAAGCTGGTTTTCTAAGCAAGCGTGAGGCGTGTCTTATGCGCGCTGCTGTTTCTCGGGATTGCCTAACGGTTAAGATTCCATATCGGGATGAGATTCGGGCCAAGATTATGAAGGCGATGTTAATCTCTTTGTTAGGCAAATAATTGTCAATCATAAGGGAGGGGCTTTCGCTTATGCAATGTCAGGAATGTGGCGTCAAGCCAGCAACACTCCATTTCACCAAGATCGTGAATGGAGAGAAGACAGAATTTCATATCTGCGAGAGCTGTGCGCGGGAGAAGGGTGAACTGATCCCGGGAACTGCTGGAGGATTCTCCATTCACAGCTTGCTGTCCGGTCTGCTTGATCTTGAAGGGGCCGGTAAGGAAAAGACGGCTGCTACGAAGACTACGCAGAGTCTGCAATGTGAGAATTGTGGGATGACGTACTCGCAGTTTAGCAAATTGGGTCGTTTTGGCTGCAGCTCCTGTTATAAATATTTTAACAGTGCACTGGACCCGCTCTTTAAACGGGTGCATGGCAGCACTTCGCATGTAGGCAAGATTCCTAAACGTGCTGGAGCACAAATTGTGTTCAAGCGGCAAATTGATGAATTGAAGCTGGAATTACAGCAAAGTATCGCACAGGAGGAATTCGAAACTGCGGCAGAGCTGCGGGATCAAATTCGCCAACTTGAAAAAGAAATGGCACAAGAGTAAAGTCTTTGATATATAGGGGGGATATGACATGTCAAGTCTCCGATTTACTGAACAAGCGCTTAGTGATTGGATGCGCTCGGGAGGCAGTCACTCCGAGATTGTAATTAGCAGCCGTATGCGTATTGCACGTAATTTAGAGCATCTTCCATTCCCTATGCTTGCTTCCTTAGAGCAATCGGAAGAAGTATTAGAGCTGCTGGCCCCTGTGTTTCATGGGGAAACTGCTGCCGAATTCGGATCTTTTCAACTAATAAAGCTTGCTGAAGTGAATGAACTGGATAAAAAGGTATTGGTCGAGAAACATCTCATCAGTCCTAATCTGGCTAATGATTCACGTGGCGCAGCTGTGATATTAAATGAAGATGAGTCGGTTAGCATCATGATTAACGAAGAAGACCATCTGCGGATCCAATGTCTGTTCCCGGGTCTTCAGGTAAGAGAAGCATGGGAACGTGCGACAGCCATCGATGATATCTTCGAATCGGCTGTGAATTACGCTTTTGATGATAAAAGAGGATACTTGACCAGTTGTCCCACCAATGTGGGTACAGGGCTGCGTGCCTCAGTAATGCTGCATTTGCCAGCACTAGTAATGACCCAACAGATCAATCGCATATTGTCAGCAGTGAACCAAGTGGGATTGACTGTAAGAGGAATTTATGGTGAGGGCAGCGAAGCAGTAGGGAACATCTTTCAAATTTCCAATCAGATTACTCTCGGTCAAACGGAAAGTGAAATCATCGAGAACCTTCACAGTGTAGTCACCCAGATTATAGAGCATGAACGAAATGCCCGTGAAAGGCTGCTTGTAGATTCCGCTTTGAGAATTACAGACCGAGTGAAAAGATCTTATGGGATTTTGTGTTACGCTGCTCTAATGGAGCTTAAAGAATCCGCACAACGGCTGTCTGATGTGAGACTTGGGGTTGACCTTGGCATACTGGAAGGCCCTTCGATTTCCGTGCTTAATGAGCTTAACGTTAAGACACAGCCAGGATTTCTGCAAAAAATGTTCGGTGACGAGATGAACGCCACTGAACGGGATATGTATCGGGCGAAACTGCTCCGAGAAACACTGGGAACACAACATTAATATAGATATTTATTATTCATGGAGGTGCAGGAGATATGATGTTTGGAAGATTTACGGAACGCGCACAAAAAGTGCTAGCGCTAGCGCAGGAAGAAGCTGTTCGTTTAGGACACAACAATATTGGCACAGAACATATTTTGCTAGGACTTATTCGTGAAGGAGACGGCATTGCTGCTAAAGCATTAATCGCTTTGGGTCTGGGTCTTGAAAAAATCCAGGACGAAGTGGAGACACTGATTGGCAGAGGCCAAGAACAACCTACGAACATTGCTTATACTCCTCGCGCCAAAAAAGTAATCGAGTTGTCGATGGACGAAGCCCGCAAGCTGGGACATACGTATGTCGGCACTGAGCATATTCTGCTAGGACTTATTCGTGAAGGAGAAGGTGTCGCGGCTCGTGTGCTTAATAACCTCGGCATCAGCTTGAACAAAGCTCGTCAGCAAGTGCTTCAGCTTCTGGGAAGCAGCGAGGCTGCATCCAGTCATAGCGGAACACCTGCTAATGTCAGCACACCTACTCTAGACGGTCTAGCACGCGATTTGACGGCTTATGCCAAGGATGGAAACCTGGATCCAGTTATCGGTCGCAGCAAGGAAATTGAACGTGTTATTCAGGTACTGAGCCGCCGGACGAAGAACAACCCGGTGTTGATAGGTGAACCTGGGGTTGGTAAAACAGCTATTGCTGAAGGCTTGGCCCAAAAAATCATTAATAATGAAATTCCAGAAACACTGCGCGACAAACGCGTAATGACGCTCGATATGGGCTCGGTAGTGGCTGGTACTAAATATCGCGGCGAGTTTGAAGACCGCCTCAAGAAAATCATGGATGAGATTCGCCAAGCGGGGAATATCGTACTCTTTATCGATGAGCTTCATACGCTGATCGGTGCTGGTGGCGCAGAAGGTGCTATTGATGCTTCCAACATTCTTAAGCCGGCTTTAGCCCGCGGAGAACTTCAGTGCATCGGTGCGACTACGCTGGATGAATATCGTAAATACATTGAAAAAGATGCAGCTTTGGAGCGTCGTTTCCAACCGATTACGGTGGATCAGCCATCTCCAGAAGAAGCGGTACAAATTTTATTTGGACTTCGCGATCGTTATGAAGCACATCACCGTGTGAAAATTACGGATGAAGCTATCGTGGAAGCTGTAAAGCTGTCTGATCGTTACATTCCGGATCGTTTCCTGCCGGATAAAGCCATTGACCTTATCGATGAAGCAGGGTCTAAAGTAAGGCTTCACTCTTACACTATCCCGCCAAATCTGAAGGAACTAGAAATGCGCTTGGATGATATCCGCAAGGAGAAGGATTCTGCTGTTCAGAGCCAAGAGTTTGAGAAAGCGGCTGCCCTGCGTGATACGGAGCAAAAAATCCGTGAAGAGCTTGATACGACTAAGAACCAGTGGAAAGAAAAACAAGGACGCACCGATTCTGAAGTTACACCTGAAGATATCGCACAGGTTGTTGCAAGCTGGACGGGAATCCCTGTAAGCAAGCTGAAAGAAGAAGAGACCGACCGTCTGCTTAACATGGAAGCTCTGCTGCATGAACGAGTGATTGGTCAGGACGAAGCTGTTAAGGCTGTCAGCCGGGCATTGCGCCGGGCGCGTGCGGGTCTTAAAGATCCGAAACGTCCAATGGGCTCCTTTATCTTCCTCGGTCCTACGGGTGTAGGTAAAACTGAGTTGGCTCGTGCGCTTGCTGAAGCCATGTTCGGCGATGAGAATGCGGTCATCCGTATTGATATGTCGGAATATATGGAGAAGCACTCCACATCCCGTTTAGTTGGTGCCCCTCCTGGATATGTCGGCTATGAAGAAGGCGGCCAATTAACAGAGAAGGTACGTCGTAAACCATACTCGGTAGTACTGCTTGATGAAATTGAAAAAGCACATCCGGAAGTATTCAACATTTTGCTGCAAGTGCTTGAAGATGGTCGCCTCACCGACTCCAAAGGCCGGGTAGTTGACTTCCGCAATACACTTATCATTCTGACCTCTAACGTAGGCGCACAGGCAATCAAGAAGAATTCAACGCTTGGATTCACGGCTGTGCAAGATGCAGGAGCAGAATACGGCAATATGAAGGGCAAGGTTATGGAAGAGCTCAAGAAGAGCTTCCGTCCAGAGTTCTTGAACCGGATCGACGAAATCATCGTCTTCCACTCACTCGATGAGAAACATATCGCTGAGATCGTTACGTTGATGTCTGATGAGCTGCGCAAGCGCCTGCGTGAATATGATGTTGATTTCGTACTCACGGATGCAGCGAAGGCCTTCTTGGCTAAAGAAGGTTATGACCCAGCCTTTGGTGCACGTCCATTGCGCCGGGCAATTCAGAAGCATATTGAGGACCGTCTTTCTGAGGAATTGTTGAGAGGAAATATCCAAAAGGGTGATTCCCTCAATATTGATGAGGTCGGCGGAGAACTTGTGGTGACTAAAGTGGACGCTCCAGTAGCGCCAGCGCTTGAAAAAGAAGTAGAATCCGAATAAAATAAACAAGGCTTTCGCTCCTTATTTATAGAGGAGCGGAAGCTTTTTTTATTGGAAATAGATCAATTTAAAATATACATTTAATGCAAATACCGAATGACCTTTCGTTAAAGGGGTAGAAATGGTAAACTTTCATTAGAAGAAAATGATCCGAATTGTAAACAGTTCGGACCGTAAGGAGAACAAATGGCTAAAGCAAAAACAAAATTTTTTTGCACCGACTGTGGATACGAATCGCCAAAATGGTTCGGGAAATGCCCAGGGTGCCAGGCTTGGAACTCCATGGTGGAGGAAACGGAAAGCGTAGTCAAAACACAGGGAATGAATGCCCCTATTTTTCATAGTAAAGAAAAGGCACAGTCGATCATAAGTATAGAAAGTGACAAGGAACCGCGCATACTGACAGGTATAGGTGAGCTTAACCGTGTTCTCGGTGGGGGGATCGTACCAGGATCGCTGGTACTAGTAGGGGGAGACCCAGGAATCGGTAAATCTACGCTCTTATTACAGACCTCGCACGCCCTTACAACACAGGGATTGCGAGTACTGTATATCTCGGGCGAAGAATCGGTAAGGCAAACTAAGCTGCGCGCGGATCGCCTCGATGCGTTGTCAACGGAGCTTTATGTACTATGTGAGACAAATATGGAAAGCATAGAAGAAGCGATCGAACAAATCCAGCCACAATTTCTTGTCATCGATTCTATTCAGACCGTATTTATGCCAGAAGTAACGAGTGCGCCAGGCAGCGTGACCCAGGTTCGGGAGTGTACGACAAGATTTATGCGTATCGCTAAGATTCGTGGAATTGCAACAGTTCTCGTTGGTCATGTTACCAAGGAAGGGGCTATTGCTGGACCACGGATGCTTGAACATATGGTGGACTGCGTGCTGTATTTTGAGGGTGAGCGGCATCATACGTATAGACTTTTGCGGGCTGTAAAAAACCGCTTTGGCTCTACGAATGAAATCGGCATTTTCGAAATGGGTGAAGCGGGGCTTACCGAAGTAGAGAATCCATCGGAGCTCTTTTTATCGGAACGTCCGCTTGGCGTGGCTGGTTCTACTGTGGTGGCAAGTATGGAGGGAACTAGACCTGTGCTTGTAGAACTTCAGGCACTTGTTGCTGCCACCCACTTCCCTTCCCCACGGCGAATGTGCACAGGCATGGATCACCAGCGGATGGCACTTATTATCGCTGTACTCGAGAAACGGATGGGCATGTTCCTGCAGAATCAGGATGCATACCTTAATGTTGCCGGGGGAGTAAAGCTGGATGAACCGGCGATTGATCTAGCTGTAGCTATTAGTATCGCCTCCAGTTTTCGTGATATTTCAACAAAACCTTACGACGTTTTCTTCGGAGAAGTAGGACTTACCGGTGAGGTAAGAGGCGTTTCGCGCGCGGAAATGCGCGTTAAGGAGGCCGCAAAGCTTGGCTTCCGGCGGGTGATTATGCC
This sequence comes from Paenibacillus sp. FSL R5-0887, assembly GCF_038002305.1. Taxonomy (NCBI): domain Bacteria; kingdom Bacillati; phylum Bacillota; class Bacilli; order Caryophanales; family Paenibacillaceae; genus Paenibacillus; species Paenibacillus sp. FSL R5-0887. The sequence continues at coordinate 2,700,947 of NZ_JBBOCE010000002.1, forward strand.
TGAAAAGAGCATGAAGGGATGGAAGCACCCGCAAGATATCCAGATTATTGGCGTCAGTACCGTAGCAGATGCACTATCGGTCGCGTTAGATTAGGGGGCACAGGGATATGAAAGAATATAACCAATTAGAGAATATGAATGATCTGCTCAGACTGGCGGCACCGGGTACACCTTTTCGGGAAGGTTTGGAGAATGTGCTGCGCGCTAAGACAGGGGCACTTATTGTCGTAGGGTACAGTCCTGAGGTGATGGACGTAGTGGATGGCGGATTCTCCATTAACTGCGATTTTTCGCCCAATTATTTATATGAGCTAGCTAAAATGGACGGAGCTATTATTCTAAGTGAGGATTTAAAGCGTATATTGTATGCTAATACACAACTTATACCGGATTCCTCTATCTCATCCATCGAGACGGGGATCCGTCACCGGACCGCGGAGCGGGTAGCGAAGCAAACGGGTAAGCTGGTGGTTTCCATTTCACAACGCCGCAATATCATCACGCTTTATCAAGGCTCGATACGTTATGCACTCAAAGAGATCGGGGCTATTTTGGCAAAGGCTAACCAAGCGATTCAGACACTCGAGAAGTATAAAGCAGTGCTCACGCAAGGACTGACGAATTTGTCAGCTTCAGAATATGAGGGCATTGTTACCGTTGCTGAAGTAGTGGGCGTTATCCAGCGTGTAGAGATGGTTTTGCGCATAAAAATGGAGATCAAACGCTATATCAACGAATTGGGCAACGAAGGACGCCTGATCAGCATGCAGATGGAAGAACTGGTTGGAAATACAGAGGAAGAAGCATGGCTTCTATACAGAGACTATGCTAAGGAAGAGCAGGAAGATAAAATCCGTGAAATTATCGCTGGTCTCAAACGGATAAGCGATGATGATCTGATGGATGACAACCATATTGCCCGTATATTGGGTTATTCTTCTACGGCAATTACCTCTGAAGAAGTGGTGACTCCACGTGGTTATCGCCTGCTTAACAAAATTCCGCGGCTTCCGAATGTGATCATTCACAATCTGGTGGAGCGGTTTGAAATGCTGCCTAATTTGATGTCCGCAAGCATAGCTGAATTGGATGAAGTGGACGGAATTGGGGAGGTGCGGGCCCGTAATATTCAGGATGGGCTCAAACGTTTACAGAAGCAAGTTCTTATTGACAGGCAAATGTAAATAACATACAATCACGTAATATTGGGGACGTTAAAGGCCAAAGTTAGAAAATTGAGGTGAAGAAATGATACAAAAATCAATTCCGAGTCTTTTTACGATAGGTAATTTGATGCTCGGAATGTTTGGTATCATGATGGCGTTTGACGGTAAGATTAGCATGGCCGCTATCATGGTTATTATTGCTATGCTGTTAGACGGCTTAGATGGTCGAGTAGCTCGCGCTCTAAAATGCGAAAGCGAATTTGGCAAGGAGTTGGACTCCTTATCTGATGTCGTTTCTTTCGGAGTCGCACCGGCCGTTATTTTGTACGTCTCAAGCCTGCAGGATTTGAACTCTGCATTAGGCTGGACAGTAACTGCGATTTTTCCGGTGTTTGGTGCTTTGCGCTTAGCCCGTTTTAATGTTCGTCCGGGGGTTCCGGGTTATTTTATCGGTTTGCCAATTCCTGCTGCAGGTGGTGTACTGGCCACATTAGCTCTTTTTAATAAAGATGTTTCGGCTCCGTTTATGATCGTTGCTACACTGCTCTTATCCTATTTGATGGTCAGCACTGTTAAATATCCTAATTTTAAAAAGATTGGATTGCCGAAAAAAGCGGTGGTTGGAGCGCCAGTGGTTATTGTTGTTGCAGTGGCTGTAGCTGTTGTGTTCCCAGAGCAAATCGCTAAGCTGATCTTTGTCTTACTTGGAATTTATGCATTATACGGCTTTAAGCAAAATATTGATCGGTTGACAGCCAGACGCCGTCATCGTCGTCGTAGCCGTTCAGAGGATAAAGTGTATCATTCCAAGAACGGTTAATCGGTCCAAAAGGTAAGGTAACTGAATAAATTATGACCAAAGGTTTTGTCTTCCCTGGGGGATGGCAAAGCCTTTTTGCATTTCCAGCGCTACCCCAAGTTTATCGTCTTGAAAATTGGAACATACTGGTGAGGAATAGATCCATTTAGGATGAATAAAAAGGAGGTGCGTTAGGTTATGTGGAAAAAAGTGATTTTGTCTTTTGCCTTAATATGTGGTGCTTGGTCAGGTTTTTCGCTATACCATGCGCTCGAAAGAGGATTCCCCAAGGGGATGGAAAAGCTGGGTGAAAGCTTACCTGTAGAAGGAAGCATTTTATTTACGGTGCTGGGTGCCATTATTTTTTTGTTTGCGGGGTCTTTATGCGCGGAATGGGGAGGTTCAAAACTGCGGGAGGCGGTTCACTACTGTTCGCGTATTCCGATGAATGAATTAGCTGCAAGTGCAGCTGGGCTAACAGGGGGGCTTCTGTTATCTCTCCTGTTATACCCTGCAATGATCTGGCTTGGGAAAGCTGGGCAGCTGCTGCAAGTGCCAGCTACGTTAGCTTTTGGATATCTGGGGCTGCGGATCGGTTTGGAGAAAAAAGAGGAGCTAGCTGCACTGTGGACATCTGGACGCTGGGGTCAAGCGGCTGAGCCGGAAGGCCGCGGGCTTGAGGAACATAAAATCCTCGACACAAGTGTTATTATCGATGGAAGAATCGCTGACATTTGTAAGACGGGATTTATTGAGGGAACCATTGTCATACCTGAATTCGTGCTTGAAGAGCTCCAGCATATTGCTGATTCTTCGGATCTGTTGAAGCGGAACCGGGGACGGCGTGGGCTTGATATTCTCAATAAAATTCAAAAAGAGCTTGATGTGAAGGTATTGATCTATGAGGGAGATTTTGAAGAAATCTCTGAGGTTGACAGTAAGTTAGTGAAGTTAGCGAAGGTATTGCAAGGTAAAGTAGTCACTAATGATTTCAACTTAAATAAGGTTTGCGAATTGCAGGGTGTTTCCGTTCTGAATATTAACGATCTGGCGAATGCTGTGAAGCCTGTAGTGCTGCCTGGTGAGGAAATCGTAGTTCAGGTCATTAAGGATGGCAAAGAACATGGGCAAGGGGTAGCCTACTTAGACGATGGAACGATGATTGTTGTAGAAGGCGGACGTGAATATATCGGGACTACGATGGAGGTTCTGGTCACTAGCGTGCTGCAAACTTCGGCTGGCCGAATGATATTTGCTAAGCCAAAACTTTTGGAAAAAGCGCAATAAGTGAAGATAAAGTGTATGGGGACTGTCCTATGGGTTGGAAATGCCCGCCAAACACGTTATGATGGGATTATACGTGAAAGACAGGAGCCAGATTAATGTCAAACAGTGTGGGCGTCGTCATTGTGGCGGCAGGCAGAGGAACGCGAATGGGAACTGCGGAGAGCAAGCAATATTTGTTACTGCAGGGGAAGCCGATTATCGTTCATACGCTGGAGGTATTCCAGCAGCACGAATTGATCTCTGAAATCGTGCTCGTAACCGGTGAAGAGGATATTGAACGCTGCCGGGAATGGATACAGCTCTATAAGCTGGACAAGGTTAAGGCTATAGTAACTGGTGGATCTGAGCGTCAGCATTCCGTACATAAAGGGTTGTTGAAACTTACGACACAGTGGGTAATGGTACATGATGGTGTTCGTCCGTTTGTACAGCCAAATGAAATTGAGGCTTGCTACGAACGAGCGAAGCAGATGGGTGCTTCGGTTCTTGCTGTACCCGTCAAGGATACGATCAAACAGGTGGATAATGAAGGACAAGTACTGTCTACGCCGGATCGGCGAAGTCTGTGGGCGATTCAAACCCCGCAGACTTTTCGTCTTTCTGATTTGCTGGAGGCTTATGCAGCGGCGGAGCGGGATGGCTTTCTGGGCACCGATGACTCCAGCTTGGCGGAGCGTGCGGGGATTCCGGTTTCTGTGGTAGAGGGAAGCTACAGAAATATTAAGATTACGACACCTGATGATTTGGATTATGCAGAATTCACAGAAAGAAACAGGGGAGAGGGACAATCATGATCGCTGTAGGACAAGGATTTGATGTGCATCAGCTGGTAGAGGGCAGGCCTTGTATTATTGGGGGAGTTACGATTCCTTACGAAAAAGGATTGCTTGGGCATTCCGATGCAGATGTGCTGCTGCATGCAGTTAGTGACGCGATTCTAGGCGCACTTGGACTTGGTGATATTGGCAGACATTTTCCGGATACAGATCCAGCCTTTAAGGACGCAGATAGCTTGAAGTTATTAGAAGAGGTATGGGCACTTGCTCGTGAGCGAGGATATAAGCTGGGAAATATCGATTCAACGATTATCGCCCAAAAGCCTAAGATGGCTCCGTACATTCCACAAATGACCGAGATTATCGCACGTGCGCTTAATGCCGACCCGTCCAAGGTGAATGTTAAAGCTACTACAACTGAGCAGCTTGGTTTTGCCGGACGCGGCGAAGGAATTGCCGCACAATCTATTGTCTGTCTACTCCAAGATGTGATATCATCTTGAGATGGTCTAAGTAGTAAATTAAGTTCAACCATATGAAGCGGAGGGAATACAATGACGGATGAAGTCCGGGTGCGTTACGCACCGAGCCCTACGGGACATTTACATATAGGTAACGCCAGAACGGCGCTGTTTAACTATCTGTTCGCCCGTAATAAAGGCGGTAAATTCATTATCAGAATTGAAGATACAGACGTAAAGCGCAATGTCGCTGGTGGTGAAGAGAGCCAGCTTAAGTATTTGAAATGGCTGGGTATGGATTGGGATGAGAGCGTTGATGTTGGCGGAGAGTACGGACCTTACCGTCAGACAGAACGTCTTGACTTATATCGTGTACATTGGCAGGATTTGCTGGACAGAGGTTTGGCTTACCGCTGCTATTGCACAGAGGAAGAGCTGGAAGCGGAACGTGAAGAACAGACTGCCCGCGGAGAAACGCCTCGTTATTCTGGCAAACACCGTGATCTGACTGAAGAGCAACGTTTAGCTTTTGAAGCTGAGGGACGAGTGGCTAGCATTCGCTTCCGTGTGCCAGAAGATCGTACGTATGCGTTTGATGATCTCGTAAAAGGCAGTATTTCTTTTGACACAAAAGAAATGGGTGACTTTGTTATTGTGAAGAAGGACGGAATTCCGACCTATAACTTCGCGGTAGCTGTTGACGATCATCTGATGGCTATTACTCACGTATTGCGTGGAGAAGACCATATTTCCAACACACCCCGCCAGCTTATGATCTATGAAGCGCTTGGCTGGGAGCCGCCTTTATTTGGTCACATGACGCTTATTGTTGGCGACAACCACAAGAAGCTCAGCAAACGGGATGAATCCGTTATTCAGTTTATCGAGCAATATGATGAATTGGGTTACTTGCCTGAGGCTCTGGTTAACTTCATTTCTCTGCTTGGCTGGTCTCCAGAGGGAGAAGAAGAGATCTTCAGTAAAGAAGAACTTATTTCTATTTTTGATGCGGACCGTTTGTCCAAAAGCCCGGCTGTATTCGATAAAAACAAGCTGGCGCATCTGAATAATCATTATATTAAGCATGCTGATCCTAAACGGATCTCTGCGCTAGCTATTCCACATCTGCAAAAAGCGGGTAAAATACCTGCTGAGCTGAACGAAGAGCAACAAGCATGGGCGGAAAGCCTTGTCGCGTTGTATCAAGAGCAGATGACTGCAGCTTCTGACATCGTGGCGCTATCGGAACTGTTCTTCCGCAGTCACCTAGAATTAGAAACGGAAGCAGCACAGGTTCTGGCTGAAAGCCAAGTTCCTGAGGTATTGTCTGCTTTTCTGGCTAAGGTTGAGGCCTGTCAGGATTTCAGTGCAAGCAACATGGCTGTTCTGATTAAGGAAGTACAGAAAGAAACAGGTCATAAGGGCAAAGCACTCTTTATGCCAATTCGTGTGGCTCTGACCGGACAAACGCACGGACGTGATCTTAATATAACCATTGCTTTGCTCGGCAAAAACCGGGTCATCGAACGTTTGAAATCACAAATTAAGGGCGCTTAAGGTCGTATTTCATACGACTAAACCCCCTTGTCAGTATCTTGTCTTTTGCGCTAAGATAGAATTATATGATAATAGCTGTGATCAGGAGAAGTACGTCCATTGAAGACAATTGCCAGAGAGAATAACCGAGAAAGGGACACCCTTTCGGGCTGGGAGTTATTCATTTGTCCGGGGCAGAACATGCGCCTGTGAGCTGCACGGTTGAATGACCTTTTTAAGGCTCATTAGATCGCGCCGGGAACGTCGCCGTTAATGATGCCAAGTGGAACGAAGAAATTCTGCCGTTTGTTACAATAGCGGCTCATTTGATTCGTTCAAGCAGAGTGGAACCGCGGTTAAACGTCTCTGCAGCATTATGCTGCAGGGGCGTTTTTTGTCTAAATATAAGCAAAAATAATTTTCATACAATACTCTTTGTCTTATATTTCTACGAGATAACAAACCAAGCGAACACTCACCGCATATGTATGATAAGGATGATGGGCCTGGAGACAATACCTTTCTTATGTACCTGTAAACAGGAGATAAGGAAGTTAAGAAGAGAGGAACCGTGATGTTTAAGCATATTAAGTCGGACATTCGGGCGGTATTTGATAACGATCCTGCTGCCCGCAGCTGGTTCGAGGTTGTCTTCACATATGCCGGCTTGCACGCCATTTGGGGTCACCGGATCGCCCACTCTTTTTTCAAACGCCGCTGGTATACAATGGCTCGTATGGTTTCGCAGTTTAGCAGATTTATGACTGGTGTTGAGATCCATCCTGGAGCTGTCATCGGAAATAGGCTGTTTATCGACCATGGTATGGGGATTGTTATTGGAGAAACCTGCGAAATCGGTGATGATGTTATAATCTATCAAGGGGTTACGCTTGGAGGAACAGGAAAAGAAAAAGGTAAGCGACATCCCACGGTCGGCAACAATGTAGTTATTGGTTCCGGTGCGAAGGTTTTAGGATCTTTTCGTATTGGTGACAATTCAAATATAGGTTCGAATGCAGTTGTGTTGCGTGAAGTGCCTAACAACAGTACAGTAGTAGGGAATCCAGGTCGTGTGGTAAAACGTAATGGAGAACGGGTATCCGATCGGCTCGATCATACGAAGATGCCTGACCCGCTTGTCGATTCATTGCGGTTTTTGCAGAAAGAAATCGAAGAAATTAGGGAAAAGCTTGGCGCAGAAGATAAACAAAAAACCGCACAGCGGATAGCAGAAGCTCAGCAGTATATTGGTGACTACGAAATTTAAGCATCCCGGTATTAAGGAATCCGGAAGAACAGAAAGGGCTGGAATAAGGATGGCTTTACAAATATATAACACAATGACACGCAGCAAGGAGCAGTTTGTGCCCCAGGAGCCGGGCAAAGTTAAGATGTATGTGTGTGGTCCAACCGTTTATGGATATATGCATATCGGAAATGCTAGACCTATAATTGTTTTTGATATGGTCCGGAATTACTTGGAGCTGTTAGGTAATGAGGTGCGGTATGTTACGAATTTCACGGATGTCGATGATAAACTGATTCGCAAAGCCGAAGAAATGAACACTACTGTAGCAGAGGTAGCGGAAACTTTTATTGCTGCTTACCGTGACGATCTGGAAGGGCTTGGTGTTAAACCGGCAACCTTGAATCCCCGTGTAACGGAAAGCATGGAGCTGATCATTGGATTTATTAAAGAGCTTGAGGAAAAAGGATACGCATACGAAAGCGGCGGCGATGTATATTACCGCACTTCAAAATTTGAAGACTACGGTAAATTATCTCGTCAGAATCTGGATGAGCTGCAGTTTGGTATCCGTGTTGAGGTGGACTCACGTAAGGAAAAACCGGAGGATTTTGTGCTTTGGAAAGCAGCCAAACCTGGTGAAGTGCACTGGAGTAGCCCTTGGGGAGACGGACGTCCCGGCTGGCATATTGAATGCTCGGCTATGGCGCGAGAGTTCTTGGGAGATACGATTGATATCCATGGTGGTGGACAAGATTTGCAGTTCCCGCATCATGAATGTGAATGCGCTCAGACCGAAGCTCTGACTGGTAAACCACTCTCTAATTACTGGATGCATAATGGATTCATCAACATCGGAGACGAGAAAATGTCGAAATCGCTCGGTAATGGCTGGCTTGTAAAAGACATCCGTGAGCGTTTTAAAGCAGGAGCTATCCGCTATTTCATGCTATCGACCCATTACCGTAACCCGCTGAATTTCTCAGAGGAATCTATGACTTCCGCCGAAAAGAGCGTTGAACGGATCACGCTTGCAGAGAGTAACGTTAAACATCGGCTTGAACTCGCTGCTGATGGTGCTCAAGGTGAGGTCAACTCAGAGATTAATGATAAGCTGTCAGCTATAGTGGCCAATTTCCATGCTAGAATGCAGGATGACTTTAATACGCCTGATGCGATCACGGCTATGTTCGATTGGGTGAGCCTGGCAAACCATACGCTTGCGAATAACGAGGCTGCTCCTGCTGATTTTGCTGCATTACTGCAAGCTTTTGGCGAAATGAATGCTGTGCTGCGTTTGACGCCTGAACTAGAAGAGGAAATTGCAAGTGAAGAAGTTGAACGGTTGATCGCCGAGCGGGTTGAAGCTCGTAAGAATAAGAATTGGAGCCGGTCTGACGAGATCCGTGATGAATTAGGCCGCTTGGGCATATTGCTTGAGGATACTCCACAAGGAATGCGGTGGCGTCGTAAATGAGTGAGGAACGCAAGTTTGATAACGGATGGTTTCCTTATGAGCCTTCCAAACCTGCGCGACTACTTTCGCCTATTGTTCTAGCTTATGTAGGAGATGCTATCTATGAGGTGGCTGTTCGCCAGTATTTAGTATCTCTTCCTAATTTGCGTCCGAACCATTTGCATCGTTCTGCTACAGGGCTGGTATCCGCTAAAGCACAGTGTGCAATTCTGAACTTTTTGGAGCCTAGTCTCACGGAAGAAGAGAAGGATGTCGCCCGTCAGGGAAGAAATGCGAAATCGGGAAGTGTTCCTAAGAATGCGGATGTGCTTGAATACCGTCATGCTACAGCTTTTGAGTGCTTGATTGGTCACTTGTACTACACAGGACAACAGGAGAGAATAGAAGAAATTGTGCACAAGGGTATACAGTTTATGTTGAAACAGCCGTGATAGGCTTTGGCGAAATAGAAAATAGGAGAAGTGAACATGGAAGAAGAATTGAAGACTGAAGAGGAAATATTGGCAGGGAAGCATTCTGTGCTTGAAGCGCTTCGTGCTGGTCGTACATTAAATAAAATTTGGATTGCAGAGACAGCCCAGAAGCATCTGACAGCACCCATCGTTGCCGAAGCCCGGAAAGCGGGAATTGTCATTCAGCATGTGGACAAGCGTAAGCTGGATCAACTGGCACCAGGCGTGCAGCATCAAGGGGTGGTTGCACAAGCAGCACCATTTGCCTATGTTGAAGTGGATGATCTGTTAGCTATAGCAGAAGCCAAAGGAGAACCGGCATTCCTTATTTTGCTTGATGAAATTGAAGATCCTCATAACCTGGGCTCGATTCTGCGGACGGCGGATTGTACTGGAGTACATGGGGTAATCGTACCTAAACGCCGTTCGGCTCAGATAACTGCGACCGTGTCCAAAACATCCGCGGGTGCTGTGGAGTATGTTCCGGTTGCCCGGGTTACAAACCTGGGTCAGACCATTGACCGTCTAAAGGAACAGGGAGTCTGGGTAGTAGGAACAGACGTGGATACCGATCAGAATCTATACCAATCCGATATTTTCACGGGTCCGGTAGCTGTTGTAATTGGCAATGAGAATAAAGGAATGGGACGCCTGATTCGTGAAAAATGTGATGTGCTTCTTAAGCTGCCGATGGCCGGAAAGATCAATTCATTAAATGCCTCTGTCGCCGCAGGAGTCATTATGTATGAAGTGATACGCCGCCGGCAACAGCAGGGATAGCTATGGCCGACTGGCGCGATGTGCTGCTTGTGGATGGATATAACATGATCGGTGGCTGGCCGGAACTTGTGGCACTGTCCCAGATTGGTATGCAGGAAGCACGCGACCGCTTGATGGATTTGCTGGCAGATTACCAGGCTTTCTCTGGACGAAGAGTTATTGCTGTTTTTGATGCATACCGTGTTCCGGGGTTGGGAAGGTCTTTTGTCCAGGGTAAGGTCCAGGTGTACTTCACCAAGGAAAAAGAAACCGCAGATGAATGCATTGAGCGACTGGTTGGGGAATATAGCAATCGGCGCCGGCAGATCTATGTGGCTACGAGTGATTTTATAGAGCAGCATATTATTTTTGCACAAGGTGCATTGCGAATTTCGGCAAGGGAATTGCATCTGGAAATTGAAGAGAATCAGAAACAAGTAAAAAAAGCTATTGAACCTGGCGGTGTCAGTTCTACTCGTCATTCTTTGGAAGACAAACTGCCTCCCGATGTGCGCAGTAAGTTGGAAAAATGGCGCAGACAGTGAGATCGAGGAAGAATCAGGAAATATTTTATTCCAATTTATGCTATTCTAGATTGATTTTGGACAAACTCCGGTTGACGGTGGAAGGTAACATAATATATACTGATCCTATATTTCGCGAAGTAACGATGTGTCTTGCGTTGCAGCCGGGGGGATTCTTGGTGAGTGTCGACCTCAAGGAAATAATGCTGTCTGAGTATGATTTCATAAGTGATGAAGATATTGTCGAGGCTTTCCGTGGTGGCGACAGTGGCGCATTAGAACACTTGATTAATAAATACCGTAACTTTGTACGTGCTAAAGCCCGCTCTTATTTCTTGATCGGGGCAGACCGTGAAGATATTGTACAAGAAGGAATGATTGGTCTATACAAGGCTATTCGTGACTTTAAAGGTGACAAGCTCTCTTCATTCAAGGCTTTTGCTGAGCTCTGCATTACACGACAGATTATAACGGCTATTAAGACGGCCACTCGTCAGAAACATATTCCGCTGAACTCTTATGTTTCCTTGGACAAGCCCATTTATGACGAAGATTCTGATAGAACACTTATGGATGTCATTTGTGGAACACAGGTTCTAGATCCAGAAGAGCTAATTATTAATCAAGAAGAATTCATTGGTCTTGAAGATAAGATGGCGGAGATTCTAAGTGACTTGGAGCGCAAGGTTCTGATGTTGTATTTAGACGGAAGATCCTATCAAGAGATTGCTGAAGATCTTAAGCGGCATGTAAAGTCTATTGATAACGCTCTACAACGAGTAAAAAGGAAATTAGAAAGATATCTAGAAGTACGTGACAATTGATGATATAATGAACAAGAGAGGGCTCGGACATCGAGTTCTTTTTTTTAGTCTTTTTGAAATCACTCGGATAGAATTAGGTGCTTGCACCATAAATTACTATTTGAGCCGATTTTAGTCGTTGCCGTTGAAGGTAGGTTTATACACAGACGGAATACCCCATAATGGTAAGGAAGACAGCGAAGTGTGAGGAAGAGATAGACCCAAAGACAGGGTACGGCCATATGACTACTAAACCCGGAATTACCCAGTGCAGAACGGAATTCTTTCGTTGACACAGACCTTGACATTATGCTAAAGTGTTTTAGGTAGGCCTAAATTCGCGGCTTTTTTTTAGGATCAATATTTGCGTCTTCTAATGTGAATTAGAAGGACGTCTCGGGAGGTGCACATCATGCGGGTAATTATCACTTTGGCTTGTACAAGTTGCAAACAAAGAAACTATGCGACTACCAAAAACAAGCGAAATCACCCCGACCGCATGGAGATGAAGAAATTTTGCAAGTATTGTAACTCGCAAACTCCTCATCGCGAAACCAGATAGTCTGTGGAGGTGTAGTCGGCATGAAACGTAGTTTCAAGTCTATGTTTTCCTTTTTCACTGAGAGCTGGAGTGAACTCAAAAAGGTTCGCTGGCCAAGTCGTAAAGAATTGACCAACTATACATTGATCGTTCTCGGTACGATTGTAGTTGTCGCTATTTACTTCTGGGTTCTGGACATCGGTATTTCCGCTGTGATTGAAGCGATTATTTAGAGAGGTCCCAGGTGGCTTGATATGGAAAAAAGATGGTATGTCGTTCATACCTATTCTGGGTATGAGAATAAGGTCAAAGCCAATTTGGAAAAGCGCGTTGAGTCCATGGGCATGGAAGACAAAATATTCCGCGTTCTTGTTCCTATGGAAGAAGAAATCGTAAACAAAGACGGTAAGAAAAAAACCGTTATGCGTAAAGTTTACCCCGGATATGTTTTGGTGGAAATGGTTCAGACTGATGATTCCTGGTATGTTGTCCGCAATACTCCGGGCGTTACTGGATTTGTTGGTTCGACAGGCTCAGGGTCTAAACCAACAGCTTTGCTTCCGGAAGAGGTAGAACAAATTCTGAAGCATATGGGCATGGTTGAACCTAAAGCGAAGATTGATTTCGAAATCAAGGAATCCGTACGTATTATGGTTGGTCCGTTTGCGAATTTTGTGGGCTCCGTGGAAGAAATTTTGGCTGACAAGAGCAAGATCAAAGTGCATGTTAACATGTTTGGACGGGAAACCCCGCTAGAGTTGGATTTCACTCAAGTGGAGAAAATATAACATAAGCTAGGGTTTCTTGTGGGAGAGCGCTATTGGCGTTCGAAGACCACTATTTTTGCAAGGAGGTGTCACTCATGGCTAAAAAAGTTATTAAAATGGTGAAACTGCAGATTCCTGCAGGGAAAGCGAATCCAGCGCCTCCAGTAGGTCCGGCGTTAGGTCAAGCAGGTGTCAACATCATGGCATTCTGTAAGGAATTTAATGCTCGTACTGCCGACCAGGCTGGCTTGATCATTCCGGTTGAAATTACAGTATTTGAAGACCGTTCCTTTACTTTCATCACTAAAACTCCTCCGGCTGCTGTTCTGCTTCGCATCGCTGCTAAAGTAGAAAAAGGATCCGGCGAACCAAACAAGAAAAAAGTAGCAAAAATCGGCCGCGCTGCGGTACGTGAAATTGCTGAAACAAAAATGCCTGACCTTAACGCTGCAACTGTTGAAGCTGCAATGCGTATGGTTGAAGGTACTGCCCGCAGTATGGGTATCACAATCGAAGACTAGTAGTTTTCGAAGAATCGGTCATTCGTGACCCGCAAGTATGTGGGAGGAATTTCCGCTAACACCACAAAGGAGGAACATTTTCATGGCTAAACATGGTAAGAAATACCAAGAAGCTGCTAAGCTGATCAACAGCGAAGCAACTTACGAGCCTTCAGAAGCTGTAGAGCTTGTGAAAAAGGCAGCGACTGCTAAGTTCGACGAAACCGTTGAAGCAGCAGTTCGTCTGGGTGTAGACCCACGTAAACAAGACCAAGCAGTTCGTGGTGTTGTTGTCCTGCCTCACGGTACTGGTAAAACACAACGCGTGCTTGTATTTGCAAAAGGTGAAAAAGCGAAAGAGGCTGAAGCTGCTGGCGCTGATTTTGTTGGTGATCAAGACATGATCAACAAAATTCAACAAGGCTGGTTTGAATTTGATGTCTGCGTAGCTACACCTGATATGATGAGTGAAGTCGGTAAACTGGGTCGTCTGCTTGGTGGTAAAGGTCTTATGCCTAACCCTAAAGCTGGCACAGTTACATTCGATGTTTCCAAGGCTGTGCAAGAAATCAAAGCCGGTAAAATCGAATACCGTCTCGACAAAGCAGGTCAAATTCACGCGCCAATCGGCAAAGTGTCCTTTGATGCTGCACAATTGAACGATAACCTTAAAGCTCTTATCGACGCTTTGAACCGTGCGAAACCAGCTGCTGCTAAAGGTGTATACCTTAAAGGCATCTCGATTTCTTCCACAATGGGACCTAGCGCTCGTGTGAACACAACCGTCTTCAGATAATTAAGGGTTGACTCTTTGAGTCAATTTTGATAATCTATAACAGTTGTGAAACTTAAGGTATCAATCTTAACCTTGAATATGCTTACCGTAGACAGTAGGTGCCTTAGTGCTTAATTTCCTACCGAGGTGTTGTGATAGAAACAAGAAGTAACGAGCTCGCTCGTATAACTTTCGTTTTATCAAGCCTTCGTGATTCTGCGGAGGCTTTTCTACTGCCTGCGTAGGAGCGGTGAAGCTTTCCTTGGAAAGAACGCCGACACATAAATTTTCAGGAGGTGTATACATTGGCAAATGCAAAAGTAATTCAAGCAAAACAAGACGCGGTTGACGTCGTTACTGCAAAACTGCAAAACAGTCTTTCGACTGTTGTAGCTGACTACCGTGGATTGAACGTTTCCCAAGTGACTGAACTGCGTAAGCAACTTCGTGAAGCTGGCGTTGAGTTTCAAGTCCTGAAGAACACATTGCTACGTCGCGCAACTGCTGCGGCTGAGTTGAGTGAATTGGATGAAGTTTTGACTGGTCCAACAGCTATCGCATTCAGCACAACTGATGCAGTAGCACCAGCTAAAATTTTGAACGATTTCGCCAAGAAAAACGACGCTTTGAAATTGAAAGGCGGCGTAGTTGAAGGTCGTGTCATTGACGCGGAACAACTGAAAGCACTGGCTGAGCTTCCATCCCGCGATGGTTTGCTGTCCATGCTGCTTAGCGTACTTCAAGCTCCAATGCGCAACTTCGCGCTTGCAGTTAAAGCTGTTGCTGAAAAAGAAGAACAAAGCGCGTAAGCCTTTGACTCTTGCAGCATAATCAATACCACAAATAAATTTAAATATAAAATGGAGGTTCAATCATGAGTAAAGAAGCAATCTTGGAAGCAATTAAAGGCATGAGCGTATTGGAACTGAACGACCTGGTTAAAGCAATTGAAGAAGAATTCGGCGTAACTGCAGCAGCCCCAGTAGCAGCTGGCGGTGCAGTAGCAGCAGTAGCTGAAGAGCAATCCGAATTTGACGTAATTTTGACAGGCGCTGGCGCTTCCAAAATCAACGTTATCAAAATCGTTCGCGAAATCACTGGTCTTGGCTTGAAAGAAGCTAAAGATCTTGTAGACAACGCACCAAAAGCAATCAAAGAAAAAGTAAGCAAAGACGAAGCCGAAGCTACTAAAGCAAAATTGGAAGAAGCAGGCGCAGCTGTAGAAGTGAAGTAATTCCTTCTATTACTGAAAACCCCTTGAACTTGTTCAAGGGGTTTGTTTTATAAATAGAGTTAGTAGGGCGTATATACCAACTGCTAACATAATAGGAAAGGGAGGAAAGAGATGTCGCAACATTATTATTCGCAGCAGCCGGAAGTACGTCATGACAGACGTAGCATTGATACCGTACTAAGAGGCAAAAGCTTTCGTTTTACGAGCGATGCCGGTGTATTCTCTAAAGGGGACATCGATTACGGTAGCCGAGTTCTTATTGAAGCTATGATAATTCCGGACGGTTCAGCGGTGCTTGATGTAGGTTGTGGTTATGGGCCGATTGGATTAAGTGCAGCATACCTAGCTCCCAAAGGACATGTAACCATGATTGATATTAACAGTCGTGCGGTAGAACTGGCGCGTGAGAATGCTCAGCACAATGGAATCCGGAATGTTACGATAATGGAAAGCGATGTGCTCGGCGCATTGAATGAGCAGCAGAAGTTCGATGTGATTCTAACTAATCCTCCGATTCGTGCAGGAAAAGCTGTAGTGCATAAGATTTTTGAAGATGCGTATGAACATTTAAATGAGGGTGGCTATCTGTGGATTGTGATTCAGAAGAAGCAGGGCGCTCCATCCGCAGTGGCAAAACTAGAAAGCTTGTTCTCAATGGTGGAAGAAGTGGGGAAAGACAAAGGCTATCGTATTATTAAAGCGCAAAAATAAAATACAATAGGTTATTGACATGTGATAGTGATAATGGTATTATTATAAAATGTCAGTATTAAGATAGGCTCCATGTCTTTAGTTTGCTGAAATGTCAAGCAATATATTGTCGCCCGGCTAGCGCATGCCGCACGGCAAGTTTTTGCGAGTTGGTTGTCTATGCTCTAACGTAGCAAATGCTGCGTGGTAATAGATAATAGCGCATAAACTATTGCTTGGTGACGTATAATATGTACGTTTTGGGCAAATCTACTTGATAAGGAGTATTTTGGTCATGGATAAATGCGCTCTTTTTTCGAAGATTTCGATAAGGGCTTTTCTTTTATTTATGACTGAATCCTTGTAGTATGGTTCCATTATACGGTTCCAAACAAGGGTTCGCAATCAATTTTTAAGTGAGTAGACATGAGGGGTGAGTAAAGTTGGCAGGACATCTTGTTCAGTATGGTCGACGCACTCGGCGGAGCTATGCGAGAATTAACGAGGTACTCGAGGTCCCGAACCTGATCGAGATCCAACAAAAATCTTATGATTGGTTTTTGGAGGAAGGATTGCGGGAAATGTTTCAGGACATCTCGCCGATCCAGGATTTCACAGGTAATTTGGTACTAGAGTTCATTGATTACAGCCTGGGTGAACCGAAATATACGGTTGACGACGCTAAAGAGCGGGACGTAACGTATGCGGCTCCTCTGCGTGTAAAGGTGCGGCTCATTAATAAAGAGACCGGTGAGGTTAAAGAGCAGGAAGTGTTCATGGGAGATTTCCCGCTGATGACGGAGACCGGCACTTTTATTATTAATGGTGCGGAACGGGTTATTGTCAGCCAGTTGGTTCGCTCTCCAAGCGTCTATTTCAGCACAAAAGTGGATAAGAACGGCAAAAAAACCTACACCGCCACAGTAATCCCGAACCGCGGAGCCTGGTTGGAACTTGAAACCGATGCTAAGGACATTATGTATGTTCGTATCGATCGGACTCGTAAAATTCCTGTTACCGTACTTTTGCGTGCTCTCGGTTTCGGTAGTGATGCCGAAATTCTGGAATTGCTTGGCAATGATGAATATATTCGCAATACGCTGGATAAAGACAACACGGACTCCACGGAGAAGGCGCTTATTGAAATTTATGAGCGTTTGCGTCCGGGCGAACCGCCGACACTAGACAATGCCAAAAGTTTGCTGGTTGCGCGTTTCTTTGATCCAAAACGCTACGACCTAGCTAATGTAGGCCGTTACAAAATCAATAAAAAGCTACACATTAAGAACCGTCTTTTCAATCAACGTCTTGCTCAGCCTTTGGTTGACGACTCTACTGGAGAAATCCTGGCAGAATCCGGCCAAATGGTCGATCGTAGACTGCTTGATGAATTGATTCCATATTTCGAAAAGAATGTTGCCTTTAAAAACTACCGTGTTACTGGTGGAGTTATGGACAGCGAAGATATTCCTCTTCAAACAATTGACGTATTCTCGCCGATTGAAGAAGGCCGGGTTATTAAGCTGATCGCTAACGGCAATATCGACAAATCTGTTAAGCATATTACTCAAGCTGATATTATATCCTCAATCAGCTACTTTATTAATTTGCTTCACGGAATTGGCAATACCGATGATATTGACCACTTGGGTAACCGTCGTCTGCGTTCTGTAGGTGAACTCTTGCAGAATCAGTTCCGTATCGGTTTGTCCCGGATGGAACGTGTTGTACGTGAAAGAATGTCGATTCAGGATGCTAATGCGATTACGCCTCAGGCTCTGATCAATATTCGTCCGGTCATCGCGTCTATTAAAGAGTTCTTCGGTAGCTCCCAGCTGTCTCAATTTATGGATCAGACGAACCCGCTTGCGGAACTTACGCATAAACGTCGTCTGTCCGCCCTCGGACCTGGTGGTTTGACACGTGAACGCGCGGGCTTTGAAGTTCGTGACGTCCATCACAGTCACTACGGTCGGATGTGTCCAATTGAAACGCCGGAAGGTCCAAACATCGGGTTGATCAACTCCTTGTCTACCTTTGCCCGCATCAATGAATACGGCTTTATTGAAGCTCCGTATCGTTGGGTGGATCCGAAGACTGGTAAGGTGACTGAGCAAATTGACTATCTGACTGCTGATGAGGAAGATAATTATGTAGTTGCTCAGGCTAACGTGTTGATCGAAGAAGATGGCACCTTTAAAGAAGACATGGTAATCGTTCGTTACAACAAAGACTCAGACAACATTACAACGATGCCAAGTAATCGTGTCGATTACATGGACGTTTCGCCTAAACAGGTTGTATCTGTCGCTACGGCGCTCATTCCGTTCCTTGAGAACGATGACTCCAACCGCGCACTGATGGGATCTAACATGCAACGTCAAGCTGTTCCGCTTCTAATTCCAAAAGCTCCGCTGGTCGGAACAGGGATGGAACATAAATCCGCTAAGGATTCTGGCGTATGTATCGTTTCCAAGTATGACGGTATTATCGAACGTTCTTCAGCTAATGAAATTTGGCTGCGTCGCGTTGAGACTGTCGAAGGCAAGGAAGTTAAAGGCGATATCGTTAAATATAAATTACACAAATTTATGCGTTCTAACCAAGGTACCTGTATTAACCAACGTCCTCTAGCTAAAAGAGGGGACATTGTTAAGAAGGGTGATATCCTGGCAGACGGTCCTTCCACAGAAATGGGCGAACTTGCTCTTGGCCGTAACGTAGTCGTTGCGTTCATGACTTGGGAAGGTTACAACTACGAGGATGCGATCCTGTTAAGTGAAAAGCTGGTTAAGGAAGATGTATATACTTCGATTCATATCGAAGAATACGAATCTGAAGCTCGCGACACTAAATTGGGACCTGAAGAAATTACGCGCGATATTCCGAACGTCGGCGAAGAAGCTCTGCGCAATCTTGATGAGCGCGGAATCATCCGCATCGGTGCGGAAATCAGCGCTGGTGACATTCTGGTGGGTAAAGTTACTCCTAAGGGTGTAACTGAACTGACAGCAGAAGAACGTCTCCTGCACGCTATCTTTGGTGAGAAAGCTCGTGAAGTACGGGATACCTCTTTACGCGTTCCTCATGGTAGTGATGGTATTATCGTGGACGTTAAAGTCTTTACACGTGAGAACGGCGATGAGCTGCCTCCTGGTGTAAATCAATTGGTTCGTGTCTACATCGCTCAGAAACGTAAGATCTCTGAGGGAGACAAGATGGCCGGACGTCACGGTAACAAGGGTGTCGTTGCCCGTATCCTGCCAGAAGAAGATATGCCGTTCCTTCCGGACGGTACGCCAGTACAGGTTGTTCTTAACCCTCTGGGCGTTCCTTCTCGTATGAACATCGGACAGGTGCTTGAGGTCCATATTGGTATGGCCGCATTGCGTCTGGGAATTCACATTGCAACGCCGGTATTCGACGGAGCGCGTGAGTACGACGTGTTTGATACGATGGAAGAAGCAGGTATGCAGCGTAATGGTAAAACCGTGCTGTATGATGGCCGTACAGGTGAACGCTTCGAACGTGAAGTTACTGTTGGTGTCATGCACATGATCAAACTGGCGCACATGGTTGATGATAAGATTCACGCCCGTTCAACAGGACCTTACTCACTAGTTACGCAGCAACCATTGGGTGGTAAAGCTCAATTTGGTGGACAGCGTTTCGGGGAGATGGAAGTGTGGGCGCTTGAAGCTTACGGTGCTGCATATACATTGCAAGAAATTTTGACCGTGAAATCCGATGATGTGGTTGGTCGCGTGAAGACGTACGAATCTATTGTCAAAGGTGAAAATGTACCGGAACCAGGTGTTCCTGAGTCGTTCAAGGTATTGATCAAAGAACTGCAGTCCCTGGGTATGGATGTTAAGATTCTTAGCGGTGACGAGCAGGAAATTGAAATGAGAGAATTGGACGATGAGGACGAGACGTCAGGCGACAAACTAAGCCTCAATTTAGAAGGTTCAGAAGTCGGAGTAGAATAATCAAGCTGGAGCTTAAAAGTTCCATTTTATAAAGGACCGCACGCCCTCTTTTGATGTAACAGTCAGAAGAGGGCAAAGCGGTACTAAATCAGGATTAGGTTAAGGAGGGTTGCTCCTTGTTGGACGTTAACAATTTTGAATTTATGAAAATCGGACTCGCTTCTCCGGAGAAGATTCGTTCATGGTCCCGCGGAGAAGTTAAGAAACCGGAAACCATTAACTATCGTACATTGAAACCGGAAAAAGAGGGTCTTTTCTGTGAGCGTATCTTTGGACCACAAAAAGACTGGGAATGTCATTGCGGTAAATACAAACGTGTCCGTTATAAGGGCGTAGTCTGCGACCGTTGTGGTGTTGAGGTTACCCGTGCTAAAGTTCGTCGTGAACGTATGGGTCACATTGAATTGGCCGCTCCGGTATCTCATATCTGGTATTTCAAAGGTATCCCAAGCCGCATGGGGCTTGCACTAGATATGTCTCCAAGATCACTTGAAGAAATTATCTATTTCGCATCTTATGTTGTAACGGATCCAGGTGAAACTCCACTGGAAAAGAAACAACTTCTGTCCGAGAAAGAATATCGTAGCTACCGTGAAAAATACGGTTACGGTTTCCAAGCCGGCATGGGTGCTGAAGCTGTTAAAAAGCTTCTTCAAGATATCGACATCGATAAAGAGCTGGAATTCCTCAAAGAAGAACTGCGTACGGCCCAAGGCCAACGCCGTAACCGGGCGATCAAACGTCTGGAAGTCATTGAAGCATTCCGTAACTCCGGCAACAAGCCTGATTGGATGATCATGGATGTTCTTCCGGTTATTCCTCCGGAGCTTCGTCCGATGGTTCAGTTGGATGGTGGCCGTTTTGCTACGTCTGATTTGAATGATCTCTATCGCCGTGTTATTAACCGGAACAACCGTCTGAAAAGACTGCTTGATCTCGGTGCTCCTGACATTATCGTGCAGAACGAAAAACGGATGCTCCAGGAAGCTGTCGATGCTCTCATTGATAACGGCCGTCGGGGACGTCCGGTAACCGGTCCTGGTAACCGTCCGCTTAAATCGCTCAGTCATATGCTGAAAGGTAAACAAGGACGTTTCCGCCAGAACTTGCTCGGTAAACGGGTTGACTACTCTGGACGTTCCGTTATCGTTGTAGGACCGTACCTCAAGATGTATCAGTGCGGACTTCCTAAGAAAATGGCGTTAGAATTGTTCAAGCCTTTTGTTATGAAAGAATTGGTCAATAAGGGCCTTGCCCACAACATAAAGAGCGCGAAACGTAAAGTTGAACGTGTAAGTCCTGAAGTTTGGGATGTACTCGAAGAAGTAATTAGAGAACACCCAGTACTTCTAAACCGCGCACCAACACTTCACCGTCTCGGTATTCAAGCATTTGAACCGATTTTGGTGGAAGGTCACGCTATTCGTCTTCACCCACTCGTATGTACGGCGTACAATGCCGACTTTGACGGTGACCAAATGGCGGTGCACGTTCCTCTGTCTGCAGAAGCTCAAGCGGAAGCACGCATTCTCATGCTTGCATCTGGTAATATCTTGAACCCTAAAGACGGTAAGCCAGTTGTAACACCTTCCCAGGATATGGTCCTTGGTACTTTCTACTTGACCATGGATAACAAGGAAGAAAAGGGTAGTGGTATGATTCTGCGTACCGTTAACGAAGCTGTATCAGCTTATCAACGCGGAACTGCAGGGCTTCATGCTCGTGTTGCTATTCCGGCTAAAGCACTTGGCAAAACATGCTTTACGGAAGAACAACAAAATGCAATGTTGATTACTACGGTCGGTAAGATCATTTTTAATGAAATCTACCCAAGTAGTTTCCCTTATATCAACGAAGCAACCAAAACTAACTTGCTGCACGGCACACCAGAGAAATACTTTATCTACGAAAAAGGCGCGAACATTCGCGAGCTGATTGAATCCGCTCCAGAAGCCAGTGCTGTAGGTAAAGAATATCTGGGTCTGATTATTGCTCGTTGTTTTGAAACTTATCACACAACTAAAACTTCTATGATTTTGGATAAAATCAAACAACTCGGATTCACTTACTCCACACGTTCTGGTGTTACAGTTGCCGTGTCGGACGTTATTGTTCCTGAGGAAAAAGTAACCATCCTGAAAGAATCTGAAGCTAAGGTTGATGTGGTTGCTAACCAATATCGCCGTGGTTTGATCACCAATGACGAACGGTATGACCGTGTTATTGAGATCTGGTCGAAGACTAAGGATGATCTTACGAACATCCTGCTTAAGTCGATGGACCGTTTCAACTCTATCATGCTCATGGTTGACTCTAAAGCGCGTGGTAACAAATCGCAGATCACTCAGCTGGGTGGTATGCGTGGTCTGATGGCAACACCTTCAGGTCGGATTTTCGAATTGCCAATCAAGGCGAACTTCCGTGAAGGTCTTACCGTCTTGGAGTACTTTATCTCCACTCACGGAGCGCGTAAAGGTCTTGCCGATACCGCACTTCGTACCGCTGACTCAGGGTATCTGACTCGTCGTCTTGTTGACGTTGCCCAGGACGTTATTGTCCGTGAAGAAGATTGTGGAACCGATAAAGGCTTCACAGTTAGTCGTATTCAGGATGGTAAAGAAGTTATCGAAGATCTGTATGACCGTATTGAAGGTCGTTACTGCTTCGAAACTGTTCGTCACCCAGAAACAGGCGAAATCATTGTTCACCGCAATGATTTGATTGACTCCGATAAAGCGGAGGCAATTGTAAACGCAGGTGTAACTAAGCTGCAAATTCGTTCTGTACTGAGCTGCCGTGCCCGTCATGGTGTTTGTAAGAAATGTTACGGACGTAACTTGGCAACTGGTAAGCACGTTGAGATTGGTGAAGCAGTCGGTATTATTGCCGCACAATCTATCGGTGAACCAGGAACCCAGCTTACAATGCGTACGTTCCATACCGGCGGTGTTGCCGGTGATGACATCACTCAAGGTCTGCCGCGTATTCAGGAGTTGTTTGAAGCTCGTAACCCTAAAGGTCAAGCTACAATCAGTGAGATCGATGGCGTAATCAAGGAAATCCGTGAAACCAAAGACCGTCGCGAAATCGAGGTTCAAGGTGAAGCAGAATCCAAGACTTATTCCATTACTTATGGTTCACGTCTACGTGTTAGCGAAGGCCAAGAAATCGAAGCCGGCGATGAGCTGACAGACGGTTCGATTGACCCTAAAGAAATGCTGCGTATCAAAGGGATCCGTGGGGTACAAAACTACATTCTGCAAGAAGTACAGCGTGTATACCGTAACCAAGGCGTTGAGATCAATGATAAGCACATTGAAGTTATGATCAAGCAAATGCTTCGGAAGATCCGTATCATTGACGCAGGTGACACAAGTCTGTTGCCAGGTGCATTTGCGGATATTCATGAGTACGAAGGTGCTAACAAGGAAGCTATCTTGTCTGGTAAAGAGCCTGCTGTTGCTAAACCAGTCTTGCTCGGTATTACCAAGGCGTCTCTTGAAACTGATTCCTTCTTGTCAGCTGCATCATTCCAAGAAACTACTCGTGTCCTAACAGACGCTGCTATCAAAGGTAAAGTAGATAAGTTGCTTGGACTTAAAGAAAATGTTATTATCGGTAAGTTGATTCCTGCAGGTACTGGGATGAACCGTTACCGTAACGTTAAGCTAAGTGATCCAAATGCAGAAAGCGAACTTGAATCTTTAGAGACGGTTCCTGCTGAATAAATTAGCAATCATGGTAGTGTGCTCATGTCATACCTACTCATAGGTGTGGCATGAGTGTTCTGCTGTGTATAATTTCTATAAAAATTGTTGCTGAATTTCTTGACACCATCTATTGATAATGCTAAAATGTCTAAGGTGCGTGAGTAGCCATGTTATCCTTGTTCATTGGAGGTAAAGAGAATGACTGATGATAGAGGACTACAGGATGCTCAGGTCAAGATCGGTACCAAACAAACCGTCAAGGCGGTAGAGTTGGGCCTAGCCGCAGAAGTCTATGTGGCAGAGGACGGAGATCAAAGGCTTACTTCCAGGATAGTTTTGCTTTGTAACAAACAAGGTGTTAAGATCACATATGTGGATACGATGCTGAATTTGGGCAAGGCCTGCGGAATAGAAGTTGGCGCTGCGATGGCAGCCGTCTTAAAACAATAGCTACAGAAATGTTTTTGTACTGGGGTGAACACCAGCGGCAAGAACTTTTCATTTGTCTTTTTATGAACCGCCTGGGTCTGTGGGCTTAGAGTTCTTAAATCGACTATCATTTCAGGAAGGGGGTGGCAACAACATGCCAACAATTAACCAATTGGTTCGTAAAGGCCGTCAAGCCAAAATCGAAAAATCTAAATCTCCCGCTCTTCAAAAAGGGTATAACGCCCTCAAGCGTGAGGCTACAAATTTGAGCGCTCCGCAAAAACGCGGTGTGTGCACTCGTGTAGGCACAATGACTCCACGTAAACCAAACTCAGCGCTTCGTAAATATGCCCGTGTTCGTTTGACGAACCGTCTCGAGGTAACAGCTTATATCCCGGGTATCGGACATAACTTACAAGAGCACAGTGTTGTATTACTTCGCGGAGGTAAAGTAAAGGACCTTGCAGGGGTTCGTTACCATATCGTTCGTGGTGCTTTGGATACAGCAGGTGTAGCTAACCGGATGCAAGCTCGTTCTAAATACGGTGCAAAACGTCCTAAAGCTAAGAAGTAAGATAACAATATCTGAATAATAAACATTTAAGAAAGGGGGATATCCATGCCACGCAAAGGTCCAGTTACAAAGAGAGACGTATTGCCAGATCCGTTGTATAATAGCAAGTTGGTTACTCGTTTGATTAACCGCATTATGCTGGGTGGTAAAAGAGGTGTCGCTCA
This sequence comes from Paenibacillus sp. FSL R5-0887, assembly GCF_038002305.1. Taxonomy (NCBI): domain Bacteria; kingdom Bacillati; phylum Bacillota; class Bacilli; order Caryophanales; family Paenibacillaceae; genus Paenibacillus; species Paenibacillus sp. FSL R5-0887. The sequence continues at coordinate 2,725,606 of NZ_JBBOCE010000002.1, forward strand.
AAGCATTCTGTACAATTCATTCAAATTGATTGAAGAACGTACGGGTAAAGATCCGATGGAAGTTTTCGAAGCTGCCATCAAGAATATCATGCCGGTTTTGGAAGTCAAAGCTCGTCGTGTCGGTGGTGCTAACTATCAAGTACCTATCGAGGTTAAACCAGAGAGACGTACTGCTCTGGGATTACGTTGGCTCGTAAACTACTCTCGCAACCGCGGTGAGAAGACTATGGAAGAGCGTTTGGCGGCTGAGATCATCGACGCTTCCAACAACACAGGCGCTTCTGTTAAGAAACGTGAAGATACACACAAAATGGCTGAAGCAAACAAAGCGTTCGCTCACTACCGTTGGTAGGATAAAGGTCATTCAAATAACTTATATTTTGAAGGGAGATCCATTTCATGGCTAGAGAGTTCTCCTTAAAAAATACACGTAACATCGGGATCATGGCGCATATTGATGCTGGTAAAACAACTACCACAGAGCGGATTCTTTTCTATACAGGCCGTACGCACAAAATCGGTGAAGTTCACGAGGGTGCTGCTACAATGGACTGGATGGAGCAAGAACAAGAGCGCGGAATCACGATTACGTCCGCTGCTACGACTGCTGCGTGGAAAGGTCACCGCATCAATATCATTGATACCCCAGGACACGTTGACTTCACTGTTGAAGTTGAACGTTCCCTGCGTGTATTGGATGGGGCAGTTGGTGTATTTAGTGCAAAAGAGGGCGTTGAGCCTCAGTCTGAAACCGTATGGAGACAGGCTGACCGTTATAACGTTCCCCGGATTGCATATGTAAACAAAATGGACATTATCGGTGCGGATTTCCTTAACGTAATCGAAACTATGCGTGATCGCCTTCAAGCCAATGCAGTTGCTATTCAATTGCCAATTGGTGCAGAAAGTGATTTCACTGGTATTATCGACCTAGTTGAGCAAAAAGCACACATGTTCAGAGATGATCTGGGCCAAAACATCGAAGTAACGGATATTCCGGAAGAATATTTGGCCAAAGTTGAGGAGCTGCGTCTCGAGTTGATCGAGAAAGTTGCTGAACTTGATGAGGATCTGACTATGAAGTATTTGGAAGGCGAAGAAATTACAATTCCGGAAATTAAAGCTGCAATTCGCAAAGGCGTAGTTGAAGTTAAATTGTTCCCTGTAATTGCTGGATCTTCCTACCGAAACAAAGGGATTCAGCTTATGCTGGATGCTGTTGTTGATTACTTGCCATCTCCTCTTGACGTTCCAGCTATTACTGGACATCTTGATGACGGTACAGAAGCTGTTCGTCACTCTTCGGATGAAGAGCCGTTTGCAGCTTTGGCATTTAAAATCATGACAGACCCTTATGTTGGTAAACTTACGTTCTTCCGTGTTTACTCAGGCGTACTTGAGTCCGGATCATACGTAGTTAATGCAACTAAGAACAAGCGTGAACGTATTGGTCGTATCCTTCAAATGCATGCGAACAGCCGTCAAGAAATTTCCATCGTGTATTCTGGCGACATCGCTGCTGCTGTTGGTTTGAAAGATACCAGTACAGGTGATACACTGTGTGATGAGAAGAATCCAGTAATTCTGGAATCAATGAACTTCCCTGATCCAGTTATCGAGATCGCTGTTGAACCAAAAACTAAAGCTGACCAAGATAAAATGGGCGTTGCTCTCGGAAAGTTGACTGAAGAGGATCCAACTCTTCGTGCTCACACTGATGAAGAAACAGGCCAAACAATCCTGGCTGGTATGGGTGAACTTCACTTGGACATCATCATCGACCGTATGCGTCGTGAGTTCAAAGTAGAAACCAATGTGGGTAAACCACAGGTTGCTTACCGCGAAACGTTCAAGGCACCTGCTCGCGTCGAAGGTAAATTTGTACGCCAATCTGGTGGTCGTGGTCAATACGGTCACGTATGGGTTGAGTTTGAACCCCTCGAACCAGGTACTGGTAGCAAATTCGAAAGTAAAGTTGTTGGTGGCTCGGTTCCTAGAGAGTACATCGCTCCTGCACTTGCGGGTATTGAAGAACAAATGAAAAACGGCGTACTTGCTGGCTTCCCGCTAGTAGACGTTAAAGCTACCATCGTAGATGGTTCTTATCATGATGTCGATTCCAACGAAATGGCATTTAAAATTGCCGGTTCGATGGCACTCAAAGCAGCTAAAGACAAGTGTAAGCCTGTCCTGCTTGAGCCAATCATGAAAGTAGAAGTAACTGTTCCTGAGGAATATATGGGTGATGTAATGGGTATGCTGAACTCCCGCCGTGGCCGTATCGAAGGTATGGATTCCCGTGGTGGAGCGCAAATTATCCGTGCTAAGGTGCCTCTTTCCGAAATGTTCGGATACTCTACAACACTTCGTTCTGGTACACAAGGACGTGGCGTATTCTCAATGGAGCTTTCTCACTATGAAGAAGTTCCTAAATCCATTGCGGAAGAGATCGCTGCAAAGAACAAAGGCGCTGAATAATTACCAGTTTTAACTTGCCGTCCCGGGTATAAACACTCAGTCATCTAAGATTACAGGTATGCGGGCGGCTCAAATATAAGGAACCCCACATTAAGGAGGAACTGTTCAAATGGCAAAGGCAAAGTTTGAACGTAACAAACCGCACGTTAACATCGGTACTATTGGTCACGTCGACCATGGTAAAACGACTCTGACTGCTGCAATCACTACTGTATTGTCCAAAACTTACGGTGGCGCAGCTATCGCATTCGATCAAATCGACAAAGCTCCTGAAGAGCGCGAACGTGGTATCACAATCTCCACTTCCCACGTTGAATATGAAACTCCTAACCGTCACTACGCTCACGTAGACTGCCCTGGTCACGCCGACTATGTTAAAAACATGATCACTGGCGCAGCGCAAATGGACGGAGCTATCCTGGTTGTATCCGCAGCTGATGGCCCAATGCCACAAACTCGCGAGCACATCCTGTTGTCCCGTCAAGTAGGCGTTCCTTACATCGTTGTCTTCTTGAACAAATGCGACATGGTTGAAGACGAAGAGTTGTTGGAATTGGTTGAAATGGAAGTTCGCGACTTGCTTAGCGAGTATGACTTCCCAGGCGACGATACTCCAATCATCCGTGGTTCTGCTCGTGAAGCTCTGCAAAACCCAGATGGCGATTACGCTAAAAAAATCATCGAAATGTTTGAAACAATCGATGAGTACATTCCACTTCCTGAGCGTCAAACTGACAAGCCTTTCTTGATGCCTGTCGAAGACGTATTCTCCATCACTGGCCGCGGTACTGTGGCAACTGGTCGCGTAGAACGCGGAACAGTTAAAGTCGGAGAAGAAATCGAAATCGTTGGTATTCACGAAGATACTAAGAAATCCGTAGTTACGGGCGTAGAAATGTTCCGTAAATTGCTGGATTCCGCTCAAGCTGGGGACAACATCGGAGCATTGCTTCGTGGTGTTGACCGTAACATGATCGAGCGTGGCCAAGTATTGGCTAAGCCGAACTCCGTTAAACCACACACTGAGTTCACTGCTCAAATTTACGTTCTGACAAAAGAAGAAGGTGGCCGTCACAAGCCTTTCTTCACTGGATACCGTCCACAGTTCTACTTCCGTACAACTGACGTAACTGGTATCATCAACTTGCCAGAAGGTACTGAAATGGTTATGCCTGGTGATAACATCTCCGTAACCGTACAACTGATCTCCCCAATCGCTATTGAAGAAGGTACTAAATTCTCCATTCGCGAAGGTGGCCGTACAGTTGGTGCTGGTAGCGTAGCTTCTATCCAAAAATAATAATTCGACTTCTATCTGCGGGTAGATTCCGAATTACAAACACCCCTGATTCTTCTTGCGGAGAATCAGGGGCTTTTTTGTTTTTTCTGAGAATAATGTATTATTCGACACCAATTGATAATAAAGCATAACAATATGATCTTTTTCTACATAATTCGTCAAATTACAACAATCAATTGTTTACAATTATACTAATGATAGAGTAAAATGAAGGAGGAATAATAATGTAAAATAATAGGAATTGTGGGAGAGTGGTAATATGGGGAAATGTCCTTTTTCCTTCATGCATGCGTTAACTGCACGTAATAATAATGTGGATTCTCCTGCCTCTCATTCCTTAGACTTCAAGGATCAGAATCATTCTGTGGCAGAGTCTTTTCATAAGCTGGATGGACATGGTGAGCTTAACGAGCAGATGAGAATGATTGATCTAACTGAAGCAGATTTGAACTTACTACGCAGGGTGAAACCTGTTGTTGAGCAGAATATAGACTATATCATTGATCAATTTTACAATTCGGTATTAGGCGTAAATAAACTTGAAGCTATTATTTTAGAGCATAGCAGTATAGACAGGTTAAAAACTACTCTTCGTGGGCATATTCTAGAGATTTTTAATGGAAAAGTTGATGATGAGTACATAGCAAAGCGTCTAATGATCGCTAATATTCATAAAAAAGTAGGGCTTGAGCCCAAATGGTACTTATCTGCTTTTCAGAATCTTCAGAACGTATTTATACGCGTTATATATAATGAAACAAACGATGATAATACACGCCTTCGAGTGGTTCAGACCGTGACCAAACTCCTTAACCTTGAGCAGCAGCTGGTTCTAGAAGAATATGAGAAGGAGAACATAAAAGAGAAGGAAGAGCAATATCTATTGGTGAAAAATGAATTAAAACAAAAAATTTCAGAGTTTAGCGTTGAATTGATAGATTATAGCATCGATACTAATGCTGCTGTGAAGCAGCTAGTGGCAAGCAGCAATGAAGTAAGTAGAACATTCCAACGTACGGCTGCATCCGCCCTGGAGTCACAGGGATTAGCTACAGATGGGCATGAACACTTGGGTGATTTGACTGAGCAAATTAATCTTATATATCAGACCACCAGTGAGATGGAAGACTCGATCATTGAGTTAAGCGATTCCTCTAAGCAAATTCAAAAAATTGTGTACTCAGTAAGGGAAATTGCCGATCAGACTAAAATCCTCTCACTTAATGCAACGATTGAAGCCGCTAGAGCCGGTGAGCATGGTAGAGGTTTTAGTGTGGTTGCTCAAGAAGTTAGCCGACTTGCAGAGGATACTAAGAGTACTGTAATTCAGATTGTAGAGCTAACAAATAAATCTGGTCTACTCACTCAGCAGGTTGTAGAAGAGATTCGTAAGGTGCAGGAGTTAACTAAGAATGGGAAGCACCAATCGGTCGAGACTAGTCTTTTGTTCTCTGATATTGTAGACGCTATGCGTAGCAGTACACAGGAGATTGTAATAGTGGAAGAAGAAATAAGAACCTTAATCCAAACCATTGAGGGGATCGGAACAGCAACGGCTCAGACTGCTTCCTCCGCAGAGTTTTTTAAGTCTGCCACAGAGAATCTTTAACATATATATAGTAGAAGAACAGCGCATGAAAAAAATATGCGTTGTTTTTCTATTTTCGCTTGCAATACTGCTGCCTATTATATATAATAATAAATGTTGTTCTGAGACGTTGCGATGATGTGAGAGGTTACTGACACACCCGGCCCCTTTGCCATGGGGACGAGGTCGGAAAATTTTCACGGAGTATGTCCGATACCAAATTGGGCGATAGAAGGAGGGACTAAAATGGCAAAGCAAAAAATTCGTATTCGCTTGAAAGCATACGACCACAGAATTCTTGATCAATCCGCTGAGAAGATTGTTGAAACAGCAAAACGTTCGGGTGCAGGTGTGTCCGGGCCGATTCCGTTACCAACTGAGAAGCAAATCATTACTATTCTCCGTGCGGTACACAAGTACAAGGATTCCCGTGAACAGTTTGAACAACGGACTCACAAACGTTTGATCGATATTGTGAACCCAACACCACAAACTGTGGATGCCTTGATGCGCTTGGATCTACCGTCCGGTGTAGATATCGAAATCAAATTGTAATTCTATTTTAAGTAACTTAGGAAAAGAAAAGAGGTGTCAACATTGAAAGGTATCTTAGGAAAAAAACTCGGTATGACTCAAGTGTTTACTCCAGAAGGTAACGTAATTCCTGTTACTGTTATCGAAGCAGGCCCTTGTGTAGTACTGCAAAAGAAAGACCTGAATATCGACGGATATGAAGCAGTGCAATTGGGCTTTTCTGATAAAAAAGAAAAACGCGCCAATAAGCCTGAACAGGGTCACGCCAAAAAGGCAAATGCAACACCTAAGCGCTACGTTCGTGAAATTCGCGGTGTTGATCTCGGGTCTCTCGAGGTTGGACAAGAGCTGAAGGCTGATATCTTTGCTGAGGGCGAATTTGTTGACGTAACTGGTACATCTAAAGGTAAAGGTTTCCAAGGTAACATCAAACGTTGGGGACAAAGTCGCGGACCAATGGCACACGGATCGCGTTACCACAGAAGACCGGGTTCCATGGGTTCTATCCAAGCTAACCGTGTTCCTAAGGGCAAACGCCTTCCAGGACATATGGGTCACACGACTATTACGGTTCAAAAGCTTGAAATTATCAAGGTTGATGTTGAACGTAACGTATTGCTGGTTAAAGGCGCTATCCCAGGTCCTAAAAACAGCTTCGTGAAAGTTAAACAAACCGTTAAGAAATAATTATTGAAGAAAGGAGGAACATGAAATGCCAAAAGTAACACTTTTTAATATTAGTGGCAACGAAGTTGGTGAAGTGGAACTGAGCGATACAGTATTCGGTATTGAACCGAATGAGCACGTTCTACATGAAGCTGCGCTTATGCAAAGAGCTTCCCTACGTCGTGGTACACACAAAGTAAAAGGACGTTCTGAAGTTCGTGGCGGTGGACGTAAACCTTGGAAACAAAAAGGTACAGGTCGCGCTCGTCAAGGCTCCATTCGTTCTCCACAATGGAAAGGCGGCGGCGTTGTCTTCGGACCAACACCACGTAGCTATTCCTGGAAACTGCCTAAGAAGGTTCGTCGTTTGGCGATCAAATCCGCTTTGTCCTCGAAAGTACTCGAGAATGACATTATCGTATTGGATAGCTTGACAATGAATGCTCCGAAGACGAAAGAATTCGCAGCAATCTTGAACAACCTGAAAGTAGATCGTAAAGCGTTGATCGTAGCTACTAGCTATGATGATAACGTAGCACTTTCCGCTCGTAACATCCCTGGGGTGAAATTCGTAGCGGCTGACGGCATTAATGTTCTTGACGTACTGACGTACGACAAACTGATCATCACTAAAGAAGCAGTTCTGAAGGTAGAGGAGGTGTTCGCGTAATGAAAGATCCTCGTGATATTATCAAACGTCCGGTGATTACGGAACGTACTTCCGACTACATGAGCGAAATGAAATACGCTTTTGAAGTGGATATCCGTGCTAACAAAACCGAAATCAAAAAAGCTGTCGAGGCTATTTTCAAAGTAAAAGTAACTAATGTGAACACAATGCGCGTACCTGGCAAACTGAAACGTTATGGTAAATATTCTGGTTACACTCCAGAGTGGAAAAAAGCCATCGTTAAGCTTAGCCCGGACAGCAAACCGCTTGAGTTTTTTGAAGCGGTAGAATAATACTCTGTTGAAGTAAGGAGGGAACTACAGTGCCAATCAAAAAGTACAAACCGACCTCTCCGGCAAGACGCGCTATGTCCGTGTCTACGTTTGAAGAAATTACAACAAACCAGCCAGAGAAATCGTTGCTTTCTCCGCTGTTCAAACATGCGGGACGCAACAACCAAGGTAAAATTACGGTTCGTCACCATGGCGGCGGACACAAACGTAAATACCGTATTATCGACTTCAAGCGGACTAAAGACGGCATACCAGGTAGCGTTGCTACAATCGAGTATGACCCGAACCGCACATCTAATATTGCTTTGATCCACTATGCTGATGGAGAGAAACGTTATATCATCGCTCCTAAAGGTCTAAGAGTTGGGGATAAAGTAGAGTCAGGTCCTGCGGCCGACATCAAAATTGGTAACAGTCTTCCACTGGAGAATATTCCAGTAGGTACAGTTATCCACAACATTGAGTTGAAACCAGGTAAAGGCGGACAATTGGTTCGTGCAGCTGGTACAGAAGCTCAATTGCTTGGTAAAGAAGAAAAATACTGTTCCGTTCGTTTGTCATCCGGTGAGGTTCGTAAGATCCTTAGCGTATGCCGTGCAACTATCGGTTCCGTAGGTAACGAAGATCACGAATTGATCAAAATCGGTAAAGCTGGACGTAGTCGCTGGCTCGGCCGTCGTCCTGAAGTTCGCGGGGTAGTAATGAACCCTAACGATCACCCACACGGTGGTGGTGAAGGTCGCGCTCCAATCGGACGTAAATCGCCAATGTCTCCATGGGGCAAACCAACCCTTGGTTACAAAACGCGTAAGAAAAACAAGGCATCTGATAAATATATCGTTCGCCGCCGCACTAAATAAGACGCTTCTGGCAAGTTAATAAAGCGCGAAGCGTCGATTCGCGGTTTGAAGAACCGGATGAAGGGAGGATTCACACATGGGTCGCAGTTTAAAGAAGGGGCCGTTTATCGATGGCTACCTGCTTAAAAAAGTTGAGGAACTGAACGAGGCTGAGAAAAAGGTTGTTGTTAAAACTTGGTCCCGTCGCTCAACCATTTTCCCTCAGTTTATCGGACATACGTTTGGTGTATATGACGGCCGTAAACACGTGCCTGTATACGTAACAGAAGATATGGTAGGTCACAAGTTGGGCGAGTTCGCGCCAACACGTACTTACAAAGGCCACGCGGGTGACGATAAGAAAACAAGAAGATAATAATAAGGTCTCTGTTTGAAAGGAGGTTAAACAATGGAAGCAAAAGCACATGCAAGATCGGTGCGAATTTCCGCTCGTAAAGCGAAACTGGTTGTTGACTTGATTCGTGGTAAGCAAGTGGGGGAAGCAATTGCTATTCTTCGCCACACTCCGAAATCCGCTTCTCCGGTCGTTGAAAAGTTGCTTAATTCGGCAATTGCGAATGCTGAGCATAACTATTCTTTGGACGTGAACAGTTTGTTCGTTAGCGAGGTTTTCGTTAACCAAGGACCTACTATGAAACGTTTCCGTCCGCGCGCCATGGGTCGCGCAAGTCGGATCAATAAACGCACGAGCCACATTACACTGGTGGTATCTGAGAAATAAGGAGGGATAACACGTGGGTCAAAAGGTAAATCCAATCGGACTCCGAATCGGTATTATTCGCGATTGGGAATCTAAATGGTATGCAGGAAAAGATTTCGGTACTCTTCTGATGGAAGACGTCAAAATCCGGGAATACCTTAAAGGCAAATTGAAGGATTCCGCTGTTTCCCATATCGAGATCGAAAGAGCGGCTAGCCGCGTGAACGTTACAATTCATACAGCTAAACCAGGTATGGTTATTGGTAAAGGCGGAGCAGAAGTAGAAGTACTTCGCAGCGCAGTTACAGCAATCGCTGGTGGCAAAAAAGTACACATCAACATCAATGAAATCAAGCACCCTGAATTGGATGCAATTCTTGTAGCTGAGAGTATTGCTCAACAATTGGAACGTCGTGTATCGTTCCGTCGTGCCCTCAAACAAGCGATTCAAAGAACTATGCGTTCTGGCGCAAAAGGGATTAAAACTCAAGTGGGCGGACGTCTTGGCGGAGCTGAGATTGCTCGTTCAGAAGGTTATAGCGAAGGAACAGTTCCACTTCATACGCTTCGTGCCGATATCGATTACGGAACGGCTGAAGCACATACAACTTACGGTCTTATCGGCGTAAAAGTATGGATCTACCGTGGAGAAGTTCTTCCCCCAGCTAAGAAACAAGCTGCTCAGGAAGGAGGCAACTAATCATGTTGGTACCAAAACGCGTAAAACACCGCAAGCAACAACGCGGACACATGAAGGGTATGGCAAAAGGCGGTACTGAATTGAACTTCGGCGAATTCGGCCTGGTTGCACTTGAACCGTCTTGGATCACTAACCGTCAGATCGAAGCTGCTCGTATCGCGATGACACGTTATATCAAACGTGGCGGTCAAGTTTGGATCAAGATTTTCCCAGATAAACCTATTACTCAAAAGCCTCTCGAGGTTCGTATGGGTAGTGGTAAAGGTAACGTTGAGAAATGGGTAGCCGTAGTTAAACCGGGCAAGATTATGTTCGAACTCGGAGGCGTGTCGGAAGAAATCGCTCGTGAAGCGATGCGTCTTGCCGCTCACAAGCTGCCTGTAAAGACTAAGTTTGTGAAACGTGAAGAATTGGGTGGTGAAGCAAATGAAAGCTAATGAACTTCGCAACTTAACCACTGCTGAGATTGAACAAAAGATCGCTGGATTCAAAGAGGAACTTTTTAATCTCCGTTTTCAATTGGCAACTGGCCAATTGGACAACCCAACTCGGATTCGTGACGTGCGTAAGGAAATAGCTCGTGCTAAAACCGTGATCCATCAAAGAGTGCTTGGGATTAGTTAAGTGAGACGGATCGCAGATCCGTATTCAGGAAGGAGGCTAACTAATGAGTGAAGAACGTAATGCACGTAAAGTGCTAATCGGTAAAGTGGTCAGTGATAAAATGGATAAAACCATCGTAGTTGCTGTTGAAACCTATAAGAAACACAATTTGTACCACAAACGCATCAAGTCTACGAAGAAATTCAAAGCACATGATGAGGGAAATGTTGCAAAGATTGGCGATACCGTAAAACTCATGGAAACTCGTCCGTTGTCTAAGGACAAACGTTGGAGACTAGTTGAAGTGGTAGAAGCAGCGGTTATCATCTAAGATAATCAAGAGAGTTTTTCCGGAAGGAGGAAATTATAATGATTCAACCATTTACACGTTTGCATGTGGCTGACAACTCTGGTGCGAAGGAACTGATGTGTATCCGCGTACTGGGTGGTACTGGACGCCGTACAGCAGCAATCGGTGATTTGATCGTTTGTTCCGTTAAACAAGCAACACCAGGCGGCGTTGTCAAAAAAGGTGATGTTGTTAGAGCGGTAGTTGTTCGTACGAAACGTTCCGTTCGTCGTAAAGATGGATCTTACATCGCATTCGACGAAAATGCAGCTGTTGTTGTTAAAGACGACAGAAGCCCTCGTGGAACACGTATCTTTGGACCAGTTGCTCGCGAACTTCGCGATAAAGACTACATGAAGATCGTTTCCTTGGCACCGGAAGTTATCTAATAAACACGGCACCAATAAGTTGAAGGTTAGTTATAGGAGGTGTAATAAATGCCTAGAGTGAAAAAAGTTCTGGAATCCCATAACAATAAACTGCACGTGAAGAAAGATGACGTGGTGCTTGTGATCAGTGGTAAAGACAAAGGCAAAAAAGGCCGTGTCATCGCTGCTTATCCTCGTGAAAACCGCGTTCTGGTAGAAGGCGTCAATATGGTGAAAAAACACCAAAAGCCGAACCAGCTGAATCCACAGGGTGGAATTATTGAGCAGGAAGCTTCGATTCATGTGTCCAACGTAATGCACATCGATCCGAAGACCGGCAAAGTAACCCGTATCGGTTACAAAGTTTTGGACAATGGTAAAAAAGTTCGGATTGCTAAAAGATCCGGAGAGATTATCGACTAATCTAGCCCTTAAGAAAGGAGGTTAAATCTTCATGGCAGCAAGAATGAAAGAACGTTTTCTTAACGAAATTACACCTGCTTTGATGCAGAAGTTTAACTATACAACTGTTATGCAAGTGCCTAAGATCGAGAAGGTTGTCATCAACATGGGTGTGGGTGACGCTGTTCAAAACTCCAAAGTACTTGATGCTGCAGTTAATGACATGCAGTTGATCGCTGGTCAAAAACCAGTAATCACTAAAGCTAAAAAATCCATCGCTGGTTTCAAACTACGCGAAAATATGCCGATTGGGGTTAAAGTAACACTGCGCGGAGAGCGTATGTATTACTTCTTGGACAAATTGTTCAACGTAACACTTCCACGTGTACGTGACTTCCGTGGTGTTTCCACTAAAGCCTTTGATGGCCGTGGTAACTACACACTTGGTCTTAAAGAACAATTGATCTTCCCCGAGATCGAATATGACAAAGTGGATAAAGTCCGCGGTATGGACATCGTTATTGTAACGACTGCTAAGACGGACGAGGAATCCCGCGAGCTGCTGGGTCAGCTGGGAATGCCTTTCGCAAAATAAAGTCGGTTAATCCATTTTCTCCGAAAATGTTTAGGAGGTGTCAGGCTAAGTGGCAAAAACTTCGATGAAAGTTAAACAACAACGTACGCCTAAGTTTAAAGTGCGTGCATATACACGTTGCGAACGTTGTGGTCGTCCACATTCGGTACTGCAAAAGTTCAAAATTTGCAGAATTTGTTTCCGTGAATTAGCTTATAAAGGCCAGATCCCTGGCGTGAAAAAAGCAAGTTGGTAAGAAGTTTATAAACGGGAAGGAGGTTTACACACATGACTATGTCTGATCCTATTGCAGATATGCTTACTCGTATTCGTAACGCTAACATTGTGCGTCACGAGACGGTAGAAATGCCTGCTTCTACTATGAAGAAACAAATCGCTGACATTTTGAAGCGTGAAGGTTTCATCCGCGATGCGGAATTCGTTGAAGATAGCAAACAAGGGATTATCCGTATCTTCTTGAAATACGGCCCTAACCAAGAGCGTGTTATTTCTGGTTTGAAAAGAATCAGTAAACCAGGCCTTCGCGTATACACGAAGAGCAATGAAGTGCCTCGTGTACTCGGTGGTCTAGGAATCGCGATTATCTCCACATCTAAGGGAGTTATGACCGACAAAGAAGCTCGTCAATCAAAATCTGGCGGAGAAGTTGTCTGCTACATTTGGTAATAAACGTCACAAGATAAGGAGGTGCAACACATGTCTCGTATTGGTCGCAAACCAATCGCAGTACCTAGCGGTGTAGATGTCACTTTGGACAACGCCGTTATTACAGTAAAAGGTCCAAAAGGTTCTTTGACTCGTGAGCTTCATAAAGACATGAAGGTTACAGTTGAAAATAACGAAATTACCGTTGTTCGCCCGTCGGATAACAAATTGCATCGTTCACTTCACGGCACAACCCGCTCCGTTGTCAACAACATGGTAGCAGGTGTGACTGAAGGTTTCTCGAAATCTCTGGAACTGGTTGGGGTCGGATATCGTGCAAGCAAATCCGGAGATAAAATCGTTCTGAACGTTGGTTATTCCCACCCGGTTGAAATTACACCGGAAGCTGGTATCGAGTTCGAAGTTCCTGCGAACACGAAGATCATCGTTAAAGGTATCGATAAAGAACGCGTTGGCGCATACGCTGCTAAAATCCGTTCCGTTCGTGAACCAGAACCGTATAAAGGTAAAGGTATCAAATATGAAGGCGAGCGTATCATCCGCAAAGAAGGTAAAGCTGGTAAGAAGAAATAACCAGTTTAAACTTAATTGTAAGATACCCCGTGCATCTTAAAGTGAAGCTGTTTACGGCAAACTGAAGGGAGTGAAAGGGAAGTCATGATTACAAAAGAAGATAAAAACAAGGCTCGTCTCAAAAGACACCTGCGTGTTCGTAAGAAGATCCAGGGAACTACTGAGCGTCCACGTTTGAACGTATTCCGTTCTTCGAAACACATCTACGCTCAACTGATCGATGATGTTAAAGGGGTTACTATCGTATCCGCTTCTACACTTGATAAAGATCTGAGCGCTAATATCGGTAATGGCGGTAGCGTTGAAGCTGCAGCGAAAGTTGGCCAATTGGTCGCTGAGCGTGCCAAAGAAAAAGGATATGCAGTGGTCGTATTCGACCGCGGAGGTTACTTGTACCATGGACGGATTCAAGCATTGGCTGATGCAGCTCGTGAAGCTGGTCTTGAATTCTAGAATAATTCTTAAAAGGAGGTTAACGACTTGCGTGTAGATCCGAACAGTTTAGAACTGACAGAAAGAGTTGTACACATTAACCGTGTTGCAAAAGTTGTAAAAGGCGGACGCCGTTTCAGCTTTAGTGCACTTGTTGTTGTGGGCGACGGCAACGGCTACGTCGGTGCTGGTATCGGTAAAGCCGGCGAAGTTCCGGATGCCATCCGTAAAGGCATTGAAGACGCCAAGAAAAACCTGATTCACATCCCAATCGTAGGAACTTCGATTCCCCATCTCGTTACTGGACACTTCGGCGCAGGACGCGTGTTGTTGAAACCAGCATCAGAGGGTACTGGCGTTATCGCTGGCGGTCCAGTTCGTGCGGTATTGGAATTGGCAGGCGTTGGCGACATTTTGACAAAATCACTGGGTTCTTCGAATTCCATGAACATGGTCAATGCAACTTTGGAGGGACTTTCCCGTCTGAAACGCATTGAAGAGGTCGCGAAACTTCGCGGCAAATCTGTCGAAGAATTGCGCGGTTAAGGAGGGGAACGTCAATGGCAAAATTGCAAATTACCCTCGTACGTAGTGTAATCGGACGTCCAGAAACACAACGTGTTACTGTTAAGACGCTCGGCCTGCGTAAACTCAACACGACAGTGGTTCACAATGACAGTCCTGCAATTCGCGGAATGATCAATAAAGTGAGTCACTTGCTATCTGTAACTGAAATTGAAGGCTAAACGCCTCGCATAAATTAACAAACATAAGGAGGTGCAAACGATGAAGTTACATGAACTTGCTCCAGCTCCTGGTTCCCGCAAAGAACGCAATCGCGTTGGTCGTGGTCCTAGTAGCGGAAATGGTAAAACTTCCGGTCGCGGTCACAAAGGTCAAAACTCACGTTCTGGCGGTGGTGTTCGTCCGGGCTTCGAGGGTGGACAAAATCCGCTCTATCGTCGTCTGCCTAAACGTGGTTTCGTCAATCCTACCCGTAAAGAGTATGCGATTGTGAACCTGGAAGATCTGAATAGCTTTGCAGAAGGAACTGAAGTGACTCCGCAGTTGTTGCTTGAAACTGGTGTTGTCAAGAATTCCAAAAGCGGCATCAAGATTCTCGGCAACGGTGAGTTGACCGTAAAATTGACTGTACAAGCAAATAAGTTCTCTCAATCTGCGGTAGAGAAAATCGAGGCTGCCGGCGGTAAAACCGAGGTGATCTAATGTTCAAGACGCTTAAGAATATCTGGCATGTTGAAGATTTGCGCAAAAAGATCCTGTTTACCTTGTTCATTCTGTTTATCTACCGTATCGGTTCGTTTGTTCCGGTTCCTGGTGTAAACAAAGATGTACTGGCAACAGCAAATCAGAGCGGTGACGCTTTGATGGGACTATTGAACACCTTCTCGGGCGGAGCGCTCAAAAACTTCTCGATATTTGCGATCAGTATTTATCCGTACATTACAGCATCCATCATCGTGCAATTGCTGTCGATGGATGTTGTTCCTAAGTTTGCTGAATGGGCTAAACAAGGGGAGCACGGAAAAAAACAATTGGCGCAAATCACTCGTTACGGTACAGTGATATTAGCCCTGATCCAAGGTTTTGCTACGTCGATAGGGTTTAACCGGATATACAATACTCAAATGATGCCGAATGCGACATTTGCTGATTACTTGCTGGTTGCCATTATCTTGACGGCAGGTACTTCTTTCTTGATGTGGCTTGGTGAACAGATTACCGAAAAGGGAATCGGGAACGGGATTTCGATCCTGATTTTTGCGGGAATCGTCGCCGCCATACCGGGATATATCACAAGTACGGCTAACTCAAGTTTTATTCAGCCGGATCAGGTGTTCCTGAATATTCTTAAAGTCGTTATTGTGCTGATTGTGATTGTAGCGATTATTACAGCAGTTATCTTCGTGCAGCAAGGTATTCGGAAGATTCCTGTTCAATATGCTAAACGCGTAGTTGGCAACAAAATGTACGGTGGACAGAATACACATATTCCGCTGAAAATTAATGCGGCTGGTGTAATTCCGGTAATTTTCGCCGTATCATTGCTTCAGTTCCCAGTTGTTCTCTCCAGTTTCTGGTCAACACATGCCTGGGCACAATGGATTACCAAATATTTGGCAACCGATGCTCCGCTTGGTATGCTTCTGTATGTAGTGATGATCATCGGGTTTACGTTCTTCTATACGTTCGTGCAGATGAATCCTCAGCAGATGGCCGATAACATGAAGAAGAATGGTGGTTACATCCCAGGTATCCGTCCTGGTAAAGCTACAGAGAAATATCTGACTAGAGTAATGTCTCGTTTGACTATGTCAGGCGCGTTGTTCCTAGCTTTGATCTCTGTACTACCGATGTTCTTCGGTGCTTTATCCGGATTGCCCAAAGAAGTTCGAATTGGTGGTACTGCGCTCCTTATCGTAATCGGCGTGGCATTGGATACTATGAAGCAGATCGAGAGCCATTTGATCAAACGCCATTACAAAGGCTTCATCAATAAATAGGTGATAGGTTCCGGTGAAGCTTAAGTTTTTATTCTTCCCGGCACCTATTATGCTGTTTCTTGCTTGGTGGCGAACTTTTGGGGGGAGAGAGAAATCGTGAACATTTTATTCATGGGCCCTCCTGGGGCAGGCAAGGGAACACAAGCGGCAGAAATCGTTAAAGAATTTGGTATTCCTCATATTTCGACAGGAGATGCTTTCCGTTTGGCAATCAAACAGGAAACTCCGGTTGGATTGAAGGCCAAATCATTTATAGATCAAGGTTTGCTTGTACCAGATGATGTGACCATTGGGATAGTCGAAGAACGGCTGCAGCAGTCCGATTGCGAAAAAGGATTTCTATTGGATGGTTTTCCAAGAACTCTTTCGCAAGCGGAAGCGCTGGATGATATTCTTAGCCGTTTGAACACTTCTTTGGATCATGTCATCAACTTGAATGTTGACCGTGGATTGCTAATGGCGCGTCTTACTGGACGTCGTATCTGCAGCGTTTGCGGAGCATCCTACCATTTAATCTTCAACCCGCCGAAGCAAGATGGCATTTGCGACATTGATGGCGGTGAATTATATCAACGTCCGGATGACAACGAAGAAAGTGTAGGCAAGCGCCTGGATGAGTATGATAATAAAACAGCGCCGCTGCTTGCGTTTTATGATAATAAAGGTCTTTTGCGTCAGGTAAACGGGGAAAACGAAATTAATGTCGTTACTTCTGAAATCGTGTCTTTAATGCGGGGTTAATGTAATGATCATTTGTAAATCCGAACAGGAACTTGCCTTTATGAGGGAAGCTGGTCGAATTGTTGCCGAGAGTCACCGTCTTATTGCTCAGGCCATTGAGCCTGGCATTACTACGGGCGAGCTCGACAGAATCGCCGATCAATACATTCGCAGTCAAGATGCTGTGCCGTCTTTCAAAGGCTACAACGGTTTTCCTGCCAGCATTTGCGCTTCAGTCAACGAACAATTGGTGCATGGATTTCCAGGTAAACGTAAACTGATCGAAGGCGATATTGTTACGCTGGATATCGGTGCAGAGTACCGCGGTTATCACGGTGATTCCGCCTGGACCTACGGTGTGGGCAGCATTTCCGAAGAGGCTCAGCGTTTGCTGGACGTTACGGAAGGCTCCTTGTACGCGGGACTGGCGTTAGTTAAGCCGGATGTGCGCTTGTTTACAATCTCCCATGCTATTCAGCAATACATCGAAGAGGCTGGTTTCTCAGTCGTACGTGAGTATGTTGGTCATGGTATTGGGGCAAAACTGCATGAAGAACCGCAAATTCCGAATTATGGCATAGCGGACCGCGGACCACGTCTGAAACCGGGTATGGTGCTCGCGATTGAGCCGATGGTAAACGCAGGAAAGAGACATGTCAGAACACTGGAAGATAACTGGACTGTCGTTACGGTTGATGGCTCACTATGTGCTCACTTCGAGCATACAGTAGCAGTTACTCCGGACGGCATGGAAATTTTCACAAAACTGAATGCGTAGGTGATCTCCACTTGAATACTGTGAGCAGCCCGCAGGTTGGTCAATTAGTGAGAATTCTCAAAGGCAAAGATGCCGGAGAGGCAGCCGTTGTTATCGCAGTTGTTGATAGCAGATTTGTATACATTGCAGATGGAGACAAACGTAAGTTTGATGGGCCAAAGAAGAAGAATATTCTTCATCTTGAGCTCATACCCTTCATCAGCAGTGAGGTTGTGGACAGTTTGAAGGAAACTGGGCGGGTAACAAACGGAAAGCTGCGATTCGCAGTCATGAAGTATGCTGGACCCACCGGAATAAGTGCTGATGAGAAAGGAGACTAACTGTGGCTAAGGAAGATGTCATTGAAGTAGAAGGTACTGTCCTTGAACCGTTGCCAAATGCAACGTTTAAGGTTGAGCTTGAGAACGGTCATCAAATACTTGCCCATGTATCCGGTAAATTGCGGATGCACTTTATCCGTATTTTGACCGGAGACAAAGTGGTCGTGCAGTTATCGCCTTATGATTTATCAAAAGGTCGTATAACTTACCGTAAATAGATGGGAACTACGAAAAAAGTTTTGCTTCGCAAAACTTTGAGGAGGTAATTAACATGAAGGTAAGACCTTCTGTAAAGCCCATTTGCGAGAAATGTAAAGTAATCCGCCGCAAAGGGACTGTTATGGTGATTTGCGAAAATCCGAAACACAAACAAAAACAAGGTTAAGAAGGGGGTGTAGCGTAAAATGGCTCGTATAGCTGGAGTGGATTTGCCACGTGACAAACGCGTTGAGATCGCCTTGACTTATATTTTCGGAATCGGTAAAACGACTTCTCAGAAAATTCTTAATGAAACAGGCATTAGCGCTAATACACGTGTCCGTGATTTGACGGAAGATGAAGTCAGCAAACTGCGTGAAACGATCGACAAAACGGTTAAGGTTGAAGGTGACCTGCGTCGTGAAATTTCCTTAAATATTAAACGTCTTACTGAGATCGGCTGTTACCGCGGTGTTCGCCACCGTCGTGGATTGCCTGTTCGCGGTCAACGTACTAAAACGAATGCCCGTACCCGGAAAGGCCCGCGTCGTACGGTAGCAAACAAAAAGAAATAATAAGGGGGGATAAGAGACAATGGCTAAACCGAAAAAAGTCGTACGTACCAAACGTCGCGACCGTAAAAATATCGAATCCGGCGTGGCACATATTCGTTCCACGTTCAACAACACCATCGTTACCATCACGGATCCTCACGGAAATGCAATTTCCTGGGCAAGCTCCGGCGGCCAAGGATTTAAAGGTTCCCGTAAGTCCACTCCATTCGCAGCGCAAATGGCAGCTGAATCAGCAGCTAAAGCAGCTATGGAGCACGGCATGAAGTCGGTTGAGGTTATGGTTAAAGGACCGGGCGCGGGCCGCGAAGCAGCCATCCGTTCCCTTCAAGCTGCAGGGCTTGAAGTTAACCTTATTAAAGACGTAACTCCGGTTCCTCACAATGGATGCCGTCCGCCTAAGCGTCGTCGCGTATAGTGAAATCAGTATTGTGAATGTGGTATAATTCTGACGCATCTGCTAATAATAGGTGTTTAGGCATACTACATGATGCACCTGATGGGGTGACAGTTTCATATAGGAGCGACGTTGAAGGAGGGGTAAACTCGTGATAGAAATCGAAAAGCCGAAGATTGAGACCGTAGAAGCTAATGATGAAGGTACCTATGGGAAATTCGTAGTTGAACCGCTGGAACGTGGGTATGGCACGACTCTGGGGAACTCGCTTCGCCGGATATTGCTTTCTTCGCTTCCAGGAGCCGCAGTGACTTCGGTCCAAATTGACGGCGTTCTGCATGAGTTCTCGACCGTTCCAGGCGTAATGGAAGATGTGACGGAAATCATTCTGAACCTTAAAGCCTTGTCTCTGAAGATTCATTCAGACGAGGAAAAAGTGTTCGAGATTGATGCTGAAGGGGAAGGCATCGTTACCGCAGGTGATATCCGTGCGGACAGCGATGTTGAGATCCTCAATCCGGATCTTCACATTGCAACGCTGGGACCTGGTGCGAGACTTCATATGCGTATTTTTGCAGGCCGTGGTCGCGGCTATGTCCAAGCGGACCGGAACAAACGTGACGATCAGCCAATTGGTGTTATTCCAGTTGACTCCATCTACACTCCAATTTCACGCGTTAACTACGGCATAGACAATACACGTGTTGGTCAAGTGACTAACTATGACAAATTGACGCTTGAAATTTGGACGGATGGAAGTATCAGACCGGAAGAGGCTGTAAGCCTCGGAGCCAAAATTTTGAACGAGCACCTCGTTCTGTTCGTAGGTCTTACGGACGAAGCAAAAGACGCCGAAATTATGGTTGAAAAAGAAGAAGACAAAAAAGAAAAAGTACTTGAGATGACAATCGAAGAGCTTGATCTTTCTGTTCGTTCCTACAACTGCCTCAAACGTGCTGGTATTAATACCGTACAAGAGCTTACCACGAAGACTGAAGAAGATATGATGAAGGTGCGTAACCTTGGTCGCAAATCTTTGGAAGAAGTTCAGGAAAAGCTTGAGGAACTTGGTTTGGGTCTCCGCACAGAAGAATAGCTGCAGATTGCTTTAGTAAAGGAGGGAAAACACAATGGCATACCAAAAATTGGGCCGTGATTCCAGTGCGCGTAAAGCGTTATTTCGCGACATGGTAACGGATCTGTTTTTATACGAGCGCATCCAAACAACGGAAGCTAAAGCGAAAGAAGTTCGTTCTATCGCTGAAAAGCTGATCACTAAAGCTAAAAAAGGTGATCTTCATGCTCGTCGTCAAGTAGCTGCATTTGTTCGCCGCGAGACTGTTGATGGTGAACAAGATGCAATTCAAAAATTGTTCTCTGACATCGCTCCTCGTTACACTGAGCGTCCAGGTGGATACACTCGTATCCTTAAACTAGGACCTCGTCGTGGCGACGCTGCGCCTATGGTTTATCTTGAATTGGTAGACCGCGCGTAGTATCACAAGTATTGATTTCCGATGCTTCCCTTTCATCCAGCCCTCTTTGGAGTAAAGATGGGGGAAATATCAGCGTTATTGTGCTGCAGAGGCGCAAGACTCTGCTGTACTAATAACCGTGGGAATCACCTTGGTTCAATTGAAGGAGCTCCCGCAGGGGCTCTTTTTTTTGAAATTAAGGATCCTATAGGACTTGTAGTTCTATATATGAAAAATGGATGCCGTCCTTCTAGGGACGGCGAAGCCATTTCTTCAAATAGAAGATCAGACAGTGCTTCGATCGACGTTCTGCTGACCGGTTTAAAAAGGAGAACGGAATGCGTAATCTATTGATGAAGGTCAATTATGACGGAACGAATTATGATGGCTTTCAGACCCAGCCTCAGGGCAATACGATTCAGGATCGGCTGGAGCAAGCCATACTCCATCTGACAGGTGAGAAGCTTAAGATTACTGCTTCAGGCCGCACAGATGCCGGAGTACATGCCTATGGCCAGCCTTTTAACTTTACAACCTCCTCTCGAATCCCAACTGAACGTTGGTGTCTAGCGCTTAATGCCCGGCTGCCACAAGACATCGTGGTTACAGAGGCTAGGGAAGTTCCGCTAACGTTTCACTCTCGTAGAGGGGCTAAGCGTAAAACTTACCGATACACGATCAATGGCAACAGGTTTCCAGATCCGTTTCAGCGGCGCTGGCAGCTTCACCATCCAGTGAAGTTGGATATTCCTGCGATGCAGCAAGGCTTAACGCAAATTATAGGGACACATGACTTCACTTCGTTTGCATCACGACGGTCTACGAAGACTTCTCATGTACGAACGATCTTTGAAGCTCATATGGAAGTAGACCGCAGTATGTGCCGACCCTCTTCATCAGATCAAGGAGTTATCCATACTTATATAACGGGTAGTGGATTTCTTCAGCACATGGTTCGCATTATTATGGGGACTTTGATCCATGTGGGGGAAGGTAAAATACCTGCTGATAAGGTTGCTGAAATATTGGCAGCATGTGATCGATCACATGCCGGTCCAACAGCTGTGGCCATGGGGTTAGCTTTGTGGAGTGTTGAATATGACGAGATTGAAAGTGAATAGTTTTTTCTATAAATTTCTTCCTGATTAATAGGTTAAATGTTTAAAAATCACTTGCACTTGTTATGTTTATACTGTAATATAAAAGTTGTGTTTTCTTGATGGCTATCCCACAGCCCCGATCGAGAAAATGCCAAAAAGATGCTTTGCTTAACTCACATAATCGTAATTCAATGAGAAACAAGATATACGAAACAGAAGATTTTCGTACGAGAACAAGGAGGAAACATTCATGCGTACCACCTATATGGCGAAGCCGAACGAAGTTGAACGCAATTGGCACATTATTGATGCCGAAGGCAAAACACTCGGTCGTTTGGCCAGCGAAGCCGCTGCTTTGATCCGTGGCAAACACAAACCGCAATTCACTCCACACGTTGATACAGGAGATTTCGTTATCGTAATCAACGCTGAGAAAATTCACTTGACCGGTAAGAAATTGCAAAACAAAAAATACTACCGTCACTCGATGCACCCAGGTGGTTTGAAAGTTACTAATGCTGAAACTCTGCTGAATACTAAACCAGAACGCGTAATTGAATTCGCGGTTCATGGTATGATTCCTAAGACTCGTCAAGGGGACCACATGAAGCTGAGATTGAAAGTATATGCAGGCGCCGAGCATCCACATGCAGCACAAAAACCTGAAGTTTACGAACTTCGCGGATAAGAATAGAGGAGGACAGTTTCATGGCACAAGTACAATACTATGGGACAGGTCGTCGTAAACATTCGGTAGCACGTGTTCGCCTTGTACCGGGTGAAGGACGCATTGTCATTAACAAACGTGAGATGGACGAATATTTCGGTGTGGAAACACTGAAAATGATCGTAAAACAACCTTTGAACCTGACTGAAACACTGGGCAACTACGATGTAATCGTTCTTGCACATGGTGGCGGCATTTCCGGTCAAGCTGGAGCAATTCGTCACGGTATCTCCCGTGCATTGCTTAAAGTTGACCCTGAATATCGCGGTGCATTGAAGAAAGCCGGCTTCCTGACTCGTGACCCACGTATGAAGGAACGTAAGAAATACGGCTTGAAGGCTGCACGTCGTGCGCCTCAGTTCTCGAAACGTTAATATTTACAGAATTCAACCCTTGGCCATATGGCCAAGGGTTTTATTTTTTGTTGCCCCTTTCCACAAGAAATGGGCTTTTTTTGCATCTATTTACTAATTCTAACGGTTGAAACGCATTGACTTCCTCAGTAAAAGTTATATACTATTTCATATAGAATTAGTTGGTTTTATTACTTCTTTTACCTCATTTATTCATACGATTAATATTTTGGATGGAGGAATACCTTAATGAACCTGCTCGAGAAAGAGGATTTAATCAAAGTTAAGGCCGAAGAATTAGAAACTGCTTCACCCGAGGAAATTATCCGCTGGGCTGTAGAAACATTTCCTAACATTACTTTTGCCTGCAGCTTTGGTGCCGAAGATGTAGTGCTAGTTGATATGCTTCACAAAGTTAGTCCGTCTACAGACGTCTTTTATCTCGATACAGATTATCATTTTAAGGAAACCTATGAGACCCGAGATTTGATGGCAGATAAATACGGGCTGGAGTTCGTACGAGTGTCTCCACAAATCACTCCGCAGGAGCAAGCACTTCAACACGGTGATGCGTTATGGACAGTAGACCCTAACCAATGCTGTGGGATTCGTAAAGTAGAGCCGCTGACTCGTATCCTATCTCAATATGAAGCTTGGATTACAGGGATTCGTCGTGACCAAGCGCCTACCCGTGCTAATGCCAAAAAGGTTGAGTATGATTATAAATTTGGTTTGGTTAAGTTTAATCCAATTGCGGATTGGACAACCGAGGATGTATGGAACTATATTCGTGAAAATGATGTAATTTATAACCCTCTACATGACCGTAACTATCCAAGTATCGGCTGTGAGCAATGTACACGTCAGGTTATGCCTGGTGAAGATCCGCGTGCTGGACGTTGGGCTGGATCAGAGAAGACTGAGTGCGGATTACACAAGTAAGACCTATCCCCGTGAGAACACAGAAGGAGAGACGATAATGACTTCAATACGTCCGCATGGCGGAACATTAGTTAACCGTGTAGTAGAGGGTACAGAAAGAGAAGAATTGCTGGAGCTTGCACGTGAATATAAGGCGCTTGCCGTGAACACTTGGACTTTATCTGATTTGGATCTAATAGCGGTAGGTGCATTTTCTCCACTGACTGGATTTTTGAATGAACAAGATTATCACTCCGTAGTCAAAAACATGCGTTTAGCAGATGGCACAGTGTGGAGCATTCCAATAACACTTGCTGTAGAAGAGGATGTGGCCTCTGGTTTAGCTATTGGAGACAAGGTATCTCTAATCGGTGAAGAGGATGGCGAGATCTACGGTTTATTGGATATTGAGAGTATTTATACGGTTGATCAAAACCTTGAAGCGCAAAATGTATTCAAAACAACAGACCCTGAACATCCAGGAGTAAGTAAGCTGTTGGCCCGCCCGGCTATCTATGTAGGAGGACCAATTACAGTGCTGAATAGACCACAGCCAGAAAAGTTCGGAGAATTTTATTTTGACCCTTCAGCTACACGTAAGATATTTGCAGACAAGGGCTGGAGAACAGTTGTAGGCTTCCAGACGCGTAACCCAGTTCATCGTGCACATGAATATATTCAAAAATGCGCTATGGAGGTTGTAGACGCTCTGTTCTTAAACCCGCTAGTGGGTGAGACGAAGTCTGATGATGTACCGGCAAATGTACGAATGAAGAGCTACCTGGCGCTTTTGGAGAATTATTATCCTGAGGATCGTACCTTTCTAGGTGTTTTCCCGGCGGCCATGCGTTATGCTGGTCCGAGAGAAGCGATTTTTCATGCTATGGTTCGCAAAAATTACGGCTGCACCCATTTTATTGTCGGACGTGACCATGCGGGCGTAGGTGATTACTACGGAACTTATGAAGCGCAAGAAATTTTCGCGAATTTCACCGCTGAGGAACTTGATATTACTCCATTATTTTTTGAACACAGCTTCTTCTGTAAAAAATGCGGAAATATGGCTTCCAGTAAAACCTGCCCACATCCTGGTGATGATCATATGACTTTGTCGGGTACAAAGGTACGGGCTTTGCTTCGGGAGGGTCAATGTCCGCCTCCTGAATTTACGCGACCTGAGGTTGCGCAGATTCTAATTGAAGGCATGACTCAAGAAGTAACAGCTTAGTCATCGTTAGCTAGTACTATTTGGCCTTCTTGTCCCATATAGATGAGTATTATCTATCGGGACGAGGGGGTCTTTGTTATGTCTGGCCGAAAACACAGTAAAGTCTCGGTCTGGATCTCATGGAGCAGTATCAAAAAATGTATGCTGGGCGCGACACTGCTGGCTATAATGATCGGCATTATAGCGTATGACATGCCTACTGCCAAAACGTTAAATTATTGGAGTCTGCCTTTGTCTGGTAAAGTGATCGCTATCGACGCTGGACATGGGGGAGCAGATGGAGGGGCAGTTAGCCGGGAAGGGCTAATTGAGAAAGACATTAATCTTGCAGTCTCTCTTTATTTACGTGATTACCTGCAACAGGCAGGGGCTATTGTTGTGATGACCCGTGAGGGGGATTATGATTTGGCTCAGGAGGGCACTAAGGGCTATTCTAAGCGCAAGACTGAAGATCTTAAGCAAAGAGTAAGAAGTATTGAAGAGAAGGGCGCAGATCTTTTTATAAGCGTTCACATGAACAGTGTGCCTTCGAACCGATGGAGCGGGGCGCAGACCTTTTACTATCCCAATCACAAGGATAATAAAGCTATCGCAGAGTTTGTACAGAGTGAGCTGAAGACTACACTGGAGAATACTGATCGTGTAGCTAAGACTGTAAATACTGTTTATCTACTAAAAGCATTAAAAATACCTGCGATCCTTGTAGAGGTCGGTTTTTTGTCGCACCCTCAGGAATCAGTTCTACTCGGAGATGATGTTTATCAACGCAAGGTAGCGACTAGCATATATCGTGGCATTCTTCGTTATGCTTCCGAGTAGCCGGGACTACTCATCAGGAGATGGGTAATGCTATAATAGACAAAAACTCCGGAAGAATTCTCCTCCGGAAAGGAAACAGAGGTGCTTTCCATGCTGACTAGGGAACATATCCAGGAAATACTGCAGTCAATAACAGACCCGGAAACCGGAAAAAGCCTTGTGGAACTACAGCTGATCCGTGACATTATGATTAAAGAAGATCGTATATCTTTATCAATCGTATGTCTGGATCCTGAAGAGCAAAGTCGCATGGATCTAGAACAACGGGTTCGTGAGTTGCTTGAAGCAGGTGGAGTCACTAATGTGCATATCCGGCTGCGTGATGCAACCGATTATGAACGTGCTCTGCTTCGCGGAGAGAGTGCCGGGGAAGAGCCGTTGGTTGATGAACCGGGGAAACTTAAGGGACATGCAGCTGGCCTTGACGATCATGAATTAATCAATGAGAACTCTGGTGTTAACTTTATCGCCATTGCCAGTGGTAAAGGCGGTGTTGGAAAGTCTACAGTTACTGTGAATTTGGCAGTAGCTTTGGCTAGAAAAGGTAAAAAGGTTGGATTGATTGATGCGGACATTTATGGGTTTAGCATCCCTGATATGATGGGAATCGAAGAGGGACCCGTTGTAGAAGAGGGAATCATTATTCCTGTGGAACGTTTCGGAGTGAAGGTCATGTCTATGGGCTTCTTTATCCGTGAGAATAGTCCGGTAATTTGGCGGGGACCTATGCTTGGCAAAATGCTGCGCCAATTCTTCGGTGATGTGGGCTGGGGAGAACTTGATTATATGCTGCTTGATCTTCCTCCAGGTACAGGTGATGTGGCGCTTGACGTACATCAGATGCTCCCTCACAGCAAAGAGATTATTGTTACTACCCCTCATGCTACCGCAGCGTTTGTGGCGGCTAGAGCGGGCTCTATGGCTCTGCAGACAGAACATGAGATTATTGGGGTCATTGAGAACATGGCTTATTATGAGTGTAAAGACTGCGGTAAAAAAGATTATATTTTTGGCAGAGGCGGAGGCGCTCGGCTTGCGGAGACACTCCATACCGAGCTGCTTGCACAAGTTCCATTGGGCGCACCGGACAACCATATTTCTGAACCGGATTTCTCACCTTCCGTATACAAGGAAGACACAGCTACTGCGTTGTTGTTTGCTGATATCGCTGATAAGCTGATTGCGAAATATGAGCACTAATTATTGTGCATAAAAAGAGGCCGTCCCACTTTGTTAGGTGGGATAAGGCCTCTTTTTTGTTATGTGCTTGAATCATCGCCGCTACCGCTGCCACTTTCACCACCGCTGCCGCTGCCTTCCTGTTTATCGCCGCTTTCGCCGCCCTTTTTCTGTTCCTTCGGTTCGAGCTCGTCCTGAACGACCTTTTTAAGTAAATTCAATACCTCCATCCGGAATAATGGAGTCTGCATAGATTCCTGGATGGTCTTCATGGATTGCTTTCGGTAGTCAGGTGTTTTGGTGAGATTAAGAAACATGGTCATCATTTCTGGAGACTTCATGATTTCCTCGACGGATTTTTGATAGGTGGGATCTTTAATTAGTTGCAGGTGCAATTCTTTGCTTTGTGATTGAATGGCTTTAGCAAAATCGCCTGCGAACTTGGGATCAGTCATAATTTTCTCGATTTCCTTTTGATATTCCGGTGCAGTGAGGGTATCTTTAACAGCGGTTTTTATATCCTCTGTTGTTTGAAGTGGCATCATTTTCATACTCATTCCGCTGGTGCCTCCAGAACTGGAATTTGATAATGATTCCTCAACTGCTTTTTTTCCATCTTCACTTTTTAATATATCAATAACCATGGTCTTCATTTCTTTATAACTGCCCTGACCAGAAGAAGAACTGCTCTGCTCACTTCCGCAAGCCGTTAAGGCCATAACAAAGCTTAAAGCCAAACCCACAGATCCGATAAATCTCCATTTCATTGGCGCTGCCCTCCTTTATTAGGATTCTCCAGTTGTATTATGCCGCATTAACACACATTTATGTTGCTGATGTAATGGTGTTTTGTCGGTATCCTTGGTAAAATAAATCTGACATAGGGGGAGGTGAAGTGGCTGAGTATAAAAAAATGGTTTTATTTATTTTGGACAACCCTTCTAATAGGAGCGGGCGGAGCAGTAATCGCAGGTCTGGCACTGCAATTCGTGAACGGTCGAATTGATTTCAAAAGTGTCGCTGATTTCTTTTTATACCCGCTGATACTATTCGGCTACGGTATGCTTGTCAGTGTTTATGCGCAACTTGGTTTTTTTGCTTATCTAATTTTAAATTACATGGGCAATGGTGTTTTCCCGCCAAAAATTTGGAAATACATACAACTGGTGCTTTCTGTACTCGCATTGCTTGAACTGATTTTTTTGCGTACCGTCGTTGGCGGGGAAAGAAGTGTCTTGTCTGATCTAATATTAGGAATCTTTATTTTGTTAGCTGCCGTTATTGTGTCTTATTTCAAAGTGAAAAGTACAAACATCTCAGCTTGGATTCCAACCCTCTTTTTTATGACAGCTATTTCAATTGTGGAAATTATCGGCGTGCTCCGTATAGGTGTTGATAGTGCGACAGTGTTTATTGTTGTTCCGCTCATCGCCTGTAATGCATTCCAAATTTTGATGCTTCACCGTATTCTCAAGCCGGCAGCCGGATAAAGGCTGGGGCGAATTCAGCAAATCATGAACCCCGTGCTCTGGCCTTCAGAAAACGGGGTTTTTTGCTCTAGAATGTATCCTAACGATTAAAATCCGCTGGAGGAGGTTAATCTTAAAGAACAATAGAGCGGATTCTTTGTGTGTAGCAACGCTCACAAAACTAAGTAGATGCTTCCTAAGTGAGTTTTGTACGAAGTTTTTCAATGATGCATATGCTTCACAAAACTAAGCGTATGCTCCCGAAGCAGTTTTGTACGAAGTAATACAAGCGTAGCAACGCTCACAAAACTAAGTAGATGCTTCCGAAGTGAGTTTTGTACGAAGTTTTTCAATGATGCACATGCTTTACAAAACTTTTAGGAGGGGAATATATGGACATCAAGCGTTATATGATAAAAGACACAAATGAAATCCAGCTTAACAAGCTGGACCCGGACGATACAGGTAACTTTAAATCAAAAAAAGAAGCAGAAGCCAAAACAGAGCAGTTAAAGGAACGGTTGGCAGAGCTTCAAGATATTCTTTTTGCACAGAAAAAGCATTCACTGCTCGTAATTCTGCAAGGGATGGATTCCAGCGGTAAGGATGGAACGGTTAAACATATTTTTTCAGGGATTAATCCACAAGGCTTTATAGTGACCAGCTTCAAGAAACCTTCTCTGGAGGAAGAAGCTCACGATTTCTTATGGAGAGTGCATCAAAAGACACCCCCTAAAGGCTACATCTCTGCATTTAACCGCTCACACTATGAAGATGTATTGGTACCGCGGGTACATGGGGGATTGAAAAAGGATGATTTGAAGCGCCGCTTTCGTTACATACGGCAGTTTGAGGAGATGCTGGTGGAAGAGGGAACGACAGTTATCAAGCTTTTTCTGCATATTTCAAAAGAGAAGCAGCTTAAGAAAATCAAAGAACGGCTTGAAGATCCCAAAAAACACTGGAAATTTGACGCAAGTGATCTACAGGAGCGGGAGTTTTGGGATGATTACCAAGAGGCATATGTAGATGTTTTTAAGGAGTCAAGTATTGATAAAGCACCCTGGTACTGGATACCAGCCAATCATCAATGGTACCGCAACTATTTGGCCTTATCCATCGTTGTAAAGACACTGGAGAGTCTGGATCTGAGCTATCCGAAGCTGAATACCCCCACACCCGACATATCGGAGCTCATTTCCCCGCGTCATTAATATTTGGATAAAACCAACATCTATTGCGGTACCTAAGATTGGGAGGAGCGTTACAGCCCGGCAGCATCCTCTAAGGCACTATTTAGTGAGGCCGAGTCGCGAACCTCTTTACCCTCTGCGTTGCTTTGGCTGATCAGCTCAGAGACGGTAACGAATTCATAACCTTGTCTGCGGAGCTCATCGATAATTTGCGGAAGAGCTTCGTGAGTTTGTTTGCAGGAATCACTGGCATGTAGTAGAACGATATCACCAGGATGTGCTTTAGTCGTTACACGCTTCACGATATTGTCTACACCTATGTTCTTCCAGTCTAGAGAGTCTGTGTCCCACTGGATGACTTTGTAACCAAGATCATTGGCCACTTGCAGAACTCTTTTGTCAAAATCACCATTAGGCATACGAATTAAGTTTGGTTCTTTACCGGTTAATTCTGTAAGCACAGTGTGAGCCGTTGTGATCTGAGTGCGAATCTCTTCGTTACTTAGAGTGCTGTAATTGACGTGTTTATGGCCATGGCTGCCAATTTCGAATCCTGCGTTTTTAATGCTTGTTACAATATCCGGGTGAGTCTTACTCCATGGTGACGATAGGAAGAAGGTGGCTTTGTCCACTTTCTTGTCTTCAAGTACCTTCAAAATTGGTTCGGGTCTCTTTTCCCCCCAGCTAATATCGAAGGTTAGGGCAATCAGCTTCTTCTCTGTTGGCACACTGTAAATGGCAGAAGGTCCAGCCTCAGAAAAAACGGTGATATTACCCCTCTCGACATAGACAACTCCAGCAGCAAGAAGCACAGCGGCGAAGATATAGATGAACCTTTTGATCTTTTTGCCGCTGAATACATAAAAAGAATTCATTAATGACAGCGCTCCTCTCCCATGCGAAATGCTTGTTTGTTCTAAATGTATGCTCGTACCGCACGGTTATGACCTAAGAAACAGAGATCACAATTTCAGGAGGTATTTATGTTGTCGTTCTTCACGTTTGTTAAAGATATTAAATCGATCCGCAAGGCTTTGCTGCTGTCCTGTCTGCTCTTCGTAATAGGAGCGGTTGTTGGCTGGGTAGCGACAAGTAGTCTGGAAAAACTATTGGTTCAGCAATTGGAAGGGCTTAGTGAGATCAGCGGAAACTTAAGAGACACCGCTAATCCGCAATGGAACTTCTTTGTATTTATATTTCTGAATAACGCCATCAAGGGCGTGGTTATTATTTTCCTGGGAGCGTTGTTCGGCATATTGCCAGCTATATTCTTATTTATAAACGGAGCGGTAATTGGCTACTTGATACATTTATCCGCACTGCAAGGACAGGATTTGTTCGATTTAATCGTAAAAGGATTGCTGCCACACGGGATTATAGAGATTCCGGCAATCATTATCGCGTGTGCCTTTGGGCTGCACTTTGGCGGAAAAGTGATTTCAAGTTTATTTCGATCTACAGATAGAAAAGAGGAGAGAAGCGCAGACTGGTCTGCATTCATGCGTCAAACACTTACGGCTTCCATATGGACTGTAATCCTGTTATTTGTTGCAGCCATTATTGAAAGTACAATTACTTTTTCACTTTTATCATAAAACTTCCGGGAATAGAGCATAACATTAAGGGCGTTCATCCAAGGATTGCCTAAAGGTAAGGAGTATATAATCGAGACGAAACCATAAAGGGAATTTTTAATAATTATGGTTATAAAAAGAGGACTCCGGTTAATCTAGTGTAAGAGGATCTTAAGGCAGCTTTCTCCATGAGATGTACTTACTGATTATGCAAAAAAGGTTTTGGGGGTTTAGAGAAGGTGTTAATTGCAACTTCATGAAGGAGGCCAAGCATATGTTGGGAATGTTGTTTAACGAAAAGGAATGCAAGGAACTGGATTATGTTTTGAGAAAAGAACTAGATGAGATGCTGTTAGATTTGAGTGATCAGCGCTTGGACCAAAATATCAGGCACGCCATCGCTAATAGATATAAGACTGTATTCCGGATGTATGCTCGCTTCGCTCCTCAGAAAGAGCTTTCCAAGTATGCATGGGGTGGGCGTTCTTCTCAGTATAAACACTGAAGATATACGAGAATTGCTACAGTTTTATAAAGTTTTCAGATTATTTAATAAAATAGCTTGACTAAAAAGGAGTGCTCATGATAAATTATATCTCGCGCTCCTTTTGCTTGTGTAAAAGGAAAGCGGAAGGCAAGAAAAATTAAAAAAAAGATTTTTCAAAAAAAAGACTTGCCAAACAGCTTAACACTGTGATATATTATAAAGGTCGCCGCTGATAAACAACGACGACGAAATGAGAGACATTGATCTTTGAAAACTGAACAACGAGTGAGTGGGAAATCACGCAAGTGAAATCCAAATTAGAGAATTAATTTTCTCGTCAGATGTTTCAAAATGAGCATATCGCTCTTTTCAATACTAATTGGAGAGTTTGATCCTGGCTCAGGACGAACGCTGGCGGCGTGCCTAATACATGCAAGTCGAGCGGAGTTATTTTGAAAGCTTGCTTTCAAAATAACTTAGCGGCGGACGGGTGAGTAACACGTAGGCAACCTGCCCTTCAGACTGGGATAACTACCGGAAACGGTAGCTAATACCGGATAATTTCTTTTTTCTCCTGAGAGAAGAATGAAAGACGGAGCAATCTGTCACTGAGGGATGGGCCTGCGGCGCATTAGCTAGTTGGTGGGGTAACGGCCCACCAAGGCGACGATGCGTAGCCGACCTGAGAGGGTGAACGGCCACACTGGGACTGAGACACGGCCCAGACTCCTACGGGAGGCAGCAGTAGGGAATCTTCCGCAATGGGCGAAAGCCTGACGGAGCAACGCCGCGTGAGTGATGAAGGTTTTCGGATCGTAAAGCTCTGTTGCCAGGGAAGAACGTCCGGTAGAGTAACTGTTACCGGAGTGACGGTACCTGAGAAGAAAGCCCCGGCTAACTACGTGCCAGCAGCCGCGGTAATACGTAGGGGGCAAGCGTTGTCCGGAATTATTGGGCGTAAAGCGCGCGCAGGCGGCTATTTAAGTCTGGTGTTTAAACCTTGGGCTCAACCTGAGGTCGCACTGGAAACTGGGTGGCTTGAGTACAGAAGAGGAAAGTGGAATTCCACGTGTAGCGGTGAAATGCGTAGATATGTGGAGGAACACCAGTGGCGAAGGCGACTTTCTGGGCTGTAACTGACGCTGAGGCGCGAAAGCGTGGGGAGCAAACAGGATTAGATACCCTGGTAGTCCACGCCGTAAACGATGAGTGCTAGGTGTTAGGGGTTTCGATACCCTTGGTGCCGAAGTTAACACAGTAAGCACTCCGCCTGGGGAGTACGGTCGCAAGACTGAAACTCAAAGGAATTGACGGGGACCCGCACAAGCAGTGGAGTATGTGGTTTAATTCGAAGCAACGCGAAGAACCTTACCAGGTCTTGACATCCCTCTGAATCTGCTAGAGATAGTGGCGGCCTTCGGGACAGAGGAGACAGGTGGTGCATGGTTGTCGTCAGCTCGTGTCGTGAGATGTTGGGTTAAGTCCCGCAACGAGCGCTTAACTTTAGTTGCCAGCAGGTAATGCTGGGCACTCTAGAGTGACTGCCGGTGACAAACCGGAGGAAGGTGGGGATGACGTCAAATCATCATGCCCCTTATGACCTGGGCTACACACGTACTACAATGGCCGGTACAACGGGAAGCGAAGCCGCGAGGTGGAGCCAATCCCATCAAAGCCGGTCTCAGTTCGGATTGCAGGCTGCAACTCGCCTGCATGAAGTCGGAATTGCTAGTAATCGCGGATCAGCATGCCGCGGTGAATACGTTCCCGGGTCTTGTACACACCGCCCGTCACACCACGAGAGTTTACAACACCCGAAGTCGGTGGGGTAACCCGCAAGGGAGCCAGCCGCCGAAGGTGGGGTAGATGATTGGGGTGAAGTCGTAACAAGGTAGCCGTATCGGAAGGTGCGGCTGGATCACCTCCTTTCTATGGAGAATCGTTCTCTGCAATGAGAACATTCAAATCGGAAGTTTCAGCTTCCACAATAGAACCTTCCGAACACTCACTCGTGTTCAGTTTTGAAAGAGTAAGTCTCTTTCGTATGCGTTTGTGGCGATAGCGGAGGGGTTCACGTACCCATCCCGAACACGACCGTTAAGCTCCAGCGCCGATGGTACTTGGACCGAAGGGTCCTGAGAGACGTTGCCAAGCGGACAACCAATTCATTGGTTGATTCACAATGTTATATATGTTATATGGGCTTTTAGCTCAGTTGGTTAGAGCGCACCTCTGATAAGGGTGAGGTCGGTGGATACCAAGGCCCACCATATAACATTATAGAGTAATTTTATGGGGCCATAGCTCAGTTTTGCAAGCAGGAGGTCAGCGGTTCGATCCCGCTTGGCTCCACCATAAATTTTTAAATGAATAACTTTTTCAACTTGATCCTTGAAAACTGGATACCGAAACGAATTTGCGTTTTAGAACATCTTTTAGCAACTTGTGTAAACAAGTAATGTTATTAGTGAGATTTTTCTTCGGAAGAATCAAGGTTAAGCTAATAAGAGCACACGGAGGATGCCTAGGCGCCAGGAGCCGACGAAGGACGTGGCGAACAACGAAACTGCCTCGGGGAGCTGTAAGCAAGCTTTGATCCGGGGGTGTCCGAATGGGGAAACCCAGCTGTGGTAATTCGCAGTTACTCATTTCTGAATACATAGGAAATGTAGAGGCAGACCAGGGGAACTGAAACATCTAAGTACCCTGAGGAAGAGAAAACAATAGTGATTCCGTCAGTAGCGGCGAGCGAACGCGGAACAGCCTAAACCTAAGAGCTTGCTCTTAGGGGTTGTGGGACGTCTCACATGGAGTTACAAAGGAATATGGTAGGTGAAGAGGTCTGGAAAGGCCCGCGATAGAGGTAAAAGCCCTGTAACCTAAACTGTGTTCTCTCCGAGACGGATCCCGAGTAGTGCGGGGCACGTGAAACCCCGTATGAATCCAGCAGGACCATCTGCTGCTAAATACTACCTGGCGACCGATAGTGAAACAGTACCGTGAGGGAAAGGTGAAAAGCACCCCGGAAGGGGAGTGAAATAGAACCTGAAACCGTGTGCTTACAAAAAGTCAGAGCCCTATTAATGGGTGATGGCGTGCCTTTTGTAGAATGAACCGGCGAGTTACGTTTAACATGCAAGGTTAAGCCGAGAAGGTGGAGCCGCAGCGAAAGCGAGTCTGAATAGGGCGAATTAGTATGTGGACGTAGACCCGAAACCGTGTGATCTACCCCTGTCCAGGGTGAAGGTGCGGTAACACGCACTGGAGGCCCGAACCCACGTACGTTGAAAAGTGCGGGGATGAGGTGGGGGTAGCGGAGAAATTCCAATCGAACTCGGAGATAGCTGGTTCTCCCCGAAATAGCTTTAGGGCTAGCCTCGGTATAAGAGTAGTGGAGGTAGAGCACTGATTGGGTGCGGGGTCCGCAAGGATTACCAAGCTCAGTCAAACTCCGAATGCCATATACTTATTGCCGGGAGTCAGACAGTGAGTGCTAAGATCCATTGTCAAAAGGGAAACAGCCCAGACCATCAGCTAAGGTCCCCAAGTGTGTGTTAAGTGGGAAAGGATGTGGAGTTGCACAGACAACCAGGATGTTGGCTTAGAAGCAGCCACCATTGAAAGAGTGCGTAATAGCTCACTGGTCGAGTGACTCTGCGCCGAAAATGTAACGGGGCTAAACACACCACCGAAGCTATGGCTAGATACGTATGTATCTGGGGTAGGGGAGCGTTGTGTAGGGGTTGAAGGTGTACTGAAAAGAGCGCTGGACACTACACAAGTGAGAATGCCGGTATGAGTAACGAAAAGATCAGTGAGAATCTGATCCGCCGAAAGCCCAAGGTTTCCTGAGGAAGGCTCGTCCGCTCAGGGTAAGTCGGGACCTAAGGCGAGGCCGAAAGGCGTAGTCGAAGGACAACAGTTTGAAATTACTGTACCACCGTAATCCGCTATGAGCGATGGGGTGACGCAGGAGGGTAGTGACGCGGACTGATGGATGTCCGTCTAAGCAGTGAGGCTGATGTGTAGGCAAATCCGCACATCATTAAGGCTGGGCTGTGATGGGGAGCGAAAATTGTAGTAGCGAAGGTCATGATCTCACACTGCCAAGAAAAGCCTCTAGCCAGGAGAAGGTGCCCGTACCGCAAACCGACACAGGTAGGCGAGAAGAGAATTCTAAGGCGCGCGGAAGAACTCTCGTTAAGGAACTCGGCAAAATGACCCCGTAACTTCGGGAGAAGGGGTGCCCCGGTAGTGTGAATAGCACGAGGGGGCCGCAGTGAAAAGGCCCAAGCGACTGTTTAGCAAAAACACAGGTCTGTGCGAAGCCGCAAGGCGAAGTATACGGGCTGACGCCTGCCCGGTGCTGGAAGGTTAAGGGGAGTGGTTAGGGGTAACCCGAAGCTATGAACCGAAGCCCCAGTAAACGGCGGCCGTAACTATAACGGTCCTAAGGTAGCGAAATTCCTTGTCAGGTAAATTCTGACCCGCACGAATGGCGTAACGACTTGGGCGCTGTCTCAACGAGAGATCCGGTGAAATTTTAATACCTGTGAAGATGCAGGTTACCCGCGACAAGACGGAAAGACCCCATGGAGCTTTACTGCAGCTTGATATTGAATTTGGGTACGATCTGTACAGGATAGGTGGGAGCCGTAGAAATCGGAGCGCAAGCTTCGGTGGAGGCGCCGTTGGGATACCACCCTGATCGTATCTAGGTTCTAACCTAGTACCCTTACCGGGTACGGGGACCGTGTCAGGCGGGCAGTTTGACTGGGGCGGTCGCCTCCTAAAGAGTAACGGAGGCGTTCCAAGGTTCCCTCAGAATGGTTGGAAATCATTCGCAGAGTGCAAAGGCATAAGGGAGCTTGACTGCGAGACCTACAAGTCGAGCAGGGACGAAAGTCGGACTTAGTGATCCGGTGGTACCGCATGGAAGGGCCATCGCTCAACGGATAAAAGCTACCCTGGGGATAACAGGCTTATCTCCCCCAAGAGTCCACATCGACGGGGAGGTTTGGCACCTCGATGTCGGCTCATCGCATCCTGGGGCTGAAGTAGGTCCCAAGGGTTGGGCTGTTCGCCCATTAAAGCGGTACGCGAGCTGGGTTCAGAACGTCGTGAGACAGTTCGGTCCCTATCTGTCGTGGGCGCAGGAAATTTGAGAGGAGCTGTCCTTAGTACGAGAGGACCGGGATGGACGTACCGCTGGTGCACCAGTTGTTCCGCCAGGAGCATGGCTGGGTAGCTACGTACGGACGGGATAAGCGCTGAAAGCATCTAAGCGTGAAGCCCCCCTCAAGATGAGATTTCCCAATTAGTAAGACCCCTTGAAGACGACGAGGTAGATAGGTTGGAGGTGGAAGTGCAGCAATGCATGGAGCTGACCAATACTAATCGGTCGAGGGCTTATCCTATAGTTAGAATGCAGATTCGTTTCGGATTCAGTTTTCGCCTGAGCATTTACGCTGTAAATGCCCGTTTGGTGGCGATAGCGGAGGGGTTCCACACGTACCCATCCCGAACACGACCGTTAAGCCCTCCAGCGCCGATGGTACTTGGACCGAAGGGTCCTGGGAGAGTAGGACGTTGCCAAGCGGATATTCCCTGATAGCTCAGTTGGTAGAGCACTCGACTGTTAATCGAGTTGTCACAGGTTCGAGTCCTGTTCGGGGAGCCATGCTCTCATAGCTCAGCAGGTAGAGTGCTTCCATGGTAAGGAAGAGGTCACCGGTTCGAATCCGGTTGAGAGCTCCACAGATTTGCAAGGCCCGTTGGTCAAGGGGTTAAGACACCTCCCTTTCACGGAGGTAACATGGGTTCGAATCCCATACGGGTCACCAACTTTTACTTGTACTTACCCTTAGAGGGTCCCATAGATATGGAGGCTTAGCTCAGCTGGGAGAGCATCTGCCTTACAAGCAGAGGGTCGGGGGTTCGATCCCCTCAGCCTCCACCATAATCTTCCTAAGAGATTATGGGCAACATAGAGGTACCATCAATGGGGATTAGCCAAGCGGTAAGGCAACGGACTTTGACTCCGTCACTCATAGGTTCGAATCCTATATCCCCAGCCAAGTGCGAGCCATTAGCTCAGTTGGTAGAGCACCTGACTTTTAATCAGGGTGTCGAAGGTTCGAGTCCTTCATGGCTCACTTTTATTATTATCATGCGCGTGTGGCGGAATGGCAGACGCACCAGACTTAGGATCTGGCGTTTCACGACGTGGGGGTTCAAGTCCCTTCACGCGCACCACTTATTGCGGACGTGGCTCAGCGGTAGAGCATCGCCTTGCCAAGGCGAGGGTCGCGGGTTCGATTCCCGTCGTCCGCTCCATAATTTTGCGCCCTTAGCTCAGCTGGATAGAGCGTTTGACTACGAATCAAAAGGCCGGGAGTTCGAATCTCTCAGGGCGCGCCATTTTATTATTAAGCAATTATAGTATTTATAACGGGATGTAGCTCAGCTTGGTAGAGCACCTGGTTTGGGACCAGGGGGTCGCATGTTCAAATCGTGTCATCCCGATTTTCACCTTTGCGGGTGTAGTTCAATGGTAGAACTTCAGCCTTCCAAGCTGATAGCGTGGGTTCGATTCCCATCACCCGCTCCATAATTTTATAGTAACGGGATGTAGCTCAGCTTGGTAGAGCACCTGGTTTGGGACCAGGGGGTCGCATGTTCAAATCGTGTCATCCCGATACTCAGCTTAATCGCTGCTCAAAAGCTCTTACTTCGGTAAGGGCTTTTTTGTTATGTATTGAATATACATATAAATACATTCTAAGAACGTATGTTCTATTATTCCTCCAAAAAAAATCGGACTTCCGGTGGAATTCCAATCCGTAGATAATAGTTTCTCCATGATTCCTCTTGTTCAGGGCTTCTGCCTGAAGATAATAATTTTACAGCAAATACATTAGCTTGACGTTCAAGCTTCCCAGGAGAGAAATAGGAGCTTTCCTCCAGAAAAAAGCGATTGATCCCCTTGTGAAGCCGATCATGTCCTAATTCATGCGCACAAACGAAGCGCTGCCATTCTACAGGCAACTCATTATGAATGACGATAAACCTTCTTCTTAGTTTTCGATAATATAATCCCTTTGTGCCAGTCCCCAGATTCATGAAACGAATTTGAATGCCTAGTGCTGCGGCAAGCTCGAACGGGCAGTTGGTTTTATATTTTTTAATCAGATTATTGATCAGTTCATCCATGTTCTTCACCTGCAGCATGTTAGTATAGTTATTTAGTGTCTTTGGATTTTTTTCTCTTATTCATCTGTTTGGCTTCCCAGAACAATCCGGTTAGTACATCTTTTATCCTCTGTTTATCTTCTTTGTCTAATGGAATTCCGTCAAACATCAGCTCTCCATCATCCTCTAGCATTTTTCGAAAGTCTCTTTTATCTTTGCTTGTGGCCCAATCTGGGACAGCCTCATCGCTTGAAAGAGTCTGGTCCTGCAAATACCCTGCTTGATCCATTAGCTCCTCGTAGGGGACGCCAGTGGCCTCAGCAATTTTGCGTAACGTGGTTGGTTTAGGAACCCCTCTTAATCCATTCTCAATCCGGGAAATTTGCGAACCGCTGATTCCGGCAGCTACTGCTAATTGATTAATGGTGAGTCCCTTTGTTTCCCGAAGATGCTTCATATAATCCCCGAATTCCTGTTTCATCTCAACTCACTCCTTATTGGCTGTAACCTTATGATAATAATATAAGCCATTTTTGCCAATAGGTAAACAACAAAGCGTATATAATTGCCAAAAGGCAAGATAATGGAGGGATATACGCTCTTTTTCGATAAAAACAGCCTAAAACGGGGTTTTACGAGATTGGTAAAGAAGTGGTATATTATAGAAAAATACGAACAGAATACGAACAAGATTTATTTTATCACATTGGGCTGGAAAATTCCG
The DNA here is from genome assembly GCF_038002305.1 of Paenibacillus sp. FSL R5-0887. Lineage (NCBI taxonomy): Bacteria > Bacillati > Bacillota > Bacilli > Caryophanales > Paenibacillaceae > Paenibacillus > Paenibacillus sp. FSL R5-0887. Next base: position 2,765,333 of record NZ_JBBOCE010000002.1, read on the forward strand.
CAAATTAAATCTCATTCAGTTAAACCCAAAAGGAGTGCATAAATGATGAACATATCAACTTTACCAGAGTTGGACCGTCGCCGAACCCAGGTCGCTATAGAGAGCATGTTGGAGAAATACCGTATTTTTAAGACCGTTACATTTGAAGCTAAGGAAGCAAGCACAACTTATTCATACACAGAAAGATTTCATGGTCCTACTAACACTGTAACTGATCAGACTGCTGCGATAGCTTCTTATAATGTGGACATCCCCGCCGCAAGGAGAGCTTATTGTTCCGCAATAGACTCTGTGGTAGAGAGACTCGATACGAGAGAACAGCAGCTGGTACGGGAAAGGTATATGAGAAGAGACGAGATGTACGATTATACGATTTACAATCATGTGTTTGATCCACCGGTAAGTAAGGACACTTACGTGAAGATACGCTCGAAGGCTTTTTACAAGATGGCATTAGCGTTAACGGATCTCGGCTTACTGTCTCTGCAAACTTTAGTAACAACAGCGCCTAGGGTAAAGAAAGAGAAAATGAGTATTACTTAATAGAAGTAGAATAGTTTGATTAGTAAAGAAGACTGTATCGTCCGAGCGGATGATGCGGTCTTTTTTTGAATTATAAGAAAGTATAAGTTTCAGGGTGTACTTTATCCTTATAATCCTCGCACAAATGCTTGCCGTCCATAAAAGGAGGGTCGAAGGCTCTTTAGCTTGTCTTCAATTGTGTACCACCAAAAAAACGCTCTATACCATCCCAAAGCTAGCCAAAACCTCGTCCGTTTACCCTCTCCGCAAGGATAATATGGGGGTATGATTATAACATGGCAAATGAAGCAAAAGAACACCGCAAGAGCATGAATGCTCTGCTAATAGTTCCGCCCTAAGGGTGATGAGAACAACCTAGCGGTGAAAGATTCTTCTCGCATTTGCCTAATGAAGAAGGGATATTATCCAACCTCGGATAGTATCCTTTTTTCTTAAATCTAGTTGAGGGGGGGTCTGCTTAATGTTCATGCAGTTGAAGGTTAACACCATCAAGGATCGACGAACGGTCGCAGATCAGAAAGGAATGGAGTGATGTCGGTACAACAATTGCGAGAACACATTACAAGTACACTTGAACGGTATTTTCCTGATGTGCCTGTATATGTAGAAGGAGAAAAACCTCAAACCGCTTATTTTCATCCCGGATTGATCTCAGCAACACTGGATCGGCAGCGGGAGGGCAGATATTTAGCGGTCTACCGTTTTGGCATCCGTTATGAGCAAGGCAATTTGCTGGAAGCTGAGAGAATGGCAGATAAGCTGAGTGAGGCGATGGCAGGAATGGAGCAGGATGGTGGAGCTTTTCGTGTAGTTAGGCAAGCTTGGGAAGCTGGAACTGAAGGGCATGGGCCGCTGTTTACAGTTGACTATATGTTGTATTTGCAAAACGACAAGCCTGACAGCATTAAGATGGGACAAATGATTGGAGGAGAACGATTGAAATGAGTACTAAAGGGAGTAACGGGAATGGGTTCAGTAAGGAACAGATTGTGAATTCCTCACTTTTTACGCCGAGGGAAAAGGATATATTGAACGTTATTTTGCAGGATGGCAAGAACTATACGCTCGAAGAAGCAAAGCAATCTATGGGATTGTTCAAAAATAAGGAGGTAATGAACTAATGGCAGGCGGAACATGGACAACGCAAAATAAGGTGCGCCCTGGGGTGTACGTAAATGTAGCATCAAATCAAGGTGCCATCGGCAAAATGGGAGAACGCGGGATTACGGCATTGGCGCTTGCCCTATCTTGGGGAGAGCCGGGAGTAATCATGAAGATTACCCCGCAGGATGATGTGAATAAGCTGCTAGGAGTGGATTTGGAACATCCAACTCTACTGCCAGTGCGTGAAGCGCTGAAACGGGCGGGAACCTTGCTGCTCTATCGATTGAATGAAGGCGTTAAAGCGGCAGTCACGAATAACGGCCTTCAGGTAACAGCTAAATATGGCGGTGTACGCGGAAATGATCTTTTGATTGTGATTGAGAAAAATATAGAGAATGCTGCTCTTTTTGATGTAAAGACGTTGCTTAATGGAACCGAACTGAACAAGCAAACGGTCGGAACGGCTGAAGAGTTGGTCGCGAACGATTATGTTCAATTCCAGAAAAATGGTGCAGAAGGCTTGAAGCTAATTGCAGGCATGCCGCTTACAGGGGGGGCTAACGGAACCGTGACGAATGGAGCACATAGTGACTTCCTGTCTGCTCTTGAGGTGCAGGAATTCCAAACAGTGGGTCTAGTATCGCAGGATAGTGCTCTGAAGGCACTCTACAGTTCTTTTGTGAGACGGCTTCGGGATACAGAAGGGAAAAAGGTACAGGCTGTACTATCCGATTATGCGGCTGCAGGTCATGAAGGTGTGATTAGCGTGAATAATGGGGTAGTACTGAGCGACGGAACTACGATTGATAACGTCAATGCCGTTGCTTGGGTAGCTGGTGCTACAGCAGCAGCTGCTGTTAATGAATCGCTGACTTATCAGGGTTATGATGATTCGGTGGATGCTGATGTAAGACTTAGCCATTCTGAGACTACAGCTGCGTTGCTAAAAGGAGAGCTTATCTTTACTTACAGTGGCGGACGGGCTGTGGTGGAACAGGATATCAATACATTTACCGCGTTTTCACCGGACAAAGGCAAAGCATTCTCCAAAAATCGTGTACTGCGCGTGCTGGATGGAATTGCAAATGATATGAAGCGTATTTTTGAGAACTACTATATCGGTAAGGTCGCGAATAATGAAGATGGCCGTGCTCTTTTCTGGTCACAGTGTGCGACTTATATGAATGATTTGCAGGATATGGGTGCGATTGAGGGCTTTAACGCGCAGACAGATGTTGTAGTTGTGGCTGGTGCAGATAGTGATAGTATCGTGCTGGATGTGGCTGTGAAACCGGTAGATTCCGTAGAAAAAGTATATATGAAAGTGAAGGTGGTTTAAGATGGCATTTTTAAAAGCTAGTGATACGATTTCCGGCCAGGAGGGCCGTGCTTATGCTGTGATTGGTACGCAAACCGAAGAGATGTTCTATGTGAAAACTCTTGAAGCTACAGTAGAAAAAACAAAGGCAGAGGTGAAAACACTGGGCCGCCGGGGTGTTCAGCATAAAGCGACTGGATGGTCGGGCAGCGGTTCGATGACGATTTTTTATATGACTAGTCGTTTCCGCCAGATGATGCTCGATTATATGAATACGGGTGTTGATCAGTACTTCGATATTGAGGTTACGAACGAAGATCCATCGTCCAGCGTGGGAGCACAGCGTATTATTTTAAAAGGCGTGAACCTTGATAGTGTCATCATGGCCTCACTCGATACAGAGTCAGACGCTCTAGAAGAAGAAGTTAGCTTTACCTTTGAAGATGTGCAGATTGTGCAAGCTTTTGGTGCTCCGGCAGGTTCCGGGCTTTAATTAAGACAACTAGATAGATTGGAGCAAGCAAGACCCGAACGTAGAATGAGCGGCGGGTCTCTTCTCTGTCTATTGGCAGCTAGTAGCAGGAGAAGTATCTAAATAAATAATTCTAGGAGGAAGACAATGAGCGAATTAAGTTTATTTTTTGCCCAAAATGTAGCATGTGACACGACCGAGGAGTTTGTAGTATCCCAGCGTTTTAAGGATAAGGAAGGAAATGCGGTAGCTTGGAAGCTGCGCAGTATGACTGAGGATGAGAATCAGGAATGCCGCAAGGCCGCAACCCGTAAAGTCAAAGGTAAAAACGGAGTGTATACCTCCGAAATTGAGCCTAACGATTATATGGCGAAGCTGATGACCTCAAGTGTAGTGCATCCGGATCTGAAAAATGCTGAATTGCAGCGTTCTTATGGCGTACTTGGCGCTGAGACACTGCTGCGTAAAATGCTGCTACCAGGTGAATTCGCGGCGTTGGGTGAGCGGGTGCAGGCCTTAAATGGTTTTGGCACGGACATGAACGAGCTGGTGGATGAAGTAAAAAACTAATCAACGAGGGCGATAGTGAAGCCAATTTTGCTTATTACGCCCTCCATGAGCTGCACATTTTACCCCATGAGCTGATGAAGCTGTCTTCCCGCGAACGCGCCGCAATATATGCGATGATTGCTGTTCGTGTGGAGAAGGAGAAGCGGGATCAGGCACGGAGTAAGGCGAGGAAGAGATAGTTAGGGGGTGAGAGAATGAAGATAGACGCATCTAAAGCCGTAATGCTACCGATGAAATCTCTGGCAATTTGGAAGAGTGTTAATAAACAATGTGTTCGTGTGAACAGCAATCTGGATATCGTTAATCGATTGGTCAAGGGAGTGCAGGTAGTTGTTAAGCGGTCAAGCGATGAGATGAGCCGTTCTCTGAATCTAGTGAACCAATCTTTGCAGGATATCAATGATACGCTACTTGAAGGCTTTAAGAGACTTCCTCCTAAGGTCATAGTTTCTAGAGATATAGTTATCGAGCAAAGCCAACAAGCAGGGCAATCACAACAGTTAGCGCTTCGAACATTAAATAGCTCCCCAAGTGTGCAAAAAGGTAAGGCTGAAGAAGAAGAGGCGAAAAAGGTAGAGTGGTGGAAAGGGCTAAAAGCGAAGGAGAAAAAGAAAGAAGAGGAGAAAAAGCCGGAGGTTAAGGCTGATCCGGTCCCCAAGCCCAAAATTAATCTGAAAAAGGAACCTCCGGTTCCACCATCCCCACCAACTCCTGACTCGAGAATTATGAAGTTTCTCAAGACAGTTGATGTGGTAAAGCCATTTAATGCCGTGAAGTCTTTTGGGGAGAAAGCTGTAAAAGCTGCGGCACAACCAGGAGATATCGCTGACTGGAATAAGCTGAATGACAATACAGATGCTGCACTTGGGAAAATCGGTGAGAAAGCAATGGGAGCCTTGAGGCCAGTGATGGATACTTTGAACGAGGCGCTGACTTCAAACCAATTTATGCCGATTATAGATGCTATGGCTAACGGCTTTCTGATCATTGCTAATGTGATTGGCATGGTAGTGGATGGCTTATTATGGTTGGTTGGAGTGTTGCAGGAGAACTGGTCTTGGATTAAACCGATTCTTGAAGCGATAGCCATTGTCTATCTCGTAGCTATGATCGTACAAGTGGCTCTACTTGTAGCAGCCGCTTATCAGCTTGCAGCAGCATGGTTGGTAGTAAACTGGCCTATTTTAGTGGTTATCGCTGTTATAGCTGTTCTTATTTATATTTTTCAAATGTTAGGTATTTCTGCGGGGGATGTCGTTGGAGCTATAGTGGGAGCATTTGGATGGTTAAGCGCAGTGATGGATAACATTTGGATTTTTATACAGAATGCAGCTATCTCTGCATGGGATTATATAGTGAATAAATTTCATGAAGCGGTCAATTTTATGAAGCAGCTGCTATATGATTTGGGTATGGGTGCCCTTAATGTTCTTTACAATATGACAGTTGGAGCAGAGGGCTTTGCCGGGGGATTCATGAAGGTAATGGCAAAAGCAATCAATTGGGTACTAGACAAATTCAATTCCATGATTGAGGCTTTAAGTCATATTCCATTCTTCGACGAATTGGGGATAAGTGAACTAAAAGTTGAGAGGAAGGAGCCGGAAATTCCTCATGCGGCAAGCGATATGATCGATAAATACCGGCAAAATTTTAAGGCGTTTGCTCCTACCGCTGATAATTTTCCAGAGCAAAAGACTGCTAAGATCGAGTACGTTAATCTTGAAGATAGTTTTAATAGCGCCAGTCAAAAAGGAAAGAATGCCACGAACAAGTTGATGGACAAAGGGCGCGATGCTACTGAAAAAGTGAAGGATATGTTGAATCCGATCAGCAGTACAAAAGCACTGGATTCAACAGGTCTACTAGCTACTCAGGGCAATAATCTGAGCACCGTCAACCGTGTGAACGAGCTCGGCTCCATCAACGACACCGTAGACATCTCCAGTGATGATCTGAAAATGCTGCGCGAGCTGGCCGAGATTCAGGCGATCCAGAATTTTGTGGAGCTTACGCCGACGGTGCAGGTGACGACCGGGAATATTAACAATGCCGGAGACATTGATACGATTATCAACAAGATCGGGCAAAAGCTGAACGAGGAGTTTGTCTCTACGGCGCAGGGGGTGTATACGTAACGTGGAAGAGTACGGAATTTTTTTGGGTTTTAATAATCAGGAGGATGCAATTCGGCTGCCAGTCAATCCAGAGACCTTGGAAATCAAGGAGAGTGGGGATGGAAAAAGCTATACCATTATCGATCTGGGTGAGATCAATACGATTGCTTATCCAAAGCTTACGGAGATCACAATTGAAAGTATTTTCCCGGCACAAAGGTATCCGTTCGTATTGGTGCAAGAGGATGGACTGAAAAGGCCTTTTGAATATGTGGAGCTTATTAAGAAATGGATGACGAGTCGTCGGCCTATTCGGTTTGTGTTCTCCGGTGTGAGGTATCCCGATGATACAAAAAAAGATGAAAAGAAGTTAAACAAACCGCAGAAATGGCTAGAGGAATCTTCAATTAGTGAGGATAGATCTTTAGAAATTGATTTTGCTGTGAATATGGCTATGAGCATTGAAGGTTTCACTTGGAAGCTTAGTGCGGGTACGTCAGGGGATATTGAATATTCGTTATCTCTCAAAAAATACGTATTCTATCAGGCGGTAGCTGTGAAGGTTGTCAAAGGTGAAGTGAAGGCGGAACAGAAGCGGGCCAATGAAAAAGCAAAGCCTACTACCTATACCTTAAAAGCTGGAGACAGTCTATGGAGTATCGCTCAAAAAAACCTAGGAGATGGCTCGAAGTACAAAGCCATTCAGAAGCTTAATGGCATTCCGGATAGTGAGCTGAAAAAGCTGCCCATCGGTAAAGTCATCAAGCTGCCGTAGGAGGATGTTATGGAACTGCTAGTGAAGAATAAAGAAGGGAATCTATGGGATATTTCTGGCATCGTCTCAGATATTTCTTGGAAAACCGCACGGTCAGGTAAACCGTCAACGCTAGAGTTAACGCTTGTGGATAGCGGAATCTATCAGCTTCCCAAGTTTGGGATCAGCAATGGTGATATTATTCAGTTCAGTAAAGATAATGTAGATGTATTTTACGGATTTGTGTTCAGCATTGATACGGGCTCGGATCAGGAGATTAAGCTGACTGCCTATGATCAGATTCGTTATTTGCTGGGCAATGGTAGTTATGTTTTGCAGGATGTTACGGCTAGTGATGTGATCAAGAAAATAACAACGGACTACGGATTAAAGACAGGTGTGCTGGAGGAGACAGAGTACCGGATTCCTTCTTTAATTGAAGATGACAAAAAGCTGTTGGACATCATTATGGGAGCCATCGGCAGTGAGCTTCAGTATAAGGGGCGGTTGATGGCTTTTTACGATGATTTTGGGAAGCTGACGCTGCGTAAACCGGGTTCTATGCTGCTTAACCTGGTGCTCGGAGCGGGTCATTATCTGTACGATTATTCGCTCAAAAAAAGTATTGATGACGATACGTACAACACGATTTTTCTGTACAAGGATAACGAGGCATCGGGCAAACGCGATTTCTATCCGGTTAGTGACAAGGACAATGTGAAACGCTGGGGTATCCTGCACTTGTATCAGAAGGCTGATGACAAAGCGAATGCTGCCCAAATTCAGGAGAAGGCAAACAATTTACTGAAAATGCACAACCGTGAAAAGCTCAGTCTCTCCGTACAGGCGATTGGTGATATGCGTGTAAGAGCAGGTAATTTCATTTATGTCCTATTGGATGAATTCGAGACTCAATTGTTTCTGGTGGACCAATGCAGCCATAAGATTTCTGGAGGGGAGCATACCATGTCCCTCGATATTAAGGTGGTGTAGAAATGATGTTAGATATTATTAAAAAAGCAAGTCTAGGAGCCGTGGGAAGTACAAATCCCGTGGCTTTTTCTTATGGAACGGTAACGGAGGCAGCTCCTTTGCAGATCCAGGTGGATCAGCGGTTTATTTTATCGGGGAATGCGTTAGTGCTGCCTGAATCGGTAATAGAAAGCAAGATCGACATCGAGGGCAAAGAAGTAATACTTCGGCGAGGACTAGCGAGTGGGGACCGCGTATTAATGGTTCGAATGCAGGGCGGACAAAGCTACATTGTTCTGGATCGGCTGGTGAGCCCGATATGATCCCTGCGATTGGAAAAGCTGGACCGATAACGGCCCTGCTTGAGGGGGAGGTCAACCTTGAGCGTGGGGAAAGTCCTAGTCTTACGTACCGGATGGATTGGGAGAGAAAAAGGATTACAGGCCAAACGGATGGACTAGAAGCTGTTCAACAGGCGGCGGCTAAAATATTGCGAACCGATCGGTTTGAACATCTGATTTACAGTTCTGATTACGGAACAGAGTGGCGGTTGGTGCTTGGTAGGGACCGGCTGCTGGTTAGAGCTGAAATCAGACGTATCGTTAGTGAGGCACTACTTCAGGATGAACGAATCCTTAGTTTAGAGAATATTGTTGTTTCGTTTACCGGAGATAATCTAACTTTTGACTGTAAGGTCGTCACACGTTACGGAAATTTTCAGCTGAGAAAGGAGTGGAATGAGGATGTATGAGGATCAGACGTATGAGGCTCTTTTGGAGCGGATGTTGGACCGGATTCCATCAGGATTGGATAAACGCGAGGGCAGCATCATTTATGACGCGTTGGCTCCAGCAGCCGCTGAGTTGGCACAGATGTATATTGAGCTGGATGTGAATAATAATCTGTATTTTGCAGATACGGCTACCGGAGAGTACTTAGAGCGAAGTATCTCCTGGTCAGGCATTGTAAGGCGTGAAGCTAGCAAGGCGCAGCTGAAAGGGATTTTTTATAAGGCGGATGGAGGATTGTTAGATGTTCCACTCGGCAGCCGCTTCTCACTCGAAATGCTGAATTATACGGCTGTGGAGAAGTTATCTCCTGGAGTGTATCGCTTGGAAAGTGAAACCGCTGGAGAAGAAGGAAATCGATATTTTGGCTCTTTACTGCCAGTGGATTATATCTCAGACCTAGCGCGCGGAGAAATAGCTTCTCTTCTGATCCCTGGGGAGGACATTGAAACGGATGATGCACTACGCCAGCGTTATTTGGATTCAGCCAGACGCCCAGCTACTAGCGGAAATAAATATCACTATATGGAGTGGGCACTACAAGTTCCGGGTGTGGGAGGCGCACGTGTTTTTCCATTATGGAAAGGTCCTAAAACTGTGAAGGTGATTATTGTGGACGCCGAAAAAAAACCAGCATCCGAGCTGTTGGCGGCTCAGGTGCAGCAATACATTGATCCGGTCTCAGGAGCGGGTGAGGGACAAGCACCGGTAGGGGCTGTTGTGACCGTGGCACCGGCTGCGGGCAAAAACATCAGTATAAGCGCCAAGGTAACCCTTGCTTCTGGCTATGCACTGCAAGCTGTAAACCAAGGCTTTCAGGTGATGCTTGAGAAATATCGCAAGGAGAAGGCTTTTTCAGCAACCTATATCAGTCAGTCTGTCATCGGGGCATTATTGCTTGCTACTGAAGGAGTTGCGGATTACACAGAGCTGAAGTTGAACAGTGGAGCGGGCAATGTGATGTTGAACGAAGAAGAAGTACCGTTGTTCGGCAACGTTCTACTGGAGGTGTAGCATGGGTTATCCAGAGCAAATTGATATTTTTCAAGAAAAACTTAATAAAAAAGCAAACGGTAGCAGTTATGTTATCGAAGAGAGATTACCGCTTGTAAATGGCGTTTATAGTGGTCTTCTAGCGCATGACAATATTAATAATCAGACCATTGCGGTGTACACAGGGTCACAGTATTCCGGGATCGAGCTACGCAATTTCACTGTGTCTTTTCCGGATGAGGTGCCCTGGCGGCGGTTGATTAAGATTTTTGCCGATGTGCCTGAGGTATATGTGACTTACGAAACTCCCGGCGATACGGTTGAAGCAGAGGATATTAACGGTTTGCAGGTGAGTCTTACTGCTGTCCAGACTGAAATAGAGCGTTATAAGAACAAGGGCCAGATTGACGGAGGATCATTTAGAAGAGAGGTGTAAAATGGCACAGACCATACAAATAAAGCGGGGTACAAAGGCTGAGCTAACGAGTTATGGCGTGTTGAAGGCAGGCGAGCTTGGTTTTTGCAGTGATACTAAGGAAGTTTATATTGGTGACGGCACGTCCAATTCCATGGTCGGCAGGGCGCTGTCAGGGCCAGAAGCTTCGCGTCCGGTTGCAGGATCCGTTGGTCGTTTGTATTACGTGACTACGGGTTCGAATAGCGGATATTTATATTTTGATGATGGGGCAGCTTGGCGGCGGGTGAATGCGCAGAAGCTTACCGATCTGACAGGTACAATTGATGATATCGCTGATGGAGCAACCTATGCGAAGGTGCTTAAAGCGGATATTAGTGCGGGACATATCAATAAAGTATCGGATGGCACAAGCGTAAAGACTGCCGCTGAGATCAAGACTCACATTGATGATGTGGCCAAGCACCGGACAATCAATGATACAGGGACTACGATTACAGACTTGTGGTCTGCACAAAAGATTAAAAATGAAATTGAGCTGGCTAAGCATAACATCGAACCGCAAGCGTCGGTAAAAGACCAGAACCTGCTGGCTCCACCTGCCAGTCCGGTTGAGGGGGATCGATATATTATTCCAGCAGGGGCAACCGGGGCATGGGCGGGCAAAACGAATCAAATTGTTGAATACCAATCTGCCGCTTGGGTATTTTATGTTCCTGCCGTCGGTTGGACCGCTTACGTCGATGATGAGCAGAAGATTTATAGCTGGAACGGCAGCGCATGGGTACGTACCGGTGGTGCACTACAGACCATTACAGCCGGGAGCGGGCTGATTGGTGGTGGTCAAGCCGATGCTGTGACGCTGAACATTGGTGCGGGTATTGGTATCACGGTCACTGCAGACGCGATTGCGGTTACCGCTGGAAAAGGAATCACCGTAGATGCAGCCGGTGTAGCTGTAAGTGTGGATGGAAGCAGTATCGTTTATGATGCTGCGAATGGCAATAGACTTACCGTAGCCAGTATTGATGGCGGAACATTCTAGGGGGCGGGACAATGGCTCTAAAAACATTGATTCAAATACGCCGCGGCTTGGAAAGCGCCATTGGAACGCTGGCTATTGGTGAGCTTGGGTATTGTACAGACAGTGGCAAGCTGTACATTGGTTCTGCCGCTGGTAATGTCTTGCTGGTAGCCGCGCAGAGTACTGGGGATATGCTGAAAAGCATTTACGATACGAATAACAATGGCAAGGTGGATTTTGCGCAACAAGCGGATAGTGTAGCTTGGGCGGGGGTAGCAGGTAAACCAGTGGTATTTCCTCCGGCGGCGCATACACATGATTATTTGCCCAAAGGCCCCCTAACCTGGAATCAACTGAAGGGGGTGTAGAGGATGAGTTACGGCAGCTCTTTATACAGCGAATTGCAATATTCCGCAGATAAAGATTCGAGCCATCCGGGTGAAGTCGAGGCGCCTGATCTAATGCAGTATTTGCCGGACTATTATAAGGATGTCCGCGAAATGGAGAAGCTTCAGGAGACCATCGGGCTAGAAATTGGTGGACTGAAGCTGGGCACTATAGACGTACTGGATCAGGCTTTTGTTGAAACGGCAACGGTGAGCCTTGGACGATGGGAAGCTGAGCTTGGACTAAATATCGGTTCATCCAAGTCATATGCCACACGCCGAGAGATGATTAAGGCAAAGCTGCGTGGAAATGGGACGACCACACCGGAGATGATTCAGCGGACGGCGTCAGCTTTTTCAGGTGGAGTGGTTGAAGTAAAGGAAGTGCCTGAGGAGTACCGTTTTGAGATTCATTTTGTGAGTACACTGGGCATTCCTCCAAATATGGCAGGGTTGATTCAAATCATCGAAGAGATTAAACCTGCGCATTTAGCTTATGAATTTGTGTTCAGCTATACCTGGTGGGACTCTGTTAAAGCCTTGACTTGGGAGAGTGCTCACAGTAAAACATGGAACGAATTAAGAACTTATAGATAGGAGAGTGACATATGCAAACCACAGGAAATTTGGGCTTAAAGAAGCCAGAGGGAACAGATATCGTTGATATTGCCGATCTGAACGGGAATATGGACATTTTGGACAATGCAGTGAATGGCAAGGTCGATAAAGTAACAGGCAAACAGCTATCTTCGAATGACTACACCGCAGCTGAGAAAACAAAGCTGGCGGGGATTGCGACGGGAGCGAATAATTATGTGCATCCTAATCACACGGGGGATGTTATAAGTACTGGTGACGGGGGGACCGCAATTGCGGCTGGGGTGATTGTAAACGCCGATGTTAATGCTTCAGCCGGAATTGAGGCTTCGAAGATTGGAACGGGAGTGGTCTCTAATGCAGAGTTTGGGTACTTGGATGGGGTGACTAGTGGGATTCAGGGGCAGCTGAATGGTAAGGCGCCGTTGGTTACTACGCCTCAGCAGACGACAGCGGATATTACTTACTATGTGCGGACGGATGGGAATGATAATAATACGGGATTGGTGAATACGGCGGGTGGGGCGTTTAGGACTATACAAAAGGCGATTAACAGTATTCCTAAACATATTCTTCATATTGCTACTATCAATGTCGCTGCCGGTACGTACGCCGAAGATATCTCTTTCGCAGATGTGAGTGGTGGCACCGAAGTATGGCTTAACGGCGGGACAAGCTACGAGACGGCCGCAAACTTCAAGGTTAAAAGTATGACCTTTTATGGTGTTAGTAATCAAGTAGTTGTAACTGGATTCACAGCAACTTCTACAACGAGAGTCGGATTTTTTATTAATAACTCGATATTTATTCAAATGTTATTTTGCCGTATATCTGCAGATGGTAAGGCAAATTCCGTTGGAGGATTCGAGGCCAGTAACCATTCTGGATTGCGACTTTACGGCTGTGAAGCTGCTAATCGTAATGAAGGCATTGTCAGTAACCAAGGGTCAACGGTAATATCCAGAAATAGTTTTGGGACCTCAAATACTATTGGGCTTTCAGCATACGACGGTGGCACAATAACAAAAAAAGACGGTCAGCCCGCGGGCGCAATAAATGAACAGATTGACGCAGGTATCATAACTTGGGGTGTACTTAATCCATGGGGAGATAACACAATGAGTTCTAGAAGTTTTATATCTGCATGGGGGAATGTTAACGATACAATAGTAGCTAATACATGGACAAAGATAACGTTTGGGAATGAAGTTTTCGATCACTTGAACGAGTTTTCAACTAGTACTCACAGGTTCACAGCCTTAAAAGCTGGGGTGTATTTAGTATCAGCCGCAATCAGTTTGATTACTCCCGGTGCTAACTCAACATGTACTATGTGCGCATATGTTAATGGTGCAAGAGGCAAGGATTTTGGATATTCTCAAACCGCAGGCACTAACAACACATCTTACCAAGGAAGTGTTATGTTGAAATTGGATGCAGGAATGTTTGTTGAAATATACGCTCACACTAATATGAATGTGACAGCGGCGGCCGGGAGCTCATGGAAGTATGTTGATATTGTACAGGTAGCATAAATTTAAGAAAGGGGATAAATGATGAATATCGCACAAGCAATTATGTATCTGTACCCAAATGCTAATCCAATGAAGGACTTTATGGTGCAAGATAACGGACCCGAGCCAGTATTACGCGAGGGCATAGATGGACGGACACGGCACGAGATCCGCCCATTAGACGAAGCTGAGACCGAATATAGAGAGGGAGTACACTATTACTATGCCGTGGATTTTAACCGATTGAAAAAGGGTGAAGACTATGACATTGTAGAACGAGGCCCATACATCGCAGCTTGGAACCTAGACGCCCCGCAACCAACGGAAGAAGAACTCGAAGCCGCGTGGGAAGCATATCTAGAAGCAGAAGCTAACAAACCACCAGAATTAAGCGAAGTCGAGCAACTCCGTGCTGAAAATACTGCTTTGCAAGACAGGCTTCAAGATGTCGAAGTCATTATGGCTGAATTACTCAGCATATAAACCCAAAGGGAGGTGAGTTGTAATCATGACAATGAATTCATTAACAGCCGCCAAAATTCGGTTGATGGCTAATGCCTGCATCACTCGTTTTGATCGTGAGGAGGGTTCGATAGAGAATATCATTTCTTCCTATAACATGCAGCCGGATAATGAGACTTTGGTTAAGGATCAGATTATCGAGAAACGATCAGATATTCATTTTGCTGAAAACGATTCGACTGAGCAAGCTTCATCAGCCAAATAATTAGCACGCATCCACACAGGAGCGTGTTTTTTTGTGCCCTCGGTGGTGCCGGGGGCTATTACGCATCAACATCATTATAGAAAGGAGCGGACGAATGGGCGAAGGGGATATTGCGCAATTGGAGAAGCTGCTGCCGCTGGCAGATAAGTATGGGCTGGCTTATATTGTTGCTTTCATTTTGATGATCGTGCTGATGGTGTTATTGCGTGCGATTGTCAAAGGGAACCTTGTACCGCGAGAAATGCTGGATCGGGCAGAGGAGGATCGGGATCGTCTGCAAGCGATTTTGGATAAGGAGCGCTCGGAGTTTATGCAGCCCACACTGGACGTCTTAAAGAAACTGAAGATTGACCATACGGAAGACAGGGGGAGTTAGGAATGCTGTCACAATGGATTCGGCGGCTGCTTCTTCCCCGGCATGTTGATAAAGAGATGGAGCTCCGCAGAGCCTCTACCAGCGTCACACTGACCATAAGTCATTATAAAAATGTCTCGCAGGAAATTCAGGAGGAGATTGATCGCAACCGGTTCGCCAAATATTTAGTTTATGATCGAGGGGATCATGATGCACATGATTGATTTTTTATTATTGGTGCTATATGGCACTACTACGGCCTGCGGAATATACATTATTCATTGCCACAGGCAATATTTTTACGAAAGATTTCATAAAGGTGTGGTCAGCGTGTTTATGCTGGCTATGCTTTTTTTCTTATTGGCTTATACATTCAATATGCTTATCGTTCTACTATTCCGTTTGGCAGAATTACTAGGAGTGGACATGACAACATGGCTGACTTGGCTTCATTATAGCTGGGCTATTGCCCAATTCGGTACAACTGGTGGAATTATCATATTAGCGATACTGACACGTTCCGGGAAATACGACCAATTTATTTATCTGAAAAAGATAGACAGAAAAGAGGAACATCATGCTGACATTAACTCAGGTGAAAAATAAATCAGCCCAACGCCTAACAGGCCTACATCCCGTAGTTCGTTCCGCTGCTACTGCGCTTATCGAGCGGTGTTACAAACTCAACATCCCCATTCTCATTACGCAGGGACTTCGCACAATTGCCGAGCAGGATGCTCTTTATGCACAAGGCCGCACCAAGCCCGGAGCGATTGTAACCAATGCGCGAGGCGGGTATAGCTATCACAATTTTGGATTGGCCGTAGATTTTGCTCTTTTGCTGCCGAATGGATCGAGTGTGTCATGGGATATGTGCCGGGACGGCAATAACAACCAGATCGCAGATTGGCAGGAGGTTGTGAAGGAGGCAAAAGGGCTGGGCTTCGAGTGGGGTGGCGACTGGACAAGCTTCAAGGATTACCCCCATTTTCAAATGGCGTTTGGGTTAACACTCACACAGTTACGAGCAGGGACAAAGCCCTCAACATCTGCGGTGGAGTCAGCGTATAAGGTCATCAATCGGAAGGAGGAGGAAGAATTGAAGAGTGATGTTATTGCTGTCGTAAAGGTTAACGGGGTTAAGGTTGCAGATGGAGTGCTTGAAAAAGGCATCACCTACGTCCCTGTACGTGTTATTGCAGAAGCGCTGGGTGCTCAGGTAGGTTATGATTCTGCGACTCGAACGGTTGAGATTATAAGTACCCGCTAAGGAGGGAAAAGGATGGAAACTGGAACAATTTTAGATAATGTTGTGGCATTCGCCTCTATATTAGCAGTATTCGTACTGGCACTGGTTCAGTTGGTCAAAAATAGTATCAACATCCCGCGTAATGCAGTACCGATTATCGGACTATTGATAGGTTTGTTCATCGGCGTAGTAGCGTATCCTTTTACCGAACTAGATTTAGTGCTTCGCCTTTGGGCTGGGGGCCTTGCAGGTTTATCTGCGACGGGGTTGTTTGAGCTAGCTTTTAAGGATCGCCCGGGCACGACGAAAGGGTAAGTGGATAATAGGTACGAATTATAAAAAGGGCTGTTCCAAAAAGTCTGAAAAAGACCTAAGGAAGAGCCCCATTGTTTTTCTCATGATATTACATAAATAAGTTTCAGAACGAAAGCGTGCTGCCGGGTTGTAAAGAATATAGTCCTGTGAAACCTTCTCCTTTTAATATAGAAGCTACTTGGTCGATATGTGGTTTGGGAGCATGGACAAGCACTGTCCGGTGGCTGGGAATCGTTTGGAGCATTTTGCGAATGTCCGGCAAGCCTTGATGGACTTTATAGCGGATAAGTGAGACTGTACAGCGTACGCTGCTAGATTCTCCGATCATAGCTTGCTCAACAAGACGATGTCCAAAGCTTCCCGCCGCTAAATGTCCCGTAAAAATCACATGGTTGTCAGGAGAAACAGAGAGTTGCTGAAAGTATTCTTGTGCTTTTGCTGACTGCATCATCCCGTCATTGGTAAATACGATAGCGCCCTTAAGATTCAGCATTGCCTTCGCGCGTTCGTCCGAATTAGATACAACACACAAGTTTTTTCTGTTAAAAAGTGCATTTACGCGCTGAATAGCGTCCTCTTTCAGCCATTCCACCTTGTCGCTTAATGCTCGTAAAGGAGCGACGAGTGCTTCTTCAACGATCAATTGATGATCTGGAAAACATTCATTTGCCCATACGATCAATTCCTGGCTTCTGCCATGGATAGGCACGGGAAGGAGAACAGAACCCCCTTTTTGCAAGGTGTTGTGGATGGCTATCTCTAATTGCTGTAATTTTACAAGCTGCTCATCAGGATCTGCCCCATAAGCGGCATCGATAATGGACAGATCAGCCACATTTTTAGCTTCGGCTTCCATAATTGCTGGGGTGTCTGCCGTGAGCAGCTGCGATTCCTCCGAATAATCCCCCGAGAAAAATACAGTCTTGCCCTCCCATTCTAGGGCCAACCAAACCGAACCTGCTAAATGCCCGCTACGTCCCCATTGAACTCGAAGGTTAGGCGCAAGCGTCAGCCAAGTGTGAGGGGAGACATACTCCTCTAAATACATGAATTGAATAGCTTTTTTATCCGTTTCCTCATAGGGGAGCGGGGCGGATTGAGCCGCCACATATTTATCCCAGGCCTCGAAATAATCAGGAAGCTGTAATGAGGTAGATCTAGTAGTCCATACCTTACCTCTGTATCCGTGTTTATAAAGTAAGGGCAGCGCTATGGAATGATCCTCATGCGCATGAGACAGAAATACTGCCTGCAAATGTGGAATAATATCCGTATCAAGTAGGGGGTATTCACCGGGGCCTTCTTTTTTTACGCCACAATCGAGCAGGATGCCATTTCGTGAATCCTTGCCCTGCAAAAGATAGGAGGAACGGCCATGCTCTCCGGCCCCTCCCCAAATCGTTAGTGTGCTCATTGTTGTCTCCGCTTTCTATCTGGGCTTAAATATTCTAAGACTAATAGTAATAAGGTAGTGATGCCTACAGAGATTACAGCCATGGCCATCCCCATGGCTACCGCACCTTGTTCAAACTGGGCAAAAATATAGGTTGCCGAGGTCTGCATTGAAGGTGGCAGAATGAGTAATGAGGCTACCAGTTCCCGATTAGAAATGGTGAAAGTCATCATCCAGCCAGCCACCATCCCCGGAAGGATGAGGGGAAGCAGGATACGGCGGAACACATACAGCTTACTACCTCCGAATACTTGTCCCGCTTGCATCAGAGAGGAATCGATTTGCCCATAGCTTGCTTTTACATACTGAACAGTATAAGGAAGGAAAAGTACGACATAAGTCAGTACAACCATCCAGTAGGTATTATAGAGCGGGATAGGCATCCAGCGGGCATTCCACAGCAGAATTAGCCCTACTACAATTACAATTCCAGGGACTGTATTTGGAAGCAAGCTGAATAAATCTGTAATTTTCTGCTTGAATGTAGCCCCTTTTCCTACCGTTAAGGCAAACCAAGTCCCGAGAATAACAGCGATACTGGAAGCAACGATAGCTAATGTAAAGCTATTTAATAAGGCCTCTAGTCCTTGCGAACCCGGGGATAACAGCTCTGCATAATGTTTTAAGGTTAGATTGCTCCAGGATACACCTTCTCCCCGAAGCTTCAATAATGAGGCTGTTATGATAGAGAAATAAGGAATGCCGATGGATGCCAGAAGCAATAGAAGAACATAACCCCAGCTAAGAAACCCTACGATTCCTGTACTCTTATAACGTTTAGTACGAGTTCCTTTTCCACCGATCAGACGGTAAGAGTAGCGGCTGCTAATTATAGTTTGGATGTACCACATGACAAGACAAACTCCGAGCAGCAAGGAGGCTAGTGAAGTAGCCTTACCAAAATCAATCGGCCAACTGGAGATATATTTATGGATCTCAGAGGTCAGCACGTAAAAGCCGATCCTGCGGCCAAAGGTCGCAGGGGTACCGAATTCAGCAATGGTTTTGACGAAGATGAGCAGTGCTCCAAGCCCATAGCTAGAGAGCAGTAAAGGAATAATCACTCTTTTAAATCTGTAAAAGAAGGGGGCGCCGTGAACAGAGGCTGCTTCCTCCAGATTGCCCCCGATCTGCAAAAGCGCATTGCGCAGCAGCAGGTACAGGAAGGGAAACAGGTGAAGGCTCATGATCAGCACCATACCCCCATAGCTAAAGAAATATGGTGTCAACACGGAGGAGGAGGGCAGAAACTGCTCCATATACCCACCCGTCTGCATAAACAACATCCAGCCCATAGAACCAATGTAAGGCGGCGTCATAAATGGAATTAACAGCACGACATCCAGCCAGTTGTGGCGCCCTAAGTCGGTTTTTGCCATAATCCAGGCTAGAGGTAGCGCAAACAAAGTAGTTAGCAGAATGACGCTTACCCCAAGCCCGATAGAATTCAGCAGCACCTCTACTAGGTCATTGCTCCCCATAATGGTTCGTAGTGGTGCGGCTATGTCGAGATGCTCCTCTGGATAAATACTGGTCCAGAAAATGAGCAGGAGTGGCAGCAGCACGATCACGGTTAGTATAAATAAAGCCAGTCCACCGCTCACCCATTTAAATGAGCGCAAAGAGTTAGTATTCATTACGCTTATTTAAAAATTTGTGTGAAGGTCGAGGAAACTTCATCGCTGTGCTCATTCATCCATTCCCAATTCACATCAAATGTTTTGATTTCTTCAAGATTGGCACGATTTTCTGCCTTCACGTCAGTTCTGCCTGGCAGCAAATAGGCTTTGGCAACAAGGGCTTGTGCTTCATCGGAGAGCAGGTAGTCGATAAAAGCCTTAGCGTTATCTACATTTGGGCTTGTCTTAATGATCGCAGCCGGACGAGGGCTGATTACAGTTCCTTCAGCAGGATAGACGATATCCACAGGTTCTCCGTCAGCTTTTGCTTTATAAGCCATGTAATCTACGCCAGCAGCAACGACGGATTTAGCACCGGTAATCACCGGATCAAGTGCCTCTTGATTGGCGCCTGCCATAGCTACTTCATTGCTTTTATATTGTTTAAAAAGTTCCCAGCCACTGTCCCCCTTAGCACTTAAATACCCAGTCATGAAATCAAGAGCCGAGCCGGAAAGTGAAGGATCAGGGATATTGACTGCACCCTTCCATTCCGCTTTGCTGAGGTCATCCCAGGAGGTCGGCGGTGAGCTTACTTTTTTAGTATTGTAGACAATACCGAGTGCGGATGCACTGTAACTGAAATAGTTACCTTCATCTATATCTGACCAATCGCTAACCAGCTTGTCTGCGTTAATCGCTTCTTTATATGGAAGTAATAATCCGTCGTTTTTCATTCCTTGCATGGACGGAAGAGAGGCGAGGACAACAACATCAACGACCGGATTGGATTTTTCTGCTTCCATGCGGGCAAGTATTTTTCCTGTAGTGCCTTGGAACATTTCAACCTTAACGCCAGTTTTGGCTTCAAAGCCGTCTTTGATTTTATTAGCTAAGCCTTCAGGGCCTGCACTGTAAACGACAAGATTGCCGCTTAGTGTCTTTTCTGTTGGTTGTGGGGCTTCAGTTTGCGTCGCCGCCGCAGTATCGGTTTGGTTGTTGCTTGCGTTAGCCGCAGGGGTGTTCGAGGAGCCGCAGCCCACTAAAGTAATACCAAGTGCAGTTGTTAGAAGAAGTGAACTTAACCCTTTTGTCTTTTTCATTTGATTCAATGTTATTGCCTCCCTAATATTGTTGTGTGCATCTTGCTGCATGGAACAGCATCATATAGAGCCATTCCATGCAGTGGACGCTTAATTCAGATGATGGATTTGGTGCTCTGAAGCGTACAGCTGAATCTTTTCCCCTACAGGTAGGCGCCGCTCATGATAAGCGGTCCAAGTCCCATTGTGCTCCATGTCCAGAATGATCTCATAGCGATCCCCCATATAACTCACATGCTGAATAGTCCCTGTAAAAAGAAGAGAGGAAGCATTCTCCTGAGACCAGCGTAAATGTTCTGGACGCAGCATCTGTTTATCCGGAACGATCCAGTTGGATTTACCAATAAAGTGGGCTACAAAAGGATGACTCGGTTTACGATAAATGTCCTCAGGAGATCCACTTTGTAAAATAGTACCACCTTGCATTACAACTACTTCATCTGACATAGACATCGCTTCGGTTTGATCATGCGTCACATACAGGGCTGTAATGCCCATGTTTTTTACCAAGGAGATTAACTCCAGCCTCATTTCATCTCGCAAGACCGCATCCAGCGCACTTAAGGGCTCATCGAATAATACAAGCTGAGGGCGCATGACTACGGCTCTGGCAAAAGCAACCCGCTGCTGTTGTCCACCAGACAACTGATGTGGAAAACGCAGCTCCAGCCCCTCCAGCTTGACCGATCGAAGCGCCTCCTGCACCCGAACCCGTAAATTCTTTTTTTGTTTGGAAGCTCGAAGGCCGAAGGCTACATTCTCGAACACAGTCAGATGCGGCCAGAGGGCGAAATCTTGAAAAACCATGCCAAAGTTACGGCGATGAATGGGGTGGCTAATTCTTTTGTTGCCTGAAAAAATAAACTCATCATCGATCAGAATTTCTCCTGCATCCGGTGTTTCCAGCCCAGCAATCAGACGGAGTAGTGTCGTCTTTCCACAACCTGAAGGACCGAGTAATGTCGTAAAGCTTCCAGCGGGAATCTTCAGATCTGCAGCCTTCAAGGCATGCACATCTCCGAATTTCTTTTCCAATCTGTGGATTGTAATTTCCTTCATTCTATCTACCTGCCTGTTCTTAAGCTTGTTCTTAGTGTAAAGGTAAAGAATTCCCGCTATATTTGCTGAATGTAACTGTGATATTAACTTTTTTGCCGATTTATTTTAACATTCATAGAATTCTTCTATGTTACCGTTTAGGAAAAGGCGAGGGAGTGGAAGAGAATGAACCTTAATCTAATGAAGCTGGAAATTGTAGAACTGCTGAATAAACATAAAAAAATTACCACGGTAGCAGATAAACTCGGACTAAAGCAGCCCACCGTTACGTATCATTTGAAGAATTTAGAGCAGCAATTGGGGGAGAAGTTATTTGAATCCAGAATGGATAAAATGATTCTTACGGAGAGTGGCAAAGCTTTTCTTCATTATGCGATCAAAATCAATGCGCTTGCTGCGGAAGCGGAGCGGGTGGTAAAAGAGTTCAGTCAGGCAGGTCGGGGGACGCTGAAAATTGGCGCCAGTTATGTTCCAGCTACTTATATTCTTCCACAAATATTGGGGCAGTTTGGCGAACAGCATCCGGGGATTACCATTTCTTTATCGGTTAAGCCTTCACCGGTGATCAAAGAAATGCTTGCCAGCCATGAGATTGATCTTGGTATCTTGTCTACGGAATCTTTTTATCTGCCTGATCTGCATACTCAAGCCTTATGTGAGGATGAGCTTGTCCTTGTTTTTGCACCTACACATGATTTTGCCGGATTTTCTAATTTAAACTCGGCGATGATTGCTTCAGCCAGCTTTATTTTACATGACAAGGAATCAAGCACACGCCAGTTGACGGATAAATGGTTTGAACGAGAGGGAAAAGAATCAAAACCGCATATTTTACTCGATTCACTGGAGGCAATTAAGCAATCGCTCATGAGTGGACAACATGTTTCATTTATTTCACGACTTGCTGTGGAGGACGAGGTAGCCAGAGGAAGATTGCTAATGCGAGCCATTCCGGATTATAATTTTGAAAGACATATTTATTATTCGTATAACCGTGATCGCCATTATTCTCCTTTAATTGGACTGTTCATAGATCAGCTCCGTACAATCCGAATATAAGCATACATAGAGAATATACGATAGAGCCATTATATATATGAAAGAATACATAAAATATAAGGACTGTATAAATTCAGAAATTGGTGTATAATCTTAGGTGCTGTGTCGCTTTACAGCACAAAAAAGTTGCAGATTTTCAAACGGTTTTATTGTATGATATGAGGAAGCTTTAATAGACGATATTTAGACAGACAAACTTAACACATTGATCCGGAAGAGAATGGGGGGAGCAGCATGACCGAACTTACGACTACCGTCAGCAAAAGCAACTCTAACAATCTGCTGCGACGGGACGTACGGTTCTTGGGGAACATTTTAGGAGAGGTCTTGGTTCACCAAGGCGGTAACGAACTGCTAGAGATCGTGGAGAAGATCCGCGAGACCAGTAAATCGCTACGCTCACTATTTTTACCTGAACTGCATAGTGAATTTAAGGAGTTAATCAATTCTTTGGATCCGGAGAACCGTCATCAGGTAATAAGAGCGTTCGCCATTTATTTTCAATTGGTGAATATTGCCGAACAGAACCACCGGATTCGCCGTAAACGTGACTATGAACGTTCAGCTGGGGAGACAGTACAACCCGGTTCTATAGAAAGCGCTATTCAAGAGCTTCGTGAACGTGATTTCTCTCATGAGGAAGTCAACGAGATTATTGAAGGATTGTCTCTGGAACTTGTAATGACGGCACATCCAACGGAAGCTATGCGCCGTGCGATTCTCGATATTCATAAACGGATATCCGATGATGTTATGGGTCTTGATAACCCTACCTTAACTTTCCGTGAACGTGAACAGCTTCGCGAGAAGTTATTGAATGAAGTGATTACGCTTTGGCAAACGGATGAGCTGCGTGACCGCAAGCCTACAGTACTCGATGAAGTGCGTAATGGAATGTATTATTTCCATGAGACGATTTTCCATGTATTGCCCGACGTGTATCAAGAGCTTGAACGCTGTCTGAGCAAATATTATCCAGGACAGAATTGGCATGTGCCAACCTACTTGCGTTTTGGATCATGGATTGGCGGAGACCGTGATGGTAATCCATCGGTAACCTCAACAGTCACTGCGCAGACTTTACGCATGCAGCGCAAGCTGGCCATTCGTGAATATCAGCGTATTATGCGTGAACTCATGAAATATCTAAGCTTTAGCACAAGTATTGTTAAAGTGACGCCTGAGCTCGTAGAATCCATCGAAGCTGATCGTCAGATCATTAACCTAGGCAAGATGGAAGAATGGCGCAATGACAATGAACCTTACCGTATTAAACTTAGCTACATGATCTCTAAGACACAAAATGTTTTGGATGATGAGAAAAAAGATACTCCTGAGCGTTATGCTACACCTGAGGAGTTCATAGATGATTTGAATGTCATTGACCGCAGTCTACGGCATCACTACGCCGACTATGTGGCCGATACTTATATTAAAAAGCTAATCCGCCAAGTGGAGCTGTTCGGATTCCATACGGCAACTCTTGACGTGCGTCAACACAGTCAAGAACATGAGAATGCCATGACAGAAATTTTGGCGAAGATGAACATTTCGCCGGATTACTCTAAATTGACGGAGATTGAGAAGATTGATCTGCTGGAGAAATTGCTGAATGATCCACGTCCGTTGACCTCTTCTTACCAGACGTATACTGAAAGTACAGAGGAGTGTCTGGCTGTTTACCGGACGATCTTCGCATCGCAGGAAGAGTACGGCAAACAATGTATCACCAGTTATCTGATCAGTATGGCTGAAGCTGCGAGTGACATTCTGGAGGTTATGGTCTTCGCCAAAGAGGTAGGACTATTCCGCAAGGATAACGACGGTACAGTTGTATGTACCCTGCAAGCTGTGCCACTTTTTGAAACGATTGATGACTTGCATGAAGCACCGCAAATTATGAACACACTGCTCAATATGCCGATCTACCGTGATGCGGTAAGAGCAATGAATGATTTGCAGGAAATCATGCTTGGATATTCAGATAGTAATAAAGATGGCGGCGTGGTTACTGCTAACTGGGAACTGCGTGTTGCCCTAAAAGAAATTACAGCGACAGCGGATAAGTTCGGAATCAAGCTGAAGTTCTTCCATGGTCGTGGTGGAGCGCTCGGCCGCGGGGGTATGCCACTTAACCGCAGTATTCTTGCTCAGCCTGCTTCGACAATTGGCGGCGGGATTAAGATTACCGAGCAGGGAGAAGTAATCTCCTCCCGTTACTCCATGCAAGGAATTGCTTACCGCAGTCTGGAGCAAGCGACATCTGCGCTTGTAACAGCAGCAATTAGTGCGAGAGTGCCACAAGCCGATCTTTATGAAGAGAAATGGGAAGAGATTGTTGCCCGTATTTCTGAGGTCTCGCTGAACAAATATCAGGATTTGATCTTCCGTGATCCGGATTTCCTGACTTATTTCAAAGAATCAACACCTCTGCCTGAGGTAGGAGAGCTTAATATCGGTTCCCGTCCTTCCAAACGGAAGAACAGCGATCGTTTTGAAGATCTGCGCGCAATTCCTTGGGTATTTGCATGGACACAAAGCCGTTATTTGCTCCCAGCCTGGTACGCTGCTGGAACCGGACTGCAGAGTTTCTATGAGGGTAAGGAAGAGAATCTGAAGATAATGCAACATATGTATGAGAACTTCTCATTCTTTACTACACTGATAGATACGCTGCAAATGGCTATTTCAAAAGCGGACTTGATCATTGCTAAGGAATACGCCAGCATGGGCAAGAACGAGGAAGCACGTCAACGGATCTTTGGCCAGATTGAAGATGAGTTTAATTTGACCTCTGAGCTAATCCTGAAGATTACAGGCCAGCAGGATATTCTGGATAACGTTCCTGTGATTCAAGAGTCGATCAGACTCCGCAATCCATACGTTGATCCGCTTAGCTACCTGCAGGTTCAATTGCTATCTGAGCTTAGAGCGCTCCGTGAAATTGATGGAGATGATAGCGAGCTGCTTCGCGAAGTATTGCTTACCATCAACGGCATTGCCGCCGGTCTTCGGAATACCGGCTGATATAGTCTTAACAACAAAAAGTCCGCCCTATTTGGGGCGGACTTTTTTTGCCTAATACAAGTTGTTGTGATCATAAACTGTATATTGCTGCTGTGAACTTTATTTGTTCCTAAATATTGGAGAGTCATACCCGATATTTCTTTATTACCCTACCCAAGTAACCGAGATGTAATCGGAGGTAATTAACGTGGCACTTATTACTTCGGTGATGGAGCAGCGTAGAGGATATTTGGAACTGTAGGAGCGCCAGCGTTCGCCTTTATCCTCAGATTTCGACCGCTATATGCGGTTTATAATCAGGAAATGTGAGGATAACAGCGACCGGAAGTCCAAATATTTCTCGGAGCTGCACTTAATCGCCTATACCAACTTGTCCAGTTTTTAACTCAGTTTACATAGAAGGTTACAATACAATCCTTGATTTTTACACAAACTTGAATTACGATTTAATTGCTTGTACCGTGGATATTTGCGAAGAAATACCAAGGGCGGCAAGTCTGGGGGAGTTAACAGGTGGAGAATTTGGAAGGCAGATTGACAAAGCTCGCCTTGAAGGGCGACCAAAGGGCATTTGCCGAGCTTGTGGAACTATATAAAGACAAAATATATCATTTAGCTTACAGGATGTTGAACAATCGCCATGAGGCGGAGGATATTGTTCAGGAGACCTTTTTGCGTGTGTATAGGAATTTGGATCGTTATGATGATAAACAGAAGTTCTCCACATGGATTTACCGGATTGGAACGAACCTCTGTATTGATAGATTGCGTAAACGAAAACCAACCTATTCGCTGGATGCTGAAATGAACGATCAGGAGGGCCTTGATGGCTATTCGTTGATTCCGAGCGACAATGTGACACCTGAGACCGAACTATTGCTCTCTGAGACGCAGGGGCTAATCTATGAAGCGATTGACAGTTTGCCTGTGAAATACAGGTCGGTGATGATTCTGAGATACCTGCAGGATCTGTCCCTTCAGGAGATTAGTGATGTCCTGGATATGCCCGTGACCACGATTAAGACGCGTGTACACCGAGGCCGTGAATTTTTGCGTAAAAAATTAGGCCCAAAAATGTAAAAATAGATTTTATTTATGAAACATCTTTTCGAGAGCGACGTATGTAAGTTAAGCAAGTCTTATGTGTCCTGACCCTTTGTCTTAGGATAATTAAATAGCACTCATGAAAGGATTGGCTCCTATGGAATGCAAACTGGCCGTCTCTATGATGCATGACTACTTGGATGACGACTTGCCCGAACAGCAGCAGAGGGAATTGAAGGAGCATCTTCTATCCTGTCCAGATTGCCGTGCAAAGTTTAAAGAATTGGAACAGACAGATATGTTGATGTTCTCCCTAATGCATCAGAATCCTGTAGCTTCAGATGATCTTGTGAGCCGGATAATGAGTTCATTGCCAAAGACTAAGAAAGAAAAAGCCTTTATTACCTGGATCAAGAGGCACCCTGCACTTACAGCGGCATCTCTATTCCTTGTCGTTATGCTGATGAGCACCGTAACTTTTTGGAGTCCAGACAGACAACTTGTAGTTAGAGGTGTTGATTTGGATCAAGTGGTCATCAAAGGGGATACTGTAATTGTACCTTCCGGCAAAATAATTACCGGGGACCTTACCATAGAGAACGGTAAAGCACAGGTATATGGAGAAGTGAACGGCAACGTGACAGTCATTGACGGATCTCTATATCAGGCTTCAACAGCTCATATTTCTGGGCAAGTCAAAAGCATAGACCAGGCAGTAAGCTGGTTCTGGTATAAAGTGACGAACATGTTCTCTGAAGTTGCCTACCGTTAATGCGGGCAGTGGTTACCTTGAGCAGGAATATTAATTAGCGCCTCTTTTTCCGGAAAGATGGCGCTTTTTTGTTTCCTTAAATTGGGTGGTTTCGGAAAGGATTGAGGGACTAAACTTGCAACTGAAGCCCGAACGTTATAACCTAGATATGATACAGAGCTAACAGACATTTTACATAAACCCAGCTAATTTGAAATGACGGGGGTTTTAGGCAATGAGTTATTTTACTGAGCTAACATGGAAAGATTCCATTAAAGATATAATTGATATCCTAATCGTCAGTTACATTATTTATAAAGTGCTTAATATGGTACGCGGGACGCGGGCGATTCAGCTTTTAAAAGGGATACTGGTTCTGGTCTTGATTTGGGCGGTAAGCACAATCTTGGACTTGTATACACTTAAATGGCTAATGAATCAAATGTTTACTTTCGGGGTCCTAGCTGTCTTTATCATTTTTCAGCCGGAACTACGAAGGGGACTGGAGCAGCTTGGACGGGGCAGATTTTTCGGACGAGCTGGAGAAAGTGACGAAGAGATCAGTAAGTTAATCGGCGAAGTGATTAAAGCCGTGAATTATTTATCTCGCAGAAAAATAGGGGCGTTAATCGTTTTTGAGCGGGAGACGGGGCTAAACGAATATACAGAGTCAGGTATACCCATGCGTTCCCTGGTCAGCTCCGAATTGCTTATTAACATCTTCATTCCCAATACACCTTTGCATGACGGAGCCCTTATTATGCAGGGAAATCAGATTGCTGCGGCTGCTTGTTACTTGCCTTTGTCCGAGAATCCTTTTATCAGCAAAGAACTGGGAACCCGGCATCGGGCTGCTATAGGAATAAGTGAGGTTGCAGACTCGGTGTCTGTCATTGTCTCGGAGGAGACAGGGCAGATTTCCCTTGCCATCAATGGCCAGATCGTTAGAGACATTAAGGAAGAATCCATGATATCGAAGCTCCATCAAGAGCTTAGTGTAAGTTCATCGCTGAAGGAGAAGGGTTCAACTTTCTGGAAACGGAAGGGGGACAAGAATCATGGATAAGTGGATGAATAATAACAATTTCAATAAGATTCTGGCCCTTGTGTTTGGGATCATTTTGTTTACGATGGTTCATGTCGATACTGCGCCTTCTGGACAGACAACAGTGGATATTAAAACAAAAACTATTGAGAATGTGAAGATTGAAGTGACCGGCCTTGACGAGGACAAATATGTCCTTGAACCCTTGGCTGTCGATAGTGTCAGTCTGGAGGTAGCGGGTAAAAATTCCGATATCTCCTTTCAGTTCTCGGATGACTATAAAGTGATGCTTGATCTGAGTAAGGTTGAACCTGGGGATACCACGTTGCCACTTTACTATAAATTACCCAAAGGTGTATCTCTGGTAAGAATGAATCCTAAAGAGGTTACTGTACATGTAGAACCGCGAAACACGAAGTCTTTTCCCATAACATTGGTTACAAAGGGAAAACCTGCAGCGGGCTATCAAATAGGCACGCCTGTCTTGCAGCCTACAGATACTGTAAAAGTGACACTTGCGGATAATGAACTAAGCAAGGTAGCCAAGATACAAGGGACTATTGAGCTTAACGGTGAGAACGAAACCTTTGTAGAAAAAAAGCTGAAGCTACACGCTTATGATAATAATGGAAATGAAATTAAAAATGCTGTAATTGAGCCTTCTACTGTATCTGTGGAATTGCCGATTACTTTACCTTTTAAGAGTGTGCCGCTGGAGATTGGCTTTACTGGGCAACTTCCAGATTCACTCGTATTATCCAAAGTGACCCCTGAGCAAGAAACGGTCGTAGTGTATGGACAAGCAGAGGCTTTAAAAGCTTTATCTGCTTATGAAGCTACAGTCGACCTTAGTGCAATAGATTCTGCGGGGACGAAACAAGTAAAGGTGGATCTGAAGGCACCGGCTGGAACGGAGAAAGTTATGCCAGAAGCTGTGAATGTTTCATTAACCATCTCAGAAATTGCTGAGCGGACCATTGAGGCGGTACCCATCAAGCTCCAAGGCGTGGGGGATGATTTGGAAGGAAGTATTGTTGATCCTTCAAGCAAGGAAATTGCGCTTACCTTAAAGGGTGCACCTGCTTTACTTGATCAACTAGATAAGAAAAATATAGGGGTTGTGGCTGATGTTAGCGGACTTTCAGCTGGAACTCACGAGGTTTCTTTGCGGGTATCATTACCCAAGTTCATCGCACTAGCCAATGCAGGGGTGCCACTTACTGTGACCGTGCAGCTGCTATCGCCTGCAGCACCAGTCCCTACGCCTCATCCAGATACGGGGGGTGTGACTACTCCTGAGCCGAGTTCTGAACCTGTTATAGGCGATGTGGAACCTACGGAGAAGCCCACGCATAGTGGAGAGGCTGGTGGAGCAACACCAACGCCTGTCCCGACGGATAGCAATCCGGAGAATAACGGCACAGCTAACACAAGTACGAATTCCGAGAATCCTGTAGGTACAGGCGGGACGTAATCTTTTGAGCCCAGAGGTACACCAAAATAGTATGCAATTCATATGATAGTACATTAAGCTAACGTAGCGTATTCAAAGGAGAAAAATAATGGGGAAGTATTTTGGAACTGACGGTGTGCGGGGAGTAGCAAACCGTGAATTGACTGCAGAAATGGCTTATAGTATTGGCCGTTGTGGAGGATATGTACTAGCGGGTAACTTGGATAAACCGAAGGTTGTTATCGGAATGGATACACGTATTTCCGGTCCTTTATTGGAATCCGCGCTGATAGCGGGCTTATTGTCTATTGGAGCCGATGTAATCCGTATAGGCGTAGTGAGTACCCCTGCTGTTGCTTATATTACGAGATTGTTAAAAGCAGACGCAGGCGTCATGATTTCAGCTTCTCACAATCCTGTAGAGGATAACGGCATTAAGTTCTTTGGTGGGGATGGCTTCAAGCTTACAGATGAAACTGAACTGCGCATTGAAGAGCTTATGGATGCTGAGGTAGATGAATTGCCACGTCCTATCGGTTCGGGTTTAGGTATGGTTACCGTAGATAATGATGCTAAGTATCTTTATCTGGAGTATTTGAAAACTACCATTTCTCAGGACTTTAAGGGAATCAAGGTTGTACTGGACTGTGCGCATGGCGCAGCGTATGAGCTTGCTCCAAGACTGTTCAGAGAGCTTGGCGCTGAGGTTATTTCTATCGGGGCTGAGCCAGATGGATTGAATATTAATGATGGATTTGGTTCGACACATCCAGAGACTTTGCGTGAAGAAGTCTTGCGTCATGGAGCCGATTTGGGACTTGCTTTTGACGGAGATGCTGACCGCCTGATCGCTATTGATAATAACGGTGATGAAGTCGATGGCGACTTTATCCTTTGTATTTGTGGTGATGCCATGAACCGTGCAGGTAAGCTGAAGGATAGCACGATTGTATCAACTGTTATGAGTAACATCGGATTCTATAAAGCTACCGAGAAATTATCCCTGAATACTGCTAAGACAGCTGTAGGGGATCGTTATGTTATGGAAGAAATGCGTCGTGGGGGCTTTAATCTAGGCGGAGAACAGTCTGGACATGTTATTTTCCTGGATTACAATACAACTGGTGATGGTATTCTTACAGCTATTCAGCTGGTAGATACGCTTAAGGCTACAGGCAAACAGCTTAGCGAAGTTAAGAGTATGATGACTAAATACCCGCAGGTGCTGGTTAATGTTCGTGTACAGGATAAGACTAATTACCCTAATAACCCGGCTATAGAAGCGGCTATCGCTGAAGTTGAAGGTAAGCTAGGTGACAATGGCCGTGTGCTTGTACGTCCGTCAGGTACGGAATCTCTAATCCGCGTTATGGCAGAGGGACCGGATAAGGCAGATTTAGATCTTTATGTGAATCAAATTGTGGAAGTAGTTCAACGCGAATTGGTATAATCCATTACCTTAACTATAAGGCTGGTGCAGTGAGCGAGAGCGATTCGGACTCGTTGCACCAGTGTTATTTTATTTTAGGATTGGATCGTTTGAACTGCTTTTGTAAAATTTAGGTTGATGCGCCATTGCCAAAGTACAACAAGGTGCATATAATAGATTAAGTGTCATTCTAGAAGGAAAGCGGGGATTGTGAGGTTAGCAATAGCAAGCGCCAGAGCTTGGTCTAGCGCGGGGGAGAAGGGAAAGCTGCTTACTTGTTATGTAGGCTATGGCTTGAACGGATCACGGCAGACGTAAGCTGACGAGGTGGAGGTGTTCGAAATGTTCGGCGGGGACCTCCCGGTGATGCACCAGAGCCGTAAATGGATACGGAAAATGAAAGGGCGACCTTTCACACAACGTTTTCATGGGTGCAACAAATTATATTATTCATGTGTGCGCGCATCAGAAGGAAACACGTTATTTCTGCCACGGCAGAGGAGAAGGCTGTGCATTTCATGAACATTAGAATGTAAGTGACAGTTTATTTTGTTGATCCTAAAATACAACAGAATATTTGCTTTTTCTCAAAAACATGCCGCACGGCACGTTTCTTTCCTTATGCCGCCACATTACGATAACTCGGACGGGGGAAATTATAATGTGTGGTATTGTAGGATATATTGGTAATCAGAATTCGCAGGGGATCTTGGTTGAGGGTTTGAAGAAATTGGAATATCGTGGATATGATTCCGCTGGTATTGCTGTATTCACCCAAGAAGGACTGCAAGTAGTGAAAGCTCAAGGCCGTTTGGCGAATCTGCAGTCGAAGCTCGAAGACAGCCCGCTGGCAGGTAGCGCAGGTATCGGACACACACGCTGGGCGACTCACGGTAAACCATCCGATGAGAATTCACATCCACATACGGATAACAGCATGAAGTTCTCGGTAGTTCACAACGGTATTGTCGAAAACTATCTGGATCTGAAAGAAGAGCTGATCGCTGGCGGATGCCACTTTGTCTCTGAAACCGATACAGAAGTTATTTCACATCTGATTGCTCGCGAATATGACGGAGATATCGTGAAGGCTGTACAAAAAGCGATTACGTTCATGCGCGGTGCGTTTGCATTAGGCGTCCTGACTGAATATGAACCAGATAAACTGGTGGCTGTGCGTCAAGCTAGCCCGCTCATTATCGGTCTTGGCGAAGGAGAAAACTTTATCGGGTCAGATATTCCGGCACTGCTTGAATATACCCGTAACGTATATATTTTGAACGACGGCGAAATGGCTGTGCTGACAAGAGATGCTGTCGAATTGATGACGATTGAAGGCAATTTTATTTCTCGGGAAATGATTACTGTCGATTGGGATGCAGTTACCGCAGAAAAAGGCGGCTACGAGCATTTCATGCTGAAAGAAATACACGAGCAACCTAAGGCTTACCGCGACACCATGCGTGGTCGTATCAATGCCGAAGGTAACAAGGTTGTATTGCCTGAACTGAACATGACTGAAGAACAAATCAAGAACATTCGTAACATTCAAGTCGTTGCTTGCGGAACGGCATACAACGCTGGTGTGGTAGGACGTACTATGATCGAATCTTTGGTTCGTATTCCGGTTGAGAATGATATCGCTTCGGAATATCGTTACCGTTCACCAATCGTGACTCCAGAAACTTTGGTTATCGTAGTCAGCCAATCCGGTGAGACTGCAGATACTTTGGCAGCTCTGCGTGAAGCACAAGCTAACGGGGCACATGTATTGGCGATCACTAACGTTGTGGGCAGTTCTATCGCTCGCGAAGCAAATGATGTGTTTGTAACCTTGGCAGGTCCAGAAATTGCAGTAGCTTCGACCAAAGCTTACACTTCACAATTGATCGCATTTGGATTGTTTGCTCTTTACTTGGCTGAAGTTCGTGGTACACAAACCGAAGCACAAGTTACTAAGATTCTTGCAGCTATGCAATCTCTACCAGAGCAAGTAGAAGAGATCCTAGCTCAAAAAGAAGCGATCAAAGGTTATGCTGAACAAATTTCTGAGCACAAAAACTTGTTCTTCATCGGCCGTGGCGTAGACTACGCTGTTGCTCAAGAAGGATCCTTGAAGCTGAAAGAAATTTCTTATATTCACTCCGAAGCTTATGCTGCAGGTGAATTGAAACACGGTACATTGGCTCTGATCGAAGAAGGCGTTCCAGTTATTGCCCTGGCAACTCAGGAAGCTGTACTTGAGAAGACCGTCAGCAACATCAAAGAAGTGAAAGCTCGGGGCGCAGATGTGCTGGCAATCACGCACCAAGAGCATTTAACTGACCTGCTTAGATCAGTTGATCAAGTGTTCGTGATTCCTAAAACACTTCCAATGCTGACAGCAGCTTTGTCCGTAGTGCCTCTGCAATTATTGTCCTATTATGCTTCTCTTGCGCTGGGTCATGATGTGGATAAACCACGTAACTTGGCGAAGAGTGTTACTGTGGAGTAGGTTTGGTGATGTAAAAGTACAGTTGTTTGTCTGGTGACATTAAAGTTGGTGAACAGACATTAATGAAAGTGTTCAGACAATAATGTCAGTACCTTTACAAAATAGTTGGTCTTAGAAGTTGAATAGGCCCATTAAATATCATAAAAAAGTCCCGATGATGTCTTACATCATCGGGCTTTTTTATGATAGGTTAATTAATGAAACTTTATCCTATTTCAAAATTCACTTATGTATAAACCGTCAAATGAAAATAAAGTTCTATGTTGAAGCAGCAAACAAAGTTGTAGACTGAGAAAATAAAGTATTGGACTGACGACACTTCATTAAGCTAACGGGCAGGATAGTTCAATCACTTCGCGAATAATTTAATTGTAGAATATTCACGAAATTCGTAAATAATACGTTATGCGGGGAACCTCGGAATACCTGTGAAAATTAATTAGGGGTCTAACTGTTCGTATAATTATTAGTTCTTTGAAATACGCTGAACATAAATACACACAATAAATTTGGAGTTGAAAATTATGTCAGAAATTAATGTTGCTTATACAAATGAATATCAGGAGCATAAGAAAAAGTTCGAATATATTTTTAATAAAAAGTTTATGTCCAAAGATATCAATGAAAGACTGTTGCCGGATGGGAAGCATATACTTAAGACATATTATTACTATGATGATAGCCACCAAGTATCAGAATACAATGTAAGAGCTTCAAAAACTGACGTGTTGGACCTAAGGGGAAATATAATAACAGAGTTAAAGAATATAGACTACCATGTTGATTTTTTTTCAATGGTTGAACATTCCAACGGTAAGAATTATCTGTTGTTTTCGACTGAGCTATATGGCTATAGTGTTTTAGATTTGTCTGATTTAAGTACACATCATTTCATCCCAGCCGAGAGTTTTAAGGAACATAAAGAAACATTTATTTGGACGAGTGTTTTATACTGTGCTCAAAATAATATTCTGGCAGTTGATGGATGCTATTGGGCTTGCCCTTCAAGTACATTCTTTTTCGACTTTTCCCAACCGACAAAAATTCCACTTAAAGAAATATATAATTCCTATGATATGGACGGCGAGGTAAATATAGATACCGATGTAATACCTTTACGTTGGAATAATGATGGAACGATAGTCTTAAAATGTTGTATGGATGAAGAAGGCGTGAAAGAAGTTGAAAAAACAATAGATGTATTATCACGCAAAAAATAAGCAGTTCATGTTTTATTTTGATAGTAACCAGGAAACAAAATATGCGTGAAACACGTGCAACTGATAGTAAAGTTTGGGGATTAATATCTGCAATAACCCACGCTAGTATGTAGCGTTGTGCTTGCAAATCCTGATAAGTTTTATGATGTCGCTTTAATTTTATTCAAAACAATAGAATTCTTTCATTTGGACACTTTCAGGTGCACAAATGAATTTCAAGCAAAATCGCTATATTCAATAGGATATGGAATGGATAAAATTAAAGATATTTTATACACAGATGAAAGATTGAAAACTTGCGAGGATAAACATAGAAACTCAAATTTAGAATCACTGTTTTTAAATTATCAGCTTTTTGGCGTAAAAGGTTTTACAGAGGAACAAAATACTGAATTCATCAAAAAATTGTATGGGATAATTGACCAACACAAATCAAACACCTTAGCAAGTAAATCTTACGGAATTTTGATGGCAAGAATGGACAGACGAAATTTAGAACCAAAAGTATCACAACATGACGACGACCATTTACAAATAGAATTTAGTCCCATAGAGCTTTCTGATGAACTTAAAAAGGAAAGTGAAGAAGCCTTAAATCAATACCAAGATGTTTTTAAATATTCTTCGCTAAGAGTGTGGGCAGATTTTTTGGCTGGTGCAAGAAATCAAACTAAAACCACAAAACAAGAGGAATATGACAACAATCCTCTTTTAGCATTATCCGAGACAAAACAACTTGTTGAAGAATTGAAAGAGGGACGAGACGGAATGGGTATGTTTGAATATTCCATACCTGCGTTTTCGTGTTCTAAATTATTACGTGAGCACAGTGACAAACTATCAAAAGAAGATAAGGCTTTTTGCAAAGAAATAGTTCTTGCAACAATATCTAATCTTTTTGCAGATGATTACGGTTATCAAATAAGTGACGGAGTTGAAGCAGCTGTCCATGCAATTCCAGCATTAGTAATTGAAAATCCAGAAGAAACAGAAGATTATGTTTCGATAATGGTTTTGGCACTTTTAGATGAAACACCAATTGGGCATTACAAGAGAATATGTGACTACGTTATTGAATCAATTCACAAATCAAATTTATGGGAACGGGATTCAAAAGTTGCACAATCAATTTTGTTTGGTTATATAAAATTCAAACCTATTTATAAAAATATCATTGCTGAAATAAGGAAAGAAAAAGGTTGGGGACAAATTTCTAAAAGTTCAATTTTTGAAAGGTTAGGCAAGATAGATGACGATTTCACTTTTGAAAATATATCATTTGATATAAATGATATTGCCTCACTTGATATTCATGACTTGGAAATAGTTCTTCAATTAATTCCTTCGGAGACGAAAGATAAAATACACTTAGACATTTATACGAAATCGTTGCCTTCATTAGCTTCACAGTTATTAAAAGACAGAAGAAGTTACAAAGATGATTCGGGGGACAACTCTAACATATACTTGTTACGCAATCATATTTTCAAAAAATTTGCTTATTTCATTTTACAAAGAGAAAAAAGTGAAATTGATGTGTTTCTAAAACCATTTGTTGATTCGTTTTCTTCAACAGAAGAAACGGCTTCAATTATTGAAGAATTAGTATTGGCGGAAGATAACCTAAACCGTCATGAACAATTTTGGCATATTTGGGATAACCTGTATCCTAAAATAAAAGAACTATGTTCAAATCCACGTGGCTATCATTTAACAGAAATCATAATAAATTACTAATTCGCATGGCGTTGGTGGCGTGAAGGAATTGAAGAGTGGCATAGCTTAAAGAAGGAAAATTTGACTCTCTATACTAGCGCTTCTAAAGAAATTGGAAATATTCCATCTGTATTGTATTCTATTGTCAAAATTTCGAATTCAATCGGAAGCAATTTTAAAGATGAAGGTATTGAGTGGCTTCATACAATTGTATCGAATAACAAGTTTTTAAACCTTGATGATTTAGAATCAAATACCTTATACTATTTGGAAATGTTTTTGAGAAAATATATTTTCATTAAT
This sequence comes from Paenibacillus sp. FSL R5-0887, assembly GCF_038002305.1. Taxonomy (NCBI): domain Bacteria; kingdom Bacillati; phylum Bacillota; class Bacilli; order Caryophanales; family Paenibacillaceae; genus Paenibacillus; species Paenibacillus sp. FSL R5-0887. Next base: position 2,802,321 of record NZ_JBBOCE010000002.1, read on the forward strand.
AGACAAAAAATTAAAGAAGAAATAAGATTGAAAAACAAGATTATTCCGATTCTTGATTTCATGATTGAACGAGGTTCTATACATGGATATTTATTAAGAGAAAGTATCTTATGATGTAAAAAGGAAACACCTACTGCCAACAAGAGTTTGCAATATTTCAAAACATTATGCAACCACGGAAAAGTAAAATTGGTAGTTGCAAATAAGTATTAGGAACCAACTCTAATGTAAAAATCAGACACAAACTTTAATGTCATCAAGTATTTTATGTGTTTTTCTTAGACACCAACTATATTGTGAAATTAATTAGAGGTAAAATAAGAAAATCACTTAATTTTACTGGTTTTTTCAGACACCAACTATAATGTCACTGAACATTGACTAATTACATTAATGTGTCGTTCTGAACATTAAAGTATTGTTTTGAGTAACAAAATTGCAATAAAGTTGTGTTTTGAAAAGCTTAAGAAAAAAATGAGTGTGGAACAGCAACACTGACATCTAGAGCCGTCCTGAAAATACAGGGCGGCTTTATCTTTTTTTTATATGGGGGAAGATGATCTCACAAGGCCGACTTAGTGAAATTGAGCAGGGAAAGACTAAACCCTCTGCCGAAACTCTAAAAGAATTAAGGAAAGAAATTAATGTTGATTTAAACTGGTTATTCGACGAGGATATTTAATTTTGTTAATATGTTGATGGTGTGCTACCCGCGTACGTTCTTTAATAGGTAATTGGAAATGGAATATAATGAGGAGGACGCAGCCCAAGCGAAGGCGCGGGAGCGTTCTTTTTATTAAACTAACGGGAGGATATCCCTCAATTCAATGTTTTAAGTACGGCAGCATAACGAAATAGTAGTTCATTAGCGTTCGAACCAAAACAGTGAGATACAGACAACTGAAAGCACGGATGAGTCGGAACGAAACTATCATACGGACGAAGATCCTGTCGGGCAGCATATCTGACCTCCACCTCATGGACAGGTTGAATGAAGGAATGTGGGGGCGTGGACTGTGAGACTTGGGAGGGTTGACCTCCATGAGGAATGTGGAGATCCATAAGTGCAACCATACTTTTCCTAGGTAACCACTTTCTTCAGACTGTAGTTAAGGAGATGTTCTTTTGCGCTTTTCCTCGTCCCAACATTTTCTTCGATTTCAACTTGATTCCACCATGAAGTCGTCTGCACTGAACGAATAAAATCAGAAACCTAAGATAATACGAGCATTCAAGAGAAAAGTGATTCCTCATAGAGGGAGAATAGTTTAACAAAGGACAGGATACCGAAGCACCTGCTCTTCAATAATTTCACCATACTTCGGCTACTCTTTGTAAGTGGATTGATCTGTGTCCATGTAGACTACACATTAAAAGACTTATTAGAACATAATATTACATAGATGAGAATTGGAGATTATTGCGTAAGGAAATTAATATTATAGTAAACTGATGTTCACATGCACTTTAAAAGGTAGTATAATAAAATAAGGAAAATAATACATTTTATAGTTTAATATTTCCCTTTACGGACCTTATCCATTCGTTCAACATTTAAGTGAATATAATATTTTAAAGTAGGAAATAATTTATTGGTATAGAAAGGGCGGGATAATATGTTTAAAAAAATATATTTAATAGCCTTTGCAGTGACTATTATTTCAGGAGTGGCATTAATATCAAATTCAAAAGCAGACACCTATCCAGAAATGGAAACCGTAAATAAGACAGTTGAAAATCCTGTTAACACTAATTTTTCAACAAATAACGTAAAATCCGTAGAATCCGTAGAATCAGTAAAAAACGTAGAATCCGTAGAATCAAAAATCGCAAAAGGGTATTATAGTCAACTATATACACCTCATGGCATGTTCTTGCGAGCAGATAAACAAAGTATCTTTAAGGAATCGGAGATAGCAAGAAATTTAGATCAAATCGGGCCTAATACGAATCAACTAATTTTTGAAGGCGAGTTTTTTTTAAAAGTAGATGAATCAACATTTCTTAAATCGTATCCCAATTCGTTGATCTTAAATGAAACCTTAAATGAAACAGATGATAACCCGATTAGACTGACGATGCTTCATTAAGCTAACTGGCAGGATAGTTTAAATATACGGTATTATTTTAATTATATCGATAGTAGTACCTTTTATCTGCATCGGATACATTCAGTTCCAAAGGATGGTTCAAAACAGTCAAACAAAATCATGAAGGTACAAGCCGCTATAATGCGGCTTATACCTTATTTTGATGGAATTCACGATGAAGCTTAAATTTGGCCTTCGGGTACATCATAAGATAATCGATTTACGGTCGGATTAACAACTTTATCAAGGTGCTTTTCCATTACAAGAGGGAGGGATATTGTATCGGTCATAGGCCGATGGAATAGTCGAAGAGGTAGGACCAGAAGTTTCAAAAGTGAAACAGGGGTTATCCCTTTTAATATTGTATCTGACTTCATACGAGCTAATATTTAACTACTGGCTACTCAGAAAATTGTAAAGTAATATCGCCGTTATTTGTATAAGTAGATAATTTTTTTGAACCATTCTCTTTATTGGCAGGCAAATTGCTATCTCCTTTCTTTACCTTGCTTAAGATCGCGAAATCATCATATGACCCTAGAATTGAACCGCTAATATTTCCGTTTTTTGTTTCAAGGGTTATAGCCGTCCCTACATTCAATTTGTCCAGTTGGATATTTCCGTTATTTATGTTTACTTCCACTGTCCCTAAAAACACGATTGTTGGTAATACAATACTTTCATTTGATGTTTTTAAAGTCAAATTTTTTAAAGTTGCATCAGGTATCGATACCTGAATAGTTCTGGTTACTTGCGAACCTTTTCCTCCGATATAGTCGTTCCATTCCTTATTACTGTCACTTACCATTGACAGTTCTTTATCGTCAGATAGATCAATCTTGTAAAAATCTTTCTCACTTTCATAGTAAACAATATGAATTTGTTCATCTTTAGATTGGAGGATAGTTACTTTTTTGTCCTTTACATCAATTGTTAAGGTATCAATCTTTTGGGCAGGGATGATGTAATTTTTTTCCTCCATGGAAGTGGAGTGGGAGGAGCATCCTGCCAATGCTATCAATAGTGTCACCAATATGCCTATAGTAGTTAGTAATTTTTTTGCAGTACTTTTCATTATAAAATGCTCCTTTGTTAAATCATTTTTCTTTTTAATATAGCCAGTCCTACGAATACCAATCCTAAGCTGCTCTGCAAAAAAAATTGCGATATGCAACAAAGTATTAGAGTTGAACATAATGATCTTGAAAAGTCTACCCAAATATGTTGCAAGAGTTGGATCGGATCATTTTTGTATTTCGTTGCGTTTATCAGTCGCATATGTTTTAATCATCATAAACTTTTGTGTTACAAAAAGGTCAAGAGGGTAGATATGAACAACTATTTTACAATTAAGCAAGCAGCAGAAATCGTAGAGATGACCAGTGAGACCTTGCGGCACTATGATCGTATTGGATTAGTCAAGCCATGCCATAAAGATGAATTGTCGGGATATCGATACTATTCCGAGCAGGAGCTCGTAAAGCTGCAAACCATTGAACTGCTCAAAGCAATGGATCTTACTTTAATGGATATTAAAGATATATTGCAGCAGAATGATCTCTCTAAAGTAATTGAATTTCTAAAACAGGCAGAAAAAAGAGCAGACGATAAAATTGCTCGTCTGCAGTATGCAAAATCGAAAATTAAACGTGCCTATCTACATTATGAAAATAAGTTCCACAACGGTTATAGTCAAAGTGAAAATTACTTTGTCAGAAACATAGAGGAAAGGGTAATTATGCTTTCGAATAAAATGGAAAGCCCCACACTTAAGAATTTATGGGACTATCACAGACATTTCTATCAACAAATTGAGACTTCTCTGCATTCACAATTTCTATTTGAAGATATGGCGGGAATGTTCACGACTGAAGGAATAACACGGTTATTTGCTGTTTGCTTAAAATATCCGTCTTTAGAGGGGTTGACTGTGCTACCAGAAGGGGACTATCTGTGTGCAAACTGTACCGAAGAGAATAAGAATGCTGTATTACAAAATTTACTTGAAAGGGCAAAGACGGAATACGATGTGTGTCCAGATTTTGTTCTTCATAACATTACTGTGACTGGAATATTGCAGTGGGATTATCAGATACAACTGTTCATTAAGAAACGCACATGTTAGATTAAATACAAAGGAAAAGGTTTAGGAAGAGAAAATCGTTTGATTAAAAGTCGCTAATTTAGCGGCTTTTTTTTTGATTAAGCAATCACGTTTCTTGCCCCAGGCTGAGGACAAGAACGTTATACTTCGCCGATTAGCTAAATAGATAACATTTAACTATAGTTCAATGTTATCTATTTAGCTAACTGGCAGATTAACGCTATAAGCCTCTTAGGAATAGTATGATTAAGTGAAAAAAGTATTCTAATGAATTCTCTAATGTGAATAAATACAAATTCCACTGCAGTTAATCCATTTTCTATACATATTTTTAATAGTATATTGAGGTAAATAAAGTGATTTTTTCACTTTGATAAATCCGAAATTGCTTTGTCGGTATTATTTTATGGCTTCGTAAGGATTGCAAAACCATCGAAATATGGGAGTTTAAAACAGATGTGTGCCGTAGTTAGTTTTATGAAAGGAAGGTATAGGGGTGAGTATTTATTACGCTTCAAGCAAAGAGGATATCACTAAGGATGCACTCCAAGAGTTATTTCTTTCGGTAGAATGGGAGTCTGGCAAGTATCCAAACGAGCTTTTACAAGCAATCGGAGGGTCTCATTCAATTGTTACCGCTTGGGAAGGAGGAAAGCTTGTCGGTTTAATAAATGCTTTGTCAGATGGTGTTTTAACGGTATATTTTCATTATATGCTTATTAATCCGAGTTATCAGAGTATAGGTATAGGTAAGGAAATGATGAATATAATGCTTGATAGATATAAAGGGTGTAAAACAAAGGTATTAATTTCTTATCCGCATGCAGTGGATTTTTATAATAAGTTTGGCTTTAATACAGAGGATGGAGCTACACCAATGTTTATCTCAGAGTTGATATGATTAAAATAACGGATCACGATAGTTTAATCGCAACAAGAAGGCAGCCGATCAGAGGATCAGCTGCCGTTTTTATTGAAGTAGAGGGGCAGGATAACTCAGTAATTTCGCGAATACTCAAAAGATGGAATTATCACAAAGTTCCCGAATAAGACGTTATAAGAAATCGGCGAGAAACTATAAGGAGCAGAAAACATGAAATGCCCTCACTGTAACAACGAATTAAGTGAACTTCCTTTATGTTACGGAAGTGAAGCACCATATTATTTTTACACTGTACCAGAAGAGAATAGAACAGAATTAATTAGAGATTTTTGTGTAATTGATGAACAGCATTTCTTTATTAGAGGCCATATTGAAATACCAATAATCGATAGCAAAGAGAAATTTATATGGAGTGTGTGGGTTTCTCTTAGTGAAGAAAACTTTCTGAAGTCTAATGAATTATTGCACGTAGAAGGAAGGGAGACGGAAGAACCTTATTTTGGTTGGTTATCGACTGAACTTTCAATATATCCAATAACTACATTATCGTTAAAGACAATGGTGCATACACAAGAGGTTGGTGCTGTTCCGTTAATAGAATTAGAACCAACGAATCATCCACTTGCAGTTGAACAAAGAGAAGGAATTACAATGGAGAGAGTTAAAGAAATTGCTCATTTAATAAATCATAGTCAGTAAGAGAAAAATTTGAATCTATAGTCGAAGAAGCTGCCGACAGCTTATTAAATCATATCTACGCCAACAGACACCCCTGCAAGGCTAAACTCGGTGCGTAATGTCGTTTAAGCTAACAGGAGACTTTTGTTCAATGAAACAGAGACAGTCTTAATATTTTATTTTCTGCTGACAATGACACTTTTTTATCCAAAAGGCAAACTTTCGGAGGGTATATTCTTGAGGCAGACTAAGCTAACTGAAGTGTTTTTTTATAAGTTGTCGCCCGTGAAACACTCAACGTCACCCGTACTCCTATTAGGGAGTTAACGAGTGGCGTTTTTTCATGCCCGATTCTACAGATGTAGTATCAACAAGGCGTGCCCTAAATCATTACACCTATAAAGATCACGGGTTAAATTGCAATCAACTTCAGCTGATGGAAAGTTAGCTTTACATGTATAATCCAATATGTTATTCTTACGGAAAGTTAACTTTCCATAATTGCTTCAGGAGGTAAGATATTGAAAAACAGGCTTGAAGAGATTAGAAAAGAAAAGGGCATTAAACAAGAAGAACTAGCGGATAAATTGGAAGTATCCAGGCAAACGATTGGTTCACTTGAAAATGGCCGGTATAACCCATCCATCATTCTTGCATTTAAGATTGCGCGATTTTTTGAAATGAGTATTGAAGATATTTTCATTTACGAGGAGGAGCTGGGTAATGAAAACGGCAAGTAAATGGGTGCTCTTAACAATTGCAGGTGCTATTATGGTTTATATGGGTGGATTTATTTTAACTGACGAGAAGCTAAAAGGAATTTCCGGTTTGCTCATTGGTGTGGGTTCAGTCCTTGCAGTGCTTGGAGTAGGAAATATGGTGTATTCGTTATGGCTTAATAAGCCCCAGAACAAAATAAAGAATGATGAGAAAGTTAGAATGAGTAAAATTGAGGCTAATGATGAACGGAAAATAAGAATAAGAGAAAAAGCGGGTTGGAAAACTAATATTGTTAACTTTTACATCCTAATGGCTCTAACTGTTGTATTTAGTTTAATGGGAGTAGATCAAACTGTAGTCACTGTGTTATGTGGTGTTTTTGTTTTTCAAATCTCCTTAGGAATTTTCCTGTTTAATTATTATGCTAAGAGAATGTAATTGGAATGACGTAACATCAATTAGACCATTCGAAAATATTTTATTAGGAGAGAATGACATGGAAGTATTTTCAGAATATTTAGCGCAAATTGATAACCCGCAACATCGGGAAAGAATGGAAGAAGTTTTGGCTTGGGTAGCTGGAAAATTTACTGATTTAAAGCCAAAAGTTGCGTGGAATCAGCCTATGTTTACCGATCACGAGACTTTTATTATTGGTTTTAGTGTATCCAAACATCATTTGGCGGTTGCCCCTGAAATTGCAGGAATTAATCGTTTTTCTGATGAAATAGTGCAGGCAGGTTATGATCACACCAAGCAGTTGTTACGCATCCGGTGGGAAAGTCCCGTTGATTTCTCATTACTTAAAAAAATGATCGAGTTTAATATTTTGGATAAGGCAGACTGTTCAACTTTTTGGCGGAAATAAAATGTATTATTTAGCGTTCAATTCATTTTAAGCAAATTTATATGTGGAAGCACCGGAGGACAAGTCACTTTTAATATGTGATTTGTCTTTTTTATTTGAATTCTCAGCACGAAATATTCAATATTTTGGAAGGTGGACGGAATGTTGGAAGCGAATTTATACACGTTAGTTCAACCTGCTGAATGATGAAAAATGGAAGTGAGACAAATGGCTGCTTCCATTCAAAGAGTCTTTTTTAATAAATATGACACAGTCGGACAAGAGGGAATATTGTTGATGGAAGATCTGACCCCGACACATAACAATTTAGCGGACTGGGAAGTGCCTATTGATTCTGATAAATTATATCCAGATATCAAAATACAACATGCATCCATGGTAATCTAAATGTTGTCAATTTATTATATCCGATGTTCAGCAGTTCAAGGCCGTGCATCATTGATCTTGAAGCAGTGAAGGTTGGGCTTTGTACTGAGGATATCGTTATGTTATTTATCCACGATTTGTTTCACGGCAGTGAGGAGACTACACGTATTTTTGATCTGTATTTTCATTCAATTAACAATAAAATCAGGAGCGCATACACGTACACACAATTTGTGGAGGACGTTAGATTATCGATTATGGAAGGAATCTTTTTTCCAATAAAGTTATTTGTCCATGATGGAATTAAGGATGAGGAGCTTATATGGAAGTCGATAAATGTTTATAAGGATTTAGTTAGGTTTGATTGAAAGACCACTAACAAGTTGTAAGTCAACAAGCCATTATTTAGTTACATTGTATAAGCTGAAGTGGAATAATTGGGATATAACTGTATTAGGTATTGAGATAAGAAGTATTATATACAACAAAAAGTACGTACTTCAAAAAATTCGCTAAAATTCTCGTTTGTACATTCTGCAGCTGTTGTTAGAATGCCATGAACAGTGGCTTAAATGAACTCTACATTTCTACTTTTGTCGCCATTCGTTAACTGGCGTGTATTCCCAGGTTGATTCAGCTGATAACTTCATCACGCTCAATCGTAATCTCATATTAAATTAATGCTGGTGTTTTCTATCGATGATAAAGTGATTCATTTATTTATAAGGAATTTAAGATTAGGAAGTATTCTAAATGTGTTTGTTTGAATTATTATGGGTACTAAACTATAATTTAGAGGTCTAGGAATCTTTCGACAATCGCGGACTCTTGATCAATAGGAGGTGTAATATGAAATTCTTTAGAGATTCTTCAAAGTGGATAAGTATTATTGGCCTAATTCTAGTGTGGATTAGTGTGTCATATATTTTTGGATTTATTACTTATATATCGTTATTCGTTTTACTTTTACTTATCCAAGTAATTCTCATTTCTTCTTCTAATATTCAAATTAAAAAGAATCAGAGACGTGTAATCGTTATAGGTGGACTAGTAGTGTTAATTGGTATTGTAAGTTTTATCATCGCCTTTTTTATTGAAGTACCTATTTGGTATAAGATATTTCTATTAATTGCTCAAGGAGCGTTTGCTTATGCGGAAATTAAAATGTTAATTGAAGCAAGAACATCAAAAAATAGACTGACTAAATAATAGTAATCTGCAAATAAAAATGAGAGGCGATCCCCAATTTGGGTCGCCTCTCATTTTTATATATCAATGTACTTACGCTACTGCTGTATATTCTGTAGTTGTGTAATACGTCCAGTAGGACATGGTTGGATTTACAATAAGTTTTTGCCAAGTAGTAACTGTAACTTTAATTCTAGTGAAATTTTTATAGTCATTTAAGAGGGTATTAAGAATTTCTTTCAACTGATTAGCGGGTGTATAGCTATCAACCTGTTGAATAAGTTGACCAACTGTAATTAGTGTTGCTGCGGCAACAAGAGCACCTGCAATAAAGGGTGGAAGCTTAGCTTTTATAGCGTTAGTAGCTAGCCCGATTCCTACTGAAGTAACAGCGAGACCGAGACCGGTATAACTACTCCCAACGTGAGAGTTAATCATATCTACAAGCTGGGTCTTAGAAATATAATTGGTTTCCGTAGCACGAACTTCCGGACTTCCAACACCTGCCATTACTTGCTGATTTCTTGCTTCTGCCCGTTCTATATTTAGTAATTCTTCCAGCGATGATTCTTTGATAAATTGATTGTTTTCGTTCATTTTAACTCCTCCAAAAAGTTTATTGAAAGAATGGGGGATGTAAGTTCACAAGAAGAATCCCCTTCTTCTAGGAACAAACATTCTTTTCAAAGATTAATATATCATATAGCGTAACGTAACGCAATATTTAATTAATAAAAATATCCAATTATGAAAAAACAGACTTTTCATTCATGAGGAAACTTTTCTTTACTAAGGTTTAAGAACATAAAAATAAAGTGTATTGTCACGATACGTTATATCTTTTTATAATATTTTTTTGTGTTACTATAAATATTATTAAATCCTATCTCTATAAATATTTCTGATTAGGAAGGCTTATCTCACTTAATTATCAAAATTCCAAAAATCATTGTAATGATTTGATGAGTATTAATTAAATTTTAAAGGATATAACAAATGAAAAAGTGAAGAATATGGTAGGACGTAACAAATCGCTATATAATGATCAAAATAAATAAGGAGGTTAACCATGAAATATACCATAAATCTATTTGGTTATAACGTTGATTGTCAATTAACCGTGGGAAATGAAGGATTGCATATTAACATTCTTGAAGATGATCAGCGGGCTTTGAAGCAATATCTAATTCGAGTGTTGCCTAAGTATGGGAGAGAGGTTTCTAGCGCTTCTTCATTACAAACACTGCTGGAGCTTGCCTTAGATGCGGAAAAAACGCTAGAGGGCCGTATGGCCGAGCCTAAATTAAAGCTACCTTATGAGTTTCAACCCGAAATCAAGGAAAAACTAATCGAGGCTGCTTCCTTGCAAGAAATGTCTGCTACTCAACTATTGATTCGTATTATTGAAAAAAAATATCAAGAAATTATTGGATAGGAGAGATACAAAAATGGCCTATGGTAATAAGGTGAAATTTCATTATGATGTACCAGCTTACATTAAACAACAGTTGGCAGAAGCGGCTAAACAGATGGGAATGACAGCAACAGAACTACTATCAAGATCAATAGAAGAAGAGTATGAACGTATTAAGAAAGAAAAAAATTCATCGTCTACAAATTCGATAGTTGGGAAATAAACTGGCCAAAAGTCACTATCTGTTCTAAAGGCATACTTTGATAGGTGTAATCAATTCCGATTCTATCACAGAAAAAAAAGTGTCCTATTTTATAGGATTCTTTTAGACTACTCTCAATTAAATAAATGTAGATATTTGGAGTCGTATCTTCAATCTTACAAGAAAATTCAGATGTTGAGCTTGCATTCATAATTCTTATGATATGCTCGTGAACATGCGCAGGAATTAGTGGTTCAAGGAAAGTAAACGGGAACTGTTGACGTAAGTTCTCATAAATTAGCATAAGATACTAAACCCCTTTCTAGTTTATTATATGTAATCATAACCAGTTTGTTCATTATAACAAACATACGTTCGTATGTTAAGGGAGCAAATAGCTAATATTTTAGAAAATGAATCCCGACAACATATATCAAATACTTAGCAGATTCATTAATGCTGAAGGAAGTGGCCCTCGTTGTTTTTTCTTCAGATGTCTGGATACCCCGGATCAGGGAAGTCTTCATTAGCCAGAGTAATAGCGCAGCATACTTCTGCTGTTATTCTTGATCACGACATTGTAAAGTCTTCTCTTATGGAATCACTTGGAGCAAACATTGGGTTCAAGGAAGTTGGAAAAATTTCGTATGACATTGAATGGGCTTTGATAGATTTCCACTTATCTCAAGGTCATAATGTTATACTCGATAGCCCTTGTTTATACTCTGAAATGATAGAGAGAGGATTGAATCTGACCCGGAAATATAATGTGGAATATAAATATGTAGAATGTCTATTAAATGACTATGATGAGCTCAATAATAGACTGCGAAATAGAAAAAGAATGATTAGCCAGATTGAAAGAGTGCCTTCTGAAGAGACATTGCTAAAAACTATTGAAAATGCTAAAAAGCCATCTAATGTCAGAATACATATTGTTAATACAAAGGAACCGATTGAATCCTATATTAAAAGTGTCATTGAATACTTAAATACTTAGCCTAAATTTTGAGGAGGGGAACAGATGGATTTTGAGAAAGCAGCCCATTTCATTTGGACACATGGCAGATTATTAGAAAGAAGGGTTTTTGAATATATTTTCCACGGTGGATCAATGAGCAATGTTATGACTTCACTAACAGCCTACCAAAACGAAGATGGTGGGTTTGGAAATGCAATAGAGCCGGATTTACGGGTACCCGGTAGTCAGCCACTTTTCATGGAATTTGCACTACGTTTTTTATATGACTGTAACATAAAAGACGAAGAACTTTCTCAAAAAGCATGTGATTATATTTCAAAGCATGCTGATTTAAAAAAAGGGATTCCAACAATATTTCCTTCATCAGCAAACTATCCAAGAGCAGAACATTGGAGTAACCCTCTTTCTACAGAGCCATCATTTAGCAGACTTACTGGTCTTGTCGGGCTTCTTAAGTGGCAAGGGATAGAACATTCCTGGCTTGATAAAGCGACAGAAATTTGTTTGGAAGATATTCACGCACAAGCATATGACGATGCGCATACAATTTTGACTGCATTTTATTTATTGGAAAGCCTACCTCAATCGGATTATATCAAAGGATTATTTCAAAAATTATCTAAGGAGCTTATTACTGCCAACTTCTTTTGTATGGATGCCGCATCCCACAGTTATGGACTCTCTCCTCTAGAATTTTCGCCATCACCCACTTCTTACTGTAGCAGCATATTTTCTGATGAAACCATTCTTGATCACTTAAAAGTATTAGAACACCAACAGGAGGATGATGGAGGATGGCAGATAACATGGGAGCCTCCCGGTGAAACAGCGAGGTTGGAATGGAGAGCCTATAAGACGCTAAAGAGTTTGATGATACTAAATTCATACAATAAGATTAATCTATGAGACTATTAAGGAGATAATAAACACTCCAAGGAGAGGAACCTATGAACAAATTAAGGGCAATCATAGTTCCGTTATTCTTAATCTTTTTATTGGGATGTAGTAAGGAGCAAATTAGCGATAATTCAAAAAAAGAATATAGCAAAGCTGAACAATTTATTACCGATATGGGCTATCTGATCATTAGTAATGAAGGAATTGTTTCTGAATATTTATTAGATAAAAAACTGCTGACGGAAATGCCATACATACAATATTGGAGTGTTCAAAGTGTTGATCCAATCGATTATATAGGCAAGGAAATAACTACAAGTAAGTTCATCGTTAAAAACCACCCCTTAGATAATGAGAAGGATAATACAAAAAAACAAACCCTGATTTTTCTGCTAGAAGCAGACGATCAAGTGATAGGAGGCTATAGTTTTCCTGATTTCGATGAATTACATATGGGCTGGGTTTACACCATTGATGGAAAAACACTCGAAGAATTGACCGGAGAAGCTTTCCCGAAATGGTCTAAGGAGTGGAATTTAAGATATAAATAATGGCTGGGGAGTATTTATAAAGGAGCAGATATGAAAAAACTAATCCTAGTACTTGTAGCTGTGGTTATTATTTCGAATGCGATATGGAGTTATTTATATTTCAATAAAGAGGTCGAAACAAATTTAAACACTGGTGTTCAAGTATATACGCTTATGGGTACAGGGGATACATGGGATGTTTTAGATTACAAAATAATAATTTCATCTAGCAAAATTTTACGGGGACATGGGAAGTTAGTGTTCAAGGGAGACCCAAGCGCTTTAGTGAATAGTAGCTATTATAAGTATGAAGTTAATGAAAAAAACAATAATAATAAGGATGAAACAGTTCTTGTAAATGAAGCTAGGTCAACGGATGGACCCGTTTCAATATTAAGTAACACTGATATCGGGTCTATAACTGGTCCATATTTATATGACGAATTAAATAAAAATAGACAAAATTATGAAAACACCACTTTATCTATTACATGGAATGATAATGAAGGGGAGCTTCATTCCGAAACAATAAGTTTAGATATTGAGAGTGAAATTTCTCTTAAGGATGATCTTTAAGAGTGATAAATCCAAGAGACTAAGATTGAATCTCTACGGACTGAAGGAAGATCCTCTACGCCCCAAAAGCCTGCCGGTACTTCACAGGAGACATGCCTTCAAACCTTCTGAACACTTTAATGAAATAGCTGGACTGGGCAAAACCGGACTGAGTCGCAACCTGAGCAATGGAGAGTCCTGTGGAAACCAGTAAAAGCTTGGCTTTAGCCAGCCGACAATCGGTTAAATAACGGTTTGGAGTTTTACCCATAACCACCCGGAACAGCCTTAGAAAATGATAGCTGCTGTAACCGGTCAATCTTGCCATCGATTCAAGAGACCAAGGGCTGGCACATTCGACATGAATGATATCTGCAGCACTGCGGATGGACTGCCTAACCTCGTGCGGTACTGAGCCGTGAAGCGGCTCGGAGTTCTGCAGCAAGTTTACTAGAAGCTCATACAGCAGAGCAGATAGTCTTGGCTCGCTACGGGTCACGTAGGAAGCACTCAGTAGGTACATTTCCTCGAATAGCTCGTCCAGCTTAGCATCCAAATCAAAAGTGAACAGGTATGCACGAGACTGGTCCACTTCTTCTAATAAGGGAAGGACAATTTCAGTGTTAAAATGAACCCAGCGGACATCCCAAGGCTCGCCTGGGTCAGAGCCGTATTGCTGATAAGCCCCTTTAGGGTACAGAAAACCTCGTCCTCTACTCATCGGAATACGTTCGCCCTCATGGAATACATAACCCTCCCCATCAAAGATCAAATGCAGGTTATAACTCCCCAGAAAACCTTCGCTTCTTCTCTCTGTATGTTGTGGAAAGTGAGTGTAATGTCCCAAAAATTCAGGATAACAGACATATTTCGAAAAAGCCGGTGTCGGCAAATACCATTGTTTCTTCATGTTTGGCAGCACCCGTTTCTGTAGCGCAACAGAGCGCAAGTTGGATTAAGGCAATGAACGCAAGATTGTTATATGATAGCAATATTTTGTTATATAAGACCTCTTATCATTGATACTACAATAGAATTATAAAATATTGAAAGCATATTTTTAATACTTTGGAGGTAATGATGAAGAAACCTGTCGCAACTGAAAAATTCGAGCTTGGCGTCTGTTATTATCCGGAGCACTGGCCAGAAAACATGTGGGAGGACGATTATCGCCGGATGCGTGAACTCGGCTTTACGATCATTCGGATGGGGGAGTTTGCTTGGTCTATTTTTGAACCGGCAGAAGGGCAGTTTCAGTTCGGGCTCTTTGATCGGGCGATTGATCTAGCACATAAATATGGTCTTCAGGTTGTACTTGGTACTCCGACGGCGACGCCTCCAGCTTGGTTGACTGATAAGTATCCCGAAGTTTTAAATGTTACCTACGAAGGTGTTACACTTCAGCATGGCATGCGCCGTCATTATAATTACAGCAGTCCTAAATACCGGGAACTGTGTGCACGTATTGCAGAACAAATGGCTGAACATTACGGCAATCATCCGGGTGTAGTTGGCTGGCAAATTGATAATGAGCTCAACTGTGAGATCAGTGAATTTTATTCGGAGAGTGACCATAAGGCTTTCCGGGAATGGCTACAGCAGAAATATGTTACACTTGAGCATTTGAACGAGGCTTGGGGAGCTGTTTTTTGGAATCAAAGCTATAGTGACTGGTCTCAGGTCTATCTTCCACGTCCGACTCCAGTACCGAAGCAACCCAATCCTCATCAGGCATTGGATGAAAAACGGTTTATTTCGGACAATACAAATTCTTTTGCCAAAAACCAAGCGGATATCATCCGTAAACTTGCCCCTAAGCAGTGGGTAACCACGAACGGTCTGTTCGGGCATCTCGATAGCCATGAAATGACGGATGAACTGTTGGATTTCTTCAGCTATGATTCCTATCCTCAGTTCTCTACTATTTTTTATGACCCGAATGAGCGGAATCCGCTGAATGATAGAGGCTGGGGACTGTCGTTATCTGTTGTTCGTTCGATATCCCCGAATTTCTGCATTATGGAGCAGCAGTCGGGCCCGGGTGGCTGGGTGAACCGGATGGATATGCCTTCTCCAAAGCCCGGGCAGATGCGGTTATGGACCTATCAGTCGATCGCTCATGGAGCAGATATGGTGTTATATTTCCGCTGGCGGACAGCTACGATGGGCAATGAAATTTATTGGCATGGAATCAATGACTATCATAATCAGCCTAACCGGAGAGTGCGGGAAGCGGGGCAGATCGGTCAGGAGCTGGCAGCAGCAGGTCATGCGTTTGTCGGTACTCGTAATCAGGCTAACATTGCTATTGTTCGTGATTATGACAATGAGTGGGATGGAGAATACGATGTTTGGCATGGCCCGTTTATGTGGAAGAGCAATAAGGAGTGGTACAAGGCGCTTCAGCGGAAGCATATCCCGAATGACGTACTCTATTTACGCAAAAAAACAACGCTGGAGGAGCTTGCAAGGTACGACGTGCTTATCTATCCTCACCCAGCGATTATGACAGATGAGACAGCAGCACTGCTGGATGAATATGTTCAGCAAGGCGGCAAACTGATCTTCGGCTGTAGAACCGGCTATAAGGATGAGCGCGGACAATGTTATATGCGTCCTTTCCCAGGTGCTGCTAAGGATCTATGCGGGATCACAGTTGAAGAATTCACAATGGTTAAGGGCAGTCGTCAGCCAACAACAATTAGCTGGTCGGGCGTGACCGAAGTCGTTACAGGAGCAGATGACTTTAATGATATTCTCAAAATAGAGGAAGCTTCGGTTGAAGTGATGGCGGTCTACGCCTCTGATTATTATGCGGGAAAACCGGCGGTAACTAGAAATCGTCGCGGCAAGGGTGAGGTTTGGTATTACGGAGCCGTATTTAATGAACAGGCAGCGGCTGAGATCATAAATTTAATTGATCTACAATCACCAGCAGATTGGCTGGAGCTCCCAGAAGAGGTAGAACTGCAAGTCCGTACCGGAGCTTCTTCCAGTTATGCTTTTTTGCTTAATTATAGTGAGACTCCTGTCACGATCCATCTTCATGAGACCAAAACAGATTTACTGAGCGGCACAACATTGTCGGGCGAGGTGCTTCTGGAAGGATTTGGGGTATTGGTGTTAAACTAACGTATACATTGATCTCACATTTGAGTAGATTTGGATAATTTTCTCTTTTCGGTTATACTTTGAAGTAGCAATTATATAGTCACGGGAGCTTGGTGGGACCAGGCTGAGAGGATAGTTATAACTATCGACCGTCAAACCTGATCTGGATAATGCCAGCGGAGGAAATGGAGTTCTATTTCTATTTGTCTACTCTAAGGCCGCATCTTATACAGATGTGGCCTTTTCTATTTGTGGGGGAGTAGACCGTCTCCGCTTGATCAAATCACCTTATAGGAGGAATTGAGATGACAAGCGAATTGAACAACGATCCAATCAATCTATCAGCTTTTCCAGCAAGTCAAAAAGTGTATGTAAAGGGTTCACGGCCTGATATTCAGGTGCCTATGCGGGAGATCTCACTTAGTCCAACTGCGGGCATAGACGGCGAAGAGGAGAATGCCCCAATTCATGTCTATGACACAAGCGGGGCTTACACGGATGCTAATATTCATACTGATATTCGTCAGGGGTTAGAGCCCAATCGTCTAAGCTGGATTGAGGAACGAGGGGATGCGGAAGCGTACGAAGGAAGAACCATGAAGCCTGAAGATAACGGGAATGCAACGGGAAAAGCTGTGGCGGAAGTGTTTCCAGCGCTCCATAGAAAACCTTTGCGAGCGAAAAAGGGGCGTAATGTCTCTCAAATGCATTATGCACGCAAAGGGATTATTACTTCGGAAATGGAATACGTTGCGATTCGTGAGAATGTGGCACCGGAATTTGTAAGAGATGAAGTAGCCCGCGGCCGCGCCATCATTCCAGCGAATATCAATCATCCAGAGAGTGAACCAATGATTATTGGACGCAATTTTTTAGTGAAGATCAATGCCAATATAGGAAATTCCGCAGTATCCTCATCCATAGAGGAAGAGGTAGAGAAGATGAGATGGGCCACCCGCTGGGGTGCAGATAATATAATGGATCTCTCAACAGGTAAAAACATTCATACGACACGCGAGTGGATCATCCGTAATTCTCCTGTTCCTATTGGAACGGTGCCTATCTATCAAGCGTTGGAAAAAGTGAATGGGAAAGCGGAAGATTTAACGTGGGAAGTATACCGTGATACGCTCATTGAGCAAGCGGAGCAAGGGGTTGATTATTTTACCATTCATGCGGGGGTTCTGCTTCGTTATATCCCGTTGACTGCACAACGTATGACAGGCATTGTTTCAAGAGGTGGCTCCATCATGGCGGCATGGTGTCTTGCGCATCATCAAGAGAACTTTTTATATACACATTTTGAAGAGATATGTGAAATCATGAAGCTGTACGATGTTTCTTTTTCCCTAGGCGATGGATTACGTCCGGGTTCGATTGCTGATGCGAATGATGAAGCACAATTTGCCGAGTTAGAGACGTTAGGTGAATTAACAGCTATAGCTTGGAGTCATGATGTACAGGTGATGGTAGAGGGTCCAGGACATGTGCCGATGCACTTGATTAAAGAGAATATGGATAAGCAACTTGAAACTTGTAACGAAGCCCCTTTTTATACATTAGGTCCACTGACTACAGATATTGCGCCTGGTTATGATCATATTACCTCTGCTATAGGTGCAGCGATGATTGGTTGGTTCGGTACAGCTATGTTATGTTACGTAACTCCGAAGGAACATCTTGGCCTGCCTAATAAGGAAGATGTACGTATAGGGGTCATTACTTATAAAATAGCGGCTCATGCCGCAGATTTGGCGAAAGGGCATAAAGGAGCACAAGACCGGGATAATGCTCTTTCGAAAGCCCGTTTTGAATTTCGTTGGCGTGATCAATTTCATTTATCGTTAGATCCTGAGCGAGCGCTCGAATATCATGATGAGACATTGCCTGCGGAAGGCGCTAAAACAGCTCATTTCTGTTCCATGTGCGGGCCGAAATTTTGCAGTATGAAGATCTCTCATAATATCCGGAATACGACGAGAATTGAATCAGGAATGCAAGAGAAGGCGCAAGAGTTTCTCCAAGGCGGGAGCCTTATTTATAGATAACTTTTTCTGCTAAAAAGAAATATCTAAAAGAAGTCGTCATTGGCGGCTTCTTCTTTTATACTTTGAATAGATAGGAGTTGATGAATTGGAAGCGATTCGTTCAGAGGAAGCCATTTTAGAGGATTTAAGTAATAGTTTCTATCATTTTTTTGGATTGAAAGTCCTTCATGCTACCCCAATAAAACGTGGCTGGTTAAATCTTAAATGGAAAATCATAACGGATTCAGGACCATTTCTACTTAAACAATACAACAAAAAAAGATATAAATTGTATAACCCAGAAGAGCTGAGCTTCGCCTTTTCTCAACAGAAAAGATTGTATCTACAGGGACTCCCATGTCCCGAATTGTTGGCTTATAACCATAAAGTTTTACTGGAATCAGATATGGGAGAGACGTTTATGGTTATGGAATATTGTGAAGGGCGTGTCATAGAGCCGGGCAAAATTAACATCCTTCAAATGTTTGATTTGGGTCGTGCCACAGGTAAAATGCATCGTTTATTAAATGATGGGACCCTTAGTTTGAAAAGAACCCCACAATTTATTCCCCAAAGCCCTGAGGAACGTTTAGAACATTGGAATGTACTCCTACAACAATCAAAGGAAATGGGCAAAACTTCACTCATCACTGACCTAGAGATACAACTGAGAGCGACTGAAGAAATAGATCCGGAAATATTCGAAGGACTTGTAGCTGGATGGGCACATCGTGATTTATGGGTTGATAATCTTTTATTTCAAGATAGCCAATTGTCTGCAATTCTAGATTTTGATCGGTTCAAATATGATTATCCGCAGCTTGATGTAGCGCGAGCAGTGATGTCATGTGCTTTAGATGAAGATTTAGATGGAGCACTAGCTTCAGCATTTATTGACGGATATCGTGAGGAACGAACGGTGGAGCAGGGGTATTTAACAAAATCATTGCAGTTGTTGTGGTATATGGAAAGCCCGTGGTGGATTAATGCCGCGATGGACAAACATAGTGTACCTCCAAAACGTTTTGCAAAAGAAATGAATTGGCTGGCTAAGAACCTGAACAATTTACCTGCTATCTTAGGGAACTTATAGTGAAAACGATTGAATTATAGCCTAAAAGATGCATTGACCAGCAAAAGTTTGGCGCCTATAATCTTAACAAGGAAAATTCATCAGATATTGAACCGTTTGTAAACGCATACAATGAGTTTTTTCCTTATTATTCATTGAAGGAGGAGATTAAAACTATTAAGTATTTCTTTTTTTCTCATTTTTGCAAACGTTTGCACATCACGATGGGCTTAAAATCGTAAGCTGCACTTAAAATTATGAGGAGGTTATTTACTTGGTATCCAAACAATCCAGGCGTTATATTTCGTGGTTAATTATTTTTTCACTCATTTTTAGTTTATTTGGTTTATCGGGTGGAGCATCGGCCAGCAATACGGATCATACAGTCACCTATACCAATCCTACAGCGGCAGCTGTGACCTTACATTGGACTACGAATAACTGGGCTAATACTACGGACACGGTGATGACCAAAAATGGAACCACGTTCATCGCCAACCTCAATGTTCAGGAAGGCGCCACCCTAATTTATTGTTATCACATCACGGCTCCAACGGATAGTTGGGACAATAACGGCGGGAAGAACTGGACGGTTGTTATTCCGGTCGCCGGGAAATACGAAGCAGAGAGTGCATCCCTGTCTGGTGGTGCAAAAGTAAATACGAATCACACCGGATATTCGGGCACTGGTTTTGTTGATGGATATACAACTACAGGAGCAGCCACCACTTTTAACGTCCAGGCTTCCGCAGCAGGGTCCTATAATGCCACGCTTCACTATGCTAATGCATCCGGCAGTGCTAAAAAAGTGTCCATTTATGTCAATGGAATAAAGGTTACACAGACAACATTAGCCAACCTGACCAACTGGGATACATGGGCAGACCAAACAGAAACACTCTCTTTACAGGCAGGAAATAACACGCTTGCTTATAAATATGACTCGGATGATAGCGGGAATATTAATATCGACTATGTGACCCTTTCGGCCGGAGCTACACCAACACCAACGATAACTCCTACCTCAACAGTGACACCAACACCTACGGTAACTCCTACCCCAACAGTGACGCCAACACCTACGGTAACTCCTACACCTACGGTAACTCCTACACCAACAGTGACGCCAACACCTACCATAACACCCACACCAACGCCAACAGTGACGCCAACACCTACACCTACTTCAGCGGGGCTAACCGTTCACTTTAAGAAACCAGCAAGCTGGAATGCAGCGATCCGCATCCATTACTGGAATCTGAATCCGGCAACCGTTCCGACTAGTGGAGCATGGCCGGGGATACTGATGAAATCGGACGGGAACGATTGGTATAGCTATACTGTTCCAAATGCTACAGGGGCAAGCCTGATCTTTAATGACGGCAATGGCAAACAGACGGCTGACTTATCTCGCAGCGTAAAAGAGGGCTGGTATAACTCAGATAACGTATGGTATGACGCCAATCCAGACGTTCCTAAGGTTCCGGTGATAACCGTCTCTCCTGTGCCCAAAACCTATGATTCTGCCCAAACGGTGACCCTATCCAGTACAAATAGCGGCGATAAAATTTATTATACGACCGACGGATCAACACCTACGACAACCTCAACGTTGTATACGACTCCAATCCAAGTACCTTCTTCTTTGACTATCAAAGCATTCGGCGTTAACTCTATAGGGCAAGCGGGTAATGTAGGCTCTTTTGCTTATGTGATTGATCTGAATGCCGATTTGCAAGCTCCGATTATCACTGCGAATCTGCCTGTTGGGAATTCGAGCTCAGCGGTTTCCGTATCTTTTAATATAAAAGACAACAAGGCGGCAACAACCACAGCATATTACACAGATAATGGTACGGAACCAACAACGAGTTCAAAAGTCTATATTTCAGGCAATGCACTGACATCTCTTACCGGACCGTCTATCTTGATTAATAAGACGACAACCTTAAAATTCCTTGTGATCGATGGTGCCGGAAATGAAACTAAACAGAGTTTTGTTTATAACATTGGTAATAAGGGCGATTTTCGTGAAGATACGATTTATTTTGTAATCACTTCCCGGTTTTATGATGGTGATTCGAGTAACAATGAGCATGCATGGGAGGATGCCAAGGCAGGAAATCCGGACTCTGATCCAGCTTGGCGAGGGGATTTTAAAGGACTGATTCAAAAGCTCGATTACATTAAAGCACTAGGCTTCAGTGCCATCTGGATTACACCTGTGGTGCAGAATGCCAGCGGTTATGATTATCATGGCTACCATGCAATAAATTTTGCAAAAGTAGATCCAAGATATGAATCCGCAGGGGCATCTTATCAGGATTTGATCAATGCAGCACACGCTAGAGGGATAAAGGTTATTCAAGATATTGTCGTCAATCATACCGGTAATTTTGGAGAAGAAAATCTGTTCCCGATGTTCAAAAAAGATCCAACGGCGGCGGACACCGTGAGTAACATGCTCAAAATTACGGATAAGCTGCCAGCTAACTATGATTCCATGACCCCGGATCAGCAATATCAGGCAAGACTTGCCTTAATGAAGACTGCGGAGACTAACAATAATATTTACCATACGGAAAAAAGTCTTTCTTGGGAGTCTTACACCGTCCAGACAGGACAGATTGCGGGAGACTGTGTGGACTTAAACACAGAGAATCCTCTAGTGAATCAGTATCTAATCGACAGCTATAATCAATATATTGATATGGGTGTGGATGCTTTCCGGGTCGATACTGTAAAGCATGTAAGCCGGTATATTTTTAACAAATATTTTGTGCCGGCATGGAAAACAAGAGGGGGCTCAGACTTCTTTGTCTTTGGGGAAGTGGCTACTCGGTACAGAGATGTGTGGAACAGTGGAATTCCGGCGATATCAACACCATTTTATACTTGGAAAAGCTCAAAACCCTATCCAGGTGACGGTCAAAATGACTACGCTTCCAATAAGCTATCGGTGGAACAAGAGTGGGCAGATAACTCTACTACAGCAGGACAACCTACCTCGAACAATGCTTTTTTAACAGGAAATACTTATCATACGCCTGATTATTCGAAGAAATCGGGTATGGATGTTATTGATTTTCCAATGCACTGGGCTTTCAAAACTGCTCAGGAAGCATTCAGTATGAGAAGCGGTGATCAATTCTATAATGATGCTACCTGGAATGTAACTTATATTGACTCTCATGACTATGCACCTGACCAAGCACCAGAAAATCAAAGATTTGCTGGCACACAGGACACTTGGGCTGAGAATCTCGCGCTGATGTTCACCTTCCGAGGAATACCTGCGATCTATTATGGTTCTGAAATTGAGTTCAAAAAAGGATCAGTCATCGATGTAGGTCCAAATGCGCCGTTAAGTACAACAGGCCGTGCTTACTTTGGCAATCATATTGAGGGTAGTGTTACTGTTCAAGATTACGGTAAATATACCAATGCTACTGGCACACTTGCAGACTCGTTAAATTATCCTCTGGCGAAACATATCAGACAACTTAATTTAATTAGAAGAGCTGTTCCTGCTTTGCAAAAAGGCCAATATTCTACAGAAAATGTATCAGGTGATTTGGCATTTAAAAGAAGATACACTGATAGTAGCAAAGGAATCGATAGCTTTGCTTTGGTTACGATCTCAGGAAATGCAACATTCACCGGAATTCCTAATGGAACATATGTGGATGCGGTCACTGGTGATACCAAAACCGTTACCAACGGTGTGATCACAATCAACTGCTCCGGGAAAGGAAATGCACGGGTGTATGTATTGAACGGTAGTGGTGGAATCGGAGAGTCAGGAACCTATTTGAAGTAGGACCTTGTATCCATTTCATAGTTAAAAAGAAGCAACATCAGCTCGGATTCCGCAACTGATGTTGCTTCAATTTCATATATGTGGAGAGATATTATGCATACTATAGACGTCGATTTAGTAGCAAGATTAATAAATGAACAATTTCCTGAATGGTCCGATTTAGAGATCAGACCTGTGAAATTCAGTGGGCATGATAATCGGACTTTTCATTTAGGTGAACAGATGAGTGTGCGATTACCAAGTGCAGTCGCTTATGTTCCTCAAGTGGAGAAAGAACAACAATGGTTACCTTTTTTAAAGAAAGGACTGACGTTACCTATTTCAACACCATTAGCGAAAGGGACACCTACCAAAGAATATCCTTGGCCTTGGTCTATTAATAATTGGCTAGAGGGAGAGACTTTATCCCATGAGAACATTAATGATCTCAATCAATTTGCGAGAGACTTGGGAAGCTTTTTAATTGAATTACAGTCTATTGATGCTAGTGGGGGACCTTTAGCCGGAGAGCATAATTTTTATAGAGGTGGGTCCTTAACTGTATATGATGAGGAATCTAGAAATGCGATTGAGCATAATAAAGATATTTTTAATGAAGGTCTATTGAAAAAGATCTGGGAACTGGCATTAGACTCTGAATGGGAGTCAGAACCAGTTTGGGTTCATGGTGATGTCGTACATGGAAATATATTAGTCAAAGACGGACAGCTTTGTGCAGTCATTGATTTTGGCATATTAGGGGTGGGTGATCCTGCTTGTGATGCTGCAATGGCGTGGACTTTTTTTGATGAGACTAGTAGAAGAATCTTTAAAAAGGTATTAAACATGGATGCACAAACGTGGAATAGAGCAAGAGGGTGGGCTTTATGGAAAGCACTGATCACCTATAATGGAAATCGATATTCTAATCCAACAGTAGCGGAAGAATCCTTGAATATTATCAATCTAATAGTAGAAGACATCGAATTGTAGAAATTGAACTACATAAAACATGTAAACTAAACCATAATAGTCAATAAGCACGAATGAGCATCAGTCAGATGATAAAGTGTTGTATTTAAATCCGAAAGAAAGGAATTTGTATGAACATTTAGCGACTGACAACGATTATCATATTAGAATTATTATAAATAACTTGACAGGCCTTAATTTGGTTAATTATAATAATTATAAATAGTATCCACTCTATTCATAAATTAAACCCAAAGGAGATTAAACAATATGTCATTAATCGGAACAGAAGTACTACCATTCAAAGCAAGCGCATTTCAAGATGGGAAATTTATCGATGTTACAGAAGAAAACTTCAAAGGTAAATGGAGTGTAGTTTGCTTTTACCCAGCTGACTTCACATTCGTATGCCCAACTGAACTAGAAGATTTGCAGAACCAATATGAAACCCTCAAACAACTAGGTGTTGAAGTATATTCCGTTTCTACTGACACACACTTTACACATAAAGCATGGCATGAAAGCTCCGCAGCAATTGGCAAGGTGAAATACATTATGATCGGCGATCCTTCCCATGTGGTTTCCCGCAACTTTGATGTATTGATCGAAGCTGACGGTCTTGCTGATCGTGGTACATTCATCATTGATCCAGACGGTGTTATTCAAACTGTTGAGATTAATGCTGGTGGTATCGGCCGTGATGCTAGCGCTCTTGTTAACAAAATTAAAGCAGCGCAATATGTACGCAATCATCCAGGTGAAGTTTGCCCAGCGAAATGGTCGGAAGGTGCAGAAACTCTTAAACCAAGTCTCGATCTTGTAGGTAAGATTTAAGGAGCGAAAGCTAAATGAAACTAGATCAAGAAATAAAAGCTCAACTAGCGCAATACCTAGAACTCTTGGAAGGCGATGTAGTACTGAAACTCAGTGCAGGCGCTGACGAGGCATCACAAGAGATGACCGAACTAGTTGATGAAATTGCCAAAATGTCACCTAGGATTACGGTGGAAAGAACCGAACTGTCTAGAACCCCAAGCTTTAGTGTAAATCGTGTGGGTGAAGATACAGGCGTAACCTTTGCCGGAACTCCGCTTGGACACGAATTTACTTCATTAGTATTGGCTCTGTTGCAGGTTAGCGGAAGAGCTCCTAAGGTTGAGCAAAGTGTAATTGATCAGATCAAAGGCATTAGTGGTGAATATAAGTTTGAAACTTATGTTAGCCTGAGCTGTCATAATTGCCCTGATGTTGTACAAGCACTGAATCTTATGAGTATCTTTAATCCGGGCATTACCCATACGATGATTGACGGTGGAGTATTCAAAGAAGAGGTAGAAAGCAAAGAAATTATGTCTGTTCCAAGTGTCTACCTTAATGGTGAATTTTTCGAAAGTGGTCGTATGACGGTTGAAGAAATTTTAGCTAAAATGGGCAGCAGTGTGGACGCTTCTGAGTTTGACAATAAAGCTCCATATGATGTGCTTGTTGTCGGCAGCGGCCCAGCTGGTGCAAGTGCAGCCATTTATGCGGCACGTAAAGGTATTCGTACAGGTATTGTTGCTGAACGCTTTGGCGGACAGGTTAACGACACGCTTGGTATCGAGAACTTTATTAGTGTGAAGTACACTGAAGGTCCTCAACTCGTAGCTAAACTTGAAGAGCAAGTAAAAGAGTATGGCATTGATGTGATGAAATTGCAGCGTGTCAGACGTCTAGACAAAAATGACTTAATTGAAGTTGAACTCGAGAACGGTGCTGTTCTAAAGAGTAAGACGGTCATTCTGTCTACAGGTGCTCGTTGGCGGAATATGGGCGTGCCTGGTGAAGCTGAATTCAAGAACAAAGGTGTAGCCTACTGCCCACACTGTGATGGTCCTTTGTTTGCAGGCAAAGATGTTGCAGTAGTTGGCGGCGGTAACTCAGGTATTGAGGCAGCTATTGACCTTGCAGGTATAGTGAAGCATGTAACGGTTCTGGAATTTGCTCCAGAGCTCAAAGCTGATGCTGTACTGCAAGATCGTCTCTATAGCCTTCCTAACGTTACTGTTCTTAAAAACGTGCAAACTAAAGAGATTACCGGAACTGATAAGGTAAATGGTATTTCTTATGTTGATCGTGCGACAGAAGAGACTCACCATGTTGAATTGCAGGGTGTATTTGTACAGATTGGTCTGGTTCCAAATACAGAATGGCTAGGTGACACAGTTGAACGTACTCGCGTAGGTGAGATTGTTGTAGATAGCCATGGTGCTACTAGCTTACCAGGAGTATTTGCTGCTGGTGACTGCACTAATAGTGCTTATAAACAAATCATTATCTCGATGGGATCCGGTGCAACTGCAGCGCTAGGAGCATTTGATTATCTGATCCGTAACTAATCGATATTATTAGTAACAGCAAGAGAACGAAAGCCCTCACTTTTCACAAAGTGGGGGCTTTTTTTATCTTTTGTGAGAGAGAAATGGGTGTTTGTAAACTTTTTTGGAGGATTTTATGAAGATTTTCGCGAATACATATCTAAAATATGAATTAAGCAAAATTAAGGATTTAGATTAAATGCATGTCTGCAAGGCATAATCTGGTTAGACTTGGTGCGCTATAAATAACGTTTTGCTGGAATGGAGACTATATTTCTGTGATTAACAACATTGAATCTTTAGACAAATTTATCTCACTTATACCAATTATAAAATTATCTATCCCCGCTGATTTATCAATAGCGATATGTGATTTGGAACGGTTCGTTGCTTATTTTCCTGGCGACACCATAAATTTAAACATTAACGAAGGACAACCTTTACACAAAGAAGAACCGCTTTACTTAGCGATACAAGAGAATCGTACCTTGAAGTCCGATGTTCCAGCCCACTTTTATGGATTTGAGTTTACAGGTACAGCAACACCTCTTCACGATCAAACGGGACAAGTCATTGGCGGGATTGCAGTTCAGATTCGGAGACAAAGTGAATTAAAAGCCATTGTAGAACAAATCTCGGAATCATTATCCCAAGCCAATGAGCAAATTAATAATATTTCCTATGGCGTAAGTTCACTTTCGGATCACTCTCAGGAACTACTCATTCAATCTCAGCAGGCTGGAAAAGATGTGGAGAATACAACAGAAGTCCTATCCATTATAAACAGGGTTGCTGATCAAACGAATTTACTTGGGCTGAATGCTGCAATAGAAGCAGCGCATGCAGGTGAGAAAGGTAGAAGTTTTGAAGTCGTAGCCAAGGAAATCCGGAAATTTTCAAGGGAAACCGTCGCCTCGACGCAAAACATAAATAAAACCATGTTACAGATCAAGGGAATTACGAATCAAATGGCTAATTCGATAGAGAAGATAGCAGCTATCGGCCAAGAACAGGCGGCATCTGTTCAGCATACTTCTACATTTATTGAGGAAATAAAGATAATGTCCCAAAAACTTAATGAGTTTGCTAATAAATTATAAAAAGAGATTCAGTAGCAGTATTTTTGTCGCAATAAAAGAAAATTTTAAACGTATATTTAAAATCATGAATGGTATAGTAAGATAGTAATGAGTAATCAACATAGGAGGAATAAATTATGTCAACGCCGCACAATGCAGCACAAAATGGTGAAATCGCCAAAACAGTATTAATGCCAGGAGATCCTTTGAGAGCGAAGTATATTGCAGAAACCTATTTGGAGAACCCAACCCAATTTAATACGGTACGTAATATGTTTGGATATACAGGAACTTATAAAGGCAAAGAGGTTTCGGTAATGGGTTCGGGAATGGGAATGCCAAGTATCGGTATTTATTCTTATGAACTATACAAAAACTATGGTGTGGAAAACATCATTCGTATCGGTAGTGCTGGAGCATATACTGATAAATTGAATTTATTTGACGTGGTGTTGGCGGATAGCGCGTGGAGTGAATCTACATATGCCTATGTGCAAAGCGGTGTAGAAGGAGATATCCAGCTGCCAAGTAAAGAATTGAACGAAGTCATTGAAGCAGCGGCTACACGTATTAACAAGCCAGTTCTGACGGCGAGAATTCATTCCAGCGATGTATTCTATCATGAAGACAATGTGCCTGGAGTTAATGAATTTTACAATGAACATGGCTGTGTTTGTGTAGAAATGGAGAGTTATGCGTTGTTCCATAATGCGAAAGTGTTAGGTAAACAAGCTGCATGTATTCTTACCATTTCCGATTCGTTAGTTACTCATGCTGTAACCACGGCAGAAGAAAGACAAAATTCTTTCAACGGCATGATGGAAGTAGCTTTAGAAGCAGCGATTTCTATTTAATAAAAAAGTTCTACGAGAAAAAGCTTGAAAGCCTATTAAATTCAGGATTAAGTCCTGATATTTAATAGGTTTTTTTCTCATTTGTAAGGTTGTGGAAATGGATAGGTGAAGCGTGTAAATTATTGTTGTTTTTAATCAAAATTTAATGTTAAATTCGTAATAATTCTCTCGGATTATACCGATATAAAAATCAAACCAAATGGCTACAAATCTTAGAAAAGACATCTAATCTCCATATGGTGGAAGTATTTATATTTTGGTGTAATGCCAAAGGGGGAAAATTGTGATTAAGCGGAGTGGCAATCTTTTATTAGCAATAAGTTTAGTATTCTCTATCGTCAGTTCTCTGTTTATGCCTGCAGTAATTTATGCAGCACCCAGCAATAGCAATATCATAGATCAAAGCTCCACATCAGCTGGAAATTTGAGCAGTGTTGCATTTGGTAACAATGTTTTTGTAGCGGTGGGCCAAGGAGGGATATCTACATCATCAAATGGCGTAGATTGGTCTATCTCAAAAAAGGCGGGGAACCCCAAACTAACTTCTATTGTGTTCGCTAATGGGCTGTTCTTAGCTATTGATGGTAGCGAAAAGGCAGTATACAATTCACTCGATGGTGAAAATTGGACAAAAAAAACGTTAGCTATCACACCGGAAAGGTTGAAAGCGGTCAATGAAAAGTTCTTTGTATGGCAGTCAGTATATAAACCTGGCACCAATCCACCTTCTTATGATGTAACTCTACTACAATCCTCGGATGGCATTAACTGGACAGACACAGGAATCACTTCTACCAATGCAATATTCGGAATGCAAAGCTTAACGGATATTGCTTATGGCAACAACAAATATGTGGTCTCTGCTAACAATGCTGTCTATTATACCTCAACGAATCTGATCAATTGGACAACGGTCACCTTAACCGATCTTGTGATCAACCACTATAACTCTAGTTGGCCTTATGTTACGAATGTAATCTATTTAAATAATCGTTTCTTTAGTTATATCGTGACTCCGTATGCTAAAAAAGTATTCACCTCTACAGACGGTGCTAATTGGACCGTTGATGCCTCATGGGATAACAAGCAATTTTATGGGGGAGGTTCTTTAAATGGGAGCTATTTGTTGTTTGGGCAGGGTGTAATTTATAAATCTTCTGCGGCTCCGCTGGACAGCACCCAGTGGACATCTTCGGATACCCATACAACAATGATGATGAACAATATGGTTTACGGAAATGGAAAATATGTTGCTTCAGGGGGCAACGGCTTACTGGTTTCTTCTGACCTATCGGCGTGGAGTAATGTCAGCGGTAATCTGAAAAGTATTGCTAAGGATGGTAATGGCAATTATGTTGCCGTCTCATCCGGGGAATATGGCTCTATTTACAAATCTAATAGCTCCGCAGTATGGAACGATGTCACACCCTCCAAGCTGCCGGGAATGAATGCGGTCACTTATGGAGCAGGGAAGTTTATTGCGGTTACAGATAAAGAAAACTACAATCTTAACGCCAAAGTGGTGACCTCGACCAACGGTGATACTTGGACTATGACAGATACCGGAGTGCAGGACAATCTGACTGGCGTTGCTTTTGGCACAAATCAGTACGTTGCTGTTTCCGATTATGGCGGAATTTATTCTTCAGTTAACGGAACCTCATGGACAGAGAGATTTAAAAATGGGGATTTTGCATTTAATACAGTAGCTTACTTGAATAATCAATTTGTAGCTCTTGGGATGAAATACAATAGTACTACTTATGAGCAAGAGAGCGTTGTTATCGCAAAATCATCAGATGGAATACAGTGGAATGTGCCCTTAGAGATTGGGTTCCCCAATACTTCTTTAAAGGGAATTGCCTATGATGGTAGAGCTTATATTCTGGTTGGAGAAGATACACTTAGCCAGCAGGCAGTAATTCTAACCACAGAAGATTTGGTAACTTTTACGAAGGTTACAATGTCAGCTAGCGCACTAAATAATATCAGCTTTGGTAATGGGAGTTTTCTGGCTGTTGGATTGAAGGGGGAGTTATTCTCTTCGGCAGACGGATCCACGTGGACTCAGGAAACATCTGATCTTACCTCTAATCTTAATGGCATTATTTACGATGGTACTAATTTTAAGGTCGTGGGGGATTATTTCACTAAAATGACCCTGAACCTAGGACCTACTCTTGCATATAGCATCACCGCTTCAGCGGCGACGTTGACACCTGTCGTAGGTGTAGATAATGGCATTACGCTGACTGTGAAGAACTCGCTGGGCAATATGGATACAACGTTTACCGGAACAAAAGAAGTGACGGTAACGGGTTATGATGTTGCGCCGGACGGAACGTACGGAAGCTTAGGAAGCACCGCTTTGGCAGCTTCACCGAGCAAGATCAACGTTGATTTCGTTGAGGGTGTAGCA
>NZ_JBBOCE010000003.1:0-61640 GCF_038002305.1 Paenibacillus sp. FSL R5-0887
CTATATCATGTTCGGCTATTTAATGTCAAGCTCTTTTTTCAACTTCTTTTTCGAGCTCGGCATGTGTACTTCTTGGCCGGACTTAGAATATATCATGTATGGAGATGCATTGCAAGAGTTTTTTTGAAACTAATATTAAATCTCTACATTCTATAGGAGCAATTAAGTGAAAGCACCGCTTCTAATCAACAGTAGCTGAGAGAACTGCCCTTAGACAGCTCCCTTAAGCCCTGTGTTCTATAGATACTATTCAGTACGGTTACGCATATGTGGAAACAGCAATACATCGCGAATCGATGCAGAATTGGTAAGCAGCATGATCAAACGGTCTACGCCGATTCCCAGTCCGCCAGTAGGTGGCATACCATATTCCAGGGCGCGGATGAAATCATCATCCATCTCATGAGCTTCGTCATTACCTTGCTCTTTCTCCTGGATCTGTGCCTCAAAGCGTTGACGTTGGTCAATCGGATCATTCAATTCACTAAATGCATTAGCGTGCTCACGACCCACAATAAACAGCTCAAAACGATCGGTAAAGCGTGGATCCTCATCGTTTTTCTTCGCAAGTGGTGAAATCTCAACTGGGTGTCCCATTACAAAGGTTGGCTGAATTAGAGTTTCCTCTACAAATTGCTCGAAGAAAGCGTTAAGGATATGACCGAACGTCATATGTTTCTCAACAGGCACACGATGTTCTTTTGCCAAAGCTTGTGCTTCGTCATCTGTCATGTGAACGCTGAAATCAACACCGGTTACTTCTTTAACAGCATCAACCATAGTTACACGACGCCATCCTGGAGACAGATTTACCTCTTTGCCTTGGTAATCCAGCAGTTGTGTACCTAATACCTCTTGGGCAATATGTGCAATCATATTCTCCGTAAGATTCATGATGTCCTTGTAGTCAGCATATGCTTCGTACAACTCAATCATAGTGAACTCTGGATTATGACGAGTCGACATTCCCTCGTTACGGTAGACACGGCCGATTTCGTACACTTTTTCCAAACCGCCAACGATAAGGCGTTTCAAGTGAAGCTCGATAGCAATCCGCATATACAGCTGCATTTCAAGTGTGTTGTGGTAAGTAATAAATGGACGTGCAGCTGCTCCACCGGCGATCGTATGAAGTGTAGGTGTTTCAACTTCAAGATAACCAAGTGAATCCAAATAACGACGCATCGATTGAATAATTCTTGAACGGGCAATAAAGGTCTGTTGAACTTCCGGATTAATAATCAAATCAACATAGCGCTGGCGATAACGCAGTTCTACATCTTTAAGACCATGATATTTTTCAGGAAGTGGCAGCAGGGATTTGGACAAGACTTCGAGATTATGCACTTTGATGGAGGTCTCGCCTGTTTTGGTTTTGAATACTGTTCCACGAACGCCGATAATATCTCCCAGATCGAGAACATTAAACGCCGCGTATTGAGTTTCAGGAATGCTGTCTTGACGAACATAAAGCTGAATTCTTCCGCTAAGGTCCTGGATATGCGCAAAGCTGGCTTTACCCATAACGCGTTTTCCCATAATACGCCCAGCAATGCTCACTTCAACAGAAAGCTCGTCCAATTCCTCTTTGGAAAGTCCATCATACTTAGCTACGATATCGCCAGCGTTAGCTGTGCGCTCGTATTTTTTGCCAAAAGGATCAATACCAAGTCCTCTTAGCTCGTCCAGTTTGGCACGGCGGATCTGCAAAAGCTCACTAAGTTCGTTCTCTGCATTGTCCACATTGTTCATTTCCTCGGTCATGCGATTCATCCCCTTATAACTCAGTAATATCATATACACAAGAAGAAACGGCTCCGTCTCCATAGTTAGAGGACAGTCCCGTTCCAGCTCAAAATATAAGCAGTTTGTTTTACCTATCGTTTCTGGATGATTTGAAAAAAGCTTCCCTAAGGAAGCTTTCCCAAACATGTTCCCTTATCTACCTATGTACAGTGAAATGACTAATACATATGGCAGCACATCTATTTACAGACATTAAGGTCTGTATATTACTTCATTCTGATATCGAGAATTTTATATTGAATAACTCCTGCAGGTGTAGAAACATCAACTACCGTACCTATTTTTTTTCCGATAATAGCTTTGCCTACCGGACTTTCGTTGGAAATCTTGTTATTCAGTGGATCAGACTCTGCTGTACCTACGATCGTATACTCCATAGTGTCCCCATATTCCAAATCCTCGACACTTACAGTAACACCAATACTTACTACGTCAGTAACGATCTCGTCGCTATTGATGATACGCGCGTTGCGAAGCATCTTCTCCAAAGTGAGAACGCGTCCTTCGATAAAAGCTTGCTCATTCTTCGCGTCTTCATACTCCGAGTTCTCACTGATATCTCCGTAGCCAATCGCTACCTTAATCCGTTCAGCAACCTCACGGCGTTTTACGGATTTGAGGGTCTCCAGCTCATCTTCCAGACGTTTTAGCCCGTCCGGCGTAAGGATGACTTCTTTATCGCTCATCTCAACCGATTCTCCTGTCGTATACAATTATTGAAAACACCATACTATATGCTAATCTAGAAGGATAAGAACCCTCCCTGCTGCATTGCTCTTACTGTAACGGCGATTTTATACTGTGAAATTATATTGGAACCGCTACAAAATGTCAATGACACCACATATAAAGTCAGATGTGTTCAAATATCAGCAGAAAAAAGGCGATTATACAGCAGAAGAAGACATTTCAATGCCCTTGCTCTCTTCTTCATGCTTTAATTGAACGACAAAATCATTCAATATCCTCACCATTCCATCGCGTTTTGTTTCTGTCATAAGGACATCCTTCACTCTAGCGGCAGCCTTCAAGCCTTTTAAATACCAAGCCATATGCTTACGCATCTCACGGACAGCTACAGCTTCTCCCTTAAGAGCTACCAGACGATCCATATGAAGAATAGCAACCTTAATCTTCTCATCCAAACCAGGTTCAGGCATAAGCTCGCCGGTGCTCAAATATTGAATCGTACGATACAACATCCAAGGATTACCTAGTGCTCCACGCCCGATCATTACGCCATCGCAGCCAGTCTGATCCAACATAGCCCGAGCATCTTCAGGTGTATTAACATCCCCGTTGCCAATAACGGGAATGGAAACTGCTTCTTTTGCCATCTTGATGTAGTTCCAGTCCGCATGGCCTGTGTA
Organism: Paenibacillus sp. FSL R5-0887; assembly: GCF_038002305.1. Classification (NCBI taxonomy): domain Bacteria; kingdom Bacillati; phylum Bacillota; class Bacilli; order Caryophanales; family Paenibacillaceae; genus Paenibacillus; species Paenibacillus sp. FSL R5-0887. Next base: position 3,177 of record NZ_JBBOCE010000003.1, read on the forward strand.
AAGCTGCTCGCGGGTACGACCGTGTACGCTGACAGCCTTACCCCCGGCACGTTCAACCGCACGCGCATTATCTTCGACAAAAATATGCTCGCTATCCCAGCCAATCCGCATTTTCACGGTTACCGGTTTATCGACAACATCGACAACCGCAGAGACCATTTCATAGATTTTGTCGGGATTCAAAAGCCAGCGGGCTCCCGCATCACATTTAGTCACTTTTGGTACTGGGCATCCCATATTGATATCGATAATATCAGCATTGGTTTCTTTATCAACGACTTTAGCTGCTTGCACCAGTGATGCTCTATCCCCGCCAAAAATCTGCAAACTAAGCGGTTTCTCCCGTTCATCTACAAACAACATTTCGCGAGTACGTGTATTTCCGTGAATAATGGCCTTATCGCTTACCATTTCCGCACAGACCAGACCTGTACCAAATTCCTTAGCGATCAGACGAAAAGCCGGATTGCACACGCCAGCCATAGGTGCCAGAACAACCTGATTTTTCATCTCGATATCGCCAATCTTCAGCATTCGTATCACTTCCTGCCTTTTAATTCTTGGAAATTATGAGTTGGGATCCATAAGCTCTTCTGTTGTAACCCCGAGAACATTCGCAATTTTATCTAAAATTTGATCTTCTAATCGTCTGTTACCCCTCTCGACTGCACCAAGCACAGCCAAGGAAATTCCGGCAAGATCCGCAAGATCCTGTTGAGTATACCCTTTTAGCTTACGGAATGCCCTGACCCTCCGTCCCAAACGCTTGTTGTCCACAACCGAATTCCTTCCTTCCCGTCTATGTCTTGAAGCGCTGCTGTAATCAGCTTGCGAAGTCCGGAAGATTGTTCATTCTGTGGAACGATGTCACTGAGCGGAAACAATACAAAAGCACGCTCTAACATGCGTGGATGCGGTAACGTTAAATGTGGTGTATCGAGCATCTGACCCTCAACCCACAACAAATCCAAATCTACCGTTCTCGGTCCATAGCGGATATCCCGGATACGACCCAACTGCGTTTCAATCCCCAACATCACTTCCAGCAAGGACTCGGGCGCAAGTGTCGTTCGCAAAGCTGCTGCCATATTGAGAAACTGCGGCTGATCTAAATAACCAACTGGCTCTGTCTCGTAAACTTTGGAGCAGCGGACCACCGATATTTCATCATGAGCGTCCAGTCTGTTCAAAGCCTCTGACAGTGTGCCCTCGCGGTCACCCAAATTAGCCCCTAAAGCAATATAAGCCTCTGATTCTTCAGAGGTGGAATGTATATTCATGGACCTTGTTCTCACTTTCTAGTTCTGCGCAGCTCTACAGTCACTCCCTGAAAATGAATGTCGAAAGGCGGATGAGGTTTAGTTACCTTAACCGTTACTGCATTGATAACAGTATAAGTGTCCAGTACGGAGGATGCAATATATTCTGCCAAAGCTTCAATCAACTTAAAAGACTTTATTTCGACAATATTTTTGACTAATTCATGAACTTCAGCATAATTCACAGTTTGATTCAAATCATCATTCAAGCCCGCACCCTGCAAATCAAGCTCAAGCTCTAAATCAATGTAAAAACGTTGTCCCAGCTTACGCTCTTCCTCAAATACACCGTGGTATCCGTAATATTCCATGCGATGCATTGTCATTTTATCCATGATTAATCCGCCCTTTTTCGTAAAATATAGCTATTCACGCACCACTGGAGGTGCAGCATACAACATCGCATCACACATCTTAACCGTTCGTTTAATTAGAGATACATCATGTACACGGACGATCTGGCAACCCTGAGCAATACCAAAAGCTACTGTAGCTGCGGTGCCTTCCACAACATCATCAGACGGCAAATCAAGTACCGTGCGGATGAATTTTTTGCGGGACGTCGCCAGTAACAACGGATAGCCTAACTCAGTCAACCCGTCTAAAAGCATCATTGCCTGCAGGTTTTCATTATAATCTTTAGCAAAGCCGATACCTGGATCCAATATGATATTGGCCGGCTTAACACCTGCGGCTAACGCAAGATCAATACTTTCCTTAAGGTCAGCCGACATATCCGCACTCAGATTCGTATAATTACGGTCCTGCCGGTTATGCATCAAAATAATAGGACAGTCAGCAGCAGCGGCCACTGCCGCCATTTCCGGATCAGCCTTACAACCCCATATATCATTAATGATATGGGCACCCGCAGCCATAGCTTGGCGGGCTACTTCAGCTTTATAGGTATCGATGGATAACGGAAGATGAGGTGCCGCCTTATGAATACTCTCGATCACAGGCAATACACGGGCTAACTCCTCTTCAAGTCCCACCGGTTGATGACCAGGACGAGTAGATTCACCGCCGATATCAATAATATCAGCACCCTCTGCAGCCATACGCAGCGCATGCTCAACGGCTTTGTCCGGATGATCCCAAAGTCCTCCATCTGAAAAAGAATCAGGGGTAACATTAAGGATGCCCATAATCAATGTTCGATTTCCTAACTCCAAGTCTGTATTTCCACAACGGTATGTCCGCTTAAAGAGGACTGGTCTCATTTCGCAATCGCCGTCCTATCTCTATATAATGAAATCAAGCCAGCAGTAATTGTTCCACACTGGCCAGTACCTATAGTAAATCTTGCATCTCCGTGCCACACCCCGGTAACAGGAACAATTTCTTGTACGGAATTGGTAAGAAACACTTCATCAGCAGCTTTCAACTGCTCCCAGTGATATGTTCCTTCTTCAACACTAAGGCCTGCACTAAGAGCCAGCTCCAGCACCATTTCCCGGGTAATTCCCGGAAGAATGCCTGTGGTGAGATCTGGGGTATAGAGCCTGTTGTTTTTAATAAAAAAGATGTTGCTGACAATGCCCTCCGCAATAAATTCTTCTGCCGTCAGCATTAGTCCTTCAGCACCATTTGCCGCAGAAGCATACCCTCTAAGCTCACGCTTAGCCAGAATGTTATTCATATAATGCAGCGACTTGAATCGCACTGTTCCCTCAGGAGTATTACGCCGCAAGGACAACAGCTGCAGCTCTTTGCCTTCACTGTTAAGCTTATCTGGTACTTTCGGCAGCGCTTTGATGTACAACAAATGATTGGGCTTTTGATAATCACCAGCAGGTAATCCGAGAATATCCTCACCGGCTGTTACGGTATAGCGTATATAAGCTTCTTTTAATTCATTTTTGTCCATGACGCGCTTAATCCAGTCAAGTAGATGTGCCGCTTCTGCCTCAAATGGAATGCCCAGTTCCTTGCACCCCTCTGCCATACGCTTCAAATGACGCTCCAGCAAAAAGGGAACTCCCCCATAGGTCCGAAAGGTTTCGAACAAGCCAATGCCGTACAAAAAGCCGTGATCCAAGGCAGAAACCACGGCTTCTCGGGCGTCAATGACACCATTGTTAAATCCTATATATTTCATGCCGTTTCTCCGGCTCTCCGTTTCAAGAAATTACGCAGCATCGTATGACCATGATCCGTAATAATAGATTCCGGGTGGAACTGCACACCTTCAATAGGGTATTCTTTATGGCGCAATGCCATAATCTCCCCCTCTTCAGTCTCAGCCGTAATCTCCAAGCAATCTGGGAGACTCTCCCGCTCTACAATCAGTGAATGATATCGGGTAGCTGTAAATGGAGACTCCAGACCTTCAAAAACTGAGGTCCCGTTATGGTAAATAGGCGATGTCTTCCCATGCATCAAACGCTCAGCACGGATGACATTGCCACCAAATGCTTGTCCAATCGCTTGATGTCCAAGGCATACGCCGAAGATCGGAATGATCCCCTTGAAATGATGCAACAATTCCAGACTAATTCCCGCTTCATTTGGTGTACATGGGCCTGGTGAAATTAGAATATGGTCAGGTGCCAGCTTTTCAATCTCTTCGATGGTAATTTCATCATTGCGGTGCACTTTAACCTCTTCCCCAAGCTCACCTAAATACTGTACGAGGTTATACGTAAAGGAATCATAATTATCGATGACCAAGATCACAGTGCTACTCCCCCTTCGGCTTCGCTGGTAGCTGGCAATTCCTGCTGCAGTTCACTACAGAGTACTGCCTTCACTACCGCTTTGGCTTTATTATGGCATTCACGGTATTCACGGTAGGGATCGGAATCGATCACTATGCCGGCACCTGTCTGAATATATCCGACCCCGTCTTTTACAGCCAGCGTTCTTATAATAATATTTAATTCCATATTGCCGTTATAGTCAATAAAACCCATCGAACCTGTATAGGGTCCACGTCGAACCGGCTCCAGTTCTTCGATAATCTCCATTGTCCTTACCTTGGGAGCCCCTGTGATGGTTCCCCCCGGGAATAAAGCTGCGATAACCGCATAAGCGTCTTTATCCGGCGCAATCTGGCCCTCTACCTGCGAAACGAGATGCATCACATGAGAGTAGCGCTCCACCGTCATCAGCTCCGGCACGCTGACGGAACCGTATGCAGCGACACGTCCGATGTCGTTGCGTTCCAGATCGACAAGCATGATATGCTCGGCGATCTCTTTTTCGCTCCCGCGAAGCTCCGCCTCCATGGCGGCATCCTCCGCGGGAGTGAGTCCCCGGCGCCGGGTGCCGGCGATGGGCCGGGCGCTCACTTTGTCCCCATGCAGCTTGACGAGCAGCTCTGGTGAGGCGCTGGACAGCGCGAAGCCGGGCGACCGCAAGAGCCCCATGTACGGGGACGGGTTGAGCTTGCGCAGCCACTCGTAAACATCCTCCGGCGAGGACTTCAGCTGCGCCTCCTGGCGCAGCGAGAGGTTCACTTGGAAGACATCGCCTTGGCGGATGTATTCCTGAACGTCCACCACTGCCTGCTGAAACTTTTCAGGCGAGAAAGCCGAGGCCATGCCCGGCCACTCTCCTGATGAAACTGTAAGGGCCTCAATGCTGCCCACGGCCTCATCATCCAATCCTGCAGCTGAAGATATCAGCTGCCACTGCTCTACCATTTGTCCAGCCTGTTCTATACTGCCAAGATAGAGATTTTGCAGATCCTCCAGCCCACAGTCTGCTGGAACTGGAACGTGGACAGCACAATACAGCACATGCTCTTCGTGATCATAAATCCATATCTCGTCAAACCTCATAAAAAGATAATCAGGAAAACCAGGATCATCTTGGGCAAGAGACGGCAATCGTTCCAAAGAACGAACCACATCATAACCAAGGAATCCAATACATCCACCAGAGAAAGGAGGAACATCTTCATCCTTTAACTTAGGCGACGTAAAATCCGACATCCATTGCTGCAGTAGCTCCAGCGGTTGTCCATGCAGTGTTGTTGCCTCAGGTGTCCTCTCCTCGTCCACTGATGCTGATTCCAAAGATTCAGTAGGGAAGCTAAATACTTCCGCGTTATCCTCCTTGCCTTTCAATATCGAAACAGGATTTAAGCCCAAGTACGTATAACGGCCACCCTTACCACTTTCTAAAACTACAGAATACTGGGAAGCTAACTCCCAGGCTTGCTCCCAGGACGCGGGTAATTCGTTGGTGCACCGGGGTGATTTTATAATCAAGGGAAACATGCTCCAGTCTTCAGCAGCCCATTGTTCCCACTCGTTCCAGGTTGTTATGATTTCCAAAGCCATCCTCCTAAAAGTTTTATGAAGCCATTACTTCGTAGAAATCACTTCGCAATAAAACTTGCTTCGTAAGCATTTGCTTAAGTTTTGTCTAGCATCATCTTACAGTTTAATCATCGAGACAAAACTCGCTTCGTAAGCATTTGCTTAGTTTTATGAAGCCATTACTTCGTAGACATCACTTCGCAATAAAACTCGCTTCGTAAGCATTTGCTTAGTTTTGTCCAGACTTTAATTATTTTAAATCGTCAGTAGTATATTGCCTGTCAGTATACTGTACTTAAGGCATTATTGAAAAGCCCTCAGCGATAGGAAATTATTATGATTTTTTCGTTTTCTGCAAAAACCAGAGCTTTTTTCAACAATAATAAAATTACCACGTCTAGCCTGCCATATATGCAAAGTACCAAATGCCTTTTAAATCAACGAAAAGAGTCTCCATCACCACCAAAAAAGTGGTATGAAGACTCTTATAGATTTACGTTATTGCAAACAATTACGCTTCGAAATTGTAAAGTGGTGTGCTCAGGTAACGTTCGCCGTTACTTGGGATAATGACTACTACTTTTTTGCCAGGGCCTAAATCTTTAGCTACTTTAAGAGCGGCAAATACAGCAGCACCTGAAGAAATACCAGACAAGACGCCTTCTTCTTTAGCTACACGACGTGCAGTTTCGAAAGCTTCATCATTCTCAACGTGGATGATTTCATCATAGATATCTTGGTTCAAAATCTCAGGGATGAAGTTAGCTCCGATACCCTGGATTTTGTGAGGGCCTGGTTTGCCTCCAGCCAAGATTGGGGAAGCAGCAGGTTCTACAGCATAGATCTTAATATCAGGATATTGGCTTTTCAGCACTTCACCCGCACCAGTGATCGTTCCGCCTGTTCCGATACCCGCAATAAAAGCATCCAAAGGACCGCCGATGGATTCAATAGCGTCAATAATTTCAGGTCCAGTAGTCTCACGGTGAATCTTCACGTTCGCTTTATTCTTGAATTGCTCGGACGGGAAATAGCTTGGGTTCTCTTTCAGAATTTCGTCTGCTTTCTTAACCGCACCATTCATACCTTCCGATCCTGGGGTCAGCACCAATTCCGCTCCATATGCGCGAAGGAGATTACGGCGCTCCAAGCTCATTGTTTCCGGCATTACGATAACTGCTTTATAACCTTTAGCAGCAGCTACAAGTGCCAGGCCGATACCAGTGTTACCACTAGTAGCTTCTACAATCGTACCTCCCGGTTTCAGTAGACCTTCACGCTCAGCTTCTTCCACGATGCTGATTGCAATCCGGTCTTTTACGCTTGATCCCGGGTTCTGATATTCCAATTTCAAATAAATATCTGCGGAGCCTTCCTGTGCCAGACGATTCAAACGAACGAGCGGAGTACCTCCGATCAATTCTGTTACGTTGTTAACGACTTTAGCCATGAGCAAAAACCTCCTTAGAATGATAAATGCGATATAAGAACGTAAATTATGACTTTATGCTTCTGTGTATGGAGTTTAAATTGTTGACCACCGTCAGTTATTTCCGACTAAAACGGTAGGGTTTACGTTAATATCATATTATCAATCTTGCAGGCTGTTGTCAATATTTATTGATACCTCATATTTATTGCGTAAATCGCTTTCCACCTGCTGCAAGGGAGGGGCTTGCTCCAAAGCCAGCTCTTGACGTACAAGCGCCCGAATTTCTTTCTGATCCGGCATTTCTGGAGAGTGAATACTCTCCAAGCGGATAATGGCGAAGTCTTCCCCTGTCTCGATTGGACCGGCTATATCACCCACATCCAATCCAGCGGCAGTCTTTAACATTCCCTCTGGCCAAAAAGGGTCATCTTCCTCTACTTTGCCTAAGCTGCCTCCGTGCTGCCGACTCTCATCATCAATAGACACTTCCCTAGCCAAATCAGCGAAATCCTCACCCTGTTCCAAGCGATCCATTACCTGCTGGCCTTTCTCATAGGATGAGACCTTGATCATAGAAAGCTGCATTTCCTTTTTTGGAATGAAGCGCTCGGCATTTTGCTCTAAATAAGCATCTATATCGGCATCACTGATTGTAATGCCCACCGTGGCTATCGCTTGTAAGGACAGACGATAAGCTGTCTCTGCGAACACTTCCTGACGAGATAATCCGAGCTGAGATTGCATTTGAGCATAATATTGCGCTTCTGATTCGTACCCAACTATAGTGCGTGCCAGTTCCTGCTTAACCTCATCGTCTGTCACGGTAATTCCTAATGCCTTAGCTTCCATGTTCACGACAATATGGTTAAGCATACTGATTAACACTTCTTCTCCATGCTTTTTTTTGAGCTCATCCATCCACTGCTGATCCGTTATCGGTTGTCCGCCTGCAGTCGCTACATCCGGTGATTCATTGTCTGTTGTATCTCCTTTAAGAAGGGCCATGGCGCGCAAACTCCAGAATAATAGACCCCCGAGCATTAAAGTTGCAACAGCTAGAATAATAACCGTATTGCGAAGTGCACGTTCCTGTCTCGTCATCATCCCAATACCCTACGAATTCGCTTGTTCTAAAATGACCTGTAAATCGTCCTTATTGAAAACATAAGCCTCATTGCAAAAATGGCATACGACTTCAGCCTGTTCATCTTCTGCAATTAATCTCTCCAGTTCATCCCGTCCTAAGCTAACCAATGTCTGCTCTACCCGCTCACGCGAACACTGACAAGCAAAGTTAATATCCAGTTCATCCATAACCACTGCATCCGGCAACAGGTAGCGCAGCATTTCTTCTGGCTCCAGCCCCTGATCGAGAAGCGCTGTTACAGAAGGCATCGCCCCTACAGCTTTTTCAATCTCTGTGATCTCCGCATCAGTCAGACCAGGAAGAAGCTGAACAATAAATCCTCCAGCCACAATTACTGACTCATCGGTATCTACCAGTACACCTAGGCCGACCGCAGCTGGAGTTTGCTCAGAAACCGCAAAATAATAGGTAAAATCATCGCCAAGCTCCCCGGAGATAATAGGAATACTACCTCTGTACGGCTCTTTCATACCTAAATCTTTTATAACATCAATGAACCCTTCAGTTCCCACCGCTCCAGCTACATCCAGCTTCCCCATGCTATTGCTCGGTAAATGAATGTGAGGATTATGCACATAACCACGCACTTCTCCCAATGCATTGGATTCTGCAACGATTTGTCCGATCGGTCCATTCCCTTTAACCATAATACTCAGCTTCTCACTACCCTTGAGCATAGCGCCCATCATGGCTGCAGCGGTAACTGTACGTCCCATTGCGGCTGTAGCCGTTGGATACGTATCGTGTCTGCGTCTTAGTTCTTCAACCAATTCAGTTGTGCGGACAGCAAACGCTCTCACTTTACCATTAAGAGCCGTGCCGCGGATTAGTCGATCCTTCTTTTTTTCCATTGGGTGCATAGCCCTCCTATCTCTTCGCCTTTTAGGCTTCTTTATCTTTATTGGTTACGATCGTAAATAATTCTTAATCCTTCTAGCGTTAACATAGGATTTACTTCATCGATACAGTCCGTTTCACCCGCAATTAGCGAGGCAAGGCCTCCGGTCGAAATAACCTTCAGTTCGGGAGCGTTCATCTCGACTTTAATTCGTTTAACAATGCCCTCAACCTGACCCGCATAGCCAAAAATAATCCCGGCCTGCATCGCGTGCACCGTATTACGCCCGATGACCTTTTTAGGCTTCTCCAATTCAATTCGCGGCAGCTTAGATGCCCGCTGGTATAATGCCTCCGTTGAAATGCCTAGACCGGGGACAATCGCGCCACCAAGATAATTAGCACCTGCATCAATGCAATCAAAAGTCGTAGCCGTACCAAAATCAACAACGACAAGTGGACATTTGTATTGTTCAATCGCAGCAACTGCATTAACAATCCGGTCTGCGCCAATTTCACGCGGATTCTCATAACGTAAGTTAAGCCCCGTCTTAATCCCTGGTCCAACAATCAATGGGTCTTTCCCTATATATTTAATACACATATCCTCAATAGTCTTAACTAGTGGCGGAACAACCGAAGATATAATTACACCTTCAACGTCTTTGACAGATATACCTGACATGTGAAAAAGATTGTGTATCATTACTCCATATTCATCCACGGTCGATTGACGCGCAGTACTTAGCCGAAAATGATGCAGCAATTCGCGTTTTCTATATACACCGAGAACAATATTGGTATTACCGATATCGACAGCAAGCATCATGACAAAGGCCCTTCCTTCTTGGCATTAAGGTCTAGACTGATATCCAGACTGGAGAAGGAGTACGTAAGGCGCCCGACAGAAATCACATCCACACCCGTTTCAGCAATCCCGCGTAAGGTTTCTAACGATACATTGCCAGAAGCCTCTGTCTTAACATGCGGAGCTTTCGATTTAATCCTAGCCACGGCTTGCTTCATCATATCGTTAGACATGTTATCGAGCATTATAATATCAGCACCTGCTGCCAGCGCCTCTTCGACTTGCTCTAAATTCTCGGTCTCCACTTCGATGCTCATCGTATGCGGGATGTTCTTCCGGGCACGACCTACAGCCTGCCGAATACCACCTGCGCCTTTGATATGATTATCCTTGATCATAACTGCATCATATAACCCAAAACGGTGATTAAAGCCTCCACCAATACGAACAGCATATTTCTCCAGCATCCGGTGACCTGGTGTTGTCTTACGTGTGTCCACTAGACGAGTTGGTAATCCCTCCAACACCTGCACGAAAGAAGCTGTACGTGATGCCACACCCGAAAGACGCTGCATCAAGTTAAGCGCAAGCCGCTCACCTGTTAGAATCGCATGTGTGCTGCCCTCAACCTCAATAATTACTGTCCCTTTAGTTACAGCTTGGCCTTCTTCGACAAGGGCTGTAAAACTAAGTGCCGGATCCACAATTTCAAAGACCAGCTCTGCAATTGGAATGCCACAAATTATACCGTCTTCCTTGGCATGAATAATCCCTTTGGACTCATGGCCCACTGGAATCGTCATCTGCGTGGTTACATCTCCGGAACCAACATCTTCCCGCAACCAAGCCTTGATAGATTGTACTAGTTCTTCATTGTAACCATTAAACATCATCGCTTAATTCCTCCACTATTCCCAGTTCGCGAATTTGAAGCAGGTGCTTACGCCACTGATCATCATCCCGCTGCGGATAATCCTCACGGTAATGCGCCCCACGGCTCTCTTCCCGTGCCAGAGCAGACTCTGTCACAAGCAAACAGCAGGTCAGCATATTAGCAAATTCATATTCCTCACGTTTGGACAAAGCTGATCCAAAGATTGGCAGCTGTCGTTTTAATTCATCTAGTCCTTTAAGTAACATCTCTTCGTTACGACGCAGTCCAGCATATCGAACCATAATCTTCTGTAGCTTCAAACGACGTTCCACAATGGCTTGAGTTGGCGAATCTACACGTCCCTCGTTACTGTTAACCGATAAAACATCACGGTCCAGCGGGGAAAGCTCATGAATCCGATCAATAATACGCTGTCCGAATACAATGGCCTCAGATAATGAATTACTAGCTAAACGGTTAGCGCCATGCAGGCCTGTGGAGGAAACCTCTCCGCAAGCAAACAGACGTGGGATGGTGCTCTCTCCATTCAGATCGGTCTTAATCCCCCCCATCATATAATGCGCAGCGGGAGCCACTGGGATCCAATCACTTGTAATATCCAGTCCATAGCCCATACATGTCTCATATATTGTGGGAAACCGATGCTTCACCATCTCTGGAGATTCATGTGTAATATCCAAATAAACGAACGTTGATTTAGTATGTTCCATTTCACTTACAATAGCTCGTGCTACAATATCCCGCGGAGCTAGCTCAAGCAGGTCATGATAACGTTCCATGAACCGTTCTCCATTAATATTGCGCAAGACTGCTCCTTCCCCACGCACAGCTTCGGAGATTAAAAATCTAGGAGCTCCCGGGTAACTAAGTGCTGTAGGATGAAATTGAATAAATTCCATATCTCGTATATGAGCCCCAGCGCGATAGGCGATTGCTACTCCATCTCCTGTAGCTACTTCTGGGTTGGTAGTGTATCGATATAATTGTCCTGCTCCACCAGAGCACAGAATGGTCGCATCCCCTTGCAGGAACAACCTTCCACCACCGGGCCGTTGCAATAATGCGCCTACACATTCTCCACCTTCAGTGATGAGATCGATAACATAATGATCATCCCAGACCTCAATATTCTCATGTTCGGCTACCTGTTCCGCCAATGCACGAACAATCTCATAACCTGTAGCATCCCCATTAGCATGTAAAATACGGCGGTGGCTGTGCGCACCTTCCTGAGTCAAAGCCAGTACCCCATCTTCCTTATCAAACAGAGTTCCTAAGCGAATTAACTCATGAACGCCTTCCGGCCCTTCATTAACAAGTGCATCGACAGCTGTTGAGGAGCAAAGACCTGCTCCGGCCATTAAGGTATCCTGCCGGTGGTAAGCAGGGGAATCATCCTCAGCTATAACAGCTGCGATCCCCCCCTGTGCATAGCGAGTATTACTTTCCATTACTGATTTCTTTGTGATCATTATGACACGCCGATCTTCACTGGCTTTAATAGCTGTGAATAACCCGGCAATCCCTGAACCAATAACAATACAATCTGTCTTTACCGTAGGAATATCCCGAAGATCAAAATCAACCAAATATTGTGGAATCATGACCGCTTTTCACCTGTTTCAACGAAAGAGTAGCGCATGCTACCGGACTTGTAGCATGCGCTCTAGGGATGTTCTGGCTTTGTCGGCGACAGCAGGCGGTACATAGATTTGTGGCTTCATCGTCTCCAGGCATTTCACCAGTTTTTTTAGATTATTAACTTTCATATTAGGACAAACAAGAAATTTGGTAGCAAAATGGAATTCTTTATCTGGACTATCCTTACGAAGCTGATATCCGGTACCATCTTCCGTTCCAACGATAAATTGCTTACGATCCGATTTCCGGCAATACTCCAGAATTGATGTAGTGCTGCCTACATAGTCACCCATGGCGACTACTTCAGGACGACACTCTGGATGAACTACAAATTCCGCATCTGGATATTTTGCTCTCATTTCTACTACATCTTTGACGGTCAACATGTCGTGAGTGTTGCAATAGCCTTCCCAAATAATCAGCTTCTTGCCCGTCTGATCTTGTACATATTGACCAAGATTCTTATCTGGGACCCAAATAATCTCTTCGGCGTCAAGGGATTCGATTACTTTCACAGCATTAGCAGAGGTACAACAAATATCGGTTTCTGCTTTAATCTCGGCGGACGAGTTGATATAAGTGACTACTTTAGCATTTGGATGTTGAGCTTTTAGCTTACGCAAACCGTCTACATTGACCATATCTGCCATTGGACAGCCTGCACGTTCATCAGGAATAAGGACGGTTTTGTTCGGGGCTAGAATTTTTGCACTTTCCCCCATGAAATGAACACCGCAGAATACAATAACTTCTGCATCAGTCTCTGCAGCCTTCTGAGCGAGTAAAAAAGAGTCGCCCCGGAAATCGGCAACCTCCTGAATTTCATCACGTTGATAATAATGAGCTAAAATGATTGCGTTTCGTTCCTTTTTAAGCTGTTCAAGACGTATACGAAGTTCTCGATTCTGTTCCTGCTTGCGCTCAAGCGCCAGAGCTTCCACCGATTGTTCTCCCCCTTAAATCCTCGCGGCTTTTCGCCGACATGATGTTATCAAATGGCATGCGCCATCATGGTGAAAAAATGAACATGTTGATATAAATAGTAAGTAATATTAATCACTAATGTACACAACGTTCCAGCCTCTGTCAATGTAACTGGACAGGCTTTAAGGCATAGAATCCCTTAAAAATTAAAATAAAAAATCCGGAGAACAGTTACGTTCTCCGGATAAATTTACATCATATGAATGGTGGACCCAATTAGGTAAGGCTAGTGCCCCCACCTTTGTTGTCATCACCGGAACCGTCATTACCCTCAGAATCAGGGTTATTCGGGATATCCTTCGACAGGTCAGGAAGTGTGGACTGTTCATCCTCAGGCTTGCCTTGAATGCGAACTCGCACATCACCGATATTGTCGATGACAGGCTCGCCAACTTCATGGGCAACACCTTCGCCACCCTCTGGTTTACCATCCTCGGAAAGGAATCCTTGTTCAATCAGTTGTGTGATCTGATCAAGCTCAAGTGTTTCTTTCTCAAGTAATGTATTGGCAATCAAGTGCATTTCTTTGGAGTGTTTGATCAACAGATCTTTACAACGTTCGTAACTCGAAGTAATAAAGTTCTGCATTTCCTGATCAATCTCATAAGCAATGGAGTCACTGTAATTCTGTTCATGCCCAATATCACGACCCAAGAATACTTGACCTTGAGAAGATCCGAACTGCATAGGTCCAAGCTTATCGCTCATACCGTACTCCATAATCATGGCACGCACGATGCGCGTAGCCTGTTGGAAGTCACTGTATGCACCCGTACCGATCTCACCAATAAACAATTCTTCAGCAACACGTCCACCAAGTAATCCAGTAACCTTATCCAAAAGCTCCTGCTTAGTAACGATCATCCGATCTTCCTTCGGAAGCATAATAACATATCCGCCTGCACGTCCGCGTGGGATAATAGTAACTTTATGCACCATATCGGCGTGCTCAAGGAAGTAACCAGCAATAGTATGGCCTGCTTCATGATAAGCTACAATACGTTTCTCGCGGTCACTGATCACACGGCTGCGTTTCTCAGTACCTACGATAACACGGTCAATAGCTTCATCCACTTCAATCATGGAAATATCTTTACGGTTACGACGTGCAGCTAGCAAAGCTGCCTCATTCAGCAGATTCTCCAGATCAGCACCTGTGAATCCGGTTGTGCGTTTAGCAACAACATCCAGTCTTACATCTTTCGTAAGCGGTTTGTTACGAGCGTGAACCTTAAGTACAGCTTCACGGCCTTTCACATCAGGACGGTCAACCGTAATTTGACGGTCAAAACGTCCTGGACGAAGCAATGCCGGATCAAGTATATCAGCGCGGTTAGTCGCCGCTACAATAATAATGCCTTCGTTACCACCGAATCCATCCATCTCAACCAGCAATTGGTTAAGCGTCTGTTCACGCTCGTCATGTCCGCCACCAAGACCGGCACCACGCTGACGACCCACAGCATCAATTTCATCAATGAAGATAATACATGGAGCATTCTTCTTAGCATTCTCGAACAAATCACGTACCCGAGAAGCACCGACACCCACGAACATTTCCACAAAGTCAGAACCGGAAATACTAAAGAAAGGAACGCCAGCTTCACCTGCTACCGCACGGGCAAGCAATGTTTTACCTGTTCCCGGAGGACCTACAAGCAATACGCCCTTAGGAATACGTGCGCCGACAGCTGCAAATTTGCGTGGATCTTTCAGGAACTCAACGACTTCGACAAGCTCTTGCTTCTCTTCGTCCGCCCCTGCAACATCCTCAAAGCTGATTTTCTTCTTCTCTTCATTATATAACCGAGCCTTGCTCTTGCCGAAATTCATGACTTTACCGCCGCCACCTTGCGCCTGGTTAAACAGGAAGAAGAACAAGATGAACATAATTACCAGCGGGATAATTGAAGAAAGGAATGTCAGCCAAATGCTGGTACCTTCCATTTTCTTCTGAGTTAATTCAATCCCATTAACATCACTGGCTTGAATCAGTTCATTGATAGCGGCATCTGTAGGAGGAATATATGTGGAGAAGCTTTTCGATTTAGTATCGGCAGGCAGCTCTCTATACTCGCCTGTGACCAGAAAGGCATTACCCTCAAACTGAACCGTCAAATCCTTCACATTGTTGTTCTTGATCTCCTGCCGTAACTCGTCGTATCTAGGGAAATCGGCGGCTTCATTTCCATTGCTCACAAACTGGACAATACCCACCACGACTAAAAATAAAATCAAATAAAAACCAGAATTCCGGATGAACCGATTCATCCCCTACCTCCTCTCACAACACTCAAGTTATTGTACCATAGCCTCTTGGGACACCTCAAATAAAGGAAGTTGTGGGTATCCGATCCGTATGATCGAGGCAGTCCTTAGTTCAATTGGAATAAATCTCAGGTTTCAGTACTCCAACATATGGGAGGTTCCGATACCGCTCGGCATAATCCAATCCGTAGCCTACTACAAATTCGTCAGGTAACACGAAGCCGGTGTAGCTGGCTTCAAGATTAACAGTGCGGCCTGATGGTTTATCAAACAAGGTAACCACAGAGATAGTAGCAGCATTCCGGTTGCGGAGCAACTCAATTAAATAGCTGAGTGTAAGACCACTGTCAATAATATCTTCAACGATCAAGATATCGCGGCCTTCTACCGATACATCCAAATCCTTAATAATTTTGACTACTCCAGAGGACTTGGTGGATGCTCCATAGCTGGACACTGCCATGAAATCCATCTCAACAGGTACTGTAATGGCTTTAACCAAATCTGCCATAAATATAAACGCACCTTTTAGTACACAAATTACTAAAGGGGTACGACCTGCGTATTCTTCGCTCAGTGTTCGACCGAGCTCCTTAATTTTCTGCTGAAGTTCCTCTTCGGTGATCAATACTTCTTGAATATCGTTTTGCAACTTGCGAAACCTCCTAAGTTATACTATGAAAGACTTACTTCGACCATTACGTGACTTCGTGGTCAACCAGCTCTGCCAGAGACAATAGAAGTACGGAGGTCGTGTGCCGCCCTACTGCGGCATGCATCGAGCGTCTTACGCCCGGAATCCAGACGATATTGCCCAAACCATCACAAACGAGGGGAATCAATGACCGTTCGGAAGCAGGTATTTTATCATCAATATAAATATCTTTTACCTTTTTGCTTCCGTTTAATCCCATGATCCTTATGGTATCTCCAGGCAATCGGGATCGTATCGTCAGTGGAAAGACCAGTTCATCACGGTCAAACCAAGCCGACATCTTCCCATAATCCTCCCCCTGTACAAAAAAGTTTTCTCTCTCCAGTACCGCCATCGACATCACCTTACCTATTTCCTCCAATTTAAGCTCAGAGTCCGGTAAAAACAGACGATATGTATAGCTTGCCTGTGGCGTCGTGGGCTTGGACGAGAACAAGATACTATCATATTGCCGCACACAAGTCAGGCCTCCACCCAAATCCAAGCTCCAGGTGGTGGGATAGCTCTGCAGCGTTCCCCGACGTACAGCTTCAATCTTGGGGAAATCAAGGGCAGATAAATCCGCCGACAGATAATTTAATATTAGTTTAATCAAACGCCGTTGTAAAGCGGAGGGTATGGCAGCAAATGAAGCTCTGTTAAAGGTGTATTTCCCATCCCCTTCCGAAACTAGCTCTTCAAAGCATTTTGCCGCAGACGCTTCCATATACTCATCTTCAGCTCCCGCAATTTCCGCAAGCTGTACGAGGGATTGCCTCACTCTGCCATTATACTTTTCCAGAAAAGGAAGAACTTCCAAACGAATGGCATTCCGCTTATATTTCGTCAGCAGATTGGTGGCATCCTCAGCATAAGTGAAACCTTCATTTTGGCATAACCCTAAAAGTGCTGTTTTGTTAATACGTAGGAATGGGCGAATGAGTTCCACCTTTTTTTCTGTTCTTTTCCACTTGATACCCGACAGTCCAGATAAGCCACTTCCGCGTAATAGACGCATAATTACAGTTTCTGCCTGATCATCAGCATGATGAGCCAGAGCAACAGAACGCGCCCCATATCGGTGCGCCGTATCAATCAGAAATTCGTACCGCTTCTCACGTGCAGTACCCTCAGGACCAAGTCCACTCTCTTTAGCCAAGGAGGGAATATCGAATTCCGCAAACTCAAAGGGCAGTCCCAATTCTTCAGCCATACCACGTACGAGCTCTGCCTCTTCCTTTGACTCCGGCCTAAATCCATGATTCACATGAGCACATATTAAGGTAAGCGGTATAAATTTTAAAGATATTTCATGTAAAACATGCAAAAGAGCCACAGAATCCGGGCCGCCGGAAACTGCGACTACAATGGTGTCATGGGGCGCCCACAGCTCATGCTCGGCTGCTGACTCCAATACAGACTCCACCAGTCCATTCATTTGCTCCATATGCGCCCCCCTCTCTCTCCAACTATATGTATGAGTTCAAAAACGGAATACCCAATAAATCGTAAAGGCGAGCAAAAACAAAGACAATGCGAATGCATTTTTTAACCACCGGGGGGTGTCCATACTATCCGGGCGCTTTCTGCGCGAGTTATAAATATGGTTTCGCCAGACCTCAGTAGCATCCGCAGAGCCTGAGAACCCCCCTTTTAACGCCATACAAATCCAGGAGGATAGTTTCTTATTGGGTAAATTTCTAGCCAGCTTAAATAATTCGTCCACACTTCTCGTCTGCGGCAGCTGTAAGGCTGCCTTTTTGAGCCCTTCTTCATTGAGCAAACGAAGACACAGCACAGCAAATGCGAAAAGATCGTAACCCTCATCGCTGATTCGACTGCCCGCATTCCAGAAACCACGATCATGCCATTCGGTAAACTGCTTCACGCTACGACCAATAGGGCTTGTGCCCCCAAAGTCGATCAGTTCCACTTCACCGTATTTAGATACCATGACGTTCTCGGGCTTCAAATCACCGAACACAAATCCACATTCATGCAGTGTGCGCAGCTTTTCAAGCAGACCAAGACCTACCAGGCCTAACCAATCGGGACCGTTTTTCGATAAAAAATGATGCAGCGGTTTGCCTTCAACATACCTCATCACATAGAAGGGGATATTATCCCCATTCGCAAAATCATCCGCTTCCAAAAAATAAGAAGACAATGGATTCTCACGACGAGCCCGATGTTCATTCCGCTTTCGTCGCGATTGCAGCGAGGTCAGTACATTGATCTCCGATTGAAGTTCAAGTGTATCGTATCCGATTTTTAGCGCGTACCTTTCCCGTCTGCCTTCTCTTTGCACAAGATATACGGTTCCGTTCGCGCCCCTTCCCAGCATCCGCTCAACGACATAACGGTTACCCCGCCATTTGCCGTTAATTAAGGTACCAGTAGGATAGGACGGATTAGACGACATACCCACCAATCATCCCTTCTCTTTCGTCGTGGTCATCGCTTAGTCGGCGTCCACGATGTTCATCCAGTGTATCATAACGATAATGTTCAAGCACCTTGAAAATAGCTGGGCCAGTCGGTGTTGCGCCTCTCATGTGTAATTTAGAGAATAGCGTACGAATACCTGACATGTCATGCGTCCAATCCAGGTCAAGCTTGGCATCTTCACTGCTGTTATTTCCGGGAAAATGAAACACAGCGATCTCACTCTTGCCTTCCCGTGCTTCTAAACTGAGTGCCAAATCGCGGATTGCATCTTCCACAGCACCCAGTTTAGGCTTCATACTGGCACTGGCATCGATAAGAAGTGCAATGCGCAGCGGCGTTGTTTCTGTCAGTTCATCTACAACTGTAACAACCTGTGAACGTTGAACAGGAGGCAGCTGATCCAGTGAGCCGTCGCCTAGTATCTTTTTTACCTCTTTATTAACCGCCTGCTGGATCGTCTGAACCACGGTCTTGCGTGTCATCATCTGAATCGTCTGCGCCAGTTGTGGTGTTCCGACTATTCGGCTAAGGCCTCCCCCGGCCTTGGCAATGTCAGCAATCTCCCGGCTGCCGATTTCACCGATCGTACCATAATCAACTACACCGACCACATTTACGGTGATTCCCTCCTGCAGGGCATGCGCCGCTGCCAACACCGGACTTTCTCCTACATTCGAACAACCGTCAGTAATGAGCATAATTTGCTTCATAACCCTCAACTCCCCCTTTGTTTGAACCTCTGTTTCTAGCATATCCAGAAATGAGAGATTTCAAACGGTCGATATTAAGTGGGGGAATTTCGATCAAATAGGGGGGGTTAGTGAATAGGGGAACTGCGAGAAATGTTTGGGCTTTCGATCGCTGTTGTCCTCAGATTCCTTGATTAGAACCGCCTCTCGCGGTTGGAATCCGAGGACAAAGGCGAACACTCCGCTTCTACAGCTCCAAACTTTCTCTCCGTTCCATACCTTCACTAGTAAACAGTTTAGATCTACAGATTCCGTCCCAAGTCAACCGACCATTGAAACGAGAATAGTAGAGGCCGGCGAGTTACACATCACGGACTCGCCTCGACTGCCTCCATTAGCACGACGCCTTACGCGTGCTACAAACTCACAAGCAACACGACGCTTCGCGCGTGCCCAACATTAAAACCTACTAAACCTAAACCTAAAATAACTAACTTACCGTACGCGGACGCTCCATACGGCCGATGCCCGGCATATGCAAGCTGGACCATTCCGGATGGAAATGATCAAGACGGCTGACGACAATAGTCATGTCATCAAGGATCTCATTGCCCTGATAACGGATCACTTTCTCCAACAGGCTGTCCGCTAAATCCTGAGGATCATCACCCTCAAGCTCTTGGATCATCCGTTTCATCCATATCTCCTTATTAACGGCATATCCAGGCGCATCATAAATACCATCGGTCATCATAATTAAAATATCGCCGGGGCGAAGCTGCATACTGATTAAATCCACATCAATATCTTTAATGATTCCTATCGGCAGATTGCTAGAGGTTATTGGAATGACCTCACTCCCCCTCCGGATGAAGCTTGGTGCTGAAGCAATCTTCATAAACGTTGTCTGCGCAGAATATTGATCGATTAAAGCCATGTCCACAGTAGCATAGAATTCATCAGGGGAGCGTAATAAAAGAATTGAGTTGACCGACTTTACAGCCAGCTTCTCATCCATTCCGGATTGCAGCAGCTTTTCTAACATGCCGAGTGCGGCACTGCTCTCCATCCTTGCCCGCTCACCATTCCCCATACCATCACTAATGGATACTGCAAAGGTGCCATTTCCAAGCTCTACGGTGCTGAAACTATCGCCAGATAGCATATCTCCACCTTTAGAAACAACTGCCACACCCGTGTTTACCTCAAAGGCTTTGGCTGAACCAAAGGTAACCATCGAGAGTCCTTCCCGGGGATGAACCGCCGTCTCACTCATGACAGCAATATTCTCATCCAGAATGTCGGAGAGGAGTGGGGCAATCATTTTACGGCATTCATCAAAACCGCGATTATAAGCGTGCACTACTTCTATTTCTACGCGTCCTGGGTCCAGACTTAAAATTTCAATGCCATGAATAGACAGTCCCAATTTCTCAAGAGCCTCGCGGATTTGCGCTTCCTGCCGATACATGGCCTGTCCCTCACGCTTAATTTCCTTGGCCAAGTCTTCCATAACCTGTGACACGCCTGACAACTGCTCGGCAACAAATTGGCGACTATCGTATATTTGTCTTTTCCACCGCATATCATGTTGGTAGAGATCATATTGTCCCTTCATGACCTCAAGCACTTCTCCGGTTTTGCCACAAATACGGCTCCATTCCGGTGGCAGCTGAGCAGCCGTAATATCAGGGCATTCCTCAACAGTTGTCATCATATCTGTCATGTATCTATATGTCTGATAGAATTTTGCATCCCAGCAGTGGGTACGGCGAATGCATCCAGCACAGGCGCCTTCTGTGACCGTATTCATAAAATCTTCCATTTCACGATCCGATTTGCCCACTTCTCCGGCACGTGGAATCTGACCAAAGCTACTGGAGAGCTGTTGGAATACCTGTGAGAATTGAGTGACCCGTTCTGCAGTCAGATCCCTGACCCTGCGGGCATATTCATGTTGAGATCGGCTATGATCTGACGTGCCCGGTACATATTTTGCAATCGCCGATATCATCGCCTTAGGCGTTATTAGAAACAGCACTATTGCTGCGCAGGTCTCCCATGTTGAGGCCATCATATCACCCGGACCCGTAAAATAGACGGAAAGGATCGTTGATCCTAGCAACATGCCAATAGATACCGCACCCTTTCGCCCACCCTGCATCATTCCCGCTAGCATTCCGGAAAAAGCAAGCAGACTCATCTGATAGATAGCACTGATATCGGCCAGGCTGAGGATCAACCCCGTCACCACCCCAACAGCTGCACCGAGGGGAGCGCCCCCCGCCATGGCAAAGAGCAGAATTAAATAACGAGACAATATATGCTCTAATGACCAACCATTAAGGGTCCAGCCCACAAGGCCTGTCATTACGGAGGCTAACAGAATAATAAGGCATAAAACCTCCTCGTTCCTCAGCGATCTGCTCTTTTGTTTGTAAGTTAGTAGAGGAAGTGCCTGAATGAACACAAGGGTAAGAACAAACCCAAGTAAAGCATCCAGAGTTGTCATCATAAAGGGGTACCAGGAAAGAGACGGTCCGAGAACAATCTTGAACAGGCCAACCATAAACGAGGATACGAATACCATAAGGGGTGCATAAGACAAATCTATTCGTTCGAAACTTTCAAGCCCTCTATAAACAAGAAAAAATATAATTAGTTCAGCCGTAGTAACCAAGGCACCCGGAAACGGAGTGAAGAGACTTCCAGCTATAATAGCACCTGCTACAGGTAACATAGAGTCTCGACGCATAAACACAATGACGGCAAAATATGCGACAGCAAAAGGGGACAGCTCGTCCAGAATCATAGCTCTACCTAGCAGACACCCCATAAAGCTTAACAGAAGCATCCACTTCTTCGCTGTAATAAGCTGAATATATCGCTGCTTCTGACCCCAAGCTATAATACGCGTGCCTAAGGCTTGTCTCTGCTTCTTATCTTCGCTTCCCACTCTTGTCCACTCTGGCAAATTCACCACATTGCTTTTACTCATTTCCCTACACCACCCGTTTAAGAATTTATGGTTCTCATTATATAGCGGGTCATTTGAGAAAGTTTGTCAGAAATGGAGGGACAGTCATAAGAAATTTCCGACAAAAAAGCCTTTGTTCATTATTCCTAAAAAAATAGATCGATCCCTTGCGGCGCAGTAGGTTGCTTCTCCTTAAGCTTGTTTCCAGTGCAGTTTTAGGCGCAAGCCTGGCGGTCATTCGCCAGCGATTGCCCTAGAGTTATGTGAGAATGACATGGATGCTGTCGGCAAGTTTATATGACACGACAAAAAAACCGCAAGGGCGAAATGCCCTTGCGGTTATTTATGATGTACAGGTATTGGATTATACGCGTTTGGCTCCACGGCCTCCGCGCTTTCCTTCTGTGTTCTTCTTAATCGAAGATATCCGTTCTTCGCTGTCTTTCAGGAATCGCGACATTTTATCCTCGAATGAAGGTTTACCGGCTGCAGGCTTAAATGGACGCCCACCCCGTTCACGATTGAATCCACCGCCGCCTCCACCACTGCCGCCACCGCCGCCGAAACGGTCTCCGCCGCTAGGACGTTCTGGTCTTGGAGCTCTAGGCGGACGTACTTCCGATGCTGGCTTGTCAACAGCCTGCTTAATGGAAAGTCCGATCTTGCCGTCCTTATCGACGTTGATCACCTTGACGGTTACTACATCACTAATCTTCAGATGATCGTTAACATCCTTGACGTAATTATCGGCGATTTCCGAGATGTGAACGAGACCTGTGACACCTCCTGACAGATCCACAAATGCTCCGAAATGCGTGATGCCTGTCACTTTGCCTTCTAACTTGGTGCCCACTTCAATTGCCATAGAATAAAATGATCCTCCCTTAAAAATATACAGACGAATATTAAGGTCATCCTGTCTGCGGTGATTTGATTATACAGTAAAGAGCAAAGCAAGGCAACAGAGTAAAAGCCTCTTTTAGCCAGTATTATTGCTCTGATTGCTCTGTTCGAATAGGAGTTTCCCCTTGAGGATAGATATTGTACCATTTACGCGCTAATTGGCCAATATACTCATCATCATTAAGTCTGGACACTTCATATTTCAGTTGATTCAAAGATGCTGTGACACTCTCACTAGTCTTTTGTTTCTTGGCGAGTTGCTCGCCCTTGTCCGTAATTGCCGCACTTTGATTGAAGTAAGTATAACCCGCCCAGCCAAAAAATACTGCCACAAAGAGAATCCACATGACTCTTCTTCTCTTCGCGCCTGCGGCCGAATTTTTGCTGGGATTACTTTTCTCTTCCGCAGTGAATCTGTTCATGCAGCGTACCCCCTAATTCAAAGGTCAGCGTTTCCGCCATTTGGTAATCCATCCAGTAATCTTCACGATCCAGGCGCTATGCTTAAGCCGAGATAACCATGGAGAAATCCACCTTACTGGTAATACCCAAATTGGCTTCGTTAGACGCAGCAGAAGCTTAAGGATGAATAATAGAATACGACCTAGCAGCACTAGCAACCCTATAATAAGGCGCCAAAGCCAGCGAAGAGGTTTACCTATTAGAATCTCCACAAGTCTCCATAGCAATCTGCACATATACTGAACCGATTGAATTAACATTAACACAAAACGCCGCACCGTAACACTGAAGATCAAAAAATAGATCCATATTCCTAGAAATAAACCTAAAAAGACATAAAATCGCAATTGCCCCTGATTTCCGGCATAGAGCATTCTAAAAACAAACAAAGCAGCACAAAGCCAATACAGCAGGTCAAGCATGGCATTCAGCCATTTGGGAAAATTGAACTTGAGCGACAGCACCCGGTAGCTGTCATAGGCCAGTCCCATTGTCACCCCGGCCAATATCATGTAGAACAGCGTCAGCCACTGAACTGCAGGATTCATTTAAATAGCTTACCGAGTAGACCTTTATTTTTGCCCTGCGATCCGGGATCTAGATAAATCAGGGAATGTACATTGCCCTCCAAGGACAACAGTCCATTCTCCAGACTTAAATTTTTGATATGTAAATGATTCCCGCGAATGGTGAGATGGCCGAGTTCTGTACGAAGCAAAAATTCCTCGCTATCAAAGCTCTCCACATTTTGCACGCCCGTCAACTCTAGCTGTTTACGACTGCGCATGTGCAGATCATGCTGTTTATTTACCTTTCCTGGCTCGATCATAGCATGTACCCCTCCTTCTTACCTCTAATCTATGGCAGTAGAAGAAGTTATAGAACATTCCAATCCACTAAAATAAGAGAGATAAAAAAAGAAAAAAGAAGGCACAACTCTACAATATGTAAAGTTGTGCCTTCTTTTTTACTATTAACTATGTTACTCCTACCAGTCCAAGCCGGTGCTTTTGGCAACAGGCTCTTCCCGAAGTAGAGTATACATACCAGCGGCTTCGTCCTTGCGTGTCGTTTCGACTAGCTTTTCGACTTTGACCGTTACAAGCTTTTGTCCAAATTGCACAGTAATCTCGTCACCGATCTTAACTGCACTACTTGGCTTAGATTCCCGCCCGTTAATCAGCACCCGGCCTTGTTCGGACACATCCTTGGCCACTGTACGGCGCTTGATTAATCGGGACACTTTCAGGAATTTGTCAAGACGCATTAGTTAACGGCTTCTTTAAGCTTGTTACCAGCTTTAAATGCCGGTACAGTTGATTCTGGAATTTCAATCGTTGTGCCCGTTTGCGGGTTGCGACCAGTACGTCCTGCACGTTTACGAGTTTCGAATGTACCGAAACCGATCAGTTGAACTTTATCGCCTTTTGCCAAAGCTTCTGTGATCTCACCCAAGAATCCGTTCAATACTGCTTCTACATCTTTTTTTGCCAATCCGTTTTTCTCGGAAATGTTGTTTACCAGATCTGTCTTGTTCATAATTTAAAGTTCCTCCTAGGATACGAAAAAATAAATGAAACGAGATTCACCGCCATATTATGGGGCAAGTCGTCATTTCGTCTTTATGATATTCTTGATGTCATCTTAAAATCCTGCCACGAATCGTCGTTTTTTAAAAAAAGAAACAGTTATTTCTCAGAAATCGTCGCAGAATCTATTCTATAGCACTATTAAACTACTCGCCATAATCTAAATCAGAGATGAATGCTACTTTCACAGCATTGCCTCATCTTAAGGTCCGTATACCGTACATAGTCTGAGAAAATTACTATACTTTTCGTTCCTCAGTCTTTGCCTCCTGCCACAACTCTTCCATCTCTTCCAAGCTACTATCTTCTACACTCATACCCTTGGCTCGCAGACTTTGCTCGATATACTGAAACCGACGCACAAATTTGCGGTTGGTCCGGGTTAAAGCTTCTTCCGGATCTGCGCCAATAAATCGGGCAACATTGGTAACAGCAAATAACAGGTCGCCCAGCTCCAGAATTTGATCCTCGGCGGCTGCATCAGTATCGATGGCTTCTTGCAGCTCTTCTATTTCTTCACGAACCTTAGCTAAGCAATCCGTAGCGTTGTCCCAATCAAAGCCCACCTTGGATGCTTTTTTCTGAAGCTTGTACGCCTTCATAAGAGCGGGCAAATCACGCGGAACCCCACTGAGGGCGGATAATTCCTCTGGCTTCACGCCTTTACGCCGCTTCTCCTCTGCCTTCATGCCCTCCCAATTGATCAGAGCTTCTTCAGCATCATTCGCATTCTTGTCACCAAATACATGGGGATGGCGGAAGATAAGCTTATCATTCAGTCCTTCTATGACGTCAAATACGTCAAACGTGCCCAGCTCCTCTTCCATTTGGGAGTGCAGCATGATCTGCAGCAAAAGATCGCCCAGCTCCTCTTTCATATGGTCTGGGTCATCCTCATCAATCGTCTCAAGCACTTCGTAGGTTTCTTCGATTAGATTTTTACGCAAAGATTCATGAGTCTGCTCCCGATCCCACGGACAACCGTCCGGACTACGCAAAATATCGACAATCTCATGCAAGCGAGCGAAAGTACGATTTCTTAGCTTCTCCTCACGATTCGCAGGTACATAGACCAGAGACAAATTACCATAACCCTCAAGCCGATCCAATTCGTATAGAGGAACAGTCACAATGTTTTCTTCGTTCTCCACGCCAAGGGCATGACCCACCACCACTTCATATTCGGGCGGATACAGCTCCATCAGACATAACTTTGTCTCCGAAGCTGTAAAGCTGTCATAAACCTGGCCAATCAGAGTATGCAATTCAGGTTGAAGCTGAGCGCTGCGAATGCCTGAAGCATCTAATAACTGGAAGCCTTCAATAGGGTCGAACCCCAGTCGCACAAACGCCTCGTCCAGAAAACTCTCCCCGCCTAATATTTGCAGTTCTATTCCTTCTTCCGGGCAACGCTGACGCAGCTGTGAAACAGCTGACTCTGCAACCATGGGGTGCCCCGGAACCGCATAGACAATATCTGTACCGTCTGCGGCGGAGCGAGCCTCTTCAATCAATTTTGAAGTAATTGCAGCATAGACCTCAGGAAACGAAGCTAATGTTTCATACAGTCCATCAAAGGATTGCGTGGCGATTTCAAGCTCGTTGAGAGCAGCCATAACTGGATGCTCTTGGGTACGAACGTAGACAACGGATGCTGCCTTCAGTTTTTTTATAATTCCTAGTGTCAGCCGATCGGGATTACCTGACCCGAGACCAACAACTGTTAATGTTGCACTCATATCTGTTCCTCCTTTTAAGCGGGTTAATTATGGAAATAAACGCAGCTTTTTGAACTTGTCCGCCAGAGACGGGCCGATGCCCGGAAGCTGGCGAAGCTCGCTTTCGCTGAGCAGCCGCAGCACCACCGCGCCTACGGCAAAGACAACGCAGCCTGCGAGTACCCCGAGCAGGCTCTGCGCCAAGCTGGCGGTGCGTCCGCCGCCGATACCAGCGGCCGTAGCCGCGGCGCCAGTGCCCCAGCTGGCAGCTGCGGCGGCAAGAGCCAGGCCCGCTGTGAGCAGCGCGGGCCGTGCCAGGGCATCTGCGAGGCGAAGCCGCAGATGGCCCTGGCGGTACAGCAGCAGCACGTTAAGCGCTGCTGCGAACGAATGCGCGGCCACGCCAGCGATGGCCGCGCCGGTAATGCCCTGCTGCGGAACCAGCAGCAGGTTCAGGGCCGCCTTGAGCAGCGCGGCGGCCAAAAGGTGCAGGGCCGGGGCGCGCACGTAGCCGAGGCCCTGCAGGAGCGCAGCAGAGATGATGCTGACTGTACCGCCAACAGCGGTAAAAGCCAGCCAAGTCATTGTGCTGCTGCCAGCGGTATCGCCGTAAAGAGCCATATTAATCGGCTCAGCAAGCACTGCAAGGCCGGCTGAGGCCGCTAGACCTAACAGCCAGAACCAACGCAGCGACAAGCTGCAGCGGGTCTCAATCAGCTTCATATCTCCCTTGTACTTCGCTTCCGCCAAAGCTGGAATGAACACAACAGACAGTGAGGTGGCAATCATCGTTATAATCTGCACAAGTGGCAAACCCCGATTGTACACACCAAACTGGGCCATCGCAGCTACTTCACTTCCGTCATACGACAGCAGTCGAGGCACAGTGAATACATCTACAAGACCGATAAGAGGCATAGCCAGTGCACCTAGCATTACGGGAATTCCATAAGCCAGCAGTGTACCTGCTTTAATGCCCATAAACCCTTGCTTGGAACCTAGCCCATGTCCTGCATCCAGCGCTCTTACACGCTGACTTTCGACAGCACCAGCTACTTCAGCAGCAGCTTCCTGTTTTACCCTCCGGCGGTGACGTCTCAAGTACAGCAGCATAATTACAAGCCCTGCGGCTCCCCCTCCGGCAGAACCAAGCAGCGCGCCAGCAGCGATACTCTCGGCTCCTGCTCCCTGCGAAGTGAGATATAACAGAAGAATAATCATCACTGTAACCCGTACAGACTGCTCTACAATCTGTGACACGGCAGTAGGAACCATATTATGCAGCCCCTGAAAGTACCCGCGTATGGCCGACATGACAGGGACAACAGCCAGACCCCAGGCGCTTGTCCGCAAGGCAGGCATTACATGTGAGTTACCTACCCATTCGGCAATGATGGGTGCACCTGCATAGGTGATGGCGCCGATAATCAAGCCGCTGATGCCTGTAATTAGCGCGGATAATAGTAGAATCCGGCGGCCTTCTTCATCGCGTCTCCCAGCCGAAGCTTCGGCGACAAATTTGGAGATCGCCGCAGGCAGACCTAGCATAGCTACCGTTAACAGCATTGTATACAAGGGATACACTGTGTTGTATATACCAAATACAGCATCTCCGCCTAGATTTTGCAGCGGAATTTTTTGAAGTGTGCCAATAAGCTTTGAGATAATGGCCGCGGCACTAAGGATAAATGCGCCTTGCAGCAATCGTGATGTTTGTGTATTAGATTTCATATAATACCTGCTTCTACAACTTTGATGGGATGAATTTCTATATTATAACGTATGTATGCCCACAAGTAGAAACGGTTTTGTGTAAACGACAAAACCCCGTTTGCCCTTTGTATATCTTACCAAAAGGAAAGCGGGGTCTAAATTAAGATTACTGCTCCATTTGTTTGCCCAGGAAAGCGGCAGCCGTTTCGGCCATTTTTATTTCCATTTGCGCCATCTTCGCCGAATCATCCTTGCTCACCATCACTACACAACCAATAGGATCTCCACCGGAAATGATCGGTGAGGCTACATATGAGGACACCAAATCCGGATGATCTTTAGCAATTTCATAACTGCCTTCATTGGTTTCTAACACAGTCTTACGGCTGTCCATGACTTTCTCCAGCAGCACTCCTACCTGTTTCTCCAAATAATCTTTTTTGGAGCCGCCTGCAAGGGCAATGAAGGTGTCACGATCAGCAATCATCGTAATGTGTCCAGTACCTTCGAACAATGACTCCGCGTACTCTTTTGCAAAGTCACCCAACTCACCAATCGGAGAATATTTCTTGAGAATGACTTCACCGTCCCGATCGACGAATATTTCCAGTGGGTCTCCTTCTCTAATACGAAGAGTACGTCTAATTTCTTTGGGAATAACCACGCGTCCGAGGTCATCAATACGGCGAACAATTCCAGTAGCTTTCATTTCACATGTGCCCCGCTTTCTTAAGAAGTATGGTCTTACTACTGTCCATTATGGGAAAGGATAATCCCAGTGATTTATCGTAATATCTGACCATAGTATTCATCTCTTCCCAGATCCTTATACATAAGCTGACATGTATTAATATCTGCATCAAGATAAAGGTAGTTCTACAACCGTTTCTGCGAAATAAAAAGCCATCTTCACTTTAAGTGAAGATGGCTTTTCTAAGGTAAGCTTGTCCATATTTACCGATGTTTATTCAGCGGCATCTGTAGCACTTGGGGATGCGCTTGGAGCTGTAGTGGCTTCTGTTCCACTATTTGTTCCGGTTTCATCGGCGGCAGCAGAGCTTTTTGGCAGATTGATGTTCTCAATAATGCCTTCCAGATCCTTTTCCATGAACGTTTCTAGGTTCTTGGATACAATTGAGCTCTTAAGGCCTTCTTTTTGCTCATCCGTTAACTGGTCAAAAGTCTTGTCTGTACGGGACTCCACCTTGATGATGTGGTAACCGTAAGAAGTTTCTACAGGATCACTGATGGTATTTAGAGGCAAGGTCTGAGCAGCCTTCTTAAACTCCTCCACATAAGTGCCTACAGCTTTATCTTTATATTCTCCGCCTGCCTCTTTAGAGCCAGTATCGTCAGAATATTCCTTAGCGATGGCTGCGAAATCAGCACCGCCATCCAGCTTCGCCTTAACTTCTTTCGCTATTTTAAGCGCTTCTTCGCTGGTACGCTCTTTGTTGTCTGCATCTGTCAGACCAATTAGCACATGACGCAGTGTGGCAACCGTAAAGTCGCCTTTAGTCGCTTCGAATTCTTTGACAACTTCATCATCAGTCACTTTAAGCAGCATATCCTGATAAACTGTCAGCACACGCTCCATATAAGTACGAATATCTTTCTCTGTAACGTCAGCATCTTTCAATGTCTTCTTATAGGTATCGCCCAACTGTTCCTTAATGCTTGCGATTTGAGTATCGGCTTCTTTCTCCGCTTGCTTTTTCGCTTCATCCGTTGCTTGGGAAGCCAAATATTCAAAGCCCACTTCTTGCTTCAGAATGGACTCCTTAAACGCATCGATTTCTAAATATTGCGCTTGTTGTGGAGAGAGAAATTTCATGATTTTCTGATCCATTGCAAATTCCTTTTGTGTAATCGTTCCACCTTTATAAGTGGCCACAGCTTGATTATCATCCGCACTATTTCCACATGCTGCTAGCATAGAAAAGGAAACTGCCGCTGCCAATGAAACGAGCAGCACTTTCCATGATTTTGTTTTATTTAACGACATTGTGTAGTTCTCCCTTCGATTTAAAAGACTGTTTAGCTTCCTTAAGAAACTGTTCAAGCAAGTCAAGCAGCTGTTTATCACTTAAATCTTTCGATTTGACCCGGATACTGGCTTTCGCATCCCTATCAAATTGTACACGTCTTTCGAAGCTATTTCCAACTTTGGCGAGTTTCGCTGTGTCTAAAGCGCCGAGACTTCCCTCATAGAAATTCAAGGTAACATCATCTCCGCGTCTAATCATGGAATCAATGCCATACATTTTTCCATACACTTTCAAACGAGCGACCGATAGTAGATTCACCACGGCTTCAGGTAACTCACCGAACCGATCCAAGAGCTCATCTTCAAGCTCGGAAGCATCATCGAAGGAGGTTACTGCCGCCACTTTTTTATAAATTTCAATTTTTTGGATACTGTCGTAAATATACTCTGACGGCAGATACGCGTCAATCGACAAATCAATGACTGTATTGCCTTCTTTCAGGGATGTATCTTCCTCCCCAAGCACAGTAACCTTACGCTTACGAATTTCCTCCGCCAGCATTTGTGAGTACAGATCAAACCCCACGGATGCGATAAAGCCATGCTGCTCTGCACCCAGCAAGTTACCTGCACCGCGAATAGACAGATCTCGCATCGCTATTTTGAAACCAGAGCCCAGCTCCGTAAATTCCTTAATAGACTGCAGACGTTTCTCTGCAACCTCTGTCAGCACCTTGTCCCGTTGATACGTGAAATAAGCGTAAGCGATCCGATTGGACCGGCCTACACGTCCACGCAGCTGATAGAGCTGAGACAAGCCCATTTTATCCGCATCATGCACAATAAGTGTATTAACGTTCGGAATATCTACGCCCGTCTCAATAATACTTGTGCTGACGAGCACATCGTATTCTCCGTCAAGGAAATCGAGAATGGTCTTCTCCAGCTCAGATTCCGACATTTGACCATGTCCGATGCCAACTCTAGCCTCAGGAACAAGCATAGAGATTTGAGCAGCCATTTCTTGAATGCCCTGCACACGATTATAGAGATAATAGACTTGACCACCACGAGCTAATTCCCGCTCTACAGCTTCCCGCGTAAGGGTCTGGCTATGCTCCACTACATACGTCTGTACAGGGAATCTGTTCTCTGGCGGGGTCTCAATGACAGACAAATCCCGCACTCCGAGCATCGACATATGTAGCGTACGAGGAATTGGAGTTGCAGTCAGCGTAAGAACGTCTACATTCGTTTTCAGTTTTTTCAGCTTTTCTTTATGAGTCACGCCGAAACGCTGTTCTTCATCCACAATTAATAACCCCAGATCCTTGAATACAAGGTCCTGAGATAACAGACGATGTGTACCGATAACTACGTCGACAGTTCCTGCCCTAACGCCTTTAATCGTCTCGTTCTGCTCTTTACGGCTGCGGAAACGACTTAAGACCTGAATATTGAGCGGGTAATTAGCGAAACGTTCCCGGAAGGTCTCATAATGCTGCTGAGCCAAAATCGTTGTCGGGACTAGCACCGCCACCTGTTTACCTTCAATCGCTGATTTAAAAGCCGCCCGAATAGCCACTTCAGTCTTACCATACCCAACATCACCGCAAAGCAATCGGTCCATTGGCCGGTTTTGTTCCATATCCTTCTTAATCTCTTCGATAGCCCGAAGCTGATCTCGGGTCTCCTCGTAAGGGAACATTTCTTCAAATTCATGCTGTTCCTGTGTATCCTTTTCAAAACCATATCCTGCGGCACTTTGGCGCTCAGCATATAGCTTTATCAAATCATCAGCAATATTCTGAACGGAGGAACGAACCTTATTGGTCACTCGTGTCCATTCGTTGCCGCCTAGCTTATATACTTTCGGCTCTTTATCTTCGGAACCGACATATTTCTGAATCAGGTCAATCTGCTCAATCGGAACTGAGAGCTTATCGCCGCCAGCATACAGAATATGCATGTAATCACGGTGAATACCGCTGACCTCAAGCGTGCCGATTCCCATATATTTTCCGATACCATGGTTCTGATGGACGACATAATCACCGATTTTCAGCTCTGTGTAACTCTTGATCCGTTCTGCATTATCTATTCCTTTGGAGATCTTCCGTGCCTTCCGCTGCTTCTGAGAGAACATTTCTCCCTCAGTTATAACAGCTAGATGAATAGAGGGCAGCTCAAAACCAGAACCCAGATTTCCTTGTACAATCATCGGCTCGTTAATGCCGTAATCATAAAGAACTCTGCGCACTCGTTCAATCCGTTCCTCACTGCTCGCAAGCATCATTACCTTAACACCGGACTTCTGCCAACGCTCCATTTCCGATTTCAGCACATTCATCTGGCCATGGAAATCCTGCATTCCACGACTGATAAACCCAAGAATGTTCTGAGGCTGAATATGCGGAACCTGACGTAAAAAGATTGACATAAACAGGCTTTGGAACGGGCGCTGATACATAACAACATCCGTATCGACAGAGAGATCTAGATCCGGCAATGATTTGCCGTTTTGCAGCAAATGCAGATTCCATTCCGATTCATCCCGTTCAAGCTGTCTCGCCGTTTCGAGCAGTCTTGTCGGCTCATCTAGAATAAGAATGGTATCCTGGGCCATGTAATCAAATAAATGAGAGCGTTCAGGATATAAAAGACTGATATATTTATAGATCTCCGGGAAATAAGTACCTTCCCGCAGCATTTCCAGCTCACGGCCAATTTCTTCCCGCAGCCTGAGCTTCGCCTGGCGATCCGCCATCTTCTCCAACTGTCGCTCCATCATAGCTGAGGCTTCAGCAGAAGCAGATTCCTGGCGCAATCTACTAGCTATAATCTCTTTGGCCGGTGTAATCTTCACACTACGTACCTTATCAATAGATCGCTGATCCACTGGATCAAAAGTTCTTATGGAATCAACCTCATCGTCAAATAACTCAACCCGATAAGCCAAAGGAGATGTCATTGGATAAAAATCAATTATTCCACCCCGTACGCTCAGTTCACCACGATTCTCAACCCGCTCTACTCTTTCATAGCCCATTTCAATCATGGACATCAAAAATTCATCCAGAGCAAGCGTTCCATCTTGGGAAACGGTGACTTGTGCCTCTGCCATAACCTCTGGGGCTGGCAGCAATCTACGCACTCCTGAGTAAGGAACTACAACAATACCACGGAAGCCCTGAGCACATTTGGTCAGCACATCTATACGCTGAGCCAGTGTCTCTGGGCTTGATACAGCCGCTTCTGCAGCCACTAGTTCATTGGCGGGATAGAGCAGAACCCGGTCAGGAGAAAGCGCTTCCTGCAAATCATCGGCCATCTTCTGGGCCGAAAACATATTATGAGTCACTACAAGTAAGGGACGAGTTGTCTCTTCATGTAATGCTGCAAGCATAATCTGTCTAGCAGAACCTGTAAGCCCCGAAATGAGCTGCTCTTTCATACCTGCAGCAACACCATGGGTGATAGACTGGAAATCGGGATCCTTGGAAAAAGCTTCTATAAGACCTTGTAACAACAGGCGCACCTCTCTTACTAAACAGGCTAACGGTGGCATAGCCACCGTCACCTATTATGATTGGAATCGAAAAGAAGCCTCAGCTGTAACGCCAAGGCTTGCGGATGACGATAGAGACAGGCGCTTCCACCTTACTGAAGCGGACTTGTCAGCAGGCTAAGCTCCGGATTGTTCTCTAAAGCCTCCTTGCAATAGTCGCAAGTAACCTTTACCGTGATTTCACCTTCTGAAT
Source organism: Paenibacillus sp. FSL R5-0887 (assembly GCF_038002305.1). Lineage (NCBI taxonomy): Bacteria > Bacillati > Bacillota > Bacilli > Caryophanales > Paenibacillaceae > Paenibacillus > Paenibacillus sp. FSL R5-0887. The sequence goes on from NZ_JBBOCE010000003.1 coordinate 37,717, forward strand.
TATACGCTATTATATCTCTGCGCTCCGCAGGGGTCAAGGAATGAAGGCCCAACTGCATTTCTGTAACATCACTTCTATTAATACTGCCTAGAGATGTCTTACAGTGCCTACAAACATAGTTTATTGCCATCTATATGCCTCCTGAAGGTACTATATACCTTCAGTATGTCCGGGCAGCTTCATCTTTAGCCTTAAAAACAACAGGGTTTACAGATTAACCATTGAACTTAGCCATCGTCTGCTCGAATGAATGCTGTAAGCTGTATTCCAGTGCATCACAAGTATTAAGGATCATTTGCTTAAGCGGATCGCTTTCCTTCTTAGGAAAAGTAGAAAGAACATAATCGACAATAGCAAAACCTGGATCAGGACGAGAAATACCCATTCGTACCCGATTGAAATTCTGTGTTCCTACATGCTGTATGATGGATTTAATTCCATTATGTCCACCAGCGCTTCCTTGATAACGCAAGCGGATTTTTCCGATTTCTGTATCCAAATCATCATAAACGACGATCATATCTTCAAGTTGAACTTTGTAATAATCCATATAAGCGCGAACGGCCTCACCGGACAAGTTCATAAAGGTCATGGGCTTAATCAATACGGTTTTGACGCCACCAATGACCCCTTCACCGATGACGGATTTACATTTGCTCTGGTTGAAGTCAATTCCGTTCTGGGCAGCAAGCTCATCCAAAGCCATAAAGCCAACATTATGCCTTGTTTTCGCGTACTGTGTTCCGGGATTCCCCAATCCGACAATCCATTTCATTATCGAACCTTTCCTTTCCGTTCGGGCTCTCCGGCAAGAGGAGTCCGTTTTTGGTACAATAGATCTAATCTACATATCTCTGTGCAACCAGAGCGAAATTATACTCCGAAGACAGGTGATAACCCATGCCGCACAAAGGCGAATTATTGACACATCAACGCCATTTTCAGTACCACATCCAATATGCAGTGCCCGTGGAAATATACAAGGGCGACGTGCATATTGATATCGGTGTATTAACAGCGGTAGACGAAGCTTTCGTGGAGCTACAAGGGACACTCTATAACCGCAGTTTATTCACCTTTGTCTCCCGTCCCGGATATTAAATCCAGTAGTTCTACCTGTAGCACGCCGATAAGGGTTACATCTCCGAGAACGGAGGTGTAACCCTTTTGTACTATTCATTCGTTATATTTATTCAATCTCGAACAATTTACTAATCGACAACTCTTCATGAACGCGGATAATTGCCTCACCCATAAGTGGAGCCACGGACAACACCTTGAGCTTAGAGGTTGGATTCGCGCTGCGAATTGGAATGGTATCCGTCACGATAATTTCTTTGATTGGAGAATTCTCCAGACGCTCGTGTGCAGGACCAGACAATACTGGGTGTGTACAGCATGCGTATACTTCCTTCACGCCGCCTTCCATCAAAGCATTAGCACCAAGTACGATCGTTCCAGCGGTATCGATGATATCATCGATCAGGATGGCTGTTTTGCCTTCGATATTACCGATGATGTTCATAACTTCGCTGACGTTAGGTTCTGGACGACGCTTGTCTATAATAGCCAGTGGAGCGTTCAGGAAATCAGCAAGCTTTCTTGCACGTACTACACCGCCATGGTCCGGCGATACGACAACTGGGTTCTCGATTTGCTTGGAACGGAAATACTGAGCCAGAATCGGTACACCAAGCAAGTGATCCACTGGAATATCGAAGAATCCTTGAATCTGCATGGCATGAAGATCCATCGTGATTACACGGTGAGCGCCAGCCTTTTCAATTAGATTCGCTACCAGCTTAGCGGTAATGGGGTCACGGGAACGGGCTTTACGATCTTGACGGGCATATCCGTAGTAAGGGATAACCACGTTGATGCTTTTTGCGGAGGCACGTTTAAGCGCATCTACCATAACCAAAAGCTCCATCAGGTTATCATTTACAGGGCCACAAGTGGATTGAACAATATAAACATGGCATCCCCGAACGCTTTCTGACAGCTTGACCTGAATTTCTCCATCGCTGAAACTTGTGGTGTGTGATTCACCCATCGGAATCCCGATGTAATCAGCAATTTGACTAGCTAGCTTAGGATTGGAGTTACAGGTGAAAATCTTTAACTTGGAATCACAATAAGTCATAAAATATAAACCCTCCGTGACGGAATTTAGCTTTCCAAAGGCGCCGGCGCGGAAATATAAGTCCGTCCGGCGCTTCTTAGCAACGCTTTACGATGGACTCGAGTGGTCTTTCTTCGCTTTTGCACGGGAACGGATCTTCTCTGCATATCCCGGTTTGTTCTCTTGTCTTACTCTAGCTACAGCCAGATCGTTCTCGGAAACGGAACGTGTAATTGTCGAACCTGCTACAACAAAAGCCCCTTTGCCCACAGTAACTGGAGCAATAAGGTTAACATTACTGCCAATAAAGGCATCGTCTGCGATTGTTGTCTTGAATTTATTATACCCGTCGTAGTTAACGGTAATCGCACCGCACCCGACGTTTACATTCTTACCTACAGATGCGTCGCCGACATAACTAAGATGTGACACTTTTGAACCGTCACCAATCGTAGCATTCTTGATTTCGACGAAATCTCCAACCTTAACCTCTTCTCCAAGCACAGAGCCTGGACGCAAATAGGCAAAAGGCCCAACGGTTGTCCGTGCGCCGACTTGAGCTTGATTCAATACGGACTGCTTAATCGTTGCATCATCCATAATCTGACAGTCTTCGATTTCACTAGCCGGTCCGATCACACAATTGTCCCCGATTACAGTCTTCCCTTTCAGGATGGTTCCTGGATAAAGCGTAGTATCTGATCCGATAACTACATCTGCTCCGATATAAGTCGAGGCTGGATCAATGATGGTCACACCGCCCAGCATGTGTTTACGATTAATACGTTGACGCATAAAGGCTTCCGCTTCGGACAAAGCTAAACGATCATTAACGCCGATAGACTCAGCTGCGTCATGGGTCTGATATCCTAATACGGTATCCCCTTGTGAACGAAGAATCCCAATCACATCAGTCAAATAATACTCCTGCTGGTTATTACTGTTCGTTACCTTCTCGAGTGCAGCAAATAATTTAGCATTATCAAAACAATAAGTGCCTGTATTGATTTCTTGAACCGCATCTTCTTCAGTAGTGCAATCCTTCTGCTCTACAATCTTCAGAACGCCGCCATCTTCACCACGAATAATTCTTCCGTAGCCTGTAGGCTTTTCCATAACAGCTGTCAATACGGTTGCAGCCGCATTACGCTGTTCATGAAGCGCCATGAGTCCTTCTAGAGTTTCCGTGGTAACAAGTGGTGTGTCTCCACAAATAACTATAGTTGTTCCTTCTTCGCCAGCAAGTAAATCCTTTGCTTGTTTGACAGCATGGCCAGTGCCGAGCTGAGTTTCCTGCAGAACGTATTCCGCTCCTTCACCTACATAGGCCTTAACTTTCTCTGCGCCATGCCCAACAACAACAACGGTGCGCTGGCATCCGGTCGCTTTTACTGTATCAAGCACGTGCCCTACCATCGGCTTACCGCAAACGGGGTGCAGCACCTTATATAATTTAGATTTCATTCGCTTGCCTTGACCTGCGGCAAGTACTACAGCCATTCTTTTCAAGAATGCCAACCTCCTACTCTTGAACTCACTACTGAATATATCTCATTCCGGGCAAAAAGAAAAGAGAACCATGAAGTCATGGTTCTCTTTTCTATAAACCCCAAGTTAGAAAAGCATTTATCGCTGCCTTTCGAAGATGTCGTCAAATCCTTCACCAGCAATAGCTTTTCTTGCAAGATCAGGCTGCTAATTCATGAAGTGTATGTCGGTGTGATCTTATCAAAAACGGCGGATCCTACGCCACCCAAAAGGTAGCAGTCTTCCGAGGAAGCCTAAGCTCCCTCTTCAATAACTTCTTCTTCTTCCGTAGCGGCGCGATCGTACTCGGCCAGAACCGCGGATTGAATCTTCTCGCGTGTTCCCGAAGAGATCGGGTGCGCGATATCGCGGAATTCGCCGTCCGGTGTACGCTTGCTGGGCATTGCAACAAACATCCCATTATTGCCATCGATGACGCGAATGTCATGAACAACAAACTCGTTATCGATGGTAATGGATGCGATTGCTTTCATTCTCCCCTCAGAGTTAACGCGGCGGAGTCTGACATCCGTAATTTGCATGTGTGTGTTCACCACCTTTTTCCATCAGAGACTTGGTGTATAATTCCACACAGCAAAGCGAATTCCTTCTTTTTGATTCCATAAAATACCTAAAAAAGAAATATATTTTTTGGGATATGTTGTTTTCGACATACATCGAGTAGTTTTCTTAATATTCCTTACGTTTTCGACAATTTCCACGCTTTTTGAAAATGTAAGAGAATGGCTAATCAAGAGGAAAAGTAGTTGCCCGGATGCGCCGAAATTCTCCGCTCTTTCGAGTCTACTTCACTTAGTTTTACCAAGGACACGTAATCGTGCAACAGACGCTCTTCCGTCTCTACAGCGCCTGATTCCACTAAAACGCCTACCCCTGCAACCTCGGCATTAAATTCACCGAGCAGATCGACCATACCACGTACAGTCCCTCCCGCCTTCATGAAGTCATCTACGATAAGTACTCGCGATTTCTCCTTGAGTGCACGTCTGGAGAGAGACATTGTGTGTATGCTTTTATGAGATCCTGATACGTAGTTAATACTTACTGCTGATCCCTCTGTAACCTGATGGTCACGTCGCACAAGCACTACCGGCAAGCCTAGCTGTGCTGCTGTTGCATAGGCTAGTGGAATGCCTTTCGTTTCAACGGTCATCACCACATCGATTTCCGATCCGTAAAAGGCCGTTGCGATGATCTTACCCGCCTGTTCCATCAAAGACGGCAACCCAAGTAGATCCGACATATACAAATAACCGCCAGGCAATATCCGGTCAGTCTGCTCTAGCTGCACACATAAGCGCTGCACAAAGGTAAGCGCCATATCTTTAGGCATAACCGGGATATAACGTACTCCACCCGCTGCACCAGCTAAAGTCTGCAGCTCTCCGATGCCTTCACCTTCAAATACTTCTTTTATGATTGCCAAATCTTCACTAATGGAGGACTTAGCCGCTCCATAGCGATCGGCAAATATAGACAGCGGCAGTAGTTCATGCGGCCGCTCAAGTAAAAACTGAGTCATGTCTACCAAACGTTGGCTTCTTTTTAATTTCTTCACGGAATGCTCCTCGCCAAAACCGAATATTTTAGAAAAATATATCACTTTTGTACGGGTTTACACAAGAGAAGCAGACTAATTCAGTGATCTCACTGCGTAGACTTCCTTGCAGAACCCTCGCAGTCCGTTGTAAATCCTTGCTACTTTAGACTGCTTGGACACTAACCCGAATACGGTAGGTCCGCTGCCTGACATCAGTACGCCATCTGCTCCAAGCTTTATCATCGCTTCCTTGAGCTGCTGAACCTCTGGATGCAGCTTTAAGGTAACATCCTCAAGCACGTTGCCCAGATGGTTGCAAACGCCCCCAAAGTCTCCAGCTTCTATCGCTTGCTGCATCTTTCGAGCAGAAGGATGAACCGCTATATTATTGCTCCGAACGCGTCCATACACTTCTGCAGTCGATACATTGATCGGTGGTTTCGCCAACACAACCCAGCATTGTGGCGGGTTATTGATTGGTGTCAGCTTTTCGCCTCGTCCTGTAGCCAAGGCTGTGCCGCCTGTGACGCAGAAAGGTACATCAGAACCCAGCTCAGCGCCAAGCTCCTGTAGCTCCTGCGCAGGAATACCCAGACGCCACAGACGGTTTAGACCGCGTAGCGTAGCTGCGGCATCACTGCTGCCGCCAGCCAGGCCAGCCGCAACCGGAATTCTTTTATCCAGATGGATATGTACCCCATTCTTCACGTTATAACGGTCTTTAATAAGCCTTGCCGCCTGGAAAGCTAAATTTTTCTCGTCCAGGGGAATATAACCAGCCTGACTTGATATTATAATAGTATCCCTTGGCAGCTCAGACAGCTCTAAGCGGTCTGCTAAATCTACCATGGTCATAATCATTTCCACCTCATGAAAACCGTCAGCACGTTTGTGCAGCACATCCAGCATCAAATTAATTTTAGCTGGTGCCTTTTCATACATTTTCAAGGCGTTCACCCACCTTCAGCTTTTCCCGTAAAAACAACTTAACATATTATATGAGAAACTTCTAATGAAGTCCAATAATAAAAGGGTGTCGCCATTTAGACGCACCCTTTTTCAGTAATATTCACTTTATAGCCTAAAATTTAAGATTTCCGCGCAGCCTGTTCAGCAAGCTGTATCGCTTTTTTCACCATGTTGCCAGCGTCTTGAGTTGTAATTCCACCCCAGCCCTCACGTTCCACGGTTTCATAAAAACCCAGCTCCTTGGCTAACTCTGTCTTCAGTTCCTCCGACATCATGCCTCGTTTTCTGCGGCTCATTACGGAATTCCTCCCTTATGAAAATAAATGATTAACCCGTTGCCCAATTAGTATGCTTGCTTAGCACACGGATCATGCACCAAATATTTGTCCCAAAAAACGTAAACAAAAAACAGCCTCCAAGGGAGACTGTTCGTGAAACATTAAGCTTTAATATACATAATCCGCATCTGCCCATCGTCTTCACAAACTGTGATTTCCACAGATTCAGTAAGTATATCGGCATAGCTATAGGAGACTCGCTTAAAAGTTTGCTGCTCCTGATCCAGTTTGACAATAAATACAGAAGGGTACGTTTCTTCCAGGACACCTGTGCGTTCAACGGTTTTACGACGACCTCCGTTTGCACGCAATGTGATCTTATGACCGACGTGAGCTTCAAGACTGCGTTTGATTTCCAACAGCGCGTTATTAGCCATTACCTGACGACCACCTCTTTTCTTGTCCATTATACAACTTTTTCAGGACAATGTCAAAGCAAATAAATAATTAATTATAGTTGATGCATATTTCGTTGTCAACGGAATTTTTTTGCGAGAAATCAGCGCCGGACTAATATCCTTGTTATCTGTAATATAGGCATTACAAAGAAAAAAAGAAAGGGTTAAGCTCAGCGCTCACCCTTTCTTTCGGATATTCTATTCAACCCATTCAAATTACCTATATTCCTGACACCATAGACCTATCTCTGCCGCTTAAATGGCTGATGGTGTCACTTTTAGCGCCGACAGATTCTGCAGTCGCGGCATTCCGATGCGGAAGCTGCCACGGGTCTCAACACCACCAATACCCTGATTACCGCTGATGGTATTATTCAGAACATCGCTAAGATTTACAGTATCCCTGATGGAAGTAAAGGATGATTTTGCTGCTACATACACGGGATCCAGAGCATGGATCAAAATTCGACCAGGTGAACTGGCAAAATTAGCTCCAGCTCCAAGTAAGGCCTCGAAATGAGATTGACAAGCACCGGCAACAATAGTCAACGCATCAAAATTCCGCTCATACTCCCTAGCTACCCTAATAGCAGCTATAAAGTTTTGCGAATTTTTATAGCTATTCAGACTATACAGATCGTAAGTATGCTGTTGCTTCAGTACCCCATCATGACCAGTGATCACTACAATATCTGGGCGTACACGGGGCAACAGCCGGTATAACGTATCAGCCATTGCAGATTCATGAACATGATGCCCTTCAGCGGGAATCCGCAGCTGCTCGTATAAGCTAAGGCTCTTATTCAAATATGCCGGATCGCCATCCAGATGCAGTACTTTACCTGGCACTTCAAAATAAGGAGCTTCCTTGGACGGTGGAGCCCATGTCCCCTCTGTTAGGGTTCCCCCGCTCCGCTGACTTTGCTCCTGACGGTCCTTCCGCAGCTGTGTCAGTGATTCCTTCGCTTTGATCTGTGCTTGCTGTCCCCGTTCCGTTATTCGGGTAGGAGGCACTTGAACCAGGTCATCCAGAGGAGAATCCGCCAACAGGCGGAAATCTGTGCCTTTAATGACGGCTCTATCCTGCACAATATTATCTACACGAAATGTTAAATCACCGCCATAAGATTTGCGAACGACCAAGTCTCCTAAATTCATTACAACCACCACCTCTACCCCATCGTATGGGCAAAGGCCTCAGTTGGTTCATAACTCAACATATTTTTAAAATATAAGAATGTATAATGCTCCACCAGAATAACATCCTTATATTTCTACGAGAAACGGTTTTCGTCCTTAAGACAACAACCGTTTCCTATTGCTTATTCAATTCCAGCGGCTAGCAAAACACCGCTTAAGCGGGCGTATTCTTCAAGACTGAGTGTTTCTCCGCGACGGGTCGGTTCAATACCCGCTTCTGCGAGTAAAGCCTCCAGCTGCTCACGTCCTTGTTCAGGGAAGTAACGAGCCTTCAGATTGTTAGCAATCGTCTTGCGGCGCTGTGTGAAAGAAGCGTGAACCACTTCAAAGAAATGCTTCTCACTCTCCACCTTTACCGGAGGATGCTCTCTAACCTTCAGACGGATAACAGCAGACTCCACATTAGGTTGAGGGATGAATACCGTACGTGGCACGATACAGACGAGCTCAGGCTCGCTGTAGTACTGCACGGCAATGCTAAGACTTCCGTATTCCTTTCCACCTGGAGATGCAGCCATACGCTCCGCAACCTCCTTCTGAATCATTACAACGATGTTATCAAGGGGAAGCTTCTCTTCGAGCAGCTTCATCAGAATCGGAGTAGTCACATAATAAGGCAGGTTAGCAACCACACTGACCTTGTTCACAGTGGTGAAATCTTCCTTGAACATTTCCTGCAAGTTCACATTGAGGACATCATCGTTACGAACCTTAACATGGGGATAGGGGGAAAGTACGTCTTTTAATATTGGAATCAGTCTACGGTCAATCTCTACGGCAGTTACAGCACCCGCTGTTAGTGCCAGACGCTCCGTCAGCGCTCCAATTCCCGGCCCGATCTCCAGCGCCCCAGAATCGCTATCTAGTCCAGCAGCGTCTACAATCTTGTCCAAAATATTCTGATCAATCAAAAAATTCTGTCCCAGGCTTTTCTTGAACTTGAATCCATAACGTTGAATAATCTCTTTGGTCCGTTTTGGAGTCGAAATTTCCTCTCTACCACTCATGAAGTAATGCCTCCCTGATCAATTTGGGCGAGAGCCCCGGCAAATTCCTCCCGCGTAATCCCAAACATCGCCAGCCGCTTGTACAGCTGTTTGCCGTTACAATATCCGATTCCAAGCAAATTACCAAGTGCCATACGTCTTTCAGCAGCCCGAGGGTGTACAAGCATTCCAGCGGCCATAAGATCATCAATACCAATCAAAGCAGGTGCTCCTTCAAAAGAGGTATGTACATTACGCAGCGCATGACGAATCGCCTCTGGCGATGCATTCTCTACACCGATATCCCCTTTTCGAGTTGCGTCCTTCTCTGGAATAAAAGCATGCTTGCAGCCCGGCACCTTCGCTGAAACGATTTTACGAATTCGCTCCCCAGCATGGTCCGGGTCCGTAAGAATAATAACCCCTCTACGTTCCATAGCAAGCGCGATCTTAGCAATTACAGTCCGGTTTACAGCAGAGCCGCCTGTCTCAATGGTATCCGCTTCTACAGCACGCTTAATGGCTACGGTATCGCTTTTGCCTTCAACGACGATTAATTCCTTAATCATATTTCTTGACTCCTTCCAAAAAAAGCAAAAAGAAGAGGATTCGCTCCTCTTCTTTTGGTTAAAGAATGTATAAGTGATGAGCGGTTGCTCTGCGATCAACGAAATGATCATCCAGCGTTCCTTAACGGTTATCATCACTATAGCTTATCAAAGGATTTTTTGCAAAAGCTTCAGTTCTAGTTAAGCTCTGGTTTCACAGGTCCAATCACATAAACGGTACGTGATTTACGGCCGAAATTACGAGCATGGCTCAGGGAATCATAATAGACATCCACTTTATTGCCTTTAATGGCACCGCCAGTATCCTCTGCACGGCGGAATCCAAGCCCATCGATATAAACCCACCAGCCAATAGGAATTACATTCGGATCTACTGCAATTGTACGACCTTCCGTTACGCGTGTTCCGGAGGCAGTTTTAGTACCTATCCCTGGCTCTTCTGACGAATAAGCTGTCATGGAGACGTTCTTAATCATCTTCTTGTACTCAAAGTCTACGCCAGCCTTGCTTGTGACGTTCTTAGTCTTAGCGCTAACTTTAGTCGTTTTGGAGGTAGTGCTTGATTTGGAAGTTGTTGTAGCTTTAGCAACTACAGTAGGCTTAGGAAGTGCTTTAGTACCAACGGCAATGATCTTATCTTTTGTTACCGTTTGTACTTCCTTGCCGATCATGCGCATAGAGGCCAGTTCTCCGTCTTGATAGATCTTTTCAATATGCTGAACCATGACGCCTGGTTTGCCTGCCTGTGCCACTCTAACTGTTCCCACAGTAAGGGAGGGATCTGCTGTCTTAATAACACGGAAAGGTAAGTTAGTTGTTCGCTGTACCGTTTGCTTGTTGATACGAACGATCTTAATCTCCATGTCAGCAGAGATGGTGGTGTCTAACGAAGGAAAAATCTTATCATAGCCTTCTAGGTTGATACCCAGTTTGTCAATCGCTTGACCGATAGTGTCTTCGGTCGTATATAACGTTTTTGTTGCTCCGTCCGCAGTAAGGCTAAATTTCTGCGCACGATTGATAACGACACGGTCACCGTCTTTTATTTCATCACTCAGACCTAAAGATAATTCATCATGCGGCTGCAGCGAAATTTGCTCTTTCTCCAACACATCACCAAGAAGTGCTTCTCGCGTTTCAAGTGTCTGTGTTTGCCCGTCTATTACTAAAACTAATTGTTTATTACTTTGACCGTGTACGTACAGCAGAATTAACAGCGCGATTGCGATTGAAATCACACCTGCAAGTAAAAGTACGCGAGTATTTACTTGCTCCCACCGTAATGCGAAAGACCTGCTGGATGACTGCGAATCATGGGATACCTCTGGTTGGAATAAGCCCATTCTCTCCATCCTCCTTACATAGCCTCGTCGTCAATTTGTATATCATGAGGACTGAATTTCTTTGACGAAACTATTTGAGATTGTCACAGGATACGCACGTATTAACTTAGCGTCTCCTGCTCATGGATCGCCTGCTCGGCACAGCTACTCCCACACCTGTTATATAACAGTATGCGGGCAACATTCAGTTTATTCAAAAATAAAGAAGCCTAAAAAGAGTTCTCTTGAGGACTCTTTCGTGGCTTCTCCGATGTCAGAATACGCGGGAATGTTTGTGCACGAGGTTGCCTCTCTTACTTGCGCTTACGGGGTTAGCTGTCGGGTTCGGACGAAAGAGAGACGCCCTATTTCAGGTCACCCGCTCACGGCGGTTGCCCTTAAATTCACCCCAAAGACCACGTGAAGAAATCAAATATTGTTCTGCGGCAATTCCTAGTCGTATTCAAGATACAGGCATGCGGCAGTTCAATATTGGTTCCCCCGTTCTCCATACGGAGACTCAGCGAGACGATCCATGAATCAATGGCTGTCACAATAACAACAGCTCACATCACTGAAAAGATGATATCCTGTTTTGATGCATGTTGTAAAGGACGATTCAACCACGTTTACGCAAATATATGGTTAAAATATTGTAATAATCAGCCGTTTTTATATTAAAAAAGTTTAATATATCGGCCATTCTCTATTTTTCACCCGTTTTACTCCTGTTTTCAGACAATCCCAAATCGTTCCAGTGCGTTCGCATACGTAATTTTAGCCAATTCTTCCCATGTTAACCCTTTAATTTCAGCCGCAGCCTCTGCTACTAACTTCACATGAGCACTCTCATTTCGCTTGCCTCGGAAGGGGTGTGGAGTCAAATATGGAGCGTCTGTTTCGATCAATAATCGGTCCAATGGCGTCTGTGCAAGCACCTCTTTAGGCACTCTGGCATTTTTGAACGTGATCGGTCCTCCAAATGACAAATGAAATCCTAGGTCTAGACACATTTTTGCGGTTTCCCAGCTGCCTGAGAAAGAATGCATTACGCCACCAATTTCATTTGCTTTTTCCTCCCGTAAAATCCGTACGACATCTTCATGGGCATCACGGTCATGTATACAGATTGGCATTTTTAGTTCACGGGCTAGTCCAATTTGTTTGCGGAAGACCTCCTGCTGCACATCCTTGGGAGAGGTATCCCAATAATAATCCAACCCAATCTCTCCGATGGCCACCACTTTCTCATGGCTGCAAAGAGAGGCGATCCAATCGAGGTCCCCCTCTTTCATATCAATCGCATCCTGTGGATGCCAGCCCACCGCTGCATAAATATAATCATAAGATTCAGCCAGCTTCATCGTTGAAGGGATCGTTTCCCGATTAAATCCAATATTGATCATCTTGCTAACTCCGGCCTCTACTGCACGAGCTATAACTTCCTCGCGATCCTCGTCGAATTGAGGCGCATCTAAATGTGTATGTGTGTCGAACAGATACATTTTAAAGCTCACTCCTTGTTGTTTTTATCAATAGTTCCATAAATATTTGTATTATTTTGCAAAAATCTCTGCTACAGAAAAGGGCAACCGTGTAAGGGCTTTTTTCAGCTTATCCTGTGGGAAATATAGGTGATATCTGCCACGATGAATTCCGCTTATTGAGCGCACAATATCCGATACCTCTGAAATTTCCCGCAATTGCTCATTGCGATCAAGCAGTAAAATTTGATTATTGTCGAAGGCTGCTCCTGGACGGAACACATCATAAGGCAAATCTGTCGGATAATCAATCTCTAAGTCATATTCTGGGTTAAGTCCCGCTCCCGCAAAACTGCTGCGGATTTCCGTAATCATATCTGTATCCAAATTCTCGATCTCTACATATTTATACAGTTTACGATGAATAAAACGGGTACACAAGTCGCTTAATAACTCATCTTCTTCAAGTGTCCATTGCATAAAAGCAGTCTGTACCAGTGCCTCATCAAGCATTAAATATTGCTTCACTGTTACTTCTCCTCGAAAGAGATCTTCCAGCGGAGCGATCATAAAGCGAAATTTGTACTCCTCTTGGAACAATTCTTTAGCTCTACGGAAGATTTGACGCAAAATAATTTCAGAGCTGCGCGTCACCGGATGAAAATATACCTGCCAGTACATTTGATAACGCGACATTAAATAATCTTCAATGGCATGCATACCTGATTCTTTTACTACAATCCGCCCATTATAAGGACGAAGCATTCTCAAAATCCGATCAATATCGATGGTTCCATAGTTTACACCTGTATAGTACGCATCACGCAGCAAATAATCCATACGATCAGCATCCAGCGGACTGGAAACCAAATTGACAACAATTTCATGCTCATATGTCTTAGAGATAACTGAGGCTACTTTACGAGGAAAATCTTCCTCCACATCACGCAATATTTCGGTGATCTCCGTGTCCTCCAAAATAATTCGGCAGGTCCAATCCTCATGGTTCATTTCAAAAGCTTCTTCTATAGAATGTGAAAATGGACCATGCCCTAAATCATGCAGCAAAGCCGCACACAAAGTAAGCAAACTTTCTTCAGGAATCCAATCCTTATACCCGCTGCGCTCAAATTGCGAAATGATTCTGCGTGTAATTTCATATACTCCTAAAGAATGAGAAAAACGACTATGCTCTGCACCATGAAAAGTGAGATATGAGGTACCTAACTGGCGAATCCGGCGTAAACGCTGAAATTCTTTTGTATTAATTAGTCGCCAAATAATCGTATCCTGTACGTGAATATAATTATGAACGGGATCCTTGAAAACTTTTTCTTCCGTGAGCGGCTGCTTCATGAGATCAACTCCTTCTAATAATTTAATATGATTTTAACTAATATCAGTATATAATAAGTAATTATGTCGTACTTTGTCGAAAAGTATCATTTTTGGTCTTGGTAAATCGACAAAATGCTTTCAGGGTAATTCTTAATTTTTATAGGGACATTCAAAGTTCTTATGGAAATTTTCTTATTCAGCCTATGAAAAAAGGTTGACTGATTTGGGAATCGTTGGTATTATAAGTATCATAAAACAGTGAACAATGTCGAATAATGACGTTTTTGGAACATTGAGAGGAGTAACGATTGTTATGATGAAATCAACAGGAATTGTAAGAAAAGTAGACGAACTTGGACGGGTTGTTATTCCTATTGAATTACGCCGTACACTTGGCATTGGCGAAAAGGACGCACTGGAAATTTACGTTGATGGCGAACGGATTATGCTTAAAAAGTATGAGCCTGCCTGCATTTTCTGTGGCAACGCTGAGAACGTAACTTACTTTAAAGGAAAAATAGTTTGTCATGAATGCATATCTTCCATCCCTACCCCTGTGACAAACTAAATTAAATAGTATATAATAGAACTAATCAAATTGTTAATTCTAACCTTTTCATATCTCCTTGACCTCCCGTGACCGCGGGAGGTATTTTTTATGTCTGGGTTTGCCCTCCTGGTTATCCCCTCCCTAAGGGCAATGTGCTTCAAGACGGAACTAGTAATACTTAGTTGTATTTCTTACAGTTATTTTAAATGCTTTTTACCATTAAACGAATTAATTGTATTTTGTACACTTATATTTCCTATATCTCCGTGAAATCAATCCTTTCCACCTTTATAACTGTATGAAGTACAACTAAACGAACAAATACATAAAAAAATTCAAAAATAACTGTACAAATTACATTTAACCCACAGATAAATCACTCAAGCTCGAAACGGCTCCGAAAATCCTTAGTTATTCTAGGAATTCGTCTATAACACTTACTCTTCTGCTCTATCAAGCAACGCATTATAAATATCCCGTTTGGCTACACCCCGGTCTGATGCCGCTTTTTTCATAGCCTCTTTCCGTGGTACATCCTGTGCTTCGTAATGAGCTACATGATCTTCAATGCTTAACTGACGCCACCACGCCGATTCTGCGATTTCTGCATCTTCCTTGCTCTCCCCTTCTACGACAATAACATATTCGCCTAGCGGAGGATGTTCAGCCAGCCATAGTGTACATTCCTCAATCGAACCGCGTAGAAACTCCTCATATCTTTTCGTTAATTCACGTGCCAACACAATCTGGCGATTACCGAATGCTTCTTGAAGATGAGCAAGTGTCTTAACTACGCGATGGGGAGATTCGTAGAACAACAAAGTGCCTTGAGCCGAACGAAGTGGACTTAATACTGCTCGGATGTCCTTACGCTCTCGGGGAAGAAAGCCGATAAAGGTGAACGTATTCGTAGATAGACCAGAAGCGATCAAAGCTGACAACGCTGCGTTAGCTCCAGGGATAGGAATCACCGGAATTCCATGACTTATTGCAAGGGCTACAAGATCCGCTCCAGGGTCAGAAATCGCTGGTAAACCGGCATCGCTGACGAGTGCCAAATTTTTTCCTTCTATTATATAGCGTACAAGCTCAGGTCCACTGGCGGCCTTATTATGCTCATGATAACTAAACAACATCGAAGGTGAAATCTCAAAGTGGCTGAGTAATTTTCGGGTCTGTCTCGTATCTTCCGCGGCAATAATATCACATTCCTGCAATGTACGGACTGCACGATAGGTCATATCCTCCAGATTACCGATAGGTGTAGCCACCAGAAAAAGCGACCCTGTTGTCTCCTGAGTACTGGTATTAGTCTTGTTTTGAAAACTGCTTTGGCATGATATCGTCATGATTTACCCTCTTTAGCACCATAGTAGATGTCCATAATCTCTGGACAGTATTGATTGTCCTCATTATATACGATGAGCGGTGGTTGTAAACGAACCTCAGGCTTTCCATCACGTGCAGCTTCGATTAATACCATATTTGCCTCCAGATGGGCACGTGGATGTACAAACCGAATAATCTTTGGCTCGAGTCTATATTGTCTCATAAGACTGATAATATCAACCAACCGTTGTGGTTTATGAACCATACTTACCTTTCCGCCCGTCCGAACCAATCGCACACAAGCCTGAATGACCTCCTCCAGTGTACAGCCTATCTCATGGCGAGCCATAGCTTGATGGTTGTTCAGCTTCAGATCACTGCCATTAAGCGGCATATAAGGAGGGTTGACCGTTATTGCATCATACACCCCATGTCCTGCGGTAGTATATAACTCGCGCAAATCACCTTCATGAATTACAACCTGATCCTGAAGGCCATTTAGAGCCACGCTACGACGAGCCATATCAGCTAAACGAGGTTGTATTTCAATGCCTTCTATAGAAGCTTTTGTCCGGGTAGTCATTAAAATCGGTATTACACCATTTCCCGTACAAAGATCTAGAACTCTTCCACGTGGCGGAACACTGGCGAAACGAGCAAGCAATACAGCATCCATAGAAAAACTAAATACTTCATCACTTTGAATAATGCGCAGGTCATGTGTTAGTAAATCATCCACCCGCTCCGTCGGTAACAAGGGGACAGATATATCATTAAAAGAATTCGTCATGTAATAATCTCCTAAAGGTTTTGTTGAGAAAAACTTGCTTCAAAGGCATATGTCTATGGGCTAAAATTCAAAAAAAACCGTAGGATTAATCTCCTACGGCTGGATATCCTCATTTATTAAGAAAAGAAAGACAGAACAGACAGTCACCTTCCGTGCGTAAATGTCCAAAATAAACATTACAGATGTGAAAGCCTTCGTGGTAAAGTCGAGCCAAGTTGTCATAACCTTCCCCGACAACCTCTTCTGTTCCCTCTCCGGTAGCTAAAAGAGCTTCCGCCTCCGCAGAATCTACGGTAGGATCCAAAGGTGCATCCCGCTTTAAAATTTTGCGAAGCTGTTCATTCTCCAGAGTTAACCTCTGGTTAGCTTCCATCAGTTCTTTTACCGTCTGTTTCCATTCTCCAAGATTGGCGCGCATCGTTTCCATCTGCGCTTCCATATCCTGCATGTGTGCAAATATATTTTTCTTCTCCAAGTTTCCACCCCGAAAGTAACCTTATATGGTTTACTTGACGACAACATCATCCATTGGAAGTTCCTTAACTTTGCCCACTTCAAACAACTGTACATGAACCGTACGGTTTCCGGCATTGATTCCTACTACTTTGCCATCCCCCAATGAGGTCACGACAATCTTGCCGACCGCTGGCATTTCTTCCTTTACACTCTCATAATTGTCATGCTCAAATTTCAAACAACACATCAGACGTCCACAAAGTCCGGAAATCTTGGTCGGATTAAGTGAAAGGTTCTGATCCTTGGCCATTTTTATGGATACGGGTTCAAAATCCCCTAACCAAGAGGAGCAGCAAAGCACTCGTCCACAAGGTCCAAGTCCACCTAGCATCTTAGCTTCATCACGTACCCCAATTTGCCGAAGCTCAATGCGGGTCCGAAAAATACTTGCCAGATCCTTAACCAATTCTCTAAAGTCAACGCGTCCTTCGGCCGTAAAGTAAAATATAATCTTATTACGGTCAAAAGTAAACTCTACATCTACGAGCTTCATTTTGAGACCGTGGTCGCGTATTTTATTTAAACAGGTGGTAAAAGCCTCCTTAGCGGCGCTTTTGTTCTCCTCAACAACGCGTGCGTCGGTTTCTCCGGCAATACGCATCACTTTTTTGAGGGGTAGTACAACATCGGACTCCTCCACCTCTTTTTTGCCTACGACAACCTTACCGTATTCCACCCCACGTGCTGTCTCAACAATAACACATTGATCTCGTTCAATCGGAAAATCAAGTGGATCAAAATAATATATTTTACCCGCTTTTTTAAAACGGACACCTACTACGCTGTACAAAAATTAACCCCCTTGTTTGCCGGTAAAAGGAACCTATGGGCATGTCCGCTCCCTGATGATCCATGCTTGTCCTTCCTCGTCTGTTAAAACGATACTTCCAGGTAAAGCGACATCCGGAGGATATATCATTGCTAATCCTTTAACTTTCCAGTCGGATTAAGAACTGCTCCAGACACAACTGGGCATTGGCATTGGAACGCAGCTTCTTAGTACTCTCTGCAGCATATCCCATATAAGCCACCCATTGTTCCGCACTGCGCCCACGGGCATGCCTGGAAATAAAGTCTAACTGATCTATAAAAACGATACTTTCGTGCTTGCGGTACAGGAAGTAGAGCATATCTTTAAACCATAGATGGAACATGCTGAAAAGGATATCCAAATGTTCAGCGAGCCCAGTCTTGAACAGCTTCTGCCCGGCAGTTGCTACCGTGGAGCTGCCCTTGCTTAAGGACTCCTTAGCTAATTGTAACACTAGATTTCTCATTTCTGCAAACCAATTCTGTTCCAAAAGTTCCCTGCAACCATCAAGTCCCGAACTAAGTGATACTGCACATCGAGCTAAGGGGATCGGCACACCCTCACTTGCTAGCGCTTGAAGCATAATATCCGGATTTAACGGACTAAATGGGATCCGCTGAGTCCGTGACTGAATCGTCGGCAATAAAGAACGACTATTATCAGATATTAGGATTCCTACTGCCGGAGCTGGCGGTTCTTCCAGAAACTTCAACAAACTATTGGCAGCTTGTACCGTCATTTTGTCTGCCCCATCTATAATATAAACCTTTGGATTCACACCCTCAGATCGATAGGAAAAGACACGCTGCAGCTCACGGATCTGGTCTATTTTTATGCTTGCACCGTCGGGCTGCAGCAATGACAAATCAGGATGGTTTCCATGCTCAACCTTTCGGCACTCTAGACATTCGCCACAGGCGTCATCCTTGCTTTCCGTGCAAAAAATTGCTTGGGCAAACATCAGCGCCGTCTTCATTTGTCCACTGCCTGCTGGTCCTGTAAATAAATAAGCATGGCTCACAGCATCCTTGCGCAAGGCATTTTGGAGTAGCCGTTTAGCATGCTCCTGGCCTACTATATCATGAAAAGGCATAATTTCCTCCCAAAACTTTAAAAAGAAAGGTTGATTAACAACCCACGAATTTCTCCAACACGTCCCAACAGATCTATTCGGCCCTGCTCACTATTCAGCAGATCGTCTGCCATAGATAGCAAAGCCGCATCAATTTCCTCAAGCAGCTTGTAACGCTTACCCCGCCCACGTCTATCCCATCCACGTGTCTCTTTCAGTATAACGCCTCTACGAGCGGTTTCTTCCAGAAACCTTTTGATCATCATCCGGTAAATGGTGAGTTCACGAATGGTCATAGACTTAGATAAACGGTCGCCTTGTGACTGTATTTCTTTGATCTGGCGGTTTAGTTCATCTTTGGTTTTCTGTTCACCTTGCTGCTGAAAAACGTCAGAGAACGATTTCTGCTGAACAGGCTTATTAGCCCCTTCTGCATTTGGAAGCTCACTCTTTAAGGGCCTATATCCCGGATTGATCTTCAAAGGTTATCTACCGCCCCTTTTTTGTAAATGACTTACTCATTTATATTATACTTAATAATGTTCGAAACGATCTACAGGAAGCACGAATACAGTAGCGCCACCGACCTGTACTTCAACAGGGAGCGGTAAATAGGAATCCGTCGTGCCACTCATCGGAGTTACTGGAGTGACTAGTTGTTCACGCACTTTACAGCTGTTACGGATAACGTTCAATACAGCTTCGATCTGACTGTCTTCTACCCCAATCATAAATGTCGTATTTCCCGCCCGCAGAAATCCACCTGTACTTGCGAGTTTGGTAGCACGGAAATTGGCTTTTACTAGCTCACTGGATAACCGGTTACTGTCTTTATCCTGGATAATTGCAATGATCAACTTCATCTTCGCATTCCCTCCCAAAAAAGTTTTATGGAGTATTACTACTTAATGTGTTCTTAGTAGCAACCTCACTTCATAAGCAAACGCTTAGTTATATGCCACTTCTCTTATTATATTAGACAAAACACCCTAAAAACCCTTTAATACTCTCTCTTCAAGAGTTCTCACGATATCTTGTTCTACCAGATGAATAGGGCGGTTTGCATCAAGAACTACTATTCTCTCCGGATTCGCCTTAATTAATAAATGATAACCTTCACGAACCTTCTGATGAAAGGCAAGACTCTCCATATCCAGACGATTGACTTCGCGATCTTGATTGGCCGCAATCCGTGATAATCCAATCTCAGGGTCTACATCCAGATAAAAGGTTAGATCGGGCATGCGATTTCCAATAGCAAAACGGTTAATACTCCACACCTCTTCCATACCTAATCCTCTTGCATGTCCTTGATAAACGAGACTGCTGTCTACAAAGCGGTCACAGAGGACTGTAAGCCCTTCTCTAAGAGCTGGCTCTACTACTTCAGCGAGATGTTGGCTTCTTGATGCAGCGTACAGCAATGCCTCAGTACGTGCATCCATTGCAGTATGGGCAGGATCCAGAATAATAGAGCGAATTTTTTCGGCGATTTCTATGCCTCCAGGTTCACGTGTAATTCGATAGGGCATGGACCGATTCTGCAAATATGCTGCTACTCTGCCCAGTACCGTTGTTTTTCCGGAGCCTTCGCCCCCTTCTAATGTTATGAAGAAACCTTCTTTGCCCACTTATACTTCTCCGCCCTTCTGAATGTTGTATACCTTAATACGCTGCAAGACCGGATCAGCACAAGCCTGGAACTTCGCACCTCCATAAGCTAAACCAGTCAGTCTTTGCTGTATCTGATCTGTGATGACTTCACCCGGATATAATAATGGAATGCCTGGTGGATAGGGAATTACCATTTCTGCAGCTACTCTCCCCACGCTGTGTTCAAGATTAATACTTTCTACCTCATTGACTGATACCGGCTTCAAAGAGAAGGGAACGGGTACCGAGATTTGTAAAACATTCAAATTGTTCCACGTGGAAATATTTTGAGATTCTAAAATGCCAGCGGTGTGCGGTGATTCGGATGTAACCTCCGAATCTATTTCCCGCAGCGCCTGCAATAACCTTGCTGCATCTTCAGCCTTCGAACCGAGGCTGAACAGCAGCACTACGTGCCGGTCGTCACTCATCTCCGGCACACAGCCCTTAGCCTCGAGCCTGCGCTGCAGCTCGAAACCGCCTAGGACCCCGGTGGCGTCATAAATGACGACTTTGAAGGGGTCCTGCGTCTCGTACGCCGCCTTATGCAGCGGCGTGCCGTCGTGCAGCGGCTCTGCCGGCTGCACCAATCCATAGCGCGGCAGCTCGGCAAGGCCGCGCCGCAGGACATCCACGGCGGCCAGCCCCGCCGTGAATGCATCGCTGCCCCGGCTGTGCAGCAGCCGCCGGGCAAGATCAAGCGACGCCATCATAGGATATGATGGGCTGGAGCTCTGCACCATGGCGAGCCGCTGCGAGAGCAGGGCGCGGTCGAGCCGCTGCCCTTGAACATGCAGCATAGCGCCCATGGTCATCGCAGTGAGCATCTTGTGCGTGGACTGCACTACGCCGTCCGCGCCACAAGCAAGCGCCCCGGCAGGCAGTGCCGGGTGCTGCCCGTAATGCGCCCCATGCGCTTCATCGACAAGCAGCGGTACACCGCTGTCGTGGCAAATACGCGCGAGGGGCGCAAGGTCACTGCCCATGCCGTAGTAATTGGGCATGGTGACAAATACAGCGGCGGCTTCAGGATAGGCTGCAAGTGCAGCCTCAACAGCTTCTGCCGCCGGCGCTACTGCCAAGCCGCTGAGTGGATCAATTAGCGGCTCGACGAAAACAGCCCTCACTCCAGCTAACATAAGACCATGAATCACTGATTTATGCACATTTCGTTGAAGAATCAGAATCATTCCTGGCTCGGGGCAAGCCGTTAGAATCAGCGCCAGGTTACCCGCCGTACTTCCGCCAACTAGAAAAAAACTCTCCTCTGCTCCAAAGCAATCCGCAGCCAACTCCTGTGCTTCCTTAATGACTCCCTCAGGATGATGAAGATCATCCGTACCGGTAATCTCCGTAACATCGTACTTCATGACCACATCTAGAAACCCAGCGCCTTCTACGCCGTCATATGCCGCTCCATTTTTATGTCCCGGCACATGATAAGATATATTACCCACAATTCTATATTGCTCCAGCATTTCGTATACAGGTGCCCTACATCGTTGTAATTTATTCATATTAAATTCCTTCCCATAGGGTTCCTTCTATTTTAACGTAAATATTCAGAAACTCCTATGTTTCCTCATAAAAGCATCTGACTGAACAGCAAAACGGCTCCCCCCGCTTAAACAACGAGGAAGCCGTATATGAATATCTCTAATGCAGCCCTTATATCTTTCATCCAGACTGCTCTCTTATCCGCATCAATTAACAGAGTTGCTCTACTTAAGCGTTCTTTTGCAATCCGATCTTCTTCATCTGGCCAATAAAAAAACGGTACTTAGCATCTTCTGCCTCGGTACGGATCATTTCTGCCTCACAATCCTCACAAATAAAATGCGAGACAATCACAATACCTTCTTCTTTTTCCTGCCCACAAATGATACAAGCTTGCCCGGTTTGCTGTTCCATAACCATCCCACCTTGACTCTTTTAAGAACAGTATGATACACCTTCTATCATTTTAAACCTTTTCATAGTTTTTTCATATCCTTCGTTTCGTGTATTATATATATTCCGCTGCCCCTATATCGGTGAATATTCGCCCATAGTTTAATAAAATGCTTTCATTCGCCGATATTAAGAACATATGAATCTGTGAGGAGGTTAGTCTATTTTATATGGAACCCAACACCAAAGGCGCTGCTACATTCTATCAATATAAATTAATCAAAAAAATTAATCTAACGGCACCTCTGCTGCGTGTTTATATTTTGCTCCCTCTTTTGGTCCTTGTGCTCGAGACAGTCTTTCTTTCTTGGTGGAGTATTCTCTACTTAATTATAGCTGCTCCGGTTATGTTCTGGGTTCAATATGTTATTTCACGCTCAGTACTTCTAATCTCCGGGCATCCTATTTCAAAAAGATGGTCCATCTCATTTAAAATCCCGTGGCTTGGCTTCATGCCAGATCAACACATTAGTTACCGCATTTTCCGTAAAGTACAGTTACATAATTTTTATATTGGTCTTTGTATTGCAGCTCTCTTTATTTTTTGGTCTCCACCGGCATTTACAGTATCCCTGATTATTTGCCACTTGTGGCTTTTATTGCCCCGTCTCTATACACTGTTCAAAATAAATCAACGCAACAAGGAAGGCATGCTGAAGTTTAATCCATCCGATGCCTCCTATTACTCTCAATAGAGTACAGTTAACCTGTGTTCGCATATAAATAAATAATCGCCATCCATAAAGGACGGCGATTATTTATTTTGTCTTAAGACCTTTAATTAAGGCCTTCTTTTCTTTAGGAATCATAACTATAAAATAATCATCATGCACTGTTAAATGAACCGTTACTCCATCCTTCTGAAAAACACCAGATGAATCGGTATTCTCCTCTTCCTGTTCAACCCATCCCCAGGCCTTAATAGTATCCATATACTCCTCTGGGATGCCGTTCTTCTCCTTTAATCCAGGTAAAGAATAACGCACATAATCCATAGCAACGTTTGTCGTAGTCTGGTCTGGTGAGTACGCCTCTTGGGGCACAGGGAAATTTTTCTCGTTTAGCGCACCCTCAAAAGCATCCCAGCTGGGCGCTTTCGTACCGCAGCCTGCCAGTATTAAAGCTACTATACACGAAAAAATTAATATCTTAATAATTCTTGTTTGTTTCATGCCTTAAATCCTCCTTACCTCCACAATGCATCTAAAGACACAAGAAAATTCAAAGTTAGAATTTATGAGTAGTTCCTTCGTATTAGAGATGTTGCTTATTATTTGCACTTATCTATTATACTTGTATCGACCTCAGCGTCGGTAACAAAAATGTCACTCAATTACAGCCCCTTCAGATGTTGTACTCCCCTTCAAATAACACTCTTGTCCAAAAAAAACAAAAAAGCCACTGCTGATAAATCAACAATGGCTTAATGTGCTTGGCAA